>NZ_BMLC01000001.1:0-820573 GCF_014645015.1 Salinibacterium xinjiangense
AACAACACCGGGTGCACCGTCGGGTGTGTCGGCTACGGCCGGTGACAGGCAGGCGACTGTGTCTTTCACCCCTCCGACCAGTGATGGCGGTTCAGCTATCACCGGATACACGGTTACTGCCACCGATACGACAACACCAGGCAATGGTGGGCAAATTGTTTCCGGTAGTAGCAGCCCGATCACCGTGACCGGCCTCACCAACGGGGACAGCTACACCTTCACGGTGACCGCAACCAACGCTGTTGGCACCGGTACCGGTACCGGCACCGGCCCCGCCTCCGACGCCTCCACCGCGGTCACACCTTCACCACCGGCGGTCACACCCGCGGGATCAGTGCTGGCTGCTACCGGGACGGAACTGGCGCTACCCATGGGAGGGCTCGCCTTGCTTCTGCTGACAGCCGGGCTCGTCGCCTTCGGCAGCGCACGGTTACTTCACCGCTCAAGGCAACAGCACACGAACTGAACCCGACCACGAGGTTCGTGTCGTTATCTTTCCGGTGAAAAGCTTCGACTACCCCAAAAAAATACCGCAACCGAGGTTCGTGAGCGTGCGGTTCGTAAGGGTGCGGTTTGTGTGGCTCTCGATCGGTTGAATGAATACCGGCCGTATTCAACCGGTCGAAGCAACACCTGATCATGGAGGTGATGGATGCGGGGTGATCCGTAAACTTCGACGTCGCCATTGTCGTCAAACAACACGATCAGCGAATCAGAGCTCATCAAGCAAGTGTGTCGAACTGAGTTGCCCTCGACCGGCTTGAACCGCCCTGAATCGGACGATTATCCACAATCACAGCGGACCGCCCGTAAGCCGGACCATCAACGGACACTCCCGCGTCGTTACTGGGATCGACGGCACGTTTCGGCGCAGGGTGCCCGTATAGGTGCCCCGTAAGGAATTCGCGCTCAGGTACGTCATACGCGACACCAGTTCGACGCTGTAGACCGCCCTACGGACACGAGACGTCTCACGCTCCACTCCTCGCGCCGTCGACGATCGCCGGGATCTCGCGGCCATGCGATTCTCATAACTACGTCTCGTAGCCCAATGCTGTGCCGAACCGCTAACGACCAGTTTTAGAACGACGATCTCTGCCTGGCAGGCAGAGACCAACCGAGCATCGGAGACAGTGGCCGGCGAACGGCTGAGTCCGTTCTACTTTCTTGCGAATCTCGTCAATCGAGATTCAGTAGGTAGCGCTCTGCGTTCGGAGGCCCACCAGCCGGGCGTGCAAGCTCAAGTCAGATTGAATTTCATGAAGGGAGGCCTCGAAACCTTCGCAGGCGAGCGTTGATGTAAAGACCCGTTGACTCCGGCTCGTGACCACACCAGACCTCGTGGATGATAATTTCGCGCTCCGCGATCATGACGAAGACGGGGAGCATCCGATAATCCACGACTCGGGCAGCTCTGGCCAGATTTTTGGCCAGCTTCATCCCTTTTGCCTTGCTGAGGTCGAGATCGGGCTCGACGATTTGGAGTGCGCGCCGAACGGACGCCAGAGTCTGAATTGCCCGAGCGTGCTCCTTTCGTCCGTCCCTGTGGTCCAAGTACCACGGGGCCTTCGACTCGTCCCGAGCCTGCGAGGCCTTGCGCTCTGAGACGCCGCTAACCGCATCGATTTCCGCCCATAACTTGGCCTCAGAGCGAATGGTCTCGGCCAGATCGGCCGCGGACACCCCATCCCTATGAGCTTCGAGAATATTTGGCATGAAAAAGTCAGCGAAGTGCGGGAAAGAGGCTGGGGAGGTGAGCCCGAGTGCGATGTCCACATCCATGACGTAGCAGTAGATAGATAGCGCAGCGGTCGGCAATTTCACGTTCGGCATTTACGGTCCTAAAGTTCGATTTTTGAGCCACGAATGTGCCCCGGTTAACATGTGTGCGGCACTTCTCAACGTCATCAAAAAAATGCTGCTGAGTTTTCGCATCACCGAAATGGCGAACCGCAGTTGACACAGAGACGACCGTCAGTCGCGGTCTCAGACTGAAGCGTCTGGACGCTGCACGGTCCTCTTAGAAATTGAGGCAACTCCGGCCATCACGAGATGGCCGGGGTTCTTTCACTGTTTCATTTTTGACTACGGTTGCAGCGAACCGAGCCGCGCCGACATGGTGATAGAGCCCGCAGCATCACACCTCACGTTCCTTGTGGACATTATGAAGATGGTCGCAAGGGCGGCGGCGTGGGATGAGATCGATCGATCCTGTCCTCAGCCGCGGTGACTTGCTCGGTAGGCGCCTGAGGGAGCGAATCGTGAACACTCCCCCTTTGGAGACTCAAACAGCTCCGCGTAACTGTCACCCGTTGGCGAAGAACGCCGCTACAGCATCAAAGATCGCCGGCTCGACGGTTTCGAGGTCACCTTCCCGGATGAGTTGGGCCGGTGCTGCGTCCTTCAGATTGGGATTCATACCCTGAAACCAGGCCTGGACGGTCCCCTGACTCTCCCACTGGAGCAGGATGGTGGTGACCCGATGCGCGAGCCGCAGCCGTTCCGCGACCTCGTCCGATGGGGCGGAGGTACCGTGCGCCCAATCGCGCAAGATGCGGGTCTCGTTCAGCGACGCTAGGTACGCCGTGAGCCGCGCGCCGAGGGTGAGACGCAGCCAGCTGACAACATCGACGATGTCCGTCGCAGGCTGTGAGTCGGCGCGCACCGGCGGGTTATCGATGACTTCGGTCGGCAGGCTTGCGAGCATCGTCTCGGCAACCGACTCGATGCTCCGATCGGATTCTGGAATCCGGTCCCCGGCAATGTTCGGGAGCTGATCGCTAACAGGTCGAAGCAGCTCCCAACGGACATCGTCGGAGTGCTCACGCACCTCGGGGGGCTCTTCGGTGATAGAGAGGATGGTTGCTGTCAGATGGGTCGTGGCGCCGCCCAAGTAGGATTCGTCGGCGACGACCAGAAATCCTTGCCGGCCCACTTCCCACCCTGGACCGAGTTCACTCAGAACCCGCGGCGAGTAGTCGTAGCGCTCTGTAGTTGCACCAGGTCCGGGGCGTCGCTCCCAGGTCGTCCGACCGGCAATATCGAGAATGTGCACGGTACCAGAGACTGTTTCGACCCGGTAGACGCCGCGTTTGCCCGGGAGTTTGTCAAGGTTGGTCATGTCACTCCATTCGCGTGCATCGATTGTCTCGACTAGGAATTCGTGCGGAGTCCGGACGCTCTGGTCCACCAATGGTCTTGCCTCCGCGACGAGCCGCACCGTCGACTGAGGCTCAGCATCCCCAATGCTCGGACGTTCGTCACAATATCCGGATGACTAGTGCGAAGGTTCCCGTTGTGGAAGACAGGATTGCGGGCCTGTCGCTCACCCGACGCGCAGTTCCGAAGCCGCACGACCTGTCTCGCCTCACCAGACGACGAAAAGACGCCGGCCCCGCGCCGAGGAGTGTCCGCACATTGAGGCTTGCTTCACTAGCCTCAGCTGATGAACCGTGCCGTCGCGATGGGATTCGCCACTACGAGCGCGGGCCTTGCTCGTCGGCGCTGGCCCATACTTCGGTCGCCGTGTGGCGAATATCTTCTCGAGAAGGGCGAAGACGGAAGTTTTCCCGCCGGCCACAATTCGTTCCTCGATCTAATGAAACGTTAGTAGTGCTCCCCTACGTGCCCCAGGGCCTTCTCGGACACGTTGTTGTCGCGAACCTTGAACTGAACTTACAGCGTCTTGCGGAGCACCCTCCGACTTTCCTGATCGCCTCAAATTGTGGTTTGCCAGCCCTCAAAGCGCACAGCGCGAACAACCTCGTCGATCCGGTTGACGATGTTAACGACGATGATCGGTTTCTGATCGGTCTTGAGAGCCTCGGACAATTCCGTTAGCGCAGCCTTGCCCTGCTCCTCACGCGGGACTTCTTTAAGTACCTTCACGGCCGCCACCGTGTCTCGCGCGAGCTCGAGAAGTTCCCACAAAAAGTCGAGGCTTGATTGTTGGATGTCGGCGTACCTGTCGCGAAGCGCGTTCAGGCGCTGACCCAACTCGATGAGAACAAGGTTGTTGAGGTGGCGCGCGATCCTGGCGGTGATTCTTTTCTCAACTTCCTTGGGCGGAATGTCAATGGGGTGCGCTGCGCTGGCCTTGCGCTCTCGGCAACTCAAACCGTTTCTGGATGAACCTGCAGAGTCGATACGATCTCGACATCGCAGTCTCGAGGCTCCGGGCCGGATTGGATCTAATCCGGTAACTTTCGGCTCGACCGCCTGGCTCCTCGGCCAGCGATACGATGTCATCGCCGGCGCGACACCGCAAACGCCAGATAGACGACGACTCAATATGCAATTTGGAGGAACCATCGCCCTTTTCGGCCGTAAGAACCCAGCTCAAGAGGACGTCCCATCCGCCATTGCCAGGATCGCGCGACAGCATCTCGCCGAGCTGGGCTTCGAGACCACCATCGATCTCGTCAAGGAACCGCTCAACCCACATCTGATGGCCGCGGACGGCTTGGTCTTCCCGCTGTACAACCTGATCGGGTCGTGCAGGGATCAGCCGCAACGAAAGTGGCGGGTCATTGTGGCCAACCACCTGGCCAAAATTTTGAGTTCACGGGCCAACCAACCACCCGAACAGCTCGACGCAGGAATGCTCCGACGTCAGGTGCGCACCCGACTGCTCTCAGCCGGAGAAGACGGTCAGATCGACCTGAGCTACGCCCGGCCATTTGCGCCCGGCCTCGTTATAGCCCTCTGCATCGACTACCCCGAAGCCGTAGAAACGATCAACAGCTCGACGATAAGCAAGCTATCGCTCACGCCAGATGAGGCGTTCCGTGCCGGCCAGGAAAACACCAACGCAGAACCAATTGATGAGCGAACGGAGATTGCGCCAGGCGTCTGGGCCCTGGCTGGTGCTTCGCTGTTTGTCGCATCGAAGGTTATTGATCTCGACGCCCTCATCCACACCAGCATTGGCCCCGCCCCAGACGGCATCGTGTTCGCAACTCCGCACCGCGGCCTGCTGGTTTACGTGAAACCGGAGGGGCCAGACTTCGCCGAGGCGGTTCAAACACTCCTGATTGCCGTCGACAACATGGCACGCGATTCGAACGCTTCATTGCCTGGCGGACTTCTGAGCCCCGCTGTCTACTACATCAACGAAGGAACAGTTGACGTCATCGGAGGACGTGCGACCGATAACGACCAGCTACACATCAGCGCGTCTGGAAGATTTGGTGAACTTCTTGAGAAGTGGGCGAGTTCCTCCAACTAGAAAGATCTACGCGGCAAAACGCCGCTCGCTCGGAGGCCAAACGTTTCAATCCTGAAGCTCCAAACCGCAAACGATTAGGCACTTCGGGAGCGAGATGACACGCCGTTAAGCCTAGTTCTCTCTCTCTCGGTGTGAAGATCAGGCGGAGATGGATGCTCGGTCGAAGCGTAGCTCGTGCTTGATTGGTGCCGAGTATCCGGGGGTGCCAGTGGCGGTGTTGCAGGTTGTAGAAAATCTTGAGAACAGCAAATATCGCGTTCGCTGGGTCGAGGAGGACTCCCCATTTCATTCGATTCAGCAGCTCGATCTGCATGCTCGGCCAGAAGAATTCTTGCTAATCGAGTTGTCGTAGCGACGGGAGATTGTTCGATGTCGAGGGCATTGACGATGAGATTCGACGGCGGGATTCGAGTCCTGCGCGTTGTCGACCGACCAACCGACGATTTTCCGGCAGAGAGCGTCCATCACGGCGCACCGAAAGACTTTTCCTTCTCTCATGGGATGTTCCGCGATGTCCGTTACCCAAGGTTCATTCGGAGAGGGCCGGTGGGATGTGCGGTGGACAAGGTCGTCGGCGGTTGCCACCGCGTGCAGCCGTTTGATCTTCGCTGGCTCCGGAAGCCCAGCAATCCGGGCATGAATCCCCAGAACGGAGACGAGCCGCTCGCTCACCCGAACGCTCATTCCGAGGATGAGTTCCGCGTGCACACGCCGGAGAGCAGAGGTTTGCCATGGGGCAGCGTGAACCTCCCGGGTCAATCCGGCCAGCCGCGGCCGCCGCACTCACGCCCCAGCTCGACGGCCGCGGTCGTGATTGGTTTACCGGCAGAAACGACAGCGACTGCTCGCATCCGGAACTCAGCGGAAAAGGGTCCTGACATCGATAAAGCCCTCAAAGAGAGCCTCCGCCAACAGACCATTTGGGGTAACCAAACCATGGGGCAGGACACAAACCATGGGGCACGTCAACGAGTCAACTAGATCAACAGCAAACTCGTTCCACACCGAATGTTTTGCGCGTGGCCCGCATTTGTGAAGCTGGTGAGAATTTGGGCCCTTTCACTGCTGGGGCGAGAGTCAGATCACCTCGACTGTGCGATGTGCAGGAGGTGGGATGCAAGATCCGGGTTGTGTGCGCGCCGCAGCGGAGTGGATCCTTGGCGCATCAGTGTCACGACGAGTTGGTAGACCGAGTCGAGCACTGAGCGTTCTTGCAGGAGCTTCACCGCTTGGGAGACCTCCGGTATCTGCACAGTTTGAATGCCAGGAAGCGCGCGATAGGCAGCATCCGCTACCGAGCTGGTATCGAGCCCGACTCGCCGAAGTGCGCGAGCAAGGCCCCTCGTGGTGCCAGGGGCGAGATTGAGGAAGCTGGGGTATTCGGGCCCAACGCTGGAGTTGCTGTCTTCGAACGTACGCAAGACTTCAACCCGCCCAGCACTCAGCGTCGCCAGCCGACGCCACCCTGGCACCATATTTGTCGCGGGCAACGCACTCACGGACCACAGCACTCCCTGGCTCAACGATGGCGACGGGATCGCCTCCTTGACTACGGTCGCGAACAGTTCCGCGACTTCGTCAAAGCCCGGAACGCTGGCGAGTTTGTCGAAGGCAGCCCGCTGGCGATCGGAGCTCTCCGCAGAGCGCGGCAACTCACCGATTCCTCCTCGACGGGTGCGATCCCACGGCAGCGTGAGTGACTGCCCCTCACGGACGGACACGACGAGATCCTGTTCGCCGCCCGGCCGGGAGGTAAGAAGCTTGTTGCGTAACGGACGCGTCTTCTGCGCCAACTGGATCGTAGCGAGCTCGAATTCATCGAGCCGTTCCGGCGGGCAAGCGGCAAATCGGACGACGATCGCGTCGCTCCATCGGCGTCGGTGTGTGGCGAGTCTGGATCGCGTCGAGACTGACTGCCCGACGTAGGAGTATCCGTCCTCAAAATCGATCCAGTAGATACCGCAGCGTGACTCACCGTCCGCGAGCAAGGCCAAGGAGTCGTTCTTGGACATCCTGTGCTCAACAAAATGCAACTCGGCCGCTGGCGTTGCATCGATATGCGGTGCGGTGGGAATTGCCTCGGTCATGATGCGAGAGTACTGGCCCGGCTGAGAGCGGTCGTTCGCAGATAACGCATTTCGCCGATAACAGCACCTATGCCAGCACATAGCGTTGATCGCGATGCTGATTCGAATTCCCGGCCACTGCCCGCATCACTAGAACGATGCAGTCTTCGCGCGCGTCTCGTGGGGTGGTGCACATTTTGGCCGCTGAGCGTTCAGTTTTAGAACTGAAAAACCATCACAAAATCGCCGGTTTGGCTCTGGCATCGACTTCGCGCGTTGCCCAACCTGCGGCAGGAAGACGCTACTGGCTTGGAAACCGATCCTCTTTGCGATGGGACAGGCTTTCGCCCCGGCGCCGACTACCGGGATGCTGCACCTCGCTCACGCCCCGTGCCCTTGTCCCCATTGAGCACTACCCGGTAACTTGTGTCCATGACCGATGAGGCAGATTCGGCAAGTGTCTTGACCTGGCACGAACGAGCGAGTCGGAAGCAAGCTACAGCCTTGGCTCGCGTCGTATCGATTGTGCTCTTCACCGGTGCGCTCGTTGCTCTGGTCGCGACGACACCGCTGGCTGCCAATCCGACCCCTTCCTCGACTCGGACAACCACGGAAGAAGTCACCTACGCGCCCGCGGGCCGCACCCGGGTTCACACCCAGTCCACTGTTGAAGCCGATCCTCTAGAGGACCAGAGCTTGTTGACGCGCATGTTCTCCAGTGGCGCTTCGCCCTTGCTTTTCCAAGTCCTTCTGGCGGGCGCCGGCGCATTCGTCTTTGGAGCGTTCGTCCAGCGAATTTGGCTTGGAGAGTACGGCCTCACGATCGGGCCAGTTTCGCTTCCTGCGCTTCCGGCAATCACGGAAAAGACTGCCTCTGAGGTCGCCGATTCCATCAAGGAGTCACCTCGACTCGAGGATCTGCCCGGTCCGGGTCGGCGCGGACCGCAACCGGCGCCGCAGTTCCAAGCCATAGCTGATAATCGTCTTGCTCTTATCAGCATCCGCATTGAGCTCGAAGAAAAGCTTCGAAACCTCGCCGTCGCGGTAGGCGTAGACAAGGAAGTGGAGCTCGAAAAGATCCCCGCACGACTCGTTCGCTTGGACATCATTGACGATGCGGGCGCCAACGGCATTCTGAAGTTTCTTGACGCCGGCGATCGGATTGTAGCCGGCGCGAAGGTCGAACCGGCGGCCGCCGTCACCCTGCGCAGTCAAGCGTTCCTTCTCCTGAATGGGCTTGACGTTCTCCGCTCGCGCGCCCTGCTGGAACCGTAGTTGCACCCTATTCGAGGAACTCCAGATGGACCATGAGCAAGAACACATAAAACAAAATGAGTTTGGCAGGGCTGTTTTCGCGCACCTGCAACGCGAAACTTCAAGCCGATGGGACTTCCTCGCTGTTGCCCAGGACTTGAATCCGCTCACCTTTTGGCAGCCAGAAGCAAGTGAAATAGCCAGGGGAGCTGCACGCAACGCTGCGGGTGAGGTGAAGCACGTCTTTGTGTCCACGCCTCCTGGCGCGACCCCGGTCTGTTGGATGCCGACTCCCGCCAACGACTGGGGTTCGCCCGTCGCCTTATTAAAAGCGATAGTGAACGTAGACGGAACAACGCTACTGGGAGCGGAGCCCGAGTCTGGCCTGACTTCCTTCAAACCCGCAGTCGAGCGGCTCTTTGAGACAGTGTGCTACCGCGATTCTCGAGGCCACAGAGTCACCACGGTAGGCGCTGCAGATGGTGGTGAAACCACGGTTATGGTCGATTGGGACAGCTCCATCGTGATGTTTTGGATCGATTCCCCCGGAACGAAGCGGATGCTTGCAGTGGCTGCCTGTCTTCCTCGGGGTGGACTTGCCGCTACCGTCGTCGACATTGATCTGCGACCCATTTTTTCTGGGAGTGCTCTCCAACGAAAGCTTGACCGTTAGCATCGGCTCGGCTGCACAGAATAGGTGTCATTTTTACGTGCCCCACAAGTTAGTTACCTCAACCCCGAGTAGTCCCGTTAGCGATTTTGCCGTCGCGTCGATTGCGTGCGAGCCGCTTTGAGTGGAGGAGGCCCCGAACCAGGAATACAGGCTCCATTCATGCGATCGCGGTGCGCTGTGGACGCTGGTTCCCGACGCATTTCGAAGACATAGTTGATCAGGCCATCTCCGGCTGGTTGGAATACTTGCTATTGATTCCTGGAACGGGCCCGCGACGGCTAATGGTATGCCCAGCGTTCGCGGGGCTAGATGGATTCTTCGAACCACGCACGTTGTTGAGACAGCGAACGGGACTGCTGTCGGTTTGGTTGACTCGCTGACCTGCCGAAACCCCCAGGGTTGCCTTCGTGTCCGACGCGCGACCACTTGGCTCGCCCATCCGTTTCAGCAGAAAGCGAGAGTGGGTTGGCTCCTCAGCGATGGGCAGTTTCCAATCCCCCGGGCGCTGGCATCTCGTCAGTCACGGTCCGATGCCATTCCCCCGCAGGCGCTGGTCGAGCAGCAGACCGCGGCGGCGAGGATCCATTTCATCGAGCTGTCCGCGCACTCGGATTCGCCTCCGGAATCAGGGGCAGTTTCGTGGCGAGCGAGGGTCGGTAAGAATCCATGCTCGACCCCGAATTCGTCGGGATGTGGGCGCCCCACTGGAATTTTCAGAGTTTCTTCGTGGAATGACTTTTCCACCGTTTGAAATCCGACCCCTTTGATCGGGACTTTTGTATTCTCCGAATCACCCACGTTGTTGAGACAGCGAACAGGAAGACCCCGTAGACAGTGTCTGCGGGGTCTTTTCTGTGCGGCTGGCCGACGAATACTGTCGGCGTCGGCGGCAGTTGCGCCTCAGGGTCCGCAGGGCTGGGCCTTAGCCTGGCGCTCTGCCGTCCCTTACTGATAGCAGGTACGTAGGGAACTACATACGGACCGACGTTATTCAGAAGCTTGGTGAAGCCGTGGAAAACAAGAGAAAAGTGGGCGCGAATCGCCCAGTCCCGTCCACTTACAGCAGGGAGTGCTCTAGCTGGACGAATCGAAATCAAATCACTTCAGGCAACAACGCCTTGGCTTCGCCGTTCTGCGGGATATTTATGGCAGCTGACGTCGCGGGCGGATAGAACTTGGGCTGCCCAATTCCGCCATTGTCAGAGTTCAAGGCGAGCCCAACTAGATGGCCTGCCGAATCCGAACCCGGCTGTCGATATTGAAGGTCATTTCGTCGGTCGGATTGAGTCCGATGGGATCCTGCTCAAGGACGCCGTAATGGATCGCAACAGGGATGTTCCGGACATTCGGTCAACCAAACCGACAGCAGTCCCTTCCGAGTTTCGACACGCACGTACTAAGTCGACGTCTTCCGGATCGAACGAGCTGCATGGAATTCCGTCAAACCAAGCCCCAACTCTGCGAGCAAGCTGGTGACTCCGAGTGCCCCGATGAGAGGAGTGGAGGAGGGCGAGTCAAGCACCGCATCATAACTTTCGAATGGCCCAACCCCCGCGAAACGTCGAAGGAATATGAGCGACAAGAGAAGCGCGGCAATAGCGAAAACCCAACCACATGCCACCGTTCGGCTTGTTGTCGTGCCTTTCATGAACGCGGAATAGCTCTCTACCGTGGAATTCAGCACCGTCGCAAGTATCGCTCTAAGCAAAGTGGCTGCGACTCCACCAGCAAGACCGACTGCTGCTGCAAAGGAGTCGGAATCGAAGCGACCGAACACCGCTCCAATGGCCATCCCGGCACCAGCGAATGGGGATGCACTAGCCGCGATCCAGTGCGCGATGATCCAGAGAGTACGTCCAATCACTTGCCTGCCTCTTTTACCAGCCGGAACGATTCCCCGCATGAATCATCATGCTTAAGACCGTGCTCTGAGTTGACAGAAGCAATGGACTCTGCCGGTCTCCCTTTTTCCATTCGGTGCTGCGACTTTAACGCCGGTGAAACCTCAGACACCTATTGGATTTCCGGCTGTACTGTGCAACTTGCGGAGTTACTCCGTGGAAACGTTTTTGGTGGTTCGCGATGTCGGCCCGTCTGATTGGGGTGCTGCTTTCAAAGTGGTCCGCTCGCTCGTGGAGGCGGTTTGAAGACACTGGTATTGCTTTCGATTTGGCCGACACCGGAACGAGTCAACCGGATGTGAAGCCGCCGTGGGCCCAACAGTTGATCCGTATGTTCCCAGAGGTCGTTGGTTGAAAGCGACTAAGGGTTTCCGGCTTGCGCTGTTTAGCCTCGCCCCCGTAGTGGGGTTCGTAGCGCGCGGGCGCGAAACATAGGGTGGAACAGATGGGAGTTCGACTTGTCTGAAGCAGCGGCACGGCTGCCAAAGACCATGCGTCTTCGATACTCGGGCCACTGCGCAATGTGCGGAATTGAATTGCCCGTCGGCACGATCGCGGTTTACAACAGCAGTACCAAGAGCGTGACCTGCCCGGTGTGCCTGCCACAAGAATCCTCGGCCGTGCCGCGATCGCAGGGTTCGGATGTGCCAGTGAAAGTCAATGACGTGGAGAACTCGCTGCCAGAACTGGTTCTGGAACAGTCGGAGGTGTTCGCCGGGGCTGCTGGCGCATCGGCTCAGCGCGAGTATGAACGACGGAAGGACAAGCGGGAGTCACGGATTCGCGAGGCCCACCCGCGCATCGGTGGCCTCATCATCGCTTTGAGCGATGACCCGCAAAGCACCAAGGCGTGGGCCACCGGCGCGCAGGGTGAGGAGCGACTGGGCCGACAACTCGACGCCGTCGTACAGGCGGGCGTTCACGTTCTTCACGACCGGCGCATCCCCACCACGAAGGCCAACATCGATCACCTTGTTGTCTGCCCTTCGGGCGTCTTCGTCATCGATGCCAAGAAGTACGAGGGACAACGCCCCAGCCTTCGAATCGACGGCGGTTGGACTCGCCCGCGCACCGAAACATTGATCATCGGATCGCGAAATGGCACGAAACTGGTCGACGGCGTGCACAAGCAGGTAGACCGCGTCAGGACGACGCTCGAAGCCAGCGGCCTCAATGATGTGCCGGTCAGTGGAATGCTTTGTTTTGTCGAGGCCGATTGGCCCCTATTCGGCGGCGATTTCACAATTGACGGGGTGAGTGTGCTGTGGCCGAGGAAAGCAGCCAGCCACATTGGACGGCTCGGCGCTATCGATGCGGCAACGGCGGCGCGGGTCCATCACGTCCTCGCATCATCATTCCCGCCGGCGTGAGCTCGTAAATTTCGATTCCAGGTCCACCACGGTCGCCCAATTTGATTATTCGATCAATCGTGCTTCATGACCCCGAATTCATTGGGATGTGGGCGCACTGGAATTTTCGGAGTTTCTCCGTGAAATGCCTTTTGGCGGCACAGAATTTCGAACCTCCTGATCAGGGCTTTTGTATTCTCCGAACCACCCACGTTGGGTAGTTCATGTAATTCGAGCAATCGAGTCATGAAATACCTGGAACAGGACCGATTTGTCTTCACGGACGAGTCGGTCCTGTTCTTTTTCTTCCCGCGGCTGCGATTTCTCGCCGTGTGATTACGGATCGGGCCGTTAAAGCCAAGAAGGCCCGCTTTTCGGCGGGCTGGCGCTTCTCTTGGAGCGGGTAGGTGGTAGCGGCGGTGGTGCTGGTTGTCTACGACGGTGGTCGCGCTCGGTTCGCGGGGTCGACTGTTGGGAGTAGCTGGTTGTCCGGTCACCTGCGGCGCCATTGGCGGGTCAGTCTTCCGCCGGCCAGGGTGATCGCTTCGGCGAGGAAGAACTGCGAGATTTTGCGGAAGTTCAACGAGACGGCGGCCATGGTTGTGGAGAGGTATTGGAGCGCGAAGCCCCGACTCCACGGCGACCTCGGGAACATCCCACCCGAGGAGTACGAGCGGAACTACATGCTCAAAGACACGGCGCATCGACCGGTGACGCCGCCGACAAAACGGCGGCATGAAAACCGGGACGGTTCAAGAAAACACTTCGCACGGTGTTGGGTGCCGTCGATTTTGAGCTGGTTAGGCCCCGTGAATCGGGCGTTACCGCGCAAGGTCGTCACACCGTTGCCGGTGAGCTCGTCCTCCATGCCTTGCGGTACAGCATCTGTGAAGCCTCGTTTATGGCGCATCAACGCGGACCAATCGATCGACACCCCGTAGTCGGTGATGCCCTTGCGCCGCATCAAGCGAGCAGTGTCAATCACTTCCGCGCCACGGCGGAGAATCTTTTTCGGATCACAGCCGCGCAGTGCGCCAGTGCCCCCGTAGGGAAGCGCGTCGACGATGCCCACGCGCATCCCTGGATGTCGCACTTACTAGCTGTCGTTGTGCCGGCCATCCCGGCGCCGATGACGAACAGTTCGTATTACTCGTTCACGTACCGTTCCCATCTGCCGAAACCGCGGCCGGATCACATCCAGGTCTTGCTCGGAGTTGTGTTGTTCAGCTTGCGCCTATCCTCGCCCGCAGTTGCTCAAGCGTGAGCGCACCGGCGAAGTCTTCGGATGTTACGACGCGGGGCGGGGTGCGCGGCCAGTCGCTCCGCGGAGATGGTCCAGTTCGGGCGTTCATCGAAGCACTACATCGCAATCTCCATAACAATCACGATGAACCTTGCCCCTCGACGCACGGCGCAGCGGTACATGGGGCTGTATGAATGGGCGGCTGTGTGGCGCGCATGTCGCTGGCCGATCTCATCATTCAAAAAGCTTCGGCCGCGACTTTCGGGCTTGGCAGCCGGCCGGATGCCGGTTTCGCGTTTGTTCATGACCTACGCAGGGTCGGCGAGCGGAGCGCCTGCGCCTGCGCCTCGGGCGCGGCCTTCGCCAGGTAGGTTGAGTTTCCCGGCCTCCCGTCGATGTTCCGGCCCCGCAAAATCTGCGAACGAGTGCAGACCCACATGGCGTGGTCCGCTCGAAAGAGTAGAGGGTGTGAGTCGGGGAAATTCCGGGACCGACGGTGGTGACACCGCTGACGTCACTCTCGGGAGTGTCTACCAGCGGTGAGGGAGCCGATCACTCGAGGCCAGCGCCTCGGGGATCGGCCCCGCCCATTAGTCCCGCCGGACCGTTGGTCGGCAGTTCAACCGCATCGTGCGTGACAGTCCCGCCAGACCCCGCTACTTGAGCTGCCCGCGAATCTCGCCGGCCTTGTAACGCTCGCTGTGTACGTTGACGTAATAACCGCGGGGATCAGCCGCGATGTTCGCAAGAACCGTCGAGTCCACCGTGGTGCAGGACTGCACGGTCCAGTCCGTACCGGAGCCGACTACGAGCGGGATGACTACGTCACCCTTTGCGTTGCGCTCCCCGACGTGAATGTGTGCGACGGTGACGGGCGCCGACAGGTGAAGTACATCAAGGTTGTAACAGAACTTCGAGCCTGAGACGGTGTAGCTGAAAAAACCGCTGGCGCCCGTATCGGGCACTCCGGCCTGCTCGTTATTGAGCGGGATGGCGGGCCCGCCGCCCGGCTTGGCATTCGCGATTCCACCTCCAGCAAGGGTGAGAGCGGCGACGGTCGCAGCGACGGCGAGCAGTCTGAAAGAAGCGCGGGTGATGGTGCTCAAGATGATCTCCATTGGGCTTGAATTTCGGATTTTCAGATTATGTCGGAGCGCCCGGGACCGGAAGCTTCCGGTCCTGCCAAACCGCTGGGAATTCGAAGCACCCAGAGCCCACCGCTGCAACGGCGCCGGGTATCGCAAAAAAGAGGCGTGCAGGGCAACACCGCCAAGAGTCACGGGGTCACGTCCCGTGAAGTGGTGTAATTTCCGGCTGCTGAGCGTGGCGTTGTCGACGTGAGAAGCCATCGAGCGATGGTCAGTGAGAACCGACCAAAGTTACCCACACGAAGGACAACGCACGATAGCTCTTGACCAGTCTGCCCTGCCCGACTTGCTTGCCGAGCTCAAACTCACCGATGCTGAGGCTGCTGCCTTTACCGCCGTGGCCCCGTTTCAACGGTCCGCCGAGCGCACCCACCGCAACGGCACCCGCCCGGGGGTGTTGTCCACGACTGCCGGGGATCTGGAGCTTGCGATCCCGAAAATGCGGCAGGGAACCTTCTTACCGGCGCTGGCCGAGCGTCGCCGTCGGGTCGACCAGGCGTTGTTCGCCGTGGTGATGGAGGCGTATCTGCATGGCGTCTCGATCCGCAAAGTCGACGACCTCGTCAAGGCTCTCGGTGCTGATACTGGCACCTCCAAGTCCGAGGTGTCGCGCATCTGCGTAGGCCTGGACGAGCAGGTCGCCGTGTTTCGGGACCGGGATATTGCCTCGGTCGACTATCCGTATGTGTTCCTTGATGCCACCTACTGCAAAGCCCGCGTCAACCACCGGGTGGTGTCCCAGGTGGTCGTCGTCACCGTCGGGGTCGCATCCGACGGGCGCCGGGAGGTTCTCGGCTTCGACGTCGGTTACCCCGAGAACGAGGGCTTCTGGACCGGGTTTCTGCGCTCGTTGAAAACTGGCTATGTCAGAGTCGCCCCAAGCTGCGGGCAGGCACACCGGGCTGCTTCCGTGCACGGTGAAGGCCCGTGGGAACGTTGCAGCAGACACGATCAAGGGTCCTGCCGCCCCGTCGACGATCCTTGAACTCTTCGTCGGAACTGCTCCACCGACCGCCTGATGGATGCTTTCAGGCGGAGAGTTCTGAGTTCGCCGCCGTCAGAAGCGCGAAGTCGGCCTGCGACTGGTCAGCGTAGGCCAGCGACCAGTCGACGACGGCGTCATCGAACGCACCCGAGCTGCCGAGATACCCCGCGACCATCGCCGCGTTCTCGCTCTGCGAGTGCGCTCGCGCCAGCAGTGCACCGCACGCGACCGCGTAGGTCACGAACGGTTCGATCGTGAGCTTTGACACGTCGATCGATCCCTTCATGTCACGGAACTGGCGAACATAAAAGTCCTTCTCGTCGAAGCGAAGATGCCCGAGAAAGAGATCGGAGACAGCCTGCAAGATGCGCTGGTTCGACACGACGCGAAGGGCTTGCGGGGCATCCGTCGTCTCGAGCCCCAGAAAGCGCGGGTTGACCGTCTCGCCACCGTACGACTGCAGCACCGAGACCTGGGCCTCTTTGATCTGCAGCACCAACGACTCGCCCTGGGGTCCGGTGAGGATCATGATGTAGCAGCGCGTGCCGACGCTGCCCACGCCGACGATCCGGCGCGCGATGTCGGTGATGGTGAACTGCGAAAGCAACTGGGCGATGTCTGCAGGCACTGTTCGGCGGTACTTCTCGAAAAGCTTGATGATCGATTCTTCGTCGGGGAACGGAACGTGAGCGAGAGTGGGAGGGTTCTCCTTGAGCAGCAGCCGGCCGTCGGGCCCGCGCTCGGAGATCTTCTCGACGAACGCCTCAGAGGTTCGCAGGCGCGCCTGGCTGGTCGCCTTCTTCAGCACCTTGCGGGAGGCGGAATCGAGGTTCTTGTTCTCACCCTCGATGTCCACTCGAAAATAGAATCGCTCGAGCACAGAGAGCTTCATCATGTCGCGAATGCCCTCGCGGTAGCCTGCTGCTGCCGCTGTAGCCGCCCGGCGAATCTCCGCGGCCGAGAAGTTCGACTCTCGAGCGCCGATGATCACGCTGGCCACCAGGCGCTTCACGTCCCACTCCCAGGGGCCGACGGCCGCCTCGTCGAAGTCGTTCAGGTCGAACACCATCGTGCGCTGCGGACTTGCGAACAGACCGAAGTTGCTGATGTGGGCGTCGCCGCAACTCACTACGCGAACGCCCGTGATGGGGCCGCCTGCCAGGTCGGCGGCCATGATGGCGGCGGCACCGCGGTAGAACGTGAAAGGGCTGACGAGCATCCGCTGCATTCGAAGGGGCACCAGCTCCTGCACCCGGGTGGCGTTCTGTTCGTTCAGGATGCCCAGCGGGTCTCTCTGCGCAGACGGCATGTAGCTCGCGTGCGACCGGCGCGGCACCTGCGTTCGCAGGGCCTTGCCCGCAGCCAGCAGGTCGCTCTGGGACGCGCGGCCCTCACGTTGGTCAAGATTCCAACCGGCGATTCTCATGCGTGCCTTTCATTTAGAAGCACTCTAGGGCTGCAAGCGTCGGCTGGATGTCGCGTCGTGCGCGCGTGGTGACTTCTGTTTGGTACGCAGCGGACGCGTCTTCTGCGCCGGCTGAATCGTTGCGAGCTCGCATTCGTCGAGCCGTGCCAGCGGGTAAGCGGCCCATCGGACGACGATCGCGTCGCTCCATCCTCTGTGACCATCGAGGGTGGCCCCTTACGTTGAAGAAGCAACGCTCAGGAGCAGGAAAGCACACCTCACACGAGGACGCAACGCCCGTTTAGCTTGCACGAAAAGTTTGCCTGCGATCGCGCCGGATCTGAAGCGCGGAGACTCGTGTCATCTCCCGAGGACGTCTCATCGCCGAGACGAGGTAGGGACCCTGTGCCCCTAAAACTCGATGACGTCGGCATGATCCGCGCTCACGGCGGCCAGGTCATCCCCCTCGCCTGTGGGTAACTGAACGTCCTCGACCTTGGCGGAATAATCGCGTCTGCGGCCTACGGCTGGGGAAGCAGTCATTTCGAGACAGTCTTTAGCCTGATGGTCGAGGAGTCGAACTTTAGCCTGACGGTCGAGGAGTCGAAAGCGAGAGCCAACCCGCCGCGTTTTTGCGGAAGACCGCAGGGTCCAGGCGCGACGATCCTTCGGGGATCGCCCCCAGCAGCGGTACGTCCAACGACTCGAAATACCGGCGATTGTCGAGGTCGATTTCAGAAGGGTCGTTCGGCCATGACCCGATGATCACACCCGCGATGGGAATGCCACGAATCCGAAGCGCTTCCAATGTCAGTTCGGTGTGGTTGAGTGTGCCGAGCCCGCTGCGGCAAACCACGATGGCCGCGGCATCCTGTCCGAACGACACCGCAAGGTCGGCGAGCGTGTGGCCGAACCGGTCGAGTCGTACGAGAATGCCGCCCGCACCCTCGACGACAACCCGGTCGTGGCTTCGGGTCAGTCGGTGGATGCGGTCGACGTGCTCGCCGAGAGCGGGTAGTGTCGCGGATTCGCGGGCCGCTGCGGCGACTGGGGCCATCGGTGCCCGAAGCCGGATGCCTTCGGTGACGTCGCGGACGCCGGTGAGTCGGGCGACCTCATCCATGTCACCCGGTTCGCCCGGCATGACACCGGTCTGTGTGGGCTTGTCGACGGCCACGCTCAGGGTGCTTTTCGGAGACTTCGGGAGCACAGCCAAGGCGCACGTGAGGGCGGCGGCGGCGATCGTTTTGCCCACATCCGTGTCGGTCCCGGTGACGAAGAGGATGGGAGTTTCGGTGGCGCGCGTCATCCGGGCTCCAGCGCGACCATGACGGTTGTCGGCGTCTGGAACGACAGCAGCCGAATCCATTCGGGGTCCGGCCCCGCGAGCGCGAGCGTGGGGAACGCGCGCGCGGTCTCCTCGAGTACGGTGATGGTTTCGAGTTCCGCGAGTTTGGCGCCAAGGCACCGATGGAGCCCGTGGCCGAACGCGAGGGAGTATGCGGTGGGCGTGGCACCGGCCGGATGATGCCCGCTCAGTTCGAGGAGGATCTCCGCACCAGCGGGCAGGTCCACTCCCCCCAGCGTGCTGTCCGTAGCCACCACGCGACGCCAGGTGTGGACGGACGACTCGGAGGCGAGCACCCCTCGCACGAACGCGGCTGCCGACGCTCCCTGCGACAACTCGTGCCACAACGCCCTATTTTGGAGCGCGCGGTAGAACGCAATGTTGATCAACTGCGCGGTCGTCTCTTGCCCTGCGATCACGAGGAAGTAGCCGAGGGAGCAGATCTCGGCTGTGCTCAGCCCTGCGGCGTCGAGCACGCCGAACAGCGAATCGTCCCCCTTGCTGGCAGTGACGGTCGTGCGGAGCCACGTGTAAAATTCGACCGCGCTGGCGGCGAGCCTGAGTTGGCGTTCCTCGTCGGGCCACCCCCAGAAGAGTTCCAGCGAGTCCCTGCTCCAGCGTTTGAGCAGCATCAGGTCGGGACAGTCGAATCCTGTCAGCTCCTGCATGATCATGGGAGGGATGTGGCGGCCGATGATGTCCGCGAGGTCGATCGGTCCGCTTCCGAGTGCCGCTGCGGCCGTCTTACAGCGCTCTCGGGTCAGCTCCGTCACTCGCGGGCCGACCGCGGCGACTTTCGCTGGAGTGAAGAACGCGGCGACCATCCTCCGGACGGTGCGATGCCGGTCGCCGGTTGCGGAGGCGAGCACTGGTGGCAGAATGAAGCGCGCGCGGCTGAGGACGCGCAGGGTCGCCATGCTGAGGGGAACCACGCTCGTGAGTGCGTTCGTCGGCACGAACTCGTCGACGCGACGAAAGGCTTCCCGCACCTCGTCGGGATCGCGCACGACGTGGTATTTCTCGGGGTGCGTGCTCGCATCCATGGGGATGGTCGCCGCGTTCGTGGTCATCAGGGTCGCTCCAGGAGCATCGAGGTGATGAGTGCGGTTGCCCACAGCAGCCGGTCGGGGTCGGCGCCTGCGTGCGCCGTCAGTCTCAACCGGGAAATTCCATCCGGAACGCTTGGTGGGCGGAAACAGCCGACGAGTATGCCTTCGTCGCGCAGCCGCTCTGTCACCTCCACGGCGGTTTCCGGCGATCCGACGCGGATCGACTGAACCGGACCGGCCGCGCGATCCACCCCGCAGGATGAGGCAATCAGGCTCGCGACTCGATGAAGCGCCTCCACTCGCTCCGGCTCGGCGAGGATGACGCGGCAGCCAGCAGCCGCCGCTGCCGCTGGCGCCGGCGCGAGCCCCGTGTCGAAGATGAAACTGCGGGCCGTGTTGACGAGATGCTCCCGCAGCATCGTCGATCCGAGCACGGCGCCGCCCTGCGCTCCTAACGCTTTGGAGAGCGTGGCGGTCACGACGACGTGCTCTGCTCCCGCGAGGCCGGCAGCGTGTACACCACCCCGTCCTTCCCCGAGCACTCCGATCCCGTGGGCCTCATCCACGACGAGCAGTGCGTCGTACTTGGCGCAGAGAGCGGCTGCGTCGAGAAGGTTCGGGGCATCCCCGAGCACGGAATATACGGATTCGACGACGACAATCGCCCGCGTTTGGGTTCGGTTGGCCAAAACATCGCCCAACACGGCGAGGTCCGAGTGTGGGATCGTTTCGATCGGTGAGCGCGACAGCCGGGCGGCATCGACGAGGGACGCATGGATGTGTTGGTCGCTGAGGATCAGGGTGTCTGGTCCGCCGAGGGCGGTCAGGATGCCGAGGTTCGCCGCATAGCCGCTGGAGAACGCGAGTGCCGCCGGTTGACCCGTCAGCTCGGCAAGCGCCAGTTCGAGTTCAGTGTGAACCGGAAGCGTGCCGGTCACCACGCGAGACGCGCGTGCCCCCGTACCGTACCGTTCGGTTGCCGCGATCGCGGCGGCTTTCAGCCGGTGATCTGTCGACAGTCCGAGGTAGTCGTTGGATGCGAGATCAAGCAGCCGGTCGCCGCCATCCTCTTCCCAGCCAGGTCCGACCCGGGTAGTGCGGACGGTTCCGCGGCGTTCCCGCACCCGTGCCGCATCTGCGAGCCGGTCCTGTACTGCTCCCATCAGCCGTGCACCTGCGCGACGGCTCCAGTGATGGCCTCACCGATGTCCTTGATGTCCTGCGGGCCGCACACGTAGGGCGGCATCGTGTAGACAAGATTGCGGAACGGCCTGAGCCACACGCCACGTTCGAGCGCCGCACGAGTGATCGCGACCACATCGACCGGCTCATCGAGCTCAATCACGCCGACTGCGCCGAGGACGCGCACCTCTCGCACGGAGCTCAACGAGGCGGCGGGTGCAAGCGCTGCGGACAGCTCGGTGCCGATCCGTGAGAGCCGCGATTCCCAACCATCCAGCAATTCGAGGGACGCGCTTGCCACGGCGCAGGCGAGCGGATTCGCCATGAACGTCGGGCCGTGCAGGAGCACGCCCGGCGCGGATTGCCCGATCATCGTCGCCACCTCGGCCGTGCACAGCATCGCCGCGAGCGTGAGGTAGCCGCCGGTCAGCGCCTTCCCCACACACATCACATCGGGGGCGATGCCGGCCCATTCCGTGGCGAACAACTTGCCGGTCCGGCTGAATCCGGTCGCGATCTCATCGAAGATCAGCAGGATGCCATGTTCGCTCGCCGCCCGCCGCAGAGCTTCGAGGCACCGCGGTGCGTAAACATACATGCCGCCCGCGCCCTGCAGGATCGGCTCGACGATAATGCCTGCGATTTCGGCTCGATGCCTGAGGATCGTCTCATCCATCGCCTCCACCCAGGCGTCGACGGCCAGTTCGTCGGTGACGAGCCGGCCGCCCACGAGCGTCGCTTTGGGTGGACGCTGAAGAAACAGTTGCGGTGCAACCAGATTGGGAAATGCGGAGTGCATCCCGTCGATCGGGTCGCAGACGCTCATCGCCCCGACGGTGTCCCCGTGGTAGCCGCCCCGGAGCGCCAGGAATCGCTGTCGGCTGGGACGGCCGGCAGACGCTTGATACTGGACGGCCAGTTTGAGGGCTACCTCCACCGAGACGGATCCGGAATCGGCGAAGAACACGTGCGCAAGCGGCTCGGGCGCGAGGCGCACCAGTTGCTCGGCCAGTCGCACCGCAGGCTCGTGGGTGAGTCCGCCGAACATGACATGGCTGAATCGCTCGATCTGCTTTCGCAGCGCCTCGTCGAGGACAGGATTGCGGTAGCCATGGATGGCGCTCCACCAGGAACTCATGCCGTCGACGGCCTCGAAATGCGTGCCGTCCTCCGCCCTGAGATGCAATCGCACCCCGGATGCGCCGGTCACCTCGTACGGCGCCGGACCGTCGAGCGCTGCGTATGGGTGCCAGACCAAGCCGCGATCTCGCTCGATCAGGGACCGCGCGGCCGCAACCGTCTCAGGCATTGGGCGCAATTTGCGTGCCGGCTCCCCGCTTGCGGAGACTGACGCCGGAATGTCCGTCCGTGCGGGGTTCGGCACCCAGCACCTGGAAGCCGGCGTCGGCGATCATCTCAAGATCTGCGTCGGCTTCCTGGCCCTCGCTGGTCAGGTAGTCCCCCAAAAAGAGGGAGTTGGCGATGTGCAGTGCGAGTGGTTGAAGCGAGCGCAGGTGCATCTCGCGACCGCCGGCCATGCGTAACTCGGTGCCGGGGCAGGCGAAGCGGACCAACGCAAGAATGCGCAGGCAGGTGCCGGGAGTGAGCAACCAGGTGCCTTCAAGCGGCGTGCCGTCGAACGGCATCAGGAAGTTCACCGGGATCGATTCGCTGCCGAGGTCGCGCAGTGCGAACACCGCATCGACTAGCTCGTCGTCGGACTCGCCCATCCCGACGATTAGCCCCGAGCACGGCGAAAGTCCGGCATCCTTTGCGTGCCCCACCGTCCGCACCCGGTCTTCGTATTCGTGGGTGGTGCAGATGTCGGCGTATCGAGATTCGCTGGTGTTGAGGTTGTGGTTGTACGCGTCGACCCCGGCGGCCTGCAGCTTCTCGGCCTGCCCTTCCTTGAGGATGCCGAGACAGGCGCAGACCTCCACCTGCGGATGCTCGTCCTTCAGAAGGCCGACCATGTCGGCAACGCGAGCGACGTCATGGTTGCTGGGTCCTTTGCCGCTGGCGACGAGGCAGACTCGGGATGCGCCCGCCCGAATCCCGACAGTGGCCTGCTCGACGGCTTCCTCCGGTTTCAGCCAGCTGTATTTCAAAATCTGTGCCTCTGAACCCAGTCGCTGGGAGCAATAGTGACAATCCTCCGGGCACAGCCCAGATTTCAGGTTCACGAGATAATTCACCTTGACGGTGTTGCCGAAGTGGGCGCGGCGTAGTCGTGAACCGGCGGCTACCAACTCCATCAACTCGTCGTCGCTGCTGCGAAGGATGGTGAGAGCGTCAGCGCGAGTAAGCGTGCCGCCCTCTAGTTGCTGGGCGGCAAATTCTTCAAATTTATTGAACACCGTTCAAGTATAGGTTTAGAGATAGGTGTTCATCGCTCAAATCGTACCTGCGAAGGTGCATTAGGACTCACTCACCCCGACGGAGGATTCGTATGGCACTGTCGCGGGAACAGATCGTGGACGCCGCGATGACGATCCTGCGCAGCTACGGCCTCGCCTCGCTATCCATGCGCAACCTGGCCAAAAATCTCGGGGTGCAACCCGGGGCGCTGTACTGGCACGTCAAGAGCAAGCAAGACCTGCTCGTGCTGCTCGCCGACCGTATCCTCGTGACGACGCCGGCAGGGACGGACCAAGCAGGGAGGCGTTCCGACTGGGACGACGCTCGCCAGGCTGCGCTGGATATTCGCACAGCATTGACATCCGTCAAAGACGGCGCCGAGGTGGTCTCGGTGGCACAAGCCCTCAATCCGAGGCAACTGGCGCCACTGCAGCGATTGCGTGACACACTGCCCGCCGATCTGACTCTGAGGCAGGCGGAGTGGGGCGCCCGAGCGCTCACCCATTACATCTTCGGCGCCGTGGCTGAGGAGCAGACCCACGCCGAGCTGATTCTGGCTGGCGTTGCCGCCAGCGAAGAGTCGACCGCCTACACGACCGAAGCATTCGTCTTCGGAGTTGACGTATTCCTGCGCGGCCTCGGCGCCACAGCACCCGGCCCTGCACCATGATCGACTTCACAACCAACAGCCGAGCGGCCGATCTGGTGCGACAGCTCGGCCACACCTCGTCGAGCTCCTCGATCAGCACGAACCCCGCCAGGCGCAGCAGGGCCGCGTCATGGCGGAACACGCCGACGACGTCGGTGCAGCGTTGATCCTTTTACTAACCCGTTTCAGCGGGTTGGTCGACCAGATCTGGCTCCAATGACGCCGCGGGAAGACCGCGTACGCGACCAGGTCGGGTTGCGCATCGGTGAGCATCGCGGTGACACCCCGCGCGCGCAGTCGGCTGGACACCATCGACCGAACACGGGATCGCTCGCCTCGGACCGCAGGGCGATGACGCGATAACGGCTTTTTCGGACCGGATGATCTGGTCGCTTTCTCGAGCTGGGGCGTTTCTGTCATCGTCGGATTAGGTCTGGTCACTTGGTGAGCGGGCTGTGGACGTGCGGCGAGTCACATCCGAAAGGAACTCTGACTACTCGAGAGGCAGATCACATTCCGTCCATGCTTCCTCATTTACGTTCATCGAGGATGCGATCGGCAACGGCAACGGCGCCAAAATGCGAATCGATGCGGTCAGTACTCGCGTGAAAACGGACGGCCCGAACCTCGATGAGGTCCTCTCTCCAGCAGCGGCGGCGAGGACAACGCTCAGAGCCGAGCCAGGCATTTGCCGACTCGCCGCTCACGCTTTGACCCGTGCGACTGACGAATCTGTGATTGGCATTATGCGCACCGGCAGGCCGTAAACAGAAACGATGGTGCAGAATGTTAACGCTCACATAAAGGTGAGCAATCTGACTAACGAGAGGGACAATGATGTCCGTTGAATACTTTGATCGACCCCCGCCGCGGCGACTACGGAAGGTTGTGGGCGCGCTGGTCCTGGCCGCCGCCGTCGCTATCGGGATCATCACTCCCCCGGCACTCCCTGCTGAAGCCACCGATCCGATGGAGGGCTATCTCTTTGCCTATTTTGCCGGTGAGGGAACAGCCGACGGAGAGCAGATCCGGTTCGCCGTGAGCAGGGGGAATAACGCGATCGAATACGACGTGCTCAATCAGGGGCGACCTATTTTGGTCTCCACCGTCGGTACGCGCGGAGTGCGCGACCCACATTTGCTGCGCAAGCTGGATGGCTCGTTCGTGCTCATCGCGACCGACCTCCGTATCTACGGAAATGGCAACTGGGACGCGTCACAGCGCACGGGTAGCCGTTCAATCGTGGTGTGGGAATCCACTGACCTTGTCAACTGGTCTGCCCCACGTCTTCAGACGGTAGCGGATGCCACGGCGGGAAACGTTTGGGCACCCGAAGCGATCTGGGATCCATCGCTCAACGCCTACGTCGTCTTTTGGGCGTCAAAGATCTACTCGACCAGCGACCCGAGTCACACGGGCAACACCTATAACAAGATGCTCTACGCCACGACGACGGACTTCCGCACTTTCTCCGCGCCCAGTGTGTGGAAGGACCCGGGATACTCCGTGATCGACTCCACGGTGATCGCCAATGCCGGATCGTTCTATCGCTTCACAAAGGATGAACGCGGCACCGGCACGAGCTCGCCGTGCGGCAAGTTCATCATCCAGGAACGATCGACCGTATTGACCTCGACCAACTACACCTTCCAACGGGATTGCATTGGCCAGGGATCGGTCGGAGCGGGTGAAGGCCCGACGATCGTCAAGTCCAACATCGAAAACCGCTGGTATCTGTTCATCGACGAATTCGGCGGTCGTGGGTACGTTCCGTTCACGACCACCGACCTCACCTCCGGCACATGGACGGAAGTTGCCAATGCTGCGCTGCCCAACAACCCGCGGCACGGATCGGTCATGCCGATTACGCGCGCCGAACTTCTGAGACTCGCGGGAGCAACCACGCAGGTCGCACCGACCCTCGGCAACACCTCGATGCGCGCCACGACGGCCGGTTACACGAATTTCTACTGGCGACACCGCGACTATGTGGGAGTGACGGCGGCAACGACATCGTCGAGCTCAACGGTCGAAAAGCTTGACTCCACCTTCACGGTAGTTTCCGGTCTGGCCAATTCCTCGTGTGCCTCGTTTCGATCGCGCAATTTCCCTGATCGGTACCTGCGTCACTACGGACTCGCGCTCAGGCTCGACACTGCCACCACAGCAACGGCGAACGCTGACGCGACCTTCTGCGCCGTGCCCGGCAAGAGTGGAACCGGAGTCTCGTGGCGCTCGTACAATGTGCCCACCCGCTTCATCCGCCACTACAACAGCGCGTTGTATATCTCGTCAAGCGGAGGCACGAATGCCTTCGACTCGACAACGAATTTCAACGCCGACGTCACCTGGGCCTACTCCTCGCCGTGGGGTTAGTCCGCGCGCGGGTCTAGCTTCCTGGCAACGAAGAGCGGCGAGTGGAGCTAGAAGCTCCACTCGCCGCTGGTGTATCGGGTCGAGGGGCCTAGTCGAGGACGAAGGTTGCGTCAGAGAATCCCGTACCCGCTGCCACTGTTTGCACATACATGACGTATGAAGAGTGACGCAGGTATCGCCCGGGATTGGCGATCGACTCGAATGACGCAGCCGACGAACTCGCGAGCCCTGCCCGACGCGTGAACGATGCGAGCCGCGCGAACGCCGCCGTGCCGTCGCTTGCCTCGACGCGCACTGACGTTCCACGGTCGACGAGATACCGGCCTGGGAAGTTCGCCGACTCGAGAGACACGCTCGAACCGCCCGCGAGTCCGGCAGCGAGCGTGAATTGCGAGTCGGCGAGCGTCGTGACATTGGCATCCAATCGCGCTTGGAAATCGAAGTGACGCACGACCCGGTCAGGGAAGTTGAACGACGTCAGTCGCACCGGTAGCGCACCGTTCGCAACGGGAATTCCGAAGTTCGGCGTGCCGTCTGCGTTCCAGTAGAGCTTCTGGACGCGAGTGTTGCGATTGGGATCATAGAGCGGATCCCCCGTGATGTCTCGATAATTGCGCGAGTGGAAGACATTGAGGTCGCTCGTGCCGTCTTCCGACACCGTAAACGAGTTGTGGCCGGGGCCGTACTGACTCGTTGCGGTATTCGACGTGAACACGGGAGTCGGGGTCTTGACCCACGAGGCCGGGCTGAGCAGGTTCGCGGTGGCGTTCGCCGTCAGGAGCCCGAGGCAATAGTTCGAGTCGGTCGCGCTCGCCGAGAAGGCGATGAACACCCGATCGTTGCGAATAATCACCGCCGGACCCTCGTTGACCGTGTAACCGACCTTCTCCCACGCGTACGTCGGCACGGCGATTCGAGCCTGTGGACCGGTGAGCGTCGTCGGCCCTGACATTGCCGAAATATAGAGGTTGGTTCCGGGCCCCACGGCGGCCTCGTTCTGAGCCCACACCAAATATCGCGTGCCGTTGTGGCTGAAGGTGGTCGCGTCGAGCGAGAAGGAATCGAACGCTGTAAAGATGCGACCGAGAACGCTCCAGGATGCCGTGAGCGGATCTTGCCCGTTGGCCACGAGCACGTAGGGCCGCACCCTGAACACATCGCTCGACGTTCCCGCCGCGAAATACATGTACCAGGTGTTGTTGAAATAGTGCAGCTCGGGTGCCCAAATATGGCCGCCCATCTCACCGGGAGTTCGTGTCCACACCGTGCGTTCGGTCGCCGTCGCGAGCCCCGCAATCGTTGAAGCCCCGCGAACAATGAGCCCATCGTAGGCCGGCACAGAAGCCGTGAAGTAGTACATCCCGTTCGAATGCTTCATGATGTGGGGGTCAGCCCGTTGATTGATGAGCGCGTTGTTCAGGGGGAACGCCGCCGCGCTCGCAGGCATTGCGTCGAACAGTCCGCTGGAGGGCAGGGCCGCGGCGAAGGCCACAGCACCTGCTCCCATCAGGATTGCTCGTCGAGACAGCTGTGAACCAAATTCGTTAGTCATATCGTTTTCTACTCTCATATTGTGATCCGGAATCGTTGGCACTGATTGTCGAGCCAGCCGTACTGGTTGATGCGGGTGCCGTCAGCGCGTCCGCAACCCGCGAGGTCGAGAACCTTGCCACTGTGGGCGGCAACGATTCGCACCGTTCCGTCGGCGAGGGGGTCGATCTTCCACGAGCTGGAAGCGCCGCACGTTGCTTGTGTGACTGCTGCGCCGTCAGCCGCGCTTGCGCCGGTCACGGTGAGGCACAGTCCCACAGCCGATGATGGGTGAATCTGCACGTAGCCGTTTGCCGCTGCGGTGAAGGTGTACCGCTGGCACACGCTTCCCGTGTACTGCCACTGCTGAAGTCCCGCTCCCGCTGCCGTCGAACAATCGGGAACATCGAACGACTTACCGCTCGCAACCGAGACAATGCTCACGGCACCGACCGGGCGAAGCGCCCACTGCTGGCACGCGTTGCCGAGCCCCGTCCACAGGGCAATTGAAGCGCCCGTAGCGAGCGAGCAATTCGCTACATCGAGCACCTTGCTCGCGTTGCGATTGGTGAGCGTCACGAATCCGTCGGCCCCGGGCGCCGGTCGCCATTCCTGGCAAGCATTGGCGACCCATGACCATTGCCGCACGGCGGTGCCGTTAGCGGTGGCGCAGTTCGCGGCATCCAGAACCTTATTGCTTGCCGCGTTGACGAGGCGGTAGTAGCCGTCGGCGGTTGAGTCGAGCTTCCAACTGGTGTGCGCGGTCTTCGAGTTGGCGCACGCGGCCTGCACGAGCCCTCCCCCGTCGGCCGTCGAATTGCCGGCGATCGTTGCGCAGAGTCCGCTGTTGCGGTTCACGAGTTCGAACGGAGCCGAAACGATCGGTGCTGTGATCGGGCCGCGTTCTCCGCTCGGCACCGCGATGGCAGTGGTTGTGGCAGCGGGCTGGCCGAAGAGCGGCTTGCCCGCTGCATCCCAGTTGACCTTCTGGGCTCGCGAGCTTCGCGTGGTGCTACAGCCATCGGTCGAGGCGTTGTTGCCGTGGTACAGGTTCCAATACTCGCTGCCATCGGGCGACATGAAGAAGTCGTTGTGGCCCGGGCCGAAGACTCCGTTCGCTTTCTCAAAGACCGGGTTTGCACCTTTGGTCCAGGATGCCGCGACCGCCGGATCCCCACCGTTGTAGGTGAGCATCCCGAGCTTGTAGTCAGGGGTCCAGCAGCCGCTCGCCGAGTAGACCATGAAGGTTTCGCCGCCCCGTTGCAGAGCGACCGGCCCCTCATTGACCGCGCCCCCCTGCGTTTCCCAGCTCAACGTCGGTTGTGACAGGATCGTGCCGGCACTCACTGCCGTCCAGGGGTTTGTCATGCGAGCGATCCAGTTGCTCTGTCGCCCATCAGGAGCGGGCGCGAATTGCGACCACACAACGAACAATTCCCCGTTGAGTTCGAGGTACGAGCCGTCAATGTTCCACGCGGTCGTGGGGATCGGCCGACCCTTATAGGAGTACGGCCCGAGGGGGTCGTCGCCCGAGCTCTCGAGCGCGTGCATCCGCTGGTTATCGTAATTTCCCGGCGTTCCCATCGTGTACATGAGGTACCAGCGCCAACCGTTGGGGCCCTGCAGGCGCTTGAGCTCAGGCGCCCACATGTTGGCCGAGCGATCAGTGGCCGTGTCGGAGTAGACCGTCATGGAAGCCGCGGTCTTAAGCCCTTCAAGGGTCGGCGACTTCCGCATTGTTACATCACCCGACCACGTAGTAGCCGCGTAATAGTAATTGCCCTGATAGAACTCGATCGTGGGGTCGGCTTCCTGAACGAGCGGGTTCGTGAAGGTCGGTTCGCCGATTGCCGTGGCGGGCTCGGAATTCGCGCTGAACTGGAGGAGCGAGGCTGCGAGGACGGCAGCGAGGGCCGACGCGACAATGCGACGGACGGAGGGTCTTCTCATGGGATCTCTTTCGACTTCGATGTCAGCTGGTTGTGGGTTAGTAGCGAACGCCGAAGGTCGCGTCTTCACGCGCGGCCTGGCTTGAGGTTGTGGTTATGGGGTCGATTCGGAGCACGAAACCGGTGTGACGGATGACCCGATCCGGGTAGTTGAACGACGTGAAGGTCGACCAGCTCGAGTCGGCAAGCCCCGCAACCCGGGTAAACGTTGAGTCAGCCGCGAAAGCTGCCGACCCGTCATTGCTCGCGAGTTTGAGTTCGAATCCTTCGTGCCGGAGGAACATGTTCGGGAAGTTGATCGACCGGAACGAGACCGTGTTTGTGCCGGCCAACCCGGCGACCATGCGGAACTGTGAGTCAGCGAAAGGGTCGAAGGGGTACTGGTCGATGCGGGCCACGTTCGAGGCATGGCGCACGTAGCGATCCGGATAGTTGAACGACTTGAGTCGGTTCCAGCTCGGGAGTCCCCAGCGAGTGACGAGGTTGCTGTATTCCACGCTCGTGATCGGCTGTATCGTGGCGTGCTTCGAGTTGAGCGGTTGCGTATAGGCGCGCTGGCTCAGGGGAGTCCACGAATTCGTGCTGATGCTCGAGCTCGACCATGCGGTGAACTTGCCGTTGACCGGCGTGTAGACGTCTCCCCACAGCGTGAACTGGTTTGAGGTGAGTGACTTGACGACGATCGGAGCCTCGGTGAGTCCCGATCCGGCATACCCCGTCGTGTAGGTCGCGTTGTTGAACGCACCGGGGGCGAGAGAGGTCGACTTGGCACCGAAGAGCTGGTTGTCACGCTTGTAATACATGTAATAGGCGCCGTTGTCGACTGTCACGGTCGCGTCGATGATGTTGACGCCGGGGTCGAACCAGGTCTGCGGAGCACTGACGTTGACGAAGTCGGACGTGTAGTTCACCATGATGACGTCTCGCGTGCCGTTGAACGCGGAATAGATGATGCCGTACTGATTGCGAGCAGGATCCCAAAACGCTTCGGGCGCCCAGCTGTGCGTCGCGAGCGAGTGCACCTTGATGCGCCGGTAGTTGGAGAAGCTCGTCAGGTCGGCTGAATCCCACGCGTGTATGTATTGGTTGTTTTGCGCGAAGTTGGTTCCGGCGAGGTCTGTTGCGAGCACGACGAAGGTGCCGTCCTGCTTGCGGAAAATATATGGATCGCGCAGCCCCCGGGTGCCGGCAGTGGGTGTGACAACCGGAGCGTTCTGATTGAGCGGGGCCCAGTTGTGTCCGTCGGAACTCACCGCGAGGTGCAACCCGTAATTATTCGCGATGCTGTCGGGCGACTCGGTGAAGTACCCCATGACGTAATTGGAGTAGACCGGGGCTGCCTGGGCCGGGGCACCGACCAGAAGAGTCGCGGTGAGGGCTGTGGCGAGAACCGTCGCAATGGCGCGCAGTCTTCGCACGCGCGACTGGGCGCGGGCCGGGGAAACAGACATCGTTGTCTTTCCAATCTCGACATTGAGAGAATAAGTGAGCGCTAACATAAGCGTAGCTTGTGGCAGGCCCTTTATTGCCCATGCGGTCGAACTCGAGTCGAGTTCCAAGACCGGTCGGTGTCCGGTCACGTTCGCTGATACGTCGCACAGAGGCGGCTTGGGAGGATGAAGTAGGCCCGCAGCCGACGAGTAGGCGCACGTGGGTACTCACATCTTCATCGCGATACAGCTCGCCCGACCAGCCATCTCTCGGCTATATCGGTAGCGAGCTGGACGTCGCCCGGTCGGACTACATGTGCTATCCGGAGAGGTTGTCCAGCCAGCGAACAGGAAGACCCCGTACACAGTGCCTCCGGGGTCTTTGCGGTGGCGGGCCCGGGAATATTTTTGCGCAATGAGAGATGTCTCACGCGGTGTTGACAGCTGCAGGCTTGCCAGCAGTCGATAATCAGAGAATGCGCGTCGCACCTCCATTGCTCAAGCGGCGTTTCAGGGCCCTGCGATCGGTGCGAGCGCGCATCCTCCTGTCGATGCTGGCGGTTGCTGCGGTGGGGATGATCGTGGCCGGCGGCACCGCCTACGTCATCCAGCGCGAGCGAACCCTGTTCCAGATCGACGACAGGCTCGCGTCAGCGGTCGACGAGTCGGCGTTCATCGCCCGGGATGCCCAGCCAGCGACCCTCGACGATGCCCTCTACGCAATAGTGCAGGGACTCAGGCCCGGTACAGACGAGGCGACGTTCGCGATCATCGGGGATCGCACCGCCATTGTCCCCGGGGGTGGCGGCGAGCTGCATCCCGAACAGGACCCTGGGTTCGTGGCGCGCGTACTGGCGGAGACAGCGGGTGGCCAGGTAGTGAGGGGCACCGCCGCTGCCGATGAGAGCTCGGTGCGATACGTAGCCATCCCGGTGACCGTCGAGGGCGATGGTGACGGCACCGGGATCTTCGTCGTCGCGGTTGATCTGAATGCTCGACTTCTGCCCGTGAATGAGGCGTTCCGCACCTTCGCGATCGTGGCCGCTATGGCGCTCGCCGTGCTCGGGCTGGTCGGCTGGTCCGTGGCCGGCCGGCTGCTCTCCCCCATCCGGAAGCTCCGAGAGACGGCGGCAAGGATCACGGCGACAGACGTGAGCGAAAGAATTGTCGTCGTCGGTTCCGATGATGTCTCAGAGCTGACCGTGACCGTGAACAGGATGCTCGACAGGCTCGACAGCGCGCTCACCGGGCAACGGCAGCTGCTGGATGACATCGGCCATGAACTGAAGACGCCGATCACCATCGTCCGCGGGCACCTCGAGCTCATGCGGGCCAGCGATGAGGCCGATGTCGTGGCGACCAGGTTGCTCGCCATCGACGAGCTGGACAGGATGAGCGGCCTGGTCAGGGACATCTCGGATCTTGCCACCGTGCTGCGAACACTGCGGATGCAACGGGAACCTACCGATATAGGAATTCTGACCGAGAGCGTGCGGGCCAAGGCGAGAGCGCTCTCGTCGGCCCATGAATGGACCAGCCCCCGGATTGCGCACGTGACTGTGTCGATCGACCCAGAGAGGCTTACTCAGGCACTCCTCCAGCTAGCCGCGAATGCGGTCGTGCACGGCACGGCGACCGGTACCATCGAGATCTGCAGCGAGGTTCGTGCCGACAGGCTTCTGTTCACCGTACGCGACGACGGGCCGGGGGTTGATCCGCAGCTGGCAGATGCCATTTTCGAGCGGTTCCATCGGGGATCGGACTCCAGCGGATCAGAGGGGCGCGGCGCCTCGGGCTCAGGGCTGGGCCTTGCGATCGTGCTGGCCATCGCCGAGGCGCACGGTGGCACCGCAGCGCTGCAGTCAGGCCAGGCTCTTGGTGCGACATTCGTCATCGATATCCCCATCACAACACCACCGCTAGTACAGGGAGACAGGACATGAGTCGCATTCTGCTGGCGGAAGACGAGGCCAGGATCTCGTCTTTCGTGGAGAAGGGCCTGCGAGCCGCAGGCTTCACGACGGTCGTCGCCGCCACCGGACCCGATGCGCTCGAGCATGCGCTGTCTGGTGGGTTCGACCTACTCGTGCTCGACATCGGTCTGCCGGGCTTCGATGGGTTCGAGGTACTGCGCCGACTTCGTGCGGCGCGTGTCGAGTTGCCGGTCATCGTTCTGTCCGCTCGCACCTCGGCCGACGACACCCTGGCGAGTCTCGAACGCGGTGCCAACGACTACATGCCCAAGCCGTTCAGGTTTGACGAGCTCCTGGCCAGGATCAGGCTCAGGATGGCGGATGCCACGCGTGGCGTCGAGCCGGTTCTCGCGGTCGACGGCCTGCAGCTGGACCTTCACAGTCGCCGGGCGATAGTGCGCGGTCGCGAGGTCGAGCTCTCAGCCCGCGAGTTCGCGCTGGCCGAGGAGTTTCTGAGAAACCCTGACCGGGTTCTCAGTCGCGAACAGCTGTTGAGTCGGGTGTGGGGCTACGACTTCGACCCCGGCTCGAACATCGTCGACGTGTACGTCGGCTACCTCAGGTCGAAGCTGGGGAGCGAACACATCGAAACGGTGAGAGGAATGGGCTACCGGCTGCGCTGAGGCAGCCAGCGCCCATCCCTGGGGGTGAGCGTCAGTCCTCGTCGCTGCCGTGACCTGAATCGGAGTCGTTGTCGTCCGAGTCGCTGTCGTGAGAGTCGCTGTCGTCGCTCGCGTTGTCCTCAGCTTCGCTGTCGTCAGCTTCGGAGTCGTCAGCTTCGTACTCGTCCGAGTCGCTGTCGTCAGCTACGTCGTCCTCGGCTTCGTACTCGTCCGAGTCGCTGTCGTCAGCTACGTCGTCGTCAGCTTCGTCATCGTCAATTCCGTTGTCGTCAGCTTCGTCATCGTTGACGTCGTGGGTACCCGGCGCGTGGACGTCGTCGTCGTCGTTCAGGTCGTCGGTAGCCGGGTCGTCGAAAATGCTGGGCTCCGGCGTGGGGACCAGGAGGTCTCCGGGTGCGTCGCTTGGAGTTGAGGCGGAACTGGATGAGACTACTGAGCTCGACGGCTGGGCCGCTGCAACTGCGGCGGAGCCTGCACACAGCACTCCGACGACGGCGACTGCCGAGGCGATGAGAACCGGACGCGAGGTGAAGAGTGACATGGTCTGCCTTTCGACGTGCCGGATATCCGACGCTGGTGCGGCTGAATGCCGTATGTACAAGCTGACTGGCGAATGTAAGGGGATCACGAGGGAATCGTGAGACGACTCTTAGGAAATGGCGCGCGGCGGCGGGTCAGTCTTCGGGATTGCTGGCCCCGCTGCTGTCGCCGCTGCTGTCATCGTTGCTGAGCCCGTCGTGATTATCCAGTTCGACTTCCACGGGTGGTGGGGCCGTCACGACTTCAGGCTCGTCGTCCCCAGATAGTGGGCCCGTCACGACTCCAGGCTCGTCATCCCCGGGCGCCGATGATGATGTCGGTGGTGATGTCGGCGTCGCGGTCGGCTCTTGGCTTGGCTTGGGGCTCGGTTTGACGTTCGGTTCGGCGGCCGGCTCCGCACCGGGAACCGGGCTCGGGGTGATAGACACCGCGGGAACATCCAGGGGCTGGCCCGCGGCATCCGCGAATCTGAGCTCGCTGGTCACGACGATTCCGGTCGCGATAACGGCGACAGCCACGATCGCGAAGACGGCATCGGCGATCGCGGAACGAGCACCCCAAAATCTCACCATCACGGTCGTATTATCCCCGCTTTTGGGGGGTAGTGCGGTGAGATTCTTCTTAGGAGGTCGGGTTTCAGAGACCTCAGGCGGCGGTAACCTCTCGTGCCACAGCGCCATAAGACGCCGTAACGAGGATGGGGATGTGGTCTGATGAGCCGCGTGGCATGGTCTGCACGTCGTCGATTGTGAAGCCCTGCGACGTGACGAAGTCGAAGTGCCCGCGGAAGAATTTATAGGCGGTGTAGGTCTGACGGTCGCTCAGCGTCAGGTCGTATCCGGATTTTGCGACCCTGTTCGACAGGTCGTCTTTGAAGAGCGGGTAGTTATAGTCGCCGACCATGATGATCGGCGCGCCCGACCCGAGATCCTGCAACAACTCGTGTGCTGCCTTGATTTGCTTGCGTCGAAGCGAGTTGAGAGCCGTCAGCGGAGCCGCGTGAAAAGAGGCGAGGACCAGCTCGTGCCCCGATGCCCGGTCGATGAGCTTTGTCCCGACAAGTCTCTCGGGAGTCGGCGTGAAGATCAGATCGTGCAGTGACTTCTTGAGCTCGAATGACTTGCTCGCCAATTGCTCATAGCGGTCTTTGCGGTAATAGACAGCGAGACCGAGCCTGTTTCGCTTCGTCGAGTCGGCGAGGTGGAGGTTGCCGATCTCGGCCGGCAGTTCGGAAGCTATGCACTCCTGGAGGCACATGGCATCGAGATCGGGTGTCTTGGCGAGTTCGGCGAGTTCGATGCTCGCCCGATTCTTGCGGAGGTTGTAACTGATGACGCGAATCACGGTCCTGAATCCCTCTTTCCTCACACGAAGACACCAGCCTATGGTCTCCACGAGTATTCGAAGTCACCGGCTAGAGCGGCGGGTCTGCGTCCAGGGTTTGCATTACTTTGCCCATCACGTGGTCAAGTGCCGCGACATCCTGGGCATCGAGCGAAGCGAAAACTGTGCAAAGCACGGTGGCGACATGACCGGGCGCCGTCGCCTGCACCTTCTCCCATCCTGCCTCGGTGAGCTGCGCATTGGTGGTCCGACGATCGCCGGGACAGGGTGACCGGCGAAGGTATCCGCGATTTTCCAGCCTGGATGCCACATGCGAGAGCCGCTGAAGCGTCGAGCTCGTGCGCTCGGCAAGCTGGGTCATACGCAGCGCGTGATCCGGCGCTTCTGACAGCATCGCGAGCGTCAGGTAGTCGAAATGGCTGAGATCTGAGTCGCGCCTAAGCTGGCTGTCGAGCACACCGGGAAGCCGCTCGACCACGGTAGCGAGTTTGCGCCAGGCGGCCTGCTGGTCGTCATCAAGCCAGATGGTCACTCTTCCAGTGTAGGTCTGGCGCAGCCGCGGCTACCGTCTCATCGCTGCCGTCTCGCCGCTGGCGGATCGACTCAGGGCTTACGCACCTCAATGAGTGCGCGCTGGCCCCTCGACACGAACGAGCTGTGCTTCGCGATGTGTTCGTGCATGGCCCCGAGTCTGTCGCGGTATGCGGCGACGGAAAAGTCGGGCACCGTCCAGATCACTTTTCGGAGGAAGACCACCACGGCTGCGACATCGAAGAATTCGAGCGTCGGCGATTCGCTGTGCAGGTCGCGCACGTCGAGTCCGGCAGACTGCGCACCGGATTCGAGTCGGGTGGTCGTCGGGACGGAGTCGACCCACTGCGCGCCCATCATGAACTCGTACAGCCTGCGATTGGTGCCATGCCCGATCTGCTGCGAGAGGAAGGTTCCTCCCGGTCTGAGCACCCTGGCGATGTCGAACCACGGCGTGACGGTGAGAAGTCGTGATGTCACGACATCGAATGTCTCGCCGTCGAACGGCAGCGGTGCGTCGTTTGCCACCTCGGTGACCGTTCCCCCGAGAGGCGTCAGCCGCGACCTTGCGATGGCGAGATTCGGCGGCAAGGGCGGCATATTCCCACCATGTCCGCTCCTCGGTGGCACGCCCCTCGAACCACGAGAAATCCCAGCCGTCTGTATCGACGGCCGCACTCTCGGCAGGGAGTTCCTCGAATGTCATGATCCAACGCTATCCGTGAGACATTTTCAGCGCATCAGCGCATCAGCTCATCAGCTCACGACTCAGGAGGTCACACGAAACGCACACCATCACCGACGCGCGTGCGCACATCGAACAACTCGTTGCCGCCGATGAGCGCCGATCCCGGGATTCCCTGGCGCAGCAGCATCGCCAGGTATGACTGGGTCACCGCGATCGTCGCGGCCCCCCGCACGCTTCCCAGCTGGATCATGGGTTCGTCGAGTGCGTCATCCGGAAGCACGACCACGAGCCCCGTAAACCGTACGCGCAGTTGTCTTGACAGCACTTTCGCACGAGTGGCGAGTTCATGCAGCGGTCGCTCGCCCATCAGGGCCTCACCGATCAGCTCTCCCTTGCGCACCCTGACAGGCCCGCCGAAGTCTTCGGACAGCATGGCGAACAGTCCGCTCGGACCCAGCACCACGTGGTCGATCTTCGACTCCGGATCCCCCGTCGAGACGTCATGCCAGACGGTGTAGCCGATCCCGAGGCTGCTCAGGGTGCGGGCCGTCGACTCCTCTGCGAGGGCGTCGGCCAGCGTGTGCCTGATCTCCCGTGGGGCGGTGCGCACGAAGGCCGGGTCGTAAGGGTCGGCGATCTCGACTCCCCTGCCCGCCCACTCACGCAGCTGGCTGAGAAACCTCTCTCGCCGCCAGCCGCCGGGGTGCCCGTGTGACCTGGCTTTGGGTCTGGTGTCCTGGCGCGCACGTGCGGCGTGTGTTGTGAACGGCTCATGATGGTCGGAGTGGATGCCGCGACCGGCATCGTACGCTGCCCGCTTCTCTGCCGTGCTGACGTGATCCCACGCCCGCTGCACGGCGTTGAAGCGGCCGGGGTCGCCGCCCGTGTCCGGGTGGGTTTCCCGCAGCGCTTTGCGGAACGCACGTCGGAGCTCGTCGTGTGTTGCGGATACCGCGACGCCGAGCACGTCATACGGGCTCGCCGACATGGGACTTTCAGGCATTCTTTCGCTTTCGACGTGAGGCAAGGGCTTGCCCACCATACCCAGCCATCTTGGACGATTGCTGGCCTGCGCTGCCTAAGTCGTGGGCGGTGCTACCGCGCCCGGAGGTCTTTGCGCAAGATTTTGCCTGAACTCGACTTCGGAACCGTCTCGATGAAAGCTACCTGGCGCACCTTCTTATGCGGCGCAACGCGCTTGGCGACAAAGGCCATGACGGCATCTTCATCGAGCTCGGCGCCCGCCACCGTCACAACGAAAGCCTTCGGAACCTCCTGGCCGTCATCGTCCGGTGCTCCGACGACGGCGGCATCGGCGATGAGTGGATGCGTCAGCAGCAATGCTTCGAGTTCGGCCGGCGCCCTCCTTCAGCCTGTCGACAATGAAGAATGAACCGTCGGCGTCAACTGTGGCGATGTCGCCCGTGCGCAGGAATCCGTCGGCTTCGAGAGACTCACGCGTCGCGTCATCACGCCCGAGATAGCCGAGCATGATGTTCGGCCCTCTCACCCACAGCTCGCCGGGTTCGCTCATCCCGGTTCCGGCAAGTACCTCCTCGCCGGTCTCGACATCGATGAGTTTGCACTCGATGTTGGCCACAGGGACACCGATGGAGCCGCGGGCGATATCCATGCGGTCCGGGGGGATCACGTGCGAGACGGGGCTCATCTCGGTCATGCCGTACCCCTGGGCAACCCGGGTGTCGAGTCGTCGGGCCACGGTCTCTGCCAGCGCCGTGTCGAGCGGTGCGGCGCCAGAGAACACGACGCGCACCTTCGACAGGTCGTACTGCTCGATGATGGGGTGCTTTGCCAGCGCTACAGCGATGGGTGGAGCGATGAAGAGGTAGGTGCAGCCGTGATCCTGGGTGATGCGCAGAAACTCGACGAGATCGAACTTCGGCATGGTCACGAGCCGTGCACGCTTCTTCAGCGCGATGTTCAAGAGCACGGTCATCCCGTAGATGTGGAAGAACGGCAGCAGGGCGAGAACCCGGTCGTCCTGTTCAACATCGAGCACAGGGCGGCATTGTTGAACGTTGGCGACCAGGTTGGTGTGGCTGAGCATGACGCCTTTAGGCTTGCCCGTCGTGCCCGAGGAGTATGGCAGCACGGCGATGTGGGTCGCGGGATCGAAGCTGACCTCGGGAGGTGTCGACTGCTGCGCGAGGAGATCGCGCAGGGAGGGGTGGCCCTCAGCCCCGTCGATCACGATGAGGTGCTCCGCATCGATACCGACCTCATTTGCCGCGATTTCGGCCTGTGGCAGCATCGGGGAGATCGTGAACAGGAAGCGCGCCTTCGAGTCAGACAGTTGGCTGACGATTTCCTCGGGCGTGGACAGGGCATTGATCGTCGTGGCGGTGGCGCCTGCGCGAAGGATTCCATGAAAGACGCTCGCGAATACGGGGACGTTGGGGCACAGCATGCCCACTACGTCACCGACCTTCACCCCGCGGTCGGCAAGGGCGCCGGCGACGGCGTCGATCTGGCCGACCAGTTGTGCGTAGGAGGTCTCGGCTCCTGATGGTCCGTCGACGAGGGCGATGCGGTTGAGGTCGGCCGCAGTGAGATCGGAGAAGAGGAAGTCGTAGATGCTCAGCGCTGGGATTATTTCGTCGGGAAACGGGCTTGTGAACATGAGATCTCCTTCGATCAGTCCGGTAGCCCGATCCTGATCGGCCCACGCCAGCGTGCTGAGCATTCAGCGCCAACCCGCAGGTGTTTCAGCGTATCTTGTTGTCGTGACCACTATCAGCGACATCCCGCTCACCACCATCGACGGCGCCACGACCTCGCTCGCCGACTACGCAGACAAGGTCGTGCTCATCGTCAATGTCGCGTCCCGTTGCGGCCTCGCGCCCCAGTACGAGAAGCTCGAGGCCCTGCAGAAGACCTACGGTGAGCGCGGATTCACCGTGCTCGGCTTTCCCAGCAACCAGTTCCTGCAAGAGCTCAGCACGGAAGACAAGATCAAGGAATACTGCTCCATGACGTGGGGCGTGACTTTCCCGATGTTCGAGAAGGTCAGGCTCAATGGCAAGAGCGCACACCCGCTGTACCAGGAGCTCACCAAGACACCGGATGCCGCGGGCAAAGCCGGCAAGGTCAAGTGGAACTTCGAGAAGTTCGTGATCACACCTGATGGCGGCATCCACAGGTTTCGGCCGACCGTCGAGCCGGACGCTCCGGAGATCGTCTCGTTGATCGAAGTTTCACTGCCCGCGAGCACTTAGGTTTCTCGCACGCGATTTCTGCTGTGCGGGCACGGCCAGGCGCCAGCGCACGTCGAGGGGAGACCGGGCACCCCGGCTCCTGGCCAAGGGTCGACCTAACCCGGCGCGCGCCTGGTGTCAGAGATTTCGATTGGGTTGCGGATCGAAGGCGGAATCGCTGGTATCCCTGTCAGCATGCTCCTGCGCACGATGCGTCTACAGACGCGAGAATGAGACCGAGAACTGCCAGACAGGTTGAACAGGGCGGCTCGCGCATCGATTCAAGCCCAGCGGCGCCTGAGTCGGTGGCCGAGGATCGTATTCTGGAACCATGTCGAAGACCTTCGCCCATGAGCCGGATGCCAGCCGCTACACACTCACCGTCGACGGGAACCTCGTCGCCCTCGCCGACTATCGGATCAACGGCAGCTCGATCTCGTTCAATCACACCTACACCCAGCCGAACCAACGTGGAAAAGGTTTTGCGGGTGAGGTCGTCGAGTTCGCGATGGACGATGTCGAGGCCACAACCGAGAGGCGCGTTGTGCCGATGTGCTGGTACGTCTCGGACTGGTTCGATGCCCACCCAGCGCGCGGCGGGCTGCTGATCCGGTAGGGCAGCGGCTGGCTTCGGACCGACGGCTCTCTCATCCAGAGGTAGACAGACGACCTCACCCCTTGAAATGGGGATCGCACGGCCTTTTGGTCGTCCTTACTGTCGTAATTATAGAAACGACGGCGGGGGCCGAGATGTCGATTATCCAACACACGCACGTGCCTTCTGGCTGGTACCCGGATGGCGTCGCAGACGGCAGCCTGCGCTGGTGGGATGGCACCGACTGGACGAATGACGTCCGTCCGATCGCCGCTCCGGTTCTCGTTCCGGTTCTGCTGATGGATGTGGAATACGTCCCCGGGGAATCCCTGCCGGTCGAGCCCGATTCCATCGAAACCCCTCACGATCTTTCAACACTGCTGGCGTCCGTCCCCGAACGACAGGCGCCAGTGCACCGTTTCACCACCTCGGCTCTGAGCCGGCGCCAGCTGCGCGAGATGCTGGGCGGCCCCTTGGTCACCGATACGCCGGCCGACCAGTAGGGCAAGCAACGACATGACCGAGGTGATGGAACGCACCCCACCGGTGGGCTGGTATCCCGAAAGTCCTGAATCGACACTGCTTCGATGGTGAGACGGTTCGGCGTGGACCGACCACACCATGGATCCAGCGTAGGAATCGATCGCCCCTGGCCCCAGCCGTCGCGAACGTCGGGAGCAACATTGCTCTGAGAGTGGGGACCAGGCCGACGACTCTCCTGCAGCGACTGCCGGCGCTTACTTCCAGCAGGCAGGGGCCGAGACCTCGCAGGGCTCGCCGTCAACAGGCATTGAATGGTTCGTCGATCCTGCTTCAGCATGCTGGAATGCGGTCCCCTCGACCCTGCCGACCCGGTCATCCACCGAGCGCGTCTGGGCGCTTGCCTTCGTACCGTGGGTCGCAGCCCTCTCATCGTTGGGATCTGTGCTCGTGCACGCGGTCATCATGCCGCACATCGGTCTTCTGATCGTCGGCGCGCTGGTTCCGGCGCTCTGGATGCCTGCCACCGCCGTTCAGGATCGCAAATCCCTGATCGAGCTGGGGTTTCGGATGCCGGCGAGTTCCTGGTGGATCCTTCTCGGTCCACTGGCATACATGATCGCCCTCACGGTCAAGGTCGTCCAGGTGACAGAAAAGGGGCGGGCACCGCTGGTGCTGTTGCTGGTGAACACCATCGCGGTACCCGTGGTTGTGTTTGCCGCTGTCCATTTCCTGCCGAACGTCATGGGGCAGTTCTCACCGGATTCCAGCGCGACCCGTCTCGTTTGGTCAGCCGCCACGAATTGATGACAGCGGTGGTGGCCGTCACCGTCGCTACATGCTGTGCCACCTGCGCGGCGATCTCCGGGTCATCCGCCGCGAAGCGCACCACGATCCTGGCCTGGCCCGAGACCACCTGAAGCTCAGCAGCCTCGACCACCACCAGTTCCCATGCCGCTGTCCGCGCTGCCGGCAGTACCCGGTCTGGCGTCACTCCGGGCGCCAGCGCGCCGATGGCCATGGTCACTCGATACGACGGCATGCTCGCTACCCTAGACGTGATGACTATTACTGCTGCTGCCGATGGTTCGGCGCTGGGAAATCCGGGACCTGCTGGTTGGGCCTGGTACATCGACGACCAGACCTGGGCAGCCGGAGGCTGGCCCCACGGCACGAACAACATGGGCGAACTGAAGGCCGTTCTGGAACTCTTCCGCGCTACATCGCACATCGATGACGACCTGCATATCCTCTGCGACAGCCAATACGTGATCAATTCCGTGACGAAGTGGATGCCCGGCTGGAAGAAGAAGGGGTGGAGGAAAGGTGATGGAAAGCCTGTCATGAACCTCGACCTGCTGCAGGAGATCGACGAGGCCATCGCCGGGAGGCGGTACAGGTTCGAGTGGGTCAAAGGGCACATAGGGCATGTGCTCAACGAAGCGGCGGATTCACGCGCACGGGCCGCTGCGGAGGCGTACCAGCGCGGCCGACAGGCCCCCGGCGGCCCGGGATACCCCGGTGCTGCGACAACTCGGGCCGATTCACCGATCGCGACGGGCACGGGGACGGGGGCACCCAGTCTCTTCGACCTCGATGAGCCCGGTGAGCCTGCGGAGCCCGACCGAAGGGTCAGCCTCACCTTCAGCGCCGCCGACTACGCGAGACTGGCCACACGAGCGGCCGCTGCAGGCGTTCCCGTCGAAGAACTGCTCCGGCGACTCGCCTGAACCATTTCCCGCAGGAGCGGGCTACCTGTGGGCCTGAAGCTTCGCTAGCAGATCCGGACCACGCCGGTCGAGGATCGCACCACCCTGACGGATACCGATCACCATGAGCCCGGAGCCGAGCAGGATTCCGACGACCAGCGACAGCCAGCCGAGGATCGGGATGTCGAGGGCGAAGCCGACAATCGCCAGCACCATCTCGGGAATAACGAGGATTCCCACCATGCTCCAGGTCGCGAACGTCGACAGCATCAGGCTGACGCCCCCTCCGGGTTTGGAAGTGAATGGGCTTTCCCCCGGAGCCGGAACCGCGAACACGAACCGGCCCGAGACGAATGACGAGACGCCGAATCCGGTGAGAAGCACCCCGGTCGTGATGCCGAGCAATCCCGGGAGGATCTGCCAGGTGCCCGACACGGCCACACTTGCGACGGCGAGGCCGATGCTGATCGGGGCAGCGAACACCGCCAGCGCGAGCACGCGACCGGTTCGATCTGCTCGACCGCTCACGCCGGACTGCAGGTGCAGTGCGAATGCCGTGTTGTCATAGGAGACATCCGTGTAGATCGACATCGAGAGCAGCACGGCGATGATGGGAGCCACCGTGTTGAGCGCCGCGAGATTATCGTTTCCACCCGCGTAGACGAAGATCAGCACCGGGACGAGCGGAACCGCGATCAGCGCCTGTGCGTACCGCGGGTCGCGGATCCAGTACGTCAAAGCTCGAGCGGCGACAGCTCCGGATGGGGTGCCGGAGAAGACCCCGAACAAACCGAGCCCTCGAGCTCTGGACGTCGACTGGGCCGGACGGTTCGGGGTTTCGAGGGCTCTCGCCAGACCCCAGCGCCAGAGCAGCAGCAACGCCGCGAGGGTCGCCACTCCGATGAGAAATTCCAGTGCGGCCCGACCGGGGTTGCCGAGCGCCACGTCTGCCGGAACCGCCCAGATCGCCCCGAACGGTGTCCATGACACGATCTCAGCAATGCGGGGAAACAGATTCGGAGCGTCCCGGAACATCTGCGAGAGGCCGAAGATAATCGGTCCCAGCAGCAGCAGGGGCACAAAGATCAGGATGCCCTTTGCCTCCCGTGCGCGACGCCCGGCCCCGATCCGGGAGCTGAGCGCCACGAGCATCCGGGACCCGATCACACAGGTGAGCACACCGACTACGGCGCACACGACGGCAACGATCGCAGCTGCCGGATGCTTCCACCAGGTACCAGCCGTGGCGAGCGCAGCAATCAGCGTGACGATGCCGGGTACGCCGAGCACGCCGCTGATGGCCAGAGAAAGAACAAGGGTGTTGAGTGGGATGGGAAAGGTGGCGAGCCTCGCTGAGTCCACTGTCTGGTCGATTCCCGAGGTCAACATCGGCAGGATCGTCCATCCGATGATGAGTGCTGCACCCGCGAGCACTGTGACGGTGCGAGCAAACTCGATCGAGCCGAAACTGAGGGCGAACAGCAGTGCGACAGCCCCGACGAGCAGTCCGAGGCCGTAGAGAGCACCGATAATGACGGCGACAAGCTGCCACGGCTTTTTCTTAAGCGAATTCGCCAGCAGCAGGAATCGCAGCTTTACGAGAGTCGCAACCATGCCGGGCCCTCCCCGGTGCGCCGACCTCCGACGAGTTCGACGAACCGGTCTTCGAGCGTCGAATCACCGCGAACCTCAGCGGTCGTGCCGGCGGCCAGCACCCGGCCCTGAGCGATGATGGCAACGTGGTCGCACATGCGCTGCACGAGATCCATGGCGTGGCTGGACACGATGACGGTACCTCCCGACGTTACGAATCCTTCGAGGATGTCGCGGATATTGGCCGCAGACACAGGATCGACAGACTCGAAAGGTTCATCGAGCACGAGCAGCCGCGGCGCGTGGACGAGCGCGCAGGCAAGCGCGATCTTCTTGGTCATTCCGGCCGAATAGTCGATGACAAGGGTTCCACTGGCCGCGTCGAGGTCGAGGAGGTCCAGCAGGTCGTGTGCGCGCTCGACCACGACCTCTCTCGTCAACCCGCTCAAAAGACCGGCGTATGTGACCAGCTGAAGGCCCGTGAGACGGTCGAATAGTCGAACGCCATCGCTGAGATTGCCGACAAGTCTTTTCGCGTCCAGGAGATTCGACCATACGTCGACGCCATGGATGCTGATCTGTCCCGAATCGGGCCGCAGCAGGCCGGTCGCCATCGACAGTGTGGTCGTCTTCCCGGCACCGTTCGGTCCCACGAGGCCGTAGAACGAACCACTGGGCACGACGAGATCCAGCGTGTCGACGGCCGGCTTCGCGCCGAAGTGTTTCACCAGTCCTCGAATCCGAAGAGCCGGGATCTCGTCCCGCACCCGGGAATCGGGTGTACTGCTGGTCGTCGCCGTGACGTCTGAGGTCATGAAGAGCTCGCCCTATCCTGAGGAATCCTGTGTTCAGCCCAGCATACGCACGCTATTTCTTCCGGGGCCTTGTGAACAGCGTCTCGGCCTCCTCCAGGGACATGCCGTTTGTCTCCGGCACGACCTTGAAGACGAAGGCGAACGACAGAGCCGCGAACAGCGCGTACATCGCGTAAGTCACGACGAGCGAGAAGGAGGCCAACGGAGGAAACGACACAGTGATCACGAAGTTGGCAATCCATTGGGCGGCCGCGGCAACGCCGAGAGCGCGCGCCCGGATCGTATTCGGGAAGATCTCACCCAGTAACACCCATACGACAGGTCCCCATGACGCACCGAAGCTCACGACGAACACATTGGCCGCGACCAGTGCGATCGGCCCCCACACGCCATCGAGCATGGGCTCACCGTCGACGACAGAGGCCTGGCTGAACGCGATCGCCATGGTGGCCAAAGCTATCGTCATGCCCACGGAGCCGAATAGGAGGATGGGGCGCCGGCCTACCCTGTCGACCAGTGCGATGGCCACGAAGGTCACGGCGATGTTGGTGACGGAGGTGGCGACCGAGATGGTCAGCGAGTCGCGTTCGGCAAAACCGACCGATTTCCAGAGCGTGGTCGAGTAGTAGAAGATCACGTTGATGCCGACGAACTGCTGGAGGATCGACAGGATGATCCCCACCCACACGATGGGTTTGAGGCCAAATCGGTTACCCCGAAGCGCTCCCTTGCGTGCGCCCAGCTGGTCGGTCTTGATGACCGAGCGCATGTCGCGGATGGCTCGCTCGACATCCTGCCCCGGCCAGTACTTCGCGAAGATCGTCCGCACCTCCTCGTCTCGGTTCTTCAGGATGAGGAAACGTGGCGATTCCGGCAGCCTGAGAGCCACCAGGCCGTAGATCACGGCTGGTACGACGCCCGCAAGGAACATCCATCGCCAGGCCTCGAGACCGAACCACAGGACATTGGCGGCCCCGTCTGCAGCGTTGGCGAAAACAGTGTCAGACAATAAGGCGGCGAAGATACCGATGGTGATGGCGAGCTGCTGGAGCGAGCCGAGCCTGCCACGCATGTCCTTGGGTGATATCTCGGCGATGTATGCCGGGGCGATCACCGACGCGATCCCGATTCCGAGCCCACCGACCAGCCGCCAGAGGATCAGGTCTCCGATGCCGAAGGCGAACCCCGTACCCAGTGCGCTGACCAGAAACAGCGCGGCGCCGACCAGCATGGCGGGAATCCGACCCTTCCAGTCTGCAAGTCGCCCTGCGAGGTAGGCGCCGATGGCGCAACCGATCAGCGCGGATGCAACGGCGATCCCGGTGAGAGATTCGGTGAGACCGAATTGCTCCCGAATGGGTTCGATGGCGCCGTTCACCACAGATGAATCGAAACCGAACAGGAACCCGCCGAGGGCTCCGGCAGCAGCCAGCGCAATCACTTTGGCGTTCGTGCCGCTACCTGTCGTTTTTTCCGTTGACCTGCTCACCAGCGCTCCCTGTCGTGTTCAGTCTCTTCACCATACGTGCACTACAGAGACCGAGGTAATGGCAGCCGTCCCGCCCAGCCCCCGGAAACTAAGCGGGCACCCAGCCGCTGGTGGAAGACTCGAAGCATGACGACGACAACGAACACACCCCTTCGCATCGCGATCATCGGAGCCACCGGCAAGGTTTCGCGCCACGTAATCACCCAACTGCATGCGCGGGGTGACGACGTTGTCGCCATCTTCCGCAATGCCGACAGGGCCGACGCGATCGCGGAACTCGGAGCGACTCCTGTCGTTCTCGACATCGAGCAGGCGACGGGGGCTGCACTGGCGGAGGCGATCGCCGGTTCGGACGCCGTGCTGTTCTCGGCCGGTGCTGGTGGAGGGGACGCGGCCCGCACGCGCGCCGTGGACTTCGATGGTGCTGTGCTGGCGATGGCCGCGGCGTCCGCTGCGAACGTCAAGCGATTCATCATGGTCTCCGCAATGGGCGCCGGTGGGCCCGTACCGACCGAGGGCGACATGGTCACCTACTACCAGGCCAAGCACGATGCGGATGAGGCACTCATGGCAACCGACCTCGACTGGACGATCCTCAGGCCAGGCGCGTTGACCGATGATGCCGCGACCGGACTCGTGAGCATCGCGGAAAATGTCGGACGCGGTTCGGTGCCGCGCGCCGATGTCGCAGCGGTGATTATCGCGGCCCTGGACGACTCGCGCTCGATTGGCGCGGCCTGGGAGCTTGCGAGCGGATCGCAGTCGATCTCCGACGCGATCGACTCGCAGGGCTGATGGGCGCGGCCCCTCTATGGGGGCGTGCCGTAATCACGGGGAATCTCGTAGTGTGAGGTGCGTAACGACGGTCGGGGGGCCACGCTATGACGCTTTCGGGAGCATCATCTTTAGGAACATCAGAATTGCCAGTCGCGGGGTGGTACCGGGATCCGGTGGACAGCCGGGCAGCGCGCTGGTGGGACGGCGTCGCCTGGACGGGTCACACCCGCGACATCACGCCGACGCCCGTCCAGGAATCGGAGCCGGCGTCCTGCGCGGCGGTCGCTTCGCTGAGGCAGAGTGTGTCGGCTGGGTGAACGCCCAGCGAGCGTTCTCTATGGTCGAGGAATGACTACAGCAACCATCACCTTGTTCGGCGCCGATTGGTGCGGCGACTGCATTCGCTCCAAGGCAGTGCTCGATGCGCGTTCCATCGACTACAACTACGTCGACCTCATCGCTACGCCTGAGCAGGCTGATGCGGCACAGGCCATCAGTGGTCGCACCAGCATCCCCGTCATCACTTTCCCCGATGGGAGCCACCAGGTCGAGCCGAGTAACGCCGAGCTGGAATCCAAGCTCCGGAGTCTTGGGATGTTGGTCTGACCTTCGAGTCCGATAAACGTCAGACGACGGCGAGACGGCCGTGGCGTAGACCGCAGCAGCCGTCCGCAAAGCCGCGTCGTGGGGGGACCAGCGAAAGGTGCCGAGCCGCCGGCACATGCTGCGAGCTCCGAAGCATTGTCAAGGTCAGGTCGCTTCTGGCGAGATGCACGGGGTTCGGGATTCATAAGCGAATCGGTCGCCCCAGTGACGAGATTCACACCAGACTGGTGGCGTCCGCCGGTAGCGTGGGTTGATGTCGTTCACGCCAGCGCCGGAATTCACCACTCGACCTACCCTCACCGGCAGGTTTGGGATGTCTGCTTCGACGCATTGGCTCGCCACGGCCAGCGCGCAGTCGGTTCTCGAGCAGGGCGGAAATGCCTTCGACGCGGTGGTTGCGGGAGCGTTCGTCCTGCACGTCGTCGAACCGCACCTCAACGGTCCCGGTGGGGACATGGTCGGCATCTTCGCGACCGCGGGTGGGGCGCCCACGGTACTCATGGGCCAGGGCCCGGCGCCAGCGGGAGCATCGGCCGCCGCCTATCGCGAGCTGGGACTGGAGCTGGTTCCCGGCGCAGGGGCGCTGGCAGCGGCGATCCCCGGTGCTGTCGACGCCTGGCTGTTGCTGCTGAGGGACCACGGCACGTGGGAACTCCCGGAGGTGCTGCAGTTCGCTATCGGGTATGCCAGGCACGGGCATCCTGTGCTTGATCGTGTCACGGCGACCATTGAGAAGATGCGCGAGCATTTTGAGGATCACTGGCCCTCCTCTGCGGCCCTCTGGGGCAGCTACGACGGCACGATGCCTGAGCTCGCTGGCACCTATGAGCGGCTGGCTGCATCATCGGGTTCATCGCGAGTCAAGCGCATCGATGCCGCGAGGATGCAGTGGAGCGAAGGATTCGTAGCGCAGGCGATCGACGACTTCGTGCGGGTGCCGCACCGGCATTCCGACGGTCACGATTATGCCGGAGTGCTGACCGCTCGCGACCTGGCGGGATTCTCCGCGTCATTCGAGTCTCCGGTCACCATCGATTTCAGAGGGCACACGATCGCAAAGTCCGCGGCGTGGGGCCAGGGCCCAGCCCTACTGCAGATGCTGGCCATCCTGGACGGTTTCGGTGACATTGATCCGTCGACTCCCCTGGGCGCGCACACCATTCTGGAGGTCGAAAAACTTGCCCTTGCCGACCGCGACGCCTGGTTCGGCGACACCGGCGATGTTCCGCTCGAAACGCTCCTGTCTGGGACGTACGTCTCCGGTCGGCGGTTACTCGTGGGTGACAGGGCGTCCCGTGAGCTGCGACCAGGCTCCATCGCTGGGCGTACGCCGTTCCGCCCACCGCTGACGACCGGCACCTCGGGGATGGGCGAGCCGACCGTAAGCCGGCAGGGAGTCACGAGAGGCGACACGTGTCATATCGATGTGATCGACCGGTGGGGCAATATCGTCTCAGCGACACCGTCAGGTGGCTGGCTGCAGAGTTCCCCCGCGATCCCCGGTCTCGGGTTCTGCCTCGGAACGAGGCTGCAGATGACGTGGCTTCAGGATGGGGCACCCGCGACCCTCACGCCCGGTCGACGGCCCCGCACCACCCTCACCCCGACGCTGGTGCTTCGAGAGGGTCGTGCCGTGACGGCTCTCGGGTCCCCCGGCGGCGACCAGCAGGACACCTGGCAACTGCTGTACCTGCTGCGGACTATCGTCGGCGGGTACACCCCCCAGCAAGCGATAGACGCCCCGGCGTATCACACGACATCCTTCCCCGATTCGTTCTGGCCCCGACAGTGGGAGCCGGGTGGAGCGGTCGTCGAGGATCGGCTGGGCGCGACGGTCATCGATTCGCTGGAGTCTCGTGGACATGTCGTTACCCGGGCCGGCGATTGGGCGCTGGGTCGACTGTCGGCAGTGGGCACCGACGATCGTGGAATGCTGTGGTCGGCCGCAAACGCCCGAGGAAATCAGGGTTATGCTGCCGGACGATGACACTCAGGCCGCGGAATAAGCACGACGCAACCAGTCGAGCAGCTCATCGTCGACCTGACGCGGGTCTGTGATCCTCGCGCGGTGGGTGACCATCGCATTCCACGAGCCTGACGCCTCGAAGCGGGCCGTGACGGGTTCGCCTTTTACGTTGATCCCGACATCCATTCGGGTCGCCGTGAATGCGACGATCGCAAATTTCCTACCGTCCCTGAGCAGGCTTATGTAGGTGTCGGTCGGAGAAACATCGACCGGCCCGTCCTGCTCTACAGACGCGACGAGTGCTTCGTAGATCGGCTGCCAATGACCCTTTGCGCCGGCAAATTGCGATGCGATGCGATCGGATGCCGCGGGTCGTTCCCGGAATGTCGACACGATCGCCATTCCGTGCCCATGGCCGAGCCCGAAGTCTTCCTTCAGCCACGCGATGATTGCCCCCGTCGGTGTGCCGTCGGCGAGCAGGCCACGGTCTTCCGCGAGTTGGCGGAAATCCTCGGGATTCAGTCCGGTTTTGGTTTTCACGGTGTCGAGATAAGCCTGGAACGTCATGTGATCACGCTAGCCCCGGCGCTGAGTCGGGTCTAGTTCCGGTGGTTGTGGTTGTGGTTGTGGACAGGCTAGAACGAGATCGAGAGCCAGGGGGCGCGCGCCGAATGGAATATGGAATCCAGCGTTGCCACGGATTTCGATGTGCCCGCCAGGAGCCCCGCCGATGAAAGGGTCGATGCCGACACCCCTCCGAGGTAGAGGGCAGACAGCGACGTGATGGGGAGCGAGATGGAGGCGCTGTCGTCCCCGTCGAATCCCGCAGTGACGCGGGCAGTTCCCGTGGCATCCACTTCCAGCAGGTAGGTGCCTGTGGCAAAGCCGAGTTCATCCTCCACGCGAAGCACGCATCGGCCTTCCCCGGCGTACCTGCGTGCTTCCAGCGATGCCCGGACGTCGAGGATGCGCAGCCAGAGATGATCCCAGGTCGATTGTGAGGCAGCGCGACGGTCGCTGATGTTCCACACGACAGGTTCGTCGACAGTGCGGTGCACAGCCTTGAGCGCGCGCACGAGATCCATCTCGAGCAGGTAGCGCCAGAGTGCGAAGTACGCGTCATCGGTTTCGTGGGACAGGTGAAGCACTGTGAGGGTGTGCCCCCTGAAATCTCCCTCGTTCTCGGTGACGCGGTAGAGGGCGAGGCCACGAGCGTGACCGTCGGCGTCGTCGTACCGCACTGCGCGCAGGTCTGCGCCCTTGTTCTTGTCATCGTCTGCGATGCCGGCGAGCTGATCCCAGCGCAAACCCCACGCCGGGATCTGGCCCGGGCTGTCGAGTCGCACCCGTTCATGCATCTCTGCCACGTCGTTGCGGAACTGGGATCGGGTGATGAAATTGACGCGACCGTCCGGTGTCGGCCCCGTCCAGGTCACCCGTTTCGTGTCGATCTCGAGATTGGCCGCGAACGCGGCAGGAGCAAATCCGAACCGGCCATAGATCGTGGATTCCGACACCGTCAGGATCGCCATCGGAATTCCTCGTTGATGCGCGGTGCGCAGCTCGCCCTCGAGTAGGTTGCGAGCAATGCCCTTGCGGCGATGCGTCGGCGCTACGGTGACCGAGCTGATGGCCAGGGCCTCAAGGGTCCGACGTCCTGGGACCGTCATGTCGACCGTCCATGAACTCACCGTCGCCACGGGCGTGGCTGCATCGAGTGTCGAGTCATCCCAGACACCGGTCGTGCGGCGGTCGGCAAGGCCGGTGACGTGATGGGTAATGGTCTCTGCGCTGAACTCCGGCTCATGGAATCCCCGCGAATCCGCCCTGAGCCAGGTCTCGAACTTTGCGTGATCTGAGGTGTCCACGAGGGCGAGTCGCAGTCCGTTTACCGAGAGTGACGTTGCGGAAGCCTGGTCGATGGGAACGTCTGCGAGCTCGGTCATACGTCAACGGTAGCCGGAATTGACGCGACGCTTTCTCGATTCGAAGTCGCTGGCCAGATCTTGTTATCGTCGGACGGTGAGTGAATTCCGCGTACAGAGACGAGCCAGCCTCGAAGTGTTGCGCGCCGAAGCGTCAGAAGAGCGGGACACGGTCGTGCATGAGCGACTCATCGCAGGTGGTGACCCCTGGGACTTCATGGATGAACTCCCCACCGTCGACGAACTGGTCATCTACCTGCTCCGCGCTGACGCTATCAACGCCAATGGGGGCGTGCTGCCGTCGCCGACGCGCGAGTACCGCGTGCTCAGGCAGATTGCACTCCAACACCCTGCACTCACCAGGACGGTGTGGAGATTGATCGGTCAACTGGCCGACCAATGACAGTCACTCCGCCGAGACGAACCAGGGTGGGTGGACCACGACCTTGACTGATGTCAGCTTCCTGACCCGGTCGCGCATCCGGTCGTTGGAAACGCCAACCAACTGCACCGATTCGATGGGGAATGGTGCGAGGGCCAGGGCTTCCGCCTCCTGCACATCATCACTGTCGTGCAACCGCTCGAGCATCCGGGTGAGTGAATCCCCCGTGGCGAAGCGGGTAAGGCTGTGGGCGGCGTCGCCATCGGCGATCACCGACTCCTCACCCAGCGCCTCGACTGTGCTGACCAGGAAGACAAAATCCGATGTCGTGGCAGCTCGAGCTGCCGGTGACCAGCGAGTCTCGTCACCAGCGCCTTCGCGTAGCTGCTCCCAGAGCGTCGCACTCGGCGTGAGGTAGAACGGGATGTACTCAGACACCATGCGACCGTCAGAGCACACCCTTGCCGTGCTGCGAAGCTCACGCGTGAGTTCAGTGCTCAGGTCGACAGTCGGCGCCGCATTGGCGAGGAGGGCTCCCGTCGCGAGAATCCCCTCGAGATTGTTAATGTGCGTGACGTGGTAGACCCGCTGCGCACCAGTGTTGATGGATTTCTTCGACGTCGATACTGCAGCGAAGCGTGGTGTTCGTGAACTTGCTCGAACGACCTTGGGTTTTTCTGGAACGGCCTTCGGGAAACAGCTGTCGCACAGCGGAATCTCGAGCCCGTGGATGCAATCTGGCACTGCTGTCCTCTCGAGACATGGTCGGCGTCTCCTCTAACGGTACGGCTATTCGCGAGTGCGGGTCGACCAGCGGCATCGAAAATCAGCGAATCGACCTGTCAGCGCACGAGTTGAGCTGGCGTGCGATGGATGGCGCGATCAGTTCTGCCCAGGCCGAGTAGGTGCGACCCGTGCCCTCTCGACCGGCGATACCGCTGGGAGAAAACGGCACGAAGATCGTGTTGGGCCTCTCCCGGCACAGTTGCCGGGCTTTGTCGTTGAGCGCGGCACCCAGCCTCGCCGCCCATGGTCGAAAAACTCGAGGGAGGGCAGTCACGGTATCAAGCGGTGGGGTCGCCACGATGAATATCCGCATGTTCGCCGGCCCACGCCCGGTCATCTGATCCAGCGCATTTTCGAGCCGTCGACGATAGATCGCGCCGGGAAGAAAAAGGATCGCGTCGACGTCGCCGGGAGTGATGACAACGGCATCCGCCGTCCGCAGGATGCGTGTCACTCCAAAGGGCAACTCCGCGCTGCCAGAGAGGATGTCATCGGTAACGACGTCTATCGTGATGCCCCGGCCGGTCGCTGTCGAGATTGATCGCGCGAGATAACCTCCGAGGGCGTCGTCGTGCGAGCTCATGCCCCAGCCGACGGATATCCCGCCGCCCACCAGCAGGATGCGATCGGGATCCGGTCCAGGAACCGAAACTGAGCCGGATGACTCCGGGGACGTCAGCGAACGCCACGATAGGTGGGAGTTCGAGAGCCAGTGCAGTGCAAGTGGACGGACGACCGCTTGGCGGAGCAAATCGGTCATTCCCCCACCTCCTTCGGCAATTCATGCGGCTTGGTTCGCCTCAAACGCCAGTATATTACGAGGTGTTCTCAGATTGATATGCCCAGTTTCGGGGCTACCGCACGCGTGACGATCCCGCACTCAGCCGGGCTGTCAGGGGTGTCGCTCCCTGTCTCCGGCTATCGCCTGGATTCTCAATGCGAGCTTGCGAAGCAAAGCGTGGTCGCGTTCTGAAAACTTCCTGGGCTTCGAATCCAGAAGGCACAGAGCGCCGACCCTCTGCCCATCTACCGATTCGATCCAATAGCCCGCATAAAATCGTGGACTGCCGATGCGGCGGACCCAGCTCCGATCGCGAAATCGAGGGTCGACCGATAAGTCCTCGATCACGAGGAGCTCGGACCGCTGGATCGTGAGCGAACACACACCCTCGGAGCGCGAAAGCTGCCCGGGGTTGATTCCTGCAAAAGATTTGATCCACACGCGGTCGGTGTCGATGAAGCTCAGCGCCGCAGTGTCTGTTCCGAAGAGGTTTCGAGCCATCTCGACAACGTCGTCGAATCGAGGATTTCTGATGTCGTTGAGCACGCCCATGTCACGAAGCGCCGCGAGTCGGGCATCCTCGTTGATGGGGCCGTGAATGGCCGACATCCTCCGGCAGGCCGACGCGTTCAGGGCACTGACCATCTGAGGTGCAATGGATGATGCCCAGCCCAGGTAGTCTTCACGGTTTACCACGCCGTCGCCGTGCTTGACGATCGGGACCGTGATCGGGGTCACGCGCAGCCCCTCGCACTCTTCGATGAGGATAATCACGAAATCGCGTGCTCGTTCAGCTACGGCCCGCGCATACGCTGAGGGATTCGGGATGCCAGCCGAGGCGACCGCCATCCCCATGAGCACGAACGCGTGGGGCGCACAACTGTCGAGCAGCCTCACGAGATTGCGTACCTGGGACCTGAAAGATTTCACCGGTAGAAGTTGCAAAGCCTCGATGTCGCCGAGAACGAGCAACGAGGTATCGTATCGAGTGAGGTCTGCGCGGGAATACATTTCGACGGCGTCGACAATCGACATCTCCGACTTTGCGGCGATATCGACGTTCACCCCACGTTCGGTCGACTCCGCCAGACGCCGCGCCAGGTTTCCACCCAGAGCGAGATCGTGTGACAGCACTCCGAAGCCGACGGCGATCCCACTGCCCATGAGCAGTACCCGATCGGCGTTCGGGCCATCCGAATGGACGGAAGGCGAATCGAGCGGAGTGGGCAACTGGCGCCAGCCGTTGCCCGAATATTTCATCCAGACATCAGCCAACGGCCGCGCAATTGCATGCACAAGACTGTCCATGTATCCCCCCCGGGTTGATAGCGGTTTACCGCGACCTTAAGCGTTCAACGCAAGCGGGAGCGGCAGTAGAGCCTATCGCGACGCTCAAAGACTGTAAGACATTTCTACAGGGTCGGGCCGATTCAGCGGCCGATGTCACCCTTGCTCTGCGCGGCCTTCGCTGCCCTGTCGGCTTTGATTCGAGCGTTGTCGTCCTGCACTGCAGCGTGCGTGGCACGCTCGACGACGAGCCACTCGGGTTTTTGCTCCAGCAGGCTCTTGATCTCTCCCGACGTCATCGTGTCGGGCGCACCGGCCCGGGCGAGCCCGGACGTTGAGATGCCCAGTTTGCGCGCGACCTCATGGCGGGGATGCGGGCCATTCTTGCGCAGCTCGATGAGCCATTCCGGCGGAGTGGACTGCAGTTCAGCGAACTGGCCGCGAGTGACCTCGCCCTCCTGGAACTCGACGGGGGTCGCCGGCAGGAAAATTCCGAGCTTCTTTGCCGCAGTAGCGGGCTTCATGGTCTGGTCTGGCACAGTGCAAGGGTAGCCTGTGGCAATGGTCCAGCCTGCGAATCCTGTCTACGGGGCCACCCTGAGGGTGGCATTCGTGGTCGGGGTCACCCCCGGCAAGTGGGCGAAAGTGTGGGCGGAACGACTGCCTCGCACCTACCTGGAACTGACCGCATCGACCACGGCGCAGTCACGGGCTGCGCTCGACGGCGGCTCTGTCGACGCCGCATTATTGAGGATGCCCGTCACGGGTGACCACCTGTCGAGCATCCCTCTTTACGTCGAGCTTCCCGTCGTCGTCGTGCCCAAGGATCACGCCATCGAGGCGATGGATGTCGTGACCATGGGCGATCTCGATGCCGAGAATGTGCTGTCGAATGACGTGCAAGATGCCGACTGGGCACCCATTGTCGAGTTGGTTGCGACCGGTGCCGGCGTTGCCGTCATGCCGCAATCGGTCGCGAGAGCACTCAGCCGGCGGGACGTGGTCGCTCGGCCCGTCTCCGATGGCCCTCAGAGCCGGATCGCTCTTGCGTGGCTCTCGACCAACGACAGCCCGCTGGTCGAGGAGTTCATCGGGATCGTGAGAGGCCGAACCGCGAACAGTTCGCGCGGAGTGCAGCCTCCTACGGAAAAGAAGTCGAAGCCCGCCAAGCCCCGGACGCCCGATCGTCGACCGGGTCGCCGACGCTAGTCGTCGTGCGCGATGACCAGCGACTCGATCTCACGCATCACCATGACTGCGAGATCTTCAAGGGTAGCCAGAGCGTCGGCATCGATCGTGCGCGGGTTGACATCCAGTACGCAGAGGGTGCCGATCGCTGTGTTGTCCGCGGTGAGTATGGGCACGCCTGCGTAGAACCTGAAGCTCTCCGCATCGGATCCATTCGGCGTCATGAGGGGATTCTGCGCCGAACGCAGGTCGATCGTGGCATCCTCTATCACCCAGGGCGTCGACTGGATGAGGGCGGGCGCGTTGGCTGCGGCATCCATTCCGATGCTCGTGACATCGAGGTCGTGCCGTGACGTGAACCACACGCGGTCATGACCAGCAATGCTCACCATGGCAAGGGGGACCGAGTTGATCCTCGCCGCCATCGCCGTGATGCGGTCGAAAGCTTCGTCGGGAAGCGGCCCGGGAAGAGCGATGCTGACCGGTACCGGAGGTGACCTGTGCCGGCCCGACTCGGTGAACGAGAACTGGCCCATCGCGACGGCGACATCGTGGATGTCCGGGCGATCGCCCGGCTCCCGGGAGGTCATGGCCCGCAGCAGAATCCGCCACTCGTCCGGAACGAAATCAGGGATCTCGGGGTCGTTGATCAGCCGCACCATCGCGGAGTGCTGAGGGGGGCCGGGAAAGGCGAGTTGCGCAGTGAGGCATTGCAGGATCACGAGTCCCAGCGAGTACACGTCGCTGGCGGGCCCTACCTCTTCGCCCCTGGCCTGCTCCGGGCTGAGGTAGGCGACCGTGCCCGTGACGAAATCCTCATCCGGAATCGCCTGGGCATTGCCGATCGACGCGATGCCGAAGTCACCCAGTTTCGAATTGACTGTGAGCCCGTCGTTGGTCACGGCGATGAGGATGTTTGCTGGCTTGACATCCCGATGCACGATGCCCAGGTCGTGCACGTATTCGAGTGCGGTAGCGACCCAGTATCCAACCTGTGCAACCTGGCGATTGCGCAGCGGTCCGGAATCGAGCCGACGTTTAAGGTCGGTGCCCTCGACGAGTTCCATCACGAAGTAGATGCGCGGCCTGACGGGATCGGTGCGGTCGACGGCGGCATCGAGCAGGGTGACGAGGTTCGGGTGGTTCAGGCGCGCAAGCACATCGACTTCGATTTCCTGTCGGCGGAAATCGCTCTCGGCGGTGGCGGCCGCCCTGAACAGCTTGACCGCGACGTCCCGGCCGAGGAATTCATCTCGCGCCCTGAAGACGTCAGCCATTCCCCCGCGGGCGATGAGAGACAGCGGCGTGTAGCGGCGTCGCAGGCGAGCGGGCCATTCGAAATCGTCACTTGTCGCAGAGGCCTCTGTTGCAGAGCTGTTTGCCTCAGGGTCGTTTGCCGCAGTGTTGTCTGTTGCCGAGTCGTTTGTCACTGGCCCTCCCCATTCTGCTCCGTCGACAGGTGCCTGATCACAGAATAGGGATCCGTACGACTATCGCCGGGGGGATTACGGTGAACGTCCTGTTCACGATAAAGGGAGCAAACCGGGCGAGCAGTACAGTGGATCGAGATGTCATTCACGCGACGCAGCTTCATCATCAGCGCCGGGGCCGGTGCGTCGCTGCTCGTGCTCACCGCCTGTACCGACACGCCACCCTCTCCCACACCTGCGCCCACGCCGACCCCGACCAGCTCAGTGCCGACTCCGACCAGCCTGCAGCGCAGCAACTGGTCAAACGATCCCCTCGCCATGGGCGCGGTGAGCTTCCTGCCGCCGGGGGCGACACCTCTGCACCGTGAGAATCTCGCCCAGAACGTCATCGACAGGGTGTTCTTCGCCGGTGAGGCGACGGCCGATGAACCCTCCACCGTCCGGGGAGCACGGAGTTCGGGCGCCAGGGCCGCCGGCGAAGTGTTCGCGCTCGTCGGTGAGGGTGAACGTATTGCCGTGATCGGTGCCGGCGCGGCCGGTGCCGAGTGCGCACGACGACTGTCAGCGTTCGGCATCGACGTCGTCGTGCTCGAGGCACGCGACCGCACCGGTGGGCGCATCCACAGCACGAAGGCCGAAGAAGGCCAGTTCAGCGAGCTGGGCGCCTGGCGGCTCGGTCTCGACAGCGATGCCGAGATCATCGCGGCCCTCGAACGACTCGATGTCGCCAGGAGCGCGACCACTGGTCCCGACCTCATGCGCGATCCTGACAGTGGCGCCGAGGTTCTGACGCCCGCAGGCATTACCCCAACCAACACGGCCGGGGCTCGTGCCGTCAGCACCGCCGTCGAGTGGGCCGTCATGCAGGTCGCAGACTCCACCCTCGCCGATGCTCTCGACACTTCGGGCGCTCGCAGCACCGCGGCCGCTGCGAACCAGGGCGACCTCGTGGGTGAGGCTCTGCTTGAGCAGTACCTGCGCGGGCTTGCTGTCGAGACGGGGGCTGAGGCATCCGCTCTCTCTGCATGGTTCACTCCCCCGCAGGTGCCAGAAGAACGCGCGCTGGTCACCGGGGCGTTCGTCACACTCGTCGATGACGATCTGGAGGGGATCGAGACCTTCCTGTCGACGGCCGTGCTGGGAATCTCGTACGACGACGACCGGGTCAGCCTGCGGCTCGGCACGGGCGAGTCGCTCAGCGTCGACAGGGTCGTCGTCACGGTGCCGCTCGGTGTGCTGAAGGCATCCGCCATTACATTCTCGCCACTGCTGCCGTTCGGTCACCGCGCTGCCATCAACGCGATCTCCGTCGGCGCAATCGAATTGGTGAAGGTGACATTCGACGAACCCTTCTGGACAACGGATGCCACCACCTGGGGCCTCGTCGGAACCGACGAGCTCATCACCAGCTGGGTCAACCTGCTGCCGGTCACCGGCGAGGCGGCGCTGGTCGGCGTGGTGGGTGGCGACGCCGCGATCGCGCTTGCAGGGCTCACCGAAAACGAACTCGCGGAGCTGGTCAGTTCGAGCCTGGAGCCGTTCGCCGATAACGCGTGAGGGCCACGACGGCGAGACCTACGACGGCGAAGACCAGCAGGGCCAGCCCAGACAGCCTGATGAATTCCAGTGGGCCGCTGAGTTGCCCCGGATCGAGGAAATAATAGGGAAACCAGCCTACGGTCGCGCCACGCAGCATCGTCAGCCCACCCCACGTCAGTGTGTAGCCCAGCACGAAGACGATGGTGCGCCAGGCTGCGCGACCCCGGCCGGGCGACAGGAACCATTCCAGGACGGCGAGCGGTGGTAGCCAGAAGTGCAGCACCAGGTCGGAGGTCGGCACGTCGATGGGGACGGTGTTCGACCCGGCCTGCTGCACGATAAGGGCGAACACGATGCCCGCGGTCACTGTGCAGGTCAGGATGCAGGCTCGCATGGCCGTCAGCCACACCGGATCCCGATCAGACCGCAAAGCCACCGCTCCGGCGAGGACTGTCACTATCGTGAAGGCGATGTTGCTCTGGATGGTGAGGTAGGCGTAGTAGTTGTTCGGGGTGAATGTCGCCGACCCGAGGCCCCAGTTGTAGCGCGAGATGAGTGCCATCGCACAGGTCACCGCCAGGGCGAGCCTGACGGCCCCGACGATCGACCGAGGGCGTAGGTCCCTGACCGTCGGGGGCAGCAGTTTGGCGACATTCAGCACGGTGAAGAGGGGTCAACCGCAGGGATCTACCGACGGAAAACGCATGAATCGAGACTACGCCCCCCGGTTGGACCCTTCGGCAACGGCATATCTAGTTGGCTATGGTGCCTCGCCAGGCGCCGTCGGCAGAGCCCTCGGTTTCGATGTACTTCTTGAAGTTCTCGAGTTCGTGCTTGACAGCGCTGTCGGGGATGTTGAGCGCGGCGCCGGCTTTTTCGACGAGTCCACTCGGGTCCCAGTCGATCTGCACGGCCACTCGGGACGACGTGTCGCTGAGCTTGTGGAACGTCACGACTCCGGCGTGGTTTACCTCGCCGCCGGTGCTCGTCCAGGCGATGCGGTCATCCGGAAGCTGCTCACTGATCACCGTGTCGAACTCGCGGGTGTTGCCTGCGATGCTCACGACCCAGTGGTTGTGCTTGTCGTCCTGCTGGGTGATCGATTCGACGACGCTCAGAAACTTCGAAAACTCTTCAAACTGGGTCCACTGGTTGTACGAGATGTTCACGGGAACACTAACGTCGATCGTCTGCAGCACTTGTGCCATTGTGGGGCTCCTTAAGTCGTTGCGTGGTTGTCATTCCACGTTAGGCACAATGGCGAATGGATGCCCCGGGGTTGATCCCCGGGCCGACGGCGGCTATGCGTTCCGCGCCGCCTCCAGCGTGCGCTCCCGCATCGCGAGGAACAGTGGGAAGGTGAACGCGAACGCCGTGATGCCCGACAGCACGATGTAGAGCCAGGCCCGCTTCATCCCGAGCCTGCGTGATTCCACGACGATCAGGATGCAGCCCGCCACCGCAACGACCAGCAGGTCGACAGTCAGCGACGACACTGCGGGGCCGCTGTTCACCCAGTCGCCGATGAAATCGCGGAGCTGGATGACCGCCAGCGTGTTGAACGTCCAGGTGCCGACGAGGCCGACAATGGCCAGAACGAGCCAGGTGATCGCAAGAGGGGTCCAGTTCTTCGTCATGGGAACATTGTTGCGCGTGGGGCCGCTGGCTGCACAGGCGACGACACGCCGCACAATGTCGTCCGTAATTGACACACTAGAACGTATGTTCGAACATAGGGTTATGACCTCCGCTGCCGCGACCCTCAGTAGCCCTGAGCACGCTGTCGAAAGCAGCGCGCCCAGCAGGGTGGCCGAGTTGCAGGCTCGCATCCGGTCGATGCAGGCAACGAAGCTCGACTCGAAACTGATCCCCACGCACCCCGCGATCGCCGGGTTGCTGCCGGGTGGCGGGCTGCAGCAGGGAGCCGCATACTCCGTCGACAGTTCGGCGATGCTGCTCATGACCCTGCTGGCGGCACCCTCGGCCGCGGGTTCCTGGTGTGCGGTCGTTGGCGTGCCGGAGTTTGGAGTCGAAGCAGCGGGTCATTTCGGTATCGACCTCGACCGGCTGGTGCTGGTGCCCCGGCCTGCAGAGCAGTGGCTGGCCGTGACGGCGGCCGTCGCCGATGTTATGAGCGTTGTCGTCACCCGCCCGCCCAAGCGCGCAACCGACTCCAGCATCGCGCGCCTCGCAGCGCGGCTGCGCCAGCGCGGAACCACCCTGCTCGTGCTCGGCAACTGGCCCCAGACCGAGGCGATGCTGTCACTGTCCCAGAGCACCTGGCACGGCATCGGCGACGGCCACGGCCACCTGTCATCACGCGAAGTGACCATCACCGTGACCAGCCGCATGACGGGCCGACCCCGCAGCACGAGGCTCTGGCTGCCCGATTCCGGAGCTGTAGTGAGACGATCCGACACCCGCGTCGACGACACCCGCAGGTACGGCACATGAGGTGGGAACCGCCGAGGGTCGCCCTGCTGTGGTGCCCGGACTGGCCGGTAACTGCCGCGGCCCAGTCGGCAAAGGTCTTGGTGGATGCCCCGATCGCCCTGATCTCGGGCGGCATAGTCCATGCTTCATCCGCTGCGGCGCGCGTCGAGGGAATCCGGCGTGGCCTGCGATTGCGCGAGGCGCAGGCCATGCACCCCGATCTCGTGGTGCTCGACTACGACGCAGCCCTCGACAACCGGGCGTTCGAACCCATCATCACGGCTCTCGAAGCCCTCGTTCCCGGTGTGCAGGTGCTGCGGCCGGGGCTGTGCGCTGTGCAGGTGCGCGGCGCTGCTCGGTATTACGGTGGCGAACTGCCCGCCGGCCTTTTCCTCACCGGCAGGGCAGACGACGAGGGGGCAGGCGGGGCCAGGGTCGGCATCGCTGACGGGATCTTCACGGCAGACCAGGCGGCACGCAGAACCGGTGCGCAGGGCAACGATCGTGTGCATGTGGTGCAGACCGGGCATTCGGCCGACTTTCTCGCACCACTCGGCATCGGGCTGCTCGACGACCAACAGGGACCGGTGGGGGCAGCGGCGATCGTCACCCTGCTGCGCAGGCTCGGCATCCGCACGCTCGGTGATTTCGCCGGACTGCCCGCCGACGATGTGACATCGAGGTTCGGGCCCCCCGGAGCACGCCTGCATGCGCTGGCGAGCGGCCGCGATTCGTGGCCCGTCACCCCACGCACTCCCCCGCAAGACCTGGATGTGATGATCGACTTCGAGCCGGCCCTCGACCGGGTCGACCAGGTTGCGTTCGGTGTTCGAGCGATGGCCGAACGGTTCATCCTCGACGTCACGGCGGCGAAGCTGGTGTGCACGGCCATCCGCGTCGAACTCGACTCCGACTCCGGTGAGCTCTCTGAGCGCGTCTGGCTGCATCCTCGCTCGTTCACCCCGGGTGATGTCGTCGACCGCGTGCGGTGGCAGTTGCAGGGTTCGGGTGAGGTCGGGCTGAGCTCCGGGATCACCAGGGTAAGGGTTTCGCCCGAGGCCGTCGACGCGATCGGCAATCACGAGAGCGGGCTGTGGGGGCAGGGTCCGGATGAACGGATCCACCACGGCCTGTCACGCGTGCAGAGCATGCTCGGCCACGGCGCGGTGCTGATGCCGGGCGTCGGCGGGGGCCGCACCCTCCACGAGCGGCAGCAATTCGTGGCCTGGGGCGACAGGCTCGTGGGCGACCGCCCGGCCGGGCAGCCCTGGCCAGGGCAGCTCCCCACTCCGCTGCCTGGCACCGTGTTCTCGCCGCGGCATCCCGTGCACGTCTTCTCCCGCACAGGAGCGGCCGTCGCCGTCGACGAGCGAGGTGCCCTCTCTGCACCGCCCGTCTCGTTCTCAGCCACGGGAACGCAGGCCCGCACGCTCACGGCATGGGCCGGCCCCTGGCCCATCGACGAACGCTGGTGGAGCGAGGATGCGACGAGTTCCTGGCGGTTCCAGGCTGTAGATGACACAGGATGCGCCTGGCTGCTTGTGCTCGACGCCGGCGGCTGGTGGGCCGAAGCGAGGTACGACTGATGAGGTGGAACAACCCGCCCATCCCGTGGTCGGAGTTCGAGAAGAAACTGAGCGACGCCTCACGGCCAGGCTCTGCGCCGCCGGTGGGCGCAGACGGCGGCGACAGCCCGGCCTGGTCGCTCAAGCGCAAGCCGTACCAGGCGCCTGCGGATATCAAAAACACGGATGCCACGGCTCCCGCTCGCGCGGCAACTGTGCCATACGCGGAGCTGCACGCCCACTCGAGCTTCAGCTTCCTCGACGGGGCGAGCATGCCGGAGTCGCTCGCGGAGGAGGCGGCGCGCCTTGGGCTGCATGCCCTAGCACTCACGGATCACGACGGGCTCTACGGCATCGTCAGGATGGCAGAGGCCGCCGCCGAGATCGGCGCGACAGCCACCGTGTTCGGTGCAGAGCTGTCTCTCGGCCTCAGGAAGCCGCAGAATGGCACCCCCGATCCCGAGGGCATCCACCTGCTGGTGCTCGCCAGGAAAGAGGAGGGCTATCACCGGCTCTCCTCTGCCATCACGAAAGCCCAGTTGCACGGAGGCGAGAAGGGCCGGCCCCTCTACGATCTCGAAGAACTCGCAGACCAGGCAGACGGTCACTGGATCGTGCTTACCGGGTGCCGCAAAGGCGCCGTGCGACAGGGGCTCGCCCGCGGTGATGCCGCGGCTGAACTCGATCACCTCGTCGAGCTTTTCGGTGCCGACAATGTGGTCGTCGAGCTCTTCGATCACGGCAATCCGCTCGACAACGCCCACAATGACGCGCTGTTCGAACTCGCTCAACAAAGAGGTCTTCGGGCCGTAGCCACCGGAAATGTGCACTACGCCACACCGGCACAGAACCGGCTGCACACGGCGCTGTCTGCCGTACGGTCGCATCGCAGCCTCGACGAGATGGATGGCTGGCTCCCCGCATCCGGTTCGGCCCACCTTCGCTCAGGAGCCGAGATGGCGGCCAGGTTCGCCCGGTACCCCGGCGTGATCGAGAACACGGTCATCATCGCCGATGCCCTCAGCTTCGAACTCAGGTCGGCCAGGCCCGAGTTGCCGATGCCGGACGTCCCCGACGGCCGCACCCCCATGAGCTACCTGCGTGAACTCGTCTGGCAGGGCGTCGGGCTGCGGGCGATGGAGATGGATGATGCCAAGCACGCTCGAATCGAACGCGAGCTCGAGGTCATCGAGGAGAAGCACTTCGCCGGATACTTCCTGATTGTGTGGGATATCGTCCGCTACGCCCGTGGCTGCGGCATCCTGTGCCAGGGTCGCGGTTCTGCCGCCAACTCGGCCGTCTGCTACCTGCTGATGATCACAGCCATCGACCCGATCTTCTACAAGCTCCCCTTCGAACGGTTCATCTCGGCGATGCGGGAAGAAGAACCAGACATCGATGTCGATTTCGATTCGGAACGCCGGGAAGAGGTGATCCAGTACGTCTTCGAAAAGTACGGTCGCGAGAACGCTGCGCAGGTCGCCAACGTGATCCAGTACCGCCCCAAGTTCGCGGTCCGCGACATGGCCAGGGCTCTCGGGCACAGCCCAGGCCAGCAGGATGCGTGGTCGAAACAGGTGGAGCGGTGGGGTGCCACCGTCTCGAGCGATGAGCACGACATCCCCCAGAATGTCGTCGATCTTGCGATGGACGTGATGAAATTCCCCCGCCACCTCGGCATCCACTCCGGAGGCATGGTACTCACGAGGCGACCCGTGGGCGAGGTGGTACCGATCGAGCATGCGCGCAAAGAGAAGCGCACGGTGGTGCAGTGGGACAAAGACGATTGCGCGTGGATGGGGCTGGTCAAGTTCGACCTACTGGGCCTCGGGATGTTGTCTGCCCTGCAATACAGCTTCGACATGGTGCGTGAGACCCTCGGTGAGAGCTGGGAGCTGGGCACACTGCCGCGCGAAGAGCAGGGCGTCTACGACCAGTTGTGCAGGGCAGACGCGATCGGCGTGTTCCAGGTGGAAAGTCGGGCGCAGATGGGGTTGCTGCCCCGCCTGCAGCCTCGCGAGTTCTATCACCTGGTCGTCGAGATCGCGCTGATACGACCCGGCCCGATCCAGGGTGGAGCGGTGCATCCCTATGTGCGCCGCAAGATGGGTACGGAACCCATCACCTACCTGCATCCCCGGCTGGAAGAGCCGCTTGCTCGCACTTTGGGGGTGCCGATCTTCCAGGAGCAGCTGATGCAGATCGCCGTCGCCGTGGGCGGCTGCACGCCGGATGACGCCGACCTGCTCCGCCGGGCCATGGGCTCGAAACGTGGCATCGAGAAGATCGAGAGGCTGCGCGACAAGCTCTACGTCGGCATGGCCGAGCACGGCATAACCGGTAGTGATGCCGACCAGATCTATGGCAGCATCCAGGCTTTCGCGGGATTCGGTTTCGCCGAGAGCCACGCGCTCAGCTTCGGCCTGCTCGTCTACGCCAGCGCCTGGGTGCGACTGCACTACCCCGCAGCATTTCTCGCCTCGATGCTCCGCGCCCAGCCGATGGGCTTCTACTCCCCGCAATCCCTGGTGGCGGATGCCCGGCGCCACGGCGTGCAAGCGCTCCGGCCCGACATCCAGGCCTCGGGAGTCTATGCGGGGCTCGAGTCGATCGACGGCTCCACTGCTGCGACGGGATGGGATTCGTGCCTCGCTCGCGAGCAGCCGCCGGTGGGTCCGTTCGACTGTGCTGCCCACTTCGACACCGACGACCACCGCCGCGATGGCGCGTTCGCCGTGCGACTCGGTCTCGACGAGATCAGCGGCATTGGCATCCCGGTGGCGGAGAAGATCGTGGACGAACGCGAGCGTGCGGGCGAATTCCTCAGCATGAACGACCTCGTGCGCCGAGTGGGCCTGACGACAGCCCAACTGGAGGTGCTTGCCGCTGCTGGTGCATTCGACTGCTTCGGCCTGAGCCGGCGCGAGGCCATGTGGAACGCCGGTAATGCCGCCCAGGATCGTTCCGAATACCTCCCAGGCAGCATCATCACGGTCCAGCCGCCGTTGTTCGCCCTCCCCTCCCCAGTCGACAACCTGATGTCAGACCTGTGGGCGACGGGGATGTCGACGAACAGCCACCCCGTCGAGCATCTGCGCCAGGCGCTGCGACGACGGGGTGTGCTGTCTGCGGCCGACCTGGCGACCGCAGAGTCAGGCAGACGGATCGAGATCGGTGGAGTTGTCACCCATCGCCAGCGCCCGGCGACAGCCAGTGGCATCACCTTCGTGAACATCGAGGATGAAACCGGACTGATCAATGTGATCTGCAGTGTCGGGGTGTGGACACGCTATAGGCGTATCGTCCGGGAGGCGCCCGCCCTGGTCGTCCGCGGGATCCTGGAGCGGTCGGCGGAGGGTGTCACGAACGTCCTTGCCGACCGGTTCGAGCTGCTCGACATGGCACCGAAGGTGCGATCACGCGATTTCCGATGACCACCAAAGTTGACGCTTCGTTAATATCTCACACCATTTCCGAAATATATGGCGGATTCGGGCATCCCCTGCTATAGCCTAAGAACATCGTTTTCGTTTCTTTGTAGACGGGATGTGGCCTCGACTGTCGGGGCTAGAAGAACGCTCCTGGAGGAGTTTTACATGGCATTAGGCACCGTTAAGTGGTTCAACGCGGAAAAGGGCTTTGGATTCATCGCCCCTGAGGACGGAAGTCCTGACGTGTTCGCTCACTACTCAGCCATCGCAACCGGTGGTTACAAGTCGCTCGACGAGAACCAGAAAGTCGAGTTCGACATCACACAGGGACCGAAGGGTCCCCAGGCGGAGAACATTCGCCCCCTCTGATCTTGATAGTTCAGTAACGGAAACGCCCCGGTCCATACCGGGGCGTTTTCTTTTGCCCACGGGACTTTTGCCCACGGGGCTTTTGCCCACGGGGCTTTTACGCACGGGCGGTGCACTGCCGCTTAGCTGCGGATGCCACGTCGCAGGTAGTCGATTCGGGCCTGCAGTTGCGAGACCGTGGCCTGGGCCACGGCCGGCCCGCCGCAGACGCGACGCAGTTCGGCGTGGATGAGCCCGTGCGGTTCGTTCGACATCTTGGCGCGGATTCCTACCAGCTGGTTGAGCAGCGACCGCTGTTCTTTCAGGTTGCGAAACAACGCCTGCGGCTGCTCTTCTTTAGGTTTACCTGCCGAGCGGCGCGACTGCCTGGACTGCCGCTGCTTCAAAAGCTCGCGCAACTGGTCGGGCTCGAGGATGCCAGGAAGGCCGATGAAATCCAGTTCCTCGTCGCTGCCTGTTTCTGCCGCAAACCCGAACTCGTCACCGTTGTACAGCACCATGTCGAAGTTGGCGTCGGATTCGAGCGCCTCCCACACGAATTCGTCAGCAAGGTCGTCCGAGGTCGTCTCTTCGCGATTCTCCTGGTCGAGCAGGGTGTCATCCAGCAGTTCGTCACCGCTCGATTCACGGTCGAGGGCGTGATCACGTTCGAGCTCCATGAGACCGGCGAGTGTGATGAGCGATGGCACGCTCGGCAGGAAGATGGATGCCGTCTCCTGGGTTCGACGCGCACGCACGAAGCGACCCACGGCCTGCGCGAAGTACAGCGGAGTAGAGGCCGACGTCGCGTACACCCCGACCGCCAGCCGGGGCACGTCGACGCCTTCGGACACCATCCGCACGGCGACCATCCACCTGAGGGTTCCTTCGGAGAACATCTCGATGCGCGACGATGACTCCTTCTCGTCCGACAGCACGACGGTCGGGAGTTCACCCGTGATCTCGTGCAGGAGTTTGGCATAGGCGCGCGCCGTCTGCTGGTCGGTCGCAATGACCAGCCCACCGGCATCCGGGATGGTGTGGCGCACTTCGGTGAGCCGACGGTCGGCGGCGCGCAGCACAGACTGCATCCAGTCGCCACCGGGGTCGAGGGCTGTACGCCAGGCCTGGGCCGTGACATCCTTCGTGTCGCCCTCGCCGAGTCGTGCCTCCATCTCGTCGCCCATCTTCGTGCGCCAGCGCATCTTGCCGGCGTACGACATGAACATGACGGGACGCACCACACCGTCGGCGAGCGCGCGACCGTAACCGTACGAATAATCGGTGACAGAGGTGCGGATGCCCTTGTTGTCTGGCGCGTACGTCACGAACGGGATCGGCGCCGTATCGCTGCGAAACGGCGTACCGGTGAGCGACAGCCTGCGCGTCGCTCGCTCGAACGCCTCCCGAATCGCGTCCCCCCAACTGAGGGCATCACCGCCGTGGTGCACCTCATCGAGAATCACGAGGGTGCGGGCCGATTCGGTGATCTCTTTATGGAGGGATGCCCGGACCGCGACCTGCGCGTACGTGACAGCCATGCCGTGGAACCGCCGTCCTCCGTATGCGCCGCCATTGGAATACCCGGGGTCGAGCCTGAGGCCGACCCGGTGGGCGGCATCGGCCCATTGGCGTTTGAGGTGATCGGTGGGAGCGACCACTGTCACGCGGTCCACCACGCGCTGAGCGATGAGCTCCACGGCAAGCCTGAGCGCGAAGGTGGTTTTCCCGGCCCCGGGGGTTGCCGCGGCGAGGAAATCCCGGGGGTTGCGTTCGAAATAGAGGTCGAGTGCTTCGGCCTGCCACGCCCGCAGTGCTGTCGCCGTGCCCCGGGCAGCGCGGTCAGGAAACGACGGTGAGAGGTGTTCGGCAGCGAAGGTTCCTACCGTTGGCGTGAAGCCTCCGAGGTTTGTCGCTGCGTTACTCACTTAACGAAACTTTACGCGACGGCACCGACAGCCGCGTCCGCAATGGTTCGCCGAGCCGGGCGCCGAGCCGAGCCGAGCACCGAGCCTAATGTCAGTCGCGCTGCCCGAGGCGTGGCCGCTCGTGCGGCATGTGCCCGATGAGCCTGGCCTGCCTGACGGCGCCTTTGCCGAATCTCGCGCTCGCGGCATCCATCACATCTTCCGCCTCGCGCCAGGCGCCTGAGTCGTCCCAGAGCCCCTGGGGTGCGGTAGCAGCGTCCTGGAGCTGCTCGGCCCTGACTCCGACCAGACGGATAGCCGCGTCCTGACGGCCCAGAGCCTCGTAGACCTGGCGGACTTCTTCGTAGATGGTGCGGCCGAGGTCGGTGGGCTCGGTAATGGTTCGAGAACGGGTGATTGTGGTGAAGTCTGAGAAACGCAGCTTCAACACGACTGTGCGCGCCACGAAGCCCCCGGAGCGCAGTCGAACGGCGACCATATTCGACATCCTGAGCAACTCGCGGCGGATGATCTGCGGGTCTGTGACGTCGGTCTCGAAGGTCATTTCATGTCCGACGCTCTTCTCATCGGCACGAGCCTGCACCGTGCGAGGATCCCTCCCCCACGCAAGCTCGTGCAGTCGCTCAGCCCCGGCGTCGCCGATTACCCGGCGGAGGTCGGCGACCGATGCCGCAGCGAGATCGCCGATGGTGTTGTAGCCACGCCCGCGCAGTAACTCCTCAGTCTTGGCCCCGACTCCCCACAGCTTGGCTATGGAAAGTGGATGAAGTACTGCGACGCTGCGATCAGCGGGAACCACGAGCAGCCCGTCCGGTTTGCACAGGCCCGATGCCAGCTTCGCCACGAACTTCGTCGCGGCGGCACCGACCGAGCAGTTCAGCCCCGTCTCGCTGCGAACGCGCTGGCGGATGAGCTGGGCCACCTGCATAGGTGTGCCGAACACATTGCGAGCGCCGGCCACATCGAGAAACGCTTCATCGATCCCGAGTCGCTCCACCTTGGGAGTGATCTCGTCGAAAATGGCCATCACCTGTCGGGAGAAGTGCTGGTAACGCTCGAAGTGTGGCTCGAGCACGATTGCCTGGGGGCAGCGGCGCAGGGCAATTCCCATGGGAAGCGCCGAGTTGACCCCGAACCTCCTGGCCTCGTATGTGGCTGCGGTCACGATCGACCGGGCAGACTTGTGCCCGACAATCACTGGTCTGCCCACCAGCTCCGGATGGTCGAGCAACTCCACCGAGGCGAAAAACGCATCCATGTCGACGTGCAGGATGGTGGCAGTGCTGTCGTCGATGGGGCCGACGGTGACCTGGCGGTCGCTGCCATCCTGTTTCCCCATGGGACTATTCTCCCAGCACGCACCGACAGCGTGGGCATTGCGTGCTTAAACGCCGATGGGCAGCAGGCCAGGGCATGCCGCCCACGAGTCGAGGCCTAAGCCCGGCAGGACTTACTTCCTGCGGCTGCCGCGGGTGACGAGGCCGTAGATCAACAGCACGATGATCGAGCCACCGATTGCCAGCAACCATGTCTGGATAGAGAAGAAGTCCTGCAACGGTGCGTTAAACAGGGCGCTTCCGATGAATCCACCGAGCAGCGCGCCCACGACGCCGAGGATCAGGGTGATGATCCATCCGCCGCCCTGCGAGCCCGGCAGGATTGCCTTGGCAATTGCTCCAGCGAGAAGCCCTAATACGATCCAGCCGATGATTCCCATGATGACCTCCCAGTCGATCATTTGTGCTGCCCTGGATCTCAGGGCCGTCACCGATCTAACCATGGCCCCCCTTTGGGAGAATGCCCCTTGTGTGCGTCAGGGTTCGAATGGTAGAGATGCCACCCTGTGAGCGTGGCCCGCACCCGCCGGGAGCAGGTGCGTCGCCACTGGCGGTCAGTTGCCGGCGGTCGGATGCTGGGAGGATCGGTGATTCGCAGCGCGCGAGTCCCGGTGGTCAGCGCCGCTGAACGGATCGAGTGGTAGCAACGTCGGTTGGGGACGTGAATGCCTGATGATGTGGTGCCAAAACACGTTCGGCACCACATCATCAGGGGATGATGTGGTGCCGAAACGATCACGCCTTTAGCGGGTTGAGTTGCCGTCGGGTCAGGTTGCGCTGTAGCCGCCGCGTGCGGCTCCGGGGCAGTCGAATGGATCGACGCCACGCCCAACCTCGTTCAGGTAGGAGATGACCGTCCCGTATGCCGGAAGCAGGTGCACCTCGGTGTAAAGGATGCCCTTCGCCGCACAGTATTCGCGCACGATCTCGCCTGCGCGGCGCAGGTGCGGGCGGGCCATGCTCGGGAAGAGGTGATGTTCGATCTGGTAGTTCAGGCCGCCCATGAAGTGGTTCATAACGTGACCACCCTTGATGTTGCGGCTGGTCAGTACCTGGCGACGCAGGAAATCGACCTTCGAGCCCCGAGGCAGAACCGGCATTCCGATGTGGTTAGGGGCGAAGGACGCTCCCATGTAGAGGCCGAAGATGGCCAACTGCACGCCGAGGAAGGCGAAGGCCATGCCGACCGGCAGGAAGGTGAACAGCACGCCGATGTAGCCGACGTTGCGGATGGTCAGGAGCACGATTTCGAGCGCACGCTTGTCGACTTTGCCTTTGGAGAAGACGGTCTGGAACGCATGGCGATGGAGGTTGACTCCCTCGAGAAGCAGCACCGGGAAGAACACGTAACCCTGTCGCTTGGCGAGCCACTTCGACACACCGGTCAGCTCGTCGGCAGCCTCCTTGTGGAACACGATGAAATCGGTCTCGACGTCCGGGTCGCGACCGACCGTGTTCGAGTTCGCGTGATGACGTGAGTGCTTGCTCATCCACCACGAGTAGCTGATCCCCACGACGAGGTCGGCCATAATGCGGCCGGCGAAGTCATTGAACTTATTGGAGGTGAATACCTGGCGGTGCGAGAGTTCGTGCGTGATGAAGGCGTACTGGGTGAAAAGGATGCCCATGACGGCCGCGATGATCAACAGGTACCAGGTGCCGTTCAACAGCGCGAAGCCGAACCAGGCGCCGACCATGGCGATCGTGATTGCCGCGAACGTGAGGGCGTAGAAAGCCTTGCTTCGACGCAGCAGGCCAGCATCTCGAATGGTGTGGAGTAGCGCCGAGAATTCCGAAATCGGATTCCCGATGCCGCGAGGCCCGGTTTTGATGACGCGGGACGGATCGGCAGCAGTAGTCACGTGACCTCAGAAGTTAAGATGACTTCACAGCCACACATAGGGAGCAGATGCTCGAGATACGGCAAGCGTAGCGGTGAAGGCTGGGAACGACGTGCGACTCTCAGAAGAGTTCCAGCGGATGCGACAAACGCCATAACGCTCCCGGGTCATCGATGGTCGACGAGAGCTCCAGGGGCACCTCCAACGTGCGGTCGCCGACGGTGAATGTCAGCGATCCGACCCGGGTTCCGGCGTCCGCCAGCTGCACATCCTCCACGCTGGACGCGACAGTGATGGGGGTGGCCGACCACATCACGACACTCAGGGTGGATGCCGCAACCGCCGCTGACTCATCCCCCCACTCCGTGTCGTAAGTGGCGAATTGCTGGCCCTCTTCGACCAGAGTCACGGCCTGAAAGCCAGCATCGGCCTGCGTCAGCAACGACTGGATGGCGGCGTCTATGGTCTCGTGATCCGGGCCACCGAGAACGACGCCGACGAGGGTGACGGTGGTGTCGCCGACCGAATAGTCCTGGGAGAAGAGCAGGCAGGAGCCCGCCTCGTCGAGAGTGCCGGTCTTGATCCCGTCGACCCCCGTGATGCCGAGCAGCGAGTTGGTATTCTCGATGATTCCCAGTTCGGGGATGTCGATGCTCGACGTGGCTACGATCTCGGCGACGACCGGGTCGGCCAGGGCTATCCGTCCGAGCTCGACGAGATCGCCGGAGGTACTGACGTTGCTGGGCGAGACTCCCGTCGGCTCCACGATCGCCGTCGACGCGAGCCCTGCGCGCTCCAGCCAGCCTGTGGCCGCCTGGACGAAGGCTTGTTGAGATCCGAACGCCCAACTCGCGAGGGATTCTGCATAGTTATTGGCCGACGTGACGAGCATCACATTCATTGCGTTGCGTTGCGTCAGGACCTGCCCGGAATAGACCGGTGCGACGCTTCCATTCTGGGCGACCTGAGCATCGTAAAACTTCACGTCCGTATCGCCGAAGACGATATCGGGCCCCGATTCCCCCACCGCCAGCGGTTTTGCCTCCAGGATCACGAGAGCGGTGATTACCTTCGAGATGGATGCGATCGGCAGCGCATCCACGGATCCGCCGCTGGCCAGCACCCCCGGGTAGCCGACCGCACCGATCGCGGACGCCCCATACTCCGGGAAGGTCAGCGGAGGCTGGACGGCCGCGCGGGTCTCGAATACCGAAACCTGCGCGGCGACATCCTGCACCGGCGCCAGCAGGGTCAGCGGGAGGTAGAAGGCGGAGGCGAGAGCGACGAGCCCACCACCGAAGACCCAGAGCCGCCGCCGAAGGTAGACCTGGCGTCGAGTCAGCGGCATCCGCTCATGCTAAACGATCCTTTGCGCCGCATGGGCGAAGAAGATATTCGCAGGTTGCTCACGCCTCCGCGAGGATCCCGTCAGCGGACCCTGAGTGCGTACAGCGCCACGGCGCTCGCCGAAGCGACGTTCAACGAATCCACGCCGTGCAGCATCGGAATCGTGACGATCGTGTCGGCTGCCTCGAGCGCCGCGCGGCTGAGTCCGTCACCCTCGGTGCCCAGGACGATCGCGACCCGCTCCGGAGCATCTGAAGCGAAGTCGTCAAGCGACCGCGCATCGTCGGCCAGGGCGAGCGCAGCGATGTGGAATCCCGCAGCCCTCAGATCTTCGGCACCCTGTGGCCAGTCCGCGATCCGCGTCCAGGGCACCTGCAGCACCGTGCCCATGCTCACCCGCACACTTCGGCGGTAGAGAGGATCGGCGCACCGCGGGGTCACCAGCACGGCATCCGCACCGAGCCCAGCGACGGAGCGGAAAATGGCGCCGACGTTCGTGTGGTCGACGACATCTTCGAGCACGACCACCCGCCGGGCATCCTTCAACAGCTCAGATACCGATGGAAGGGCGGGCCGATGCATCGAGGCGAGGGCGCCGCGGTGCAGGTTGAAGCCCGTCAGGCCCTCGAGAAGTTCGGACTCCCCCACGAAGACCGGCACATCGTAGGCGTCGAGCAGTGGCTCGAGTTCGGTCAGCCACTGCTCGAGCACGAGGACACCACGAGGCTGATGACCCGCTGCAAGCGCCCGGGCTATCACCTTCGGCGATTCAGCGATGTACAGGCCGCCAGCGGGCTCGCTGCGACGCCGCAGCGCGACATCGGTGAGATTCGCGAAGTCGCCGAGCCTGTCGTCGGTGAGGTCATCGATACGAATGACGTGGATGAGTGCCCCCAGGGTTTGACCGATGCCACTGCCATCAGGTTTCTGGCGGCAATCGGAAACATATCGGAAAGCTGCGGCGTTTAGTCTTGGATCAGGAACTGCCCAGCCGAAGGAGATCGAATGGCGAACGCCGACCCGATCTTCGTCGAGGCTCCTGCGGGCGATTCATTGGACGCTGCGGTCGAGGCACTCACTGGTCACACCATTGCGGTTCTCACCGGTGCTGGCGTGAGCACGGACTCGGGGATTCCTGACTATCGGGGGGCGGGCGCTCCGGTGCGTGCCCCGATGACGTTCCAGAGTTTCATTGCGGATGTCGACTACCGCAAGCGGTACTGGGCGGGCAGTCACCTCGGGTGGAAGCGGTTCTCTGCAGCCAGGCCCAATGCGGGTCACGCCGCGCTGGCGGAACTGGAACTCGCCGGAATCATCGACGGGATCATCACCCAGAACGTCGATGGCCTGCACCTGAGGGCGGGCTCGCAGCGGGTCGTCGACCTGCACGGCACCATGGATCGGGTTCGGTGCCTCGACTGCGGCCAGTTCTTCGCCCGCCAGGGCGTGGCAGACCAGATCACCGCTGCCAACCCGTGGATCGACACGGACGAGGCCTTCGACCTCTCCCCCGATGGCGACGTCGAGGTGCACGATGTGGACTCTTTCATGCTTCCCGAGTGCTCCGTATGTGGCGGCGTGCTCAAGCCGGATGTCGTCTTCTTCGGTGAGTTCGTGCCGAAAGAGAAGTTTGCAGAAGCCTCTGCGCTGATGCAGTCCGCCGACGCCCTGCTCATCGCCGGCTCTTCGCTCATCGTCAATTCGGGAATCCGCCTCCTCGAACAGGCGCATCGCCGAAAGCTGCCGATCGTCATCGTCAATCGTGGTGTGACCAAGGGCGACAACAGGGCCACGGTAAAGGTGGATGCCGGCGCCTCCGAGACCCTCCAGGCCCTCCTGCTCAGGCTCAACCGGTGAGCTCACGGCTCTACCTCGTCCGCCACGGCGAGACCGAGTGGAACCGCCAGCAGCGCATCCAGGGCAGCACGGACATCCCGCTCAATGACACGGGTCGAGCCCAGTCGCTCGCCAGCGCTGCGCTGCTGGCGGGCGTTCAACCGCATACTGTGTTCGCGAGCCCGTTGCTGCGGGCGTTCGAGACGGGCGAGATCATCGCACGCACACTCGGTCTTCCCGTGCCTGTGCCCGTGCCGGAGCTCGTCGAGCGTCACTATGGCGAGGCCGAAGGGCTGAACTACCGCCAGATCGAGAAGCGCTTCCCTGACAGGTCGCTTGTACCGGGGCAGGAACAGAAAGAGCAGCTCTCCGCTCGGTCGATGCGGGCTCTCCACTCCATCGCGCGCTCGAGCGATGGCGAGGCGGTAGTGATCGTCGCTCATGGCGGTGTGATCCGGGCCATCCTGGCAGAGCTGCATCCTTCCGGCTCGCACGGCCGCATAGCCAATGGCTCTATCCACACCCTCGGTTTCGACTCCGACCTGCTGTCGCTCGTTGCCTTCGACCAGCTGGTGCCCCCGTTGACGACGCGCTAGCGCCCGGAAGCACGCTGACGCACTGCGTCGGTGAGCACTGCCAGCAGGGCTTTCGCGGCATCCGGCCAGTTGTAGCGTCTCGCCCATTCGATGGATGCCGCGGATCGACGGGCCCACTCAGCATCGTCCTCGAGCTCTCGCACCGCGGCGACGAATGATGCTGTGCTCGACAGGTCGAAGAATCCGGCCGGTGCGCCTCCGATCTCACGGAAAATCGGTGTGTCGCTGAGCAGCACGGGCGTGCCGAGCGCCTGGGCCTCCACGACGGGAAGCCCAAAGCCCTCATCGCGGGATGCGGAGACCAGTGCGGTCGCCCCCAGCACGGCGGATTCGTAGTCCTCGTCGCTGGCACCGTTGAAGAATTCGAGAGTTCGGGCTGGAGCAAGCGCCGTCAGCCGCGCCTTCTCTTCTTCCGAGATGCGGCTCATGAGCTGCAGCCGGTAGCCGGGAAGGTCGGCCAACGACCTGACGATCAGGTCGACATTCTTGTAGGGCATGAACGAACCCATGTAGACGAGATTCTTCGTGGCGGGAGTCGCTCGAGCCCGCCGATCGTCGTGTTGTTCGGTTCCGAGAAGCACGACGTGCATCTGGTTTCGGGTCAGCCGATGCTCGGCCATCAGGTTCCGCGTCGTCTCAGAGTCGACGAGATGAGCGTCAGCCCTGTTGAGCAGGTTCCGCTGGAAACCCCACCACAGGTGGTATCCGCGCCACAGCAGCCTGAGTGCGGGATTCAGGTCACGGGGCGGCGTGCGGTGCGTGTAGTAGATGAGGTCGTGGACCGTGGTCACGAGCGCGTAGTCCCGACCGCCGGGGCCCATGGTCTGCATGGGGGTGAACACCACATCCGGAGCATATTTGTTCACCTGGCGGGAGATCCAGGGCTCGCGCGCGGCGGTCGGATCCGAGCCCATCACCCACGGCAGCTCCGGCAGCATGTCGAGCTGGCGCTGGTCCGAGATGAGCATCGTGACCGGATGCAGCTTCGACAGTTCTTCGACGAGTCTCGAGCCATAGCGACTGATGCCATCGTGGCGACCGATCCTGGTGTAGCGGCAATCGAAGATGATCTTCATGCCAGTGAACCGTCCCCTATGAAGTCGACGATGAGAGCGGCGGCCTCGCGCGGCTTCTCGTAGTGCACGAGATGCCCAACGCCCTGCAGGATGTGCAGTTGTGCATTCGGAAAGAGTGTCGCGAGGGTGCTTTGGGCACCGACGCTCGTGATGGGGTCACGATCCGCGCCGATCAGCAACGTCGCAACGTCGATCTTCGCGGCGAACATGCTCACATCGTTGGAAATGGATGCCTCGAAACCCTCGACTACCGTGTCGCGGTCGGAATATCGGCTGAAGTAATCATGGTGCTGCGAATGGATCCACCGGCGCAGGTCCCGGTCTGGGGACTGGGCGAGGAACACACTCATGAACCGCACCACGAGCCAGTTGCTCAGGAGACTCTTGCCGAGCCTTTCCGGCAGCGCCCTGCCCGCGCGGTAGTAGGCAAGCGTGACGCGGCTCATGAATCCGTTCGGCCCTTCCAATGCCGGTGCCGCGATCGGATTCACGAGAATCAGTTTCGGCGTCGACAGTCCGCCAGCGACCGCAGCCGAGACCACGATCGAGCCGAAGGAATGCCCGAGGATGATGGCGGTTCCCGTGACTCCGACCCGAGCCACGAATTCCCGCAGCCACTGCGAGTATCCGGCGATGTCGTGCCGGTAGCCGATGAGCGGGGTAGATTCGCCGAATCCCGGGAGGTCGGGGCTGATGATGCGAATGCCGCGGAGCTGCGCGATCACCGGTTCCAGGCCGTGGTGCTCACCCCGGTAACCGTGCACGACGACAACGGTGGTCGCGGCATCCGGCGCTCCGTATTCCCAGTAGTGGGTGCTGCTTCCCAGCACATCCACAACGAGCTCGCGAGTCGGGATCTCGGCAAGCAGGGCCGCATAAGGGGATTCGACAGTCATCGACACGATTCTACGAGGATGCCTGATCCCAGTATCGGCACGCCCCGCCTCGGCGCAAGGTATGGACAAGCTTCGACGACTCAGCCTTAGACTCGATGGGTGACTTTTACCGCGCCCATTCAAACGCCCGGCCTCGCCCTCGACCCCCAGTGGTACCGCCGCGCGGTGTTCTACGAGGTGATGGTCAGGTCGTTTTACGACAGCAACGGCGACGGTTCCGGCGACATCGCTGGCCTCATCTCCAAGCTGGATTACCTCCAATGGCTGGGGGTCGATGCACTATGGATCCCGCCGTTCTTCAACTCTCCCCTGCGCGATGGCGGTTACGACGTCTCTGACTTCACCACCGTGCTGCCGGAATTCGGCACCCTCGACGAATTCAAGGAACTCGTCACCAAGGCGCATGAGCGCAACATGCGTGTCGTCATCGACTATCCGCTCAACCACACCTCTGACGCACACGACTGGTTCCAGCAGTCCAGGGAAGACCCCGAAGGCCCGTACGGCGATTACTACGTCTGGAGCGACACCGACGAGAAGTACCCAAACATCCGCATCATCTTCGTCGACACCGAGGATTCGAACTGGACGTTCGATCCCGTGCGTCGCCAGTTCTTCTTCCACAGGTTCTTCTCGCACCAGCCTGACCTGAACTTCGAGAACCCGGCCGTACGCCTGGCTGTGCTCGACACGATCAGGCACTGGATGGATCTCGGGGTCGACGGCGTGCGCCTCGACGCGATCCCGTACCTCTTCGAATCCGAGGAGGGAAATGGAGAGGGCGAGCCCAGGACGCACGAGTTCCTCAAAGAGATCCGCGCGATGGTCGACCGCGAATACCCGGGTCGCGTCCTGATCGCTGAGGCGAACCAGTGGCCCCAGGAGGTCGTCGCGTTCTTCGGCACCGAGGAGGAGCCAGAATGCCACATGGCTTTCGACTTCCCCGTCATGCCGCGCATCTTCTATTCGCTGCGTTCGCAGAATGCCGGCGAACTTGTGCGCGTGCTCGCCGAGACGACCGATATGCCTGCAGGTGCGGCGTGGGGTGTGTTCCTCAGAAACCACGATGAGCTCACTCTCGAAATGGTCAGCGAGGAATACCGCCAGGCGATGTATGGCTGGTACGCCTACGATCCGCGGATGCGATCGAACGTGGGAATCCGCCGCAGGCTCGCACCACTGCTCGACAACTCCCGCGCCGAGCTCGAGCTTGCGCATGCCCTCCTGTTCTCGCTACAGGGAAGCCCGTTTCTTTTCTACGGTGACGAGATCGGCATGGGTGACAACATCTGGCTACCGGACCGGGACTCGTCGAGGACACCGATGCAGTGGACCCCCGACCGCAACGCGGGATTCTCGCACGCGGATCCCGGAAAACTCTTCCTGCCCGTCGTGCAGTCGCTGGTCTACAACTACAACCTCGTCAACGTTGAGTCACAGCTGGCCCAGTCGCGCTCCCTCCTGCACTGGGTGCGCAACGTCATCCACGTGCGCAAGGCCCACCCGACCTTCGGGCTGGGCTCACTGCGGGTACTGAAGACCAATCACGAGTCCGTGCTCGCGTTCGTGCGGGAGTACGAAGGCGCCGGAACGCAGTTCGGCGACTCCCCCGAGTCGATCCTGTGTGTGTTCAGCTTCGCCCACAATCCCGTGTCCGTGACGATCGAGGTCGACGGTTACTCGGGCGCGACATCCTTCGACCTCTTCGGTGGGGGCGAATTCCCGTCGGTGAATGACGACGGCACCCTCACCCTCACCCTCGGCACGCAGAGCTTCTACTGGCTGCACCTTGGTGACGCGCACTTCGCGGGCGGACGGGTCTGAGCGCAGAACCGATCCGGGGTGAGCAGCGAGCCTGCGCGCCACCGTCGCCTGCCAGCCATAGCCTGAAGATATGAACAATTGGGGCCAGCTCGGCGTCTTCGATCTTGAAACCACCGGGGTCGACGTCGACACCGCGCGAATCGTGTCAGCCTGTGTAGCAATCCTCAACCCGGATGGCTCGGTCGCGGCTCGCTGGGACTGGCTGGCCGACCCCGGAATCGAGATTCCCGCCGGGGCCTCAGCCGTGCACGGCATCACCACGGAACGCGCCCAGGCAATGGGGCGCGATGCAAAGGGGGTGATCGGCGAAATCGCCCAGAGCCTGAAAGTGCTGTTCGCGCTCGGTGTCCCGCTCGTGGTGTACAACGCACCGTACGACCTGACCCTCCTCGACCGGGAGTGCCGCAGGTACGGCATCGACCCATTGACGACAGCGGCACCGGTCATCGATCCGCTCGTGCTCGACAAGGTGGTCGATAAATACCGCAAGGGCAAGCGCACGCTCGAGGTGACGGCAGCCCTCTACGGGGTGGAACTGGATGACGCCCACGATGCCGGAGCCGACGCCATCGCCGCAGGCCGGGTAGCGCTGGCCCTCGGGGCTGCGTATCCACAGCAGCTGGATGTGCCGCTGGCAGACCTGCACCAGGGCCAGATCGCCTGGTACGCCGAGCAGGCCGCCAGCTTCGCCGACTACATTCGTCGTGTCAAAGGTGACCAGGATTTCGTGGCAGACACCGAATGGCCGATTCGGGCGGCTGATCATCCCACGAGTATTCTGGATACCCAGCCGATACCCGCTCCGTCGCCACGACCCAGCTATCGCGTGCCACACCTCGACTTCGACACCGGTGTTCTTGTCTTCGATCGTCCGGCGCTCGAGGCGCCTCCCGTGCGAGCCACCGAGAGCGTCTCCGAAATCGAAGAAGTGACGTTCGATGATCTCGATCCGACAGCCACCGAATCGACCGGCGAGCCTGCCTATGAGCCACTGGTGCTTGTCGAACCCCTGCCCGGGGAGTCCGCTGAGTTCGACGACGCCGAAGCGCTCCAGGACTATTCGGAGGCCGCGGCCCAGCCAGAACTGTTGTGGAGGGATCTCGACCTCGATACGACCGAGCAGGATCCGGCTCCCGTCGAGCTGACCATCGAAGCCGAGCCTGAAGCGGCAAAACCAGCCCCCGCCGCTGACATCATCGCAGGCGACGGTCCTTCCGTCGAGCGGCCGACCCTCCGACCGACCGTCCTGCGGGTCGCCGCGGCGATCATCACGGATGCTGATGGGCGCACCTTACTGGTGCGCAAGCGTGGCAGTTCCACATTCATGCAGGCTGGCGGCAAGATCGAACGCGGAGAGAGTGCCGTCGATGCACTGTCGCGCGAGCTGCTCGAAGAGGTCGGGCTCGAACTCGACCTCGGCGCTACCGAGTACCTCGGCAGCTTCAGGGCGGACGCTGCGAATGAGCCCGATACGGTCATCCGAGCCGAAGTGTTTGCATTGACGACCACCGCAGACCTGGTCGCGTCAGACGAGATCGAAGAACTGCTGTGGATCGATACCGACGAGCCGGTCGGGGTGCAGCTCGCGCCGCTGACCCGCGACACGATCCTGCCGCTCTGGGTCACTCGTCGCGCATCCGGGGTCTAGGCTCACCCAGCTGGAATGGGCTGCCAGCACAGTTCACCGTTAACCACGAAAGGCGGCCCGTGGGCCGCCTTTCGCTGAAACCTGAAGAACTAGTCCTTCTTGGTACCGAAGCCCGCGTAGCGCGAGTTGAACTTTTCGACACGGCCCGCGGAGTCCATGATGCGCTGCTTACCCGTGTAGAACGGGTGCGACTCCGACGAGATCTCGACATCGATCACGGGGTACGTGACGCCGTCGAGGTCGATCGTCTTGCTGCTGGTCGCGGTCGAACGCGTGAGGAACGTGGCGCCCGACGCGAGGTCGCGGAACACGATCGCGTTGTACGTGGGGTGGATGTCGGTCTTCATGAACGTTCCTTCAGCTTGGTATCGTGCGCAAGAGGATCTTGCGCCGGAGGGTGCTTGACGATTGAGGGAGCGGCGGGCGCTCAAGCCTGCTCACATGGAGCCGACATACGAGACTACCAAAAATTCAGGCAGCCCGCGCGGTGAATCGGCGGTTCTCGTTGGTGACAACCAGGGGCAGCCCGAACGCATCGCTGAGACTCTCGGAGGTGATGACCTCGTCGATTACTCCAGCGGCCGTGATCTCCCCATGGGCGAGCAGCATTGCGTGGCTGAATCCCGGAGGAATCTCTTCGACGTGGTGAGTCACCATGACGATCGCGGGAGAACTGTCGGCTGAGGCGAAGCCCCCCAGAAGCCCCACCAGCTCTTCGCGTGCACCGAGGTCCAGGCTCGCGGCAGGCTCGTCAAGCAGCAGCAGTTCGGGGTCGGTCATCACTGATCGCGCGATCTGCACCCGCTTCTGCTCGCCGTCGCTGAGATCGCCGAATCGGCGATCTTCGAGGTGAGTGAGCTTCCATTCCCCAAGCACGCGCTGGGCGCGCTTGACATCCACCTCTTCATACGACTCGTTCCAACGGCCCGTCACCGAGTACGCCGCCGTGAGCACGACGTCGATGACGCGCTCGTCACGGGGAACCTTGCGGGCCAGCGCGCTCGAGGCAAATCCGATTCGTGGCCGAAGGTCGAACACGTCGGCCCTGCCCAGCCTGTCATCGAGGATCTGAACCCGACCTGAACTCGGGTGCATCTGCGCTGCGGCCAGCTGGAGGAGCGTGGTCTTCCCGGCACCGTTCGGGCCGAGAATCACCCAGCGGTCAGCGGCATCCACCGTCCAGTTCGCGGATTTGAGGATCGGATTGCCGTCGCGGACGACGGTCACATCGGTAAACTGCAGCACACTTGCCATGATCCCTCAGCCTACGGTGTGAGGAGCGGGACCTAGGTGAGACTCGCGTAGATCTCCCGCGTTCTGGCAGCGATGGTGACCCAGCTGAAGTCGGTCTCCGCACGAACGCGGCCTGCCGCACCCATCTTCCGCGCCTTCGCCGGATCGCTGACGACCTCGGTGAGCGCTGCCGCAAGATCGGCCACGAACTTCTCCGGGTCGGTCGGTGTTCCGGTCCCGTCATCGGCCTGGTCGATGGGGACGAGTCTCCCGGTGAGACCGTCGACGATGACCTCGGGAATTCCGCCCGTCGCCGTACCCACGACCGGCACACCGCACGCCATGGCCTCGAGGTTCACGATTCCGAGTGGCTCGTACACTGAGGGGCAGACGAAGGTCGTGGCCTGGCTCAGCACCGCAGAAAGGTCGTGCTGGCTCAGGAGCCTGTCGATCCACACGACGCCCGAACGCTGTGCCTGCAGCGCCTTCACGCCGGCCGCGACCTCGGCGAGGATTTCCGGTGTATCCGGGGCACCGGCGCAGAGCACGAGCTGCACTTCCGGTGGCAGCAACGCGGCGGCGCGCAGCAGGTACGGGAGGCCTTTTTGGCGAGTGATCCTGCCCACGAACACCACCGACGGGCGGTCGGGATCGATTCCCAGTTCGCGCACCAGGTCCGGGTCATCCACAGGCTTCCAGTGGGCAAGGTCGATGCCGTTGTGCACGGTGATGACCTTCTGCTCGTCGAGCCAGGGGTAGGAGCGCAGGATGTCACGGCGCATGCCGTCACTGACCGCGATGATGGCCGCCGCCCCTGTGAATGCGGTGCTCTCGATCCAACTCGACACCCGGTATCCACCACCGAGTTGCTCGGCCTTCCAGGGTCGGAGCGGCTCGAGACTGTGCGCGGTCACGACATGTGGAATGCCGTGAAGCATCGAGGCGAGGTGACCGGCTGCGTTGGCGTACCAGGTGTGGGAGTGCACAAGGTCGGCGCCAGCCACATCCTGTGCGATCTGCAGGTCTACTCCGAGGGTCGCCAGTGCCGGGTTGGCCGACGCCAGTCCTGACGGAACCGGGTACGAGTACACGCCGCTCTCGTCCCGAGGGGCACCGAAACATCGCACGACGATATCGAGGTCGCCGCGAAGCGCCCTGACAAGTTCGGCGACGTGTACGCCGGCTCCGCCGTACACCTCCGGCGGGTATTCACGGCTGATCAGGTCTACGCGCATACCAAAACGCTACTGCACCCGGCGGGTCGGCAAACAAGCGGTTACGCAACATCGCCGACCTCTAATACTGTTGCCCTATGTCATCAAAGAAGATCTTCGGCATCGTCCTCGCCGGCGGTGAAGGCAAGCGGCTCATGCCCCTCACGGCTGACCGGGCTAAGCCCGCAGTTCCCTTCGCCGGGGGCTACCGATTGATTGACTTCGCCCTGAGTAATCTCATCAACTCGGGACTGCGCCAGATCGTGGTGCTTACGCAGTACAAATCGCACAGCCTCGACCGTCACGTCTCCCAGACGTGGCGACTGAGCGGATTGCTGAACGCGTACGTCGCCTCCGTGCCCGCCCAGCAGCGACTAGGCAAGCGCTGGTTCAGCGGTTCGGCCGATGCCATCCTGCAGAGCCTCAACCTGCTTCGCGATGAAAAGCCCGACATCGTCATCGTCGTCGGTGCTGACCACGTGTACCGCATGGATTTCAGCCAGATGGTCGAGGCCCACATCGCATCCGGATTCGGTGTCACGGTGGCGGCGATTCGCCAGCCCATCTCCCTCGCCGACCAATTCGGCGTGATCGAAGTCGACGTCGACAACCCGTCGAAGATCGCGGCATTCCACGAGAAGCCGCAGAAGCCGATCGGGCTTGCCGACTCTCCCGATGAGGTGCTCGCCTCCATGGGAAACTACATCTTCAACGCCGACGTCCTGATGGATGCGGTGCAGCGCGATGGGGAACGTTCTGACTCCAATCACGACATGGGTGGCGACATCGTTCCGGATTTCGTGTCGCTCGGACTCGCGGGTGTCTACGACCTGAACCGCAATGTCGTCCCGGGTTCCACCGAGCGCGACCGCTTTTACTGGCGGGATGTCGGCACGATCGAGTCGTTCTTCGACGCTCATCAGGATCTGATTGCGGCGTTGCCCATCTTCAACCTGTACAACACGGAATGGCCGATCTTCAGCCAGCAACTCAATTCTCCCCCGGCCAAATTCGTCAGGGATGCACTGGGCAACCAGGGAACGACAATCGATTCGATTGTTTCGCTCGGCTGCGTGATCTCTGGATCCCACATCGAACGGAGCATGATCGGCCCGTGGGTGGTTGTCGAATCCGGCGCCAGCGTCGTCGACTCCGTCATCTTCGAGAAGGTCAGGATCGCGCCGAACTCGACGATCCGACGCGCTATTCTCGACAAAGAGGTCGTCATCAGCGAGGGTGCCTCGGTCGGTGTCGACCACGACGCGGACCGTGCGCGCGGCTTCACGGTCACGGAGACGGGAATCACCGTCGTCGGCAAGGGCGTCATCGTCACCTGATCGCGCATCTCTAGGAAGGCCCCACCCCCATGCCCCGCTTCCTCGTCGTGCTCGATGTCGACTCCACCCTCATCGAAAACGAGGTGATCGAACTTCTCGCGGGCCATGCCGGCTCCCTCTCCGAGGTCGAGTCGATCACCCACCAGGCCATGAACGGTGAGCTCGACTTCGAAGAGAGTCTTCGGGCACGTGTGGCCACCCTGAGGGGGCTTCCAGAATCGGTTTTCGAGACAGTCGCCGCTCAGGTCACGGTGACGAGGGGCGTGCCCGAGATGATTGCTGGCATCCACGCGGCCTCCGGTCGGGTCGGTGTGGTGTCTGGCGGATTCCACGAGATCGTCGATCCCATAGCCAGCGAACTCGGGCTCGACTACTGCCGGGCGAACCGCCTGGAGGTCTCCGACGGCATCCTCACCGGAGGCCTGACCGGAAGAATCGTGGATGCCGCGGCGAAAGCTGCAACATTGCGAGAGTGGGCAGTCGACTGCGGTGTGCCGCTGTCCCGCACTGTCGCTGTCGGAGACGGCGCCAACGATCTCGAGATGATGGCTATCGCGGGCCTCGCGGTGGGCTTCGACGCCAAAGCCCCGGTGCGAGACCTGGCCAGCGTACTGCTCGACATCAGGGACCTGTCACAGGTGCTGCCGCTTCTCGGGCTTCGCGGCTGATTCCACCGGGTCAGTGACCCATCCCGAGACCGCCATCCACTGGGATGACCGCTCCTGAGATATATCCGGCACTGTCGCCAGCAAGCCAGGTGATGACCCGAGCGACCTCGAGCGGGCTGGCGAACCGGTTCGCGGGAATCTGCTTGAGGTATGCCTTCTGCTGCTCGTCGGGGAGAGCGGCGGTCATGTCCGTTTCGACGAAACCGGGAGCGACGACGTTCGCAGTGATGCCACGACTGCCCAATTCACGCGTCACTGATCTTGCCAGGCCCACGAGCCCGCTCTTCGAGGCGGCGTAATTCACCTGCCCGGCGGATCCGAGGAGGCCCACGACACTGGACACGAGGATGATCCGCCCGAACCGCGCCTTCATCATCGACTTCGACGCGCGCTTGACCACCCGGAACGCTCCGCTGAGGTTGGTGTCGATCACTTCGGTGAAATCGTCGTCGGACATGCGCATCAGCAGGGTGTCCCTCGTCACGCCCGCGTTAGCCACGAGAATCTCGACAGCACCGAGCTGTGCCTCGATCACCGCGAACGCGGCGTCGAGACTGACCCCGTCCGTGACATCGGCGATGACGGTGAGCGACCCTTCCGGCCCACGTCCCGAGCGCGCTGTCACGGCGACCCGATGACCCTCGGCGATGAATTCCTGGGCTATGGCCCACCCGATTCCCCGGTTTCCTCCCGTCACGAGCACGGTCCTAGGTGTGAAATCTGCTGTGAGTATTGCGGTGGTCATGCGCTCCAGCATATAGTCGCGCGATTGCGTCGTAGGCTTGGTATCTGGCGCCATCCGGGCGCTCAGGTGTCCGCGTCTGGGTCTTCGCGGCAGAGCACAGCAGAGCGGGCAATGTGAACCAGAAGCAGTCGATCACGTCGCTTCCCGAATCGCCGAAAGACGATCAGAGGCGCCGTATGGTGCGGTATGGCATAGCGATGGGGGTGCGCGTCGCCTGTGTGATAGCGTGCTTCTTCGCGCAGGGGTGGTGGCTTCTTGCGTTCGTCATCGGGGCCGTCCTGTTGCCGTACATCGCCGTGGTCATCGCGAACGTCGGCTACAAAGAAGGTGGCGTCGTGGAGCGACCGGCATCGATGCTCCCTGTCCCCTACCGTTCCGCCGGTGCTCGGGACGAATGACCGGAAGTGAACGATGATCGGCGTGGATGCTCCTCTCGTCGACACGTGCTCCCGCGCGGGATGCACGAATCCCGCTACGGCGAAAGTGAACTGGCGCAATCCGCGAATCCACAATGTCGATCGCGTGAAGGTGTGGCTGGCGTGTGACGACCACACCGAATTCCTTCACGACTATCTTCAATCACGAGGCTTCCCCGTGCTGACCACGAGCCTCGACCAGGCCGTGGATTCGGTCCCGTCATGAAGGGCTGGGGATTCGCCTTCTCCCGACGCTGGCTGGGCTACCTTGCGCTCGTCATCATCTTCGCGATCGGATGCGCCGGCCTCTCCTACTGGCAGATCGCGCGGCGCGACGAGGCGCGCGCCGAGATCGAGCGTGTCGACACGAACTGGGCCGCGGCGCCCAGGAACGTCGACGAGGTGCTCACGACTCTCGACTCTTTCGACCCCGCCGACAAGTGGACTCCGGTCATCCTCACCGGCAGGTACCTCAGCGATGACGAGCTGCTCGCTCGGGGGCGGCCGCTCGACGGTAATGCGGGATTCGAACAGCTTGTGCCCTTCCAGCTCGCGGACGGGTCTGTCTTCATCGTCGACCGCGGCTGGATCAGGGCTGGCAACGAACAGGACACCCCTGATGTCATCCCCCGGGTTCCCACCGGGGAGGTGACCGTGGTCGCGAGGCTCAAGGGCGGTGAGCCCAACATCCCCGGTCGATCGGCTCCTGACGGGCAGGTCGCCACGATCAATCTGGACACCATCGCCGGCATCATCGATCGACCGATCTACTCGAGAGCCTACGGACTGCTGGCGAGCGAGGATCCCGCCTCCTCAGCTATCCCGGTCGCAGTCACCAAACCGGTCGCAGACGAGGGCCCACACCTCTCGTACGCCTTCCAGTGGATCGTGTTCGGCATCATGGCCTTCATCGCGCTGGGCTGGGCCGTCAGGCAGGAGTATCGCGCGAAGAACGCCGATGATCCGCAGGAACGGCAGCGGGCCGAGGCGAGACGCCGCAAGGCCGAGGCTAAAGGCCCGACCGATGCCGAGGCCGAGGATGCGATCCTCGATCACGCCGGCCGCTAGGCCGATCCGGGACCATAGGGCCTACGCGAGCGAGATCAGCTCGGCGTAGTCCTTGTTCCAATGATCCTCGATGCCGTCGGGCAGGATCAGCACGCGCTCGGGATTCAGCGCCTCCACTGCGCCCTCGTCGTGGCTCACGAGCACGACGGCGCCGCTGTAGCTCGCGAGGGCGCCCAGGATCTCCTCGCGGCTCGCTGGGTCGAGGTTGTTGGTGGGCTCGTCGAGCAGCAGCACGTTGGCGCCGCTCACCACGATCATGGCCAGGGCCAGTCGAGTCTTCTCGCCACCGGAGAGTACCCCCGCAAGTTTGTGACCGTCGTCGCCCGTGAAGAGGAAGGAACCGAGAACCCGTCGCGCTTCCATCTCAGTGATACTGAGGGAGGACGAGACCATGTTCTGGAGCACCGTGCGCTTGACGTCGATCGTCTCGTGCTCTTGCGCGTAATATCCGACTCGTAATCCGTGCCCCGGTTCAATCTGACCGGTGTCCGGCTTGTCGACTCCAGCGAGCATCCTCAGTAGCGTCGTCTTTCCTGCACCATTGAATCCAAGGATGACCACTTTCGAGCCGCGGTCGATCGCGAGATCCACGGCAGTGAAGATCTCGAGCGAGCCGTAGCTCTTACTGAGATTGGATGCCATGAGTGGGGTGCGGCCGCAGGGTGCCGGGTCCGGGAATCGCAGCTTGGCGACCCTGTCGACAGTTCTGACCTCGTCGAGACCGGCGAGCAACTTCTCTGCGCGGGCCACCATCTGGTGCGCGGCAGCCGCCTTCGATGCCTTGGCGCCGAATTTCGCCGCCTGCGTGGTGAGCACCCCTGCCTTCTTCTCTGCGTTGACGCGTTCCTTCTTGCGACGCTCCTCATCGGCCGCGCGCTGCTTGTGGTAGTTCTTCCAGCCCATGTTGTACTGGTCGATCGTTTGGCGGTTCGCGTCCAGGTAGAAGACCTTGTTGACGGTCTCCTCGACGAGGTTCACATCGTGGGTGATCACGATCAGGCCGCCCTGGAAACCCTTGAGGAACTCGCGCAGCCAGACGACGGAATCAGCATCGAGGTGGTTGGTGGGCTCATCCAGCAGCATCGTGTCTGCGCCGGAGAACAGGATCCTCGCGAGTTCGATGCGGCGGCGCTGGCCACCGGAGAGGGTCGAGAGCTTCTGGTCGAGGATGTGGTCAGGCAGGCTCAGGTTGCTCGCGATCGAGGCGGCTTCGGCCTCGGCGGCGTAGCCACCGAGTGCGGTGAACCGCTCTTCGAGACTGCCGTACTTCTTCATCGCCGCTGAACTGACTGCACCGTCTGAGCTCGCCATGTCCTGCATGGACTGGGTCATGCCCAGCACTATCGATCCGAGGCCGCGGGCGTCGAGAATCCGGGTACGCGCGAGATCTTCAGGGTTGCCCGAGCGTGGGTCCTGGGGCAGGTAGCCGATCTCGCCGGTGCGATCGATGCGACCGGCTGCTGGCTGCATCTCCCCCGCCAGGGTTTTCGTCAGTGTCGTCTTACCAGCGCCGTTGCGCCCGACCAGTCCGATCTTGTCTCCTCGGTCAACCCGGAACGAAACCTCGTCCATCAGGAGGCGTGCGCCTACGCGCAGCTCGAGATCGTGCACAGAGAGCACAGCGATGATCCTTAAACTAACAAAGAGTGGCCAGTTCTTTTGGAGGGGAAGGGTGCGACCCAACAGCGCACCAGCCAGTTAGTCTACTTCGTGGAACGGTGCGCTCGGCCCCGATCCCTTTCCACCTCGTCGAGGAGTAATTTTTGAGCAACCTGACCCTGGCCCTCGGGCGCCCCACGCTGGCCGACCGTATTGTGAGCCGTACCCGCGTGATGGATGTTGTTCTGATCATCGCTGGCGCAGCGTTGACAGCCGTTTCCGCGCAGATCGCGGTTCCGCTATGGCCGGTTCCGATCACCGGCCAGACGCTCGCTGTGCTGCTCGTGGGCGTGACCCTCGGAGCAGTTCGCGGTGGACTCTCCATGGTGCTGTACGCGATTCTGGGAGTCGTCGGTCTGCCCGTATTCAGTGAATCGTCGTCAGGCTGGGGCGTTATTGCGGGCCCGAGCGGTGGCTACATCATCGGTTTCATCTTCGCCGCGATTCTCACCGGATGGCTCGCCCAGCGTGAGTGGGACCGCAAGCTGCTTCGTGCTTTCGTCGCGTTCCTCGCGGGATCCGTGGTGACCTTCGCCTTCGGTCTTCCGTGGCTGGCAACCTACCTCGGCGCTGTCGGAGTGCCGAACGACCTGAATTCCGTGCTGACCGCCGGACTCTACCCGTTCATCCTCGGCGGAATCGTAAAATCCATCCTCGGCGCGGGGATCATCACCCTCGCGTGGGTCGCGGTTGGTCGTCGCGACAAGAAGAACGCACACCAGTAAACACCTCAGCCAGTCACAAGGAACGGCCCGTGCGATCAGTCGCACGGGCCGTTTTCACGTGCGTGAAGCCAGGAGGCGGCGGCGCCTGACACTCACCGCGGCGGGCATCCGTCAAGAACGGGATCCCTCAGCACCTGCGGCACTCCCGTGCCTTTTTTCTTCCGAAATGACGGACTCGATCGATGCTTGCCGCGTGATTGCGGGGGCAGGTACCCGCAGATGGACAACTTCTCCGTCATTTCGGAAGGGAGCAGCGGCACGAGCACGGCGGCGGCGGCGGCGGCGGCGGCGGCGGCAGCGCAACAGAGGAAACGGCCCGGACGATGGTTCCGCCCGGGCCGTTCTTGGATCCTGCAGGATCGAAAGCTAGATGGAGAACCCGAGGGCGCGCATCATGTCGCGGCCGTCATCGGTGATCTTCTCTGCACCCCACGGCGGCATCCAGACCCAGTTGATCCTGAACGCGTCGACGATGCCATCGAGAGACTGGGCGATCTGCTCCTCGATGATGTCGGTGAGCGGGCATCCGGCCGAGGTCAGCGTCATGCTGATGATCAGCGCGTCGCTTTCCGGGTCCCAGCTGAGGTCGTAGATGAGACCGAGATCGACGATGTTCACCCCGAGCTCGGGGTCCATCACGTCTTTGAGTCCCTCTTCGACCTGGTCGAACAGGGCGGGAGCTAGAGCAGTCGACATAGGCCTAGGCTACGCTCGTGTCGGTGAGAAAGCGATCGTAGCCCTCGTTTTCGAGGCGATCGGCAAGCTCGGCTCCGCCTTCTTCAGCCACGCGACCATCGACGAATACATGGACGAAATCCGGGGTGATGTAACGAAGGATCCGCGTGTAGTGGGTGATCAGCAGCACACCGAGGTTGTTGGCCTCCTTGGCGCGATTGACGCCCTCTGAGACGATCTTCAGTGCGTCGACGTCGAGCCCGGAGTCGGTCTCGTCGAGGATAGCGAACTTGGGCTTGAGCAGTTCCAGTTGCAGGATCTCGTGTCGCTTCTTCTCTCCCCCGGAGAAACCCTCGTTGACGTTGCGCTCGGAGAACGCCTTCTCCATGCGCAGGCTCTTCATGGCCTCGGCCACCTCTTTGATCCAGGGTCGCAGGGCGGGGGCTTCGCCATTGAGCGCGGTTTTGGCGGTGCGGAGGAAGTCGGCCATACGCACACCCGGAATCTCGACGGGATACTGCATCGCCAGGAACAGCCCTGCGCGCGCACGCTCGTCGACGCTCATGGTGAGCACCTCGACGCCGTCGAGCAGCACAGAGCCGCCCTCGACGTGGTATTTCGGATGTCCAGCGATCGTATACGCGAGGGTCGACTTCCCCGATCCGTTCGGCCCCATGATCGCGTGGATCTCGCCCTGCGCGATCGTGAGATCGACACCATTCAAGATCTGTTTGGTGCCCTGCTCGGTCTCGACACTGACGTGGAGATCTTTGACTTCAAGTACTGACATTGCTCTGTTTCCTGTTGGGGCCATGACCGTGCTGGGTCAGGAGGCCAGTGTCTTGTTGGCGGGGTCGATATAGACGACACCCGAATCATCGACGTTGACGTTGTAGACCGGCACCGGCTCGTAGGCCGGGAGGTTGAGGGGCTTTCCCGTGGCGAGGGAAAACTGCGAACCGTGTGCCCAGCATTCGATGGCGTTGTCTTCGACGAAACCCTCGGCCAGCGAAATGTCACCGTGGGTGCAGGTGTCCCCGATGGCGTGCACGGCACCGGTCGAATCTTTCACGACCACGATGGCCTCGCCTTCGATTACGACTCGGAAAGCCTTGTCGGTCTGAAGCTCCGCGGTGGTGCAGATCCGTTCGGCGGTCACTGTGTCACTCCCGCAGTTGTCACTCCCGCTGTGAGGGATAGCTCGGCTTCGATCGCCGAGTGGAGTCGGGCTTCGAGCTCGGAGTTCCCGACCTTCTGAACGATCTCAGACAGGAACCCGATTACCACGAGTCGACGGGCTTCGGCTTCACTGATGCCCCGCGACTGCAGGTAGAACAGCTGTTCGTCATCGAAACGCCCGGTCGCGCTGGCGTGACCCGCCCCGAAAATGTCCCCGGTCTCTATCTCGAGGTTGGGGATGGAGTCGGCCCTGGTGCCCTCGGTGAGCACGAGGTTGCGATTCTGCTCGTAGCTGTCCGTCCCCGAGGCATCCGGCCCGATCAGCACATCGCCAACCCAGACCGTTCTTGCGCCAACTCCCTGGAGCGCGCCTTTGTAATTGACACGGCCCTTCGTGTTTGCGCCGAGGTGGTGCAGGTAGACGCGCTGTTCGAAGTGCTGGCCGGCGTCAGCGAAGTACAGGCCGTACAGCTCAGCGTCAGAACCCTCACCCGCGAGGTGCACAGACGGGTTGAGCCTGACAACCGCACCACTCAGCGAAACGACGATGTGCTTGAGAAAAGCATCACGCCCGACGGTCGCGAAGTGGCTGGAAAGCTGGGAGGAGTCGTTCGACCATTCCTGCAGCGACACCACAGTCAGTTTCGCACCATCCTCGACGACGATCTCGACGTTCTCGCCCAGCGTCGCTGGGCCGGAGGATTCGAGGATCACTGTTGAGTTGCTGTTCGCCTTCGCCGTGATGACCGTATGCGCAGCCCTCGGGGTGCTCCCCAGGGCCGACCGCGTCACCGTGACGTTCACGTGCTCTTCGGAGGTCACCGTGATCGCAAGGGCCTTGTCGAAGCTCGACCAGGCATTTGCCGACGCGCGGTCCTCCGGTGTTCCGGCGCGACCGACGAGCGCATCGTCCCTGTCGACCCATTCGATGGATACGCCCGAGGGAATATCGGCGACATAGTCGTAGATCGAGCCGTCGAGCGGCCCGTCGATGAGCGGCCGCACGAGCTTCACCGGCGTGAGCTTCCAGTCTGACTCGAGGCCGGTTACGGCCGGGAAGTCGTCATGGTGCACCGATGAAAAACGTGCTGAGCGGGTCTGCACGGGAACGTATCCCGGTTCTCCCCATCCGCCATCGCTATGGGCCGTGGCCCCGAGCTGCTCGGGTGTGGTTACTACGGTCACTATCCGACAGTTCCTTTCGACGTTGGGAGGAAGGTCATCCGACGCTGCCTTCCATGCTCATTTCGATGAGCTTGTTGAGTTCGAGCGCGTACTCCATCGGCAATTCGCGAGCGATCGGTTCGATGAATCCACGCACGATCATGGCCATGGCCTCGTCTTCCGGCATTCCACGGGACTGCAGGTAGAAGAGCTGCTCTGCGCTGACTCGCGAAACTGTCGCCTCGTGTCCGAGCTGCACGTCATCCACTCGGATGTCGATAGACGGGTACGTGTCCGACCGGGAGATGGTATCGACCAACAGGGCGTCACAACGCACGGTGTTCGCGGAGTGATGCGCCTTCTCGTCGACACGCACCTCGCCACGGTAGCCAGCGCGTCCGCCGCCCCTGGCGATGGACTTGGAGACGATGGATGACGTTGTGTACGGCGCCATGTGGATCATCTTCGCTCCAGCATCCTGGTGCTGGCCGGGGCCCGCGAATGCGACGGACAGGGTCTCGCCCTTGGCGTGCTCCCCCACGAGGTAGATCGAGGGGTACTTCATCGTCACCTTGGAACCGATGTTTCCGTCGATCCACTCCATCGTCGCGCCCTCGTGCGCGATGGCACGCTTGGTGACGAGGTTGTAGACGTTGTTCGACCAGTTCTGGATCGTCGTGTAGCGCACTCGCGCGTTCTTCTTGACGATGATCTCGACCACGGCCGAGTGCAGCGAATCCGACTTGTAGATCGGAGCGGTGCATCCCTCGATGTAGTGCACGTACGATCCCTCGTCGGCGATGATCAGGGTGCGCTCGAACTGGCCCATGTTCTCCGTGTTGATGCGGAAATATGCCTGCAGCGGGATCTCGACACGCACGCCCTTGGGGACGTAAACGAACGATCCTCCCGACCACACGGCGGTGTTCAGCGCCGCAAACTTGTTGTCACCGGCGGGGATGACCGAGCCGAAGTACTCGTCGAAGAATTCGGGGTGCTCGCGAAGAGCGGTATCCGTATCCATGAAAATGACGCCCTGGGCTTCGAGTTCGGCGTTGATCGAGTGGAAGACGACCTCAGACTCGTACTGTGCCGCAACGCCGGAGACGAGGCGTTTGCGCTCAGCCTCCGGGATGCCGAGCTTCTCATAGGTGTTGCGGATGTCTTCGGGAAGATCTTCCCAGGTCTGTGCCTGCTTCTCGGTGGAGCGCACGAAATACTTGATGTTCTCGAAGTCGATGCCGGACAGGTCGGCGCCCCAGGTTGGCATGGGCTTGCGACGGAATAATTCCAGGCCCTTGAGTCGCATCTTCAACATGGACTCTGGCTCATTCTTGAGCCGGGAGATGTCGGTGACGACCTCCTCGTTGATTCCTCGTCGCGCCGATGCGCCAGCAGTATCAGAGTCGGACCACCCGAATTCATACTGCCCGAGGCCATTGAGTTCCGGGCGGTCAATCAGTACGTCAGTCATTGGTTTCCTCTTTCCCTACCTAGGCCAACCGAGGTGGCTGCCGCGGCATTCCTTCGAACAGCATCGCGCTCTGGGATGCGGCACTCATTCCGGCCTGTCGTCGTACTGGCAGGACGGGTTCGATGCCCGTCATCAACATTGACTGTTCGGCGCGGTTGTGTTCGTAGAACGCCTCAATCTTACAGGCAGTGGATGCTCGCCACCCGTTTAGAAGGCAAACAGCCAGACTTGTGCGCCCGGTCTCAGCGGGAATCTCCAGCGAACGATGCCTATCATGGAGCGGGTGTCTTGAGAGGACAGTATTTCAGTGTTGCGTCGCGTAATTGATGGGTTTCTGCAGTGGCTGCCGTCGGGCGTGGATAGGCGGGTCCGGGTGGCGGCGTGGCTGTCACTGGCCTTCCAGGTCGCCCTGATCGGCACCGGTGGAGCAGTGCGATTGACCGCATCCGGTCTCGGCTGTCCGACCTGGCCCCAGTGCACCGACGGCTCCTTCGTCAATACGCCGGAGATGGGCCTCCACGGGGTTATCGAATTCGGTAACCGCCTGCTGACCTTCGTGCTTGCTGCTGTCACCATCGCGGCATTCCTTTCCGTCTTCCGTTTTCGTCGCCAGCGCAGGGACCTGTTCAGGCTGACGCTTCTGCAGGGGCTGAGCATCCCGTTCCAGGCGGTCCTTGGCGGCATCACGGTCCTCACCGGCCTCAACCCCTATGTCGTCGGCGCACACTTCGCCGTGTCGATCGTGCTGGTCATGGTGACGACGATCCTCGTGTGGAGGGTCTATAACGGGCCCCGCACACCCGGACTCCTCGTGCCAGTCAGCGTCCTGGCCATCGCCAGGCTCAGCGCTGTCTCCGTCGCGGTGACCGTCGGGGTCGGCATCCTGACGACAGGCTCCGGCCCCCACGCCGGCGACAACTCCAATCCGGATAAGCCAGCCCCACGCAACGGGCTCGACCCCGAGTTGCTGCAGCACGTGCATAGCTGGCCCGCCTACATCACCGTCGCACTCACCGTGGCACTGGCCATCCTGATTATGCGATTCCCGGTTGAACGACGGTGGATTATCGCGCTACTGGCCGTCGAGGCCGTGCAAGTGCTGGTCGGCATCGCCCAGGCCCGTCTCGGCCTGCCCGAGGTGCTGGTCGGCGTCCACATGGTCCTCGCCGCTGCACTGGTGGCGGCCATGACAGCCGTGATGCTGTCCCTGCGTCCGAAAGCTGCCGCCCAGCCAGCGGTATCGGTCGAACTGCGGGTCAGGGTTGCCGCGAGCTAGCTGCGGCTGACGCCGGGTTTCGACTGCTAGAACGGAAGCAGCGGGTCGATTCCGACGGCGAGGAACACCAGCGTCAGGTAGGTGATCGAACTGTGGAATACGCGCATCGGTCGCACATCCCCATGGCGAACAGCGGTGCTGTAGAGCCGGTGCGACTCAACGATGAACCAGGCGCCACCGGCCAGCGCGACGGACGTGTAGAGGATCCCCATCCCGGCCACCGGTACGAGCAGCAGGGAACATGCGACAGTGGCCCACGCGTAGAGCACCACTTGCAGCCCGACGACGGTACGGCCGCGCACGACGGCGAGCATCGGAACGTTGACCGATTGGTAATCGGCGCGGTACTTCATCGACAGCGGCCAGTAGTGCGGCGGCGTCCAGAGGAAGACGATTCCGAACAGGATGACCGGAGCCCACGTCAGCTCGCCGGTGACGGCGGCCCATCCGATGAGCACGGGCATGCATCCCGCGACGCCGCCCCACACGATGTTCTGCGGGGTGCGGCGCTTCAAAACGAGCGTGTACACGAGCACGTAGAAGAGAATGGCGGCGAGGGACAACATCGCCGCGAGCCAGTTGATGAGCAACCCCAGCCAGAGCACCGATGCGACGCCCGAAATCCAGGCGAACACCAAAGCTTCACGGTCGCTGAGCTCGCCCGTGACGAGCGGCCGTTTTTTGGTCCTGTCCATGACGCGATCGATGTCACGGTCGATGTAGCAGTTGAACGCGTTTGCCGAACTCGCGCTCATGATCCCGCCGACCAGGGTGCCGAGCACCAGCCAGAGATTCGGGATTCCGCCAGCAGCCAGGATCATCACTGGTGCCGTCGTCACCAAAAGGAGTTCGATCACGCGGGGTTTCGTGAGTGCGACGTACGCTTTCGTCTTCCTGAGGATGCCGACGCGTTCCCGTGGGGCACGGTTCTCGATTACTACATCCATATAGACGATTCTAAACGACGCGATGCTGGGAGCCTGACTACTCCCCACCTGTCCGATCTGCAAGTATCGGCGCGAACTTCCCCCCGTCTCTATACTTGGGAAAGCCTGCCCCTCGCGGCCTCACCCAAAGTTCACCCCCGGGTGGTTGTGGTGCCCCGCGACGGAGACACTGTCGTCCGCAGCAGAACCAGAAAACCGTATGCCGGGCGACACGCTCGGTACGTCGCTTGAAGAAGGGTGCAGTACCTCGTGGCAACTCTCCAGTGGGATCCCATTGACAATAAGGCCGTAGACACCGCAAAGATCCTCGCGGCTGATGCCGTGGAGAAGGTGGGCAACGGGCATCCCGGTACCGCGATGAGTCTCGCGCCTGCCGCGTACCTGCTCTTCCAGAAGGTCATGCGTCGCGACCCTAAGGACAATGAATGGATCGGTCGCGACCGCTTCATCCTGTCGGTCGGCCACAGCTCACTCACGCAGTACGTGCAGCTGTACTTCGGCGGCTACGGACTTGAACTCGACGACCTGAAGGCACTCCGTACATGGGGTTCGAAGACTCCGGGTCATCCGGAGTACGGCCACACGGATGGCGTCGAGATCACCACGGGTCCGCTCGGACAGGGCATAGCGTCGGCCGTCGGGTTCGCGTATGCGAGCAGGTTCGAGCGCGGTCTCTTCGATCCGGATGCCGATGCCGGCACCAGCCCGTTCGACCACTTCGTCTACTTCATCGCTGGCGACGGCGACCTCCAGGAGGGCGTCTCCAGTGAGGCATCGTCGCTGGCCGGCCACCAGCAGCTCGGCAACCTCATCGGAATCTACGACTCGAACCAGATTTCCATCGAGGACGACACCAACATCGCCTTCACCGAAGACGTCAGGGCTCGCTACGAGGCCTACCACTGGCACGTCCAGGTCGTCGACTGGAAGAAGACCGGCGTCTACGAAGAAGACGTCGTCGAATTGAACGCTGCAATCGAAGCCGCACAGGGCGTGACGGATAAGCCGTCCCTCATCATCCTGAAGACGATCATCGGGTGGCCCAGCCCGAAGAAGCAGAACACGGGCAAGATTCACGGATCGGCCCTGGGAAGCGACGAGCTCGCCGCCGTCAAGGAGGTGCTCGGGTTCGATCCGGAGCAGACCTTCCAGGTCGCCCCCGAGGTCATCGAGCACACCCGTAAGGCCATCGACCGCGGCAAGGCAGCTCACGACCTGTGGAACGTGCAGTTCGAGGCCTGGGCCACAGCCCAACCTGATAAGAAGGTGCTTCTCGACCGGATTCTCTCCGGTGCATTGCCCGACGGCGTCGAGGATGCGCTCCCGGTGTTCGAAGCGGGCAAAGAGATGTCTACCCGTGCCGCCAGCGGCAAGGTGCTCAGCGCGCTCGGCCCTGTCATCCCCGAGCTCTGGGGCGGTTCAGCCGACCTGGCAGAATCCAACAACACCACGATCGACGGTGCGAGATCATTCATCCCGAGCGAGCACTCCACCCACGAGTGGACGGGTGATCCCTACGGTCGCACGCTGCACTTCGGAATCCGCGAGCACGCGATGGGGGCGATCCTGAATGGAATCGTGCTTCACGGAAACACTCGCCCGTACGGCGGAACGTTCCTGATCTTCAGTGATTACATGCGACCGGCAGTTCGACTCGCTGCGCTCATGAAGTCACCGGCGATCTACGTCTGGACCCATGACTCGGTCGCTCTCGGCGAGGATGGTCCGACTCACCAGCCGATCGAGCAACTCGCTGCTCTTCGCGCGATCCCCCACCTGGACGTGGTGCGCCCCGGTGACGCGAACGAAACCGCGTGGGCATGGAAGACCATCCTCGAGCGACGTAAAGGCCCGGCGGGCATCGCCCTGACCCGCCAGAACATCCCGGTGTTCGAACGGGGTGACGATGTTGCCAGCGGCGAGACCTTTGCGTCTGCGAAGCACGTTGCGAAGGGCGCATACATTCTGGTCGAAGCACCCGGCGGAACGCCTGACATCATCCTGATGGCGACCGGATCCGAGTTGCAGATCGCAGTCGAAGCCCGCGAAGTACTGAAGGCCGACGGTGTGAATGCGCGTGTCGTCTCGGTGCCGAGCCTCGAGTGGTTCGAGGAGCAGGATGCCGCCTACCGCGAATCCGTCTTCCCCGTAGCGGTGAAGGCTCGCGTCTCCATCGAAGCCGGCATCGCACTGACTTGGCGCGGATACGTCGGGGATGCCGGTCGGAGCGTGTCGATAGAGCACTACGGAGCGTCGGCCGACTACAAGACCCTGTTCCGTGAGTTCGGAATCACCACCGAGGCCGCCGTGGCCGCAGCCAGGGAATCGCTCGCGGCCGTTGCGCCCCTCACGACAAGCCCTAAGGCATAAGGAAAAAACACTATGAGCACCGAAACTCCCACCACAGCCCTTTCCGCCGCGGGCGTCAGCATCTGGCTCGACGACCTTTCGCGGGAGCGCATCAATTCGGGCGGACTTCAGAAGCTGATCGCGGAGCGCAACGTCGTCGGCGTCACCACCAACCCCACGATTTTCGCAACGGCACTGGCCAGGGGTGAGGCGTACGACGCCCAGGTCGCCGAGCTCGCCTCGGCGGGAAAGACTGTCACCGAAGCCGTCTTCGAGATCACCACCAATGATGTCGCCGCTGCCAGCGACATCTTCCGCCCGGTGTACGACTCCACCGGCGGTAAGGACGGCCGGGTATCCATCGAGGTAGAGCCTGGACTCGCGCACGATGCGGCGGGCACTATCCAGCAGGCTCGGGAGCTCTGGGCGAAGGTCGACCGCCCGAACGCGATGATCAAGATCCCCGCAACAGTCGAGGGACTCGAAGCGATCACGGCGACGATCGGCGCAGGTATCAGTGTCAACGTCACGCTTATTTTCAGCCTTTCGCGTCACCGCGAAGTCATCAACGCCTACCTCACCGGCCTCGAGCAGGCCAGGGCGGCAGGTCACGACGTGTCGACCATCCATTCGGTCGCGTCGTTCTTCGTATCCCGCGTCGACACCGAGATCGACAAGCGTCTCGATGCCCTCGGCACCGATGACGCCAAAGCACTGAAGAGCAAGGCTGGCATCGCCAACGCCAGGCTCGCCTACCAGGTCTACGAGCAGGAATTCAGCTCGGAGCGCTCGCGAGTGCTGCTTGCCGCCGGAGCGAACAAGCAGCGGCCGCTGTGGGCATCCACGGGAGTGAAGGATCCCAGCCTTCCTGACACGTTGTACGTGACAGAACTGACTGTGGGCGAGACCGTCAACACGATGCCGGAGAAAACACTCGAGGCCACCTTCGACCATGGCGTGATCACCGGGGACAATGTGACCCGCAACTACAACGCCGCGAACAACACGCTGGATGCTCTGGCCGCTCTCGGCATCTCCTACGACGAGGTGACCGCGCTGCTCGAGAAGGAGGGTGTGGAGAAGTTCATCGTGTCGTGGAACGAGCTGCTCGATACCGTTGCAGCAGCGCTGGAGGCCGCGAAGTGAGCGTCCGGATCGCTGTATCCGGAGCGGCGGCAGAGGCCGTCGAGCGCCTCGTACCGCAGCTGATCAACGATCTTGTCGCCAGCAGGCTGACGGGTGGGGATGCCTCGCTGTGGGGTGCGGACGCAGAAGACGAGTCATCGAAGCGACTGGGATGGGTGCAGGCGGTATCCGTCTCTCGCCCCTTGATCGCTGAGATCTACGAATTGCGCGATACCCTTCGCGCCGCCGGCGTCGACCACATCGTGCTGGGCGGCATGGGCGGATCATCGCTGGCTCCCGAAGTCATCACACGTACGTACGGTGTCGAGCTCACGGTTCTCGATTCAACCGATCCCGGCCAGGTGATGGCGGCACTGGCTGATCGGCTCGCGACCACCGCCGTGGTGATCTCATCGAAGTCCGGCTCGACTCTCGAGACCGACAGCCAAAAGCGAATTTACGAGCAGTTCTTCACGGATGCGGGAATCGATCCGCTCCAGCGCATCGTCATCGTGACCGACCCAGGCTCACCGCTCGATATCGGGGCTCGTGAAGCCGGTTACAGAGTGTTCAACGCCGACCCCACGGTTGGGGGTCGTTACTCGGCACTGACCGCCTTCGGCCTCGTCCCGTCAGGCCTTGCCGGAGTCGATCTCAACGAACTGCTCGACGAATCCGAAGCAGTCATGCTGGAGTTGTCGATAGATCACCCGGACAATCCCGGCCTCGTCCTCGGTGCCGCGATCGCGGGAACCGTACCGCTCAAAGACAAGCTCGGCATCGTCATCGACGGCACGCATATCCGCGGATTCGGCGACTGGGCTGAGCAGCTGATCGCTGAGTCGACGGGAAAGCTCGGCAAGGGCATTCTTCCTGTCGTACTCGAAGTGGACTCCCCCGAACTCAGCGAGAATCTCGCCGACCTCCAGGTTGTACGACTGGTGGGTGACTGGGATGACACCAAGGACGTCGCCGACGGCGAAATCGAGATCGCCGGCAGCCTGGGTGCCCAGATCCTGGTGTGGGAATACGCCACGGCGATTGCCGGTCGGCTTCTCGGGATCAACCCGTTCGACCAGCCTGATGTCGAATCGGCGAAGATCGCCACCCGCGCTCTGATCGACAACCCCTCGATCCCGGCGACCCCGGCCTTCGTGGTCGGCGACATCGAGGTTCGTGGAACAGCCGCAGTCGTCGACGGCGTGAGCGACCTCGCTGGTGCGATCGACAAGCTCGTCGCGTCTCTTCCCGCCGATGGCTACGTCGCCATCCAGGCCTATGTCGACCGCGTCGCCCATCCGGAACTCCTGACGCTGCGCGATGCCCTCGCGAGGCGGTCCGGCAGGCCCGTGACGTTCGGCTGGGGTCCGAGGTTCCTCCACTCGACCGGCCAGTTCCACAAGGGCGGGCCGGCGGTCGGCGTGTTTCTCCAGATCACCAGCGCGGAACAGCCCGACCTCCAGATTCCCGATCGCCCGTTCACCTTCGGGCAGCTCATCCGGGCACAGGCCGACGGTGACGCGAGTGTGCTCGCCGATCATGGGCGTCCGGTGCTCAGCCTTACCCTCGCAAACCCAGCAGAGTCGCTGCCGATAATCATCAGCGCACTCAGCTAGTACTGGGTACCGAGCAGTTTAGGAGCACTATGTCGCCCGTGAACATCACTGCCGACTTCAACCCGCTGAGGTTGCTGTCCGATCGCCGACTCAACCGGATCGCGGGCCCCAGTGGGCTCGTGATCTTCGGTGTCACCGGCGACCTGTCACGCAAGAAGCTCATGCCGGCCGTGTATGACCTCGCCAACCGTGGACTGCTTCCCCCCGGGTTCGCGCTCGTCGGATTCGCGAGGCGAGACTGGGAAGACCAGGACTTCGCCAAGGTCGTCTACGACGCGGTCAAGCAGTATGCACGCACGCCTTTCGATGAGGATGTCTGGACCCAACTGGCGCAGGGTATTCGGTTCGTGCAGGGAGAATTCGACGATGCCGCGGCCTTCGGACGTTTGAAGGACACGATCGAGGAGCTGGATCGTGATCGCGGGACCATGGGCAACCACGCCTTCTACCTGTCGATTCCGCCCAAGTCGTTTCCGGAGGTCACGGAGCGGCTGCGTGACTCAGGGCTGGCAGAGCAGAAGAACGGTGAATGGCGTCGAGTCGTCATCGAGAAGCCCTTCGGAAGTGACCTGAAGACCGCTCGCGAGCTGAACTCGGTTGTCGAGTCTGTGTTTCCGCCCGACAGCGTGTTCCGCATCGACCACTACCTCGGTAAAGAGACGGTGCAGAATATCCTCGCACTGCGCTTCGCCAACCAGTTATATGAACCCATCTGGAACGCCAACTACGTCGATCACATCCAGATCACCATGGCCGAGGATGTCGGCGTCGGTGGTCGCGCGGGATACTACGACGGTATCGGTGCCGCGCGGGATGTCATCCAGAATCACCTTCTGCAACTGCTTGCCCTGACCGCGATGGAAGAGCCTGTCTCCTTTGACGCAGCAGACCTCAGGGCGGAAAAAGAGAAGGTGCTCTCTGCCGTCAGGATTCCGCAGGACATCGGAAAGCACACGGCTCGCGGCCAGTACACGGGCGGTTGGTCGGGTGGTGAGAAAGTCGTCGGCTTCCTCGAAGAAGACGGAATGAACCCCGATTCCACCACGGAGACCTTTGCCGCGATCCGGCTCGACATCGATACGCGGCGCTGGGCCGGCGTTCCGTTCTACCTGCGCACAGGAAAGCGACTCGGTCGCAGGGTGACCGAGATCGCCGTCGTCTTCAAGCGCGCGCCGCAATATCTGTTCGCGGAGAGCCAGACGTCGGCGCTCGGCCAGAACGCCCTCGTGATCCGGGTGCAGCCCGACGAGGGCGTGACCATCCGTTTCGGGTCGAAGGTGCCGGGCGCTGGAATGCAGGTGCGCGACGTGACTATGGACTTCGGATACGGTCACGCCTTCACCGAAGCAAGCCCTGAAGCCTACGAGCGCCTGATCCTGGATGTGCTGCTCGGAGACCCCCCGCTGTTTCCCCGGCACCAGGAGGTCGAGCTCAGCTGGAAGATCCTCGACCCGATCGAGGAGTTCTGGGCGACCCAGGGGAAGCCAGAACAGTACAGGCCGGGCACCTGGGGCCCGTCATCCGCTGACGAACTGATGGCCCGCGATGGCCGTACCTGGAGACGACCATGATCGTTGACCTTCCCAACACCACGTCGAGCAAGATCTCGAAGACCCTGGTTAAGATCCGCGAAGAAGGTGGCGCGGTCGCTCTCGGTCGGGTGCTGACACTCGTGATCAGCACGGGGCTCGGTGAAGAAGAAGAGGCCATCGGAGCCGCTAACGATGCATCACGCGAGCACCCGATGCGCGTGATCGTCGTGTCGACGGATCAGGGCACGGCCCACCCCGTCGGCGAAGCCAGGGTCGACGCGCAGATCCGTGTCGGTGGCGATGCGGGGGCGAGTGAGGTCGTTGTGATCAAGGCCTATGGCGACGCCGCCATCGACCAGGAGAGCCTGGTGACGGGCCTGCTGCTGCCCGATGCTCCCGTGGTTGCCTGGTGGCCCGGAAATGCACCAGAGGTCGTGTCAGAGTCGGCAATCGGTCGAATCGCGCAGCGTCGAATCACCGATGCTGCTGCCGCATCGAATCCACACGACGCCATCACCGTCATCGCGGGGTCGTACCAGCCGGGCGACACCGACTTCGCATGGACGAGGCTCACCCTGTGGCGTGCACAGCTTGCTGCGGTGCTCGACCAGCCGCCGTACCAGCCCGTGACAGCTGTCGAGGTGCACGGCGCTGCTGACTCCCCATCGACAGTGCTGCTCGCCGCGTGGCTGCAGTTGCAGCTTGAGGTCGAGGTGACGCTCACCGTTACCAGCAAGTCCCACGGCAGCAGCGGCATCCAGGGCGTCACTCTCACGCGTGAATCCGGCGAGATCAAGCTCGAGCGCACCATGGCGAACGTGGGAACTCTCATCCAGCCGAACCAGCCCACACATGACATATCGCTTCCCCGTCGAAGCCTTCGCGACTGCCTGGCAGAAGAACTGCGAAGGCTCGACCCCGATGAACTCTTCGGCGACGTCGTCAAGCGGGGCGTAGCCCAACTCGGAAAGCCCGGGAAGGCAGCAGCTTCCAGAAAAGCAAAATCATGACCAACGAACGCCGGGTCATCGTGCATGCAGACAACTCTTCGCTCGCTTCGGCCGTCGCAGCACGATTCATCACGAAAACCGTCGACCTGATCGCCGAGTTCGATGAAGCATCCGTGGTACTGACCGGTGGAACCATGGGTTCGGCAGTGTTGGCGGCGATCAATTTATCACCGGCGCGTGACTCCGTCGACTGGAGTCGGGTCAACGTCTGGTGGGGCGATGAACGATGGCTCCCGGCCGGCGATCCAGATCGTAACGACACCCAGGCGCGCGAAGCCCTGCTCGATCATGTGCCGCTCGACCCGCACCGCGTGCACGCGTTCGCGGCGTCCGATAGCGGGCTGGAGCTGGATGAAGCCTCAGAGGCTTATGCGGCGGAACTCGCCGCGCACTCCCCTGCCAACGCGTCCATCCCCCATTTCGACATCACCTTCCTCGGCATGGGACCGGACGGCCACATCGCATCACTCTTCCCCGAGCGCGGCGGCGTCCGAGAGCGTGAGAAGACCGTCATCCCGGTGCGCAAGTCACCCAAGCCACCGCCGGAACGCCTTTCCCTGACGCTTCCTTCGATCAATTCGTCGGCGCGGGTCTGGCTCGTTCTGGCGGGTGCCGATAAGGCATCCGCACTCGGCCTGACACTCGCTGGCGTGAGCGTCAACGAGGTCCCGGCTGCCGGAGTCGAGGGTCGACGTACCACGTTGTTCTTCGTCGACGCCTCGGCTGCAGCCCAGGTTCCCGAACACCTGATCACTCCGGGCCAGTTCTGGACCGGCGCAGACGACCACGGCCTCGAACTCTAGCGCGCGAGTTTCGCGAGCACTTGCCGGAGATTGGCGGCAAACAGCCGCTGTGTACTACTTCGTGAGGGTTCCGCGGCGGGCGCGAAGCTGAACCAAAGCCTCTTCGAGAAGCTGTGCGGCCTCTTCTTCGCTGCGACGCTCTTTGACGTACGCGAGGTGTGTCTTGTACGGCTCGAGCTTGGCGACCGACGGAGGATTCTCCTTGTCGCGGCCGGCGGGCAACCCGGTAGTCGGCGAGTCGATCGTCTCCGGAATCTCATCCTCGGGCAGGTTGGCAGCGAAGTTTCGGACTGTCTCGTTGCCCATCACGTCCCAGTACGAAACCTGGATACGCTCGGCGTGAAACCCACGATCCTGCTCACCCATGGGGCCTGCGCCGACGCGAGAACCTCGAATTGCACTTCCGCCTGATGCCACGATGCCCCTAAGTTCGGTCTGCTGTTGATGGTGCTTGTCGCGCCCCTGAGAGACTCGACGTCATACGGTCGTGCCTAAGATCCATCGAATTTCGTGATGAGCCCGAGGAACACGATGCTGCTGATCCAGATCACGCCGAGGATGACGGTGATGCGGTTCAGGTTGCGCTCGGCAACCCCAGAGGCACCGAGATTCGACGTGACTCCCCCTCCGAACATGTCGGAGAGACCACCACCTCGCCCGCGGTGCAACAGGATCAGCAGGGTAAGCAGAAGGCTCGTGAGGCCGAGGACGACCTGGAGCGCAACTTGAAGAATATCCACGAATAAAACCTTTCGAAAGCCTCGGTAATTCTAACCGACAATGAGCCGGGTAGATATCAGCACCGCATCGGGATTATGGGCTAGAACTGGCGGCCTCAGGTTCCGACGTGCTTTTGGAAGCGTGCGATGCTCGCGAACTCGGTGACGTCAAGGCTCGCACCACCCACGAGGGCGCCGTCGACATTGGGCTGGCGCATGAAGCCCGCGATATTGGTCGACTTCACGGACCCACCGTAGAGAATGCGAGTGGCGTCGGCAACCTCCTCGCCAAGCAATTCCGCGAGAGTCGCCCGCAGGGTTGCCGCGACCTGCTCAGCCTGCTCAGCAGTAGCGGCCTGGCCTGACCCGATCGCCCACACCGGCTCGTAGGCCACGACAAGATTCGGGGTTCCGGATACCCCGGCCAGCGCTGCACGCAATTGTGCGACCGGCACAGCGCTGGGACCGTGGATCTCAAGATCCTCGGCGGTCTCTCCGACGCAGAGCACTGGCACAAGGCCGTGCTTGAGTGCGGCCACAACCTTCCGCCCCAACTGCTCGTCGGTTTCCGAATGGAGGGTGCGACGCTCGGAGTGGCCGATGATGACATATGTGCAATCCAACGCCTTGAGAAAGGCTCCGGAGATCTCACCAGTGAAGGCTCCCGAGTCGTGCTCAGAGAGATCCTGGCCTCCGAACACGATGCTCAGTTTGTCCGCGGCGACGAGGTTCTGAACGGAACGGAGATCGGTGAACGGTGGGAACACAGCCACCTCCGAGCCGGAAATGCCGTACTCGTGGCGAGCGTCCTTCAGGGTCCAGTCGAGCTTCTGCACGAATGCGATCGCCTGCAGGTGATCGAGATTGAGTTTCCAGTTCCCCGCAATAAGGGGAACGCGCGCTACCTTTGCCATCCAAGTACCTCCAGGCCGGGAAGCGACTTGCCTTCGAGGAACTCGAGGCTCGCGCCGCCGCCAGTTGAAATGTGACCGAACTGGTCATCATTGAATCCGAGAGCACGAACGGCAGCAGCAGAGTCGCCACCACCGACCACGCCAAAACCGTCAAATGTTGTCATAGCGGATGCCACGGCACGGGTACCGGCAGCGAACGGCGCCAGCTCGAACACTCCCATCGGGCCGTTCCAGAAGACCGTCTTCGAATCCGCAATCGCCTGCGCGAACCGGTCGGACGTCTCCGGGCCGATGTCGAGCCCGAGTCCGGCCGCTCCGAAGACGGTATCTTCGATGGCTTCCGCAGCGGTGACGAGATGGTCGGCGTCTGCACTGAATGCGGATGCCACCACGATATCCGTCGGGAGGATGATCTCCACACCCAGCCGCTCAGCTTCGGCCAGGTATCCCTTCACCACCTCTACCTGATCGGTTTCGAGAAGACTCGCACCGACCCGGTGGCCCTGGGCTACGAGGAAGGTGAAGAGCATGCCTCCGCCGATCAGCAGCCTGTCCACCTTCGGCAGCAATGCGCCGATGACCGCCAGCTTGTCGGAGACCTTCGACCCCCCGAGCACAACAGTAAACGGCTTATCGGGCGTGACGGTCAAGCGTTCGAGGACGTCGAGTTCTTGCCGGATCAGCAAGCCGGCTGCACTCGGGAGAGCCTTCGCCAACTCGTAAACGCTGGCCTGCTCACGGTGGACGACGCCGAACCCGTCTGAGACGAAAGCATCGCCCAGCGTGGCCAGCTGCGCGGCGAACTGCTCGCGCTCCCCCGCAACCTTGCTGGTTTCGTGTGCATTGAACCGGAGATTTTCGAGCACGACGACGTCGCCGTCATCGAGACCCGCCACGGAATCTGCTGCCGCAGAGCCGACGGTGTCAGCCGCGAATACGACAGCCTTACCGAGCAACTCCGACAGCCTCTGTGCCACAGGTGCGAGGCTGAACTTCGAGTTCGGCTCGCCGTCGGGCCTGCCCAAATGGGAAACGATGATGACTCGAGCCCCCGCCTGGATCAATCTGTTGAGCGTCGGCAGGGACGCTCGAATACGTCCATCGTCGGTGATCCGGCCGTCCTTCAGGGGAACGTTCAGGTCGCAGCGGACGAGAACGTTCTTCCCCTTCAGGTCGCCCAGCGAGTCAATCGTTCGCAATGACATCGGGCGTTGAGTGTCTAGAGGCGTGAGCCGACGAACTCGGTGACGTCCACGAGGCGGCTGGAGTATCCCCACTCGTTGTCGTACCACGCGGCAACCTTGACCTGGTCGCCGATGACCTTGGTGAGGCCTGCATCGAAGATCGAGGAGTGCGGGTCTCCGACGATGTCGCTCGAGACGATCTCGTCTTCCGTGTACTTCAGGATGCCCTTAAGGGGACCTTCAGCCGCAGCTTTGTATGCCGCGTTGACCTCTTCGACCGTGACCGGGCGCGACGCCGTGATCGTGAGGTCCGTGATCGATCCGGTGATCACGGGCACGCGCAGTGCGTATCCGTCGAGCTTTCCCACGAGCTGGGGGATGACCAGGCCGAGAGCCTTGGCGGCGCCAGTCGAGGTCGGGATGATGTTGCCCGCGGCGGCGCGGGCACGGCGCAGGTCGTTGTGCGGGCCGTCCTGCAGGTTCTGGTCCGCGGTGTAGGCGTGAACCGTGGTCATGAGACCCCGCTCGATGCCGAAGTTCTCCATGAAGACCTTGGCGAGCGGCGCGAGGCAGTTCGTGGTGCACGATGCGTTGGAGATGATGTCGTGCACGGCCGCGTCGTAGGTGTTCTCGTTGACACCCAGCACGAGTGTCGCGACATCCGAACCGGAGGCGGGAGCCGAAACGATGACCTTTTTCGCGCCGGCAGTGATGTGCTTGCGGGCGTCGTCAGACTTGGTGAAGCGACCGGTGGACTCGATGACGATGTCGACGCCGAGCTCACCCCACGGAAGGGCAGCGGGATCGCGCTCGGCAAGGACCTTGATCGGCTTGCCGTTGATGAGGATCGTGTCGCCCTCGACCTCGACAGTGGCGTCCAGGCGACCACCGACGGTGTCGTATTTGAGGAGGTGCGCCAGTGCCGCCGGGTTGTCGAGGTCGTTGACCGCGACGATTTCGATGTCGCTTCCCTTGGCGAGAGACGCGCGAAGGAAATTACGGCCGATACGGCCGAATCCGTTGATGCCAATCTTGACGGTCACTAATGCTCCTGTTGCTCAGGCGTCCGGGACGCTTCGTGCTTGTAGTGGGGTGGTAAACGAGGTGTGGCCGGGTGCAATGCACCCGGCCACGACGCCGCTATGACAGTAGCAGCAGCCCGTTGGTCTTTTCGCGCGCAGCGGTGAAGCGCTGCTGGACGTTGCCCCAGTGTGCGATATTCCAGAACGCCTTGACGTAGTCGGCGCGCACGTTCTTATAGTCCAGGTAGTACGCGTGTTCCCACACATCCAGCATCAACAGCGGAACGATACCCGCGGGGAGGTTGCCCTGTTGATCGAAGAACTGCACGATGATCAGGTTTTCGCCCAGTGAATCCCAGGCCAGCACGGCCCATCCCGAACCCTGGACACCCATCGCTACAGCAGTGAAGTGTGCTGTGAACTTGTCGAACGAGCCGAAGTGGTCGTCGATGGCGCTGGCAAGGTCGCCGGTCGGCTTGTCGCCGCCGTCAGGGGAAAGGTTCGTCCAGAAGATCGAATGGTTCACGTGCCCGCCGAGGTTGAACGACAGGTCCTTTTGGAGCTTGTTCACGTTCGCGAGATCTCCGGAATCCCGGGCGGCAGCAAGCCCCGCAAGCGCGGCGTTCGCACCAGTCACATATGCCTGGTGGTGCTTGCTGTGGTGAAGCTCCATGATCGCGCCGCTGATACTCGGCGCGAGAGCCGAATAGTCGTATGCGAGTTCTGGAAGAGTGTATTCAGCCAACGTTATCTCCTAGCAAATAGGCTTCGAAAAACGATTCGACATCGAGTTGGGATGACATTTCCAGTCTACTCACGTCGACCACGGACCCTTCAGATGTTTTCCGGTATGCCAATCGAATCGAAAAACTACTCGTCCAGGTCGGGCGGCAGGTTGGCATCGGTGCCAGGGATACCGAGGTCAGAGGCCCTCTTGTCCGCCATGGCGAGCAGCCGGCGGATCCGGCCCGCAACCGCATCTTTCGTCATGGGGGGATCGGCGTGATGGCCCAATTCATCGAGACTAGAGTCACGGAACCTGAGTCGCAGCTGGCCCGCATACTGCAGGTGGAACGGAACATCGACCTCGAGAATCTCGAGCGCCCGCTCGACGCGAGCACAGGCCGCTACGGCAGCCAGCGCAGAACGTCGCAGGTTTGCGTCGTCGAAATTGACGAGGCGATTTGCCGTCGCCCTCACCTCGCGGCGCTGCCGCAGCTCGTTCCAGTTGGCGACGCTCTTATCGGCACCCATGAGTACGAGCATTGCGCTGATGGCTTCACCATCGCGGATGACGACGCGATGCACCCCGCGCACCTCCCGAGCCTTTGCGGAGATCTTGAGCCGACCCGCCGCCCCGACGAGAGCCATGGCGGCCTCATTCCCGGGGCAGGTGACTTCGAGCGCTGCTGAGCGACCAGGGTCGGTAAGGCTCCCCGCGGCCAGGAAAGCCCCACGCCAGACCGCTGACAACTCCTCGATGCTGCCGGTGGTGAGGCGGTTGGGCAGCCCGCGGATCGGTCGGCGGCGGGCATCCAGCAGCCCGGTCTGGCGGGCCAGGGTTTCGCCGCCGTCGAGCACCCTTACGAGGTAGTGGCTGGTGCGGCGGGTTCCGGATGCCGAGACCACCGAGGCGTCGGAGCGGACGCCGTACAACTCGGCGATATCTTTGCGGACGCGCCTGGCCAATTGCTCGGTCTCGAGTTCGGATTCGACAGCTATCCGTCCAGAGATCATGTGGAGTCCTCCGGAAAAACGGAGGATGGTAGCCAGTTCCGCCGCCCGCACTGTTGTCTTTCCTGACGTGATGCCTGTCAGTTCATCCTTAACCTCGGCGGTCAATGCCACAGGTTTCTCCTTCGTTCATGGGGCTGGCAACATTGCGATGTTGCCGCCGGGTCACTCGCGCCCGAGGTCGCGATGCTTGACGTTGACGACAACCCCGGGAAAGCTTCGAAGCAGACCCGCGAGTTCTTCCGCGATCGCGACAGAGCGATGTTTTCCACCCGTGCAGCCGATGGCGATCGTGGCATGCCGTTTGTTCTCGCGTTGGAAGCCGGCAAACACCGGCTCCATCGCCTTCGAGTAGTTGGCCACGAAATCTGCCGCACCCTCTTGCGCGAGAACATAGTCTCGCACGTCGGCGTCCTGGCCGTTGAGCGTCTTCAGTTCGGGAATCCAGAACGGGTTGGGCAGGAACCGGCAATCCGCGACGAGGTCTGCATCTGCCGGAAGGCCGTATTTGTATCCAAAACTCTCCACGGTGATCATCAGGCCAGCTGTATCAGCCGTAGAGAACCGCTCGGCGATGGTCGTGGCGAGCTGGTGGATGTTCAATTCAGACGTATCGATGACGATGTCGCTTGTCGACCGGAGCTCCCCCATCCGTTCTCGCTCGGCAGCGATCCCGTCCAGTGGTGTGCCATCCCCCTGCAGCGGATGAGGCCGCCGTACCTGTTCGAAGCGACGCACGAGAGCGGCATCCGTCGCGTCGAGGAACAGCACCCGCATGACGATGCTGTCGCGCAGTGATTCGAAGGCGTCGAGCGCATCGGCAAACAGTCGGCCGCCACGAACGTCGACAACCGCAGCGATTCTGGGAAGCGAGTCGCCGGCTTTTTTCGCGAGTTCAGCCAGCGGCACCAGCATTTGCAGCGGAAGATTGTCGACGACGTACCAGCCCAGGTCTTCGAGGGCATTCGCGACCGTCGATCGACCTGCACCGGACATGCCGGTGACGATCAGCATCTCCTGGTGATCAAGCTCGGGTTGCATCGTGATCCAAGACTAGCGGCAGGTCGTCACGGCTGTAGCCGCCCGACCACGATGGATGCCAGCGCCGGGCCGATTCCCTTCACCGACGCCACCTCTTCTACCTTGGCGTTCTTCAACTTGGCGACCGAGCCGAAATGCTTCAGGATCTCGCGCACACGAGCCGGGCCGAGGCCCGGAATCTCCGCGAGCACAGACTGGATGTCGTTGCGTCGCTTCTGCCTCTGATAGCTGATCGCGAAGCGGTGTGCCTCGTCGCGAATGCGCTGGATAAGGAAGAGTGCGTCGCTGTTTCGAGGAAGGATCACCGGAAAATCCGAATCCGGAAGCCAGATCTCCTCGAGTCGCTTCGCAATTCCGCACAGTTGGATGCCCGTGATGCCCGCATCGTCGAGCGCCCTCTGCGCGGCTGAAACCTGCGGCTGCCCCCCATCCACGATCAGAAGCTGTGGCGGATACGCAAACTTCTTTCGCTTCGTCTCAACGCCGTCCGCGTCGTCCAGAGCATCGGCGACCGGACTGCTCTCGGGCTCCCTGAGGTAAGCCAGTCGCCTCGAGAGCGTCTGGTAGATCGACTCCGTGTCGTCGGTCGACTCCGGAATGCTGAAGCGTCGGTACTGGTCTTTGCGCGGTAACCCGTCTTCGAAGACCACCATCGACGCGACGATGTTGGTGCCGCTGAGGTGGGAGACGTCGTAACATTCCATGCGCAGCGGGGCATCCGCCATTCCGAGCGCCTCCTGGATGTCGGCAAGCGCCTGCGATCGCGCCACGAAGTCGCCACTGCGCCGGGTCTTGTAGAGGATGAGCGCGTTCTGTGCGTTCTGCGTCACGGTCTGCATCAGCGTGGCCTTGTCGCCGCGCCGTGCGACACCGATCTTCACGCGGGATCCCGGACCCCGCAACTCCCCCAGCCAGCGTTCGAGCGCTGCCGTGTCGTCTGGAAGCGCTGGCACGAACACGTCACGCGGAGGCACGGCGTCTTCGTAGGCATTCTGGAGCACGGACTCGACCAGGTCGGGCAGTTCGACATCGAGCTCCTTGTCGACGACCCAGCCCCGCACGCCCCTGATGCGGCCACCGCGCACGATGAATTGCTGCACCGCCGCCGCGAGTTCGTCGTGCGCTATGCCGAAGAGGTCGGCGTCGACGCCGTCATCCAGCACGACGGCGTTCCTAGCGAGGGCGGTCTCCATCGCGCCGATCTGGTCACGATAACGCGCCGCAGATTCGTAGTCCATCGCGGCTGACGCGTCTTTCATGCGCTTGGTGATGGTGGTCACGTAGCGGGAGTCGTTTCCTCCCATGAAGCTGGCGAAATCCAGCGAGATCGACTTGTGTTCCTCGAGCGTCACCCGACCGACGCAGGGTGCCGCGCACTTGCCGATGTCTCCGAGCAGACACGGCCGACCGGTCTGCTTGGCGCGTTTGAACGTGGTCTCCGAGCAACTGCGCATCGGGAACGCCTTCAGCATGATGTCGACGGTTTCCCGGATCGCCCAGGCACGGCTGAATGGACCGAAATAGCGGGCATTGGGGATGGAACGATTGCGGGTCACCATGACGCGAGGAACAGGGTCGCCCAGCGTGATCGCGAGATACGGGTACGACTTGTCGTCCTTGTACTGCACGTTGAACGGCGGATCGAACTCCTTGATCCACGTGAACTCCAGCTGAAGGGCCTCGAAGTCGTTGCCGACCACCGTCCACTCCACCGACGACGCCGTCAGCACCATCCTGCGGGTGCGTTCGTGCAGCGAGTCGAGCGGAGCGAAATAGTTGCTCAGTCGAGCCCTGAGATTCTTTGCCTTGCCCACGTACAGCACTCGTGCTGACGCGTCGCGGAACCTGTACACGCCAGGTTGCTGGGGAATTTCACCGGCCTTCGGGCGCCAACTGACAGTGGTTGCCATGACGACCGCGCTCAGGCCCCGGAGGGACTAAGCACGGCTGCCTTCCAGCATCTCCTTGAGGAACATGCCGGTGTGGCTGCCCTCCACCTTCGCGAGCCGTTCGGGCGTTCCGATGGACAACACCTCGCCACCGCCGGCTCCACCCTCCGGCCCCAGGTCGATCAACCAGTCGGCCGACTTGATCACGTCGAGGTTATGCTCGATGACGATCACGGTGTTGCCCTTGTCGACCAGTCCATTGAGCACCATCAGGAGTTTGCGGACGTCTTCGAAATGGAGGCCCGTCGTCGGCTCGTCGAGCACGTAGATGCTCCGCCCCATCGACCGGCGTTGCAGTTCGGTCGCGAGCTTCACCCGTTGTGCCTCGCCGCCCGATAGCGTCGTCGCACTCTGGCCTAGCCTCACATAGCCGAGCCCGACCTCTTCGAGCGTCCTGAGGTACCGGTGGATCGACGAGATCGCCTCGAAGAACTCAGCGGCCTCGCTGATCGACATATCAAGCACTTCGGCGATGTTCCGGCTCTTGTACTTGACCGCAAGGGTCTCTCGGTTGTACCTCGCGCCTCCGCACACCTCGCACGCCACGTAGACGTCCGGCAGGAAGTTCATCTCGATCTTGATCGTGCCGTCGCCAGAGCAGTTCTCGCAGCGGCCGCCCTTGACGTTGAAACTGAACCGGCCCGGCAGGTAACCCCGGGCTTTGGCGTCGGCGGTCTCCGAGAAGAGCGTGCGGATCTTGTCGAACACGCCCGTGTACGTGGCGGGGTTGGATCGTGGGGTGCGTCCGATCGGCGCCTGGTCTACGTGCACGACCTTGTCGAGGTTGTCGAGGCCGGTCACCCTGGTGTGCTTTCCCGCGATCTGCCGTGCTCCGTTGAGCTGATTGGCGAGGACCTTGTACAGGATGTCGTTGACCAGGCTGGACTTGCCCGATCCGCTGACGCCGGTCACAGCCGTCAACACACCGAGAGGAAAGGCCACTGTCACATTGCGCAGGTTGTTCGCTCGTGCACCTTCGACGACGACCTGGCGGGACTTATCGATCTTCCTGCGCTTCTTCGGGGTCTCGATGGACCTGCGACCTGCGAGGTAGTCCCCCGTGATCGACTCGCGGTTCGCGAGAAGCCCCTCATACGAACCCGAGTGCACCACCATCCCGCCGTGCTCGCCCGCACCAGGGCCGATGTCGACGATCCAGTCGGCCGTCCTGATCGTGTCTTCGTCATGTTCGACGACGATCAGGGTATTACCGAGGTTCTTCAGCTTCACAAGTGTCTCAATAAGCCTGCGGTTATCGCGCTGGTGCAGGCCGATGCTCGGCTCATCCAGCACATAGAGCACGCCGGTCAGGCCGGAACCGATCTGGGTCGCGAGGCGGATGCGCTGTGCTTCGCCACCGCTCAGAGTGGCTGCGGCGCGCATCAGGTTGAGATAGCTAAGACCCACTTCGATGAGGAACTCGAGCCTCAGTCGGATCTCACGAAGCACCTGCGCTGCGATCTTCGCATCCCGTGCAGACAACTGCAGGTTCTTCATAAACTCGTATGCATTCAGCAGGCTGAGCTCGCAGATGTCCGAGATACTCACGCCATCGACGGTCACGGCCAGCACTTCGGGTTTCAGTCGCTTGCCATCGCAGACCGGGCAAGGGATCTCTCGAAGGTAGTCAGCCACCCGCTGGCGCTGGCTGTCGGTCTCAGCCTCGATGTACTTGCGCTCCATGTACGGGATGACGCCCTCAAAGCCCGTCGAGTACTTCATCTCGCGACCAAAGCGGTTCTTCCACCTCACCGTCACCTCGAAGTTGTTGCCACGGAGGATCGCCTCGCGGGTCTCCTCAGGCAACTGGCCCCACGGGGTATTCAGGGAGAAGTCGAGATCCTGCGAGAGACCCACGAGCAGCTTCTCGAAATAGTTGAAGAGCCCCTTGCCGGCGCTGGTCCAGGGCAGGATGGCGCCCTCCGCCAGGCTCACGCTGTCACCGGCGATCAGCAGGTCGGCGTCGACGGACATACGAGTGCCGAGCCCCGAACACTCAGGGCAGGCGCCGAACGGGGCGTTGAACGAAAACGTCCGAGGCTCGATCTCGGTGAGTTGCAGCGCGTGGTTGTTCGGGCATGACAACTTCTCGGAGAATGTGCGCCACGCGGCGTCGCCTTCGAGATCGACGTAGTTGATCATGACGAGACCGTCGGTGAGTCGAAGGGCGGTTTCGAGCGAGTCGGTGAGCCTCGTGAGGATGTCGTCTGCCGCGACCAGCCGGTCGACCACGACGGAGATATCGTGCTTGTACTGCTTCTTGAGCTTCGGTGGATCGCTGAGCTGGATCTGCTCGCCATCGACGAGAGCACGTGAGTATCCGGTCGAGGCGAGCTCGGTGAACAGGTCGACGAACTCCCCCTTTTTCTGGGAGATGATCGGGCTCACGATCTGGTAACGCGTGCCGGTCTCCAGCGTCATCAACTGGTCGGCAATCTGCTGGACGCTCTGTCGCGAGATCAGCTCCCCACACTCGGGGCAGTGGGGAACGCCTATCCTGGCCCACAGCAGCCGCATGTAGTCGTAGATCTCGGTGATGGTCCCGACCGTCGACCGAGGGTTTCGGTTCGTGGATTTCTGGTCGATGGATACCGCGGGGCTGAGGCCCTCGATGAAGTCGACATCCGGGCGATCGACCTGGCCGAGAAACTGCCGCGCGTATGCAGACAGGGATTCCACGTAGCGGCGCTGACCCTCGGCGAAGATCGTGTCGAAGGCGAGGCTCGACTTGCCAGAACCCGACAGGCCCGTGAAGACGACGAGGGAATCCCGCGGGATCTCGAGGTCGACGTTCTTCAGGTTGTGGACGCGGGCTCCACGGACGCTCAGTTTGCCGTTGGTCGCGCCTTTTGTCTCGATTGCATCGAGCATCGCGCTCTCATCAAGCTCTTCGATTTCAGTAATTGACACTCTTTATATCCTACCGATGCCACCGACATTGGACCCGGACGGCGAAAGGGATTGACGTCCCGGGGTTGACGGTTGTCGAATTGTGCGCACTAGGTGAGATGACCCGCCTGCTCCATTTGGCGCAATTCTTTCTTCAGGTCCTGGATCTCGTCACGTAACCGACCTGCCAACTCGAACTTCAGTTCACCGGCTGCCTGGAGCATCTGCTCGTTGAGTTCGAAGATGATCTTCTCGAGGTCGTTGCCACCGGCAGCGGCCCGACCCTCACGTTTGAGGTTCGGAGTGGGTGCGCGCTTGCGGCTCGAGTCGGATTTGCCGGCCAGGATTGCAGCGGTATCGCTGGCTTCGCGCATGATCTGATCGGTGATATCAGCGATCTTCTTACGCAAAGGCTGAGGGTCGATGCCCCGCTCGAGGTTGTACGCGATCTGCTTGTCGCGCCGGCGGGTGGTTTCGTCGATGGCCTTCGCCATCGAATCGGTGATGCGATCCGCATACATGTGCACCTCGCCAGACACGTTTCGAGCCGCCCGACCGATCGTCTGGATGAGGGAGGTTCCCGACCGCAGGAATCCTTCCTTGTCGGCATCGAGGATGGCGACAAGGGACACCTCGGGCAGGTCGAGACCCTCTCGCAGCAGGTTGATACCGACGAGCACGTCGTAGACGCCCTGCCTGAGCTCGGTGAGCAACTCGACTCGTCGGAGAGTGTCGACGTCGGAGTGCAGGTATCTTACCCGAACACCATGTTCCCCGAGGAACTCGGTGAGCTCTTCGGCCATCTTCTTCGTGAGAGTGGTGACGAGGACGCGTTCGTTCCTGTCGACCCTCAGTCGGATCTGCTCAAGCAGGTCGTCGATCTGCCCCTTCGAGGGCTTGACGAGAATCTGGGGGTCGACAAGCCCGGTCGGGCGGATGACTTGTTCGACCACCGAATCCGTGATGCCGAGCTCGTACTTACCCGGCGTCGCGGAGAGGTAGACCTTCTGGCCCACGCGGTTCAGGAATTCTTCCCACTTGAGCGGGCGGTTGTCCATCGCACTCGGAAGCCTGAAACCGTGCTCTACGAGGGTGCGCTTGCGCGAAGCATCCCCCTCGTACATGGCTCCGATCTGTGGCACCGTCACGTGCGATTCGTCGATGACAACGAGGAAGTCTTCGGCGAAATAGTCGAGAAGGCAGTGCGGCGCTTCGCCGGGCTGCCGGCCATCCATATGCCTCGAATAGTTCTCGATGCCGTTGCAGAAACCGATCTGCTCCATCATTTCGATGTCGAAAGTGGTTCTCATGCGCAGCCGCTGGGCCTCGAGCAGCTTGCCCTGGCGTTCGAACTCCTGCAGTCGCTCGGCAAGCTCGTCCTGGATAGTGACAATGGCACGCTGGATCGTGGCAGGGCTGGCCGCGTAGTGGGTGCCGGGAAAGACCGATACGGCATCCATCGTCCTGACGACATCGCCGGTCAAGGGATGCAACGCGTAGATCGCCTCGATTTCGTTGCCGAACATCTCGATGCGGATCGCGAGCTCTTCGTAGACCGGGATGATCTCGATGGTGTCGCCGCGCACCCTGAAGGTACCCCGGGAGAAGTCGTAGTCGTTGCGCTGGTACTGCATCGAGACGAACCGCCGGATCAGCGTCTCCCTGTCGATCTTCTGGCCCACCTGCAACGCGACCATAGCCTCGAGATAAGACTCCGCAGCACCCAGTCCGTAGATGCAGGAGACCGTGGACACCACGATGACGTCACGACGGCTGAGCAGGGAGTTCGTCGTCGAGTGCCGCAGCCTCTCGACTTCCGCATTGATCGACGAGTCCTTCTCGATGAAGGTGTCTGTCTGCGGGATGTACGCCTCGGGCTGGTAGTAGTCGTAGTACGACACGAAGTACTCGACGGCATTGTTGGGCATCAGGTCCCGGAACTCGTTGGCGAGCTGGGCCGCAAGGGTCTTGTTGTGCGAGAGCACGAGCGTAGGACGCTGTACCTGCTCGATCAGCCATGCCGTCGTCGCGGACTTGCCTGTGCCGGTGGCACCGAGCAGGACGACATCGGTCTCACCCGCGTTGATTCTCTGCGCGAGTTCTGCGATCGCCTGGGGCTGGTCGCCGCTGGGGATGTACTCGCTGATGACCTCGAACGGTCGCACCGAGCGTGTGGGTTCCATAATTCAAGCTTAGGCACCCGCACCGACATCGCTACCGATGTTTGCTCTCGGCGGAAGCGGTCACGGTAGCCCACAACTTATCTGCCTGGGCCATCGTCTCTTCGAGCGTTCCATCGCTGTCGATGACGACATCGGCGATGGCGAGCCGGTCGGCGTCCGACGCTTGCGAACCAATGCGCCTGAGTGCGTCGTCGCGGGAGTATCCACGCAGTTCGACCATCCGTTGGACGCGGGTATCGGTGCTCGCGTGAACCACCACGACGAGATCGAACTCATCGGCCCGCGTGCCTTCGGCGAGCAGCGGGACGTCGTAGACGACAACCGCGGCGGGGTCTGCAGTGCCGGCAGCAGCGAACTGTTTCTGCGATGCGGCATATACCGCCGGGTGGGTGATGCCGTTGAGCACCGCTCGCTTCGCGGGATTGCTGAAGATGAGCGCACCCAATGCCGCGCGATCGAGTGACCCGTCGGCAAGGATCACATCGTCACCGAACTCGGCGGCGATGGCAGCCAGGGCCGGCGTGCCCGGCTCGACCACCTCGCGGGCGACCTGATCGGCATCCACGACAACCGCGCCGAGGTCACCCAGCCGACGGGCGACAACAGATTTGCCGGACGCGATTCCGCCTGTGAGCCCCATCAAATACACGCCTCCATGTTATCTGCGGCCGACTGATAACGTCTGACTGTGGAGGGGTGGTGTTGATGTTCGAGATCCTGACGGGAACCGGATTAGCCGTTGCGGCTGGGCTGAACGCCTACATCCCGCTGCTCATCCTCGGGCTGGCCGGGCGCTTCATCGAGGTCGTCCAACTGCCAGCAGCATGGTCCTGGCTCTCCAACGACTGGGTGCTCGCCATCCTCGGGGTCCTGCTGGTCATCGAGATCATCGCAGACAAGATTCCCGTCGTCGATTCGATCAACGACTGGATCCAGACCATCGTGCGTCCTGCGGCCGGCGGCATCGCCTTCGGCACCGGGTCGACGTCCCAAACATCCGTCGTCACAGACCCGGCGACATTCTTCAGCTCGAACGCATGGGTGCCCATCGCTATTGGGGTTCTGCTTGCTCTCGCGATACACGCGACGAAAACGATCGTCAGGCCGGCGATAAATATTGCGACGGCAGGGGCCGCTGCTCCCGTGGTGAGCGCTCTCGAAGACGTCAGCAGCGTCATCCTGAGCGTGCTCGCGCTGCTGCTGCCAGTGTTGGTTGTCGCCGCTCTCGGAGGACTAATCGTGGGCTTCGTTGCGCTGTTCAGGCGATCACGACGACGACGGGCCGAGTCCCGCGCTATTCACGTTTAGTCACAGAGTTCGATCGGTCCAGTGAACCGAGCCCCCATGCGTCCGAAAACACGAATGGCCGGCCTCCGAAGAGACCGGCCATTCATGCGCCCTCATGGGCTACTCGATTAGGAGTTGTTGCTCAGCTTCTCGCGGAGAGCAGCAAGCGCCTCGTCGTCGGCCAGCGTGCCGGAACCAGATGGCGTCTCGTCGCTTCCGAACGATGATGCACCGGCGGGAACGCCCGTGTTGGGCATGTCCTCCTGGAGGGCAGCAGCAGCAACCTGCTTCTTGTGCTGTTCCCAACGCTCCTGGGCTGCAGCATAATCCTGCTCCCACTTCTCGCGCTGGGTCTCGAAGCCCTCTTTCCACTCGTTGGTCTCCGGGTCGAAACCATCCGGGTACTTGTAGTTGCCCTGGTCGTCGTACTCGGTGAGCATTCCGTAGAGTGCCGGATCGAACTCAGTGCCTTCGGGGTCGACGCCATCGTTCGCCTGCTTCAGCGAGAGCGAGATGCGGCGGCGCTCGAGGTCGATATCGATGACCTTGACGAAGACCTCGTCGTTGACCGACACGACCTGCTCAGCGAGCTCGACGTGCTTGCCGGACAGCTCGGAGATGTGCACGAGGCCCTCGATGCCCTCTGCGACGCGAACGAATGCGCCGAAGGGGACGAGCTTCGTGACCTTTCCGGGTGCGACCTGGCCGATCGCGTGCGTGCGTGCGAATACCTGCCACGGGTCTTCCTGCGTTGCCTTGAGCGACAGCGACACGCGCTCGCGCTCGAGGTCGACCTCGAGGATCTCGACGGTGACCTCCTGGCCAACCTCGACGACCTCTGAGGCGTGCTCGATGTGCTTCCACGACAGCTCGGAAACGTGAACGAGTCCGTCCACGCCGCCGAGATCGACGAATGCACCGAAGTTGACGATCGAGGAGACGACGCCCTTGCGAACCTGGCCCTTGGCGAGGTTGTTGAGGAAGGTCGTGCGGCTCTCGCTCTGGGTCTGCTCGAGGAGAGCACGACGGGAAAGCACCACGTTGTTGCGGTTCTTGTCGAGCTCGAGGATCTTGGCTTCGATCTCCTGGCCGAGGTACGGCGTGAGGTCTCGGACGCGGCGCAGCTCAATGAGAGATGCCGGCAGGAATCCACGAAGACCGATGTCGACGATGAGTCCACCCTTAACGACCTCGATGACCGAACCGGTCACGACGCCATCGGCTTCCTTGATCTTCTCAACATCGCCCCATGCACGCTCGTACTGAGCGCGCTTCTTGGACAGGATGAGGCGACCCTCTTTATCCTCCTTCTGGAGAACGAGAGCCTCGACAGTGTCGCCGACCTGGACGACCTCGGTGGGGTCTACATCGTGCTTGATGGAGAGTTCGCGGGAGGGGATGACACCCTCGGTCTTGTAACCGACGTCGAGGAGAACCTCGTCACGGTCGATCTTGACGACGGTGCCCTCGATGAGGTCTCCGTCGTTGAAAAACTTCAGCGTCTTTTCGACCGCGGCGAGAAAGTCTTCAGCAGATCCGATGTCATTGATGGCGACCTGCTTGGGTGCCTTGTCGGTCGTTACGATTGTCATGTAGTAGTTGCTCCGGTATGGACATGTTGAGGCCATCGGCAGGACGGGCTGGTGTCTGCATGGTTGCAGGGACCGATGGCATACGAATGCAGCATCCAATGGATGCTGCGTCACGATTGCGACTCCTTAGTTTAGCTGTTGACTGGCTGGATAGCCACTGCAGCGCCGGACCGGCTCAAAAACCCCCGGCCAGGATTGCCCGAGGCGCCCGTTCAAGAGTCGGACGCACGAACATGCAGCCGGTGTCGAGAACATTCTGCGGCATGACCCATCGGCTCTTCAGCGCGAACTCGGCCAACGTCCTGATTGGTGCGGTGCCGCTGGCGCGATCGACCCTCGCGGGAGGAGTCGCGCCGAGGTAACGCCCGAGAGCCCGAGAGCCGGATACAGGTCGGCGACTTCGCCACCGAGCACCCGCTCCCACGGTGGGAGACCGCTCAATGCTCCCTAGCGGGCTTCTGCAGTGCCGCACGAAGCGTATCGAGCCCCACTCCTCCGATATCGAGGGCTTTGCGGTGGAATTCCTTGATATCGAAAGAGTCGCCCTCGGCGGCCCGGTACTGGTCCCGGATCTGCTCCCAGATGCGCTGGCCCACTTTGTAGGCGGGAGCCTGACCCGGCCATCCGAAGTAACGGTTGACCTCGAACCGCACAAACTGCTCGTTCATGTTCACGTTCCTGCTCATGAAATCGAGCGCATAGTCCCAGTCCCACACTCCGGTTCCGTCGAGTCTCGGCTTGCCGAGATGCACACCGATGTCGAGCACGACCCTGGCCGCACGCATCCGCTGGCCGTCGAGCATCCCGAGCCTGTCGCCGGGGTCGTCGAGATAACCGAGATCCTGCATGAGTCGTTCCGCATAGAGCGCCCAGCCTTCGGCGTGACCGGAGGTGCCGGCAAGCTGGCGGCGCCACGTGTTGAGCTTCGCTCGGTTATAGACGGCCTGGCCCAGCTGCAGATGATGGCCGGGAACGCCTTCGTGGTAGACGGTGGTCGTCTCTCGCCAGGTATCGAACTCCGTCACGCCCTCCGGAACCGACCACCACATCCGACCGGCGCGCGAGAAGTCGTCACTCGGGCTGGTGTAGTAGATGCCGCCCTCATGGGTGGGGGCGATCATGCACTCGAGTCGCTTGACAGGGTCAGGGATGTCGAAGTGGCTGCGTGACAGCTCCTCCACGGCCTTATCGCTGAGTTGCTGCATCCATCCCTGGAGCGCTTTCGCGCCGTGCAGCTTGCGAGAGGTGTCGGCGTCGAGAATCTCGATAGCTTCGAGAACTGAGGCGCCCGGCTTGATCTCGTGGGCGATGGATTCCTGCTCATCGACCATGCGGGCGAGTTCTTCGATGCCCCATTCATAGGTCTCATCGAGGTCGATTGTCGCGCCGAGAAAACGCCGGGACTGCAGCGCGTAGATCTCATGGCCAACTCCGTCGCGCTCTTGAGCAGCGGGCAGTAGTTCGTCGGTCAGGAAGTCAGCCAGCGCGTCGTAGGCGGCAGCGGAGACAACCGCTCCGCGCCCAAGATCGGCCGACAGGGAGTCTGGCAGTCGACCAGAGCCGCCGAGTGTCGCCCCCGCGGTGAAGCCATGGAAGAAGCCATCGGCGGCGGCATGCTTGCGAGCCTGATCGATGACCTCCCGCACCTGGCGCTTGGCCGGCGTAACGCCGCTCTCAATCCCGAGTCGGAGCGTCTCGATATAGCCTTCGATGGCCATCGGCAGGTTCGCGAGGCGACCCGCGATATCTGCCCAATTCTGCTCGGTGTCGGTGGGCATGAGGTCGAGGATGGTCCGGATGCTCTGGGCGGGGCTCTCGATGACGTTGACGTCGCGCATCCACAGCCCCGCCTCGCTCGACTCGATGTCGAGCCGGATCGAGCTACTGAGGTCGGTCCTGGTCACCCAGTCGACGTCATCAACCTCGGTCGCAGAATCCAACAGGGCGAGCAGCTTCTTCGCCTCGTCGATGTACATGCCATGTCCAGCTGGAGACAGGTCCTCGTACTCGTCGAGCTTGCCGGGTATACCGATCCACGTCGCAATCGACGGATCGAGTTCCGCCATCGTGACCACCCACTGCTCCGCGATTCGGTCGATCTCGGTCTGTGGGCGCGTATCGGGGGTGGTCGGACGTGAGTCTGCTGGAGAATCTGTCATGATTCGAGACTACTCACGACCAGCCCCGGCATTAGCTACTGCTTGTCGAGGTCGGTGTTCAGGAGCTCTGCAAGCGTGTCGAGTGCGGCCTCTGCCCCATCACCCTCTGCGGTGAGCGTGACCTCTTCGCCGTGGCCGATGCCGAGCGACAACACACCGAGGATGCTCGCGGCATTGACACTCTTGCCAGCGGCCGACGACAACTGCACCGAGACGCCCACCCTGGCTGCGGCCTGCGCGAAAAGCGATGCCGGGCGGGCGTGAAGTCCGACGCTCGACGCTACTGTGACTTTTTTCTCTGCCATGACTGCTCCTACGATTCGATGATTACTTTGATGGCTTCGCCTCTCGCCACGATATCGATCGCGTCAAGAAGCCTGTCAAGGGGGAAAAGCGTGGGTGAGGAGGTCGCTCGCAACGACATCGCCGGAAGCGATGAGTTGGCGTGCCTGCTTGTTTTGATCCGGGCTCGATCCGTTTACACCGACAACGGGTAATTCACGGTCGAGCACGAGATTCGAGCCGACTGTGATGGTGGGGTGATCCTTCGGGGGCCGCCGAACAGGCTCAGCCTCCCCATCTTGCGAGCATCCGGAGCCCCCTTCTGTCCCCGGAGAGGAGGATGAGGTCGAGCTCCACCCCTGCTGCGGCCCCAGCCAGTCGTGCCCCATTGATATCGACGAGGATGACACGACTGGCGTCGCGCGACCTGGCGAGTCGAACGTGTCGGCAGTCGCTCGAGCAGGTTCCTGGCCGCGGAGAATACAGGCCAGCGGCTCGCGGCGTCCTCAAGACGAGTATCACCGGAGGCGTAGAACCCCGCTACCTTCACGATGTTTTAGTCATCCATATTCTCGGACTCCAGGAGCACGTAGACCTGCTCGGTCGTTGTGGCAGCGCGGAGTGCTGCTGCTTTCTCCGGATGCATCAGCACCGTCGCCAACTTCGAGAGCAGGGCGATGTGGCCATTGCCCTTTGCGGCGATACCGAATGCCAGCCGGACATCGTTGCCATCCCAGTCCACGCCTTCGGGGAAGCGCACAAGGGACAGGGCATCGGACCTCACCGAATCCTTCGAAGCAAGAGTTCCGTGAGGAATCGCAACACCCTCGCCTACGAACGTCGAGACAGAGTTCTCGCGGTCGATCATCGCGTTCACATACGATTCATCGATCGCGCCTACTGCCAGGAGACCTGCCCCGGCCTGGCGGATCGCATCATCGCGACTGGTCGCGGAGGCGTCGAGGTTGATCGACGCTTCGGCTAGCAGTTCTGCCAGCGGAATGCTCTCGGCTGCCATCAGAGTTCCACCGTCTCGCCGTTTTCGATCGCCTTCACGAGCCTGGCAATCTTCGGGACCCCCGGGAAGAGCTGGACTGGCACGACCGGGATTCCAGGGAGGTCGCCACGAACCCGATCAGCCAGTCCGGTCTGGGTGGCAACCACATCGGCGTCGCGCGGAATAGTGGCCACCGGCGGGTGCTCGACAGCGATCCCACTCTTGGCGAGTTGCTTCCTGAGTGTGGAGTCGAGCATCACGCTGCTACCCATCCCCGCGTTACATGCAACGATCAGCTTCTTCACGCTTGACCCCTCGATTGTTGCCATCAGTTGCTCCCGATATCTGTTTGATTGGTCCGGTTCTGGCGTCTGTCTGTGCCGGCTTGTCCAGCTTGTTGCTCGCCCTCTGCGCCCTGGCTTCTTTCAGGACGAGTTCGACCTTCTCGTTTCGTCCGAAGCCCAGCAGAACCGAGCCGACGACCGCTGCAACAGCCGCCGACAACACGATGGCCAGTATGTCTAGCCACAGGTTGTCAGTGGGTGACACCAGGATCCACGCGAGATGCTTCCCCGCGACGCAGCGCCGACGAGCCTGAGATTGAAGATCACATCCCAGATTACGCCGGTCGCTTCGCCGAAGATCGCGGCGATAACCAGGACCGGCCTCATGAGCGCGTAAGCGGAAAAAGATCTCGTGGATTCCACCAGGGAAATGCACGACCATAACGGTCGAACTTCGTGTGATCGGCGAGCACGACTGCGCGGCGCGACGCGACGCGACGCGACGATGAGAGACTGGCCTCGATCGGGTCGGAAGTGGTGGGTCCATGCTCGACGCTGAGTCGCTTGGTGCCCATGACTGCAACATCGGCAAAGACGACCGCGGTCTATGCGCGGGCCCAGTCTCCCACCACCATGCAGGCCCCTGGCATTGCACGGCGCTCGGGCGCTGTGAGATCCGAACGCACGGTTTTTGTTGTGACCGCAAGGTTTCGAGCCAGCACGGCGATATCCGGCCGACCCCGGGCATGCGCGGTGCCCATGATCTGCCGGTGGCGTTCCAGTGCGTGAACCCTGGCCTAACTCAGACCCCATTGTGGATCACATTGTCGAAATATGCGGACCAACCACATGTGGCTTTGCGCTGACACAGGTCCGCTTGTGTCTCGACGTCGACTACGAGCTACGGCGGGTTGCCGGTGTGGAATTGTTCGGTCAGTGCGCGGCCGCATCCCAGTTGGGGCCTGTACCGATTTGCACATCCAGAGGCACCCGGAGGTCTGCTGCGCCCGCCATCCGGGAACTCACGATGTCGGTGACGGTATCGAGTTCGCCGGCAGCGACCTCGAAGACGAGCTCATCGTGCACCTGGAGCAGCATCCTCGATTGCAGGTTCTGTTGCGTCAGGTCGGCATCGATACGAATCATCGCCAGCTTGAGGATGTCGGCAGCCGTGCCCTGGATCGGAGAGTTGAGAGCCTGGCGTGCCGCATTCTCGCGCAGCACCCGATTCGACGACGACAAGTCACCGAAGGGCCGGCGACGACCATAGATCGTCGTGGTGTACCCGTCTGCCCGCGCCTGCACGACCACGTTTTGAAGGTATTCACGCACGGCACCGAACCTCGCGAAGTAGTCGGTCATGAGCTCCTTCGCCTCCGAGGTCTCGATGCGAAGCTGCTTGCTCAGCCCGAACGCACTGAGACCGTACGCCAGCCCGTACGACATCGCCTTCACCTTGGTGCGCATGACCGGGGTGACCTCGGCGGGATCGACACCGAAAATACGTGAGCCCACAAAACGATGGAGATCCTCGCCCTCGTTGAAGGAAAGTATCAGCCCCTCGTCACCGGAGAGATGAGCCATGATCCGCATCTCGATCTGCGAATAGTCGGCGGTGAGCAGGGTCTCGAATTCCGAGCCGGACTCGAACGCCGAACGGATGCGCCGACCCACCTCGGTCTTGACCGGCACGTTCTGAAGGTTCGGCTCGTTCGAGGCGATGCGACCGGTGCTTGAACCGGCCTGCTCGTAGGTCGTGTGCACACGACCTCCCGGATCCACCGCCTTATCGATACCGGTGATGATCTGCATGAGCTTCGTCGCATCGCGGTGCTGGAGCAGCAGGTCGAGGAAGGGATGCGGCGCCTGCTCCTGGAGGTCGGCGAGGCTCGCGGCATCAGTCGAGAACCCGGTCTTGTTGGACCGGGTCTTAGGCATACCCAACTGGTCGAACAGCACCTCCTGCAACTGCTTCGGGCTGCCGAGGTTGATCTCACGGCCGATCTCGGCATACGCCTTTGCGGCGGCATCGGCGGCTTTCGCTCCCAGCTCGGCAGTCAGTTCGCCGAGAATCCCGCGATTAATCGTGATGCCGGTGCGCTCCATCGTCGCCAGCACGGGCACGAGGGGGAGTTCGATGGTGTCCAGCACTGACTGCGACCCCGTCTCCAGCTTGCCGGCGAGGTACTCCGCCACCCTCAGCACGTACCAGGCCTCGGTTGCCGGGCTGGCCGCCTCCGTCTCGGGAACCAGCTGGTTGGGATCCGACTGCTGGAGCGTCTCGCCCAGGTGGTCGTACACCTGCAATTCCAGCGACTCCGGCTTGCTGCCCGGCTTGATCAACCAGGCAGCCAGCATCGTGTCGAAGGCGATCCCCTCGAGCTCGAGCCCTGAGTTTCTCAGGATCTTCAGCTGAGCCTTCGACCCGTGCATGTGCTTCGGAGCATCGCTGGCAAGCCACGACTCGAGTGCTGTGTAGTCAGGCCGACCTGGTGCCCAGGGCACGAACACCGTCTCGTTCCGCGAGGCGAGCCCGAAGCCCGTCACGGTGCCGCCCACACTCTCGACCTGGAAACCGAGCGGCAGGGTGCCCGCTTTCGACACGGTGGCGATCCACTTCCCCAGCTCCTCGTCGACCATGGTGTGGATGACCGGGATCGAGTTGGCCGGCGCGCTGGCCGTGAGCTCCTCCGCTGTCCCGTCGGCGTTGTCGGCGCCGGCGATCTTCAGGACGCGATCGAGCAGGGTTTTGAACTGGAGTTTGTCGAAGACCTCCCGCACCGCAGGTACGTTGATGGGCGCTCGAAGCAGTTGCTTCGGGCCGACCGGCAGGTCGACGTCGGTCAGCAGGTGGTTGAGCTTGCGGTTACGTACAGCCCTGTCTTTCTGCTCGCGCAACTTCTCGCCGACGACGCCCTTGATCTCATCGGCATGGGCGAGTACCCCTTCGAGGCTGCCGTACGCGGTGATCCATTTGACCGCCGTCTTCTCCCCCACCTTGTCGATGCCGATCAGGTTGTCTGAGGTCTCCCCCACGAGCGCAGCCACATCCGGGTACTGCTCGGGCTCGATTCCGTAGCGCTCGACCACGGCGTCGCGATCGTAGCGCTTCAACTCGGAGACCCCGCGGGCATTCGGATAGAGCAGCGTGACATTCGGCGTGACCATCTGGATCGCATCACGGTCGCCCGAGACCACGAGCACCCGATAACCCTCCGCGGCTCCCTGGCTCGCCAGGGTCGCCAGGATGTCGTCCGCCTCGAAGTCCTCCTTCGAGATCGTCACGATGCCCATGGCCTTGAGCGCCTCTTCCAGCAGTGGGATCTGTCCCACGAATTCCGATGGCGTCTCGCCCCTGGTTCCCTTGTATTCCGGATATTCGCGAGTGCGGAATGAGTAGCGGGAGATGTCGAACGCCACGGCCAGATGCGTGGGTTTTTCGTTCTGCAACAGCACGATCAGCATCGAGAGGAAGCCGTGGATCGCGTTCGTGTGCTGGCCCTCCCTGTTCTGGAAACTGTCGACTGGCAACGCGTAGAACGCCCTGAACGCGAGCGAATGACCGTCGATTATGAGGAGGGTAGGCTTTTCGATGTCCGACACGTGCCCAGCCTAGCCGCGGGATCCGACAGCTCGAATTGACTGGATGACCTACATGACCAAGCTCCCCGACGACATCGACCCGGTCTTGCTGGAGATCATCGAGCGCACCAACGGTGGCGAGTTGTCGGTGAAGATGGGCGTCGAGTTCCTCGAGCTGTCTGCGACCTCCTCCGTCGCCCGGATGCCCGTGGAAGGCAACACGCAGGTGCTCGGCCTGCTGCACGGTGGGGCCCATGTCGTGCTCGCCGAATCACTCGGGTCGATCTCATCCGCGATCCACGCGGGCCCCGGGCGCTACGCGGTGGGAATCGAGATCAATGCAACCCATAGTCGTTCCATCACCTCCGGTTGGGTGACCGGCACGTGCACGGCGATCTCGCTCGGGCGCAATCTCGCCACGCACGAGATCGTCATGACCGACGACGAGGGCAGGCGGCTGTCTACCGTGCGCATGACCAACTTCCTGAGGGATCGCTGACGCGTGTGACCATGGAGGTCGGCTGGGCTGGTATCCACAACGCAGGCGACCTCGGAGGATTACCGGGCCGCTTAGGTTCGACGCAATTCGGGCGGATACTCCGGATGCCGCGACCAGACACACTCACCGAGCGCGGCTGGGCGGAACTGGTGTGCTCCGGAGTGCGCACGCTCATCGATCTGCGCGATACCGATGAGATCGCTGAACTTCCCCTGCGACTGGCTTCAGTCAGCTCGATTCATCGGCCGATAGGGGATCAGAGCGATGTCGAGTTCATGGAGCTGATGGCTCCATTCCTAGACTGACGACGCCCGATGCTCCCCCGCCGATCTCGATAACGTCACCGCGAGACTGCTCGACTAATCCGACCGCGGATCTCGCCCGCGATCATGCACGGCAGACCGTTTCGTGTGCGGGGACCCCGAATCCGGGCGTAGCCGAATGCTCCGAGCCGCGCGCTATTTCTTCGCAGAGAGCTGCTCGATGATGGCCTGGGCCACATCGTGCATGGTGAGTCGGCGATCCATCGAGGCCTTCTGGATCCAGCGGAACGCCTCGGGCTCCGACAGCCCCATCTTCTCGTTGAGAAGCCCCTTGGCCCGGTCGACGAGTTTGCGCGTCTCGAAGCGTTCGACGAGGTCAGCTACCTCGGCCTCGAGAGTGAGGATCTGCGTGTAGCGGCTCAGGGCGATCTCGATCGCCGGCAGCAGGTCGCTGGGGGTGAACGGCTTGACCACGTAGGCGAGGGCACCAGCCTCTGATGCCCGCTCGACGAGCTCTTTTTGGCTGAATGCCGTCAGGAGTACGACGGGAGCGATGTGGTTCTTGCTCAGCCGCTCGGCAGCGGAGATCCCGTCGAGTTGCGGCATCTTGACGTCCATGATGACGAGATCGGGCCGCAACTCGGTGGCCAGGGCCACCGCGGTCTCGCCGTCGGCTGCCTCGCCGACCACTTCGAAACCGTTATCTCGGAGGATCTCGACGATGTCCATGCGGATGAGGGACTCGTCTTCAGCGACGACCACCCTCCTGGGAGTTGAGGTTACGGCGTCCTGGTCAGTCACGGATATCACCCTACGGTATTCTTTTGAGCGTTGTTGTGCGCCGGATTGGCGGAATGGCAGACGCGGAGCACTCAAAATGCTTTGTTCGTAAGGACGTGCGGGTTCAAGTCCCGCATCCGGCACAACGGAGATCGACCCACACGCTCGTCACGCCCGCTCGCCTCGCGGCCCAGGCTGGCGCTTCTGGCGGGCTAGCTCACCTCCGACACGCCCGCCGTACGGGCGGCCGTGGTCTGCGAATTCCTCGCGGAAGAAGCCCATCCGCCACGGTCCGAGTTCGATCCGCGCGCCGGTGCGCAGGATGCGTCCACGAGGAGCCAGTCCCCGGGTGTCACTCCCCAGCTGCCCCTGTGGTGGCGCCGTCAGAAGGTGGAAGACATAGTCGTCATTCTCGTCGTGTCGGATTTCGGCATGCCGAAGCTCAAGTCCGTCCAGCTGCAGGTCGGCCTCCGCGCCGGACCCGATCACGGTCGTACCATCGAGCAGCACAAATTCCCGAGGAGGCGTGCCGTCCCACACCTTTGACCCCACGACGAAGATGAGCCGAGGGCGCCCACTGCCGCGGAGGTAATGGGTGGTGGTCACACGTCGTCTCACGCGGCGACTGACCGTGGGCACAATCGGGAACATTGTTGACGGAGGCATGGATATCTGCGGCGATCCCGGTGATCGCCGCAGGGCGTTCAGCAGAGCGCGGATGCCGCCTAGGCGAACGTAAGTCGAGCCCGAGGCGAGCCTAGACAGCAGTGACGGGCGCACGGCACCTACCGACACCAAGACACCCTTCGGCCCCTCGACCGTCACTGTGAGTCCCTCATCGGCGAGACTGCCGACGAGACCGCTGGCGATGTCGGGGATGCCTCCCCTGAGGCTGGCGCGGCCAGCCAGGAACGCTGCGGGATTGTCGACGAATACCGTGACAGCACTGCCTGACGCCGAAACCGTTCCCGAGATCAACTCAGAATCGATGCTGACCGAGAAACTAAGGTCGATGTCCAGCGTGATTCTGGACGGCCGAGTGGATGTCATCGCCCGCTCGAGGGTGCAGCCCCGCCACCTTCGGCGTCATTGGTGGTCACACGCAGGGTGCCGTTGAACTTCCAGGTGGCCCGGGGAGCGTCCGGGCCGATGTCACGTGGAACCTCCACTGTCATGTCGACAAGCTCGTAGTTCACTGCCGCCCCACGACCGGTCAGGTACGACCACATCTCGCGGCCCAGATCCGTCCAGTCCTGGATAGAACGGCCTTCAGGCCCATTCGGATTAGACGTAGATGATGTCGATCCTGTTTCGGACACGATGGATTCCCTCCGGTTGTGAGAGACACGAACTGCAAAACGAAGAACGCTCTTCCCTCTTGACATCATTCTGTAGAGGAAAGAGCGCCTGCGCAAAGCTATTTGCACCGCCACGACGATGTCTTCAGGAAACTATCAGGCGTCGTCGTCGTTTTCCCACACCGGTGCTGCCGCATTGACGGCATCCCCGATGATGTGAACCCGGAGGTCGTTGGTCGAGCCGGAGATTCCGGGAGGGGAACCCGAGATGACGACGACCTTGTCACCGACCTCCGCAAGCCCTTCACCCAGAAGCACTTCGTCGACCTGTCTGTACATCGCATCCGTGTGGGTCACGCGTTCGACCACGAACGATTCGATGCCCCAGATCAGCGACATTCGGCGGCGGATGGCCGGGTCGGGCGTGAACGCCTTCATCGGAACGCGGAACCGCAGCCGAGACATCCGGCGCGCTGAATCACCTGACTCGGTGAACACGCAGACATACCTGGCATCGACGAAGTCGGCCACCTCGGCGGCAGCGAGAGTGATCGCGCCACCCTGTGTGCGTGGCTTCGTACCCAGCGCAGGGATGCGCTCGAGGCCGTGTTCCTCGGTGGACTCCACGATGCGCGCCATGGTCTGGACGGTGATGACCGGGTATTCCCCGACACTCGTCTCGCCAGACAACATGACAGCATCGGCGCCATCCAGGATGGCATTTGCGACGTCCGATGTCTCGGCGCGGGTCGGAACCGGTGAGGAGATCATCGACTCGAGCATCTGGGTAGCCACGATCACTGGCTTGGCCATGCGACGGGCGAGCTCGACCGTGCGCTTCTGCACGATCGGGACGGCCTCGAGGGGCAGCTCGACACCGAGGTCACCGCGGGCGACCATGATGGCATCGAACGCGTCGATGATGGCCTCGAGGTGGTCGACAGCCTGCGGCTTCTCGATCTTCGCGATGACGGGGACCTTGCGACCCTCCTCTGCCATGATCTCGTGCACGCGGATGATGTCGTCGGCATTGCGTACGAACGAGAGAGCGATGAGGTCTGCGCCGAGCTTGAGGCCCCAGCGGAGGTCATCTTCGTCTTTCTCAGACAGGGCAGGTACGTTGACGGCAACCCCGGGGAGGTTGATTCCCTTGTTGTTCGACACGAACCCACCGACAATCACCTCGGTCGTGACGACTGGTCCATTGACCTCTGTGACCCTGACCTTGACCTTACCGTCGTCGATCAGCAGGAAGTCACCCGGTGAGACGTCATTGGGCAGCCCCTTGAAGGTGGTGCCGGAGAGTTCCCTGGTTCCCACGACGTCGTCCGTCGTGATCTTGAAGATATCGCCCACCGCGAGGTCGTATGGGCCTGCCTCGAACTTGCCCAGCCGGATCTTGGGACCCTGCAGGTCTACCATCACGGCAACGGCGCGCCCGGAGTCTTCAGCGGCCTTCCGGACATTGGCGTAAACCTCTTCGTGCACGGCATAGGAGCCATGACTGAGGTTCATACGGGCTACATCGACACCTGCATCGATGATCGCCCTGATGTTCTCGTAGCTCGACGTGGCTGGGCCGAGCGTCGCGACGATTTTGGCGCGTCTCATATCTTCCTTCTGTGGGTACTGCAGTGGTGGTGGTGGTGGTGGTGGTCAGATTGCGAGTGCGTGATCGGTCGGTTTGACCGGGAACGGCAACAGTGTGTCACCTTCAAGATATTGATCGACAGCGGATGCCGCCGCGCGGCCCTCGGCGATCGCCCAGACGATGAGTGACTGGCCGCGGCCAGCGTCGCCTGCAACGAACACGCCTGCTTCGCTGGTCTCGTACATTCCGTCACGCTCGATGTTGCCCCTGGCGTCGAACGGCACGGGCAACTGGGCGTCGATGGAACCAGATTCCGGACCCGTGAAGCCGAGTGCCAGAAGCACGAGGTCTGCCGGGATCTCGCGTTCGGTGCCCGACTTGGGCACGCGTCGCCCGTCGATGTACTCGGTCTCGGCAATCCGGATCGCCCGCACTTCGCCGGCGTCGTTCGACAGGAACTCCACGGTCGAGGCGAGATAGACACGTTCGCCGCCCTCCTCGTGGGCGCTGGACACCTCGAACAGAGCCGGTGCCATCGGCCATGGCTGGTGTTCGGGCCGTTCCGCGGGAGGCTGGAGGCCGATGGCGAGGTTGGTCACGGAGAGTGCCTGCTGGCGGTGCGACGTTCCGATGCAGTCCGATCCGGTGTCTCCTCCTCCGAGCACCACGACATGCTTTCCCTCTGCCGTGATCTGTTCTGCGACGGTGTCACCGGCGCCGGCCCTATTCGCCTGCACGAGATATTCCATGGCGAAATGCACACCCATGAGGTCCCGTCCGGGGACCGGGAGATCACGCGGAACTGTTGCACCGGTCGCGACGATGACAGCGTCGTACCTGGACTTGAGGTCGCTCCAGCTGATGTCGACACCGATTTCGACGCCCGCGCGGAATCGGGTTCCCTCGGCCTGCATCTGGGAGATCCGAAGCTCGATGTGCTTCTTCTCCATCTTGAAATCAGGGATGCCATACCGCAGCAGTCCGCCGATGCGGTCGTCCCGCTCGTACACCGCGACGGTGTGACCGGCCCTGGTCAGCTGCTGCGCGGCAGCGAGACCGGCCGGACCGGAGCCGACGATAGCGACGGTCTTACCCGTGAGTCGTTCCGGTGGACGCGGGGTGACGAGACCGTTCGCGAACGCCTGGTCGATGATGGACGCCTCGACCTGTTTGATGGTGACCGCCGGCTGGTTGATACCCAGCACGCAGGAGCTTTCGCAGGGAGCGGGACACAATCTCCCCGTGAACTCCGGGAAATTGTTCGTGGCATGGAGGCGTTCGATCGCCTGCGCGCCCTCGCCCCGCCAGGTGAGGTCGTTCCATTCGGGGATCAGGTTGCCGAGCGGGCACCCCTGATGACAGAACGGGATGCCGCAATCCATGCAGCGCCCAGCCTGCCGCTTGAGCTCCGAGGCATCCTGCTGTTCATAGACCTCTTTCCAGTCCATGAGGCGCAGGGCCACTGGTCGACGTTTGGCGGTTTCCCGCTCCTGTACCTTGAGGAATCCCTTGGGATCAGCCACCGGTAACCTCCATGATTCGAGCCCAGGTCACGTCGCCGTCGGGGTCGAGCCCCTCGTCGATTGCGGCCTGGCGGGTCTGCAGCACCGCGGCGTAGTCGCGCGGCAGCACCTTGGTGAAACGCAGGACTGCCTCATCCATGTTCGCCAGCATTGCGGCAGCAACCACTGAGCCCGTCTCGTCGACGTGCCGCTGGAGCAGGTCACCCAGGATCTCGACATCGGCACTGCCGAGTGCCGCGAGGATCAGCTCACCGGTACGCAGCGAATCGGCATTCACACGCTCGGTCGCCAGGTCGTAGATGTACGCCGTTCCTCCGGACATTCCGGCACCGAGGTTGCGCCCGGTCTCGCCCAGGATGACGGCGAGTCCGCCGGTCATGTATTCCAGGGCGTGGTCACCCACACCCTCAACGACAGCGGTCGCGCCCGAGTTGCGGACCAGGAAGCGCTCGCCCACGATGCCACGCAGGAACATGCTGCCCTGGGTGGCGCCGTAGCCGATCACGTTGCCCGCGATGACATTCTGTTCTGCGGGGAAAGTGCTCGACGCGCTCGGTCGGATGACGATCTGCCCTCCGCACAGCCCCTTGCCCACGTAGTCGTTGCTGTCGCCCTCAAGCCGGAGCAGGATACCCGCGGGCATGAACGCCCCGAGAGACTGGCCAGCGGTGCCGGTGAGGCGCACCTCGATGGTGCCGTTGGGCAGGCCGTTCTCGCCATGGCGCACCGTCACCTCATGACCCAGCATCGTTCCCACGGCTCGCTCGGTGTTGCGGATGGGCAACTCGATGACCACGGGGGTGCCGTGATCGAGCGCATCGGCACTCAGTCTGATCAGTTGACGATCGAAGTGCTTCTCGAGCTCGTGATCCTGACTGACCCGGTTGATCCGCGGCTCGTCCTCGCCAAAGTCCGATCCGGCGAAGACCGGGCTCAGGTCGAGCCCGTCGGCCTTCCAGTGCTCGACGGCGCGAGCGGCATCCAGCAGTTCGCTACGGCCGATGGCCTCATCAAGACTGCGGAATCCCAGCATCGACAGGTACTCGCGTACCTCCTGCGCCAGGAATTCGAAGAAGTTGACAATGAACTCCGGCTTGCCCGTGAAGCGAGCGCGAAGTTCGGGATTCTGGCTGGCCACGCCGACGGGACACGTGTCGAGGTGACAGACGCGCATCAGGATGCAGCCCGACACCACGAGCGGCGCTGTGGCGAATCCATATTCCTCGGCACCGAGAAGCGCACCGATGATGACGTCGCGACCGGTCTTCATCTGGCCGTCGACCTGCACGACCACGCGGTCACGCATACCGTTGAGCATCAGCGTCTGCTGCGTCTCGGCAAGCCCGAGCTCCCACGGTGTTCCCGCATGCTTGAGGGAGTTGAGCGGGCTTGCGCCCGTGCCACCATCGTGACCCGATACCAGCACGACGTCAGCGAGAGCCTTGGTGACGCCGGCAGCTACCGCGCCGATACCGGACTGGCTCACGAGCTTGACGTGCACTCGAGCGGCGGGGTTGGCGCGCTTGAGGTCGAAGATTAGCTGCTTGAGGTCTTCGATCGAGTAGATGTCGTGGTGCGGGGGCGGCGAGATGAGGCCGACTCCGGCAGTGCCGTGGCGCGTACGCGCGATCCACGGGTACACCTTATTGGCAGGCAGTTGACCACCCTCACCCGGCTTTGCTCCCTGGGCCATCTTGATCTGGATGTCGGTCGCGTGCGTGAGGTACATGCTCGTGACGCCGAACCGACCAGAGGCAACCTGCTTGATCGCACTGCGACGTTTCGGGTCGAGCAGCCGCTCGACATCCTCGCCGCCCTCACCGGTGTTAGACCTGCCGCCGAGCTGGTTCATGGCGATCGCCATCGTCTCGTGCGCTTCCTGGCTGATCGATCCGTAGCTCATCGCCCCGGTGCTGAAGCGTTTGACGATCGACGCAACAGGCTCAACCTCATCGAGCGGCACCACCGGCCGGACACCCTCTTTGATCGAGAAGAGACCGCGCAGCGTCATCAGGTTCGCGGCCTGGTCGTCGACCAGCTTCGTGTATTCGCGGAAGATGTCGTACCGGCGGGACCGCGTAGCGTGCTGGAGCCGGAACACGGTCTCGGGGTTGAACAGATGCGGCGGCCCCTCGCGACGCCACTGGTACTCCCCGCCTGTGATGAGTCGCTCGTGTGGGCTGGTGACGCCGTCCTCGGGGTAGGCCGAAAGGTGTCGGGCTGCGCTCTCCGCAGCGATCACATCGATGCCCACGCCACCCAACAGCGTGGAGGTTCCGGTGAAGTACTGGTCGACGAACGACTGGCCGAGACCCACCGCTTCGAAAGCCTGTGCGCCGGCGTAGGAGCCGACGACGGAAATCCCCATCTTCGACATGATCTTCAGCACACCCTTGCCGAGACCCTTGATCAGGTTGCCGACCGCTTTCTCGCCGGTAAGCCCCTGGATCATGCCGCTGCGTACGAGTTCTTCGGCAGTCTCCATGGCCAGGTAGGGGTTGATCGCCGATGCTCCGTAGCCGATGAGGAGAGCGACATGGTGCACCTCACGCACATCGCCGGCCTCCGCGATAAGCCCCACCTTCATGCGGTTCTCTTCACGAATGAGGTGATGGTGCACTGCCGCAAGTGACAACAGCGATGGGATCGGCGCGAGGTCTTTGTTCGAGTCGCGGTCGGAGATCACGATGAACTGGGCTCCGCTGTGGATGGCCTCATCCACTTCGGAACACAGCTCGGCGAGCCGCTTCTCCATCGCCTTCTCGCCCCTGTCGACGCGGTACAGCGCGCGAAGTGTCACTGTCGGCCGCCGACCGCTCGAGGTCTCGAAGTGCTGGATCTTGGCCAACTCGTCGTTGTCGATCACCGGGAAGTCGAGCGAGATCTGCCTCGCGTGCTCCGGTGTTGCGGTTAGCAGGTTGAGCTCGGGACCCAGGCCCGACTTCATCGAGGTCACGACCTCTTCGCGAATCGAGTCGAGCGGCGGGTTCGTCACCTGAGCGAACTGCTGCGTGAAGTAGTCGAACAGCAACCGCGGTCGATTCGACAACACAGCGATCGGGGTGTCTGAGCCCATGGCGCCCAGCGGCTCGGCCGCGTTCTGCGCCATCGGGGTGATGAGCATGCGCAGTTCTTCTTCGGTGTATCCGAAGGTGCGCTGGCGCCGGATCACCGACGCCGGCGTGTGGACGATGTGCTCACGCTGTGGCAGATCCTTCAACGCGATCCGGCCCGCTTCGAGCCATTCGGCCCACGGCTCTGCGGCAGCGAGCTCGGCCTTGATCTCGTCGTCCTCGATGATGCGACCCTGCTCGGTGTCGACGACGAACATCTTGCCCGGTCGAAGACGACCCTTACGCACCACACGACTCGGCTCGATGTCGAGCACACCGATCTCACTCGCGAGCACCACGAGCCCCTCATCGGTGACGAGGTAGCGGCCGGGACGCAGGCCGTTGCGGTCGAGGGTGGCTCCCACGAGGGATCCGTCGGTGAAGACTAGGGCGGCAGGACCGTCCCACGGCTCCATGAGCATGGAGTGGTATTCGTAGAAGGCGCGACGATCCGGATCGACATCAGCCTGGTTCTCATATGCCTCAGGCACCATCATCATCATCGCGTGCGGAAGCGACCGGCCAGCAAGGTTCAGAAGCTCGACCACCTCGTCGAACGATGCAGAGTCGCTGGCACCATCCGTGTTGATCGGGAGGATCGAACGGATATCGCCGAGTACATCACTTTCGAGCTGCGACTGGCGCGCGCGCATCCAGTTGCGGTTGCCCTGCACGGTGTTGATCTCGCCGTTATGGGCGATCATCCTGAACGGCTGGGCGAGCGGCCATGACGGGAACGTGTTGGTCGAGTACCGCGAGTGCACCAGGGCAAGCTTCGACGTGAACCGCTCGTCGGAGAGGTCGGGGTAAAACGGCTCCAGCTGGAGCGTCGTCACCATCCCCTTATAAACAAGGGTGCGCGACGACAGCGAAGGGAAGTACGCGTGCAACTCGTGCTCGGCACGCTTGCGCAGCCGGAAGGCCTGGCGTTCAAGATCCATGCCGCCGACAGGCCCGGCATCGTCTGTGCGCGTTGACTGCAGGAATACCTGCTCGAACGACGGCATCGCGCCCCGAGCGAGGTTGCCCAGGTTGTCAGGCTCGACAGGAACGTCACGCCAGCCCAGAACGCGCAGGTTCTCTTCTTCTGCCAGTGCGCCGATACCGGATTTGATCGACTCTCGCTCGTCATCGTCGGTGGGCAGGAATGCCATGCCCACGATGTAGCGGCCGACCTCAGGAAGCTCGAATCCGGCCACGGCCCGAAGGAACTCGTCAGGAATCTGGGTGACGATTCCAGCGCCGTCGCCGGTACCTGCATCAGAACCCACGGCGCCTCGGTGCTCGAGGTTTCGAAGCGCGCTGAGAGCCGTGTCGATGATGTCGTGACCCGCGGTACCGCGCAGGGTCGCGACCATCGCGAGCCCGCAGGCATCGCGTTCACGCCGGGGGTCATAGAGACCCCTGGCGCGTGGTACTGAACTGAAACGCTCGAAAGCTGGCGTGAGCGCCATGGCAACCGTCCTCACGAGTGTGCCTGAGCACAACTTGAACTTGCGGTGGGGGACGTCGGCGGCCCGAAGATAAACGCCCTGGGATGTTAGGGGCGAGTTGTACCAGTGCCGCTTGTGGCGAGCGAACCGGACGCGACCGTCCCAGACTCTGCGAGGGCTTCATCGCCGGGTTCGTCAGTGTCTGAATAGGTCTCCGAAGAGTCTACAGCACCTGCTCCGCTGCCCTCGTGACCCGGCACGTATGGGCTCGGCTCGACGCCGGGATGACGACGCGACTGATACAGGAACAACGCGATTCCGAGGGCGACGGCGATGATCGCGCCCCACACATTTGTTCGGATACCGAAGAAGACTTCGCTGGGATCGACCCGGATCGACTCAAACCAGGCGCGACCGATGCCGTACCAGATCATGTAGAGCGCCCAGACCTTGCCCCACTGCAGTCGGGCGATGGGATCACCGACCGGAACGGGAAGCGTCAGGCCACCGACAGGCCTGGCCACGAGACTGAATCGGCGTTCCATCGTCAGCAGGAACACGATGCCGACGACGTTCCAGATCATCTCGTACAGGAAAGTGGGATGGAAGAGGGTGCCGTCAGCAAGTCCAACGGGGAATGCCGCGTTCGTCGACTCGACCTCGAGACCCCAGGGCAGGCCAGTGGGCTGGCCGAACAACTCGTGATTGAAATAATTGCCGAGGCGACCGAGAGCCTGCGCGAGCAACATCGCAGGGGCGAGGGCGTCGGCGAAAGTCCAGAGACGTATTCCGGCAAACCGGCATCCGATCCATGCTCCGACAGCACCACCGATCAGCGAGCCGAAGAGGGCGTTCCCGCCGTTCCAGATGCGAACTACTTCCCAGGGGTCGGCGCCGTCATAGAAATAATCGGCCGGATGGGTCAGCACGTGGTAGGCGCGCGCCCCGACGAGACCGAGGGGGACGGCCCAGATGATCACATCGAGAACGACTCCGGACTCGACGCCGCGCCTGGTGAGCCTGCTGTTGACCAGCAGGGTTGCGGCGATGATGCCGACGAGGATGCACAAGGCGTACGTGTGGATGGCGATGACCTGGTTCTCACCGATAGCCGGAATCAGGCCGTGCAGCCAACCGATCGGGATCTTGATCGGGATCTGCCACTCTTCTGGCGGGCTGGGAATACTGAGCGGCATAAGTGGCATACCGGTCGCCTTTCTGAGATGGGACTGACTGTGGAGCTGGAGCAAACGAGCGCTACTGGAGCCTTCCCGAGCTACGCAATCGTACCTGTTGCCAGCGCCGCAGCGGTTCGCGCGACCGCCGGCACTCCTCCGTCTGCGAGTGCCTTGACCAGCACTGACCCGACGATGGCGCCGTCGGCATATCCGAGCACTTCACGCACCTGGTCGGAAGATGATATTCCGACGCCAACACAAGCGTTCGTGGACCCCGCGTCGCGAAGGCGCGAGACGAGACTACGCGCGGCGCTGTCGACATCCGCCCTCGCACCAGTGATGCCCATGGTGGATACGGCATAGACGAATCCGCGACTTTTCTCCACCGCAAGCCTGAGCCTCGCGTCAGAGGACGAGGGCGCCGCAAGAAACACGTGATCGAGATCGGTGCGTTCCGCTGCCGTGAGCCATGACCGGGCATTGTCGGCCGTGAGGTCTGGCGTGATCAGCCCGGCGCCACCCGCCGCGACGAGATCATCGGCGAATCGTTCGATGCCGTACTGCAGCACGGGGTTGAAGTACGTCATGACCAGAACCGGCGCAGAGACCCGCGCCGTAATCGCCGACACGGCCTCAAAAGCGTGCTCCAGTTTGAAGCCGTTCTCGAGAGCCCGCTGCGTCGCCTCCTGGATGACCAGGCCATCCATCACCGGATCGGTATACGGGATACCGAGCTCGATGATGTCGACGCCGTTCTCGACGAGCGCGACCGCAGCGTCGATGCTCGACTGCAGGTTCGGAAAACCCGCGGGGAGGTAACCGATGAGGGCGCCGGATCCTGCGGCCTTGCGAGCAGCGATCGTCGATTCGACAGTGCTCACCGTTCGACCGCCGGAGATGCCGATTCGAGGGACTCCGCGTCTTCGGCGACGAGCGCTGCGGTGTCGAGGATGTCGAAGTACTTCGCCGCGGTTTCCATGTCTTTATCCCCTCGACCGCTGAGGTTCACGAGGATGACGGAGTCCGGTCCAAGCTGCTTGCCCAGTTCCAGGGTGCCCGCCAGGGCGTGCGCTGACTCGATCGCCGGGATGATGCCCTCGGTCCTGCTGAGGAGCCGCAGCGCCTGCATGGCCTCGTCGTCGGTCACCGGAAGGTAGGTAGCCCTGCCGATATCGTGTAGCCACGAGTGCTCCGGGCCGATGCCGGGGTAGTCGAGTCCGGCCGAGATTGAATGGGACTCCACGGTCTGGCCGTCCGCATCTTGCAGCATGTAGCTGTGCGCCCCGTGCAGCACGCCGGGTCGACCGCGAGAGATCGTCGCAGCGTGGCGCTCGGTGAGGTGGCCGTCGCCCGCCGCCTCATAACCGTAGAGCGCGACATCCGGGTCGTCGAGGAAAGCGTGGAAGATGCCCATCGCGTTACTGCCGCCGCCGACACAGGCCGTCACGGCGTCGGGAAGCCGTCCGGTCAGTTCGAGCACCTGGCGCCGCGCCTCTTCGCCGATGATCTTCTGGAAGTCCCTGACCATGGTGGGGAACGGATGCGGCCCGGCCACCGTGCCGAAGATGTAGTTGGTCGTCTCGACGCTCGTGACCCACTCGCGGTAGGCCTCGTTGATGGCGTCTTTCAGCGTGCGTGAGCCGCTGGTCACGGGGATGACCTCGGCGCCCAGTAACCGCATCCGGGCCACGTTGAGGGCCTGGCGCTCGGTGTCGACCTCGCCCATGTAGACCACGCACTCAAGCCCGAACAGGGCCGCAGCCGTGGCGGTCGCGACGCCGTGCTGGCCCGCACCGGTCTCGGCGATCACTCGCGTCTTGCCGATGCGCTTGGTGAGCAGGGCCTGGCCGAGCACATTGTTGATCTTGTGCGAACCAGTGTGGTTGAGATCTTCACGCTTCAGGATGATGCGAGCGCCGCCAGCATGCTCAGCGAACCTCGGCACCTCCGTGATGATCGACGGTCGACCGCTGTACGTCTTGTGCAGTTCGGTGAGCTCGGCCGCGAACGACGGATCCGATTTCGCGGCCGTGTATGCGGCATCTAGTTCATCGAGTGCCCCAATGAGTGATTCGGGAACGAATCGTCCGCCGAATTCTCCGAAATACGGGCCTAGTTCATCGCGCAGGTTCATGATGCCAAAAACTCCCTAAGGGTCTGGACGGGGTCACCGTGGGTGACGAGGGCTTCCCCGACGAGCACGACGTCGGCGCCAGCCCTGCGGTAGTGGGCGACATCCGCAGGATGCTTCACAGCCGATTCGGCGACCCGGATCACGCCGCTCGGGATCATGTCTGCGAGGGAACCGAAGAGGTTCTGGTCGAGCTCGAAAGTGCTCAGGTCGCGCGCATTCACGCCCACGATGTCTGCACCAAGATCGAGGGCTCGATCGACCTCGTCCGCAGAGTGGGCTTCCACGAGCGGCGTCATCCCCAGCTCGTTGATGAGCCGGATCAGGCTCGACAATGTCGGCTGGTCGAGCGCTGCCACGATCAACAGCACGAGGTCGGCTCCAGCGGCACGAGCCTCCAGCACCTGGTACGGCTCGGCGATGAAATCTTTGCGCAACACGGGAAGGGACGTGGCAGCACGAACCGCTTCGAGGTCTTCGAGTGATCCCCCGAACTTGCGGCCCTCGGTGAGAACGCTGATCGCGCTCGCTCCGCCGAGATGGTACGCCTCAGCCAGCGATGCCGGATCCGCAATCTCGGCAAGAGCACCGCGAGACGGGCTGGCACGCTTGATCTCGGCGATGATATGCACGGTGTCTCGGGGAGCAAGAGCCCCGAGTACGTCGAGCGCGGGTGCGCGGTTGGTAGCTTCGGCTTCCAGGTCGGCAAGGCTGCGTAACGAGCGGCGGACCGCAGCGTCGGCGAGAGCTCCTGCAACCAGATCGGCGAGCACTATGCGTGGGTGGTCGGAGTGAGTTTATCCCCGCCGACCCCATAGCCGAGTCGTGCAAGGACGACGCCGGTGAGCGCACCGACGATCAGAAGCCCGACTGACGCGAACACGAGCCATGAGATGTTGAGCCAGAAGGCGAGAGTTCCGATCGCGAAAGCTAGGAGCATTATCATGACGGCCGTCCAGGCCGCCGGGGAGTTTCCGTGGCCAGGCTCAGACTCGATGCTCATCATGCTCCATTTCCTTGGGGTACATCCCTAATTCTAGCCGGATGCCCGGGTCTTCGCGGTCGCGGACCCGGTCAGCGGGTCGTGGGATCCGAGCCGCCACTCAGGGTGTCCCAGGCACCGAGCGGGGTTGTCGTGTCGTCAGCCGCAACGACCTCGGCGGCCTCGTATTTGCGGGTCGGACCGGCCCAGCGCGGCGACAACACGACCACGGCGACCCCCACCACAACGATGAGCAGCCCTGCCAGTACTGCCAGCCAGGGCCATGCTGCAGTGGAGACCGTTGTAACGATCGCGGCGATCGATTCAGGGCCGCTGACGGCGGTTGCCGCGGTGATTGTGGGAGCAGATGCATCGACCGGCGCCGCGATCGCAGAGATAGCGGTGACCAGGACGACGACACCGATGAGTGATTCGACGGCGCCCAACACGATCCTGAGCACTTTGCCTGCAATCGCCAGCGCTCCGGCAAGTGCGAGACACGCCAGCCCGAGTGCCGACAGCCCTGGAGCAGCAGCCTGGCCCGGAACATCGAGCGGTTGCCCGCCCTCGAGAACGAGGGAGAACCAGGACTGCGTCCAGCTGAGCAGGAGCAGGCCCCCCAACGCCGCGCCGGCAACGACGAGCAGCAGTTTGGCTCGGGCGGAGGTCACGGGATGCGCCGCATGGCATTGGCCACGGCGACGGCCCGAAGCGGGGCGGCTGCTTTATTGTGCGCCTCCTGGTCTTCCGCGGCAGGGTCTGAGTCAGCAACCAGCCCTGCGCCAGCCTGGACGTGTGCGACACCTCCTACGAGAGTCGCGGTGCGGATGGCGATGGCGAGATCCGCATCTCCGGCGAAGTCGAAGTAGCCGACGACTCCCCCGTAGACCCCGCGCTGGGCGGGCTCCAGCTCGTCGATGATCTCGAGCGCCCTCGGCTTCGGCGCACCGGAGAGCGTTCCTGCCGGGAAGGTCGCCCGGAACACATCGATCGAATTCGCGTCACCGGTCAGGTCGCCTTCGACCGACGATACGAGATGCATGATGTGACTGAAACGCTCGACCTGCATGAACTCGGTGACCTCGACGGTGCCCGGGGTGCACACCTTCTGGAGGTCGTTCCTGGCCAGGTCGACGAGCATGAGATGTTCGGCCTGCTCCTTGCGGTCGGCGAGCAGCTCGTCGGCGAGTTCGCTGTCGCGCTCGGGGGTGTCTCCGCGCGGCCGGGATCCTGCAATCGGATGCATGTAGACCCGGTCGCCCGACACCTTGACGAGAGCTTCCGGACTCGCCCCCACGATCGAGTACGGTTCGCCGTCGGTTCCGACCAGGGTGAGCAGATACATGTACGGAGACGGGTTGAGCGTACGAAGGACCCGGTACACGTCGATGGGCTCAGCCGTCACCTCGAGATCGAACCGCTGCGAGATGACCACCTGGAAGACGTCGCCGTCCCTGATGAACGTCTTCGACCTTTCGATTGCCGCAAGGTAGTCAGCCGGATCGGTGCGCGGAGTCGGTTCCGGCACGATCGACAGGTCGACATCGGCAAGCCACGCGCTGGTCGGCTGCGAGATGGCATCCTGCATCGCGTCGAGTCGATGTTGCGCATCACCCCACAGCACGTCGCGCTCCACGGTGCCATCGTTGAGAGCGGCGGCGATGAGCATGACCGTGCCGAAGCGATGGTCGAGCACCACGAGTTCTGAGACGAAGCTCAGCGCCTGGCCCGGAACCGAGAACTCGGCCGGAGGGATGTTCGGCAGGTGTTCGAGCTGGCGCACGGCCTCCCAGCCGATGAATCCGACCAGTCCGCCGGTCAGCGGTGGGTGCCCGTCGACCTTCGGGGTGTTCCAGCGTTCATAGAGGTGCCCGAGCGCTGCGAGCGGCTCGGTGGGGTGCGCGGCGCCGAGCGCGCGCTCGACAGGCAGGCCGTAGTCGAGCCACGTCGCCGAATCGCCATCCTGAGTCAGCACGCCGAAACTCGAGACACCAACGAAGGAGAATCTCGACCAGATGCCTCCCTGCTCGGCGGATTCGAGCAGGAACGTACCGGGCTTGCCCTCGGCCAGCTTGCGATACACGCCCACCGGCGTCTCACCGTCGGCGAAGATCTCGCGGATGACGGGGACGACGCGGTGGCCCGCCTCCAGCCTCAGCGTGAAATCGTCAGCCGTCGTGGAGTTATGCATCGGGGGCTCCTACTGCAGGTTCGAGCGGGTCGACGTCGAAGCAGGCATGAGCGCCGGTGTGGCAGGCTGGGCCGTGCTGGTCGACGGTCACGAGAAGGCTGTCTGCGTCACAGTCGAGAGCGGCTCCTCGCACGTATTGTGCGTTACCGCTCGTGTCTCCCTTGCGCCAGAATTCGCTGCGGCTGCGGCTCCAAAACGTCACCCGGCCTTCGGTCAGTGTGCGACGCAGGGCCTCGACGTTCATGTAGCCGAGCATGAGCACCTCTTTACTGTCCCACTGCTGGATGATTGCGGGCAGCAGGCCGTCGCGATCGAACTTCGCACGCTCGATCACGGTGCCGACCGTCTCTGCCGTCAATTCGCTCATCGCACTATCATCCCGGACTCGTGAAGGGCGTGCTTGATCTCGCCCACTGTCAATTCTCCATTGTGGAACACGGATGCCGCGAGCACAGCGTCAGCCCCGGCAGCGATCGCGGGCGCGAAGTGGCCGAGTGCGCCAGCACCACCGCTCGCGATGACGGGGACGCTGCTGATCTCGCGCATCGCGGTGATCAATTCGAGGTCGAATCCGCGTTTAGTGCCGTCGGCGTCGATCGAGTTCACGAGCAGCTCACCCGCGCCGCGCTCGATTGCTTCGCGCGCCCACTCGAGAGCGTCGAGGTCGGTCTCGGTGCGACCGCCGTGGGTGGTGACGACGAACCGTCCACCACTGCGCTTCACGTCGAGGGAAAGCACGAGGGCCTGCGCGCCGAATCGGTCAGCGATCTCGCTCAACAGCTCGGGGCGGGCGATCGCGGCGCTGTTCACGCCGATCTTGTCTGCACCGTGGGCCTGCAGCCGGGCGACATCGTCGGCCGTGCGGACTCCCCCGCCGACCGTCAAGGGGATGAAAACCTGCTCGGCCGTGGCACGCACCACGTCGTACATGGTGGCGCGCTCGTCGACGGTAGCTGTCACATCGAGGAACGTGATCTCGTCTGCCCCCTGCTCGTAGTACTTGCGAGCGAGCTCGACGGGGTCACCGGCATCCCGCAGATCGAGGAAGTTGACACCCTTGACGACCCGCCCGGCAGAGACGTCGAGGCAGGCGATGACCCTTACGGCGATGGTCACGGCGCCACCACTGCGATCGTCATATGCGTGCGGCGTGGATCGAGCTCACGAGGATGGCGCGCGCTCCGACCTCGTAGAGCGCATCCATCACCTGGTTGGTGTCGACGCGGGGAACCATCGCTCGCACCGCCACCCACTCGGGATCCTGCATCGGCGAGATCGTCGGGCTCTCGAGCCCCGGAGTCACGGCGGTAGCCTGCTCCAGGTGCTCGAGCCTGACGTCATAGTCCATGAGAACGTACTGCCTCGCGACGAGCACACCCTGCAACCGGCGCTGCAGCGTCGTGATCCCGGGAAGCTGATCGTGTGCGCTGATGAGCACGGCCGTCGAATCGAGGATGACCGGCCCGAAGATCTCAAGGCCCTGGGCCCTCAGCGTCGAGCCGGTCGAGACCACATCGGCGACAGCATCCGCTACACCGAGCTTGACTGCGGATTCGACGGCACCATCCAGCGACACGATGGTGACCTGCACGCCCTGGCGAGCCAGGAAGTCACCGACAAGAGCCGGGTAGCTCGTCGCCACCCGCATGCCATCGAGACCCGCCAGCTCGGAGAAACGGCCGGGTGCCCCGGCGAACCTGAAGGTGGATGCGCCGAAGTCGAGCGTGGTGATCTCGCGCGCCGGGCTGCGGGAATCAAGCAGCAGGTCGCGGCCCGTGATTCCGACATCGAGCGCGCCAGAGCCGACGTAGGTTGCGATGTCGCGGGGCCGCAGGTAGAAAAACTCGACGTCATTGCGCTCGTCGCGCACACTCAGTGCCCTCGGGTCGCGGCGACCCGTGTATCCGGCTTCGGCGAGCATGTCGGCGGCGGTCTCACTAAGCGATCCCTTATTCGGGATAGCAATTCTCAGCATGGTGGTCTTTCGATCGATGTGGATGTGGGGGCGACTTCACCGATGCCGATAGGCATCAGTGGTTCACCGATGCCTTGCGCGCCAGTGATTTACCGATGCCGACAGGCGTCAGTTGTTCACCGATGCCGACAGGCGTCAGTTGTTCACAGATGTCGCCAGACATCCGCCGGGGTGATGCCCTTCGCGACCATCAGTACCTGCAGGTGATAGAGCAGTTGCGATATCTCTTCGGCCGTCTCGACGTCACTCTGGTACTCGGCAGCCATCCATACCTCGGCAGCCTCCTCGACGATCTTCTTGCCGATGGCGTGCACGCCAGCGTCGAGTTCGGCGACCGTGCCGGAGCCTTCGGGGCGCGACACGGCCTTCTCACTCAGCTCAGCGAACAGTTGATCGAAAGTCTTCACCGTTCAAGGGTACTAGCGGCGGGCGCTACACCCTGACGGCCACAGGTTCCAACCTCACGATGATCGCCTTCGAGACAGGCGTCATGCTCTCGTCAGCCGCACTCGCAAGGGGAACCAGCACATTGGCTTCGGGATAATATGCCGCCGCGCATCCTCTCGCCGTCGGGTAGGACACCACGCGATAGTTGAGCAACTCGCGATCGGGCTCCCCCGGCCACTCGCTGATGATGTCGACGCGCTGCCCGTCGCTGAGCCCGAGCTCAGTGAGGTCATCCGGATTCACGAAGATGACATCGCGACCGTTTTTCACCCCGCGATAGCGGTCGTTGAGACTGTAGATCGTGGTGTTGAACTGGTCGTGCGATCGCATGGACTGCAGGATCAGCCTGCCGGCGGGCCGCTCAAGGTGCTCCAGCTCGTTGACCGTGATTATGGCCTTGCCAGCAGCTGTGTCGAACCGTCGCTCGTCCCGGGGACCGTTCGGGAGTATAAAGCCGCCCTTGCGGCGAACATCCTCGTTGAACGACTCGAAACCGGGAACCACTCTCGAGATGTGATCGCGGATGAGATCGTAATCCCGTTCGAATCCCACCCAGTCGATGCCGTACCTGTCTCCGATCGTGGCCTGTGCAAGCCTGGCCACGATCGCGACCTCCGACAGGATGCCTGGAGCCACCGGAGCCACCCGACCGTGCGTCGCGTGCACCGCGCAGACGCTGTCTTCGACCGAGAGGAACTGCGGACCGGTCGCCTGCAGGTCGATCTCGGTGCGACCGAGAGTCGGCAGGATCAGCGCCTCGTCGCCGATCACGGCGTGGGAGCGGTTAAGCTTCGTCGACACCTGCACCGTCATCTCGGCGCCGCGCATGGCCGCCTCGGCCACCGTGGTATCAGAGATGGCGCTGACGAAATTGCCGCCAAGGGCGAAGAACACTTTGATGGCACCGTCGCGCAGCCCTTCGACTGTCGCCACCGAGTCGGCTCCGTGTTCGCGCGGGGGCTCGAACGAGAATTCTCGACCGAGGGCGTCGATGAACTCCTCGCTCATCTGCTCCCAGATGCCCATCGTGCGGTCACCCTGCACATTGCTGTGCCCGCGGATGGGGGATGCCCCGGCCCCGGGCTTGCCGATGTTGCCCCTCAACAGCAGCAGGTTGATGAGCTCCTTGAGCGTTTCCACAGATTTCTTCTGCTGTGTGAGACCCATCGCCCACGTGATGATGACGCGGTCGGCTGCGAGATAGCGGGTCGCGAACTCGTCCAGTTCGTCGGTGCTGAGCCCAGTGGCCGCCAGGACGGCAGCCTCGTCCAGATTCGCGATGTGCGCCCTGAATTCGTCGAGCCCCACGCTGTGGTCGGCCAAGAACGTGTGATCGAGCACAGTGCCAGGCGCCGCGGCCTCCGCATCGAGAACCCGCTTCGACGTCGCCTGCAACAGCGCCATGTCTCCGCCAGAGCGGATCTGCAGGTACTGGTCGGCCAGCGCGGTACCCTGCCCGATGATTCCGCGCACCTTCTGCGGATTCTTATATCGGATGAGCCCGGCCTCCGGCAGCGGATTCACCCCGATGATCGTGGCGCCGTTGCGCTTCGCCTGCTCCAGTGCCGTCAGCATCCTGGGATGATTCGTGCCCGGATTCTGCCCCATCACGATGATGAGGTCGCTTTTGCCGAAGTCTTCGTAGGCGATGGTCGATTTGCCGACGCCGATGACCTCGTTCAAGGCAAGACTCGTTGACTCGTGACACATGTTGGAGCAGTCGGGCAGGTTGTTGGTGCCGAACGCCCGCACGAAGAGCTGGTAGGCGAAGGCCGTCTCGTTGGCTGTGCGCCCGCTGGTGTAAAAGGTGGCTTCATCCGGCGACGCAAGGCTGTTTAGCTTGTCGGCGACGATCGAGATCGCGTCGGTCCAGCTGACGGGCACGTAGTGCGTGGCGCCCTTCGCCCGGTACATCGGCTCGGTCAGTCGGCCGAGCAGCCCAAGCTCGTATTCTGAGATGCCGAGCATGTCGTCGATGGAGTTTTGAGCGAAGAAGCTCCTGGGCACCGTGACCGGGGTCGCTTCCCAGGTGACGGCCTTCGCGCCGTTCTCGCAGAACTCGGCCGGGGTGCGATGATCTGGATCCGGCCAGGCGCAACTCATGCAGTCGAACCCGCCCTTCTGGTTCATGGATGTCATCAACTGGGCCGTGCGCAGTGGCCCCATGTCCCTGAGGGCTGGGCCCATGGAATTCAGGATGGCGGGGATGCCGACAGCCCAGGTCTCCCGATGGCCAATCTCCAGGTCTGGGTAGGCGCCGGTCTCGCCGGTTTCGCGAATGCTCATCGTGCTGCCACGTTCTCTCTGCTTGGTGCTTCACTGGATGCTGCTGCTGCAATTCGTTCCTCGCCCGAGTACACGACCATGGAGTCGCCCCGCAGGAAGCCGACCACGGTCATCCCGAGCTCTGAGGCGAGTTCAATGGCGAGCGACGATGGGGCAGACACGGCGGCCATCATCGGGATACCCGCCATCGACGCCTTCTGGGTCAGCTCGAAACTCGCCCGGCCCGAGACCATCAGCACCGTACTGCGCAGCGGCAGACGGTCTTCTTTCACGGCCCAGCCGATGACCTTATCGACCGCGTTGTGCCTGCCCACGTCTTCGCGCAAAACCAGCAGCTCACCGGTGACTCCGTCGAAGAGCGCAGCGGCGTGGAGCCCTCCGGTCTTCTCGAACACGTCCTGGCCAGCGCGGAGTCGCTCCGGCAGCGCGACAAGGAACTCGGGACTGATGGACAGATGGTCGTGGGCGACCGGATAGGCGGACAGTGTTCGAACGGCATCGATGCTCGCCTTGCCGCACAGCCCGCACGAACTCGTCATATAGAAGTTGCGCTCGAGACTGGGATCCGGTTTCGGAACGCCCGGCGAGAGGCTCACATCGAGGATGTTGTAGGTGTTCTGCCCGTCCACCGTCGCTCCTGCGCAGTAGCGGATGGCTCCGAGCTGGTCACCACGCGAGATCACCCCTTCCGACACCAGGAAGCCCGCTGCGAGGTCGAAGTCGTGCCCAGGTGTGCGCATCGTGATGCTGAGCGCGGTGCCCGCCACCCTGATCTCGAGCGGCTCCTCGACGGCAAGAACATCGTCGCGCATCACCGGCTCCCGGCCGACTGTGATCCTCGTTACCCTGCGGCGTGCGGTGATTCTACCCATGGTCTATGCCTAGCACTGTCCGCACCTGGTCGTGACCGAATCCCCGCATTCCGACCGCATCACCAGAAAACTCCTAGAGTGGAAGCATGCTTTTCGATGCCCTGATTCTCTCCGGCGGCAGGTCAAGCAGGCTGGGCGGGCATCCCAAATCCGAGCTCGTCTTCGAGGGCGCAACACTGCTGCAGCGCACCCTCGACGCGGTCCAGGATGCCCGGCAGATCGTGCTCGTGGGTGAACCCGGCGGGGCAGAACTCTCCCCCACCACCGTCGTCACGCGCGAGACCCCTGCCTTCGACGGCCCCGCTGCCGCAATTGCAGCCGGGCTGGAGGCGGCCACCGGGCGCCCCGCCGAGTGGATCGTGGTGCTCGCCTGCGACATGCCGTTCGCGGCCAGAGCGGTGCCGGTGTTGCTGGCCAACGCCGCCGGTGACGGCGTGCTCGCGGTGGATGATTCCGGACGGCGGCAGTACCTGCTCGCCTGTTACCGCCGGGGCGCGCTGCTCAAGGCGAGGGCTCGCTCGGTCGGGGGCATGTCGGTGCGAACACTCATCTCAGGACTCAGCACCAGCGACGTCCCGATTCCTACGGGATCGTCTATCGATATCGACACCTGGGCGGATGCCGCGTTACTCGACATCGCGTTCCCGCAGATCCCTCACGAACAGATCCGTCACGAAACCGGAGTGAACCATGACTGAGCATGACGAAGCAGAGACCCGCCGCGTTCTGGCCGAATGGGCCGACGAACTCGCGGGGCAACTCGGGGCCGCCGAAGCACCGATCGACATCGACGAGATCCTGGCGATCGCCGGCACAGCCGCACACACGGTGCTGCGCCCGGCCGCGCCACTCACGACCTACCTCCTCGGCTACGTCGCGGGTCGGGCCGGGAATGACTCCACGACCGCACTCGCGGATGCGGTCGAGACCGTGCGCCGCCTTGCGGCCGAGCGCGGCTCGAACCCGCGCGAATGAGCAGCGGAAAGGGCGGACCCGGCATCGAATGGCATGAGGCTCGGCGACTCGCTGCCGCAGCAGCATCCGGACCCGAGATAGCCGTCGTGAACCTCGCCGAATCCATCGGCCTCATGCTGGCGGGCGACGTCGTGGCACAACAGTCGATCCCGCATTTCGCGTCGTCGGCGATGGATGGTTGGGCTGTCGTCGGCGAGGAGCCGTGGATGCTCGGATCCCCCGACAGCCTCACACCGGGTTCAGCGTGGCCGGTCGTCACGGGCCAGCAGCTCCCCATCGGAATCCGAGGTGTGCTGAGAAGTGAGCACGGAGCTGTGGACGGCCGTGAACTGCGCCCCAACGAGCGCGCCACGAGCGACGAACCGCGCCCCGGCCAACATGTGCGCCTACCCGCAACCGAAGCGACCCGCGGCGAGATCGTGGTCACAGCGGGCTGCATCGTCAACCCGGCACACGTCGCGCTCGCGGCCGCCTGCGGTCTGGACGAGCTCACGGTGCATCCGCGACCCACTGTCGCGATCCTCACGACCGGGGATGAGGTGACCGCAGCGGGTCTGCCGTCAGCGGGGTCGGTACGGGATAGTTTCGGCCCGCAGCTGCCATCAGTGATCGCCATGCTGGGCGGCTCCGTCCACTCGACGACACGTGTCGGCGACGATGAGGATGCCACGGTCGCAGCCCTCACGACGGCCGCCGCCGTGGCGCGCCTCGTGGTCACCACCGGGGGCACCGGACATTCCAGCGCCGATCACCTCCGGTCGTCCCTCGCGCGATTGGGGGCCACCATCGTGATCCCAGCGCTGGCCATGCGACCAGGCGCTCCGACGATGCTCGCGCAACTGCCGGGTGGCCAGTTGGTGCTCTGCCTTCCGGGCAACCCCCTGGCAGCACTGATGGGGCTGTTCACTGCCGGAGGGCCGGTGCTTGCCGCGCTCTCGGGCAGGTCCGAGATATCCACGCACCGCATTCGGCTGGCGACCGACGTCGCAGGCAGCCCGACGGCAACCAGGCTTCTGCCGTACTCCCTGGGCGAAAAACTCGCGTCACCGACGCCATGGACCGGTTCGGCGATGATGCGAGGACTCGCCTCGGCCGACGGGGTGCTGGTTGTGCCGCCAGAGGGCGCTGCTGCCGGTAGCGAGCTCGACGCGCTGCCGCTTCCGTGGTTGCGTTAGCGAAGAAACGCGAGAGTCACTGGAGCAGGTGCCAGCGACTCTCGCGTTGACGATCGAACTACTTCACGCCGAGCAGGTCGATCACGAATGTGAGCGTGCGGCCCGAAAGCCGGTGTCCGCCGCCAGCCGGCCCGTAAGCAAGGTGCGGTGGCGCAATGAGCTGCCGGCGTCCGCCGACCTTCATGCCGGGGATACCCTCCTGCCAGCCCTTGATGAGTGAGGCGAGGGGGAAGTTGATCGACTGGCCGCGGCTCCAGCTGGAGTCGAACTCCTCGCCGCTCTCGAAGTCGACGCCCAGGTAGTGCACATCGACGGTCGATCCGGCCTGCGCCTCGGCGCCGGTGCCCTCCTCGATGTCGATGATCACAAGGTCGCTGGGCTCGGGGCCCTCATAGAACTCGACTTCTGGCTTGGTTCTCGGTGAATCTGTCATGTGACTAGCTAAGCAGATGCCGGATGCCGCCGCGCCCGTCCGCTAGTGGGAGTGCTGCGCCGCGAGCGAACGTAACAGGTCGATGCGGGCGGCCGGGTCATCCGACCTGAAGACCGCCGAACCCGCGACAAACGTGTCTGCGCCGGCGTGCGCTGCAATCGAGATGGTCTCTTCGTCGATCCCGCCGTCGACCTGCAGCCACACATCCAGCCCGGCCTTACCCACGGCGTCACGCAGGAGCCCGAGCTTCGGCATCACGGACTCCATGAAACTCTGGCCGCCGAATCCGGGTTCGACCGTCATGACGAGCACCTGGTCGAATTCGGGGAGCAGGTCGAGGTAAGGCTCGACCCGCGTGCCGGGCTTCAGCGCGATGCCAGCGCGGGCTCCGATGTGACGCAACTTCCTCGCGAGGGCGACGGCATCCTGTGCTGCCTCCGCGTGGAAGGTCACCGAGAACGCACCGGTCTCGGCATAGCCCGGCGCCCAGCGATCGGGATCGTCGATCATGAGGTGAACGTCGAGCGGGCGCGCCGAGACCTCCTGCAGCCGCCCAACCATCTGCAGCCCGAAGGTCAGGTTCGGCACGAAATGGTTGTCCATCACATCGACGTGAATCAGGTCGGCGTTGGAGATGCTCGCGACATCGCGCTCGAGGTTGGCGAAGTCTGCGGCGAGAATGCTGGGGTTGATGCGAACCATGGTGAGAGCCTAGCCAGTGACCCACTCGACCTGCGCCTTCGACAACAGCTGGATGAACATGCCGTCGGTACCGTGCCGGTGCGGCCACAACTGCACGTGGGTGGCGTCAGGCAGGTCGAGCGGCTCCTTGACGATCGACTGCAGCACCGCGGGCGTATCCATGCGCTCGATGTCGACCGCCCTGCGCAGCACCGAGGTCACGATCGCCTTCGTCTCGGCCGCATGCGGCGAACACGTCACGTAGGCGAGCAGTCCGCCTGGCTTCAGCGCGGCGATGGCCGACGCCAGCAGCTTCGCCTGCAGGTTGCCGAGCCCTGCGACATCGCTCGGCTGCTTGCGCCAGCGGGCTTCGGGGCGGCGACGGAGCGCCCCGAGACCTGTGCACGGGGCATCCACCAGGATGCGGTCGAACGATGCCGGGTACAGCGCGCCCACCTCGGTGCCGTCGAGCTCCCACACCTCAGGCGGAGATGGGAACACCGCGAGAGCCTTCCGCACCAGCTCAGCGCGGGCCGGCACGAGCTCGTTGGCTGTCAGGATGGCGCCACCGGCGCGAGCCTCGGCCGCGAGCAGCGCGGCTTTCCCGCCCGGCCCCGCACACAGGTCGAGCCACTGCTCGCCCGCGCGGATCGGCCGTGCCCTGCTGAGCGAGAGCGCGGCGAGCTGGGATCCTTCGTCCTGCACCCGCGCCCGCCCCTCGCGTATTGCCGCGAGGTTCAGCGGGTCACCGTGGTCGAGAATCACTCCCACCGGCGAGAAGGCCGCGGGATAGGCATCCAGCTCGTCCACCGTCGATTCGTGGGGCAGGGCAGCGATCGAGACCCGTGGCGCGACATTATCGGCCGCCAGGGCGCTCTCCAGCTCGGCCTCGCGACCCTCGGCGACCAGCACCTGCCTGAACGCACGCGTGACCCAGAGAGGATGCGAATACTCGAACGCGAGCGCTTCCTCACCCGATCCCGCCTCGGCCATCACCCTCTCGCGCCAGGTGTCGGTGTCGGTACGGGTGATGGTGCGCAGTACCCCGTTGACGAACCCGACCGCGGAGTTGGAGCCGACGGTCTTGGCAAGCTCGACCGACTCATCGACGGCGGCGTGCTGTGCCACCCGCATCGACAGCAACTGGTGGCAGGCGAGTCGCAACACATCGAGCACGGCGGGGTCTATCTTGTCCGTGCTCCGGTTGGCGGCCATCGCGATGACGCGGTCGTAGTAGCCCTGCATGCGCAGGGTGCCGTAGGTAAGTTCGGTGGCGAGCCCGGCATCCGCTTCAGACAGCTTCGCGCGGCCCAGCCGCACGGGAAGCAGCAGGTTGGCGTAGGCGTCAGAGTCACGCACAGCCATGATCACGTCGAGCGCGATGCGGCGGGCGGGCTGGGGCTGGCTCACGATGATGCCTCCGTTGATGTGAGGGCGAGAGCGGGCGCGCCGTCGCGACCTCTCCACCACGATGCGGCATCCATCGCCTTCCGGCCTGCGGGATGAACGGTCACGAGCTGGAGGGGATCTGTCGCTGTGCCGACGAGCACAATGGAACCGACCAGGTCGATCACGCCCGGTTCCTGTCGAGCCGCATCCCTCGCGATAGCAACGTCGAGCAGCTTGAGCCGCACCCCGTCGATCGTCGTGAAAGCACCGGGCTCGGGTGTGACACCCCTGATGACGGCATCCACGGCAGAAGCGGGCTGGGTCCAGTCGATGTCACCGTCAGCGAGAGCGAGCTTGGGGGCAAGGGTGACATCGCCACGCTGCACCTCGCCACGAGCCGAACCGTCGGCAAGGGCGTCTACGACCCCCAGCAACAGCTCAGCGCCAGTACCGGAGAGCGACTCGAGGAGGTGCCCGGCGGTCTGGTTCGCGCCGATGGTGGCGGTCATCCTGCCGTATATGTCGCCGGCATCGAGCTCGGGAACGAGCTGGAACACCGTGGCGCCCGTGACGTCGTCGCCAGCCATGATCGCGCGCTGCACGGGAGCCGCCCCCCGCCACCGCGGTAGCAGGGAGAAGTGCAGGTTGATCCAGCCGAGTCGTGGTGCTGACAGCAATGGCTCCCTGACGAGCCCGCCGTACGCGACGATGACACCGAGATCAGGCTGGAGCTGCTGCACCAGTTCTGTTGCCGAGCCCGCAAGACGGTTCGACCTGATGACGGGAATACCCAGCTTCTCGGCCTCGACCGCAACCGGAGTCGCGGTCAGCACACCGCGACGACCCTGCGGAGAATCTGCGCGGGTGACGACGGAGACGACGTGGTGGTGTGAGGCGGCCAGGAGCGACAGGCTCGGAACGGCCGCGGCCGGACTGCCGGCGAAGACAAGCCGCAGGGAGGGTGACGGGGAGTCTGACAGTGAAGATGACATCCCCGCAATTCTCTCGCGAATCGCGAGCGGGCGTCGCCACGGCTCAGGAGTCGAGGAACGGCTCAACGTCGTCCAGCCTGATGCGGAGGTTGGGCGTGGCGGGAGCGTAACCCTGGCGAGAGCCCGCGCGCTTGCGGCGGGAGGTCGCCGAACGGATCAACTCCGAACGCAGGGCGGCCGCGACATCCGTCCCATTCGCGTAGTCGAACCGGAGGATGGTACGCACAAGCGGGGGTTCGAGATCGACGGGGCCGAGCACGTCGATTCCCGAGACACCGGATGCCGCGACAGCCGCTTCCACAGCCTCCACGGAGCCCGTGACAGTGGCGACCCTGATCGCGGGCGGGAAGCGCAGGCTGCGCCGGTCGGCAAGCTCGGAGCGCGCGTAGTCGGCATGGCGCCACGTGACGAGAGTGGACGCCAGTGCGCCCCCCACCCCGACGAGCACCGATGGCGCTCCCCCGGCCGCCAGTGCCACCGCGTTCGACCACCAGCGCAGGCAGTCTTCGCCGACTCTCAGGCTCTCTCGTGCAACCATGCGCTCGCCGTCGAGCAGCAATACCGCGCGGTAGCCGCCCGCCGCGATCGGTTCGGCGCCGCGCGTCGCGATCACGAGCGCTGGGCCCGATCCCACTGCCTGCACCTGGTGTTCACCGTCGGCGACGATGATGCGGATTCCCGGAAAGGCCCGGCCGAGATCCTCCGCAGTGCGGATCGTGCCGACACCGACGAACCTGAGCTTCTCACCCTCGCAGTGCTGGCACTTCCAGGCCGCGGCCAGCGCCCCACACCACGCGCAGGCCGGCACGGATCGGGCAGTCTTCTGCAGTAACGGACCCTCGCAACGCATGCACCGGGCAGTCTGCTGGCAGTCTGCGCAGGTGAGCCGAGGCGCGTAGCCGGGTCGTGCGACCTGCACCAGCACAGGGCCGGTCTCCAGGGCTGTGCGTGCGATCTTCCACGCGGTCGACGGAATCCGAGCCTGGGCCGCCAGCCGGTCCTCCGAGGATTGCTGGGCCGTGGGGATGACCTTGGGCAGCTGCAGCGGCCGGGGCGAGACCGACCTCAGCCATCCGATCTCTACGAGCCTCTCGACCTCGGTGCTGCGAGAGTGACCGAAGAACATGAGCGCGCACGACTGCTGTTCCTGGCGCACCAGTGCGGCATCCCTGGCGTGGACGTAGGGGCTCAGCGGTTCGCTGTGAAGCGGATCGCCATCGTCCCAGAGCGCGATGAGCCCGAGCGTACGCGCCGGGGCGTAGACCACCGAGCGGTTTCCGATGATGACAATCGGCTCATCTCCGAGGCACCGCAGGAACGCGCGATACCGATCGGGGTTCGATTGCCGCGCGTCGAGTCTCACAACCTGCGAGCCCGGCAGCACATCGAGCAGTGCCGAATGCAATTGCTCCTGGTCGCGATAATCAGGGACCGCGAGGATGGCACTTCTCCGGCCGGCGATCGTTGCTGCGGCGGCCGCGGCCATCGTGACCGCCCAACCCCCAACCCAGGTGGATTCAGCATCGGCGGGATGCACCTCGCGCACCAGCGGGACGGCGTCGACCGCGAGCCGCTCGTTGCCCGCGATAGCCGACTCCAACACCCCGACCCCGTATGACTCGATGGGGGCGGGAGGGCTGGTGACTACTGCCGGAGCCTGCTCGGCCGCGAGCAAGGCTGCCTCCACGCGCACCTGCCGTTTCGGCACGGCGAGCCGGACGATGTCGGTGGCTGAGCCTGCCGCGCGATCGGCGGCCCTTCGGGCGAGCGCCCATACCTCCGGTGCGAGAACCCGGATCGGCGAGACCACCGAATCCAGTTCACTGAGCGTTCCCACGTACTCGCCGCGCGATGCGATCTCGACGATGATGCCGTCGGCGACCCGGCCTGCAGACCGCAACGGAACCCGCACCCGCACTCCCGGAACTGCCGCATCCACCCACTGGTCCGGAATGCCGTAGTCGAAGAGCCGGTCAAGCTGCGGCACGGATGAATCGATCAACACCTTCGCGACGGATCGCACCGGCCCGCTGGCTGGCGTGCTGCCTGGCGCCTCAATCACTGCAGCACAACCGCACTACAGTCTGATCGCACTGCAGTCTGGTCGCACTACAGTCCGCAGGCGGCGCGCAATGCGTCGACCCGATCCGTGCGCTCCCAGGTGAACTCGGGCAGCTCTCGACCGAAGTGGCCGTATGTCGCTGTCGCCGCGTAGATAGGGCGAAGCAGATCGAGATCCCGGATGATCGCACCGGGCCTGAGGTCGAAGACACTGTTGATCGCCTCGATGATCAGATCTTCGTCGACGTGCGCGGTGCCGAAGGTCTCGACGTACAGCCCAACCGGCGATGCCTTGCCGATAGCGTAGGCGACCTGCACCTCGAGGCGGTCGGCAAGACCCGCAGCGACAGCATTCTTGGCTACCCAACGCATGGCGTATGCGGCGGACCTGTCGACCTTCGACGGGTCTTTTCCGCTGAACGCCCCGCCACCGTGGCGAGCTGCTCCACCGTAGGTATCGACGATGATCTTGCGGCCGGTGAGCCCGGCGTCGCCCTGGGGTCCACCGATCTCGAACCGCCCCGTGGGGTTGATCAGCACGCGGAGGTTCGATGAATCCAGATTCGACGTGGCGAGCACCGGGCGTACGACGAGCTCTTCGATCTCGCGACGCAGCCGCTCCGTCGTGACATCGGGAGAATGCTGGGTAGACAGCACGACAGTGTCGACAGTTCGCGGCACCACCCCGTCGTAACCGACGGTGACCTGGGTCTTGCCGTCTGGCCGCAGATAGTCGACGGCGCTCTCGTGACGCACCGCCGCGAGCTTCTCAGCCATGCGGTGAGCGAGCCAGATCGGAATCGGCATCAACTCCGGCGTCTCGGTGGTCGCGTAGCCGAACATGAGCCCCTGGTCCCCGGCGCCCTGCACGTCGCCATCGTCTTCGCTCGACTGCTCGCGGCTCTCGATCGCGTTATCGACGCCCTGTGCGATATCGGGAGACTGCCCTCCGATCGACACTGACACGCCGCACGATCGGCCGTCGAACCACACGTCGGACGAGATGTAGCCGATATCCGAGATGCGCTTGCGCACGATGGATGGGATGTCGACGTATCCGACGGTGGTGACCTCACCGGCCACATGCACGAGACCAGTAGTGACGAGCGTCTCGACTGCGACGCGCGCATTCTTATCGACAGCGAGAAGGGCGTCGAGGATACTGTCGCTGATCTGGTCGCAGATCTTGTCAGGGTGACCCTCGGTCACGGACTCAGAGGTGAACAGGCGCAACGGTGAACTCATACTGTCAAACTCCAGAGGTGATTAGCGTGCTGATACGAGGTCAAGAATACGGTCGGCGACAGACAGTTTGGTGCCGGTAGCTTCGGCGGCGACCACACCTGACGAATCAACCACGGAAATCGTGTTGTGGGCCGTTGCGAATCCTTCGGTCCAGCCAACCCTGTTGATCACGAGCAGGTCTGAGCCCTTGCGCGCAATCTTCTCCCGGCCGAGCGAGAGCAGCTTCGCGTCATCAAGTTCGGTCTCAGCCGCGAATCCGACGATGAGCTGCCCTTGCACCCTGTGATCGGCCAGCGACCTGAGGATGTCGGGATTGCGGATAAGCCGAAGCTCCAGCACGTCGCCCTCGCGGTCTTTCTTGATCTTCGACTCTGCCACTCGCTCTGGTCGGTAGTCGGCAACGGCGGCCGCCATGATGACGACCCCGTGGGACGGTGCCTCTGCCGCCACAACTTCGGCGAGCTCTGCCGTCGTGCCGACCGTGATGACGCGGATTGATGCAGGATGCTCGACCTCGAGATTCGCGACGACCAGCGTGACCTCGGCTCCCCTGGCGGCAGCTGCGGTGGCCAACGCCACACCCTGCCGACCGCTCGAACGGTTACCGATAAAGCGCACGGGATCCAGCGGCTCCCTGGTGCCACCGGCGGTGATCAGGATGCGACGACCCGCCAGATCCTGCGGAGCGACGGCCGATAACCCCGCGGCAACGATCTCGTCGACCTCTGACATGCGGCCTGGGCCGGAATCCGTGCCAGTCAGTTGCCCGACCGCCGGGCCGACGATGGTGATTCCGCGATTCCGCAGCAGCTGGACGTTCGCTACGGTCGCCGGATTTTGCCACATCTCGGTATGCATGGCGGGGGCGATGATGACGGGCGCGGTGCTGGCCAGGATGGTGTTGCCCAGCAGGTCGTCGGCAAATCCTCCAGCGAGCTTGGCGATCGAGTTAGCGGTGGCGGGAGCCACCACGACCAGGTCTGCTGCCTGCCCGATGGCGACGTGCCTGACCTCAGCCACCCCCTCGTATAGATCCGAGTGGACGAGATTCCTGCTGATCGCTTCAAGCGTGGGCCTGCCGACGAACCGCAAAGCACCCTCTGTGGCGACGACATGAACGTCGTGGCCAGCGAGCACGAAGGCCCGAACAACTCCCACAGCCTTGTACGCAGCGATACCGCCTGTGATACCGACGACCACGTTAAGCCGACGTGCCATCACGTGAGCGGGCAGGGCGCCTACAGGCATGGTGCCAGCAGGCGTGGCGCCGACAGGCGTAGCTTCAACAGGCATCGACCCGGTCTCCGAAACCGACAACGGAAAAGCGGCGGTAGTTACTCTGAACTCAGGCGCTTGAGCTCGAGCCTGTCTTCGTTAATCTCGCGAAGCGCAACCGAGAGCGGCTTGTCTTCGATGGTCGAGTCGACGAGGGGTCCGACATTGTCAAAGAGGCTTCCCTCGTGCAGGTCGGCGTAGTAGTCGTTGATCTGGCGGGCGCGCTTTGACGCGAAGATGACCAGCTGGTACTTCGAGTCGACCTTCGAGAGCAGTTCGTCGATCGGCGGGTCGATGATGCCGGAGTGCTTGTCAACCATGGGGGCTCCTTGCCTGGTGGGGACTGGTTAGTGCTGCACGGCCATGTGCCACGCACGATGCTCTGTGCATGACGACAGCGAAAGTCAGCGGGAAATCGGGGCGCCGATGGGCGCATCCATCAATTCTACGACTTCCTGGGCTGCCTGGCTGACTTCCCGGTTCACGACCTTCGCGTCGAACTCATCCTGGGCCGCTAATTCCATCCTTGCCGTATCGAGTCGACGCTGTTGTTCCTCAGGTTTTTCGGTGCCCCGACCGATCAGTCTGCGCACCAGTTCTTCCCACGTCGGGGGGAGCAGGAACACGAGAAGTGCCTCGGGCATCACTGCCCTGACCTGTCGGGCACCCTGCAGATCGATCTCGAGCATGACCCGTTTTCCGGCGGCGAGAGCATCATCGATGGGAGGTCTCGGCGTGCCGTAGCGGTAGGAGTTGTGAACGACGGCCCACTCGAGCAACTCGTCGTCGGCGATCTTACGATCGAATTCCTCGTCACTCACGAAGTAGTAGTGCACACCGTCGATCTCGCCGGGACGCGGGGTGCGAGTGGTTGCCGACACACTGAGCATCACGTTCGGAAAGTTCTCACGGATGTGCGCAGAAACCGTCCCCTTGCCCACCGCCGTCGGCCCGGCGAGCACGATGAGCCGGCTGGGCTCGGCGCCCTGACGGGTCACGAGATAGTCACGAAGCCTGATGCGCTGGCGAATACCGAGGCCCCCGACCCGCTTCTTGTCTGAGATGCCCAGCTCGGCCATGACCCGTCCCACGCGAGCGGGGCCCAGGGTCGGAACACTCGTCAGGAGCTCGGTCACCCGAAGTGTTGCCCCGGCACTCGCGGGATCAGACCACGCGGACTGCGCCACAGCCAGCGCGGTCTTCTGCTTCGACGCGATTGACTGCTTGACGGCGGCTCGAGCCCGCCTCGCGGCGATTGCTGCCCGACCCGCCGCCGCCCGGTCCACCTCGGGTGGTGCCGGCCTCGGGCTCATCGTGCAACTCCCGAGGCGAGGATGGCGGCCTGACTGCTGAGCTCGGTGCGCGCGCCATCGGGGCCAGCGCGAAGCACACTGCGGCCGAGGTTGGCGATGACGTTGCCCGACACGAGGCCGAACAGGGCGGGAAGTTCGGTGATCAGCGCACCCTGTTCGCCGAATCCCGGGGCGAGCACCGGTGTCTTCGAGAGACTGGATGCGTCAATGCCGTAGTCGGCCGACCGCACTGTGGCCCCGATCACCACACCGATCGAGCCGAGGCCCGGCGTTGAAGAATTGAGAGACTGCACCTCCTCGACGATACTCGCGGCCACCGTTCGCCCGCGGTATTCACCCCGGCCGAGCACGGCGGTCTGCGTATCGACCGACTCGGGGTTCGACGTCGCCGCAAGCACGAACAAACCCTTACCGCCAGCGTTGGCAAGATCGATCACATCCGTGAGAGAACCCACGCCCTGGTACGCAGCGAGGGTCATCGCATCGGCTTCGAGCGCAGAACCCGGTGTGAGCCAGGCTGCGCCGTATGCCGCAACGGTCGAGCCAACATCGCCACGCTTCGCATCGGCGATCACGAGCAGCCCGGCTCCGCGAGCCGCAGCGAGTACGGCCTCCAGCGCCACAAAACCCTTGGAGCCGAAACGTTCGAAGAAGGCAACCTGCGGCTTGACGATTCCGACGACCCCGGCCGCGACATCCACGCACCGAAGGCCGAATTCACGAGCACCCGCGGCCGAATCCGGCAGGCTCCACTCGTCGAGCAGGAACGCATGGGGGTCGATGCCGAGGCACAGACGACCGCTCGTGGTGAAGACAGCGTCCAGTCGCTCGCCGAAACTAAGCATGTGCTACTTGCGACCGTGCCAATCGTTCCGCGCGGTCGATCGCATAATCCTGCAGCGAACGCACCTCGAATCCGTCACGGATCGCCTCAAATGACGCCACGGCCGCACCGAGCTGGGCGATCGTGGTGAAGAGTGGCTTATCGGCGGCGACCGTGGCCGTGCGGATCTCGTATCCATCTGCCCTGGCGCTTCGACCGCTCGGCGTGTTGATGACCACGTCGACCTCGCCCCGGTTGATGAGCTCGACAATCGAGGGCTCGCCCTCGACGACCTCCTGGCCCATGAAGTACTTGCGAACCACCCTGGCTTCGATGCCGTTGCGAGCCAACACCTCTGCTGTGCCCTCGGTTGCGAGAATTTTGAATCCGAGCTGGCTCAGCCGGAGCACTGGCAGCACGATGGCACGCTTATCACGGTCGGCGACAGACACGAAGACAGCTCCGCTCGACGGGAGGCCCCCATACGCGGCCTCCTGGCTCTTCGCGAACGCCTTGGGGAAATTCGAGTCGATGCCCATGACCTCGCCGGTCGAACGCATCTCCGGGCCGAGAACCGAGTCGACGACGTGGCCTTCGACGGTGCGGAAACGTTTGAACGGCAACACGGCCTCTTTGACCGAGACCGGTGCATCCATCGGGACAATGGAGCCGTCCTGTGCGGGCAGCATGCCATCGGCAACGAGCGAGCGGATGTCGCGGCCGACCATGACCAGCGCAGCTGCCTTCGCCAGCGGAATGCCCAGCGCCTTCGAGACGAAGGGGACGGTTCTGGATGCCCGGGGATTCGCCTCGAGCACGTAGAGGATTCCCTGGCCGATGGCGAACTGCACGTTGATGAGCCCACGCACGCCGATTCCGGCCGCGATCCCCCGTGTTGCTTCGCGCACGCGGTCGATGACGTCACGCCCGAGGGTGACGGGGGGCAGGGTGCAGGCGGAGTCGCCGGAGTGGATACCGGCCTCCTCGATGTGCTCCATGATGCCGCCGATGTACAGCTCGGTGCCGTCGTAGAGCGCATCGATATCGATCTCGACGGCGTCATCGAGGAACCTGTCGACCAGCAGTGGGGAGCCCGGCGCGATGATGGCCTGATCCTTGACCCGCTCGAAGTAGTCGGCCATCGACTCGGAGTCGTAGACGATCTCCATGCCGCGACCGCCGAGAACGTGCGACGGGCGCACGAGCACCGGGTACCCGATGTCTTCGGCGATCGTGATCGCCTCGTCGCGGTCGGTCGCGGTTCCGTTCTTCGGGGCGATGAGTCCGGCCTCCGCCAGGATCTTCGAGAACAGCCCACGCTCTTCTGCGAGGTCGATCGCCTCAGGGGTCGTGCCGAGGATCGGCACGCCCGCATCCTTCAGTCCCTGTGCGAGACCCAGCGCGGTCTGGCCGCCGAGCTGCACGACGACACCGACGAGCTCGCCGGACTGCGACTCGGCGTGGATGATCTCGAGCACGTCCTCGAGCGTCAGCGGCTCGAAGTAGAGCCTGTCGCTCGTGTCGTAGTCAGTTGACACGGTCTCGGGATTGCAGTTGATCATGATGGTCTCGAAACCCGCATCCGACAGGGCGAAAGACGCATGCACGCAGGAGTAGTCGAACTCGATTCCCTGGCCGATCCGGTTCGGACCGGAGCCGAGGATGATGACCTTGCGTCGATCGCTCGGCGTGACCTCGGTCTCGAGGTCGTAGCTCGAGTAGTGGTACGGCGTGAGCGCAGGGAATTCACCGGCGCAGGTGTCGACGGTCTTGAAGACGGGGCGCACGCCGAGCTGCCAGCGCAGCGCCCGCACCTCGGCCTCGGCGATTCCGCGAAGCTGTGCGATCTGTACGTCGCTGAAACCGTGGTCTTTGGAAAGCCTGAGGAGATTCGCGTCGAGGGCTCCTGCGGAGGCGATGTCGTCCGCAACCTCGTTGATCAGCGCGATCTGGTCGATAAACCACGGGTCGATCGCCGTGGCCTCGAAGACCTCGGCTGTCGTCGCACCGGCACGCATGGCCTGCTGGACAGTGACGATTCGACCGTCGGTGGGAATGGATGACACGGCCAGAAGCTCGGCCTTGTCGCCGGGTTCGCCCTCCCAGTGGAAGCTGCTGCCCCGCTTCTCGAGCGAGCGCAGCGCCTTCTGGAGAGCGGTCGAATAGTTGCGGCCGATCGCCATCGCCTCGCCGACCGACTTCATGGTCGTGGTCAGCCGCACATCGGCTGCGGGGAACTTCTCGAACGCGAAGCGCGGGACCTTGACCACGACATAGTCGAGGGTCGGCTCGAACGAGGCTGGTGTCACCTTCGTGATGTCGTTCGGAATCTCATCGAGCCGGTAGCCGATGGCCAGTTTCGCGGCAATCTTGGCGATCGGGAATCCGGTGGCCTTGGATGCGAGGGCACTCGATCGCGAGACACGGGGGTTCATCTCGATGACGATCACGCGACCGGTGGCCGGGTCGATGGCGAACTGGATGTTGCATCCACCCGTATCGACGCCCACGGCGCGGATGATCTCGATGCCGATGTCACGGAGGTTCTGGTATTCGCGGTCGGTGAGGGTCAGTGCAGGAGCGACCGTGATGGAGTCGCCCGTGTGCACGCCGACGGGGTCGACATTCTCGATGGAGCAGACGACCACGGTGTTGTCTGCCGTGTCGCGCATGAGTTCGAGCTCGTATTCCTTCCAGCCGAGGATCGACTCCTCCAGCAGCACCTCCGTGGTCGGGCTCTGGTGCAGTCCGTCGGTGACCATGCGAATGAGTTCTGCTCGGTCGTAAGCGAATCCCGAGCCCAGCCCGCCCATAGTGAAGCTCGGACGGATCACCAGTGGGAAGCCGAGATCCTCAGCGAACTCGACAGCCTCAGCGACAGTGTGCGCGATGTAGCTCTTCGCGACGTCAGCGCCGACATCCAGCACGAGCTGCTTGAAAATCTGTCGATCTTCGCCCTTGTTGATCGCCTCGAAGTTGGCGCCGATGAGCTCGACGTCGTACTTCTCGAGAATGCCGTGCTTGTGGAGGTCGATCGCAGCGTTCAGGGCGGTCTGGCCACCCAGGGTCGGCAGGATCGCGTCCGGCTTCTCTTTCGCGATGATCGTCTCGATGACCTCCCACGTGATCGGCTCGATATATGTCGCGTCTGCGAAATCAGGATCGGTCATGATCGTGGCCGGATTCGAGTTGACCAGGATGACCCGCACGCCCTCCTCGCGCAGCACACGGCAGGCCTGGGTGCCGGAGTAGTCGAACTCTGCAGCCTGGCCGATGACGATCGGGCCTGAGCCGATCACCAGGACGGAGTTGATGTCTGGGCGCTTAGGCATTGGTTTCTTTCCGGGCGCTCAGCACCATGTCGCGGAATCGGTCGAAGAGATAATTGGCATCGTGCGGCCCGGCGGCGGCCTCGGGGTGGTACTGCACCGAGAAGGCCGGGATGTCGAGGGCGTTGAGACCCTCCACCACGTTGTCGTTGAGGTTCACGTGGCTCACTACGACACGCCCGAAGCCTGCCGGGCTCTCCGAGATCGCCCCGATCGGGGCATCCACGGCAAAGCCATGATTATGGCTGGTGATCTCGGTGCGACCCGTGGCGACGTCGACGACGGGCTGGTTGATGCCGCGGTGCCCGAACGGCAGCTTGTACGTGCCGAAGCCGAGGGCGCGACCGAGCAACTGGTTGCCGAAGCAAATCCCGAAGAACGGCAAACCCTCTCTCAGCACGTCCTGCAGCAATTCGACATGGCCGTCGGATGCCGCGGGGTCGCCGGGCCCGTTCGAGTAGAACACCGCGACCGGGTCGATCGCGAGCAGCTCATCGATCGAGATCGACTGGGGAAGCACATGCACCTCAAAGCCGCGAGCGACGAGGTGGTTGATCGTCGAGGTCTTGACTCCGAGGTCGAGGACGGCGAGGCGACCGATGCTCCCGGCGTCAGGCGCGACGACATAGCCGACCTCCGTCGAGACCTCGGCAGACAGGTTCTGGCCAGACATCAGCCCGGCATCGCGCACGATGGATAGCTGGGCTTCAGGATCGAGAGCCGCATCCGCGCCGGAGAAGACACCGCCGCGCATCGACCCGGCATCCCGCAGCCGTCGGGTGACGGCCCGAGTGTCGATACCGCTGATGCCGACGACCCGCTCGGAGACCAACAGGTCACCAAGTGATCCGTTCGCCCTGTAGTTGGAGACGACACGACTGGGATCGCGGACGACGTATCCGGACACCCAGATCCGCGATGACTCCATGTCTTCATCGTTGACACCGGTGTTACCGACGTGCGGTGCGGTCATCACGACGATCTGGCCGGCATAGCTCGGGTCGGTCAGGGTCTCCTGATAGCCGGTCATGCCGGTGGCGAAGACCACCTCCCCCAGGGTGCGACCGATTGCGCCATAGGCGCGACCCGGATAGCGAGTGCCATCCTCGAGCACAAGTACTGCTGGTTCGAAACTCACGCCGCCTGCTTTCTCATGGGAGATCTTTTCTATCCGCGAGCACTGACCTGGCGGCCCGCTCGAATTCTGTGGGCTCTGCCATACGGAGATAACTGTCGACGACCCGGTCGCCGAGCATCCACTCGATGAGGTGCAGGCCGTCTTTTTCGACGACCCGGTCGATGGTCCAGGTGGCCCTGCGGATGTCGCGGAGGTCGCCCCGCGGGATGAACAGGTCCTTGCCCGGCAGCTGCAACAGGATGCCGGTCTCGGCGACCACCGCTGTCACATTGCTGCGGAACCCGAGCCCATGCACAGCAATGCGATCGAGTGGATCACCACTCCCTGTCGTCGCGACGTACTTACCGTTGAGCGTCGTGAGGACAGCGCCGAGGTCGACCGGAGCCGCCTGGAGCGGCACGATGTCGCGCTGGCGGCGGCGGCGGCCCATCCAGCCGAGCACCATGAGGAGCAGCAACACTGCCAGGAAGACCACGACGATGGCCTGCAGGATCGTCCTATCCATGAGCGCCACCATTGCCGGCAACGGCATCCTTCGCGACGGTATCGGCATCGACGAGTTCGCCGTCGCTTACCGTCAGGTAGCCGTTATGGATCGTCGTGATGACCCGACCGGGCAGCTGGCGCCCCAGGTACGGGGAGTTGACTCCCTTGCCGCGCAGGTCATTCACGGAGAATGTACGAGACGCCGCGGGATCGTACAGCGTGAGATTCGCCGGGCTCCCGATGGCAAATGCCGAGTCGTAGCCGGACAGCCGACCGATCTCGGCGGGCTTCGATGACAGAACCCTCGCGACGTCCGACCAATCGAGCATTCCGCTCTCCACGACGGCGGCATGCACGACGCTCAGCGCCGACTCCAGCCCGACCATGCCGTTGGCTGCTTCACCCCAGGCGCAGTCCTTGGCCTCGACAGGATGCGGAGCGTGATCGGTGGCGACGATGTCGATGGTGCCGTCAGCGAGAGCCTCCCTGAGGGCCAGCACGTCTTCGTCGCGCCTCAGCGGCGGGTTCACCTTGAATCGTGAATCGTAGCTGCGCGCCAGTTCTTCGGTCAGCAACAGGTGGTGCGGTGTGACCTCGGCCGTGACATCCACTCCCCTGGCTTTGGCCCATCGGATGACGTCGGCCGATCCCGCGGTCGAGACGTGGCAGACGTGCAGGCGCGCGCCGACGTGCTGGGCGAGCAGCACGTCGCGGGCGATGATCGACTCCTCGGCGACGGCGGGCCAGCCTGCCAGGCCCAGCTCGTTGGAGAGTGCGCCCTCGTTCATCTGGGCGCCGAGGGTCAGTCGCGGATCCTGGGCGTGCTGGGCGACGACTCCGCCGAAGGTGGTGACGTATTCGAGGGCGCGGCGCATGAGCAGCGCGTCGTGAACGCAGTGACCATCGTCGGAGAACACCCTGACGTGGGCTCGAGACTGTGCCATCGCACCGATCTCGGAGAGCTGCTGCCCCGCGAGCCCGGCCGTGACGGCTCCGATCGGGCGAACCGTCACATAGCCGTGCTGCTGGCCGAATGCCTGCACCTGCTCGACGACGCTTGCAGTGTCCTGCACCGGCAGGGTGTTGGCCATCGCGAAGACCGCGGTGAATCCACCAATCGCCGCCGCGCGGGAACCGGTGAGCACTGTTTCGCTCTGCTCGAACCCCGGCTCCCTGAGGTGGGTGTGCAGATCGACGAGCCCCGGCAGGGCGATGAGCCCGGCCGCGTCGATCGACTGCGACCCCGACGACTGCGACCCCGACAACTGGTCGACGAAGCGGCCGTTCTCGATGAACAGATCTCTTGAGGTTCCATCGGGCAACCGTGCTCCGATAATCCTGATGCTCATGCGCGGGCCTCCCCGGTTCCAGAAAGCAGGTGGTACAGCACAGCCATCCTTATCGATACCCCGTTGGCGACCTGCTCGAGCACGGTCGATCGCTCAGAGTCGGCGGCGCCCGAGGATATCTCGAGCCCGCGATTCATGGGCCCCGGATGCATCACCATGCTAGCCGCAGGAAGACGGGCGACCCGTTCGTCGTCGAGCCCCCACTGGCGGCTGTACTCCCTCGCGTTCGGAAAGAATGCCGCTGTCATGCGTTCGGCCTGGATGCGCAGCATCATCACCACGTCCGGTCCGGCATCGACGGCGGCATCGAGATCGAGGGTGACCGTGGCGGGCCAGCCCTCGGTGCTGACGGGCAGAAGGGTCGCCGGGCCGACAAGCTGCACGCTGGCGCCGAGCGTCGAGAGCAGCCAGAGATTGGATCGCGCGACCCGCGAGTGCAGGATGTCGCCCACGATGGCCACCGTCACCCCGTCGAGCGCCCGGCCGCGCGAGGCACTCCCGTGCAGTCGCTTACGGATCGTGAACGCATCGAGCAGCGCCTGCGTCGGATGCTCGTGGGTGCCGTCCCCCGCGTTGACGATGCCGGCATCGATCCAGCCGCTGTCTGCCAGGACCCTGGGAGCCCCGGATGCCCCGTGGCGGATGACCACGGCATCCGCCCCCATCGCGGCGAGCGTCTGTGCGGTGTCTTTCAGGCTCTCGCCCTTCGACACGCTCGACCCCTTCGCGCTGAAGTTGATCACATCCGCACTGAGGCGCTTGGCAGCGACCTCGAACGATACCCGCGTGCGCGTGGAGTCTTCGAAAAAGAGATTGACGACGGTTTTGCCACGGAGGGTCGGGAGTTTCTTCACCTCACGGTTCGCGACATCCGCCATGTCCTCTGCGATGTCGAGGATGGCGACGGCCTCGTCCCTGGACAGGTCTTTCGTTGAGAGCAGGTGCCTCATTCGATCGTCACCTCGTCTACGCCATCGATCTCCGCCAGCCGAACCATGATTCGTTCCGACGTGGAGGTGGGGAGGTTCTTACCGACGAAATCCGCCCTGATCGGCAGCTCTCGGTGGCCGCGGTCGACCAGCACCGCCAGCCTGACAGTGCGGGGTCTCCCGAGGTCGCTCAGCGCATCCAGGGCGGAGCGGATCGTGCGTCCTGAATAAAGCACATCGTCGACGAGCACCACGGTCTTGCCGTCGATACCACCGGCGGGAATGGTCGTCCGGCCCGGGGCACGGGTGGGGTTCTTCGCGAGGTCATCGCGGTACATCGTGACGTCGAGCGAGCCGACGCTGACGGTTCCCGGCTCGATTGCGTTCAGGATCACGCTCAATCGAGTCGCGAGGGTGACTCCGCGAGTGGGGATGCCGAGGATGACGAGCCCGGCCGCCCCCCGATTGGACTCGAGGATCTCGTGGGAGATGCGAGTTAGAGCGCGGGCGATATCAGCCTGCTGCAGCACATGGCGTGCAGTCATTCTGACTCCCTTCCCCGTCTCTCTGGACGGAACTTAAAGGATGTCTGTCGCTTTTATCGTAGCGCCCATTCCCCGGCTCATTCTTCGAGCGTCCGTCGGCCCGGAGGAGGTCGGTCACACAAACGTCGACCCTTGGCACGTGGCGGAGTGGGGTGACCATGGACCGATTGCCCGCGAAAGCAGGTACCCGTCATGAATTGGCCTGATTCGCCCGCAGGCAATACCGTGAGAGCGTGATTTTCTCCGCCGTCATCGCCGGCTTCTTCTCGGGCGCAGCGCTCATCATCGCCATCGGAGCCCAGAATGCTTTCGTGCTTCGGCAGGGAATACGGCGCGAACACGTGCTGCCCATAGTCGCGGTATGCGCGCTCTCGGATGCCATCCTCATCGCACTCGGCGTCGCCGGGATCGGCACCCTCGTGACGGCAGCGCCTCTCATCCTGGAGATCATCCGATGGGCTGGTGTGCTTTTCCTTGTCGGATATGCGATCGTCGCCGCACGCCGGGCGATCCGCCCGAATGCCCTCGTGGTCGGCGGTAGCGATGCGATCAGCCGCACGGCGGCGATCGCCACCGTGCTTGCCCTGACGTGGCTCAACCCACACGTTTACCTCGACACGGTGCTGCTGCTCGGTTCGCTTTCGACGGCTCACGGACCCGAGGGACGGTGGTGGTTCGCGGGCGGGGCCATCGTGGCCAGTCTCGTGTGGTTCACGTCGCTCGGATTCGGCGCACGGCTATTGCGTGGGCTCTTCGCAAAGCCCGCGGCCTGGCGCATCCTCGACCTCAGCATCGCCGCAGTCATGCTCATTCTCGCGGTGCGGCTCATACTGCCGTCCTAACTGGCCGCGGCCCAGCGCTTCAGGTCCAGCGCGTCAGGTCCAGCGCTTCAGCAGGTGCATCTCCAGGAGCCCGATGAGCGCATCCGTCGTCTTCCCGAGCACCGCCAGCAACACGATGGCCAGGAACGTGCGATCGAGTCGTCCGTTGTTGGCAGAATCGCTGAGCAGGAATCCGAGTCCCATGGATGCCGCGATCAGCTCGGCCGCGACGAGAAACAGCCATGACTGCGCGAGCGCGAGCCGGAGCCCGGACACGATGCTCGGAACGACGGCGGGAAGCTGCACCTGCCGCAGCAGCTGGAGCCGTCCCAGGCCGTAAGCCCGACCGAGCTCGACGAGATGCGGATCCACATGCCGGAGCGCTCCGGCTACCGTCGTGTAGACCGGGAACAGCGCACCGATCGCGATGAGAGTGACTTTTGAGTCTTCGTTGATGCCCAGGTACAGGATGAGCAACGGAACCCACGCGAGCGACGGCACCGCCCTGAACGCTCCGATGGTCGGCACGAGAAATGCGCTTGCCACCCTCGAGAGACCCACGAGTGATCCGATGACCAGCCCGATGCCGGCGCCGGCGACGAAGCCGATCAGCACCCGCTGCACGGAGATTCCCACGTACGGGCCCAGTTGCCCGCGCGCGGCCAGGTCGATGCCAGCCAGCCAGACGCTCGTCGGTGACGGAAGTCGGTACGCGGGTACGAGTCCCGTCGCCGAGATGAACTGCCAACCACCGAGCAGCAGCACCGGCACTACGAAGCCGAGAGCAATCACCCACCGCTTCGAATGAATGGCCCCTCGGCGTCGCTGGCTGAGCGCGGTGCCGGCGGCCGAATATCCGTAACCCGAGACGTATTGCACAAGACTCGCAGCCGACTCCGTGGTGGAGTCGGCTGCGAGGTCGTGCTTCTGGGCGTTCTCAGCCAATGACCGAGGGGTCCGACTTGTCGATGAACTCGGTGTTGAAGAGCGAGTCGAGGGCGGAGTCGATCAGGTCCTGGCTCGCGACGTCTCCGGATTCGACGAAGATCGGCCCGATGAAGGCCAGCACGTCGTGCTGCTTCTTGCCCGGCTTCGGGTCGACCTCGAGGTTGGTGCGGTCGGCAATCACCGAGGTCGCGATAGCGGGATCGATACCGGCAACCGTTGCAAGGATGCCTGCCGTCTCCTCCGGGTTGGCGATGGCATATTCGCGAGCCTTCTCGTAGGCGTCGACCACCAGCTGGGCGAGGTCAGGCGACTTCTCGAGGAAGCTCTCTGTGGCGTTCAGGAACCCGTAGCTGTTGAAGTCGATGTTGTCGTAGATGATCTTCGAACCGGCGGTCGCGACACTCGTCGAGAGCAGCGGATCCAGTCCCGACCATGCGTCGACAGCACCAGACTCCAGGGCAGCCTTCCCGTCGGCGTGCTGCAGGTTCTGCACTGTCACGTCGTTCAGTGTGAGTCCGGCTTCACCGAGCGACTGCAGCAGGAAGAAATAGGGATCCGTGCCCTTCGTCGCGGCGATCGACTTGCCCTTGAGCTCCGAAACCTTCGTGATCGTCGAGCCGGCGGGAACCAGGATCGCGGCCCAGTTGGGCTGCGAGTAGATGTCGATGGCCTGGATCGGCGATCCGTTGGATCGCGCGAGCAGCGCGGCAGATCCCGCGGTCGATCCGACGTCGATGGCCCCGGCGCGCAGCGCCTCGTTCGCCTTGTTCGACCCGGCAGACTGCACCCAGTTAATCGCGACCTTGCCTTCCGTGGCATCCTCGAGCCAGCCCTGGTCCTTGATGATCAGGCTGAGTGGGTTGTAGGTGGCGAAATCGATGTTCAGCACATCCGCACTCCACTCACCCGGAAGGGTGCTTGCAGGCTCCGGCTCGGCGACGGCGCCCGAACCCTCACCGGCGCAGCCCGACAGTGCGATGGCTACCGTTGCGGCAATGGCGATCAAGGGCAGAAACTTTTTCTTCACGGTGCTCCTCAAAATGTGTGTACAGGGTGGTGGGTTGACACGCCGAGCCCCTCCAGGAGCTCGGCACGCAGGTGCGCCAGGGAGGAGTCGCCGCGATCGCGCGGACGGGTTCCCGGGACGGTGATAACGGAGCGGATGACGGCTCCGGAGTTGCTCGCATAACCGGACTCGACGCCGAGCAGCACGACGCGGTCAGCGAGGTACAGCGCCTCTTCGACGTCGTGGGTGACGAACAGGATGGTGGCGGGTTCTGCTGCGTGGATGTCGAGCAGCAGATCCTGCATGGTGAGCCGGGTCAGTGCATCGAGCGCTCCGAACGGCTCGTCGAGCAACAGCACTCCCGGTCCGCGGGCGAGGGCACGGGCGAGGGATGCCCGCTGGGCCATGCCACCAGAGACCTGGCGCGGACGAAGGCTTGCGGCATCCGTCAACTGCACGAGCTCGAGCAGTTCCGCGACCCGGTCACGTCGTTCACCGCGAGGCGTGCCCTTGGGCAATCCGAGGTCGACGTTGGCCTCGATGGAACGCCACGGAAGCAACCGCGGCTCCTGGAAGGCGATGGCCGAGCGCTGGTCGATGCCGGTGAGGGCCGAGCCGTCGATGCGCACAGATCCTCTGTCGGGAACGTCGAGTCCGCCCACCTGGCGCAGCAGGGTGGACTTGCCGCTGCCGGAGGCTCCGATGAGCGCGACGATCTCGCCCGGTGTGATCTCAAGCGACACATCCCGCAGTACCCGGCGCGGTGGATCCTTCGAGGTCGCGCCGGCGAAGGAGCGCTCGACATCGACGAGAGACACCGACAGTGCTGGTGCACTGCGCCCGGGAATGGCTGTCGCTGAGGTCATCCCTGCACGTTACGGGCTAGAGCTAATCATTCGGCAGCCGGGACGTAACCCTGCGTCATGCTTACCGCAGGCGACGTCGGGGCTTGCCGCAGGCGGTGTCGGGGCTTGCCGCAGGCAACGTCGGGACCGATCAGCTGCGGCTGGCTGCGATCCGTCCCAACAGGCCATTCACGAAGCCTGCCGAGTCGTCAGTGCTGTGCAGTGTCGCCGACTCGACGGCTTCTGAAATCGCGACGCTGTCAGGTACCTCGGTGTTGTAGAGGATCTCCCAGACGCCGATGCGCAGCAGCGCCCGGTCGACCGCGGGCATGCGCGCGAGAGTCCAGTCCTGCGCATAGGTCTCGATGAGTTCATCGATCTCATCACCGTGTTCGGTGATGCCGATCACGATGTCGCGCGCGTATCCCCATGATGACGCGCGCTTGGTGTCCCCCTCAGCACGGGCCTGCTCGGCGGCGAGCACGGTGTTGATCGACTCTTCGCGAACGTCGGCTCCGTACAGCACATCAAGGGCGCGCTTGCGTGATTTGGTACGAGCGCCCATCAGGCTGCGGCCTCCGGTGTCGTCATGGTCTTAGTCATTGACGCGGCCGAGGTATGAGCCATCACGAGTGTCGACCTTGACCCTGGTGCCCTGTTCGAGGAACAGCGGGACCTGGATCTGGTAGCCGGTCTCGACGGTTGCGGGCTTCGTGCCGCCGGTCGAACGATCGCCCTGCAGGCCGGGCTCCGTGTAGGTGATCTCGAGAGTGACGGATGCCGGCAGCTCGACATAGAGCGGGTCGCCGTTGTGCAGCGCGATGGTCACGTTCTGGTTCTCGAGCATGAAGTTTGCGGCGTCACCGACGTTGGCGGGCGACAGTGTGATCTGGTCGTATGTGCCCACGTCCATGAAGACGTAGTTCTCGCCGTCTTTGTAGAGGTACTGGAAGTCCGCACGGTCGACGACTTCGGTTTCGATCTTCGCTCCGGCGTTGAACGTGCGGTCCACGACCTTGCCGCTCATGACGTTCTTGACCTTCGTGCGCACGAATGCGCCACCCTTGCCTGGCTTGACGTGCTGGAAGTCGATGACGGTCCACAGCTGGCCGTCCATGTTGAGAACGACGCCGTTCCTGATGTCAGCGGTTGAGGCCATGGGAGTGTTCCGTTCGTTGGTGACAGCGTTGGTCGAGACCGACCATCGATTCTACGTGTTGGGCGGGTCGCTAGCGAACGAGCCTCGAGCGAACGAGGCTCAACGCGAGGCTGTATGAGTCGAAACCGAATCCTGCGATCACACCGGTAGCCACAGCCGAGATCACGCTCGTGTGCCTGAACTGCTCGCGAGCGTGGGGGTTGCTCAGGTGCACTTCGACGAGGATCAAGCCGGCCGAGGTCACCAGTTTTGCTGCATCGCTGAGGGCGTACGAGTAATGCGTGAAGGCTGCGGGATTCAGGATCACGGGGCTCGAGGTATCCACGGCCTCGTGCAGCCACCCGATCAGCGTCGCTTCGTCGTCGGTCTGGCGCAGGTCGATGGTGAGGCCGGATGCCTCGGCCTCGAGCCGCACCCGAAGATCGTCGAGGGTGCCACTGCCGTACACGTCGGGCTCGCGAGTGCCGAGCCTGCCGAGGTTCGGGCCATTGAGAACGAGGACTGTGGTCACGGGTTCGAGTGTATCGAGACACCACCGGGATAACGCGCCGCCCTGATCGACCTCCGACTGCGCAGGCTTACAGCACGTTCTTCGGCAGGCGATGGATCGTCACTGCACCCACGGCGGCAAACGGGTGCAGGGGGTCCGGTTCGCCGGAACCGGTCGGACCCCCGAGGCGGGTGTGCCCAACCGCGCTCATGACGGAATACGCGTCCCCAAGATCCCAGCCGTGCTGCCCCGTGAGAAACGCGAACATATCCTCGTAGCCACGCGTGATACTTTCCTGGACCGGATCGCCGAGACCGACGAATATCCATTCATCCGCGGTCTCGACGCGCGGCGCGCGCAGCGGCATATTCTTGACCAGGTCAATACTGACCACCGCAGTGCCCTCGGCTTCGATGGCGACGAACGAGGACTCGCCCTCCGCCATCAGCGCGTGGATGTCGCCGATTGACAAATAGGCTCCGGGCACCATGACGGGAAGGTAGACCCTGGATCCGGGTCGGCACTCGGTGAGGTCCATATTGCCGCCCTGCGGATAGCTGGGCATGATCGTTGAATTCACACGCTCTGCCGGTGCGGTTCCGATGCACCCGATCATCGGTCTGGCGTCAAAGACGTGCCGCTCCGTGACGTGCACTCCGTCTGCATCAATGGGTATCTGGCGAGTGAACACCGTGTCACCCATGACGCGTCTCAACGCTCCAGTACCGGGGATGCTGACCGACCAGCCGTGCTCTTTCAACCGGATCTCGTGGATCGTCACCACGAGCGCATCCCCGGGCTCAGCACCCTCCACGTACACCGGACCCGTCACTGGGTTGATGCCCACGGTGAGCTTTTCCATGTCGTGATGCTGGTGCAGTTGTTCGTACACCGCATCGCTGGTTTCGAAGCCGATCGTCTCGCCCGTACCCGGCGCAATGCGTAGGGCCGGCGGGGTATCGGCTCCGAAACCAAACTTGCCGTGCGACTTGTCGAGAAAGTGGTCGATCGTCCCGGTCCGATGAGAATCGGTCATGAGAGCGACTCGCCCGGCCCCACGGCGGGCACCTTCGTCACGTCGAGATCATCTGCGCCCTTCTCGGCGTCCTCGCCAGAGAATTCGGTCTTTCTGCCGCTGATTCGGTAGTAGAAGAAGACTCCCGCTCCGAGAACCAGCCAGATTACGCCGCCGATCTTGGCCTGCGGTGCTGCGTTCAGCAGTACATATCCAATGATCAGGAACCCGAGAATCGGCACGACGAGATGAAGAAGGTAGTTGTGCGACTTCTTGCGCACCACGTAATACACGATGACGGCGAGGTGCAGCATCATGAACCCAAACAGGGCGCCGAAGTTCACGAGGGCTGCGATCAGGTCGATCTGCCCGACAAAGAACAGCACCAGAACGGCGGAGATTGCCGAGACGACGAGAACTGCATTTCGCGGGATCTGTCGACGGTCGATGCGTGACAGAAATGCGGGCAGCTGCCGGTCTCGGCTCATGGAGTAGAGCAACCTGGACGTAGCGGCCTGGGCTGCCATCGCGTTGGCGATTCCGACGGCCATCACGTTGACCACGAAGAACGCCGTCATCCACCCGCTGTTCGAGGCCGCCTGCACCAGGATAAAGAACGCGTTGCCAACCTCGTCGTCGCCGAACGATTCCCGTCCCCCGGCGAGGGCACTGGCCAGCCAGGTCTGCAGGATGAACAGGAAGGCGACCACGAAAAGCGCCATGATCATGGCGCGGCCGGCAGCATTGCGACCGCCGGTCGCTTCCTCCGACATGGTCGAAATGCCGTCGAAGCCCAGGAAGCTGAGCACCGCGATCGACAGGGCCGACGCGATGAGCGGCCCCGTCACCTTGCTTGCGTCCCATAGTGGGTCGATGGTGAAGGCAGCGTCGGGAATCGTGTTGCCGCTTAACGCATTGACAGCTATGACGACAAAGATCACCACGAAGGCGAGCTCGATGGCCAGGAAGATGCGGTTGATCCGTTTGATGGAACTGATTCCCAGCAGGTTGATCACCGTGTTGATGACCACGAAGATCACCGCCCACATCCAGCGGGGAGAGTCCGGGAAGATGCCGACCATCGACTCTGCGGCGAAGACGTACAGCAGTGTTGGCACCAGCAGATAGTCCAGCAGGATTGCCCAGCCCGCGAAGAACCCGGCGGTCGGGTGGATCCCGCGCCCCACATACGAGAAGACCGAGCCGGCCAGCGGGATCGACTTGGCCATCTGCTGGTAAGCGAGCGCCGTGAAAATCATGGCGATCAGGCCGATCAGGTAGACCAGCGGAACCATTCCACCCGCCGCGTTGTAGACCACGCCGAAGATTGCCCACGGTGCAATCGGCACCATGAACACGAGTCCGTAGATCAGCAGGTCCAGGGTGGAGACGGAACGCTTGAGTTCCTGTTTATAACCGTAGGACTCGAGCTGCTGCTGCGGCGTGAGATCCGGCGAATCTATTCTCGACATCTTTGTCTTTCTGTTGAAGTGGGGGAACTGCATTATGAGAGCTGACCGTGCTGCGCTGCGGTGGTGCTGGTGGAAAAGAAGAGGGCTGAGGCGCTATCCCTGACGGTCAGACCGCGCGAGGAATGAAGCGATCACAGCGCGGAAGGCTTCGGGCTGCTCAAGGTGAGAGCAATGACTGGCGCCGGGGAAGACGTGGCTCGATACCGACGGAATATGCTCGACGAATGGCGCCCAGGTGGCTGGTGTTGCTTCATCGAACTCCCCGGCGACGACCAGCGTCGGCGCGATGATCTGATCGAGCCTGTCGATAATGGTCCAGTAGCGAAGTGTCCCGACGATGCGGAACTCGTTGGGGCCGTTCATCGTGTGATACACCGTGGGGTCCGCCTCCATTTGACCCTCGCTCTCCGCGAAGCCGCGGGGGGCCGGCACTACTCGGCAAACGTGGCGGTCGTAGAAATCTCTCGTCGCTGCCAGGTACTCAGGATCGTGAATCGTGCCGTTTGTCTCGTGGCGCGTCAGGGCATCCTGCGTCTCTTGTGGAAGATGGGCGCGAAGCTCATTGGCACCCTCCACCCACAACTGCATGGATGCCGGTGAGTTGCAGATGCTGAGGCTGGCCAGGCCAGCGGGGCGTTCAACGGCGATCTCCGCTCCCAGCATTCCGCCCCATGACTGCCCGAGCAGGTGATATTCGGTGATTCCGAAGTGCTCTAGCAGATTGTGGAATTCTTCGACGAAAAGGCGTGGACTCCAGAATTCGGCTGGAGCGTCCGGTAGGTGTGTGCTGTTGCCGCAACCAAGCTGGTCGTAAAAGATGACGGTGCGCCCCGTGCTGGTGAGATCAGCCAGGTTGTTCAGGTAGTTGTGGGCCATACCCGGTCCCCCGTGCAAAACGACGAGCGGCAGCGCACCCGGCAAGGGGTTCGTTGGGGTGACGACTTTGGCCCAGGTCTCCCACTCGTGAAACGGCACTCTCGCCGTCGTCGCGTTCGTTGTTTCAGCCACCGTTGCTCCTGTTGTTCATTCCCGAGGATCATCATGTCCTACGAATGGTCTAATAACCAACCTTTCTTTTTGCTGAGATGGCGCTCGTCCTGGTTCGCGGTGATTCGGGGTTCGAAGTTGAGTCTGGCGAGTATGCGTTAATGGTGGTTATGACGCACCTCGAGACCCCCGTTCTGCCGAGCAGTCTCGACGCGCCACTCAACGGCGCATCCCGGGTCGACGAGATTTACGATCGGCTGGTCACCGCTATCGCCATCGGTGAGTACCTGCCCGGGGCGCGACTTCCTGCGGAACGCGAACTGGCAGCCAATTTGCGAGTCGCGAGAATGACCGTGCGCGAAGCTCTCTCGCGGTTGGTCGAACAGGGAATGCTCGTGAAGGCCCGCGGGCGCGGCGGCGGCTCCTTTGTACGCGAGCAGTGGACCGCGATATCCAGCGCTTCCGTACATCGCACCCTCTCGGCGCGATGGGAAGCGCTGCGAGACACCTGCGAAGCGATGATGCACCTGTCTGGCGCCGTGGCCCTCGCTGCGGCAGAGAAGCGCACCGATGACGACGTGATGGTCCTCCGTGCTCGGTTGGAGGATTATCGCCTCGCAGAGTCTGGTAGTGCCGCTCAGAAAGCAGATGAGCGTCTGCACATCGCTATAGCTGATGCTGCCCACAATGTGACGCTCAAACGGATGCTCGCTGAGCTCGAAAGCCAGGTGAGCATCGCCGCTCCGTCGCATGTGTGGGGATTCCCAGAGGGGCAGCGAGAGATGGAACAGCGTGCTCTCGTGGATCATCAGAATCTGGTGGAAGCCATCTGCGAAAAGCGCTGCCCGGATGCGGGGGCCATCGGGCTCGCGCACGCGCGCATCGACATGGAACTTCTGGAGGCGGCCCTTCACAGGGCGGGAGCACCCTGAGCACTACGGTCGCGACTCGGGGACGCGCACTGCTCCGACGGCGATCAGTATCCCGCCGGTGATCCTGTTGATAGCGCGCACGACCGGGGCGATGTGAGCCAGCGGCGGGCAACCTCGGTGGCGAAAATCACCGCGGCGAAGCCCATCAGTGCGATGGAGAACACACCGACCGTGGGGTTCAGCAGGTTCGTCAGGGCTCTGCGCCGATACGCGGCCCAGAGCGAGCGGAGTTCGTGCCCGGTGCCCTGCCCTGAGTCAGGGCCGCACACAACACACGCGCCGAGCGCGCTTCGGGAAGAACGGTCAGCATGGCGGCGACGAGCGCGAATCCCAGAGGGACCCGGTAATGCTCACACGCCGACTTCCTGGTAGGCCGCATATAGCATCGCCTCGTCGGGGCCGGCGAGCACCGAGGGCTTTCCGACATCGTCCAGCACGATGAACCGGATCATCCCGGCCCTGGCCTTCTTATCACGCTGCATCGTCGCGAGAAGGGTGTTCCAGCGGCCGAGCGAGTAGTCAATCGGCAGGGTGAGTGACTCGAGGATCGAACGGTGGCGGTCGACGACGGCATCAGAGAGTGAGCCGGCCAGCCTTCCCAGCTCCGCGGCAAAGACCATGCCCACGCTGATAGCCGCACCGTGGCGCCAGCGGTAGCGCTCGGCGTGCTCGATCGCGTGACCCAGCGTGTGTCCGTAGTTCAGGATCTCCCTCGGGCCAGACTCCTTGAAATCCTCACCGACCACCCGTGCCTTCAGCCCGATTGACAGTTCGACCACGCGGCGGAATTCGGCGCTGTGCGGATCCGTCACGAGATCGACATCGGCTTCGATGATGTCGAGGATCTCGGGTTCACCGATGAACCCGCACTTCACGATCTCAGCGAAACCGGCCAGAATCTCGTTGCGCGGCAGGTCGTCGAGCACGTCCAGGTCGGCGATCACCGCGGCCGGTGCGTAGAACGAGCCGACCAGGTTCTTGCCCTCGGCCGTGTTGATGCCGGTCTTGCCACCCACGGCCGCATCCACCATTCCGGCGACACTCGTCGGGCACTGGATGAGTCGCACACCGCGAAGCCAGGTCGCCGCGACGAAACCGGCGAGGTCTGTCGTCGAGCCTCCCCCGAAACCGATGACCGCATCGGTGCGCGTGAAGTCGGTCTGGCCCATGATGCCCCAGCAGAACGCGGCGACCTCGACGCGCTTTGCGTCCTCGGCATCCGGAACCTCTGCCAGCAGCACCTCATAGCGATCGGAGAGCGAGTCACGCAGGGCGTTGGCGCGAGCGCCGAGAGTGGATGGATGCACGATCAGCACCTTGGAAACGCGTGTGCCGAGGTGTTCTGCCACTGTCGAGAGTGTGCCGTTACCGATGATCACGTCATAGGGATCTGTGCCCTTGACGGGGATGACGGTGGAGGTCATGACTGCTGCCTTTCGAGCCAGTGGGCGATCTGTTGGGCCACCCTGTCCAGCGGCTGGCTGGACGTGTCGATGGCGAAGCTGGAGAGCCGGTCGTAGATCGGCTGCCTGGCGTCGACGAGCGCCTGCCAGGCACCGATCCCATCGGCCAGCAGTGGCCGTTTCCCACTGGAGATTCGAGCCTCGACGGCCTCAGCCGAAACCGTCAGCTGCACGACCGGATACTGGGCGAGGTCGGCCTGGGTCCTCGGATCGAGCACAGCCCCTCCGCCCAGGGTCACCACGGCCCGCTCCACCAGCGCCTCCGCCACGACATCGCGCTCGATCGAGCGGAAGTGCGACTCGCCATGCTCGGCGAAGATCTCGGCGATCGTGCCATGGCGTTCGACGATCCGTTTATCGGTGTCGATGAACGGCACGTGCAGCAAACGGGCGAGCCGCTTGCCGGTGCGCGTCTTACCGGCACCGGGTGCCCCGATCAGCACGACGGCGGCGCCGTCAGCGGGCTCGTTCACGCCCGGTTCACTCACGCCCGGCTCGCTCACGCCCGGCTCGTTCACGCCCGCTCACCCATGCCCGCTCATTCAGGTTGCGACGATCTCGACGTGACGAGCTCTGCCGGGATGGATGCGAGGTAGGCGTCGAGGTTGCGCTTGGTCTCTCCGACGGAATCCCCGCCGAACTTCTCGAGCACGGAGTTCGCGAGCACGAGGGCGACCATGGCCTCCGCGACGACACCCGAGGCGGGTACCGCGCAGACGTCGGAGCGCTGATGGTGTGCCTCGGCCGCGGCGCCGGTTGCGACATCCACCGTCCTGAGGGCATGCGGAACTGTCGAGATCGGTTTCATCGCGGCCCTGACGCGCAGCAGCGTACCCGTGCTCATGCCGCCCTCTGTGCCGCCAGCGCGGTCGCTCAGCCTCGTGATGCCGTCCGGCCCGATGATGAGCTCGTCGTGGGCTTCGGATCCTCGGCGGCGGGCCGTCTCGAAACCGTCTCCGATCTCCACGCCTTTGATGGCCTGGATGCCCATGATCGCGGCGGCAAGCTGGGAGTCAAGCCGGCGATCCCAGTGCGTGTACGAACCGAGCCCCGGTGGAAGACCGTAGACGAGAACCTCGACAACCCCGCCGAGGGTGTCGCCGTCGTTGTGGGCCATGTCGACCTCCGCGACCATGGCGGTGGACGTCTCGGGGTCGAAGCAGCGCAGCGGGTCAGCGTCGAGCGTGGCGACGTCCCCGGCCCCCGGCAGCGGTGAACCGTCAGGAACACGCACCGTTCCGATGGCGAGCGTGTGGCTGAGGATCCGGATGCCGAGCTCGGACAGGAAGGATCGGGCTATAGCGCCGAGGGCGACCCGCGCGGCGGTCTCCCTCGCACTCGCGCGCTCCAGCACATTTCGGGCCTCGGGGAAGTCGTACTTCTGCATGCCGACAAGGTCGGCATGGCCCGGTCGCGGGCGGGTCAGGGCCGCTCCTCGGCCTTTCGGCAGCGCATCCAGGTCGACCGGCACCGCACTCATGACGTCGACCCAGCGCGGCCACTCGGTGTTGCCGATGCGCAGCGCGATCGGGCTGCCCATGCTCGCACCGAAGCGAATGCCTCCGCTGATCGAGAGCTCATCCTGCTCGAATTTCATCCGAGCCCCGCGGCCGTAGCCCAGCGAGCGACGATGCATGTCTGACTGGATCGCCTCGGGTGTTACGGGAACGCCAGCGGGAAGTCCCTCGAGTATGGCGACGAGTTCGGGACCGTGCGACTCACCAGCCGTCAACCAACGCAGCATGCCCCAATCCTCCCATAGCGCGCGGCGCTCACCGCACTCGGTGGTCGGACTGCGTCAGGGGGTGAGGGCTTCGCGCATCGCGCCGATGACCGCCGCCTCATCGGGGAGCTCGATCGTGGGGTCGGCGTTGACGAAGATACGGATCTGCCCGACGGCCTGGTTCACCAGCAGGTCGAGGCCGGAGATCACTGCTCCGCCGGCGTCAGTTCCGCCAGCCCCAGACCCGCCCGCGTCAGACCCGCCCGCGTCAGACCATGACCGCGCGAGGTCGCTCGGCCAGGGATCGTATGCGACGTCGAACAACGTTGCGGAGCATCGGATTTCGCGGGAGAACTCGGGCAGGCTCTCCCCTCCAGGAACCGTGCTGATCACGGCGTCGGGTCGGCCCGTGAGCGACCCTGCCCAGGGAATCACCGTGACCGTCACACCGAGCACTCGCCCCAGCACAACGAGGTCCGCCGCCTTCGCGGGTGTCCGGGCGAGCACCTGCGCTTCTGTCACGCCGAGCCGTGCGACTCCGGCGATGACGGAGGCGGCTGTCGCCCCCGCCCCGAGGACGTGCACGAGAGTCAGGGCATCCACTCCCGCGTCCCGGAACGATCGCTCGACGCCGTACACGTCGGTATTGAATCCGCGCAGGGAGCCGTCGGCGTCCCACAGCACGGTGTTGGCAGCCCCCACCAGGTCGACCAGTTCGTCCCGGGAATCCAACAGCGGCAGGATGTCACGCTTCAGTGGCATCGTGAGCGAGAGGCCGCGCCAACTGGAGTCACGCGTGCCTACGTAGCGCGCGAGCGACTCCCCCGTGACATCCGCGGAACCATAGCTCCAGTCAAGGCCGAGTACCCGGTATGCGGCCCTGTGAATCGAGGGCGACAGCGAATGCGAGATCGGCGAACCCAGAACCGCGAGCCGGCGACGAGCTGCCTCACTCACAGTATGTGGCGTTCTCGGCGCTCTCGTCGCACCACGCGAACAGCCTGTCGACCGCGGCCTGGTGCTCGTCTGCCGTCGTCGAGAACACGGTTTCACCGGTCGCAAGGTTGATCGGGACAAAGAACAGCCAGGGGCCGTCTACCGGATTCAACGCGGCATCGATCGCGAGGTCACCCGGCAGGCCGATAGGGCCCGCCGGCAGGCCGGGGTTGGCGTAGGTGTTGTAGACGTTCGACGGATCCGCCCTCTCCTCCGGCTCGGTCCAGACCGAGTCGAACCGACCGGTGCCGTAAGCGACGGTCGCATCGGACTGCAGGTTGATGTCCTGCTCGATGCGGTTCTGGAACACCCGCGAGATCTTATAGAAATCGTCGGGGTTGGCGCCGGCTTCACGCTGGATGATCGAGGCCATGATGAGCGTGTTGTAGCGGTTCTCCGGTGCGACGCCCGCGGCGTCCAGCCTGCCGATCGTCGTATCCACGAGCAGCTGCAGGATCTGCTGCGCAGTCTCCCCGCCCTGAAGTTCGTAGGTGGCCGGGAAGAGATAACCCTCGAGCGTCGGTGCCTGCTCCGGAAGCCCGTACGCCTGCGGATCCTCGGCGGCGGCTGTCACCTCCTCAAGAGGAAGTCCTGTCGTCTCGGCGATCACCTCCAGTGAGGTCTGCAGCGAGATCCCCTCACGGAGCAGGAGTTTGTCCGTCACCTTATTGGCGCTGTCCTGAAGGGCGGTCACCGCCGTCTCGGCGCTCATCATCTTCTGCAGTCGCCAGTTTCCCGGCAGGAATCCGACATCAGGGTTGGTCACAAGGTAGTCGTACACGGCGTCGTAGGTCATGGTGACGCCAGCCTCGTGGAGTTCCCGCGCGACATCCGAACCGATGTCCCCGGATTGGACCGTCACGATGGCTTCCTCACCATTGCCCGATCCCTCGTAGTCAGTGGGCAACTGGATTCCCAGAAGCTCGCGCACCTGGGTGTTGTAGGTGGTCCAGCCATACGCCGCCACCGCCCCGCCAGCGCTGAGCACGAGCACGATCGGAAGCAGGATCTTCAGCCAGCGCTGGTTCCGCTTCTTCGGGCGATCGCCGCCGCCGCCGCCCCTGCGGGAGCGGCCCCCTGATCCCGGACCGTCGCCACCTGCCGACCACTGTTCGCGTTCTCGAGCCGCCCGGCGACTGCCCGGCGCAGCAGGGTCCGTCGCCCGGCGACCCTGTGCAGCCGCCGCCGCCGCAACGGCAGTTGCGGCTGTCCCAGCTGGAGCTTCCTGGGACGGCCGCGCACCGAACAGTTGGGCGAAGGAATCGAGCTCCGTGGGCTCGTGTGCCGACTCCTTCGGTGGTGTCACAAGGGGCGCCGCCGTCGGCCGCTGTGCGAAGATCTCATCCCAGCTCGGCTCGTTTGCCATGATCCTATGATCCTTCGGGGGTGTCGACGATGAGACCAGGAGGTGTACCAGCCGCGCGCTCGAGGTCGAGGGCATGTTGCAGAATTATAACGGCGGCAACCTGATCCACCACTGAGCGTGAATTTTTCGCGTTCCTGCCAGACGCCCGAAGCGCCGAATTGGCTGACACAGTAGACAGCCTCTCGTCGACCATGCGAACGGGAATCCCCAGATCGCGAGCGATCTGCGCGGCAAACCCTCTCGCGTCATCCGTCGATGGGGTGTCGCGGCCCGACAGCGCTATCGGCAGCCCGACCACGATCTCGACGGCGTCGATCTCTGCAGCGAGTTGTGCAATGCGAACCAGGTCGCCCCGCCCCCGCTGCACGGTCTCGACCGGCGTGGCCAGCATTCCGTGAAGATCGCTGCGGGCCACCCCGATGCGCACTTTTCCCACATCGACACCGAGTCGCACGCCGGTTCGCACTATCGCGACACTGCCGCGGTGATCGCTTCGAGCGCAGCTCCGATGGCGGTGACGTCAGAGCCACCGCCCTGTGCGAGGTCGTCTTTTCCGCCGCCTCCACCGCCGAGCACACCGGCAGCAGCCTTTGCCATCGCGCCGGCTTTGAGACCGAGCGCCCGAGAGGCCTCATTGGTCGCCACAATCACGGCGGGCTTACCGGCAACATCTGCCGCCAGAGCCACAACCGAGGCACCGGATCCGAGCCGCTCACGCACACCCATGACCAGCGACCGCAGGTCGTCGCTCGAGGCGATGGCACCAATGTTCTCTGCCACGAGATCGATGTCGCCTCGCCTGCTCGAGTTCGCCACAATGGCCGGAATCCGCTGCGACAACTGACCGGCTTCGAATTCGGCGATCTTCTTCTCGGCGGCCTTCAGCTCAGCCACGAGGGCGCTGATGCGCTGGGGCAACTGCTCCCGGGGTGTCTTGAGTGACGACGTCAGTTCAGAAACGATGGCACGTTCGGCGGCCAGGTCACGGAAGGCGTCGAGACCGACGAGCGATTCGATGCGCCGGTTCGATGATCCGACCGATGATTCACCGATGAGATTGATCAGGCCGACCTCAGCCGACCGCGATACGTGCGTTCCCGCACACAGTTCCAGCGACCAAGGGCCGCCGATCTCCACCACCCGCACAGTGTCCCCGTACTTCTCGCTGAACAGTGCCATCGCGCCAAGAGCCTTCGCCTCCTCGATGGGGAGGATGCGCGTGGTCACCTCGAGGTTGTCGCGCACGGCGTTGTTGGCGACCTCTTCGATCTCGCTCTTGGTCGCTGCGGACAGCGCCGAGTTCCAGGAGAAGTCCAGTCGCATATATCCGGATTTATTGTACGAACCGGACTGGTGCGCCTGTGGCCCGAGGATCTGCCGAAGAGCGGCATGGATGAGGTGCGTCGCCGAATGCGCCTGGGTCGCACCGCGGCGCCACTCGGGGTCGACGACGCTGGTCGCGGCATCCCCCACTCCGACTTCGCCCGAGGTGACCTGCACCTTGTGGCTGACGAGTCCCTTGACGGGGCGCTGCACATCGAGCACCTCGAGTTCGAACCCAGTGCCGACGATGGTGCCGGAGTCGGCTTCCTGGCCTCCCGATTCCGGATACAGCGAGGTCTCGGCAAGTATCACTTCGGCGATCTGCCCCGAGGTCGCCCTGCTGACCGAGGCTCCGTCGACGATCAGCCCGAGCACGCTCGACTCGGTGTCGAGGTGGTCGTAGCCCGTGAAGGTCGTCTCACCTTTTGCACGGAAAGCGCTGTAGACCGAGAGATCAGCGAGGTGCTGTTTCTTCGACTTCGCGTCGGCCTTGGCCAGGGTGCGCTGGTGGTTCATGAGCGCGTCGAATCCCGCACGGTCGATCGAGAGCCCGGCTTCGTCCGCGATCTCGAGGGTCAGGTCGATCGGGAATCCGTACGTGTCATGCAGGAGAAACGCGGTGTCGGTCGGCAGCTGCACGGCTCCGGCCTGCTGCGTGCGTGCGACGGCGACATCCAGGATCGTCGTGCCGCTGGCGAGCGTGCGGAGGAAGGTCTCCTCCTCGGCCACTGCCAGTCGTGAGATCCTGTCGAAATCGCTGGCGACCTCGGGATACTGGGCCTTCATCGCGTCCCTTGATGCCGGGAACAGTTCAGCGAACGTCGGATCTTCGACGCCGAGCAGTCGCATCGAGCGCACTGTGCGCCTGAGCAGCCGGCGCAGGATGTAGCCGCGCCCCTCATTCGCCGGCGTGACGCCATCCGACATCAGCATCAGGCTCGAGCGCACGTGATCGGCTATGACGCGCATCCTGACGTCATCCTCCAGGCTCGCACCGTATCGTCGCCCCGACAGCTCAGCTGCCCGGTCGAGCACGGGGCGAACCTGGTCGATCTCGTACATGTTCTCGACGCCCTGCTTGATGAACGCGACGCGCTCCATGCCCATGCCGGTGTCGATGTTCTGGCTGGGAAGCTCGCCCAGGATCTCGAAGTTCTTCCCGCTGCCCTCGCCGCGGAGGTACTGCATGAAGACGAGGTTCCAGATCTCCACGTAGCGGTCGTCGTCTGTCGCCGGCCCACCATCCCGACCGTAGGACGGCCCGCGGTCGAAGAAGATCTCCGAGCATGGCCCCGCTGGTCCCGGCTGCCCGGTCGACCAGTAGTTGGTGTCCATGTCGAGTCGCTGGATGCGCTCGTCTGGCAGCCCTGCCGTCTTCTTCCAGAAATTGACGGCGTCGTCGTCGTCCTTGTAGACGGTGACCCACAGGTCTTTCTCGTCGAATCCGAATCCGCCTGCGGACTCGCTGTTCGTGAGCAGCTCCCAGGCGTATTCGATCGCCTGCTCCTTGAAGTAGTCACCGAACGAGAAGTTTCCGTTCATCTGGAAGAACGTGCCGTGCCGTGGAGTCTTACCCACCTCTTCGATGTCGAGGGTCCTGATGCACTTCTGCACACTCGTCGCGCGCGGGTACGGCGCGGGCACCAGCCCGGTCAGGTACGGCACGAACGGCACCATCCCGGCAACCGTGAAAAGTAGGGTCGGGTCATCGCTGACAAGCGATGCCGAGGGAACGATGGTGTGCCCACGGTCCCCGAAGAAGTTCAGCCAGCGGCTCTGGATGTCAGCGGTGTACATAGGAGGTCCCGGTTAGTAGTTGTGCGGCGGGGACCAGTGACCGGGCCCGCAGCAGCTCAGCGGCTTCGTTGGAGATCTGGGCTCAGGCTTCGTCCACGGCGGCGCGCAACTCGGCCTCGCGAGACGTGTACCCGTCGACCACGGCACTGCCGAACTCACGGGCGCGGGAGTTGACGTCGTCGAAGAAACGCTTGCCCTGCGGGGTCATCGACACCGTGTGCGCGACGAGGAATCCGATCGCGACACCGACGAATACGAGGACGAGATTCTTCATTGTGCTCCTGTGGCAAGACGGGTCGAGCAGTGCAGTGGCTTCACAGTTTAGTTCTTCGACGCCGAACGGCCGGTGCCCGACCGTGAGCCGCTGAGCGCAGCACGAACACCCGCGGAGAAACTCGCGATCCTGATCAGCGGGCCGCCCACGCTCGCAGCAAACAGCGCGACGAGCGAAGACAGGTTCTTCGTGGCCTCCTCGACGCTGCCGGTGATCGAGTCGACGCGAGCGATCTGCTTGTTCGTCTCGCTGATCGTCGTCGTCGCCTCTTCAAGGATCGGCGTGATGTTCTCACTCGCGCTGCGGATCGCGGCGCTCGCCTCGTCGAACACCCGGCCCAGCTTGATGAGTGGAATCGCGGAGATGCCCACCAGGATCGCAAACACTCCTGCGGCGATGAGTCCGGCTACGTCTGCACCAGTCATGACATGTTCCCTCGTTAACGTGAGAAGCGGGCCATCCTGCGATGACCCGCTTCCCACAGTAACTGCTCAGAGTTACCGGATGACCCAGCGTTAGCGAGCCGCGTAGTACTCCACGACGAGCTGGACTTCACAGGTCACGGGGACCTCGGCGCGCTTCGGACGACGCACGAGGCGTGTCTGCAGCTTGTCGATCTCGACCTCGAGGTACCCAGGGGTCTTAGGGAGCACGTCGACGTGTCCACCGGCGGCGGCGACCTGGAAGATCTCCATGCCCTCGCTCTTGGCCTTCACGTGAACAAGCTGTCCCGGCTTGACGCGGAACGACGGACGGTCGACGAGCTGCCCGTCGACCAGGATGTGACGGTGAACGATCATCTGGCGTGACTGGGCCGTGGTGCGGGCGATAGCTGAGCGAACGAGGATGGCGTCAAGACGCATCTCGAGCTGCTCGACGAGGTTTTCACCGGTCAGGCCGGCGGCCTTGCGGGCCTCCTCGAACTGGATCTTGAGCTGCGCTTCGCGGATGCCGTACTGGGCACGCAGGCGCTGCTTCTCGCGCAGGCGGACGGCGTAGTCGCTGTCCTGCTTGCGCTTGGTGCGACCGTGCTCACCCGGAGCGTACGGACGCTTCTCGAGGTATTTGGCAGCCTTCGGGGTCAGGGCGATGCCCAGGGCCCTCGAGAGACGGGTCTTGCTGCGGGTACGTGACTTAGTAGACACGGGTTCCTTACTGTCGGTGAATAGTGGAAACGGCTGCTCGCGCGCACGCATGCGCACGCAAAACATGTGCTTGAAAGCACGCCGTGAAAGTAGAGGGGCTGCCATGCGGAACCCGGTCGGCTACAGACCGTCTTTCCCTAACCAGCGATTTCGTTGCAGCCGCGCGCGGAAATCAGGCCTTAGGCAGCGCTAAGAGTATCACGCGCGCGCTGGTCACTCACCACGAATGATGCCCCTGAGCTTCTCCAGTCGGGCCGCCACGTCACGTTCGTTGCCGTTGTTGGTCGGCCTGTAATAGTCGGTGCCCTTGAGTTCGTCCGGCAGGTACTGCTGCTGCACCACACCGAAGTCGGAGTCGTGCGAGTACTTATAGCCCTTGCCATGCCCCAGCCGCTTTGCGCCGGGGTAATGGGCGTCGCGCAGCGGCTTGGGCACGCGGCCGATCTTGCCAGCGCGCACGTCGGCGATCGCGGCATCCAGTGCCATGTATGCGGCATTCGACTTCGGCGCAGTCGCTAGATAGACGACCGCCTCGGCCAGCGGGATGCGCCCTTCGGGCATGCCGATCAGCTGCACTGCGTCGGCCGCCGCCATCGCGATCAGCAGCGCCTGCGGGTCGGCCATGCCGATATCTTCTGCAGCGGAGATGATGACCCTGCGCGCGATGAACCTCGGATCTTCGCCAGCCTCGATCATGCGCGCCAGGTAGTGCAGCGCTGCGTCGACATCCGAGCCACGCACCGACTTGATGAAGGCGCTGATCACGTCGTAATGCTCGTCACCCTGCCGGTCGTAGCGCAGCAGTGCACGGTCGACGGCCATCGCAACGATCTCGGTGGTGACCACAGGCTTTCCCTCACCGGCATACGAGGCAGTGGCGGCCAGCGCGGAGGCTTCGAGAGCCGTCAGTGCTCGTCGTGCGTCACCTGACGACAGCCGGATGATGCTCGCGCGAGCCTCTGCCGCAAGCTCCACTGCGTCGTGCAGGCCGCGGGGGTCTGTCACGGCGCGGTCGATGAGTATTCCGAGATCTGTTTCGTCGAGTTGCTCAAGAGTGAGCAGCAGTGATCGGGACAACAGCGGGGAGATCACAGAGAATGACGGGTTCTCGGTGGTTGCCGCGATCAGGATCACCCAGCCGTTCTCGACACCGGGAAGCAGGGCATCCTGTTGCGCTTTCGTGAAGCGGTGGATCTCGTCGAGGAACAGCACAGTGGTCAGTCCGTACAGGTCGCGGCTCGACAGCGCTTCTTCCATGACCTGCCTGACATCGCGCACCCCGGCAGTGACCGCTGAGAGCTCGACGAACTTGCGTCCGGAGCTGTGGGCGATGGCTTTGGCGAGGGTCGTCTTCCCCGTGCCGGGTGGGCCCCACAGGATGATGGACACCGAACCCTGCTCGCCAGACTTGTCTGAGGCGAGGCTCACCAGCGGCGACCCCGGAGTGAGCAGGTGACGCTGCCCGGCTACCTCATCAAGGTTCATCGGCCTCATGCGTACCGCGAGAGGCGTGGCGCCGCTGCGTAGACCGGGGCCGCTATCCATTGGTCAATGCTAACCGTGGCAACCGACAGACGTGGATATCGTAAAGTTCTCACTGCGGGCCCAGCGAGGCGACGCGTCATCATCAGGGTCTTGCCCGCAAAGGAGTCATTCGTGGCACAGAGTAAGAGCACCGATCGCGCGGCCCGCGATGCCCGTGAGCGCCTGCGGCTGTACAAGGCCCGGCAAACCGTTCACGAGCATGGCCGCAAGCGTCGCTCCCGCGACAACCTCATCGCGATCATCGGGGTGCTCGCCGTGATCGCTCTCGTGACCGGCGCGCAATTGTTCTACTTCAATGGCGGGCCGGGTACGGCAACACCAGTTCCGACCTCGACACCCACCGACACGGCAACCGCTGCTCCCGAAGGCCAAAACGTCGGCGACGTGCCGGACCCCGCGGTCGCCGAAGGCCGCACCTGGACAGGCAACCTCACTCTTAATGATGTCCAGCTCGGCATCTCGCTCGACGGTGCTCTCGCACCGCAGGCTGTCGCCTCGTTGGTCACTGACGCGGCCGCTGGTTACTACGTGGGCAAGACCTGCCACAGGCTCGTGTCGAGCCCGACGGCCGGCCTCCTCCAATGCGGTTCGGCTGACGGCACCGGAGCCACCGACTCCACCTACAGCTTCGGCCCGCTGGAAAACACGGCTCCGGGCGGCATCTACCCCGCCGGCAGCATCGCGATGGCCCGGGCTGGGGACAATGCCTACAGCAACGGTCGACAGTTCTTCATCGTCTATGCGGATGCCACGCTGCCCGACGACTCCGTGGGTGGCTACACCATCGTCGGATCCGTCACGAGTGGCCTCGACCAGTTCATGGCGTCGATAGCTGACGCCGGAGTCGTCGACGGTGCTGCCGACGGTGCACCGGTGGTGCCGACATCCATCACCGGCTTCACGATCCAATAACACCGATGCGGTCGATTCCCACGGTGCCATAGGCTTGAGCCGCTGGGCAGGACACGAATGTGTCCGGCCATTCAGAACGAACTGCAAGGGTGATTCACGTGGCAACAGACGATCAGGCTCCATGGGGCCGCGTCGACGAGACCGGTACCGTCTTCGTTCGCGAAGCAACGGGTGAGCGCGCGGTCGGGCAGTACCCCGACGGTTCCCCGGAAGAGGCTCTCGCGTACTTCCAGCGCAAGTTCAGCGAGCTTGCCGGGCAGGTGACGCTGCTCGAGCAGCGTGTGAAGCGCGGTGCACCTGCAAGTGATGTCTCGAAGGCCGTCAGGGCACTCGCTGCCAGCATCGCTACCGCGAACGCCGTGGGCAACCTCGCCGCACTCCAGTCGCGGATCGAGGCGCTCGGTGGCACCGTCACCGAGTTGACCGTGAAGCAGACAGAAGAGTCGAAGGCCGTCGTGTCGGCCGCGCTCGTCGAGAGGGAGAGCCTCGTGGTCGAGGCCGAGACTCTCGCCGCGCAGGATCCCGCGAAGGCGCAGTGGAAGCAGGTCACGGCGACTATCGACGAGATCTTCGCTCGCTGGCAGAAGCATCAGGCCGACGGCCCACGCCTGCCGAAGAACGAAGCGAACGAACTGTGGAAACGGTTCCGTGCCGCGAGGGCGACCATCGACACCCACCGCAAAGCGTTTTTTGCGGAGCTGGACAGTGTGCATAAAGACGCGAAGGCTGCGAAGCAGGCTCTCGTCGAGAAGGCCGAGGGCCTGGTCGGTAAAGGTGCAGAAGGCATCCCGATCTACCGCAACCTCCTCGACCAGTGGAAAGCCGCTGGTCGCGCGGGCAAGAAATTTGACGACGCCCTGTGGGCCCAGTTCAAAGAGGCCGGTGACGCCCTGTACTCCGCGAAGGGCGAGGTCGACGCGCAGGACTCCGTCGAATTCACCGCGAATCTCGAATTAAAGGAAACACTGCTGGTCGAGGCCGAGCCACTGCTCACCGAGACCGATCGCTCGAAGGCGAAAGACGCACTGCTGCGAATCCAGACCAACTGGGACAAGATCGGGAAGGTCCCCCGCGACAAGGTCAAGACGATCGAAGATCGGCTCCGCAAGGTCGAGAATGCCGTGCGAAAGCTCGACGAAGACCACTGGCAGAAGAACAACCCCGAGCGCAAACAGCGCGAGTCAGGATTCCTCGGCCAGCTCAACGACGCCATCGCCAAGCTCGAACGAGAACTGGACGACGCGAAGGCAAGCGGCGATAAGCGCGCTATTTCCACGGCTCAGGAAGCACTGGATGCTCGTAAGGCCTGGCTCGGCGCGATCGCCAAGTAGCCGCGCCCGGGTTTCCACAGGCGTGGTAAGTCCACAGATTCCTCAGACGGCTGCGGCGTGCCGCATTCACGAACCATGATGACGGCATGCCACCCCGCCTGCCGCCAGTGCTCTCCGGCGCCGACCTGCCCGCCGCTGAACTGTGGGCCGCGAAGCTCGATGGTGAACTTTTCCTGGTCGGTGACTGCTTCGCCCCGGTTGACGAGATCGTGCAGGCCACACACAGGGCTCGGGCTGTGCACTCCGTGGGAGCCCCAGCGACTGGCGTCGATAGTCGCCTGATCGCCGAACAGCGCTCAGCGGCGTGGATCTGGGGCGCGTTGGATGTCGCGCCGATCCACCAACAATTGTGCGTCGTGAGCAACTCCCGCGCCGGAAGAGACCTCCCCCGCACTGTCTCGGTGCGCGAAGTAGTCATCCGTGGCAGCGAGATCGCCATGGTCGGTGGTCTTCGGGTCACGACTCCCCTTCGCACCATCATTGATCTCGCGCGTTTCAGCGAGGCGTTCGAATTCGCAGACGTCCGTACGGTGTCCAGGTTGATGCGTCAATCCGGTATCAGTCTCGAGCAGTGCGAGGCTGACATCAACGGCCGCAGGAACCTCCCGGGGAAACGTCGCGCTCTGCAACGGCTCAGCCGTTGCTGACCCGATAGACGTCGTAGACCCCGTCGATCCTGCGCACGGCATTCAACACACGATCGAGATGCGTGGTGTCACCCATCTCGAAGACGAACCGACTGAGGGCAAGTCGCTCGCTCGAGGTCGACACCGTCGCAGACAGGATGTTTACATGGTTCTCGGTGAGCACACGCGTGACATCAGACAACAGTCCCGACCGGTCGAGAGCCTCGATCTGGATCTGCACGAGGAAGAGAGACTTCGAGCTCGGCGCCCATTCGACGTCGATCATGCGCTCGGGTTCCAGCATGAGAGAACTGACGTTCTTACAATCTGAGCGATGTACCGACACTCCCGCGCCTCGGGTCACAAAACCGACCACCGAATCTCTTGGCACCGGCGTGCAGCACTTGGCGAGCTTGACGAGTATGTCTGGAGCACCTCGCACCAGCACACCCGAGTCGCTGTTCTTCATCGAACGGCTGCGGCCTTTCGGCGCGAACTCGATCTCAGCGTCGTCAGTCTCAGACTCACTGTGCAGTGACGAAAGAACCTTCTCGATCACGGACTGGGTAGAGATGTGCCCTTCGCCCACTGCCGCGTAGAGCGCCGTCACATCGTCGTATCGCATCTGGGATGCAACCTCGGCGAACGAATCCTGGCTCATCAGCTTCTGCAGCGGAAGGTTCTGTTTGCGCATGGCGCGAGCAATGGCATCCTTGCCCTGCTCTATCGCCTCATCCCTGCGCTCCTTTGTGAACCAGGCACGGATCTTGTTTCGCGCCCGCGTACTCTTGACGAAACTGAGCCAGTCCTGGCTCGGAGCAGCATCCGGATTCTTGGAAGTGAAGACCTCCACAGAGTCGCCGCTGTTGAGTTCGCTCTCGAGCGGAACCAGCCTGCCGTTCACTTTGGCGCCCATGGTGCGGTGGCCGACCTCGGTATGCACCGCGTAGGCGAAATCGACGGGAGTCGCACCCGCCGGCAATCCAATCACCTTGCCCTGCGGCGTGAAGACGTAAACCTCTTTGGCACCGATCTCGAAACGGAGGGAATCGAGGAACTCCCCCGGATCCTCGGTCTCGGCCTGCCAGTCACTGATGTGGGCGAGCCACGCCATGTCCGCATCGTCGTGACCACCGGCGCCATCGCCCTTGCCGTTGACGCGTGCCTTGTATTTCCAGTGCGCCGCCACACCGAACTCGGCCCGCTGGTGCATTTCGGGCGTTCGGATCTGCAACTCGACGGGTTTACCCTGAGGGCCGATGACCGTCGTGTGAAGCGACTGGTACAGGTTGAATTTCGGGGTAGCGATGTAGTCCTTGAACCGCCCAGGGATCGGAGTCCACCTGGCGTGGATCGACCCGAGCACGGCATAGCAGTCGCGCACCGAGTTCACGAGGATCCGAATTCCGACGAGGTCGTAGATCTCGTCGAACTCGCGACCCCTCACGATCATCTTCTGGTAGATCGAGTAGTACTGCTTGGGACGACCGGCCACGGTGCCCTTGATTTTCAAGGTCTTGAGGTCATCCTTGACCGCGTTGATGACCTGCTGCACGAAACCTTCACGCTGCGGCGTGCGCTGGCGCACGAGGCTCTCGATCTCGACATAGAGTTTCGGGTACAGCACAGCGAACGAGAGGTCTTCGAGTTCGAGCTTGATCGCCTGGATTCCGAGCCTGTGCGCGAGGGGCGCGTAGATCTCGAGCGTCTCTTTGGCTTTGCGGGTGGCGGATGATTGTTCGACGAAGCCCCAGGTCCTCGCGTTGTGGAGCCGGTCGGCGAGCTTGATTACGAGCACGCGGATGTCTTTCGACATCGCGACGATCATCTTTCGCACCGTCTCGGCCTGGGCGCTGTCGCCGTACTTCAGCTTGTCGAGCTTGGTGACCCCGTCGACGAGCATGGCGATCTCGTCGCCGAAATCCTCACGGAGGTGCTCGAGGGTGTACTCGGTGTCTTCGACGGTGTCATGCAGCAGGGCGGCTGCAAGCGTCTTCGCTCCGATTCCGAGTTCAGCCAGGATCTGGGCGACGGCGACCGGGTGCGTGATGTACGGCTCACCGCTTTTGCGCTGCTGTCCCCGGTGCGCCTTCTCCGCGGCGACATACGCGCGCTCGAGCAACGGGATATCAGCCTTGGGATGATGCGCGCGGACCGTCTTGATGAGCCGGTCTACCGCGCCCGTAGGCTGTGCGCGCGAGAAGATGCGGGGCAGCAGGGTGCGCAGCGTGGCCGTGCTCTGCGTTGTCTCGGTCACACGACCACCTCCTGCTGCAACTCTAAGCCGCTGCGGTTCAGTCTTCGTCCGCGTTCGCTGTGTGCGAATCGACGACGACGGAGCCACCCGCTGCGGACCAGGCCGACATGCCACCCTCGACATTCACGGCATCCAGCCCCTCTGAACGCAGAAAATTCGTAGCCCGGAGGGATCGTCCGCCACTGTGACACACAATCAGCAGGCGGGAATCGCGGGGAAGCTCTGACACGCGCTCCTGCAGGGCTGAGAGAGGGAGGAATGTAGCGCCGGGTGCGTGGCCGGCGTCCCACTCATCCTGTTCGCGCACGTCCACCAGGATGACGCCCTCCGAGAGCTCCTTCATCGCTTTTTCGACGGAGACGCCGGGTAGCTCGACCGAATCCGAATTGCTCATGGCGCTACTTCCCGCTCGACAGGAGCCTGGACGCTTCGAGCTTCTTGCTGTGCGCAAGAATCGCGGGCTCGTTCTCGCGAAGTTGCGAATAGATCGGGGCCGCGATGAAGATCGTGGAGTACGTTCCGACGATGATTCCGATGAACAGCGACAGCGCGATATCCCGCAGGGTTCCAGCGCCGAGCACCACGGCACCGATGAAGAGAATCGCAGCCACGGGCAACGCCGCGACGACGCCCGTGTTGATCGACCGCACCAGCGTCTGGTTTACCGCGAGATTGACGGAACCAGCGAAGGTCCGCGGCGACGAGTTTGCATCCTCTGTCGTGTTCTCGCGGATCTTATCGAAGACCACGACTGTGTCGTAAAGCGAGAACCCGAGGATCGTCAAAAATCCGATCACGGCAGACGGCGTGATCTCGAAGCCGAGGGCGCCGTAGACGCCAGCGGTGATCACGATGTCATGCACGAGTGACGCAATGGCGGCGACAGACATCTTCCAGGTGCGGAAGTACAGGGCCATCAGTATCGCTGCTAACGCAAGGAACACGATGAGAGCGCGGATGGCCGAGCCGGTGATGTCTGCACCCCACGACGGGCCGATGAAGGAGGCGTTCACACTCGTGACGTCCACCTTGAACGCTGTTGCGAGAGCATCCCGTACCTGATTGGACTCCTCAGGCAGCAACTGCTCGGTCTGGACGCGCACCGAATCTCCGCCGACGATGGATACGCGAGGTGACGCTTGGGCATCGATACCAGTAACGGTGTCGGCGGCGAGGGTCTGGGCATCAGCCCGGGGACCGTCCTGGCCCAGGTCGGCAACCCCGGCAACCTGGAACTCCGACCCGCCCCGGAACTCGATGCCGAACACGAAGCCCCCGCGAGCGAGTGGCAACAGGACAGACAGCAGAATCATCACGCCGGCGATGGCGTACCAGAGTTTGCGGCGACCGACGAAGTTGATCGACCGCGCACCCGTGTAGAGGTCGTTGCCGAATTTCGCGAAGCTGGCCATCAGGAATCCTTCCCGTCGGTACTGGGTTTGGTGCCCGTGCGTGTATCGGCACCCGTGAGGGCAGCGGCCTTACGCTCGGCGATCGTCTGGCGCTTGGCGGCCTCACGCCCCGCTCCTGATTTCGCCGCGGAAAGCACAGGCGCCCTGAACTGGGCGCGACCGCGGTAGACAGCACCGAGGGCGTTCGGGTCGAGACCGCTGAGTGGATGTCCGCTCGCGAAGAACCTGGTCGAGGCGAGCAGTTGCAGGATCGGGTGGGTGAACAGGATGACGATGAGCACGTCGATCACGGTCGTGAGACCGAGAGTCAGCGCGAAGCCCCTGACGTTACCGACCGCGAGCACGAACAACACCACAGCGGAAAGCAGGTTCACGGCCTTCGCAGCGAAGATCGTGCGCAGGGCGCGCTTCCATCCTGCTTCGACGGAACCGGGCAGGCCGCGGCCGTCGCGCAGCTCATCTCGGATTCGCTCGAAGTAGACGATGAACGAGTCTGCCGTGAATCCGATGGCCACGATCAACCCTGCGACCCCCGCGAGCGACAGGCGGTAGCCCTGTCGCCAGGAGAGAATCGCGATCATCAGGTAGGTCAAGACGCCGGCAACGACGAGGGAGGCAACCGTCACCATGCCCAGCAGTCGGTACTGGAACAGCGAGTAGATGACGACGAGGATGAGCCCGATCAGGCCCGCGATGATGCCGCTATTGAGCTGCGACGCTCCGAGGGTCGCGGAGATCGTCTCGTTCGACTGCACCACGAAACTGATCGGCAGCGCGCCGAACTTCAGCTGGTCGGCGAGCGTCTTCGAGCTCTCCTGGGTGAACGAGCCGCTGATCTGCGGTTTGCCATCGGTGATGATCGCCTGTGTGGTGGGCGCCGAGATGACCTTGCCGTCGAGCACGATCGCGAACCGGTTACGGGAATCGCTGTTTGGGTCGAAGCCGCTCAGCCGCTCGGTCACCGTGGCGAACTCGCGAGTGCCCTTGTCGTTGAAGGTGATGAACACACCCCAGGTGCCGGTGCTCACGCCCTGGCTGTTGGAGATGAGACCGCTGGACGCATCGGAGATCGTGTCTCCGGAGACCTCGACAGGGCCGAGGATGTACTTATACGTGTATGTGCCGTCGACGGCCGCCTCGCACGTGATGAGCGGCTCGCCCTCTGGCGCGACATTGGTGTTGGCCGTATCGAGGGTTGCGCAATCGAAGTTGGTGTACTCGTCGAAGAGCGCCGGGCTCACCCAGTTCGGATCGCTGGCGTCGGTGGGCGCTGCGGTCGACGTCGTTGCCAGCGATGAGGTCGGAGTCGGCGTCGCCCCGGCTGTAGGCGCGGGCGTCGCTGTGGAGCCGACAGCACTCGTGGCAGCGACATCCGTGAAGATCACCGGTCGGAACTCGAGCTTTGCCGACGACTCGATGCGCCGCAGGGTCTCCTCATCCGGAGTTCCCGGGATCGACACGACGATGTTCGCTGCACCCTGGGTAGCGATCTCGGCTTCAGACACACCGCTGGCGTCGATGCGCTGGCGGATGATCGCCACGGCCTGGTCGAGCTGCTCACTGGAAGGAGAGGCCTCGCCTTCGCCGAGTTTCGGTGCAAGCGTGATCTGTGCCCCACCCTCGAGGTCGAGGGCGAGCTTCGGTGCCCACGACGCGTTGTCAAAGATGACCCCGTAGGCGAGGATGCCGGTGAGCCCCGCGGTGATGACGAGCAGCCACGCTAGTGAGCGCCACGCTTTCTTCACGGGAGTAGATCTTGCCACCAGGGGAACTCAGCTTTCTCTGTGGCCCGCAAACAGTGCAGGCACCCAAAAAGGTGCTGGCCGAACGTCCTGTGACGCCGGCCAGCACCAAGAGTAGTGCCTACTCTGAGGCCTTCTTTGCCGGCTCCGTGGATGACGTCACATCGCCGTCGACCCGCTCGCCGAACTCCGGCTTGCTCAGCTCGGAGGAACTGTCGTCGCGCGCGACACCGTCACTGGTGACGCCGTCGCGCTCAGCAGCCTCGCGGTTTGCGATGGCCATGGCCTCTTCGACCGAGCGGGGCTCGCCGGAGGTGCCGACTTCGTCGCCCACGACCTTGGCGATCGTCTGGCTGTGCACGCGCACGATGTTTCCCGGAGCGATCTCGAGTTCTGCGACCTTACTGGTCTCGTCGATGGAGATAAGCGTTCCGTACATGCCGAAGTTCGTCATCACCTCGGCCCCGGGGACGATCTGGGTGCGAAGCTCTTCCATCTGCGCTTTGCGCTTACGCGAGTTGCGGAACATAAAGAAGATGAGTACCGCCAGGATGGCGAGCATTCCGATAGTCAACGGATCCATGATTACCTTCCAAAAGGAGTCTGTAGGCCGGCGAGTCTAGACAGACTGCCTGAGAGGCCACCCCAAGATCATAGGTCATCCCCGAAGAGGGCAGGTTTGGGAGGCGGCTCCACCGCAGGGGTCAGGCCGAAGTGCTTCCAGGCGGCCCTGGTCGCGACCCTGCCTCGGGGGGTGCGTGTCAGGAGGCCGATCCGCACCAGGAACGGCTCCACAACCGACTCCACCGTCTCCGATTCCTCCCCGACAGAGACGGCGAGGGTGTTAAGTCCGACCGGCCCCCCATCGAACCTGGTGAGCACCGTCTGCATCACTGCACGATCGAGCCGGTCGAGCCCGAGCTCATCCACGTCGTACAGTTCGAGCGCAGCGTGAACGGCATCGATGCCGGCGCCCGAGCCCTTGACCAGGGCGTAGTCCCGCACACGACGCAGCAGCCGGTTGGCGATTCGCGGTGTTCCGCGGCAGCGACCAGCGATCTCCGCCAGGGCCACCCTGTCGATATCCAGCTCCAGCAGGGCCGCCGCGCGTTCCAGCACGAGCTCGAGCTCGGCCGTATCATAAAACTCGAGGTGCGCAGTAAATCCGAACCGGTCTCGAAGTGGATTCGGCAGCAACCCCGACCGTGTGGTCGCGCCGACCAGGGTGAATGGCGCGAGATCGAGGGGGATGGATGTCGCCCCAGCACCCTTGCCCACCATGATGTCGATGCGGAAATCCTCCATGGCGAGATACAGCATCTCTTCCGCCGAGCGGGCCATGCGGTGGATCTCGTCGATGAACAACACCTCGCCCGGCACCAGCGATGACAACACGGCTGCAAGGTCGCCCGCGTGCTGGATGGCCGGCCCACTCGACATGCGTAACGGCCGATTGCTCTCGTGCGCCACGATCATCGCGAGCGTCGTCTTGCCGAGCCCCGGCGGACCTGCCAGGAGGATGTGATCGGGGGTACGGTTCTGCATCCCGGCCGCCTGCAGCAACAACTGCAGCTGGCCGCGGACCTTCGACTGGCCGACGAATTCCGCGAGAGACTTGGGCCGGAGTGCTCCCTCAAAGGCGACCTCGGCTTCAGACTCCGGCGCAAGCCAGACGAGCGGATCGGTCATGTGGATGATCCTGCCAACTGGGGCCCGAGATTAGCCAGCGCAAGGCGCAGCAATGCTGGCACTGCTTCCCGCTCGGTCTCGTTCGCCTGGGCCAACGCATCCTCGGTCGCCTGCAGCGCGACGCGCTCCGGCCACCCCAGCCCAACCAGCGCGATTGTCACACTATCGCTGACCGTCGACGGTCGCGCGCGGGCGATTGTTCGCGTGGTCGCCATGGCATCGAGCTTTCCGGTGAGCGAGAGAACAATCAGTTTCGCTGTCTTCGGGCCGATGCCGGAGACCTTTCGGAACGCGGCGTCATCCTCGAGCGAGACGGCCTGTGCGATCTCGACAGGACTCATCGCCGCGAGCACCCCCATCGCGCTCTTCGGCCCGACCCCGGTCACGCCACGAAGCAGGTCGAAGGCTGCGAGTTCATCGGCTTCGGCGAAACCGAAGAGCGAGAGGTCGTCTTCTCGCACGATGAGGGCGGTGCGCACCGAGGCCTCGGCACCGACTCGAAGCGAGAGGGCGAACTGCGGCGTGACGTGCAGTGACAAGCCCACGCCGCCGACCTCGATCACCACCGTTGTACCGACCGCGGCCAGCACCGTTCCGCGCAGAGAAGAGATCATGAGTTCACCCTGCGAGCGGTTGTCGACTTCTCGGCTTCACGCCAGGCGCGCTGCGCCGGGGTGAGAGGGGCGCTGCCTGCCCCGACCGTCGGTCCCTTCCATGCGTGGCAGATGGCGATGGCCAGCGCGTCTGCCGCGTCCGCGGGCCTCGGCACTGCATCCAGTCCGAGCACCCTTGCCACCATGGCACCCACCTGCTTCTTGTCCGCGGAGCCATAGCCGGTGACCGCTGCTTTCACCTCGCTCGGGGTGTGCAGACCGACGGCAAGCCCTCTCGACGCCGCCACCTGGAGTGCGACGCCGCTCGCCTGGGCGGTGCCCATCACCGTTCTCAGGTTGTGCTGCGCGAACATCCGCTCCAGCCCGACCGCCTCCGGTTCGAATTCGTCGATGACCCCGGCAATGCCGGTTGCGATCGCCAGCAGCCGCCGTTCGAGCGCGAGGTCGTGAGCGGTCTCGATCACCCCGACGTACACGAGCCTGACGGTGCGAGTGGATGAGACATCCACCACTCCGACACCGCATCGGGTCAATCCGGGGTCGACGCCCAGCACTCTCATCCGGGCACCGAAGACGTCATGCTCCTAGTCTTCGTCCAATTCGGTCTGAACCTCTGGCGACACGTCGTAATTCGAATATATGTTCTGCACATCGTCTGAGTCTTCGAGTGCATCGATGAGCCTCATGACCCTGCGCGCGATGTCTGCGTCGACATCGACGGTGAGATTCGGCACGAACTCGGCCTCAGAGGAGTCGTAGTCGATTCCCGCGGCCTGCAGCGCTTCTCGAGCCGCGACGAGGTGGGCGGTGTCTGTGACAACCTCGAACCCCTCGCCCCGGTCATTGACCTCCTCGGCCCCCGCATCGAGCACAGCCACAAGGATGTCGTCTTCCGTGACACCGTCGACTTTCGTGATCGAGATGACGCCCTTGCGGGTGAAGTTGTATGCGACGCTTCCCGGGTCGGCGAGGTTGCCACCGTTACGGCTCATGAGGGTGCGAACGTCGGCAGCAGCGCGGTTCTTGTTGTCTGTGAGACATTCGACAAGCAGTGCGACGCCGCCTGGGCCGTATCCCTCGTAGATGATCGTCATGTAGTCGACCGCATCACCGAGCTGGCCCGAACCGCGTTTGACCGCTGAATCGATGTTGGAGTTCGGTACCGACGTTTTCTTCGCCTTCTGGATAGCGTCGACGAGGGTGGGGTTGCCCGAGAGATCGGCCCCGCCCATCTTTGCCGCGACTTCGATGTTCTTGATGAGTTTGGCGAACGACTTTGCACGGCGCGAATCCTTGATCGCTTTCTGGTGCTTGGTGGTTGCCCATTTGGAGTGGCCTGACATGAACAACATCCTAACCAAGCACCGGATGCACGGCTCCCCTACTGGTCGAGCCTGACCCCGGCAGACTTCAGTTCGAGCCGCGCGAGTGCCAGCATGACGGTCTCGTCTCCCCTGCGCCAGGCATCCATCGCATGGGGGCTGACGCTCGACAGCGCGGAGATCTCCTGGTTCGCAAGCGCACGGAGCGCCAGCAGGTCGATCCCGGCGCCGGAATCCCGCACCCTGCGAGCACGGGCCGCATTCCGAACGAAACGCATCCGCGGACGCAGCCAGATCATGAGGATCATGAGGATCGGAATCGCGGCGGTACCCACGCCCAGCCCGGTCGCCAGTTGCGACACCGCGACCTGCTGGCTCTGGCCCGCATCCTGCAGTGCCCGGCCCGCGTTGCTCGCACCATCGAAGGGCACCCTGATGCCGCTGCCGATCAGCGGGATGCCGCCGAGGGTCGTGCCAGCCTCGACCATCGTGTCCCTGAACCCCGAACCCGCGGTCTCCATCTGCACTCCGAAGGTCGACAGGTTCGCCAATAGCTGGAACACCGTTGCTCCCAGCCAGGCGCAGGCTGCTATGGCGAGAACAGCGACGACATCCCCGATGATCTGGCGGGAGCGTCGTGGAGCGAAATCCGAATAGAGGTTCATCCATCCATGATTGCGCAGTGCCACCGGTTCGACTCGGACGGAAGTCGGTTACGCGGCAGCGACCCTGTCGAGGAAGTACTGGTGAAACCTCGTATCGCCGGTGATCTCCGGATGGAATGACGTGCCCAGCAGATTGTCTTGCTTCACGGCCACGACTCGACCGTCATCCAGCGACGCTAGTACGGTGGCTCTCGGCCCGACCGACTCCACCACGGGGGCACGGATGAACATGGCGTGCATCGGCGGTTCGCCCAGTACTGGCACGTCGAGGTCGGTCTCGAAGGAGTCGAGCTGCGAACCGAAGGCGTTGCGTCGAACCACGAGGTCGAAACCGCCGAGAGTCTGCTGTCCGTTGATCGCGTCGAGCAGCGTGTCAGCCAACATGATCAGCCCGGCACACGTGCCGTACATCGGCATACCTGACGCCACGGCGGCTTTCAATGGTTCAGCGAGGCCGAACAGCCGGCTGAGCTTGTCCATCACGCTCGACTCCCCACCGGGGATCACGAGCCCGCTCACACGCGCCAGCTCCTCCGGTCGCTTGACCGGTATCGCGTCAGCGCCGAGAGAGCGCAGAACCCCGATGTGCTCACGGAAGTCTCCCTGGAGAGCGAGAACCCCGACCGTCGGCGTCGTGCTACCAGCCACGCTCAGACAGGCGATGGGGAGCAGGCAGGTCAGACACGTTGATGCCGACCATGGCCTCGCCCAATCCTCGTGACGCCTGGGCAATAACGTCTGCATCCTCGTAGAAGGTGGTCGCCTTCACGATCGCCGCCGCGCGCTCGACGGGGTTGCCCGACTTGAATACGCCGGATCCGACGAACACGCCGTCTGCGCCGAGCTGCATCATCATCGCGGCATCAGCGGGCGTGGCCACTCCCCCAGCGGTGAACAGCACCACGGGAAGCCTGCCGGATTCGGCGACCTCGCGCACGAGGTCGTACGGCGCCTGCAGCTCTTTCGCCGCGACGTAGAGCTCATCCCTCGACCTGCCCTTGAGCGCGTTTATCTCGCCCAGGATGGTACGGATGTGCCTGGTGGCTTCGGAAACGTCTCCTGTGCCAGCCTCGCCCTTCGAGCGGATCATCGCAGCACCTTCGGAGATGCGCCTGAGTGCCTCACCGAGGTTGGTGGCGCCGCACACGAACGGTACCGAGAAGTTCCACTTGTCGATGTGGTTGGCGTAGTCGGCTGGGCTCAGCACTTCCGACTCGTCGATGAAGTCGACTTTGAGAGACTGCAGGATCTGCGCTTCGACGAAGTGGCCAATGCGCGCCTTCGCCATAACCGGGATTGATACGGCCTCGATGATGCCGTCGATCAGGTCTGGGTCGCTCATGCGAGCCACTCCACCCTGCGACCGGATGTCTGCGGGGACGCGCTCGAGGGCCATGACCGCGACGGCCCCGGCGTCTTCGGCGATCTTCGCCTGGTCGGCGTTGACAACGTCCATAATGACGCCGCCCTTGAGCATTTCTGCGAGTCCACGATTGACCCGGCTCGTGCCGAGCTGGCTCTGTCCCAATTTGTCTGCTGTGCTGTTTGTCATGATGCCTAATTCTACGTCTGGTGTGGATGCCACGGCTGCGGCCAATGGACATGCTGTGGCTTGGTCGGCTGCGGCCGTCAGTCGCGCGGGGGCCAGGCGTTGGCGATCTCTGCACGCACCTCGCCGAGGAGTCTCGGGACTGCCTTCGTGCCCGCGATGATGGGGAAGAAGTTGGAGTCGAACGCCCATCTCGGCACGATGTGCTGATGGAGGTGTTCCGCGATGCCGGCACCGGCGATGCGACCCTGGTTCATGCCGATGTTGAAGCCATCGACATTCGCCGTCTCTCTTAACACCCGCATGGCTACCTGCGTGAGTTCCCCGATTTCGGCGAGTTCCTGCGGTGTCGCCTCGTCGTAGGTCGCAACATGCCGATACGGGCATACAAGGAGGTGTCCGGTGTTGTACGGGTACAGGTTGAGCAGCACATAAGCCAGCGTTCCCCGCGCGACAATCAGGGCCTTCTCGTCGTCGAGCCTGGGAGCCTCGCAGAAGGGGCAATCATGCTGTTGGGGCGCCTTCTCGGAATTGCTCGAGATGTAGGCCATCCGGTACGGCGTCCACAGTCGCTGGAATGAATCGGGGACCGCTGCGAATCCGCTCGCAGGTTCACCCTCCCCCAGCTCGGTACCGTCGTAGTCCTTCACGCTGTCGTCAGACCTGCGCGCGGGTGGCGATGGATTCGGTGATGCGTGCTATCGCATCCGCGATCGGCACACCGTTCTCCTGGCTGCCGTCGCGGAACCTGAAGCTCACCGATCCGTTCGCGGCGTCTTCCTCACCAGCGATCAGCTGGTACGGCACCTTGAGCTTGGTGTGCGTGCGGATTTTCTTCTGCATCCGCTCGCTCGATGCATCGAGCTCGGCTCGCACACCGGCCGCCTTCAGCTGCGCGATGACCTCGCCGAGGTATTCCTCGTACGCCTCCGCAACGGGAATACCGACCACCTGCACCGGTGACAGCCAGACCGGGAATGCACCGGCATAATGCTCGGTGAGCACGCCGAAGAAGCGCTCGATCGAACCGAACAGTGCGCGATGGATCATGACGGGGCGCTGGCGGGAACCATCGGCGGCCGTGTACTCGAGATCGAAACGCTCGGGAAGGTTGAAGTCGAGCTGCACCGTGGACATCTGCCAGGTGCGGCCGATGGCATCCCTCGCCTGCACGGAAATCTTCGGGCCATAGAACGCGGCTCCACCCGGATCGGGCACCAACTCGAGGCCGGATTCGGTGGCCACCTCCCGCAGGGTGTCCGTCGCTTCGTCCCAGATCGCGTCGCCGCCCACGTACTTCTCGGGATCCTTCGTCGACAGCTCCAGGTAGAAATCGGTGAGGCCGTAGTCACGAAGCAGCGACAGGACGAAGTTGAGGGTATTGGTGAGCTCCTCCTTCATCCTCTCCTTCGTGGTGAAGATGTGCGCATCGTCCATAGTGAGTCCGCGAACACGGGTCAGCCCATGGATGACGCCGGACTTCTCGTTTCGATACACGGTACCGAACTCGAAGAACCGCAGAGGCAGGTCGCGGTACGAGCGGGCGCTGGAGCGGTACACGAGTATATGGAACGGGCAGTTCATGGGCTTGAGGTAGTAGTCGGCGCCCTGGCGGGTGATCTCCCCCTCCTCGTTGCGGGCCTCGTCGAGGTGCATCGGAGGGAACATTCCATCGGCGTACCAGCCGAGGTGGCCGGAGGTCTCGAACAGCTGTGACTTGGTGATGTGAGGGGTGTAGACGAAGTCGTACCCCTCCTCCTCGTGGCGCTTACGGGAGTAGTCCTCCATCTCACGCCGGATAATTCCGCCCTTCGGGTGGAACACGGCCAGCCCCGAACCGATCTCCTCGGGAAACGAAAAGAGGTCGAGCTCGGCGCCGAGTTTGCGATGATCGCGTTTGAGCGCCTCCTCCTGGCGAGCCTGGTAGCTGCGCAGGTCGTCTTTGGACGCCCATGCAGTGCCGTAGACCCGCTGGAGCTGCTTGTTCTTCTCCGAACCGCGCCAGTATGCAGCAGCAGTGCGGGTCAGGGCCCAGCCGTTGCCGATCATGCGGGTATTCGGAAGGTGCGGGCCGCGGCAGAGGTCTTTCCAGTAGACCTCGCCAGTCTTGCCGTCGACGTTCTCGTACATGGTCAGCTCAGCACCGCCCACCTCGACAGATTCACCGTCCTGGCCGCCCTCGGCATCGCCACCCTTCAGGCCGATCAGTTCGAGCTTGTACGGCTCGTCGGCAAGCTCGGCGCGCGCTTCGGCCTCGGTGACCACACGGCGCTGGAAGCGCTGGCCCTGGCGGATGATCCGATCCATGGCCTTCGTGATGGCCTTCACGTCATCCGGGGTCAGCGGTTCGGCGACATCGAAGTCGTAGTAAAAACCGTCGGTGACAGGCGGACCGATTCCGAGCCTCGCCTCCGGGTTGATCGACTGCAGCGCCTGCGCGGCGACGTGCGCCGCAGAGTGACGCAGGATCGCGAGACCATCAGGCGAATCGATCGTGACAGGCTCGACCGTGTCTGTCTCGCTGGTCGACGCCGCGAGGTCTCGTAGTTCGCCGTTGACGCGCATGGCGACGACGGACCGGTCGGTGAAAAGTTCGAATCCTGTACTCACCCCACAACTTTAGCGGCGGTGCGCGAGGCTCGGCGTGCGCTTCTGGCCAGCACCGCGGGGGAACCAACACCCCGGGAAAAAGGAATGGCCCCGACGATGTCGGGGCCATTCGTCCGTGAGCGATACTGGGATCGAACCAGCGACCTCTTCCGTGTCAGGGAAGCGCGCTACCGCTGCGCCAATCGCTCAAGTGCATGAAACTTATTTTGTTGTTCCGGGCTGAAGTTCTGCTGCCTCGGGCTTTCGAGGTGACGACGGGATTTGAACCCGTGTACACGGCTTTGCAGGCCGTTGCCTCGCCTCTCGGCCACGCCACCGCATGCGGGAAGGTCAGAAACCACAAATTTCGTAGGTTCTGACGCTTCCCACTCGAGCGGATGACGAGATTCGAACTCGCGACCCTCACCTTGGCAAGGTGATGCGCTACCACTGCGCCACATCCGCACTGCCCGCATTGCTGCGTGCTAGATGACTGTATCTGAAGTCGGCGGCGAGAGCCAATCGTGTGACAGCCGTGTCGCGAACCTGTGGCAGGATACTGATTACAGAAAGACGTGGTCACGGGCGATTGGCGCAGTTGGTAGCGCGCTTCCTTCACACGGAAGAGGTCATCGGTTCGAGTCCGGTATCGCCCACAGAAAGCACTTGGAATCCCGCGGATCTGGATGCCACTTAGATAAGCGAGTTTGTGAGCTCGTCCAGCTCCGCACATAGATCCCCACGAAACTTCACGGACGCGCTGAATCCCCGAGGACCCCGATGCGGCTCCTGATTGACGGATATCTATCTGTATCCGTGGGGCTCGCCCGCAACACGATGGCCCAGCGCCGCTCACAAGCCCAGAACTGGGTACTCCCAAGTGGGGCGATTGGGCTGTCGGTAACGTCAGCAAGCAGGCAGTTGAACAGTGGATCGAAGAGATGCCCAAGGCAGGCACCATCGGGGAGACGATCCGCAAGTGTCATCAGCTTCTCGTCAGCGTGACACATCGGGCCGTCGATCAGCACCTGATCAACCGCAACCCCGTCACGGGGGTTCGGATGCCTCGCACCATGCGCGAAAGTTCCCGCTTGATGCTCGACTTACTCCTAAACCCTTCGCTGCAGGACCTTCTCATAACGAGCTGATATGACTGTAATACTCTTTGTTTTCATAGTTGACGAAAGATGATTCTCAGAATAGACATTAGGTAGCTGAACCGACCTGGCCCGCCTTTCTGCGGATCGGCATGCCTGATTATGAGCGGCCGCAAGTCATCCTGAATTAACAGTGAGAGAGCGTCGATACGATGTCTCCAAGCACGAAAGACGGAACGCACATGGCTATCAGCCTCACAGATCACGAACTCGCGACCCTCGACAGCTTCGTCGCCCCTGACGATGCCAATGACGACTGGGTCATCACGGACGGCGGTTCGGCAATCCGTTGCGATATAGAGGGTATGAGCGAGGAGCTTGCAAAAGCTCCCGTAGAACACCGATCAGCACAGACGTTGGAGGTCCTCCGGGCCTACCAGGCGGACGCAATTGCCGCCCGATCGAAATGACCCGAATTCTGCTTCGTATTCGCAGATCATCAACAGCTGCCTGCTACCAGCATCGGTGAGCGGTCCTGCCACGAGTTCGCTCAGTCGCTCCCGTTACAAACCATTCGCCGACCAATTCGATCTGGGGAAGATCACATGATGATTGATATTGCAAGCTCCGTATTCGGGGTTATTGGAATCGTTGTTTTCTCTGTCTGGTTTTTACTGACGATCGCATTTCAGAAAAATAATCGGCTAAGCCGGCTCACAACACGATTTGACCGGTTCACGCTCATCCCAAAATGGTCATTTTTTACGCCAGATCCCGGTGCGAGCAACTATCACCTTGTTTATCGCAGTCGTGACGATGAAACGACTGTCAGTCCGTGGCTGGAATTGAATTTATCCCCGAGAGGACTTCTCTTTCCCCTCTGGAACCCTCGAAAACGCTATCGAGAAGGCATGATCGAATTGTTTCACCTGCTGGCGCTTTCCAGCATCAACAGCTCTGCAGAGCGGCTTCAGTTCACAGCGCCGTACGTGATCCTGCTTGACGTTGCGCGCAAGCGACTCGGAGGTTCATTGTCGGCGCAGGCGTTCTACCAGTTTGCTGTGGTTGAAACACGTGGTCCAAGCGGAGCTTCTGCGCCACGCGTTCGTTTCTACTCGCTGACCCACCCGGTGTCATAAGCCATGTTGACAATCGAAACTGCCGCACGAATCACCGCCATTATCGTGGGCGTAGGCATTCTTCAGGGTTCTTTGCAATTGCTTTTGAGTTTGAAGGAATTCGGCTCTAGTGGGCTGTTTGACTGGAATAGCAGACAGGTCACCGCCAGGTCACACGGTGGGTCACGTGGATGGATGGTCGGGCGCACCGGCTTAGTGTCGCTGCGTATTGTTGTGGTTGCTCGAATCGTCTGTTCCATAGCGCTCATCATTCCGTTTCAAAGCAACCTGCTCTACGCCCTGTACGCAACGGTTATTTTGCTGTCAAGCCTTTTCCTGTCCTACCAAATTCGCTATGGCAAAGATGGCTCCAATCAAATATCGTTCATCATCCTTGCGGGCTTGGCATTCACCTTCCTGATCCCACCGTCGAGTCCTTTTCAAGCCGTGGGTTTGTATTTCATCGCGGCGCAAGCTGTGTTCTCGTATTTCGCTGCGGGAATATCGAAGATATCCAACGCTCAGTGGCGTCAAGGATCTGCGCTGCAAAGCATTCTCAATACCGCTACTTATGGACACCCCACGGCCGCGGCCGTACTCCTTCGACGACCTTGGCTTGGAGGCTTCGTCGGATGGTCAGTTATCGTCGTGGAGATCATTTTCCCTGTAGCGCTTGTGGCTCCTCCTGGCCTACTGGTTCCTCTGCTTTTTGCCGGGGTTATGCTCCATCTCGCAACGGCCGTGCTGATCGGCCTCGACACTTTCTTCTGGGCCTTCACGGCGACATTTCCGGCGATCATCTTCGTGAACGGGGTTCTCCTCGCCAGGTAGAACAGCAGTGAAGTGTTAGGACACTTCATCGCTCTTATCGGTGGGAACGTTGCGTTGTGCGAACCGCTCACCCCGTAAGAGTTTTCGATTAAGGCGTTTGTAGTGAAGATGATGTGCGACGCAGATCGTGGTTCCCGTGTTCTCCGCGTTGAGGTCAGCGGGCCGGCTGACATGGGGACGTTTTGCTGCACTGTGCACTCGACGCGGTCGCATCGACCGGTCTGGGGCCTTTGACATCGATCGGGACCGTGATGGTTGGCCACGACGGACACCGCGGCTGGCTGTACTACCTGGCCGTTGATGCGAACCGGCGTGGGACCGGCGTGCGAAGACAAATGACGTCAGCCGCGGAAAACTGGCTGCGCGAACATGGCGCCGTGAAAGTTCCGCCCATGGTCCGCACGACTAATGAGGCAGAACTCGGATTCTATGAGCACCTCGGCTATGACGACGCCACCGTTAGGGCTCGGTCAAAGCGACTAGTCCAGATGGCTCCGGCTGAGCCTATCCTTCGCAAGTCTGGCCTCGACCACATGACGAGAACCCCTCCGACGCCCACCGATGACGGCGCCCAACAGGACCTGATCTGATTGCTCCTGCCTGACGACGACCTTGTGTCGACATCGGATGGCGAGGATGCCCGCAAAGGGAATCCTGAACGGGGAGCTATCCCTGAGCAGGTGTTTTCCGCGCAGGGATCTGGATTGGGTAACCCGGCGCCTTCATCGGAGGCGCTCTGGGGCCCGGGAATCGGTGGCAAGCCGGAGAGGTCGCACTCCTGCGGCGCTGCCGTAGCTGCTCGTTCAGGCCACGTCGGCTGATCGACGGCTCGGACTCGCGCAATGTGAATTTCTCAGACAGCCAAAACCGTTCGCACGAGTTCGGAGAGTTGCTCGACCCGGATCCCGCGCCGCTATAGGAAAGCGTTCAACGTCTGGCCAGAAACGTTTCGCTATAGATGACGCTGCGCGCGGCTGGCGCTCATGGTCTCCCGCCTGAGTTCAGGCCAATGCGGCCAACTCTTCCCGTACCCATGAAGACAGCAGGTCAACTGCCACCTCACGCCCAGACCGAACAACGCCGACCGCTTCTTTATATACGACATCACGCACGGGAAGAGGTAACCCTCTTCCCACCTCCAGCATCGTCAACCCATTCCTGAAATCACGCTTGCTGCCCTTATAAATCACCCAGTGCGCACCAGGGATAGCGGCAATCAACACTTCACCGAGATACGCCTGCACGTCATCGATCAGTGCAAGCTGACTCGACGTGAACGGACCACTGCCGGGAACTCCACTCTCGGCTGTGGGTCTTGCCGGGTTCCACCAGGACGGCAGATCCACCGTTTCTGTGTCGTGCCGTTCCTTGATGAGTGTCAGAAACCATTCGTTCACCGCATCCAGGCTTTCGATACTGCCATCGAGTTGCGGATCACCGGGCCCGCTCAACCGAAGCCGAAGACGCGCCAGCGCCGGTTCCAACTCCCGCACATACGCCTCGTGCAGCTCCTTGCGCTTTTCGCGACTGGCGTTCATGGTGTCCCACATAATCTCAGGCTACCCACAGGCTGAAAGAGATACCGAGACGCTCAAGCCGCTCAAGCAGCCCGGCAGGTTGTTGCGGCGCAGTTCCCGCGAGATCGTCGACGCCCACCGACCCACCGCAACCCCGATCTGTCTCAACGGCTGCCCCATCGCGCGGCGCACCGCGATGTCTTCCCGTTCGGCGAAGGTCAAACATCGGCTCTTCAGATCCCGGCCGCGCCGCGGTCGAACGCCGCCAGCATTGGTCAGAATTCGTCGCCCGGTCCGCCTGCTCGTCTCGATCAACGCGACCGCTTCCGAGATGACATCCCCCGCCTGCATCCGCGCCAAAAATACCTGAGTCAGATCCGGTCGAATGAAGATCGAATACTTCGCCATGACAACACCCATCCAACAATTGGTGCAATCACCGCAAGAATCCAAGGAACCTTGAACGGGCAGTAATTCCTGAGAGCTTGTTCCCGGCCGAGGGATCTTGGTTGAGCCAACCCGGCATGTATCAGGGGCGTAGAGCCCGAGACCGGAGGTATGCCTGAGCCGTCGCGGTTTCGGAGCACAGCCGCTACTTGCTCGCGCAGCTAAGTTCCCTCAGCGAGCTAAAGCCGTCCGGACGAGTTCGGAGAGTTGCTTGACTGGGACCTCACGCCGATAGAGGAAAGCGCCCAAGGCTTCGCCGTACACAATGCCTTGCACGGCGAACGGCATCCCTTTCCCTGTCTGCAGCATCGTCTGGCCGTTCCTGAAATCGAGTTTGTGGCCTTTGTAGATCACCCATGTCGCGTCGGGACGTGCGTTCGTCATCACTTCACCGACATACGCCTGCATCTCTTCGATCAGTGCAAGCTGACCTGACGTGAATGGACCACTGCCCGGAACATCGCTCTCGGCTGTGGGGCTTGCCGGGTCCCACCAGGACGGCAGGTCCGCCGTCTCCGCCTCTCTTGGTTCGAGTATTCGTGTCAGGAACCATGCATTGACTGCGTCCAGACTTTCGACACTGCCATCGAGTTGCGGATCGCCGGGCCCGCTCAACCGCTTCCGAAGACGCGCCTGCGCCGGTTCCAACTCCCGCACATATGCCTCGTGCAGCTCCTCGCGCTTTTCGCGACTGGCGTTCATGGTGTCCCACATAATCTCAGGCTACCCACAGGCTGAAAGGGATACCGAGACGCTTAAGCCGCTTAAGCAGCTCGACGTCTGGCCCAAGGGTGTTATTGCGACTCGTGAAGAAATGCCATTCGACTGTATCGACAACACTTTTTTTGTCGAGTCTCATGGCGACGTCGCGGTCGGCCTGGATTGCTGCGCGCGGCTGGCGCGCATGGTGTCCCGCCTGAGTTCAGGCCAAGGCGGCCAACTCTTTCCGCACCCATGAGGACAGCGTGTCAACTGCCACCTCACGCCCAGACCGAACAACGCCAACCGCTTCTTTGTATACGACATCACGCACGGGAAGAGGTGACCCTCTCCCCACCTCCAGCATCGTCAACCCATTCCTGAAATCACGCTTGCTGCCCTTATAAATCACCCAGTGCGCACCAGGGATAGCGGCAATCAACACTTCACCGAGATACGCCTGCACGTCATTGATGAGCGCAAGCTGACTCGACGTGAACGGACCACTGCCGGGAACCCCACTCTCGGCTGTGGGTCTTGCCGGGTTCCACTAGGACGGCAGATCCACCGTTTCTGTGTCGTGCCGTTCCTTGATGAGTGACAGAAACCATTCGTTCACCGCATCCAGGCTTTCGATACTGCCATCGAGTTGCGGATCACCGGGCCCGCTCAACCGAATCCGAAGACGCGCCAGCGCCGGCTCCAACTCCCGCACATACGCCTCATGCAGTTCCTTGCGCTTTTCGCGACTGGCGCTCATGGTGTCCCACATAATCTCAGGCTACCCACAGGGTGAAGGGGATACCGAGGCGATCAAGCCGCTTGAGCAGAGCGACGTCATGAGGCGGGAGCCTGACCACAGGGGTCGAGAAAAATCCGGTCTTCATGGGGCGACCGTCTCCGCGTGATGTTGCCCAGCAAGTTCATTCTTTGAAGGACGTTCAACGCATCCGGCACAACTATCGGTGCGCGCGCGCTCTGAACATCCCCACGTTCGGGGAAATCGTCAGAGAGACCAGCTGCAACACCCCGCACAGACGGCCGCAAGGCGGAAGGCGGCCGGGACACGTGTGGTAGCGATCAACAACACTCGTTGCGGTCCGTAGGGGCGACCTGCGCATACAGCCGACCGAAGGAGACCAGAAATCGCGAGCCCTCTGCACTATTTCTTAGCGGCTTCCGCGGCGCTGTCAGTCTCGTCGTTGACCGTCAACGAGAGTATGAAGCCATAAAGATCGGCGGTGTCGTCGTCGAAGGCATTTTCGTATGATCCATGGTGGTTATTCGCGCCAGCGCCGTGACTAGTCTCGTTTTGCGCAAGCCAGCCCTGGCGCATCCATGAACCGGAGGTGTCTGCTACGGACTGCTGTTTGGCTTCCCCCGTCACGGGAACGAGACCTGCTGTCGTTTGAACCTGCCGACACCGGACGCTCATGAGCCCATCGACTTTCCCCTTCACGCGAAGCGATGGCTGATCTCCTGCCTCGCCGTACGTGTCAAACTGCCACTAAACCGCTGGGCGGTCAACAAACAAGCGGGACAGCCAATCGGTATTGGCCGGGTAGAGGGTGAAGTCCACGATGTCACCGACGGTGATAAGGAGGTGCTCTTCCGCGACCTGCCATTCCGTAAACCATACGAGCATGAGGCCAACGATCCCAGATCGTCAGTAGTGACGATTCGCGCAGCTGCAGCAGCCGGACGACCAACGCGGCTGTCTTCATCCAGCGCGATTCATCAAGAACTATTTCCTATCAGCGGTTGACGGTATTCGGCGGCCCGGGGCAGGGTTATCTCATTCCCATGACTGGAGTCCACCATCGCTGAACGCATCTCACCACGGCAGTTCTATGCCTCCGACGGAGTCGAGGACTGGCGGGTCGTCTTTGATGGCGTACAGACCTTTTTCGCCACCGGCTCATTCGCCAAGGGAGTGGAACTGGTCGAGGTCGTCGGGCTGCTTGCGGACGCGGCGGACCATCACCCGGACGTAGACCTTCGCTACGCTGGCGTGACCGTGAGGCTGTTCACCCACGAGGTCGGCGACATCAGCAACCGGGACGTGGCACTGGCGCAACAGATCTCGATCGCGGCTCGTGAACTAGGTATCGCCGCCGACCCATCCAAAGTGCAGACCGTGCAGGTTTCCATCGACGCCCTCGATACTGCCGGGGTGCTGCCGTTCTGGAGCGCGGTGCTCGGCTACGATCGGTTCGGCGACGAGGATGTGGTGGACCCGCTCAGCCGCGGCCCATGGCTCACGTTCCAGCAAATGGACGAGCCGCGACCGCAACGCAATCGCATCCACATCGATGTTTCGGTTCCACGCGACCAGGCCGAGGCGCGCATCGCCGCCGCACTGGCAGCCGGCGGCCGCATGGTGACCGACGCCCACGCGCCGTCGTGGTGGACGCTTGCTGACGCCGAAGGTAACGAGGTCGACGTCGTGCCTCGGCGGGAAGACAGCGACTAGAGCGCGTCCACAGACATCCGGGCTGTCGTGAACCGCGGCGCGGTTGTGCACAGTTAAGGTGATGGCATTGGCTTTACGACGGCATTTCTCCGCCGGTGTACTCCTAAAGCGAAGGGTCAGCCAGAACCTCCACCATCGCGGGCGCGTGCTGCGCCGACAACGGTTCCAACGAAAGTCGCGCAGAAATAATGGGTTCAGATTCAGGCCAATCCACTCCTTGAGGGAGGCAGACTCCTGAGGTCCAGTGCCCGCGTTCGGCGATAGAAAGTTGCTCGAGACAGTCCAAGATCGCGGGAGACCGTTGTCGCAGCCTCACCACCAATGAGTCGACGGGCATCGCCGATGTGGCTGTCGGTGATCAGCTGGGGCCGCCCACCGAGATCCTTACCGGCCTCGCGGCGCTCAGCGATGGTGTCGACAACACGCTCTCGCTTGATCTCGAGTTCCATATTTGATCCCGCATGGCAGCCCTGCCCCTCGCAAAGCCCTACATGCGCTGGTCAACGCAGACGGTGAGACCCATGACCGGGCTGATCATCAGTGAAAGCAGCGCAGCGCCGCTCTTTCATCAGCGGTGCCCACATTGCGCGGAATCGTGGGTAGCGCGAAACGGTACACACGATCGTTTTTTGCCTTCCTTCGAATCTTCTGCGGCACATTGCGCAACGCGCAAGCTCGATTCGACCAGCTAGAAGCGGTCCCGGGATGACGGGCACATCGGCCCCGTCATTGAGAAGTCTTCTGGAGCCTCGCAAGTCGACGCCAAGCTGTAGGGATTGGGTCTCGACCCAGCGACACCGCTCTTGACTCGATCTGCTCGACAGTCAAACCGGTCAGACCAGTCAGACCAGTCAGAACTGTCTACGACTAAATGCAAGACACACAACACCAATCAAGGTGTCAACAAAACCGACAGCAGACCCCTCAAACCAAGCGCCCACCCACGAACCACCAATGCCACGAGATCGGGAGTGATCACGAATGATCTCGCATCCGCCCCCACCCTTCGAATTACTGGGAACGAAGAGTTCTTCACCCTAGAATGAGCGTCCCCGTACTTCTTCACACGGAAGAGGTCATCGGTTCGACTCCGGTATCGCCCACCACCCACATCCATCCGGAAGTATCGACAGGGCCGTGCCATCCGGGCGGCGTCGCGAATCCCAGGAGTCTCGCGTGACTCGTTCAGCGCACACCTCCGGAAGCCTCCGCCAGTTCCTTTCTGGGGTGAGGATGCTCGGCGCGGGTTTCGGCGTCTGGCGGACGGCTCCGGCGCTGATGATGCTCGGCCTGCTCCCCGCCGTCATCGTCGCGATAGCGTTCGGATTCGGCGTGGTTGCGCTCGGCCTGAACCTGGAGTCCATCACGGTCGCCATCACTCCGTTCGCCTCGGAATGGGACGAACCCCTCCGTAGCGGAGCCCGCGTCCTGGCCGGCCTTGCGATGCTCGTCGTCGCCGTCCTGTTCATCATCAATGCCTTCACCGCGGTGACCCTCATCGTCGGCCAGCCGTTGTACGAGCGTATCTGGCAACACGTCGAGGGCCTCAGTGGGGGTGCCCCCGATGCGCCAGACGTCACTTTTCTTGCCGGTATGTCGCGAGGCGTGACGGACGGCATCCGGATGCTCATCCCGACCGTGCTTACGGGGGCTGCCCTGTTCGCACTCGGGTTCGTTCCCGTCGCCGGCACCATCCTGTCTGCCTGTCTCGGCGCGGTCGCCGGCGGCTGGTTTCTCGCCGTCGAACTCACGGGGCCGGCCTTCGAATCCCGAGGCAAGACCCTGGCCGAACGCCGACGCGTACTCAGGGCCCACCGGCCCATGGTGACGGGCTTCGGCCTCGCGAGCTACCTCGTGTTCCTCATCCCTCTCGGTGCCGTGGTGATGATGCCGGTCGCGGTAGCGGGTGCTGCAACCCTGAGCAGGGCGCTGCTGGCGCCTGAGACCGAGCCCGTCAGCGGGCTCGACCAAACCATGTCGTGACACCCTCGCTGTACAGCACCGAATCGGGAGGAGTGTTCGAGATGCCGGGGATTCCGGCGCGTTGGAGAAGCGTGTCGTCGAGAGACAGCAGTTCAGCGTCGACCAGCGGCCAGGGCTCGTGATGGTTGGGCAGGAAAATGGTCCGGCCGAACCGGCGAGTGAACAGGCCCCAGCGGGCGGTGAGGAAGTCAGCCGTGGGGTCACCCACTACAGGCGTGGATCCCGGCCGCATGATCATCCTGAATTCACCGTCACCGACCATTCGCCTCGAGGTGTATTCGATTGTGCCGTCGCCCTCGATGAGCACGGTCTTCGCCCAGAAGTACGGGATCGAGAAGGCCGCTCGCGCCGCGAGCACCGAGGTGAGCCTCGATGCCTCGAGCGAGCAGAAGATCACCCCTCGCCGACCCTGCTCATCCACACCGTAGAGCCGCACGTTGACCTCGGCGAATGAGCCGAGATAGGGAATGGGCGGGCTGCCGAACAGGGTCGCGCGATCGAGATAGAACGCGATCAGGCCCACCCAGCTCGATCCGTCGTGTTCATCCGGTCGCACGCCCTCGGGCATGAGTCCCGCCAGCGCGGCCGAAGGAACTCGCCAGTGCAGGAAGGCCAGTTTCGACCAACGCTGGCTCGCCACCGCCCGTCCGCTCAGTTCCGGCGCGACCTGGCGAATCGGTTCGATCATGTTAGCGACGCTACTCTCCTGCGCCTCACCATGCTGGCAAACGACCTGAGCGCCAGCCAGAGCACGACTGACACCACGGTCGAATATGCGGCGACGACGATAGTGCCGACGATCTGAGCCTGGATCAACGCCACCGAGCCCGTGAAGGCGAATCCCATGTTGGTCGCGAGCAGCCCGAGAAGCACGACACCGACCGCTCCGGCTACCAGGTGAGTGCCGACGACGTACCACTGCTGGCGCCTGCTCTTGCCGACCCTGCTCAGAGTGAAGACGCAGGCGGCTGCCCCCGCCAGCACGCCCGAGGCCGCGGCCGACACCGGCGTGAACAGCGGCGCCCCGGCCGTGACAGCTACAAGGCCAGAGACGAGCCCGGCCGCTACCGAGTTGAGAGTCACCGACCGATGCCGGATGCGCTGCACCACGAGCCATCCCACCATTCCACCCACCGCACCGACCACACCGTTGACCAGGATGCTCGGGCTCACGTCATCAACAGCGAACTCAGCGCCCGCGAGCCACACGATCCATCCAGAGCACAACCCGATCACGCCGAGCAGTCCCGTTGTGCGGGTGATCGTCGCTGTCTTCACCCGTGATCCGCCGCAGATCAGCACTCCGAGCGCGGCCGCTCCCGCTGCAACATTCACCGGAAGAGATCCCCCATGATCAATGGGCAGGATTCCCATGCTCCAGCTCGGGACGAACGACGAGAACGAGCGAATCGCCGTCGGCACGTACACCAGCAAGCTCCAGAGCAGACCAAAAACAAGGGTGACGACAACGCCACCACCGGCGGAACGTACGGCGATGGTCGCGAGGTAGGAGGCCACCCCGCCGAGCACAGCCACGGGCAGGAACAGTGGCTCGGTGACATCCGGCAGCAGCACGGAGGCGAGCATCAGCCACGAGACGATTCCCGTCCCGGCGCACGCCAGTGACAGCAGCACGGACCGCACCCAGGGAGCCACTGGCAACATCCGCGCATCGACAACCGTGAGCGAGACGAGGATGAGCACGATGGCCAGCATCGAGCCGACCGACACTTCCCAGTTCCCCACGGTGCTCCTTTGGACGACACAGAAAGGGTGCCACTCCGAAGAGAGGCACCCATTGCTGTGTGATTATTCAATTATGCCGTGATATTGCAGGTCAGGCCTTTGCATCGGTCAGCACGTAGCCCTCTTCACCGTGCACGACAGAGTCGATGCCCGCAATTTCATCTTCATTCCTGATGCGGAATCCGATCGTCTTCTCAATGGCGAATCCGATCGCGAAGGCGAGAACGAACGAGTAGGCCAGCACCGAGAAGGCCGCGATGGCCTGCACCACAAGCTGTGTGAGCGCACCGCTGTAGATAAGGCCGCTGCCGTTAGCGAAGAAACCCAGGTACAGGGTTCCGATGAGACCGCCGACGAGGTGGATGCCGACGACGTCGAGGGAGTCGTCGAAGCCGAGCTTGAACTTCAGGTCGATCGCGAGAGCACAGACCGAACCGGCGATGGCCCCGAGCAGGATTGCGAAGAACGGCGTGAGCGATCCACACGCCGGAGTGATGGCAACGAGGCCAGCGACAGCCCCCGATGCCGCACCGACGGAGGTGGGCTTGCCATCCCGGATCTTCTCCACGACGAGCCACGCCAACAGCGCAGCGGCCGGAGCGACGATGGTGTTGACGAAGGCGAGGGCTGCGGTGTTGTCTGCAGCGAGCTCGGAGCCGGCGTTAAACCCGAACCAGCCGAACCACAGCAGGCCAGCGCCGAGGAGCACGAACGGCGGGTTGTGGGGAACGCTGATCCCCTTGGCGAAGCCGACTCGCTTGCCGAGCACGAGCGCCAGGGCCAATGCGGCTGCACCGGCGTTGATGTGCACGGCGGTCCCACCGGCGAAGTCGATGGTGCCGACGCCGAAGACGTCCTGCAATCCGTGTGTCAGCCATCCGCCGTAGGCGAAGCTTCCATCCTCTGCGAGGCCGAAGTTGAAGACCCAGCTGGCAACGGGGAAGTAGACGACGGTCGCCCAGATGCCGGCGAAGATCATCCATGCACCGAACTTGGCGCGATCGGCGATGGCGCCGGAGACGAGCGCAACGGTGATGATGGCGAATGTCGCCTGGAATGCAACGAAGGCCAGCGGCGGGTAAGCAGCGCCCTCCGGAGTCTCCAGGACGTTTCCGAGACCGAGAGCACCGGTATCGATCGACCAGGGTGCAACCGTGCCCTCAGCCCCGGGGAAGGCGATGGCGTAGCCGTAAAGCGCCCAGAGGACACCGATGAGTCCGATGGCACCGAAGCTCATCATCATCATACTGATCACGCTCTTGGCCTTGACGAGGCCGCCGTAGAAGAACGCCAAGCCCGGCGTCATCAGCAGCACAAGCGCTGCTGCGATCAAAATAAAGGCTGTGTTGCCCTGATCCATTGTGAACCTCTCTCTGAGCTGGGAAGGGTGCACCTTTGGGCCACTGCAGTAGGGATCTCACCTCGGGTACCCCCACAGTTTGTCGATTCGAGGTTTCGCCGGGTGTGTCTGCGTGTTTCAGTCCTGTTACGCGGCAATGGCCCACGTAAACATCGTGTTTCGCCGCCAGACGATCATTCAGTCGACACCGTTGGTCAGCGCGATGAGCCGGGAAACCGCGCGAAGGTACTTCTTGCGGTATCCCCCGGCGAGCATCTCATCGGGGAAGACGCCATCCAGCGGGGTGCCCTCAGCAACGATTCGCACCTGCGCGTCGTACAGCCGGTCGACGAATGCCACGAATCGAAGCGCGTCTGTCTGGTTTGCGAAAGGATGAACGCCGGTCAGCCCGATGACGGCCAGCCCTTCCACGATTTTGACGTATCGCGAGGGATGGACGCTTCCGAGATGGACGAGCATCTCGTCGAAAGAATCGAGGGTCGATTCTCCTGGGATGACCGAAATCCCCGCCGCGGCATCCGTCGACGTCACAGCATGCGCTTCGACATCGCGTCGTCGGTAGTCGAGACCGTCAACCCTGATAGTCGTAAACCGGGCGGCAAGGGAGTCGATCTCGCGCAGGAAGTCCTGAGCCGCAAAGCGCCCCTCGCCGAGGGCATTCGGCGGGGTATTGGATGTCGCGGCAATCCTGGTTCCGGATGAGGCGAGTTGGTTCAGCAGCCGCGACATCAACCTGGTGTCTCCCGGATCGTCGAGTTCGAATTCGTCGATGCAGATGAGCGAAGCGCCGGTGAACAGCTTTACCGCCGGAGCGTATCCCAGAGCGCCGACGAGAGCCGTGTATTCGATGAACGTGCCGAAATATATTCGACCGGGAGCTGCGTGCCAGAGCGCCGCGAGCAGGTGGGTTTTGCCCACACCGAATCCGCCATCGAGGTAGATTCCCGGCAGCCCGACCGGCGTTTTGCGGCGCGAGAAAAATCCGCCGCCACGACCGGAGTGCCAGCCGGCGACGAAGTTTCGAATCGCCGCCACCGAAGCGCCCTGTGACGGGTAGTCACGGTCGGGACGGTACGAGTCGAGGGTGGCTGTCGCGAACTGGCGCGGGGGCACGAGGTGTGCGATCATCTCGGCACCGTCGAGGGTGGGTATGCGGTCGACCAGTCGACCCGGCGAAGATACTGCTTCGGCACTCATTGGTTCAGCCTCGGTTTGTGTCGAAGTCTTACGACGACTCGATCAGCTAGCGCGTAGGTTTGTCGTCATGGGGAATGTCAGCCTAGCCGGATCGCCACACAGGCTCGATCGCACACTCGGCATCCAGGCCCCCGCCATCACAGCGCCACCGGAGGTAGCCCGTGCCCGTAGGAAATGATCCAGCAGCGCAGTTCGCGAACTTTGCGCACCCCGAAAAGCTTGTCTCCGGGGAGTGGCTCGAAGCACACCTCGGCGAGCCCGGGCTCATCGTTGTCGAATCAGACGAGGATGTGCTGCTCTATGAGACCGGCCATATCGAGGGTGCAGTGAAGATCGACTGGCACACGGACCTCAACGACCCTGTCGAGCGCGACTATATCGACGGCGAGCAGTTCGCCGCGCTGCTCGGCTCCAAGGGCATCTCCCGGGACACCACCATCGTGATCTACGGGGACAAGAGCAACTGGTGGGCCGCATACGCACTGTGGGTGTTCACATTGTTCGGTCACGAAGACGTGAGACTGCTCGACGGCGGCAGGGCCAAATGGGAGGCAGATGGGCGCGCATATACGACGGCCCCCGAGAGTGCGGTTGCCGTGGAATACCCCGTCGTGCAGCGTGATGATTCACGCATCCGGGCGTACAAGGATGATGTCCTGGCCCACCTCGGCAAACCACTGATCGACGTTCGTTCTCCCGAGGAATTCAGCGGGCAGCGCACGACGGCTCCCGCCTACCCTGACGAGGGCGCCCTTCGAGCCGGGCACATCCCGAGCGCACAGAACGTGCCGTGGGCCAAAGCTGCCGCCGATGACGGCACCTTCCGACCCACGATCGAGTTGGATGCCATCTATCGGGATGGCGCCGGACTCACCGAGGGTGACGACGTCGTGGCCTACTGCCGTATCGGCGAACGCTCGAGCCACACCTGGTTCGTCCTCACGCACTTGCTCGGCTTCGAGAACGTTCGCAACTACGACGGCTCGTGGACGGAATGGGGCTCCGCGGTGCGAGTACCCATCGTCCAGGGCGCAGAACCCGGCGCGGTGCCTGCTCGCTAGGCTGGGAGGATGGATGAACAGGCGCTCCCCGAACAGCTGGCCGACATCCGGGATGACTTTCTCGCTCTCGAGGTCAAGACGCGGCTTCAGCTGCTGCTCGAATTCTCCAACGAGCTCCCCGAACTGCCGACGCAGTATGCCGACCACCCGGACCTGCTCGAACGGGTCGTCGAGTGCCAGTCCCCCGTCTTCATATTCGTGGATGTGGACGATGATGGGCTCGTTCACATGTTCGCCACGGCACCCCGGGAAGCACCGACCACCCGCGGATTCGCTTCGATTCTCGTGCAGGGTCTCAGCGGACTGAGCGCCGACGATGTGCTGGCCGTCCCCGACGACTACCCGAACAGCATCGGACTGACGCAAGCCGTCAGCCCGCTGCGCATCAGGGGCATGACCGGGATGCTCGCTCGCGTCAAGCGGCAGATCCGAGTCAAAACTGCGTGAACCTCGGTCCAGGCCGATCAGGGGGCGAGCCTGTGAAGCCAGCGACTGATAGCTGAGTTCCAGCGATCGGGATCGTAGTTCCAGAGTCGCGTATGCCGCGCGGTGTCGAACTCTTCGAAGGTGACGATATCCGGCCGTGCCACAGCCAGCGCTCGAGACGCGGTGGGTGGGACGAATCCGTCGTCGTCGCTGTGCAGCAACAGGATAGGAATGTCGAGCTCATGCGCACGGGCAACCAGGTCGAGCCTCTTCAGGTCGATGGGGCTGGCAAGCCCGGTCAGAGCCCGAGACCATCGTCTCGACAGGAGATCCATGGCCGCCACCCGCACCGGTCGTGGAAGCCGGTGCGCGAGGCCCTGGTAGTGCAGGGCGGTGATCCAGTCGACGACGGGTGATTCGAGCACGAGACCCGCCACCAGGTGCGCGAGGGGTGACCTGGTCACCACCTGAAGCACGGTCGCGCCTCCCATCGACCAGCCCATCAGTATGATCTCTCGCGCCCCGTGCGCCGACGCGTACTGCACGGCGGCCTCGACGTCTTTCCATTCGGTGTCACCCAGCGAGTATCGATAGTCGGAACTGGATGGCGCATCACCGTCATTGCGATACGACACGAGCAGCGAGGTGAAGCCCGCCTGCCTGAACACGGGAACAGCTCTCAACGCCTCTTCGCGACGCACCGCCCGACCGTGCACCCCGATCACCCAGCGCGACGAAGGAGCCACCGCGGGGATCAGCCAGGCCGGCGCCGGCCCCAGCTCGGTGTCAACATCGATGTCGTCCCATTCCACGCCGAGATCGGATGGGTGCAGGTAGAACCACCCACCCACGCGGGCGCGTGTGACTCCATCGAGTGAACCGCGATCCACCCCCAGCAATTCTCGGGTCACGGCCGTCGGAGAGACGGTGATGATCTCACCGATCCGAGCGTGACCCGCATTCTGGGCGAACCACATGCTGTAAAGGCCCGGCATCATCGCATCGGTGGAGGCGGAGAGCGTAACGGTGGTGGCATCGTGGGCGAGGATCCTCAGGTCTTCATCGCGCTTCTTTGGCGGGGTGAGGATCGTCCGCGCGAACACGACGGAGAGCACCCCTCCCGTGATCGCTACCGCTGCCAGGGCGCTTCCCGTCGTGATTGCCGTCGCGACAATCATCCGGCCAGCCACCGAGTGCGGTCGCACGTTGCGTGTCATGCTGCTCCTGCTGTCGGTGGGCCATGGCTCATGTACCCCGGCGTGCCTAGACCGGGAATACCCCCACGAAGCCTAATCTTCACTCGTGCCCGACACGCCAGCAGAACCGCAGCTCCCCCGAGACTTCGCCGCCGCCATCGCCTCGATGAGGTCAGCGACCATGCGATCGGAACTATCGGTTTCGGAGATTCCCGCGCCTGGTTCGCTCGCGCCGTGGTCACTGGCTCTCGCGGCCGATGTGACCCCCGCTCGCCATGGAGGTGATTCAGAGCTCGGTACCGGGCGATTCGTGCTGCTGTATGACCCCGAATCACCCGACGCATGGGGTGGGCAATACAGGGTCATCTGCTTCGCCCAGGCACCCCTCGAGACCGAGATGGGCGTCGACCCTTTTCTTGCGGATGTCGCGTGGTCCTGGCTCGTGGACGCTCTTGACACGCGCGGTGCCAAGTACACCTCGGCCAGTGGAACCGCGACACGCATTCTCTCGACCGGATTCGGCGAACTGGAGTCGCAGGGCGATGGCGCGCAGATAGAACTTCGAGCGTCGTGGACCCCTGATGACAATGACATCGCCTCGCATGTGGAAGGCTGGGGTGAATTGTTGTGCATGCTCGCGGGCCTGCCACCGGCGATCGAGGGAGTAAGTCTGTTGTCTGCACGCCGAGCGGGTCGTGAGTAGCGCGAACGAGGGCGCCCCAGCCGAGACGGCTGCGGCGGATCAGGCTGCGCCCCAGCAGGCTACTCACATCGAAGTCCACGTCATCGAGACCCGGGACGAATACCTCCAGGCAGTAGAGGCTATTGCCGCCGGAACCGGACCAATCGCCATCGATGCCGAACGCGCATCCGGATACCGATATTCGCAACGCGCCTACCTCATCCAGATTTTTCGCCGCGGGGCTGGCACGTTTCTCTTCGATCCTCCGGCGATCGGCGCATTCAGCGAGCTCAACGACGTCATAGCCGGTGAAGAGTGGATCCTGCACGCGGCCAGCCAGGACCTGACCTGTCTCAGGGAGGTGGGCCTCGATCCGACCCGCCTGTTCGACACCGAACTCGCCGCGCGACTGGCCGGACTCCCCCGCGTCGGACTCGGTGCTGTCGTCGAGGACCTGCTGGGCATCCATCTCGCCAAGGAGCACTCCGCCGCCGACTGGTCGACCCGCCCACTGCCGCAAAGCTGGCTCGTGTATGCCGCTCTCGACGTCGAACTGCTCGTCGACCTGCGGGAAGAGCTGGCGAAGGTGCTCGAACGCGATGGTAAGACCGGCATCGCGGATGAAGAGTTCTCGTCGGTGCTCACTCGTGACTTCGTGATCGTCAGGCAAGAACCCTGGAGGCGGCTGAGCGGGGTCCACGCCATCCGCGGCGGGCGCAACCTGGCCATAGCGCGCGAACTGTGGCAGTCGAGAGACGCGTACGCACGCGAGATTGACACGGCCCCGGGTCGACTCGTTCCGGACTCAGCCCTTGTGGCAGCCGCACGCATGCCGCCGGAGTCGAAACGCGACCTGGCCGGGCTGAAGGAGTTCACCGGTCGAGCCAGCCGTTCCCAGATCGATCGCTGGTGGAACGCGATCCAGGCGGGGATGGCCAGCGATGACCTCCCGGTGCTGCGCGTGGCCAGCGATGTCCTGCCGCCTCCCCGGGTGTGGAGCGACAAGAACCCGGATGCCGATAAGCGGCTGAAGACCGCACGGGCTCGCATCACAGAGGTGGCGACGGAGATGTCGATTCCGGTCGAGAATATGCTGACCCCCGAGCTCCTCAGACGCGTCGCATGGAATCCGCCTGCCTCGGCCGATCAGGCCAGCATCGCGGGGGCGCTGACCGAACTGGGCGCCCGAGGCTGGCAAATTGACGCAACGTCACAGGTAATCGCCGATGCCTTTGTGGAAGCCAGCCAAACGCCTGAGCAGTCGCCCGAAGCCGAGTCGTAGGAACAGTCAAAGAATTCCGGGCCGAAAATCCGCAAGCCTAGGATCGTTATCGACCTAAGGAAAGTGGAGGCATCGTGGCCAAGCAAGCTGAAGTTGTATTCGTCGATGGAGTGAGAACTCCGTTCGGACGAGCAGGCGAAAAGGGCATGTACTGGAACACCAGGGCTGACGACCTGGTGGTGAAGGCGATGATCGGCCTGATCGACCGCAACCCCTCGATCCCGAAGGACCGCTTCGACGATGTCGCAATTGCGGCGACAACGCAGCAGGGCGACCAGGGTTTGACGATCGGGCGCACAGCCGCCCTGCTCGCTGGCCTGCCTAAATCTGTGCCCGGATTTGCCATCGACCGTATGTGTGCCGGCGCCATGACCTCGGTGACTGCGATCGCCGGCGGCATCGCTTTCGGCGCGTACGACATCGGCATCGCCGGTGGCGTGGAGCACATGGGTCGTCATCCGATGGGATTCGGCGCAGATCCGAACCCGAGGTTCCTCTCCGAGAAGCTCGTCAGCGGCGAGGCGCTCAACATGGGCAATACGGCAGAACGCATTCATGATCGCTTTCCCCACCTGACGAAGGAGCGTGCAGACCGCTTCGCTCTCGCGAGCCAGCAGAAGGCCTTCGCAGCATACGAGAACGGCAAGCTGCAGCCAGACCTGGTTCCGGTGGCGATCAGGAGCGAGACCGGATGGGGGCTTGCGACGCGCGATGAGGCGCTCCGCCCCGAAACCACGCTCGAGGGACTCGCGGCTCTGCGCACGCCGTTCCGCCCCCACGGACGGGTTACCGCAGGGAACTCGTCCGGCCTCAACGACGGCGCCACCGCGAGCATCATTGCGAGTGCCGACGCCGCGAGGGAATTCGGACTCAAGCCGAAGATGCGCATGGTGAGCTTCGCCTTCGCCGGAGTCGAACCGGAGATCATGGGCATTGGCCCCGTGCCCTCCACCGAGAAGGCGCTGCGCAAAGCAGGGCTCACGATCAACGACATCGGACTCTTCGAGCTCAATGAGGCTTTTGCTATCCAGGTGCTGTCGCTGCTCGACCATTTCGGTATCGACGATGACGACCCTCGAGTCAACCAGTGGGGCGGTGCCATCGCGATGGGTCACCCGCTTGCCTCATCCGGTGTTCGACTGATGATCCAGCTCGCTGCGCAGTTCGCCGAGCACCCCGAGGTGCGCTACGGCCTCACCGCGATGTGTGTCGGCCTCGGCCAGGGCGGATCAGTCATCTGGGAGAACCCGAACTACAAGGGGAAGAAATAATGACGGTGACCACAGAAACCACGACCTCCGAGTCATTCACGAAGATCGCGTCACTTGACCCCGACGAGGTCATGACGTATTCGTTCATACGTGATATCCCGATCTCGGGTGGCAAGACGCTGGCCCTGCTCACTCTCGACAACGGCAAGGACCACACCCGCCCGAATACCCTCGGACCCAAGACCCTGCTGGAGTTCGCGCGAGTGCTCGACGAGCAGAAGGCGCGGGCAGCGCGGGGCGAGATCCACGGCCTTGCTGTCACAGGGAAGCCTTTCATCTTCGCCGCCGGAGCAGACCTCTCGAAGGTCAGCGAACTTCCCGACCGGGAGACCGGAAAACAGATGGCGCAACTGGGCCATTGGGCGCTCGGCAAGCTCGGCGAGCTCGGTGTCCCCTCTTTCACCTTCATCAATGGCCTTGCGCTCGGCGGCGGCGTGGAGATCCCTCTGAACTCGGATTACCGCACCATCGACAGCTCAGTGCCGGCACTCGCTCTTCCCGAGGTCTTCCTCGGAATCATTCCCGGATGGGGTGGAGCGTGGCTGCTGCCCAACCTGATCGGAATCGAGAACGCGCTCGAGGTCGTGATCTCGAACCCGTTGAAGAGCAACAGGATGCTCAAGGGCCCACAGGCTTTCGAACTGGGCATCGCCGATGCGATGTTCGGTCCTGCCAATTTCATCGAGAACTCCATCGCATGGGCCGACGGCGTCATCAACGGCACCACGAAGGTCAAGCGCCCGAACGAGCCGGGCAAGATCGAGCGCGCCATCAAGTGGGACATCGCCATCGGCGTTGCCCAGAAGACGCTGGAAAGCAGGATCGGGAAGGTCGCACAGTCCCCGTATCGCGCCCTCGAGCTTCTCAAGGCCGCAAAGAACACCGACAAGAGAACCGGATTCGCCGCAGAAGACGAGGCTCTCGCCGATCTCATCTCCGGCGACCAGTTCCACGCGAGCATCTACGCCTTCAACCTCGTGCAGAAGCGCGCAAAGCGGCCAGCGGGCGCCCCCGACAAGGCTTTGGCCCGCAAGGTGACCAAGGTCGGCGTCATCGGCGCAGGGCTCATGGCCCGCCAGTTCGCGCTGCTGTTCGTGCGCAGGCTGCAGGTTCCCGTTGTTATTACAGATCTCGACCAGGGCGCGACGGATGCCGGCGTCGCCGCCATCCACAAAGAAATTCACGACCTCCTGGAGAAGGGCCGGATCTCCCCTGACGAGTCCAACAGGCTCACGGCCCTTGTCACCGGTACGACGAACAAGGCCGATTTCGCCGACTGCGATTGGGTTATCGAGGCGATCTACGAGGAGCTCGAGGCCAAGCAGAACGTGTTCGCCGAGGTGGAGAAGTTCATCTCCCCCGAGGCGGTGCTGGCCACGAACACGTCGTCGCTCTCTGTGGAACAGATCGGTGCGAAGCTCGAACATCCGGAGCGGGTCGTGGGCTTCCACTTTTTCAACCCGGTGGCCGTGATGCCACTGATCGAGGTCGTGAAGACCCCTCACACCAACGACGAGACGCTCTCCACCGCCATGGTGACCGCCGCGAGTCTTCGCAAGAACGCTGTGATCACGAAGGACACCCCGGGCTTCGTGGTCAACCGCATCCTGGCCAAGGTGCTGGGTGAGGCCATGCATGCGGTCGACACCGGAACCCCGTTCGAGGTCGTCGAAGAGTCGACGCGGCCTTTCGGGTTGCCCATGACACCATTCGAGCTGCTGGAGCTCGTTGGCCTCAAGGTCGGAGCCCACGTGCTCGATACTCACCACAAGGCATTCCCCGACCGCTTCTTCGAGAGTACGAATCTGCACAGGCTCGCCGAACTCGGGCACATCTTCGAGCGCGACTCGAAAGGCAAGGCCAAGGGAATAGACAAGGCCGCGCTCAAGATAGTCAAGGGTGGAACCACGCCGATGACCGCCTCCGAGCTCCAGGTTCGCATCGAAGACGGCCTGGCCGACGAGATTCACCGCATGCTCGAAGACAACGTCGTTGCCGCCGCCGAAGACATCGACCTGTGCCTGATTCTCGGGGCGGGCTACCCATTCCAGATGGGCGGGGCCACACCGTACCTCGACAGGGTCGGAGCATCAGAGCGTGCCTTCGGCGGAACATTCCACACCCCGAAGATCGTGGGCGTGAACTAACAGGAAGCCGCGTCGCTACCTGTTCACCGGCGACATGTCTGCATAGCGATCACCCTCGGGCGCGTGGAGGTTTCCGAGGGTGGCCAGCTGTGTGTGCGAGAGTTGCACGCCACCGGCTGCAACGTTCTCTTCCAGGTAGCTGATGCGTTTGGTGCCAGGGATCGGCACGATGTCGTCGCCCTGGGCGAGCAGCCATGCCAGCGCGACCTGGCCGGGCGTGGCCTGCACGTCCCGGGCCACGGCATCCACCTGCTCGACGATTCGGATGTTCGCTTGCAGGTTGTCGCCTTCGAATCGCGGATTCCCCCGCCGGAAGTCGGTGTCGTCCAGTTGGTCGAGCGACCGGATCGTGCCCGTCAGGAATCCGCGCCCCAGCGGTGAATACGGGACGAAGGTGATCCCCAGTTCGCGGGTGGTCGGGAGGATCTCCGCCTCGGGGTCACGGCTCCACAGCGAGTACTCGGTCTGAATGGCCGTCACAGGATGCACGGCGTGGGCCCGTCGGATTGTCGACGGCGCCGCCTCCGAGAGGCCGTAGCCGCCGATCTTGCCCTCGGCGATCAACTCCGACAACGCACCGACTGTCTCCTCCACCGGTGTACCGGGATCCATCCTGTGCTGATACAACAGATCGATGTAGTCGGTACCGAGTCGCGAAAGCGAGCCCTCCACCGAGAGCCGCACATTCTCGGCGCTGCCGTCGAGACCCCTGCTGTTATCGCCCCTGTGCAGGATCGTGCCGAACTTGGTCGCTATGACGATCTCGTCACGCCTGCCGGCAATGGCCTTCGCGAGCAGTTCCTCGTTGATGTACGGCCCGTAGATCTCTGCCGTATCGAAGAAGGTTACCCCGAGCTCGATGGCACGATGGATCGTGCGGATCGATGAGTCGTCGTCGACTGCTGCACCGGTATAGAACGCACTCATGCCCTTCAGACCGAGCCCGATTCGACCGATCTCCTGACCTGTGGCGCCGAGTTTTACGTGCTTCATGGTGAGGCAGTTTTCTCTCTGTCGATCAATTTCCCGGTGTCGATGCCCGCGAGATTCCCACGAGGGTCCGGATGATCCCATCGCGATAGGCGTGCCCGTGCCCGACCTGCTGTCACGGGCATGGGGCCAGCGCGCCCGTCGTATCCGGGCGTGTGGCTGGACAGTCCTGTCGCTCCAGTTGTTTATGAGATGCTGCGACCGGGATCGGTAGTGGTCACGGCTTAAGGCCGGAACCTGGGGCACCCTCCAGGTCAACCGTGCGATCACTCACCGCGAACTGGGGACTCCAGGTCCGAATCTGCGGGAAGCGGCCGGGCGACCGGCAGTTTGCTCCCGAGTACCTGCTCTACGACGCCCCGGGCAATCGCCTGAGGGGTGAGCCCAACCAGCTCAAGGATGTAGTCCCGGCTGCCGTGTGGCAGGAACTGGTCGGGAAGCCCGAGCTCGGTCACTGCGGTGTCGACTCCCGCAGCCCTGAGGTCCTGACGAATTCGGGTGCCGATACCGCCGACGCGAACGCCGTCCTCGATGGTGATCACGAGCCGGTATTCCGCGGCGAGATCGATGACACCCTGGGCCACCGGCACAACCCAGCGCGGATCGATGACCGTAGCGCCGATACCCTGGGCTTCGAGCCGGTCTGCCACCTCGAGGCCGGTCTTCGCCATGGGGCCGACGGTGACAATCAGGACATCCTTATTGTCGGTCTCACGCAGCACATCGACACCGTCGTCGGTGCGGCGCACTGCCTCGAATTCGCTGCCCACGACGCCTTTGGAGAAGCGCAGAACGGTAGGCCGGTCATCAACCCGCACCGCCTCTCCTAACTCCTCACGCAGGCGCACGGCGTCCCTGGGGGCCGCAATCATGATGTTGGGCACCACCTGGAGGATGGCGAGGTCCCACATGCCGTGGTGGCTCGCGCCATCCGGGCCTGTCACCCCGGCCCGATCGAGCACGAAGGTCACACCGGCCTCGTGCAGCGCCACATCCATCAGCACCTGGTCGAAGGCCCGGTTCACGAACGTGGCGTACATGGCGATGACGGGATGCAACCCGCCGAACGCGAGGCCAGCAGCGGAGGTTACCGCGTGCTGCTCCGCAATGCCGACGTCAAGCACGCGCTGAGGGTACTTTTCGGCAAACTTGTGCAACCCGGTGGGCCTCAGCATCGCCGCGGTGATACCTACCAGTCGCGGGTTCCCATCAGCGAGTGTGACGATCTCGTCGGCGAACACCGACGTCCACGAGGGCTTGCTCGCGGTGTCGATGGGCTCACCGGTTTCAGGATCGATCTGCCCGACCGCGTGGAACTGGTCTGCCGTGTCGGCAAGAGCAGGCTGGTAACCGCGACCTTTTTCCGTGATTGCATGCACGATGACGGGAGCGCCGTAGTTCTTCGCCTGCTGCAATGTCTCGGTAAGGGCTTTTATGTCGTGACCATCGACCGGCCCGAGATACTTGATATCGAGGTTGGAGTACAGGGCCTCATTGTTCGTCAGTCGCGACAGAAACCCGTGGGTTCCGCCACGGATACCGCGGTAGAGGGCACGACCCGGTGCCCCGAACTTGTGAAACGCCGTCCGCGTGGTCGAGTACAGATTGCGGTAAGAGCGTCTGGTGCGAACGTCGTTGAGGAAGTGCGCCATGCCGCCGATGGTGGGAGCATACGAACGGCCGTTGTCGTTGACGATGATGACGAGGTTGCGACTGTTGTCGTCACTGATGTTGTTGAGAGCTTCCCAGGTCATGCCACCCGTGAGGGCGCCATCACCCACGACGGCAACGACGTGACGGTCTGCCTGACCCGTCATCGTGAACGCGCGGGAGATGCCATCGGCCCACGACAGCGAGCTCGACGCATGCGAACTCTCGACGATGTCGTGCTCGGATTCAGCACGCTGTGGATAGCCCGCGAGTCCACCCTGCTCACGCAGATGGCTGAAATCCTGCCGCCCGGTGAGGAGTTTATGCACGTAGCTCTGATGGCCGGTGTCGAACACCATCGCATCGTGAGGTGAGTTGAACACCGAATGCATCGCGATCGTGAGTTCCACGACACCGAGATTCGGCCCCAGGTGTCCACCCGTCTTCGAAACCTCGCGCACAAGGAACTCTCGGACCTCCGCCGCCAGCTCCACGAGCTGCGAAGGTGAGAGCTTGTCGAGGTCACGAGGGCCACGGATTTCCTCGAGAAGAGTCATGACGTCAGCCTAAACGAGACTCCTGAGCACGTACTGCAGGATGCCGCCGTTTCGGTAGTAGTCGGCCTCACCGGGGGTATCGATTCGAAGCACAGCATCGAATTCGACGACGGACTTGCCAGCACCGGAGTGCTCGCTCGGCGTCGCCGTGACGTGCAGTGTCTTCGGCGTCGTGCCCTCGTTGAGCTCCTCGACACCAGAGATCTCGACGATCTCTGTTCCATCAAGACCCAGAGACGCCCAGCTTTCACCGGCGGGAAACTGCAGTGGAAGCACTCCCATTCCGATCAGGTTCGACCGGTGGATACGCTCGAAGCTCTCCGTGATCACGGCTTTCACGCCCAGGAGTGACGTTCCCTTGGCCGCCCAATCACGGCTCGAGCCCGAACCGTACTCCTTGCCACCGAAGATGACGAGGGGTGTTGACTGTGCCGCGTAGTTCTGGGCTGCGTCATAAATGAACGACTGGGGAGCGTCGGCCTGCGTGAAGTCGCGCGTGTATCCACCCTCGACCCCATCCAGCAACTGGTTCCTGAGGCGGATGTTCGCGAAAGTCCCACGAATCATCACCTCGTGGTTTCCACGGCGTGAACCATAGGAATTGAAGTCGCCGCGACTGACGCCGTGCTCCTGGAGGTAGGCGCCAGCCGGGCTGTCTGCCTTGATGTTGCCGGCCGGGCTGATGTGATCGGTCGTGACCGAATCACCGAGTTTGGCGAGCACCCTGGCGCCGGTGATGCTGCTGACCGGCGTCGTCTCGAGTGTCATTCCATCGAAGTACGGCGGGCGGCGCACGTAGGTGGATGCATCGTCCCATTCGAACACTTCGCTGTCAGGCGTTGGCAGCGAACGCCAGCGCTCGTCACCGTCAAAGACCTCGCCATATTCCTTCAGGAACATCCCGGTGTCGATGGAGGTGTCGATCGTGCGCTGCACCTCGGCTGAGTCCGGCCAGATGTCTTTCAGGTAGACCTCGTTGCCGTCGCTTCCCGTGCCGAGCGAATCGGTTTCGAAGTCGAAGTTCATCGAACCCGCGAGAGCGTAAGCGATGACCAGGGGCGGCGAGGCGAGGTAGTTCATTTTCACGTCGGGGCTGATCCGGCCCTCGAAGTTGCGGTTACCGGAGAGCACCGCGGTGACGGCCAGGTCATTGTCATTGATGGCCGCAGAGACCTCGTCGATGAGCGGACCGGTGTTTCCGATGCAGACGGTGCAGCCGTAGCCGACGGTGTAGAAACCGAGTGCTTCGAGGTCGTCGGTCAGGCCCGCTTTGGCGTAGTAGTCCGTAACGACTTTCGAACCGGGCGCAAGAGTGGTCTTGACCCATGGCTTCGACGTGAGGCCCTTCTTCACCGCGTTGCGGGCCAGGAGGCCGGCGGCGAGCATGACGCTGGGGTTCGATGTGTTCGTGCACGAGGTGATCGCCGCGACAGCGACAGCACCGTGGTCGAGGGTGTAGTCGAGTCCTGCTGAGGTCGTGACCTTGACGGGACGCGAGAGGTTTCCGGGTGCGTGACTCACGTGACTGTGCATCACGTCGTTGCCGGTGCCCTCGTCTTCCGGAGTGAACCCATTCGGATCGGACGCGGGGAAGCTGCCCTCACCGGCAGCATCGACGCGTGACACGTCCTGGGTCGTGTAGTCGCCGAGGTCGATGCCGAACTGCGATTTGGCGTTGCTGAGTTCGACACGATCCTGCGGGCGCTTCGGTCCGGCGATCGAGGGCACAACCGTGGCCAGGTCGAGCTCGAGGTACTCGCTGTAGTCGGGTTCAGATTCGGGGTCGTGCCACAGCTTCTGCAGCCTGGAGTAGGCCTCGACCAGAGCGACCTGCTCGTCGGTGCGACCGGTCAGCCGCAGGTAGTCGAGCGTCACGTCGTCGATGGGGAACATCGCAGATGTCGAACCGAACTCCGGGCTCATGTTGCCGATGGTGGCACGGTTCGCAAGGGGCACTTCGCTGACCCCGGCGCCGTAGAATTCCACGAACTTTCCGACGACCCCGTGCTTGCGCAGAATCTGGGTGATCGTCAGCACGACATCGGTGGCTGTGACTCCGGTGGGGATGGAACCGTTGAGCTTGAATCCGACGACCTTCGGGATCAGCATCGAGACGGGCTGGCCGAGCATGGCAGCCTCGGCTTCGATACCACCGACTCCCCAGCCCAGCACTCCGAGGCCGTTGACCATCGTGGTGTGCGAATCGGTGCCGACGCAGGTGTCCGGATACGCGCGCAGCGCACCGTCGACCGTGCGGGTGAAGGTCACTCGCGCCAGGTACTCGATGTTGACCTGATGCACGATGCCGGTCCCCGGGGGGACGACCTTGAAGTCGTCGAAGGCGGTCTGTCCCCAGCGCAGGAACTGGTAGCGCTCACCGTTGCGCTCGTACTCGATCTCGACGTTGCGTTCGAGAGCATTCTCACTGCCGAACAGGTCAGCGATGACCGAATGGTCGATGACGAGCTCAGCGGGCGCCAGCGGGTTGATCTTGTTGGGGTCACCACCGAGGGCTCCCACCGCCTCACGCATTGTGGCGAGGTCGACGATGCACGGCACACCGGTGAAGTCCTGCATGATCACGCGGGCCGGGGTGAACTGAATCTCGGTGTCAGGGTCCGCCGTAGGGACCCATGAACCCAGTGATTCGATCTGCGCCCTGGTGACGTTCTTGCCGTCTTCCGTGCGCAGCAGGTTCTCGAGCAGAACCTTCAGGCTGAACGGGAGTTTGTCGAAACCCGGGACCTTATCGACTCGAAACACTTCGTAGTCGGTTGAACCGACTGTGAGCGTGTCTTTCGATCCGAAGCTGTTCACTGCCGACACTGTCGTCTCCCTTGCTGAACCCGTGATCTCCGCGGGTGCCCTGCCATTTTCACTGCCCGTAGCATCGACTGCCACCAAGGCAAGCCTAAGACTGTTTGAGCATGAGGAATCATGCCGAGCCAATCAAAAGTATCTTGATATCGAGATAAATATAGCACCTGCGTGCGCGCGTTAGCGAGCCTCTTCGCTCGACTTGCGACGATGAACCGTACGCATGAGCAGCCAGGTGACCCAGAGGGCGACCGCATACAGAGGGACGCCGAGAATGAGTTTCAGCGTGGCCAGAGCGTCGACGTTGCCGGCAAAATACAGCGGCACCTCGATTCCGAGACGAAGGCCGAACACCCCGCACCACAGGAACGTGGCGATGAGCGCTACCCGGAATTTGGACTTGTCTGCCCGCCATCCTGCGCCTTCGCCGGTAATCAGCGAGGCGATCACACCGATCAGCGGCCGTCGCGCCGCGACGCTGACGATGAGAGCGACCAGCGAGACAGCATTGATGAAGAATCCGAGCAGGAAATTGTCTTCGGCGCGTCCGGTGATCAAAGCGAACCCTGCGGAGAGCGCGAGCCCGATCACGCCGGCTATCGCTGACGTGAATGGTGACCTCGTCACGATCCTCACCACGACAAACAGCACCGCGATCCCCAACGGAATCAGCACAGAGACGAGAAGATCACGCGTGATCGTATACACAACGAGAAACGCAAGCCCCGGCAGAATGGATTCCACCAGACCGCGCACTCCGCCCATGGCCGCGAGCAGCGCACCGCCGCTGGGCGCTTCGCCCGGCGTCACTGCTCCCAGACCTGAACGACGCGCGGCCGCCGCGAATGTGTCTGCTACGGAGGCGGCATCGCTGACTGGCTCACTCGGGCCATCGCCGAGATCGGAATCACCAGTCACTCCCGTGTTACCGGTCATGCCTGGGCAGCAGCCGGCCCGGTTGCCGGCATGCTCAAAGGAATCAGGTCGCGAGGCGGCATCGGCGTGTTGCCACGTACCACCACGATCGATCGGAAAAGATCCTCGATCTGGGCCGCGCCCTCCCCACCCGCTGCCCCTTCGCCGGCGATCACGCCGCGCAGAAACCAGCGGGGGCCGTCGACCCCGATAAAGCGGGCCACACGGCTCCCGCCAGCCTGGTCCGCGGCCACGGGGATCTCCGCCCGGACTTCCGGGCCGAAAGGGCCGTCGACGACATTGGTCGTCCCACCCTGCTTGTGGATCTGGTCGACGATCTGCTGGCGTATCTCGTGCCAAAGGCCGCTGGAGCGAGGGGCCGCAAACGGCTGCACCTGCAGGGTCGAACCCGCGTAGTCCAGGCCGACCGCCACGACTCGCTTGCTGCCCTCCTCCACTTCGAGTCGAAGGTGGAGATCAGGCCGCGGCAGGATCTTCACTCCGCCGAGATCGACGTACGGCCTGACGGCATTGGCCTCGCTCTCGTCGAGCGGGCCTGCGGTTCCGCGGTCATCCGGAGCTGACTTGGGCTGCTCCTCTACCGGGGCATCGCCCTGGTCTGCTGCGATATCACTCACGATGTAGCTCCTGGTCGTGTTGGGTCGATGTCGGATTCGTCGACGATGGTGATGAGTCCCACGCCGGTCGAGCCGAAGCCCGATCCACCGCGGTGACTCCCGGGCAGTGACGCCACTCGGATGAATTCCGCCCGCGCCACGGGCATGACGACGAGCTGGGCTATGCGATCCCCTACGTCGATGGAGAAGGGATGCTCGCTATCGGTGTTCAATATGGTGACTCGGATTTCGCCGCGGTAGCCTGCATCCACCGTTCCCGGGCTGTTCACGATGGTGATCCCGTGGCGGGCGGCAAGGCCCGAGCGTGGAACCACGAAAGCCGCGTATCCCTGAGGAAGTGCGATGCTGACACCGGTACCGACCGTCGCACGCGCTCCCGGCTGAATAACGTGCTGCTCAGTGGAATGCAGATCTGCGCCGGCGTCGCCGGGATGTGCATACACAGGAGTCTCGCCGCTAGCGATGAGCACTTCGATGTTCTCGGCCACGAGATGAGGCTAGTGCAGAACCCTGCGCGGCCTATGACCGAGAGCGGTGCCTGACCCACTCGGTGTCTAATATGAGGAGTGACGATCTATCGCGAGAAGCTGTGGCCCGCTCCCTGGCTGTTCATCAGCACGGCACTGGTGATCCCCGCCAGCCTGCTGGTGTTTCTTCCCATCAACGTCCTTGTTGGAATCGGATCAGCGATCGTGCTCTATCTAGGCTGCCTGGCGGCGCTGTTGGCTTCCGCGACGAAGATCGAGGTGACCGCGTCGGAACTGATCGCCGGAAAAGCCCGACTCCCCATCAGCATCATCGGATCGGTCGATGGATTCCGCGGAGCTGAAGCGACTCTCGAGAGGGGCCAGCGGCTCGACGCGCGATCATTCCTGCTGATCCGCGGCTGGGTGGATCCGGTCGTCCGGGTCGAACTCGTCGACCCGAACGATCCGGTCCCGTACTGGCTGGTCTCGACCAGAAACCCGGAAGCGGTTTCGAAAGCCATCGACCAGGCCAGGACGATCTCGACGACCTAAGCCGCGCACTCCAGGCAGATCGCGCCGAGCTTGGTCGTGTGATCGACCTGTGAACGGTGCTTGACGAGGAAGCACTCGACACAGGTGAACTCGTCGGCCTGTGCCGGGAGTACGACGACGTCGAGGTCGAGGTCTGAGAGGTCAGCCCCAGCAAGCTCGAAGCTGCCGGGATTGTCTGAGTCGTCCGAGTCGATAGAACCCGAGGTCTTGTCCGGAACGCGCTCCTTCAGGGCCTCGATCGACTCCGAATCGTCGTCGGTCTTTCGGGGTGCGTCGTAATCGGTTGCCATGCCCATCCACTTCTGTCAGCGTCTCGTTTTTGAAGTTCTTTAACGGAATCGCGGGGACAGTGTGCATCAAACCATCTGGAATAGCAAACCATCGGAGCCCCGTGAACTTCGTGCTTTGCGTGTAACTTGCGGCGCGCCCGTTCTATTCCCACGAATCACCCTGATGGCATGCGATTCTGATATCAAATATCCATGGCTGGAGGGCTTCAGCATGCAGGACCTGCGAGTAATCGGAGTAGAGAGCGGCGCATTGCTTGTCGTCGCTGACGACGGAACGAGATTCCGCATCCCCATCGACGAGGTGATGCAATCGAAACTGCGGCAGAGCGTGCCCGATCCGGGCACCGGGCCGAAATTGTCGCCGCGAGAAATCCAGGCTCACATCCGGTCGGGTATGTCAGCACAGGACGTGGCGTCTATCACCGGCGCGTCGTTCGAGTACATCCAGCGCTTCGAGGGGCCGGTCATTGCCGAACGTGAATTCGTCGTGCAATCGGCGCTCGGCGTCCCCGTGAAGGCGACGGCGGACACCGACCCGATGAGCCAGGGTCGCAACTTCGGCACGGTCATCCGGGAACGCCTGCACGAGCTCGGCGCCAATGACGAACGGTGGGCGAGCTGGAAAGATCCCGAAGCAGGCTGGATCGTGAAGCTCGCGTTCACGGCCAAGGAGATCGACCACGACGCCCGCTGGGGTTTCGATCCCAAGAAGCAGTCCCTGACACCCACCAATAGCGAGGCTGTGACCCTGTCCCAGCAGGGAGACGCCAGTGGCAGCATGATGCCGAGGCTCCGCGCTGTCAGTGAACCCATCCCGGACGCGTCCGACTCGGGCGCGTCCCGCTTCGACAGCGGAGCCTTCGCCCTCAGCGAGTCCCAACAACTGTCTCCGACCACGCAGTCTTCCCAGGATCCCGTTTCCATCGCCAGAGGTCGTACCGAGGAATCAGTGCAGGGCAACCAGACCTCTGACCTGCTCGAGGCGCTTCGTCGCCGCCGTGGCGAGCGAGAGAGCACGAATTTCGACGATACCCAATCCCGGGCATCACACCCGTCGACAGGTTCGATCAGGATCGTCGACGTGCAGATGGACCTGTTCGATGACGAGGCAGAAGACCCCATCCGCACCACGTCACCGCAGCCCGCCGTGCGCCGCAAGTCGCGCGCGTCGATGCCGAGCTGGGACGAGATCGTCTTCGGCGCTCGCCCGGACGACGATCCCGCCTAGAAGCGGAATCGCGCAGTCAGGCGAATGCGCCGAACCTGATGAGCGGCACCCGGGATTCTGCGGGTGACCATGAACCGTGTTGTGCGATCATTCCTCGCCCGGCAGGATTCACGATTCGACCGTCGTAGTACGCGATTGCTTTGCGTGCCGCCACGAGGACGTCTCCGATGCGGGGCAGGACTTCCTCACTGACGTCACCGAACCATCCAGCCTGCACTGCTTCTGCCCGGGTCGCTATCCAGGCTCGGCTGTCTTCTGCTTCGTGCCAGCGCGCTACGGTGGCCGCGCGCTGCGCTTCACTTGCGCCTGGTTCGAAGTACAGCTGCAGGCATCGAGGCTCCCCCGCCAGGAATCTCACGCCGTCGAGAAGCTCACCATCCACGAGCACATGCGCATGCTGCGGCACGTCGAGCAATCCGTGGTCTGCGGTGACGAGCACACCGTCTCTCTGGCCCAGGGAGAGCACCAGGTCGCGTACCGCCGCGTCGGCCGACTCGAGCGCCGACGTCCATTCCCTCGACTGCCACCCGTGCGCGTGGCCGGCCTGGTCGAGCTCGGGAATGTACACGTAGATGAGTTTTGGGGCGCCGGTCGTCGCGATCTCGGCAGAAGCCGCCGCCATCCGATCTGCCATCGAGGCTGCGGGCACGTATCGTGCACCGCGGAGCACGGCGGTAGTGAAACCGGAGTTCCGATACCTCGACGGGCCGATGACCACAGGGTCTCGTCCCTGCGCCCTCGCGGTTTCGAACAGGGTGGGGACCCGCTGCCAGGTCGCAGGATCGATCAGCGCATCCCAGCCGGACAACTGGTTGACCACACGGTCGTGCGCGGCATCGAGCACGCTATACCCGACCATGCCGTGCTGGCCGGGCTTCACTCCAGTGGCCAGTGTGGCGAGAGCGGATGCCGTCGTGGTCGGGAATCCGGATTCGATGACCGACTTCGAGGTCATCGCACCAGCAAGAGTTCGAGCGTGGCCCGAGCTGGCCTTGAGGATGTCAGCACCCAGCCCGTCGATGAGCACGACGATCGCATTATCGACGGCAGGCAGCGTGAGGCGATTCTCCTGGCCATTGATGGCATCGAGGCAACTTCGCAACACATCGGCAAGGCTCAATCCGTCTGGTTTGGGCGCCGGTAGCATGGGGGCAATCTTATGGCTACTCCCGAAAACCCCACCAACATCGCTGCCCCGGGCGAGCGCATCGAAGATGTCGATGTCACCACCGAGATGCAGGGTTCGTTCCTCGAGTACGCGTACTCGGTCATCTACTCTCGCGCGCTCCCCGATGCCCGCGATGGTCTCAAGCCCGTGCAGCGCAGGATCCTGTACCAGATGTCGGAGATGGGCCTTCGCCCTGATCGCGGCCACGTGAAGTCATCGCGCGTGGTCGGCGAGGTGATGGGAAAACTGCACCCGCACGGAGACGCATCGATCTATGACGCCATGGTGCGGTTGACACAGGACTTCGTGCTGCGCGTTCCGCTCATCGACGGTCACGGAAACTTCGGCACGCTCGACGACGGCCCGGCCGCTCCCCGATACACCGAGGCGAGACTCCATGCGACAGCACTGGCCCTGACCGAGAATCTCGACGAGGATGTCGTCGACTTCATTCCTAACTACGACAATCAGTTCACCCAGCCGGAAGTGCTTTCTGCCGCATTTCCGAACCTGCTCGTCAACGGTGCGAGCGGCATCGCGGTCGGTATGGCGACCAATATGGCACCGCACAACCTCATCGAGGTCGTGGCTGCGGCGCGTTACCTGCTGGAGAACCCGGCTGCATCGCTCGACGACCTGATGGCCTTCGTGCCCGGGCCCGATCTTCCGACCGGCGGCACGATCGTCGGGCTGGATGGCATCAAAGATGCCTACGCCACCGGGCGCGGAGCATTCAAGACCCGCGCAAGGGTGTCAGTGGAGCCGATCACTGCCCGCAAGATGGGGCTCGTCGTCACCGAGCTTCCGTTCCTCGTCGGTACTGAGCGTGTGATCGAGAAGATCAAAGATGGAGTGAACTCCAAAAAAATCAGTGGCATCTCGGATGTGACAGACCTTACCGATCGCAAACACGGTATGAGACTCGTCATCGGCATCAAGACGGGATTCAGCCCGGAAGCCGTGCTCGAGCAGCTCTACCGGCTGACCCCGCTCGAAGACAGCTTCAGCATCAACAATGTCGCGCTCGTGGACGGCGGCCCCCGCACGCTCGGCCTCAAGGAACTGCTGCAGGTCTACCTCGACCACAGGCTCAGCGTCATCCGTCGGCGCAGTCTCTTCAGGCTCGCGCGCCGCAAGGAGCGACTGCACCTCGTCGAGGGCCTCCTGGTCGCGATCGTCGATATCGACGAAGTGATCCAGGTCATCAGGCAAAGCGATGACAGTGAAAAGGCTCGCGCCAGGCTGATCGACGTCTTCGACCTGAGCCTAATCCAGGCCGAGCACATTCTCGAGCTCCGGCTGCGCAGGCTCACCAGGTTCAGCCTCATCGAACTCGAGAGCGAGGCAGGGAAGCTCAGAACCGAGATCGCCCACCTCGAGCAGTTGCTGGCAGATCCTGCGCGCATCGCGCGGCTGGCGTCTGATGAACTCGAGGAGGTCGCTCTACGCTTCGGAACGCCGCGACGCACACTACTCACCGAAGCGCGTGCCTCGATCGCCACCACCGCAGCATCGCGCCGGAACGCCGCCATCCTGGAAATAGCGGATGCTCCCTGCGAGGTGATCCTCTCGACCACGGGTCGCGCAATCCGGGTCGATATCGCACCGGATGGAGGCGACGAACCAATGGCCGGGAAGCCCGCGAGACGGCGATCCACACACGATGCGATCCGCTCTCGACTCATCACGACCAGCAGAACCGAGATCGGTGCTGTCACCAATCTCGGTCGGCTTATCCGGTTCACCGCGGTCGACCTTCCAAGCGTGCCGTCGAATTCGATCCAACTCGCCGCGGGCACGAAGATCACGGACTACCTGGCGATCAGCGGGAAGGAGACCGTGGTCGGTGTCGTTTCACTCGATTCGCAGACACCGATTGCGCTCGGAACGCGCCAGGGCATCGTGAAGCGAGTGATTCCCGGCTCGTGGCCGTTACGGCCCGATGTGGAGATCGTCGCCCTGAAACCCGGTGACCAGATAGTCGGTGTAGCCCACTCCGGAGACGAGGACGAACTGGTTTTCGTCACCACTGACGCACAGTTGCTGCGGTTCGGATCGGCGCTTGTGCGACCCCAGGGTGTGGCTGCCGGCGGAATGGCCGGTATCAATCTCTCTGCAGCCGCCTCGGTCATCTTCTTCGGTACCGTCAACCCAACGCTCGACGCGGTCGTTGCCACGGTATCGAGCTCGACAGCCACCATCGCCGGTGCAGATCCCGGACGCGCGAAGGTGTCGTCGATGGACGATTTCCCCGCGAAGGGCCGGGCGACCGCAGGAGTGCGCGCGCACAGCTTCCTGAAGGGCGAGGATTCGCTCATGATCGCGTGGGCCGGTTCCGCCCCTGCGCTCGCTGTGGGCACCGACGGTTCTGTACGGCACCTGCCGGACCCAGGGGCGAAGCGGGATGCATCCGGCAGCCCGCTCGACGGTGTGATCGGCTCGATCGGGTCATCCCTCTAGCCCGAGTCACCTGAGCCGTCAGCTTTGCGTCCTCAGTTCCGGCCGTCGGATACACCCTGGCGCCAATATCCATGAGTGCCACCATGGAGCGGTCGGCGCCCAGCTCGGCCACGAGAAGGTGCCTGGGCCGCCTTTCGCTAAACATGCGGCACAAAATCCTGCCACGCTGTGCGCCTGTCACCACGAGGATCCTCCTCGACCGCATCGATCGCGTCGATCAGCAGCGTCTTGCGTCGCCGCGACGTGTACTTCGGCCACCCTGTCAGTGTGCCGTTGCGGGCGAAACTCACCCAGTGGTCCTGCATGCGAACACCCGCCCGTTTGAACGCCCTTCGGCCACCCAGCGAGCCCAGGAGTCGACCGAATATGCCATCCATCCTGTCGAAAAGAGCGAACAGTTCCAGCCCGTGAGTCGCGTCGTAGCCTGCCCACCGCACCAGTCGTGGCGCGATATCGAAGCGATAGAAATGAACGTGGGCGAAGCGCGAGTGACGTTCTGCGACCTTGACCGAGGGGAACCAGAACGCGTAGTCCCCGCCAAAGTCTGCCGCTGCCCTGCGAGCTGGGAGCCCGGGGTACAGGGCCTTCAGTGCCTTTCGAGATCGCTTGCGCGTCCTGGCGAAGATCGCCCGGATGCGCGGCGGAGTCGTCGCGAGAATGTCGAGCCTTCCCGTGAAGAGCGAGCCCTCACGATCATTGGTGCCGATGATGAGTGAAACGGGATGCGCACGTCCGGCCTTGAAGGCATCGAGGGGCCGTTCCGGCAGGAACTCGCCATCGATGACCGGACTCAGTGCGATGGTGCCGGGGTGCCGATCCGGGGCCAGTAGCTGCATTCTCGTGGTTGCGGCGACGATGTCGTCGATGCTCGCAGTGGACAGGAGCCGGCCAGCTTCATCGGACGACGTGCTGTCGGTGCTCGAATCGTCTGCGACCTCGCTGAGCAGCTCGACGAACTCGCCTGCCCACTGTGCGGTCACGTCGCTGGGATAGACCGCGTTGGCCGGCGAACTCTGCGCGATCGCCCTGGCGAAAAGCCCTGCGGCCGCGGGAACGGTCATGAGAGTTGTCACCGCATTGGCGCCAGCCGACTCTCCAAAGAGAGTGACATTCGATGCGTCTCCCCCGAAATTGCCGATATTGTCCCGAACCCATTCGAGTGCCGCCACGACATCGCGGAGCCCGAGATTGCATTCCAGCGGCCGTTCGGGTGTTGAGAAGCTGCTGAGGTCGAGAAATCCGAGGGCGCCGAGGCGGTAGTTCATGTTCACGAAGACCACACCCCGTCGCACCAGCACCTCGCCCTGGTACCGGATCTCGCGTGACGAACCCACGCTGTACGCTCCGCCGTGTACCCAGACCATTACCGGCAGCCCGTCGCCTTCCGGTGGCGAGATGACGTTCAGTGTGAGGCAATCCTCAGAGATAGGGACGTTGGATGCCGGCCCGAGAAACTGTCCCTTCCGGTCCTGCGGGGCCACGGCACCGAAGTCCGTGGCGTCGAGCACCCCCTCCCACGGTCGAGCCGGCGCAGGCGCACGGAACCTGAGATCGCCGACCGGAGGTGCAGCGAACGGGATACCCCGCCACATCCTCAGTCCCCGTCGAAGCACTCCCTCGACGGCGCCACTGGTTGTCTCGACCCTCACTCGCGCATTCTACGTAGCCCGTGTGGACGGGCGAAGTCGATCAGACGCTAGACGTCGATCCGGTCCCTGTCGAGCCCGTTCCCGGCGATGATGAACTCTTTACGGGGTGCCACGTCATTGCCCATCAGCAGCTCGAAGACCGTCGCGGCCATCTCGGCATCCGGCGAATTGACGCGACGAAGGGTGCGATGCTGGCGATCCATCGTCGTCGTAGCCAGCTGGTCGGCGTCCATCTCGCCCAGCCCTTTATAGCGCTGGATCGGATCCTGGTATTTCTTTCCGGTCTTCTTCAACCCGGCGAGCACCGCGTTCAATTCGCTCTCGGAGTAGGTGTAGATCGTCTCATTCGGTTTCGAACCCGGATTGATCACGATGACCCGATGTAATGGAGGCACCGCCGCGTAAACCTTCCCGGCGGCGATCATCTCTGGCATGTACCGGAAGAACAGGGTGAGCAGCAGCGTACGGATATGTGCACCGTCGACATCGGCGTCGGCCATGATGATGACCTTGTCGTAGCGTCGCGCTTCCAGGTCGAAGCTTCGACCAGAGCCTGCGCCGATCACCTGGATGATCGAGGCACACTCGGCATTCGAGAGCATGTCGCTCACGGAGGCCTTCTGCACATTGAGGATCTTGCCGCGGATGGGCAGGAGGGCCTGGTACTCGCTGTCGCGACCCAGCTTCGCGGTACCGAGGGCCGAATCGCCCTCGACGATGAAAAGCTCACTGTTGGCGACATCATTCGACCGGCAGTCGACGAGCTTCGCCGGCAGGGAAGAGCTCTCGAGCGCGTTTTTTCGGCGCTGGGTCTCTTTGTGGGCGCGGGCGGAGATCCGAGATTTCATCTCAGCGACGATTTTGTCGAGCACGAGAGCGCACTGCGCCTTGTCGTCCCGCTTTGTCGACGTGAATCGCTCGGTCAGCGCCTTGCTCACCACCTGCGCGACGATGTTGCGCACTGCCGGGGTGCCGAGGATCTCTTTTGTCTGTCCCTCGAATTGAGGCTCAGGTACCCTCACTGTCAGCACCGCAGTAAGCCCTGCCAGTACGTCGTCTTTTTCGAGCTTGTCGTTACCCAGTTTCAGCCTGCGGGAATTCTTATCGGCCTCCGCGCGGAGGAACTTGAGCATCCCCTGCTCGAAGCCCGCCTGGTGGGTGCCACCCTTCGGTGTCGAGATGATGTTCACGAAGCTCTTGAACACTGTGTCGTAGCCTGTGCCCCACCGCAGCGCGACATCGACCTCGCAGGTGCGGGTCAGCTCCGTGGGCGTCATGTGCCCGTTGTCCTGCAGGACGGGGACGGTTTCGGTGAATGTACCTTCACCGCTCATTCGCCAGGTGTCCATAATCGGGGCATCGGTCGCGAGGTGCTCCACGAACTCACCGATGCCACCCTCGAAGTGATAGGTCTCGTGTGTCGGCTCGACCGGTCGCTCGTCCCTGATGTCGATCCTGAGCCCTGAAACGAGAAATGCGGTCTGCCTGACACGATCCAGCAGCTCGTCGGTCTGGAACGTCGCACCTTTAGCGAAGATCTGACGGTCTGCCCAATACCGGATGCGGGTACCCGTGACGCCCTTCGCAACCTTGCCCACAACGCGCAGTTCGCTGTTCGATACGAACGGGGTGAACGGCGCATCGAGGGTTGGCTCACCGCCACGATCGTCGAAGATGCCCGGTTCACCGCGGTGGAACGACATCGCCCACGTCTTGCCGTTGCGGTCGACTTCGACGTCGAGTCGCTCAGAAAGGGCGTTGACGACGGATGCACCGACTCCGTGAAGCCCACCGGATGCCGCATACGACCCTGAGCCGAACTTGCCGCCGGCGTGGAGCTTCGTGAACACGACCTCGACGCCAGACAGGCCCGTCTTCGGCTCGATATCGACGGGGATGCCGCGCGCCCTGTCACGCACCGTCACACTTTCGTCCTTATGGAGCACCACGCTGATCTCGGATCCGTGGCCACCGAGCGCCTCGTCTACCGAGTTGTCGATGACCTCCCACAGGCAGTGCATGAGTCCGCGGGAATCGGTGGTGCCGATGTACATGCCCGGCCTCTTGCGCACCGCCTCAAGGCCTTCGAGCACCGAGAGGTGACGGGCGGTGTAGTCAGCGCTCGACATGACTGCCTCCGGGTAAGTGCCAATGATCGGTATCCACCGTGTTCGATGGCGACCTCAACCATACGGTTCCTGTCCGTTGCGAACCTGCTTCGACACCCGTGAGCGTCGTAGTGACAGCCACACTGGATTGCCCGATACGCGTTCAGCGAAATACCCGGCAAATGACGCATCGCAGTAACACAGTCGTGTTTGTATTGAGGAAAGAAAGTTCACGCGTCGACCCGAATGGAGCGCTCATGTCTCAGATCACCACCGAGCTACCCCCGGAAACGGATTACACCCTCTCAGCGCTTGACCGCTGCGACAGCTGCGGCGCGCAGGCGTACATCCGGGTCACCCTGAACAGCGGCGACCTGCTCTTCTGCGCACACCACGGCAACCAGTTCAAAAGCAAGCTGTTTCCCACAGCCCTGAACTGGCACGATGAGTCGAGCCGTCTGCTGCAAGACCGCACGGTCTGAGCTCCAGCACACTAAGTTCGTGAGGGCCGGCGTTTACGCCGGCCCTCACTTCTTTGCCAGGAACACACGCAAGCAGGAGCATCGTGAATCGGATCAGGCACTATCTCTCACGGTTGAAAAGCCTCGATGTGCGCAACTTCTTCACAGTTTCCGCCGCGGTATCCGGGGAGAGCGCTCGACCTCAGCTGTTCATCCTGATGGACATGGCCTACTGCTCTGTCGTCTACCAGGCCGGCTATCTCGACTACCAGGAATTCGAATTCTGGTCGCTGACGCGTCGTGAAAGACGCACCTGGATCACCAGTGGCAATGCCAACTCGATCGTGATCAGGTACAACCAGCGTGCATTCCGCAACCGGTTCGCAGACAAGCTGACCTTCAACCCTCTTTTCGACCAGTATCTCGGCCGATCGTGGCTCAACGTTCGCGAGTCCACGGCGACAGAGTTGCAGCAATTCGTCATGACTTACGGCACGATCATGGCCAAACGTGTCGATGGAATGGGCGGTGCCGGAATGAGCAAGCATCACGCCGTCGACATCCATGACTTCGAGAAATTCCGGATGGAGCTGCTTGCACAGCACCAGTACCTCGTCGAGTCGTTCATCACCCAGCACCCGGCGATGGCCTCCCTTTCACCAGCCAGCGTGAACTCTCTGCGCATGATCACGTTCTTCGACGGCACGACCGTGCATGTGATGGAGGCAGTGTTGCGTATCGGCAACGGCGCAGAAGTAGACAACTACGCTCGTGGCGGGATGTACACGGTTCTCGACGAGAAGACCGGAATCGCAAGCTACGGCGCGTTCGACAAGTACGCCAACACGTTCGACCTTCATCCCCTGACCGGTACGTCGATCATCGGATTCCAGGTTCCGCTCTACGCGCAGGTGCTCGATCTTCTCGACACCATCGCCAGAGTCGTTCCTGAAATCCAGTACGTCGGTTGGGACGTTGCCATCGGCGAACACAACCCCATCATCATCGAGGGCAATTACAACACCGGGGTGTTTCAGATGAAGCCGAGCCTGACTGGCATTAAAACCGGCCTGCTCCCCCGCTTCCGCGAGGTCATCGACTTCTAACAGCCCCCTGATCCGAGAGTATTAGGCCCGTGATCCGAGAGGGTCAGGCTCGACGGATGACGCCCATCGGCGTCGATTGACGATCCTGGCCGAGCGGGTTGTCTTTCAACACCCTGACCATCAGGTCATCGACACTCCGGCCAGCAGTAGAACCCAGGACGTTGCCACCGAAGTCGTTGATATCGACGACGAGCACGTCTATTGACTTTCCGAGCGCTGCCTTGACATCAGCCGCGACACCATCGGGGCGGTCCGGACCGAGCACGACCTGCGAATCATAGGGCGGGATGGTGTTTTTGGTCGGCCCGTCGATCGCGCGCGCCTTCGAGCCCGCGATCCGGTAGAAGTCTCCACGGCGGCCGAACGCCTTGGTCACGGCCGCTACAGCAGCGGCGAACAGGATCCTGGGGGTGCCGCACTCACGCAGGGCCATCTCCATGGTCTCCGGGATGCCCAGACCGATACCATGCGAGGTTTTCGTCACATACTTCGAGAGTGTGATGGCGAGCTTGCGCGGGTGTATTTCGTCAAGCGGGAAAGCCCTGCCCTGCGTGATCCCGACGATCTTCTCCGTAACGAAGAAGACATCCCCATCACGCACCACATCACTCGCGTATCGCGTGATGACGTCGAGCAACACGTCGTCCCTCATCACCACGTGGGTTTTGATGGGAATACGGTGATATGCGACCCCGTCGATCGTCACCGTGAGGGGTTTGCCCTCGTTGGCCTGATCCGTCGAACTGGCGGTCACCGGTCTACTCGAGGTAGTCGCGCAGCGACTGCGATCGTGACGGGTGACGCAGCTTGGCCATCGTCTTCGACTCGATCTGACGGATGCGCTCGCGCGTCACGCCGAACGTGTCTCCGATCTGGTCGAGAGTCTTCGGCATTCCGTCACCCAGCCCGAAGCGCATGCGGATCACGCCGGCCTCGCGCTCCGACAGTGAATCCAGCAGGCTCTCGAGCTGCTTCTGCAGCATCGTGAAGCCGACGGCATCCGCAGGAACAACGGCTTCGGTGTCTTCGATCAGGTCACCGAACTCGCTGTCACCGTCCTCGCCGAGCGGCGTATGGAGGGAGATCGGCTCGCGACCGTACTTCTGTACCTCGATGACCTTTTCAGGAGTCATATCGAGTTCGCGTGACAGCTCTTCAGGCGTGGGTTCGCGACCGAGGTCCTGCAGCATCTGACGCTGGACGCGCGCAAGCTTGTTGATGACCTCGACCATGTGCACCGGGATGCGGATGGTGCGTGCCTGGTCTGCCATCGCCCGGGTGATGGCCTGGCGGATCCACCACGTGGCGTAAGTAGAGAATTTGAAGCCCTTGGTGTAGTCGAACTTCTCGACGGCCCGGATAAGGCCCAGGTTGCCCTCCTGGATGAGGTCGAGGAACTGCATCCCTCGACCCGTGTACCGCTTGGCCAGTGACACGACGAGCCGCAGGTTCGCCCCCAGCAGGTGGCTCTTGGCGCGCTGCCCGTCCTTGGCAACCCACTGGAGCTCGCGACCGACGGCGGAACGCAGTTCGGTGGGCGACATTCCGGAGAGCTTGTCTTCGGCAAACAGCCCCGCCTCGATGCGCATGGCCAGCTCGACCTCCTCGGCCGCGTTGAGCAGGGCGACCTTACCGATCTGCTTCAGGTAGTCCTTGACGGGGTCAGCTGTGGCTCCCGTGATCGCCGCCGAGTACACAGGGACGTCATCGTCATCGTCTACCAGCGAGAGGACCAGGGCGCCGCTGGGCAGGGCCTCATCCTTGCTCGATGGCTTCGAGTCGTCATCGTCATCGTCGCCCGAGTCATCCTTCGACTCGTCGGAGTCGACAGCGGGAACGACCCCATCGTCGATATCCTTGAGGTCTGTGGGCCCGTCGGATTCTGCATCGTCATCGCTCGACGCAGACGCTTTCGCCGCGCTGGCAGCCTTCGCCGCCGCAGCCTTGGTCGGGGTCTTTGCTGCTGCCGCCTTCACTGGGGCCTTCGCAGGCGCCTTGGTGGCGGTTGCTTTTGCAGCCGAAGCGCTCTTCACTGGAGTCTTCGTCTCAACGATCTCGTCGTCAACTGTGGTGGTTTTAGCTCGGGTTGCCATTCGAAACACCTCTCAGGAGTTTTTGGGCACTGTGTTCGCTGTTCCGGGAAGCGCATGCTGGCTTTTTTACAGCACATGCCTGTTTTTTTACAGCACTAAGACCCATGTCAAGTTCGGATCGAGGCATTACAGGAATGCCGCGAACCGTGGAACCAGACCGGGTCTCGCTTCCAGTATTGCACGAGTTGAGACCTGCTCTTGACACATGCGCGCGATTGCCCGTATACAGGCGTCTCCGCCCCGCACTCGACCTCCGGAGCGATTCAACCCCTGCCGTGCCTCCAGCTTCGCACTAGTGCAACCCACAACGGCGCCACTTCTATTCCCTCTTCGTCATGCATCCGACGTCGAGTCCGGTGGCGCGCGTGAAGCAGCATCCCCACTCCGATACCGACGACGACGTACTGCACGAGAAACGCGATCCGGAATGAATCGAACGAATAGAGCTCAGACGGACGACCGGAGCCTCCCCCACTCTTGTCTATGACGTCGAGCACGACTCCGATGAGAAACATCATGACAAAGGTCGCGAGAAATCCCCCGACGTTGACTATGCCGCTCGCTGAACCGTACGCACGCATGGGATTGAAGCTCCGGGCGAAGTCGAATCCAATCAGCGAACCGGGCCCGCCCACCGCGATGACAACAAGCAACGCCACCACCGCCCAGGTCGGTGGGATGCCTGGCCAGGCGAGAACGATCCCCCACGCGACGGCCATTGCCACCACGATGCCGATCACGATATTGCTCCTGCGGAACGGGTATCGGGCGGTGAGAATTCCGAGGATGGGTCCACTGACCAGCGCACTCGCCACAGTCACCGTGATCAGTACAGCGGCCCCCGACGGCCCGTAACCGAGGCCGACCGACAGGAAAGGGAATCCCCATAGGAGAGTGAATGTCGTCAGGGACGATTGGGTCACGAAGTGGGACCAGAACCCCAGTTGCGTTCCGGGTCTGGCCAGACTTTCGCGGAGGTGTTTCATAGACGCTGGCCATGATTGGCGCCGCGGAGCTTCGACGCGAGCACCGGGCGACATTGCAGGTCGATTGCTGACGACGGCAACCAGGGCCGCGACGACGATGACCGAGATTGATGCGGCCGACAAGTATGTCGGCGTCCATCCGAAGGCATTCAGCGCAATGGAGAGGGGAAACGCCGAGAGCAACTGGCCGAACTGACCCAGGGTTCCGAAAACCTGCGATACGAACGTGAGCCTTCGACCCGAGAACCAGGATGCGAGCAGTCGGATGACCGAGATGAATGTCATGGCATCACCGGCGCCGACCAGCACACGTCCGACGATAGCCACGCCGAGGTCGGGCGAGAGAGCGAGTGTCACCTGCCCCGCAGCCATGAGCGATGCGCCGGCTACGAGAAGTAATTTCGGGCCGACGCGGTCGAGCATCACCCCGACGGGAATTTGCAACACGGCGTACACCGCGAGCTGCACCACAGCAAGTGTGGACAGGGCGGTGGCTGCGACCTCGAATCGCTCGGTCGCCTCGACGGCGGCGATGCCGAGCGAACTCCGCTGCATGAAGGCGATGATGTAGGCGAAGGTCACGACCCCGTAGATCACCCATGCCCGACGCGAATTCATTACGCCAACTCTATGCGCACCCCAGATCGCGATCCCGGTGGATGCGGACCGTCGTGACGTCAGATCACAGGGTCAGGATCATCACCTTTGCGCCTGATCGCGAGGAAGTTCTGAAGTTCGGCAGCGATCTCGTCTGCTGTGGGCAGTTCCCCGTCGACGTCGGTCAGGGGTGAACGCAACGGGTTGTCCTGAATGTAGCTATCGTGACGTTCCTCAAGGGTGCCGACGAGCCTCGCCAACTCCTGGTTGCTCTCCACCTGGCCATCGATCTTCGCCAGGAAGTCCCTGCCGTCTTCGCGCAGCCGATCCGTGGGAAAAATGAGTCCTGTCGCAGCACTGACACTCTCGAGGGCTGAGACGGCGGCAAGCGGAAACTCGGTATCTGCCAGATAGTGAGGGATCAGAAGCACGAATCCTGCCACCGGGTGGTGCAGTTCACTCAGGCGGTACTCCACAAGATGGAGGGCATTTGCTGGAGCCTGGGTGCGGGGTCGCCAGATAGACATCGATTCGACGAGTTCGGTTCGATTTCCGCTGACCGTGGTGCCCACGGCCCTGGTATGAGGCACCGGCATGGGGATCGCGTGCACCCACGTCGTAGCCTTCACCTCGTAGCGTGAGATGAGCTGCAGCACTGCACTCGTGAACCGATCCCATTGAAAATCCGGCTCGTAACCGGTGAGGAGCAGGAATGGCTGCTCGAGCTCGTCTTTCATCAGGTAGAGGTTCAGAGCAAGAGGCGAGTAGTCAGCGATGTGGTCTTGGTCGAAATAGATGGTCGGGCGTCGAGCGCGGTAGTCGAGCAGGGCGTCGTTGTCGAATCGCGCGACAACCGAGTGGTTCATGGTGTCGAGCAGGTAGTCGCTGAGCTGGGTCACGGCAGAGCCCGCATCGGAGAACCCTGTCAGCGCTGCCACCAGATTGAGGCCCGCAGGTACAGTGACGTCGGGTGTGAGGTCGTAAAGACCGGCCGGATCTTGCATGTTTCAAGACTAATCGCGTCGATCTGCGCACTCAGGTCAAATGCCTTCGCAGCGATAGCGCCGAAAGCGAACAGGTGCGCCAGCCGGGCTGTGTCCCGGTCCGATTGCGCGCATGACCCTCGATACGCTGGACGGATGACCGTTGCTACGCTCGCCATCTCCGCCCAGCCTCTCCTGTCCATTGCCGCCGATGTTCTCGTGCTCGGGGTACTCAAGACCGGGGATGGTCCGAGACTCCAGACCGACGATCCCGCGCTCCAGTACCTGCAGTCGTCGCTGGCCGCCATAGGTGTGACCGGCGCCAAGGATGAGATCGTCAGGGTGCCGAGCGGCCATGACTCCATCGCCAGCGTGGCACTGGTGGGGCTTGGCTCATCCCCCATCTCAAACGACACGCTGCGCTACGCAGCCGGATCGGCGGCCAGGCAACTACGAGGTATCGAATCTGTCGTGTTCGGATTCCCCGTACTCGACGACGAAGCGGTATTTGCCGTGCTCGAGGGCGCCGGAATCGGCGCGTACGCCTACACGCAGTACCGCGTGAGCTCGCTGGCGAGCACGACACTTCCGGCCAAGTCCATCACGGTGGCCAGCGAGACCGGGAACCACGAGCTCGTCGAGCGGGCAACCGCCATCGCCGACGCTATCCACACCGTCAGGGACCTGGTGAACTCACCGCCCAATCACCTCTACCCGGAGACCTTCGCCGACGCGGCAACCTCGCTCTCCCAGCACGCTGACGTGACAGTTGAAGTCCTCGGCATCGCCGAACTCACCGAGGGTGGCTACGGCGGAATCCTCGGGGTCGGCCTCGGGTCTACTCGTGGTCCACGACTTGTGAAAGTCAGCTATCAGCCTTCCGGTGCCGCCAGGCATATCGCGCTCGTCGGCAAGGGGATCACCTTCGACTCGGGCGGCCTCTCACTCAAGCCACCGGCTTCGATGATCGGCATGAAATACGACATGACCGGTGCAGCGACGGTACTCGCGGTCACCCTCGCCATCGCGCGGCTCACACTGCCAGTACGTGTCACCGCGTGGCTGTGCCTGGCCGAGAACCTGCCATCCGGATCAGCTATGCGTCCGAACGATGTCATCACGGCTCGCGGTGGAAAGACCATCGAAGTATTGAACACCGACGCTGAGGGAAGGCTCGTTCTCGCTGACGGCATCGCCGCAGCCAGCGAAGAGCACCCGGACGCGATCATCGATGTCGCGACCCTGACCGGAGCGGCCATGGTCGCCCTCGGCACACGCTATGTCGGCACCATGGGCGACTCGGCGCTGGCTGGCCAGCTCGTCGCTGCGGGAAACCGGGTCGGCGAGACGCTCTGGCACATGCCCATCGCCGCCGAACTCCGGCCGCTGCTGGCGTCCGACCTTGCCGATATCGCCAATATCAAGCCTGGGAACACCGCAGGCGGCATGATGATCGCGGCAGCGTTCCTGCGTGAGTTCGTGGGAACAAACGGACAGGGTGACGAGGAGAAATCCATCCCCTGGGCGCACCTCGACATCGCTGGCCCGGCTAATAACGGCGGCGCAGGATGGGGATTCACGGGCAAGGGCCCCACGGGAGTTTCCGTGCGCGCCCTCATCGAGTTGGCCGAGGAAATTTCCCGATCGTAGTAGGGTTCTTGAGGCGGCTTTTTCGCCGCTCAGCCCGGTCACCCAGCACGTTAATCGGCGTGTCGGAGCACAGATGCTTACAGAGGAGTTGCTGGATTGTCAGAGCACACTTTTGACCTTGTTGTTCTCGGTGGCGGAAGTGGCGGCTATGCCGCCGCGCTCCGTGCAAGCGAACTGGGAATGACTGTCGGACTCATCGAGAAGAGCAAGGTCGGGGGCACCTGCCTGCATGTCGGTTGCATCCCGACGAAGGCGCTGCTCCATTCGGCTGAGGTCGCCGATGTCACCCGCGAATCTGCGAAGTACGGCATCACGTCGACTTTCGAGGGCGTCGATATCGCCGCGGTGACCGCATACCGCCAGGAGGTCGTCGCCAGCAAATACAAGGGCCTCCAGGGACTTCTCAAGGCGCGCGGCGTCACCACCATCGAGGGAGCGGGCACTCTCGTCTCCCCGACGACTGTGCAGGTCGGCGACGACACGGTCACGGGTAAGAACGTCATCCTCGCGACGGGTTCCTACTCGCGGTCCCTGCCCGGACTCGACATCGGCGGCCGCGTCATCACCTCCGAACAGGCTCTGGAGCTCGACTTCGTGCCCAAGAAGGTCATCGTGCTCGGCGGTGGCGTCATCGGTGTCGAGTTCGCCAGCGTCTGGAGGAGCTGGGGCACCGACGTGCAGATCATCGAAGCCCTTCCCCACCTCGTTCCCAACGAAGACCAGGCAATCAGCAAGCAGTTCGAGCGCGCCTTCCGCAAGCGCGGAATCAGCTACAACCTCGGCACCCGCTTCCAGAGCGTCACGCAGAACGATGACGGTGTCGTAGTGACGCTCGAAGACGGCAAGACCTTTGAGGCCGAGCTCATGCTGGTCGCCGTGGGACGAGGCCCCGCTACGGCGAACCTCGGCTTCGAGGAGGTCGGTGTCACCGTGGATCGCGGATTCGTGCTGACGAACGAACGTCTCGCCACGAACATCCCCGGCGTCTATGCCGTCGGTGACATCGTTCCTGGCCTGCAACTGGCGCATCGCGGATTCCAGCACGGCATCTTCGTCGCCGAGGAGATCGCGGGTCTCAACCCCGTCGTCATCGACGACCTGAACATCCCGAAGGTCACGTACAGCGACCCCGAGGTCGCGTCTGTTGGCCTGTCGGAAGCGAAGGCAGCGGAGAAGTACGGCGCGGAGAACGTATCGTCATACGACTACAACCTCGCCGGAAACGGCAAGAGCCACATCCTCGGGACGGCCGGCATCATCAAGGTCATCCGCGTCAATGAGGGGCCTGTCATCGGCGTGCACATGATCGGCGCCCGCGTCGGTGAACTCATCGGTGAAGCGCAGCTCGCCGTCAACTGGGAGGCATACCCGGAAGACATCGCACCGCTCCTGCACGCACACCCCACACAGAGCGAGGCTCTTGGCGAGGCATTCCTTGCCCTGGCTGGCAAACCACTCCACGCGATCTAGTCCACCGGCTCGATCGCCAAACTAAACTATTGCGAAGAAGCGTTACAAAGGAGCATCACTGATGAGCGAATCCGTCAGCCTTCCAGCACTCGGTGAGAGCGTTACCGAGGGTACGGTCACCCGCTGGCTGAAGCAGGTCGGCGACCGAGTCGAGGTGGATGAGCCGCTGCTCGAAGTCTCCACGGACAAGGTGGATACCGAGATCCCCTCCCCCGTCGCGGGAGTGATCGAAGCGATCCTGGTCGCCGAAGACGAGACTGTCGAAGTCGGAACAGTCCTGGTGACCATCGGCACCGGATCGGATGCACCCACTGAGGCCCCTGCCGCTGAGGCCCCTGTCACCGAGGCCCCTGCCGCTTCTGCAGAGCTCTCCGCTCCCGAAGCGGCCCCCATCGCGGAAGCACCTGTGACACCAACCGAGGTCGCTACTGCGCCAGCCGAGAGCGCACCCGCCGCTGAAGTCCCGTCGACCGACGCTCCGGCGCCTGCTGAAGTTGAGGCTGCTGCCGCTCCTGAGGCTGCTCCGGCTCCTGAGGCCGCTCCCGCCCCTGAGGCTGCTGCCGCCCCCGAGGCTGCTCCGGCTCCTGAGGCTGCTCCGGCTCCTGAAGCGGCTGCTGCTCCTGAAGCGGCTGCCGCTCCTGAGGCCGCTCCGGCTCCTGAGGCCACGCCGTCAGCGCAGGCCGCACCCACAGCCGCAGCTCCGACCGAGACTGTTCCGGCCCCGAGCACCGTTCCCGATGTCCATGCGGGCTATGTGACTCCGCTTGTACGCAAGCTCGCAAACGAGCACGGAGTCTCGCTTGACGGTCTTGTCGGCACCGGAGTAGGCGGCCGCATCCGCAAGCAGGATGTTCTTGAGGCAGCGAGTGCGGCTGCCGAAGCGGCAGTGCCAGTACCAGTGGCAGTGCCCACCGTGGCGCCAGAGGTCTCACCGCTCAGGGGCACGACTGTTCCGATGTCACGACTTCGCAAGGTCATCGCAGAGCGGGCCGTCATCTCCATGCAGTCGTCCGCACAGCTCACCTCGGTCGTAGAAGTCGACGTGACTCTCGTCGCGAACCTGCGCAACCGGGTCAAGGCCGATTTCCAGGCAAAGACCGGCCAGAAGTTGTCGTTCCTACCGTTCTTCGCGCTGGCAGCGGCTGAAGCCCTCCGGTCAAACCCGATCATCAACGCCACGATCGACGGCGATACGATCGTGTATCCGCCCCAGGAAAACATGGCTATCGCCGTCGACACCGAGCGCGGGCTTCTGACCCCCGTCATCCGAGATGCAGCGTCACTTGATCTCGCCGGATTCGCGGCGCAGATCGCTGACCTCGCCGCCCGCACCCGCGAAAACAAGCTCAAGCCAGACGAGCTGGCCGGCGGAACGTTCACGCTGACGAACACGGGTTCGAGAGGGGCGCTGTTCGACACACCCATTGTGTTCCTTCCGCAGTCCGCCATCCTCGGCACCGGCATCGTGGTTAAGAAGCCTGTCGTCGTCAGTGACACCGCGGGAGACGCCATCGCGATTCGCTCCATGGTGTTCCTGGCGTTGAGCTATGACCACCGGATCGTCGACGGCGCGGACGCCGCACGGTTCCTCGTCACGATCAAGGATCGCCTTGAGGCCGGAGCTTTCGAGGGAAACCTCGGAATCTGAGCACAACTGGCCAGCATGTCTTCCGTCACTCCATCAGGTAGTCCCTGATTAGCCATCCGGCCTCGCTCTTCATGAGAAGCAGCGAGGCCGGTTGGTCGTCTGCGGTGTCGCCGAGACTGACGATCGCTGAATCGCCGAGCCGTTCATCCAAAATCGGATCACCTGGCTCGATGCCCCAGGGCGAAGGAAGTTCCTGTCCTGCCTGAATGTCACGGATGAGGGCCCGGTCTGCCGTTGAGGCAGCCGAGTCGGGCTGGACGACGGCGTCGAGACACAGCACAGACATATCCCGAATGCACGATTCTCGCGCTGCGAGGAGGGGTGCGGTGGCGGCGGCTGGATCATCTTCGACGATCGGGCTGGAACCTGGAGTCTCAGCTGCTGATGTCGACGGGGACTGCAGAGGGGTCGAGACCGCATCGGACCTTCCTTGCGGAATGAGGAAGGCTGCTGCCAGCAGCGCGGCGACCGTTACACCACCTGCCACCCAGAAACGCGGTCTCACGCTCGACACGGAGCGACGCATCTGTGCAACCACATCGACTTCCAGCAGTTGGGGAGGAAGAAGTCGCGCAATCACCTCCGGTATCGCCAGGCCCGCGAAGACGATGGGTGAGCCCGGGCTCTCGATGGGCTCCGCCTTCAGCAGCCTTGACGGTAAGACTTTCGTGGGCGCTTGGGTGTCGAGCCGCAAGTCGACTGCCGTCGGCTCGCCGAGACCGAACAGTTGCTCGTCGAGAGCGTCAAGCCACCCGACACCAGCAGGGTCGGATCGGTGGAGCCAGTCCAGAACCGCGCGCGTGGGGTCGTCGCGCACCTGGCCGAGCACCACAATCGCGAGCTGCTTGAGGGCATCCAGGTCAGTCGAGAATGCGGGCTCGGCGTGGCGGACCGCAGACGACAGGTCACTAGGAAACAGTCGTGCGCGGCCAAAGCATCCCAGCATCGGAGTTCCGGCAGCGTCGAACAGCACGGCATCCGGCCGAATCCCGGCGTGGGCGACGCCCTGGTCGTGCAATCGCCGGAGCGCCAGGGTCACCGGCGCGAGGATCGTGATCACCTCCCCCGGTCGAAACTCTGTTCTCGTCCTGGCCAACCTGCCCACGCTACCGCTTGCGCACCGCATGAGGATCAACGCAGGCCTACCATCGGGGGCAGTTGTCAGATCAAGAAGCTCCAGGACGTGCGCGCCGCAGCTTCTGGACAGTGCCTCGATCTCGACCATGATCGATTGCTCGGTCACCTCTGGCCGAAAAATCTTCACAGCCGCCGGAATGGTGTCCGTTGCCGTGCGAAGGGGATGCGCCAGGAAAATCTCGGCTCGCGCACCATCGCTGACTTTTCGCACCAGCCTGTACCCGCCCAGAGATTCGATCGCCACGCCCCCAGTGTTATCGCGTGGGTGAGCTGCTGTGTCGCCCCGAGAGAAACCGTGGACGTCCTGCGACACAACCCGCTGTGCAGAACGGGTTTTCGCGACTACCGTGCCGCGTAGACTATTGGCGTGGTCGACTATGTCGTCGCGGGGCTAAGCGCCAACTCCGTGCCGTATCTGGAAGCTCTTGAGCTTCAACGCGCAACACACGATGACGTAGTGAATGGGCGTTCGCCCGACACCGTCATCTTCCTTGAGCACCCATCGGTATACACCGCGGGGAAACGCACCGAAGTGGTCGAGAGACCGCACGACGGCACCCCGGTCATCGACGTAGACCGTGGCGGGAAAATCACCTGGCACGGACCGGGGCAGCTGGTCGGCTACCCGATCCTGAAACTGTCCGAACCGATCGATGTGGTCGGTTACGTGCGCCGGCTCGAGGGAATCCTCATCGACGCGCTTGCCGCTCTCGGGCTCGAGTCGAATCGGGTCGATGGCCGGTCCGGAGTCTGGATCGGCGAGAACAGGAAGATCGCGGCAATCGGCATCCGGGTTTCCCGCGGGGTCACGATGCACGGCTTCGCCCTGAACTGCGACAACTCATTCGAAGCGTACGACCGGATCATCGCCTGCGGGATCGTGGGAGCCGGCGTCACATCGATCTCGCGAGAACTCGGGCGAGACGTGACGACCGAAGACGCGCTGCCCCTGGTTCGCAAAGCTTTCTCCAACAGTTTGGTGGTTACAACATGAGTATCGACGCATCCCCCCAGCAGCACGGCACACGCAAGCTGCTTCGACTCGAAATCCGCAACGCCGAGACACCCATCGAGCGCAAGCCCGAATGGATCAAGACCGTCGCCAGGATAGGGCCGGAGTACAAGCAGCTCCAGGAGCTGGTCAAGGGTGAGAACCTCCACACGGTGTGCCAGGAGGCAGGATGCCCCAACATCTTCGAATGCTGGGAAGATCGGGAGGCTACCTTCCTGATCGGCGGCAGCCAGTGCACGAGGCGCTGTGATTTCTGCCAGATCGACACTGGAAAGCCCGCTGACTATGATCGCGACGAGCCGCGACGAGTCGCCGAGTCTGTGACGAAGATGAACCTCAGGTATGCCACGGTCACCGGTGTGGCCCGGGACGACCTGCCCGACGAGGGCGCCTGGCTTCATGCCGAGACCGTACGGCAGATCCATGAGCAGAACCCCGGCACCGGTGTGGAGATTCTTGCCACCGACTTCTCGGGCAACCCCGACCTGCTGGCGGAGGTCTTCTCGTCACGACCAGAGGTATTTGCGCACAACGTCGAGACGGTTCCGCGGATTTTCAAGCGCATTCGCCCTGCGTTCACCTACGAGCGTTCGCTCGGCGTCATCAGCCAGGCACGCCAGGCCGGCCTCATCACCAAGTCGAATCTGATCCTCGGCATGGGCGAAGAGCCAGCCGAGGTGATCCAGGCCCTCCAGGACCTGCACGATGCCGGCACCGACATCATCACGATCACCCAGTACCTCCGACCGACGCCGCGTCACCTCCCTGTCGCGCGTTGGGTCAAACCACAGGAGTTCGTGGAATTCAGTGAAGCGGCCGAACAGATCGGCTTTCTCGGGGTACTTGCCGGGCCGCTGGTGAGATCCAGCTACCGCGCTGGGCGCCTGTGGGCCCGCTCGATGCGAGCAAAGGGCCGTGCACTGCCCGATTCCCTGAACCACCTCGCGGATCAAGATCTCGGGTTCGCCCAGGCCTCCACGACGAAGGCCGTATCCTTGGATCATGGCACGAACCACTAACTCCGCTCCCGCAGCTCCCAAGGAGCCCGGCAGACTGAAGCAGATGTACCAGGTCTTCCAGATGACCCGGCGCTACGACAACCTGGCCATCTGGTTTCTCTTGCTCGCCTTTCTCGGCCCGGTGCTCGTGGGGCTGTTGCTCGCGTTCCTGCTGTCGGGCGGCCAGATTCTTGGTTTTGTGCTCTACATCATCGCCGGGGTGCTCGGTGGCTTCCTGGTCTTCCTGATCGTGCTGGGTCGGCGGGCCGAACGCGCGGCCTACGGGCAGATCGCGGGCCAGCCCGGCGCAGTGGGTGCCGTGCTCAAGAGCTCGCTCCGACGCGGCTGGACAGCAAGTGAGATGCCGGTGGCCGTGAGCCCCAAGACGCAGGATGCCGTCTACCGCGCCGTCGGCCGCGGTGGGGTTGCGCTGATCGGCGAAGGCCCGAAGAGCCGGACGCAATCCATGCTCGAGGGTGAACGCAGGAACATCACGCGCATCCTTCCGAACGTACCGGTCACGTTCCTCTACGTCGGGCCGGACGCGGAATCGATCCCGCTGCACAAACTTCCCGTCAAGCTTCGATCCATCAAGTCCACTCTTCGCAAGCCGGAAATCCTTGCCGTCTCGAATCGCCTGAACTCGCTGGGTCGCAACGGCCTTCCGATCCCCAAGGGGATGGATCCGTCGAAGGTCCGGTCGCCGCGGCCTCGCTGAGCCGGGTGACGCTCAACCTGACTATCGTCGGACGAGAATAGCCCCGACGGCCCTGTCATGCATTCCGCGCTGGTCGAGGTCCCATATGACGGCGGGGATAACGAGGCACAGCAGCACGGTTCTGACCAGGGGACGCCAGATTCCGAGATATCCACCAGCCAGTGGCACCACTCGCATTCCGAGTGCAAGGTGCCCGATGCTTCCATTCGCCGTCAGCAGGAAGACTGATTGGAGCACAGCGAATATCGCGAGGGTGGCTAGCGGGTCATAATTGAAGAGGATGACCGAAATCAGCACCGCGCTGGCCCAGTCGATCGCAATCGCCACAAACCGCCTCCCGGGGCGCGCTATCGAGCGCGGTCCGGATTCCGGAAGGCCAAGCCTTTTGCCTGGCCATGTTGACGGTGTAAAGGCGGTGTTTGGCACCGTTCAAGCCTACCGATCAGAGCACGCGTAACATTCCCGAAACATTTGCGTGACCGCGGGGAAACCACTTACCCGTAACCTCGGGTTGGCTGCGTTTGCAGCCACCCAGCACCAATTTCATTGGAGTTCCACCTATGTTCAGTGATTCCTCCGAAGTGCTCAAGTTCATCAAGGACACTGACGTCAAGTTCCTTGATATCCGCTTCACCGACCTTCCCGGTGTTCAGCAGCATTTCAACATCCCCGCATCCACTGTCGACGAGGAGTTCTTCTCGGTCGGCCAGATGTTCGACGGATCGTCGATCCGCGGCTTCGCATCGATCCACGAATCAGACATGCAGCTGATTCCGGACGTGTCGACGGCATACGTGGACCCGTTCCGCACCGAGCGCACGCTCATCATGATCTTCGACATCTACAACCCCCGCAACGGTGAGATCTACGGCCGCGATCCCCGCCAGGTCGCCAAGAAGGCCGAGAAATACCTCGTGTCAACCGGTATCGCAGACACGGCCTTCTTCGCTCCCGAAGCAGAGTTCTACATCTTCGATGACGTTCGTTACGACGTGAAGCAAAACGGAAGCTTCTGGTCGGTCGACTCGGAGGAGGGCGCCTGGAACTCGGGCCGCTCCGAAGAGGGCGGCAACCTCGGAAACAAGACTCCCTTCAAGGGTGGCTACTTCCCCGTCAGCCCCGTCGACAAGCAGGCCGACCTCCGCGACGACATGAGCCTCAAGCTCATCGATGCAGGCCTCATCCTCGAGCGCGCGCACCACGAGGTGGGCTCGGGCGGCCAGGCCGAGATCAACTACCGCTTCGACACGATGGTGCACGCAGCGGATGACCTACTCAAGTTCAAGTACATCATCAAGAACACCGCGCTCGAGTGGGGCAAAACCGTCACCTTCATGCCGAAACCTCTCTTCGGAGACAACGGTTCCGGCATGCACACCCACCAGTCCCTATGGAATGACGGCGAGCCGCTCTTCTATGACGAGAAGGGCTACGGCGGACTGAGCGACATCGCCCGCTGGTACATCGGCGGACTGCTCAAGCACGCTCCCGCTGTGCTTGCGTTCACGAACCCGACCCTGAACTCGTACCGTCGATTGATTCCCGGATTCGAAGCACCCGTGAACCTGGTGTACTCGGCCGGTAACCGCTCAGCGTCGATCCGCATCCCCATCACGGGCACGAACCCGAAGGCCAAGCGCATCGAGTTCCGCGCGCCCGACGCCTCGGGCAACCCCTACCTCGCCTTCGCCGCGCAGATGATGGCGGGGCTGGACGGAATCAAGAACAAGATCGAACCGCACGAGCCGGTCGATAAGGACCTGTACGAGCTTCCTCCCGAAGAGGCAAAGCTCATCCCGCAGGTACCCGCGTCGCTCGAGGAAGCCCTGCGCGCGCTTGAGGCCGACCACGACTTCCTCACGGAAGGCAACGTGTTCACGCCGGACCTGATCGAGACCTGGATCGCGTACAAGCGCGAGAAGGAGATCATTCCGGCCGCGCAGCGACCGACACCGTTCGAGTACGAGCTGTATTACTCGGTGTAGCCGACGAATTACCCGTGCGGTCGCATCCTCTCCAGGATGCGACCGCATTTTGTTGAAGTCCCCTTCATTGGGGACGTATTTGTACCCCAAAGTCCTTGAAACTATGGCTGGTTATGCGTAGCTTTGTCATGGCAGCGCGTTTCCTCACCGGACTCCTGCTGGGTCCGGCGGGATTGGTTACCCTGTCGGACCACTTCCGCCCAAGATTATTCCGGCTTCCCGCCTGCTGCGTCCGTCAGTGCCTGCTGCGTCCGTCAGTGCCTGCTGCGTCCGTCAGTGCCTGCAGCGTCCGTCAGTGCCTGCAGCGTCCGACGACGCGCCCAGCCCGGTGAACGACCAGCCCGCCGCTCGCGAGGCCGTCGCATCCAGGCAATTGCGTGCATCGATGATCACACGACGTTCGACCATCGCACCGAGTGCGAGCGGATCGCTGGCCCTGAACTCATCGCATTCGGTCAGCACGAGCATCGCATCGGCTCCCACCTCAGCTTCTTCGAGAGAGTCTGCGTATGTGAGAGTCGGGAACAGACGCTACCCATGTGCATCACGGGATGTCCGATGATGATGATGGGGCGCAGTTACAGCAGGAATATGAACACAAGTGCCCCCGACACGGCGATGGTGATGGTGATGGTGATGGTGATGGTGACGATCCGCCACATTGAGGATGCACCTCGACACTGAAGTGCTTGATTATGTCCGGATGGATTTCGCGTATGCAAGACACGGTAAGCCCAACCTGCCTCGACTCATCCACCGAGATTCGACGTCGATAGGCGACCCGAATGGGCACTTCAGCTGACGCACGAGTAGGCCTCTGATGGCCCGCGCAGGCAGCGATCAATACTCTTTAACCCAACACATCGGAGGCCGACTATCGAGCTTGTCAGCGAGCACAAAAGTGCACGTCTGCTACCGGTTTCCCCGACTCAGATGCCGCCGAATGAGAGCAAACGAAACTGTCTGCTAACGAATTTTCAGGGAAACGACCAGCGATCGTCGGGGTGCCCCAGCTCAGAACGATATACAAAATGCTGCGGCTTCTTCCTGGGCGAAATCGCCCCGTGAGCACCATCTGCGCTAACACGTTTGTGACATCCGGAGGCCGCGGATCCGTCCTGGGCCCATCCCGGGGAGCGATCAAAGACATCCTTGTCGTCGGCGTGCTGAATCACATTCGACGGGCCACCCGGATGATCGGTTCCGAAACTTCGGTCGGGAGACGAAACCCTATCCTCGGAATGCCGCCATGACGGTGGCGGGGCCCCCTTCACGAAGTCCACCAAATACTCGCACAGTCACCGCCGCGGAAGCCGTCAGCCCGCTGAGCTCGCAGACCGGACCGCCCTCGAATCCGTGACAGTCCTCGACTCGCCATGCAGGCCACAAGCCACTATTCTCGAGCCATTCCCCGCCTGGAACGGCGGTGAGGAATACGTATGTCGGTTGCCCATCATTCGAGTCGTCGTAGAATTCTGCCCAACACCTCTGAGTCGATTGACGCGCACTCGCGGCAACACCCAGCGCGCTTTCAACGGTGCGATGCGCGTTTTCTCCATAGCTCCCGACGCCCTGCAGCGGCAATCCAAGCGACTCCGCGACGGCGCTCCAGTCGACGACGGTATCGCAGGGCCCAAGCGAACCTCGCGGCGAAGAGAATGGCTCCCGTGGAGCGCCGGCGATTTGGCGTGCCACCCGCGCTGCCAAAACTTGGCTGGCCGAGCCATCGCGTGGTGTTTGGATGACGGAATCGTATTCACCGGCAATCTGGTCGACCTCCGTGTCTGGAGCGCGGAGAAATGCGACGGAGATCCAGAGATCATCGACCGCAATACTCCAGGTGCATGAAGACGCGCCAGTGTCGCCAAAGCACAGCACCACGGCTTCATCTCCGACACCCGCAACCGAGGTGGGGGTGAAGTCCGGGCTGCCCAGGGCGAGCGAGGCAAGGTCGTCGACATTCACTCCTTCGCGTGAATTTGCGACGATTTCTATGGATGTTGCTACGTCATCCTGATATGGTCCATCACCCCAGCGGCAGTTGACTGCCCCATCCGCGATCAACGCCTCGGTCCACTGTTCTCCCCAGCGGTTGCTGGGGTTGAGCGCGAGGGGCTCGCCGTAAAGCCCTGAGATATCGGCATCGCTCAGGATTGTTGCGCAATCCAGCCCGAACCGGTTCTCCGGAACGGCGTAGGGATCGAAGGATGGCAAGGGAGACGGAGACGGAGACGAGGTCGGCGATGGTTCGGCGACGGGCGCCGCCGGAGTTGCACACCCGGCCAGGATGACAGTGATGACGACCCCGGCAAGACAGCTGATTATTCGTCGCGTCATAGCCACACGATAGCTTTCGCGAGACGACCCTGCGGGGTTTCGGTATAACGATGCGATCACTGGCACTCGCCGTCGGCGAGCAGTGGTCAGCCCTCGGTGGGCCTGCGCGACGGCGGCCCGTAGAACCGTTTCTCGAACACCTGCCGTGCGAGGCGCGTGACGCGGAGGTAATCCTCTTCCAACCGGCTGGCCGACCCGGGTGGATATTCCATCAGCCTCGCGATCGCATCGAGCTGCTGGCGATCGGTCGGCAGAACGTCCGCCGTCTTCGACGTCCACAGTGTCATCGCCGACCGGGCCCGCGATGCCAGAACCCAGGCATCCCTGAGTTTGCGGGCCTCGTCTGCCGGAATCAGCTTTTCGTGAACGGCTGCGAGGAGCGCGTCGAGAGTGGATGTCGTGCGAAGCCCGGCGACCGTGGCGCCGTGTTGGAGCTGCTGCAATTGCACTAACCACTCGACATCGCTGAGACTGCCCCGGCCGAGCTTGAGGTGGCGAGCGGGATCGGCCGCCTGGGGTAGTCGCTCGGCCTCGACGCGGGCCTTGATGCGCTTGACCTCCCGCACATCCTGCTCGGCGATCTGAGCCGGATAGCGCACCTCGTTCGCAAGGAGTTCGAATGCCTCGAGCACGTCCGGGTCTCCGACAACCCCCCGCGCCCGCAACAGGGCCTGGGCCTCCCACGTGAGCGACCAACGGGCATAGTAGGCGCGATAGGAGTCGAGAGACCTGACTATGGCGCCGTTCTTTCCCTCGGGCCGTAATCCGACATCGAGATCGAGGGGAATCCTGAGGTCTTCGGTGTGTTTGCTGAGCGCCCGCACGATCTGCTCGGCTCGTCGCTGGGCATCCTCGGCGGATGCGCCGGCCGGCCGGTATACGTACATGACATCGGCGTCCGACCCGAATCCCAGCTCGCCTCCCCCGTACCGCCCCATGGCGATGATGCCGAACTCGATTCCGTCGCCGTAGTGGTGCACGAGGGAGAGGGCGCCGGTCAGCACGGTCGTCGTGATGTCCGAGAGGGCACACCCGATCTCCTCGATGGAGGTCATGCCCAGGATCGCGCCGAGCGCAGTGCGGAGCACCTCGCGGCGTCGTGCCGTGCGCAGAGCGAGGGCCGCGGCATCCGCGTCCCCTTCGTGACGTGCGACGATCGCGCGGGCCTCCTCAAGGAGCGCGGCGAGCGGCCGGGGCTTGAGGTCTTCATCATTCTCGAGCCAGGCTGTGGCCTCCGGAATACGCTCGAAGATATCGCCGACGAACTTCGAGGCCGATAACACCTGGGTGAGCCGCTCGGCTGCGCCGGAGGAGTCGCGCAGCATGCGCAGGAACCAGTGGGTCTCCCCGAGGTCTTCGCTGAGCCTCCTGAAAGCCAGCAGGCCACGATCCGGATCGGCACCCTCCGCCAGCCATGCGAGCATCACCGGCAGCAGAGCCCGCTGGATGATCGCCCGCCGCGACACGCCAACGGTGAGGGCACCGATGTGCTTGAGCGCGCCTCGGGGATCCTTGAAGCCGATCGCGGCGAGCCGTGCTTCGGCCTGACCGGTCGACAGCGCGATGCCTCCGTCGGGGAGGGCGGCGACCGCAGACAGCAACGGACGGTAGAACAGACGCTCGTGAAGCCGCCGGACGGCCTGTTTCGTTCGCTGCCACTGCTCGATGAGCTTGTCTGCCGTCGGAGCGATGCCCGTTGATCGCGCAAGAATCCTCAGCGCGTCAGGATCGGTCGGCATGAGGTGCGTCCTGCGGAGCCGCGACAATTGCAGTCGATGCTCGAGAAGCCTCAGGAACCGGTAGTCGAGCGCGAACTCAGACGCTTCCACCCGACCGATGTAGCCCTGCTCCGCGAGGGCGACGAGCGCAGGAAGGGACGCGACCTGCCTGACGTCCTCGTCGGTTTGCCCGTGTACGAGCTGCAGCAACTGAACGGTGAACTCGACGTCGCGCAATCCGCCGGGCCCGAGTTTCAGTTGCACGTCGAGCTCACCGCTCGGGATGTTTGCTGTCACCCGTTCGCGCATGCGCTGCACCGATTCGACGAAATTCTCGCGAGACGCACTCGACCACACCATGGGAGCAAGGGCATCGACGTAGCGCTGGCCGAGTTCACGGTCACCCGCGAGTGGTCTGGCCTTGAGCAGCGCCTGGAATTCCCAGCTCTTCGCCCAGCGTTCGTAATAGGCGACGTGCGAGTCGAGGGTTCGCACGAGAGCGCCATCTTTTCCCTCGGGCCGGAGGTTCGCGTCCACCTCCCACAGGCCCGGTTCGGTGGCCAGATCGTTGATCCCTTTCATCGTCGCCATGGCGATGCGAGTCCCGATCTGTACCGCCCTGTCATCGGTCAGGTCGCCGTCGCTCTCGACCACGAAGATCACGTCGACGTCTGAAAGATAGTTGAGCTCCCTGGCTCCGGCCTTCCCCATCCCGATGATCGAGAACCTCGTGGCGGCCACATCGTCGGCAGGGAAAGCGACCTCGTTGCGCGCGACCAGGATCGCTGCGTCGAGAGCGGCGCCAGCGAGATCGGCGAGGGCAGCCGCGACCCGGTCGACCGCCGCGAGCGGATCCGGCTGGCAAAGATCCCAGGCGGCAAGTTGTGCGAGGTGGCGACGATATCGGACACGCATGGCCACCCACGCCGCCTCTCCCGTGAGCCCATCCACACTCTGCAGGAGGTCTGAGTCGTAGGAATCTGGTCCCGGCGGTGACGTGAGTACCGTGTGCAACACGTCGAGCTGCTCGGGCCTGCGCGCGAAAAAGTCGCCCAGCCCCGTGGACGCTCCCAGGATCTGGACCAGTCGACCCGCCGCATCCGTGTCGTCGAGCACAGACTGCACCTCAGGCGGGGCACTCTCGCGAAGAGAAAGCACGGCCCGCAATGCCTGATCCGGATCAGCCGCGACAGCGAAATGCGGAAGGAGACCCGGCATGTCCAGCTCCTCGAGACCCGCGCTCGCCGATTCGAGCTCGGCGAAGCCGAGTCGTGCAAGCTCCGTCAGGGTGGCCAGTGACCTCCGCATGTTGTCTCGACCCCGGACTACAGCATCTCGAGGTTGGACTCCAGCTCGTACGGCGTCACCTGTGCCCGGTATTCCTTCCACTCAAGCCTCTTGTTCAGCAGCACGTAGTTGAAGACCTGCTCACCCAGCGTTTCGGCGACGAGTTCGGAATCCTCCATGATCGACACGGCATGGTCGAGCGAGGCCGGGAGCTGGTTGTACCCGAGTGCCCGGCGCTCTGAATCCGACAGCTCCCAGACATTGTCTTCGGCCTCTGGAGGCAATTCGTAGCCCTCCTCGATGCCCTTCAACCCGGCAGCCAGCAACAGCGAGTAGGAAAGATAGGGATTAGCAGCGGAGTCGATCGCGCGGTATTCGACTCGAGCGCTCTGGCCCTTGTTCGGCTTGTAGAGCGGAACCCGCACGAGGGCCGAGCGGTTGTTATGACCCCACGTGACGAAGCTCGGAGCCTCATCGCCGCCCCACAGTCGCTTGTACGAGTTGACGAACTGGTTCGTGACAGCAGTGATCTCGGGGGCGTGCCTGAGCAACCCCGCGACGAACTGCTTGCCGATCCGGGAGAGCTGGTAGTGGCCGCTCGCGTCATAGAACGCGTTGGTGTCGCCTTCAAAAAGGGACATGTGGGTGTGCATGCCCGAACCCGGGTGGCCAGACATCGGCTTCGGCATGAAGGTGGCGTACACACCCTGCTCGATAGCCACTTCTTTGATGACAGTACGGAACGTCATGATGTTGTCTGCGGTGGTGAGCGCGTCGGCGTAACGGAGGTCGATCTCGTTCTGCCCGGGGCCAGCCTCATGGTGGCTGAATTCGACCGAGATGCCAAGGTCTTCCAGCATGCGCACGGACCGGCGCCGAAAATCGTGTGCTGTGCCACCGGGAACGTTGTCGAAGAAACCGGCAGAGTCGACGGGTTCGGGCTTGCCGCCCTTCAACTTCGACGACTTGAGGAGGTAGAACTCGATCTCAGGATGCGTGTAGAACGTGAACCCACGATCGGCCGCTTTCGCGAGCGATCGCTTGAGCACGTTCCTCGGGTCCGAACCCGCGGGCTGGCCATCGGGGGTGGTGATGTCGCAGAACATCCTCGCCGTCGGGTCGATCTCTCCGCGCCACGGCAGGATCTGGAACGTCGTCGGATCCGGATGCGCGAGCATGTCAGCTTCGTAGGCGCGCGTGAAACCCTCGATCGCAGACCCGTCGAACCCGAGGCCCTCAGCGAAGGCGCCCTCGACCTCTGCCGGGGCTATCGCAACGCTCTTGAGGGTGCCAACTACGTCGGTGAACCAGAGTCGGATGAACTTGATGCCCCGCTCCTCGATCGTGCGAAGAACGAAGTCGCGCTGCTTGTCCATCAAGCTCCTTTTCAATCCACTCGACTGCCTGAAGGCAGCGCTACCAGAGTACCGCTCTGGCTAGACTCCCAGATATGAATGACCCCGCAGCTGTCGCAGCACAGGCCAATCTCAAGCGCATCAGAACAAGACATTTCCAGAGCGCGAAAGAGAATGGAATCAAGATCACCGGGCTCACCAGCTACGACCAGCTGACTGCAGGGATCTTCGATGAAGCCGGCATCGACTTCCTGCTCGTGGGCGATTCTGCAGGGAACAACGTCTACGGCTACGAAACGACGCTCCCGGTGACCATCGACGACCTCATCCCACTCGCGCGCGCTGTCGCGGGCGCTGTGACCCGGGCATTCGTCGTCGCCGACATGCCGTTCGGGTCATATGAGTCCGGACCGGATGAGGCACTGCACACCGCATTCCGATTCATGAAGGAAACCGGCGCCCATGCGGTGAAACTGGAGGGTGGCACTCGCAGCGCGAAACAGATCAAACGCATTGTCAGCGCGGGCGTTCCCGTCATGGCTCACATCGGCTTCACCCCCCAGAGCGAGCATGGGCTCGGCGGGCACGTCATCCAGGGCAGAGGAGACGGGATAGAGCAGCTGCTCGCCGACGCGCACGCTGTAGAGAAGGCCGGAGCGTTCGCCGTCGTGCTCGAGATGGTTCCCGCCGAGGCCGCAGCGAGAGTGACCAGGGAGTTATCCATACCGACCATCGGTGTGGGAGCAGGCCCGCATGTCGACGGCCAATTGCTCGTCTGGACAGACTGGGCGGGTTTCACTAAAGGACGCATCCCGAAGTTCGTGAAGCAATACGCGAACCTGCGGAAGACCCTGTCGGATGCGGTGGCCGAGTACCGGGGCGATGTCGCCGAGGGCATCTACCCCGGCCCCGATCACTCGTACGAGGATTGAACGGTGGCAGCCGGCTCCTTCGCGCTCCTTCAGGGTACGCCTCCGCCAATCTCTGTCGCCCGCGCTGAAAAGGTCGCATTCGAGGGGTTCGGGCTCGTATCCTCGGCCCGGTCGCTCGGCAGCCACCAGGACAGAAATTTCCTGCTAACGACCGTCGACGGTCCGCTGTTGCTCAAATTCTCGAACCAGGCGACGAGCACAGACGAGTTGATCGCACAGAACGCCGCGATCGAGTACCTGGCGCAACGATCGACGGGGATCCGGATTCCCCGAGCCCTCCCCACCTGTGAGGGTCAGTTCGTGCACGTCACACATGTCGATGGCGTTGATGTCGTCGTCAGGCTCCTGGAGTTCATCGAGGGCGAGCCACTGTCGGGCGACCGCTATCTCAGCCCCGCGATCACGAGGTCGATCGGCGCGATGGCCGCCAGCCTCGATGTATCGCTCGCGGAACTCTCGGCTCCCGCTCTCGAGCGTCCACACCAGTGGGACCTGCAGCGCGCGCCCGAGGTGCTGGAGGCCCTGCTTCCTTTCGTGACAGACGATGGACTGCGGGAAAATCTCGCGGCGGCGGCCCGTGAAGCAATCTCGGTGCTGGATGCGACGGCCGCGGCGTTGCCGCAGCAGCTGATCCACGGCGACCTCACCGACGACAACGTCGTGGCGCTACCCGGAATCGACGGCGTTCCCGATGGTGTGATCGATTTCGGTGACCTGAATTACAGCTGGACCGTCAGTGAACTCGCCGTGACCGTCTCGTCGTTGCTGCATCACCCCGGCGGATCTGTCTGCTCGGTGATGGATGCCGTCACCGCCTACCACGCGATCCGGCCCCTGAGCCGCGCCGAAGCTGAAGCGCTGTGGCCGCTGGTCATCATCCGAGGTGCGGTGCTGGTCGCGAGCGGACACCACGTGGCATCCACCGACTCACTCAATGACTATGCGGCGGACAACCTGCAACACGAGCTCATCATTTTCAAACGGGCTACCGCTGTGCCGCTGGCTGTGGCGACCGCTGTCGTGCTGGACGCTCTTGAGATGAACCGCACGTCGGCGCAGCTTCCACCTCATGGCCCCCTGCTGCCGGAGCTGGCACCGGACACCGTCGTGAGCCTCGACTTCTCGGCGACCAGCCAGCTGCTGGATGGCGGTCGGTGGCTCACACCATCGGCCGAGAGTGACATCGCGGCCGAGCTGCTCCATGGCAAGGCTGCTGCGACGACGGTGTATCGGCAGGCGCGGTTGACTCGCTCCGACATCCATAACGTCGATGAACCCATCAACGTGATTCTCGGCATCGACGTGACGGTATCCGAACACCAGCAGGTCGTCGCCCCGTGGGACGGCAGGATCGAGGTGACGACTCAGGGGCTCGAACTGCACGGTCAGGGAGTCACCCTCGACCTACGCGGGATCACCTCGAATGTCGAATCCGGCTCTGAGGTGACCACAGGTGAGCTGTTGGGCCTCGTCGGTGGGCTGTTCGAAGTGAGCGTATCCGTCAGTGGTGCCGCGGTGCCGCGGGCTGTGACGCCGTCGCTGGCGAGAGCGTGGGATGTGGCATCCATCGACCCGACGGCCCTGATTCCTGGTGCTCGCCAGCTTCAGCGCCCGGATACCCGCCTCACCGAGCGGCGTGAGCAGTATGTTGCCGCCGCCCAGGAACACTACTTCGAGCACCCGCCCGTGATGGTCAGGGGTTGGCAGGAACACCTCATCGACGAGGACGGTCGGGTGTACCTCGACGGACTCAACAACGTGACCTCGATCGGGCATGCCCATCCAACCCTCGTCGCAGCCATCGCCCGGCAGTGGAGCCTCTTCAACAGCAACTCGCGATTCCAGTACTCGGCCATCGTCGATTTCGCCGAACGACTGGCGGGCCTGCTGCCGGACGGTCTCGACTCCGTCTTCTTCGTGAACAGCGGATCAGAGGCAGTCGACCTAGCCCTGCGCATCGCCCGGTCGTGGACGGGTCGCCGCGATGTGCTTGCTGTGCGTGAGGCGTACCACGGCTGGACAGACCTCTCTGATTCCGTGTCCACGTCTGTTGCCGACAACCCGGATGCCCTCGCCACACGACCGCCATGGGTTCACACGGTGGAGGCGCCCAACAGCTACCGTGGGCGCTACCGCGGAGCCGAGGCATCCGGCTATGCGGTCGATGCCGTCGCCACTATCGAGGCTCTCACCGCGGCGGGGACACCGGTCGGGGCGTTCATCGCCGAGGCCTACTACGGCAACGCCGGCGGCATTCCCCTGCCCGACGGCTACCTCCAGCGCGTCTATCCGGCGGTGCGGGCCAACGGCGGCCTGTGTGTGGCCGACGAGGTGCAGGTGGGCTACGGGCGGCTCGGCGAGTGGTTCTGGGGCTTTGAACAACAAGGCGTGGTTCCCGACATCGTCGCCGTTGCGAAGGGAATGGGCAACGGGCATCCGCTGGGCGCCGTCATCACCAGCGCCGAGATCGCCGAACACTACCGTTCGGAAGGATATTTCTTCTCCTCATCCGGCGGCAGCCCGGTCAGTTCAGTGGTCGGCATGACGGTGCTCGACGTGATTCAGGATGAAGCACTGCAGCTCAACGCCCTCGAGACCGGTGCTCATCTCCGGTCCCGGCTGGAGGAGCTCGCCGCCCGGCACCCGCTCATCGGAGCCGTCCACGGGACCGGGCTCTACCTCGGCGTCGAATTCGTGCGGGACCGCGAGACTCTCGAGCCCGCCACGGAGGAGACCCTCGCCATCTGCGACCGGCTCAGGCAGCGTGGCATCATCATGCAGCCGACCTCGGACCGGCAGTGCGTACTCAAGATCAAGCCGCCACTGTGCTTCTCGAGGGAGAGCGCCGACTTCTTCGTTGACGTACTCGACGAGGTGCTGTCGACCGGTTGGTGAGGCTAGTTGCCCTCAGCCTCGTCCGCGGCCCACCGACGCGCTCGCTCTGCCGCGATCTGCGGAGCGCGTTGCGCCTCTGCCTCGGTGGCGTATGGCCCGTCGCGGTCGGCACCCAGCGACTGCGGGCCCTCTTCAACGACACCGGTCTTGTTGTTGTACCACCACTCGGCCATGCCGACCTCCCGTTGTGCCCCACATATCGAAGCTAGGATCACCAGTATGCCTCGCGACTTACAGGGATTCCTCGTCGCAGGGCGCATCTCGCAGACCCGGACAGTACCGGCCTCCATAGCTCGACCCGAGTATGTCGGCCGATCCGCTCCGAAACCCTTCACGGGCTCTGACGTGTATGCGGCGTCGGACGTCGAACTGATCCGAGAATCCGGCACGATCGCGGCCCGCGCGGTAGAGGCCGTGGGCGCGGCGATCCGACCCGGCATCACCACCGACGAACTCGATGGCATCGCCCACGACTACATGATCGAGCACGGTGCATATCCGTCCACCCTCGGATACCGGGGATTCCCCAAGTCGAGCTGCACCAGCCTCAACGAGGTCATCTGTCACGGCATCCCGGACGACACGGCACTTGTCGACGGCGACATCATCAACATCGATATCACCGCCTTCAAGAACGGCGTGCATGGAGACCTCAACAAGACCTTCATCGTGGGCGACGCAGCTCCGGATGTCCGGGCGCTCGTCGACCACACTCGTGAAGCCCTTGCCCGCGGCATCAAGGCGGTCGCCCCCGGCCGCCAGATCAACGTCATAGGTCGAGCAATCGAATCGTATGCCAGGCGATTCGGGTATGGCGTAATCCGTGACTACACCGGACACGGCGTCGGAACCGCATTCCACTCGGGACTCATCATCCCCCACTACGACGCGGCCCCGGCCTTCGACGACGTCATCGAGGTCGGCATGGTGTTCACCATCGAACCCATGCTGACGCTCGGCACGGTCGAGAGTCCAGGATCGGTCGCCTGGGACCAGTGGGACGACGACTGGACCATCACTACACGGGACAAATCCCTCACCTCCCAGTTCGAGCACACGCTCGTTGTCACCGAGCGCGGCGCCGAGATCCTGACCCTCCCCTGACAACCACCAGAGAAAGCAGACACGCATGGCAAAGGCGCTTGGCATCGACATCGGCGGCACCGGCATTAAGGGAGCGCTCGTCGACACGGAGACCGGCCAGCTGATCACCGATCGTGTCAAGCTACCCACTCCCGCGGGCGGTGCGCCCGATGACATCGTCGATACCGTCGTCGCGTTGATCGAGAAGATCGGAGGGCTTGACGAGGGCGCTCCCGTCGGCCTCTGCTTCCCGGCGGTTGTGCGGAACGGCCGCACGATGTCTGCTGCGAACGTATCGAAGAAATGGATCGGGCTGGAGGCCGAAGCCCTGTTCGAGAAAGCCCTCGGTCACGACATCCACTTCGTCAACGATGCTGACGCCGCCGGCTATGCCGAAGTGCGATTCGGGGCGGCAAAGGATGTGCCTGGCCTGGTGCTGCTGACGACGCTCGGAACCGGCATCGGCAGTGCGTTGATCTACAACGGCCTGCTCGTGCCGAACTCGGAGCTGGGACACCTCGAGATCGACGGAAAAGACGCTGAGACCAGGGCGTCGTACGCCGCCAAGGAGCGGGAAGAGTTGGACTGGAAGCACTGGGCAAAGCGCCTACAGACGTACTACACCCACCTCGAGTTACTCTTCTCCCCCGATCTCTTTGTCGTCGGCGGCGGTGTCTCGAAGCACTACGAGCAGTTTCTGCCGCTGCTCAATCTGCAGACGAAGATCGTGCCGGCTGTGCACCGGAACAACGCCGGCATTCTCGGTGCGGCAGCGCTCGCAACAAAACCGGTGGCGACACTAGTGCCGCAGCCGACCGCCATGCAGTAACGAGATTGGTGGGCGTGCGCGCGCACCGTTAGGACTTTGCGCCAGCGCGTTAGGGAACCGTAAGGACCCCGCTCGACTCCGCACGGCAGCGGTTGACTCTTCCCGTGGCGAAAGCCGCGCCCGCAGGCCATCGTGTGCGGGCACAGCAAATGGAAAGAGTTCACCGTGCTCGACGTCGTGTTCATCGCCGGCATCCTCGCTCTCGTGGCGTTTGTCGCCCTCGTCGCGAAGGGGGTCGAGCGCCTGTGATCGTCATCGAACTCATTGCGGCTGCGCTCGCTCTCGCAGCGGTCGGTTACCTCGTGGTCGCCCTCGTGAAGCCGGAGAAATTCTGATGGGTGCCACTATCTGGTTCCTGATCGCGCAACTCGCGACCATCGCGCTCGTGCTGGTGCTGGTGCATCGCCCCCTCGGCGACTACATGGCGGCTGTCTACACGAGCAAGCGCGACCTGACGGTGGAGCGCGGCTTCTACAGGCTCATCGGCGTTGATTTCCACTCCGAACAGAGCTGGCCGGCCTACCTGCGCTCGGTCCTCGCATTCTCGGCCGTGGGAATCCTGATGCTCTACGCGCTGCAGCGCGTGCAGCAGGTGCTGCCGTACTCACTCGGACTGCCGCCGACCAGCGAGCACCTGGCCTTCAACACGGCGATCTCCTTCGTCACGAACACCAACTGGCAGTCCTATTCTCCCGACCTCACCCTCGGCTACACCGTGCAGCTGGTCGGGCTCGCCGTGCAGAACTTCGTCTCGGCTGGAGTCGGCATCGCGGTCGCAGTGGCGCTCATCCGGGGCCTCGCCTATCGGTCGAGCGGCACGATCGGCAACTTCTGGGTCGACCTTACCCGCGGCACCCTGCGCCTTCTGCTTCCACTGGCCTTCGTCTCCGCGATCGTGCTGATCGTCGGTGGAGTGATCCAGAACGTCAATGGATTCCAGGACATCACGACCATCACGGGCGGCTCTGCCATTGTCCCGGGCGGGCCCGTTGCCTCGCAGGAGGCCATCAAGATGCTCGGCACCAACGGCGGCGGCTTTTTCAATGTGAACTCGGCGCATCCTTTCGAGAATCCGACGGCCTGGACGAATCTGTTCGAGGTCCTGCTGATGCTGCTCATCCCGTTCTCGCTGCCTCGGACCTTCGGGCGCATGGTCGGCGATAAGCGGCAGGGCATCGCCATCGCCGCCACAATGGCAACGCTCTACCTCGTCTCCGTGTCCCTGATGACCTGGGCCGAGACCACGGGCTCCGGCACAGCACCGCACCTTGCTGGAGCGGCGATGGAGGGCAAAGAGGTGCGATTCGGGATCATCGGCTCGACGATCTTCGGAACGACATCGACGATCACCTCCACGGGAGCCGTCAACAGCATGCACGACAGCTTCACCTCCCTGGGCGGCGGAATGGCTCTCGTGAACATGATGCTGGGTGAGATAGCTCCGGGTGGAGTCGGTGCTGGCATGTACGGCATCCTGATCATCGCGATCATCGCGGTGTTCATCGCTGGCCTCATGGTCGGTCGCACGCCGGAATACCTCGGCAAGAAAATCGGCGCGCGTGAGATCAAGCTCGCGAGCCTGTACATCCTGACGACGCCGACACTCGTGCTCGTGGGTACCGCCCTGAGCTTTGCGATCCCCGGGATCCGCGAAGAAGTCGCGACGGTATCCATCTGGAACCCCGGGCTGCACGGCTTCAGTGAGGTGCTCTACGCCTTCACCTCCGCGGCAAACAACAACGGATCTGCCTTTGCCGGTCTCACGGCCAACACCCCGTGGATGAACGCTGCTCTCGGAGTCGCGATGCTTCTCGGCCGCTTCCTTCCGATCCTGTTCGTGCTCGCTCTCGCCGGCTCGTTCGCTGCGCAGGACAGGATCCCCGCCAGTGCGGGAACCCTGCCCACCCATCGCCCCCAGTTCGTCGGTCTGCTCCTGGCAACGATCGTCATCGTGTCCGCGCTCACGTATTTCCCCGTCCTCGCGCTGGGTCCCCTCGCGGAAGGACTGCGCTGACTTCCATGAAAGAAAAAATCATGACCATCACTGATACAGAATCCACGTCGGCACAGCCGGAGGCCCCGAGTCGCGCGAGCGCGTTCTCCTTCGGCCAGCTGGTCACGGCCTTCCCCGGCGCCCTGCGAAAGCTCGACCCGAGACTGATGTGGCGTAATCCCGTCATGTTCGTCGTCGAGGTGGGCGCGGCGCTGACCACGCTGACCGCCATCACCGAGCCGTTCACGGCGCCCACCTCGGGCACGCCGGCCTTCACCATCAGCATCGCAATCTGGCTCTGGATCACGGTCATCTTCGCCAACCTCGCGGAGTCCGTCGCCGAGGGCCGGGGCAAGGCGCAGGCCTCCGCGCTTCGCCAGACCCGCACCTCGACGATCGCTCACCGCGTCGGATCCGCCGACGACTGGGCGGGTGAGCATGCAGAAGACGTGTCCTCCGCAGATCTCACTCTCGGTGACTTCGTCGTGGTCTCGGCCGGGGAGATCATCCCCGGGGACGGCGACATCGTCTGGGGCATCGCCTCGGTCGATGAGTCGGCGATCACGGGCGAGTCTGCGCCGGTCATCCGGGAACATGGTGGAGACCGCAGCGCCGTCACCGGCGGAACCCGCGTGCTCAGCGACCGTATCGTCGTGAAGATCACCTCACGACCGGGCGAGACATTCGTCGACAGGATGATCCGGCTGGTCGAAGGGGCATCACGCCAGAAGACGCCCAACGAGATCGCCCTGAATATCCTCCTGGCGAGCCTCTCGATCGTCTTCCTGATCGTGGTCGTCACTCTCAACCCGATGGCAGCGTATTCGGGCGGTGCCGTCAGCATCACCGTGCTGGTGGCGTTACTGGTGTGCCTCATCCCCACCACCATCGGTGCACTCCTCAGCGCAATCGGCATCGCCGGAATGGACAGGCTCGTGCAGCGCAACGTTCTCGCTATGTCAGGTCGCGCCGTCGAGGCCGCCGGAGACGTGACCACCCTGCTCCTCGACAAGACCGGCACGATCACTTACGGCAACCGCCGGGCCAGCGAATTCATCCCGGTGGATGGCGTCGGTCTCGACGAACTCATCAGTGCCGCGCGCCTTGCCTCGCTCGCGGACCCGACCCCCGAAGGATCATCGGTCGTCGACCTCGCCAGGACACTCGGCCACGACGAAGCCATCATTGCTGACGCCGTCATCGTGCCGTTCACCGCCCAGACCCGCATGAGTGGACTCGACCTGCCGGATGGCACGCTCGTGCGAAAAGGCGCGGGATCGATGGTGGCGAACTGGGTGGGGAAGGTTCCGGTCGACCTCGACGCGATCGTCGTCGGCGTCTCACAATCGGGTGGCACACCGCTCGTGGTGGCCACGAGGTCACCCGACGGTGTCTCACGAGTGCTCGGAGTCATCCACCTGAAGGACGTCGTCAAGGAGGGCCTCAAGGAGCGCTTCGCCGAACTTCGCGCCATGGGCATCCGCACCGTCATGATCACGGGAGACAATCCCCTGACCGCGAGGGCGATCGCCGCCGAGGCAGGAGTCGACGATTACCTGGCCGAGGCGACCCCCGAAGACAAGATAGCGCTGATCAAAAAGGAGCAGGCGGGCGGCAACCTTGTCGCGATGACCGGCGATGGCACGAACGACGCACCCGCGCTCGCGCAGGCTGACGTCGGTGTTGCCATGAACACGGGAACATCTGCTGCAAAGGAGGCCGGAAACATGGTCGACCTCGATTCCGATCCTACAAAGCTCATCGATATCGTGCGCATTGGAAAGCAACTGCTCATCACGCGGGGAGCGCTGACCACCTTCTCGATCGCCAACGACGTGGCGAAGTACTTCGCGATCATCCCCGCGATGTTCGCCGGGGTGTTCCCCGGGCTTGCAGTGCTCAACATCATGGGGCTGCATTCGTCAGCGTCGGCAATCCTGAGCGCGATCATCTTCAACGCGCTCGTCATCGTCGCACTCATCCCGCTCGCGCTTCGTGGGGTCAGATACAGGCCAGTGTCTGCGAGCAGCCTGCTCGGGCGCAACATCCTGGTCTACGGGGTGGGTGGCCTCATCGCCCCCTTCATCGGTATCAAGCTCATCGACCTCGTCGTGAGCCTCATCCCCGGGTTCTGACGAACCCCCAACTGCCCACGCTAAGGAGCACCTCATGAAATTCCGCCAGACCTGGACAGCGATACGCGCGATGCTGATCCTCACCGCGGCACTCGGCATCGTCTATCCACTCGCGGTCACCGGGGTCGGCCAGCTCGCGCTGCCCGCCCAGGCGAACGGCTCGCTCATCCGGGTCGATGGCGAGATCGTCGGCTCGAGTCTCATCGGCCAGTCGTTCACCGACGCGGGCGGCAATGCCCGGCGAGAGTGGTTCCAGTCGCGACCGTCTGCCGCAGGTGCCGGTTACGACGGTGGCGCATCGAGTGGATCGAACTGGGGCCCGGAGAATCCCGACCTGATCGCTGCCATCCAGGAGCGTCAGGTCGCCATCGAGAGGGCGGACGGCACGACCGACATTCCCGCCGACGCTCTCACCGCATCCGGCTCGGGTCTCGACCCACACATCAGTCCGGCCTACGCACGACTCCAGGCTGCCGGCGTCGCCGAAGCCCGTGGACTATCCGCGGCGGACGTGTCGGATCTCGTCGAGTCGATGATCCAGCAGCGAGATCTCGGCTACCTCGGCGAGCCGACCGTCAACGTGCTGCAGCTCAACATCGCGCTCGCGATGTTGGGATAATGACGCTATGACGAAAGGACGGCTCCGGGTCATGCTCGGGGCCGCTCCGGGCGTCGGCAAGACGTTCGCGATGCTGGAAGAGGGTCGACGTCTTGCCGATACCGGCCTCGACGTGGTCGTTGCCGTCGTGGAGACTCACGGTCGCGCTGCCACGTTGGCGTTGGTGGAGGGGCTCGAGATCCTCCCGCGTCGTGCGGTCGACCACCGTGGTGTCACGCTCGACGAGATGGACCTCGAGGGCCTTCTCGCCCGCAAACCCGAGCTTGCCCTGGTGGACGAGCTCGCCCACACGAACGCGCCGGGCTCTGAGCACAGCAAACGCTGGCAGGAGGTACAGGCGATCCTGGATGCCGGCATCGACGTGATTTCGACCGTCAATATCCAGCACATCGAAAGCCTCAACGATGTCGTTCGCCAGATCACCGGCGTGGTGCAGCAGGAGACGATCCCGGATGCCGTGCTGCGAAGCGCAGACCAGGTCGAGTTGATCGACCTGGCACCCCAGGCCCTGCGGGACCGCCTCGGCGAGGGAAAGGTGTATCCCACCGCTCGGGTGGATGCCGCGCTCAGCAACTATTTCCGACTCGGAAACCTGACCGCCCTCCGCGAACTCGCCCTGCTGTGGCTCGCGGACGAGGTGGATTCGGCACTGAAGAAGTATCGCGCGGAGCAGGGAATCGCAAACTCCTGGAGTGCCCGTGAACGTGTCGTGGTGGCCCTCACCGGTGGTCACGAGGGCGAAACCCTGCTGCGCCGCGGTGCCCGGATCGCATCGCGGTCGGCAGGTGGTGAGCTTTTCGCTGTGCACGTGACGACCTCCGATGGCCTCGCCGAAACGAATCCAGGAACCCTCGAGGTGCAGCGCGCCCTTGTGGAGACGCTCGGCGGGACGTATCACCAGGTGGTCGGCGAGCAGATCCCGCGCACACTCGTCGAGTTCGCCCGAGGCGTCGATGCCACCCAGCTGGTGATCGGAGTCAGCCGACGCAGCAGGCTCAGCACACTGCTGACGGGCGCCGGAACCTCGGCCACGGTGATCCGCGAATCCGGAGATATCGACGTGCACATCGTGTCGCACGGGCAGGCTGGCCGCCGCAAACTCCCGACCCTCGGTGGCGCATTGTCCCTGCGGCGCAGGATTGTCGGCTTCCTGTTGGTCGCCGCAGGATTGCCGCTACTGACCTGGATTCTCGGTTCCTTCCGCAGCGACGAGTCGATGACGAGCGACGTGCTGACATTCCAGCTGTTCGTCGTCGTGGTCGCACTCGTCGGTGGCATCTGGCCCGCCCTGGTCGCCGCCATGGCCGCGGGCCTGCTCCTGGACTTCTTCTTCGTGGATCCGCTCTATCGGGTCACCATCACCGACCCGCTGCACCTGCTTGCCCTCGTGATCTTCGTGATCATCGCGGTATTGGTGAGTATCGTCGTCGATCAGGCGGCCCGGCGATCGCGAGTCGCATCCCGGGCGGTGGCCGAATCCGAGACCCTGGCCAACATCGCCAGCGGCGTGCTCAGTGGCCAGGATGCGCTCGATGCTCTGGTCGCGCGACTGCGTGAGTCGTTCGGCATGACCAGCGTGATCCTGCGGGCGAACGGCGTGGCCATCTACACGGCGTCGGATGCCGCGGCGGCAAGAGACACCGACATCGAGTCGAGCTTCCCGGTGGGCGATCGCGCCAGCCTGCATCTGCGCGGCCACGAGTTGCCGGCGTCAGACCGCAGGATTCTCGGTGCCTTCCTGTCACAGATCGGCACGGCCCTGGCGCAGCGGGAGTTGCGCACAGAAGCCGACCGGATGCGGCCGGTCGCCGAGGCGGACCGGCTCCGCACCGCCCTGCTCGCCGCGGTGGGGCACGATCTGAGGCGCCCGCTGGCTGCAGCGACTGCTGCCGTGACGGGGCTGCGCTCGACGGGCGTCGACCTCAGCGACACGGATCGTTCAGAACTGCTCGAGGCTGCCGAGGTCAGCCTCGATTCTCTCGCAGACCTCGTCACCAAATTGCTCGACGCCAGCCGACTGCAGGCCGGAGTTCTCGGATTTTCCCTGGCTCCTCTCGCACTCGATGAGGTGGTCATCGGCGCTCTCGACGAGCTCGGGCTTGCACCCGGCGAAGTGCAGCTCGAGCTGACTGCCGTGCCGCTGGTCGAAGCCGACGAGGTGCTTCTGCAGCGCGCGGTAGTCAACGTTCTGGCCAATGCACTGCGGTTCTCCCCGGCAAACACGCCCCCGGTCATGGCGACGAGCGAGTTCGGCGGCCGTGTGCAGCTCCGCATCATCGATGCAGGCCCGGGTATCCCCGTCGATCGGCGGGAGGATGTGTTTGTGGCGTTCCAGAGACTCGGCGACGTCGACAACACCACCGGTGTGGGGCTGGGCCTCGCGCTGTCCAAGGGTTTCGTCGAGGCGATGGGCGGATCCATCGAGGTTGAGGATACCCCCGGCGGTGGACTGACCATGGTGATCGATTTGGGAGCCGCACGATGAAACTACTGATCGCCGACGACGATCCGCAGATGCTGAGGGCGCTGCGCATCACCCTGACCGCCCGCGGTTATGACGTGGTGACAGCTCACGATGGCAAGGCAGCCCTCGATGCCGCGATCAATACTCACCCTGACATCATCGTCATCGACCTGGGGATGCCCGGGCTCACCGGCATCGAGGTGATCGAAGCCATTCGTGGTTGGAGCTCGGTACCCGTGCTGGTGGTTTCTGGCCGCAGCGACAGCTGGGACAAGGTGGAGGCGCTCGACGCTGGAGCGGACGACTACGTCACCAAGCCATTCTCGGCCGATGAGCTGCTCGCGCGGATCCGCGCACTGTCTCGCCGAACTCCGGCCGCTACCGATGATCCGGTGGTGAACTTCGGTGACGTGACTGTCGACCTGGCAGCGCGGGTGGTGACGCGCAGTGGAACGCCGGTACGACTGACACCCACGGAATGGCGACTTCTCGAGGTTCTGCTGCGCAACCATGATCGGCTGGTCACCCGAGAGACGCTGCTCACCGAGGTCTGGGGGCCGCAGTACACGACAGACACCGGCTATCTGCGCCTGTACCTCGCACAGCTCCGCAAAAAGCTCGAACCCGAACCCCATGCTCCCCGGTATCTGCTCACCGAAGCGGGGATGGGTTACCGGTTCAGTCCAGGGGAGGCGGGGACGCCGCCTCGATAGCTGCGAGCAGGTCGTCGACATCGGCCTCCGTGGTGGTGAATGCCGTCACGAATCTCACGCGGGTTGGGTCCCACCTGTCGCGGTAGAACGAGAAGCCGTCGACGAGCAGACTCGAGATCGTCGATTCGGCGAGGGTGACGAACAGCAGGTTCGCCCGCGGGGTACCGATCACACTGGTCCCAGGAATCGACGCAAGGCCGTGCGCGAGACGTGCGGCCATGCCGTTAGCGTGTGCGGCGTTCTGCAGCCAGAGGTCATCGGTGAGGTACGCGTCCAGCTGGGCTGCCTGGAATCGCATCTTCGACGCGAGTTGGCCCGCACGCTTCTGGCGGTATCGGAGCTCGATGGTTTTCGATCGATCGAAGACCACTACGGCCTCCGCATTCATGGTGCCGTTTTTGGTCGCACCGAAGGAGAGGATGTCGACCCCGGACCGCCAGGTCATATCGGCGGGGGTCGCCCCGATGCTGACCAGCGCGTTGGTGAATCGAGCACCGTCCATATGCGTGGCGAGCCCCGCGCCTCGTGCGATCCCGGTCAATTCGCCGAGCTCAGCGAGCGAATAGACGCTGCCCGTCTCGGTCGCCTGCGTGACGCTGACCACAGAGGGCTGCACCGACTGCACCTCACCACGCCCACGGTTCACGGCGGCGGCAAGGGTATCCGGGTGCAGCTTGCCGTCGTCTCCGGGAAGGGAGACCAGTTTGGCGCCATTGCTGAAGAACTCAGGAGCCCCGGCCTCATCGTTGTTGATGTGACTGTCCCCGTGGCACAACACTGCCCCCCACGGTGGGGTGAGGGCCGCCAGGGCGAGGCCGTTCGCGGCAGACCCCGTGCTCACGATGAGCACATCAAGCTCGCATTCGAAGACATCTCGAAGCCGCCCGGTCACCCTTTCGGTGACGTCATCTGCACCATATGGCACAGCTCGACCACCCGCCTGCTCGGCCAGGGCCGCGACGATCCCGGGTGACACTCCCGCGGTGTTGTCGCTGGAGAAGACGCGCTCGAACATATTCCGCCTCCTGGATCGCACCAGGGGCGATGCACTTCAAGAATAGGTCACGCGAGTGCTTCGCCGTCAGCTCCGCACACCGACGCCAGAGAACAACAGCGCGATGACTCCGCCAGTGGCACCCGGAATCCCGATGATCGCGAAGATTCGAAGCCGTCCCTGGACGACGACGTTCTCGATCTTCGCAGCGCTACCGAGCGCTATCAGATACCGCGCCACGCCGATCAGCGACGACGCGAAGAACGGATTGACGGCGAGGGAAGATCCGCCGACCAGGAACCCGAACAGGGCAGCGAGAATCCCGCGCGGGGTGACGAAACTGTACGCGACGGAGAATTCTGACGTGGCCGAACTGTATGCCCGCTGTCTGGACGCGTGCCAGATATCGTGCACAGTCCGAGGGAGGAATGGGCCGGCTGATACGCCGGGTTCTGTCTTCGCCCGAGGGCGATGGACGGCCATCTATCTACGACGTACGTTGCCGCACGCCTCTAGCGGTCTACCCGGAAGCTGGGCGAGCAGCCTTGAACGCTTCCTGTCTGACCTTGCTCCTGGCGAGGTTTACATAGCCGACCGGGTCACCCCGGCCGCTGGTGGTCTCTTACACCACCGTTTCACCCTTACCCCCGTGTGTAGAAACACACAGTGGCGGTCTGCTTTCTGTTGCACTATCTCGCGGGTTACCCCGGGTGGGTGTTACCCACCGCCATGCTCTGCGGAGCCCGGACGTTCCTCGGGAGGCATTGCTGCCCCACGCGGCCGTCTTGCCGACCCATTCGGTTGGTAAGCCTACAGTCCTGATTCGGCGGTGCGCACGAGGATGGCTTCGCTCGACGCACACATGATGATGTCGTCGGGGGCTGCGGCACGGATGGCCTGCATCTCGTTCTCGAGTAGCTTCACACCGGATGCGAGCGACACTCCCCCGCGGAGCATTGAGGCTCCTGTTCCGTACCGTGATCGCTGCTTTTCGTACAGCGCGAGGAGGTCGGAGGGAACCTTCGCGGCGACGGCGTCACGTCCTGAGGCTGCGACGGTGCGCTCAGCGGCGACGGTGCTGAGCGATGCCGCTTTTACCGCCTCGATCTCGGCCGTCCTGACAGCGAGAGCCTCGAGCTGGGCCGTGGTCTTATTGACCTCGGTTTGCTGCGTTTCGAGTCGCTCCATGACAGCCAGCTCGATCTCTTCGAGATCGCCGAGGCGCTTGCGCAGCGCGGTCAGCTCCTGTTCGAGCGCTGCGACATCCTTGACCGATGAGCTCGCCTGCACTCGCGAATCGTCACGTTTGATGCGCGCTTCGACCACCTCGACATCGGATTCGATGCGCTTCAACTCGATCCCGATGTCTTCCAGGCCACCCTTCTGCTCGGCGAACCTCTGGCGAATCACTGCCGTGTCCTTCTCGAAACCGGCGAGGGTCGCAAGCTCCGGAATGCTCTTCGCCCGGTGGTCGAGCTGCGCGAGTCTGGTGTCGAGCGCCTGCAGTTCGAGCAGCAGGGCCTGGTCATTCGGGCTGGCTTTCAACGCCATGTGTTCACTCTCTCGGTTGTGCTGTACTAACTCAGTCGTGCTGTAGAAAAATCGGCGATAGTCACTGCACGATGGCGAAGTCCCAGGGATCGGTGCGCAATTCACTCACCGTAATGGTGACGCCGGGCAGTTCGCGGCGCAACTCGGTCGCGGCATTCTCGAGCCACAGCCATTCGCTGGCCCAGTGTGACACGTCGATGAGCGCAGGCCCACCGCCGGCCCGGGCATTCTCCTTCGCCTCTGACGCTGGGTGATGACGTAGATCGCTGGTGATGTAGACATCGGCCGACGTCACCGCAGGATCCGAGAGGTATGCATCGCCCGCGCCGCCACACAGGGCCACGGTGGTGATGAGCCTGTCGAATTCACCGGCAACCCGGATTCCACTGGCCGTCGCCGGCAGGATGTCGCCGAGTGCGCGAGCGAGCGTACCGAGCGTGATCGGGTGCGCAAGAACGCCAACCCGCCCGATACCGCGAGCAGGATTCGTGCCGACAATGATCGGGCGCACGTCAAGGAGGCCCAACCTGGCGGCAAACACGGCGGAGGTGCCGGTCTCCACCACGTCGGCGTTCGTATGCGCCGCCAGAAGCGCGCAATTCGCGCGGATGAGCCGTGACAGTGTTGCGCCCTTGTAGCGGTCGGTAGACACCGATGTGACGCCGCGCAGCAGCAGGGGGTGATGCACGAGGAGCATGTCAACACCCGAGTCGACTGCCTCATCGGCGGTGTCGAGAACGGCATCCACGGCCAGGAGAATGGAATCGACCCCAGCGTCACGCTCACCGGAGATCAACCCGACGGCATCCCAACTCTCGGCACCGGCCGAGGGCCAGAGCCGTTCCACGGCGGCGGCAACATCGGCAACGGTCGTAGGCACGATTCCAGTCTACGGGCGGCGTGACGATGGCCCGGTGTCGCCTCGGTCAGGCTCGCAGCGACTCCTGGCGGCGAATTGCCGGCACTCCGGCCACCAGCGGCAGGATGATGCCGAGCGCGAGAGCGACGATCACACCGAGATCTGTGCTCGCCAGCTCACCCTCGAGTGGAACCCCGAGCACGGAGAACACGAAGCCCTGCCATGACAACCAGCTGACGGTCGCCGTCGTGAGCCCAAACCCGACGACGCTGATCAGGACCAGTCCTGCGAGGTTCACCCACCGCACGTCGGGGTAGACGCCCCCACGCCTGAGCAGAGATTCGCTGTCGAAACGACGATTGCGAATCATCATCTCCGACCCGAAGATTCCGATCCAGGCCGCTGTTGGCACCGCTATGGTGGTCGCGAAATCCCTGAATACGTCGCGGATGCCGGCCGTGGCCGTGACGACCATGAGCGTGGCAAGCCCTGCCAACACGATGCCGACGACGACAACGGACCATTGTCTCGGCAATTTCACTCCGGCACTCTGCAGGGCGAGACCGCCTGAGTACATGGTGATCACAACACCGGAGAGAAGTCCCAGCGCCGTGGCGGCGATAAGCGGGATCGGATACCAGTCCGGGAGCAGTCCGGCGAGAGTCTGCACGGGTTCCGTCGCCAGCCCTGCTGCTATGGCAGGGCTCGACGCTGCGAGGATCGCGCCGTAGGCGATGAGCACAAAGGCGGGAATAGCCGTGCCGAACGTGGCGAAGAGCATGGATGATGCTCCGCTGGACGACGGGCGTTGGTACCTGGCAAGATCCGCACCGCTGAAAGCCCAGACCAGCCCAACCACGCTGAACACCAGCACCGCACCACCCATCGCAAGCACCCACGAACCGTCTCCGACAGTCAGCGCCCGGGGAATGTCTATGTATTGTGCCGTCAACCCGATGAGGCCGAGGATCAGCACCACGGACACGACCGTCAAGACGAGCTGGATGCGCGCAAGCAGCGGGTATCCGACGAAGGCCACGAGCAAAGCAAGGACGAGCGTTATCGCCAACGTCGCAAGCGAGGTCGGCTGGAGGTCGGCTGCAACACCCTCGATGGAAGTCACTGCGGCCACCGATGTCGCCAGCAGCCACAGCAATACCGCACCCCAGAACACCCGGGAGATCACCGCGAGCACCGCCGGAACGACGTTTCCCAAGAGCCCGAATGTCGCCCTGGAGACGACCATCGTGGGCTGCCCGCTGAGCTTGCCGGCGAGGGTGGTCAGCGCCAGCGGGAAGAATGACAACGCCACACCGCCGAGGATGCTGACGATCGACTGCCGCAGGCTCATTCCAGTAGCGAACACCACGGCCCCGAGGGCAACGCTGATGACCGAGGAGTTTGCAGAGAACCACAACCAGAACAATCGGATGGCGCGGCCCGCGCGCACATCGACAGGGGTCGGCTCGAGCCCGGTGTGCTCGAGGCTGAGTACCCCCGGGTTCTTCGGCTCGTCGTCAAAGAGCACCTGCTCGTGTTCTGCGATGCGCACTGTCGAGTTCGGGCCGGGCGAAGGCACGACCGCGGAGACGGACGCAGCAGCTGCTGAACCTCCCGAAAGGATCGCCCCGAATGCCCTGTCGGTGTCGTCGACGTCGTCGTCGAGTTCTTCCTCATAGGCCTGATCGATCACGGTGATGGAACCGCTGGTCATCGGGACCGGTCCGCCGGGCACGGTCGGCAGGGGCACGATGAACAGGGAGTCGAACGCTGTTAGTTCCACGGGCATAGATGCCGGCGCCGCCAGCTCCACAGGCATGGACGCCGGCGCCACGGTGTCATCGTCGGTAAACCGTGACGGAGGCTCTTCGTCGGACGACCCGGCGTCGACTGGCGTCCCGGAACCCGCAGGTTCGTCAACCTCTTGCACCCTGTCGACCGGGAAGTACGCGGGAGGGGCAGAGGGAAGGCCAGACACCGGCGCCAGGTACTGCGGGGGCGACAGCGGCTCGATGAGCGCCGGCGGCGCAAACATCCGGGCCACCTCGTCGACTCTATTGACCGATTCGGGTTCGACTGACTCGGGCGCAGCCTGTTCGGGCTCGACTGACTCGGGCGCAGCCTCGTCGGGCTCGACGGGTTCGGGCGCAGCTGATGACGCGGACTCTGGTTCTGCCTCAGCGGTTACCGGCTCCTCGAATCGGAGGCCGGCGCTCGCGTCAGGGGCGGCCAGCTCGTCATCCAGGTAGGCGACCTTGCCGGTCGCTGTGATCGACCAATTGAAAGGGCCGCGCTCTACCGGCGGCACCAACGGCTGCGCGGCAGCAGCCGCGGCCGCAGCGACGATCCAGGGAAACGGTTCGGGCGCTGGTTCGGGGCTCGGTTCCTGGGGTGATTCATCGTCCAGTTCCGGGGCGACTTCTGCGGGAACGCCAGAAGCCGGATCGGTGCTGGTTTCCAGGTCGGTGCTGGCTTCCAGACCCTTATTGGCTTCCAGGCCCGCGCTGGCATCCGCGCCCGTACTGGCTTCCTGGTCGGGGCCGGGCCCGTCGCCGACCGCTTGCGCGTCGTCGGCATCCGGTCCTGCCGTGGGTGCAAAAGCAGCAGCAGCGGAAACAGGCGCGGCGGCCTCCCATTCCGAAGGAACCGCAGCACTCGGCGCCCATGCCGTCCAGGCATTGGGTGCTTCGCGTTGCGGCACGGGAGGCTCGGCGACCGGCGCAGCGCTGTCGATCGCATCGTCATCGGATGGCGCCGCATCAATTGGTCCGTCAGCGCCCGTTGCCGCATCGGCTGCCATCCCATAAACAGACTCGTCAGCGTCGGAGGCACTATCGATTGGTGCATCATCGACGGACTCGAACGGAGAATAGTCGGACTCGTCGTCGGATGCCGCTGCCGCTGCCGGAATGCTGTCGCCTGCTGGTGAGTCGATAGATTCGCCGGCCGGTTCCCCCTGGGGTTGCTCCCACGCCGGAATTGATGAGACGAGCCCGGGCGCCGGGTCCTGACCGAACGGACCCTGACTAAGGGTGTCCTGATGAGACGGTCCTGAATCGGACAGGCCTGAATCGGACGTCTGCACGTCGAATGGGGGCTGATCGACCGCGGGCTCATCGAATGCCGGGGACGGCCAGTCCCTGAATTCTGAGGGGGTGAAGAACTGTGGAGGCCCGTCGGGAAGATCCACGGCCTCCGACGGGTCGGGGGCTGGGAACAGGCTCCAGGGAGCCGCTACGGCATCGGGAACGCTGCCGGAAGAGGCCGGCGGATCAAAGGGCGAAACGAACGACGGGGTGGGGGGCGCATCACTGGACGACCCGGATTCAGCGGGAGTATCCAGTGGGGGCCCTTCAACCAGTGCATCCTGGTCCTCAGGCTGCTCGCCTGTGAAAGGCGCGCTCGTGAGAGGCGCGCTCGTGAAGGGCGGTTCGGCGAGCAATTCCAAGCTGTCCGCGAGGGCTGGTTCGGTTGCCGGCAGAGTTTCAGCTGCTGGCACGGTCCCAGTTGCTGGCACGGTCCCGGTTGCCGGCGCAGTTTCATCCACTGGAGTGGTGGTGGGAGCCGAAAGCTGAGTCTCCCCCGACGATACGGCGGATGATTCGTCGGTGCCAGCCGCTGCAACGGATGATGGTGCGATGCCAGTATCGTCAGCAGGCGTGACATCAGGTTCGGACTCGTCGAACATCCGCGACAGCCAGTCTTCGCCCGAGGCGCTTCCATTACTCGGCACCGGCTGGGTGACTATGGGTATAGCCGCTGTCGCCAGCCAGCTGTACTCGGCGGCGAGGGCATCTGCGAGAGCATCGTCATCGTGGATATCGGCGCGGTCACCGCTGTCGACGGGAGGAGTTGTCGATCCGGAGGTCTCGCCCCTGGCTGCTGCCGGGTCGATAGAGCCCGGATGAGGAGCCTCGTCGTCGTGTGCCATGCCGAAATCCTACGGCGACTCGAGGGCCGGTCGCTGCTGCCGAGCCGTTGCAAGTGCAAGAACCGAGACGAGCACCACCGCGAGACCGAGCCATCCGACAGTGAGAAGCCGCTCTCCCACAACCACGACTGCGAGCAGCGTGGCGACGAAGGGTTCGAGCAGGGTGATGGATGTCGCTGTACTGCTGTGCAGCGTTCGCATGGCGATCCCGAAGAAGATATATGCCGTGAACATCGGACCGAGGGCCAGGTATGCGGTGATTCCGACCGTTGTTGCGGACTGCAGCAACGGACCTCCAAGCGCCAGGAGTAACGGAGCGAGTGCCACTGCGCCAAAACCGAACATCCCTCCCATCGCTGCGCCGGAGGCAGCGCCCGCCCGGATCGCGCGGCTCGAACTGTAGGTGTACAGCGCGTAGGAAAATCCGGCGAGCAGGCCGAGGCCGATTCCCGCCATGGTGTCGCCGCTGGCTTGACCGCTCAGGGCGCCCTCGCTCCGGTCGCTCCCCCAGGCGAGCATCGCGATTCCCGTGAGAGCGGTTGCCGTGCATACCGCCCATACTCTCGATGGACGCCGACGTTCGAACGCCCACTCGAGAAGGGCGGCGAATACCGGGCCTGATCCGAGTGACACCACATTTCCGATCGCCACTCCGGCAAGACTCATCGAGCTGTAAAAAGCGAGCGGGTACACCACGACGCCAATGGCGCCCACCACAAGCCAGCGGCGGCTCGCAGCATTCTGAAGTGCAGCAATCGCTGTTCTTGCGGAAATGGCGAACAGCAGCATGCCGCCGAACATCATCGTTGCTGCCCCCACCGCCAGCGGGCTCACGTTGCCCGGCAGGAAACTCGCGGCCGTGCCAGTCGTGCCCCACAGCATGGATGCGATGACGAGCGGCCATGCCCCAGCCGTGCGCTTCCGACTGGTCACCCGCTGAGTCCGGGTGACACAAAATAGTAGTCCCCAACTAATATTACTAAAATATTAGCCAGCAACTGATATCCAGATCAAGCCGGCACCGGCCACGGCGATCGCCCAACTGACGAGGCTGCCGACAAGAAAGTACTCCGCTTTCGATCCCCCGGCTCCGTCGCTAGATATTTCGGGGAACCTCACGATTCCCTTGGCTGCGAGCAGCCCCGCAACAATCGGCAGCGCACCAGCAAGGGTCAGCGCGATGATGAGCACCCGCTCGACCGGTCCGATCAACCGCCCTCCACGAAGGTCTGCGACAGCGAGAGCTGGCGCGGCCGTGCGCTTCCACCACCTCGACCTCGACACCGGCACGATCACCGGGCGCGAAGCAGCAGTCGCGGGTCTGAGCGCGGCTCGGACCGTGAGATTTGCGCTCTCGATCGCAAAGAGCGTGACGCCGACAGCAACAGCTATCGCCGACAGCGGCAGCGAACTGATGACGGTCGAGATGACCCCGACGTGCCAGTCGACGATGAACCCACTCATTCCGAGAGAGGTGCGATCCCACACCAGAAAGGCGAGAAGAGAGAGCAGGACACCCACCGCCGGCAGGATGCCCGGAGACATCCTCCGATCGATCGAGGTAGTTGTGGTACCGAGCCACGCCGAGGCCATCAGGACCGGGATCGCGACCCACCAGCCAGCGATGCCGAGCCCCAAGGTGGCCAGCAGTACCACCGCGAGCCAAGCGACAGCCACGGCGAGCACTCGGCCGAGGGGCGCGGATATTCCCGCGCGCGCGAGGTCGGCACTGCCGATCAGGACCAGCAGGATTGCGCCGAGCATCACAGCCCTCCTGCTCTCAATTGTTCTATGGACGCGATAAGGCTCGCACCGCCAGAGCGACGCAGCGACTGCGACACGGCGGATTGCGTTATCCCTTCCGTCTCCGCCAGCTCCCCCTGGGATGAGCCGAGCATCGATCCGAATACCAGTCGACGGCTTCGCTCGGTCATGCTGCCTACGACGTGGTCACGAGCGAGCAGGTAGGCGTTGACGAGGCCTTCACGCACCACATCACCATCACCATCACTGAACCAGGCCCTGACGCTGGGGGTACGAGAATCTTCTCGAGCGTGGGCCTGGTTGATGGCGTCCCGTGCAAGCCACCACCCTGATCCATCCTGCACGGAGCCCGCTACGCCGTCGCCCACGTCGATGACCTGTCCCAACCCCAGTCCGAAGCGGCAGTCGATGCCAGCAGGCAGCGCGAGCCGCGCCAGCAGCGTGGCCTCGAGCGCTCGAGCGATCGTGGAATAGACCGCCTGGAACTCATCACCCACCGTCGCACGCATGGGTTGGTCGTGAGGGACGAGGGCATCCACTCGCTCGAACGCAGCCGCGATGGACGCCTGGGTCGACCTGCGATCGGAGATGTTCTTCGAATCGACGAGATCGGCGATAACAGCTACCCGGAAAAGATCCATCTAATAAGCTTACAACTTATAAGCACGTAATATAAGCCTTCAGCTTATTGGACCATTCAAGATCAAGTCTTTCGCTTGCGCGAGACCACGAGCCGCTGCAGCAGCACGAAGACGAGAAGTATGGCTCCGGTAATGATCGTCGTCGCCTCCGGGGGGATGCCGCCATCTCGGGTGATCAGCACATTCATCAGGCCGAGCACGAGAGCGCCGACCACCGAGCCCAGCACGAATCCGGCACCACCGGTGAGCAGCGTCCCGCCGATGATCACGGCCGCGATGGCATCCAACTCCCACCCGACGCCGGTGATGTTCTGGGCGATTCCGAGCTTGGACGTATAGACGACAGCCGCGAGACCGGCCAGCGTCCCGCTGATGACGTAGACAGCCAGTTTCGTGCGGACCACCGGAAGACCCATCAGCAGCGCCGAAGATTCAGAACCACCGATCGCGTACACCGTGCGCCCGAGTCGGGTGCGATGCAGGACGAGAAAGGCCACGAGTACCACAAGGGCGGCAATAACCACGTTCGGAGTTGTCACGAGGTCATTGATCTTGGGTCCGTCGATGACCTTCCACTCGGTCGAGAACAAGCGGATCGGCGAATCGTCCGCCAGCCGCTCGGGGGTCGTACTGAGCATCGAGGCAAGACCCCTGGCAAGGAACATCATGGCCAGTGTCGCTATGAAAGGTTGCACATTGAAGTACTGGATGAGCACCCCGGATGCTGTGCCGAACACGGATCCGATGAGAATCATCGCGATAATAACGGCAATGGGATTCCACCCCTGGTTCGCTAACATCACCCCGACGAGGCTGCTGATGGCGATGACCGCTCCCACGGAGAGATCGACTCCACCGGTGACAATAACGAAGGTGAGTCCCACCGCCAGGATGATCAGGTACGCATTATTGATGAGCAGGTTCGAGATCGTACTGAACTGGACGATGCGACCATAGGCGACTTCGCCGTACACGACCATGGCAACGAATATCACCACGGCGGCGAGGGTCGGAAGCGACTCGACGTTCGGCTTCAGCCTCGACACCAGCGAAGGCCGGGATCCCCCCTCGGAAACTGAGGTGGGTCGATCGATGAGAATGCTCATGCCGACACCGACTCCTTTCGTGGCTGGGCAGGACTCCTGGGCGGCGGTGTGAGCGAAGAAGGACCAGACCTGCGCCTGGCAAACAACGCGCGGATTCGCTGCGACTGCAGCAGGCAGATAATGACGATGACCGCGGCCTTGAACGCGGGTGTCGCCGATGATGGGATAGAGAGGAACACGATCGTCTTATCCAGCGTGGCAATCAAGAGCGCGCCGATCACACTCCCGGTCAGGGAGAACTTGCCACCGGCAAGTGACGTGCCGCCGATGACCACCGCGAGAATCGCATCCATCTCGGCTGCCATTCCGGTCTTCGCTACCTCGACCGTCATGACGCTCGCAGTGCTGAAGATTCCCGCGATTCCGGCGAGAACCCCACCCACCACGTACACCGCGATCAGGATCCCGACGGGGCGGATACCCGCCATGCGAGCCGCCCTCGGGTTGATTCCGATTGATTCGATCATCAGGCCGAGCGCAGTGCGCCTCACGAGCACAGCCACAATGGCGACGACAATGCCGGCGATCACAAAGACGACCGGAAATCCGAACACGGTCCCATTGGCGATCCAGCGGAAAGATTCGTTGCTGGCAGAAGTGTTCTGGCCAGCCGTGATGACCTTGGCGAGTCCGCGTCCGGCGAGCATCGTGATGAGGGTGGTGATGAAGGGCTGGAGTCCGACCACGGACACGAGCACACCGTTCACGGCTCCGAGCGCCGCACTGATCGCCAGCGCGAGTGCGGCCGCCGAGAGAGCCTCACCGACGGTGCCGCCGCCAGCGGTGCTCATGAACTCCATGGACACCGCGCCAGACACGGCCATCACCGAGCCCACAGACAGATCGATTCCGCGAGTCGCGATGACCAGAGTCATACCGACAGCGATCATCATGATGGGGGCACTGGCTCGGAGGATGTCGATCACGTTGCCGGAGAGGTTGCCCGTTGCAGCGTTGACCGAGATGCCGAGATATGCCGGATCCTTGCCCAGATTGATGACGAGCAGCAACAGCAGCGCAACGATGGCCCACACGTAGGGCCGGTGGATGACCCTGGTGACGATCGATTCGCTGGATGCTCGTGATGAGTCCCGACTCATGCGACGTTCCCTTCGGTTGCAATGAGATCGACGATGGTCTCAGCAGTCACGTCTGGACCGTTGACGATTTCACCGATTTTACGATGGTCTTTCATCACGACGATCCGTTCGCTGAGGCTAACGACCTCCTCCAGTTCGGACGAGATGAAAACCACCGACATTCCCTCTCCCGCCAGAGCAGCAATGGTCTCCTGGATCTCGGCCTTGGCCCCGATGTCGATACCGCGCGTCGGCTCGTCGAGCACTATCAGCTCAGGCCGTGTCGCGAGCCACCGCCCCAACAGGACCTTCTGTTGGTTTCCTCCGGAAAGATTCTTGATGAGGCGCTCGGGGTCGGCCGGGCGGACGTTGAGTTCGACGAGGTATTTTTCGCAGAGATCCCCTTGTTCACGCTTCGAGAGTGGACGCGCCCAGCCACGACGCGCCTGCACCGCAAGGACGAGATTCTCGCGCACGGTCAGGTCGCCGATGATGCCTTCATCGCGTCGATTCTCAGTAGAGAAGGCGATCTTCCTCGACAGCCCGGCGATGGGGCTATGTACCTCGGTGATCGCATCCGAAATGCGAACCTCGCCGGTATCGGGACGGTCTGCGCCGTAGATGAGCCGACCGAGTTCGGTGCGACCGGAGCCGAGCAAGCCGGCGAGGCCCACGACCTCGCCAGCGTGCACGTCGATATCGACAGGGTCTATGAAACCCTTCCTACCGAGGTTCTTCGCACTGTAGAAGGGCTTGCCTGTGGCGTGCACGGCACGGCCACGATTAGAGCCGAGCGCCGCCAGCGTGCTGAAATCCCTGCCGATCATCTTGGAGATGAGGTCTGATCGGCTGAGCTCCGGCGTCATGTATTCCCCGACGTACTCGCCGTTGCGCAGCACGGTGAGGCGATCGCTGATCGCATAGACCTGATCGAGGAAATGCGAGACGAACAGGATCGCCACGCCCTGGTCGCGAAGTCTCCGGATAACACCGAAGAGCCCCTCGACTTCATTGGCATCGAGACTGGACGTCGGTTCGTCGAGGATGAGGACCCTGGATCGCGAGACCATGGCCCGGCTGATTGCCACGAGCTGTTGCAGGGCCAGCGAAATGCTCGACAGGGGTCGCCTCGGATCGATATCGCCGAGCCCGAGCCCGACGAGTGCGTCGTGCGCCGCCTCGTTCGTCTTCTTCCAGTTGATGCCGAACCGGCCGCGGATCTCGTGACCGAGCATGACGTTCTCACCCACGCTCAGGTTGTCGCACAGGTTGACTTCCTGGTAGACCGTCGAGATACCAGCGCTCTGGGCATCCGCTGTGCCGGAGAAGGCACGAGGGGCCCCCAGCACGCTGATGGTGCCGGAGTCGATCTTGTAGACCCCGGTCAGCGCCTTGATAAGCGTCGATTTGCCAGCGCCGTTCTCCCCCATGAGGGTATGAACCTCGCCGGGAAAGAGTCTGAAGTTGACGTTCTGGAGGGCCTTCACTCCCGGGAACTCGATCGAGATGGCCTCCATCTCGACGATGGGCTCAGTGATTGCCATGGTATTTCCTGGGGTTGGGCCTGATACAGGGCGAGGTCATGGGTGAAGCTCCATGCGCCACCCATCCGGAATCGGCCTGCAAGGCGATCTCCGAATGGGCAGCACGGTCGGTCAGAACTTGCGAGTGGGCAGCGCTTCCGCAGCGGCTTCCGGCGAGTCGAAGGTGACACTGGGCACGACGATCTCCGATTCGACGCTGTTTCCCGCGAGGGCGTCCTTGACGATCTGGATGGCCGTGTCACCGAACAGCGGGTTGTACTCTGCGACGAAGCTCAGTCGACCAGCGGCGAGTGCCTCGAGGGCAGCCTTGGTTCCATCGATCGTGATGATCTTCACATCGGTTCCGGGCGTGAGCCCAGCCTCTTCGACGGCCAGCGCGACGCCGAGGCCCATCTCATCGTTCTGGGCGAAGACGAGCTGCACGTTGTTGTTGTTCGCCTTGAGGATGGTCTCGAAGACGCTCTTCGCTTCCTCAGTGGACCAGTTCGCAGACTGGCTCTCGAGCTTGGTGAAGTTCGCGTCGATCGTCTCATCCCAGCCCTTGTTGCGGTCATTCACCACCGAAAGACCGGGAGGGCCTTCAAGCACGACGTAATTGGCACCATCCGGGAACTGGCCGTTCGCCCACTCTGCTGCCGATGCGCTGATTCCCACGTTGTCGGGGGCGATTCGGCTCGTGTAGAGCTCGGTGTCGTTGGGTTCGATGCCTCGGTCGAGCAGAACGACCGGGATCTCGGCCTCCTTCGCCCGTTCGAGCACGCTCTCCCAGCCTGTCGCCTCGGTGGCGGAGAGCAGGATCACGTCCACTCCCTCGTCGATGAACGACGTGAACGCCGTGATCTGCGAATTCTGGTCGCCGTTGGTGGCTGGCGCGTACTTCAGCTCGAATCCGTTGTCCTTCGAGAAGGAGTCCTGGATGTTCTGTTCGTTGGCGGTGCGCCACCCGCCCTCTGGGCCTACGGCGACAAAACCGACGGTGACAAGTTCGCCACCGGCCACGGCGCCCGCATCCGTTGACTCGGACCCTCCGGCGCAGGCGGCGAGGCTGATCGCGACGGCTCCTGCGAGAGCCAGTCCCGCGATCGAGCGGAATTTCGTTGACTTTGACATTGGTCTCCTCCTTGAGATCCGCCTGAACCTTCATCGGTCCGACGGGTGAAACTGCTGTTACGGGGATTGTTTTCGGTGCGGATTGACTTTGTGATCGATCACAAGCCGCGAATCAGGACTCTTGCGATGGTCGCCCGGGTAATCTACAGCCACAGTCCGGGTGTAAATGTGAACGCTAACAAATGTCTTGCTGGGAACAATAATCCCGCCCGACGAGCCTGTCAAGCGTGACTCGAAACCGAATGTTGCCAATAAGAACCTCGGGCATCGTCAGCCCGTCGTCCCGACGGTAGACTCGTGATGTTGCGCGACAGGATTGTGAACCCTAACATCGCGTTATCCCGTGCATGATCGACGCAAGCGCGCAGTTGCCGTCGTCACGCGTGCTTCGGCTCGTTTCCCACCCAGGGCTTCGCCATGATCCGCCACTCGATGGAGAGCAGATGAACGAGAAATCACCCGTCGTTCAGCTCACTGATGTTTCAGTCGGGTTCCCGGGAGTAATGGCGCTTGATGGAGTGAACTTCCGTCTCTTCCCCGGTGAGGTCCATTCGTTGATGGGCGAGAACGGTGCGGGAAAAAGCACCCTCATCAAAGCGCTCACTGGCGTGCACCCTGTCGATTCCGGGTGCATTGAGCTGGACGGCCGCAGAGTCGCGTTTCACAACACCGCTGCAGCGCAGGATGCCGGGATCAGCACCGTCTACCAGGAAATCAACCTCCTCCCCAATATGAGCGTGACGGAGAACGTCATGCTCGGCCGGGAGCCGCGCCACCGCTTTGGTGGCATCGACTGGCGCTCTGCCCGTCGGCGGACAGCCGAACTTCTCGCAACACTGCGACTGGATATCGACCCGGCCTCGATGCTGGCCGATCACTCCCCCGCCGTCCAACAGCTGATCGCTATCGCGCGAGCCGTCTCCGTGCGTGCCAAAGTGCTCATCCTCGACGAGCCGACCTCGAGTCTCGACAGCGACGAGGTCACTGAGCTGTTTCGTATTATCGTCAGCCTCAAGGCGACTGGGGTCGCGATTCTCTTCGTCTCCCATTTCATCGATCAGGTCTACGAGATCTCCGATCGACTCACCGTGCTGCGCGACGGGAGAGTCGTCGGGGAGTACCTCACTCACGAACTGCTCCGCATCGACCTCGTGCAGAAGATGGTGGGCAAAGAGATCTCGATGCTGGACGGCATCCGGGATCGAACCGAGTCAAACGGTATCGAAGATGACCTCGATGCCGAAGAACCATTCATCACCGCAATCGGTTTGGGCCGCGATGGCGGTATCCAGCCGATCGATCTCACCATCTACGAGGGTGAGATCGTGGGAATCGCGGGCCTGCTGGGTTCTGGTCGCACCGAACTGGCCAGGCTCATCACGGGCGTCGACCGGCCCGACACCGGGCAGCTTCTGGTTGCCGGTAAAAAGGAGAACTTCCGGGGCCCTCGGAACGCTCTCAAACGGAGAATCGCCTACGCCTCCGAGAATCGCCGCGGTGAAGGGATCATGGGCGACCTCACCGTGCGGGACAACATAACCCTCGCCCTGCAAGCCGACCTCGGCTGGTTGCGGCGGCTACCACGGCAGCGACAGGACGAACTGGCGCGCAGCTACATCCAGGCCATGAATATCAAGCCACCCGATCCAGATGCCCTCATGCGAACTCTCTCGGGTGGCAATCAACAGAAAGTGCTTCTCGCTCGGTGGCTCGCGATAGCTCCCAGACTGCTCGTACTCGACGAGCCGACGCGAGGCATCGATATCGGCGCCAAGGCCGAGATCCAGAACCTGGTGACAAATCTCGCCGAGAACGGTCTCGCCGTGGTCTTCATCTCCGCAGAGCTCGAGGAAGTTGTGCGCATCAGCAACCGGATCGCTATCCTGCGCGATCGACGAAAAGTGGGCGACCTGGCAAATCACGACCTCACCGTCGACAGGCTGCTCGCCATCATCGCTGAATCAGACGATGATGCGGCGGGATAGGGCTCGGCGTGTTCAGGTCTCGCGCCGCCTGTCGGCTATTGTTCCCGTAGAGGCGGAGAGCGCGGGATCATGCCCCCCGAATCCGATCCGACAGAGCGGTCACCGCTCGCCTGCGACAGTGACCGAGTGAGGAGAGTTCGTGGCGACTGATTCTCCTCGCCAGGCGACCATCTTCGACGTGGCGCGACTTGCCGGGGTGTCCCATCAGACTGTGTCGCGGGTTCTCAACGACCTGCCGAACGTGCGCGCAGCAACTCGTGCTCGCGTCGAGGACGCCATAACTAAGCTCCGGTACGTACCATCGCCGGCAGCCCGTGCTCTCGTGACGCGGCGTTCACGGACCATAGGGCTCATCACAACCGGCGGTGCGGAGTTCGGCCCATCGTCAACCCTGCTGTATTTCAACGCCGCCGCCCGCGATGCGCGGTGGTCGGTATTCACCGCGAACATGGTCGACTGGGATCAGAATTCCGTGCGTGCAGCCATCGAGGCTTTCCTCCGTCAGAGCGTCGAAGGAATCGCCGTCATTTCCGGGTATGAGAGAGCCGCCGAGGCCGTTGCTGGCATGGAGTTGACGATTCCACTGGTCGTTCTGCAGGCGACCCCGCGACTCGGTCTCGACACCGTAGGCGCTGACCAGTACGGTGCCGCGCGCGCCGCCGTGAAGCATCTCCTCGACCTTGGCCACAGTGCTGTGGGTCATCTCGCCGGACCGCGGGACTCGGTTGACGCGCAGGAACGCGAGCGCGGATGGCGTGATGAGCTCGAGGCACACGGCCTCGCAACCCAGCTGATGGGTGTAGGTGACTGGACTCCCGCCGCAGGGCACCGTTTCGGGCTCGAGTTCGACCTCGGTGCGATGACGGCAGTGTTCGTCGCTAATGACCAGATGGCGGTGGGCCTGATCGCAGCCATCACCGAACGCGGGCGCACGGTACCAGGCGACGTCAGCGTCGTTGGTTTCGATGACATTCCCGAAGCCGCTTTTTTCGCTCCACCGTTGACCACATTCCGCCAGGACTTCCAGCGAATCGGCCAGGACATGCTCAGCACACTTCTCGCACGCATTAACAGCGAAACTGTCGAGGCGCTGCCACAGTCGATCCCGACACTGATCAAGCGTGCATCCACCCAGGCACCGCGCTGATAGGAGCGCGCCATGCAGGGTCATGTCGAGTGAGGACCTGGGTGGGGTTTATCTGTAGTGGGCCCTACCGTGCGCGAACCGATGACATCCACGGTCTAAAGGTCCGGTCGCACACAAATTCAGTGAAGATCCGCAAGAACACGGGCTTTCCAGAGACTGCGCATTTGCGGTAGCCTGCCCGAAAATCCGGGATTGTGGCGAATCCAGTTGCTGGAACACCAACGACTCAACAACTCAAAACACCCGACCGATGTGTTCTGCCTGTACGCATCACCAGCCGAGCAATACGAGCTCGGCGGCACCGAACACCGGCGGTGCCGCTGGTCGTGCTCCGGGGCTCCCGCGGACCTAGGGCGTCAGGCCCTCATGGGGCCACGGAATGCAAGAGTCCATAGGATCTCCCCCACGGGTTCTGGTCGCGCTCTCGGCCGTCCTGCTGTCCGTTGACCCACGCTTGCGATTAACAAGCATCCGGCAGAAATTCGGTGAGTTCCGAGTCACACTCGAACCCGCCGACAGCGTGACAGCCCGCGCCGGTTCAGGGCATCGAGCCGCACGCATGGCAGCGAGAACACATCGTTGACCGGAAGCCACGCTCGAGCAAAACGAAACGCCTGCATGATGCTCGTCGGATCATAGAGAATCACCCGCCATAGTCCCTGCCCGTCCAAAGCCAAGACCTCCAAAAGCGTCCCCATTGCGCCCGATGCACACGGCCCACGGCGAGGGGGGGTCGATTTCCGCGAGGCGCAGGTCATCGCCCGACAAAGAATTCGATTCCAAGGCAACCGCGGGAGGTAGGCCATGGCGACGCATGCGCACCGCGTCGCCCTGGCGGCCACACCCTGGCCGATTTGTACTTCCTTGCCAAAGTGTGTAGGCGCGGACTACGGTTCGAACATTCGAGTTCAAATTCCGCACCGAAGGAGTGTCATGGTCAAATCACCTGCCATTCGCGCTGGATTGACGCTGGCGTCCGTCGCAGCGTTGATCCTCGCCACAACATCCGTTGCATCGGCCCGACCCGGGGACGACGGCGCGCTATCGACCGCCGACGGCGCTCGCGACGCCCACCAGCACGGCGGAACGGCCGGTCATCTGCCGGCAACACAGTCCAACGTCAACGTAGTCTCCAAACTGAAGATGAAGAACGCGGTGCCCGAGAAGATCGCCGATGTGGGCGTCTTCAAGGACCATGCCTACCTTGCTGCGTGGGGCGTCGTGTCGTGCACCTACAACGGGGTGCACGTCGTGGATATCAAGGACCCCGCGAAACCAAAGGAGGTCGCGTTTATCCAGTCGAAGGAGGGCAGCTACCCGGGCGAGGGTGTCCAGGCACTTCAACTCGATACGCCAGCCTTTACCGGCGACGTGCTCGTCACCAATAACGAGAAGTGCAAGGACAAAGCAGGGTTCGGCGGCATGAATCTCTATGACGTGACGAATCCCGAGCACCCCACACCACTCGCCGTGGGCATTGGCGATTCAACAGCCGATGGTCAGGGTAAGAAGACCTCCAACCAGACCCACAGCGTCTTCGCCTGGGATGCCGGTGACAAGGCGTACGCAGTCATCGTTGACAACGAAGAGGGCACCGATGTCGACATCATGGACATCACCAACCCGAAGAAGCCGTTCCTCACTGCCGAATACGATCTGGACAAGACCTTCCCGCAGATCCTCCAGAACGCACCGTCGAACCTGACCGACGTGTTTCTCCACGACCTCGTCGTCAAGCAGATCGCCGGAAAACAGGTGATGCTGTTGTCCTACTGGGACGCCGGATACGTCACCGTCGACATGACCGACGTGCACAACCCGATCTATGTCGGCGATACGGACTTCACCAACCCCGACCCGCAGCTTCAGGAGTCGGCAGGCCTGATCGAGAAGCCCGAAGGCAACGGCCACCAGGGCGAGTTCACCCTCGACAACAGGTTCGTAATCGGTGCCGACGAGGACTTCGCGCCCAACAGCGCGGAGGGCACCACGGATGACTCCGCGACGCCGTTTCAGATCTCGCAGGGCAGCGACACACCGCAGCTGCAAGGCGGGGAGTCGCTGACCGGTGATGCCGTCTACGCGGGACGGGCATGTTCCGGTGATCCGGTTGTGCTACCGGCGCCGGTCACCGCAAGCGGCAGCCAGATCGCGATCGTCACCCGTGGTCTCTGCGCGTTCACCGAGAAGGTGGCGAACGTTGAAGCGGCTGGCGGCTATGACGGAATCGTCATCATCAACCGCGAGGGTACCGACGGATGCGGCGCGTTCGGGATAAGCGTTGCCGGCAACATCCCGACCTCTTCGGTCGACCGTCAAACCGGATTCGGTTTCTTCGACCTCGAGGCTTTCTACGATAACGCGGCCTGCCTCGGCGGTGCTGCCAGCCTGATTCCCGGCCTGAGTCTGGGCGCCGTCGGAGATCTCGTTTCCGTGCGCGCGTTCTTCGACGGTTGGGGTTATGTGCACCTCTTCGACAACTCGACGGGAAAGATGTCCGAGCTGGACACCTATGCAATTCCCGAAGCCATGGACCCGGCCTACGCTGTGGGCTTCGGCGACCTCTCGGTTCACGAGGTGGCCACGTCCAAGCAGCGGGCCGACCTGGCGTACTTCTCGTATTACGCGGGAGGTTTTCGAGTGACCAAAATCATCGACGACAAACTCGTCGAGACCGGTCGCTTCATTGACGAGGGCGGCAACAACTTCTGGGGTGTGGACGTGTTCGAGAACAATGGCGTCGAATACGTTGCGGCCAGCGACCGTGATTTCGGGCTCTATATTTTCCGATACACGGGTAACTGAGTCGAGAGCCTGATCTGAATTACCCACACGAAATCGCTCCTGAGAACCCGTCAGGAGCGATTTCGTGCGCCCCGGTGGCGCCGCAGGACGCGCCGGGTCATCACCGCGCCGGGTCAGCGGGGCAGCACCAAGGCGCCGTCCATGTGACGGGGAATCGTGTCGTGGTGCTGAGCCCATGACAACCGAAAACCCGTCGGGAAGCCGTTGAATACCAGACGATCCACGGTCGGTGCGAGCGTGTCGCTGATCCGACGCACGAGATCGGGCTCGTTGCTGCTGTGGTGCACGGTGGCGATCAGGGAGGTGCGGCCGTCCCGCAAAACGCGGATCATCGCCAATGGCCACAACATGAACGCCAGGTCGGACCTCGACAAGCCGCGCGTCGCGGAGACTGCCTATTACGCAGAGCATGATGGATAGTCCGCGTACGACAAATGACAACGCTCAAGGCAGAGCTCTTGAAGATTAGGGCGTTGGTTTCAACCCCACTGGCAAGGGCGACCTGGTCGTCATTAAAGTCGATGAGAACCCCGCTTACCCGAACGGAGAGTGGGCCTCGATCTCAAAAACGGCGGCGAGCGTCAGTACACCCACCGGACGGGAACGAGCAGCGACCGGGACGGAATCGACCAGCTGCGAGCCGCCACGAGGAGGGCAACCGCCGTCTGGATTACGAAGTCCGAAATGGAGTCATGCGAGACCGCGTGGCTCCTTCTATGTTTGTCCGTGCTGCTCGCCTACGAAATCAGCGCAGTGGACAATATCCGCAATTCCCGCTCACCAACGCCTCACCAACTGACAGGTTGATTTGCGAGCCGACTCTGCGAGGCGATACCCCAGGTAATTCCTCTGATCGGGCATTTTACTTGTGGGCCCTACCGGGCTCGAACCGATGACATCCACGGTGTAAACGTGGCGCTCTACCAACTGAGCTAAAGGCCCGCGGCGATTGTCCGCAGGGTTGCAAGGGTAGCGGTAAGTGACGATTGCGAAAAATCGTGGCCAATCCTCGCAACGCGACTACCCGCGTCGCGAACAACTGGGCGCATCGCGGTCAACTGACGGGCATACACTCCGGCCATGGCACCCCATCGCACCGAGCACAGGCTGCCCGTGCTGCTGATCACGCTCGGGGCGCTGGTGATCTATCTTTTCCTTCCCAATGAGGTGACCTTCCTCCCGTCGTGGGTGATCCCCGCCATCGGTGCCATCGTGCTCATCCCCCTCGTGCTGTCGAACCCCAGACGGCTCAACCGCGAGACGGCGCTCACCCGCTGGCTCGGGATCGGATTCGCCTCAGGTCTCGCCGCGGTGAACCAGGTGTACATAGTGCTGATCATCGGCGAGTTGGTCAACGGAGTCGCGAAGGGACCAACGATCCTGCTCACCACTTTCGGCGTGTGGGGCACCAACGTCGTGGCGTTCTCGCTGGTCTACTGGGAGCTCGATAAGGGTGGCCCGATCGCCAGGCGAGTAAAGGGTGTGAATGACCACGCGAGGCAGGATTTCCGGTTCCCGCAGCAGGAGGCTGATTCGACCCAGCTGTGGACCCCCGAGTTCTTTGACTACGCGTACTTCTCACTCTCGAACATGATGGCGTTTAGTCCCACCGATGTAATGCCCCTCAGTCGACCCGCGAAGGCCCTCATGGCGTACCAGGCACTCACGGGCTTTGTGCTGCTCGCGCTCGTGATCTCCCGTGCTGTCAACATACTGACCTGACGGTGTGCGCTCCTACACTCGGAAAGTGAGTTCTTCTGAGAGATCCGGTCGCGCCGAGCACCGCTGGCCCGCGGCTATAGCGCTGGTGGTAGCGCTGGCCCTGTACGGGCTGCTGCCCAGTTCGTTCTTTCCTCCTTTGCGCTTCGGCGTGGTCGCTCTCGGGTTGTTACTGCTCATCGCCGTCATCGCCGTCAACCCACTGCGAATGCATCGCCAAACCCGATGGTCACGTGGCCTCTCGGTAGGCCAGACCCTGCTGTTGCTCATCGCAAACCAGGTCGCGCTCATCCACATCATCTTCCAGCTGGTGACACCGTCAAAGGATGAAGGACCGACTCTGCTGCTCGCTGCCCTCCAGGTGTGGGTGACGAACGTCATCGTCTTTGCACTGCTCTACTGGGAAGTGGACCGGGGAGGGGCGGTCGCCCGATCGAAGCGTGAGAGGAAAGATCTACCTCCGGCCGATTTCAGGTTTCCCCAGGATGAAGACCACGATGCTGTCGAGGAGGTGGCTGTGCGATCATCCAGAAGCCTCAACTGGACGGCCAGTTTCGTCGACTACCTGTACTTCTCGCTGTCCAACTCGATGGCCTTCAGCCCGACAGATGCGATGCCGCTCTCGCACCGTGCGAAGGTGCTGATGGGCCTGCAGTCGTTCGCGGGGTTCGTTATCCTCGCGCTGGTTATCGCGAGGGCGGTATCGCTGCTCGGTTAGGGCGCGAACAACTCGACCATGAGCGCCACAAACACGGCGATGAAGATGGCTGGTGTGACGAAGCGTACGACGTTCAGGAGCGGTGCGAGCTCGACGATCTGACGGCCGGTGATCGAGGCTGACGGCACGGCGATCAGGTCGCGAGCGATGGCCATGCCCTCTGTGGCAGCCGAATACTGCGCGAGAGCGCCGAGAATTCCCGAGGCGAGCAGAATGCCCGCGGCCGAGATCCTGAGCGCAAGGGACGTGCCGCCGAGGTCGAGGATGCCCAGCCAGACGGTGAAACCGAGCAATCCGGTGGGCGCCAGCTGCGACACGATGATGTGCCAGCGGGCCTTCGACCACAGCTCGATGAAGTCGCGTTCGCTCATGACTCAGACCCGTGCCGCGTGCAGCCCTGCCAGCGCGGCGGTGTACTCGCTCATCGAACGTGCCTGGCCGGGGGCTGTGACGAATGTTGCGCGGATCACGCCATCGATATCGATGAGGAAAGTCGCCCTGGTCGCGAAACCCTTCTCCTCCAGGAACACGCCGTATTCCTTGGCAACGCTGCCGTGCGGCCAGAAGTCGGCAAGCAGCGTGAAATCGTATCCTTCGGCGTCGGCAAAGGCCCGGAGGGTTGCCTTCGAATCGACGGAGATACCGATCAGCTCGACTTGCTCGTTCTTGAAAAGCGCGAGATTGTCGCGGAGGTCGCACAGCTCGGTTGTGCAGGTGCTCGAGAAAGCGAGCGGGAAGAACACGAGGGCGACGGGCTTCCTGCCACGGAAGTCGTGGAGCCTCACGTGCTCACCGAATTGGTTCGGCAGCTCGAAGTCGGGCGCCGTTGTGTCGTTTGCGAGAGTCATTGAAACAGTTCCTTTCGCGCCGTGACCCGATTTCGGACCGGCACGATGGGCAATACTACGCCCGTGCGAGCGTACACAGCGGTGGTGGCTAGAATCTACTGGCGCAACAGAACATTTGTCGCGGCTCATCCAGAACGACAGGTCATGGCAGTCGCAACCCGGCAGTCAGGACCTTAGTTCTCACAACCCCCACTTCTCATAAGAAAGAGGTCAACGGTGACGGTGAACGACCAGGACCCATATTCGGTGAACAACATCGACAGAGATCCGGAGGAAACAGCCGAATGGCAGGAGTCGCTCGACGGTCTCGTTGCAACTCACGGTCATGAACGTGGTCGTGAGATCATGCTCAGCCTGCTGAAGCGATCGAAGGACCTCCACCTCGGCGTGCCGATGGTTCCCACCACCGACTACCTCAACACGATCGCTGTCGAGGATGAGCCTGCCTTCCCCGGCAACGAAGACCTGGAGCGCCGGTATCGCGCCTGGATCCGGTGGAACGCGGCCATCACCGTGCACCGCGCACAACGCCCCGGCGTCGGCGTCGGAGGCCACATCTCGACGTACGCGTCGTCTGCTGCCCTCTACGAGGTCGGTCACAACCACTTCTTCCGGGGCGCCGATCACCCCGGTGGCGGCGACCAGATCTTCTACCAGGGCCATGCCTCCCCCGGGATGTATGCCAGGGCCTACCTCGAGGGGCGACTGACCGAAGACCAGCTCACCGGGTTCCGCCAGGAGAAGTCGCACCCGTCCGGCGGGCTGTCGAGCTACCCTCACCCCCGCTTGATGCCGGAGTTCTGGCAGTTCCCCACCGTCTCGATGGGTCTCGGCCCGATCAATGCGATCTACCAGGCCCAGTCGAACCGGTACCTCACCAACCGCGGCATCAAAGACGCGTCCGACCAGCAGGTGTGGGCGTTCCTCGGTGACGGGGAGATGGATGAGGTCGAGAGCCGTGGCGCCCTGCAGTGGGCAGCCAACGATGGTCTCGACAACCTGAACTTCGTCATCAACTGCAACCTGCAGCGCCTCGACGGCCCTGTGCGCGGCAACGGGAAGATCATCCAGGAGCTCGAGAGCTTCTTCCGCGGCGCTGGCTGGAACGTCATCAAAGTGGTCTGGGGTCGCGAGTGGGATTCCCTGCTCGCCGGTGACACTGAGGGGGCGCTACGCGACCTCATGAACCGCACCCCCGATGGCGATTACCAGACGTATAAGGCCGAGAGCGGCGCGTACGTCAGGGAGAACTTCTTCGGTCGCGATCCCCGCACCCTCGAGATGGTCAAGGACTACACCGACGACCAGATCTGGAACCTCAAGCGCGGCGGTCACGACTACCGCAAGGTTTACGCCGCGTTCAAGGCTGCCCAGGAGCACAAGGGTCAGCCGACGGTCATCCTCGCGAAGACCGTCAAGGGCTACGGGCTGGGTCCGTCATTCGAGGGACGCAACGCGACCCACCAGATGAAGAAGCTCACGCTCGACAACCTCAAGCAGTTCCGCGACGAGATGCGCGTGCCGATCACGGACGCTGCGCTCGAGGCTGACCCGTACCTGCCCCCGTTCTACCACCCCGGTGAGAACGATGAGGCGATTCAGTACCTGCACGAGCGTCGACGCGAGCTCGGTGGTTACGTACCCGAGCGCCGATCGAGGTACACGCAATTCGATCTGCCCGCAGAGTCGGTGTGGGAGGTCGCGAAGAAGGGCTCAGGCAAGCAGGAGATCGCCACCACCATGGCGTTCGCGCGCTTGCTCAAGGACCTGCTGCGCGACAAGGGCATCGGTAATCGCATAGTTCCGATCATCCCCGACGAGGCTCGAACCTTCGGAATGGATGCCTACTTCCCCACCGCGAAGATCTACAACCCCAACGGGCAGCATTACACCTCCGTCGACCGCGAGCTGCTGCTCGCGTACAAGGAGAGCCCGCAGGGCCAGATCGTGCACGTAGGAATCAACGAGGCCGGGGCATTCGCCGCGTTCACCGCCGCCGGTACGTCATACGCGACCCAGGGCGAACCGCTGATTCCGGTCTATGTGTTCTACTCAATGTTCGGGTTCCAGCGCACTGGCGACGCGATGTGGGCCGCGGGCGACCAGATGGCCCGCGGGTTCATCATGGGCGCTACTGCGGGCCGCACCACTCTCACAGGTGAGGGCCTGCAGCATGCGGACGGGCACTCCATCCTGCTGGCATCGGCCAACCCGGCCGTCGTCAGCTATGACGCTGCATACGGATACGAGCTCGCGCACATCGTGCGGGCCGGGCTCGAGCGCATGTACGGAGGGGTGCATCCCGACCCCAACGTCATGTACTACCTGACGCTGTACAACGAGCCCATCCAGCAGCCGGCCGAACCCGAGAACCTTGACGTCGACGGTGTCCTGCATGGCATCTACCACCTCAAGACCTCGCCGGTCGAGGGACCCCGTGCGCAGCTCCTTGCGTCCGGTGTGGCCGTGCCGTGGGCGCTCGAGGCCCAGCAGCTGCTGGCCGACGACTGGGGCGTGTCTGCCGACGTCTGGTCTGTCACATCGTGGACCGAGCTTCGCCGAGAGGGACTTGACGCCGAGGCTCATAACTTCCTCAACCCGAACGCCGAGGAACGTGTGCCGTACGTCACCCGGAAGTTGTCGGGCTCCAACGGGCCGTTCGTGGCAGTGACCGACTTCATGCACGCTGTGCCCGACCAGATCAGGCAGTTCGTGCCCGGAGACTTCGCCACCCTGGGTGCCGATGACTTCGGATTCTCGGATACCCGTGCCGCCGCCCGTCGTTTCTTCAAGATCGACGGCCCGTCAGTGGTCGTGCGCACTCTCCAGTCGCTGGCAAAGCGTGGACTGGTCGATCGGTCCGTGCCCGCGCAGGCCATCGAGAAGTACCGCCTGCTCGACGTTACGGCCGGCACGACCGGCTCTGTCGGCGGAGAGAGCTAGGTACGCGCATTCCCCCCGTCCAGAAGACCAAAGAGCAGACGCTTGCCTGGTTGCGCACCATCACGGGTGAGCTGTCGACGGCGACTCTGAAGCGACTCGAAGAAACGCTGCCCTGGTATGGCGACATGCCGCCAGGGCGGCGCTCTGCGGTCGGGTTGGTCGCACAGGCGGGCATCACGAGTTTCATCAGCTGGTTCGACGATCCGAAGTCGACCCCATGGATCGCTGCTGACGTGTTCGGTGCCGCGCCACGGGAGTTGCTGCGGTCGGTATCCCTGACCCAGACCCTCCAGCTCATCAGGCTGACTGTGGAAGTGGTCGAGCATCGCATCAAGAACGACGACGATGTGCTGCGCGAGGGGATCCTGTTGTATTCGCGAGAGATCGCGTTCGCTGCGGCCGACGTCTATGCTCGCGCCGCCGAAGCCCGCGGGTTGTGGGACGCCAGGCTTGAGGCGCTCGTCGTCGACTCCATCCTGAGTGGTGAGTACGACAACGAACTGCCGTCGCGCATTGCGGCCCTCGGGTGGAACGGTCACGGCGAGGTCTGCGTCCTGGTCGGAACCGCACCGAAGATGCTCGACGTCGACCAGTTGCGCCGCACTGCACGCCACCTGAGCGCAGACGTGCTGATCGGCGTGCAGGGCAGCAGGCTCGTGCTCGTGATCGGTCGAGCCAGCCCGAGAACCGATGATCCCGATGCCGCTGAACCGATGGCGTTCCTCGAGATCGCCAAGCAGCTCGAGCCGGGGTTCGGCACCGGGCATCTCGTGCTCGGTCACGAGGTGCCGACGCTCGTGGATGCGTCGAAAAGCGCGAAGGCTGCTCTCGCGGGATTCGCAGTAGCGAGGTCGTGGCGTAACGCCCCACGACCGACCCTGGCGGACGATCTGCTGCCGGAGCGTGCATTCGCCGGTGATCCTCTCGCCAGGTCCACCCTCATCAACCGCATCTACAAGCCGCTGCAGGCGCACTCGACCGACCTCCTCGCAACACTCTGGTGCTACCTCGACAACGGCCGTTCACTCGAAGCGACAGCTCGCGAACTGTTCGTGCACCCCAACACCGTGCGATACCGGCTGAAGAGGGTCAGCGACGTGATCGGATGGGATGCCACCGGTGCGCGAGAGGCGCTCATCCTGCAGGCGGCGCTCATCGTCGGCTCGATCGCTGATCCGGATTCCTCGAAGCGACGGTGAGGTCGGCCGCGCCCTCTCGAGGCGTTCTCGGGCTGCGTTTGAACGTGATCGACAAGGTTGCGCCTGTTTCTTCGGAGGTTCAGCACCTCACGAGCAGCTGAATCTTGGCAGACTAGAGCAGTGATCGTCATCGTCGCGCCTGGACAGGGCTCCCAAACTCCCGGATTTCTCGAACCCTGGTTGGCTGAGCAGCGCTTCCGCGACCAGCTCGCATCTATGTCTGACTCCGTCGGCATCGATCTCGTGGCTCACGGCACCACGAGCGACGCAGACACCATCCGGGACACCAGGGTCGCCCAGCCGCTGATCGTCGCCGCGGGACTGCTCACCGCCTCGGCGCTCCTGGCCGACGGCCGTCGGGACAGGATCGGCGGGGTGGCCGGCCACTCCGTCGGTGAGGTTACTGCCGCTGCGGTCTCCGGCATCCTGAGTGAACACGATGCCATCGCCTTCGTACGCGAACGCGGCCAGGCGATGGCGGATGCCGCTGCGCTCGAGCCCACGGGCATGTCCGCTGTTCTCGGCGGCGATGAGATGGCATTGCTGGAACGACTCGCGGAGCTCGACATCCAGCCCGCCAACTTCAACGGCGGCGGCCAGATCGTTGTCGCCGGCGCGTTGCCGGCCCTGGCTGAGTTCGCCGAGAACCCGATTGCCGGCACCAGGGTTATCCCGCTCCAGGTGGCCGGAGCGTTCCACACCCGCTACATGCAGCCCGCCGTCCGACGCCTCGAACTCGTCGCAGCCGGCCTCGAGAAGCACGACCCGACGATCCCCATCTGGACGAACCGCGACGGTTCGCGCATTGAGAACGGCAACCACTTCGTCGAGTTGATGGTCGGCCAGGTCTCGTCGCCGGTACGGTGGGACATGGCCATGGCGTCACTTGCCGCGGCCGGGGTGACCGGAATCATCGAACTCGCACCAGCGGGCGCGTTGGTCGGCCTTGCCAGACGCGGGCTGAAGGGCATACCTTCGGTTGCGGTGAAAACCCCTGACGACCTGCCTGCAGCATTCGCCATGATCGACGGGATCTGAGAACTATGACCACAGCAAGCCTCACGCAGTCGACGGGCGTCGAGTTCACCCGTATCTACAGCTACGGCGCTGCCCGCGGCGACCTCGTCGTTCCCAACAGCGAACTCATCGGCCCGATCGATTCGAGTGATGAATGGATCCAGCAGCGCACGGGCATCATCACGAGAACCCGCGCATCAGCCGGTATCCTCGCGGTCGACCTGGCGACGGACGCGGCCACAGAGGCCATCGAGAAATCCGGAGTTCCAGCGCACAAAATCGACCTCGTCATCGTCGCGACCATTGGCAACGTGCAGCAGACTCCGTCCCTTGCCGCGGTGTTAGCCGACAGAGTCGGCTGCACTCCCGCAGCCGCCTACGACGCCAACGCGGCCTGCGCCGGCTTCAGCTACGGGGTCACCCAGGCCGATGCTCTCATCAGGTCCGGCGCAGCACACTACGCGCTTGTGGTCGGTGCGGAGAAGCTCTCAGACATGGTCTCGCCCACCGACAGGTCGATCTCGTTTTTGCTCGGCGATGGCGCGGGTGCCGTCGTCATCGGCCCTAGCGACTTCCCCGGCATTGCGGCTCCGGTCTGGGGTTCTGACGGATCCAAGGCCGAGGCTGTGGGCATGGACAGCACGCTCGTGGACTTCCGCGACGGGACAGCCGCGTGGCCGACGCTCCGCCAGGATGGGCAGGTCGTGTTCCGCTGGGCTGTCTGGGAAATGGCCAAGGTCGCCAAGCAGGCCCTTGAGGTGGCGGGCATCACAGCGGCCGATCTCGCGGCCTTCGTGCCCCACCAGGCCAATATGCGCATCATCGACGAACTCGCCAAGCAGCTCGGGCTTCCGGAGACCGTGACCATCGGTCGCGATATCGCAACGACCGGGAACACCTCGGCCGCGTCGATCCCGCTTGCGACGCACAGGTTACTGGCCGAGCATCCTGAACTGAGCGGCGGCCTGTGCCTCCAGATCGGTTTCGGCGCCGGCCTCGTGTTCGGCGCGCAGGTCGTCGTACTCCCGTAAACTGTCCAACGGTCAAATCACATCCCTCAAGGAGAAAACAATGGCACTGTCCACCGAAGAAGTCCTCGCCGGCCTGGCTGAACTGATCAACGACGAAACCGGCATCGCGACCGACACCGTCGAGATGGACAAGTCGTTCACTGACGACCTTGACATCGATTCCATCTCGATGATGACGATCGTCGTCAACGCAGAAGAGAAGTTCGATGTGAAGATCCCGGACGAAGAGGTCAAGAACCTCAAGACAGTCGGCGACGCCGTCAGCTTCATCACCAGCGCACAGGGCTAACAGTCCCTCAACGGAATGGCGAGCCGGTTAGCGGGTCGCCATTCCGCAGGCAGTGCCCCGCTCCAGAGGAATGACATGACCAAGAAGATCGTTGTAACCGGAATCGGCGCGACCTCCCCGATCGGTGGAACCGCCCAAGAATCATGGGAAGCTCTGCTCGCCGGAGAATCCGGCACGCGGAGCATGGAACACGACTGGGTAGAGCAGTACGGACTGCCCGTCACGTTCGCCGCAGAAGCCAAGGTTCGGCCCGAAGAGGTACTCGAGCGCGTCGAATACAAGCGACTCGACCCCTCGAGCCAGTTCGCCCTGATCTCGGCGAGGGAAGCCTGGGCCGATGCCGGATCCCCGGACGTCGATCCGATCCGCGTCGGAGTCGACTACTCCACCGGTATCGGTGGCCTGTGGACACTGCTCGATGCGTGGGACACGCTGAAAGAGAAGGGCCCGCGAAGGGTGCTTCCCATGACGATCCCCATGCTCATGCCTAACGCCGCCGCGGCCGCGATCAGCATGTCCATTCCGTCACGGGCATATGCCCGAACCGACGTTTCGGCGTGCGCGTCGAGCACCGAGGCTCTGACCAACGCCTACGAACATCTCCAGAAGGGGCTCGCCGATGTCGTCATCGCCGGCGGCACCGAGGCCGTCGTGCATCCTCTGCCGATCGCGGCGTTCGCCTCGATGCAGGCGCTGTCGAAGCGCAACGACGACCCCTCTACCGCGTCGCGCCCGTATGACATCAGCCGCGATGGATTCGTACTCGGTGAAGGCGCGGCAACACTCGTACTCGAAACAGAAGAGCACGCGCTGGCGCGTGGCGCCCGTATCTATGCGGAGCTCGCCGGAGGCGCTGTCACGAGCGACTCCTTCCACATCACGGCACCGGACCCCGAGGGTTCGGCCGCTGCACGCGCCATGCTCGGTGCGCTGGAGCAGGCTGGCGCATCCATCGAGGACGTTCGGCACATCAACGCCCATGCGACGAGCACGCCGGTCGGCGACATTGCCGAGTACAAGGCACTGCTGCGGGTGTTCGGAGACCTCCTGCCGGGCATCCCGGTGTCTGCGACAAAGGCAGCAACCGGTCATCTCCTGGGCGGCACTGGTGCACTCGAGGCCATTTTCACCGTGCTGGCGCTTTATCACCGCACCGCACCGCCGACGATCAACCTCACCGAACAGGATCCATTGATCCCGCTCGACGTCGTCACAACTCCGCGCGCCCTCGGTGACGGTCCACTACTGGCGATCAGTAACTCATTCGGATTCGGCGGCCACAATGCCGTCGTCGCGTTCAGGAGTTACGAGTCCCACTGATCCGACTCGCTGCTGGGCAGCGTCGCAGTTATGCCGCGATCTGCCGGCAGCCGTCGTGAATCGTGCACTCGCCGTCGAAGGCGAGCATGTCGTCTTCCGTGACGAGTCGCTCGAGCTGCTCGAGGTCGATGAACGTCGGAGCGACCTCGCCGATGAGATCTTCCAACTCACGGTGCAGGATATCCATGATGCCTCCAAATGTTGGGTTGTACTACGTCACAGTGCAATGAGTCACGGTGCAGTGAGTCACAGTGCAGTGACTCGCAGCGCAGTGATAGAGATTCTCAACCGACCTTGTGCAGCCAGACGACGGCCGAATCCTGGCTGGCATGACGGAACACCTCGAGCTCGTCGTCCCAGGCCTGCCCGAGGGCGAGCCTCAACTCGCGGTGAAGTTCGACGGCGTTGGCTCCCGCGATGTCCATGGCGTAGCGCACGCGATCCTCGGGGATGACCACGTTGCCGGCTGTGTCGGTCTGGGCGTAGAAGATTCCAAGGTCAGGCGTATGCATCCAGCGACCACCGTCGGTGCCGAGCCCCGCGTCTTCGGTCACCTCATAGCGCAGGTGCTCCCATCCGCGCAGGGCAGACGCGAGCCGCGCACCGGTGCCGCGGGGGCCTTCCCAGTAGAACTCGGCTCGTTGGGAGCCCTTGAGCACGGGCTGCTGGTCCCAATCGAAGTTGACCGCGCGATCGAGCGCGCGACCTGCAGCCCACTCAATGTGAGGGCACAGGGCGCGTGGCGAAGAGTGCACGAATAGCACTCCGCGAGCGTGTGATGCAGTCACGATGACTCCGTTCCGGTTGGGTGCGACTTCCCCATCGACCCATGGAACACGGTGTTACCAAAAATTCGTGTGACTGATTATTCGTATGACTAACTATTCAGTTGGGCAGGGCTGCTCCCGCAGGCCCACTTTGGTCATTATGACCCATTGGGCCGGGTAATCACAAGCATGTAGTTCCGCAGGGCGCGAAATACCGCCCAGCCGGATGATGTCAGCCGCGAACAGGTCGGCCGCGACGCGGTGGCTCGGCCTCGAGCCCGAACGGTTCGGAACCCCTCACCAGCGCTTCTGCTCGCTGCAACCATCCCAGTTCGGCTTCCGCCGCCGCGAGTTGCGCCTGTATGACGAGCTGACGGGACAACTGGATCGCGGGCTTCTCCCGACGGAGGGCATCAACGGCCGCCGCGGTCGACTCCCGATGGCGGCTCACCACCGCCGCGGCATCCACACCCGGCAGCGACTGTGCCAGGGCTACCTTCTGTGCAAGCTCATCGAGACCAATCGACGGCACGGCAGTCTCGAACCAACTGCGCACACAGATCCGACCCTCGTCGGTGATGGCGTAGTAGACATGCCCCGTGGAGTTGGCACCGAGCTTGGACACGAGGCCGTCTCGTTCCAGCCTGTCGAGGGTGGCATAGACCTGGCCCACATTGAGCGATCGATAATGCCCTGTCCGGCGTTCGAATTCGACGCGGAGCTGGTATCCGTAGCAATCCCCTTCATCGAGGATGGCGAGAAGGCTCTGACGGATCGACATGCATACACGGTATATGGCAACAGGCTATTTGGCCTGCCCATAGTTGTCGACGATGGCTATGGTGACCGGGAATTGCGCGGGGAGCTGGCCGAACAGCAGCCTGCCCGCATCGACCGCAGCATCGGAGATCACCCCGGCAACCTGAACGGCCAGGTCGGCTGGCGCGTGGACCACGACCTCGTCGTGAAGGAAAAAGACCAGATGCGGGCCGTCGACCAACGCACCAGCGTCGTTCAACTCGTGAAGCCGTCGGCGGATGCTCCCCATCCAGCACAACGCCCACTCGGCCGCCGTACCCTGCACGATGAAGTTACGAGTGAATCTCCCCCAGGCGCGCCCGCGGTCTCGGGCCCGCGCGGCCTCTGCCGACGACACCGTCTCGTTCCACGTACCGCTGTCGTGCCCGGGAGGGGAGCTGCGCCCCAGCCTGGTCGTTACGACCTCCCCGCGCTCGCCCGCCCTCGCGGCGTTCTCCACCATCCCGATCGCACGCGGATAGGCGCGGGTAAGGGCTGGCATGAGACGCCCTCCCTCCCCCGTCGTTGCGCCGTACATCGCGCCGAGCATGGCGACTTTGGCCTGGTCACGGGTCTCCAGGGCGCCGCTGGCCACGATGCCGGCATACAGGTCCCCCGCTGAACCCGCCTCGATCATTCCCCGGTCGACAGCCATGGCGGCGAGGATGCGCGGCTCGAGTTGTGACGCATCTGCGACCACGAGCTTCCAGCCCTCATCCGCTACGACAGCGCCGCGGATGTTCTTCGGCAACTGCAGCGCTCCCCCACCGCTGGTCGCCCAGCGCCCGGTCGCCGCACCACCCGGAACGTAGTCCGGGCGGAATCGCCCGCCTGCAACCCAGTTATCGAGCCAGGCCCAGCCGTTGGACGACAGCAGCCGCGACAGCTTCTTGTACTCGAGCAGCGGGGGAATCGCGGGATGTTTCAGTGTGGCGAGTTCCCATGAGCGGGTGGAAGTGACCATGAGCCCGGCGAGCCCGAGCGCGCGCAGAAGGTCAGCCGGGGAATCCGGATTCAATTCCGGCGATTCGAGCCGCTGTCGCACGATGTCGAGCACGGCCTGCAGCTTCGCCGGTCGGGCGCCGTCCACGGCCGGCCGAGGACCGAGGGATGCGGAGAGGATGGCATCGTGCCTGCCCGCACTCCACGGGAGGCCCGCGAACCGCATCTCGGCCGCAATCAGGGCACCGACCGACTCTGCAGCCAGCAACCGTCCGAGGCGCGAGGGCTCAGGGCACCCCGCGACGGCAGACCGTTGGAGTTCGAACTCGGCAACCGGGTCGGATTCGACCGACGGTGCGGGAGCAGCAACCTGATCCCACTCGAACAGTGCCGAGTGGGAGGGCGCCGCAGCGACCGGTCCGGCTGCGGGCGCTGGCGCATCCCACAGGCCGCGTCGTGACCGCGCGAGCCGGGAATCCGAGGTCAGTGATGACGATCGGAGGATCGCGTGACACAGCCGAAGGTCGAAGCATCGATCGACCCGAACTCCGGCAGCCAGCAGGGGTGCGTACCAGCGGGAGGTGTCGTCCCAGACCCAGCGTGGATGCCCCGTCTCACGCGCGACAACGAACGCCGCCAGGTCGTCCACCTGCTCGACACCGATCACCGCACCCGAATCGCCGAACGAGGTCGCCCGCACAACTCCCTGGACGCGAGCGAGGACTATGTGCACGCCCCCAGTCTGCCCTCCGCCACCGTCGCCGGGCTCAGGCGAAGGGTTCTGCGGTCTCCATCAGCCGGGATCGGATCAAGAAGCGCAGGCCCTCCGGGCCCTCGAGCGAGAATCCACTTCCCCTGCCCTTGACCACGTCGACGGTCAGGAAGGTGTGACTCCAATAGGTGAACTGCTCTTTCGACATCCAGAAATCGATGTTTCGAGCTTCTGAACCGCGTTGGGCAATATCGAAGACGCCCAGCAGGATGTCGTTGTCCGAGGTCCAGAACTCGCCGGCCGCGAAGCACATCGGGGAGCTGCCATCGCAGCAGCCACCCGACTGGTGGAACATCAGCGGGCCGTGCTGGTCCCACAGTTTTCGCAACAGATCGACGCTCTCGGAGGTGAGCGCGACCCTGGGTAGGGTCTCGCCCGAAATAACGACGGTGGATTCGATCATGCCCTTGCTCCTTTGCCTGGTGATCTTCACAACAGCAGGTACCTCCGGCGGTCATCCAACCCAGGGATGACCGCCGGAGGCTGCCGTGCCGTGCCGGTTTAGAAGAAGCCCAGCTTGTCTTCCGAGTACGACACGAGCAGGTTCTTCGTCTGCTGGTAGTGATCGAGGGCGAGCACGTTGTTCTCGCGGCCCATCCCCGAGCTCTTGTAGCCACCGAACGCCGCACCGGCGGGGTAGGCGTGGTAGTTGTTTATCCAGACACGACCGGCCTGGATGTCGCGCCCAGCGCGATACGCGACGTTGCCGTTGCGCGACCACACTCCGGCTCCGAGCCCGTACAGCGTGTCGTTGGCGATCGAGATACCGTCGTCGTAGTCGTCGAAGCTCGTGACCGAGACCACTGGCCCGAAGATCTCCTCCTGGAAGATGCGCATCTTGTTGTCGCCTTCGAAAATGGTCGGCTGCACGTAGTAACCGCCGGTCAGGTCGCCGCCGAGGTCGACCCGCTCGCCGCCGAGCAGCAGCTTCGCGCCCTCCTGCTTGCCGATGTCGACGTAGCTCAGGATCTTCTCAAGCTGGTCGTTCGACGATTGCGCGCCGACCTGCGTGTCGGTGTCGAGCGGGTTGCCCTGCACGGCTGCCCTCGTGCGCTCCACCGCGGCGCCCAGGAAGGAGTCGTAGATCGGCTTCTGGATGAGGGCGCGCGACGGGGATGTGCACACCTCGCCCTGGTTGAACGCGAAGAGCACAAAGCCTTCCTGCGCCTTGTCGTAGAAAGCGTCGTCCTGGTCAGCGACGTCGGCGAAGAAGAGGTTCGGGCTCTTGCCGCCGAGTTCCAGCGTCGCGGGGATGATATTCGCACTCGCATATTGCAGGATCAGTCGGCCGGTCGTGGTTTCACCGGTAAAGGCGATCTTACGGATGCGGGGGCTCGAGGCGAGGGGTTTACCGGCTTCTGCTCCGAAACCGTTCACGATGTTCACGACCCCGGGAGGGAGGATGTCCCCGATCAGCTCGATGAGAACGAGGATCGACACCGGCGTCTGCTCGGCCGGCTTGAGCACGATCGCGTTACCAGCGGCGAGGGCCGGTGCGAGCTTCCAGACGGCCATGAGAATGGGGAAGTTCCACGGGATGATCTGCCCGACAACGCCGAGCGGCTCCTTGTAGTGGTACGCCGTCATGGAGCCGTCCATCTCGGCAAATTTGCCCTCCTGGGCCCGGATCACGGCCGCGAAGTAGCGGAAGTGATCGGCTGCCAGCGGCAGGTCGGCGTTGAGCGGCTCTCGGATCGGCTTGCCGTTGTCCCAGGTCTCGGCCACAGCGAGCAGCTCGAGATTGGCGTCGATCACGTCGGCGATGCGGTTGAGCACCGCCGCGCGCTCGGTGGTGGAAGTCTTGCCCCACGCCGGGGCAGCCTTGTGGGCGGCGTCGAGAGCCGCGTCGATGTCTTCGGCTGTGCCACGGGCCACCTCGGCAAACGGCTTACCGTTGACCGGCGAGATGTCTTCGAAGTACTGGCCCTTCACAGGAGCAACCCACTCACCCCCGATCCAATGTTCGTATCGGGGCTTGAATGAGACTTTTGCGTCGGGTGTTCCCGGTGCGGCATAAACCGTCATGCACTGACTCCTGTCGACATCGTTGTCTGGTGATTTCTCGACGATATTCGCGACGGGGTTGCGAAGAGGTTGCAGGATGTTGCGAGCGTGCTGCACTCAGCGCAGTTCGGCCTCGATGTGCTCGATGCGCGCCACCACGGCGGCTCGCTTGGGGGACTTTGCCGGCAGCATCCTGAGGCAGGCGCGCCAGACCTCGATGTCGAAGGCGGCCTCATCGGTGCGGGCATAGGTAAGCAGCGTGTCGACTGCCGCATCCGTCATCAACGCGTCTCGCAACCGATGGCTGACCTCGGCCCGGAGTTGTTCCACCCCCGGTGCCCTCGAACCTGGCAGCACCGGCCCCGAGTATCCGGCGAGCGCCACCCGATGCGCGCCCCGGTCCAGGAAAGCAAGCACCCTGTGTGCATCGAGCTCAAGTCGCCTTGGCAGCCTATACGGTCGCGACAACGGTACGAGACTCTGATCGAACGCCTCAAGATGCTTGCGCAGCCGCACCATCTCGGGCCGAAGGGTCTCGATGGAGCAGTCCAGCTGACCCGCAAGCGCCTCAGCGGACATACCGGAGGGATACCACGCCAGCAGTGTCAGGATCTCGGCGTGACGCGAGCTCAGGTCGATCTTGCGCCCACCCGATTCGAGGCGCCCACCGTCACTGCCCAGCACCGACAGCGCGGGGGAAGAGTTCGGGCGCGCCACCGCGTGGTGCACGGTCCGACGCGGACGCGACACCTGTTCGTCAAGCCGGCGGATGCGCAGCTCCGATTCCACAGCGGCGACCGCGGCCTCGAGCAGCGGGAGGGTGGCCGGTGCAACAGCATCCTCGCCCCCGGTGATGTCTATGACACCGATCAGCGTGCCGGAGATCGGATCGTGCACCGGGACGGCCGTGCAGCTCCATGGGTGGGCGATGCGATTGAAGTGTTCGGCGCCATGGATCTGGATGCCACGATCCAGCGCCAGCGCGGTGCCCGGGGCACTCGTGCCCACGACGCGCTCGCTCCAGTCAGCACCTTCGACGAACAGCATGCCCTCGGCTTTGCGGCGCAGGTTCCTGTCGCCATCGATCCACAGGAGCCTGCCGTCCTGGTCGCCGATAGCCACAATCAGTCCCGCATCAAAGGTGTGACGGATGAGCAGCCTGTGAATCGTCGGAAGCGCGAGCGCAAGCGGATGCGCGTCCCGATAGTCCCGCAGGTCGGAGTCGTCGAAGCGGAGGCCGTCAAGCGGCTGGTCGGGGTCGAGCAGGAGTTGCAGGGACCGTTCCCACGACTCCTGTACGAGCTTGCGGACGCCAGCCACGGCCATCCGCTGGTCGATGACTGATTCGTGAGCTTGTTCGAGTTGGGCGCGCGCGACAACGCCCGGCGGGACGCTCCACGGGCTGGACACTGTCACTCCGATCAACGATGGTCGAGTGCTCTCATGCTACGCGTGCCAGCCCGTGAAACCCACTACGCGGCCACGACCTCCGCGTTCTCCACCAGGTACCGGCTGTAGGCGGTGAGCGTGAGGAAGGTCGGGAAGTCTTCCTCGAGCGTGACGGCCCTGAAGACCTCGGCCGCATCAGCGAATCGTCCTCCCGCCGACGCAGATTCGAGCACGGCTGCGAGCTCTCGCTCGACGACCGACCTCGTGATTAGGGTGCCCTCGGCGGTGACCACCCGCTGGTGCATCCACTGCCACAACTGGCTGCGGCTGATCTCGGCCGTCGCGGCATCTTCCATCAGGTTATCGATCGCGGCTGCTCCTACCCCGCGCAGCCAGCTCTCGATGTACCTGACGGCTATCGACACGTTAGAGGCGACGCCGGCATCCGTCACCTGCCCCTCGATGCGCAGGTCGAGCAGGTCCTCCGCCGAGACGTGCACGTCGGGCCTGAGACGATCAACCTGGTTCGGCCGGTCTCCGAGCACTGCGTCGAATTCGGCCTGGGCCGTCGAGACGAGGTCGGGATGCGCGACCCATGTGCCATCGAACCCATCCGTCGCCTCCCGCCGTTTGTCTGCCGTCACAGCGGCAAGCGCGCGGGCCGTGACCTCGGGATCCCGACGGTTCGGGATGAACGCACTCATGCCCCCGATGGCATGAGCCCCGCGTTTATGGCACGTGGCGACCAGGAGCTCGGTGTACGCCCTCATGAACGGAACCGTCATCGTGATATCCGACCTGTCCGGCAGTACGAAGCTGGCGCCACGACCGCGGAAGTTCTTGATGATCGAGAAGATGTAGTCCCATCGACCGGCGTTCAGCCCGGCACAGTGCTCTCGAAGTTCGTACAGGATCTCCTCCATCTCGAACGCAGCGGGAATCGTCTCGATCAGCACGGTGGCCCTGATCGTCCCGTGCTCGATGCCGAGAGCATTCTCGGTGAAGGTGAACACGTCATCCCACAACCGCGCCTCGAGATGATTCTCGATCTTGGCGATGTAGAAGTATGGCCCGCTGCCGCTGTCGATGAGCTGCTTCGCGTTGTGGAACGCGTACAGCCCGAAGTCGACGAGCGAGCCGGATGCGGGTGAGCGCTGGCCTGCACGGTCGGTGTACCTGACGTGCTTCTCGACGAGGTGCCAACCGCGCGGTCGCATGACGATCGTCGGCGTCGACTCCCCCAGCCTGTATTCCTTGCCCTCGGGGCTCGTGAAGTCGATCTGGCGCCGGATAGCGTCGTGCAGGCTCAATTGGCCTCCGATCACGTTCTCCCAGGTGGGGCTCGTGGCGTCCTCCTGATCTGCCAGCCACACCTTCGCGCCGGAATTCATCGCGTTGATCGTCATCTTGCGATCGGTCGGCCCGGTGATCTCCACTCTTCGGTCTTCCAGGCCCGGGCCTGGGCCGGCGACCCGCCAGGTCGGTTCTTCGCGAATCGCCGCCGTCTCCGGCAGGAAGGCGAGATTGCGGCCGTTGTTGATGCGTTTGCGCGACTCCATCCGCGCGGCCAGCCGGTCGTGCCTGCGGCCAGCGAACTGGTCGTGCAACCTCGTGAGAAACTGCAGCGCCTGTGGTGTCAGTATCTCGTCGAATCGGTCGCCGTCAGCGCCGATGATGTCCATGCGGTTCATGATGTCCTCGAAAAAGTCGTTAGTCGGTATTGCGCGGTTTAGTGAAACTGGGCAGTCTCGGTGCTGCCGACCAGGGCCAGCGTTTCGCTTGTGGGGTTGAGTGCGGTCGCGATGCGATCGAAGTACCCCGTTCCGACCTCACGCTGGTGGCGTGTCGCCGTGTAGCCGTCCTGTTCGGACGCGAATTCTGCTTCCTGCAGCTCCACGTACGCGCTCATGTGGCGCTGCGAGTAGTCGCGAGCCAGCGTGTACATCGAGTGATTGAGGGAGTGGAAACCGGCGAGGGTGATGAACTGGAACGCGTATCCCATGGCCGCCAGCTCCCGCTGGAAGGTGGCGATCTGCGCGTCGTCGAGGTGGCTCTTCCAGTTGAACGACGGGGAGCAGTTGTACGCGAGCTTCTTGCCGGGGAATTCCTTGTGGATGCTCTCCGCAAAGGTGCGCGCAAGCGCGAGATCCGGCTCCGCGCTCTCCACCCACAGCAGGTCGGCATACGGAGCGTACGCGTGACCCCGAGACAGCACGGTCGCAATGCCGGGCGTCGTGCGGAAGAAGCCTTCCGTCGTGCGCTCCCCTGTCAGGAACTCCCGGTCGCGCTCATCGATGTCACTCGTGATCAGGTCGGCGGCGAGAGAGTCTGTCCGCGCGATCACAAGCGTCGAGACCCCGGCGACGTCGGCCGCGAGTCGTGCCGCGTTGAGGGTGCGCACATGCTGGGCGGTGGGGATGAGCACTTTGCCGCCCATGTGACCGCACTTCTTCTCCGAGGCGAGCTGGTCTTCCCAGTGCACGCCGGCCGCCCCGGCCTCGATCATCGACGACATGAGTTCGTAGGCGTTCAGCGGGCCACCGAAACCGGCCTCGGCATCCGCGACGATCGGTGCGAGCCAGTCTGTTCGGGGGCTGCCATGCTCGGCGACCTCGATCTGGTCGGCGCGTAGCAGGGCATTGTTGATGCGACGCACCACCGCGGGAACGCTGTTGGCGGGATAGAGACTCTGGTCGGGGTAGGTCTGCCCTGACAGGTTCGCATCCGCTGCCACCTGCCATCCGCTCAGGTAGATCGCCTTCAATCCCGCCCTGACCTGCTGGACTGCCTGGTTGCCGGTGAGAGCACCGAGCGCCGGAACCCACTCCTGCCCACCGTTCTCGGCTCCGTGGATGAGGTTCCACAGGTTCTCGGCCCCACGACGGGCCAGGGTGCGGTCCTCCCTGACGCTGCCGCGCAGCGCGATGACGTCCTCGGCTGTGTAGTTGCGCTCGATACCGTTCCAGCGGGAATCGGTCTTCCACTCGGTCTCGAGCTGCGCTGCGGTCTGCGTCTGGTCGCCCGAGCGGATGATGGTGGCGTCATTCGTCATGTGAAACTCCCTGGTCGTTGCTGTCCTGTTTCGACTCTGGGGCTTCAGCGGTGGTTCTTCTCACACAATAGGGGCAGAATAAACGTGATTCTTCTGGTTCTCGGAAGAACACCACGCTGGAGGGTCCTCCGATGAACGCGAACGACACGAACGCCGAGCACGATGAAAACATGCTCGATTCCCTCACCGTCGGTCGTCGCATCCGGCAGCTTCGAACGGATCGCGGTCTGACTCTCGACGACCTCGGCGCCGAACTGGGCCGGGCAGCATCACAGGTGTCCGTCATCGAGAACGGTAAGCGCGAACTCAAGCTGGGCGAACTGCAGAAGCTCGCGCGGATCCTCGGGGTGACGGTGGACCAGCTGCTCAGCCCGGAGGCGCCGTCTCGTCGAGCCGCGCTGGAGATCGCGCTGGAGCGCGCCCAGCGCGGGCCGCTCTACTCGAGCCTGACGCTGCCGAGCCTCCCCGTGCGCAAGTCTCTCAGCGACGAGGCGATCGAGACGATCCTCGGGCTGCATGACGAACTGAAGCGGCTCCATCGGGAGCGTGCCGCCACTCCGGAGGAAGCGCGCAGGGCCAACACCGAACTGAGAAAATCCATGCGAAAGCGCAACAACTATTTCGGTGAACTGGAGTCGACGGCGAAGCAACTGCTCGATGCCGTCGGCCATGCCGGAGGGCCGCTCTCCCAGCGTGTCGCCTCCGACCTCGCGACACATCTCGGGTTCTCCCTGCACTTCGTACCCGACCTGCCGGGCTCGACTCGGAGCGTGACCGACCTCCGCAACGGCAGGATCTACCTCCCCGTCGGGCAGGCCGATGGCTCCGACCCCCGATCGACGCTGCTGCAGGCACTGGCCGGCCATGTGCTCGGGGTCGGCGAACCCAAGGACTACGCAGACTTCCTCCAGCAACGGGTGGACACCAACTACCTGGCTGCCGCCTTAATGGTGCCTGAGCACACTGCAGTCGGGTTTCTGCTTGCAGCCAAGTCGAAGCGCGAGCTATCGGTCGAAGACCTGCGCGACACGTTCGCCGTCAGCTACGAGACGGCCGCGCATCGGTTCACGAATCTGGCCACCCAGCACCTCGGGGTGCCGGTGCACTTCCTGAAGGTGCATGAGGGCGGCTCGATCTCAAAGGCCTATGAAAATGACAGTGCTGCCTTCCCGACGGATGCCCTCGGCGCCGTCGAAGGGCAGCTCGTGTGCCGCTACTGGAGTGCGCGCCGCGTGTTTGACATCTCGGATCGTTTCAGCCCGTACCACCAGTACACCGACAAGCCGGGCGGGACATATTGGTGCACGTCGCGCATCCAGTCCAGCAGCCGCGGGTATTTCTCAGTGAGTGTGGGCACCCCGTTCGCCACCGCGAAATGGTTCCGCGGCCGGGACACCACCAACCGCGCGACCTCCACCTGCCCTGACGAATCCTGCTGCCGCCGAGCTCCTGAATCACTGGCCGACCGCTGGGAGAAATTCTCTCTCCCCAGTGCCAGGCTCAACAGCTCGCTGCTCGCCGCGATGCCCACCGGCATGTACCCGGGGGTCGACTCGACCGAGGTATTCGAGTTCCTGGAGCACCACGACGGATAGCGCGACGCGAGTATCACACCTCGTGCAGCAGCGATCCGTCCTTCTTCAGCACATTCTTCTCCCCCGCCTCGATAGCCACGCGGAAACGATTCTGTTTCGGCGGCATCGGGCAGTTGAAGTTGTAGCTAAAGGCGCACGGCGGCAGCACGGCGAGATTGAAGTCGAGCGTGATGGTGCCGTCGGGATTCGGGGCGATGAACAGGAAGCGGCCGACGCTATAGGTGTCGACTCCATTGGTGGCGTCGGCGTAGACGAGCTGGAGCGCGCGACCCGACTTGAACGCGACGAGGTTGTAGTCCACGCCATCCTTGACGAACGAGATGTCGCCCGGGATCACCTGTTCTTTCGTTTTACCGTTGTCTTTCAGGTGCTCGAAGCCCATCGTGGTGCCAGCCGGGTTTTCGGTGAAAGTCGCGGTAATCACCCAGTCCGGGTTGTAGGCGTAGCCGTCGATGCCGCCGAACTCCTGAATGCCCTCCGAAGCAGAATCCCAGACGCGGAGGGCATATTTGCCCTCGTCGCCTGCGATGACGAAGCCGCTGACCGTGTCACTGAAGATGATCTCGCTCGGCTCGGCATTGTCTTTTCCGCGCACGATTGTCTCGCCATCGACGAGTAGTCCATCGACGACGATGTTGTCGGATGCGGCCGCAGTGACCCGCAGCCCACCTTCCGCCGGGGCCCAGGTTCCGGGCACCCCCCAGATGGTCTGCCCAGAGTCGATCCACTGCGTATTGACCAGCGCCAGGCTGCCCTTCGGCTGCACCACCGATGCCTCGCGGCGTGAGCGGAAGGTCGCTAGTCGGGTCTCAGCTGAAGGGGCAGTCTGGTCGGTCGGGTCAGTCATGCTCCCCATTATGCTGGCCCCATGGATCCCGTAACCATCACCTTTGGCGGCCTCGTCGGCTTCGTCATCTTCATTATCACTCTCGTCTCCATCGTGAAAAACCCCAACCACGGCGCACTCGGCAAGTTCATGTGGATTCTCGTGGCGTTCTTCCTGTCGGTGCTCGGATCGATCCTCTGGCTGCTCTTCGGCCGGGGTCGAGTCTCACGCTAGAGAACACGACAGCCCCGGGATAATTCCCGTGAGCAGCGCCCAGTCAGGTGCGCCAGTATGCGATCCTCGACCGGGATTGGCGAAACGTGAGACCGACTGGTGCGGGTCCCATTCCGGCTCCAGATAGCCCCCACGGGAACGCTATCAAGACCTGAAACAGGTGCCCGACACCGCTCAGGTCGGGATTGACGACGACCATCATTCGAACGTATGTTCTATTTATGACGCATCACTGGAGGCCGAGCGACCATCTCGAACGGGCTCTCGGGCGCAACGAGTGGTTGCTGATCCACCGCGGTAATCAACTCGGGCGTATCGAATACGGCCGGGTTGCCCACCGGCCCGCGTTCCGCTCGGTCACTCGACCAGACCTTCACACCGGCGTCGAGGCGACAGTGGGCTACGCCTGGGCCCTCGAGACGGCGTGTGACCGGCTCTGGGACTGGTCAGTCCGGGTAAGAGCAGCGACCACGGCCAATCCGCCACCGCCGAAGGAGAAGCTCAGCATGGCTGCATGGCCCTGGCCCCCGATACGCATCAGCGATACGGAATGGGTCGTCATGCGCAACAGCGCCAGCCACCCGAAAGCCGTAATCCGACGCATGGAGGCCGACCCGGGACATCCACCCTTCTTCAGGGCCGTGAGTTGGGCACAGGTGTCGTCCGATCGCCGCCTCATCGGCTATTTCCCGTCACTGGAGTCGGCCGATCTCGCAATTCTGGAGGATGCGCCACAACTGATTACGCACGGGCCCACCGGGCCATCTCGGCCCTAACCCACGGGCCTAACCCATCGGCCCTAACCCACGGGCGCTGGCGCCAGACGGCATCCGGCGTGAACATCCTCAGAGGTCACAGCAGCCTTGAAAGTCACAGCCGCCTAGATGCCATCGAGCGAACTCGACATCACATCGGAACTCGACTTCACATCGTCTGGGGCGCTCGGCTGCACGCCCGGAGGGGTATCGAGCCTGCTGCGACGTTCTTCGAGCAGCGCAAGACAATCGCCTTCGTCGATCTTTCCGTTGAACTCAGACCCGGCATCCTCGACCATGAGCTGGCTCGCTGGCCCGATCACAATTTCGGCGGTGCCGACTTCCCCATGTGCGACGATCGGAATGACCACCGCCTCAGCGGTTCCGGCTCGCGCAAGTGAGGCCGCGTACAGCGCGATGGAATGAGCAATTCCGTCTCCGGTGAGAACCGAGCCGCCAGAATAGAGGATTCGTTTCATGCCTCCACTCTTCTGGCGAACCTCCCCGGAAGCAATCCCCCGCCCATGGTTGGCGAATCTGCACAACAGCAGCTAGCCTTCGTGGTGCCAATTCAGCCGCCCCAACCCAGCGATCTGAATATGCGAGATTCATTTGACTCTCGGGGTATCCTGAAGGCCTCTTACCGCTGATCGTCTGGGAGTCTCCGTGGGAACCATGTACTACGCCGACGCCACGCGCGTCGCCATTCCCCTACCTGACCGCGACCTCGCTCACATAAAGTTCGTCATCGTCAACAAGTTGCGCCGCAATGAGGCTTTCACGTTCTCGTGGGATAAGGCGGAAAGCGACGGCGGCGGCCGATCCAGCGTCTGGATCTCGGCGCAGATCCCTCTCGAATTCGAATTCGACGACGCGACTCCCCCCGAGATGAACCGCGAGTGGCTCGAGCAGCTCTCGCAGGCAGCCTCGACCGTCAACGGCCTGACCCCGATCCCGGAACCGGAAAAGGCGTAGCCCGGTCGACGCCTGTAGTGTCGAGGCCCCTGGCGTCGAGGCCGAAAGCGTCGGGGCATGCAGTGCAGACGCCAAGCCAGCCGGCGCACAATGGGTGGCATGGCCCGAACTCCAGAACTCACTGATCCGACCCCATCCGACGGACTTTCACGCACGAGCCGAATCGGCCGCCGCGTGGGACGCATCGTACTGGGCGCGTCACTCGTGTCTGCCGGTATCGGGCACCTGAGCTTCGCGCGCATGGACTTCCAGGCGCAGGTACCCCGCTGGCAGCCCCTCGATCCTGATGTCGTGGTGGTGGCATCCGGTCTCGTCGAGATCGCGCTCGGCAGCGCCCTGATCCTCAGCAGACAGCACCGCACGACGGTCGGTTGGGTCGCCGCAGCGTTCTTCGCGGCCGTGTACCCCGGAAACATCTCCCAGGTCGTCAACCGCATCGACTCGCTCGGCCTCGACAGCGACCTCAAACGGTGGATCAGGATGCCCCTCCAGCCGGCGCTGATCGCGTGGGCGCTCTGGTCGACCGGCGCGTGGCAGGCCGCGCGGCGCACTGGCAGCTGAAGGCCGACAGCATCCGGCACGCATCCAACAAAGTAGGGCGGATGGGACGTGAACCCATAACCGACGGATCGAGGTCAGCTATTTACAAACCGACCGAAGCCACTCCGAACTCTGCTTCCTCCGCGCTAAAACCTTCGAACAACAACTGATCAATAAGACCATCTCGCGAGAATGCCGAGTAGTCCAGGTAGCTTTTGGCTTTCCCCGCCGCCTGCTGGCCCCAGTCCGCTCCAACAGTGTCAGTCCCGTATGTCGCGTCTTCTGCCGAGAAGCCCTCGAAAATCAACTGGTCAATGAGTCCAGTGCGTGAGAACGACGAATAGTTGAGGTAGCTTTGGGCCTTTCTCGTGGCGTTGGACTGACTCACTGTCTCAACCGGTTTTGGCGGGGCCGGTGCCACTGTCGGGGCGGGGGTTGCTGTCGGCGTGAGCTCCGGCGCCGGCTTAGTCGTCGGGGTGGGTTTAGCCGTGACTCTTGGTGCAGGCGTCGCCGTGCTTGTGGCGGCCGGAGCAACAGCGGTGGTTGATTCACTCACATTGGCAACACCACTAATCAGCGCGATTGTCGTGATGAGGGAAGTCAGTGCCGCAATGCAACCAAGGATGAGGCCGGCGAACGCGAATACTTTCCGTTGCTTTTTAACTAGGGCGATCGACGCTAGCGCTATAGCGCCAGCGCCAGCGACCACACCCCAGAATGGCACCCAGCCGCTTACGAATGCGACAATACCGACGGCAAGAGCAGCTATCGCCAGCGGCGACGGTGGCTTCCCGGTATCTTCGAGCGGTGCGGACTGATAGGCAGAAGGATGCGGTTCGTTAGTTATGCTCACCTAAGCATCTTGGCGCAAACTTAGACACGATTCTCTCCCCCAAACGAGGGTGCAATTGTCGTGCACAAGAGGCAAACGCCGCTCATAATGATTCAGAGCGGCGTTGTGTGAGTTCGGTTTGCCGCATCCATCGGAAAGGCGTCTGCCTCGTCTGTTCCGAGTTGATCTTCCTCTTCTTCGGGCAAATGCCCACCTGACCGGAGCGCGGTCCCGAGTTGTCGCGCCAAGCCCAGCTCGGGCCAAGCATGCGCGCCTTTTCTGCAACAGCTCCATGCGTGGCTAGTGTTCTCGGATACACAGGGCGCGCCATCAGGTCTCGATTGGGAGTCCCTTTGGGGCGTTATTGCGTTTGGACGCTTCAGCCCAGAGCCCAACTCCTGCTGCTTCATCAGGAAGGCAGAGTCGAGATCGCGCTCGGCAGCGCCCTGATCCTCAGCAGACAGCACCGCACGACGGTCGGTTGGGTCGCCGCAGCGTTCTTCGCGGCCGTGTACCCCGGAAACATCTCCCAGGTCGTCAACCGCATCGACTCGCTCGGCCTCGACAGCGACCTCAAACGGTGGATCAGGATGCCCCTCCAGCCGGCGCTGATCGCGTGGGCGCTCTGGTCGACCGGCGCGTGGCAGGCCGCGCGGCGCACTGGCAGCTGAAGGCCGACAGCATCCGGCACGCATCCAACAAAGTAGGGCGGATGGGACTTGAACCCATGACCGACGGATTATGAGTCCGCTGCTCTAACCAGCTGAGCTACCGCCCCAAGCCCGACGAGCGCGAGCGAGTTCCTACGATACAGGGCCACGACACGGGTGGCAGTCACCCCGCCGCCAGCCGAACCGCGCTCGGGCTCGGGCTCTGCGGTAGTGTTCGGGCATGATAATTTCCTGCTGCGTGCTGTTCTGGGCCCATCCTGGACTCGAAGCGGATCTCTCCCGTTACATCGACACGGTCGTCGATCTCGAGATCGAACACGGCGCGACCGTGAGGTATCGCGGGCTCACCGATGCAACGGACGACCAGCCGCTGGAGGTGCACATCCTCGAGTTCCCCAACGAAGACATGCTGAGTAACTTCATGGGTGACGAGCGGCGCGTGACGATGGACCCGGAGCGCCAGCGCGTGATCGCGAAGATCGAGATCATGCAGTTGACCCGCCAGCCGGTTCCTGCGCCCCGGGCGCCTGAACTGCCTGAACCCGAGCTGCCCGAGTCGGAGCTCACCCGCTAGCTGCCCCGGTACCGATGGCGCGCGGCCAGCCTTTCGCGGGCGGCGGCGAAAATTATCAGTTCATTGTCCTCGGGCTGCCGGGCTGTTTGCTGCCCAACAACGTCATCACGAGAACCAGCACACCGATGGTCATACCCAGGTGTGGAGCTGCGCGTCCCAAAACGCCTGCGAGCAGATCATCAGCCACATCCACCAGCAGTTGCAGGAGAGTTTGGCTCTCGTCGCCCACACCCACAAGCGACGCGGCGGCACGATCGATGATTGCCATGGCGCGCGACGCGGCAGCAGATCGCAGGTCTGTCAGCTGCGGCATACCAGGGAGGGGACGAAGCACGCGCGCTTGCTCGGCCTACATACGAGCTGTCCGCTCGACGAATCAGAAAACGGCGAGATCGGCCACGGCAGCTCGATCGACGATGGCGACGACATCCGGTGTCGAAAGAGCTGGAGAGCCGACGAGGATCTCGGCGAACGCTCTCAGCCCGTACCTGGCCCTGGCCCTGCTGCATTCGATCCGCACGTCGGGATGACGCGGATCGAACAAAGAATGCGGGCGTTCCGTACCCTGCGCTACCAGGCGGCCACCGACATTCGAGAGACGTCACGGACCGGCGGGGCCGTAAGAAACGCTGGTCATGCCCTGAGTTGAGGCGACGATCAAGCCCCTTGCTGGACCATGCCATCCGCGTCGACAGGCTCACCGCGGTACAGCGACTCGAAGGTATCGAGGGTGCGCTGGATGTCGTGAGCGGCGACGATTTTCAAGCTCTCCTGCTTGAACTTCAGGATCTCGTCGTGCGGCATGCTGAGTAGTGTGGTCAGCCTGTCGGCAAGCTGTGCAACATTGCCTGGTTCGAACAGGAAACCGTTCTCGCCGTCATGGACGAGGTGTGGAAGTGCCATCGCATCGGCAGCCACGATCGGCAGTCCCGAGGCCATCGCCTCCATGGTCGAAATGCTCTGCAGCTCGGCGATGGACGGCATCGCGAAGACCGAGGCCCTGGTGAGCGCGTTACGGAGGTAGGCCTCATCCACGTACCCGGCGAACGTCACGCGCTCGGTCACGCCGAGCTGCGCGGCCAGCAACTTGAGCCTCGCCTCCTGGTCACCGCCTCCGACGATCTCGAGGCGGGCATCCAGTGACGAATCAAGCGTTGCGAAAGCTTTGATCAACTTGTCGATCTGCTTCTCTTCGACCACCCGGCCCAGGAAGACAATCAGATTGTCGGTTTTGGGCTGCATGTCGGGCGTGTAGTTGTGGGCGTCGATGCCGCACGAAATCGCGACGACATTCTTCACTGACGTCTGGGCCTCGAGGTATTCGGCCGCCTTGCGTGTCGGCGTGGTCACCCGTTCGGCGCGGCCGAACGTGCGGTTCGCGGCTTTCCATGCCGCCTCGATGGCCCGTTTCGTGAGAAACGGAGGGATGACCAATGTGTATTCGAGAAGATTCTCGGGCATGAAATGGTTGGTACCGATGATGCGGATGCCGCGCTTGCTGCCCTCGATCGTCATTCCCCGCCCGATCACGACGTGCGACTGGAAATGGATGACATCGGGTTTCACCTGTTCGATGATGCTCGCGCTGTTGTGCCTGATACGCCACGGCAGGGAGAACCTCAGCCAGGGATGCGGGTACCAGCGCCAGGAGTAGATGCGATGCACCGTGAACTTCTGGCCCTCGTGCTCTTCGACCTGCGCGCCGAGCTTCTTGTTCGAGTATGACGGTGCCGCGACATGCACGTCATGCCCGCGCTCGGCCAGCCCCGCCGACAACCGCGCGATGAAGCTCGCAGCGCCGTTGATCTCGGGCCAGAAGGTGTCTGCTCCCATGAGGATTCGGAGTCGAGGCTTGCCGTCGTGGGGAGAAATTCGAGGGGCGTCAGGCACGCTGTACACCGTACCCCAATGGTTCTAGGCGCCATCTCCAGCCACGTCGGCGAGTGAGGTATTGGCCAGCGCAAGGGGGTGATGCCTCGAGAGCGATGTCACGCCCCACACCGCACAGCCCCCGGCCGCGATGAACGCGAAGACAGCCCAGAGCGGTGCGCCCGCGGCCTCACCGAGCACGATGATGCCGATCGCCACTGCGACGATCGGGTCGATCACCGTCAATCCGGCAACGACGAGGTCTGGCGGATTCGACGAGTAGGCGGTCTGCACGAAATAGGTTCCGAGCAACGCGGCGAGGATCAGTCCGACCACGCACAGCACCGTGAGGATGTCTGCGGAGCTGAATTCGAACTCCTTCTGCAGGATGGTCTGCACCCGCCCGATCACGACGTTGGCGAGCGTCACGACGAAGCCGAACAGCACACCGGCGGCAACGACATAGAAGATCGGCTTCGGTGCCCGCCTGCGGATGACTACGAAAAGGGTGATGAACACGGCAAGCACCACCGACAGGATGATCAACACGATCGAGAGCTGCGTTGCGGTGATCGGGTGCTTCTTGGTGACCACGGCAGCAATCGTCACGAAGACAGCGACACCACCGATGCAGACGACGATCGAACGAATGGATATCCGGTCGAGCGGAACGCCGGAAATGCGCGAATTGACGATCGCTGTGATGACGAGCGCGATAGCGCCGAGCGGCTGAACGACGGTGATCGGGGCGAGCGTGAGACTCGTGAGCTGGAGCACGACGGCGAGCCCGAGCAACAGCGTCCCGATGACCCACGACGGTCGCGCCAGTAGTGCTGTGAGCTGCCTGATGCTGAGTCCGGTCTTACCTTCGTGACGGGATCTCTCGTTCACGAGAGCGACTCCACCGTGCTGGAACTGGGTGCCCAGCGCCAGCAATACCGCGGCGATGACGGCAAGGGCGATTCCGAGGGGCGCGTTGCCACTCAGGTTGTCTGCGAGGTCTGTCAGGTCCAGCTGCACCCGATGAATCTACCCGTTCAGCCTCCGTTATTCTGGAGGCATGGCCGTGCTCCCCATCCGAATCACCGGTGAACCGGTACTCCACACGATCGCAGGGCCCGTGGTCGACTTCGACGCGCAGCTTCGAACGCTTGTCGACGACATGTTCGAGACCATGGAGGCGGCGCCAGGGGTCGGGCTCGCTGCTCCGCAGGTCGGGGTCGGACTGCGCCTGTTCGTCTACAACTGGGTCGACGACGATGAGGTGTTGTGGCGCGGCGTCGCGATCAATCCCGAATTATGGCTCGCACCCATCCCCGCCGGCGAAGCGGACGAAGACGAAGAGTCGGAGGGATGCCTGTCGATCCCAAGTGAGCGGTGGGCCCTGCGGCGCGCTCCGAAAGTCATGCTGCGCGCGACCGATATCGACAAGAAGGTCTTCGAGATCGAAGCCGGTGGCTGGCTCGCCAGGATCTTCCAGCACGAGTATGACCACCTCGACGGCACCCTGTATTCCGATCGCCTCGACCACGCGCAGTCGAAAGCTGTCGCCAAGGTGATCAGGAAGAGCGGCTGGGGCGTGCCCGGCCAGAGCTGGATGCCCGGCGAAGACGACCTCGAAGGCTGACCCGCGCTCGCGCTAGGTCAATGCCCTGATCAGCGCAGCCGTTGCCGCCGCGGCAACGATCACCAGGATGAACGGCACCCTGAGTGCGAAAAGCCCGGCGGCGACCACCAGCGCGGGCACCCTCGCATCGAGCGTGACGCCCTGGCCCGACCCGATGGTCTGCGTCACGATGAGTGCTGAGAGCAGTGCAACCGTCAGCAACCCCGCGATGCGGGCGGGCACCGGCTTCTCGATGAGCGAGGGTGGCACGAGATAGCCCAGGAGTTTCAGCACCAGAACTGCAATCGAGGCGAGGATGACCACCTGCCAGACGGTCACGATTTCGCTCCCCACCAGTTGGTGAGGCCCACCACGACCGCCACGACGGCGGCAAGGAGCACGGGGACCCCGGGCGGGAGCCACGGAGTGAGTACCGCGGCGACCACGGCGGCTCCGACGGCGACCACGATCGGCTGCAGTTGCCTGAGCCGGGGCCACAGGAGCCCGAGAAAAGCGGCGGCGGCGGCGGCATCCAGCCCATATTGGCTCACGTCACCGAGCAGGTCACCGATCAGGGCACCAACGAGGGTGGTGAGATTCCAGCCGACGTAGATGATCGCTCCGGTGAACCAGAAGCCCGTGCGCTGGCTTTCAAGCGTGGGTTGTGCCGAGCCGACGGCGGTGCTCTCATCGATGGTCCAGTGGGCGGCAAGGAGCTTCTTCGGCCACCCGCCACCGACGATCGGCGCCATCCGAAGGGCGTACAGTCCATTTCGGGTACCGAGAAGGGCAGCGCTGGCGATTGCGGCACCTCCTGCTGCCGTACCGCCGGAGGCGAGCACACCGATAAGCGCGAATTGCGAGCCGCCGGAGAACATCAACACGCTGAGCACGCACGTCTGCCAGATGTCGAGCCCGGATGCCACGGACAGCGCCCCGAACGACACACCGTACGCAGACACCGCCGCTCCGACACCGAGGCTCGCGCGAATGGCGGCCGCGCGTTCGGTGATGCCCCGCGCCGGGGCGCTACCTGCGTCATCGATCAACGACGAATCTCCCTCCGGGGGAGGTATCGGCCGTGCCGATCCTGCTCCGAAGTCAGACTCTATCCGGTGCTGGTATCGATGCAGGCAGCGACCGAGACGAACGCGACGACCGGGCCGGGAATGCGCCGGACCAGCAGCAGGGCGAGCGGGCCGATGATGGCGAGTGCGATCGTGAGCACAGAGGCGAGCTCGCGCAACTGGGTTAGCCACCACAGGTTGGGAGGAATCTGGACGACCAACGACAGGATGACCGGAATGACCAGCCTGGCTCTCGAGGAGAGGTGCAATGGTGGCGGCGAAGGCGGCCCCACGCGGTCCCCGTCCCCGGACCACTGATCCTGCATCCACTGCTTGCGCAGAGCGTGCTGTTGCCACCGCTCGCGTCTGCTCTCGGCACGCACAGAATCGGGCAACGGCATGTGACGATCGTAGTTGCGGCCACCCCTGCCGTCATCGGCCCGGCGGCGTCGCCCGGCTACTCCCCCGGGCGTACCCGATCCGTGGGCTCTCGACGCCCGGACAAAGAAAAGGCCCGGATCGTGGAGGACCCGGGCCTTAGCTCCTCGACTTGGACTCGAACCAAGAACCTGCCGATTAACAGTCGGCTGCTCTGCCAATTGAGCTATCGAGGATTGGCATTTAGCTTGCTTACTTTACCAAAGGTTGCGAGTTCGCCAAATCGAGGTACAAAACTGCTGCCCCATCAGTAGCCTGCAACCGGATCGACAATGCCGACGAAGGCGCCATCACCCAGGAGCGCAGCGACATTGGCCCTGATACGCTCCGCAAGCAGTGGCTCCGTCATCTCCGGAGTGTCCGCGGAGTGTGACGTGATCACGACGCGCGGCGCGGTCCACAACGGATGACCGTCCGGAAGCGGTTCAGGGGTGGTCACGTCGAGGCCAGCCCCGGCAAGGTGCCCCGCCGCCAGGGCTTCGGCGAGGGCATCCTGGTCGATGAGGTGCCCGCGGGCGATGTTGACGAGTGCGGCCGACGGTTTCATCGCGGCGAGTTGCTCCCGACCGATGAGGTGTGCGGTCTTGTCGGTCGCCGCCGCGGCGAGGATGACGACATCCGCTTGCGGCAGCACGTCCATGAGCGCGGATGCCACGACAGTGCGCCTTGCACCGGGAACGTCGCCCGCTGTGCGTCGCACGATCGTGATCGAGACCTCGAAGGGTGCGAGAAGCCGCATGATCTCGAGGGCGATACCGCCCGCCCCGACAATCACAATATTGCGGCCGAAGAGCGAGATACCGGTTTTCGAATCCGCCCAGCTCGTGGAGCGGCTCTTGTCCGGCAGGCCGCGCAGCACGGCAAGAGCGAGAGCCACAGCATGCTCGGCCACGGGCTCTGCGAAAGAGCCTTTGGCGCTGGTCCACAGGGGAAGCTCGGCAGCGCCCTGGGCCATGAACAGCGGTGCAAAGCGTTCGACACCGGCCATGGGAACCTGCACCCATTCGACCCCGGGATGTGCCGCCAGCACGTCGCCGAGCGCGTCGTGGTCGAGGTTTAGCCAGACGACGCCACGCGTCGAGTTGTCGAGCGGGCCGACTTCACCGCCACCGTCACGCACGGCCGCCGCGAACCCCTCATGGTCGAAGGGCAGGATCGCGACCCGCCCCGCCGTGGGGCGCGCTCCGCTGATCGGTCGTGCGAGCGCAGCAACCGGGTCACGATGCTGGCCGGGCGCGCGGGTCTGAGTAGCGTCGCTCACGATGCCGACCACCTGCCGCCGTCCTGCGACCGGGCGAGGCCTTTCACGTATGGGTGCTCGGCCGTCGCAAGCACCTCGTCGAGCTGGCCACTGGCGACGATCACACCGCGATGCATGATCGCGACCCGGGTGCTCACCCGGCGCACCTCGGCAAGGTCGGCAGTCACGATCAGGGTCGAGAAGCCGCGCTCCCGCTGCAACGAGACGATGATGTCGAGGATGGCGCGTCGAGCCGTCACGTCGATGCCGGCGGTCGGATCATCCGCCACCAGCAATTTCGGCTCGAGGATCATCGCCCTCGCAATCGCCACCCGCTGTCGCTGCCCCTTGCTCAGCTCATGCGGATACCTGTTCATCACCGTCAGTGGCAGGCGCACGGCGTCGATGACCGTGGCCACGGCCTCGCCGGCATCATTCTGGTTGAACCGGCGATCGCGCGCGTAGATCGGTTCTGCTACGTTCTCGCCCACGGTCAGTCGTGGCTGGAGACGGTCACCGGCCTCCTGTGGAACATAGCCGACGTAGAGTCCCACACGGCTTCGACGCCGCGGGGAGATGCCGCGCACTCGTGCGCCCAGCACGTTGAGCTCACCACCGCTGATGCGCGGTGACGAATCATCCAGTCGGTCGACGTCGAGTGCCACCACGCGGGCGAGAGTGCTCTTGCCCGATCCCGACTCCCCCACGACGGCGAGCACCTCGCCGGGCGAGAGGTCGAAATTAACACCGTCGAGCGCGACTGCCCTGGTTTCGGGGCTGCTGGAGCTGTAGCGCACAGAGAGATCCCGAGCGCTCACTGTCGCCCCGGTCGCAGACGTCGTCATGGATGAGTGCGGCACGGCTCAATCAGCCGCCTTCAGGGCAGCGAGAGCCGACCTGCGCTTACCCTGCTCGATCGGGTCCGGTACGGGAAGTGACGCGAGCAGTCGCTGGGTGTACGGGTGCTTCGGAGCGCCGAGCACCTCGTCGCCCGTGCCCTCCTCCACCAGCTTTCCCTTGTAGAGCACCGCTATGCGGTCGGAGAGCATGTCGACGACCGCGAGGTCATGACTGATGAACAGCGCGGCAAAGCCGAGTTCTTTCTGGAGCTCAGCGAAAAGCTCGAGCACTCGCGCCTGCACCGACACGTCGAGAGCACTCGTGGGTTCGTCGGCGATCAGGAGGGTGGGGTTCAGCGCAAGGGAGCGAGCGAGACTGGCGCGCTGGCGCTGTCCACCGCTGAGCTCGTGCGGGAATCGGTCAGCGAACGCCCGGGGCAACTGCACGGCCTCCAGCAGATCGTTCACACGGGACCTCGCCTCGACCGCATCCCGCGCCCTGCCGTGCACGATGAGCGGCTCGGCGACGCACTGTGCGATGGTCAACAGCGGGTTGAAGCTCGAGGCCGGATCCTGGAAGACAAATCCGATGTCCCTGCGAACCGGCCTGAAGGTGCGCTCACGGATGCCCAACATCTCGTGGCCGAGCACCTCGAGCGATCCGCCGGTGATCTTCGTGAGACCACCGATCGCGCGACCGATGGTGGTCTTACCCGATCCACTCTCGCCTACGAGGCCCAGGACTTCACCGGGTGAGATCGTGAAGCTCACGCCGTCAACAGCGCGGAAGTTGTTGCGTCCGAATCTGCCGCCGTACTCGATCACGAGGTCGCGGGCTACCACCACGGGAGCGGCCATGTTGACGGTTCCCGCCGCGACCCGCTCAGCAGTCCGTGCCGACGCCATGGCGCCACCCTTGCCGATGCGGGGAACCGCTGCGAGCAGTCGCTGGGTGTAAGGATGCTGCGGTGCCGAGAATAACTGCTCGACCCCGGCCTCCTCCACGACGTCCCCCTGGTACATCACGGCGACGCGATCTGCCAGGTCGGCAACGATTCCCATGTTGTGGGTGATCAGGATGATCGCGGTGCCGAACTCATCACGGCACCGGCGCAGCAGGTCGAGGATCTCCGCCTGTACCGTCACGTCGAGCGCGGTCGTCGGCTCATCGGCAACGATCAGCTCGGGATCCAACACGAGCGCCATCGCGATGACGATGCGCTGCTTCTGCCCCCCGGAGAACTGATGGGGGTAGTAGTCGATGCGGTTCTCGGCGTCGGGGATGCCCACCTTGCCGAGCATGTCGATGGCCCTCGCACGCGCCTGCTTCGCGTCGAAACCCTTGTGCGCACGAAGGCCCTCGATGATCTGCCAGCCGACGGTGTAGACCGGGTTGAGGGCGAGAGACGGCTCCTGGAACACCATCGCGACATCTGTTCCGCGAATCTCCCGCAGCTGGGAACCCGTCATCCCTACGATGTCCCGACTGTTCAACACGATCGCACCGCGCGTAACGGCGGTGTCCGGCAGCAGGCCGAGGATCGTCTTCGCCGTGACGGTCTTTCCGCTGCCGCTCTCACCGACGATCGCGAGTACCTCGCCGGCGCCGACCGACAGCGTGACGTTGTTGACCGCGACGACATCACCGCCGTCAGTGGCGAAGGTGACCTCGAGGTTGGTGATATCCACCACCTTCTTTATGGGCGCATTGATCATGCCGGTGCTCCCGTCGAATCCGTTGCCGACGTGGCAGCCATGTCGGGTGCCGCGATGGGGGTCGCCGTAGGAGAATCCGCCTTGCGCCTCGTCCTGAGGCGCGGGTCGGCGAGATCGTTCAGGCTCTCACCCACGAGGGTGATGCCGAGCACCACGAGAACGATCGCGAGGCCTGGGAACAGTGATGTCCACCAGATACCGCTCGTGACATCCGAGATCGAACGGTTCAGGTCATAACCCCACTCGGCCGCAGAGGTCGGCTCGATCCCGAATCCGAGAAAACCCAGGCCAGCGAGGGTCAGGATGGCCTCGGAACTGTTGAGCGTGAAGATCAGCGGCAGGGTGCGGGTGGCGTTGCGCAGCACGTGGCGGAACATGATGCGGGAGGTGCTCGAGCCGATCACCTTGGCCGATTCCACATAGGCCTCCGTCTTGATGCGCACGGTTTCTGCCCTGATCACCCTGAAGTACTGCGGGATGTAGACCACCGTGATCGAGATCGCGGCTGCGAGCACACCGCCGAGCAGCTTCGACTGGCCGCCGCTGATCACAATGGCTGCGACGATCGCCAACAACAGCGTGGGAAACGCGAAGACGGCATCGGCGATGACCACGAGCACACGGTCGAGCCATCCGCCGAGGTATCCGGAAACCAGGCCGAGCAGAACGCCCGCGAAGATCGACAGCACCACGGCGACCACGATCACCGCCAGTGCGGTCTGGGTGCCCCAGATGACCCGGGACAGCACGTCATAACCACCGACCGTTGTGCCGAGGATGTGCGCGCCTCCGGGAGGCTGCTGCGCGCCGAAGTTACCGTTCTCATCCTGCAGCTCGGCAAAACCATACGGGGCGAGCAATGGAGCGAAGATCGCCGTGAGGATGAAGATCCCGGTGATGACAAGTCCCACCACGAGCATGCCGCGTTGCAGGCCGACGCTCTGGCGCAGCTGGTGCACCACGGGGAGGTGATGCCAGCGGGGTGCCCGGGCAGCGAACGATGCCGGGTCGGCACTGGTCGCATCGGTGTTGGTCACCTCAGTACCTCACCCTCGGGTCGATGATCGCTGCGAGTATGTCGACGATGAAGTTGCTGAGCGCAACGATCACCGCCAGCAACGCTACGATCCCCTGCACGGCGACGAAGTCGCGGGCGCTGAGGTATTCGGCGAGTTTGAATCCGAGACCCTTCCACTCGAAGGTGGTCTCGGTCAGGACCGCGCCGCCGAGCAGCATCGCGATCTGCAGGCCGATGACGGTGATGATCGGGATGAGTGCCGGCTTGTAGGCGTGACGACGCACCAGTCGGTATTCGCTGACGCCGCGGGAGCGTGCGGCGTCGACGTAATCCATCGACAGGGTACCGATGACATTCGTGCGCACCAGCCTCAGGAACACGCCTGCGGTGAGCAGGCCAAGCGCAAGGCCCGGGAGCACGGCGTGCTGCAGAACATCGGCGACGGCGGCCGCGCTTCCGAGCTGGATCGCATCGATCAGGTAAATCCCCGTGCGATTGTCGAGCCTGCCCATCTGCAGCTCCGTACGTGTGCTGGCGCGACCGGCGACCGGGAGAACATTCAGCCAGACGGAGAACACGAGCTTCAGCAGCAGCCCGGCAAAAAACACGGGGGTCGCGTAGAACAGGATGGCGACGATGCGCAGCACGGCATCCGGCCAGCGATCACGCAGGTACGCGGCGACCATACCGAGCGGGATTCCCACGATGAAGGCCACGAGAAGCGCGTAGAACGCGAGCTCGAGAGTAGCTCCCCCGTAGGTGAGGAGGAGTTCGGACACCGGGCGTCCGTCGCTGATCGCCGTGCCGAAATTGCCCGTCGCGACCTGGCCGATGTATTCGAAGTACTGAACGATCAGCGGCCGGTTGTAGCCGGCAGCGTCGATGCGCTCAGCGAGCTGCTGTGCGTTCAGCCGCCCGCCCAGCGCAGCGGTGATCGGATCGCCGATGGTGCGCATGAGCAGGAAGACCATGGTGACGAGGATGAAGATCGTCGGGAAGATCAGCAGGAAGCGGACGATGATGAACCGCAGCAAAGGGCTGCCTGCGCCCAACGATCGTCGTGGGGCCTGCGGTGGTCCCACCGGTGCCAGTGGGGCCAGGACGGTCGTGGTCATATCTGCCAATCATGCTGGGAACGAAAGAGGGCGACCCGCTCGACGCGGGTCGCCCCCTTCATTGCGCTAGAGAAACTCTAGCCGTCGCGCACTTGCGGTTCGTCAGCCCTTGACGAGGCTGCCGTAGCGGAACTTGAATGAACCGTCCAGCACCGCGCCCGTGACAGCGGAGCCGGTCACAGCGATCTGCGAACCCTGAAGCAGCGGCAGCGTCGACAGGTCGGCGGCGACCTTGGCCTGGATCTCCTCGATCAGCGCCTGGCGGCTGGCAACATCCGTCTCGACCGCCTGATCCTTAATCAACTGGTCGACCTCAGGGTTGTCGTAGTGGTTCCCGAGGAAGTTCTCCGCGGCGAAGAACGGCGTCAGGTAGTTGTCAGCGTCGGAGTAGTCAGGGAACCATCCGAGCTGGTACGCCGGGTACAGGTCCTCGGTGCGGTCCTTCGAGTACGTAACCCACTCGGTCGACTGCAGGTTGACCGCGAACAGGCCGGTCGCTTCGAGCTGGCTCTTCACCAATGCGTACTCGTCACCCGACGATTCACCGTAGTGATCCGGGTTGTACTGCAGGTTCAACGCCACAGGAGTGGCGACTCCGGCGTCGGCGAGCACCTTGGCAGCGGCGTCGGCATCCGGGCCGCCATCCTTCCCGTACAGGTCTTTCAGCACCTCGGTCGCACCGGTCAGACCGGCGGGAACGTAAGAGTACAGCGGCAGGTAAGTGCCCTTGTAGACCTGTTCTGCGAGCTCCTCACGGTCAACGAGACCGGCAGCAGCCTGACGGACCGCGAGTGCCTTGGCCGCGTCGGCCTCAGGAGTCGTCGCACCGAACGGCTGGGTGTCGAAGTTGAAGACGATGTAACGAGTCTCGCCACCAGGACCGACGACGACATTGACGCTGTCGTTGCCTTCGAGGTCGGCAACGTCGGTTGCCGAGAGGCTGCGGTAGGCGACATCGATGTTGCCCTCCTGCACGTCGAGCTTCAGGTTCGAAGCATCCGTGTAGTACTTGAGGTCGATGTTGGTCGTCGCAGCTGCGCCGAGCACTCCCTGGTAGTCGGAGTTGGCTTCGAACGAGATCAGGTTGTTGAAGTCGTAGCTCGAGATAACGTACTGGCCGGCGAAAGCATTTCCGGCAACGATGTCGGCGTCAGGGGTAACGGAGTCAGCCGAGAACACTTCTTCATCGACGATCGGTGCGGCCGGGCTCGACAGGATCTGCGCGAACGTCTGGTCGTTTCCGTTGTTCAGCGTGAAAACGACGGTCGTGTCATCCGGTGCGTCGATGCTGGCGATATTGCCGAGCAGCACTGACGGGCCGTTTTCGTCGGCGATCGCCTGCTGGCGGTCGAAAGAGAACTTCACGTCGGACGAGGTGAGGTCGTGTCCGTTAGCGAACTTCAGGCCCTCCTTGAGGACGACCGTGTACTCGGTGTCGGTCGTGTACTCGGCAGAAACAGCGATGTCAGGCTCGACATCTGACGTGCCCTGCGGGGAGTTCAGGAGGAACGGGTACACCTGGGTCATGATCGCGAACGACCCGTTGTCGTACGAGCCTGCCGGGTCGATAAACGTGACCTTGTCGGTGGTTCCGACGATGAGTGATTCGCTCGAACCGCTGCCCGAATCCCCGCCTGCGGCGCAACCGGCGAGGACCAGTGCGAACACGGCCGAGCCTGCGACCGCTGCGAGAGCGCGCTTGTTATTGGATGCGGATGTCATATCCGTCTACCTCTTCCTGGTGTGAATGCCTGACTCGGCACTGCATGGCAAAAAACGCCTCGAGACGCGAGAGGCCCCGGCGTTGCTGTACCCCAGTAGTAACACAGTCGCCCAACGGCACGGTCTCGATGACGATGAAAATGAAGGATCTTTACGCAATAGAAATGCAGGCGCATTCGCCCCGCAACACCGCGCTACTCGTTGCGCAGGATGCGTCGTTCCGTCTCGATGCGAACCAATTCGCGCTGAACCTCGGCGTAGCGTGCGGGATCTGCCGCGGCATCCAGTCGCTGCATCGAGCCCATGACCGACCGTTTCTCGCGCAGGAGATCCCTGTCGATAAAGTCGGACACGATGCTCGTGCAATAGCCGGGCAGCTTGTCTTCACGCGCCGGAATCGGAGCGACAGCGAGCTGGTTGACGAGCGTCGCATACCGTTGCGGCACCTCTGCTGCGACTCGTGCGATCCAGTCGGCGCTGTCAGCGTGGGCGATGCCTACGGCCACGGCATCCCTGACGATCTCCAGCGACGCATCAGTGAAACCGATGGCGGCGGCCTTGGACATCAGGGACTGGCCGACCAGTTCAGGATGCTGGAGGATCGCCATCAGCACGTCGCGCTCGGTGCGGGTCGTGGTGTCGGTCGCCAGCCGCGTGATGGAGGGCTCATCGATCGCTGGAGCCGATGCCGCCTGCTGGCCATCATCCCTCGACGACGTGGATCGGGAATCGGGCTGGGTGTGGTTGCCCGGTGCCGAACGAGCCGACGAAACGGCCCGCTGCACTTCGGCAGGGTCGAGTCCGAGCCATCCCGCTAGGTTCCTCACGTAACCCACGCTCATCGACTGGTCACGGATCCCGGCGACGACCGGTGCCGCAGCCCTGAGGGCAGACACCCGGCCCTCCACTGTTTCGAGATCGAAGCCGCCCAACACCCTTCGGACCATGAACTCGAACATCGGCTTACGCGTCTTGATCAGGCGCCGCACAGCGTCATCGCCCTTATTGAGTCGGAGGTCGCAGGGGTCGAGCCCCTCCGGTGCGACGGCGACGAACGTCTGGGCCGCGAATCGCTGCTCCTCAGCGAACGCCCGACTGGCCGCCTTCTGGCCGGCCTCGTCAGGATCGAAGGTGAAGATCACCTCGCCTGTGCCCGTCGTGTCCGGGTTGTCTGTGTCACCGATGATCCTGCGCACGATCTTGATGTGGTCGACCCCGAACGAGGTGCCGCAGGTCGCGACGGCGGTCGTGACCCCAGCGAGGTGACAGGCCATGACGTCGGTGTAGCCCTCGACGACGACCACCTGTTTTCCGCGGGCGATGTCGCGCTTGGCCAAATCCAGGCCGTAGAGCACCTGGCTCTTGTGATAAACCGGCGTCTCCGGAGTGTTCAGGTACTTGGGTCCGTTGTCGTCGTCCAGCAGTCTTCGCGCGCCGAAACCGAGGGTAGCGCCCGTCACATCCCGGATCGGCCACACCAGCCGACCACGGAACCTGTCGTAGACGTCCCCGCGTTCCCCTCGACCCAGCAGGCCAGCAGTGACCAGCTCGTCTTCGCTGAACCCTTTGGACGTGAGGTGTTTACCGAGGGCCTGGCCACGCGGAGCGAATCCGATTCCGAATCGCTCGGCGGCCGACGCATCGAACCCGCGCTCCCCCAGGAAGGTGCGCCCGGGCTGGGCTTCTGGCGTCGTCAGCTGCTCGACATAAAAGTTGGCGGCTGCCTGGTTGGCGGCGAGGATGCGCGCGCGGTTGCCGTGATCCGTCGCGGCCCCACCGTCCTCGTAACGCAGCTCGTACCCGATGCGCCCCGCCATCCGTTCGACGGCCTCCGAGAAGCTGACATGGTCCATCTTCTGCAGGAAGGTGAAGACATCGCCGCCCTCACCGCAACCGAAGCAGTGGTAGAAGCCGACAATCGGCCGCACGTGGAAGCTGGGGCTGCGTTCCTCATGGAACGGACAGAGCCCCTTCATCGATCCGACGCCGGCGTTCTTGAGTGTGACGTAATCACCGACGATGTCACCGAGGTTGGTGCGCGACCTCACCTCGTCGATATCGGTTCGTCGGATCAGTCCAGCCACGATCCAATTCTACGGTCGCCCGGCAGTGGCGTGCTGCGGGAGTGCTCAGCCCACGAGCCGCGTGTGCCAGGCCATCGCGGACTGGTCGGTGAGAGACGCGACCTGGTCGACCACGGCACGCTTGCGCCCGGCATCGGTGTCGGCATCCGTGAAGTCGGCTGCGAAGCCGGCATCCAGGTTCCTGGGCGCCGTCCACAACAGCACATCGGCCAGTTCCGACAGCATGTCGCGTTGTTGGGCATAGATCGGCCGGCGCGCATTCGTCGACATCACGAATGCCGCGACGATACCCTTCAGCACGGCTATCTCCGCCTGGATCTCGCGGGGAACCACGAGGTCGGCCCCGAAGCGCGCAAGATTCCCCGAGTGCGACTCCCTGGTCGCCTGCACGGCAGCGCCAGCAAAGCGGCCGATCAGTTGGCTCGTCAGGTTCTTGAGCCGGCCGTGGGCCTGCCTGCTCCCGTCCCAGCGGTCGATCCACACGTCGAGGTTGTCGAGCCTGTCGAACGCTGCGATGAGCTCGTCGTGATCGACCTCTCCCCCGATCCAGGCGAACATCGAGTTGACGAGTTCGTCGTGATCGACGCGGGCGCCCAGGGCCGTGACATCCACGTACCCGTTGACGATCGCGTCTTCGAAGTCATGCACCGAATAGCCGATGTCGTCGGAAAGATCCATGACCTGGGCCTCTATGCACCGCTGTCGATCGGGAGCACCCTCCCGCAGCCACTCGAACGCGGTGGTGTCGTCGTCGTAGAAACCGTACTTGCTGCGACCGCTCGGGTCCGCCACGCCCTGCGCGCTCGGCCACGGGTACTTGCAGCTCGCGTCGAGAGAGGCTCGCGTGAGGTTGAGCCCATAGGTCGCGCCATCGGCCCCGAACACCTTTGGTTCGATTCGCGTCAGCAATCGCAGGGTCTGCGCATTACCCTCGAAGCCGCCGATGTCTGCCGCCCACTCGTTGAGGGCACGTTCGCCGTTGTGACCGAAGGGTGGATGCCCCAGATCGTGCGCGAGGCAGGCCGTGTCGACGACATCCGGGTCGAGCCCGAGGCTGGCTGCAAGCTCCCTGCCGACCTGCGCCACCTCCAATGAATGGGTCAACCTGTTGCGGGCGAAATCGAGAGCCGTCGTCGGGCTGAGCACCTGAGTCTTCGCGGCAAGCCTGCGGAGCGCGCTCGAATGCAACACCCGTGCCCTGTCCCTCGCGAAGTCGCTGCGGCGACTTCCATGTTCTTCGGGCAGCCAGCGCTCGGCGTCGAACGCCGTGTACCCGTCAACCACCGCTGGTGTTCAATTCGGCTTCGGTGAGTTGCACGCGATGAGTCTCCTGCAGCTCCCTGCTGTCGAGCCAGCCCTGTGGCAGGCTCGGGCTCTTGGGGGTGCCAGCGCGGCCTCGCTGGCCCTCGGCATCCGCGCCCGGGTATGGCTGCTCGCCGTCAAGCTGGGCGAGCAGTTCGTCGAGCTGCGCGAGGTCTTTGACCGTCGCCATGGCCGCCCGCAGTTCGCCGCCGACCGCGTAGCCCTTGAAGTACCAGGCGACGTGCTTGCGGATGTCGCGGCACGCGCGATCCTCTTCCTCAAAGAATTCGGTGAGCAGTTCGGCATGGCGCTTGAATGCCCGGGCGACGTCGCCGAGGCTCGGCTCCGCTTTGAGCTCCTCACCGCGGAAGGCCGCAGCCAGGTCCCCGAACAGCCAGGGGCGTCCGAGGCATCCGCGACCGACGACGACACCGTCGCACCCCGTCTCGTCGACCATGCGCAGGGCATCCTTGGCGCTCCAGATGTCGCCGTTGCCGAGGATGGGAGTGCCGGTGATGGTGTTCTTGAGCTTCTCGATCGCGGACCAGTCCGCCGTGCCCGAATAGAACTCGGCGGCGGTGCGAGCGTGGAGCGCGATGCTCGCGACGCCGGCCCCCTCTGCGGCCTTCGCGGCCTCAAGGTAGGTGAGGTGATCAGAGTCGATGCCCTTGCGCATCTTGACAGTCAGGGGCACGGCACCGGCAGCCTTCACTGCGCCCTCCACGATGTCGCGGAAGAGGTCACGCTTCCACGGCAGCGCTGCACCGCCGCCTTTGCGCGTGACCTTCGGCACGGGGCATCCGAAGTTCAAGTCGATGTGGTCTGCTCGATCTTCGGCGACCAGCATCGTGACAGCCTCAGCGACAATTTTGGGATCGACGCCGTAAAGCTGGATGCTCCGGGTCGTCTCAGACTCGTGGTGCCTGATCAGCCGCATGCTTTCGGGCGTGCGCTCGACCAACGCCCGGCTGGTGATCATCTCACTGACGTACAGCCCTGCGCCGTATTCGCGGCACAACCTCCGAAACGCCGTGTTCGTGATGCCGGCCATCGGCGCGAGCACCACGGGCACGTCGAGCTCGATCGGCCCGATCTTCAGCGCCGGTTTCGACGCTGGCGCCGCGGCGGTGCGCGGGTCGGCAACAATGGTCATGTGGCAATTCTCCCAGAGATTTCAGAAGAGGGCGCCAGCACAGGTGCCGGCACCCAGCGGGTGATGCAGGATGCCGCCAGCCGGGGCATCCCGATCGAGCTCGTGTCGCGCCCCGGGGCCCGTTCGCTCACTGAAGCCGCGCAGCTTCTCGGTGTCACTCCCGGCGAGCTCGTGAAGTCTCTCGTGGTGAAGCGCCATGACGGCAGCTTCCTGTTCGCGCTGGTGGGCGGTGACCGCCAGATCTCGTGGGCCAAACTCCGCGCCGTCGTGGGAGTCAACAGGTTGACTCTTCCCACCGCCGAGCTCGCGCTGGAGGTGACGGGCTTCGAGCGCGGTGCGATCACGCCCCTCGGCAGCACGACAGCCTGGCCGGTGTTCGTGGATGAGCGGATCACCGGTCGGCGGATCGCCATGGGTGCCGGCGCCCGCGGTTTGAGCGCGTGGGTCGCCGCCGACGACCTGGTCGCGGGCCTCGACGCAACGGTGGCCGACATCTCGGTGGAAGCCATGGACTCCCCGGAAGCCGGGGTCTCCGCGGAAGGCACGATCTCCCACGAAGCCAGAGACCTCCCAGAAGGTACGATCTCCCACGAAGCCAGAGGCGACTGATGGCACTGGACGATCATCCGAATGTCTTCAGATTCGAAGGCCACACCTGGGCGAGCCTTGCGCCACGGGAATTGGCGCTCTCGCAGCTACGCGCCCAGCGGGACTGGGACATGACGAATGCGAAGCTGCAGCGCTGGTGGGTTGCCATCACGATCGGCGCGATCGCAGGAGTCGCCGCCACCCTGGCCTTCGGCACCGCGGCCGCGCTCGCTCCGGCGCTATACCTGCTGCTGCTGCCCATCGGGTTCGGGATCGGCGCCGTGCTCGGCGCGCTCGTCAACAAGAGGTTCAACCCGACCGGGCAGCATGCATCCCTTCCAGGGCGACCGACGACGGTGCCTCTCATCAGGGTTCCCCCGCGGGTCGCGAGGGCCGCGACTGCGGAGGCGACGGCTGCCCAGATCATCGAATGGTCGAACAGGGGCTTCGTCGAATAGGCCGAAATTGCGCAACTCGTCAGCCATTTTTATTCGATCAACTGTCGATGATCCTGCATTAGCCGTTACACAATCCCCGATCGTAAAGTGCGGTGGATAGCGCTACCTCCTCCCGTTCGGCCGCTTTGCCCGCGCACGCGGCCTCCCGCCCTTCCCGCTTTTCTCCCCTTTCCGGGCGCCGCGACATCACCAGTCGCTAACCCCGCGCCTACCCATGCCGCCGCTGTGACATTCCCGTCGCACTTGTCGCCCCCAAGCCTCACCAGTACGCCGATCGCGACGATGCGACGACGCGTGATGCAGGCACCGGGACGACCGTCTACGGCGACTTGAAAGCATGCGAAACGACCGACCTCACGTAGTCAGCGCCCACGGTCGAGCCGGTGGGATCCCTCGACCTGCGAGGACTCTCACGAAAGACAAGGTCCGGTAGGATGGACCCTGCCAGTTGCACGACCGGCACGGAGCGCTGCTTCGTGTACGACCCGGAAGCCAAGGGCATCGTCGGACTGGCCGCATCGTTCGGGTCAGACCAGTTCAACGACCACCTTTTCCACTACGGGTACTTCCTGTATGCCGCGGGCGTGCTCGCCGCGGATGATCCCGCCCTCGCCGACCAGTGGGCGCCCGTTATGAACCTCCTGGCGGCAGACATCGCAACGCAGGGAGACAGCACGTACTTCCCTGAACGGCGGACCTCCGATGCTGATGTCGGCCACTCGTGGGCCAGCGGCACCTCCCCGTTCACCGACGGCAACAACCAGGAGTCCAGCTCGGAAGCAGTCAATGCGTGGAACGGACTCGCCCTATGGGCATCGGCTAGCACGCAGCCGGAACTCGCCACGGAAGCCCAGTGGATGCTCGCGGCCGAGGCCAAACCTGCATTTGCCTACTGGACTAACTTCGACACGACGGAGTCCGTCTACGACGGCTTCGACCACGACGTCGCCTCCATCAACTGGGGAGGAAAGCGCGACTACGCCACCTGGTTCAGCCCGGAACCGAGCGCCATGCTGGGGATCCTCGTGCTGCCGATGAGCCCGGTCGCCAGCTACCTCGGCGTCGACCCTGAACGCGTGCGAACCAATATCGCAGAGGCCGCGCCCAACGGATCAGACGTGCTGTTCGGTGACTATCTGCTGATGTATTCAGCGCTGGGTGGGAAGGAGGATGCCACGGCTGCTCTCAAAGAGACCACGAACCTCAACGAGGATCGCATCGATGACGGCAACAGCCGAAGTTATCTGCTCGCGTGGATCATGAGCAGGCTCGAAAACTAGACCGCGTTCTCGTCGAGCCTGCGGTTCACGATGGCCTGAACATGATGCTCGGGAATTGCACAGAAGTCGCCAGCACAGGCTGCTGCATCCGGATCGCCCAGCTGCTGCAGACTGACGATGGGCTGGGGGTTTGTCGTAGCATCCACTATTCGCTCTTCTCGGTTGACCGCTCTGCCTGAACCTGTGTGAGGGCGTTAGCGAAGGTCGTCGCATCCTGCGCGCCGGATACCCCGTACCTGCCGTCGATCACGAAGAACGGCACACCCTGGATGCCATACTCCTGGGCGAGAGCGACGTCGGCTTTGACATCGGCAAGGAACCGATGGCTCTCGAGCGCCTCGGTGACCTCGGCGCCGTCGAATCCGAGTTCCTCGGCGATGGCCACGAGGTCGGGAATTCGGCCGACATGCTCTCCACGCACGAAGTACGCGTCGAGCAGCCGCTCCTTCATCTCGATCTGGCGACCCTTGCTCTTCGCGAAGTGGATGAGCTCATGGCTGATCACCGTGTTCGTCTGGTGAACGTGGTCGTAGTCGTACTCGAGGCCAACGCTTCTGGCAATGTCGGTCACGTTCGCGAGCATCTGGGTGACCTGCTCGGCCGGAATACCTTTGCGCTGGCTGAGGAAGTCGGTGGGCGTTCCATCGAAGTCGACCGGGGTATCGGGCGCAAGCTCGAAAGAGTGGTATTCCACCTCGACGTCACCGCCGAACTGGGCTGCTCCGGCCTCAAACTTACGCTTACCGATGTAGCACCAGGGGCACTGCACGTCTGACCAGATGTCTACCTTGATGGGATTGCTCACCCCGACGACAACACCGTCTCGGCGCAGGTATTCCCGCGCCCCTTCCCTTCCTTCGGAAATTCAGGAACTGCCGCGAAAGCGACCGTACCTGCCGCGCTGTTGCGGGGCGCCTGACGCCCTGATCGCTGGAGTTCCTGAATTTCCGAAAGACGGGGGTGCGTGTGACGCCACCGCGAGTTCAACCGCGTGCAAAAAGTGACCCCAGTTGGTGAAGACCATATTGGCGCTCACCGCCATCGCGTGAAAGCCGGCGATCGTGATATCTATCGCCTTGAGGTGGTCTTTCTCGAAAGTCGCGGCGTGAAATTCCCTGCCGTCGATCTCGAGCCCGACAGTCCCGTCTATCACCATGTCGATCCGCTGGGAGCCCAAAGGAACCTGGATGGTGACCGTGTAGCCCGCAAGACGGAGCCGAGTACGTGTCAGGCTCTCGGGAAGGCTCTCGCATGCCCCGTCCACCCAGCCACGCACCCACGACTTGCTTTTCGGAAGACCAAGAAAGACCCGCTCTAGGTCGATTTCGTCCAGCAATCCGGAGTGCACGGCCCAATCGAGCGCGGCGACGGCAGTCTCGAGCTCTTCGTCCAGCACCACGCGGATGAGAGCGTCAACGGCAGATACGCTCCACGCCGCTCCCCGCTCGCTCAGCTCTGGGGCGTCCCAGTGCACGTGAACTCCGCGCGCAGCGGCAAGCGGGCGCCTCCGGTTCCACTGGTTGCGCAACCTTGCCGAATTGCGCGGGACCGACACCTGCAAGCGGGGGTTTGCGAGAACCCAGCCGCCCCAGTCCTGTATCGCGGAGATTCCCGTCAGCCTGCCGCCCACTCTCGCTGCGCGCACGCGAGGCTCTGCCTCGTCGACTGTCGTGTACCAGCCCTGACGAGCGCGCACCGCGGTTCCATCACGGACCGCCCGCGTGAGGTCGAGGTCGCGCGCGCCTCTCGATACGAGTTGCTGCTTTTGGGCAAGGCCGCCGAGGAGATGGATCAGTTGTGCGATGTCAACCATCGCCACAGCATCACGGTGGCATTCGCGACTGCGGAGATGCCAGACAAAGCCGTGGAAATCTTCCAGATCCCCCCGCAGTGGAGGAGCCGCGACTTTCGGAAATTCAGGAATAAGCACCGTTGCGCCCGCAGCAGCCCGCAGCAGACGGCGGATCACCAGCGCGGCCGCCGCCGACTTCCTGAATTTCCGAAAGGCGGATGGGGAGTGGAGTTCGGGGCGAGGGCTTTTAGGCCCCGATGAGCTGCGCAGCGAGGTAGGCGCGCAGGCCCTCGAGCGGGATGCGTTCCTGGGCCATGGTGTCGCGCTCGCGCACGGTCACAGCGTTGTCATCGAGCGAGTCGAAGTCGACCGTGACGCAGAACGGCGTTCCGATCTCGTCCTGTCGGCGATAACGGCGACCGATGGCCCCAGCATCGTCGAAGTCAACGTTCCACAGCTTGCGAAGGTCAGCGGCAACGTTACGGGCCAGCGGCGAGAGCTGCTCATTGCGCGACAGCGGGAGGACGGCGACTTTCACTGGGGCAAGCCTTCGGTCGAGGCGCAGCACCGTGCGCTTGTCGATACCGCCCTTGGCGTTGGGGGCCTCGTCTTCGGCGTAGGCGTCGATGAGGAACGCCATGAGCGCCCGGGTGAGGCCGAACGCAGGCTCGATGACATAGGGAATCCAGCGCTCATCTTTCGCCTGGTCGAAGTAGGAGAGGTCAGCGCCGGAGCCTTCCGAGTGGGTGCGCAGGTCGTAGTCTGTGCGGTTGGCGACGCCCATGAGTTCGCCCCACTCGCTGCCCGCGAAACGGAACCGGTATTCGATGTCGACGGTGCGCTTCGAGTAGTGCGACAGCTTCTCCTGCGGGTGCTCGAATAACCGCAGGTTCTCCGGGTTGATCCCCAGGTCGGTGTACCAGCGCATGGATTCATCGATCCAGTACTGGTGCCACTCTTCGTCCGTACCCGGCTCGACAAAGAACTCCATCTCCATCTGCTCGAATTCGCGGGTTCGGAAGATGAAGTTTCCGGGGGTGATCTCGTTGCGGAACGACTTTCCGACCTGCCCGATGCCGAACGGCGGCTTCATCCGCGAAGCACCCATCACGTTGGCGAAGTTCGTGAATATTCCCTGCGCGGTCTCGGGACGCAGGTAGTGCATCCCTTCCTCGTTGTCGACGGGGCCGAGGTAGGTTTTGAGCATTCCCGAGAAGTTCTGCGGTTCGGTCCATGATCCGGGCTGGCCGGTGTCAGGGTCGCGAATATCGGCAAAACCGTTGGCCGGCGGATGACCGTGCTTCTCCTCATACGCTTCGAGGAGGTGGTCGGCGCGGTATCGCTTGTGCGTGTGCAGCGACTCGACCAGCGGGTCGGAGAACACCTCGACGTGGCCAGAGACCTCCCACACCCGACGAGGAAGGATCACGGCAGAGTCGATTCCGACAACATCGTCGCGACCCTGCACGACGGTCTGCCACCACTGCTTTTTGATGTTCTCTTTGAGGGCCGTGCCCAGGGGTCCGTAGTCCCAGGCGGACCGCGAGCCACCGTAGATCTCTCCGGACTGGAAGACGAATCCTCGTCGCTTAGCGAGGTTGATAACGGCGTCGATCTTGCTGGGCGTTGCCACGGTGTAACTCTCCTTCGGCCTGCCCGCACAGGCGCGGCATGCTATCAGTCAGCCGAGCTGGATGCCCGGTTGGCGAAGCGTCCAGCCTACCGGTGCGGCCAGCTACCGCAGCGCGTGGAGCACAGCATCGACGTCGCCCTCGGTATTCCAGAGATGGAAGGATGCCCTAAGCCGGCCCGCCCGCCCCGATGCCCTGATTCCTGCGCCGAGCAGTTTCTGCAGGTCTGCACCCGAGGCATCCGGCCAGCTGACTATCGCCTGGTGCTGCTGCGGAATTCCGAGGCCGTCACACAGCGCGTCGCCAAGCCCGCTCGCGCGCGCCCAGACCTCGTTTATATCGAGCCCGTCGAAGAGCGCGATCGACTGTTCAGCGCCGATCCATGCCTGCCAGGCCGGCGACACGTCGAATCGCCTCGCGGTCGACGCCAGTGACATCGATGGACCGTAGCAGCTCTTCCAGACATCGTCGCCGGCATACCAGCCGGCGTGAAGCGGCGTCAGCAGCGCGTCGAACCTGGTGGACAGGGTCAGGAATGCGACCCCCCGCGGCGCGCATAACCACTTGTACGTGTGGCATACCGTGGCGTCGAAGAGCGACGCATCCACCGGCAGCACACCGGCTCCCTGCGTGGTGTCGCACATCGTGTAGGTGCCATGCCGTGCGGCCGCGGCGTTGATCGACGCGATGTCGGCAACGACTCCCCTGGATGACTGCACGAGGGAGAACACGACCAGCCAGGTTTCATCCGTTATGGCATCGGCCAGGGCTTCGAGCGCTACAGGGCGCACTGTGATGTCTGGCCGTTGGAGGAAGGGGAACACGATCGACGAGAAATCGCCGTCGACGCACAGCACCTCGGCACCGGGGGGTACCGCGGCCGCGATGAGCGACGTCAGCACCGAGGTCTGGGAACCCTGCGCGACGCGATCCGGATGCACGCCCACAAGGGACGCGTACGATGCCCGAGTGCGTTCGATCACCGCGTCGTAACCCTGCGGATCCCGGTCGGCGAGACTCCACGCCTCGAGATCAGCTGTCAGGGCATCGACCGCCTGGCGGGGAGGCAGTCCTATGGATGCCACGGCCAGGTAGCCGCGCGGGTCACCGAAGCTCTCGATCGCCGACTGGAGGGATGCTGAGGTCATGCCCCAGCATCCCGCGTGCGGCCAGCGGCGGGCAAGTGCCGCCCTCGCGACTCTGGACTGGCGCTAGACCGACGCCGCTGCGGAGAGGGCATGAGCCCGCTCGATGATGCGTACGACCTCGAGGGCCTCCTTCGGGTCGACGGGTGACGGCGCACCCTCGAGGATGCTGGCGGCAACTCCCGCGTAGAAGTCTGGATAGGCGCCGCGCTCGGTAGGGGTGGGCTCCAGGTCGTCGGCCACGCCGATGAGGCCCCACTCCGCTTCCGGAGTGACACCGTAGCCGTCGGACCCCGGCCAGCGCTGCTCTTTGAGGAACGGCTCCTGGTTGTCGAGGCCGTTCACCGAGTACGACGATTCAGAGCCGAGCACCCTGAAGCGCGGGCCGGTTTGACCGGCGGCGCGACTCATCGTCAGGTGCGAGCGCACGCCACTGTCGTGCAGCAGCGAGATGAACGCGTCGTCGTCGCTCACTCCCCCGTCACGCACGACCGTGAGCTCGGCAGCATCGACGGTCGCCGGGCCGAACAGTTGCAGTGCCTGGTCGATCAGGTGGCTGCCCAGGTCATAGGTGATGCCGGCACCCTGCTCGGGGGTGGTGGAATCCTGCCAGCGGTCGCGCAACGCGCCTCCCCAGCGCTCGAACGTCGACTCGAAGCGATGGATGTCACCGAGCGCACCCTCGACGAGCAGTCGCCTGATCGTCAGGAAGTCTCCATCCCACCGGCGGTTCTGGAACACGGCGAGCAGCTTCCCGGCATCCTCGGCGGCGGCGATGAGCTGCTTCGCGTCGGTGACCGTGGGCACGAAGGGCTTGTCGATGACGACGTTCGCGCCCGCTTCGAATGCGGCAAGAGCCTGCTCGAGATGTACATGTGCCGGTGAGGCGAGAATCACCAGGTCGAGGTCGGCAGCGCGCGCCAGCAGCTCGTCGGGGCTCCCGACGATCTCGGCGCCGGGGTGCTGGGCTGTGGCCTGTGCCGCCCGGTCAGGGCTGCCGGTCGAGATCAGGTCGAGCCGGAACGCCGGGTTCGTCGCGATGAACGGAGCGTGGAACACCCGGCCCGACAGGCCGAAGCCGATGATGCCGGTGCGGATGGGGTTGGGATTGTGCGTGGTAGGCATTCAGCAAGCCTAGCCAAAGAGGGATGAGGCGAGCGTACCGACGGTCGCAGACGCCCCAGCCAGGTGCCTCGCGGCCTCCCGCAGCTGTTCGGCGGTGATGGTCGAATCCATGCTGAATCTCACGGCCGTCTGCGCGACCTCCCGGTCGATTCCCATGGCCAGCAGCACATGCGAGGGCTCGTCGCTGCCGACGGCACATGCCGAGCCCGCCGAGCAGACCACACCGCGCCGGCCGAGTTCGAGCAGGATCGACTCGCCGCTCGTGCCCGGGAAGCAGAAGGAAGCGTTGGATGCCAGACGCCCCTGCCGCGGACCGGTGAGCTGCGACCCCGCCACCGTGTCGAGCACCTCGGTGATGAAGTCGTCGCGCAGGGCGGTGACCCGATCCGCATCGGCTACGCGAGTGCTCTCGCTGAGTCGGATTGCCGCTGCGAGCCCGACGATCCCGGCAACATTCTCGGTGCCGGACCGGCGATCGCGCTCCTGGCCACCACCGTGCAGGAGTGGCTCCAGGGCGACCCTGCGGCGCAGATACAGTGCGCCGATTCCCTTGGGTGCACCGAGTTTATGACCGGAGATGCTGATGGCGTCCGCGCCGAGACTGCGCAGGTCGATCCATGCAGCGCCCTGCACGGCGTCGGTGTGCATGACCGCTCCAACGCTGTGAGTGAGCGAAGCGATCTCGCGGACGGGTTGGACAGCGCCCACCTCGTTGTTTGCGAGCATGATGCTGACGAGGGTGGTGTCGGGCCTGAGCAGTGCGGCCACCTCATCCGCGTCGACAATTCCTAACCCGTCGACTCCGACCACAGTGGTCTCGAACCGATGGAACCGTTCAAGATACGCGCACGACTCCCGCACCGCCTCGTGCTCCACCGCCGAGATGATGAGATGCCTGCCCCGGGGGTTGGCGAGCGCCATGCCCTTGATCGCGAGATTATCGGATTCGGTTCCGCCTGACGTGAAGACGATCTCGGACGGCCTTCCGCCGAACAGGTCGGCGACGGTGGCCCTGGCATCCTTCACCGCAACCGCGGCCGACTCGCCCAGTTCGTGATGACTGGACGGGTTGCCGAAATCACCGCTGAAGTAGGGCCACATCGCCTCGAGCACTTCTCGACGCACCGCGGTCGTGGCCGAAGCATCGAGGTAGATCACGTGATGGCCATGTCAAGCCCGAGGTCGAGGGCCCGAACGCTGTGGGTCAGTGCACCCACGGAGATCACGTCGACGCCGCACCTCGCGATCTCGCCAACGGTGTCGAGATCGACCCCTCCGCTGGCCTCCACGAGCGCTCGACCAGCCACGATGGCGACACCCTCGCGTAGCTGGGCCGGGCTGAAGTTGTCGAGCATGATGGTGTCGACCCCGGCTGCCACGACGGGCTCGATCTGTTCGATACGGTCGACCTCGACCTCGAGGTGGGTCGTGTGCCCCAACCGCTGCCTGGCTGCGCGGATGGCATCCCCGATCGGGATGCCCGCCTGCTGCAGGATCGCGAGGTGGTTGTCTTTGGCGAGCGCGGCATCTGAGAGCGAGTAGCGGTGGTTGTGACCACCACCGTCACGTACGGCCTTCCGTTCGAGCATCCTGAGCCCCGGAGTCGTTTTGCGGGTGTCGACGATGCGCGCCGGAGTGCCAGCCACGGCCTGCACGTAGCGGGTCGTCAGCGTCGCGATCCCGGTCATGCGCTGGCAGAGGTTGAGCGCAATCCGCTCGGCCCGCAACACTCCGCGAGCGGTGCCGTCGACACGTGCGAGCACGTCACCAATTTCGAACGAGACACCATCATCGGCGAGCAACTCGATGACGGCACCGGCGTCGACCAGCTCGAACACTCTCGCAAACACCTCGATGCCGCTCAGCACACCCGGCTCCCGCGCCACGAGGCTCGCCTGTGCGCGTGCGGATTCCGGCAGGAATGCCTCGGAGGTGATGTCGCCCCAGGGCGCATCTTCCTCCAGCGCGCGGCGGATGATGTCGTCGACCACATCTGGATTCACTGGATAGCCTCTGCTTTCACTCGTGCACTCATGGAGCCAACACAGTCGAAGGAGCTGGCATATTGACCTGAAGCATCCGGGAAGTCTCTGCGCCAATGTGCTCCGCGGGACTCTTCACGGCGCAGGGCAGCCCGCACGACGAACCACGCGAGATCCAGCAGGTTACGGGTCTCCAGATCATGGATCGACTCGCCCGGCACGGTCCACCGCGTGAGCTGGCTCGCCGCTGCCTCGAGGCCTTCCGCGGATCGCTCGATGCCCACGAGATCCCACATGAGTCGCTGCAACTCCGCGCGTTCGACGGGCTGCGTGCCAGTGGTGGGGTCGATCACCGTCACGTCCCGCCGATCGGGCGCGGGCCACGGCTCACCCAGCACCTCGGTGGCACGCCAAGCGAACACGAGAGATTCGAGCAGCGAATTAGATGCGAGCCTGTTCGCGCCATGAACACCCGTGCACGCGACCTCGCCGACCGCGAACAGCCCTTCCAGCGACGTACGCCCGTAGGCGTCCGTGCGAATTCCCCCCATCCAGTAGTGCGCCGCGGGCGTCACGGGGATCGGAGTTGTCGCCCAGTCGAAACCGTTAGCCGTGCACGACCGGTCAATACCGGGGAAGCGCTGCTCAAGGAACTCGCGGCCGAGGGATGTGGCATCCAGCAGCACGGGGCGACCGCCCTGTGCCGCCATCGCCGACGCGATTCCCCGGGCCACGACGTCACGCGGGGCAAGCTCGCCGTCGGGGTGCACGTCGAACATGAAGCGGCGTCCGGCCTCATCCAGCAATGCTGCACCCTCGCCACGCACAGCCTCAGAGACCAGCGGGGTGCCAGCAACGGCGAGCGCCGTCGGATGGAACTGGTAAAACTCGAGATCGGCGAGCTCGACGCCAGCACGGAGCGCCGCAGCCGTGCCATCACCGGTCGCGACCAGCGGATTCGTCGTGTGAGTGTAAAGCTGCCCGGCACCACCACTGGCGAGAATCACGATGTCTGCAGCGATCACGCGACGGTCACCGTCGGGATCGACGACCTCGATGCCGCTGACCCGGCGCTCGGGACCGCTGTCGTCGATCACGAGGTCCCGCATGAAGGTGTTTTCGTGCACTTCGAGGGCGAGGTGTCGCACCGCAGCAACCAGCGCTGTCTCGATCACCAGCCCCGTGGCATCCCCACCGGCATGGATGACGCGTCGCGCGGAATGCGCCGCCTCATGCCCGCGCTCGAGTTCCCCATTGATGCGGTCGAACTCCACGCCCAGCGCGATCAGGTCGCGAACCCGACCCGGACCCTCCGCGCACAGGATGTCCACCGTTGTGGCATCGCACAGTCCGTCGCCTGCCCGCACGGTATCTGCGGCATGCGCCTCGGGGCTGTCATCGGGGAAAAGCGCCGCCGCGATGCCACCCTGGGCGTATTTCGTGTTGCTCTCGCCGAGATCCGCTTTGGTCACCAGCACCACGTCATGCTCGGCGCTCGCACGATAGGCGGCGATCAGTCCGGCAATTCCGGTGCCGACGATGACGATCCTGGCCATCAGGCCACGACCGGGGTGGCGGCAGGCCGTACAGCGAGCATGCGCTCAAGGGCCACACGGGCGCCGGTGGCGACATCTGCCGGCACTGAGATCTGGTTGATGACCTCGCCTCGCACGAGCCCCTCGAGCACCCAGGCGAGGTAGCCGGGATGGATGCGGTACATCGTCGAGCACGGGCAGATCACGGGATCGAGGCAGAAGATCCGGTGTTGCGGATACTCCGCCGCCAGCCGGTTGACCATGTTGATCTCGGTGCCGATGGCGAAAGTCGTCGGTTCGGTTGCCGCGGCGACAGCTTTCCGGATGTAGTCGGTCGATCCCGCCTCATCTGCTGCATCGACGACGGCCATCGGACATTCCGGATGCACGATCACCCTGACCCCGACGTGCGCCGCTCGCGCCGCCTCGATCTGCGCGACCGTGAAACGCTTGTGCACGCTGCAGAATCCGTGCCAGAGGATGACCTTCGCGTCGAGGACATCGCTCCCGGCATTACCGCCGAGTGGCTTATGCGGGTTCCACATCGGCATGAGTTCGACGGGGATTCCCATCGCCTTCGCGGTGTTGCGCCCCAGGTGCTGGTCGGGGAAGAACAGCACGCGCTGCCCGCGTTCGAACGCCCACTCCAGCACGGTTGCCGCATTCGAACTCGTGCAGACGATTCCGCCATTGCGGCCGCAAAAATCTTTCAGCGCCGCCGACGAATTCATATAGGTGACGGGGATGATCGGAACCCTGCCTGCGGCATCCGGCGCTGTGCCGTAGACCTCGGCCAACTGCTCCCAGCAATCCTCCACCGAATCGATGTCGGCCATATCGGCCATCGAACAGCCCGCTGCAAGGTTCGGGAGGATGACGGCCTGGCCCGGCTTCGCGAGGATATCCGCCGTTTCAGCCATGAAGTGCACACCGCAGAAGATGATCGCCTCGGCGTCGGGCACAGTCTGGGCGGCGTTGGCGAGTTGGAAGGAATCCCCCAGGAAGTCGGCGTGCTGCACGACCTCGTCACGCTGGTAGAAGTGTCCGAGCACAACCGCGCGGCTTCCGAGAAGCTGTTTGGCCGCACGGATGCGTTCGTTCAGTTGATCATTCGATGCGTGCTGGTATTCCAGCGGTAACTGGCCCTGGCGAGGTGACCCTGTCGGGATCACGTCGCCCATCGACGAACCGGGTCCGTAGCCGGGCGTTCCGAGGTCCAGGGTCCACGGACCCTCGGCAAGTTCGGGGGCACAGCTCTCCCCCGGGGCGCTCCGGATGATGGCGTCAACTGATGGCACGATTACTCCCTGTCTTCTCTCGGCTGATGGGGCCGTTGTCGACCACCTCGATGGTCTGGTTGTAGCGATAGAGCTTCGGCGGGCGATGACGCCCGCCAGAGACCACCGCTCCCGTCGGAACAAGCGTCGATGCGACCTGGCGTCGGAAATTCGCGGGATCCAGCGGACGACGCAGCACGGCCTCGTGCACCTCACGCAGGTCGGTGAGGGTGAAAGTCTCGCCGAGGAATGCCTGGGCTATACGGCTGTACTCGAGCTTGGTTCGCAGTCGCCACAGCGCGTAGTCGATGATCACGTTGTGATCGAAGGCGAGCTCGGGCAGGTCATCGGCCGGGAACCACCGCACGTTCTCGCCCTCAGTCGCCCGCTCGGCCTGGTCTGCGCGCACGAGCGCCCAGTAGACGATGGAGACGACGCGACCGGAGGGCGAGCGGTCCACATTACCGAAGGCATACAGCTGTTCGAGGTACGTCGGCTCGAGGGCTGTGGTCTCGAGCAGGTTGCGGGATGCGGCATCCGCCAGCCCCTCCTCGGCGCGCACCCACCCACCGGGCAGTGCCCAGCGTCCGCCGAACGGCTCGGTGATGCGGCGCACGAGCGGGATCCAGAGCGCGCCGAGCCCTGACTCGGCGTCGGAGCGCAGCGCGAAAATGACCGTAGACACGGCCAGCGGAATCCCGTCTCGCGGTGAGGCTGCCATCGTGTATCCCCTCAGTAAAGGTCTTTATGACCTGAAGAGAGTGTAACACTTCGGGTCAGCCTGACCAAAAGACTGAGGGCGGCTTCACAGCCACGCCCGCACTTCCCACCGCCCCGCCCCCCTTTCGGAAATTCAGGAACTGCGCAGCCGCGCGGCGACGCGCGCCGCCAGGCTCCGGCTTTCGGATTCGGCGAGACCGCGACACTTCCTGAATTTCCAACGTCAGGGGGTCGCGGACAGGTCGAGCGGCTCCCGCCTCAGGCAGTCGGGGTGTCGATCGCGCCACCGAATCGGCGGTTGCGATTCGCGTACGTCATGATTCCCTGCCAGAGATCTTCACGCGTGAAATCAGGCCAGAGCGTGTCGAGAAACACCATCTCGGCGTATGCGCTCTGCCACAGCATGAAGTTGCTCGTGCGCTGCTCCCCCGAGCTGCGCAGGAACAGGTCGACATCGGGCAGGTCGGGCACGTACAGATGCTTCTGGATGGTTTTCTCCGAGATCCCGGACGGCTTAAGCCGCCCCGCCGCAACCTCATCCGCAAGCGCCCGAACGGCGTCCGTGATCTCGTTGCGCCCGCCGTAGTTGATGCACATCGTGAGCGTCAGGGTCGAGTTCTGCGCCGTGAGTCGTTCGGCGAACTGCAGTTCATTGATGACCGAGCCCCACAGCCGCGGGCGGCGCCCGGCCCAGCGGATTCGCACCCCCCACTCGTTGAGCTGGTCGCGCCGGCGGTGCAGCACGTCACGGTTGTAGCCCATCAGGAATCGAACCTCGTCGGGCGAGCGCTTCCAGTTCTCGGTGGAGAACGCATAAACACTCAGGTGCTTGACCCCGACCTGAATCGCTCCGGCCACCACCTCCAGCAGGCTTGCCTCGCCAGCCTTGTGGCCCTCGATGCGTGTGAGGCCTCGAGCGTTGGCCCAGCGACCGTTGCCATCCATGACGATCGCGATATGTTCGGGCACAGCTTTGCGTGGGAACGCCGGCGGTTGGATACCCGTCCAGTCGATGGGGCGAAACTCGACCGCATCCTTGTGGGTCTTCCCGACGGGACTCATGCCGTGCGGCCGATCCGGGCGGGCCCGGCGTCGGTGGAACGATCGACGTGCTGCAGCGAACGCAGCGATCGCTCGAGATGGAACTGCGCATACGCCGCGACAACACCGCTCGCCTGGTTGCGTGCGCGATCGTCCGCCGCCTCGGCGGCCTCCCACCGGCCCTCGATAAGTGCACCGAGAAGGTCCAGGGTGTCGAGGTCGAGCCGCGGAGCGCCGGGAGGGGCGACCTCGTCTGCGACGACCCCACCCAGCTGTGCGACGAAGACCGTGTGAGGTCCGGGCGCGCCGGTGACGGCGCAGTCTTCGAAACTGGGCGCCCATCCCGCGATCGACAGCGACCGCAACAGGTACGAGTCGAGGGTAAGGCTCGGGTGGTGCTCCCGCCGTGCGAGCGAACGCAGGGCCCCCACCAGCAGGAGGTATTGCTGCAGGCTGCCATCATCATCCGTGATCTTGTCGGCCGTCTCGATCATGGCGCTTGCCGCGGTGTAGCTCGCATAGTCGTCAGCTATCTCCGCGCCGTACGACCCGAGGGACTCTGCCTGCTGGATGATGTCGAGGCTCCGACCGACGTAACACTGCACGTCGGCGACCATCATCGGCTCCAGTCGTGCGCCGAACTTCGACGCCGTGCGACGAACTCCCTTGGCTACGGCGCGGATCTTGCCGTGCTGCCGAGAGAGCATCGTCACGATGCGATCGGCTTCACCCAGTTTGTGGGTGCGCAGCACAACGGCTTCGTCACGGTAGGTCGGCACACCACGATTATCCTCTCCTCCACCGTCAGTTTCTGGATGCCCGGCCGACAGGCTCGACGGATCCGCTCGACAGCAACGGCGAACCGGTGGTGCCGCAGCAGGCGGTCACGCTCGCCATGGTACGAATAGAGCGTGACTCCCACGTTCGTGATCCCCCTGTGGGCCGACCTGCTCGCCATCGGCATCGGAGCGGCGCAGGGTGCGCTGTTCGCTGCCCAGTTCCGGGACCGCAGGCTCGACCTGCTCGGCGTCGCCATCATCGGCGTCGCAACCGGCTTCGGCGGAGGAATCCTGCGCGATGTGCTGCTGGCACAGGTGCCTGCAGCCCTGACCAGCAACTGGTACCTGATCGTGGCGACCGGCGCCGCCCTCATGGGCATGCTGCTCGAGCGTCTCATCTCCCGGCTGGGTCCGCTCGTCACCGTGCTCGACGCGCTCACCATCGGGCTCTTCGGCGCGATCGGTACGACGAAGGCACTGGCGATCGGTCTTCCGGAGGTACCGGCGATCTTCGTCGGCGTGCTGTCGGCCGTGGGCGGCTCGATCCTGCGCGACCTGCTCCTGAACCGGCCGATCGCGCTGATGCACGTCGGTTCGCTCTACGCCCTGGCTGCCGTGGCGGGCACCGGCACACTCACGCTGCTGCTGCGGCTCGACGTCGACGTGTTTCTCGCCGCATCGTCGTGCGTCGCCCTGACCTTCGGCGTCCGAATTCTCGCGGTGCTGTTCAACTGGACGCTGCCGGAACAGCGCGCCATCGAAAAGATGCCGCGCATCCGCCGTCGTTGACCCCCCGACCGCGATCCCTTTCGGAAATTCAGGAACTCAGCGCGATCTCGTCCCGGGGAACCGCGTAGTACGCCGTCCGATGTCGGACTTCCTGAATTTCCGAAAGGTGGGCACGCACGCGCGCCAACCTCGCTCGGATCTAGGCGCTCACGAGGTCGCGGTCGCCTGCGTCCATGCGCACAGCGCGATTGACCGCAGAGACGACGGCCTTGAGGGATGCCGTCGAGATGTCGGCATCGATGCCCACGCCCCAGAGGCGCTTGCCGTTGACGTTCAGCTCGACATAAGCGGCCGCGAGAGCGTCACCTCCGGCAGACAGCGCGTGCTCCACGTAGTCGTAGAGCTTCACGTCGACGCCGTGCTCAGCCATGATGCCGAGGAAAGCCGCGATCGGACCGTTGCCCGTACCGGCAGCGGGAGCGGAGGTGTCTCCGACGCGCAACGTGACATCGAGCCTTGTCGAGCCCGCGAGGTCGCTCGCGGTCGCGGTGGAGTGCAGTTCGAAGCGCCCCCACTTGTTGTCCGCGTGGTGCGCTGGCAGGTACTCGTCGTGGAAGATCTCCCAGATCTGATCGCTGGTAACCTCGCCACCCTCTGCGTCCGTCTTCGCCTGAACGACACCGCTGAACTCGATCTGGAGCTTGCGCGGGAGGTCGAGCGCGTGGTCCGCCTTCAGCAGGTAGGCCACCCCTCCCTTGCCGCTCTGCGAGTTAACGCGCACGACGGCCTCGTAGCCGCGGCCGAGGTCTTTCGGGTCGATCGGCAGGTACGGCACCGCCCAGAGCAGCTCATCGACGGAGACGCCCTGCGCCGCAGCATCCGCCTGCATCGCTTCAAAGCCCTTCTTGATGGCGTCCTGGTGCGATCCGCTGAAAGCGGTGTAGACGAGGTCACCCGCCCAGGGGCTTCGCTCGTGCACCGGTAACTGGTTGCAGTACTCGGCTGTTCGCTTGACCTCGTCGAGGTCGCTGAAGTCGATCTGCGGGTCGATGCCCTGCGTGAACAGGTTGATTCCGAGCGCGACGAGGTCGACGTTTCCCGTGCGCTCACCATTGCCGAACAGGCAGCCTTCGATGCGGTCAGCGCCAGCCAGGTAGCCGAGCTCAGCGGCGGCGACTGCCGTACCCCGGTCGTTGTGCGGGTGCAGGGAGATAATCACATTCGCGCGGTGGTTCAGGTGCCGCGACATCCACTCGATGGAGTCGGCGTAGACATTCGGCGACGCCATCTCGACCGTCGCCGGCAGATTGATGATGACCTTGCGATCCGGGGTCGGCTCCAGCACCTCGAGCACCTCGTTGCAGACCTCGAGCGCGAAATCCAGCTCGGTTCCGGTGAAGCTCTCGGGAGAGTACTCGTAGAAGATCTCGGTGCCGTCAGCGATGGATTCCGCGGCCCTGCAGAGTCGCGCACCGTTCAGGGCAAGGTCGATGATGCCCTGCTTATCCGTGCGGAACACCACGTCGCGCTGCAGCACGCTCGTGGAGTTGTACAGGTGCACGATCGCCTGCTTCGCACCGATGAGCGATTCGTAGGTGCGGTTGATTAGCTCGCCACGGGCCTGCGTGAGAACCTGGATGCGCACGTCGTCCGGGATGAGGTTCTCGTCGATCAGGGTGCGCACGAAATCGAAATCAGTCTGGCTCGCGGAGGGGAAACCGACCTCGATATCTTTGTAACCCATCCTCACAAGCAGGTCGAACATGATGCGTTTGCGCTCCGGGCTCATCGGATCTATGAGTGCCTGGTTGCCGTCGCGCAGATCAACGGCGCACCAGCGGGGCGCGACCGTCGTCGTCTTCGACGGCCAGCTTCGGTCGGGCAGGTCGATGCCCAGGGTGTCGCGGTACGGCCGGTACTTGTGGATCGGCATTGCGGACGGAGTTTGTGTGTTCTTCATGGTCCCTTAGCTCTTTCGTCTGATTGAGGAGTCAGCCCACGGCGCTTTGTGACAGCGCGGTCTCCGCGACGAGTGAGGCCTGAAGCTAGGACTCGTCGCGGCAGCTAAGAAGGAGCAGACCGAACACAACAAGAGAATACCACTCAACGAAGGCCGCGGACGAGTGCCGTCGACTCCCGGAGCGTGAGTTCAGGCAGATAGCAACGTGCGATTGCCACCGCCATCGCCGGGAGCGACATGGCGTCAGGGTAGGCAAGGTACAGCGGGACCAGCCGCGGCTGAAACTTCTGCTTGAAATTGAGGAGCGACCGAAAGCCGTAAACGGGTTCGAGTGACGTGCCGAGCATCCCGAGGACACGGTCGAGCGGCGACGACTTCTCGTCGGTGGGTGCCACCGCGAGCGGTGCACCCGAGAGACTGAGGAAGTCGAGACCGTCGAGCTGTGCTCGGACGGCAGCTTCGGCAATCACAAACTCCATGACTCCATTCATGCCGTCGGCGCGCCTGCGCATGAAGTCGAGAGTCCTGCCTGTAATTACGCCATCGGTCCAGGTTGGCAGCCAGCTCGTCACCGCCTGCACAGTGCCAGCCCCGTCGGCCGCGATCCCGAGCAACACGTCCGGATCGCGCAATTCCTCGAGGCCGCCGAGCGTGAAGCCAAGCTCTGGTAATTTCTTCTCCACTACCCACAGTTCCGAAATCTCGGCGACCTGGTTTGCGGTGTGCGTCGACAGTTCACGCCAGGTGCTCCAGCTCACCTTCACTCCCTCACGCGCTGCGCGGTTGACAGACGAGCGCACGTCCTGCCATTTCTTTCCCGTCATCTTCCACGTGGCTGGATCGATGACCGTCTCCTCCGCGACAACCGTGGTTGACCAGCCAAGTTCGGTGAGCAGGCGCGCCCATCGCTCGTGGACTCCGTAGAACGCGGGAGTCCACGCGTTCGAGTCACAGAAGGTGATGAAGGCCCCGATCGCCTCTCTGGGATCCAGCGGCTCGCCTACCGGCGCGCTCGTGGTCACCGCGCAACCGTTTACGACGCGATAGGCGATGGCCATGCTGCGCTCCGAGTTGAACCAGTAGCTGTTGCCAGCCCACGTGCCCGGGAACGACATCGATCCGCCTGCGGAGCGTTCGAGTGCGAGAAACTCGGCCCTCTCACTTGCCGAGGAGCCAGCGGACCTGCTTTCGCGCAGCAACACGACGACAGCCACCAGCAATGCCGTCCAGAGCAGGGGACCCACGCCGTGGTAGAGCAGGCGAGAGGCGAGACCTGTCGGTACAAAGTCCCGCAATTCGGCGTCCAGAAATGACACGGGGATGAAGCGTTCGGGCAAATCTGCGAGGAGATCACCGAATCCGACGGTCGGGTTGAATTGACCGGCGAGCAGCGATCCGCCAAGCAAATAGCCACCGGACGCCACTGCGACCGCGATAACAACGATGCTCAGGAATCGGCGCGCAGCCTTCGCCCGCGGCTGACGCGGGAAGTGCCGACGCTGGGACAGAACGATCAGGGCGAAGAGCACCGGCAACACTGCATTGGCCGCGATCCACACTCCGAACTCTGGTGACTGCCCCGCCCGTAGCGCAGCATGAGAGGCTGAACCGATCACAGGCACAATGCCGAAATAGAAGCCGGCGAGGACCCCATTGGCCGCGGCAATCGCTGACACGACATAGATCGCGGCCCGGCGACCATGCAGAAGTCCGTACGCACCTATCAGCATTATCGCGAGGGGCAGCAACGCCAGCACCACGACCGAGGCGCCCTGGCCAGAGTGGGATTCCCACTGTTCGTAGCAGGCGCGTGCGGGGCCGGAGACTGCGCACGGCTCCCCCCCGCTGCGCGACGGCGGCATGACTGCGGTGGTGAAAGCGCCGAGTGGCGACAGAAATCCGAACCGAGCGTGCGAAACGAGTGTGATGACAGGGCCCAACGCGAACACGACTGCGGCGGCCGCCAACAACACCCTGGTCTCGTGATGCGAGCTCGTCCAGCGCTCCACACGCAGACGCCGCCTGGTCAGGAGGGAACCGAGCAGCAGCCCGACCAGCGCGGCGAGCAACCGATACAGATCCGACGGCTGCCCCGAATAGAGCAGGAACACGACAGTAGACCCCACGACCATGAAACGGAGTCGACGACGCCAGAGCACCGAGGCGAATGCGCTCGCGACGGCCACAGTACCCACGATGGGGCTCAGTGGGTCGAGCGTGACCACACCGCGCACCGCATCCGCCCAGTACTCCCCAGCGAACACGCCGAGCGACTCGATGCCAAGTCCCAGGGTGGATGCAGCAACTCCCGTCACCGCGAAAGCGAGAACCGTGCGGGCTGTGCCCATCAAACGCTCGGCCGCTCCGACCCCGACGGCGGCAGCCCCGAGGACGATCAGGAGTTGAGCCAGGTTGTCGACAAAAAAATCGGTCGTGATGAACGACCACCACTCATGGCGACCGAGAGCCGCGAGATCCGCACCGACGAGTCGCCTCACTGCGGAAGACGGCCCATTCACCGGACCGGTCACGACTGCAACCGTGAGCAGCACAGCGAGGAGCGCAGCGGTGAAGGGGGTACGCCGTAGTCTTCTCACGATGCGGGCCTCGATAACCCCATCTGGGCGTAGATAGCGGGCATTCCGTGCTCAAACGCATATCGAACCGTGGACCAGTCATGCGCGGTTCCGGGCGAGGTCAGCACTGTACTCTGCATCCCCGCCAGCTGTGCTGCGGCCGCGATAGTCGCGATCCGGGGCATGTACCTCGAATCGAGGGAGCCGGCCGCAAAGATCGCCACCGTGTCGCGGTACGGGGACTCGCGGGAAAGGATCGCGAGTGGCTTAGCCCGGTCGTAGGCCGCGGAATTACCGCCGAACCCGCGGGCGATCGTCTGCTCGGGGCTGCCCGCCTTCGGTTCGAGTTCACCGGAAATATCCATGATCGAGCCGAAGATCTCCGGATGCCCAGCTCCGAGTTGGATCGCGCACGTACCGCCCTGTGAGAACCCGCCGACACCCCACCCGGTGGCGGCCGACTGCACGTCGAGGTTCGCCCGGATCCACGTCGGAACATCGTTTGTCAGGTAGGTGGCGGAGTTGCCAGCGGCGGAGTCGACGCACATCGGGTTGATAGTTGGCGCGCTGAGTTGGTCAGGTACGACCACGATCGGCGCGAGCCCATCGTGCTCGGCCGCAATGGCATCCATGATCTTGTCGAGGTGGCCCGCCAGGAAGACGTCCTCCGGGCTGCCCGGCTGCCCCGACATCATCACGAGCACGGGCAGTGCCGGCGGGTGCGGGACGAGCGCGGCCGGCGGCAGATAGACGAGGGCATCGCGGGCAGCGAAGTGCGACACGCTTGCCGGAATGGTCACGGCGCCGACGATGCCGCGCGCGGCAATGCCCGCCGGCGCCGCCCAGGTCTTCCATAACTCGTGCTCGCTGGCGGAATCCGTGCCTGCCCCTGCACGCTGAAGCGCGAGGTCAACTGCCGGCAGTGGCGCGAACGAGCTGGTACCCAGCATGCTCCCGACGGTCGTGTACTGGCCGAAGTCTGCATTGACGCCGAGCCCGCCGAGAAGCGCGAACAACACAATGGATGCAACCGCTCCGGCCCGTCGCCGAATCCGCACCGCGCGCAGATTGGCTATCGCGAGCGCCATCCCCGCACAGGCGATCGCAACCCACGCCCGTGAAGTGGGACTCAGTTGCACGTCGAAAGCGTTCATAAGGTCGCCGACAACCCAGCAGGCGAGCAGGCCCAGGCCGGCCCCTGCCAGGAGAGCGATGAGGACGGTGACCGCCCAGCGGCTTCGCGGCCTTCCGCGTGGCGCCCTGCGGATAATCAGTCCAGCGGCGGCGAGCACCGCTAGCACGACGACAACGATGGGAATCGGCCCGCCAATTACTCGGATGTCCGAGAGGAACGCATCCACTTATTCTCCTCAGGCCGGCGCGGACACCAGTATCCACTCGGGATGCGAGCTGATCGTTCATTCACATTCCATGTACCGTCAACACACGGCCAACACACGGCTCCCGCGCAGAGTGGGCCCATAGTCGGCGCCGCTTCCCTGAGACTGGCGAGGCCAGCCGTCACAATGCTGGCGATTCGCCAGACGAACCATTCGATGTGCCCCTATTTCGACGCCAGACGTGCAAAGATTCCTCCTCGGCCCTCGAGCTCCCCGGCGGTTTCCTGGACCCGGACAACGGCGCCTCGCACTGGTTCGCGATCACGCATGAAGGCGCAGCCCTCGACCAGATCCACGACGCCGCCTACTGCGTCACGCCTACTGGGTCACGCCTACTGGGTCACGCCCGTTGTCGATCAACGACGCTTCGACACGCGGTTTCCCCCCACGCGCCCCCCGCGCCCCGGATGGACAGGTGACAATCTTCGATGGAGGCGATCCCGACGCTCGAAGTCCCCCAAACGTTGGGTAGTACATGGGGAGTCGCACTGAGGATACTGGGACGCATGAAGCCACGCAGCACCATCCTGTTACCGGTCGTCCTCGCGGCGACTCTCGCGCTCACCGCCTGCGCCGGTGGAGCGACACCGGGAGACCAACCCCCGTCTCCGGTCGACGTTGTCGGCCAGGGCACCGTCATCCAGGTCGGCGAGGCCGCCCCCGAGTTCTGCCTCGGCGCCATAGCCGCGTCGTACCCGCCTCAGTGCTCGGGCCCGGAACTCATCGGGTGGGAATGGACTGCGAACGAAGGCTCCGAGACCGCGAACGATGTGACCTGGGGCGCGTACGCGGTCTTCGGCAATTGGGACGGTACCGCTCTCACCGTAGACAGCGCCGTCATGCTCGCCCTTTACGACACCATGCCCGCCGTCGACCTGCTTGTCGACGAGGCGAACGCGGGATCGTCGAGCGAACAACAGCTTGCAGACATCCAGGCCGAGATCTTCGACACTGCTCCGGTCGAGGTGCTCTCGAGCTTCGCGAAGAACGGATACCTGTTCGTGCAGGTCGTCCATGATGATGGCTCTGTCCAGGCATGGGCCGATCAGACCTATGGTGCAGGTGTCGTCGCGGTGCGCTCGGCCCTGCAGGCTCTGACCGAGGGTTAGTGACGTCTAGAACCCGAGCCGACCCAGCTGCTTCGCGTCTCGCTGCCACTCCTTGGCGACCTTGACGCGCATCGACAGGAACACCTGGCGCCCCAGGAGCTTTTCAATCTGCACGCGAGCCCTGGCACCGACCTCCTGCAGCCGCTGCCCCTGGTGCCCGATGATGATGCCCTTTTGGCTGTCGCGCTCCACGAACAGGTTTGCGTAGATCTCGAGCAGGTCTTTCGACTCGCTCTCGATCATGTCGTCGATCGTGACCGCTATCGAGTGCGGCAGCTCGTCGGTGACGCCCTCGAGCGCGGCCTCGCGGATGAGTTCGCTGATGCGCGACTCCGTCGTCTCGTCGGTGACTGCGCCCTCCGGATACAGCGCCTGCGACGCGGGCATGAGCCTGACCAGTTCCGTCGCAAGAATGTCGAGCTGCGTCTTGTCGAATGACGAGATCGGGATGATCGCATCCCAGTCGCGCAGTTCGCTGACGGCCTGCAGCTGCTGGGCCACACCCGGCCGCGACGACGCATCGATCTTGGTGACGATGGCCACCTTTTTCGCCCTCGGGAACGAATCGAGCTGCTCGTTGATGTAGCGGTCGCCAGGACCGATCTTCTCGTTGGCAGGCAGGCACAGCCCGATCACGTCGACCTCGCCGAGTGTCTCCTGCACGATGCTGTTCAGCCGCTCGCCCAGCAGCGTACGTGGCCTGTGCATCCCGGGGGTATCGACGATGATCAGTTGCCCATCGCTGCGATGAACGATGCCCCGGATGGCACGGCGGGTGGTCTGCGGCTTCGACGAGGTGATCGCCACCTTCTCCCCCACCAGGGCGTTGGTCAGCGTGGACTTCCCCACGTTGGGTCGCCCCACGAAGGAGACGAACCCCGCACGGAATGCTGCGTCATCGGTCTTGGCCACGGTTAGTCCGCCTTTTCGTTGGTAAACGCCTCGAGGGCGTCGATGAGGGCCTGGTCGCGCTCGACGAGCACGGTGCTGAGTCGCTTGCGGCGACCTTCCGTGCGGTCGGCGGTGAGCACAAGACCGGAGAATTCCGCACTGGAGCCCGCAGTAGGCAGCTTTCCAAGCGCTTTTGTGATGAGTCCACCGACCGAGTCGACCTCGTCGTCTTCGAGTTCCAGACCGAACAGATCGCCGAGTTCGTCGATGGCGAGCCTCGCGCTGACGCGGTACCGCCCGTTGCCAAGGTCTTCCACCTCGGCAACGTCGTTGTCGTATTCGTCTGAGATGTCGCCGACGAGTTCTTCGATGAGATCTTCGAGCGTGACGAGTCCCGCTATCCCGCCGTACTCGTCGACCACCATCGCCAGGTGATTCGATTCGAGTTGCATCTGGCGCAGCAGGCTGTCGGCCTTCTGTGATTCCGGAACGAACAGGGCCGGTCGCGCCAACTCCGCAGCCGTGAGAGTCTCCGCATCCAGCGTCTGCTCGTACACCACGCGCGAGACGTCGCGCAGATAGATGATGCCGAGCACCTCGTCGATGTTGCCGCCGAGCACGGGCATCCGCGATACGCCTTTGCTCAGGAACAGCCCCATGGCCGCGCCCATCGTCTCGTCGTCATCGATCGTGATCATGTCGGTTCTCGGCAGCATCACCTCGCGCACGACGGTGTCGTTGAATTCGAAGATCGAGTGGATGAGCTCACGGTCATCCTCCTCGAGCACCTCGAGCTCTGTCGCCTCATCCACCATGCTGAGCAGTTGCTCTTCGCTCGAGAAGGTGGCACTCGGAGGCCGACCGGGAGTGACCCTGTTGCCGAGGGCGACGAGGGCGGCAGCGATGGGGCCGAGCACGACACGGACGGCATGCACGATGGGGGCGGCGAACCGCATGATCGGCCTGGCATTGGCCCGACCGACGCTGCGGGGGCTTGAGCCGACCAGCACGAAGGATGCCCCGGTCATGATCAGGGCCGACACCAGCAGGCTGATCCACCATTGCGAGATCGAGTAGGCGAAGGCGAGGGTGACCAACACCGCAGCGGTTGTCTCCGAGACGATCCTCATGAAGTTGAGGGCGTTGATATGGGCGCCGGGATCGCGGGCGATTGCCAGGAGGGATGACCGCGAGCGACTCTGCAACGCCAGATCCGAGAGATCCGTCCGGCTCAGCACACTGAGCGCTGCGTCCGCCGCCGCGAGCAGCCCACCAAAAACGACCAGCACGACCGCGGCGCTGATGAAGATGCCGATCAGCACGGGACTACTTTTGCTGTTCGGCGAGGGCGAATCCGACAAGGATGTCGCGCTGCAGCCCGAACATCTCCTTTTCCTCGTCGGGTTCTGCATGATCGAACCCAAGCAAGTGCAGGATACCGTGGGTCGTCAGCAGCAGCATCTCCTCGATCGGGCTGTGCCCGGCCGTTTCGGCCTGCGCGATCGCGACCTGGGGGCACACCACGATGTCGCCGAGGAGGCCGGCCGGGGTCAGTGCCTCATCACTACCTGGTCGCAACTCGTCCATGGGGAAGCTCAGTACATCGGTGGGGCCAGGCTCGTCCATCCACTGCACATGGAGCTGTTCCATGGCAGCTTCATCGACGAAGAGAATCGCGAGCTCGGCATCCGGATGCACGCGCATCTGATCCAGGGCGAACACCGACAGTCGCTGGATCGCCGGCTCATCGACCTCGACGCCCGATTCGTTGTTGATCTCGATGCTCACGGGGTGGTCTTCCTCATGCGCCTGTCGTCCCGCTCGAACTTCTCCAGCTGCTTCCGTGCGTCATATTCGGTGTAGGCGTCGACGATCTGGCCGACGAGGCTGTGCCGCACCACGTCGGCGCTCGTCAGTCGCGCAAAGTGGATCTCGTCGATCTCGTCGAGGATCGAGGTGACCAGTTGGAGTCCGGATGCCCCGGCCGGTAGGTCGACTTGCGTGACGTCGCCCGTGATCACCATCTTCGAACCGAAACCGAGCCTGGTGAGGAACATCTTCATCTGCTCGGGAGTGGTGTTCTGCGCCTCATCGAGCACCACGAACGCATTGTTGAGCGTCCGGCCGCGCATGTACGCGAGCGGCGCCACTTCGACGGTTCCCGCGGCGAGCAGCTTGGGCACGAGCTCAGGATCCATCATCTCGTTGAGCGCGTCGTAGAGAGGCCGAAGGTAGGGATCGATCTTGTCGGTGAGCGAACCGGGCAGGAATCCGAGTCTCTCGCCGGCCTCGATGGCCGGGCGGCTCAGAACGATGCGCTCGACTTCTTTGCGCTGCAGGGCCTGAACGGCTTTCGCCATCGCGAGGTACGTCTTGCCTGTGCCTGCAGGGCCGATGCCGAAGACGATTGTGTTGGTGTCGATCGCATCGACATATTCTTTCTGCCCGAGGGTCTTCGGCCGGATGCTCCTGCCGCGCGACGTAAGGATCGACTGGCTGAGCAGCTCGGCCGGGCTCCCTGACTTCGACTCGATGATGCGAGCGGAGGAGGTCACCTCGACGGGTCCGAGATCGACTCCCTCCCTGACCATGTGCACCAGTTCGTCGACGAGGACGCGGGCCGAATGCACCTGGTCGGCGTCACCACTGAGCGTGATCCTGTTGCCCCTGACGGCAACCTCGACAAGCGGATACTGCTTCTCGATAGTGAGCAGCAGTCGATCCTGCGGACCGAGCAGTCGCACCATGGCGACACCGTCTACCTCCAGGTCGACCCGGTTCTCGAGCTGACTGTCGTCGTCGCGGCCGCGTGCTGTGGATGTGTCGCTAGAGCCCAAGGGAGCCTTCCGTGAGGGTTCCGCCCAACACGTGTGCGTGCACGTGGAAGACAGTTTGTCCGGCATTCTCACCGGTATTGAAGATCAGGCGATACTGGCCGCCACAGTGCTCGTCGGCGATCTGCTGGGCGGCGGCGACGAGTTCGGCAAGCAGACCCGGGTTTCCCGCAGCGAGCTGCGCCACGGTGCTGAATTCCTCGGTCTTCGGGACCACGAGAATGTGCACCGGCGCTTTCGGGGCGATATCGCGAATCGCGATCAGGGTGTCGCTCTCGAACACGACGTCGGCAGGGATCTCGCGCGCGATGATGCGGGAGAAGATGCTCGGCGAATTCGACATGAATACAGCTTAAGGCGCGGCAGCTGACAGCGCGCCTACCAGCGCCCCAGCTTGGCGTTGAGCATGGCGAGAGCGGCCGGCCCCGCAGTGGACGTGCGAAGCACCTCACTACCGAGCCGGACGACAGAAGCTCCGACCGTGGTGAGGGCGTCGAGTTCGTGCGGCGCGATACCGCCCTCCGGGCCGACGACGAGGATCAGGTCGCGGTCGTCGAGCTCCAGCGCGCTCAGCGTCAGCTCAGCGGTCGGCTCGAGTACGAGCATCCTGGCGCCCTCAGCAAGCTTCACGAGCTGACGGGTGCTGACCAGGTCGAGCACATCCGGAATCCAGGATCGAAGGGACTGCTTGGAGGCCTCGCGCACCACGGCCGTCCAGCGATCGCGACCCTTGGCGACCTTTGCGCCCTCCCAGCGGGAGATGCTGCGCGCGGCAGTCCACGGGATGACCCCGTCGACGCCGAGCTCGGTGGCCGCCTGGACGGCGAGTTCGTCCCGATCGCCTTTCGCGAGAGCCTGGGCCAGGAAGACGGCAGGGGTGCGTCGGTCATCGTTCTTCACCGCCGCGACCTCGATGGCCAGTTCCGTGTGTTCGGCGGTGACGATGGCGCCCGAGACGACGAGCCCTGCACCGTTACCGATGGCGATGGATTCCCCCACCGCGAGCCGCGACACCGTGACCGCATGCCTCGCTTCGGATCCCACAATCGATACCCTGTCGCCGACGGCGGCCGAGTCCAGGGTTTCGTCGATGTAGAAGTGGGCCACGGCTACAGGTTCAGAAACCGATCGCGCAGCTTCGTGAACAATCCCTGCTGGAAATGCGCGAAGTGCGGGGGCGTTGCCTTGCGGGCACCGGCCAGCTGCTTGATGAGCTCCTGCTCCTTGTGGTTCAGTTTCGTCGGCGTCATGACCTGCACGCCGATCTTCAGGTCGCCTCGGCCGGCACCTCGAAGATGCGTGATTCCACGATCGCGAATAGTGATGACCTCGGCGCTCTGGATGCCCGGCTTGATTTCGATCGAAATATCGCCATCCAGCCCCTTTACGGTCGTGCGCGTACCGAGGATAGCGTCCGTCATGGCGACCTCGACGGTCGCGAGCAGGTCGTCGCCGCTGCGGCTGAAGGTCTCGTGGTGGCGCACCTTGATTTCGAGGAACAGGTCACCGTTCGGCCCGCCAGCGGGCCCGACCTCACCCTGCTCCGGCATCTGCAAACGAAGTCCGGTCTCGACCCCGGCAGGGATGTCGACGGGAATGGTGCGTGATGCGCGCACTCGACCCTGCCCGGCGCAGGTCGCGCAGGGGTTCAGGATGATCGTGCCGTAGCCACGGCAGGTTCCGCACGGGTTCGACGTCATGACGTTGCCGAGCAGGCTGCGCACCGTGCGCTGGATCTGGCCGGATCCGCGGCAGATGTCGCACGTGACCGGAGAGGTTCCGGGAGCCGTACACGAACCGTGGCAGGTTTCGCACAGTACGGCGGTGTTGACCTCGAGATCACGCTTGGTGCCGAAGATGACCTCGTCAAGGTCCACCTCGACTCGAACCAGCGCATCCTGCCCGCGTTCGCTGCGGGATCGCGGGCCCGTCGAGCGACCGCCGCCCCCACCACCGAAGAAGGTCTCGAAAATGTCGCCGAATCCGAAATTGGCGCCCCCGCCCCCGAACCCGGCTTGCGGGCCGAGATCGTATTGCTGGCGCTGCTGCGCGTCGCTGAGCACGTCGTACGCGTGCGTGACCGACTTGAAACGCTCCGACGCGTCCTCGCTCGGATTCACATCAGGGTGCAGTTCGCGCGCAAGGCGCCGGTAAGCCTTTTTGATTTCTTCTGGTGTGGCACTGCGTTCTACGCCAAGTACCTCATAGTGGTCTGCCAAGAGTCGATATTCCTCAGTTATTCCGTGCCGAGAAGCCGCGAAAGATAGCGAGCTACTGCTCGCACCGCGGCCATGTTGTTCGAGTAATCCATGCGTGTAGGGCCCAACACCCCGAGTCGCGCCATACTTCCTCCGGACGACGAATATCCGCTGGTGACCACGGATGTTTCACCGAGGCCATATCCCGCGTTCTCCCGACCGATCCGAGCGAGAACGCCACCGGGCTGGATCTCCATCTCACCGAAAAGCCTGAGCAGGATCACCTGCTCCTCGATGGCTTCGAGCACCGGGAAGATACTGCCGCTGAAATCATCTTCAGTGCGGGCAAGGTTCGCCGTGCCCGCCATGATGAGCCGGTCCTGCTTATTGGCCAGCACCTGCTCAGACAGGCTCGCCACGATCTGCTGCACCACGGGGTGTCGCTCCGGTGCGAAACCTTCGACGAATGTGGCCAGTTTGGCTGCGGCATCCTGCAGCCCGAGCCCACCGATCGAGGCATTCAGTTTCGCGCGGAGCTCGCCGATGAGTACGTCATCCATGGGTGACGCTACGTCGAGCACGCGCTGCTCGACCCGACCCGAATCGGTGATGAACACCGTCATCAGGCGGGTTTCTGCCAGAGGCACCAGCTCGACATGCCGAACCCGAGCCGTCGTCAGCGACGGATACTGCACGAGCGCGACCTGGTGAGTGAGCTGCGACAGGAGCCGCACCGTTCGCGCGAGCACGTCATCGAGGTCGACGGACTGGCCGAGGAAGGCCTCGATCGCACCACGCTGGGCCGCGGTCAGCGGCCGGAGATCGACGAGCTGGTCAACGAAGACGCGGTAGCCCTTATCGGTCGGAATCCGACCGGAAGAGGTGTGGGGTGCTGTGATCAGTTCCTCGTCTTCGAGGAGTGCCATATCGTTGCGGATGGTGGCAGCAGAGACGCCGAACGAGTGGCGCTCGACGATCGATTTGGAGCCGACCGGCTCCCTGGACGCGACGTAGTCCTGCACGATAACGCGCAGGACTTCGAGCCCACGATCTGAAACCATGCCCCATCCGCCTCTCGCCGCTGGCACTCCACCATGTTGACTGCCAATTCTATCGTGACGCACCGTGCAACGGTCGTTGCACGCGCTGCGCGGGAGGTACTACCGTGTTCCCTGTGCTCAGACAGAGCGGGGATTCCTAGCTCAGCCGCAACGTCAGCCCAGCACCGACCCAGGTAATCCGCCGGAGTCACCCCTCGAAAGGCAGATCTTCATGACCGATCCCAACCCGCATGCAGTCCCGTCAGTTCCACTCACCGAGACCGAAGATCGCCAATGGGCGTCTTTTGCGCACCTCGGTGGCATCATCGGATTCCTCCCGTCCCTCATCATCTGGCTGGTGTTCAAAGATCGCGGGTCGTTTACGAACGCTGAGGCCAAGGAGGCGCTGAACTTCCAGATCACCGTCACCATCGCTCAGGTGGCAATCCAGATCCTTGCTGGCATGCTGGCCGTCGTCACCTTCGGAATCGGCTTCCTTTTCGGCGGCCTCGCCTGGGTCATCATCATCGTCTCGATCATCTTCTCGATCATGGGCTTTCTCAAGGCGAAGGACGGCATCGCGTACCGGTACCCGTTCGCACTGCGCCTCATTAAGTAACGCAGACCGAAACCAGGCCCGTGAGCAGTTGCTCGCGGGCCTGATTTCGTTGATCGGCCGCCATCTCCATCCCGACTGCTTTAATGGTTATATGTCAGCATCCACACCTCCAACGAGCCCGTACGCGACGGTTCAGCCGCTGAGCCCGGGCGACGAGAAACTCTGGGCGACACTGATTCATGTCGGGGGGATCATCCTCTCCTTCCTTCCGTCGCTGATCGGCTACATCGTGCTGAAGGATCGCGGTCCCTTTATCCGCGCCCACTCGGCCACAGCCCTGAACTTCCAGATCACGCTGATGATCGCCTACGTCGCCGGAACCGTCACGTCACTGATCGGGATCGGCCTGCTGATCATCCTGGCCGCCTGGGTGCTGTCGATCGTCTTCGGCATCATGGCCGCGATCGCTGCGAACAATGGGCAGATCTACCAGTACCCGCTCGCTATCAAGTTCGTCAGCTAAGAGGTTCAGTCGTCGAGGTTCAGTCGTCGAGGTTCAGTCGTCGAGGTTCAGTCGTCGAGGTTCAGTCGTCGAGGTTCAGTCGTCGAGGTTCAGTCGTCGAGGTTCAGTCGTCGAGGTTCAGTCGTCAAGCAGGCGACGCACGACGGCGTCGGCCAACAGCCTGCCGCGCATAGTCAGCTCGACCCGGCCCGCGAGGGCCGCGCGCGCATCCACCAGTTCATCGGCGATGAGCCCTGCGACCGCCGTGCGACCGGCTGGATCAAGCCTCGCGACCGGCAGGCCAGCCCGAACCCGGGTCTGGAGCAGCACCGCCTCGACCCGCCGCGTCTCGTCGTCGAGTGTCTCCCGGCCCGCCGCAGGTGACAGTCCGGCCGCCATGCGATCGGCGTAGGCTGCAGGGTGCTTGACGTTCCACCAGCGCACCCCGCCGACATGGCTATGGGCTCCGGGGCCGACTCCCCACCAGTCGTGTCCCACCCAGTAACCGAGGTTGTGGGCTGAGCGAAAGGCCCCATCCCGCGCCCAGTTCGACACCTCGTACCACTGGTAACCGGCGGCCGAAAAACGTGAATCGGCGAGCTCGTACATATCGGCCTGCACGTCGTCATCGGGCATCGCGACAAGCCCGCGCCGGATCTGGCCGGCCAGTTTCGTACCGTCCTCGATGATGAGCGCATAGGCCGAGATGTGGTCGGGATGCTGCGCCAGGGCCTGGGAGACGGATATCTCCCAATCGGCGAGAGTCTCCCCCGGTGTGCCGTAGATCAGGTCGAGGCTGACCTGCAGCCCGGCTTCCCGCGCCCACTGGACGACGAGCGGAATCCGCTCGGGATCGTGGGTGCGCTCCAGGGTGGCGAGCACGTAGGGCACGGCGGACTGCATCCCGAACGAGACACGGGTGAACCCGGCAGCGCGAAGCGCGAAGAGATAGTCACGATCGACGGAATCCGGATTCGCCTCCGTCGTCACCTCGGCACCCTCGGCGAGCCCCCACGTCTCCACCACCGCGTGAAGCATGCCGGCGAGGTCGCTGACGGGGAGGATGGTCGGGGTTCCTCCTCCGAAGAACACGGTGGACGCCTTGCGCTCGGGGACCGAGGAATCGCGCAGCACCGACTGCGCAAGCGCGATTTCGGCGATCGCCTGGCTCGCGAAGTTGCCGCGCTTCGCGCCACGGAGTTCGTCGCTCGTGTAGGTATTGAAGTCGCAGTAGCCGCAGCGCACCCGACAGAACGGCACATGCAGGTACACGCCGAAGTTCCGCGAGGATGCGCCAGTGACCACGCTGGCCGGCAGGAGCCCGTCCAGCGGCGCCGGATCAGCGATCGGCAGGGCGCTAGGCATGCCGACGGTTCCGATTCATCCCCCAATTCTCGCAGGTGCCCGCAAGCCCAGCCGCCATCCCGCTGCTCGGTAATGCACCGCGAGCCGGATCAACCCTGCGGGCCCGCCAGTGCGCGAAGGTAGCGGCGGGTGTAGAACTCCTGGGTCAGGCGCAGCACGGGAGACACGAGTGACCACAGCCGGTTCGCCGGTCGCGAGAACGCGCGGATGTCGATCCAGACGGAGTCATCGTCACGGTGCTCGACGAGGAATGCCTCTTCGCCATTCTCCGGATGCCCCGGCAGAGTGCCATACGCGAAACCAACACGTCGCGGCTCGCGCAGAACGTACACGACCCGAGCCGCCGCAGGCACCCTGAACGGACCGAACGGAATGAGCAGTGTGACGGTGCTGCCCTCGATCACGGACTGCGAACCCCGGATGCCGAAGCCGCTGTTGCGCTGCACACCCCACGCGAGCACCGCATCGGCCGCGGCGGCGAAGTGGGCCGATCCCGCACCGATCCGGGCAGTCTTCTCGATGCCGCGGTAACCCTCGGGCGGTGAGGATGCCGCGAACGGGTCAGCGGTGGCACCCACCGCATCGTAGGTCAGCTCGAGCTCTTCGGGTGCGGTCACCGCGCACGCTCGTTATCACTGGGTGCGAACAGGGCCCGGGCGAGCGCGGCGCTGCCCGTTCCGGTGGCGGCGATCGCGAGCTCCTGCATGCCGACCGAGAGCCGCGTGATATCCATCCTGTGAAATCTGATGCGCATGCCCTCATTCTCCTCGCCGATAAGGTCGCCCGTCACATTGTCTTGGGCCATCATGCAGGTGGGCGAGCCACGGAAGGCCAGCCTGTGTTCGACAGACAGCGCCGACACCGCGTTGCGCTGTCCCACGGATTCGGCGTCGGTCGCGAGCGCCCTCGTCGCGACCGCCCGCCTCGTGAGCGCATCGACGTCGGATCCGGCCTGGGGTCCCATGAGGTTCATGGTGCCGGTCCACTCCCCGGTGATCATCTTCGGCAGGGAGCGCGTCTTCTGTTTGTCGCTCCCGTAGTGCAGCAGGGCGTCGATCGCGCCCTGCGTGAGCAGCGAGCCGAGCGAGAACGTCATTAAGACCGACGGCATCATCTCCTGGGTCGCGAGCCCCACCGTATGCGGAAAGCCGCCGCCGGACTGCTCCGGGAACGGGATGAAACCCCAGCCGTGGTCCACGTACCTGCGATACGCATCGACGAACCCCGGTGGCGGGGCCACGGAACCGTCGGCGTTGCGCTGAGCGCGCGTGTTGTCGCCCGCAGCCCCCACGGTGTCGCTGGCTCGATTGGTGGAGGCGATGACCTTTGCCATGAACACACCGCTTCCCGTTAGCGCACCGCACTCATCCAGCAGGCCCGTCACTGTCTCAAGGCCTGCACGTTCCGAGCCGGGAAGGGCCGCAACAGATGAGTAGTCGACGACATGCTCGAGAACGAGGAGAAGATCGGATACTGGGGGTCGGTAGTCGCTCACCTTCGCCAGCGTATCCGTGCAAGCTGGCTTGGGGTGAGGATCCGCGCAACCGGCCGAGGGTTGTTGCGAGGCTGGGTTACTTCTTGTCCTTCTTCTCGACGTCGCCCGTCAGCGCTGCAACGAACGCCTCCTGTGGCACCTCGACGCGACCCACCATCTTCATGCGCTTTTTGCCCTCTTTCTGCTTCTCGAGGAGCTTGCGCTTGCGCGTGATGTCACCCCCGTAGCACTTGGCGAGCACGTCTTTGCGGATCGCACTGATCGACTCGCGCGCGATGATGCGCGCACCGATTGCCGCCTGGATCGGCACCTCGAACTGCTGGCGAGGGATCAGTTTCTTCAGTCGCTCCGTCATCAGCACGCCGTAGGCATACGCCTTATCACGATGCACAATGGCGCTGAAGGCGTCGACGGCCTCGCCCTGAAGCAGGATGTCCACCTTAACCAGGTCAGCCTCGGCCTCACCGGATGGCTCGTAGTCGAGGCTCGCGTAGCCTGCGGTCTTGCTCTTCAGCTGGTCGAAAAAGTCGAACACGATCTCGCCGAGCGGGATCGTGTATTTGATCTCGACCCGGTCCTCACCAAGGTAATCCATGCCGATGAGGGTGCCACGGCGGGACTGGCACAGCTCCATGATGGTGCCGACGTAATCCTTGGGAGCGAGGATGGCGGCCCGCACCATCGGTTCGCTGACGTGCGCGATCTTCGTGCCAGACGGGAACTCACTCGGGTTGGTGACGGTGTACTGCTTCTTGTCCTCGGTCATCACCTCGTACGGCACGCTCGGAGCGGTCGAGATCAGGTCGAGCCCGAACTCGCGCTCCAGGCGTTCCGTCACGATCTCGAGATGGAGCAGGCCGAGAAAGCCGCAGCGGAACCCGAAACCGAGTGCTACGGAGGTTTCCGGCTCGTAATTCAACGAAGCGTCAGAGAGCTTCAGCTTGTCGAGCGCCTCGCGCAGCACCGGATAGTCGCTGCCGTCGATCGGGTAGAGACCGGAGAACACCATGGGCTTCGGGTCGGTGTAGCCCGCGAGCGCCGTCGTCGATGGTCGCTGGGCGTTCGTGACGGTATCGCCCACCTTCGACTGGCGCACGTCCTTCACACCGGTGATCAGATAGCCGACCTCACCGACGCCCAGCCCCTTGGTCGAGGTCGGTTCGGGGCTGGAGACGCCGATCTCGAGCAGTTCATGCACCGCACGCGTCGACATCATCTGGATGCGTTCGCGAGGGCTCAGGTGCCCGTCGATCATGCGCACGTAGGTGATCACGCCGCGGTATGAGTCGTAGACGGAGTCGAAGATCATCGCGCGGCTGGGAGCGTTCGGGTCGCCCTGCGGTGCTGGAATCAACTCCACCACCCGGTCTAGCAGTTGTTCGACGCCCATGCCGGTCTTGCCACTCACCCGCAGAACGTCCTCCGGCCTGCCGCCGATGAGGCTCGCCAGTTCTTTCGCGTACTTGTCCGGGTCGGCCGCAGGCAGGTCGATCTTGTTGAGCACCGGGATGATCGTGAGATCGTTATCGAGGGCCAGGTACAGGTTGGCGAGAGTCTGCGCCTCGATGCCCTGGGCAGCATCAACCAGAAGGATTGCGCCCTCGCAGGCGGCGAGACTGCGCGAGACCTCGTAGGTGAAGTCGACGTGACCGGGGGTGTCGATCATGTTGAGCGCAAAAGACTGGCCATCGAGCGCCCAGGGCATCCGGACCGCCTGGCTCTTGATCGTGATGCCGCGCTCGCGCTCGATGTCCATGCGGTCGAGATACTGGGCTCGCATGTCACGATCCGAGACCACACCGGTGATTCCGAGCATCCGGTCGGCAAGTGTCGACTTGCCGTGGTCGATGTGAGCGATGATGCAGAAGTTGCGAATGAACGCGGGGTCGGTGGAAGCCGGCTGTAACACCGTGGTGGCTCTGGGACTCAACGCGTGCCTCTCGTAGCGGCCCTGACTGCTGGGCCGTCCTAAGTTTACGAGAAAGTGCGGGCACGCTGCGCGCGGCCCCACCATCCCGCGTGCACCGGGACCACCGTGCTGCTCGGACGGCGCACGTGCGGGCCGAACGTCTTCCCTGAAGTGGCCGGATCATTCCTCAACATAAGCTTCACATTTCCTGAGTATCTGTTACGTTTTTACACAGGCGACCTCCGCCGACACGCACCGCACAGAAAACGGATTCGTCATATGAAGCTCAGATCATTCGGCGCCGGAGTCACCGGAGTGGCACTCGTTGCCGGTTCCCTCCTCCTTGGCGCCCTGCCCGCCAGCGCTGCCACGATTCAGGTCACCGTCCCGAATCCGGTTCCTGCGGAAACCTCCCCGTACTCGGCGGGTTGGTTCGCAGGCACCATCACCGATGGAGACGGATCGGCCACCCAGTCCGCAGCGGGCCTCGAGATCGTGGGCGGCACCAACGGTTACCAACTGCTCAACGGAGATCCCGCTGATGCGGGTGACGTGACCCTCGCGGCAGCGGCTGGCCTCGGTGTGAGCACCGTCAGCGGAGACGCTTTCTATCAGATCTCCGTGTTCGGTGAACCGGGCGGTGCCGAAGATAAGCAGTTCACCACACTGCGTCCGGTTGACCCCAACAATCTGGACGGCGACTGGATCAACAGTCGCGCCTTCAGTGAGACCGCGGCAGGCACCGCGGCGCCGCTCGCCACCCACGTGCAACTTCTCGACCAGGGTGAGCTCGCACAAGTGCTTGCCTTCGGCGTGTTCGTCAACGCCGGCGACACCGTTATCGTGCGCGCCATTGGCTGGGACACTGACAACTACCTATTCGCGACCGCGCCGACTGCGACCGCGAACCCCACGAGCGTGGTTGCATCCGACACGACAACCGAGGTCACCATCACTGCCTCGGGCTTCGCTCCCGATGAAACTGTCGTCGTTGGTTTTTCCGGTCCGTCCTCGGATGGAACTGAAGACTTCGTGGCGGACGGCGATGGCAACGTCCTAGTCAGTTTTCTTGGCGCGCCAGGAGAAGTAGGCGACTACATCTTCACCTTCTCGGACGGACGAAGTGGCCTGTTCTTCGCGACGACGACATTCTCGGTCACCGAGGCCGCTGTTGTGGCACCGCCGGCCCCCGCCACGCCCACCACCCCCGCCGCAACGCTTGCCAACACGGGCGTGGACCCGATGAGCGCGACCATAGCGGCCGGCGTACTGCTCGCAACCGGCGTCGGATTCGTCCTGCTCTCGATGCGCCGCAAGGCCATCGCACCCAGATAATCACAACCAGCTAAAGAGGTGTGGAGCCAGCTGGCTCCACACCTCTTTAGCATTTCGAAGCACCCACATGCTCACGTGGCGTCCCTGATGCGACCGGGCCTCCTCGAGCAAACGCGGGCCGATCGAGGCCGTACGCCCATGTGGAAGTCTGAGACGACTCCGGTGATTGCGACCATCCCGTCAGCCCGCGTCAACCTGTCGTCAGTGACACCAGCCAGAGTGCAAAAATTGGGCCGGTGAGCACGCCTCTCGCCTCGGCGGTACGGCACACGGCACGGCACTGCAGCACGGGCGTGCTAGCTCCAGAGGGCGGCAAGCGCGATGAACGGGAAGACGGCGAGGGCGACCATCGCAGCGATCAGGCTGCCAGCGAGCGTCACACCGCTCGTGATGATGCCGGTGATCGCGAGGCCCCTCGCGGTCGGTTCACGCCGAAGTGAGAGGATTCCGAGAACCAGTCCGGCGACGGCGAAGACGAACTGGAAACCCAGGGCGATCGACGCGATGCCGAAGACGAGCGCGAAGATTCCGAGAACGCGATCTGCAGAGGTGGTGGCGGGGGTGTGGATCGGGGTGGTGGGGGCTGTCGTTGTCATAGCTCAACGCTACGAATCGGCGCCGGCACGAGGTATCCGGCTAACCCCCGGTTTTCGGGGAGGGCAACCGCCCGAGGCCCTCCAGCAGCGACGTGCGCTCTGCGGCCAGGCTGACACGTATCCAGCCCTCGCCAGAGCGACCGAACGCGCTGCCTGGTGCGACGGAGACCCGGTCCTGCAGCAGGAAGGTCTCCGCCCAGCCCGCGACATCCCCATCCGAGGCATGACACATGTCGATCCATAGATAGAACGTGCCACCCGGCTGGAGATAGCCGATACCGCGTGAGTCGAGCAGTCGAGTCGCGGCCGCGAGGTTATCCCGGTAGTGCGCGCGCGCGTCGGAGACCGGATGCTGCGAACCGGTGATCGCCGCGAGAGCCGCGAACTGACCAGGCTCGCTCGCGCAGCTGATCGTGGCCTCCTGCACGGTGCGCATGGTGTGGGCGAGCCCGGGCGGGGTTACGAGATACCCGATCCTGACCCCTGTCATCGCATAGGTCTTCGACAGGGAGAAGACCGAGAAGACCCTGTCGTCGGAGTCGAGGCTCGCGATGCTGACATGGGGCTGGCTCCATGTGAACGCTTCGTAGACCTCATCGCTGATGACCCAGAGATCGTGTCGCTTCGCGAAGTCGAGCAACTGCTGCAGTAACTCCGGCGGGAAGACGGTGCCGAGCGGGTTGGATGGCGAGTTGACGATGATGGCGCGGGACTTCGCCGTGACGAGGGTTTCGAGATCCGCTATGTCGGGCATGAAGCCGGCATCGGCCCGTAACGGATACGGCACGGGCGTCGCAGCGAGCATGTGAGCGTTCATGGTGAAGGTGGTGTATCCGGGATCAGGCAGCAGAACCTCGTCTCCCGGGGCCAGAGTGATCGCCATAGCCTGGTGCAGCCCCTGGGTCGCGCCGACAGTGACCCACACCTGTTCGGTGTCGACATGCACGTCGTTATCTCGCGCGAGCTTCTGCACGATCGCCTGTCGGAGGGGTGCGATCCCGCCGTTGGCCGTGTAGTTGGTGGCGTCGCGATGCCACGCCTCGGCTGCGGCCGCCCCGATGTGCGGGGAGACTGCCACATCAGGCTCCCCCACGGCGAGCGAGATGACGTCATCCATCGTCAACGCGATCTCGTGGATGCGACGGATGCCGCTACCGGGGACTGCGGTGATGTGGGCGGCGATCGAAGGCATGATCACAGGCTATTACGCCCTGACCGGCCCGCACTCTTCGCCAAATGAAGGACATTTCGCTGGGTCGGGTCCCATTCGCCCGTGAGAGACTCACGAAACCAGAAATCTCCTTCATTTGGATGATCGATGAGCGTCGCAAACTCCCTCTGCGCTGGGGTCGCGCAATTGCCATAGCTCCACCACGCTGGTATCGTTGCTCCTTGGCTTGCGCGGGGTCTTTGATCACGCGAATGCAGCCGGGATCGAGCAGGATTGGTCGTCTCACGACGACGATCCCCTCGGCTGCCCATCATCACTCAACGAACGAGAAGGTACAACAACGTGGCAAATATCAAGTCGCAGATCAAGCGGATCCTGACCAACAAGAAGTCGCAGGACCGCAACCGCGCCGTCAAGAGCGAGGTCAAGACTGCCGTCCGCGCCGCTCGCACCGCGATCGCCACCGGCGACAAGGCTGCCGCTGCTGCTTCGCTCGTCGTCGCAGGCAAGAAGCTCGACAAGGCTGCCGCCAAGGGCGTCATCCACAAGAACCAGGCTGCAAACCGCAAGTCGGCCATCGCCAAGCAGGTTGCATCGCTGTAATCACGGTCTTCAACGAAATGCCCTCGCCGTCAGGCGGGGGCATTTTTGCGTTTCCGGGCCATGTGACTCCCGAGCCGCAAGCAACGGCTAGCGGTCCTGCGGTACGGCGGAACTGCGTGCCGGCACTGGATGCTTCCGGGACAGATGCCGCCGGGACTGATGCTTCCGAGGCTCCCGCTTCCGGACCTCCCCCTCACTGCCATCGACGTCGCCCTGACGTACGACCAGCCGCTCGCGAAGTCGATCCGCATGCAACTGCGGCCGACCGAGGGTCCAATCACGAATGGTCGAGCGACGGCATGACTCCTGCGGAGCGAACCCTCAGTACCCGCGAGCCGCGATCACGGTGACCATGCGCTCGAGCGCGAAGACCGAATCGCGGCCGAGACCCTTGATCTGGGCATCCGTCGCAGCGATTGCTTCGATGCAGTTGCCGAGCCCCTCGTCGTTCCAGCCCTGCAGGTCACGTCGGCCACGGTCGATCTGCCACGGCGCGAGACCCAGCTTCGACGCAAGCTGGCCCGACGGCGCGTTCGTACCCGAGATCTTCGCCATAGTTCGGATCTTGGATGCGAAAGCCGCCACGATCGGTACGGGGTCGGCGCCGGACGACAGGGCGTGGCGAAGCAACACCAGCGCCTCGCCGGTGCGCCCGGCAATGGCGGCGTCGGCCACCTTGAACGCATTCGTCTCCACTCGGCCGGAATAGTAGCGCTCGACCGTCACCTCGGTGATCTCGTCGCTGTCATCGGCGAGCAACTGCTGGCAGGCCGACGCGAGCTCGGCCAGATCGCCAGAGAACGCCGAGACGAGGGATCGAAGTGCACCACCCGTTACTCTCCGGCCCGCTGTCGCGAACTCGGATGCCGCGAAATCGGTCTTCTCGGAATCTTTCTTCAGCTCGAGACACGTGATCTCGATGCCGCCGCCAGCCCCGCCTCGAATGGCATCGAGGAGTTTCTTTCCGCGCACTCCTCCGGCATGACGCAGGATGACATACGTGTCATCCGCGGGATGGGCGAGATAGGCGATCGTCTCGGTGATGAAGGCATCCGTGCACTTCTCCACGTTCACGACTCTGATCAGCCGCGGTTCGTTGAACAGCGAGGGGCTGGCGAGAGTGATCAGTTCCCCGGGGGAATACTGGTCGGCTTCGAGATCGTGGATCTCGAGACTCGGATCCTCGGCCTTCAACAGCTCGCGAAGCGCCCGGATGGCGCGATCGGCCAGAAAGCCCTCGGGGCCGGTGACGAGCACGACGGGTGCGGGACGCACCTTGTTGAAGGCCAGCTGGGGTATCGCGATTTTGGAGGCTGCCACCGGCCAAGCCTATTGCGCGGGCCCGACACTGGAGCGCCCACTAGTGCTCGGTCCACACGGAGATAGCACCGGGCTCCTCCCCGGGTGACAACAGGATGAGCCCGTGCTGGTCTGTGCGGAGCGCGGCAGTGCCTGTGCTGTCGAGAATGTCGAGAAGGCTCACTGTCGGATGCCCATAGCCGTTGTCTATGCCGACACCCATCATGCCCACCACCGCGTCGAGCCGCTCGTACAACCGAGCGCTCTGGTCGGCGGAGCCGTGATGAGCCACCTTCACCACGTCGACTTCGCCCAGCGGATTCGTGGCGAGTAACCGATCCTGGGATTCCTCACCCAGGTCGCCCAGAAAAATCGAACTGAAACATCCATGGCGGCATTCGCCCACCGGGTCGAACTCGACAGTCACGCTGGCCGGGTTGCCCGGTTCGATCCCCGATAGCCGCGCAGGCGGCCAGAGCACGTGCCAGCGCAACTCACCGAGAAGGCCGCTCGGCCCCCTCGATACCTGCTGCACCTCGGCTCCTCCCGCTCTCAGGGATGCGGCGATATCGTCATCTTTCGGCTCGCCTGCGGGGCCGATGATCGCATAGTCAACGTGACCGATCACAGCCTCGACACCGCCGATGTGATCTTTGTCGTAGTGGGTGAGCACGAGCAGGTCGATGCGGTCGATACCGAGATCTTCGAGGCAGGCGGCCAGCGGTGCTGGATCGGGGCCGGTGTCGAGGAGGGCGACCATTCCCGCGCTGCGGACGATGAATGCGTCACCCTGGCCGACGTCGCATCCGGCCATCTGCCAGTCGGCGGGCCTGCCCCATTGCTCGCCGACCCGCAGCCCCGCGACCACCCCGATGTACACCACCGACGCCACGATGATCGCCGCCCCGGACCACCGCCGCCATCGACCCCGGCCGAGAACCGCCAGAACCGCGCAGGCGCTCGTGCCAACGAGCAGCGCCAGCCCCGCAACCCCCTCGGGCCAGGGCAGCTGTGCGCCGGGAGCCGCGGCGAAGAAGGTCGCTACCGAGGCGATCCACGCCGACGGCAGCCATGCCAGCTGGCACAGAAGCGGCCCCAGCGGCGGCACGACCACCAGCGCGATGCACGCCGCGAGCCCGACGACCGTGGCGATGGGTGCCGCGGGTGCGGCCAGGATATTCGCGATCACGCCGTATGTCGGCAGCGACGCGTTGAGCAGCACGATCACCGGCTGGCACGCGAGCTGGGCGGCGAGCGGAACCGCGATGACCAGTGCCAGCCAGCGGGGCAGCCAGCGCCCGAGACCGCCGGCGAGCGGCCCCGCGAGCAGCAGGAGGCCAGCGGTGGCGAGCACTGAGAGCACGAAGCCGAAGTTTCTGGCCAGCCAGGGATCCATGGCCAATAGCGACATCGTGGCGAGGGACAGGATCGGCAGGCCCCTGGCCGGTCGTCCACCCAGCAGCGCCACCAGCACGAGCGTGGCCATCACAGCCGCACGCAGCACGCTCGGCTCCGGGGTGACCAGCACGACGAAGGCGAGCAGCATCAGGATGGATGCCCCGATCCTGAGCCATCTCGGCAGCCCCAGCGCCCCGCCCGCAAGCATCACCAGCCCGACGACGATCGCGCAGTTCGCACCCGACACCGCGGTCAGGTGGCTCAACGAACTCGACTTCATGGCGCTGTCCAGCTCTGTGGACACCGCAGCGGTGTCACCGATGGCGAGGCCGGGAAGCAGATCGCCGCCGTTGCCGGGCAGTTGCTGCGTCGCACGCAGGAATTCGCCGCGCAGGCCGTTTGCCCAGTCGAGGTACCACGGCGGCGATTCGACGACAACAGGCGGTTCGTCGGGGAAGAACAGGAACGCGCGATCGTCCCCGGCTTCGGCGCGCACCACGGTTCCGTCGAGCGCGATTCTCGTTCCGATTCCCAGGCGCTGCGCCGGACCCTCTCCGAAGACGAGTGCAGGGACGGACACCGGCACGCCGTCAACGAATCCCAGGTAGACCTCGAACGAGCCGCGACCCGGCAACACAGTCTGCGTGGCCGTCGCTACGGCGTCGACCCTGACGTGGTGCGCCGCGGCATCAACCAGAACAGCGGGCGACCGCGCCGGCGCCTGGAGCGCAACAGACGTGCAGCACAACGCGACTGCCGCAGCGGCGAGTGCCACGCGCGGCCGCACGAGGGCGAGGCAACCCGCGGCCATCCACGCCAGCACGAGTGCTGGAACCGCTGCCTCGGGCCACCCGATGATCACACCGGCCGCGATCCATCCCCCGACGGCCGGGATTGCCAGCCGGAGATCGATTCTCACACGGTGACCAGGTCGCGGAGGCCCTCGAAGGTCTTATCGCCGACCCCCGTCACGTTCATCAGGTCTTCGATCGTGATGAATCTGCCGTTGGCCTCCCGATACGCGATGATGCGGGTCGCCATAGCCGGGCCGACCCTCGGCAGCGTGTCGAGACCGGCTTCGTCAGCGGTGTTGATGTTCACCTTGCCACCGACAGCCGTGCCGGCAACGCCGGCAGCTACATCAGGGATCTCGCCGATCGCGGGCACAGCGATCTGCTCGCCATCGACGACGAACCGGGCCAGGTTCACTTGGCGCTGGTCTGCCGTGTCGAGAAATCCACCAGCTGCCGCGACGGCATCGATCGCGCGGTCACCTTCGGCGAGCGAATACAGCCCGGGTCGCTCGACAGCGCCGAGGATGTGCACAAAGATCCGGCCGCCCGAGCTCGAGGCAGCACCAGCAGCTCCAGCGCCAGGAGCTCCAGCGCCAGCGCCAGCGCCAGCGCCAGGAGTTCCAGCGCCAGGAGCTCCCGTCGTCTCGCTCGAAGCCGTCCGGGTGACGTTTGCCGCGGTCCCCTGGTCGCGCAGGGCCGCAACCAGTACCGCGCAGCCGAGTGCAACCAGCAGGAGCACGATAACCGCGCCGACCTTGACGCGAAGTCGTGCCCGCCGCGGGTCTGGAAGGTCGTCCACGTTCGAACGCTACGAGAACGCCTCCCCGTTCTCGGCCCAGGGCAGACCCCGGTGGATTACGCGGGCTTTGTCGCGATGTTCACGAGTCGAGGGGCTCGCACGATCACGTTGACGATCTCCCGACCGACCGTGGCCCGAGCGACGGCGACGGCGACGGCGACGGATGATGAGAAAATGTGGTGACGTCCCCGTGAGTGGTGTGGTTTCGGGTTCTTGAGCGTTGCTTCGTCGACGTTGAGAGCCACCGTGTGATGGTCAGTGAGTACCGATCAAAGTCACTCACAGAAAGACACATACACACGATGGCTCTAGACCAGAGCCCGGCTTGACCTTCTTGGCGAGCTCAAACTCACCGATGTCACCGACCGGATCCGGGTCGCGACCGAGACGTTGCACCAGGAGCTGATCGACGCGGAAGCGTCCGCGTTCATCGGTGCTGCTCCGTTCGAACGCACCGAGGATCGCACCGCTCACCACAACGGGACCCGTTCGCGGACCCTGACCACTACAGCTGGGGAACTCGACCTGCGGATCCCGAAGCTTCGGGCCGGAACGTTCTTCCCCGCCCTGCTCGAGAGGCGGAGATGGATCGACCAGGCCTTATTCGCCGTTGTAATGGAAGCCTATTTGCATGGCGTCTCGACCCGGAAAGTCGACGACCTCGTCAAAGCGTTGGGTGCTGATACCGGGATCTCGAAATCGGAGGTTTCCCGGATCTGTGCCGGCCTGGATACGGAGGTGGCGCAGTTCCGGGACCGAACCCTGTCGACTCTTGACTATCCGTACGTGTTCCTCAACGCGACCTACTGCAAAGCACGGGCCACCACCGGATCGTGTCGCAGGCAATCGTCGTCGCCGTCGGGGTAGCCGCCGACGGACGCCGGGAAGTGCTCGGTTTCGACGTCGGAGACACCGAGAATGAAGGGTTCTGGACCAGCTTTCTCCGCTCGCTGAAAGTGCGTGACGTCGACGGGGTCAAGCTGGTCATGTCCGACGCCCACTCCGGGTTGAAGAAAGCGATCGGGACCGTGTTCCAAGGCGCGTCATGGCAGCGATGCCGGATCCATTTCATGCGCAACGTTCTCTCGATCGTGCCGAAAGGGTCGCAGGATATGGTCGCCTCGATCATCCGCACTGTCTTCGCCCAACCCGACCGTGAGCACATCGCGAAACAGTTTGTTGAGGTCACCACGATGCTGCGCCGGTCGCATCCGAAGGTCGCGGCGATGCTCGACGACGCCAGGCCTGACCTGCTCGCGTTCGCTGGTTTCCCGCAACGGCATTGGCGTCAGATCTGGTCCACGCACCCGCTGGAACGAGTGAACAAGGAGATCAAACGCCGCACCGACGTCGTCGGCGTCTTCCCGAACCCGGCCGCCCTGCTCCGGCTTGCCGACGCCGTCCTGGTCGAACAGCACGACGAGTGCGAAGCCGGCGAACGACGCTAATTCTCCGAATCCTCGATGCACGATGCTCGGATTGAAGACCATGAACGAGCCGGCCGACACCCTCGAAGAGGTGAACATCCCCCCGAACTCGTCTCCGCCTAAGCTCGAATGACTGACCCCACCCGGGGAAGCGAAAGCACACCACCCAAAGGGACGTCACCTGACGGTACTGATGGTCCGTGCACCACGCGATGTTCTAAACGCGAATATCAACAAGCTGACGAGTGATCACACACCACCCACACAGACCAGAGGTACCAGTAGGCCTCGATCCACTGGTCAGCGTGGCTGAACCGTCCCGGATTTCATGCCGCCGTGTTATTGGCGGCTCCGTCTTGTGACGCGCCGTTTGTTTCAGCGTGGTAGTTGCGTTCGTATTCCTCCGGCTTCATAGCTTCCGATCCGGGCCGCTTCCCGACCCTGGGGCGTGACGTTCACCTTGTCACCTGAGTGCGCTCTAAGCCTCAATACCGTTCAGTTGAGGGTCAATTCACGCACCACGGATCGAAGAAGGTCACCTGGCCACCCGCCATGGGCCCGTGACATTTGGTCCCAATCGATTTGAGCAAGGGCTCCGAAGATTGAGTAGCAGGAGGGATCCTTCCTGCCGGATCGCTTACCTAGGAGCAACCCACAATGAAGAAGTCAATGACGACCCTCGGCGCAACAGTCTTAGTGCTGTTCGCAGCGACAACGGTCGGAGCAAGTGCTGCATCAGCCGATAACTCTGGTGCATCGCACGGAAAAGGCGCAGACAAGGCCGTGACGCTTACCGCCACGCTGAGCGAGTTGAATGGCTCAGGAGCGTCCGGAACCGCGACTGCGATCGTGCGCAACCAGAAAATCCAGCACATCGAGGTGCATGCGACGGGTCTAACCCCGGACGCTCCGCACGCGCAGCACATTCACTACGGCAATCAGGCATTGAATGAATGCCCGACCTTGGCCCAGGACGATAACAAGGACGGTCGAATCAACACTGTCGAGGGCCTGCCCGCGTACGGTCCTGTCGTTGTCTCGCTCACAACGACGGGAGACACGACCCCAGCGAGCTTGCTTGCTGTGGATCGCTACCCTGTCGCGAAAGACGGCATCTTCAACTACAGCCGCGACAATATCGAGTTCACTGACGTCGCAGGAACTGGCTATGCAGCCGGTGGCGGAACGGCCAAGCAGATCGCCGACTCGATCCGCGAAGGAGAGGGTGTGGTCGTGATCCACGGGATCGACTACAACGACGACGCCATTTACAGCTTCAGCGAAGAGGGCGCGAGCGAACTCAACCCAGCGTTCCCTGCAGAGGCAACGGACCCGGCAGTCTGCGGCGTGCTGCGCTGAGCCAACGCTTCACCCAGGGCCGGGCCTATTGAAACTTAGGCCCGGCCCTACCCGCGGTGCGCCGGTTCGCTCAGACGGCTGCATTCAAGATGTAATAGCCACCAGAAACTGCTTCGGGATAAACATGAAGAGCCTGCGGCATGTGTGCGCGGCAGGTGTGGGTTTGCTGCGCGGTTAGGTGACAGTTTTTAGTCACGCAGCCAGTGCGGCTGGCGTGTTCATGATGGTCTCGAAGTCGATCGGGGTCAAACGGCCGAGCGCTGCTTGTCGACGCCGTCGGTGGTAAGTGCGCTCGATCCAGGTCACGATCGCGATTCGCAGCTGTTCGCGGGTGGTCCAGGATTAGCGGTCGAGGACATTTTCTGCAGCAGCGCGAAGAACGATTCCATGGCCGCGTTATCGCCGCACGAGGCCACTCGGCGCATCGATCCGGCGAGTCGATGGCGGGTTAGGGTTCGAAGGAATTTCCGGCTTCGACATTGCGGTCCTCTGTCGCTGCGGACGACGCGGCCGACGATAACGCCACGCATCGCGACGGCGTTCTCCAGTGCCCGGACGGCGAGGCTCGACTTCATTCTGGAGTCGATTGAGTACCCGACGACCTTGTTGCCGAACACGTCCTTGATCGCGCAGCGGTAAAGCTTGCCCTCACCGGTTTTGTGCTCGGTGATATCGGTCAACCACAGCTGGTTCGGGCCGGTCGCGGTGAACTCGTGGCGGATCCGCCCGTTTTCGTCGGTCACGGTGCACAGGTCGTCGTGGATCGCAGGAGCGGGCTTCTTGCCGTTGCGGCCTCGCTTCTTCCCGAACGCGGACCACCATCCGTTGCTCGACGCGATCCGCCACGCGGTCTGATCGGCCATCGCCTCGCCGGCGTCACGAGCCTCGTCGGCGAGGAGCCGGTGCCCAAACTCGGGTCATCGCGATGCGCGTCGAACAACGCGTTCGCACGAAGGGCCTCCACCACCTCGCTGGGCGTGATCGGGTTCGCAAGCCACCGGTAGTAGGGCTGGCGAGAGAGCTTCAGACCCGGCACATCACCGTCACGGGGATCCCCGTGACGGCGAGCTCTGTCACGAGCGGGTAGAACCTTTTCCAGGCAGGTTTGCCTGCGACAAATACGCCGCCGCTTTCCGCAGGATCTCGTTCTCCTGCTCCAGCAGCCGGATCCGCTTCCGCGCTTCATGGAGCTCCACGCCCTCCACCCGGGACTGGCCGGGCTTCGAGCCGTCATCGCCAGCCGCGCGCTGCGTGCACTTCTGCAACGTCATTGGATGAACGCCGAAGTCTTTCGCGATCTGCTCGATCGTCACTCCGGACTCACGGTTCCTCGCGACGCGCACAACGTCATCACGGAACTCGGTGGGATAGGGCTTAGGCACGATGCCATCCTTCCAGGCCGCCCTCCCGGGCAAGCCAGATCAGATGTCACCCATCCATGCAGCAGTCCCCTCCGACATATCGGCTTGGTGCCCGGACATGTGTCCTCCATCGTTTGGGTAGCCTCAAATGCTCTGACGAGTCGAAGACGGTCTTCGACAGTCTTGAGTTACCAAATCATTCGGCCGGTCACGTCCTGTTTGAAGCTATTCAGGATCGCGTGACCCATCACGCAACCTAACTATGTCCCCCGACACGCCCAGTCGAGGTACCACGGCGGCGATTCGACGACAACAGGCGGTTCGTCGGGGAAGAACAGGAACGCGCGATCGTCCCCGGCTTCGGCGCGCACCACGGTTCCGTCGAGCGCGATTCTCGTTCCGATTCCCAGGCGCTGCGCCGGACCCTCTCCGAAGACGAGTGCAGGGACGGACACCGGCACGCCGTCAACGAATCCCAGGTAGACCTCGAACGAGCCGCGACCCGGCAACACAGTCTGCGTGGCCGTCGCTACGGCGTCGACCCTGACGTGGTGCGCCGCGGCATCAACCAGAACAGCGGGCGACCGCGCCGGCGCCTGGAGCGCAGCGCCAGGAGCTCCCGTCGTCTCGCTCAAAGCCGTCCGGGTGACGTTTGCCGCGGTCCCGTGGTCGCGCAGGGCCGCAACGAGTACCGCGCAGCCGAGTGCAACCAGCAGGAGCACGATAACCGCGCCGACCTTGACGCGAAGTCGTGCCCGCCGCGGGTCTGGAAGGTCGTCCACGTTCGAACGCTACGTGAACGCCTCCCCGTTCTCGGCCCAGGGCAGACCCCGGTGGATTACGCGGGCTTTGTCGCGATGTTCACGAGTCGAGGGGCTCGCACGATCACGTTGACGATCTCCCGACCGACCGTGGCCCGAGCGACGGCGACGGATGCCCGTGCCAGCGCTTCGAGCGCATCGGTCGAGATCTTCGGCGCCACCTCGATACGGTCCCGCACCTTGCCGTCGACCTGCACGATGGCTGTCACCGACTCCTCGACCAGCAGTGTCGGATCGGCCTTTCGCCACCCGGCGAGCGCCACTGTCGGCTGGTAACCCAACCGCTCCCACATCTCTTCGGCCGTGAACGGCGCGAACATGCTCAGCGCGATCGTGATGACCTCGACCGCCTCGCGCACTGCCGCGTCGCCGCCGCCTGCGCCGACGTCGATGACCTTACGCGTCGCGTTGGTGAGCTCCATGATGCGGGCGACGAGCACGTTGAACTTGAGGGTCTCCGCGAGCGCCGGACCATCGGCGAGGAAGCGATGGGTTTGGCGGCGAAGCGCCGCATCCCCCGTCTTCCACTCGATCTCGGGAGCGCTCGTGACGTCGATGGCGAGCCGGAACGCGCGGGCGAGGAATTTCGCAGACGCAGCCGGTGAGACATCCTCCCAGTTGATGTTGTCTTCGGGCGGCCCCGCGAACGCGAGGGTCAGCCGCAGGGCATCTGCGCCGTACTTATCGACCTCGGCCGTGAACGTCGTGCCCTTCGGGCTGCGCTTTGACATCTTCTTGCCCTCAGACAGCACCATGCCCTGGTTGAGCAAGGCACTGAAGGGTTCGGTGAAGCTGACGTACCCGAGGTCGAAGAGCACCTTCGTGATGAAACGCGCGTACAGCAGGTGCAGGATGGCGTGCTCGACGCCTCCGACGTACTGGTCGACCGGAGCCCACTTCTCGGCCTCCGCAACGTCGAATGCCTTGTCAGGATCGTTCGGCGACAGGAATCGAAGGAAGTACCACGAACTGTCGACGAAGGTGTCCATCGTGTCGGCGTCGCGGCGGGCCGGGCGGCCGTCGCGCGGGTCTGGCACGGTGATCCAGTTCTCCGCGGCAGCCAGCGGTGACTGCCCCTTCGGCTTCAGGTCGAGACCGTCGGTCGGGGGAAGCACGACGGGAAGCTGCTCGAACGGCACCGCCATGAGCTCGCCATCGTCACCGTGGATGATCGGGATCGGTGTGCCCCAGAACCGCTGGCGTGAAATCAGCCAGTCACGAAGCCGGTAGGTCTTGGCTGCGCGGCCGGTGCCGGCGGCTTCCAGCTGCTCGATGACCTTCTTGATCGCGTTGTTCTTGCTGAGTCCGTCGAGCGGTCCCGAGTTGAGCATGCGACCGTCACCGATGAGCGCCTTGCCTGTCGCCCTCGGGTCGAGCGGTGGAAGGTCATCCGGCAGGATCGCCATGCCGTTCTCGTCGAGTTCGAGCACGGGGATCGAGCCGGTCATGGGCGCGTTGACGTCGAGCACCACGCGCACGGGCAGGTCGAATTTGATGGCAAAGTCGAGGTCACGCTGGTCGTGGGCTGGCACCGACATCACGGCGCCGTGGCCGTAGTCGGCGAGAACATAATCCGAGGTCCAGATGGGGATGCGCTCGCCCGTCACCGGGTTTATCGCGAAGCGCTCCAGCGGGATGCCCGTTTTCTCCCTCGTGGCGTCCTGGCGTTCGATCTCGGTATTCTTCTGGGCTGAGGCGAGGTATCCCGCGAAGGCCTCCTGGACCGCTGGCGTGGAACCGGCGACGAGTTCGGCCGCCAGGTCTGAGTCAGGGGCGACGACCATAAAGGTCACGCCGTAGAGCGTGTCGGGGCGGGTCGTGAAGACCGTGAGTTTGCCGTCTCTGCCTTCGATCTCGAAGTCGACGTCCGCGCCGATGGACCGGCCGATCCAGTTGCGTTGCATCGACAGCACTTTGGTCGGCCACGAACCCTCGAGCTGGTTCAGGTCGTCGAGCAGGCGATCCGCGTAATCGGTGATCCTGAAGTACCACTGGGTGAGCTTCTTCTTGACGACCATCGCACCGGAGCGCTCAGACGTGCCATCGGGCAGCACCTGCTCATTAGCCAGGACTGTCTGGTCTTTCGGATCCCAGTTGACCCAGCTCTCTTTACGGTAGGCGAGTCCCTTCTCGTAGAGCTTCAGGAACAGCCACTGGGTCCATTTGTAGTACTCAGGGTCGCTGGTGTGCAGCACCCGGCTCCAGTCGAACGAGACGCCGTAGCGGCGCATGCTCGCCTTCTGCTGCGCGATGTTGTCATAGGTCCAGCCGACGGGGTCGATGCCGCGCTCGATCGCCGCATTCTCCGCGGGAAGGCCGAAGGAGTCCCAGCCGATGGGGTGCAGCACGTTGAATCCACGCTGGCGCCAATACCGGGCGGCGATATCGCCAAAGGCATAAGCCTCGGCATGACCCATGTGGAGGTCTCCCGAGGGATAAGGAAACATGTCGAGGATGTATTTGCGCGGCCGTTTGTCGGCTGGGTTGTCCGTCGCGAACGGCTTCAGCTCGTCCCAGATCGGCTGCCACTTAGCCTGGATCGCCGCGATGTCGTAGCCGTGGCTGTCGTCACGCTCGTCGCGGTGGTCTGGATCGCGGGGCTCGGTCACTTGTTTCTCACTTCAGGTTGGGGCTGGTGACGATCGCCGTTGATCGGGGGCCGTCGCGGCAGGGCGAACGACCCCGCCAAGGTTACCGGTTACGCCTGCGGTCTTCTTGTTCGCCTCAGGAGGCGGGCCCTCCCAGCGCCGCGAGCAGCGCTGCCACCTTGAGTTTCGTCTCAGCCAGCTCCTCCTCAGGCACAGACAGAGCGGTGATTCCGCCGCCGGTACCGATCGTGGCGCCATCCTGATCGATGATGATCGACCGGATGACCATGGCGAGATCGATCGCACCATCGAAGCCGACGTACCCGAAGGCTCCGGAGTAAATTCCCCGCGGTCTCCGCTCAAGCCGATCGAGGATCGTGGTCGCCGACAGCTTGGGTGCTCCGGTCATGGAACCGGCCGGGAAGCAGGCGCCGATCGCGTCGACGCCGGTCAGGCCGTCCGCCAGTTCGCCGCGAACCGTGCTGACGAGCTGGTGCACCTGGGCGTAGCTCTCGACGGCGAGGAGGCCAATCACCCCGACCGTGCCCGGCTTCGACACCCTTCCGATGTCGTTGCGCATCAGGTCGACGATCATGACGTTCTCCGCGCGCTCCTTCACGCTGTCCTCGAGTTCGTGTCGGAGCAGCCAGTCCCCCGCTTCGGTGCTGCCCCTGGGCCGGGTGCCCTTCATGGGACTGGTTGTCACGATCCCGGCAGTGCTCACAGTGAGAAACTGCTCGGGGCTCGCGCTCAGCAGTGACACACCTCCTGCACGCACCAGCGCACCGTGATGCGTGGGGCTCGATTCGCGCAGCGCGAGGTAGGTCGAGACAGGGTCGGGGCTGCCCCCCACGCGAACCTCTGTCGTCAGGCACAGCAGGTAGGCGTCACCCTCGACGATCGCTTGCTGGCACTGTGCAATCATCTCCAGGTATTCGTCGTCCCGGTGCGCCCAGGTCACGTCTCCCATGGCTCCCTGCGCAACGGGAGGCGGGGCGTCGCGTGAGAGGGCGTCCAGCACTTCGGTGCGCCACGCTTCGGCGTCGTCGAGCGCCATCACTGTGACAAGCCCGGTCGAGTGGTCGAAGGCGAGCGCGCGCTCGATCCTCAGCCATGCGGCATCCGGATACCGCGACGGTCGTTCGACGGGCATCGCCATGGTCTCGCCGCGCAGTTCATACCCGAGCCAGCCGACCCAGCCGAGGGTGAACCCGGGTGGGGCATCCGAGGTATCCACCTGCTCCGCCGCGAGAGAGTCGCGCAGCCAATCCAGCACCGGCCCGTCGAATTCCGTCCTGACCTCGGAGGCGAGCCCGATGTAGCTCGTGCCGGTCGTGGCGCCCTGCCCGCTGTCAAGCCAGAACGCGGAATCCGAATCGCCGCAGATGGCCCTGTAGGCGACGGCGGGATCGACCCAGCGACCAAGGGAAGCACTCAGCACACGGGGCATAACCTAAGACTATGAGTGTCGCGTCGATCTCCCGGTGGCATGACGATGCCCTCGTGCCGCTCGAATACTGCGAGATGAGCGATTCGTCGATGGTCGCCGCGGATTCCTGGTTCGTCAATGACGGTCGGGTGCTGGCGATCGGGCTCCACCGGGAGCGATTTCTCAACAATGCCCCGGGCGCAGAATCGTTCTGGGATGCCGTGATCGACGCCATCCCGAAGCATGGCGACTGGTTTCCCCGGGTCGAGCAGCATTCCAACGGTCGGCTCGTATTCAGGCTGCGCACCGCCCCTGAACGCCAGCGAACCGCGGTGCTCGCCACGTGGAATGGGCGGGAACCGCGCACCCAACCGGGCGTGAAGGGGCCGGACCTCGGGGCCATGCTGCGCATCCGCTCAGCCGTGCAACCGCTGGGCGCCTCCGAGGCCGTGATCCTCTCGGAGGATGGGCTGGTGGTGGAGGGGGCCTATTCCGGCCTGCTCTGGTGGCGCGGAGACATCCTGTGCGGTCCCCCGACCGACCTGCCCCGCGTCAACAGCGTGACGACCAGGAGCGCGCTCACACTCGCGACGGCGCTCGGTCTCGACACCCACGAAGAAGCTGTCACGCCCGGGGAGCTCGACGGAACGGAGCTGTGGGTGCTGAGCGCCCTGCATGGCATCCGCATCGCAACGGCCTGGGTCGACGGGCCGGAACTCGCTGAGCAACCGGGTCGGCTCGCAGCGTGGCAGGCACGCCTCGACACGCTGCGCAGGGCGATCTGACCGATGCTCGAACTCGCTGCGCAGGTCACCAATCCCGTCGAATGGCTGGGTGAGTTGCTCAGCGGCGGGCTCGCGTGGATCCTGGCGATCGTCCAGTCGATCGATCCGACGCTGCGCACAATCCTTGCCGGTGTGGGGATCCTGCTCGAGACCTCGATCTTCATCGGCCTGGTCATTCCAGGAGACACGATCGTGGTCGTCGCCGCCACGGCGGTCAACGGTCCGCTCGAATATTTCGCCCTGGCCATCGCCGTCATCATCGGTGCACTAGGTGGGGAGAGCATCGGGTTCATGCTCGGCCGATTCTTCGGACCGAGAATACGCGCGTCGAGGCTTGGCCGCCGACTGGGCGAGAAGAACTGGATCCGCGCCGAGAACTACATCGACCGACGGGGCGGAATCGCCGTGTTCATCTCGCGATTCCTTCCCGTGCTCCACGCGCTCGTTCCGGTGACGGTCGGCATGAGCACGATGAGCTACCGCAGGTTCATGGCCTGGACGCTGCCGGCATCCGTGATCTGGAGCTTCGCCTACGTCTCGGTCGGCAGTCTCGCCGCCGACAGCTTCACCGCCATGATCGACCGCCTGCACTACGCCGGCTACCTCTTCGTCGGCATCATCCTGGTCTTCTCGATTGTCGTCGTGGTCGTCAGGAAAATCATCGAGCGCAGGGAGTCGCGACACATGAACCACCGTGGCGACGGGGATGCGAACACCGCAGATCCGGTCGACTGAAACGCAAAGGGCGCGGATGCCGCAGCATCCGCCCCCTCCTTCGACACGGTTCTACACCGACCGGATCCTACGACAGCAGGTCATTGTCCTTCAGCCACTTGGTGGCAATGTCGGCTGACGACTGCTGGTCGACCGTGGACTCGACGTTCATGGCGACGAGGGCCTCGGGAGTCAGCTTCGCCTGCACGGCGTTGATGACATCCGCGATGGAGTCGGCGATGTCGGCGTTCACGAGCGGAACGACGTTCGAGGCGAGGAACAGCCCCTCCGGGTCGTCCAGCGTCACGAGCTTCTCGGTCTGGATGCGTGGATCTGCGCTGTAGACGTTCGCGATGTTGACGGTACCTGCGATGAGGTCCTGGACCGTGGTGTCACCGGTGGCCGAGAAACCTACGGTCGCGCCATAGGTGGCGAGTAACCCGGCGGGGCCATACGGACGCTCTTCGAGCTCGGCGTTGCCACCGAGGGTGAGGGGCGTGGTCACGTTCGCCAGGTCGGCGAGGCTCTTCAGGTTGTTGTCGGCGGCGAACTTGGCCGTGACGTTGTACGAGTCCTGGTCGGTGGCCGAGGCCTGGTCGAGCACGGTCAGGCTGTCGGGGAGGGCACCGGCGAGAGCGGCGTACACGTCATCCGGGGTGGTCGCGGTGGTCTTGGCGTCATAGAACTGCAACAGGTTCCCGGTGTATTCGGGGAAGAGGTCGACATCACCATTCTCGAGCGACGGCAGGTACGCGTCGCGCTGGCCGATGTTGAACTGGCGCTCGACCGTGAATCCGGCGTCCTCAAGCGCCTGGGAGTAGATCTCCGCGATGATCTCGTTGGAGTAGTAGGCCTGCGAGCCGACAGTGATCGTGGTGCTGTCACCCGGGGCATTCGATCCGGTGTCCAGTGGATCACCCGACGCGCACCCTGACAGGGCCAATGCCGCCCCGACCACGACTGCGCCAATGGCGAGCCGGCCCTTGTTCTTCGCTGTGAACATTTCTTATCCTTTTCTTTCTTGGAGGGAAGTTCCCACCACCGCGCGGCGTCGGGGTGACGTCGCGCGGATGTCCTGAGTGCGTCCCGCCGCAACACCGCGCGGAACGACGACCTGCTGCAGCAGCGCAAAGAGCCCGTCGAGAACCAGCGCAAGGGCGACGATGACGATCGCGGAGCCGAGGATCATGTCGTACCGGCTCAGCGGGATGCCCTGGATGATGTACGTGCCGAGACCACCGAGCGTGACATACGCGGCAAGCACCACCGTCGCCACGATCTGGAGCGCACCGGCGCGAATCCCCCCGATCAGCAGCGGCAGGCCCAGCGGAATCTCGACCCTGACCAGGATCTGCCACTCCGTCATTCCCACGGCCCGGGCCGCATCGATGACCCGGCGATCGACAGCCTCAAGCCCGGCGTAGGCGCCCGCGAGAATCGAGGGAATCCCCAACAGGACGAAAGCGATCGTGGCGGCCAGCGGCTTCTGGGTCACACCCATGACGAGCACAAGCAGCAGGATGAGACCGAAGGATGGCACTGCTCTCGCCGCACCCGAGATGGCGATCGCGGCGTTCCGGCCCTTGCCGGTATGGCCGATGTAATACCCGAGCGGGACGGCGATGACGGCGGACAGCGCTACGGCGATGAAGGTGTAGAGGAGGTGCAGCGCTATCGCGGCGGGCAGTGGAGACGACCCTGACAGCCTGTCAGGCGAGAAGATCCAGTCGAAGGCCTCTGCGAGCAGGTTCATGTTCCACGACCTGTCATGGGAACCAGTGGCAGCCGTTCGAGTTTCGGTCGCACGGCCCGGGTCGGCGACCAGGGCATAAGCGCCCGGCCGGCGCGCGCGAGCAGCAGATCCACCAGCAGCGCGATCACGACGACCATCACCAGGCCCGCGAGGATCTCTGGCACGATCCCGCGCTGCAGCCCGTTGGTGAACAGGTAACCGAGGCTCTGGACGCCGATCAGGATCCCGACCGTCGCGAGGCTAATCGTGCTGACCGCGGTGACCCTGAGACCGGCGAGGATCACGGGGCCGGCGAGGGGAAACTCCACAGTCCAGAAGCGACGCCACGACCCATACCCCATGGCAGTGGCCGCCTGGCGGATCGCCGGGTCGACCGATTGCAGGGCATCCGCGATCGATCTCGCCATGATCGCGACGGCATAGATAGTCAGCGCGATGGTGAGGTTCAGGGGACTCAGGAAGCTAGTCCCGAAGATCGTCGGCAGGATCGGCAGCAGCGCCAGCGAGGGAATCGTGTAGAGCAACCCCGCCAGCGTCAGGAGCAGGCCACGAGTGAGTTTGAAGCGATATGCCAGGTAGCCGAGTGGGAGCGCGATGATGAACCCGATGAGAATGGGCGGGATGCTGAGCCTGAGGTGTTCGAGGGTCAGCTGGGCGATGAGGTCGAGGTTGCCCGCGACCCAGTTCACTCCCCTGGACCTGCTGCCAGAACGCCCTGCGGCCTGCCCTCGCTGTCGATGAGGATCGAGCCGTGGTCGGTGTGCTGGATCGTGAGCGAGCGCTTGCCCTTTTCGGCACCGATGAAGCTGGCGACGAAGTCATTCGCCGGGTTTGCAAGGATCTCGCGTGGGCTGCCGATCTGGGCGATCTTCGCACCCTTTTCGAGGATCACGACCTGGTCACCGAGAAGAAATGCCTCGTCGATATCGTGGGTGACAAAGACGACAGTCTTGTCGAGATCCCGCTGGAGCCGGATGGTCTCCTGCTGCAACTCGGCACGCACGATGGGGTCGACCGCACCGAACGGTTCGTCCATCAGCAGGATGTTGGGGTTCGCGGCAAGGCCACGCGCCACACCCACCCGCTGCTGCTGCCCACCGGAGAGTTGGCTCGGATAGCGATTGGCCACCGACCTCTCGAGACCCACAGTGTCGAGAAGCTCCAAACCATCCTGTCGCGCCTTCCTGCGGGGAACCCCATTGAGCACCGGAACCGTCGCGACGTTGTCGATGACTTTCAGGTGCGGGAGAAGCCCGGAGTTTTGCATCACGTAGCCGATGCTGCGCCTCAGAGCCACGGGATTGCGGTCGAGAATACTCTCGCCATCGATCTCGATGGAACCAGCCGACACATCGACCATGCGGTTGATCATCCGCAGCAAAGTCGTCTTGCCACTGCCGGACGATCCGACGAGCACCGTCGTCTTGCGGGAGGGTATGACGAGATTGAAATCCTCCACAGCGACCGTGCCGTCGGGAAATCGCTTGGACACACCACGGAACTCGATCATCAGCGGGGGCTCATTCCTCGTGCGCACACGGATCGACACTTGCCAGTACGTCAACATAACCCCATTGGGAGCCGCAGACATATTCCGTTGCCGAAGTGGTACTAACCCTTGACAATGCGCCGCACTGCGCTAGGTTGTGGGCTGCGCAGTCCCGAAATGCCGAGCCAGCATGCCGAACACGAGGTCACGACCGGCGTCCAGGAATGCCTGGTCGCCATGAAGGCCACGGGCGAAGGCCCGGGTTGCCAGGGCATCCGATACCTCGACCGCCGTCTCAAAAGTGAAACGGACCTCCGGGCCGTCAGCGAAGCCGAATCGCAAGAGCATGTTGTCGAGCAACCGGTTGGACACTATCGAGTTGAAAGTCTGCTCCTGGGCGGCGGGGCGCATGTCGAGAACGTCGCCGAAACGGAGGCCGCGGAATGACGGCTCTGACCGGTACGCCTCCGCGAAGACGCCGAATGCCGCACTGAAGGAATCGGCCCAGTTGCTGTGGCGCTCATCAAGGATTTCATCGCTCACCCTCGTCAGCACGCGACTGAGGTTGCGGGTGGACAGCGCCTGCAGTACCGCGATGCGGTCGGGAAAGTACCGATAGACGGTGCCGATCGATGCGCCGGCGCGATCGGCGACCATCGCGGTGGTCATCCGTTCGAATCCGATCTCATCCACGACGGCTGCGGCGGCGTCGAGCAGCGCGGTCAGCCGGGCGGTGCTTCGAGCCTGGACCGGCTCGTTGCGCAGTGCAGCGACCGGATCACTCGGGGTGGGGGTCTCTTGAAGAGCCACAGTGAGCCTCATTTCTTCTGTCCAAACATTACTGGGCGCCCCAGCCCGCTTCTTGGTTATACAGCAAGTTCCAGTCAACAGCGCAATCTCCACACGGGACATCGCCCGCTGGCACAATGGACGCATGTGCGGAAGATTCGTCGTTGCCGGTGGAACAGCCGACCTCGTGGAGATGTTCGACATCGACCTGGTCGCACCTGGGCTGCCCGGTCCATCATTCAATGTGGCCCCAACAGACCGAGTGAGCATCATTCTAGACACGATTGGCAAGAATGCCGCGGTCGATGATGAGCCCGTTCGGCGGCTCGAAGCCGCGCGTTGGGGTCTCGTGCCGGTCTGGTCGAAAGACCCGAAATCGGGGGCGAGTGCGATCAACGCCCGTATCGAGACTGCCGCAGAGAAGTCGACGTTCGCGACAGCGGTGAAGAAGCGCCGCGCCATCATCCCCGCTACCGGCTACTTCGAGTGGGCTGTCTCCGACGACGTCAAGCGCCCGCACTTCATCCACATGCCCGATGGCCAGCCGATGGTCTTCGCCGCACTGTACGAGTGGTGGCGCAACCCCGCCGAAGCAGACGACTCAGCTGACAAATGGATGTTGTCGACCTCGATTCTCACGCGGGAAGCGACCAGCCGGCTTGCGAGCATCCACGACAGGATGCCCGTCTTCCTCTCTCCCGAGCTGCTCGACGAGTGGCTCGACCCGCACACCGAGGGCTCTGCCGAGCTACTGGACGAAATCTCAGCTGCCGGCGCGGAGGTGGCTGAGTATGCCGAGTTCCACGAGGTCGACAGCGCCGTGGGCAATGTGCGCAGCTCGGGACCATCGTTGATCGAGCCCATCCCCAGCGCCTGAGAGTCGATCCGCCGACTCGGCACATAGGCTTGGGTCATGCCATCCCCAGCGACGACACCCGCTTCGGGGCAAACACCACAACTTTTCCACCGGGCGGCGCGCATCGAAGACAGCTTCCACCGCTGGCGCGAAGGCCGGGGCCGCAAGCGCGGGCTCGTCACCACGATCGTGCCGTACGCCGGATACGGCACAACGACCTGGGTCAGGGTGCTCTGTCGCGTCGTGCTGGCCCAGCCGACCGAAGCGCCCAGCCAACGCGCCGAGAAAGTTCGCGGTTGGCGCAGCTTCTTCAGCGTCCCGGTCGAGGATGTGGATGTCACGGTCGTGATCGGAGGCGTCGAACACCGGGTGCGACCCACCCGCGGCGGCATCGTCGACGTAAGACTGGATGCCCAGCTCGAACTCGGATGGCAGGAGGTGAGTCTCGGAGCCGCCGACACGGAATCTGTCACAGCACCGGTCTTCGTGCTCGACCCCGAGGCCGGCTTCGGAATCATCTCCGACATCGATGACACCGTGATGGTCACGGCTCTGCCGCGACCATTCCTCGCCGCGTGGAACACCTTCGTGCTCGACGAGCATGCACGGACTCCTGTCGCCGGGATGGCCGTGCTCTACGAACGCCTCACCCGAGTCGAACCGACTCCACCGGTGATCTATTTATCCACGGGTGCCTGGAACGTGGCTCCCACTCTCACCAGGTTCCTCGGCAGGAATCTCTACCCAGCCGGTCCACTGCTGCTTACAGACTGGGGTCCGACGCACGACCGTTGGTTCCGCAGCGGCCAAGAGCATAAGCGCTCCAGTCTCTCCCGGCTGGCCGACGAGTTCCCCGATATGAAGTGGCTGCTCATCGGCGACGACGGGCAGCACGACGAAGAACTTTACGGTGAGTTCGCCGCAGCGCACCCCGAGAATGTCGCGGGGATTGCCATCCGGCAGCTCTCGAACGGTGAGGCGGTGCTTGCCGGTGGCCGGAGCACCGCGGCTGAGCGCGAACGTACCTCGAATGTGCGCTGGTTCTACGGGCAGAACGGCGCCGAACTCGCGTCCGAGTTATCCGCTGCCGGCCTGTTGGCGGACCAGCTGGCGCAGCCTTAGGGCTTCGGTGGCTGGAGGTGCTCGCGGAAGAACGCGTCGACCCGCTGCCAGGCGTCGGCCGCGGCATCCGGATTGGGCCCCATCTTCATTACGCGGGCGAGCGGCCTGAACCACACGGGACCTGCCGGGCCTTCATTCATGAAGGCGTGACCGGTGTTCGGGTATTCCTTGATGTCGTGCACGATGTTCTGGCGGGTGAGCGTCTTCTCGAGGGTTGCTGCAGCGCCCTTCAGGCTCGAGTCGGTCGCGCCGTAGCTCCCAATCACCGGACAAGCCCGGTCGAGGGCGTCATCCGGATCCTGCGGGAGTATCCCGTAGTTGCTGGCGGCGGCATCGAAGCCTGAGGATGCCGTCATCAGGGCGAATCCACCGCCCATGCAGAAGCCGATCACGCCCACTGCTCCGTTGGCTTCGGGCCGTGCACGTACCCACTGGCGCGCTGCCTCGATGTCGAGGTAGGCCCGCCCGGTTCCGCTGCGCATCGCCTTCATCGTCGCGACGAGGCACCGACGCGCCCCGCCGTCGCTGTAGAGGTCTGGCATGACGGCCAGGTAGCCGAGCGATGCCAGGTGCGCGACCTGCCTGCGCATCTGCTCCTCGATGCCGAACACCTCGTGAACGACCACCACCGTTGGCCATGGACCGCTGCCAGAAGGGACGCCAAGAACTCCACGCAGAACGGTGCTCGCCCCCGCCGGCTTCTGGTCGATGATGATATCGGTGAGCGTCGCGGAGGGGTTGGCCATACCAGAGTCAAACACAGCCCCGAGATGAACACAGCGCCGAATCAAACACAGCCCTCCCGGCTGCGGTAAAGGCAGAAATGTGATGATGGCCGGATGCTGCTGAATATTGAGGAATATGCCGTCATCGGTGATACCTACAGTGCAGCGCTCGTCGGCCGCGACGGCAGTATCGACTGGCTGTGCCTGCCCCGGTTCGATTCAGCATCGGTGTTCGGTGCGCTACTGGGCGATGAGAACCACGGTCGCTGGCTTCTCGCGCCCGAGGCATCGGTGCACGGCCATCACGGCGTCACCTCCACGCGACGGTACATCCCGGACACCTTCACCCTCGTCACGCGATGGGTGACCCCGACGGGCGAAGTCGAGGTCACCGACATCATGCCGGTCGGAGACAGACGCGCCGACATCATCCGGCGCGTTCGCGGCGTCAGCGGATCAGTCGTCATGCATGTCGATCTCAGGATCAGGTTCGACTACGCCAATGCCGTTCCCTGGATGCGCCAGGTACCCGAGAAGGGTCACCACGAGCTCGTCGCTGTGGCCGGCCCTGACGCCCTCGTGATACGCGGACCCGGACTTCATGCCGAAGACCACAACCACACGACGGCATTCACCGTCGAAGCCGGAGAGACCGTCGACCAGACGATGACCTGGTACCCGTCGCACCGCGAGCCTCCCGTGCCCATCAACGTCACGAAACGTATTGCGGAGACCACGACGTGGTGGCAACGCTGGGCATCGGCGGGGTCGCCATCCGCCGAATTCCCCGACGCTGTGCGCAGGTCGCTCCTCGTGCTGCGGGCGCTTACCCACGGAGACACTGGCGGTATCGTGGCGGCCGCGACGACCAGCCTGCCCGAGTCCTTCGGCGGATCCCGCAACTGGGACTACCGGTACGTCTGGCTGCGCGACGCCTCGCTGACCCTGCACGTTCTGCTCGATCACGGCTTCGCCAGCGAAGCAGACTCGTGGCGCAACTGGCTGTTGCGAGCCATCGCGGGCGACCCGGCTGACGTGCAGATCATGTACGGACTCGCGGGTGAGCGCAGGCTCGATGAGTGGGAGGTGCCGAGCCTCCCCGGCTACCAGGGCGCCAGTCCCGTGCGGGTGGGGAACGCCGCGTTCACGCAATACCAGGGTGACGTGTTCGGTGAGGTGATGATCGCGTTGCACGCCGCCCGGCGGCTCGGCAACGCTGAGCCCGACTTCTCCTGGCCGGTGCAGCGGGCGTTGATGAGCTTTGTCGAGGAGAACTGGCAGCGTGCGGACCGGGGAATCTGGGAGATCCGCGGGCCAGAGCGCCATTTCACCCACTCGAGGGTAATGCTGTGGGCGGCTGTTGACTGCGCGATCTCTGCCGTTCATGATTTCGGCCTCAAGGGGCCCGTCAAACGCTGGGAGAAGCTCCGCGAGCAGCTCCGCGAAGAGATCGAAGCCAGAGGTTTCGACCAGAAGCGCAACACCTACACGCAGTACTACGGCAGCGAGGGGGTGGATGCGTCGCTGCTGCAGCTCTCGCTCGTCGGCTATATCCCCGCCGACGATCCCCGCATGCTCGGGACTGTGGCGGCGATCGAGGCGGAGCTGCTCGACGGAGGACTGCTGTTGAGGTACCGCAGCGAATCCGGAGTCGACGGTCTTCCCTCCGGTGAGAATCCGTTCCTGGCCTGCTCGTTCTGGCTGGTCGAGCAGTACGCGATGTCGAATCGACTGCAAGACGCCAGGGAACTCATGAACAGGCTCGTAGGTTTCGCCAACGATCTCGGCCTGATGAGCGAGGAATATGACGTCGGAAACGCCCGCCAGGCCGGAAATACGCCGCAGGCACTGACCCATCTGACGCTCGTACGGGCGGCCGATGCGATTTCAGCAGCATCCGCAGCATTAGGGTCGACGCCGTCGCAGGGTGCCGGACTTGACGCTGGCGGAGTGCGCTGATACTTTTTGAGCGCTGGCCGATGTCCTCCAAACAGGGGACGCCGGAGACTTGGTTCCGTGCCCGACGGAACTGGTTCCTACCCCCGAAAGGAACACAGCATATGTCCACCCCGAACTCCGTTGTGCCTGCGGTCGACGCCCGACCGCGCCGCCTCATGTTCGGACTCGGTACGGTGACAGCGCTCGTGATCATCGTCGGCGCGATAGCACTTGGTGGGTCGCTTACCCGCTCGCCAGCTGCTGCCGCCGACGAGGATCAAGCGCCTCGTGGCGTTGGTCACGCTCCGATCGAACTCAGGCTGAGCGGCCTCCAGCTTCCGACGATCTGATCCTGTCGCTGGGAAGAACGTCATCGAACCCATCACCCGGGGCCGCGGTCACGAATAACCGGCATGCTCCACGACAAATCCGCCGGCGTTCGCGGCACGACGCTCACGTACGCGCCGTATCCGCTGACGGAGGATGGTGCCGGTCTCAGTCTCGTCAGCACGACCGTCACCGGCACCATGGGCTCGACGGTGGCGCACCACCTGTCCGAGCGCCGCTCGGACAGGGCAACGCTGTTTCTCCACGGCGCAGCAGGTTCCTGGAGCACCTGGACTCCCCTGTTGCGGGCCGCAGAGGATTCAGGATCCGGGATCGCCGATCCTGTGCTTCTTGATCTGCCCGGCTGGGGTGCCGCGACTCTCGACCCGTCACCGGGGCCGCCGACCATCGACACGGTGTGCGAACTCGTACGGGCCGCAGTTCTCGAACTCGGCTATACCCGGTGGGATGTGGTGGGCCACTCGATGGGTGGATTCATCGCCATGCACCTGGCCGCTCGCTGGCCCGATGAGGTGCAGTCGGTGGTGATGGTCTCAGGCACGACATGGTCGCTCGTCGACAGCGTCGCCCACCCCGCGCGCAAGGTATGGCTACTGCCCCATTTCAGCGCGCTCTGGCGCATCATGGTGCTGCTGTCCGCACTCGGTGCCACGGGCCATGCGCTCGTACGCGGGATGCAGGCTGCAGGGATGCTGCGACCCGTGGTCGTTCCGCTGTTCCGGCACCCGTTCCGAGTCAGTGCCAACGTCGTCGATGCTCTCGCACGCGAAATCCGTCCGCCGTCATTCCTGGCTGCCGTGGACATCACCCGCGGCTACAGCCCGAGCATCGCGTGGGCGGGGATCACCTGCCCCGTCACAGCACTGAAGGGAGACCGGGATGCGCTCGTGCGCGACTCCGACCTCGAAGAGCTCACGCGCCTTATTCCGGCATCCCGCACCGTTGTGGTCCCCGATTGCGGTCACTTCGCGAACATCGAACGACCGGATGCCGTGCTGGAGGCAATCGCCGCTCATCGATGATCACAAGGCAATCGCCTTTAGTCGATGATCGCGAGGCAATCGTCAAAACAGTGCACGAACCTGCCGGTCTCACCTGACAGCGTTCGGCGGGCCACGAGCAGTTTGCGGGCGGCCTCATCGATTGTGGTCGTCGGGATGGAGCCGTCATCGACGGCGGCGTGCACGGCGGCAACCACAGCCGGAACGTCGACATGCTGCACGTACAGCAGCATCGTGTTTCCCGCGGCGACGGCGAGTACCGCGTTCTGGCCCTGAGACAGATATTCGGGCCTGCCCGAGTTCTCGAGCATGTTCATGTCGTCCGTGATGGTGATGCCGTCGAACCCGAGGTCGTCGCTCAGGATCTCGTGCCAGCGCGCTGAAAGCGTCGCCGGAACTACGTCGACAGCATCGAACTGGAGGTGCCCGAACATGACGACCTCTGCGCCAGCATCGACGCCCGCCTCGAACGGGGGCGCGTGCTCCGCTCGCCACTGCGGCAGGGTCAGATTGGTTCGCGGCACATCCGAGTGGGAGTCGCCGGGAGCCGCACCATGGCCCGGGAAATGCTTGAGCGTCGACAGCACCTCGTCACGCTCACCGGTGACGGCCGCCGCTACCCTGGCCGCGACATCCTGTGCCGTCGATCCCGGTGACCGGTCGTACAGGAACGACGAAGGATCTGACACGACGTCGGCAATGATTCCGAAATTCATGGTGATTCCCGAAGCCGCGAGCAGCCTCCCCCGCTGAGCGAAGGCAGTTTCGCCGTCGGGCGCCGGGAGGTTCCGCAATTCGAAAGCCGACGGCAGGTCATCAGACTGGATGCGACGGACGACCCCGCCCTCCTGGTCTGTCGCCACCAGCACGGGCAGCCCCGCCTCACCGGCCATCGTCGCGGTCATGGCCCCCAGGTCGTTCACGCTGCCCGGGATGTTGTCGCCCATCAGGATCAGCCCACCGAGGCCCTGCCCCGAGGCGTACTGGCCCAGGCCCATAGCGTCGAGACCAGGCTGGTGGGCCATGATCATCGACCGGATCTTGTCGTCGAGCGTCATGACGCTGAGCCTGTCATCCGCGTACTGCTGCACGGGGTCAACAGGCGGCGGCCGCGATGCGATCGGGGAGGTCGCCGCGGGAGTCGGCGGCGGCGTGCACCCGGCGAGCGCCGAGACGCCTACCAGCAGCGCCAGCGACACGCGTGCCGCGCGCCATCGCGGGGCTGGAATCATGTCGCTCAGACGGTGACGCCGGAGTCGAGCCAGGTGAGTGAGGCGAACTGCTCCGGGCTGAGCCCGTAATCATCAGTGGAGTGTGCGATGACGGCGCGAAGCTCGGGAACCGACGATCCTTCGCGCACGATGATGTCGACACCGGCCGGGGCGCCCAGGGTCTTGGTGAAATGGACCGCGGCGATCGAACCATCGTCACTGATGCCGGCGATGTGCCATCGGCTGGTGAACATCTTCATCATCCCGGTACCGCGCCACATGAAACCGTCGTCGATATAGGTGTCTTTTCCATGGATGTGTTTGTGGGCTCCCGCACGCTTTCCCTGGCCGGCGACATAGGTCACGTCATCGGAAAGCACCAGCGGGTCGCGCGAGATCAGGCCGTATTCGAAGCGCGGGTTGAGCCGCTCCCCCGACAGCCACACCGGGAAGTTCGTCGCCGCAACGATCCACGTCCCCGGAAGCAGGTCGGCCATGGCCTGGTCATCGAGTGGCTCGCGCATCCGTCCAAACTACCGTCGATAGTGCCGCCCGACCTGCGTGTCGGCACATACGATGTCAGGATGCTTCGCACAGCGAGCGCGCTGGCGCGGTCGACCCACCCCGGCCCGACGGTCGCGGTCACCGCGATCACCGTCATCCTGGGCGTGAGTGTCGGGTTAGCGCCCTGGCAGCTGATAGCACTGGGGGTCGCGTTCCTGCTGGGCCAGGCGTCGGTAGGCCTGTCAAATGACTGGATCGACGCTGAGCGGGATCGTGCCGTCGGTCGCACCGACAAGCCGATCGCTGCAGGCCAGCTCAGCGACACGGCCGCCCGAAACGCCGCTGTGGTCAGCGCGACCGCGGCGATTGCTCTCACCCTGCCTCTCGGCTGGGCGGCGACCGTCGCCCACACGGTGTTCATCGGATCGGCGTGGGCCTATAACCTCGGGATGAAGTCCACGTCGCTGTCGGTCGTTCCCTACATAGTCAGCTTCGGCCTGCTGCCCCTGATCGTCACCCTGTCACGCAGCGAGCCCGCGCTCGCTTCACCGTGGGCGATTCTTGCGGGTGCGTCACTGGGGGTGTCCGCACACTTCGCCAACGTGCTGCCGGACCTCGATGACGACAGGGCCACCGGCGTGAGAGGGCTGCCACACCGGTTCGGACCGCGGTCGAGCGGGCTCGTGATTGCGGGAGCACTAGCCGCCGCATCCGTCAGTATCGTTGTCATGCCGGGACAGGCGCCCGCCTACCTCTACGTCGGCCTGGCGCTCAGCCTGGCGCTGGCCATCTTCTGCGCCGCACTCATTGTCCGGGCCGAACCGAGCCGCCTGCTTTTCAGGATCATTATCCTTGGGGCGATTCTCAACGTCGTCATGCTGGCGCTGTCTGGCACCAGGCTGCTTGCCTAGACCTCGGGAGCCGTTGGTGCCGACGCGGTCGGATTGCGGATGCCGACGAACGACACGATCCCGCCGAGGAACAGCAGTGCAGCCGTGACCAGCAGCACGCGGTGAAAGCTCTCGACGTCAAGCTGGCCGGCCACGATCACCCCGATGAGGGCGATCGCGATGAGCCCGGCGACCCTGGCTACGGCGTTATTCGTCGCCGAACCGATTCCCGCCTGCTGCGACGGGATCGAGCCGAGGATGGCCGAGGTCAGCGGAGCCACCGTGATCGAGATGCCGACCGCGAACACGAGGATGCCCGGAAGCACGTTCCACCAGTAATTCACGTCATCCCCCATCGTGAGCAGCAGGAGGTAACCGAAGCCGGCGATGATCGGGCCCGCCGTCATGAAGAGCCGTGGACCGTATTTGCCGCTGAGTGAACCGAAGATTCCCGACAGGAAGACGTTGCCGAGGGAGACGGGCAGGAAGGCCAGCGCGGCGATTGTCGCGGGATATCCGGCCACCTGCTGCAGGAAGATCACCACGATGAAGCCACCGATGGAGAGCGCCGCGTAGATGAACATGGTCGCCAGGTTGCCCCACGCGAAGTTGCGATTCCGGAAGATACCGAGCGGCAGCATGGGCGCTTTCACGCGAGATTCCCACCAGATGAATGCCGCGAACGAGAGCAGTCCGAGCACGAACGGCAGGAAGATCCTGGGGTCTGCCCAGCCGAAGTTGGCCTGCTCGATCAGCGCGAAGACGGGGCCACCGAGGCCGACGATTCCAAGAGCCGCGCCGACGAAGTCGAGCCTGACCCCCTCGGCCCTGGTGTCCTTGTGCCTGAGCATGACCAGCAGCACGAGGGTCAGACCGATCGGGATCACGTTGATCGCAAACACGAGCCGCCAGGAAAGGTAATCGACGAAGAGGCCGCCGATCAGCGGGCCGGCCAGGAACGACGCGCTCGTCCACGCGGTCCAGGTGCCGATGGCCTTCGCCTGGGCCGCTCCGCGGAAGGTCGAGATGATCAATGCGAGCGAACTGGGCACGAGAAGGGCTCCGGCAATGCCCTGCACTGCCCGCAGGATGATGACCAGCTCGGCCGTCGGGGCTATGACGATAAGCACTGATGCCACCCCGAACGCGATGAGTCCGGTGCGCAACACGACGATGCGACCGAAGACATCAGAAAGGGAGCCCGCGAGCAGGATGAGGGACCCGAGGGTGATCAGGTAGGCGTCGACCACCCATTGCTGGGTCGTGAGCCCCCCACCGAGTTCTTCGCTGATCTTCGGGAGCGCCACGTTTATCACAGAACCGTCGAGGAAGGCGACGAACGACGCGAGGATGGCGATCACCAGGATGAGTCGCTGTTCGCGGGTCATCCCGGGCTGGATGGGGGTTTCTGACGTCACTGGCTCATTCAACACCCGAGCGCGGTGATCCTCCGGCAACTGCGGCGGCGAGCACAGCATCGGGCGCGCGGGTTCGCTCGAATGCAGAGCTGCGCGCATTGCGGGGGCAGAATGGGCGGGTGAGCATTGGAACCAACTGGGCGAAATACCACGAGTATCGCGCCACCACCCTTCACCAGCCGGGCACGATCGATGAACTGCAGGAGATCGTCTCGACGGCTCCGAAGATCCGGGCGCTCGGCAGCAGGCACTCGTTCAATGATCTTGCTGACTCCGCCGAACTCGTCAGCCTCACGGCGATGGATCCGAATATCGTCATCGACGATGAGACGGATACCGTGTCGTTCTCGGCCGGGCTCACCTATGGGGAACTCGGGGTGGTACTGCAGGATGCCGGCTGGGCCCTTCGCAACCTGGCGTCGTTGCCGCATATCTCCGTGGCCGGCGCGATCGCGACCGGTACGCACGGTTCTGGTGTCAACAACGGCACCCTCGCCCGCGCAGTCTCCGGGCTCGACATCGTCACCGCGAGCGGGGAATTACGTAGCATCGGCCCGGTCGACCCAGAGTTCGACGGCGCCGTCGTCTCGCTGGGTAGCCTGGGGATCGTCTCCAGGATCACCCTCGACATCGAGCCGACCTTCGACGTGAGACAGGATGTGTTCACCGGTCTCACCTGGAGCTCACTGCTCGAGAATTACGACGGCATCGTGTCGCGGGCCTACAGCACCAGCATCTTCACCCGGTGGGTGGGTGACGCGGTGGGCGACGTCTGGCTGAAATCCAGGATCGGCGACCGCAAGCCCCCGCAGGAGCTCTTCGGCGCCGCACTCGCCACGACCGAGTTGCACCCGCTACCGGGCGCGTCATCCAGCAGCACAACGACCCAGGGCGGAATCCCGGGGCCGTGGATCGACAGGCTCCCCCACTTCAGGATGGGGTTCACCCCGAGCAACGGCGACGAACTGCAGACCGAATACCTCGTGCCGAGGCGGCATGCGGTCTCTGCCATCTCCGCGGTCCGTCAGCTTGGCGACCGCATCGCGCCCCACCTGCACGTCTCGGAACTTCGGACGATGGCGGCCGATTCGCTGTGGCTGAGTGGCGCATACGAGACCGATGCGGTGGGCATCCACTTCACCTGGAAGTTCGAGCCGGACGCAGTGTTGGCACTGTTGCCGGTGATTGAGGATGCCCTGGCACCGTTCGACGCGCGCCCGCACTGGGGCAAGCTGTTCCACGCGGTGCGGCGGGAGCTGTATCCGAAACTCGGCGACTTCGTTGCACTCGCCGAGGAACTCGACCCGACGGGCAAGTTTCGCAACGACTACCTGGAACGCAACGTCTTCTAGCGGGAGGGTCGGCCAGCGGAAGTTCGTCTAGCCGACCATGCCCACGGAGGTCACCCGCACGACGGCCAGGCCCTGCTCTGCCGACTCCGCGAGGTCGATCGTGGCACTGATGCCCCAATCGTGATCACCGGCTGGGTCGTCAAATACCTGTCTCACGGTCCACTGCTGCGGCCCCTCCGTGATATCGATCATCGACGGGCCGCGCGCATCACCGCCGGTGCCCAGCGTGTCGTGTTCGTCGAAATACAGGTCCATCGCGTCGGCCCAGGCGTCGGCCGTGAATCCGGATGCCGCATCCAGCTCCCCGAGAGCCTCCCAGTTCTCGAGCGCCGCCAGTTGCACCCGGCGGAAAAGCTCGTTGCGCACCAGCACACGGAAGGCCCGCGGATTCGCGAGCACACTGGGCGGAGCCGGAGGAACGACGGGAGCCGTGGGGTCGGCCGACGGGTTGACCATCGCCTCCCACTCGTCGAGCAGGCTCGAGTCGACCTGGCGCACGAGCTCGCCTAACCACTCGATCACGTCAAGCAGCTCCTCGGTCTTCGCGTCATCCGGGATCGTCTGGCGCGCGGCGCGATAGGCGTCGGAAAGGTAGCGCAGCACGAGTCCCTCGCGCGGCGCGAGCTGGTAGAAGCCGGTGAAGTCGGCAAAGGTCATGGCTCGCTCATACATGTCACGCACGACCGATTTGGGGCTCAGCGCGAAGTCGCCGATCCACGGCTGGGTCGCCGAATACTGCTCGAACGCTGCATCGAGCAACTCTTCCAGTGGCTTGGGCCAGGTCACCTGCTCGAGAAGTTCCATGCGCTGGTCGTACTCGATGCCCTCGGCCTTCATCGCGGCGACCGCCTCGCCACGGGCCATGAACTGCTGCTGCTGGAGCACGGGCCGGGGATCGTCGAGGGTCGACTCGAGGATCGAGATCATGTCGAGCGGGTAGGTGGGCGATTCAGGATCGAGCAGTTCGAACACCGCCAGCGCGAAGGGCGAGAGCGGCTGGTTGAGCGCGAAATTCGGCTGCAGGTCGACGGTCAACCGGATCTCGATGGACTCTTCGAATGTCTCGACCAGCTCCCCATCGTAGAGCGCCATCACGGGGACGGTGATCTGTTCGACCACTCCCGCGGCGCGCAATGTCCGGTAGATCGCGAGCGCCTGACGCGCCAGCGCGAGCTTGCCGTTCCAGCTCTCGTGGCTGTCGAAGATCAGGTCCCGCATCGTCCCGAACGCGTCGCCGCCGCGGGCGATCACGTTGAGAATCATCGAATGGCTGACCTTCATGTGACTCGTCAGCAATTCCGGCTCCGCGGCGATCATCCGCTCGAAGCTCGGCTGCCCCCACGACACGAAACCCTCCGGTGCCTTTTTGCGCACGATCTTGCGCACCTTCTTGGGGTCGTCGCCCGCCTTCGCCACGAGCCTCGCGTTCTCCGCCTCGTGGTCTGGTGCCTCCGCGACGACGGTTCCGGCGGTGTCGTAGCCGGCGCGACCCGCCCTGCCCGCGATCTGGTGGAATTCGCGAGCGCTCAGCTGGCGCATCCTGATGCCGTCATATTTGGTGAGAGCCGTCAGCAGCACGGTGCGGATGGGCACGTTGATGCCCACGCCCAGGGTGTCCGTGCCGCAGATCACCCGCAGCAGCCCGCGCTGGGCGAGCTGCTCGACGAGTCGGCGGTACTTGGGCAGCATGCCGGCATGATGCACCCCGATACCGGATCGGATCAGGCGGCTGAGGGTCTGCCCGAACCTGGTAGTGAAGCGGAATCCGCCGATCGCCTCGGCTATCTCATCGCGCTGCTCACGGCTGATGATCTTCATGCTCGTCATGGCCTGCGCTCGCTCGAGCGCGGCCGCTTGCGAGAAGTGCACGATGTAGATGGGTGATTGCCCGGTAGCGAGCAGCTCCTCGATCGTCTCGTGCACGGGCGTCATCGCGTAGGAATAATGCAGAGGCACCGGCCGGTCGACGCCCGTGATGAGGGCGGTTTCGCGGCCGGTGCGCCGCGTGAGGTCGTCGGCGATGGGTTTCATATCGCCGAGAGTCGCCGACATCAGGATGAACTGCACCCGCGGCAGTGTCAGCAACGGCACCTGCCACGCCCAGCCACGCTCGGGGTCGGCGTAGAAGTGGAACTCATCCATCACCACCTGGTCGACCTCGGCGTCTGCACCCTGCCTGAGGGCGATGTTGGCGAGGATCTCGGCCGTGCAGCAAATGATCGGGGCATCCGGATTCACACTCGAGTCGCCTGTCACCATCCCGACGTTGTCGGCGCCGAAGATATCGACGAGGGCGAAGAACTTCTCGCTGACGAGGGCCTTGATCGGGGCCGTGTAAAACGTGCGCCTGCCCTGCGCCAGCGCGGTGAAGTGGGCGGCGATCGCGACGAGGGATTTTCCGGTTCCCGTCGGGGTGCTCAGGATGATGTTGGCACCTGAGACGATCTCGATGAGAGCTTCGTCCTGGGCAGGATAGAGCGGCAACCCGCGGCCCTCGGCCCATCCCGCGAATACCGTGTATGCGGCATCCGCATCGTATGGACTCGGCGCGAGGTCGAGGAGTGATGCCATGAGACCACCGTAACCGGCTCAGACTCACGCCCGCCCCGCAGGGCACGCCATCCCTCCCGAAATGACGGAGGTTGTCATCCTGCGCCAGTCAATCCCGCGGCTCTTCCCGACGTTGGGCCGCGTTCTCCGTCATTTCGGAAGGATGGTGCAGCGCTGCTGGCCGGTATGGCAGCGCGCCATACGTTTCGCGTCGGTATCGTCCCGGCCCTCCGACCGAGCGACGGACGACCTCAGGCCGTGTGCTCGGCGGCAACCCTGGCGTACACGGTCTCGACATAGGCCCAGAATCCGCTGACATCGAGCTTCGTGGCCACGAGTGCATTGGGTGATGGTGAGTCGAAATCGACCACCGTCATGCCCGTGGTGAACTCGCCCGTCGTCTCGATGTCGACTCGTGCCAGACGGCAATCGAACAAATCGGGTCGCGCCACATACGCCACAGCGCAGACGTCGTGCACGGCCTGCCCGTCCCAGTCCGGAACATTCGGATTGAAGTAGAAGGTCGACAGCGGCACGATCAGCTCGTCGGCGAGCGCGCCCAGCTTTTTCATCCTGTCGATCACTATCGAGTTCGCCTGCGCCTGCAGGGTCAGGTCGAGCCCGATCATCGTCACGCGCCAGTCGGCGTCGAAGACGATCCGCGCTGCCTCGGGGTCGGCCCAGATGTTGAATTCCGCGGCGGCCGTCGCGTTACCCCTGGTCGATGATCCGCCCATGATCGTGAATGAGGCGGCCCAGCGGGCGATGGCTGGCTCTTTCTCCAGGGCGAGAGCGATATTGGTCAGTGGGCCTGTCGCCACGAGGTGGATCGTGCCGGGCGTCGCCGTAATCAACTCGATGATGGCGTCGACTGCGTGGATGCCCGTGACCGCCAGCGTCGCTTCGGGAAGCACGACGTTGCCGAGGCCGCTGGCCCCGTGCACGTGTGCGGCGTCACGAAACGTCCTCGTGAGCGGCCCAGCGGCACCAGCGGAGACGGGAACCTTCGGAAACTTCAGGTACTCCCGCAGCTGAAGTGCGTTCCTGGTCGTGTTCTGGAGGGCAACATTGCCGCCCACCGTCGTGATGCCGACGAGTTCGATGTTCGGATCGCCGTGGGCGAGAAGCAGCGCCAGCGCGTCATCGAGCCCCGGGTCGCAATCGAGAAGCAGCTTGTAAGGCATAGCTCGAGGCTAGTGCTTCGATTTCTTCAGCCCGGCGGCGCGGCGCACCGCGACCCAGAGTGCTGCAAACGATCGCGCGGCTTCGGTGGTCGGCGCGAAGGTGGCGACCGGCGCGAGCTCCGTGCCCATTCGCTCGATGACGACCGTTGCCGGAACGAACACATCGATCACCTCTCGATGGATGGTCGACAGCGACTCGAGGGCGACCCGGTGGGCGGTCTTGCGTCGATCCACCATCGACAGGAACGCGAGCACCGGCGTCTTCTTCGCTGTGCTCGCGACGAGGCCGCCGACCTGTTCGAGAGAGCGAAGCGCCAACGGGGACGGCACGAGAGGCAACACGACGACATCGGCGACGTGGATGGCGTTCTCCGCGACGAGGGAGGCCCCGGGCGGGCAGTCAAGGATCACGACGTCGTAGTCACCCCTGACCGAATCCAGCACTCTTGCGATGCGCTGGGTCGACTTCCTGGCGCCGTCGATCACGAGCTCGAGGTCGCGATAGCTGTCGTCGGCGGGAATCACGTCAAGGCGTTCGAAGGCCGTCGAGCGGGCCGCCTTCCCCGCATCGGTCTTACCGCTGATGAGCGCGTCGACCCCACCCTTGAGCTTGGGTTTGACGTCGAACAGGAAGGTCGCCGCACCCTGCGGATCCAGGTCCCAGAGCAGCACCCGTAGGTCCCTCGAGGCTTCCCACGCCAGGTTCACCGCCGCAGTCGTCTTACCGACCCCACCCTTGGTGCTGTACACGGCGACAACCTTCATGCCATCACCATAGGTGACCGCGGGTGGGGCTCGCCCGGGGTTCGCCGTAGAATCTCGTGTGACCTTCGAGAAGAACCAGCCCAGCGGCATCGACCCGGACGACCTCGACGTCGTGCTGAAAGTGCTGTCGCAGCTGGCCGACGTCGACGACGAGCATCCCGACTTCATCACAGTCAGGAGGGCGACCGCGAAGATGTTCAAGGCCGTCAAAAAGGAGCGTCGCCTCGAGAAGCGCGCCGTGATCGCCGACGCCGACCGCAGCGTGATCGCCGCGACGGCTACGGGAGCGCCGGACCGCATCGACGACGAGACCCGCGGCATCCCGATCTCGACGACCACCACCGCGCCTACGGCAGGAACGCTCATCAAAGCGCGCGCCTGCTACATCTGCAAGAAGCCGTATACCCACGTGGATGCCTTCTATCACCAGCTCTGCCCGGACTGTGCGTCGATGAGCCACGCGAAACGCGACGCCCGCACCGACCTTTCCGGAAAGCGCGCACTACTGACGGGTGGTCGCGCGAAGATCGGCATGTACATCGCCCTGCGGCTGCTCCGGGACGGCGCACACACGACCATCACGACCAGGTTTCCCCGCGATGCCGTGCGCAGGTTCACCAGCCTCCCCGATTCACCGGAATGGATCGACCGGCTGAAGGTCGTCGGAATCGACCTGCGCGACCCAGCCCAGGTGATCGGTCTCGCGGATGATGTCGCAGCGGCCGGTCCGCTCGACATCCTGATCAACAACGCCACCCAGACCGTACGACGCTCCGCTGGCGCCTACCAGCCGCTGGTGGATGCCGAACTCGCTCCCCTGCCGGACGGTCCGCTCCCCGAGTTGGTCACCTTCGGTCACACCAACGACCAGCACCCGCAGGCCCTTGCGCGGTCTGTCAGCGCGCACCCGATCCTGGCCGCCGCGGCCGCGAGGGCAGACGAACTGACGGAACAGGCCATGGCGCCAGGCTCGAGCTCGCTCGAGCGGCTCGCCGCGGGCACTGCGATCGATGCTGGCGGGTTACTTCCGGATCTCGACACCGTCAATTCCTGGACACAGCATGTCGACGAGGTCGACCCACTCGAGATGCTCGAGGTGCAACTGGCCAACACCACGGCCCCCTTCATCCTGATCTCAAGGCTGCGACCCTCCATGGCGTCGAGCGAGGCGCACCGGAAATACGTGGTGAACGTCAGCGCGATGGAGGGCGTGTTCGGTCGCGGTTACAAGGGGCCGGGGCATCCTCACACCAATATGGCCAAAGCGGCCGTCAACATGCTCACCCGCACGAGCGCGCGCGAGATGTTCGAAAGCGACCGCATCCTGATGACGAGTGTCGACACCGGATGGATCACCGACGAAAGGCCGCATCCGACGAAGGTGCGGCTCGCCGAGGAGGGCTTTCATGCCCCGCTCGACCTGGTCGACGGAGCCGCCCGCGTCTATGACCCGATCGTGCGCGGTGAGGCTGGCGAAGACCTGTTCGGCATCTTCCTCAAAGATTACGCTCCGGGCTCGTGGTAGCCATCCCGACGCCGGGCATGCGGGTCGTCGTGCGGTACAGGCTGCCGTCGGGCCAGGCGACGGATGCCCTCGGAATGCTCCTCAGTGCCGACGAATCCACGCTCGTGGTCGACGGCAAACGCGGGGTTGAACGTATCGCTGTAAGCACGGTGATCGCGGCCAAGGAAGTGCCCCCGGCACCAACGCCTCGCTAGTTTCCCAGCCGGCACAGACGCCTCGCTAGTTTCCCAGCCGGCGGAGAGCGCCTCGCTAGTTTCCCAGTCGGCGGAGATTGCGAAGGTCCGTCGGCCCCACAACCGGCGAACCCTTGCTTCTGGGCAGGTCGACGAGGGCCCACACGATGTTCTCGATCGCGAGATACGGAAGGTAGGCCGCGACCTGCAGCACGGCGACCGGCAACAGGAATGCTCCCGCATAGCTGGCCCAGACGAGCAGTCTCCAGTGGCGACCGCCGATGGCACTGGTGGCCAGAGGCACCGCGAGAACGGCGGCCGCGGCAGGAATCCCCGAGAACGCCAGGATGGCACCCCCCACCACGAGCGCCAAGCCGAGGATTCCGAGCGCGAGCATCCCGATGAATCGGGCTATCGAGTGTTTCTGGTACCGCTCGAACGACACCAGCGTCCACATCAGCCAGGCCCTGAACGGCGCGACTCCCAGCTCACGAAGCCCGAGCCGGAACGCCCGGTCGATGCGCTCCCGCTCGGCGAGCGCATCCACCACAGGAAGGACAGACTGCCGCACCCTCCAGCACTCACTGTCATGCACCACGGCGGCGGCCGTCTGCCTACCGTACGAGGCGATCAGGCTCCAGAAGACCAGCGGCACAGACGCGAGGTCTGTGCGATTTCCCGGCGAGGGCGCGGTGTCGGGAATGTGCGCCTCGGCCCAGGTGATCTTCTGCGGGGAGGTGCCAGCCTCGACATAGCCGATGCGCTCCCGAAGCTGGAACGTGGGGGCCGTCACCGGAACCTGTCCCAGTTCGATGGATGTCAACTCCCGACCCGCGCTATCGACGAACGGCATCTGCTCCCCTTTCACCGGCGACCGCGACATCGCCCTGTGATCGCACAGTACCGCCAGCGCCAGTCATCCGCCTCCAGTGCGACCCAGGGCGCGGATATCATGGAAACCCGAGACCCTGCGAGGTGATGGCGTATGACCGAAGCCCCACCCGCACGCGTGCCGCGGCATCCTGATGTCGATGGTCGCATATTCGACGCTGCGCTCGACATCCTCCGGAGCCGCGGGCCACTCGCCGTCAGCATCGAATCGGTGTCTGCGGCGTCAGGAGTCGCGAAGACCACCATCTACCGTCGCTTCGAAAACCGCGAGTCGCTGTTGACCGCGGCGATCTCAACTGCGACGACCTCGGTCAGCTTCCCGGAAGGGCTCACCGCGAAGGATTCTTTGAGGTGGGTGCTGCGTCACGCCAGCGACACCATCGAGAACGTGGTCGGCCGTGGCACGGTGGCCGCGATCATCATGAATGAGGATCCGCAGTTCACGCAACTGCTGCTGGGGATGATCCGCGGCTCCACGAAAGCCTTGCGCAACGACCTGCGCGACCGCGCGATCACCGGCGAGATCAACCGCGACGTCGATATCGAACTCGCGATGAGCATCCTTCTCGGCGTGGTCGTGGCGGAACTGATCCGCGGCCGCGCGACCGACGAAGCTTGGGTCGACTCCGTGCTCGCCCTGCTCTGGCCGGCCTTCGCAGTCTGAGCCGCCGTTGGCCCGCCCGGGGGCGGACCAACCATCCGAATTCACTTCGGGAGAATCTTCCCCGGGTTGAAGTTCTGGGCGGGGTCTGCGCTCTCGAACAGCCCGGTCATGATTTTCACGCCCTCTTCCGAGATGTCCTGGGTGAGCCACGGCGAGTGTTCCAGCCCCACCCCGTGGTGGTGGGAGATCGTCGCGTGGTTGTCGACGAAGGCCTGCTGGATGGCGTTCTTGACGAGGTTGTACTCAGCGATCGGGTCGTCGCCGAAGGTGAAGGCGAATGTGAAGTACAGGCAGGCTCCCGAGTGGTAGGAGTGCGACATGTGGCTCATGATCCAGCCGTCGTTGCCGAGCTGCTCGTACGCGCCGCGGGCCGCCGCATAGACGGCCTCGTGCACGCCCACGAGCTTCGACCACGGCGCAGCGGTCTCAGACACGTCGCCCGCCGCACCCATGTCGAGCAGGAAGTCGCGCAGGTAAGGGGTGTCGAACTTCTTCTGGTCGTACAGGATGCCCGGTCCCGAGCCCACGCCCATTCCACCGTGCTTCTTCACGATGTCATCGACCAGCGATTTCTGGTGCTTCGCGTGCGAGACGCTGCCCTCGAACCCGATGAACGAGAGGCAGATATCGTCGAGGTTCCAGCCCTTGGCCTTCATAATGCCCGGAAGAGCAGACTCGGCCATGAACTTCGACACGCCCTTGCGGTTTTTCGACGTGGCCAGCGAGAACGAGGTCTCCCGCGAATCCGAGATTCGGGTAATGGATGGCGTGGCGTCAGATTCGCTGATGGCCTGCATGGCGGCAATTCCCGACTTCCAGTTCGGGAAGAAGTAGGCGTAGACGTCTCGTTTTTCGGGAATGCGATGCACCTGCACTGTGACCTCGGTGATCACTCCGAGCTTTCCCTCACTGCCGAGGATCATTTCGCGCACGCTCGGTCCGCTCGAGGTCGACGGCAGTGGTCGCAGCACGAGCACGCCACCGGGGCGCACCACGCGCATGCCGCGGGCGATGTTTGCGATGTCACCGTATTTGTCCGACTGCATTCCGGATGACCGGGTCGCGACCCATCCGCCCACCGTCGAGTGGGTGAAGCTGTCGGGGAAGTGACCGATGGTCCAGCCCTGTTTGTTCAACTGCTCCTCGAGATCAGGGCCCTGGGATCCGGCCTGGATGCGAGCGAGACCCGAGTCGGTGTCGATGTCGATGACCGCGCGCAACCGACCGAGGTCGAGAGACACGATCGTGCGGGCCTCGCCAGGGATGGGCTCGAGGCTGCCGGCGATGTTGCTTCCGCCGCCGAACGGGATGATGACGGCATTGGCGGCGACCGCGGCATCCACGATCTGCTGGACCTCGGCCTCGTCTGCCGGATAGATCACGACATCGGGGCTGCGAAGGATGGTGTTGCTGCGCACGCGGATCAGGTCGCGGATGCTTTTGCCGTAGGTGTGCACGACCCGAGCCATGTCGTCTGTGGTGACGTTCTCTGCGCCGACGATCGACGCCAGTTCGGCCGTGAATTCCTCGGTGGCATTGCTTAATGGCACGTTCAGGTCATCGAACGACGGCTCCCCTGTGCGAACGGCGGTGCCCAGGTCGAGTCCGACCGCAAATTTCACGAACGGTGCGAATCCCGGCTTGTCTTCATGGTGGAACCCCACGCCGTCAACGCCCCAGCCCCACCACTTCATGTGGTGCACGGCGTTGCGGTCTATTGCGTTGGTCATGTCGTTCCTTTCCGGGCGCGCACCGGCATCGGTTGCACAGTTTCATACAGACGGCGAACCTCGCCTGAAAGTCGTCGGGAGAATTGCTCTGCAGTCTCTCCCTCATCGGGCCTCATCGGCGCTCCGAACACGATGGTGACTGGATGCCGGCCACGGAGGGGCCAGTTGACGCCCCGGGGCATAGCCTCACTCGCACCGACAAGCGCGATGGGCAGACACGGGGTACCCGTGGCGATGGCAAGTGCTGCTGCACCGGGCTTGAACGGGCCCATCTCGCCGTACTTCGACCTGCCGCCTTCAGGAAAGACAAGCAGTGGCACCTTCCGCTCGAGCAGGGCGCGCGATGACCCCGAACGTTTCCCCTCGGAGTTGCGTTCGATGGCGAACGCGTTGAAAAACAGTGTCGTGAGCCACTTGCGCCACTGCACATCGAAAAAGTAGTCGGCAGCGGCTCCCGCCGCAAGGTAGCGCGAGAGTCGTCTCGGCAGTCCGCCGATGACGAGTGGGGCATCCAGATGGCTTGAATGATTCGCGACGGCAATATACGGAACGTCCAGGTTTTTGATCGCGTCCTCACCGCGGATCGTGACCCGCACGAGCCGCCAGACGACGGGTTTCAGGATTCCGCGCTGGGCGAGGAAGCGCACCCCGGCAACCCCAGAAGATGTAAAGCGATCCATCGACGGACTCACTGGTTTTCGGCCTTCATGTCACTATGTTCGGAGCCCTGGGCCGGTCGGGCTGTGTCAGTTCTGCTCGAGGATATTTTCGAGGAAACCCAGTGGATTACGGGTCGCGGCAAGTGTCGGGCAAACCACCCGAGCACACGGTAGCGAAGAGTCGGTATGGAGATGACCCTGCCGCGCTCTGCGTCCCGCAAAGCGATGCGCACGACCGTTTCCGGTTCGGTCCACAGAAAGGCGGGGAGCGAGCTTCGACGTACCCCGGATCGTTCGTGCCACTCGGTGCGAACCCAGCCCGGGAGCACGGCAGTGACGGTGACGCCGGTGCCGCGGAGTTCGACTGACAGCCCCTCGCTGAAGGCCGTCACCCATGCCTTTATGGCGCCATACGAACCGGTGGCCAGGTATGTCTGCAGGCTCGAGATGTTGATGATCCTGCCGCCGCGGCCCTTCATGGTTCGACCGGCGGCACCGCCGAGCACCAGAACAGCCCGACACATCACCTCGAAAGCATGTTCGTGCTGCGAGGTGCCTGTCGAGGTCAGCGGTGCGCCCAGCCCGAAGCCCGCGTTGTTGACCAGCACCTCCAGGGGCCGCGCCGCATCCTCGATCCGAGCCACGACCCTGGCGACGTCCGCTCGGTCAGCCAGGTCGGCGGTGATCGTCTCAACGTGTATGCCTGACGCGGCATACAGTTCTGCCGCCATCGCTTCCAATCGCGCTTCATTGCGGGCGACCAGCACTAAATCGAAGCCTTTGGCGGCGAATTGTCGGGCGAATGCGGCTCCGATGCCGGATGTGCCGCCCGTAATGAGAGCCGTTGCCATGCCCCATACATTACGCTACGGGCCCCGTAGCGACTGGCTAGTACACTTGACGGGATTCGTCCCGCGCTTTGGAGGTAGTTCGCATGCCGGAACATAAAGAGGCCCCCGCGGATAGGGAGGTCGACACCATGCGGTGCCCTGCACCCGACTTCGACGTCCGCGAATACGCACGCGACGCTGCAGCCAGTCACCGCGACGAATTAGAGCTCGGAGCATACAAGACCTCTCCGCTGGGCGCCGACACTCTCCGTCTGCTCAGGTACCTACAGATCATCGAACGCGCCACGATGACCCACCTGCGCGGCGTGCTCGTCACGGCCACTCATAAAGACGCACGGATCACGGCGTTCCTCACCACCTGGGCTTTCGAGAAGTATTGGATCGCTGACGCCTTCGAACAGATCGGTCTTGCACACCAGCCGGAAGGGACGGATGTCGACCGCGCTCCCTTCATCACCCCGGTGGAGCGCACCATCCGCGAAGCCATCTATGCGAACATCGTCGGCCTTCCGATGATCGCGGTGCACATGACGCTCGGTACCATCGACACGTGGCTGAGCCAGGCGGCATATCGGCGGCTCATCGAAATCGAGCCGCATCCGCAACTCACCAGGACGATCGAGAAATTCCTCGCGCTGAAAGACCGACAGCTGGAGTTCTTCGAGCTCCAGTCCCGGTACCGCCTGACGGAGTCGGCGCAGGCTCGAAAGATCACGAAGCGCCGCCTCGTGAAGACTCCATGGCCGATCGGCGCGAAGGCCGAGCCGCCCCACGAGACAGAATTCCTTTTCCAGCGGCTCTTCGGATCAGCTAGAGAGATCATCAGCGAGCTCGACGCCCGCATCGATTCCCTTCCCGGCCAGTCCGGGCTCAACCTCATTCGAAAGGCCGCCAGGCTGTGACTGACGCTTCAAAGACGCCCGTACGCAAGACACCCCTCGCGGCCAAAGTTCCAGCGAAGGCGTCAACGCCACGTAAGCCGCGCGCCACCCCTGCAGCCGCAGTGAAGAACACCATTCTCACCAACGAGCACGTGTTCATCACCGGAGGCACGGGATTCGTGGGGCAGGCGCTGCTCGAACGACTGCTGTCGTCGCATCCTGACACCCGCATGACGTTGCTGGTTCGTGGCAAGGGCAGCCTGACCGGCCAGGCAAGGCTTGCCGGTCTGCTGCGCAAGCCGGTCTTCAAGAACTGGATCGAGGCAATCGGCGAAGAGGAAGCTCATCGCCAGTTCGCCAGCCGTGTGACGGCCCACGAGGGCAGCCTCGGCAATGTCGGAACCCTCCCTGACGACATCGACGTGGTAATCCACAGCGCATCGACCGTGTCATTCGACCCGCCGATCGACGAAGCGTTCGACACCAACGTCGGCGGGGCGCACGGCGTGTACGGTGCCCTGCTGGCGAGCAAGAGCACCCCGCACGTCGTGCACATCTCCACGGCGTACGTCGGTGGAATCCGCAAGGGCATCGCGCCCGAAGCATCCCTCACCCATGAGGTCGACTGGCGCGCAGAGTATGAGGCCGCGAAGTCGGCCAGGATCCGAGTGGAGCTCGAGTCACGCCAGCCCGAAGCCCTTCGCGCCCAGCTCAGCGCGGCGAAGGCCCGCCACGGCAAGACCGGCCCACAGGCCGTTGCAGGATTCGCTGAGACCGCAAGAAACGCCTGGGTGCGCGAACGTCTCGTGGATTACGGCCGCACCCGCGCCGAGAGCCTGGGCTGGACCGACGTCTACACGCTGACCAAGGCTTTCGCCGAGCGGGCCGCGGAAGAGCTGTGGGCCCAGTCAGGTCACCGCCTGTCGATCGTGCGCCCGTCCATCATCGAGAGCTCGCTGCACCACCCCTTCCCGGGCTGGATCGACGGCTACAAGGTCGCAGATCCGCTGATCATCGCCTACGGCCGCGGCCAGCTTCCGGATTTCCCGGGCCTGCCAGACTCGATCCTCGACGTCATCCCCGTCGACTTCGTGGTCAACGCTGCGCTGGCTGTCGCTGCTCGTGATGCCCAGCCGAACGAGCCGAAGTACTACCACGTGAGCTCGGGAGCCAGCAACCCGCTGCCGTTCCACCGCATGTACGAGAACGTGAACAGGTACTTCACCGAAAATCCGCTGCCCGATGGCACGGGCCACATCACCGTGCCACTGTGGCGATTCCCCGGCGGTGTTCGCGTCGAGAACGCTCTCGCACGTCGTGAGAAGCAGGCGGCGACGGCGGAGTGGCTCATCGAGCACCTGCCGACGACTCCTCGCACCCGCGCCTGGCTCGATGTCGTCACGAAAGGCAAGCACGGCCTGCAGAAGCTTCGTGCGTTCACCGAGCTCTATCGGGCCTACGTGCAAACCGAGATCATCTTCGACGATGCGAACACCCGCGCGCTGCTGCTCTCCCTACCCGAGCAAATCCAGGAGACCGAGGGATTCGACGTCACCGAGATCGACTGGGAGGACTACTTCCAGAAGGTGCACTTCCCCGCTGTCACCACTCTCACACGCGCGTTCGGCAAGCGCCCTGCGGCCAAGGAACGCGCCACGCGTGCCCTGCCTCTGCGCTCAGATGTCGTCGCGATATTCGATCTCGAGGGCACCGTTCTCGAGTCGAACCTCGTCAAGCAGTACCTGCAGTTGTGGGCGGGAAGTGTGCCCCGAAAGCGAGTCGCTCACGACCTCGGTAATTTCGCGTTCTCTCTTCCCCGGTACATGCGGGCCGAGCGCCGCGACCGCGGTGAGTTCATCCGCACCTTCATGCGTCGCTATAAGGGCTTCAGGGTCAGCGAGATCGAAGGACTGGTGAGCGGCAGTTTCGGTCGCGCCATGCTCCGGCGTGCCCTGCCGGATGCATTGCGCCGAGTACAGGCGCACCGTGACGCGGGGCACCGCACGGTGCTGGTCACCGGAACGATCGACCTCATGGTCGAACCGTTCCTGCCCTACTTCGACGAGGTCGTTGCCGGAAGCATGCACGAACGCAACGGAGTTCTGACCGGATTCCTCGCCGATCCTCCGCTGGTCGATGAGGCCCGCGCCGCGTGGTTGCGTCACTACGCCGCCAAGAACGGTTTCGACCTCGAGCACTCCTACGGTTACGGCGACAGCCACGCCGACCTCGTCTGGCTCCAGCTGTTGGGAAACCCCAGCGTAGTAAACCCCGACATCAGCCTCTACCGCCACGCCATGGAAAAGCACTGGAACGTGCTCGACTGGAAACGTGGTTCCGCGACATCCAAGCCCATCCTGCCTATGCCTACGAACAACACGGCAGCAGCAACCGACACCGCTGCACCCCAGGCCACACCGAGCACGGAAGGAGTCGGGCAGACCTCATAGGTTGGCCCGCGGCATCCCATGGCATTTGATATCGACAAATACACCTCCACGTCCAAGAAGGTCGTCTGGGGTGACCTCGACTTCGATCAGTTCCGCACCAACCCACTGCCCGAAAGCACGCTTCGAAGCCTCAGGTACATGGCAGACATCGAGTACCACACGGTCTGCTACCTGCGGGACCTGCTGGTCACCCCCTCCCACAAGGAAGCCGACGTCAGTGCCTTCATGACCATGTGGAACCGCGAGGAGTTCTGGCACGGGGAGGCCCTCGCGGCCGTTCTGGGTGCCCACGGCGTCACGCTCGATTTCGACCAACTCAAGGCGACCCGCCTGAAGCTGGGGTGGAAGGATCGCCTCGACCCCATCAAGCAGTCCCTGCTCGGCAACATCGTCGGCAAAGACTTCATCGCCGTGCACATGATCTGGGGCGCCGCCAACGAGTGGTCAGCGGTCGCGGCCTACAACCGCATGGCCGACCTCGAACAGCACCCCGTGCTCGCCGAACTGCTGCGTCGCATCGCCAAGCAGGAGGCACGCCACGTCGCCTTCTACGCTACGCAGGCCAGGGAGCGTCTCGGCAAGAGCAGGAAGGCACAGGTGCTCGCGCGCTTTGCCCTCAAGAATGCCTGGGGTCCCGTCGGCTCGAGCGTCATGGATCCAGCGGAGGTCACCCACGTCATGGGCCACATCTTCGCCGGCCCCGAGGGGCTGCGCGAGATCCGCAAGCTCGACGAACACATCTCCCGCATGCCTGGGCTCGACGGGCTCACCATCGTCGAGAACTCGCTCCGCAACAAGTACGGATACGTCGCGGCCTGATTTTCTTTCGCGATCGGCGTCATAGTCGCACCGATCGGCAGTCTCTCCCTGTGAGCAGCTATCCACTGCTCATGTGTGCTCACCCCGCGCGCACGGTCGAGACGAACGGAAGAAATGTCTGCCAACGCTGTTGTCACAGAGATCGAAGCCAGGCTCCTGGAGGGTGCGGGCACCGGGGACGCCGTCGCATTCAGCGAGCTGTACAACCGGATGAGCCCGCGCATCCTCGGCCTGATCATCCGGGTGCTCCGCGATCGCGCGCAGTCGGAGGAGGTCGCCCAGGACGTCTTCGTCGAGATCTGGCAGCATGCAGCCCGCTTCGATGCGGCGCGCGGCAGCGCAGTCGGGTGGATGCTGCGCATAGCCCACAGCCGTGCCATCGACCGGGTCAGGGCCTCCGAGGCGAGCATGGCGCGCGACTGGCACCAGGGCATCCGGGAACTCAATCACACCCAGGATGCAACGGACGAGGTCGTCTCACTGCGGCTGCAGAGCGTGAAGATCGCTGAGGCGATGAAGTCACTCCCCGAACTCCAGCGCCAGGCCATCGATCTGACTCACCTGCAGGGGCTGACGCAGACCGCTGCGGCTGAACTGCTGTCGGTGCCGGTCGGGACCGTCAAGACTCGCGTCCGCACCGGGCTAGCGAGGCTGCGCAAGCAGCTCGAGGCCGCGTAGGTGTTGCTGCCCTAGTCGCCGGACGGCTCTGCCCCGAGGTCGGCGAACTTCGCCGCCATGGTCGGATTTCCGCGGGTGAGCTTCTTGATCGTGACATCCTGGGCCTTGTCGTTGGCCAGTCGGAGGTTGCGGTTCGTGCCGAGCAGGGCCTCTTTTGTCTTCTGCAGGTGGTCGATGGATTTGTCGATCTCATCCACGGCCGTCTGGAAGCGCCGGGTGGCGAGGTCGAAGTTGCGCGCAAATCCTCCCTTGAACGACTCGAGTTCTTCCTCGAAATGGGTGATGTCGATGCTCTGTGCCCTCACGAGCGCCAACTCCGACTTGTACTGGAGCGCATTCAGCGCGGCGTTCCGCAGGACCGTGATAATCGGGATGAAGAACTGCGGACGCACGACATACATTTTGGGAAAGCGGTGCGACACGTCGACGATTCCGGTGTTGTAGAGCTCACTATCCGGCTCCAGCAGCGAAACGAGCACCGCGTATTCGCAGCCCTTCTCGATGCGATCCTTATCGAGCTCCTTGAGGAAATCCTCGTTCTTGTGCTTGGTCAGCGTCGTGTCGCTCTCGTTTTTCATCTCGAACATGATCGAGACGATCTCCGTACCGGCGTTGTCGGAGTCACGGAAGATGTAATCGCCCTTGCTGCCGGTGCGCGCGTCGTTGTCTTTCTCGAAGTACGCCCTCGGGAACGCGGTGGCACGGATCTGGTTGAACGTCGTCTCGCAGTGCTGCTCCAGGGTCTCGCCGACCATCTTCGTCGACAGCTTCGCCTTCATGTCGCGCAGTCGCTCGATCGCGTCATCCCGGTCCCTGATCTGGGTCTCGTATTTGTCCCTGAGCGACGTCTCGGCCAACTGCTTCTCCAGCTCGACGCGCTCGAGGCCGTTCTTCAGGTCGTCGCGTTCCTTCTCCACCGCGCCGAGCGCTTCGATGATGGCCAGCTTCTGCGAAACTTCGCCGGCATCGAGCTGTGCCTTCAACTCCTGGATCTGCGAGTCCTTCGTCGCTGAGACCTTCTGCAGTTCGTTAGACAGCTTCGCTTCGGCAAGATCGGCGACAGAATCTGTTTTCTGCCTGGCCTGCTGAAGTTCCGTCACCAGGGCGTCGCGTTCCTTCTCCACGACGCTGAGAGCCTCGACCACTGCAAGCTTGCGTGTTACCTCACCGGCGTCGAGCTTCGCCTTGAGATCCTGGATCTCCGCATCTCTCGAGGCGCCGGCTTTTTGCAGCTCGGTCGACATCCGCATCTCGGCGAGCTCCATCGCGCTGCGCTTGTCCTGCTCCGCAAATTCGAGCCGCTCGTGCAGCTGCTGCTCGAATTCACTGTCGCGAACCTGTTTCGCGATGTCGGCGTATCCTGCCTCATCGATCTTGAACGCCTTGCCGCAATGCGGGCACGTAATCTCGTGCATCAATGTGCCCCCTGGTTTCGGTCCACCGGCCGGCGTGGCTTCGTGACGAACCGAACAGCGACCGTGGAGAACTCCTCTGCATGTTATCGCTCGGGCACGGAGCCGACCCGTTTTGCCGCCCCGCTCGGAACCGTGGAAAGTGACGAGCCCACTGGGTGATCGGAGCCGTCCCTCGCATCGAGAGCGCGGTAATCGTCGCTATCCTCGATCGTTAACGACAGTTTGTGCGCTTTCGATGACAGCGGTGCAAGCACAGCGCAGCGGAATGCGCCGGCGGGGAGCACCGGGATTCGAACACGGCCTCCCTGGACCCTTACTGACTGCGTCCCGCAAAACACCGATGACAGCCTGTTATCCGGGATGCCGTACGGCCCCTCTTTTGGTGCTATTTTACCCAGCGATATTCTCAAACGTGACTTCGACATGACCTCGATGACCCACGACCCCGCATAGGAGCACCGCCCGCTGTTTCCAGGTTTTTCCGGCGGGTAATCGATCTCATCCTGGCATTTTCGAACTCCGACATTTTCGAATCCCGACATTTTCAAACTCCGACATTTCGATGACTGACATTTCGATGACTGCGGAGAAGGCCAGAGCAGCACGGGGTGTACGTCATGCCACTGGCACCGACCGCTGTATGAGCCAGCAGGTTGACGCCGCTGTTACTGCGGGCAAGTTCACTGCGACCAAGTTCACCGGGGATGGGATCACGGCTGACCGGTTGCGGCGGATGACTGCAGACCTCGCGCCAGCGCGGAGCGCAGCCGAGCAGGAATTGGAGGTGGCTCGACCTCGCTGCGCGCTCACTGGCCTCATGGGCGAGTGCGGCGTTCGAGTGGCGAGCGGTGGACACCAGCATGACCCGGGTCCGACTGATGTCACGGACCGTGGGCTTCACCCGGGCTGCTCGCCGGATTACGGTTCGGCAATCGGCTGAACTGACCACGCCAGAGAAGGGCCGATGTCATGACACGGGTCTGCGCCCGTCCAGCGAAGAACACGCCGTCAGACACGCCGTCAGACACGCGACGTAGACGAATGGTCGTAGACCTTTTCGTCGATGAGCGCGTCTCGGGCTCGCTCGCGAGCCGTCCGGGCCTCGATGAACTACGGGCCTTCGCGAGCCGTGACAACACGATCGTGGTCCGGGTTTGGATCAGCTCGGGCGTTCAACCCAAGATCTGCTTCATCAGGTGGATACTCTGCGGGAGCGGGAAATCGCTTTTCGGATTCTCGACCTGGGTGTGGATTCCGCTACACCGGCCGGGTATCCGGTGCTCACCGTGATCGCGGCTGTCGCGGAGATGCCCGACCCCGACGGTCCGCAGGGTGCCCCGGTAGACGGGCCAGGCGGTGCTGAATTCCCAGCGCCGTTAGCGAAACCCGTCAGAGAGATGTGAATCGAAGAGTGCGTTCGCAACCTACGGTTCGCACTCCAACAGCATCGCGTCAAAATCTCCACTGTGGGCCCGGGACGCAATGTCATCTTCGTAATCTTCCCCGGGTATGACCCCAACCCCAGCCCCGCATTGCGCGACGAAATAGGAGACGATGAGCCAAACCGAGTAGCAGTTTGTCACCTGAACGAGTTGCTCTTGAAGGTAGGTCTGCCCCAGGGACGTGAGACGGCCCCAGACCGGACCTGATGTTGAGCATCTGGCGCTGGAGCGTTTCCTTGCTGAGGCGCCGGAACTGCGCGTGATGCACGCCGTCGCGATCGACCGCGAGACTACCGTCCGTGCCCATAAATCGCATCTCGCGCGATCAGGTCAATGCCCAAACCAGTCCGAATGCCACTGTGATCAGGACAACACCACAGGCAGCGCTGATGGCGACCCATTGCCGAAGGCGCAGGTTTTCGGTCCGGGGGACGAAGCGAAGGATCCCCCACCATACGCCACTCGAGAAAAGGACAAGGAAGGCCGACTCTACGAGGGTGGATACCGTTTCCCGATCCAGACCAGCTCCGCAGGCCTCCGAAAAGCACAGCCCCCATTGTGCGATGGACCACGGCGGGAGGCTGAAAACGATCGCCACAGGAATGGCCCACACGAGGTGCAAAAAAAGCCAGTCGGTTCTTCGAATCAGGTGTCGGCGGTCCCTGGCGATGAGGTGCGTTCGTCATCAGCCCACGTTCACTGTGCCGTTGACGCTGAAGCATCCGGCCGACACGGTGCCGCCTATCGTCGACGTTCCGTTCATCGTGAGTTTGGCTTCGATTTTCACCGCGATGTTGCTGGACTCGCTGGATGTGGTGCCTGCCGACAAAGTCACACTGTTCGGGGAGGAGCACAGCGTTGCCCCGGGAACGACGATAGTGACCATATGACTTTTGCCGTCTGCCGACCGGACCTGCGGCCGTTGATCAAGTCGAAGCCATCGGTGAAAAGGGTCGGGTCTCCTCGCAAGATTCACCGTCACGCCCCGGAGAGCCACACGGGAACACCCGGGCTGCCGATCATCTACCAGGGTGTTGCGGTCAATGCGCACGGTTCCGTTGACGGTCGAACTCCACGGGGCCATGGTGCAGCCGGGCTTGGATGTGCGGGCCTGTCACGAGGATGGGACGACATTGGGGGCAGCTGTCGCGTTCATCCACTCGGTTCAGGTCTGCGGGGCGAACCGCGGCCAGCCGGACGGATTCCCGTGCTAGCAATGCTCAACATCGTGGACGCCGACTGGCCGCTCATCCGTGACGCCTCATCCGTGACGTCTCATGAATGATGGCGTTCATGTCTTACGGCCGAAAAAGCCAGGTGACTGGTGTAGCCGGAAGTCGCTGCACGAGACGGCTGGCATCCGGCGTACCCTGCCGCGAATGAGCAGGCAGGCACCACACGCAGCTCTAGAAGATAATGACTGGTTTGAGGGTCACGCCGCTGTCGCTATCAGCGAAGGCTTCGTTGATGTCGGCGAAGTCATACTTCTTGACAAGCTTGTCAAACGGGAACAAGCCGGCGTTATAGAGCGAAATCAGCTGGGGAATGAACGTTTGCGGCACGGAGTCGCCCTCGATCACCATGCTGATCTTCAGCCCACTCAGCAGCAGGCTGCCGATATCGATCGGCGCTTCGGTGCCGGGCGCCGCCACGCCGACGAGGGCACCGTGACCAAGGATGCCGAGAGAGTTGGTCATCTGGGTGAAGACAGATTTGTTACCGGTCGTGTCGAGAGCGTAGTTCACCCCACCACCGGTGATCTCGCGAATCCGCGCGACGGCGTCCTCGTTGCGGCTGTTGATGGTGTGGGTGGCGCCGAGTGTTTTGGCGAACTCGAGACGGCTGTCGACGATATCGATCGCGATGATCGTCGTAGCGTTAGCAAGGACGGCGGCGAGAAGGCCGGACAAACCCACAGCACCGGATCCGAAGATAGCGATGCTACTGCCGGCTTCCGGCCGGAGGACGTTGAGCACGGCCCCCGCCCCGGTCTGGATACCGCAACCAAGTGGGCCCAAGAGTTCCAACGGTGCGTCCGGAGCGACCTTGACGACACTGCGCTCATCGACATTGCTGACCGTGGCAAAGGATGACTGGCCGAAGAAATGGGAGGATACGGGCGTGCCGTCGTCGGCAGTGAACGCGGTCGAACCGTCGGGACGGGCCCCGCTGAAGTCGAGGTCGTAGAGGTGGATACAGTACGAAGGGTGTCCTGACACACAGGAGGAGCACACCCCGCAACTCGAGAAGCTGAGCACCACATGGTCGCCAACTTCGACGCTCGTCACGCCCTCGCCAATGGCCTCGACGATCCCGGCGCCTTCGTGGCCGAGCACGGCGGGCAGCGGAGTGGGATACACCTGATCGCGCACGACGGCATCGGTGTGGCAGACACCCACGGCGACCATGCGCACCTGAACCTCGGTGGCTCGTGGAGCGTCGAGCGTCAGCTCCCGGATCACGAGTGGCTCTCCCTTAGCGAGAGCGACAGCAGCAGTTACCTTCATTGCGTCTCCTTAGATCCGCGACGTCGCCGCCGCAATAACCCCTTATCAGTCTGCGCTCGTTTTCCAGATAAGTCCAAGGTTGAGCCTCTTCACCCCGTCCGGACGCAACCCCCGTCGGGAGGTGACGTCCCCTTGAGTGGTGTGCTTTCGCTTCACCGTGTGGGGTCAGTGGTTTTAGCTTGGGCGGCGATCAATTTGTGCAGCAGTGTCACCTCCTCGATGACCACGACGGGTTTGATTATGGGCTTCAGCTCGAGCATCAACGACTCGGAGAAGTAGCGTCGGTCGCCGGCGTCCCATTCGTCGTGCTGTTAAACCAGAGCAGCGCCCGCGAGTCGCAGCAGTGCGGCTGGGTTGGGGAAAACACCAACGACGTCGGTGCGACGTTTGATCTGCTTATTGACCCGTTCCAACGGGTTCGTGGACCAGATCTGTCGCCAGTGTCGCTGCGGGAACGGCGCGAATGAGAGCAAGTCATGCTCGGCATCAGCAAGCATCGCTGCAACTTTCGGGTGAGAGCGGGCCAGCATGGTGGTCACCTCGCCGAACTGTTTGTGAATGTGCTCCACGTCGGGTTGGGCGAAGACTGTGCGGATAATCGACGCGACCATGTCCTGGCTGGCTTTTGGCACGACGGAGAGCACGTTGCGCATGAAGTGGACCCGGCACCGCTGCCAGGACGCGCCCTGAAACACCGTTCCGATCGCTTTCTTCAACCCAGAGTGCGCATCAGACATGACGAGCTTCACCCCGTTCAGGCCGCGGACTTTCAGCGAGCGGAGGAACTCGGTCCAGAACCCTTCGTTCTCGGTGTCTCCGACATCGAAGCCGAGGACCTCCCGGCGCCCGTCTGCGGCAACACCGACCGCGACGACGATCGCTTGGGAGACGATCCGGTGGTTCACCAGGGCTTTGCAGTAGGTCGCGTCGAGGAACACATACGGGTAATCCAACGCTGACAGTGACCGATCGCGGAACTGGGCGACTTCCGCATTCAGGCCAGCGCAGATGCGTGAGACTTCAGACTTTGAGATTCCGGTATCAGCACCCAAAGCCTTGACGAGGTCATCGACCTTTCTCGTCGACACGCCATGCAAATACGCTTCCATTACGACTGCGAACAGAGCTTGATCAATCCGTCGACGCCGTTCGAGCAACGCCGGGAAGAATGTCCCCGCGCGCAGCTTTGGGATCTTCAGATCCAACTCACCCGCCGTGGTCGTCAGCACCCGTGGACGAGTGCCATTTCGATGGGTGGTGCGCTCTGCAGAACGTTCGAACGGGCTGGCGCCGATGAACACGGTCGCTTCCGCAGCGACAGTCCTTGATAGAGCGCCTCAGTCGCGACCCTGATTCGGTCGGTGACGTCGGTGAGTTTGAGTTGGGCAAGAAGGTCGAGCAGGGCAGACTGGTCTAAAGCCATCGTGTGGTGTCCTTTGTGAGAGTTTTAGTCGGTTCTCACTGACCATCCCACGATGGCTCCTCACCTTGCAGAAGCAATGCTCAGGAACCCTGAAACCACACCACTCCCAGGGACGTCACCGCTCGCGCCCCGTGTTGAGGACCAGCTACAAAGAATTACCAGTTCAATAACTGGCCGACTTCACCGCCGGCAATATTTCGCAGCAGGCCATGCCTCATGTTTTTGAACCGACAAAGTCTGTGAGCGGACGCCTAGTGACCGTGCGCCTCGATCGAAACCGGCTGCCATTCATTCCACGTCGCGAGGCGTGATTCGTAGTCCTTCATCGCGATCGCTAGCGGATCCGTGCCAAAAAAGATTCGCAGTGGCGGTTTTTCCGCGTCGACGACCTTGAGGATCGCGCCGCGGGTAGCCGTGGGGTCGCCCGGGTTATTTGCGGAGGGCCGATTAGCCGCGGCCTGTCGAATGTCGCTGTACTCCGGCATTTGCTCGCTGTGCGTGGCGGATGGACCGGACCAATCAGTTGAGAATCCGCCAGGCTCCACTAGTGTCACGTTGATACCGAAGCCAGCAACCTCCAATGAGAGAGACTGCGAGAAACCTTCCAGTGCCCACTTCGACGCGTGGTAGATGCCAACTGACGGGAAGGCGCTGATGCCTCCGATACTCGACACCTGGATGATGTGGCCCGATCCCTGCTGACGCATGATCGGCAACGCCGCTTGTGTAATCCACAGGGCCCCGAACAGGTTCGTCTCAAGTTGCGCTCGAGCCTCGACTTCAGTCAGTTCCTCAACCATCCCGAAATGACCGTATCCCGCATTATTGATGACAACATCGAGGGCACCGAAGTGCTCGGCGGCCGTGTTCACGGCCGCGAAGCCTGCATCCTTGTCCGTGACGTCAAGCTGAAGAGGCAGGAACGTTTCGGGGTACTCGTCACGGAGGGTGTCGAGTGTTTCCAGTTTTCGTGCCGTGCCTGCGACGGAGTCCCCCCGCTCCAGTGCCGCTTCCGCCCACTCGCGGCCGAAGCCCCTGGACGCACCAGTGATAAACCAAGTCTTACTCATGAACTCATACCTTTCAATAACGCATATCCACAGATAGCGTGTGGCGTGGATCGAGCAACTTTTCCTAAACGAATCTTTATCTTCGTGCGAGACGCTTTCTAATCAGCGCTGATCTGATGGCGGAAGCGATCACGACGGCTGTGAAGGTTCCAAAGGTGCTCCGCGAGCACGGATGGGTCCTTCTCGGGGTCGCCAGCGATGATGCGCCCGCCGATGATGAGCTGCGACACCTGGATGCCTTCCTCGCCGAGCGCCTCGTTGAGCAGCTGCGCGTAGGCGGCCTGTCCGGCGAAGGCGATCGAGGTGCCGGTCACGTTGCGCCCGGGGGTGACGGCAGAGCCGCCGTTGACGAAAAGAATGGTCCCGCGGTTCTCCCCGAGAAAGCGCATGCCGGGGATGACCTGGTGCACAGCCGCTACGGGTCCGTAGATCGAGAACTCGACCGGCCCGACGAGGTCGGCCGGGGTGGTCTCCAGCACGGGGCGCATAAAGTCTTTCTGGGGCAGCGGGCTGTATTGCAGCACCTCGATCGGGCCGACTGTCTCGGCCACCCTCTCGAGCGTCGCAGAGATCGACGCGGGGTCGCGCACGTCGGCGGTGAAGCCGACTGCGTGGATGCCCTCGCGGGTGAGATCTGCGGCGAGGGTGTCGACGCGCGCCTGGTTGCGGGCGATGAGGGCGACGGAAAAGCCTTCGGCTCCGAAGCGACGCGCGACGGCGGCCCCGAGTCCTGAACCGGCTCCGATGATTGCGATAGTGGTCATATCTTCTACAAGGGTCGGGCTGCCCTACATATTCCAGCGGTCACGATGTGAGCTACCGTGCGAGACGATCTGTGGATTGACCCGCTGGCGAAAATGCACAGTCCCCTCGATCAACCAATCGAGTAGCCGCATAGACCGCCTTAGTGCGGCCCCGTGTCCATATCCCTTCCCCGCTCTGGCAGCGTAGCGCCAAGCGCCAAGCGCTGGGCGCTGGTGCCAGTGGTCTTGGGGCAGCACGACCGACGGCCCGGATCGTGAGCAGTCGCAGCCGACCGCACGCCTGATCAATGGCGCCCTGCGCGCCTTCCTCCGTTGGATATTCCGACGAATAAGTCGAATTCGTCACGTCAACTCCGAGGGTGTCGTGTAACTATCGATGAGCGCCACGGTTCGAGCATTAGATTTTGCTACGGAGATTCATGTATGGACATACCGCAAATCCAGCGATCTCGAACATGAGAAAGCCCCGTCGCGAGACGTCTCATATCGCTGGGGATACAAGACGCTCGCGATGGATTCGAGGCGCTAGTGGCCTCAGGATTGGGGTGTACGGGCAGAGGCTGCGGCCGCCTAATCTCGAACTAAAAGAGCATGGGGCAAGTATGTTGCGAACGATCTCCACCGATGTTTGCTTCCGGGACCTTCACACGCAGCCTTTTGGCGAAGGAGACAGCGCGTGCGTACTCGGCAAACGGACTGTGGTCTACGGGCGAAACGGACTGTGGTCCACGGGCGAAACGGCGCGAGCAAGACCTCTCTGAGTGAACCGCTGAGGATCGGCGCCGTATCGTCGCGAGCCGAAGGCGCGGCCGTCACCGCGGCTCTTCGAGATGGCGGAGGTAATCGCAAGCAGCTCTTGGCCGACTCGTCTTTCCCCATGGAAGTCATGGTTTATAACCGCTTTTACGTGGCAGAGACCCTGGCGCTCTTTCTAGACGGGAGCGGCATTTCGGAGCCGATCCTCAAACTCGGAAAAGTGAATGTCGAGGCGGCTGCTCAGATTGTCCTTCTACGCGAGGTCGAAGCCCGGTTGGTCAGGTGGAAAGACCACGCGGTTGCCGCCATCAGAAATGCGGCGTGCGCGGTGACCAACGCTGAAAATTCGGTCTAAGCCGAGGTGATTGCGCACCTAAGCCCAAGCGATCCAGGGCAATACGGAACAGCAACTTAGCGCGTTGATCGTGTTCGACGACTGTTTGAGGATCAGCGGGAGGCTGGACAGCTCCAGGATGAAGCCCTGGCTCAGCAGGTATCGCTCGCCTGCGCAACGGCGACGCGATGAGCGCTGCGATGTTCCAACGCAGGCTACGAGGTGCCGTCGCCGAGCCATCGCGCACTCGTACCAACCCGCAGGACTTCGCGTTGTGAAGCAGAATCCGAATCACAACGTGACGGATCAACGTGATCCCAGCCCGTCAGCCAAAGAGGAAAGCCCCGGAACCGTAATGGTTCCGGGGCTGTTCTGTGGATCCAAGGGGATTCGAACCCCTGACCCCCTGCAAGTTCATGCCAAAGGAAATCGACTGCCGTCCGACCTTGAATTGCACCAGAATCCCCGGATTGGTGCCCATGTGGGCCCCAGCTCCGCTCCCGTTGTTCACGACGGGATGGCAACATCATCCGGTGATCCGCGATGTTTATGGACACTAAATGGACCAATTTCCTAGTCGGTCCTGTACCCAGTCCCGATCGCTAGGGTTTGCGGCAAGTCGAGGAGACTCCGTGATCAGATCCTGTGGGAGCGGAGTAGCTCGACGCGCGCGGCAGAGAGCCCACCAGCTCGCGTCAGCTCCGACTGCGTGGCTCGCCACACAGACAAAGACCGCTCAGGCGAATCCCTCGAACGTCGCGAGGGGCGGCGCCCCTCGCGCTCGACGAAGTCGACGTACTCCCAGAGCCGCTGTTCCCACTTCTCGTCCAACGGTGCCCAGGAAAATCCAGGAATGAGTTCGAGCCGATCCGCGCGGTAGTCGCTCAGTGTCTGCTCACTGCGTCGCTGGTACTGCACCCAGTTAGCTAGCCGATCTTCGTCCGTGGAGCGGAACTCAGCCGGTCGCCGTGAATTCGCGTGAGGCCAGCGATTCTCGCGCTCGATGAATGCTTCGAGCTCATGGACCGTCGAAATCCACCTTCCCTGCCGAATCTTAAGGATTTCGGTGGATGGGCGTGATTCAGCTAGGAAGAGTTGGATCGAGTCGTCCCACCTCGACGGTTCGTGATCGTTGATCTGCCTCCACTTTTCGAAAAGCGCAGTGAGTGTTGTCGACGAAGACATGTGGCTCCTTTCGGAGCCCGAGACCTTCGAACTCCGAGAGGGCTGTGCGCGGCACTACACGGGCACGCTCACGATGAGCCAGTCTCTTTGTGGCAATTGGGCGAAACGACGCCCATCTCTGCCATTTAGAAAGTTTATTTGGCTTGAAGTCCTTCAAATAAAGTAAACTTTGCATATGAAGCGATTGCGTCACTATTCACCCGAAACTCGCCGCGCACTCTCAGTGCTCGGCAACTTGATCGCTGCCGAGCGGCGGTCTCAGCGGCGTACGCAAAGTGATCTCGCGGAGCGGGTAGGCATCTCACTTCCCACGTTGTCCAAGATTGAGCGCGGTTCGGCCGGTTCAGAGATCGGATCGGTCTTCGAGCTCGCGACAATTCTCGGGATCCGATTGTTTCCGGATGTTGATGATGTGCGCCTTGATCAGCGTCTCGCACTCTCCCCGTCGTCAGTGAGGACGACCCCTCGTCCCGTGGATGATGAGTTCTGATGTCTGACCACGCATTCGTGTGGGTGTGGTTGCCCGGAGCAACTGATCCTGTGGTGGCTGGGCGCGTGCAACAGCAAGTGCAGGCTGGACGCCCGGCAAGTTACTCGTTCACTTATGGACGCTCCTATTTGCAGAATCCGAGAGCTGTACCTTTGTTGGCCGAGTTGCCGATGGAACAAGGTGTTCAGATGCCTGCGTCGGGGTTGGAGATCGCTGGGGTCTTGCTTGACGCAACACCTGACAGTTGGGGTCGGCGAGTCATCAATGAGCGTGTACTTGGCGCGCGCACGCGTCAGTCAGAGCCTGCGGATCTCGATCTGCTCACCTACATGCTTCGGTCGGGTTCTGATCGCATTGGAGCACTCGACTTTCAGACATCAGCCACCGAATACATCGCACGCAATGCCGAGCATCAAGCGACATTGGACGAGCTGATGGATGCCGCCGCACTGATCGAAAAGGGAGAGGCGCTATCGCCGGCCATTGCGGACGCTCTCTTCCTAGGCAGCTCGGTTGGAGGCGCACGACCGAAGGCCTCCCTGATCGACGGCGGACGAAGTCTCATCGCGAAGTTCCCGAGTACCACCGACCAGTACCCCATCGTCAAATACGAGGGCGTCGCGATGGAACTCGCACGACGCGTGGGAATTACCACCGCCAAGACGGAGGTGCGTCACACAGCCGGGCGTGACGTGCTGATCGTCGAGCGCTTCGACCGACCTGGCGACGGAACTCGAATGATGCAGGTGTCCGCGCTCACCATCCTCGGAGTGAATCCTGAGACCGCCCGCGGCGCCACGAGTTACCCCGCAGTCGCCGACAAGATTCGTTCTTCCTTTACCCAACCCAGAGCAGCGCTAAGCGAATTATTCGCCAGGATCGTTTTCAACGTGATTGTGCGCAACACGGACGATCACGCACGAAACACGGCCGCATTCTGGGACGGCCACGCACTCACGCTCACGCCCGCATACGACATCACACCCTCACACGGCCGACGCGACTCCATCGCATCCCACCCCATGGCCATCGACGTTGATGGAGACAACCAATCACTGCTTGCCGTGTGCATCGACGCGGCAGCGGCTTACCTGCTGTCCAACGAGGAAGCGCAAGAGATCGTCGACCGCCAAGTCGACCTCGTCCGCGAAGAATGGAGGGACGCAGCCGACACCGCTCGACTCACAACACGAGAGCGGGACGCGCTCTGGGAGACGTCAATTCTCAACCCAGCGATCTTCTGGGAGAGGTAGCAGAGGAAGAACTCCAGGACTGTTGTCTCGGAATCGTTGACCATGATCCTAAGCACAGAAAATATGGCCAAGACGCCCCGACGATTTCTTGCGTTTTGCACTCCCCACGAGAAGCTGCGCCACGTGAATTGATCCAATCGCGTGGGAGCTGACGGCCCGGATGCGCAGCGCGTTACTGGAGTGCAGTTCCTTACTAAGGAGCAGGTGACAGGCGCACCTTGGCGCCGGCCTTCTCGGCGGTCTCCTTGTTGGCGCCGTTGAGAACGACACCGGGAGCGTTGCCAACGAGAGCCTTAGCCGCGCCAAGACCGAGGCTCACGAGGGTACGCATCTCCTTAATGACGTGAATCTTTTTCTCACCAACACTCTCAAGAACGACGTCAAAGGAATCCTTCTCCTCGATCTCATCGGCTGGAGCCGTGAGGCTACCAGCGGCTGCGGCGGCCAGGCCGGCACCATTTGGGTCGGGCGAGCTACCGGCAGCAGAAACCCTAGTCACGAAGCCGCGGCCGCGATGGTAATGCGCTCCAAAAGGTCCAAAAGCTCAGCGACCTTGGATGCTCCAAACAACCCTTCGGGCCCCGTCGGCGCGTAGTTCGTGAAGGGCGCCTCGTACAGCAAACCCGGTTCGACGATGCCGCGCTGCGTGAGCTGCTCAACGATCAAGGCCACGAACGACTGCTGATTAGCGGTGAGCGTGGCTCCGGCGGTGAACTCTGAGAGTGCATCCGTAGCTGCGATTCGGTCGAGGCCCACCAGTGAGCGCACAAACAACCCGAGCCCGTGTGCGGCGGCGGCGGCATCCCGCACCTGGGTGGGGTCGAGTCCGTTCTCGATCATGATGTTCTCAAGCTGTTCGAGGTCGCCAGGCGCCAGGGGCAACCCTTTGCGTAGGCGCGAGACCGCGAGGTCGCTTTCATGCTCGCGCAGGAACGCCACAGCCTTCTCCCGAAAGCGCGCCCTGTCGACACCCACCGCGACCTTCTGGATCTCGATGATCGCGGACTCCCCCGCGGTGTCCTTGAAATCGGTGTAGACGATCGCGCGGGTAGACGAGTCGATGAGCTTGACTAGTTCGCGTAGGCGGATGCGGGCAAGTTCGAGTATCGGCACTGTGATATCCACCCACCAGTCCTCGCCGGCGACCGCCTCGATCAGTTGGATGTTGTTATCGATCGCCGGGATGCCGCGCTGCCCGCCGAGGGCATTCGCTATCGCGCGCATCCGTTCCTTCGCGGCCGCGAAACCGGGGTCCGCGGCGAGGACGCCGAGTTGGGCGCGAAGTGCGAGTAGGTCGAACCGTTTGGCGAGTTCGTTGGTGTCTTGCACGTCGGTCGCGGAGGGGAGGTCGGCGAGCGTTCCCGCCTCCGTGAAGTCGTCGCCAGCAATCGTGAGCCAGCTCTCGCCTCGGGCGAACCGCTCAACTGCGCGTCGGGAGCGCCTGACGAGGAAGTTGTCGAGGCTCATCCCCGCGACCCGTTCGTGCATGCGGGCGGCGACGCCTTCACGCAATGCTGTGAGCTCCGCCTCGTCCGGGGCTGCGTCCATTGCGGCGAGCAACTGGAGCCTCGACGTGAACAATCGCGAGCGCAGCGATGGCATCGTGCCGACGCCTGCCGACGGCAGGTCTTGATTGAAGTACTCGATATTCTGACAAACGTCGAAGATCACGAAGTCTTGCTTGGGCTCTCCTGGCCCGTACAGATCCGGTCGCAACCGTGTGCCGCGGCCGACCATCTGCCAGTACTTGGTCTTGGAATGCACGGCCTTGAAAAAGACGAGGTTCACTACTTCAGGCACGTCGATGCCCGTGTCGAGCATGTCGACCGAGATCGCGATGTGCGGTGCCGAATCGGGCTTCGAGAAGTCGTCGATGAGGCTTTGAGAGTACTTCTGCTGATGCGTGATCACACGGCCGAACTCGCCTTTGTACTGCGGGTAGTTCTCGTTGAACCGCTCTGCGATGAACTCCGCGTGTTTGTTGTTCTTTGCGAAAATGATGGTCTTGCCGAGGCGGTCGCCACCCGCGACGGTGCGTCCCTCGGTCATGAGGGTCTCCAGCACAGTGTCAACAGTGTCCTTGTTGAACAGCCAGGTGTTCATGGCGCTGGAGTCGACCTCGTCCGGGATGTCGCCGTCGTCCCAGTCGAGCAGGTCCCACTCTTCCTTTTCGCTCTCGCTGAGTTCGGCGTAGCGGATACCCTCGCGCACGAATTTCGTCGCGACCGAGCGCCCCACGGGCGGCACCAAGTAGCCTTCCGCGATCGCGTCGGTGAGGTCGTAGGAGTCGGTGGGCACGCCATCCTCAAGGTTGAAGAGCCCGTAGGTGTTGTGGTCGATCTCGTTCTTCGGGGTGGCCGTCAGGCCGACCAGCAGGGAATCGAAGTAGTCGAAGATTGCACCATACTTTTGGTACACCGAGCGATGCGCTTCGTCGATGATTACAAGGTCGAAGGAGCCTGGTCCAAAGCGCCGTAGCCCATCTCCCCCGTTGTTTATCAGCCCCATCATCGTCGGGTAGGTCGAGACGTAAACGCGTCCTTCGGAATCCTTGTCGGTCACGAGGTTTACTGGCGCCGAGTCGGGCAATTGCTGTTTGAACGCGTTCGTGGCCTGGTTGACGAGAGCAATGCGATCGGCCAGAAACAGGATTCGCTTGGCCCAGTTCGCGCGAATCAGCACGTCCGCTAGCGCGATCACCGTGCGCGTCTTGCCCGAGCCCGTGGCCATGACTAGCAGTGCCTTGCGCTCCTTGTTCTCGAACGCCTCCGCGACCTTGGCGATCGCGCGCCGCTGGTAATAACGCTCGACGATCAACGGGTTGACCTCGACGCTCGCGAGCGGCTTTCGGGTAGCGCGACGCTGAATGAGCAGCTCAAGTTGATCGCGGGTGAAGAAGCCATCAATCCGACGCGGCGGGTAGCTCGCGTCATCCCAGAGGAAATGCTCGTAGCCGTTGGTATAGAAAATTAGCGGTCGCTGGCCGTACACGGCCTCCAGCCGATCGGCGTAGAGCTTCGCCTGCTGTTGGCCGGCTATCGCATCCTTGCGGGTGCGTTTGGCCTCGACCAGCCCGAGCGGCAAACCGTTGTCGCCCCAGAGCACGTAGTCGACGAAGCCATTGCCGTCCGCGGAGTTGTTGGGCATGCCGAAAACCGGAAACTCAAGATCGCGTGCCTCGTCGAGCTTCCACCCGGCTTCGTGCAGGAGCACGTCGATGAAGAGATCGCGGGTTTCGTCCTCGCGGTAGTCGTGCGTGTCGGGCACAGTGGCGTTGGCTGCCTTCGCGAGCGCCACCTGTTCGCGCAATTGCGCAATTTCAGTTTCGAGCTCGTCATTTTTGTCGCGCGCCGCGGCAAGAGCTGCGTCCGCAGCGGCAAGCTCATCCCCGAGCTTGACGAGCTGGGCCATGGTTTTGACGGCGACACCAGCGGCAGGCTTAGGCAAGGCAGCCGCGTTGAAGGGCATACCCGGGGCGGGTCGTTCTTCGGGTGTGCGCGCGTACCGTGTTGCCACCCACACCATCACCTGGAACAGCTCACGTACGACAGGGAGGCTGTCGGTTGGCCTCAGTGGAGCGCTTCGATGCACGGCGTTGTTGCCCTGTTTGCGGATTAGGTCGAGTTTGGTGTGAATGCCGGGCCCAACCAGCCGCTTGAAACTGGCCTCGTAGGTGAGGGCGGCGAGGTCGTCCTTGTATGGGCGTTGGAGGGTCGCATCCGCGTCGTAAAGCCAATTGACGATCAGCTCGATCGCTCGGCGTGCGTAGAACACCGACGAGCGTGGATCCCCGTTGACGTAGTGCTCGGCTCGGCGGGCCTCTTCGGCGATCTGTGGCCAGCCGGCGCGCAAGAAATCGAAGTTGCTCACAAGATCCCTTCACGCGGCCTGCGCCCACAATATCGCTCGGATACGGCGCTCCGGCCACATTCATGACGGGAAGTCATCAAATGTCGTTGGTCACCGATGGACTGTCCGACTTGCCTTCGGCAGGTTCTGCGGCTCACCCAGCGCAGGCAAACAGCAAGCAAGGAGACATCATGTCTGGAAACACACACCCTGAGCCGCTCGCACCGGCCGAACCGACACCCACTCTGGTCGACATCGCCCCGTCGAAGAGGCCGAGCCGTTTGAGTCTCGTCGCATTGATCGTCGGGATCGTGGCTTTCGTCTGCGCCATTATTCCCGGCCTCAGCTTCTTCGCGTTCTTACCCGCGTTCGCAGCACTCGGCCTGGGCATCGCTGCCCTCGCAATGAAGGCACCGGGCCGCGGCAAGGCCATTGCCGGCCTCGCCCTTGGCCCGGTCGCACTGACGAGCGCGATCATCGTGAGCGTTGCGGCGATTGCCGGGGGCGTCGCACCAACGGTCGACCAGGCCAAACCGCAGCCTCTCGTCGAGACATCGACACCGGCTGCACCCGCCACCCAGACGCCCACGCCGCAGGCGGCCGAGAAGGAGGGCACGCGCTCCAATCCCGCACCCGCCGGTAGCGCGGTCGAAATCAGCGACAACAGTGGCGCGATCTGGCAGGTGCAGATCGGTGCGACCAACCTCAACGCCGGTGACGTTGTTGCGGCGGAGAACCAGTTCAACGACGCAGCCGACGCTGGCTTCCAGTACATCTTGGTGCCGGTGACGTATACCTACGTCGGAACTGAGAGCGGCACGCCCTGGCTCGATGTCACGATCGAGTTCGTGTCGGCGGCCGGCACGACGCACACCAACGCCTACGTGGTGATTCCAAACAACCACAACGACATCAACGAGATGTACACCGGTGCAAGCGCCACCGGCAACGTCGTCATCATGGCTCCAAGCGCGGACATCGAAAAGGGCGCATTCACGATCTCGACGCTCTTCGGCAGCCCGTACTTCGTGAAGGTCGTCTAGTAGAGCTCGTCTAGCAAGTGGGGATGCCGCGGCTCGCGACTGCGTGGCCCGCGGCATCCATATTCGATAAGCGATGTACGCCCGCGCCACGACGAAGACCTATCGTAGGAATTATCAATTTGAGCAGAGGACTCGACGTGACCGAAAACAATGCGCTCGTGCCGGTGTGGACACTCGCCACTGAGGATGTCAGTATGCCGGACGTGTTGGGTGATATGGGCGATGAAGGCATGACCTCGACCCGACTCGCAGAACTGAGAACAGTCCTGGCGACACTCGCGGACTCCCCCATCGCAACCCTCGAAGCACATTCACTATCAGAACGTCGGGATCGGCAAGGCGGCATCGCACTCCACGCGGCCAGCCCGCTTGCCCAGCAACTGTCGCGGCTCGTGGCCGATACAGCGAAATCAGCGCCCCGCTCGCTGAACGTCGCTGATACCGGAGAAACGCTGTATCGAATGGTGGTTCCGGCGAAGGTCGCCGCACAGGTCGGCAAAGGCTTGGTCAAGTCAGTGCAATCGAAGACTGTCCCCGGAGGTGTTTACAGTGCGATGCGCAACTCTAAGGCGTTCGCTGCGAACGCCGCGTTCGTCCCAGTTAGCGGCAAGCTCGCTGCGACGGGCGCCGCAACGGGCTCGGCCGCCACCGCAGGTGTGGCTGTGGCCGGTGCCGGCGTGATGACGGTCGCTGCTCCCCTGGTGCTCATGGCCGTCGCGATCGGGATGAGCGCCTACGCGGATCAACAACGCCAAAAAGCGATCGAACGGATCACAGACCTCTTGGAGCAGTTGCACGACGACAAACTGGAGAAGGAACGTAGTGAGCTCGACGGATGTCGTGACGCGATCGAGAAGGCGACATCGATCCTTCTCGATCAGGGAAAGATCGGGTTCTCTCTGGGACTGGATTCCTCATCGTTCGCGATTAGCACAGCCATCGAGCAAACCAGGCGTCGACTTGCGAAGTGGCAAGCTGCGCTTGAGAAATTACCCGACGGGCCGGTTGATCTGGGTGAACTAAAAAAATCCTTCCTCGGTATTGACGATGACGGTGGAGCGTTCCGTGCACATCTTGAGCTTGCGCGGCTCGCCATTGCTCTTCGGCGCCGGGTACTTGTTCTCCAGGCTGTTGAGCACGCCCAGCTTGAGGGCACAGGGAACCCATTCAAGAAGTTTCTTGGAGCGCTGCGAGACGACGAGCGTCGTATCGACGAGCTGGAATCCGGCATCGGGTCGGTGCTGTTTCAACTGTCGACCCTCGAATTGAAGCGTCCCGGCGGTCTTCGGAGCCCAGTGTTCACTCAGGGCGAGGTCGGCGCGCTGCTCAAAGCCTCGTATCGTATTCGCGCTTTGGGTGACGACCTCAACAGCACGGTCAACCAGGGGGACGTCGCAATTGAGATCGAACGACGCCGCGACGGATCGCTAGTGGTGTTTCCCGCGGTCCAGGCCTAGATCGCTCCAGCCGCGCTACTCGTCGCTGAAGAAATCCTCGTCGATCTTCACGATCTCGACCCGGCGGGCGACCTGCACGCCGACGCGATGTTTGATCATCAGCTCGGTGAGTTTTAGCCCGTCAACGAGCGCGATGTCCTGGGGCACGCGCTCCGCGGCATCCGCCGCTTCGCCGCTGTATTTGCTCGTCGTGAAGAAGACTCCAACGTTCGCACCCCGTGTCGCTAGCGCCCCAACGAAAGCTTGAATCGCTGGGCGTCCCACGACGTTGTCTTCCGCGTATCGCTTGGCCTGGACGTAGATCTGGCTCAGGCCCAGCTCATCGCGGTCGATCTTGCCGTCGAGTCCCCCGTCGCCGGAACCCTTGAGCTGCTTCATCTCGCCCTCGGTGCCGTAGCCCATCTTCACAAGCACGCTACGCACCACTTGCTCGAAGAACAGAGGGTCCGTGCCGCGCAGACGTTCGAGCAGCTTCGACTTGACGTCATCCTCGATCGCTTCAATGCCCGACTCGATCAGGTCTTGCGGGGTCTGGTCGCCCACTGACGCCAACGACGGAATTGCGGTTGGGCTCGATGCCTTGCGAGTTGGGATGTACTCGGTGTACGCCGGTATCATCTCCAGATCGCCCACGGTGATTAACACCGGATGCCGCGCCAAGAGGTCCCGTCCGGTATCGGTAATCACGAACGTGCCCCTACTCGGGGACGACAGCGCTTTGGCTCGTCGGAGCGCAGATGTCGCCCACCCAATCCGGTTGAGCGAGCGGGGCTGACCGGAATCGAGTTGCTCGTTTCGCTCCGGCTCGGTGAGGCCCGCGATGTCCATCGTCGCCTTCTCCATGTCGCGCTTGACATGAACAGCCCCGTCGGAAAGCGACTCAAGGACCGGCCGCATGAAGGTGTGCCACGTGTTGATGGTCGAGACGCCAGTGTCGTTCGTCATAGTTCTCCTCGGAAGGCGCGGTGTTGGAGGGAGGCGAAGAGTTCGTCTAGGCGGGCGAGGTGGCTCGCGTGCACGTCCGCCAAGTCCTCGATCTCCTGAGCCTGGCGAACGTATGCATGTTGAAGGTCGATCGGTGGAACCGGAATCCGCACCGCACGCAGCTTCTCCCCGGTCAGATGAGAGATTGTTGCGGACGAAATGCTGTCCGCGAGTACTCCGGTGGTGACCAACCATTTCATAGTGCGGACGAAAACCTCGGGCAACATGACCGAACGGTTCAGGCGCACGCGATGCAGGGCCTTCTGGAAGTACACGTCCTCCAACTGTCCCCTCCAGACGGCCGAACGCCCGGGTTGGCCGCCCTCACAGACAAGTACGTCGCCGGGAGCCAGAGCAAACTCGACTTGGTCCTTGGGCGAAAAATCCATCTCATTGAGATCTTCAAGCTCGAAACTCAACCATTGGACATTGGCATTTCGCAAGTAGCGCTTGCGTTCAAGCCCAGTTTGTCGACTAGCGTCGAGCATCTTTCCTAGGCGAGTATTGGCGATCTCGTCGATGCGGGCTAGGGGGTGTTCCCCCGAACTTTCCAGAAACCCCTCGAACAGAGCCTCAGCAAGAAGATTCACCCTTGAGAGTGCTGTGCGCCGGCTATCGAGCTCCAAGTCCAGGGCATCGAGGATGGATGCGATTCGGCGCTGCTCGGGGAGGGGTGGGAGGGGGACGTCGAGGTTGTCAAGATCTTCACCACGAAGATTATTGATGTTCGCCCCAGCGGCGAGACTAGAAACACGTGCTCTGTAGGACGGCGTTCGGAGAAAGTGAGCCAAGTAGTTCGGGCTGACCAATTTACCTGGCCGCAGGACTTTGCAGAAAGCGCCGAAGGTTGCGTCCACGTTGTCGCGCACAAGCACCGCTCGACCCACAACCTTCAGGCTTCCGCTGGATGCTGTGACCAACAGATCATGTTTCCGCAGGAACTGTCGATCGAGAATCTTCTCACGAGAAAGATAAAGTACAGACTTTAGATCAAGGCCGTCTTCAGTGACGTTCGAAGCTGTCATCACAGGCACGAGTCCGGGCGCAGTCTCCGGGACAGTGTCATTCTTCGCGAAAGTTACCCCTCGAATCTGAGCGGAAACCTCGCCGAGCTTTACTGTCGGCCAGGTCACGCGAGGGACCTTGCAAGGGTGGCCGTCGCATCCTGGATCTCGCGCTCCAGGACCATCAGCTCGGCGAGAATCACGGCGGGGTCGCGGTGCTCGACCTCCTCGTGCTCAACCACCTTGTAGCGGTTGAGGGAGAGGTCGTAGTTTTGGGCGACGATCTCGGACTTGGGGACCAGGAAGGATTGCGCGGTTCTGGGGCGATCGAACTCGGGCCAGGTTTCGACTCGGCTGCTTTGCGGCCTGCTCAACCAGCGGGCTAGGACATCGGGGAGGTCGTTCTGCTCGGTGGGGGTGCGCTTGTCGTCGAGGGTAAAGCCGTCGGCTTGCACGTCGTAGAACCAGACTTGGTCGGTGCCGCCCGAGCTGGTCTTCGTGAAGAACAGGATCGCGGTCGACACACCCGTGTACGGCTTGAAGGTCCCGCTCGGCAGCTTGACCACGGCATCCAGCTTGTGATCCTCCACCAGCATCTTGCGCAGCGCCTTGTGAGCGGTGGATGACCCGAACAGGACGCCGTCCGGGACGATCACTGCCGCGCGCCCGCCGTTCTTGAGCAGGCGAATCATCAGCGCGAGAAAGAGCAGCTCGGTTTTCTTCGTCTTGACGATCGTGAGCAGATCCTTTGCGGCCGTTTCATAGTCGAGGCTCCCAGCGAACGGTGGATTGGCGAGCACCAGCGTGTAGCTGCCCTCGGCGTCCGTGTGCTCCTCGGCTAATGAGTCTCGTCGCTGGATGGTCGGGTTCTCCACGCCGTGAAGCTGCATGTTCATGCTGCCGATGCGCGACATCGACGCGTCGGAGTCGAAGCCCGTGAACGCGAGCCGGTTGAAGTGGTCGCGGCTTGCGGCATCCGCCCAGATCTCGGGGTGATGGTCGCGCAGGTACTCGGATGCCGCCACCAGGAAGCCGGCTGTACCCGCCGCCGGGTCGATGATGAGGTCCTGCGGGGTCGGCGCCGTCATGTCGACCATTAGCTGGATGATGTGGCGCGACGTGCGGAACTGGCCGTTCTGACCCGAGGTGGCTAGCTTGCCGAGCATGTACTCGTAGATGTCGCCCTTGGTATCGCGATCCTCCATCGGGATGTCTTCGAGGAGGTCGACGACCTTGCTCAGCAGCGCCGGGGTCGGAATCGTAAAACGCGCGTCCTTCATGTTGGCCGCGAAACTCGATCCCACATCGCCCAGATTGCGGATGAACGGGAAGACGTTCTGGTCAATGACCTCGTACATCTCGGGAGCGGCGAAGTTCTTGAAGTGGCTCCAGCGCAGGTCGCTGTAGAGGCGCGGGCGGCGGCCGGTGTCATCCATGCCATCAGGGAAGACCCGGTTCTCGATCAGCTTCCCTGTGGTGTTCGCCTTGTTCTCGGCGAGGGTGTGGAGCTCGTCAAGCCGCTTGATGAAGAGCAGGTAGGTGATCTGCTCGATCACCTCCATGGGATTGGCGATGCCGCCCGACCAAAAGGCGTTCCAAACCTTATCGACCTTGGACTTCAATTCGCCAGTTACCAACGGTGATGCTCCTGATTCGTGATTGATGCTCTGCTCGATTGTGTCAGAGGGCTGGTGCTTCACACTCCAAGCGCCGACGCAATGCGACCGAATCGGTAGCGAATTGAACCGGGGCTTTTGCACCCTTAGAGCGCCTCAAATGAGAGATCACAACTGGCCAGAATCGGCCCGCATAGACCAACTAGCCAACCGGTCAGGTGCGACTCAAAAACTCTTGACGCACCTTCACTACGGTCTCCCTCGCAGGGAGCCGTCACGAAAGGAATCTCTCATGTCACGTCCCCGTCTCCCCATCGGCACTTGGGGCACGATCTCCAGTCACAAGGACCCCAGCGGCTCATGGCGATCAAGCGCCTACTTCCGCGACTTCAACGGAAGCAGCCGAAGGGTGCGCGCGAGCGGCCCTTCGGCGAGTGCTGCCGAACGGCACCTAACCGCGAAGCTCGTCGAGGGTGCACGGATCGGCAGCGGTGAGCTCAAGCCCACAACGCCGCTCGCCACTACTGCTGAGATGTGGCTCGCCGAAGTTGAAGGAACCGTCGGCGATGGCACTCTTGACGAATACAAGCGCCTCGCTCGCAAACGGATCATCCCCGCCATCGGCGAGCTGATGCTCGGTGAGGTCACCGTCGGCGTAGTCGACCGGTTCCTGCGCGCCGAGTCGCTGCGAACGCCAGCACAGGCGCGCAACGTCAGGTCCGCTCTTCTCCACATCATGGCCGTGGCCCTGCGCCACGACGCGATCCGGCTCAACCCCGTCCGCGAGTCCGCCCCTCTACCGAAGGTGCACAAGACGCCCGAGGCTCTCACGGAGACCGAGGTGGTGGAGCTGCGGGACATGGTCAGGCTACACCGCGCGGGACCGGGGAGGAGCGGGCCGCCCCCCGGCGTAGACCTGATGGACTTCGTCGATCTCACCCTCGCCACCGGCACTCGAATCGGGGAAGCCCTTGGCCTCCGGTGGCAGGACATCAACCTCGATGTGGAGCCCGTCCTCGTCACGATCGCTGGAACCCTCGTCGAGGCGACCGGCGTCCCCGTGCACTACAAAAACTCTCCGAAGACCGCGTCTGGATTTCGTACGCTGTCGCTGCCCGACCACGCCGCCGCGATCCTCAAGCGGCGGCGTGCATCGGCGAAGAGTGAATGGGTGTTCGCGACCAAGGCCGGCGCCCCGCGCGCTCCGCAGAATATCCACCGGACCTTTCGGGAGATCGTCAAGGATACGGAACTCCAGTGGGTCACACCGCACGTCCTCCGCAAGACGGTGGCCACCCGCATCGCCCGGCTCTTCGGCGATGAGGCGGCCGCGAAGCAGCTCGGACACTCCGGACCTGAGGTCACAAGGCGCCACTACATCCAGAAGGCGTCGATCGCACCAGACGTCAGCGAGACGCTGAGCCTGATGTTCCTGGAACCGATGAGCTAGACCCGCCCGACACCTCAACCTGCACGGGGCGAGGCACTCATCGAGCGCTTCGCCCTGTGGGCGAGCATTGGGCCACAAACGGGCCAGATGAATCTAGGCATGGCATACCTACAACGAAATGCGTCCCCTATGTGAGCCTGCTCGACTCACACTGGCGCACGAATCGCGTTGGTTTATGACCTTTAATGGCCCAATTGCTTCAACGGGAGCCCGCTCCGGGCAAGGAAAAAGCCCCGGAATCGTGACGATTCCGGGGCTTTCTGGTGGATCCAAGGGGATTCGAACCCCTGACCCCCTGCATGCCATGCAGGTGCGCTACCGGGCTGCGCCATGGACCCCAGTCTTCTCGCAAGCGCGAAGACAACTTCATAAGGGTACTACATCCGGATGCCGGTGCGAACCCGGGACAATGGATCCATGGCTCCAGAACCGATCACCGTCTCTGTCACTCGCCGGGTCGACCCTGAGCGGGCGAAAGAGGTCGCTGCGTGGGCGCGGGCCGGGCAGGATCTGCTCAGCGCCTCCCCTGGCTACCTCGGCTCGGGCTGGGTTCGGCCAGACCCGACAAGCCCGGAATGGCACATGCTTTTCAGGTTCGCGGATGCCGCATCCCTCGCCCGCTGGCAGGAATCCCCTGAGCGCGCGTGGTGGGTAGCCTCCGCCCTCGGGATGGTGGAGCACGATGCCGAGGAACATCGCACCGGGATCGAGGGATGGTTCGACACACCCTCCACTGTCGAGGTCATCAATTCCGGGGCATCCGCTCCGCCGCGCTGGAAGCAGATGGTGTCGATCTTCGTGGCGTTTTTTCCGCTCAGTCTGCTCGCAAACTGGGCTCTGGGCCCGCTAACCCACGACTGGTCGCTCGTGTTCAGGGTGCTCATCACCGTGGTGCTGGTGACCCCCGTCATGACCTACCTGGCGATGCCGCTCGTCACACGAGCACTGCGCCCCTGGCTTACCCGCTGAGGGAGCAACCAGGGCTGCAGCGGCTGCAATCAGGCAGTGGGGAATCAGGCACTGGGATCAGGAAGCGGGGAAGCGGGAACGACGATCCCGCCCCAGGTATTCTGGCCGAACCGGGCAACCTCTGGTGAGGTGAACAGCTCGTAGAGCTTCTGAATGCGCGGGTCGTCCTGCAACTCGGGTCGCGTCGCGTCACAAGAATGTTGAAGTACGTACTGTCGTCGCCCTCGATCGGGATCGCCTGGTCCGAGCTGAGGCCGGCGGGCAGGGCGAACGAGATGGTCGCGAACGCGGCATCCACATCCGGAAGCGCATGCGGACGAGTCGCGTTCTCGGTCTCAACAAGCCCGAATTTCTTCGGGTTGTCGGTGATGCCGTCCGCGGAGGCCGCACCATTGGCGATCTCAGTCAGCACGTTGGCCGCACTGCGATCAACGCTCGCAGTGAGTTCGCTACTCGTGGTTGCAGTACCGCTCAGTGCTGCAAACCCGCTCAGTGTTGCGCGACTACTCGGCTGCCTTGGCCGCGGGCAGTTCGATCGGGATGGCCGGGCAATCTTTCCACAGGCGTTCGAGCGAGTAGTAAAGCCTGTCTTCCTCGTGGAAGACGTGCGCGATGATGTCGCCGAAGTCGAGGAGGATCCAGCGGCCCTCAGCCCGACCTTCGCGGCGCAGGGTCTTCGCCCCGGCCTCGAGCATCTTCTCTTCGATCTCACCAGCGATGGCCTGGACGTTGCGCTCGTTGCGCCCCGTCGCAAGAAAGAAGATATCGGTCAGCGGGAGGGGGCCGGATACGTCGAGAGCGACGAGATCTTCACCCTGCTTAGCATCGGCGGCACGAGCCGCAACGGTGAGAAGTTCGCGGGCGCGCGAAGTGGCAGTCACATGATCCTTAGGGGGAGAGAAGTCAGCAAGGGAGAGAAATCAGAAAACGTTGAAGGCAAAAGCCGCCACCAACAATCCGGCAACGACGACAGCGAGCGACGACGCAGCAATGAGCAGGCCGGTGAGGGCCCGCGTGCCTTTGGGCTTCTGGGTGTGAGTGACCCCATGGGCTGAGGCGTGGGTGCTGACGGCACGAATGGCACGCACCGGCGATGAATCAGTCGAGATGACTTCTGCATCGTTCAGGTCGTACAGCGCATCCATATTGTCGCCATCGAATCGATCGGACTGGCCGTTCGAGGACAGGTTGCGAGGCAGGTCGACCGAGCCTGTGAGCATGATCTCACCGGCACCCGTCAGCGGCCCGCGGATGTCGGCGCCATCGGGGATCGACGGCAACACGAGCGCATTGGTGGTGGAGATTCCACTGCCGACAGTGCGGCTGATGGTGCCTTCACCGGGCGCATCTTCGTCGACTTCGTCCTGGGCTGACCAGTGCCCGGCTGGAGGCGTCCAATGCGAACCGGCCGCGGCGACAGACTCGCCAGCGTTCTTGCTCTCAGCGCGCGCGTCATCAGCAGCCTCGCGCGTCAGCGCATCGAACTTTGCCATGGCGTCAGCAAGAGCGGGGCTCTCGTCCGCTGCGGGTGCGACAGCGGGGAGTGGCGGATCGATCAGCGGTGCTGGCCTACCTTCGGCGCCCGGCGCGTCGCGGAATGGCGGCAGCAGGTCGGACGGAGCCGCACGCGGCGCGCCTGACGGCACCTGGAACAGGGAATCGAATGGTGTGAGAGCGGGAGCCGTGAAAGGCACCTCATCCACAGCAGCAGCATCGTCAGCGGCAACCTCGTCGATGCTCCCCGCCGGGGCCGCCGGGGCCGGCGGATCGACGAGAGGCGGTGGAGTGTTGGTGCCCTCGGATGACTTGGGCTCGGCGTCGGAGGTCGTCTCGATGAGCGCCTCGCTGTCGTTCTCGTCGTTGAACGTGGTCTCGACGAACACGGCCGCCGCTGCGCCAGTAAGAGACCCGTCCGGCGCAAACTCCGGCAAACGTGGTGGATTCTGGGAGCCGCGTTGCTGGGCTTCGAGTTGCTGGGCTTCGAGTTGCTGGGCTTCGAGGGCCCTGAGTTCACGACGGGTCATGGTGTACTCAGGAATGGCAAACTCAAGAATGGCAAGCACAGGCGCGACTGGAATGTCGACCTGCTCGACGGCCACGGCTTCGGGCATTGCGGCCACCGCGGCAGGGACGATGGTGTCTTGCAGGGCAGACTCCGGAACGAAGAACTGTGGGCGCGCTCCCGCGAGTGCGCTTGCAGCGGGAGGGCTGAACGGCGTCACGGCGAGGGCATCATCGACTGCGCTGGCCGACACTTCACTGGGCGCCGGGACTGGAACGGCAGTCAGCCATGGAGCTGCGGACGCTGCGGAAGATCGGCGGCCCTCAGGGCTGTAGTCACGAACACGGTAGGCCGGTCGATCGGCCTGCGCGATGGCCTGCGTGGGAGGAAAGCTCTCGAGACCCGGAGTCGTCACGACGGAATCCACCGTCCCCGGTGCATCCGCCTGCTTCGTGGCGTTCTGCTCTGTGCCGATTTGTGTCGTGGCGATCTGTGTCGTGGCGATCTGTGTCGTGGCGTTCTGCCCAATGGCGATCTGCTCTGTGACGGCGCTCGGCGGCCCGGCTGACGCAGCGGCGCGACGCCCCCTGGGTGCGGACCCCTTATCGGTCGTTTCCGCGTTTCCGCGGGTTTCATTGCGCGCTGCCGGAGGCGAGGCGTCTGGCGAGTACGCCTGTGGAGCATCCGGCTGACCGTTGGTGAACTCGGCCTGCTCGGTGCTCTCGCCGCGCTCGCTCTCGCGAGCCGCCCGCCTCGACTGGGGCTGCGATTCGTGGAAAGTCGTCATGAAACACTCCGATACAAATGGTGCTTGGCGATGTACTGAACCACACCATCGGGAACCAAATACCAGACCGGGAAGCCCCCGCTTACCCGGTCTCGGCAATCCGTGGAGGAGATAGCCAGCGCGGGCACTTCAAGCGAGCTTACGCCCTGCTCAGGTAAACCGCTAATAGTCAGGGAGTGGCCCGGGCGGGACACGGCTACGAAGTGGGCAAGCGACCAAACCTCTTCGACGTCTTTCCACTCCATGATCTGAGCGACAGCATCGGCACCGGTGATGAAGAATAGGTCGGCTTCCGGCCTCGCCCTGCGAATATCGCGAAGTGTGTCGATCGTGTACGTCGGCCCCTGGCGATCGATATCCACCCGGCTGACGGTAAACCGAGGGTTCGCTGCCGTGGCAATCACGGTCATCAGGTAGCGGTGCTCACCCTCAGTGACGGTCTTCTTCATCCACGGTTCGCCCGTCGGCGCGAAGATGACTTCGTCGAGGTCGAATTTCTGCTGCACTTCGCTGGCAGCGACAAGGTGGCCGTTGTGGATTGGGTCGAACGTGCCCCCCATCACGCCGATGCGAGCACGTCTGCGCAGAACCGAATCCGGGGCAGGCTCGCCTACCGGAGCTAGTTCGGCCATTGAAGCTCGAGAGCCCTAGTGACCAGAGCCGTGGGTATCACTGGACTTCCCAGCGCCCTGCCCCTGCCGGTTGGCGACGTCGCGAAAGCTGAACACGACGAAGCCCAAGGCAATGAAGATGGCCGCCGCGATTCCGGCGAACGCCAGTGGTGGCATAAGCAGTGGTGCGAGTTCCTCGGTGCTGGCAGCGAGGGTGACGAGCAGCGACATGTTTCTCCATTCGGGGTTGCTCTTAAATACTAGCCGCGAACCTGGCCGGAGCCGCGCACGACCCACTTCGTGCTGGTCAGTTCCGACAGGCCCATCGGGCCACGCGCGTGGAGTTTCTGGGTGGAGATGCCCACTTCGGCGCCGAAGCCGAACTCCCCACCGTCAGTGAACCGGGTCGAAGCATTCACCATCACCACGGCGGAGTCGACCTCGGCGAGAAACCGCTCCGCCCGCGCAATGTCATTGGTCACGATCGACTCGGTGTGGTGGGTGGAGTACTGACGGATGTGTTCGAGGGCTTCGTCGAGATCATCCACTACCCGCACGGCGAGATCAAGGCTCATGTACTCGGTCGCCCAATCGTCATCGGTTGCAGGAATCGCATCGCTGAATACGGCCAGGGTGCGCTGGTCTGCGTGGATGGTCACTCCGGATTCCCGTAACCGGGCCAGTACGGGCGGCAGGAGCCTCGCGGCGGCGCTCTCGTGAACCAGCAGGGTCTCGAGCGCGTTACAGACACTCGGCCGCTGCACCTTCGAATTGTGGACGATCTCGACGGCCTGCTCGAGGTCGGCCGACTCGTCGAGGTATACGTGCACCACTCCAGCACCGGTCTCGATCACCGGAACCGTCGATTCTGCCACCACCGTGTTGATGAGATCGGCGCTTCCGCGTGGAATCAGTACGTCGACGAAACCCCGTGCCCGCATCAGCTGTTGCGCACCCTCACGGCCGAACTCGTCAATGGTCTGGACGGCACCCGCTGGCATTCCGGCCGCATCCAGCGCCGACCGGATCACCTCGACGAGCACCATGTTCGTGTTTTCGGCTGCCGATCCGCCCCTCAGGACTACGGCATTGCCGCTTTTCAGCGTGAGTGCGGCGATGTCGATGGTCACGTTCGGTCGTGCCTCGTAGATCGCCCCGACCACTCCGAACGGCACGCGCACCTGCGTGAGTTTCAATCCGTTCTCGAGCGAAGACCCGCGCACGACATCACCGATGGGATCAGGAAGCGCGACGATCTCCAGTACCGCGGCAGACAGTGATGCGAGCCTCTCTTCGTCGAGTCGCAGGCGGTCCTGCAGCCCGGCGGCCATGCCGGACTCGCGGCCGCGTGCCAGGTCCTGTTGGTTCGCCGCAAGGATCCGGGGTGCATTGTTCACGACCGCGTCCGCGATCGACCGCAGCGCTTGGTTTTTCTGCGCGGTCGTCGCCGTTGCCAGCACCCTTGCCGCTTCGCGCGCGGCTGCCAGCTTGTCGGTGAGGGTCAGTATGAGGGTGTCAACCATGGCTGCAGTTTAGCTGCGCAGCCGGCACGTGATCCTTACTACTGCGGCAGAGCAGCCGCGAACCAGGTGCCGAGATCGGCGCCCTCGAGGGCTTCGGAAACACTTCCGGTGGCGGCGAGCAGCACAGGGATCCCGGATGCCGCGGCCAGCTTCGCCGCGGCGACCTTCGTCCCTGCTCCCCCGGTGCCCACTCCGGCCGAACCGATGTCACCGAAGGTGACCCGGGACAGGTCGTCGGCAAACTCCACGTGGTCGATCTTGAGCGCGCCTGGCTCGCCGGGCGGGCGGGTATACAGTGCATCGATATCGCTGAGAAGAACGAGCACATCGGCTTTGACCAGGATCGACACGAGGGCCGCGAGCCTGTCGTTGTCACCGAAGCGGATCTCGTGGGTCGCGACCGTGTCGTTCTCGTTGACGATGGGAAGGATGCGCAGGCCGAGAAGTCGCTCCATGGCGCGCTGTGCGTTGCTGCGGTGCGTCGCGTTCTCCATGTCTCCGGCCGTGAGCAGGATCTGCCCGGCGACGATCGAGTATCGCGACAGGCTCTCCTGGTAGCGATAGATCAGCACGTTCTGGCCGACGGCGGCGGCAGCCTGCTGCGTCGCCAGGTCGGTGGGCCTGCCATCCAGTTTCAGGAACGGGATGCCCGTGGCAATGGCCCCGGACGACACCAGGATCACCTCACAACCGCGTGCATGCGCGGCGGCCAGCGCATCGACCAGTGGCGCGATCTGGCCCACGTTCGGCCCACTGACCGACGATGAACCCACCTTGACGACGATGCGTCGCGCCGTGGACAGGTCGGCTCGGGACCGAACGGCTCTAGTCACTGAACACCGTGGAACCGTCGTCGTCGGCATCGGTGCGCTTGGCACCGCGGTCTGACTTGTCGATGGCGAATCCTTCGTCGTCGACCCAGATTCCGGCGGTGCGTTCGGCCTGGAGCTCTGCGCGAGCGGCGGTCTTGGCATCCATTCGCTCGAGGTAGGTCTGGCGACGCTTGCGGTTGGTGTCCCGCTGGTTGTCGTCAAGCCTGGAGTCTGTTCCGCGCGGGCTCGTGATCAGCTCTGCAGTCGACGACAGGGTCGGCTCCCAGTCGAACACGACGCCACCCCCGGCACCGATCATGACCGTCGAACCGGGCACAGCTCCGGCCTTGAACAAGTCGTCTTCGACCCCGAGCTTCGCGAGCCGATCTGCGAGGAAGCCCACGGCCTCCTCGTTCGTGAAGTCGGTCTGCGCCACCCAGCGTTCGGGTTTGGCACCGATGACCCGGTAGACGTTTCCGAACGTGCCGCCCTCGACCTTGACGACGAAGTCTTTCTCGTTGACCGCGCGGGGGCGGATGACGATCCGCTGCTTCGCAGGCTCGAGCACCCTCGCGGTGCGATCGGCCTCGACCAGGGCGGCCAGGGCGAACGAAAGCTCGCGCAGGCCGGCACGCGACACGGCCGAGACTTCGAAAACCCGGTATCCGCGACCCTCGAGCTCTGCTGTCACGAAGTCGGCGAGTTCGCGGCCCTCCGGCACATCGATCTTGTTCAGCGCGATCAGCTGCTCGCGCTCGAGCAGCGGCAGCTGGCCCTCGGGCACCGGATATGCGGCGAGCTCGGCGAGGATGATGTCGAGGTCGCTGATTGGGTCACGGCCGGGTTCGAGAGTGGCGCAGTCGAGCACGTGCAGCAGCGCCGTGCAGCGCTCGACGTGGCGCAGGAATTCGAGCCCCAGGCCCTTCCCTTCGCTGGCTCCCTCGATGAGGCCGGGAACATCCGCGATCGTGTAGCGGGTCTCGCCGGATTCGACGACTCCGAGGTTCGGGTGGAGGGTGGTGAAGGGGTAGTCGGCGATCTTCGGCTTGGCGGCGCTCATGGCGGCAACCAGGCTCGACTTGCCCGCTGACGGGTAACCGACGAGTGCGACATCCGCCACGGTCTTCAGTTCGAGGAAGACGTCGCCCTCGAAGCCGGGGGTGCCGAGAAGGGCGAATCCCGGCGCTTTGCGCTTCGTGGTGGCGAGAGCGGCATTACCGAGGCCGCCCTGCCCGCCCTGGGCGACGATGAGGCGCAGACCGGGAGCATCCATATCGAGAAGCTGGTTGCCCTCGGCATCTTTGACGACCGTGCCGACGGGAACCTGCAGGATCATCTCTTCGCCGGATGTTCCGCTCTTGTGGTCACCCTGGCCGGGCTGGCCGTGGTCTGACCGGCGGTGCGGCGCGCGGTGAAAGCCCAGTAGCGTCGTCGTGCCGGAGTCGCTCACGAGCACGATGTTGCCGCCGTCGCCGCCGTTTCCGCCGTCGGGCCCCGCCAGTGGCTTGAACTTCTCGCGCTTGACCGAAACACAGCCGTTGCCGCCATGCCCCGCGCGAAGGTGGAGTGTGACTTGGTCGACGAATGACGCCATGGCACTCTCCGTTCTCTTGTTAACGAGTGATGGCGAGCCGAAGCCCGCCATCACTTACATGCTTGGGCCCCTGCTGAGCAGTCCGACCGATTCGAAGAATCGGAAGGTGACTCAGGAGGGAACGATGTTGATGACCTTGCGGCCACCCTTCGCGCCGAACTCGACCGCACCGGCGGCGAGGGCGAACAGCGTGTCGTCTCCACCGCGGCCGACGTTGGCGCCCGGGTGGAAGTGTGTGCCGCGCTGGCGGACGATGATCTCGCCGGCGCCGACGACTTGGCCGCCGAAGCGCTTCACGCCGAGGCGCTGTGCGTTCGAGTCGCGACCGTTACGAGTGGAGCTTGCGCCCTTTTTGTGTGCCATCTGCTGAAAACTCCCTAGCGCCTATTAAAGATTGATGCTGGTGATCTTGATACGGGTCTGCTCCTGGCGGTGGCCCTGGCGCTTCTTGTATCCGGTCTTGTTCTTGAATTTCTGGATGACGATCTTCGGGCCACGAAGGTCGTTCAGCACCTCGGCCACGACCTTGACCTTAGCCAGGTCCTTCGCGCCGTGCGTGATCTTCTCACCATCGACAAGCAGCACGGGTACGAGCTCGACGTTGCCGTTCTCGTCACCCTTGATGCGGTCGAGGACGACGATCGTGCCGACCTCAACCTTTTCCTGGCGCCCACCGGCGCGCACAACTGCGTAAACCACTTGGTTTCCCTACCTATTTTTGTCGACTAGACCGGAAATCCGGAACGCTCGAACGAATCAATGCAATGAATCAAACCTGTTGGAAGCTGTTGGTGTTCAGAGCGGGCTCGGCCCAGCAGACACCAAGGGTCAACAGTACCCGACAGTGTCGGAGCGGTCAAACCCAATACGCCCCGAGGAGCGTGCCTCAAGTCTACAGGTCGATGATGCCCTCGAGAGGGCGCTTCGGTGGGTGATCTTTGCGCCAGATCCACAACAGGAGGCCGGCCAGCACCCCCAGGGGCAAGCGCATCAAAAACACGTTGATCGCACCCACGAGCGCGCTGAGCACCCCCTGGCCCGCGCCGCTGCCGTCGAACCGCGGGAACGGGAAGGAAGAGCCGAAGATCGATGCATCCGATGAAAATGAGGCAATGACGGCAAGCACCGCGATGACGATGAAGGTCACGGTCGATCCGATGCCGGTAGCGAGGATCGCACGGGTGATGACGTGTGGAACCCTGAGCTCTTCCGCGATCGGTGCGACGAGCCAGAGGCTGAGGAAGAAACCGATCCCGAACGGGATTGCCCGCAGGAGCGCGAAGCCGATCGACAGGATGAACACGTTCGGCAGATCCTGTCCGGCTGCTGACAGGAAAGAAGTCGCCGTTTGAACCATTTCCTGGGCAACGAGAACCACGACGATGGCGATTCCGGTGATCCCCGAGACGAACGCCCCGTGCCTGCGGACAAGTTGCTTCATGGTGACCGTCATGGCCACCATGCTAACGCCTAGTATTTTTGGATGACCGTGTTGATCGACCAGCCGATCTGGCCAGCGCACGACACGGTCTGGGCCCATATCGTCAGCGACACGTCACTGGCGGAGCTTCATGAATTCGCGGCATCCGCCGGGCTCCCGGACCGGGCCTTCGACCTGGATCACTACGACGTGCCCGCACGGATGTGGGCGAAGCTCGTGGCTCTCGGAGCTGAGCCGGTCAGCATCCGCGAATTCATTCGCCGGCTCGAGGCCAGTGGCCTCAGGGTGCCCCAGCGTGACCGGTAGCGCTCAACTCCGGTTGAAGATGCGCGACAACAGGCTCGGCCGGGCGGTCGACTTTTCGCCCTCGTGGCCCCGGCAGCGATCGGCGCTGGGCACTCCCCGCATCACCTGGTCGACATGCTCGCCACAGCCCGCCCAAGTCGTCTTGCCGCATTTTTTGCATGTGACAGCCCTGCACATCAGGTCTCCTCCAGTTGGTTGGTGAACTGCTCACTATACCCCCAGGGGTATAGTGAGCTTTTGGAGGATTTTATGAAAATACTGATTATGGGTGGGGTTGCGGGCGGCATGGCCGCAGCGACGAGGCTTCGACGCCTGGACGAGGACGCCGAAATCGTGGTGTTCGAAGCCGGCCCGTACGTCTCATTCGCGAACTGTGGACTCCCCTACTATCTGGGCGATGTCATCACCGACCGCGACACGCTCATCTCCCATTCCCCTGAATCATTCGGCAATCGGTTCCAGATCGACGTGAAGCTCCACCACGAGGTCACAGCCATCGATCCAGCCACAAAGGCGGTGACGGTGCACGACCACGCTGCTGGCACCGACAGCACCCACAGCTACGACGCACTCATCATCGCCGCCGGTGCAACTGCGAACCTGCCTGTTGCGCTGGCCTCACCACGCACCCTCACGCTGCGCACGATCGATGACATGGATCGCATCCACGCCATCCTGGACGAGCCGGGCACCGAGTCGGTGGTGATCGTCGGCGGCGGATTCATCGGACTTGAGGCTGCAGAGAACATCCGGCATCGTGGATTCGCCACCACGATCATCCAGCGTGGAGCCCAGCTGTTCCCGCTGCTCGATCCCGAGATGGTCGCGCCCCTCGCCGCCGAACTGGTGGAGCATGGGGTCACGATTCGCACGGGAACGCAGGTGCGTCGGATCGACGGTGACGTGGTGACCCTGAGCGATGGCAGCACGATCCGGGCCCAGTTGGTCATCGACTCCACCGGTATCGCCCCGAACGCGAGCATCGCGGCCGCGGCAGGCTTGCGCATCGGAGACACCGGTGGCATCTGGGTCGACCCCCGACACCGCACCAGCAATCCATTCATCTACGCCGTCGGTGATGTGGCCGAGAAGACCGACCTCGTCTCGGGCACGGCGACCCTCGTTGCGCTGGCGGGGCTCGCGAATCGCCACGGTCGCGCCGTCGCCGATGTGATCGCAGGCACACCGGACGACGCGGTGCCCTCGCTCGGCACGTCCATCATCGGGGTATTCGGGGTCACCGCGGCCTCCACCGGCTGGAACGAGACACGGCTTCGCGCCAGTGGCCGAGCGCACCGCATCATCCACGTGCATCCCGCCTCCCATGCCACCTACTATCCCGGCGGATCCATCCTCGCGATCAAGCTGCTCGTCGACCCGGCGACTGACCTGATCCTGGGCGCGCAGGTCGTCGGTCGTGACGGCGTCGACAAGCGCATCGACGTGCTCGCTGTGGCCATCAGCGCCGGCATCACCGCGTCGAAACTCAAGAACCTGGAGCTTGCATACGCGCCGCAGTATGCCTCGGCCAAAGATCCCGTGAACATCGCCGGTTACGTAGCCGAGAACACCGCCTCCGGGTTGGTGCCGACGGTGCAGTGGCACGAGGTGGATGCCCTCGCCGAGGCCGGAGCGACCATCCTGGATGTGCGTACGGCCGCCGAGTTTGAGCGCGGGCGGATCCCGGGAGCGCTCAACATCCCGCTGGATGAGATCCGGGATCGGGCCTCAGAGATACCCGCGGGGTCGGTGATCGTGCATTGCCAGGTCGGCCAGCGCGGGAACACGGCAACGCGCATCCTCACCCAGGCAGGGCACCTCGTGACCAATCTGGACGGCGGCTATCTCACCTGGGTGGCTGGAACGACAACGACAGGACGAGCCCGATGACCGACACCACGACAGGCACACGGCGCACCCACGTCGAGGGCGATCGGGCCGCCCAGCAACGAAAGATCGTCAATCGGCTGCGGCGCGCGCAGGGCCAGCTCGCGGCCGTCATCGCGGCAGTCGAACGCGGTGAAGACTGCCGCGATGTCGTCACCCAGCTCGCGGCCGTCTCCAAAGCGCTGGACCGCGCTGGCTTCACGATCGTCTCGTCCGCCATGCGCAACTGCCTCGCCGACCCCAGCAGTGAATCGGTCACCCCTGACGAGCTCGAGAAGCTGTTCCTCACCCTCGCCTGAGGCTGGCTCCCTGTCATCGCAAAGCCCTCGTGGCTTCGCAGCTGGGCGCCGAAGACCAGAGCGAGAGCGACGAGCTCCTCGCGGGTGCCAAACACAGCGCGCGAAACCAGCACCTTCCGGCGGCCACGAGCGACCCGATGAACCGCGCGGGCATGATCCCGCGCGACTCCCGCACCACGATGTCATCGATGCTCCTACCCCGCCTGGAGCGCGTGTGCCGGTGACCCTCGGGACGACGACATCCAGCCGCGATAAATCGGGCTCGCGACGGTGTGTGCATCGGAGCGCCCGAGCCCTCGGAATCGCCACCCGGTCTCGCCCTGACAGAGCAATCCCCGGTTCATGTGCTGAACCGGGGATTCTCGTTGCGCTGTGCGGTTGTGACGCTGGTCGCTAGTTGGAGCCGGCGCCCTTGGTCGTGATCACCGGTGATGAAACGCGCCGCGAGACCCGCGAACGACCCTGACCTGGCTGCTTGGGCTCGGGAAGGGCATCCAGCACAGAATCGAGGATCTGCTCGGCGTCGTGTGTCGAGATTTTACGGGGTGACCGCGAGTTCTTCTTCACGGGGATGTCGAGAATGGCGACGGCCGCCTCGGCAGCAGCGACCGAGGCCTCTTCCACCTTCGACTGCTCCTCTACCCGGGGCTGTTCGGAAGCCGGGGTCGACTCCGGAGCTGCAGCCTGCTGCACAGCGATCTCGGTGGTGTGAGGCACGGTGCTCGCAGCGACCCTGGCGAGCGCATTGCGAACATCCTCGGTGATGGCGTGCGTGCCCGCACTGCCCATGCCGTTCTTGACGGTATTCGAGGGAGCCGACTGGCCGTTGCCAGAGCTGTTCCCGTTTCCACTGCTGGAACCGCCCCCGTTGTTGCCGCTGCCGGAACCGCTTCCATTGTTACCCCCGCTCCGGTTGCGACCGCGGCGGCTGTTGCCGTCGGCGGCCGGCTGCGCGGTTTGCTGCTGCTGGCGGTGCTTGGTCACGGGGTCGTGATGAACGACGACACCGCGACCCGCACAGACCTCACAGGCCTCGCTGAAGGTCTCCAGAAGCCCGAGACCGAGCTTCTTGCGAGTCATCTGCACGAGCCCGAGGCTGGTCACCTCGGCGACCTGGTGTTTGGTGCGGTCACGACTCAAGCACTCTACGAGTCGCCGCAACACCAGGTCACGGTTGGACTCGAGCACCATGTCGATGAAGTCCACGACGATGATGCCACCGATATCCCGGAGCCTCAGCTGGCGCACGATCTCCTCGGCGGCCTCGATGTTGTTCTTGGTCACCGTCTCTTCGAGGTTGCCGCCGGAGCCGACGAACTTGCCGGTGTTCACGTCGACGACAGTCATCGCCTCAGTGCGGTCGATGACAAGGGAGCCACCGGAGGGCAGCCAGACCTTGCGGTCGAGTGCCTTCTCGATCTGCTCCGTGATGCGGAACGCGTCGAAGGAGTCGACGTTCGTGTCGTCGTAGCTCTCGACGCGCTCCGAAAGGTCAGGGGCCACGGCGTTGAGGTATCCCTCGATCGTGCCCTTAGCATCCAAACCATCGACGACGAGTTTCTGGAAGTCCTCGTTGAACACGTCACGGACGATCTTGATCAGCAGGTCGGGCTCGGAGTGCAGCAGCGCTGGACCCTGCTGGGTCTCGACCAGGCGGCTGATCTCCGCCCACTGAGTCGTGAGCCGCTGCACGTCGAGCGTGAGCTGCTCTTCGGTCGCACCTTCGGCCGCCGTGCGCACGATCACGCCGACGTTCTCGGGCAGAACCTCCTTGAGGATCTTCTTGAGGCGTGCACGCTCGGTGTCGGGAAGCTTGCGGCTGATGCCACTCATCGATCCATTGGGAACGTAGACGAGGTATCGGCCCGGCAGGCTGACCTGGCTGGTCAGTCGGGCACCTTTGTGGCCCACGGGATCCTTTGTGACCTGCACGAGCACACGGTCGCCAGGCTTGAGCGCGAGCTCTATGCGGCGAGCCTGGGTCTTGCCTTCACCGGACTCGAGAGCGGCGGCATCCCAGTCCACCTCACCGGAGTACAGCACAGCGTTACGCCCGCGCCCGATGTCGACGAAGGCCGCCTCCATGCTCGGCAGAACGTTTTGCACACGACCGAGGTAGACGTTTCCTATAAGGCTCGCGTCGGCCGCCTTCGCGACGTAATGCTCGACGAGCACGTTGTCTTCGAGCACGGCGATCTGGATGCGGTCGAACTTCGAACGCACCACCATGACGCGGTCGACGCTCTCACGACGGGCGAGGAACTCGCTCTCGGTAACGACAGGACGGCGACGACCGGCATCGCGGCCGTCGCGGCGGCGCTGCTTCTTGGCTTCGAGCCTCGTCGAGCCCTTGATGCGGGTCGGCTCGTTGCTGACCACGGGTTCCGGGCGCGGCTGGCGTACCCGCACGACAGTGTTGGGAGCCTCGTCTCCCGGGCGAGCTTCCTCACCGGGGCGACGGCGCGACCGCCGACGAACGCTGCCGGTCTCGTCAGCATCGGTATTGACCTGGTCACCCCGGGAGTTTCCCCCGTCGTGGCTCTGGTCACGCGAATGGGACTCGCGCGGCTCACGCTCCGGCCTGGAATTGCTCTCGCGACCGGGAGCACGCTCCGGCATCGGAGGAAGATCAGGCGCCTGGAACAGCAGTGATGTGCTCGGGCGTGCCCTGGTCTTCTTTTCGGGAGCCGAAGTCTCGACCGTGTCCTCCGGTGCAGCCTGAGCCTCAACCTGAACTGCACGACGCGGCTGGGTGCGCCGCGCGGCCGACTGGTCTGTAGCCGACTGGTCTGTCGGTGCCTGGTCGGCGACCGGCTTCTCGGCCTGCACTTTCTCGGCCTGTGCTTTGGACTCCACCGCGACAGGCGGCGTCGGTTCGGCTACCTGGGTGCGTTCTGGCTGGGGAGTCTCGGGGGCTTCTGCTGCGGTCGAGGCGGCAGCCGCGGCATCCCGCGCTGCCTTCCGACCACCGAAAAGGCGGCTTCTCTTCTTCGGGCCGTCTGCGTTGTTGTCGTGTGTATTCACCATTGCTGGTGTACTCCTAGCCCGGGTGGGCGACCGCGCCGCTCACCGGGTACTCTCTCGTGCGCTGTCCCCGCACTCGTGCGGAAGACTGCTGCCAATTCTTCAGGTCATGCTGCGGGCCTGCCCTCAAGAGGGCTGCTCACGCTGCATCAATTCTTTTGTCACTAAGACGCTTGTCAAGATCAATTCTTTTGTCACTACTGAACGGAACTTGCTATCCGCCTCGGGCGGTTCTGCGCATTCATAGCGCTGAACTGCATTCCTGGCCCGGTTTCATGCCCGGTAAATCTGTATTTGGTGCCACATCGAGCGCGGCTCGGGTGACTGAACTCGATTATCGCATGCATTCGCAGCAAGAGGCTATTTGGTGCGTGCAATAATCCGATCATGACTCAGGCTCCAGCCACCGTACGCCCGCTCCCGCTTGCGATTGTGCTGATCGCCACGGGAGTGATCGGCTGGTACGCGGCATTCAAACTGGTGCTCGACAAGCTCGAGGTGTTGGTGAATCCGCAGGCCGACCTCGACTGCAACCTGAGCGTGATCGTGCAGTGCGGCAAGAACCTCGGCTCGTGGCAGGGTGCCATTCTCGGCTTCCCGAATCCCCTCCTCGGCGTCGCAGGATTTGTCGCACCGATGGCTGTCGGAGTCGCCCTCCTGGCCGGCGCAGGCTTCGCCCGATGGTTCTGGATCAGCCTCAACGTCGGAGTGCTCGCCGCGTTCGCCTTTTGCCTATGGCTGGCTTTTCAAAGCATTTTCGCCCTGAGCACGCTGTGCCCGTGGTGCATGGTCGTGTGGTCTGCGACGATCCCGATGTTCTGGGCGCTGACGCTTTTCAATGCCCGGGCGGGCATATTCGGCAACCGGATGACCCGGCTCGGCTCAACCCTGTTCACCTGGGTTCCGGCGATCACCGTCGCCACCTACCTGGTCATCACGATCGTTGCGCAAGTGCGACTGGACGTGCTCTCCACGCTGTAGGGCGCGCAGCGCCCGACTCGCTAGAACCAGAGAGCGAGTTCGCGAGCGGCCGATTCGGGAGAGTCGCTGCCGTGAACGAGGTTCTGCTGAACCCTGAGACCCCAGTCTCGACCGAGGTCGCCACGGATGGTCCCCGCTGCCGCGGTCGTCGGGTCTGTCGTGCCAGCCAGCGCGCGGAATCCTTCGATCGAACGGTTTCCGGCAATGCGCAGTGCGACGACCGGCCCGCTCATCATGAATTCGACGAGCGGCTCATAGAACGGCTTTCCCTGGTGCTCTTCGTAGTGCGCCGCGAGCAGGTCGAGGTCGGCTTCGACCAGCTTGATGTCGACGAGCTGGTATCCCTTGGCCTCGATTCGGCGCAGGATCTCGCCAGTCAGGTTGCGGGCCACGCCGTCGGGCTTGACGAGGACGAGAGTTTCTTCAACAGGCATGGGGTCTCCTTGGAGTTGATTGGGTGGTGTGGTTGGTTGTTCAGGTCGCTGGAGGGTTGTCGAAAGAAGCACGCTGGCGGTCGATCTGACGACCCTTGACGAAGCAGAAGATCCAGATCGCGATGAAGGCGAGGGCCACGAAATACATCGCCGTGAGCACGACACCCGTGGCGAGGAGCACACCCTGCAGTGCCCAGCCGACCCACACGCCCCAGGGTCGACGCAGCAGGCGACCCGTGGCGATCAGTGCGAAGATCAGCACACCGCCACCGATGAACGCCATACCGGCGGGGAGCGCCTTGATGCCGAACACCGTCAGGGTGACGAAAAACATCAGCACGGCCTCGAGTACGAGCACGATGCTCAGCAGGGACTCGGTAGTCGAGCGCACCCGCCGGATGCGCGGTGGTGTGGGCTCATCGGCCGTGGTCACTGCTTCCACTTCTCCGCTGCGGCAAGGTCGATGGCCTCGCCGACGAGAGTGACGGAGCCGGTGACGATGACCGCGCGGCGTGGTGCTTTTGCCGCCCACTCACGGGCATCCTGCATCGCCCGCTCGAAGGTCGCGAACTGGTGGGTCGCGTCTTCGTGGGTGACCTCGAGCACCAGTTCGGCGAGCTCGTCGTAGGCGACAGCACGTTCGGACTGCGATTGGGTCGCATGGAAGCGGGCCGCGACCGGAGCAAGGGCCGCGATGATGCCGCGAGCGTCCTTGTCCTGCAGTACGCCGAGCACTACGACCACCTCGTCGAACGTGAAATAGGTCTTGATGGCGGCTGCTAGGGCTGCTGCCCCGTGAGGGTTGTGGGCCGCATCCACGATGACCGTCGGCTCGGTGCCGATGATCTGCAGTCGCCCGGGGGATGTTGCGGTCGCGAGCCCCTCGGCAAGCACATCGCCGACCAGGGCCTGGCTACCGGCCCCGAGGAACGATTCGACGGCGACGATAGCCAGGGCTGCATTGTGCCCCTGGTGATCGCCGAACATCGGCAGGAACAGGTCCCTGTAGGTACCCGCGAGGCCGCGAACCGAGATGACCTGCCCGCCCACTGCGACGCTGGAGCCCAACAGCTCGAAACCGGTGCCCTCAGTGGCGAATGTCGACTCCGTGAGTTCGACGGCGCGCTCGAGCTCGGCCAGCGCGTCACCGGTCTGGATCGCCGACACCACGTTGGCCAGCGGCTTGATGATGCCGGATTTGGTGCGCGCGATCTCAGCGACGGTCGACCCGAGTCGCTGCGTATGATCGAGGGCGATCGGGGTGAACACAGCCACCTGGCCGTCACCGACATTCGTGGAATCCCACTCTCCGCCCATCCCGACCTCGATCACGGCGACATCGATGGGGGCATCGGCGAAGCTCGCGAAGGCCAGCACTGTCAGCGCCTCGAAGAACGTCAGGGGCTCCTCCGAGCCCGCGATCAGTTCGGCATCGACCATGTCGAGGAACGGGCGGATGTCAGCCCAGTTCGCTGCGAGAGCCCTGTTCGAGATGGGCTGCCCGTCGATCACGATGCGCTCGTTGACGCGTCGAAGGTGCGGACTCGTCATCAGTCCGGTGCGCAGGCCGTATGCGCGCAGGATGCTCTCCGTGATGCGGCTCGTCGAGGTCTTCCCGTTTGTGCCCGTCACGTGCACGATCGGGAAGGTGCGCTGCGGATCGCCCAGCAGCTCGACGGCGCGACGCGTGGCCTCGAGCCGCGGCTGCGGCGCCGCTTCACCGATGCGGGCCAGCAACTCTTCGTAGACCCGGTCGGCGTCATCCTGGTACTCGGTGTCTTCGAGCTCGAAATCGGAGTCATCGTCGAGGTTTGTTCCCTCGTCGCCCTGCGCGAACGGGCTCAGATCGGCGAGCGGGTTCGCGTTGTCGTCGCCGAGGTCGGTCTCGTCGAACTCGTCACCGGTATCGAATCCTTCATGGTCGTCCCGACCCGATCCACCGTTCCCTGATCCACGGTTGTCAGACATTCACTGCTCCAGATTTCCAGACATCGATGACCAGCACGCCCTCGTTCGCATACTGGCCAGCCTTAAGCGTCGCACGTTGTGAGCCGGCCACAGAGTCTGCGGCAGATATTTCGGGCTCTGGCGAGACCGAGAGATCCATCTGGACGGCGAGTGTTTCGGCAGCGATGGTGTCGCCGAACCGCTCGATCGCCGCGATATCAGCCACAGTCGAGCCGACCACCGACAGCGTGATGCGGTCGCTGACGTCCAGCCCCGCCGCCTTCCTGGTGTCCTGGATGGCGCGGATGATGTCGCGCGCGAGCCCCTCGGCCTCGAGCTCCGGCGTCGACTGCGTGTCGAGGATGATGAACCCACCATCGGCGAGGAACGCTATCGCGCTCGACTCATCCACTGCCGTCGGCTGCAGCTCGAACTCGCCCTGTAGCAGTTCCACTCCTCCGGCAATGACGCCGTCCGTTGCCGTCTCCGACCAGTCCCCCGCTTTCGCGGCCTGGATAACGTGCTGCACCTGCTTGCCGAGGCGCGGACCGAGGGCGCGAGCGTTCACCGTGAGCTTGCGACTGATGCCGAAGGACTCGAGCGAACCTGCCGCGAATGGCTCGAATTCGACCGCCTTCAGGTTCAGTTCCTCAGCCAGGATTGCCTGCACCCCGTCGAACCAATCGCTGCGAGTGGTCACGATCGTCAGCTTCGCCAGCGGCAGTCGCACTCGCAGCGAGCGGTTTTTGCGCAGCGCCAAGCCCGCCGACGCGATCTCGCGCACGTAGTCCATCTCTCGGACGAGCTCGTGGTCGGCCGGGAACGCTGAGGCATCCGGCCAGTCCGTGAGATGCACACTGCGCCCGCCGGTCAAGCCCCGCCACGCCTCTTCGGCGATCAACGGGATCAGTGGAGCAGCAACCCGCGTGACGGTCTCGAGCACGGTGAACAGGGTGTCGAACGCATCCTGGTCGCCCTGCCAGAACCGGTCGCGGCTGCGCCTGACGTACCAGTTCGTCAGGACGTCGGCGAAGTCACGGAGCCTGGCGGCGGCGATCGGGCTGTCGAGCGCCTCGAGGTCGGTCGTGACATCCCGCAGCAGTTCACCGGTCTTGGCGAGGATGTAGCGATCAAGGAGGTTCGTGGAATCTGTGCGCCACCGGGCCTCGTAGTCGCTCGCGTTGGCGTAGAGCGCGAAGAAGTAATACGTGCTCCAGAGCGGGAGCATGAGCTCGCGCACGCCCGCGCGGATACCTTCCTCGGTCACGATGAGGTTGCCCCCGCGGATCACCGACGACGACATCAGGAACCAGCGCATGGCGTCGGCTCCGTCGCGGTCGAATACCTCGTTGACGTCGGGGTAGTTGCGGAGGCTCTTCGACATTTTCTGCCCGTCGCTGCCGAGCACGATGCCATGGCTGATGACGTTCTTGAATGCAGGGCGGTCGAACAGCGCCGTCGACAGCACGTGCAGCATGTAGAACCAGCCGCGGGTTTGCCCGATGTACTCGACGATGAAGTCTGCGGGGTTATGGGCCTCGAAGGACTCCTGGTTCTCGAACGGGTAGTGCACCTGGGCGAATGGCATGGAGCCCGAGTCGAACCAGACGTCGAGCACATCCTCGATGCGACGCATGGTCGACTGCCCGGTCGGGTCATCGGGGTTCGGCCTCGTCAGCTCGTCGATGTACGGGCGGTGGAGGTCGGTGGGTCTCACCCCGAAGTCGGCCTCCAGCTCATCGAGCGAACCGTAGACGTCGAGGCGCGGGTAGTCGGGGTTGTCGCTCTTCCAGACCGGGATCGGGCTGCCCCAGTATCGGTTGCGGCTGATCGACCAGTCGCGCGCGTTGGCGACCCACTTGCCGAACTGGCCATCTTTCACATTCTCGGGCACCCAGTTGATCTGCTGGTTGAGCTCACCCATGCGGTCGCGGAACTCGGGGACCTTCACGAACCAGCTCGACACCGCCTTGTAGATCAACGGGTTGCGGCAGCGCCAGCAGTGCGGGTAGCTGTGCTCGTAGCTCGCGACGCGGAAGAGTCGGCCATCGTCGCGAAGCTTGCGGATGAGCGGCTTGTTCGCCTCGAAGACCTGCAGGCCAGCGACATCCTCGATGATCGGCAGGAACTTTCCTCCGTCGTCGACGGAGAGGATCACGGGGATTCCCGCGGCAGCACAGACCAGCTGGTCGTCTTCACCGTAGGCGGGCGCCTGGTGCACGATACCGGTGCCCTCGCCGGTGGCGACGTAGTCGGCGACCAGGATCTGCCACGCGTTGCCGGTGCCCCACTCGGCTTCATCCGCGTAGTAGTCCCACAGCCTGGCGTAACGCACACCATCGAGCTCGCGACCCTTCAGGGTGCGAGTGGTGGCGGATGCCGCGGCGTCTGCCGACTCGTAACCGAGCTCTTTCGCGTACGCGCCGACCGTGTCAGTCGCCAGGAGGTAGCCCGCGACGCCCTCCGCCGCGCCGTCTCCCCCGCCCAGTGGACCGCTCGGGACCACGGAGTAGTCGATGTCGGGGCCCACGGCGAGCGCCATATTCGTCGGCAGCGTCCAGGGGGTTGTCGTCCATGCGAGTGCCCGCACGGCCGTCAGCCCGAGGCTCTCGGCCTTCACACCGTCCAACGGAAAGGTCACTGTGACCGACTGGTCCTGGCGCATCTTGTAGACGTCGTCGTCCATGCGCAATTCGTGGTTCGACAACGGTGTCTCGTCGTGCCAGCAATACGGCAGCACACGGAAACCCTCATAGGCGAGTCCCTTGGTGTGCAGCTGCTTGAACGCCCAGATGACCGACTCCATGAAGTTCACGTCGAGCGTCTTGTAGTCGTTCTCGAAGTCGACCCAGCGGGCCTGGCGCGTGACGTACTCTTCCCACTCCTTCGTGTAGGCGAGCACGGATTCGCGGGCTTTCGCGTTGAAGACCGCGATCCCCATCTCCTCGATCTGCGCCTTCTCGGTGATGCCGAGCTGGCGCATCGCCTCGAGTTCGGCTGGCAGCCCGTGGGTGTCCCAGCCGAAGCGTCGGTGCACCTGCTTGCCGCGCATGGTCTGGAACCTGGGAAACAGGTCTTTCGCGTATCCGGTCAGTAGATGGCCGTAGTGCGGAAGCCCGTTGGCGAAGGGTGGGCCGTCGTAGAAGACCCATTCCGGCGCGCCCTCGCGCTGGTCGATGGACGCCTGGAATGTGCCATCCTGTTTCCAGAATTGCAGCACGCGCTCTTCGATCGCCGGGAATCGCGGTGAGGGTGCGACGGGCTCGTCGGGGGTGTGGCGTGGGTACGTCATCTCAGGCTCCTGTGTTGTTCCAACACGAGGACGACATCGCTTCTGCAAGCACTGCCGCGGTACCACCCCGCTTGCCCTCGCGCCGGCTTACGCTCGACGAGAACCACTCAGACTGCTGTGACGGGCTTACCCGCTCGGTTCTACGCACGTGTCGGCGGGCCGCCAGCGTGTTTCTTCCGAGAACTCCCCGGTGATGGCCGGATCAGCGTCTTTCAATGACGAGTCTAGCGCGAGCTACCAGGCCGTTGACGAGGGATGCCGCGGTTACGGCGGCGTCGACCGTCACCTGTCGCCCGGCAGCAGTGCTCGAACAGCGCCATGGTTGATGCGGCATCCGTTCGATACAGCACGGGACAGGCGTATCGCTCTCCTTACGCTGGAACAACTATTTTTATGAGTAGCCACTCACCACGGCTTCTCGACGGAGAACCCGCCGCCACCACCGCGATCCTGCGACTGCTCATCGGCCTTCTCCTGGTCGGCCTGCCCCTGCTGGTCCTGGAGATCCTGCAGTTGCTGATCCTGGCTGTTCGGCTCTCCGTCGCCCCGGTCGGGCTGCTGGGCGTCACGCAGGTTCTTGGCGGCGTCGATCTTCTGCTGCACCCGCTGCTTCGAGTCGTCGAGCTGCTGCTTCTTCTCCGGAGGGTCGCACTCCGGCCCGGCGGCATCCAGTACCGCCTGCGACGCTTCGTACAGCAACACGGCGCCCTGGTAAAAACCGTTGGCAACATAGATGTCCCCGAATCGCTCCCAGGTGAGGGCGAGGTTCAGCCGCACGTCGCATTTTCGATCCTCGGGAGCGAGCTCCAGTGCTTTCTCGAAGTCGTCGGTCGCTGGCCCGTAATACTGGTCAGCCGCGAAGGCGTCACCGCGGTTGAAGTAGGGCAGGTACGGCTCCACGATGTTGATGTCGAGCAGCGAACCCGAAATCTCGCCGCTCGAGGTGTACAGCCCGCTGTCGTAGGCGTCGATCGCCGACTGCGCGGTCGGCGCGAGGGTCAGGAGCTTCACTGCGGCGACGAGCACGAAAAGCACGAGAGGCAGGGAGATCCAGAACATCAGAAGGCGGCGGCGGCGAAGTTGTTCGACCGTGAGGGCTGTCATGACGCCCTCCTGGCGGGTCGAAGCTCGGCTATGGCGCCGCCGATCGCAACGATCTGCAGCAGGGCCAACAGGCCGAGGGGAATCGCGAAGATCCAGTACAGCTCGGTGACGGTACCGGGTTTCCCATCGTCTGCGAAAAGGTCGCCGACCTCGATTCCCGTCGTCGCGAGCGCGGTGGATGTCGCTGCCGACCTCTTCTCATAGACGATCCCGAGCCCACTCGCGATCAGCTTGAGCGCGGTCTCGTCGATCGTCGAGACGGCTTCGACGGGCGTGCCCCCCGAGAAGTCCTGAATGTAGGAGGGCGGCGGGGTATCCGTGGGAACGGGCACCTGCTCCTCACCGAAGAATCGCTCGTCGATCCCGTTGGATTCCTGCATCCGCCCGCCATCCGCGGTGCCGTAGCCGAGCACCGCGCCACCCTGGATGTACGGCGCGAGCTGGTCGAAGGGCTGCGGCTCTGCGCTCGAGGTCTGCTCGCCGTCACCGAAGTAGAACAGCACGCGACGCTGCTCGGGGTTCTGCGCGGCGGCATCCAGCAGGATGCCCGACAGCAGGTCGAGCGGTTCGTCGATGCTGCTCCCCCGCGAGTACGCCGAGACCTCCTGCCGAAGCACCGATGCGGCCGACAACACCGCGGAGCTGTCACTGGTGAGCGGCACCCGCTGCACCGCGACGGCGTCGAAGGTCACGAGGGAGAATTGCGCACCGTTCAGGTCCCTGACAATCGAATCGATATCGGCTTTCACGCCATCGAGCCGGGTCGGCGCCGCGGTGCTGCCTGATCCCTCGCCGTCCCAGTCCTCAGCCGCCATGCTGCTGGTCGTGTCGACCACGAGATACACCTCGAGCCCTCCCGAGGCGCTCGGCCCCTGGCCCTCGCCGAGGATGGTGGGGCGAACGGCGATAACGAGCAGAAGCGCAACCATGAGAAGTCTCGACGACCACAGGATCACGAGGCGACGGCGACGTCGGTTGACGACGAGCTGCCACACGGTCATCGCAGCAAGGGCCAGGCCGACGACGGCCAGCAGCCAGATCGGTGCCACGGGATTGACGGTCATCGCTTCAGCCTCCAGCCGAAGACGGAGAGCCCCACGAGACCCGCGAACGACAACCAGACCCACGGCTGTGGCTGCTCGATGACCTGCACCCGGGGTTGACCGGGAAGAATGGACGCCTGCTCCGAGGTAATCTGGTCGACCACGGCAGGAATGACCGATGGATCATCGAGCGCGTAGTAGGCGCCTCCCGTGGCCAGCACAGAGGTCTCGAACTCGTTCGCGAGATCGGCGAGATAGTCTTTGGCCGCCGCGTCTCCGGGGTTGATCCCGTACACCCTAATCCCACGATCGGCGGCGAGCTGCGCTGCCTGCGGAAGCGTGAAGATCTGCTCTCCGGCCACGAAGTTGTCTGTCACCATGATCACCGATCGCGACCTGTCTGCGGTGCCCTGGTCGAACCTGACCACACAGGATGCCAGCCCATCGCCCACCAGGGATGAGCCATTGCCGATGAGCGTGCCGCCATAGTAGGGCGCTGCGGGGTCATCGAATTCTTCAGAAAGCCGTTCGAGCTGCCTCGAGATGTAGTCGTAGTCCGTCGTCAGCGGGAAGTACGTCACCGCTGAGGCGTTGAAGACCACGAGACTTATGCGTTCGCCGGTGAACTCCGTCGCGAGCTCCTGGAACACCTCGAGCACCACGGCGTCGTAGTCGATCATCGAGCCCGAGACATCCAGGCACAACACGATGTCACGGTTATTGAGGTCGGGGGTGACGAGTGATACCGTCGCCGGCCGAGCTGTCAGCACTGCTCCCCCGGTAACGAGGGCGACCAGGCAGAGTGCGAATCCGGCCACGAGCAGCCTGTACCGCGACATGGCCCGCCGATAGGAGGGAAGCGCCGTGAGCCGCTCCCGGTGTGCGACGGGGATGCCGCCCGTCACGCGATGCCGTCGCCGGTACCACGCCACTGCACCGATGACGGCGGCGGCAGCCGCGATCCACAGCAGCGGGGCCCACCATGCGATCAGTGCCATGTGGTTACCAGCCTCTTGGCCTCGTCGACGGCACGGTCGACGCTCACGCCGGCGCGCACACCGAAAGCGCCCGGATACAGCTTCTCGACGGCCTGCGCGAGTGGCGTGAAACGTGTACCGCGCAGGTCTTTCAGGGTCATCTGCATCGTCTGCTGGCCTTCACGTTCGGCCACGTACGATCTCAGGATCTGGCTGAGCTGGTGATGTGCTTCCCGGGAATCGACGCGTCCGCTGGCGTGCTCGCGCCGCGTCCGGTCGATGAGTTCCAGATATTCCATGCGGACGGTTTCTGCCGTGCGCAGCGGACCAGCCAGCTGGTCTTCGGCAGGTCGCGTCGGCACGCGACCGGCCCTCGTCGACACGAACAGGAAAACGTACCAACCGGCCACCACCAGCAGCAGCACGAAACCGATGATTCCCCACCACGGCAGGTACTGCACTGGGGGAAAGAATTCGCTATCTCCTGGCATGCTTATGCGCCTCCAGGAGCCTGAACAGGCCGGGAACAACCGCAGCGCCAGAGGTAATCCGCCGGCTGCTGATAGTCACGCTCTCGAAGAACTCCTCGGTCGTCGTAGCCGTCTGCGTGACGGAGGACGCATACTCTGCCCGCAACGTCGAGTCATCCCGCAGGAATTTGGGGAGCGCGGCCGAGTCAGCCACGTCGTACATGGCACGCCCCGCCCACTCCTCGCGCATGAGATCGGCATCGCCGATCGTGAGCCAGAGAATCTCGTGCTGCACCGCGAGCCTGCGGACGAGCCGCTGCTCGTCGGAGGTGAGCTGCCTGTCATCCGCGATCACCATCACGATCATCCTGCGCCTGAAGGTGCGTGCCACATAATCGAGCTGCCGCGAGAGATTGCTCGGATCGCTCGACAGCGTCGTCGATGCATGGATGCGCTGCAGCATCCTTTCGAGGTGCGATTCGGTGAGTTCGGGCGCCATGTACCGGGTCGATTCCGCGGTTCCCGTAACGAGTCCGACCTGATCGCCATGCCGGATCGCGATGTAGCCGGCTGTTCCGGCGGCGAGGATCGCGAGGTCGCGCTTCGACTCACCACTCTCGGCGAGTGCCGCCATGTCGCGGCCGGTGTCGACCACGAGCATCAGCGTGTGCTTTCGTGAGGCGATGTAGCGCTTCGTGAGCGGCGAACCGTGCCGCGCCGTGGCCTTCCAGTCGATGTCCTTGAATTCGTCTCCCGGCACATAGGGCCGCAGGTCGTCGAAATCCATGCTTCGACCGTGGAACACCGAACGGTATTCACCCTCGATCAGCCCGCGCACCTTACGGTGTGCGTGAATCGACAGTTTCGTCCTGACGCGGCGCAGCAGGCTATCCACGGTCCCCGCCGTTTCTCATCGACATCGTCCCCGGGTGAGCAACGGTCAGGGAGCCTTCACTGATTCGAAGATGGCGTCGATGACGGTTTCCGGCGAGATGTTATCGGCGATGGCCTCGAAGTTCAGGATGATGCGGTGCCTCAGCACCACGTGCCTGAGCTCTTTCACGTCTTCCGGGATGACGTGATCGCGGCCCTCCAGAAGCGCCAGTGCGCGTGCAGCCTTGCTGAACGCGATGCTCGCCCGGGGGCTCGCACCGTACTCGATGCCGTCGGCCAGCTCCTGCGAGATATAGGTGGACGCGTGCCGGGTCACGTACACGGCAGACACGATGTAGTTGGTGATCGAGGCGTCGACGAAGACCTTCTTCACGGCATCCTGCAGGAAGAGCACATCCTCGATCGACACGGTCGGCGACTCCGGCGCGTCCTTGTCGTACACGCCGGCGTCGATCCTGCTGATGATCTCGATCTCTTCCGCGAACCCGGGATAGTCGAGCACCTCCTTGAGAAGGAATCGATCCAACTGCGCTTCGGGCAGGCGGTAGGTGCCCTCCTGTTCGATCGGATTCTGCGTCGCGAGCACAAGGAACGGCGTCGGCAGCGCATACACGGTGCCGCCGATGCTCGTCTGGCGTTCCTGCATCGCCTCGAGCATCGCGCTCTGCGTCTTCGCACTGGATCGGTTGATCTCGTCGAGCAACACGAAATTCGCGTGTACAGGGCCGAGCTGCGTCTCGAAGCTCTGGCGGTTGTAGTCGAAGATCTGGGTGCCGATGATGTCGCTCGGCAGCAGGTCGGGGGTGCACTGGATGCGCTTGAACGAGCCATTCACCGCGTCGGCGATCGCCTGCGCTGCCGTGGTCTTGGCGAGCCCCGGCACGCTTTCGAGCAGCACATGGCCGCCGGTCAGCAACCCGATCAGCAGGCTGCGCTTGAGGCTGGCCTGGCCGACCACCTTCGAGCCGTAGGCGTCACCGATCGTCGTCAGGATGGATGTCGCCCTCGCGAGATCGGCGACCGACAGGGTCCCAGCCGACAGGGTCCCAACCGCCGCAATCATGGCTGCGCCGCCAGGGCCGCGCCGAGCTCGATCATGGCCACACTCGTGCGGTCCCCGGTGCGGCGGTTCCACAACTCGACGGTGCCCTCGGCGGCATCCCGTCCGACGATGACGATGAGCGGTACTCCGAGGAGCTCTGCATCACCGAACTTGACCCCGGGCGAGACCTTCGGCCGGTCGTCGAACAGCACGTCGAAACCGCTCTCTTCGAGCGAATCGACGATGGTCTCTCCGATGGCCATGACGGCGACATCCTTGCCCGCGACCGCGACATGAACGTCGAACGGCGCCACATTCTTCGGCCAGATGAGCCCCTTGCCGTCGTTGTTACTCTCGGCGATGACAGCGAGGATGCGCGTGACACCGATGCCGTACGAGCCCATGGTGACCGTGACGAGCTTGCCGTTCTCGTCGAGCACCTTGAGCCCGAGCGCGTCAGCATACTTGCGACCCAGTTGGAACACGTGCCCGATCTCCATGCCGCGGGCAAGTTCCACGGGGCCGGAACCATCGGGAGCAGGATCGCCGGCGACCACGGAGCCGACCTCGATGATGCCGTCGCTGTGGAAGTCGCGCCCGGCGACGAGGCCGAACACGTGCTGGCCGTGCACGTTAGCGCCTGTGATCCACCCTGTTCCTTCAGACACTCGCGGGTCGAGCAGGAATCGGATGCCCGTGGTCGACCTGGCCGGTTCCCCCGTCTGTGCCGCTCCCAGGACCGCGCCGCTCGGTGACCAGGGGCCGATGTAGCCCTTGACGAGTCCAGGATGCTTCGCGAAGTCGCCCTCGTTGGCCGCCTCCACGTCGGCGGGTGCAAAGGCGACTTCTGCACGCTTGAGGTCGATATCACGGTCGCCGGGGATTCCGACGACAACCAGCTCGCGGGTTCCATCGAGGGCGGTCAGGGCCAGCACGATGTTCTTCAGCGTGTCGGCAGCAGTCCAGGCGCGGCCGTCCGGTCGAGGGTGCTTGCCGTTCGCGACATCCACGAGGGCCGCGATCGTCGGGGTATCCGGGGTGTCCAGTACTTCGGCCGGGGTGAGGCCGTCGAACGAGCGGGGCTCAGGCACAGCCGTCGTGAACGCCTCGACGTTGGCGGCGTAGCCACCGGCGGAGCGCACGAAGGTGTCTTCGCCGACCGGGGTGGGGTGCAGGAACTCCTCACTCCTCGATCCACCCATCGCGCCGGCATCTGCCTTCACGATCACGTAGTCGAGGCCGAGCCGCGTGAAGATGCGCTCGTAGGCATCGCGATGCTGCTGGTACGAAGCGTCGAGTCCGGCATCCGTGTAATCGAACGAGTAGCTGTCTTTCATCGTGAACTCGCGTCCACGCAGCAGACCCGCACGGGGTCGTGCCTCATCGCGGTACTTATCCTGGATCTGGTACAGCGAGAGCGGCAGGTCTTTATAGCTCGAGTAGAGGTCTTTCACGAGAAGCGTGAAGACCTCCTCGTGGGTCGGAGCCAGCAGGTAGTCGGCACCCTTACGGTCTTTGAGGCGAAAGATGCCGTCGCCGTATTCCGTCCAGCGGTTGGTCACCTCATACGGCTCGCGCGGCAGCAGGCCGGGGAAAAGTACCTCCTGGGCTCCGAACGCTTCAAGTTCGTCCCGGATGATCGCCTCGATCTTTCGACGGACCTTCAGGCCCAGTGGCAACCACGCAAACACCCCGGGAGCCTGGCGCCGGATGTAGCCAGCGCGCACCAGCAGGCGGTGGCTGGCGACCTCCGCATCGACGGGATCTTCACGGAGAGTGCGGACAAAAAGCTGCGAAAGGCGAGTAGACACCCGGCCATATTACCGGCGGCGGCTGGAGCCACCCTTCGGTGACGGCTAGCTCGTGAGCACCTGTGGAGACCCGACGGCACCCGCTGGCATCTCAGCCGCCAGGCGGTTCGCCTCCTCGATGAGGGTAGCGACAATGTCTGCTTCCGCCACGGTCTTGATGACCTCGCCCTTGACGAAGATCTGGCCGCGGCCGTTGCCACTGGCGACGCCGAGATCGGCTTCGCGCGCCTCGCCAGGCCCGTTCACGACACATCCCATGACAGCCACACGCAACGGAACCGTCATCTTCTCGAGCCCGGCGGTCACGTCGTTTGCGAGTTGGTAGACGTCGACCTGCGCGCGCCCGCAACTGGGGCATGACACGATCTCGAGCTTGCGCTCTCGCAGGTTGAGTGATTGCAGGATCTGGAGCCCGACCTTGACCTCCTGGACCGGCGGCGCCGAGAGCGAGACGCGGATTGTGTCTCCGATGCCCTCGGACAGGAGGATACCGAACGCCGTCGCGCTCTTGATAGTGCCCTGGAACTCTGGCCCGGCCTCGGTCACACCGAGGTGCAGCGGCCAGTCACCGCGCTCGGCGAGCTGGCGATAGGCCTTGACCATGACGATGGGGTCGTTGTGCTTGACGGAAATCTTGAAGTCGTGGAAGTCGTGCTCTTCGAAGAGGGCTGCCTCCCACACCGCACTCTCGACGAGAGCCTCCGCCGTCGCCTTCCCGTACTTCTGCATGATGCTCGGCTCGAGTGATCCGGCATTGACGCCGATCCTGATGCTCACGCCGGCCGCCTTGGCCGCGGCAGCGATCTTGCCGACCTGGTCGTCGAACTTTCGGATGTTCCCGGGGTTGACGCGCACGGCGCCCACGCCGGCGTCGATCGCGGTGAAGACGTAGCGGGGCTGGAAGTGGATGTCGGCGATCACCGGCAGCTGGCTCTTGCCCGCGATGATGTGCAGCACGTCCGCGTCGTCCTGGTGCGGAACCGCGACGCGCACGATGTCGCAGCCGGTTGCCGTCAACTCGGCGATCTGCTGGAGCGTCGCATTGATGTTGGTGGTTTGGGTCGTGGTCATCGACTGCACGCTCACCTGGGACTCACTGCCCACCCCGACCTTGCCGACCTTGATCTGGCGGGTCTTGCGACGGGGGGCGAGAGTTTCGGGAACTTTGGGAATACCGAGATTGATGGCTGGCACGCACCCCAGCTTACGCGGGCACGCTCACCACGGGCACGAGGTGCGCTTGTGGCGAAATGCTGGCATTGCCGACGTCGCCGGGAGTCGACTACAGGATCGAGATCGGCTTGACGATATCGGCATAGATCAGGATGACGCTCATCACGATCAGCAACGAGGCGACCACGAACGTGAGAGGAATGATCTTCGCGGTGTCGATCGGACCAGGATCCTTACGACCGAAAAGCTTTGCGAAGAAGCGCCTGATGCCTTCGAACAGCGCACCAGCGACATGGCCGCCGTCCAGCGGCATGAGCGGCACCAGGTTGAAGACCATGAGCGCGACGTTCAGTGACGCGACGAGGCCGACGAGGGCCGACGCCCGTTCGACGATCGGCACGGTGTTGAGACTCGTGATCTCGCCGGCCAGGCGCCCGACACCGACGACGCTGATGGGTCCGTTCGGGTCACGCTCATTCGGCCCGAACGCCGCGTTGACAACGTCGATCATGCGCTGGGGAAGATTCAGGATGAGGTGGGTCACCCTCGAGATGTTGTCGCCGACTGCGGGAAGCACGGCAGTGATGGGCTGCTGCACCACCTTCGAGGCCGAACCGATGCCGAGGAAACCGACTTCCTCTGTGATGGAGGCACCGCTCGAATCTTTCTGGATCGCGCCCTGCGCGTCGTAGACATAGCGTTCGGTAAGCAGGGGGGAGGCTGTCAGCGTCACCGGCGCTCCATCGCGATTCACCACGATCGACAGGTCGTCCGAAGCCGACTGCCTGATGATGGTTGTCGCCTGCTCCCAGCTGGTGATCGCAATGCCATTCATGCTGACAATCCGGTCCCCCGGTGTCAACCCGGCTGCGAGCCCTGGAGCCGGGGCCGACGACGGCCCGCACTCCTGTTGCTGGCTCGTCGCGGGAAGAACGCATTCCGAAACGCTCCCGACGGTCGTGGTGGCCTGGGCGAGTCCGAATCCGCAGAGCAGCACGGCGTACAGCACCACCGCGATGACGAGGTTCATGAACGGTCCACCGAGCATGATGATGACCCGCTTGTAGACGGGAAGCCTGTAGAAGGCACGACGCTCGTCGACCACGGCCTCTTCGCCGGTGGTCTCGTCGACGGCCACCATGGTGTCGGAACTGGAGGTGCGGGCATCCTGGACCAGGCTCTGCATGATGCCGGTCGTCGCCGTTCGCGAGCTGGCTCCCTCTTTGGCAGGGGGAAACATGCCAGCCATCGAGATGTATCCGCCCAGCGGGATGGCCTTGAGTCCGTACTCGGTTTCTCCCCGCCTGCGCGAGAAGAGGGTCGGGCCGAAACCGATCATGTACTGGCTGACCCGCACCCCGAAGAGTTTTGCCGGGACGAGGTGGCCGATCTCGTGCAGTCCGATCGACAGCGCGAGGCCGACGACGATGATCACTATGCCCAGGAGATAGAGCAGAACGGTTTCCACTGGCCCATGCTAGCGTCGCCGTCTCGATAACTCGCTGTGAACTGGCAGGGACCCTCCGAGCGCGTTTCTGCGGCGGGTTGATACGATCGATCGGGTGAACACACGAGATGACGACGCGACCGTAGGGTACGCGAACAGCGATGATGCATCGACTGACCGTCTCGTCGCTGGCCGCTACCGGCTTCGGGAGGTGCTCGGCCGCGGCGGTATGGCGACCGTCTACCGCGCTGACGATGAGTCGCTCGGACGAACCGTCGCCGTCAAACTCTTCCACGCCGGACTTGCCCATGCACAGGATGCCCGCCGCCAGCGCGACGAAACGAGCCTGCTCGCGAGCCTCAATCACCCGGGCCTGGTCACACTGTTCGATGCAGCCACCGATGGCGACGACGCATTCCTCGTTATGGAGTTTGTCGATGGGGATGATCTCAAGAACCGGATGCAGGTTGGTGCGCTCGACTCGAGGTCCACTGCGCTGATCGGTGCGGACGTTGCCCGGGCCCTGGCGTACATCCACGGCAGGGGCGTCGTGCACAGGGACGTGAAGCCGGCGAACATCCTGCTTGCCAGCGACCTGGACGCGTCGAAGCCCACATATGCGAAGCTCGCCGACTTCGGGATAGCCCGGCTGATCGATTCGACTCACCTCACAGCGACTGGTTCGCTCATCGGCACGGCGAGTTTCCTGAGCCCCGAGCAGGCAGAAGGAGGCGAGATCGGCGGAGCCAGCGATATCTACTCGCTCGCACTGACCCTCCTCGAATGCCTCACCGGCAACCGAGCCTTCCCGGGAACCGCCGTCGAATCCACTTTCGCGCGACTCAATCGAGATCCGGTAATTCCCGTCGAGCTGGGGCCAGCCTGGGTGGAGCTCCTCACATCGGCAACCGCCCGCACACCAGCGGCCCGACCCAGCGCGATCGAGTTCGCGCAGCGTCTCCAGGATCTGTCGGCGACCGACGCCACGCTCGTACTTCCGCTGTTTGCCGCACAGCCCGCCGATGGCACCCAGCAGACAGTGCGGATGGCGGTGGGACCGAATGAGACAGTGCCGATGTCATCGTCAGCGATTCCGCAACGACGCGCCCGAACGGTTTCAAGCCGCGCCCGAGCCATCGGGATTATCGCGGCTGCGGTCATCGTGATCTCGGCGGGCGTCGGCCTATGGTCGCTTCGGCCCGTCGATGCCGGCGCAGGTTCTGGGCCGTCGAGCGTGCCCGTCGTCTACCCCGCCACCGAGGGCGACCTCGGAGTCCATCTCGAACAACTACAGGAAAGCGTGGCACCGTGATGCGCCGGATTACCCTGATCGTGCTCGCAACGTGCGTCCTCCTGTCAGGATGCGCGGCAAACGACAGTTACAGCACCGATACCGCTGGTGCGCTTCAGGGTCGCGTGCTGGCGGTGTCTGAGGCCTCGGCCGCTGGCGATCCGGTGGCTGCCCTGGCGCACCTCGATGAGTTGCAGGCTTCGCTGCTCGACGCCTACGGCGCCGGTTCGGTGACCAAGCCTCGATTCGATGGCATCACTGCCGCCATCGAACTGGTGCGAGCGGATCTCGAACTGGCCATCAGCCAGCAGGTTGAGGTCCCCAAAGATGAGGACAAACCCGACAAACCCGACGAACCGGACAAACCCGACAGGCCGGACAAGCCGGGCGAAGACTAGTCCCGAGAGGCGAGTAACCCGTCGGCGTGCTCGCGAGCCCACCGTTCGGCCTCGTACACGGCATTCAGGTCCATGCCGTGCGGTTCGTGGGCATCGACGACGGCGGCCACCGTATCGAGGATGTCCAGGTACCCGATGGCTCCCGCGTGGAAGGCCAGCACGGCCTGCTCGTTCGCCGCATTGAACACGGCAGGGAAGGTCAAGCCCGCTTTGCCCACCTCTTTCGCGAGCGCGACGGCGGGAAATACCTCGGAATCCAACGGCTCGAAGCTCCACTGGCTCGCCGTCGTCCAGTCCAGCGGTGTGCCGACTCCGGGTACGCGATTCGGCCAGTCGAGCCCGAGGGAGATTGGCAGGCGCATATCGGGCGGGCTCGCCTGGACGATGGTCGAACCATCCACGAACTCCACCATCGAATGCACGATCGACTGGGGATGCACAGTGACGTCGATGCGGTCGTAGGGCACATCGAACAGGATGTGCGCCTCGATTACTTCGAGCCCCTTGTTGACCAGGGTGGAGGAGTTGGTCGTGACGACGAGCCCCATATCCCAGGTCGGATGCGCCAGCGCTTCGCTCGGAGTGACTCCTCGGAGTGACTCTCGAGTCCTGCCCCGGAACGGACCGCCCGACGCCGTCAACACCAGTCTCTGCACCTCGGCGCTGCTGCCGGAGCGCAGCGCCTGGGCAATGGCCGAGTGCTCGGAATCAACAGGCACGATCTGTCCGGGGGCAGCGGCCGCGGTAACGAGGTCGCCGCCCACGATCAGGCTCTCTTTGTTCGCCAAGGCAAGAGTGGCGCCGGACTGGAGTGCCGCGAGGGTCGGACCGAGCCCCACGGAACCCGTGATGCCATTCAGGATGACGTCTGCTGAGACATCCCGAACCAATTGGCACGCCTCATCGACCCCGAGCGCCGTGTGCTTGACACCGAACGCGCGCGCCTGCGTCATCATCTCGTCGCGATTACTGCCGGCGGCAAGCCCCACCACCTCGAAGAGGTGAGGATTAGCGGCAATCACGTCGAGAGCCTGGGTTCCGATGGAACCCGTCGACCCGAGGATGATCACGCGACGCACGATGACCCCTAGCCCAGGCCGAGGATGTCGACCACGAAAACGAGGGTGTCTGTTCCGCCGATCGAGGGCGGACGGCCCGCTTCGCCGTAACCCTCAGCTGGCGGGATGATCACGATTACCTGCGAACCGACGGTCTGGCCCTCGAGCGCCTTGGTGAACCCGGCGATGACCTGGGCGGTGTTGAACGGCGAGGGTTCGCCGCGAGCCCAGCTCTCGTCGAAGATCTCCTTCGTGTTCCAGTTGATGCCCTGGTAGTGCACGATCACGTCTGAGGCCGGCGGCACCTCAGCGCCGTCACCCTTCTTGAGAACCGCGATCTTCAGCTCGGTGGGCGGCGCCCCGTCGGGAATCGTGACGGTCGGGCGGCCGTCGTCGGCCAGTACCACCGTCGGGAATCCCGCTGTGGCCGGCTGATCGGCACCGTCTGCCTTGGGCAGTGGCGCGGTGGTGGGCCCATCGGTGGGCGGCGCCGCCTCGATCGAGACGATGTCGGCGACGAACACGAGATCCTGGCCCGGCTCGATGCCGAGGTCTGCCGATCCGGTCTCTCCGAATGCGTCGGCTGGCGGGATGACGCCGACGACCCTGGAACCGACTGCCGAGCATTCGAGTGTCTTCACGAAGCCGGGAAGCAGGTTCTCATTGAGGGGGAACGCGCTGAGCGTCGCATCCGTGTAGTCGGTGCCTGCGATGTTCACGCCCGTGGCACCGTTGAAGATGGAGTACTGCACGTTCAGGGTGTCGCCCTGCTGGGCGACCTTGCCGTCGCCCTTGATGGCGACGGTCCGCTCCGTCTTTTCGGCGGATGTCGGCGAATCGAAGATGACGATGGGAAGCGTTCCGATCTTACCGGTCGCCTTCACTGCGTCAGAGATCGAGCCGGATGGTGTGGGGGTACAGTCCGCCGCAGCGCCACCCCCTGAGGCTGGTGTGCACGCGGCGAGTGAGACGACGAGACCCGCGGTGACGAGCATGGTTGTAACGATGCGCAAGACGGCACCTTTCTGATCGGAAGTCCGGAGCAATACTTACGCAGTTTTCCTGAACGAACTGTGAACGCCTACGACGTGATGCGAAGAGTCGGCTCATGGCCCACAGGGAAGTTTACCGAACTGGCGATGAAGCACAGGGCACCCGCCTCGGCATGGATGGCCTGGGCTACCGTCGGATCTCCAGCCGAGATCGTGACCACCGGGCGCAGAGTCACCGATGTGAAGTGGCCGCCATCCCCTACCTGCCGCATCTCTCCTACGGCGTCGTCGACGTATTCTTCGACGATGATTCCGTGCTTGACCGCTACGTGCAGGTAGCTGAGCATGTGGCACTGGCTGAGGGAGGCGAGCAGCAACTCTTCGGGATTCCACCGTTCGGGTGTGCCGCGGAACGGGGTGTCTGCTGAGCCCTCGATCGGCGCATTGCCTTCGGCCGAGACCAGGTTGTCCCTGCCGTAATCCCGGTAGCCGGATGTACCGGATCCGGTGTTGCCCGTCCACTCGACGCGCACACTGTAACGATGCTCAAGATCCACCGAAAATCCCCCGTCGCGTGGCCCGTTTACTGCACATAGGCTCTAAGTATTATGACTGACATCCTTTCGACATACGTTTCACCGATCACCCAGGAGCGCAGGATCACGACGGCCATCCCCGGCCCGAAATCGGTCGCCCTGCAGAAGCGTCGAGAGGCGGTCGTCGCCTCCGGTGTCGCCTCGGCACTGCCCATCTTTGCCGAGCGCGCTCACGGGGCCATCGTCGTCGACGTCGACGGCAACCAGTTCATCGACCTCGGAGCCGGAATCGGCGTGGTGACCATCGGCCACACCGACGCTGCAGTCATTGAAGCCGCATCGAAGCAGCTGACCGAGCTGACACACGCCATGTTCACGATCACGCCATACGAGTCATACGTACGCGTGGCTGAATTGCTCGCCGAGCACACCCCGGGCGACTTCGCGAAAAAGTCCGTGTTGCTCAATTCCGGTGCAGAAGCCGTCGAGAACGCTGTCAAGATCGCTCGCTCCTACACTCGCCGCTCCGGCGTCGCCGTGCTCGATCACGCCTATCACGGCCGCACGAACCTGACCATGGCGATGACCTTCAAGGCGATGCCATACAAGACGGGCTTCGGACCGTTGGCACCCTCGGTGTTCCATGCGCCGGGTTCGTACCCGTACCGCGACGGACTCAGCGGAGCGGATGCCGCTGCCCGCACGATCACCTACCTGGAAAAGTCCATCGGCGCCTCCGACCTGGCCTGCGTCGTAGCAGAACCCGTGCAGGGTGAGGGTGGATTCATCGTGCCGGCAGACGGCTACCTGGTCGCCTTGCAGGAGTGGTGCACGGCAAACGGGGTGGTGTTCATCGCCGACGAGGTGCAGAGCGGCATGGCCCGCACGGGAAAGTACTATGCGAGTGAGCATTTCGGGCTCGTGCCAGACATGATCATCACCGCCAAGGGCATCGCCGGAGGCCTGCCCATCTCCGCCGTGACCGGTCGTGCCGAGATCATGGATGCACCGCATAAGGGCGGCCTCGGCGGCACGTTCGCCGGCAACCCTGTCGCAGCCGCGGCGGCGATCGCGGTGTTCGATGAGGTCGAACGCAGGAACCTCCTCGCCGAGGCATCCAGAATCGAATCGATCCTCAAGCCCGCGTTGCACGCACTCGCGCTAAAGTACCCGATCATCGGTGACGTGCGCGGCATCGGAGCCATGATCGCGATCGAGCTCGTGCAGCACGGTTCGCTCACCCCGAATCCCGCCGCGGTCGCCGCGGTCGCCGCCTACGCGGCACAGCACGGAGTAATCCTGCTGACCGCGGGCACGCTCGGCAACGTGATCAGGTTCCTGCCGAGCCTCGTCATCAGTGACGAACTGCTGGCAGACGCCATCGGCGTGATCGATGACGCCTTCGCGTCACTATGACGCATCGCGCCCTAACGCCGGAAGGAACAGTGGAGCTTGCCCGGCTCGAACGCTCGGGGATGATCGAGTCGCGCCATGCGGGTGCGGCAGTCGTCGTCAGCGGAGACGGATCGGTGCTCCGTGAACTGGGCGACGGATCGGCGCTGGTCTACGGCCGGTCGACCCTGAAGTTCCTGCAGGCCGTCACCATGCTGCGGGCCGGCCTGGATCTCGAGGGAGAGCAGCTCGTGCTTGCGGCGGCCAGCCATACCGGCACCCCGCGACACCTCGCGGTCGTCGAGCAGATCCTGGCTCGCGCGAGTCTTGGTGACGATGCGCTGAAGTGCCCTGTGGACTATCCGATCGACGCACCATCGAGATATTCAGCCACGGGTAAGCGCCGAATCACCATGAACTGCTCGGGAAAGCACGCCGCATTCCTGCTCACCTGCGTGCTCAACGGCTGGCCGACCGAGTCGTATCTAGAGCCGAGCCACCCGCTGCAGCGGGCGATCCGGGCCACGGTCGAAGAGTTCACCGGTGAACCTGTCGCACACAGCGGCATCGACGGCTGCGGTGCTCCCGTCTTCGCGGTCACGCTCCGTGGGCTCGCCCTGGCGATGTCGCGGCTCATCACCGATCCGGATGGCGCACGGCTCGCCGCCGCGATCCGGGCTGATTCGTGGGCGCTGGACTCCCCCGCGGTTGCCACCGTCATCGATTCACTCGGGCTAATCGCCAAGAACGGCGCGGAAGGCGTGTTCGTCGCCGTGACCCCTGAAGGCACATCCGTCGCTCTCAAGATCATGGATGGCAGCACCCGGGCGTCCATCGCTGTCGGCCTGTCGCTGCTCGCGTCGGTGGGGGCAGTGGATGCCGCGACGGCAGAGACCGTGATCGCCGAGACCATCGAACCGGTGCTCGGCGGCGGACTCGTCGTGGGCGGCATTCGCGTCACCGAGGCCGTCTTCGCCAGCTAGCTGCGAGGCGCCAGCTAGCTGCGCAACTACCCCTGCCTGGCGAGTCGCTTACGCCTGGCAGCAGCCGACAGTTGCGTCACGACGACCAGCACCAGTGCGAACAGGAATACCGCAGAGGCGATCACGTTCGCCTCGGGAGGCATGCCCTTGGCGGCCGCCGTGTAGACGAACACCGGGAACGTCTCGACACCGCCATTATTGAACCTCGTGATGATGAAATCGTCGAAGCTGAGAGCGAACGACAGCAGGGCTGCGGCGATGATGCCGGGCATGAGCAACGGCAGCGTGATTTTCATGAAGACCTGCGCGGACGAGCCGTAGAGGTCTCTACCCGCCTCTTCGAGGGCTGGATCAAGGCTCGCCACTCTCGCCTTCACCGTCACCACTACGAAACTCAGGCAGAACAGGGCGTGGGCGATGATGATGGTGCCGAGCCCCTTCGGAACGCCTACGCTCAGGAACTGTGCCGCGAGTCCGGCTCCGAGTACGACCTCGGGAGTAGCCATCGGCAGGAACAGCAGCAGGCTCATGGCGGAGCGGCCCCGGAACTTGAAGCGCACGAGAGCGATAGCCATCATGGTTCCCAGCACGGTGGCGATCAGGGTTGCGACGACGCCGACGAGGATGCTCGTACCGAATGCAGCACAGACGCCCTGCGCCTCGCAGACCCGCGTCCAGTTGTCGAGCGTGAATCCGACCCAGACGATGTTCGATTTCACCGACGCGTTGAACGAGAACACGAAGGTATAGACGATCGGGATCATGATGAAGACCAGCGCCAGGGCGCTGTACAGCGGCAGGAGCCACTTGCCGAGCGACAGCCTCACAACAGCTCCTCAGTGCCAGAGCGTCTCACGTAGAGCGCCACGATCAGCAGGATCAGCCCCATCAGGATCACGGACAGCGCCGAGGCCTGCGGGTAATTCAGCAACGAGATGAACTGCGACTCGATCACATTGCCGACCATCTGCGTCTGTGCCGAGCCGAGGAAACTCGCGCTCGCATTGATGTAGTCACCCGACGCCGGGATGAACGTGAGCAGGGTTCCCGATACGACTCCCGGCAGCGACAGCGGCAGCGTGACCCTCCAGAACGTCGTGGCGGGGCTCGCGTAGAGGTCGGATCCCGCCTCGAGGTAGCGCACGTCGAGGCGCTCCAGGGTCGTGTAGATCGGCAGAGTCATGAACGGGAGGAAGTTGTAGGTCAAACCGAAGATCACCGAGAACGCCGTGCCGGTCAGGTGCCCGTCGGCGGGCAGGATCGTGAGCGCCTTCAGTGCGGAGACGATGGCCGAATCATCCGACATCAATTGCTTCCAGGCGAGGGTTCGCAACAGGAAGGAGATGAAGAACGGGGCAATGACCAGCGTCAGCATGAGCGCCTGCAGCAGCGGCCAGCGGCGCGCCTTCACGCCGATGAAGTACGCGAGCGGATAACTGATGACCAGGGCGAAGAACGTGGCCGCGAGCGCGTAGCCGAACGCTCGCAGGAAGTGCGGCCAGTAGGCCTGGATCACGATCGCGTAGTTCTCGATCCTGAACGCCGTCTGGTACTGGCCGACGTCCCCGAATTCGATCGGTGCCTGCAGGGAGGTCATGACGAGCGACACCAGGGGCGTCAGGAAGAACAGCGCGAGATAGGCGAGCCCCGGAAGCAGCAGGATGAGCGCGACTTTCGATTTGCGCCGCGGCGCCGGGTCTGTCTGGATCGAGTTCGACCCGAAGGCTGCGAACGCCACTAGCGCTCCTCGATCTCCGCGAGGAGGTTATGCCTGGCCTGCATCGCAATCGTCGCGGTATCGGTATCGTCGGAGAACCTCGGAATCTCACCCGGTTCGTCAGCCAGCCCGAACCCGTGCTCGACCGTCCACGACACCCACACTTCGGCACCGGGGTGGGCCACTGGGCCGAAAACCATGTTCTGTGCGAACACCGTGATCATCCCGATCCCGGCAATGGCGACCTGGTACTGCGTGCTCACTCCGCTGAACGAGACATCCACCACCCGGCCCGGCCCGAGCACGTTGGTTCCCGCAGCGCTTTTCGGCGCCCGGGTGTGCAGGATGAGCTTCTCGGGGCGCACGCCGACCGTGACCTCCCCGGTGTGCCGCTGGGCACGCTCACGGGGAACCTCGATCTTCACGCCACTGATGTCGACCACGATCGACGTGCTCCCGCTGGCGGTGACGTCGCCGGTGAAGAGATTCGACTGGCCCAGGAAGTTCGCGACGAACGCCGTTCTGGGCAGCTCGTAAAGCTCCTCGGGGGCACCCATCTGCTCGATGCGGCCCTTATTCATCACGGCGACGGTGTCGGCCATGGTCATGGCCTCCTCCTGGTCGTGCGTGACGTGGAGGAAGGTGAGTCCGACCTCGTTCTGGATCGACTTCAACTCGAGCTGCATCTGGCGGCGCAACTTGAGGTCGAGTGCCCCGAGGGGCTCGTCGAGCAGCAGGAGCGCCGGACGATTCACGATGGCCCGAGCGAGCGCCACGCGCTGCTGTTGCCCGCCCGAGAGTTGCTGCGGCTTTCGTGTCGCGAGGTGATCGAGCTCGACCAGTCGAAGTGCTTCGTGCGCCTTCACGACAGCATCGCTGATTCCGCGACGCCTCAGGCCGAACGCCACGTTTTCGAGCACCGTCATGTGAGGGAAGAGCGCATAGCTTTGGAACACCGTGTTGACCGGCCGCTTGAACGACTTTGTATCTGTCACGTCGTTGCCGCCGATCAGGATGCGTCCTGATGTCGGTTGCTCCAGGCCGGCAACCAGTCGCAGGGTCGTCGTCTTGCCGCATCCTGACGGCCCCAGCAGCGCGAAGAACGACCCGGCGGGAATATGCAGATCGAGGTCGTCGATCGCCGTGAAACCGGGGAAGCGCTTATGGATCCCCACGAGTTCGAGATCAGCACCCTCCTCAGCGAAAGCGCTTTGTGCCATCACGCACCCAGCTTGACGCGCTGGAACTCGGCATTGAAGGCCTGGTCGTCAGCGGAATCCAGCGTACGGAAGATGTAGGAGTTGGCCAGCGTCTTTTCGCTCGGGAAGATCAGCTGGTTGTCGGCCACCTCCGGGTACTTCTCGGCCGCGACCGCCTGCGCACCCGCCACGGGCGTGATGTAGTTCACCCACGCCGCGACCTCTGCCGCTACCTCAGGCTCGTAGTAGTAGTTCATGAGAGCCTCAGCGTTCTTCTTTCGCGGGGAGCCCATCGGGACGACGAACGTGTCGCCCCAGAGCGTTCCACCCGAGTCGGGAAGAGCGAATTTCCACTTCTCGTAGCCTGCTTCGGCGTTGAGGACGGTGATGTCGCCCGACCACGCGATGGCAGCGAGCGCGTCACCCGACACGAAGTCCTGCATGTACTCGTTGCCCTTGATGCCCGAGATCTGGCCGGACGTGACCTGCTTCTCGAGCACCTCGATCGCATTGGCGTACTCGTCCATGCCCCAGTCGCCGGTCGAGACGTCGACGCCCTGGCTCAGCATGATCAGGCCCATCGTGTCACGCATCTCGCTGAGCACGGTGACTTTGCCCTTGAGGCTCGGATCCCACAGGTCGTCCACGCTCTTGAGACCGGCGGGCAGCTCTTCGGTATTCCACGCGATGCCGGCGAATCCGTTCTGCCACGGGAGCGACATCTTGCGACCGGGGTCGAAGTCGGGGTTGAGGAGGGCCGGCGCGAGGTTCTTCTTGTTGGGGATGTTCGCGGCATCCAGTTCCTGCACGTACTTGAACCGGATGAGTCGTGCGACCATCCACTCCGTCAGGCAGAACGTGTCGGCACCGGTCGCCTGGCCCAGCGCCAGCTGGTCTTTAATGGTGCCGTAATACGTGTTGTTGTCGTCGATGTCGACTTTGTACTCGACCGAGATACCCTCAGCGCTCTCGAAATTGATGAGCGTCGGATATCCGCCGGCGTCGTCTTCGTCGATATATGCCGGCCAGTTCGACCAGGTGAGGGTCTTATCGGTGTCAGAGACATCCGTTGCAGGCTTGGGAGCGGATCCGCCGGCCGGAGCACACGCGGCGAGCGCCATCGCTGTCGCCCCGATCCCCGCACCCTGAAGCAGGTGTCGCCTGCTCAGCTGCGATTTTTTGGCCTGCATAACCAGCTGGCGGATGATCGGATCTTCGGGAAGCGATTTCGGCAGTGATGACATCGTGGGCGACTCCTTCGCGCGTTGGTTGATACTTGCACACGAGTAGCACGAGGCACAGCTTTCAAGTGCAAAGCGCCCATTTTGTAACAAAAATTTCACGAAATCAGCATTGGAAGGGACGATTCTGTGCGGATTCCACGGTCACGGCTACTCATCGCGACATATCGCTACTACGCTGGGGCGCATGAGAGTGGCTGTCCCTCGGGAGATCAAAAACAACGAATTCCGCGTAGCGATCACCCCCTCGGGAGTGCATGACCTTGTCTCGCACGGCCATGAGGTGCTCATCGAGACGGGGGCTGGCCTCGGGTCATCCATCACCGACGAGGCCTATGTCGCTGCCGGAGCCAGCATCGCGCCAGACGCCGCATCCACCTGGGCTGCCGCCGACCTCCTTCTGAAGGTCAAGGAGCCGATCGCCGCGGAGTACGGGTATCTCCGGGATGACCTGCTTTTGTTCACCTACCTCCACCTGGCCGCAGAAGCCGAACTCACGAGCGCTCTCACCCATGCGTCCGTCACCGCGATAGCCTACGAGACCGTGCAGCTGCCGTCGCGAGCTCTGCCACTACTCGCTCCCATGAGCGAGGTAGCGGGGCGTCTCGCCCCAATCGTGGGCGCCAACGTCATGCTCAAGCCCAACGGAGGCCCCGGACTGCTCGTTCCCGGAGTTCCCGGAACGCATCCGGCGCAGGTGGTCGTGCTGGGCGGCGGTGTGGCGGGCACCAACGCGGTGTCTGTTGCGGTCGGCCTGGGCGCCGACGTGACAGTGCTCGATACGAACATCCAAAGACTGCGTGAACTCGATGCCCTGTACGCGGGTCGCGTCAAGACGATCGCCTCGAACGGCTTCGAAATCGAGCGCGCGCTTCTCACCGCCGACCTGGTGATCGGTTCGGTGCTGGTTCCCGGCGCGAAAGCTCCCAAGCTCGTCAGTAACGAGCTGGTGTCGAGAATGAAAGCCGGCAGCGTTCTGGTCGACATCGCCGTCGACCAGGGCGGTTGCTTCGCTGACTCTCGTGCGACCACCCACGCTGAGCCGACCTTCACGGTGCACGGCTCGCTGTTCTACTGCGTGGCGAACATGCCGGGCGCCGTGCCCAACACCTCCACGTATGCCCTGACGAATGCCACGATGCCTTACGTTCGCGCCATCGCGAACCTCGGCTGGAAGTCGGCGCTGCGGGCCGACCCCGCCCTCGCCCTCGGTCTCAACACTTTCGGGGGTGCCGTGGTCAATTCGCCTGTCGCTGCCGCCCACGGGGTCTCTCACATCGAGATGGCTGTCGCGCTTGCGTGAGTGATCGTCGGCTCACACCGACATTCCGGGGATTGTCGCGCGCCTGACCCTGTGCTCGCTCTCGAGCCAGACGTCGTTTGCTCCCGCGCTGAGCGGTGGCGGCAGCTCTCGCGACCTCGTCAGGGCCCGGTAGTCTGCGACCGTACACCGGTCGAACATGATCTCCGCCACCGGTCGAAGCGTCGGCAGCAGGCCCCACCGCGACTGCCATTCATCAGTGTCGCCGACAATGACCTGCCCCGGCCCGATGGTCAACTCCCACTCCCCGGGCACCAGGGACGCGAGGTGAAGCACCTCGAACCCGGCTGCCGACAGCCTCCTGCCGACAATCGAGGCGCGTGAGCTGACTATCGCCCATGGTCTGTCCGTGGACGGCCGCACCAGATGGTGGGCATCGGGTGATCGAAGCGGATCAGGATCGCAGACGACCTGCACCCTCGCGCCGTGCCAGAACCCGCCGCCCGGTGGGAGTGTCGCGTCGAACCGGGCGCCGTCTGCTCCGGCCAGCACGATGTCCGACTTGCTGGCATGCCTCAGTATTAGCCGCCCCGTTACGAGAGCAGCGAGCGGATGGATGTCGGCGGTCAACCTCTGGGCAGCCAGTACCACGACCACACCGCGCGCCGGGCCGTCGCGCAGCAGCCGCAGCAGCCGCTCGATTGCGGCGTCTTTGTGCTCTGCCGGAAACCTCGCCAGAAGCGAGTCGAGATCGTCAATAGCCACGACCTCGTCACGAGACTGTTCGAGCGCCGCGATGACGTCCCAGGCCCCGGCGACATCTGCAGGCACCAGCAGTCCGCCCTGCGCCAGCGCCGCGAGCGCCGTCGACTTCCCGCTGCGGGCCACACCGAGCACCAGAACGTGGCCGTCGAGTCGTGCATCCCATTCCGCAATGCCATGCCGCTGCTCATGCGGGAGATCGCTGAGCCCGAACGGCACGCGGCCAGCACCAATGCTGTGGGCGCCGAGGCCGGCATCGCGCCTGCTGAGGGACTCCGGGAGCGGATCGCACCACGGTCGTCTCGGCGCCGTCGCATGCTTCCAGCGCATCGCAATGTCGCTGGCATCGCCAGGGCCAGCCATCGCGAACTGGACCGTGCGGGGGCGCCCTCCAGCAAATCCGACCAGACCACGACCCACGGCACCCGCGGGAAGCTCTGCTGCCGCAGTCGTTCCCATGACCGCAGAACTGTCAGCGGCATTATTGACGCGCAGCGAGATGCGGAGATCGGCGTTGGCCAGCACCCCATCCCTCACGATCCCTGCTGGACGCTGCGTGCTCAGGATGAGGTGCACGCCGAGGGAGCGCCCTCGAGATGCGATGTCAGTGAACAGCGGATGCAGGTCGGGGTGCTCCCCCAGCATCGCGGCGAATTCGTCGGCGACGATGACCAGCCTCGGCAGGCTGAGCGGACCCTCCGGTGGGAGATCCAGGATGTCGCGCGCCCCGGCCCTGGCCAGGACGCGCTCGCGATACTTCAGTTCTGCACCCAGGCTCGCGAGCGCCCTGGCTGCTTCTGCGGCATCGAGATCGGTGATGATCCCCACCGAATGAGGAAGAGACGCGAGGGATTCGAACGCTGAACCGCCCTTGAAATCGAGCAGGAGGAAGTTGACGTCCGCCGGGGCGTGCCGCGCGGCCAGCGCGAGCACCCATGAGATCAGGAGCTCACTCTTGCCGCTACCGGTGGTGCCTCCGACCACCGCATGCGGGCCGTGCACGACGAGGTCGATCGTAACGGGACCGGCGGCATCCACCGAGAAGTCTGCGGCGAGGGTAGTGCTGCGCTCATAGTGTGCTGGCGACGGAAGCACGGACGCGAGCGGCACCAGCGTCGGGATATCGAGACCGAGCGACACCAGCCCATCCCTGGTCGCCTCACGAGCCGCCCGCGTGGCCCATGCGATCGCAGATTCTCTCGACACGAGTCCGGGGCTCACCACGCGGCGCTGGCTTCGATCAGGATGCCGAATAATCTCTGCCCCGGTGTCGTATCCGACCCTGATCACAATGCGACAGTCTCCGGGCAGTTCGCTCTCCTGGCGGGCCATGGCGACGAGCGCTGTGGCCCGATCTTCAGCAGCCATGCCGAACTCGGCCAGGTATCCCTGTCGGGGCTCCCGCAGCGCGCGGTGCGGAAGTGTGCCCACCCAGGATTCCGCCCGATCGGTTGCGGCAACCCAGTAGTCAGCTGGCGAGAGGGCCCAGGCGAGCTGGACAACGATGGCTCTCGCCACCGCCAGTGCCAGAACCCGCGATCCGCAGACTCCGATGCCGTATCGCGCATCCACCAGCACCGGTGCATCCTTGAGCACAGAAGCGAGGCTCTCGATCTCATCGAGGTCGGAATCGACCGCAGTAGGCGCGACGCGAGTTGGCGAGTCGAGCCGCAGGGTGCTTGGCACCGAACCGAGACCGGCACGGACCAGAATCGGCGACGCCGCGCCGGCCATCCAGCGATCGGGGTCTGCCCCATGGCTACTGGTGATCGCTTCGGCGCCCGGCCCGATCTCCGCGAGATCCGAGACTTCAGCGGTGTGGGCCGCACGGATCGCTGCGACCGTAGCCGTTGCATCCCGCGCGAATCTGGCCCGCTCCCGCTTCAGGGAGGTGCGGGACCCGAACTTCGAGTCGGCGAAGCTGGCGAGGGCGGTGACCGGCCCGAGGACGGCAAAAAGCAGGGCGAACGGTGAACTCGTGATGAACCAGAGGACGAGCGCTGCAACCAGCGGCGCGAGACTGGCGATGAGCGGAAATCGAAACGGCGGCGACGAACCCGGAGGTCGAGGCGCGGTAATTCGCTGGGGTTCGGGGCTGAGCATCACCGTAGACAACCACGAGCGAACGCGGGCTCCCGATCGAGGGATCAGGTCGGTGGATTTTCACCGCGGGGTCGCGACTCTGAGGAGAGGTCCGGGACCACGCGGCAGCCCTAACTGACGATGAAGAACTGCTCACCGATCTCGACCCTGGTACCACGGGCTATCCGGTATCGCTTTCCCGGCTCGCACCGTCTCGGCTGCGCATCTGGCTCACGAACGACAGTACCGTTGCCCGAGAACCTGTCACTCACCCAGAAGGTGCCTGCTTCCTGGCCGAACTCGACATGGGTTTTCGACACAGATTTTCCCGGATCGACAATTGTGACGAACGTGTCGAAATACTCACCCGGCTCAGCCAATGGATGCCTGCCGACCATTCCCGTACCGAACACGGTGACGCTCTCGCCGGTGCTGAACTGGAGCACGAATCGATCCCTGCGCAGTGAGTTGTTGACGATCCGCGTCTCCTCGACATCGGGGAACTCCGCCGCGACGGGAGGAAATGAGCCAGGGATCGCTGCCACGACGGGTGTCTGGCGCGCTACCTGCGCAGGCTCGACGGCCTCGGGCTGCTCAGGTCCTGTGCCCGAGGACGGACCGTGGGTGGATGCATGCTCGGTCGACCTCGGCAGCCCCCACGGGAAGGGGTCGTAGGCCACGGTGTCATGGGGTCGCGGCTCTGGGCTGGGGCGCCGGCGCACAAACCCGCATTCGGCACAGAATATGTCGGATTCCTCGAACCGCTGGCCGCACTGGGCGCAGAGGTCACCATCCCGGATCGCGTCGACAACCTCGGGTTCGAGGTCTGCCTCGACTTCGGGGTCTGGCTCTGGCTCGACCTCAAGCTCTACCTCAGCGTCAGCGTCAGCGTCAGCGTCAGCGTCAGCGTCAGCGTCAGCGTCAGCGTCAGCGTCAGCGTCAGCGTCAGCGTCAGCGTCAGCGTCAGCGTCGACCTCAGCCTCGACCTCAGGCTCAAGCTCCGGCTCCGGCGTGGGCTCAGACAGAAGCGGGCCACCGATTTCATCAATGACGGCCGGTACCGATTCCTTCGATGTCACAGGCCCCGCCGCATGGGGGTGTGCGGGTCGCGCGCCCGTCGAACGGCCGCATTCACCGCAAAACATGGCACCGGCGGGAAGGTCGGTACCGCAATACAAACAGGTCACAGCACGCGCTTTCTATCGTGAGAAGAAGTTCTTGAAACTATATCCACCAAGGGATCGCAGGGAGATCCTGGCCTTGATGCGCTGCCACCTGGTCAGGCCGTCGTCAAGCGATGCCTGCAATTCGTCGACCGCGCGCCAGACGTTGTCTGCGTCGGTACCGGATGGCGCATCCGGAGCGAAGATCGCCCGATCGGCAATCGCCGCGAGCACCGCGGACTGCACCCCCCCGGCCGCCATCGCGAACTCAGTGCGGGTAGATGCCACCTCGGGGCTCAGTCCATGGTCGACGACGGCGTTCTCGAACTCCTGCCATCCCCCACTGATGCGTTGGATCGGTGTTGACGCGTTCCGCCGCAATTTCCTCCTGCGGAACTTCGCGGCAACGATCACGAGGAACGGCGCGAGTACGACTGCCGCAGCGATCGCCACCCAGCCAAGCACCCTCAGCACCGCAAGAACCGCCTGGAGCGCGAGGTTCACGTCCGGTGTTCGTTGCTGCTCAGTGTCAGGGGTGAGCTGACGGTCGAACCTGTCCGGCTCGAGAACCGGGGGTGGCACGATCGTCTGTGGCCTGGCAATCTGCGAGGTCTCTTCTGGAATCTCCTCGGGGATATCGCGGACGAGCGGGTTCGGATCGATCGTCACCCAGCCGAATTGGGCCGTGTTGATTTCGATCCACGCCGACACATCGGCCCCGGTGACCGCCTCGCCTTTCGCCAAGAATCCCATCACCACTCGGGAGGGGAAGCCCAGGTCTTTTGCCATCAGTGCGGCCGATACCGCGTACTGTTCGGCATCCCCGATCATCCGGGAATCTGTGAACAGCTGCGAAATGCGGTCCGCCGCATGCCCGGAGCGACTGGCCGGTTCATCCACACCGATTCCGTGACTGATGTAGCCGTCAGCCTTCAGCCCGGCAAGGGCCGCTACCAGCCTGTTGCCGGCACCCGAGACGCCCGATGTGTACCCTTCGAGAGTGGCGGTCAACTGATCCGGAACATCCTGCGGGATAGGTACGGATGCCGAACCGGGGTCGAGCGTGGCCAGCTCGCTCTCGGTGGGCTGTCGCGGCGTGATTGCCGAGAGCGTGTACGAATCTCCGCTGACCAGTCCCCCCACGACCGCAGCCGTGCCCGAGACATTGTTGTAATAGAAGCCATCACGCAGGGTGGCAGCGTCGGCACTCGTGAAGTCGACTGCTTCGAACAGGCCGGTCGTCGGCAGCCACACCCCGGAATATCCGCGGATCGTTACCTCGAGTTCCTGCGCGGTCCCGTCGACGGCCGACTGGTCGAACGTCGACGGCACTCGTGTGAATGACCCTGACTGGCTCGTTACACGGCTACTGCCGACCGAGTAGACGACACCGTTGTAGGTATCGAGGGTAGCGAGTCTGATGCGACCGCCTTCCGGGAGCCCCCGAACCTGGAACAGAGTGGAGTCGATGGTCGCCGGTTGCCAGTAGCTCCGGAATGCTGAAAGGGGGCTGACGTAGTCACGCGGGTCGAATGGCTGCACGATCGCTGTGCGCAGTACGGTCCGGTCTGCGGCCGGGGGCACAAGTGCAACGGCACCGATAGCCGCCGTCGATGCAACGGCGAGGATAACGGCCGCGCTCACGGCGGTACGAAGGCCCGCCACGCCAGCGTCTGGCGAGCGATCGAGACTTGCGGCATCGGTCGACTGGGCCAGCAGGGAGTTGACGGCGGTCCGACGGCGGTACCATCGCAGCCACACGAGCCAGAGCAGCACCGCTACCAGCAGCGCGATCGGTGTCACCAGTGGCCGGTCGGGGAACTTCGGCCCGAAGGCCGTCGCCACGAGGAACACCAGGACGGGGAACGCAGCAGCGATCTCTCCCCGAGTCGACCTCAGCGCCACGCTCAGGCCGACGACGGTCGTGGTGAGGATCAGGACGAGCGCGGGCACGAGCAGCGCCTGGTAGTCCGCGACGGGCAGCGTGATCGTCAGCAATTGTTTCCAGCCGAGGGCGACACCGGTGACGAGATCGACCAGACCGCCAGCGGTCGGCAGAACCCCGTATTGCGTTTTGGCCGGCACCGCGAGGGGAACCCCGACAAGAAGGAAGGCGGCAACGGTGGCCACCATCACGACGGGAGACGGCCACCGGAAATAGGCACCGATGACGGCGATGATCGTGCCGAAACCCAGGGCACTCCCCACCAGGATGACGATGGCCGTGCTTCGATAAATCGGCCACAGTGCTGTAGCGGCGATGCCCGTGGAAACCCAGAACATGGCCACATTGACGGCAATGAAGAGCGGGCTCGCTGGCGAGAAACCGCGGGAATTGCGCTGGCCCCTGCTCATGCTGCTGACGCCCTCGCCAGGGACTGTTTGAGGTCGTCGAGGTAACCGATCGTGAGCACACTCAATCCCGCGATGCGACGAAGGCCCGGGGCACTCTCGGGATCGCACACGACGGCAACCACCTCGACCCCGAGCGGGAATTTCGTGGATGCTGCTCGCAATTGTTGGCGGGTGACGCTGGAGCCGCACACGAGGAATGCCACCGACACGCCGCTCGCGCGATCCGCCGCAACGCGAGCGACGTCGGTAATGGTGAGCGCCGATTCGGTGTGTTCGACTACGGCGAGATCATCCAACAGTCTCGTTCCCGTGAGGGTCGACAGCATTCGCACGGCAAAGACCTTGTGTTTGGCGAACTCCGGCGTATCCTCGCTCGCGACGACGGTCACGGTGCGGGTGTCCCTGATGGCCCTGATCCCGAGCGACCCGGTGACGCTCACCGCCAGCTCGAATTCGTCGTCGTTGGCATAGTCGGCACTGGCCAGACTGAGCGCGATCATGAGGTGGCTGCGGCGCGTCTCCTCGAACTGGCGAACCATGTAGGTCCCCGTTCTCGCCGTCGATTTCCAGTGGATGTTGCGGCGCTCGTCTCCCGGCATGTACTCGCGCAGCGCGTGAAACGACACGTCGTTATTGGAGAGGTCTCTCGTCGGGTTGCCCTCCAGGTCTCGGATGAAACCGGTGCTCATGCTCGGAATTGCGACAGTGCGCGGATGCACGAACAACTCACTCACCTCGGTCCATACGAGTTCCCGCCGGACAAGACCCACGGGGTCCGCGCGAACCGTGCGAACCGGTCCGACCGGCACCACACCGCGACGAGCCGTCGGGATCGAGAAGTTATGGGTGAATGATCGGCCCTTCCGGAGGCTCGGCAGCGCAACCTCGGCCAGAGCTTTCCCGACCGGGATCTCGATGGTGACCCCGAGGGTGCGCCTGCGTCCCGTGTTGGCGATCATCACTTCCCCCACGGCTGATTCCCCAGCGACGACCCTCCGGTGCGGCATGCTGAGGTCGATCTGGATGCTGCTTCGGCCGACGAGGTAGACGACAGCGATGATCATGAGCGCGCCGCCAGCAAATCCGACGACGATAAGTTCGATCCACCCGATCAGGTAACCGAACAGGAGTGACAGTGGTACCAGGGCCAGCATCGTCCAGCCCAGCGGCGTGATGACCGCGGCCAGTCGCACAAAAACCCGCCGGAGAAAGCCGCCGATCGAGCGGCCCAACTGCACGGCTGAGATGATCGTGTCGGCCAGGAAACCCGTCCGCTCCCCGACGATCCTCGTTCGGGTATTGGTGAGTCCGGCCGTGCCGGTGGGGAACTGGAAGTCGGCGCGCGCCGATGTCGCCGAACTCACCGACCTCTGGGCGCTTCTCGAGATTCGGCTCGGCTGAGTGCCGTCCAGCCCTGTCCTGCGGTCTGCCATCACACAGATTGCCGCTCGCTGGGTGGCGGGGTCTCCATGAGAATCTGACTCATAATGCTCGGTGCCGTCACTCCGTCGAACTCCGCCTCGGGGTCGATGACGAGCCTGTGGGCGAGCACGGGTTCGGCGAGCGCCTTCACATCATCCGGGATCACGTAGTGCCTGCCGCTGGCCGCGGCGAGCGTCTTCGCTGTGCGGATGAGGGCGAGCGCCCCACGCACGCTGGCGCCCAGGCGCACCTCGGGGACGGTTCGAGTCGACTCGACCAGTCGACCGACATAGTCGTTGATGGTGGGATCGACATGGACCATACGGGCCAGTTGCGACATCTCGGCGACCACCTCTGCGGTGACGATCGCGGGCACGGTCGTCTCGTGGGCCTTCACGCCGGCTCCTTCGAGAATGCGCAGCGTCGATGCGTGATCCGGGTATCCGATGGATGCCTTCATGATGAAACGGTCGAGTTGAGCTTCGGGCAGGCGATACGTGCCGGCCTGCTCGATCGGGTTTTGTGTCGCGATCACCATGAAGGGTGCTCCGACGGGGTGGGTGACACCATCGACTGTGACGTGCCCTTCCTCCATGACCTCCAACAGCGCCGACTGCGTCTTAGGGCTCGCACGGTTGATTTCGTCGGCAAGCACGATGTTGGCGAAGATCGGTCCGCGATGGAACTCGAAGTCGGAGACAACCTGGTTGTAGATGCTCACCCCCGTGATGTCGCCGGGGAGCAGGTCTGGGGTGAACTGGATACGGCTGCTCGAACCCGCGACGCTTTGCGAGATAGCACGCGCGAACGAGGTCTTGCCCGTGCCGGGGAAGTCCTCGAGCAGAAGGTGGCCGTCGCTCAGCAGCGCTGTAAACCCGAGTCGGATGACGAAGGTCTTACCCAGCAGCACCTGGTCGACATTGGCCACGAGCCTGTTGAAAATGCCGGAGAACCAGGTCGCCTGTTCTGGTGTCATGGTCATACTGGTACTCCCCTGCTTGGATTCGGATGCACGGTTCCCGGCCTGGGCTGTGCCGTGCCGGTCGAGCCTGCGTCAGTCATAGTCGGACCATAGGTAGGTCTTCGTGTACGTCGTGCCGTTGGCCGAGACCCGAATGGTGAGGTGCGGATCCTGACGCACGCTCGCGTCAGCATGACAGGTCGTCGCAGTTTCCGCCGGAAAGTATTCCCTGGGCGGCGCTCCGCAGGCATATTCGACCAGAGAATAGCCGGTCGGTAATCCATCCCACTGGAATGTTCCCGAGTTCGACAGCAGAGCGTCGTCGGGGAGGAACGTCAGTTGCCCCGTGACCCGGGGATCCACGGGCGTGCCGAGGTCGAAAGAAGCCGACCACGACGACTGGCACAGCGGCACAGAGGCCCAGATGCGGCAGGCCCGAACCTGCACGGCCACGTTCTGCCCGTACTGCTGGCCATCGGTATTCAGGAACGACCCCAGGGGAACCCGTCCCGACTCGGTGGCGGGGACACCGGGACCGATAAGACGGTAGATGATCGAATAATCGACGGTCAGCGGCTCAGCTCCGATAGACCCTCCGAGCAGCTGGAAGTCGAACACGTCCCCGTTCTGCACGGGGCCTGTTCCCGAATCGATGGCCGTGACGATGCCGGGAGCCGTGCGGGCGACCACCGAGGGGCTCGCTGTACAGCCCTGCCCGTTCCTGGCGAACACGAGCAGCGAGTAACTCGCATTGGCCTGCAGCCCGGAGAACTGGGCGGTGGTTCCGGTTCCGGCGTCGAGCACGACGGCGCCGTTCGCCGTCACCGTACCGTCGGCCGCACAGGTGGGAGCCGCGCCGGTGTAGGCGGCAGCGCGGTAGCCCGAGATCTGGCGACCGTTGTCACTGAATATGCCCGGCCAGTCCAATCGCACGCTTGCGTCGCCGGTCATCGTCGCGAGCGGTGATGCTCCGGCGATGGGTGGCCCGGCAGGAACATCGGAGCGCGGCTCGCTCGTGTTCCACACCGAGAGCGCAGTGAGCGCGGCATTGCGTGGGCTGACCGTGTAACTGACGGCGACTCCGTTGTCGAGAGTCCATCCGGCAGCCAAAGTGTTGACGGTACAGATGCCGCCGGCACACACCGTGGCCGGGGAGAAGTCTCCCGAGAATCCGCCCACATTCAGCCTGTAGCGGTCCACAGGCGAGCCACCGGCCGGAGAAGTCACCGCATTCCACGAGATACTCAGGCCCCGATCGAGGGCGATGGAACTAAACGATGCCGGAGCTGCGGGGATCAGGTCTGACCAGATTGGATCTGCGAGCACCGTCGAATCGGACTCTCCGATCGCATTGATGGCCACTACCGCAATCGTCACGGCATTCGCCGGTCCGTTGCCCGCAGTGGGTATCGAACAGGTGGTTCCTGTGCACTCCGTCGACGACACGACGGTGCCCCCGTCTGACGCGGTCACGCGGTAGGCGGTGATCGGCGAATTATTGAAGGCGCCACCGTTCCATCGCATCGTGATCGACCTGTCACCGAAGCCCGTTGGCGCGATATTCGCAACCGGGTCGGGTCGGTCCTGCACGGAGACCGTGATCGATCCCCAGACGAACCGGTCTGGATCATTCGTGGAGTCGGCGACCTGGTACTGCAGGTTGACGTCGCCAGGCAACGCCGTCCGGGCAACGCTGACCGAGAGCCTCGAATTGTCCTCGTTGGGGCTGATGGTAATGCCAGCCGGCAAAACGGCGCCGTCCAGTCCCCTGATATTGACGACCCGGATCGGGGCGCCGGGGAACGGGTTGGTGGCGGCATCGTTGGCGAGCACATCCACCGTCGTGGTGCCACCACGGCGAGCGACGGCTTTGTCGGCAGCGGGTATCAGTAGTGGTCGGGTCGAGGGCACGATAGTGAGCTGGATTCGCCCTGAGCCACCCTGCGTGACGTCATCCCGCACGCCCAGAGCGACGGTGGAGACGGTTCCCTTCCGCGCATTCTCGGCCGCCCTGAGCGTGAGTATCGTTCCGTTGAGCACCGCACGGAATCCGTCGGGCTGGGGGTCGAGGATCGAATACACCAATTCATCGATGTCGTCGGGGTACGGGTAATTCGTCAGCTTGAGAAGGTCGATATCCCGTCCCTCACCAGGCTCGAATTCGATGACGGCGCCACCGAACTCCGGAGGCTGGTTCACCCTTGGGGACACAGTGATCGGCAGCACGAGGATGGACTTTCGGCCGTTGGGGTCGCTGGCGGATGTTCCGTCCGTCACCTCGAACGAGATCGACGCCGGTCCGAAATACCTGTCGGCCGAGGTGAACCGCAGCGTGTACTGGTCTGAGACGAGGCTGCGCCCGTTCGAGTGAGTGGCCTGTACGGTGCTCGAGTCCGTCAGCCTCACCTGCTTGCCGCCGACGGCGATGACGTAGTCGTTGATATCGATGGTGAGTTCGGACTCACTGACGACCTTCAGTGCGGGGGCGCGTCGATCGAGCTGCGGCAGGGCGTCATTCAGGCCAGGCACCCTGATAAACGCGAAGCTGAAGACATTGCGGTCATCGGGGTGCGTGAGCCTGAACGGGATGATCTGGCTCTTCTCGGCGACTGTCACCTCGATGCGCTTGTCTGAGGTCACCCTCGCGTTGGCGGAGTATCCCGGATATACGGAGAGTCCGAGAGACCGGGAGTCGCCATCGGCGAAGAAGACATTGGCGAGCACATCGACAGTCACCCTGGGGCGATTGAGCACGTCCGACAGGGTCAGGATGCTGTCGGTCGCGATCGGATACGAGAGCGGGGCACCAGGATCGACGATGACCCTGATGAAGTTCTGGCTCGTGCCGCCCTTGTCGTTTTCGATCGTGTAGATCACGCCGTAGCTGCCAGGAAGCGCGGGAGGTGTGATCTCGACGATGTCGGTGCCCACGATGACGGCGGTGGTGACCTCGTCGTTGGGCATCGCGCCGGTGATGACGAGGGGGCTGCCGTCCGGGTCGGAGTCGTTGGCAAGCGCCTGGACCGATACCGTGAAACCGGGTCGCACTGTGACCTCGTCGGCGATGGCGACCGGGTTGCGGGCACCCTCGAGTCTGGGGCTGATGCCGATACGCACAATCCCCGTGGCTCGCGCCCCCAGGGAGTCGATCACGGTGTAGGTGAACGAATCCGTGCCCGCAGAGTAGTCGCCTGCGTCGTACACGAAGGTGTCATCCTCCACTGCGGACACCGATCCCTTGTCGGGATTCGTGGACTGGCCGAGCAGCTGCACCGAATCTCCGTCCGGGTCGATGCCGCTCAGCGGAATGCGCACGCGAACGCTCTCCCCGGCGATCACCCTCGCCGTGACAGTGGTGGGAACCGGTGCGTTGTTCGTGGCTGCGTCGGCTTCGCGCACCGAGATCCGCACCAGGCCCGTCGCAGCCTGGCCATCCGGGCCGGTCACCCGATATGCGGCTGTGAAGTTTCCCGTCTTGTCCGGGGCGAGGTAGCGCAGCACTCGTCCCGAGGCGAACAGGAGCCCGGAGTTTTCGGGAAGAGCCTGGTCGAGCACGGGCTGGAGGGTGAGTGTGAGCCCATCGGGATGCTCATCGTTGGAGAGCACAGGGATGTCGATCGCATCACCGACTCGCACCGTGACATTGTCATCGTTGGCGATCGGAGGCTGGATGCGGGTCAGCGCTGGGATCTGGATCACGGTGATGACGCCCTCAGCCTCGGCCAGGCCGTTACTGATCCGGTAATTGAATGACACCGGACCATTGTCGAGAGGTCGATCGAGGCTCACCCTGACCACTCGCTGGTCGAGGATCTCCGCACGCACACCCGAATTGCCCGGCAGGTTCATCAGGCCGGTCACCAGCAGCACGCCACCCGCGGGATCCACGTCGGTAGAGGCAACATCGATCCGTTCGCTCTGCAGGGTTCTCACAAACACGGTCTTCGGCACGGTGATGGGTCGGGTGTTTGCCTCCGGCGGCGATACGACGTCGACCCGCACGAGTCCCGTCACGGTCAGATTGCCGTCGGTGACGACGTACTCCAGGTAGTGGCTGCGCACCTGGCTGCTGGTAAAGCGGAAGGTTCCGGTCTCATAGCTGGGGGTGATGGTGACATCTGGTTTCGCCGGCACACTGCTGAGCCTCAGGATGCCTGAACCGCCGCGCACGTGATCGAGCGGGGAGATCGTCCTCTCCTCACCTGCCGATACCAATACGACAAACGGATCGGGGATGATGTCGACCTTGCCCGACGCCCTGATCGACACGGACAGTGTGCCGCTGCCTTCCGCAGAACCGTCGGAGACGAGCAGGGCGACGATTGCAAGGTCACCGCCCGAGCCAGCGTCAGAGTATGTCACTGTGCCGTTGGGCTTATAGGTCACAGCCGCTGGAGGCGCAACGCTGGCGTTGGTGAGGTAGAACGCGTCACCATCAGGATCGATCCAGTCGGCAAGCACCTGGGTCGTCACTCGGCCACCCTCGACGACGACCGTCTTCGTCGACCGCACCTGGGCAGGCGCAGAATTCTCCCCGGGAGTGCGCATCGTCACCACCACGGTTGCCGAGGCCGTGCCGCCTCTCCCATCCGTGATCGAGTACGGGAATGAGATCTGCCCGGTTGCCCCGGCGTTGAGGGTCAGCTGAATCTGCTGGCGTTCGTTGATCAGGTCTATCCGGCCGATCGATTCGTCGATGGGCGCAACGTCACCGACGACGAGCACATCACCGTTCGGATCGTAATCGTTGAGCAGGACCGGCAGCACGGTCGCCCTGCCCGGCCGCGCGCCGAAGGAATCGTCGATTGCTACCGGCGGTTCCTGGATCACCTCGACCTCCGGCTGAAGGGAGTCGTCGTTTTGCTGCTCCTGGGGTTGCTGGTCGTCGGTGGCGATGAGGTCGTCCCAGTTGTTGATCAGCTGGCCCGCGCGCTGCACGGCCCACGTACGCCCAGTTCGCCGATCATTGAGCACTGCGCTGTCTCCGTTGGTGACGAATGCGAGTTGGGCGTTCGCTGTCACAGCGTCGAGAGCGACCGTCGTGCCGTCGCCGCCGGCGTCGAGGCACCGTCGCCAGCTCGTGCCGTTGGTCCATGATGCGAACTCGCAGCCGTCGAGCACGAGCGGTCTCGCGGCGATACCCGACTGGCCGTCGGTAAGGTTCATCGCGGTCGCGCCACTGAGCGGGACACTGATGAGCCCGCCCGAGTATCCGACAAGCACCCTGTCACCGGCCGAGCTGGCCCACTGCACGGTCACCGAACTGGAATCTCCGACGAGAGCCGTGAGATCCACCGTCCTGCCATCCAGGTACAGCATGTTCGCGTCGAGGTCGAGAATGGCCCAACGACCGGCGACAGACGTCAGGACCACCGAGGCATCGGCTGCGGCCAGTCGGACCCGCTGGCTTGACTGCACCGCACCTGACTTGGCAGCATCCACCGAGTAGACCAGAGACGTTACCGGCGAGTAAGCGAACAGCAGTCCGTCGGGATCGACGCTGACCGCAGCCCCCTTGCCCAGGCTGAGGGTGGATTCCGACTCAGCGTCGAAGTTCCTGAAACTCTCGGTGGAGACGATCCACAACTCGCCGGTTCCCTCGGCGAAGACGATCACGTTGTCGCCAGCGAGATACACCTCGGGCTGATCCGGGGGCAGGGGGACGCTGTCGGTGACCAGGGAGGTCGCGGGGTCGACGATGTCGATCTTGATCTCGGAGCGGTCGAACAGCAGCACCGTGGTGCCGCGCTGCAGTACGTCGACATCATTCCCGGTGGTGGCCACGACGGTGTTCAGTTCGAGCACCTCGGGATTGGCCCGGCCGATGGCCTGCTGCTGGCTGTTCGCAACCCATACCGAACCGTCACCGAGATCGAGCCGTTGCGCCGAATAGCCTGTCGAGACGATCGCGATCGTCGCCACGAGCGCAGCGATCGCGACGCCACTGGTCACACTGATAGCGGTGGATGCGTGGGTGGCAAGCCATTTTCTCAGCATGACGGACTCATCATCCCGCGGTGTCTGCGCATTTTTCACCACTCGCCGGGCCGTCTTTGCCCTTGCGATTCACGGTGACCGTGATGCAGACCCGCTGCCCCGGCTCAGCGTCATACGTGAATTCGGGGCTGCGCTGGATGCTCGACTGCCCATCGTCCGTCACGATGCGGAAGGAGTCGGTGTCGTTGATCCCCGGGTCCTGCCAGCTGAAAGTGACCGTACCGTCGGCCACATTCGCCTGGATGTTGGCGACCACCGGCACATCATTCTGTCCGGTCGTCGTAAAGACCACGATAAGGGTGACGATGAGCGCCACGATCAGGGCAGCCCCCGCAACGCCGGCGCCGATCCAGCCTCTCCTGTTCCCGGTCTCCCCGGAACCGGAAGCGCCGGTGCTCTTCGCAACCGAAGACGAACCGCGACCGAAGGTATCGATGCCCGTGTACGGCGCGCTGGCGACTGCTCCCCGACGGCGACGGCGACGTTCCCCGACAGAGACAGTGGGCGTGACGCCCCCCCGGACCCGCGTGCGATCCTCGAGATCCGAGACGGTAGCGAGCGCCCAATCGTCGATGATGGTCTCGATCGCGGTCTGTGGCAGTCCCAGTTCGGACTCGATGGCCTGCAACTCATGGACGAGCTCGATCACCGAACCCTGTCGAGCTTCGGGCTTGCGGGACATGCCGCGGATGAGCGCTCGTTCGAGAGCCACTGGCACGTCATTGCGCCCGATCGATCGGGGCTTCGCACGGTTGATCCGGGAGATGAGATCGGTCGATTTGTTCGACTCCCCCGGCACTTCGAACGGTGACCTCCCCGCCAGGAGCGAGTAGATGGTGGCAGCGTATGCCCAGACTTCCGAGGGAATATTGCCAGCCGTCTCGTCCATCAGGACTTCGGGAGCCGACCACGGAATCGACATCCCCACGGCGTCGAAGTTTCCCGCCTCCCCGATCGTCGCAGCGATGCCGAAGTCTGAGAGAACCGGATTGCCGTACGCCGTGGTGAGGATGTTCGACGGCTTCACGTCGCGATGTAGCACACCGGCACGATGCGCCGTGTCGAGGGCGCTGCCGATCTTGACGGCGATCTTCAGCACCTCGGCCACGGGCAGTCGCTCTGTGCGGTAGCGCTGACTCAGTGACGACGAACAGAGCTCCATGACGAGATACGGCCTGCCGTCGGATGACACGCCCGCCTGGTAGACCGTGAGAATCGAGGGATGCGAGCTCAACTGCGCCATCAGGTTGGCTTCGGCCTGGAACATCTGCCTGATCTGGTCGTTGACCACCTCGCTGAGCATCACTTTGACCGCGACCTGGCGTCGCGGCATGTTCTGTTCGTAGAGGAATACGTCGGCAAAACCACCTGAACCCAACACGTGGATGTGTGAGAATCCGGGCAGGATCGGAGGCGAAGACGGCAGTCGGCGCGCCACGGTCACCTCCTGGATTCGGGTTGGATTCCCAATTGTAGGCAGGTCAATACGGCCATAGACCGCTATCGCCCCCGAACGGGGGGGCGTTGAAGCGCCCCCCATTCGGAGTGGCGCCCGAACGCGCTACCGACGGCGCAGTCGAGGTGCGGTGTCGTCCAAATCGACCAGGTCCGGAGCTTCGAGAACGTCGACGACCACAGCCGTGACGTTGTCCCGGCCGCCAGCCGCAAGGGCCGCGTCGACCAGGGCCCCCGCCGTCTCGCGAGGGCTCATCCCCGCAGCCAGATGCATCCGCAACCGGTCATCGCTGACCTCTTTTGTCAGGCCGTCAGAACAGATCAACAGCCTCAGGCCCGTGCGCAGGGGCAGCATCCAGAAATCGGGAAACGGTCGCGAAGTGAATCCGACAGCACGCGTGATGATGTTGCTGTCAGGGTGGTTCTCCGCCTCCTCCCGCGAGAGGGCGCCGGATTCGACCAGTTCCTGCACCACGGAATGATCGGTGGTGACCTGTGTCAGGTCGTTCGATTCAAACTTGTAGACGCGACTGTCTCCGATGTTGAAAACCGCGAAGTACGGGTCATCATCCTGGAGTGTCAGGACCGCCCCGGTGACAGTGGTGCCCGCCCCCAGCTCACTGTCGGTTGCGATCACCGTGATGTCTTCCGTTGCCAGCATGAGTGCCTGCTCGACGAGCTCGGGGTCGACGAACTCGCCACCGTCGATCTCGGCGAGGCGTGTAACGACCGCTTGACTCGCGAGATCTCCGGCGGAGTGTCCGCCCATCCCGTCGGCGACCGCGAAAAGCGGTACGCCGGCGACATAACTGTCTTCGTTCACCTGCCTACGGTGTCCGACATCGGTTGCAGAGGCCCACGCAAGTCGCACGACAGCCTCCGGCCGATCGGGTATGGACACAGCCATCCCAGCGTTGTTCGAGCCGATTTCGGTCACGGCTGCCTTTCTGAATCGATTAGCCGAGGCGCTGCATCGGAAGAATCTGGAGAATGTTCTCGTCCCCAATATCCACCAGCGCGCCCGGTGAGACGACCACCGACTCACCCTGGCGCAGTTTTCGGGGGATGCTTCCGGGCTGCATCACCACGGACCCGTTGGTCGAACGGAGATCGGTAACGATGACGGATGACCCCACCTGGCGCACTTCGACATGGGTTCCGGATACCTCGTGGCCCGGTGAAGAGACTCGCACGAGCCGAGGCAGCGCTCCAGTGGAGATTCGAGAAGTCTGGGGATCACGGCCCACCCTGGCCGGCTTGTCGAGCATCACGGGTTCCGCAAACTCGCCCACCCGGAAGCTGTAGATCCCCTGTGGCGGGCCTGCACTGTTCGAGGACAGGCCGAGCACGGCGTCTAAAGCGCCTCGTGACACCCGCTCGCGCTGGGGTTCGACGAGGTCGACGACGGGCCGTCGTGAGGTCATCACCGTGTCAGCCATCAGCTCGTCGGTAGCCTCAGGGGATGGCGCGGTCACACCAGAATCCGGCCGCGACGGCGCTGGTCGTGTGTCGTCGAATTCCTCGCCCATGCGCCTAACTTTATGGGCTGATTGGTGACGGCGCCCGCCGCTGCGTTCCTGGCCGTAGCCTCCATCCAGCTACCGATTTCGTTGAAAAATACCCGAAAGTGATTCGGAATCGCTTGTTTATGGGCCACCCCACTGACAGAATCGTCTCATGACATCATCGCCGCGCCATCCGGGATCGCGTCCGGTCCAACTCGACGAGGTGTCAAAAGGGATCATCGAACAGTTGCAGGCAGACGGGAGGCGCTCGTATGCCGAAATCGGCAAAGCCGTCGGGCTCAGCGAAGCTGCCGTGCGCCAGCGGGTCCAGAAGCTCACGGATTCGGGAGTGATGCAGGTAGTCGCCGTCACCGATCCCATGCAACTCGGCTTCTACAGGCAGGCCATGATCGGCGTCAGGGTCACCGGCGACACGACCGTGGTCGCCGAAAAGCTGAGCGCCCTCACCGCCGTCGACTATGTGGTGCTGACGGCGGGAAGCTTCGACATCCTCGCCGAGGTCGTCTGCGAGAACGATGACGACCTGATCAGCCTCCTCAACAAGCAGATCCGCTCCATCGATGGCGTGGCCTCCACCGAGACTTTCGTGTACCTGAAACTACAAAAACAGTTCTACAACTGGGGAACAAGGTAAAGCCGATGACTATCACGGAACCGATTCGGGCCACAGAATGGTCACGATCCTGGAACGATGCCGAGCTGCAGCAGAAGGCGAAAGATCACCTCTGGATGCATTTCACGCGCCAGTCGCTCATGGAGGACGGCCACGGCGTTCCGATCATCACCAAGGGTGAGGGTCACCATATCTGGGACTCGAACGGCCGGAAGTACATCGACGGGCTCAGCGGCCTGTTCGTCGTCAATGCCGGCCACGGTCGTAAGAGGCTGGCACAGGTCGCCGCACGGCAGGCCGAGGAGCTGGCCTTCTTCCCGCTCTGGTCATACGCACACCCGAGCGCCATCGAGCTGGCCGACCGGCTCGCCCACTACGCGCCGGGCGACCTGAATCGTGTCTTCTTCTCCACCGGTGGTGGTGAGGCGGTCGAGACCGCGTTCAAGCTCGCCAAGTATTACTGGAAGCTGCAGGGCCGCCCCACCAAGCACAAGGTCATCTCGCGAGCCGTTGCCTACCACGGCACGTCGCAGGGCGCCCTCGCGATCACCGGCATCCCCGCCATGAAAGAGATGTTCGAACCGGTCGTACCCGGGGGTTTCCGTGTACCGAATACGAACTTCTACCGCGCTGAGGAGATGGGCTTCGTCGCGTCAGCCGGCGCTACCGATGTCGAGGCCGAATTCGGTGTGTGGGCAGCGAACCGTATCGAAGAGATGATCCTGTTCGAAGGCCCCGAGACAGTGGCAGCGGTGTTCCTCGAACCCGTCCAGAATTCGGGCGGATGCTTCCCTCCGCCGCCCGGCTATTTCCAGCGTGTTCGCGAGATCTGTGACAAGTACGACGTGCTGCTGGTCAGCGACGAGGTCATCTGCGCGTTCGGGCGCATCGGACACATGTTCGCCTGCGACGAGTACGGATACGTCCCGGACATGATCACCTGCGCGAAGGGGATGACCAGCGGATATTCCCCCATCGGCGCCACGATCGTGTCCGACCGAATCTACGAGCCGTTCAAGCACGGTTCGACGGCGTTCTATCACGGTTATACCTTCGGTGGTCATCCGGTGTCATCGGCGGTTGCGATGGAGAACCTCGACATCTTCGAGGAGGAGAACCTCAACGCGCATGTGCGGGAGAACTCACCCATCTTCCGCAGGACGCTCGAGAAGCTGCTCGACCTGCCGATCGTGGGCAACGTGCGCGGAGCCGGATACTTCTTCGGCATCGAGCTCGTCAAAGACAAGGTCACCAAAGAGACCTTCGACGATGATGAGTCGGAACGGCTGCTCCGAGGATTCCTTTCCAGGGCCCTGTACGACGCGGGGCTGTACTGTCGCGCCGACGACAGGGGTGACCCCGTCATTCAGCTCGCTCCACCGCTCACGATCGGGCCCGCGGAATTCGATGAGATCGAGGCCATCCTGCGTTCCGTCCTGACCGAGGCATGGTCAAGACTCTGAACTCGACCGTCTCGTGACAGACTTCCGGCAGCTGAGCTTCTGGCACGATACGGTGCCGGATGATCTCACTCCCCGCACGGCGCTCGACGCGGATCTGGATGTCGACGTCGCGATCGTCGGCGGGGGCCTGACCGGGCTTTGGACGGCTTGGTACCTCCTCGAACGCGACCCGTCCCTCTCGATAGCGGTGCTCGAGAAGGAGATCGTCGGGTTCGGGGCCTCCGGGCGCAACGGCGGATGGTGCAGCGCACTGTTTCCCCGGTCGACGGTTTCCCTCGAACGGGCCCACGGCCGCGAGGCGGCCCTCGCGATGCGGCGGGCCATGATCGATACCGTCGACGAGGTCGGGCGGGTCGCGGCATCCATCGGGCTCGATATCGACTACCTGAAGGGTGGCACTGTCTCGTTCGCTCGCTCAGGAGTGCAGCTCGCTGCTGCCAAAGCCGAGGTGGCCGAAGCTGCGGTTTTCGGCGTCGACCAGGTCGAATTGTGGGCACAGGATCGGGTGAAGGCGGCCGGCGCCCTTGGAGCGAGCTTCGACCCCGCCTGCGCGCGACTGCACCCGGCGAAACTGGTGAGGGGTCTGGCGCGCGCCCTCGAATCCAGGGGTGTCGTCATCTACGAAAACACCGAGGTCACCGACTACGCATCCCGCTCGGTGCGAACGAGGCTCAGGACCGTGCAGTGCAAAGACGTGGTCGTGGCAACCGAAGGCTATGGAGCGACACTGCCCGCCACCCGGCGCCGCATGCTGCCCCTTTATTCGATGATGATCGCCACCGAGCCGCTGCCCGATTCCATCTGGGATGAGATCGGCCTCGACCACGGGCAGACCTTCACCGACTTCAGGCACCTTCTCGTCTACGGGCAGCGCACGGCTGACAACCGTTTCGCCTTCGGTGGGCGCGGCGCGAGATACCACTGGGGCAGCTCAATCCGATCAGAGTACGACCGCGTTCCTGCGGTGTTCGACCACCTGCGTCGCACGCTGGGTGATATGTTCCCCGCGATAGGGCAGGTTGCCGTCACCCATCGCTGGGGCGGTCCACTTGGCGTGTCTCGAGACTGGCATGCCACCGCGAGCTACGACGCAGCCCGGGGGCTGGCCTCGGCCGGCGGATATGTCGGTGACGGCCTGAGCACCACAAACCTGGCGGGTCGCACACTCGCCGACCTGATGACCGGCGCCGACACAGCACTCATCTCGCTTCCGTGGGTGAATCATCACTCGCCGTCCTGGGAACCGGAGCCATGGCGTTTCCTCGGCGCGAACGCTGGATTGATGGCCATGACAATCGCGGATGCCGAAGAGAAGTTGACGGGTCGTGCATCCATTGCAGCCAAGTTGATGAGGTCGTCGACGGGACATTGAGGCCCACCAGATCAACTCCTGAAAAAATGTGGACCGATCACTTTCTTTGGGAATACTTTCAGGGTTTATGCGATTGCATGTATTTATGACTACTTCACTTGAAACCCACCCCGGCTACGTCGCGGGCACCTGGAAGCTTGACCCGACCCATTCCGAGATCTCTTTCTCGGTAAAGCACCTCAAGATCAGCAAGGTGCGAGGCTCGTTCAAGACCTTCGATGCCACCATCGTCACCGCCGAGAACCCTGAAGACTCCACCATCGAGGCCACCGTCGAGATCGCCTCCGTCGACACCAACCAGAAGGATCGCGACGCACACCTCCGTACGAGCGACTTCTTCCTCGCCGACGAATTCCCCACCATGACCTTCGCCTCAAAGTCCGTCGAGGTTTCCGGCGACGAGTTCGCCATCACCGGTGACCTCACGCTGCGCGGTGTCACCAAGTCAGAGGTACTCAAGGGCGAATTCGGTGGCATCGTCACCGACGGCTATGGCCAGACCAAGGCTGGAGCCACCGCATCCACGGTTATCGACCGCCACGCCTACGGTGTCAGCTGGAACGCTGCCCTCGAAGCCGGTGGTTTCACCCTCGGTGACGACGTGACGATCACCTTCGAACTGCAGGTCGTACTGCAGCCGTAACCGGATCGTCACAGCGCCAAGATAGAGTCGCTGCCGTGACAGACTTCGAGCCCGCCCCGCTGCCCGAGCAGAAGGTGCGGGCTCGACCCGGTTTTGGACGCATCCTGCTCGCGTCCCTCGGTATCATCCTCGTCGTCGCACTCGGCGGCGCGGGAGCTTGGGTTCTCACCCACCAGCAGCGGGTGAGCGACCAGTTCGTCGTGTGGCAGTACGAACCGACCGCGACGATCGCCGCATACGCCGAGCGATCCACGATGACAGGTGAAGGCCGATTCCTGTTCTACGCGAGTCGCCCATCCATCGAGTCGACCGAGTCCTTCGACACCCACTGCGCCAGCGACATCGAAGATGTCGGGATTCTCGGATGCTACGTGCATGGCGACCGCAAGATCTTCCTGTTCAACGTGACCGACGACAGGCTGGACGGCCTCGAGGAGGTTGTTGCCGCCCATGAGATGCTCCACGCGGCATGGGATCGGATGTCAGACACCGACCACGCGGCCATCAGCCCCCTGCTGGAGGCCGAAGCTTCAGCTCGCGCCGGTGACCCTGCATTCGTCAAGACGATGGAGTACTACGCCAAGGCGGAGCCCGGAGAACGGCTCAACGAACTCCACTCCATCGTCGGTACGGAGTTCGCCGACATCAGCCCGGAACTCGAGTCGCACTATGCGACATTTTTTGGCGAGCGGCAGGCACTCGTGCAACTCCATCTCACCTCCGACGCAGTATTCACTGAGCGTCAGGTGGCCATCAGCAACATCGTCGACCAGACCACCACGCTCAAGTCGAGCATCGATGCTGACTACATCTCCTACAATTCGGGCTACGACTCGCTCAACGCCGACATCACCTCGTTCAACCTGCAAGCCGATGAAGGCGGATATTTCACCCAACGAGAGTTTGACGACAGGCGTGAAGAACTGGTCATCCGGCAGGCCGACCTCGACACGCTCTACACGTCCATCGCCGAGAGGGTCACACAATATGACGGGTTGGTCGCACAACTCGATGACCTCAACGCCGAAGTGACCGAGCTCAACCAGAGCATCAACATCCGACCACGTACCGAGGGTGACTCCTGACAGCCGGTCAGTCGAAGATGGCGGAGACCCGCGCGATCTCCTCTGATGACGGCTTCCATGCAGTCGACGCCGCAGCGTTCTGCCTCAGTTGCTCAGGCTTTGTCGTGCCAGCGATCACGCTGGAGAGTCCGGGTTGGGCGAGCAGCCATCCGAAGGTCGCCTCCAGCATCGTGATTCCCCGCGCATCGCAGAATGCCTCATAGGCCTCGAGCACATCCCACGGCGCATTCTCGGCTATGTGCGGTCGCTGGCGCATGATCCGGGAGTCGACAGGATGCTCGGTGCGGGTGAACTTTCCGGTGAGTAGCCCATTCTGAAGGGGGAAGTACGGCAGCAGGCCGAGATGATTCCGATTGATCGCCGGCAGCACGTCCGCTTCGATATTCCTCGCCAGAAGGCTGTATTCGTTCTGGGATGACACGAACCTGCCAGCCGCGGCCGCCGCGTCGATCTGGTCCGCGGAGAAGTTCGAATGACCGTAATGGATGACCCTGCCCTCGTCGACGAGTTCATCGAGGGCGGCGATCGTCTCCTCGATGGGGGTCTGTGGGTCTGGGGTGTGCATCTGGTACAAATCGACGCGATCGGTCTGCAAACGGCGCAGGGAGCCCTCCAGGGCCTCGCGGATGTAGGCACGCGAGCCTTTCGGTGCACCGGGCGCGATCCCCATGTCGACGCCGTCGTGTCCGAATTTCGTGCCGAGGAACACGCTGTCACGATGGCCGTGGAGCGCCACGCCCATGAGCGATTCGCTCACCCCGGGCGCTCCACCGTACATGTCGGCCGTATCGAACAGGGTGACGCCGAGAGTGATCGCTTCCGAGATGAGGGCATTCGTCCCCTTCTGGTCTTCGGTGGCAGTGCCGATCCTGCCGAAATTATTGCAACCGAGGCCGATCGTGGAGACCTGGGGGCCGCCGAGACCCAGCGGGCGGAATTCGATATCAACCATGCTCCTATCTTCCACCGCGCCGATGCCGTCGCGTTTCACCCCGATGTCCGAATTGCGCCAGAGCCGTGTCCGGCGCCCCGGCTACAGTCGTGTCATGACCACCGCACAGGGCCGCACCTCCCGCTCGTCGACACTCGTCGCCGTTCCAGCATTCCTCCGACGCACCGACTCCCCCCTCGGTCGCATCGAACTATTGAGCGACGGGCTTTGCGTGACGTCGCTCAGCATCGAATGCGCCGGGTCGCTGCCGTGGGGCGATCTTCCTGAGAACACCGCACCCGTTCTCGAGGTCGCCGTGACGCAACTCGGTGAGTACTTCGAGGGCAAGCGCACCGAATTCGATGTGCCGGTTGCTGTGGTCGGCACCGATTTCCAGAAGCAGGTATGGGCCGAGCTGTCGTTGCTGCCGTACGGGTCCGTAGTCTCATACGGATTCCTTGGCGGGGTCACCGGGCGGGCAACCGCAGGCAGGGCGGTCGGTGGAGCGGTTGGTGCGAATCCGGTCCCCATCATCGTGCCGTGCCACAGGGTGCTCGCCGCCAACGGTCGCATCACTGGCTTCAGTGCGGGAGAAGGCATCGCCACCAAGGCGTGGCTGCTCGATCATGAAGGCATAGAGCACCGCTCGTGACCGACTCGGGCGGCGCAGCGGTCGTCGGATCAGACGCTGGCGTGCTCGTGAGCGACGATGGCACAGCACGCTGTCGTTGGGTAGGTACCGACCTCGAATACCAGCGCTACCACGACGAGGAATGGGGCAGGCCGCTTCACGGCGACCTTCCTCTTTTCGAAAAGCTCAGCCTTGAAGCCTTCCAGGCAGGGTTGTCGTGGATCACGATCCTGCGCCGGCGACCGGGGTTACGCGACGCGTTCGATGGGTTCGATCCACAACGCGTGGCCAACTACGAGGCTGGTGACATCGAGCGGCTCATGGCCGACGAGCGCATCATCCGGAACAGGGCGAAAGTGCTCGCGACCATCAGCAACGCTCGACTTGCGCTCGACCTCATTACCGAGGCTCGCGGCTCTCTCGACGAACTGATGTGGAGCTTCGCGCCCGCGGCTCGCGCGGCGCGATTTACATCGATGACCGACATTCCCGCGATCACGCCCGAATCCACGGCCATGAGCACTGAACTGCGGCGACTCGGTTTCAAGTTTGTCGGCCCCACCACGATGTACGCACTCATGCAGTCATCCGGCATGGTCGACGACCATGTTGAGGCGTGCTGGCGGGCGCACTGAGTTCTTCGAACGCCATCCCGACATCGGGCAGTCAGATGACGAGATCCACGCCAGCTTCGGTGCGGTCCAGCCGGATGTCACGCCCGGCCGCCCACTCCAGCAGCGAGTCGACGCCAGCATGGGCAATCCCCGCCTCGACGAGGGCACGAGCGAACCGGCCCTTCCCCGCCTTGTTGAAGTGGCTCAGCGCTATGCGACGACCACGGGCATCCTCAGACACAACGCGAACAGCCACTGCCGACGATGGTGCGGGGCCCAGCGCGATGTATGAATTCGAACGGAGATCGATCACGAGGCAATCCGTCGCGACGAGGGCCGCCGTCACCGCCTCCCGCCAGTGCCTGCGCAATGACAACTCGGGCAACCTCGAGTCATGCGACAACCTGTACGCAGGGATGGGGTCGCTGCCCCGCACAAGGCCGAACAGAGCGGAATGGACCACCAGGTGCTCCCCCGCAAACTCGCGCGCGACACCATCGAGGCTTTCGACGTCGAGTGCGTCGTACAGTACCCCGGTATAGCGGTCGAGGGCCGGCATGACGGGAGAGGTCGACACCGTCCTATTGCGATCAATCTCGAATCGCTGGGTAGGACCGAGCGCCAGAGCCGCCATGGACCCGCTTACCGAACGAGACAGGCGACGCACATCGGCAACCACCTGCCTGCGTTGCACGCTGAGACTCGTGAAACTGAGCCCGGCGAGGTCGAGCGATGCGCCACGCACTCCACCGTCACGCTTGGTTTCAGACGGCGGAAGAAGAACGAGCACCTATGACTCGAGGAACGCCATGGCGCGGTCGATGTTGACACCGAGAGGTTCGACCGAGTCGAGGGTGATGCGCCCGACAGCCGCGCTGGCACCCGACCATTCCGCGTAATCTTCGAGGCTCTGCTCCACGGCATGCCAGGTGAGCTGCAGATGTGGCAGCTGCCGTTCGCGCTTTTCGATGCGCTCGCGGTGGATCTCGGGATCTGAGCACATCACCTCGATGAACTTCAACGGCTTACTGCGCCGCTGAGCCAGGTTGATCCATTGCTCTCGGGCAGGATTCACGGCATTGACCGCATCGACGATCACACTCCGCCCAGCCGCAAGCGTGGTTTCGGCATGCATCTCGGCCACGAGGTAGGCGGCGAGACCGGTGGGTTGGTCAGCGTCGATCCCGGCCTTCAGGATCGCAGACTCGATCGGATCGACGGAGATCACCGGGAGCCCCAGGCGGGAGCCCAGAACCTGCCCGATGGTGGACTTCCCGGAACCGGGAAGCCCAGCCATCACGATCAGCATGATGAAGGCCGGAACATGGTGATTAGACCAGTCCTGCGTTTCGCGCGACAACCGTCACGGTGTTGTTCTCGACCGAGAGAAACCCGTCGTCCGCCTGGGCGGTGATGACGTTGCCCTCGATAGTGGTCACACGCACCTCACCCTGAGCGAGGATCGCCAGCACGGGCTCGTGCCCCGGCAGGATACCGATCTCTCCCTCCGTGGTGCGCGCAATGATCTGCTTCGCCTTGCCCGACCACACCTCGTGGTCGGCAGCGACGACGCTGACCTTGAGTTCGGCCATTATCAGCCGTTCTCTTTCTGGATCTTCGCCCACTGCTCTTCGACGTCATTGATCGAACCCACGTTGAAGAACGCCTGCTCTGCAACGTGATCGAACTCGCCCTTGACGATCGCATCGAACGACTCGATGGTGTCTTTCAGCGGAACCGTCGAACCCTCGACGCCGGTGAATTTCTTCGCCATGTAGGTGTTCTGTGACAGGAACTGCTGAATGCGGCGTGCGCGCGATACGGTGATGCGGTCTTCCTCGGAGAGCTCGTCGACACCGAGGATCGCGATGATCTCCTGGAGTTCTTTGTTCTTCTGGAGGATGGCCTTGACGCTCGTAGCGACTCGGTAATGGTCGGCACCCAGGTAACGGGGGTCGAGGATGCGGCTGGTCGAGGTCAGCGGATCGACGGCCGGGTAGAGGCCCTTCGAGGCGATCTCGCGGCTGAGTTCGGTCGTTGCATCGAGGTGGGCGAAGGTGGTCGCCGGAGCCGGGTCGGTGTAGTCATCCGCGGGCACATAGATGGCCTGCAGTGACGTTATCGAGCGACCACGCGTCGAGGTGATGCGCTCCTGGAGCACACCCATCTCGTCGGCGAGGTTCGGCTGGTAACCCACGGCGGACGGCATACGACCGAGAAGGGTCGACACCTCCGAACCCGCCTGGGTGAAGCGGAAGATGTTGTCGATGAAGAGCAGCACGTCCTGGTTCTGCACATCGCGGAAGTATTCCGCCATGGTCAGCGCAGACAACGCCACGCGAAGTCGCGTTCCCGGCGGCTCATCCATCTGGCCGAAGACAAGGGCGGTCTTGTCGAAAACGCCGGCCTCATCCATCTCGGCGATGAGGTCGTTGCCCTCACGGGTACGCTCACCGACCCCGGCGAACACCGACACTCCACCGTGATCCTGGGCGACACGCTGGATCATCTCCTGGATCAGGACCGTCTTGCCGACGCCTGCACCACCGAAGAGTCCGATCTTTCCACCGAGCACATACGGCGTCAGGAGGTCGATGACCTTGATGCCGGTCTCGAAGAGTTCGGTCTTCGACTCGAGCTGGTCGAAGGGCGGTGGCTTGCGGTGGATCGGCCAGCGCTCGGTGATCTCGAACTTCTCGCCACCGATCGTGCCGTCAGGGTCAGCGTTGAGAACCTCACCGATGACGTTGAAGACCTTGCCCTTGGTGACGTCTCCGACGGGAACCGTGATCGGCTCGCCGGTGTCGCGCACCTCCTGGCCGCGGACGAGTCCATCGGTCGGGTTTAGGGCGATGGCGCGAACGAGGTCGTCACCGAGGTGCTGTGCGACCTCGAGCGTGATGACGTTTGAGCTATCGCCGATCGTGATCGTGGTCTTCAGGGCGTTGTAGATGCCCGGGATCGAGTCATGCGGAAACTCGATGTCGACGACCGGCCCGGTGACCCGGGCGATGCGACCGACGCCGGCCGGCTTCGGAGCGTCTGACGTGGTGTCAGGAGCTGTAATTGTCATGGCTTCTCTTTTCTCTCACTACTTGGCCGAGCTCAGGGCGTCTGCGCCGCCCACGATCTCGGAAATCTGCTGTGTGATCTCAGACTGGCGAGCGTTGTTCGCCAGCCGGGTGAAGTCTTTGATGAGCTTGTCTGCGTTGTCGCTGGCCGACTTCATGGCCTTCTGGCGTGCCGCATGCTCCGACGCCGCCGACTGCAGCATCGCGTTGAAGATGCGACTCTCGATGTAGACCGGGAGCAGGGCATCGAGCACTTTATCGACCTCAGGCTCGAACTCGTACAGCGGCAACAGCTCGGTGTTGTCTGCACTCTCGACGCCTTCGACGACCTCGAGTGGCAACAGGCGTACGACCTCGGGGACCTGCGTGACCATGCTGACGAAGCGGTTGAAGAGGATGTGGATCTCGTCCACTCCTCCCTCCGCAGTCGGCTGCACGAACTTCGCGACAAGAGCCTCGCCGATTTGCTGCGCTGTCTCGAACACGGGCTGGTCGGTGCCACCGATCCACTGGGCTTCGGATTCACGTTTGCGGAATGCGAAGTTAGCGACAGCCTTGCGGCCGACCAGGTAATACACGACCACTTTGCCTTCACCCTCGAGGCGGGTGCGAAGTTCGCCCATCTCGCGGATGATCTGCGAGCTGAACGCGCCGGCCAACCCTCGGTCCGACGTGAACAACACGACAGCTGCGCGAGTGGGGTTCTCGGCTTCGGTCGTGAGGATGTGGTCGACGTTCGAGAAGGTGGCGACCGCTGACACGGCGCGCGTCACAGCGCGTGAGTACGGCCCGGATGCTGCGACCCGCTGTTGCGCCTTTTGAATGCGCGAAGCGGAGATGAGCTCCATGGCCCGAGTGATCTTCTTGGTCGTCTGGGCAGACTTGATCTTCTGCCGGTAGACCCGAAGTTGCGCTCCCATGTGGTGTGTCCCTGGTTTCGTGTGTAAAGAGTGGCTGGGTGGCTATCGCCTGAAGTTAGCGCTTGCCCTTGACGATTTTTTCCTGGTTGATGTCTTCATCAGGCGTCTCGGCGAACTGCTCGGAACCCGGGCTGGAGAGCGACTTGCCATCGCCAGTCTGGAATTCGAGCTTGAACTTATCGACAGCTGCGTCGAGCGCCCCCACGGTCTCGTCGGAGAGCACGTTCGTCTCGCGAAGTGAGTCGAGCACCTTGGTGTTGCGCGCAAGATAGTCGTGAAGTTCACTTTCGAAGCGCAGCACATCTTCGACCGGCACCTCGTCGAGCTTGCCGTTCGTGCCGGCCCAGATCGAGACGACCTGCTTCTCGACGGGCATCGGCGAGTACTGCGGCTGGCGCAATAGTTCGGTCAACCGAGCACCGCGAGCAAGCTGGCGGCGGCTGGTGGCATCCAGGTCCGATGCGAACATCGCGAAGGCTTCGAGCGAGCGGTACTGGGCGAGCTCGAGCTTGAGTGTTCCAGAGACCTTCTTGATCGACTTGACCTGGGCGTCTCCACCCACTCGCGACACCGATATTCCCACATCAACCGCGGGGCGCTGGTTGGCGTTGAAGAGATCGGACTGGAGGAAGATCTGGCCATCGGTGATCGAGATCACGTTGGTCGGAATGTAGGCCGAGACGTCGTTCGCCTTGGTCTCGATGATCGGAAGACCGGTCATCGAACCGGCGCCCAACTCATCTGAAAGCTTGGCACAACGCTCGAGCAGTCGGGAGTGCAGGTAGAACACGTCACCGGGGTATGCCTCGCGTCCCGGCGGACGACGCAGCAGCAGCGATACGGCGCGGTACGCCTCTGCCTGCTTCGACAGGTCATCGAAGATGATCAGAACGTGCTTGCCGTCGTACATCCACTGCTGACCGATGGCCGAGCCAGTGTACGGGGCGAGGTACTTGAAACCGGCGGGGTCTGAGGCGGGAGCCGCGACGATGGTCGTGTACTCCATCGCTCCGGCGTCTTCGAGGGCGCCCTTGACCGCAGCGATCGTCGAACCCTTCTGGCCGATAGCGACGTAGATGCAGCGAACCTGCTTGTTCGTGTCGCCGGACTCCCAGTTCGCCTTCTGGTTGATGATCGTGTCGATCGCGATAGCAGTCTTGCCGGTCTGGCGGTCACCGATGATGAGCTGGCGCTGGCCGCGGCCGATCGGAATCATGGCGTCGATGGCCTTGATGCCGGTCTGCATGGGCTCGTGAACGCTCTTGCGCTGCATGACGCCGGGAGCCTGGAGCTCGAGCGCGCGACGCGTGTCTGAAGCGATCTCCCCGAGACCATCGATAGGCGCACCGAGCGGGTCGACTACACGGCCGAGGAATGCGTCCCCGACGGGGACGGACAGCACCTCTCCGGTGCGGCTGACCTCCATGCCCTCGACGATTCCGGTGAACTCACCGAGCACGACAACACCAATCTCGTCTTCGTCGAGGTTCTGGGCCAGGCCCAGAGTGCCGTCGGCGAAGGTGATGAGCTCGTTGGCCATCACGCCAGGCAGCCCCTCGACGTGAGCGATGCCGTCAGCAGCATCAATGACGTGACCGATCTCGGCCTTGGATGCTTTGCCGGGCTCGTACGCCTTGACGAAATCCTTGAGTGCGTCACGGATCTCGTCCGGGCTGATCGTGAGTTCTGCCATTGTGTCTTCCTGTTCAGTGGAAAAGTTTGGTGCCGGTGCCAGTTGTGGTGATGCCACCGACACGACACTGGTGAAGCTTTGGTGGTGTGCCCCAGAGGGCTAGGAGGCTAGTTTGAGTCTGAGTTCGTTAATGCGAGTGGAGACGCTGCCGTCGATGACGTCGTCGCCGACCTGCACGCGGATTCCGCCCACGATGCTCGGATCGACCACAAGATTGACCTCGAGATCGCGACCGTAGCTCTTCGAGAGCCCGACGCGGAGTCGATCCACCTGTGCAGCGCTGATGGGTGCGGCCGAGGTGATGGTCGCGACGGCCAGTCCCGCTTGATCGGCGACGATCGAGGCGGCCGTACGGATGAGACCGCCGATGCGACGGCCGCGAGGCTGCTGCACGAGGTGATTCAGGATGGCCAGGGACTGCTCGCTGGACTTGTCCTTCAGCAGCGCACCGACGAGCGCGGCTTTCGCCGAGTTCGAACCGAGCTTGCTGCCTACGGCGAGCTCAAGCTCCGCATCGGACGATACGGCTGCACCGAACGCGAAGAGCTCGCTCTCGATCGACAGGCCACTGGGCGCGGAACGGGCAACGGCACGAATACCGATCTCCTCGATTCCCGCGAGAAGCTGATCCTGAGTCGACCATCGTGAGGCGACGAGCCCTGAGAGCAGCGCCCGAGCCGGTGTTCCGAACGATGAGAAGAGGCTATCGATCACTGCCGTCTTCTCGGTGGCAGCAACCGACGGGTCCGCAAGCACCGAACGCAGCTGCGCTGAATCCCCGACGACGCGGCCCGCACTGAAAAGCTGCTGCCCTGCCTCGAGTGCGTCGGTGATGTCGAGCGAGCCGAGCGCCGTGCGGGCATCCGCCAGCGCCACCCTGGTTGCCGATCCCATTACAGGCCTGCCTTGGCCTTGTCGTCAGTTTCGAGCTCGGCGAGGAACTGGTCGACCAGGGTCGACGCTCGCTTGTCGTCACTGAGGCTCTGGCCGATGACGCCCGATGCGAGGTCGATCGCTAGCGATCCGACCTCGGCCCGCAGCGAAATGAGTGCACCCTGGCGCTCAGCCTCGATGGTCGCCTGCGCGTTCGAGGTGATGCGGGCAGCCTCGATGGCAGCCTGCTCCTTGAGTTCCGCGAGAATCCTCGTACCGTCAGCGCGAGCCTGATCGCGGATCTTCGCAGCCTCGGCACGACCCTCAGCGAGCTGATCCTTGTACTGGGATAGCGCCGCAGCGGCCTCGGCCTGGGCGATCTCGGCCTTCTTTATGCCACCCTCGATGGCCTCGGACCGGGCATCCAGCGTCTTCTTGACCGAAGGAAGGAACTTCCTCCAGAAAACGAACAGGATGATCGCGAAACAGACGGCCGACCAGATGATGTCGTACGACTCGGGCAGAAGCGGGTTAGGCGCTGCCTTGGTTTCCGCTACCGCAGTCAGGATTGCGCTAAGCATTCCTGCCTCCTCTATGACTGGTGATTGCTACGGGAACGGGATGAACGCGACGGCGATCGCGACGAACGCGAGAGCCTCGGTGAACGCAATGCCGAGGAACATGAGGCCGGTCAGGCGTCCCTGCAGTTCAGGCTGGCGCGCAACCGACTCGACGGTTTTTCCGACGACGATACCCACGCCGATGGCGGGGCCGATGGTCGCGATGCCGAAGGCGATCGGCGCGAGGTGGCCGTTGATCTCGGCGACGGTCGTGATGGGGTCCACGTGTGTTTCCTTTCAGGGGGGCGAACTGGCGAGTGCCAGGCTCGTTTAGTGATCTTCAGCCAGCGCGAGCTGGATGTAGGCGGCGGTGAGAAAAGCGAAGACGTATGCCTGAAGCACGGCGACGAGGATCTCGAAGATGGTGAAGATGAAACCGAATGCCAGGGTTCCGACGCCGAAGAGGGCGAAGAATCCGCCAGCGCTGAAGAAGAAGAACTGCGTGGCCGAGAAACAAAGCACCAGCAGCATGTGGCCGGCGATCATGTTCATCAGGAGTCGGAGGGCGAGCGTGACCGGCCGCAGGATGAAGGTCGACAGGAACTCGATCGGGGTCACGATCACATAGAGCGCGGCCGGGACGCCGGACGGGAACAGCGCCGATTTAAAGAACCCGCCGCCCGACTTCTTCACGCCTGCGTAAATGAAGGTGACGTATGCGACCAGTGCCAGCACGAGCGGGAGCCCGATCACCGACGTTCCGGTGAGGTTGATGCCCGGGACGATTCCAGTGACGTTCATTCCCAGCACGGTGATGAAGATCGCCGTGATGACCGGCAGGAAGCGAGCGCCTTCCTTTTTGCCGAGGTTTCCCTCGACGATGTTGGACTGCACGAAGCCGAGGATGGATTCGATGATCGACTGGCCTCGGCCGGGGATCATCTTCATGCGCCGGGTGCCGAGCCAGAAGACCAGGACGATGACCGCGACGACGAAGAAGCGAATCAGGATGACGCGGTTGATTTCAAACGGCGTGCCCTCGAAGAAGAGGACAGGCGGGAAGAAGTCTTCCAGCGTGGGTCCCTTGAACTCACCGTCGTCCGGACCGGCAGCGGCGACGAAGGGGAGAAGGGTGAGAGCGTGGTGTAACAGCGCTGGCTCCAGAATCGGGGCGTGAAAACACGCGGCGACGAAAGGTGGGGGGCGTTCTCTAAGACTCTACCAAGACTTCGACAGGGTGAAGAACACGAACTAGCCTTTTGCCCCCTCATCGGCGCTATCGGGAAGTGCAACAGCACCCACGTGTGGCACCCGTGCGCCCACGAATGCGACGACATCGACCGCAAGACTGCCGATGACGGCAGCGAGGATAGAAAAGAACATCACCAGGGGCTCGATGAAAGGCTGATCGCGCAGGATCACGAGAATCGCGATGAAGACCACGAATTTCAATAACCACACTCCGAGCACGATGCCGAAGAACAGGGTGCTCGACGGCTCATTGTGGGTGATCTTCGCGGCGAGCACGATGCTCAGTGCCGTGAATCCCATGAAGAGCGCCGTGAGGCCAGCACCCACAAGCGCGCTGATGAGTCCGGGATTGCCGGCGACGAGGTATCCCACCACCGAACCCACGATCGCGATGATCGCGGTCAGGATCGCCCCGTAGACGATCGCCCTGGCGAGAATTGTTGCTGTCTTCATACTGGAGATTCTTTCGGGTCGGGGGCCGATGCTGCTGCGTTGAGAAGGTCTTCGTCTGCTGCTTCATCCAGCGCGTCGAAGCGGGGGTCTGCGCCATCATCGCCCGCGGACTGGGCGCGCACCTCGAGCGCTTTGCGCTTGCTCAGGGGTGAGAGGGTGACGACCGTACAGATGATCAGGCCGACCACGATCAACAGCGTGGCGACGTACCAGGGCACGAAGCGATAAGCGAGCACACCGACTGAGACAACGAACGTCCAGGCGTAGAAGATCAGCACGGCGTGCAGGTGCGGGTGTCCCATATCGAGAAGTCGGTGATGCAGATGCTTCCGGTCAGCCGAGAACGGCGACTTGCCGGCGCGCAGTCGACGCACAATCGCGAGACCGAAATCGAGCAGCGGGATCACCAGCACTGCGAAGGGGAGCAGGATCGGAATGAACGCCGGCAACAACGACGCAGTGAACTGGTCTGGCTGATTCAGGACGTCTGGATCGACCTGGCCGGTGACAGAGATGGCCGATGCCGCCATCAGTAGACCGACGAGCAATGCGCCGGCATCGCCCATGAACAGCTTCGCCGGATGGAAATTCAGCGGCAGGAAGCCGATGCACGCGCCGATCAACACAGCTGAGATGAGGGAGGCGAGGTTGAAGTACTCGGTTTGGGCGCTCGACTGGAGCACATACGTATAGACGAAGAACACGCCGTTGGCGATCAGAGCGACGCCCGTGACCAGCCCATCCAGCCCATCGATGAAATTGATCGCGTTCATGACGAGCACGATCGCGAAGACCGTGATGATCAGGAGCACGTACGGTGACAGGATCGTGCGTCCGAAGATGGGAACGGTGATGATCTGGACCCCCTGCCAGGCGAGCAGGCCGGCCGCGATGAACTGCCCGGCCAGCTTCGTAACCCAGTCCAGATCCCAGATGTCGTCAGCAACCCCGATAAGCACGATGATCGATGCCGCACCCAACAGGCCGAGCACCTTGCCAGGCTCCGTGAAGACGATGCTGAAACTGTCGATCTGGGATGCCACGGCGAAGGCGATGAGCATCCCGAAGAACATCGCGACGCCACCCAGCCGTGGCGTCGGCCTGGTATGGACGTCACGGTCGCGGATCGTCGGATACAGGCGGTATTTCGTACTGAGCTTCCAGATTACGATTGCCAGCGCGTAGGTGACGACCGCCGCGACCCCCGTGACGATGAGATAGAAGACTATTCGCATCGATCGGCCCCCACGACAGCATGGATCCGCTCGGTCGAGATCGTACCTTCACGCACGATGCGCAGCTTGCCGTCGGGGAGCGAGAGTGACGTGGCATCTACGATCGTCGATGACACGGATCCACCTTCGCCGTCGTCGAGGAAGATGCTGACCGAATCCCCCAGCATGGCTTCGGCGCCCGCCGCGGTGGTCGCCGCGGGCTCACCCGTGAGGTTGGCACTCGACACCGCGAGCGGGCCGGTTTCTGACAGGAGTTCGAGCGCGATGCGGTTCGAGGGCATGCGCAGCGCGACTGTGCCCCTTGTCTCCCCGAGGTCCCATTGAAGCGACGTTTGTGCTGGAAGGATGATCGTCAGCGCGCCGGGCCAGAATGTCTCCACCAACAGGCGCACCTCGTCGGGAACGCTCTCGGCAAGCGCGTCGAGGGTAGGTATGCCCGGAATCAACACCGGCGGAGGGGACTGCCGCGTGCGCCCCTTCGCGTCGATCAGCTTTTGAACGGCGGCCGGGTTGAACGCGTCGGCAGCAAGACCGTAGACGGTGTCGGTGGGTATCACGACGAGCTCCCCGCGACTGATCGCGACCCGAGCGAGACGCATGCCGGTGAGGAGCTCGGCCTCAACCGAGCAATCGTAGATGGGTCCCATGTCGCGTCCATGCTACTCGTGGAAGCCCCGAAGCTCGCGAACGGTCGCGTCGCCAGGGCGTGAAAGACTGGATGATGCCGTGGATATCTACTTCTCTGATCCTGACCCCAGCTCCCAGTCGCTTCTCCCTGGCACCCGGGCGTTCGTGAGGTTGCACCGATGAACCTGCTGTTTATCTTCGACATGGACGACGTGCTCTACGACTACGACTGGCGCGTCCGGATGGCCGGAATGACCGAGCTCACCGGGTTGTCCCTCGCCGAGTTGCGCGAACGCTGGTGGCACGACGACGGCGAGTGGGCCGGTGAGGCAGGGCGGTTCGAGATGCCGGACGCTTACCTCAGCGCCTTCACCGAGTCGATCGGTGTCGATGTAGACGAGGACGAATGGGTGCGGGTGCGCGGTTCGGCGATGACCGTGCGGCCCGATGCCATCGCTGCGGTTCGCCGGGCATCCGAGCTCGGAACAATCACACTGCTGACCAACAACAACGCCCTCACCGCAAAGCATCTGCACACCCTCGCACCAGAGCTCGTCGAGCTATTCGGCGAACACCTGCTGACCTCAAGCCACTATCGGGCGCGCAAACCCCATCCCGTGGTCTTCGAACGAGTGCTGGCGGCGTACGACACCGCCGCGGCGAACGCGTTCTTCGCCGACGACATGCGCGAGAATGTCGACGGAGCCCGCTCCATCGGTATCACTGCCTACCATTACGGCTCGGCCTCGGGAATGCTCTCCGCGATCGAGGCCTTCGCCGAGGAGCGCGCCACTGGAGCAGGCCAGGGCTGAGTTCTAGCGCAGCGCAGTCGTCGCGCGATCACGACCGAGGAGGTCGCGGTGGTGGGCGATTGCCGTCCATCCGTCGTGTCTGAGCAGCGCCCCTATCTCCGCGGCCTGCAACTCGCCGTGCTCGAGGATGAGCGAGCCACCCCGGCGCAGCAGACGCAGAGCCGTCGCCGAGACCTGGCGAACGACATCCAGGCCATCGTGCCCCCCGTACAGCGCGATCTCGGGGTCGAACAGTCGCACCTCGGGATCGCGCGGGATGGCACCGAGCGGAATGTACGGCGGATTGGAGATGACGACATCGACACTGCCATCGAGGCTCGGGAGGGCGTGCGCGAGGTCGATGAAGACGGCGGTGGCGTTGGGCGCATCGACGGTGCGGAAGTTCTGCCGCGCCCAGACGAAAGCACGAGGCGACACCTCGACACCATAGACGCGGGCATGAGCAACCTCGGTGGCCATGGCCAGCGCGATCGCGCCACTGCCCATACCCAAATCGACGCCGACCGGTTCGGGTGAGGCCGTGGCCCGAAGCGCATCGATGGCGAACTGGGCCACGAATTCCGTCTCCGGCCTCGGAACAAAGACCCCGGGGCCGACGGCAAGTTCGAGCTGGCGGAACGCCGCCCTGCCGGTGATGTGCTGCAGGGGCTCCCTCGCGGCACGGCGTTTCACGAGTTGCTCGATCGTGGCGGAATCCTCAGCGGAGACGATCGTCCCGGTGACCGCCTTCGCCTGCACTCCCCCGCGGCTGAGGCCGAGCACGTGCCCGACGAGAAGTTCGGCGTCGACCGACGGATTCGTGATTCCGGCGCTTGATAGCGTGTCGATTGCCCGCTGGAGCAGTTCTGTCAGGGAGATCATGGTGTCGATGGGCTTTCCGACCCTGAGTGGATTACTCGTCGGCGCCGAGAGCATCGAGCCGCGATTCCTCATCCGCGATAATGCAGGACTGGATAACCGGCTCGAGCGCTCCGTTCATCACGGCATCGAGGTTGTACGCCTTGTAACCGGTGCGGTGATCGGCGATGCGGTTCTCGGGGAAATTGTAGGTGCGGATGCGCTCCGAACGGTCCATGGTGCGGATCTGGCTCTTGCGATAGACGGAAGCCTCGGCATCCGCCTCCTCCTGGTACCGAGCGAGGATGCGGGCGCGCAGCACACGCATGCCGGCCTCACGGTTCTGCAGCTGCGATTTCTCGTTCTGCATCGCCACGACGATCCCCGTCGGAAGATGGGTGATGCGCACAGCAGAGTCGGTCGTGTTGACCGACTGGCCACCGGGACCACTGGAGCGGTACACGTCGATCTTCAGGTCGTTCTGGCTGATCTCGACCTCCTCGGGCTCATCGACCTCGGGGAAGACGAGCACGCCGGCCGCGGACGTGTGAATGCGCCCCTGTGACTCGGTCGCGGGAACACGCTGAACGCGGTGAACGCCACCCTCGTACTTGAAGTGGGCCCAGATACCTTCTGCGGGGTCACTGGAATTACCCTTGAACGCGACCTGCACGTCTTTGATGCCACCGAGGTCGCTCGAGGTCTGCTCGATGATCTCGGTCTTCCACTTCTTCGACTCCGCGTAGTGCAGGTACATGCGCAACAGGTCACCAGCGAAGAGGGCGGATTCCGCACCGCCCTCGCCCATCTTGATCTCCATGATGACGTCTCGAGCGTCGTTGGGGTCGCGTGGGATCAGCAGGCGTCGCAGCTTCTCCTGTGCGACCTCGAGAAACTCCGTGAGACCCGGCAGCTCTGACGCGAACGACTCGTCTTCGGCAGCCATCTCGGTCGCAGCGGCCACATCATCCGTCAACTGCCGCCACTCGTGATAGGCAGCGATGATGCGCGCAAGCTCGGCGTAACGTCGGTTTACCTTCTTACTCCTGGCCGGATCTGAGTGCAGTTCAGGGTCAGCAAGCTGATTCTGAAGCTCATCATGTTCGGCCAGCAGCGTCTGCACTGACTCGAACATGTTTAGTCCTCTTTGGATCCGTTGGTGCCGGGCATCGACTTCTGCACCTGCATGAGGAACTCGACATTGGTCTGGGTCTCCTTCAGGCGACCCAGGACGATCTCGACGGCTTGCTGCTGGTCGAGGCCAGCGAGGGCGCGACGCAGCTGCCAGGTGACCTTGACCTCGTCGGCACCCATCAGCATCTCCTCGCGACGGGTTCCTGACGCGTTGACGTCGACCGCAGGGAAGATCCGCTTGTCGGCGAGCTGGCGCGACAGGCGCAGTTCCATGTTGCCGGTGCCCTTGAACTCCTCGAAGATGACCTCATCCATCTTGGAGCCGGTCTCGACGAGCGCGGTCGCGATGATGGTGAGCGATCCGCCCTCCTCGATGTTGCGGGCTGCACCGAAGAACCGCTTCGGCGGGTAGAGCGCAGACGAGTCGACGCCGCCGGAGAGGATGCGGCCCGAGGCCGGGGCTGTCAGGTTGTAGGCCCGGCCGAGGCGCGTGATCGAGTCGAGAAGCACGACCACGTCGTGACCGAGCTCGACCAGTCGCTTGGCACGCTCGATGGCGAGCTCGGCGACAGTGGTGTGGTCTTCAGCCGGACGGTCGAAGGTGGAGGCAATAACCTCACCCTTGACTGTGCGCTGCATCTCGGTGACCTCTTCCGGGCGCTCGTCGACGAGCACGACCATGAGGTGCACTTCGGGGTTGTTCTTGGCGATGGAGTTCGCGATCGCCTGCAGCACGAGGGTCTTGCCTGCCTTGGGCGGGGAGACGATCAGGCCGCGCTGGCCCTTACCGATCGGCGACAGGAGGTCGATGATGCGGGTCGAGAGCTTTCCGGGCTCGGTCTCGAGGCGCAGGCGCTCCTGCGGGTAGAGCGGCGTGAGCTTGCCGAATTCGACGCGATCGGCGGCCTCGTCGACGGGCAGTCCGTTGATCGAGTCGATGCGCACGATCGCGTTGTACTTCTGGCGGCCCTGGCTGTTGTCACCCTCGCGCGGCTGGCGGATGGCGCCGACAACGGCGTCACCCTTACGCAGGTTGTACTTCTTGACCTGGCCGAGCGAGACGTAGACGTCGTTGTTACCCGGCAGGTAGCCCGAGGTGCGCACGAAAGCATAGTTGTCGAGCACATCGAGGATGCCGGCGACCGGGATGAGCACGTCATCTTCGGTGATCTCGGGCTCGAAGTCGTCGCCGACCGGACCGCGCCCGCGCTTGCGGTCACGGTAGCGGCTGCGACCGTTGCCACCCTCGAGGTCGCCATCCTGAACCCGCTGGTTGTCGCGGTTCTGGTTGTTGCGGTTCTGGTCAGCCTGCTGGTTGTCGCGCTGCTGGTTGTCACGGTTCTGTCCAATGCCCTGCTGGCGACCGTTCTGTTGACGACCACCCTCCTGGCCGTTGTTCTGCTGGGCATTGTTCTGCTGGCCCTCGGGCTCACCGCCCTGCTTCCGGTCAATATTGCGGTCGGCGTTGCGGTCGGCGTTGCGGTCGGCGTTGCGGTTCCTGTTGCGGTTGCGCGAAGAACGGCTTGAGCCACCCTCCTGCTCGCCGTCGTTGGCGGTATCGGAGGCGGTGTCGTTAGCGGTGTCGTTGGCGGTGTCGGCCGACTCGCGTGCCGGAGCCTCGACTGCGACATCAGCCGGGGTGGGATCTTCGAGGCCGGACTCGGCCCCGGCTGCGTGTGAACTGGCACGCCGAGACGGGCGGCGGGCTGGCCGGGTGGCTGGCTCCTGCGGGTCAGTAGGGGCGGGCGCCTGCTCGTCATCCTGTGTAGCAGCGGTGGTCGCGTCGACGACGGGAGCTCCGGCGAGGACCGGGGCCGCAGCGATGGCCGCGGTGTCGGCGCTGGTGACGCGACGCGACGTGCGCTTGCGCGCGACCGGTGCGGCCTCCGGAGCGTCGGCTGCGACTGTCTCGACTGCGACTGTCTCGACTACTGGGGTCTCGACCGCTGCCGTCTCGACTGCTACCGGCTCGGCCGAAGCTGTCGCCGGAATCGGAGCGGCTGCTGCGCCGCCCTGTTTGTCGCTGATCGCGGCCACGAGGTCTCCCTTACGAAGCTTGGATGCGCCACTGATACCGAGCGAGCTGGCGAGAGCCTGCAGCTCGGGAAGTTTGAGTGCGCTCAGGTGTGAGCTTGAGTTGACGTTCGTCACTGGTGATGTCCTTTCCCCTGCCGAAAAGTTGCTAATCGCAGGAGAGCTGATCAGCCCGGGCTGTCTGCGCGGGTGCGCAGGAATCGGATGCCACGAGATGAGGGTGATGATGCAACCGGGAAGCTACTGCTGGGGCTTCACTTCTACCTGGTGCGCCTTCACTGTAGCACCTTTGAAATCGACGGCAGCCATGGTCGCGCGCCACGGGTTCTCGGCGTGTTCTGCGACGAGCACAGCGGCCGCAGCCCGATCTGACGGCTGGCTGGCGAGCACTAAAATCGACGGGCCCGCGCCTGACACCACCGCCGCGAACCTGTGATCACGCAGTGTGTGCACGAGCGAATTGGTCTCCGGCATGGCACTCGCACGGTAGTCCTGGTGCAGGCGGTCTTCGGTCGCTTCGAACAGGAGCTCGGGGCTCTGGGTGAGAGCAGCGATCAGCAGCGCCGACCTCGAGAGATTGAAGACGGCATCCTCGAAGGGGACGGATGCCGGCTGCAGGCTTCGCGCGACGGCCGTTGACACAGAGTGACCCGGCACGAACACGAGCGGGGATACGGCCCGGTGCACGAGGAGCTTTCTTGCGCGCGGCACGGAATCCGCCGTCCACGCAATGGTCAGGCCTCCGAACAGTGCTGGCGCGACGTTGTCTGGATGACCTTCGAGCTCTGTCGCGATCTCGAGCATCAGGTCGATGTCGAGCTCGGCGATGCCCTCGAGCAACCCCTTCGCGGCCATGACGCCGGATACGATCGCTGCGGCCGATGATCCGAGACCGCCCCCGTGCGGGATGACGTTGTTCGCGCTGAGGTGCAATCCGGGAACCGGCTGGCCGACGCGGGCGAAGGTGTACGCGATGGAACTGGCGACGAGGTTGGACTCGTCGGTCGGAACCTCGCCCTTGCCCACGCCGGTGACGTCGACCACGACGCCTCTCTCGTCGGTTGCTGTGACCACGAGCTCGTCGTAGATCGCGAGAGCGAGACCGAGAGTGTCGAAGCCTGGCCCGAGATTGGCCGACGTCGCCGGGACGCGAACGACCACCGATCGCCCGGCGACCGCTGAGCCGAGGGTCAAGCGCGTGCCTTCACCAGACCGAGCACGCTCGCGATCTCGTCGGCATCGACCGGCACGACAGTCGGAACGATCTCGTCGCCATCGGCTGTACGCAGGGCCCACTGTGGATCTTTCAGGCCGTGCCCCGTCACCGTCAGCACCACGGTGGATCCCTTCGGGATCATGCCGGCCTCTGAGCGTTCGAGAAGCCCGGCAACGCTGATGGCTGAGGCTGGCTCGACGAAAATCCCGACCTCGGCGGACAGGATGCGGTACGCCTCGAGGATCTTGTCGTCAGTGATGGAGCCGAAGTATCCGTCGCTGTTCTCGCGAGCGGCGAGGGCGAGCTCCCACGAGGCCGGGTTGCCGATGCGGATAGCGCTGGCGAGCGTCTCGGGGTTCTTGACGACGCGACCGAGCACGAGCGGTGCGCTGCCAGCGGCCTGGAATCCGAACATCCGAGGCAGCTTGGTGCTCGCCTTGCGCACGAGGTCTTCGGTGTATCCGCGGTGGTACGCGGTGTAGTTGCCCGCGTTACCGACAGGGACGATGTGGAAATCCGGAGCATCACCCAGCACCTCGATGACCTCGAAAGCCGCGGTCTTCTGGCCCTCGATGCGGTCGGGGTTGACCGAGTTGACAAGGTGGACCGGGTAGTTGTTCGCCAGTTCACGAGCCATCTCGAGGCAGTCGTCGAAGTTGCCCTGCACCTGGATGAGCTCCGCGCCATGGGCGATGGCCTGGGCGAGCTTACCGAGCGCGATCTTGCCCTCGGGTACGAGCACGGCGGCGGTGAGGCCGGCATGGGTGGCATAGGCCGCCGCGCTGGCGGAGGTGTTTCCGGTCGAGGCACAGATGACGGCTTTCGCGCCGTGCTCGGCCGCCTTGGATACGGCCATGGTCATGCCGCGGTCCTTGAACGAACCCGTCGGGTTTATTCCCTCGTATTTGACCCAGACCTTCGCGCCGGTGCGGTGCGACAGCGCGTCAGCCGGGATGAGCGGAGTTCCACCCTCACCGAGGGTGATGATCGGGGTCGCATCAGAGATGTCGAGGCGGTCGGCATACTCGCGGAGAACTCCGCGCCACTGGTGGGCCACTGATTACTGTCCTTCAACTCGTAGAACTGAGACAACACTCGACACCACGGGACTCGCGGCGAGCGCGGTTACCGTCGCGGCGAGAGATGACTCTGCGGCGCGATGGGTAACTATGACAAGGGTAGCGGTGGGACGGGCCTCATCCCCGCCGTCCCGCACCGACTGCGACACGGCTTCGACAGAAACGCCCCGATCGCTGAACTGCGTGGCGATGGCCGCGAGCACGCCAGGCTCGTCGACCACGGTCAGGGTGATCTGGTACTTCGTAGTCACGCTTGACATGGGAAGCACCGGCAGGTTGGCCTGGGTGGACTCCGCGACGCCTGGCCCGCCAGCAACGTGACGACGGGCGGCCGAGACGATGTCACCGAGCACCGCCGATGCGGTCTGGATGCCACCGGCCCCTGCACCGTAGAACATCAGGCTGCCCGCCGCCTCCGCTTCGACGAACACGGCGTTGTTGGCGCCGTGCACCGACGCGAGCGGATGGCTGAGCGGCACGAGGGCGGGATGCACACGGGCGGTCACTCCCTCGACTCCGGTGGCGGCATCCGTGATCCGCTCGCAGATGGCCAGCAGTTTGACTGCGTAGCCGGCCTTACGCGCGGAGACCACCTGCTCGAGCGTGACCGAGGTCATGCCCTCACGATGCACGGCCTCGAGCGGCACCGTCGTGTGGAAGGCGAGGCTTGCGAGAATCGCGGCCTTCTGTGCGGCGTCGAATCCCTCGATGTCGGCTGTCGGGTCTGCTTCTGCGTATCCGAGCCTCGTTGCTTCCGCGAGTGCGTTCTCCAGGGTGTCACCTTCGACATCCATGCGATCGAGGATGTAGTTGGTCGTGCCGTTCACGATCCCGAGGATGCGGCTCACCCGATCGCCGGCGAGGCTGTCGCGCAGCGGCCGGATGATCGGAATCGCGCCACCGACGGCTGCCTCGTAGTGCAGCTGGGCGCCAACCTGTTCGGCCGCCTCGAAGAGTTCGGGGCCATGCGTCGCCAGCAACGCCTTGTTCGCTGTGATGACGTCGGCTCCCGAGTTGAGAGCCTCCAGGATCAGGGTGCGCGCAGGCTCCAGTCCGCCGATGAGCTCGACGACGATGTCTGCCTGCAGGATCAGCGCCGACGCATCTGTCGTCAATAGTTCCCTGGGGATGTCTCCATCGCGCGGAGCATCGAGGTTGCGTACGACGACCCCGACGACCTCCAGCACAGCTCCGGCACGCGCAGCGAGTTCGTCACCGTGGGCGATCAGCAGGCTGGCGACCTGTGAGCCGACGCTGCCACCCCCGAGGACGGCGACCCGCAGCTTACGTTGTTCGATCACGACTGTGCTCCCTTGGCTGTGCTGACACGGATGCCCGCGTCCCTGCTGAGTAGGTCTTCCTCGGTCTCACCGCGCACGATGACTCGCGCGACCCCACCGCGCACGGCCACCACGGGAGGCCGACCGAGGTAGTTGTAGTTGCTGGCCATGGCCCAGCCGTATGCGCCGGTCGCTGGCACGCCCACCAGGTCACCGGGGGTCACGTCGCCCGGCAGGTAGTCGGCGTGCACGACGATGTCACCTGATTCGCAGTGCTTGCCCGCGATGCGCACGAGGCTGGGTTCTGCGGTCGATGACCGGTTGGCGAGCCGCACCGAATAGTCGGCGCGATACAGGGACGGACGGATGTTGTCGCTCATGCCCCCGTCGACGCTGACGTATCGGCGAACATCCGTGCCGTCCACCAGCACGTCCTTGATCGTCCCGACCGTGTAGAGCGTGGTCGTTGACGGCCCGATGATGGAGCGCCCCGGCTCGATCGCGACCACCGGAATGGGGATGCCCAACGTTGCAGCACCCTCCGAGACGATCTGCGCGAACCGGGCGGCGATCTCGGCGATGGGCAGCGGCGCGTCGACGCTCGTGTAGGCGATTCCGAAGCCACCGCCGAGGTTCAGTTCGGGAACCGGACCGCCAGCAAGAAGCTCGGCGTGCAGCGCGAAAAGTCGGCGTGCGGCCTCAGCGAATCCACTCGACTCGAAAATCTGCGAGCCGATGTGGGAGTGCAGGCCGAGGAATGTGAGCGAGGGTTCGGCGCGGATGAGGGCGACATGAGCCGCGGCATCCACGAGCGGAATTCCGAACTTCTGGTCCTCGCGGGCTGTCGCAAGGTATTCGTGGGTAGACGCGTGCACTCCGCTGTTGATGCGCAGGCGTACGGGCTGCACCACGCCGTGGCGAGTCGCAGCCTCCGCTATGCGCGAGATCTCGACCTCGCTGTCGATGACGATGGCACCGATTCCGATAGCCACCGCGCGGTCGATCTCGGCGAGAGACTTATTGTTGCCGTGCAGGCCCAAACGACGTGGCTCGACGCCTGCCGCGAGGGCGACGGCGAGTTCTCCCCCGCTGGCGACGTCGATGTTGAGCCCTGCCTCGTTCATCCACCTCGCCACCTCGATCGAGAGGAACGCCTTACCCGCGTAGTAGACCTTGACGGATCCGCCCACCCTGGCGAATTCGTCACTGAAGCACTGCCGGATCTCGACGGCCCGGCTGCGCGCGTCAAGCTCATCGACGACGTAGACGGGGGTTCCGAATTGGGCGGCGATGGTCGAGGCGGCGACCCCGGCGATGACGAGTTCGCCTGCGGCGTCGCGACTGCTGTTCTTCGACCACACCGCGGTGGCGAGTTCATTCGCGTCAGCCGGGACGGCGAGCCACGAGGGGGCAAGCGGATTGCTGGTCACTGAACCTCACGAAGAATCTTGGAGCGATCGGGCACTACCGCGTGGTGTCCCGCGGGCACTGAGCTTATCGGGGCAGAGCTTGAGGGCGGCTGTTTATGACGGAGGGCAGGTGCCCTGCTGGGAGAAACCCGCGCCCTCGAGAGCGACTCCATCACCATTGATCGACACGACGAGGTCGGTTCCGACGACCGTCACATCCTCGACGGTCAGCCCCCGGGGCAGGTAACTGGCGACGCACACCGTGCGGGAGCCGAGCAGGTTTCCGACGATGCCTGAAATTCCCGGGATCGCGCGCAGGTCGGCGACCGACACCTGTTGGTCGCCCAGCAGCACGGTCACCGGCTCGAAGCTGATGCCTCCGTCGGTCGCCGACGGCGCCAGGTCGACCGCGACCGGAATGTTGGTGAGCAGCACGTCGATATTGGTACCGATCCTGATGAACTTGTCGCGGAGTTCAATCGAGGTCAGGTCGACGCCGCTGAGATAACCGGACAGCTTCTGCACGTTGGCTTCGTCGATCGTCACCTCGATGCCCATCGTGCCGAGCGGCTTCGACGTGTCGATCGGAACCCCGGTGGCCGTGATCTCTGCCTCCCCCGTGACCTCGCCGAGAACGAAATCGGGAATGTGCACCCTCAGGTCGTCGAGGCTTCCGGCGGCGGCCTGGAGCAGGATGGAGCCGTCCCCGAGGTTCACATCGACCGCGGCGTTGGGGTCGAGTTTGAGCGCCGCAACGATCTTCTCCCTGATAAGCCCCGTGGCGTATTGCCGGGCGAGGGCATCGCCCACGAAGAACGCTACGAGCAGCAGGATGACGGTGATCACGAGGGCGATGAGTGCGCCCATCCACCACCGTCGCCTGCGCTTCGCCGGCTTGTCGGGCGGAACCTCCATCACACGAGTCTGCGAAGGCTCGAATTGTTCTGTGGGTTGTTCGTTCCGGGGCGCGATCGGCTCGGCCATCGGTTACATCCGTTCCGGTGCGCTGACACCGAGCAGGCCGAGGCCGTTGCGCAGTACCTGGCCGACAGCATCGTTCAGCCACAGCCTGGTGCGATGAAGGTCGGTGACCTCGTCATTGGAGAGTGGGGTGACGCGGCAGGCGTCATACCAGCGGTGGTAGGCACCGGCCAGCTCTTCGGTGTACCTCGCGATGCGATGCGGTTCGCGCAGTTCGGCGGCCTGGCGCACGACCCGCGGGAACTCGGCAAGCACACCGAGCAGGATGCTTTCCGTCTCGTGTGAGAGCAGGCCCGCGTCGAAAACGCCACGGTCGACACCGGATACCGCGGCGTTCCGGGCGACGGAGTTCGTGCGAGCATGCGCGTACTGCACGTAGAACACCGGGTTGTCATTGGTTTTGCGACCCCAGAGATCGAGATCGATGTCGACCTGCGAGTCGATGGAGCTGCGCACGAGGGCGTAGCGACCGGCATCCACCCCCACGGCCTCCACCAGATCTTCGAGGGTGACGACGGTGCCCGCGCGCTTCGACATGCGCATGGGCTCGCCGTCACGCACGAGGTTGACCATTTGGCCGATGAGGACCTCGAGGTTCACGAACGGCTCGTCGCCGAACGCTTTCGTCATGGCCATCAGCCGCTTGACGTAACCGTGGTGGTCGGCTCCGAGCATGATGATGTTGCGCTCGAAGCCGCGCTCGCGTTTGTTCAGGTAGTAGGCGAGGTCGCCCGAAATGTAGCCGGCTTCGCCGTCGCTCTTGATGACCACACGGTCTTTGTCGTCGTCGTAGTCGGTGGAGCGGAACCAGGTTGCGCCATCCGCCTCATAGATCGCCCCGAGGTCGCCCAGTCGGGTGATCGCCTTTTCGACGTCCCCGGATTCGTGCAGCTCGTTCTCGTGGAAGTACACGTCGAACTTGACGCCGAATTCGTGCAGTGACGCCTTGATGTCGCCGAACATGAGCTCGACGCCGACGGAACGGAACACCTCCTGCTGTTCATCGCGGGAGATCGTCTCGAGCGTGCCGGGATACAGCGCGATGACGCGTGCCGCGATGTCGGAGATGTATGCGCCGCCGTAGCCGTCCTCCGGCGCGGGCTCCCCCAGGAACGAGGCGAGCAGGCTGCGGGCGAACCTGTCGATCTGGGCGCCGTGGTCGTTGAAGTAGTACTCGCGGGTGACGAGGCCGCCCTGCGACTCGAAGATGCGCGCGAGGCTGTCGCCGACAGCGGCCCAGCGAACTCCCCCGATGTGGATCGGGCCGGTCGGGTTCGCCGAGACGAATTCGAGGTTGATGGTGACACCGCTGTACAGGTCACCGCGGCCGTAGGCGTCAGCCTGCTCGACGATGGTTCGGGCGAGCGCACCGGCGGCCGCGGCATCCAGGGTGATGTTGATAAAGCCGGGGCCGGCGACGTCGACCGACGCCACACCGGGCAGTTTTGCTGCTTCGACCGCGATCTCATCGGCTAGTTCTCGGGGGTTTGCACCGAGCGGCTTCGCCAGTTTCATGGCGATATTGGATGCCCAGTCGCCATGATCGCGGTTGCGCGGACGCTCGAGAAGCAGGTCGTCGATCGTGAGCTCACGGGTGCCCCCGCGGGAGGCCGAGATCGACGTCACTACGGTCAACAGGGCTGAAGAGAGATCGGCGGGGTTCACAAGGATCAAGTTTAGCTGGGGCACAATGGGGCCATGTCCGCCCGCCGCACGCTTCTGATCACCGCTCCCCTTCTCGCCGCAGTGCTGCTGCTCTCGGGCTGCGGCCCGGCTGCAGATCCGAAATCGACATCGAAGCCCACCGGCACACCCCGGCCAACAGCGAGTTCGAGCGCGACCCCGGCGGCAGACCCGAATGCCTCGAACGCACCGCAGGTCGAGACTGGGGAGCCTGTCGGCCTTTCGTGCAACGACGTCGTGACCCCCCAGCAGGTCTACGACTACAACCCCAACTTCGGGCTTGTCGACGGCTTCGTGCCAGAGAACGGTTCGCTCGCCGCCCAGGCCGTCGCGGCAAACGGGCTGGCCTGCCGGTGGATGAACCAGACCAGCGGTGCCACTATCGACGTGTCTGTCGCGCACCTCGACGCGCGCTCGAACGAGATCCGCAAAGAGTTTCTGGCGTCGAACAGTACGTCGGTGTCGAGCTTCGGGCCAGACGGCTACTTCGACCAGGGTGATGTGGGTTCTGCTGCGCAGGCGTTTCCCGGCGAATTCTGGGTGACCGCGGCATCCGTCGCCTTCTTCACAGCTGAGGATGCGGTCGCAATCATGGACAACGTGACCGCAGCCGCCGGCTAACCCTGGCCGCGATCAGCCAAGCTGCACCAGTTCGGTTCCGTCGTCTGTCGGCAGCTCGTCCACGATGGCCAGCACGCTCATATTGGTGAGCATGAGGTCGGCCCAGTGGTTGGTGAGGAACGCGGTATCGGCCGCGTCGCGGCCCGTCGAGATGCGCACCATGCTCTGGCGCGGGGCGAGGCGTGTGGCATCGACAACCCACCAGGCTCCATCGACATATGCTTCGGCGACAGCGTGGAAGTCCATGGGCGAGAGCCCCGGCGCGTAGACGGCGACCATCCTGGCTGGCACGTCGAGGGCCCGCAGCAGCGCGATCACGAGGTGGGCGTAGTCGCGACACACTCCGCGGCGGGCGAGCAGAGTCTGTTCTGCGCCGTCGGTCGGCAGGCTGGAGCCCGGGACATATCGCAGCTTGTTCCAGACCCAGAGGGTGACGGCATGCAGCAGGTCGTAGCCCTTGATGCCGAAGAATTCGGATCGCGCCGTGGGTGTGAGACTGTCCGACTCGCAGTAGCGGCTGGGGCGTAGGTACGTGACCAGGTCGAGGTCGACGGGGGTTGCTGCGTCCGAACGACCGGCGATGCCTGCCGAATAGTCGACGGTCATCTTGCCGGGCCCCGCGATGAAGGTATGCAGCCTGGTTCCCTGGTGGTCGGTCAGCTCGGTGGCGCGTTGCGGCTCACCGTCGAGCACGAAGCTGAGGACTTCAGACGTGACCGCTGAACCCTGGGCGGCCGCGATGCTGAACACCATGTTGGTGCTCCCCCGGAGGTCGAGTTCGAGGTGGGAGGTGACGGTTCTCAACATTCCCCGATACTCTCACGCCGTTCGGGCCCGACCTACGATCGGCGAACCGCGGCAGGCGATACCGCTGGTAGCCTTGACCTCGAACTCCTGGCCCCCATAGCTCAGGGGATAGAGCACTGCCCTCCGGAGGCAGGGGCCGCAGTTCGAATCTGCGTGGGGGCACTGTCGCAAAAAGTCCGTGACCAACATGGTCGAAGGCTTCTCGCCCACAAGGTTCCCCAGTGACAGGCCGTGGTGATGCCAATCCGAAGATCACCATCAATGAGGTAGTGACCCAGTCAGCACAGCGGATGCGATCGCTCGTCGGCTCGCGGCTGTGAGGCCCCATGAGTTTTGAAGCTGTTGTCGCGACGACAGAATCTAGTCATCGCAGGCCACACCATCACCGTCACGGTCGAGATTTTTTGAATAGCCCGGCTGTCCTGCGCCAATTGGTGCGGCTCCCGCTGCGCGTGCTTCCGAACAGTTCTTGTACGTCACGGTGGGTGGTGCTGGTGCTGGTGCTGGTGCCGGTGCAGGAGGCGGAGCAGGAGCAGGCACCACGACGACCGGCGCTGGAGCGAAAGAAGAAGTCAGCGCTAGAGCATCTGGGCAGCCGGTGAGCACCCGCACCATGGCGTCGTGTTCAGCTTGGGTTACCCATAAGCCGTAGGTTGCCTTCACTGATACCTGGCGGCTGACATAGTCACAGCGGAACGCCTTATTCGACGGCAACCAGGTCGCTGTGTCCCCGTCGCCCTTCTGGCTGTTGGAGCGACCGTCGACTGCCAGAAGATTCAATGGATCGTTCGCGAAAGAGATCCTTTGTGCGGAGGAGAGTTGCTGCGCACCGGTCTGCCACGCGTTCGACAGCGCCACAAGATGGTCAATTTGGATCAGGGCCGAAGTGGTGTTGCCGCGCAAGAAATTCAGATTCTGCCCGGTGTATGGCTCGAAAAACGATCCGTGCAGAACCGTGCACGTTCCTTCCTTGACACTCGTGAGCAGATCCCGGGCAAGGATGTCGTTGCGAGTGTCGCAGCCGTTACGGTCGACATCCAACCAGGCAGCGCCGAAATTCGCCGTCCTGTCATATCCGGTCTTCGGCGCCTTACCTTTGATCGCGACAGTCGCGAGGAGCGCGATCGCTGTGGTGTTTGTCACCGTACTGTCGGCGATCACCACCGCGGCACCATCCTGTGATGCGGTGACCGTCGCAGGGTCCCCCGGATCGTCCTCAGAGAATCTAACCGCAGGTGTGGGGGTCGCCGATGGGGTCGCGGTAGCGCTGGTGGCCGGTTTGACCGCTGACGCTTCATTGGCGGGCGGAGCGGCGACAGCACCCCCGACCATCGCGATCACGAGACTGGATCCGATCGTGATTCCAGCCAATTTTCTCGACGGAATTGACAGCCATGATGCGCGACCAGTGACAAGAGAATAGATACCAGTGACAAGGCCGACGAGGGCCAACATCATCAAAAATCCAGAAAATCCATTTGTCAAAAGACCAACAAAGACAAAAATCGCGGCAGTTGCAGCGGCGATCCAGTTCCGAAGTGTCGGCTTGAATTTCCACCTGGACGTGCTGGATGAAATGGATTTCGAATCAGTCATGGTTCCCCCGCAATTGCACTCGCGAACCTAAGGGCAGCGGCACCAAAGACGTGATGATTACTCGGAGCTTAGCGGTTGGCTCATCGACGAGTGTGCGTGTGCGTGTGTTTCACGGCCGCTCGAGAAGGTGCCGGAAAGATAGGGGTCAAACGATGGCAACATAAGCGTCGTGAATAACATCTGGGAGGCTGCCCCGCACGGGCCACCGCTGTGCAGGTATGAGGATGCCTGATCTCGTTGGAGGCACAGAGCCGTCGCCGGATTCTCCGTAATCGACGATTTTCCATAATCGGCATTGAGGTACGGCTTTTCTGTTGCCCGGGCAAGAAAACACCCGCAAGATCCCCATGATTCCGGGGGTTCCTGTGAGCATTACTGGGTCGATCACAGGCCAGAAAATTATCCACAGTTCAATCCACTTTTACCCATATTTCGCCCTCACTTGCCCACATAGTCATCTGACTCATATGAGTCACACATGACCATAAGTCCCCGTATTTGCCGATTTTTTGAGCTTGCGAAGGCGCCAATTGAAGCCTGAACGCCCTCCGGGGGGCAGGGCGGTAGTTCGAATCGTGCTCGGCGCTGTCTACCGAACCATTCGGATTTCATCACCGCTGTCGGCGTAGCCCGTCGGCTGTCGCATACCGTCGTGCGCGAACCCGTTCCGAATATAGAACGATCTCGCCCGCAAGTTGTCTTCGAGCACCCAGAGTGATGCCGGATCATCGCCAAGAACTTCGTCGAGAAGAGCCTGCCCAGCTCCAGAGCCCTGCAAGTGCGCCAGCAGATAGATGAACCGAAGCTGCCGACCATGAGGAGGCGGTCTGTCTGTGTTCCGTCCTGCACCGGCAAAGCCGATCAGCTCGCCTTCTGACTCGGCAACCACCGCATGGAAGTCGGGCGTCGGTTTGGCGCAAATCGATTCCCACTGCGTAAGGCGATCGACCCGCGCTTCCTCTCCCCAGGCGCTGGGCGGGAACCTGCCGGCGTAAACTTCCGCCCAGGTCCGGAGGTGGAGGTCAGCGATTGCTGCCGCTTCATTCGGGCGCGGAATGCGAATGAGGAAACCAGTCACACCATCACTCTGCAGGTGAGTTCGCCGGAGAGCAACGATTGTCAGCTTTTCGGGTCAGTCGGGTGCCGCAGACCCGAAAGTCAGTCACCGTCACTGGACGAGACGCGCTGGGTGGGTGTGGAGGCATCCCGCGCGACGTGGCTGCGGGCGTGCTCGACCGCCGCGGGTAGCGTCGTGAAGAGATGCTTCTGGTGGCGGAGCGATGCGATGACTCCGACCCTCGTCGCCACCGTGAGGTGCCCGGGCTGGATTCCCTTGATCAGCACTGTCACGCCACGGCGCTCGAGCGCGTGCACCATTTCGGTGATGACACGTGCGCCCGTGGCATCCAGCACCTGCAATTGCGACATGCGCAGGATGACGACCGTCACGTTGTGGACGCTCGTCACCCGTTCAAGCACGCGGTCAGCCGCGCCGAAGAATAGTGCTCCATCGAGTCGGAACAGGGCAATGTGCTCGTCGCCCGGCTGCGAGGGCGAGGCCAGCTCCTCCCGATGCACCCCACCAGAGCGGGCCAGGGCCCGCAGGGCGAAGAACGCGGCAACCGCGATGCCGATACCGACCGCCACGATGAGGTCGACCGAGACCGTCACGATCGCAGTGATGACGAACACGATCGCGTCCGAGCGGGTCGAACCGACGACGGCGCGCACCGTCGACAGCGAGATCATACGAAAGGCCGTGACCATGAGCACGCCAGAAAGCGCAGCGAGCGGCACCTGCGAGATCACCCCGGTCGCGAGATAGACGAGCGCCAGCAGAACAGCGGAGTGGGTGATCGCCGCCAGCCGTGTGCGCCCTCCCGAGCGGAGGTTGACCGCGGTCCTGGCGATGGCGCCGGTGGCGGGCATCCCGCCGAAGAAGCCGGATGCGACCGACGCGAGCCCCTGGCCGACGAGCTCACGATCAGCGTCGTACGGCCCGGTGTCGGAGATGGATGCCGCAACCCGTGCCGACAACAGCGACTCGATCGCGGCCAGGGCAGCCACCGTCAACGCTGGCGCGATCAGTTGCTGGAGCAGCGCGGCGTCGATATCCGGAAGTCCCGGAGCCGGCAGAGACGCTGGCAGTGCGCCGATCTCGGCAAGCGGAAGGCCCAGCAGCGACGCACCGACCGAGACGAGCACGATCGCGATGATCGACCCGGGCAACTGCTTGTGGATGCGCGGCGCGATCACCATGATCGCGGCGACGAGCACCACGACGGCCAGCGGCCACACGACGGTAGCCCGTGAGACCTGGCCGAACGACTGGACCGCTGCCACGAACGCGTTGCTGCTGGGGCCGGGCCGAGAACCGACGGCAGCGGGAACCTGCTGCAGGAAGATGATGACGGCGATGCCGAGCGTGAACCCCTCGATAACCGGCCACGGGATGTACGAGACCACCCGCCCGAGCTTCGCCGCCCCGGCGACCAGCACCACCACGCCCGCCATGACACTCACCACGGCAACGGCTCCAACGCCATGGGCAGCCACGATCGGACCGAGCACGACGACCATGGCACCGGTCGGCCCGGAGACCTGGATGTTGGAGCCGCCGAATACCGCAGCGACGAGGCCCGCGACGATGGCGGTGATCAGCCCGGCCTCCGCACCCGCCCCGGAACTGACCCCGAACGCGAGCGCCAGCGGGAGCGCCACGATCCCCACCGTGACCCCCGCCAGGAGGTCACCCCGCCACGTCCGTTTCACCGATCGATAGTCGGCCCAGCTGGGCAGCAGCGATGTGACGTAGCGGACTATTTTCATGAGGTGACGGTCGATTCGAGTTGTTGCCGGGTGGTCTGCAGGATCTCGATGAGCAGCGAACGCGACACGGCGAGGAGGTCTGCCACCTGCGGGTAGGCGAGGGTGTAGAACACCTGGCTTCCGCGTCGCTCTCCGACCACCAGATGATGGCGCCGTAGGACGGCCAGGTGCTGCGAGAGGTGGGACGGTTCCATCCCGGTGCCTGCGAGCAGCTCGGCGACCGAGATGCCCGGATGCATCGACAGCACTTCGAGCACTCGCACGCGCACCGGGTGTGCGAGCCCTTTGAAGAGGTTGGCCTTGACTTCGTTGAGGGGAAGCTGGGCGTCGCCGAATTGATCCATGACGCCACGGCTCCTTAAATTTTGCTGCGAGCATTTTATGATTCTGTGGACTCATCTGATGACTTTACATTTTTATCATATCGCTATATCGCGAGGAGAAGAGAACCGGCCTGCCACCAACCGGTAACCTCGACCACTCATCCTGCGCGTGTGACCTCCGTCACCCCGCTGCGTCGTGGTCTGGGCACCGTGTCGTGGTGTTCATCGGGCTCGGCTCCATGGTCGGCGGTCCCTGGGCTCCGCAAATTGCCCTCCCAGCCTCGCAGTGCTTTGCTGAACGCATGAGCCTTGACCGGAGCGGCGCCACGCACCCGAACGAACCGCATGGGGCGGGAATGGCGAGCAAGCTGAACTGGCTGAGAGCCGGGGTGCTCGGGGCCAACGACGGCATCGTGTCTGTCGCAGCGATCGTCGTCGGAGTCGCAGGAGCGACCTCGGTCGTCGCTCCCATTCTGACCGCGGGAATCGCCGGACTCGTGGGAGGGGCGATCTCGATGGCCCTCGGTGAATACGTGTCTGTCAGCAGCCAGCGGGACAGCCAGCACGCACTCATCGCCAAGGAGCGCGTCGAGCTCGCGGAGATGCCGGACGAAGAGTTGAGCGAACTCGCGGCAATCTACGAATCCAAGGGCCTGTCGCCGCGCACCGCCATGACTGTGGCCGAGGAATTGACTGCCCATGATGCACTGTCCGCCCACCTCGAAGCGGAGCTGGGAATCAACGAGGCCGACGTGGTCAGCCCGTGGCAGGCCGCCGGCACCTCGGCTCTCGCATTCTTCATCGGTGCGATGCTGCCACTGTTGGCCATCCTCCTGCCACCCGAGTCGATTCGAGTTCCGGTTACCTTTGCCGCTGTGCTCGTAGCCCTTGCCATTACCGGCGCCACCGGCGCCCGCATCGGTGGCAGCCATTGGCTGCGTCCAACCCTTCGTGTCGTGATCGGCGGCGCGATAGCGCTGGCCGCGACATTCCTCATCGGAACACTTCTCGGCACCACCGGCGTAGTCTGACGCTCATGGTGAAGATCCTCGTGGTGGAGGATGACGGCGCCATGGGGGCACTCGTCAAGCACGGGCTCGAAGAGGGCGGCTACGAGGTCACCCTCGTCACGAACGGTGTCGACGCCCTGATCGCCGTCGCCAACGATGAATTCTCGGCGGCCGCCATCGACGTCATGCTGCCAGAGATGTCGGGTTTCGAGATCTGCCGTCACCTGAGAAACCAGGGCAACACCATGCCGGTCATGCTGCTCACCGCCCGGGATGCCGTCGAAGATCGCGTGATCGGACTCGACTCGGGCGCCGACGACTACCTGACAAAACCTTTCTCCTTCGCCGAGTTCAGCGCCCGCATCCGAGCCCTGGTGAGACGCGACTCCGCCGCACCGAAATCCACCTTGAGAATCGGCGGCATCGCGCTGGATGCCGCGACCGTGCGGGCGACCGCAAACGGCTCCGCCCTGCCACTGAGCTCGAAAGAGTTCGCGATGCTCTGGACCCTCGGCGCTCACACCGGCGAGGCGCTCAGCCGACAGGAGATCCTGCAGGAGGTCTGGGGCACCACCCAGCACATCGATCCGACGATCGTCGACCAGTACGTGAGTTACCTCCGTCGCAAGCTCGAGCCGCTGGGCGCTGGAGTCTCCATCTCGACGGTGCGCGGAGTCGGTTATCGGCTGGTCGTGGCATCCTGATGCTGTCGCGGCTTTCCATTCGGTCCCGGATCACCCTCGGCAGTCTCGCGGTGGCGGTCGTGCTGCTGTTGGTCGCATTGCTCGTGGTGCGCACGCAGGTCTCGACGGTGCTCGCGAGCGCCGACGCGAGCCTCGCGCAGAGCGATCTCGAGTCCTTTGACAAAGACGTGACCGCCAATCCCGATGAGACGCTGGATGCTCCGGGCTCGGGCATCCTCGTTTACGTGAGGTCCCCCGGCGGAACCGTGGAGGCCAACACCCTTCCGCGCGACATCCTCGTCCCGATTCTCGGCCGGGACGCGACCGATGAGCAGTACATGACCACCGACGACGAGGGGCGCACCTTCGTCGTCGTCGGCCGGACCGTGCAAACCTCAGCGGGCACCTGGGCGATGTGGTCAGCGAGGAGCACGTCGTCGAATGAGCTGGCCCTGCGCGGGCTCGACGCGGTGCTGCTCGTGGGTGGCCTCCTTCTCCTCCTCGGTTTCGGTGCGGCGTCATGGCTGCTGGCCACGGCCGCGCTGCGGCCTGTGAGCGCGATGCGCCGGCAGGCCGAACAACTCGGAGAGGGCGCAACCGATGCCCAGCTTCCTGTCGGGCGTACACAGGACGAATTGTCCGAACTGGCCACCACCCTCAACCGGTTCCTATCCAGGGTGCAGGCATCGAGCGCCCGCGAGAAGCAGATGGTTTCCGACGCCGCACACGAACTGAGGACACCACTGGCCGTGCTCAAGACCCAGCTAGAACTCGCCCATAACGATTTCGGCGATGCGGACGCGCTCGCCCGCCAGGTGGGTGCTGCGGAGGTCTCGGTCGACCGGCTCGCATCCCTCGCCTCGAACCTGCTCGAGCTCAGCCGCATCGAATCCCACGAGGCTGCTGCGTCGACGTCGACGGCAGCGGTACTCACCGACGAGTTCATGGGCAGCGTGGACCGCGCCAGGATGCTCGCACTCGACAAGTCCGTCGCGGTGGATTTCACGCTCTCCCCCATCGACGATGGCGCTGAGTTCCGCATCGCCGCCCAGGCCTTCGGCCGCCTTGTTGACAACCTCTTCTCGAACGCCATTAATGCGGTGGATGATGCAGGCACCGTGCGAGCGACTCTCACCCAGAGCGAGAGGCGACTGCTGCTGACAGTGTCGGATGACGGCCCGGGAATGCCGGACGACTTCGTGCCCGTCGCCTTCGAACGCTTCACGCGACCCGATGCGTCGAGGGCAACGAGCACGGGAGGCAGTGGACTCGGGCTCGCACTCGTGCGTGCCCTTGCGAGGGAGGCTGGGGGCGAGGTGAGCGCCGAGAACACCCATCCGGGGCTCAGAATGAGCGTGTTCCTGCCGAAAATGTGAGGACTCACACCGCGAATCCCGGCGTTCATAGGCTGCGCATAGCTTGCGCGACCACAGTGATGACATGACCACTCAGGCGCAGGCTCGACCGGCGGGGCGCCGGAACATTCCGATGACGCCTCGTCGCGACCCGAGGCGGGAATACCAGCGACGTGCGCGACGTGCCGACCTGCTCGCGATCGCCCTGTGGGCATCGGGGGCCGCGGCCGCGGCGCTCTTCCTGGCGTCCGGTGGCGCCGGGCAGTTCACTTCACCCACCGCGGTCGTCACGAGCCTCGGGATCGTCGCTGGCCTGATCGGTACAGATTTCATCCTCGTCATGCTGGTGCTCGCCGCCCGCATCCCCCTGATCGACCGGACCATCGGGCACGACCGAGCCATCGCCGTGCATCGTTCGCTCGGCAAGCCTGCGCTCTACCTCCTGCTCGGCCACGGTGTGCTGCTTCTCACCGGCTACGGGATGAGCCAGGGATTCAACCCGATCGCGGAAATCGGTCCGATGCTCGCCCTGCCGGACATGCCGCTCGCCGTCATCGGCATGGGACTGATGATCACGGTCGTCGTGACCTCGCTCGTTGCGGTCCGGCGTAAGTTCAGCTACGAGGGCTGGCACCTCGTGCACCTGCTGAGCTATTTCGCGGTCGCATTCGCGCTCCCCCACCAGTTGAGCGTCGGCGGTGTGCTCTCCGAGGGCACCGTGCAGCGCATCTATTGGATCGCGCTCTACGTGGTCGCGTTCGGCGCCATCCTGACCTTCAGGTTCATCGAACCCGTCGTGTCGAGCGTCCGGCACCGGATCACGGTCGCCGGCGTGACGACGATCGCGCCGGGTGTGACATCCATCCACTTCTCTGGCCGTAACCTGCGTGACCTGGGAGCCGAAGGCGGGCAGTTCTTCATCTGGCGCTTCTGGACGGGTAAGACCTGGTGGCACTCCCACCCGATCTCACTCTCGGCGGTGCCGACCGGCTCGACGGCTCGCATCACCGTTCGCGACCTCGGTGCCGGCAGCGCTCGCATCAGCGCGGTGCGGCCCGGTACGAAGGTGTCGATCGAAGGGCCGTACGGACTGTTCTCGGATTCGGCGCGCACCTCACCGAAGCTGGCCATCATCGCAGCGGGAATAGGTGTCACGCCGATCCGCGCGCTGCTCGAGCACGCGCAGTTCGCCCCCGGTGACGCCACCATCCTGCTGCGCGCCAGCCGCCAGGACGAGACGTACCTGTGGGACGAGATTCGCGAACTGGCCGAGGCCAGGGGTGCGGCCTGTTACGTGATGGTGGGTCACAGGTCGAAGACCGGACCGAGCTGGATGTCCGACGTCGATGCTCGACGCGGCGTCACCCTCCAGACCATCTTCCCCGACCTCGCACAGTCAGACCTCTACCTCTGCGGCCCGACCGCCTGGCTCGACTCCATCGAGACCGAGGCTCGCGCAACCGGCATCCCCTCCCATCAGATCCACGCAGAAAGGTTTGACTGGTGAACACCCGCTCAACTCTCGGAAGCGTCTTCGCCTCGGTTGCCGTGCTCATCGTCGGCTGGCAGGCCGGTGGAGTTATGCTCGCCCCCCAGCCGACTACGACCACGTCGCCACAGACCAGCACCCCGAAGTCCGTCACCAGTCAACCGACCGGTACGACGACACAGGCGGCCGCACCTGCGCCGGCAGTCGCTGCGCCCGCAGCGACCAGCCCTGCAGACGGCACATACACCGGCGCTAGCGTGAGCACCCGCTTCGGGAACGTGCAGGTCGCTGTAACACTCACGGGTGACCGAATCACCGATGTCACGCCGCTTCTGCTCACGAATGCGGGCGCGCACTCGGTGCAGATCAGCAACCGTGCTGCGCCCATCGTGCATGACGAGGTAATCGCCTCCCAGTCGGCGAAGGTGTCGAACGTAGGCGGAGCCACGTACACGACTCACGCCTACCTTGCATCGGTGCAGTCGGCCCTCGACCAGGCCGGATTCTGATGCGACACGTGTTCGAGACGATGGGCACCGTCGCCTCGATCGAACTGCCGGAAACCGTCACCACCGAACTCGACACCGTGCGCGAGATCTTCACCGCAGCCGACCAACGATTCAGCCTCTACGCGCCGGAGTCCGAACTCAGTCGCATCGCCAGCGGCACCCTCACGCTGGCGAGGGCGAGCAGCGCCGTGCGCGAAAGTTACGAGCGGAGCATCCAGTGGCGCATCCACACTTCTGGCCTGTTCTCCCCGAACCGGCCAGACGGCGTCATCGACCTCAACGGCATCGTGAAAGCCGAAGCCATCGAGAGGGCGGGGGCGCATCTCGACAGCGTCGGGTGTCCGTCCTGGACGATCAACGTCGGTGGTGACATCCTCGTCCGCACCGATCGCGCCCCATGGGTCACCGGGATAGCCGACCCGTCCGATGATCGATCGCTCATCTGCTCGGTCGTGCTAGCCGGATCTCGGCGAGCCGTCGCCACCTCCGGATCGGCACAGCGTGGTGACCACATCTGGCGTGGTTGCGAGCTCGGCCCTACCCATTTTGTGCAGGTGAGTGTGATCGCTGACGACATCGTGACAGCCGACGTGCTCGCCACCGCCATCGTTGCTGGCGGCCAGGAAGCCCTCGACGACGTGACAGGCCGGTGGCCCATCGACGTGCTCGCCATCGACCGAGGCGGGGCGCTCATGGCGACTCCGGGGTTCCGTGAGGCGATAGCCGCCTGAGGCACTTTCCCACCGCGGGATCCGGGAGTAACATCCGCGTATGGATGACATGGATCCCACTATCTCCAACCCCGAGTTCTACAGAACCCTGTGGGAGAACGATGATGTTCGCGTGCTGGAGTACCTCGACGCGCCGGGTGACGAGACCACCGCCCACAGGCATCCGAACTCGGTGATGATCACCCTCACCGATTTCGATCGACAGCTGTCGATCGGGGGAACCACTCGCGATGTGACCCTCGCTGCGGGTGCAGCCGTCTGGTTGCCCACGCAGACCCACAGCGGTAGGAATACCGGCGCCACGGCGACCCACACGATCCTCATCGAGCTGAAGAACAGCACAGGGACGGGAGAACCGGGAGTGCTCGGGCCTGCTACTTAGCGTTGGGGATGATCCGACGATCCGGATAGAACCACCGCACCAGCGCGAATCCGAGGGCGCCACCGATCAGCTGTGCCGCGACAAATCCCGGTGCCGAGGATGGCGCGATTCCCGCGAACGTGTCACTGAACATGCGACCGATGGTGATGGCGGGGTTGGCGAAGCTCGTCGAACTCGTGAAGAAGTAGGCGGTTCCGATGTAAGCGCCGACTGCCGCCGCGGTGAGCCCCGACCTGCCGGTGCGCGCGAGCACGAAGATCACCATGATCAACCCCGCCGTGGCGACGATCTCCGACAGGAAGTGTGGTGGGGTGAGCCGCTCGGTGCTGCTGACGCTGACCGCAGCGTCGCCGAACAGGACGTTCGCGAGTATCGCACCGAGGATGCATCCGATCACCTGCGCTGGAATGTAGAACGCGGTGTCGCGCCACGACCGCAGCCCGCTGCCCGACTCGACGAGAGACACAACGGGATTGAAGTGGGCGCCACTGAGGGGTGCGAACAGCATGATGAGCACGGAAAGACCGAGCGCCGTCGCCACGGCGTTCTCCAGCAGTTGCAGCCCGGCGTCGGTCGGCGATAGCCGCTGGGCAGCTATTCCGGAGCCGACGACTATCGCTGCGAGCGCCGCGCTGCCGACAAGCTCGGCCGTAACGCGGCGGAGGAGCGCTGTTTTCACGGGGATGCGACAAGCCGCGAGATCGAGGCGAGTGCTCCGGGGATCAGGGTGAAATACGCCCAGGTGCCTCGTTTCGATCGCGTCAGGAACCCTGCATCCGTGAGCACCTTCAAGTGATGCGAGACGGTGGGCTGACCGATATCCAGCGGTTCGGTGAGGTCGCAAACGCAGGCCTCCTGGCCTTCGGATGCCGCGATGATCGACAACAGTCGCAGTCGCGCGGGGTCTGCGATCGCCTTGAGGGATCGCGCGAGATCGTCAGCTTGCGACTGGGTCATCGCGTCGCGAGTCAGCGGGGCACGGCATGCTCCCACGTCGACCACAGGCAGGAGGGTTCGCGCACTCATCCTGAGACTGTAGCAAATATTGACCATCGTCGATATTGACAGCCGTATTCATAACATCGATACCGATCGATGTTCCCGAAGGGACACCTCCTGACTTTCAACGACGTCAGCTCTCCCGCCCTGCGCGATCAACGACTCGGCCGACGCCGGGGCGGCCTGCTGCTCCTGGTCCAACCGTGGCATTGGGTTCACGGTAGCGTCGGAATCACGACGCGAGGACGGGAAGCGCTGCATGACCTACGACATGACTTACGACAAGTTCGACGACGAAAAGCGACACGACCGGCTCATCCTGGCAGCGAAGTCGAGCGGATCCGACGCGGCGCCGCGCATCACCACCGAGCAGAAAACGGATGGTGTCAGCCGCATCGATGCAGCTGACACTGCGGCAGTGCGCCCGGAGAATCCCGATAAGCAGCACTGAACAGGGAGAACTGAATCATGGATCTCACCGTCGTCATCGCTCCGGACTCCTTCAAGGGCTCCCTGCCAGCCGTCGCAGTGGCCGAGGCGATAGCCAAGGGCTGGCGAGCGGAGCGACCGCGCGACACTCTCGTGCTCTTCCCGCAGGCCGATGGCGGCGAAGGGACGCTCGACGCGATCGAGGCGAGCAGTCCCCTCGCCGTGCGGCATGCTGTCGTCGATGTCACCGGACCGGACGGCAGGCCAACGCCCGGCGAATGGCTCGAGCTCCCCGGTGGTATCGCCGTGGTTGAGCTCGCCCAGTCGAGTGGACTGCCGCTGATGGCCGCCCCGGATGCGCTGGGCGCCACCACCCGCGGGCTCGGCGAGGTCATCCGGGCGGCGCTCGGCGCTGGCGCGACAGCGCTCGTAATCGGCCTCGGCGGTTCGGCATCGACGGATGCGGCATCCGGCGCCCTCATGGCTCTCGGCCTGCGACTGCTCGACGGACGCGGCCAGCCGATCACCGACGGCGGCGGCGCACTCGCCACGATCGCCGGTATCGACCGGATGGGGCTTGTCCACCCCAGTGCAGTCACACTGCTCACGGATGTGGATGCACCCCTGCTCGGCAGGCTCGGCGCCGCCGCGGTCTTCGGGCCGCAGAAGGGAGCGACCCCGGCGCAGGTCGTCGAACTCGACGCGGCCCTGGCCCACTTCGCCGCCATGTTCGGCGGCGATCCGGATGCCCCGGGCGCCGGAGCAGCCGGCGGTGCCGGGTGGGGCTTTGCCACAGCCTGGGGCGCCACGATCGTCCCGGGCGCGGACTACGTGGCCGAGCTCGGCGGAGTGGGCGCGGTCATCCAGGCTGCAGACCTGCTTCTCACCGGGGAGGGTCGCTTCGACGCGCAATCGCTCGGGGGCAAAGTCGTGGGGCAGCTGATCCGCAGGGCTGTGCCGTGCGGTGTCCGGGTCGGGGTCATTGCAGGCCAGGTGGACATAGACATAGACATCGGGACCGGCACGGGCACGGGCACCGACACCGACATCGATGTGTGGACGACATCGCTCACCGAGCTGGCCGGTTCGATCGAGGCAGCCATGAAAGAACCCGCCCGCTGGCTGCGGATCGCGGGAGCGCAGGCCGCCCGCGAACTAGTCGGCGTGTGACTCGAGAAACTCGTAGAGCTCGCGGTCGTCCACTCCGGGAAATGTCCCCGCTGGCAGAGGCGACAACGTATGCGCATGGAGTTTGGCGCTCGACCACGCCTTGCCCGACCAGCGGTTGGTGAGCCGGGAATCCGGACGCCGGCAGCAGCTCTCGTCGGGGCAGGTCGAGGTCATCCGGTTGGTCGTCTCGCGACCGCGGAACCACTTCGAATGCGCGAACGGCACGCCGATCGAAATGGAGAACTCCCCGGAATCGGTGGTGCCGGTCTGTGTCGACTCGAAGAACGTGCCCTCCGGCGTGTCGGTGTACTGGTAGAACTCGGTCGTGCGATTCGTGCGTGTGAACGCGGTGCGGGCACTCCAGTTGCGACACACGAACTGGCCTTCGGTTGAGCCCGTGACGTCCACCGGCAGCCGCAGCGAATCGTTTTCGTAGGCTTTGGCGACCGCGCCATCATCACCGACCCGCAGGAAATGCACCTCGAGGTCGAGGTGCTTCGTTGCCAGGTTGGTGAAGCGCAACGCCGCCGCCTCGTGCGTGACACCGAAGGCATCGCGGAAATCTTCTACAGCGATATTGCGATCGGCTTTGGCCTCGCTGAGAAACTCGACGGATTGCCTCCGTGGCATCAGGACTGCCGCAGCAAAGTAGTTGATCTCGAGACGCTGCAGCAGGAAGTCTGCATAGGTGCTGGGCGTTTCGTGCCCGAGCACGCGGTGCCCCATCGCCTGCAGCGCCATCCCACGCAGCCCGTGCCCGCCGGGTATCGATGCCGGAGGCAGGTAGATGCGACCGTTCGCGAGATCGGTTACCGATCGCGCCGAATGCGGAAGGTCATGCACGTGCACGAGCTCGAAACCGAGCATCTCGGCGATCCTGGTGACCGATCGATGGGTCAGCGCCCCTGTCGTGTGACCCACCTCAGAAAGCAGTTTCTCGCTGACATCCTCGATCGCGGGCAGGTAGTTATCGACCGTGCGCATGTGCTGCCGAAGCTCCGTATTGGCTCGCCGAGCCTCCTCGGGAGTGGCAATGGCTTCGCGAGCACGCCGTGCGAGCTCCCGATGAAGCCCGACCAGCGCCTCGAGAGTCTCGTCGCTCGTCCCCTTGCTCGGGCGAATGCCCGGCAGCCCGAGCGACGCGTATACGCTGCCGTGTTGCGCTCGTTCGAGCTCGATCTCGAGGGCCGCACGTTTGCTCGGCGGCGCCTGGTCCAGGAGATCAGCGAGTTCCACGCCGACGACCGAGGCAATGGACGAGAGAAGCGTGAGTCGCGGCTCGCGACGACCATTCTCCATGAGCGACAGCTGGCTGCCGGCAATGCCCACCTTCTCCCCGAGCTGGTCGAGGGTCATCCGAGAATTCGTGCGGAAATATCGGATGCGCTGGCCGAGGGTCACAAGATCATTCACACAATCACCTTAGCGAAAGAATTGCTAATCTTTCACACAAATTTTGGCATCAAGGCCCAAAGAGTTGGTTCATAGTTGAAGAACACCACATTATTTAGCGGAAAGGCACACCATGAGCGTCGCCGAAATGGTCACCACCGAATCCACCGCCCCCGTTGGTGCTCCCGAGTCCGTTGTCGGCTGGGTCGCCAGCATCGCCGCACTCACCACGCCCGACCACATCGTCTGGTGCGACGGATCCAACGCCGAATTCGACGCTCTCACCCGCGCCATGGTCGCCACCGGCACCCTCACTAGGCTCAACGCCGAACACCGCCCGTACAGCTTCCTGGCCCGCAGCGACCCGCAGGATGTCGCTAGGGTCGAGTCACGCACGTTCATCTGCTCCGAAAGCCCGGAAGATACGGGACCCACGAATAACTGGTGCGATCCGGCGGAGATGCGCGCCACCCTCAGACCGCTCTTCAGCGGCAGCATGCGCGGCCGCACCATGTACGTGCTGCCGTTCTCGATGGGGCCGCTGCGTTCGCCACTGTCGCGCATGGGCGTGCAGGTCACCGACTCGCCCTATGTCGCCAGCAGCATGGGAATCATGACTCGAATGGGATCAGAGGCACTCTCGCTCATTGGAGACGCCACAGAATGGGTGCGCGCCATCCACAGCGTTGGAGCTCCGCTCGCACCGGGCCAGAGCGACGTGCCGTGGCCGTCGAACAAGGAGAAGTACATCTCTCACTTCCCTGAAACTCGTGAGATCTGGTCGTTCGGTTCGGCATACGGCGGAAACGCACTCCTCGCGAAGAAGTCATTTGCTCTCAGAATCGCGTCGGTGATGGCGCGCGACGAGGGCTGGCTCGCCGAGCACATGCTCATCATCAAGGTCACCAATCCTCGCGGACGCGCGTTCCATGTCGCCGCCGCGTTCCCGAGCGCCTGCGGCAAGACCAACCTCGCCATGCTCCAGTCGACCATTCCCGGATGGACGATCGAGACCATCGGTGACGACATCGCCTGGCTCGGCCGAGGTACCGACGGTCGCCTGCGCGCGATCAACCCCGAAGCCGGTTTCTTCGGTGTTGCTCCCGGCACGGGCAGGAACAGCAATCCGACCGCGATGGACACCATCTGGGGCAACACCATCTTCACCAACGTCGCACTGCGCGACGACGGTGATGTGTGGTGGGAGGGCATGAGCGACATCGCCCCCGCTCATCTCATCGATTGGGAAGGCAATGACTGGACGCCGGATTCCGGCCGCCCGGCTGCACACCCCAACTCGAGATTCACCGTCGCTGCCCGGCAGTGCCCGAGCATCTCGAATGACTGGGAAGACCCCCAGGGCGTCGTCATCGACGCGATAATCTTCGGCGGTCGCCGCGCGACCAACGTGCCGCTAGTGGTGGAGGCACGGGATTGGGAGCATGGCGTCTACCTGGGCGCCACGATCTCATCCGAGCGGACGGCGGCCGCCGAAGGCACCATCGGCGAACTGCGGCGCGACCCGTTCGCCATGATGCCGTTCGTCGGATACAACATGGCCGATCACTGGGCGCACTGGCTCAAGATCGGTGCCGGGCTGCGCAGCACCGGCAACGTCCCACGGATCTTCCAGGTGAACTGGTTCCGCAAGGGGGCGGACGGCTCCTTTTTGTGGCCCGGATTCGGTGAAAATTCGCGAGTGCTGGAATGGATCCTCGATCGCGTGGATGGCCAGGTCGCGGCGAAAGACAGCCCCATCGGCCTGCTTCCCACCGAGGGCGCACTCAACATCGACGGTCTCGATGTCACCAACAGCGACATGGCGGAACTTTTCGCGATCGACCAGGACCTGTGGCACGCCGAGGCGGATTCGACCGAGGAGTTCTTCGCAACCTTCGAGGGCCGCGTTCCCGCCGCCGTGGAGAGACAGCTTGCGATCCTGCGCGAAAAACTGGGCTGACCACAACGTTTTCCGCCGGTCGATCGTCTTAGTAGGTGTGACCACCACTACATTCGATTCGACTGCTCCTCTCGGGGCGGCATTCCCGGAGAGGCGAGACGTGGCAGCAGGATCCGTCGATGCTTCCGGTTGGGAAGCGGTCGTCACCAGGCTCGTGGCCCAGCGCGGCGACGCCCTGACCCGGTATGCGTACCTCGTCTCCGGCAGCCAGGATGACGCGTCAGACCTCGTGCAGGATGCGCTGGTCAAGACGTTCGGTCGTCTTCGCAACGGTTTCACGATCGCGAGCGCCGAGGCGTACGTGCGCCGCGTCATCCTGAACACCTACCTCGACGGAGGACGCAGGCGAAGCCTCTGGCGCAGGACAGCGCACCTCCAGGTCGCACGTGACGTCGCCGACGCTACCGATGCGGCCACCGATGCGGCCGTCGACCTTCGTCACCAGCTCATGCGACTCACCCCGCGCGAGCGAGCCTGCGTGGTACTGCGGTATTACGAAGACCTCACCGTGGCCGCCATCGCCGACGAATTACAGATCAGCCAGGGGGCGGTGAAGCGCTACCTGAGCGATGGACTCGCGAAGATGGCCGTCTCCCTGACCAGCGAAACCGAGCGCTCCCTTCGGGACGAATCGAAGACTATGACGACGGGGGCGCCCCATGCCCAGTGAACAGGACCTGCGTGACATGTTCGCGGCAGGCGATGGGCCGCGTAATTCGATAGACCCCGACCGCGTCATTGCCAGGAGTCGCGGACGCCGCCGGCCCTTGCAGGTTGCCGCGGGCGCTGTGGGTGCTCTCGCCGTCGTCGCGCTTGTCGCCGTAGTCGTGCAGACCGCCCCATTCTCGTTCCCCGCGATGATGACCTCGCAGGGTGCCTCCGACAGCGGGTCGACCACCGAGCAGGCTCCGTTGCCAGGTGATCTCGAATCGACGCTGAAGCGCGCTCCGGCTGACAGGCTCAACCTCTGCACCGGCACGCTCACCGAAGTGGCTGCCAGCTTTAACGGACTCCGGCTGGATGTCGCCTTCCCGGCCCAGGCCCCGGCCGGCGCAGATCCGGTGGACGGCACGGTGCGACTCACCAACACGAGCGCTACCCGAGTAACCGGTTCCACGGGCGCCACCCCCGCCATCACCCTGTCGCAGGATGGTGTCGTGCTGTGGCACAGCAACGGTCCCACGATCATGTCTCTCGCTATCGTGGACCTCGAGCCCGGGGCATCCATGGAGTACCGGGCATCGTTCACCCCGGTGCGATGCGAGGTGGACGACGACCTCGGGCCGTCATTCCGGGATGGATTGCCGGCTGTTCCCGCAGGGGTATACGACCTCTCTGCGGCTATCGACTTCACGGCCGACTCGTCGATGCTGCAGCCGGAGAGGCCGGAGCTCGACCTCGTGAGCGGCCCGCTGTCGCAGATCACCATCGGCTGACCAGCTCCACCACGAAAGAAGAACCGTCGGCACACCATTGTGTCGACGGTCCATTCGCCCCCGACTATAGCCGAAATCCTGGCTGCCGTGACACCATCATGGGGGTCATAACACCCGGCGCACCAGTCGACGAGGGCGCCCGGGTGTGAGTCTCGCGCAGGCAAGCTGATCAATGCTGCCACCTCCCCCAGGATCATCTACGCCGGGATTGCCTCCCCAGGATCACCTCCCCCGGGATCATCGCCACCGAGGCAGCAGCTACTGCAGCTCGAGTCGCAGCAGTGGTGGCCGCAGCAGCCGCGGCGGTAGATTCTGAACAGGCTTTCGCATGATCACTCCACCCTCACGAAAGGCACCCTGAATGGCTAAGCAAACAATCCTCGGTCGCGTCTCACAGCTTCTGAGAGCCAATGTCAACAACCTGATCGACCAGGCAGAAGACCCGCAGCTGATGCTTGACCAGCTCGTGCGCGACTTCACGAACAGCATCTCCGAAGCTGAGGGCGCCGTCGCCCAGACCATCGGCAACCTGCGCCTGATGGAGCAGGATCATGCTGAGGATGTCGCTGCCGCAGCCGACTGGGGCCGCAAGGCTCTCGCGGCCAGCAACAAGGCAGACGAACTGCGCTCGGCAGGCAACGCGGGTGATGCAGACAAGTTCGACAACCTCGCGAAGATCGCCCTGCAGCGCCAGGTCTCATCCGAGAACGAGGCACAACAGGCAGAGCCCACGATCGCTTCACAGACCACGACCGTCGACGCGCTGAAGAAAGGTCTCGACGGCATGCACGCCAAGCTGTCGCAGCTCATCGCCAAGCGAGACGAGCTCGTCGCCCGATCGAAGACCGCGGATGCCCAGAGCCAGGTGCTCGACGCAATCAAGTCGATCGACCTGATGGATCCCACCAGCGAACTGGGCCGCTTCGAAGACAAGATCCGCCGCGAGGAGGCAAAAGTCGCCGGGCAGCAGGAGCTCGCAGCATCCAGCCTCGATTCCCAGTTCGAAGGCCTCGAAGACCTCAGCACGCAGGTTGAAGTGGATGCCCGCCTCGCCGCCCTCAAGGCCGGCGGCGCCACACCTCAGGCGATCACGCCGTAACTGTGCGCGGAAGGGCGGTCGACCCCGATCGGCCGCCCTTCCGTATTGGCTGTTAGTAATGGCGCTCGTGGTGACATTGCGGCGTCGCAGTGGCTTAATGACAAGCATGACAACTATCGGATTCATCGGAGCAGGAAACATCGGCAGCCAGGTCGCCCGCAAGGCGATCGAGAGCGGATATGACGTGGTTCTCAGCAACTCACGTGGGCCCGAGACCCTCGCGGACCTGATCGAAGAACTCGGACCGCAGGCCCGTGCCGCCACTGCTGTGCAGGCCGCGGAGGCCGCAGACATCGCCGTGGTGACGGTGCCGCTTAAGAATTACCGGGAGGTCCCCGTCGACGAGCTTGCGGGAAAGATCGTGATCGACACGAACAACTACTACTTCGAGCGCGATGGGCATATCGAGTCGCTCGACAACAACGAGGAAACAGTCTCAGGGCTCCTCCAGAAGCACCTCCCCCAGAGCTACGTCGTCAAGGGTTTCAATCACATCATGTCGGCCGATATCACCACCGACGGTTCAGCGGCCGACGATCCCGACCGTCGTGCGCTGGCCATCGCCGGTGACGACGAGGATGCGAAGACCACGGTGACCGAGCTCTACGACAAGTTCGGCTTCGACGCCGTCGACGTGGGATCGCTGGACGAGAGCTGGCGCGTCGAGCGCGACCGGCCAGCATACGGACAGCGCCAGACCAAAGCCGAGCTGAAAGAGAACCTCGCGAAGGCAACGCGCTAAAGTTCTCGCATGCCTGCCACCTTCGTCGTCGTGCCCCAGTGGCAGGGTTCCGGATCATCCCGCGCCATGCGCCTCGTCGATGGCGCCGAGGCGATCCGCGGTGACCTGCCGATGTCGTCCACGGTGGTGGTCGACGTTCCACTCGAGGCCGGTGACGCCCAGGGCACCGGTGTCCACCGGCTCAGCTCGATCATGCTGGTACGCGACCGTCTCGCAAAGGTACTCCGCGAGACCACGGGAACCCCGATCACGATCGGTGGTGACTGCGGTGTCGAGCTTGCCGCGATCAGCCATGCCACACAGTCGCCGGATGTCGCGATCGTCTGGTTCGACGCGCATCCCGACCTGAATACCTCGGCGTCGAGCCCATCCGGAGCTTTCACCGGGATGGTACTTCGTACGCTCCTGGGTGAAGGCGTAGACCAACTGGTGCCCGCAGCCGCCGTCGATCCGAGCCGGGTCATCCTCGCCGGGGCCCGGTCGTTCGACCCCGCCGAAGACTCGTTCATCGCCGAGCACAACATCCGCTGCATCGAGTCCGACGATCTCGACACCGAGACGCTGGTTGCCGCCGTCGAAGCTACCGGCGCGACATCCGTCTACCTTCACATCGACCTCGATGTGATCGATTCCGCCGATTTCACGGGCCTCGGCTACCCGGAACCATTCGGTGTGACCGCGGCGACCCTCGTCGAGACCCTCAAGGGCCTGCTCGCGCGCTTCCCGCTCGCGGGCGCGGGGGTGACGGAATTCGCGCCCGCCTCCGTGGCGGCGGCGGCGGATGACATGCCCACGATCCTCAGGATCATCGGAGCGCTCAATTCGGCCACTCGCGCCTGACCCGGCGGCGGCTTTCCGTCGGCCATCGACCGGCCCGTAGTCTTGAAGCATGACCGCCAATGATGTCGAGACAGCCGCAATCCCCGAAGTCGCCACACCCAGGGTGACGGTGGAGCGCGACGGCCACGCGCTGCTCATCGGCCTGAACCGCCCGGAGAAACGCAACGCCGCCGACCTGCGCATGCTGCAGGAACTTGCGCTCGCCTATGGCCTGCTCTCGCGCGACCCTGAGCTGCGCGTGGGATTCGTCTTCGCCCACGGTGACCACTTCACCGGGGGTCTCGACCTCGCCGACGTTGCTCCGCGCATCGGCGCCGATGGGCTCGACTCGGTCCCAGAGGGCGGCATCAACCCGTGGCAGGTCTCTGGGGAGCAGATCACCAAACCGATCGTCATCGCCGTGCAGGGCACCTGCCTGACTCTCGGAATCGAGTTAATGCTCGCAAGCGACGTCGTTGTCGCGGCCGACAGTACGGTGTTCGGGCAGATCGAAGTCGCCCGCGGCATCCTTCCTTTCGGGGGTGCCACCATCAGGCTGCCGCGCACCGTCGGCTGGGGCAATGCCATGCGATGGATGCTCACCGGCGACACGTTCCCCGCCTCCGAGGCGCACCGCATCGGCCTCGTGCAGGAAGTCGTGCCCCACGGCGAGCAGTACGCTCGTGGCCTCGAGCTCGCCCAACGGATCGCCGCCCAGGCGCCGCTGGCCGTACAGGCCACACTGGCCAACGCTCGCGCCGCTGTGCGCGAGGGGGATGCCGTGGCCGAGGTCGCCCTGCAGCCCGAGCTCGTACGACTCACGCGGTCAGAGGATGCCCGCATCGGTATGGAGTCGTTCCTTTCGCGCACGCCCGCGAACTTCATCGGCCGTTAGCCCCAGCACTGGCCGAATTTCACGCAGAATGGTTGAGTAGTCCACCGAACCGAGGAGCCGACCGTGTCCCATACATCAGACAGCCATTTCGACGTCATCGTCATCGGAGCAGGAGCGGTTGCAGAGAACGTCGCCGACCGGATAGTGCAGGGCGGCCTGACCGCGGTCGTGGTCGAAAGTGAGCTCGTCGGCGGGGACTGCTCGTACTGGGCGTGCATGCCATCGAAGACGCTCATCCGCAGCGGCATGGCCCTCAGGGCCGCGAAAAGGCTCGGTGGAGCCGCGGAGGCGGTGACGGGCGAGCTGGATGTCGCTGCGGTTCTGGCCCGCCGCAACAGTTTCACCCACGACTGGGATGACCAGAGCCAGGTGGACTGGCTCGATGGCGTCGGTATCGCGCTCGTACGCGGCCACGGGCGCCTCACCGGCATCAGGGAGGTCACCGTCACCGCGAGCGACGACTCCACGACGGTTCTCACTGCCGAGTATGCGGTGGTCGTATGCACGGGTTCCGACCCCATGCTTCCCGATATCGAGGGTCTGAAGGATGCACAGCCGTGGACTCCGCGTGAGGCGACGAGCGCCCAGTCGGCACCGGCGAGCCTCGCGATCATCGGCGGCGGAGTCGTCGCCGTCGAGATGGCCACGGCGTACGTGAGCTTCGGCACCGAGGTGACGATCCTAGCGAGGAGCGGCCTGCTGCAGCGCCAGGAAGACTTTGCTGGCGACCTGGTGTCGACGAGCCTGCGGCAGCTCGGTGTCGACATCCGCAAGGCCTCCCCCACAGCGGTCGAGAAGACAGCGGCCGGGTTCGCGATCACCGTCGACGGCCAGGTGCTCGAGGTCGAGAAACTGCTCGTCGCGACCGGCAGGGTGCCACGGTCATCCGATATCGGCCTGGAGGTCGTCGGGTTGAAAGCCGGCGATTGGATCGAGGTGGACGACACCCTGAAAGCCGTCGGAAGCGACTGGCTGTATGCGGCCGGCGACGTGAACCACCGCGCGCTCCTGACCCACCAGGGCAAGTACCAGGCGCGCGCCACCGGCGATGTGATCGTCGCCAGGGCACTCGGCAAGCCTGTGGATGACGCGCCCTGGGGCACCCACGTCGCCACCGCCGACCACCAGGCCGTGCCGCAGGTCGCGTTCAGTGAACCCGAGGTGGCCTCCGTAGGGCTCACGTCGACCGCGGCGCGCGAGGCCGGGTTCGACGTGCGGGTCGTCGACTACGAGCTCGGATCCATCGCCGGCGCGAGCCTTCAGGCCGACGGCTACGAAGGCAGGGCCCGCATGGTCGTCGATGAGAAGCGCGGGGTGATCATCGGCGTGACCTTCGTGGGGCAGGACGTCAGCGAGCTCATCCAGGCCGCCACGATCGCCATCGTCGGCGAGGTGCCGATCGACCGGCTGTGGCACGCTGTTCCCGCGTATCCGACGATGAACGAGATCTGGCTGCGACTGCTCGAAACCTACGGTCGCCCGGGCGCCATTCAGCCTGGGCCCGCCACCTCGGCGTAGATTCCGAGCAGGCTCGCTGCCGCCGTCGCCCAGGTGAATCGCTCGGCGTGCGTGCGCGCCGTGAGGGACATGGCCGCCCTGCGATCGTGATCCTCGATCATGATCGCAATCTCCGTCGCCCAATGGCGCGGCTCACGCGTGCCGAGCAGCAGCCCGGAGACGCCCTCGCTGACCGCGTCGGTAAGGCCTCCCGTGCGAAACGCAATGACCGGTGTTCCTGAGGCCGCCGACTCCAGTGCCACCAGCCCGAACGTTTCGGAGAACGAGGGCATGATCGTCACGGCCGCGGCAGAGAGCAGGTCGGCTAGGGCGTCTCGCTGCAGGGCGCCGACGAACCTGACGTCGGATGCCACGCCGAGTTCCATCGCGAGCTGCACCAGTTCATCCGCGAAAGCTTCGTCACCGGGGGTGACCTCCCCCGCGACGACGAGCAGGGGCGTCCAGCCGCGGATGGCGCGCAGTTCGGAGAGTGCACGGATCGCCAGGTCGTGACCTTTGAGGCCCTGGACGCGCCCGGCGATCACCACGATCGGCTTGTCGGGGTCGAGGCCCAAAGCCAGCCGGATGGCTTCGCAACTGGATTCGGTGCGCGGGCTGAACAGGCCGAGATCGACACCGGGAGGCACGATCCAGGTGCGGTCTGCGGGGGCTCCTGCCAGGTCGATGAGTGCCGTGGCCTCGGCGGATGATGCCGCGATGATCGCATCCGCCTGGCTGGCGATGAACGTCTCGCTGCGGAGCCGCTGTTCGGGCTCAGGGGCAGCATCCGCCGCTGCCAGCGCATTTTTCATCGCCCCGATGGTGTGAAAGCTCTGCACCAGCGGCAGTCGAAGCTCGAGCGACACAGGCAACACGGCGATTCCGCTGAGCCAGTAGTGGGCGTGCATCAGGTCCCAGCCACCATCGCGGGCACGCGCGAGCCGCGCCACGGCCTCACCAAACTCGTCGGTGACCTGCGGCAGTCGTTCTTTGGGCAGCGGGCCTGCCGGTCCGGCGGCGAGTTCGTGCAGCGTGACACCCGGCAGCAGCCTGCGCGAGCTCGGTTCGTCGACGGCACGAGTCAGCAGGTCGACCTCGACATCCCGAATCGCCAGCTCTGCTGCTATTCCGAGGACCGCGACGTTCAACCCGCCGGCATCACCCGTGCCCGCCTGGGTGACCGGGGAGGTGTGCATGGAGATCATCGCTATGCGGTTGATGCCTGCGACCATGTTGCCACTGTATTCTGCGAATCATGGCGACCGATGGATCCCCCTCCGCTGATCGCCCAGGTCGCTATGCCGGGGGAATCGTCCGACGTGCCAGCAGGCTGGGCTGGCTGCGGGTCGTGCTGCTGCATCCTGTGATCGCCCGACCGGGGTTCTGGTTCGCAACGGCGTGCGGCTGGGCCTGGGGCGCGGTGCTGGGGCGGTTCAGGCTGCGACGCGCGGGACGGCTGGTGGTGGCATCCGGTTTGCCGAAATGGGCGTACGGTCAGGGAGGGACGACGATCGGCGCCGTGTATCTGACGACTGATAACGCGGGCCCGTCGGTGCTGGAGCATGAAGCCGTGCACGCCGCCCAGTGGAAGAAGTACGGCCTTGCATTCATCCCGCTCTACCTCGATGCGGGGCAGGATGCGAGGCACAACCGTTTCGAGATCGAGGCGGGACTGGCGAAGGGTGGGTACGGCCGATGACGAAGACTGTGGTGATCACCGGGGCGAGCTCGGGAATCGGAGCCAATGCGGCCGGCAGGCTTGCCGCGGAAGGCTGGGAGGTCGCCGTCGTGGGCCGCAATCCCGAGCGCACGCGAAAGGTCGCTGCCGCCATAGGAGGCACTCCGTTCCTTGCAGACTTCGACCGGCTGGGTGACGTGCGTGCGCTGGCCCGGAGGCTGCTCGAACGCTACGAGCGCATCGACGTGCTCGCGAACAACGCGGGAGGGCTCGTGCACCAACGGGGTCTCTCTGCCGACGGCTACGAGCGCACCATCCAGCACAACCACCTCGCACCATTCCTACTGACCAACCTGCTGATGCCGAAACTCGTGGCGTGCAACGCCCGCGTTATTGCCACGGCGAGCCTCGCCAACACCTTCGGTAGCCTGCGAATCGACGACCTGCAGTGGAAGAAGCGCCCGTGGCTCGGCGGCTGGCAGGCCTACGGCACCTCGAAGATTGCGACCATCCTGTTCACCCAGTCGCTCGCAACCCGAGGCCTCGACGCGTACAGCTTCCACCCCGGATTCGTGGCGACCGGTTTCGGCACCGACTCGCCGCTACTGAAGGTCGGCCGATTCGTGTCTGGCGGCAGCATGGGCATCTCGGCTGAACAGGGAGCGACCCCCCTCGTGCACCTCGCGACAGTGGACACGGTGGATGCCGCCAACGGCACCTATTTCGATGGCTTGAAGCCCGATGGCCGAACCCAGAAGAGCGTGAGAACGCCCGGCAGTGCAGAGGCGCTGTGGACCGCCAGCGCCCTTCTCGTCGGGCTCAAGCCGTAGCGAGAACTGCTGTCAGTTTGAGCTGAGCAGTCGGGCCTGGCCGTCGGCCGCGATCCAGGCGTAGACGGTGCTCTCACCGAAGGCACTCACCGGCAGCATCTCAGCGAGCCACGCGTCGATCGAGCGGCGCATCGCCTGGCCACGGTCGCGAACCAGCCAGCAGACGGCGAACCTGCCCGGCGCATCGATCGACTCGATGTCGCCCTCTGACTGCACCTCGATGAACACCTGTCCGCGAGATTTGGCCGGGAGCGTCGCGAGGATCAGCCTGATTGTGCCGAGCGCGTTCTCGTCGCCCGCAAGCAGCAGCCTGTCGGCGTCGCACGGGCTCCAGGCAATGCCGTCGGCGAAGGTCTCTGAAGTGGACATGTCCCATAAGTATAGGCTTGCCTTACCTAACTTTGGGCCCCTTGGGGGGATTCACAGCAGGGGCCGAATCACCACTGCGGCGGGTGCCGTTTCTGCCAGGCGATACGCCGTTCCAGTTGTGCGCCGATCGCCAACAACACGTCTTCCCGACCGGGCCTTCCGATGAGCTGCACACCCATCGGGAGGCCGGATTCCGTCATGCACAACGGCAGCGTGATCGCTGGCAGCCCGCTGACGTTCGCGAAACTCGTCCACGGCGTGTACTGCACCTGCTGGGTGAAATTCAGCTCGGGGTCATCCTGGCTGTACCAGCCGACCGGCCGCGGGGTCATGGCGAGGGAGGGCGTGAGGATCGCATCAAACGACGCGAATTGCCGGATGACGCTGCGCTCGAACAGCGCAAGCTCCTGCAGCGCGGTCGCCAGTTGCCGGGCATCCAGCTCACGGCCCCGGGCGACCAGCCAGCGCGTGAGCGGTTCGAGCAGCTGCAGTTGTTCTCCCTCCGCCGGGATGTTCGCCGCCCCCGCCTGCCAGATCGTGCGGAACGCGGGCGCATAGCTCGGGTCGCTCTCGAGAGCGACAGGCTCGATGCCGTGGCCGAGCGCGTCCAGTTCTCTGGTCGCCAGCTCGAGGGCGGCGACCGCCTCCGGCGACACCGTGATCTCGTAGGCGTCATCCCATGGGGAGGTGGTCATCACCCCGATCTGGTAGCGGCCCTCGCCGCGAACTGCAGCGTTCAGCAAGGCTCCGCCGTCCCACGAAGGTGGGCCCACCGACCACGGCGATGGTCCGGAGATGGCGTCGAGCAGCAGCGCGGCATCCGCGACAGTGCGAGCGAGTGGCCCGGCGGTGACGAGGCCGCCGAGCGAGAGGAATCCTGATCCGGTGGGCACACGGCCGCGCGAAGGCTTGAGCCCGACGAGACCGGTGGCTGCTGCCGGAATACGGATGGAGCCGCCCCCGTCCGAGCCCGGGGCGACCGGAAGCAGGCCGGCGGCCACCGCAACTGCCGCTCCCCCACTGCTGCCGCCTGCGCCGAGTGATTCGTCCCAGGGGGTGCGAGCCGGAGGACCGACCCGGGATTCCGTGTAGGCCGGCAGGCCGAACTCCGGCGCACTCGTCTTGCCGAGGCTGACCCCGCCCGCCTCGTCCAGCGCGTCCACGATGTCGTCAGAGACCTCGGGCACAAAATGCTCGGTGAGCCGGGATCCGAAGGTCGTGCGCACCCCCGCCCGCTGCCACAGGTCTTTGTCGCCCAGCGGCAGCCCCCAGAGCGCGGTGGACTTCGGCACGTGCTGCTCGACGAATCGTGCCCGCTCCAGCGCGGCATCCGGTGTCACCGTCGTAAACGCCCCAAGATCGTCGTCGAGCCGTTCGATGCGCTCGAGGTAATGTGTCGCCAGTTCGGTGGGCGAGACGTCACCGCGCCGCAGCCAGTCGAGTTGTTCCTGGGCGGTGAGGTGATGGAGTTCGAACACTTTCCGAGCCTACGCCGCGCTCCGCCTCGTGGTCGGTGCGGGCACCGAGCACGAGCCGAAGCTACGTCGCGTGAACGGCCATGGTTCATGGCTTGAGAATAGGCTTCGGCCCATGGGCTACCTCTTCCTGGCATTGGCGATCATCGGCGAGGTCATCGCCACCACATTCCTCAAGCTCACCTCGGGCGAAAAGCCTGTGATCTGGGCATACCCGATCGTCGTGATCGGGTATATCTTCGCGTTCGCGATGCTGTCGCAAACGCTCTCGAAGGGCGTGCCGCTGGGAATCGCGTATGCGATCTGGGCGGGAGTCGGCGTCGTACTTGTGGCCGTCATCAGCTGGGTGGTCTTCCACGAGGCCCTGACGTGGCAACAACTCGTCGGCATGGGCCTGATCGTCGGCGGAGTGGTGCTTCTCGAACTGGGCGGCAAACACTAGCGACTACGTACCCGACGAGACCATCACGATGAACGGGGGGCGCTATCCCCCTCCTCTTCCGGGCGTAGGGGGCGGTGCCGGATGAAGTGCCCGCACCCGCCTGACGGATTTCACCGCGCGGCGAGCGACCCCGAGCGTATACGCTGCCGCTACTTCCGCAGTGGAAGCCTCATCGTCACGGTGCCGAGCCAGCGGTCGAACTTGAACCCGACCCTGCCCATGTGGCCGACATCTTTGAAGCCGAGTCTCTCGTGCATCCTGATCGAAGCATCGGCGTTCCGGTCGGCGATGACAGCGATGATCTCCCTGACGCCGGCGGCCCGGGACCGGCTGATGAGCTCGACCATCATCGACCTACCCAGTCCTTTGCCCGTGGATGCCGGGCCCAGATAGATGTGGTTCTCGACGCTGACGCGGTACGCGGCCTTCGCCTTCCATGGGTAGACATAGGCGAAGCCGAGCAATTGCCCGCTCGGACTGACGGCGACGATGAACGGAAAGCCGCGCTGGGTCACATCGTCGAATTTCTTTCGAAGCACGGGGAAAATCCACGGCGACTCATCGAAGGTGATCGACGAGTTCAACACGTAGTGGTTGTAAATCTCGCGAATGCTCGGCAGATCCCCGAGTTCTGCCGTGCGTAACTCGAACGAGAATGGAGCCTCGGGAACCGGCACCGGCCGAAGGTGAGGCGGCAGCCGTCGACGCGGCTGGTATTCCTCTTCGAGCATGCACCGAGCCTAGTCAGCCAAGGGACCAGTCGACAGGTTTTGCACCCTGCTGTTGCAACAGGGTATTCGCACGGCTGAATGGCCTCGAGCCGAAGAAGCCGTTGCGAGCGGACAACGGGCTGGGGTGGGCGCTCACGATGGTCGGGGTAGTGCCGAGCAGCGGGCCAAGGCTGGCGGCATCCTTTCCCCACAGGATGGCGACGAGGGGGCCTCCCCGGTCGACCAAAGCGCGGATCGCGGTATCGGTCACCGCCTCCCACCCCCTGCGGCGATGCGACCCAGACGCCCCGGCCTGTACGGTCAGCACCCGATTGAGCAGCATCACCCCGTTGTCTGCCCACGAGCCGAGGTCCCCATGCGAGGCAACCTCGATACCGAGGTCGTCGTGCAGCTCGCGGTAGATGTTCTGCAGGCTTCGCGGAACCGGACGCACCGAACGGTCGACCGAGAACGACAGCCCGACGGCATGGCCGGGGGTGGGATACGGATCCTGTCCCACAATCAGCACCCGCACATCGGCGAGCGGTGCGACAAAAGCACGGAACACTCTCTCACCAACAGGCAGGTAGCGGCGATCGGCCGCGGTCTCGGCTCTCAGGAAGTCGCCGAGGGCGGCGATCTGGGGGGCTACCGGTTCGAGGGCGGTCGCCCATGCAGGGTCGACCAGTCCGGCGAGCGGCCCGGGCATCAGGCCGCCGCCTCCTCCGGGGTTACCGGTGGCAGCGCCGACCATGGGAAGTCGATCCAGCGATCTGTCATGCGCCAGGAGTAGGTGGGCTCGACCACCGTGCCGGGCTTCACGTAGAGGCAGACCGTTCGAACCTCGGCCCCGCCGAGCTCGAGCAGTTGACCGACCATCGCGAGGGTGCGGCCGGAGTCTGAGACGTCATCCACCAGGAGCACCTTCTTACCCATGATGGATGCCTCATCCAGCAGTGGAGGCATCATCACCGGTGCTGGCAGCCGGGTTCCGACTCCCGCGTAGAACTCGGCGTTGACCGCACCGCAGCTTTTGGTACCCAGGGCGTAGGCGATGCTGCCCGCCAGCAGCAGTCCGCCACGGGCGATGGCGACGACGATATCCGTCTCGAAACCACTGCGGACGACCTGCGCAGCGAGCTCCCGCGACGCGGTTCCGAAGTCGTTCCAGGTCAGGATCTCGCGCGCGTCATCAGCCATGTCATAACGGTAGTGGCACGGTCAGGCACTACGCCCCGTCAGAGTCCGCTTCCCAGGAAATCCGCACTGGAAGGCAGGCCGCGCGCGATCACTTTCGGGCTGATCGGCTGGCTCTCTCTCATCGAGATCGTCAGCGCGGCCTCAGCTCACCCCTGATCACCTTGTGCGGTGCGGCCTGGGCTACCGGCTTGATCGTCACCAGGTCGAGGTTCACATAGAACGGCAGCTCGAGCATGTGCACGATCGCGGCGGCAATATCTTCTGCGTACAGCGGGTTCGGAACGTCGTCATACACGGCATCGGCCTTCGCCTGGTCGCCGGCGAACCTGACCAGCGAGAACTCATCGGTGTGCACCATACCGGGGGCGATCTCGGTGACACGGATCGGCTCTCCTGCGAGCTCAAGCCTCAGCACGCCGACCATCGACGCGAGGGCGTGCTTGGCGGCGACGTATCCCCCACCTCCCTCATAGGCGATGTGACCGGCGATGGAGGTGACGGTGAGGATGTCGGCACTCGCGCCAGGCACCACGCCGGCTCGCAGCAGCGGCAGCAGGGCGCTCGTCACCCTCTTCACACCGACGACGTTCACATCGAACATCCGGATCCAGTCGTCGGCATCGCTCGACTCGACGCTGTCGAGCCCCAGGGCCCCGCCCGCGTTGTTGACGAGCGCATGGATAGGCCCGAGGGTCCTGAGGTAGTCGCGCAGGGCATCAACCTCGTCCTGCACGGTCACGTCCGCGACGAAGACGTCAGCGCCGGTCTCGGCGGCGAGCGCCTGCAGTCGGTCGGCACGGCGGGCCACCCCGACGACATCCCAGCCGTGCTGGCGGAGCAGCCTGACCGTGGCTGCACCGATGCCGGAGCTCGCTCCGGTGATGATGGCGCGTCTCGTCGTGGCGGTGGTGGATGCTGCGGAATCGGTCTCAGGAGTCATAGAACAAAAATAGCGCGGCTATTCTGGGGCGGGTGACGATCCCAGCACCTACTATCCCCGCGACGGGGACGAGAAAGCGCGTACCCCTGTGGGACAACGCACGATTCCTCGCCGTCACGCTTGTCGTCATCGGCCACAGCATCCAGCGGATGACCGGCGCCTCCGACAACGCCTACATCATCTACCTGCTGATCTACTCGTTCCACATGCCGGCCTTCGCCGTTATCAGCGGGTACTTCTCCAAGCCCGGGCCGCCGGACGGAACGCAGATGAAACGGGTGCTCACCGACATCCTGTTGCCGTATTTCATCATGGAGGCGATCTGGACGGTCGTGCAGTTCCTGGCGACCGGCAGCCAGGACTTCAACCCGACGAAAGCCAGCTGGACACTGTGGTTCCTGCTCGCGCTCGCGATCTTCAGGCTGGTGCTGCCCTATCTCGCGCTCATCCGCTTCCCACTCGCGTGGGCTGTCGTGTTGTCGATCGCCGTCGGGTACTGGAGCAACGTGGACAACACGTTCTCGCTGGCGCGCGCCCTCGGCATCCTCCCGTTCTTCGTGCTCGGGTGGCAGCTGAAGCGGTGGGGACTCATCGACCGGTGGAACGACGCGCCAGCCCGGGCGAGCCTCTGGATCCGCGGGGGCGCCGTCGCTGTGCTGGTTGTCTGGATCACCGTCATCATCGTGAACATCGAGCAATTCCGGATGATCTCATTGCAGCACTGGTTCTTCTACGACGCCTCGTATTCAGACATGGGGGCCGCGGTGTGGTGGGCGGGTGCGGCTCGACTCGGTTTTATCCTGCTCGCGACGATCCTCATCGCAGCGTTCATCGTGCTGGTGCCGCGACACAGTACTCCGCTCACCGTGTGGGGCCAGGCGACGATGTACATCTATCTGCTGCACACGTTCGTGCTCTACCCGATCAGGGAATCCAGCCTTCTGGCTGGTGAGAACCCGCCAGTCTGGCTGCTCCCTCTCATGATTCTCATGGGGATCGGGATCGCGCTCGCCCTGGGAACCCCGATCGTGCGCCGGGTCTTCAGGCCCCTCGTCGAGCCTCGAGCATCATGGCTGTTCATCGACAGGGATGGGCTGAAGGCGCCTCGCCAACCCTGATCAGTGCAACTGCACCCGCCTGGGAAGTGTGAACACGAGGGCCAGTGCCACGAGGGCAAAGCACGCGCTGACGAACATGGCGACCGTCGCCGCATCGGTGACGTGCGCAGCAAGCACCGTCTTCGAGATCGCATCGCCAGCGAGTTCCGGGGTCGAGTAGGTTCCTGCCTTCAGCGCTGCACCGACCTTCTGCCTGACCTCATCGGCAACCCCGCCGAGGTTCGCCACGGCGAAGAGCACGCTCGAGACGACGGCGATCCCGATCGCACTGCCGATGCGCTGCATGGTGCCGATGACACCGCTGGCGGCACCCGCCTCGGACTGGTCGACCGTGGCCACGATGAATCGGCTGTTCGGAGCGATGAAGAAGCCGTTTCCGAGGCCGGCGACAAGCATCGGACCAAGCAGCATCCAGTTGGTGAGATCGGCACCGGGCACTGTCAGGAAGAGGATCCAGAGCGACACGAGACCGAGGAACACCATGCCCGCGCCGAGCACGAGTACTCCCCTGCCGAGCTTCTGGGCGAGCCGATCGCTTTGCGATGCCGCGACAATGTTGCCGATGGCGAACGGGATGGTCACCAGTCCGGACTCGAGCGCCGTGTGGCCGAGTCCCGCCTGCCACAGCAGCGCGATCGTGAAGAAGATGCTTGTGAAGGCCGCGAAATAGACGAGCGCGAGAATCGTGCCACCCGTGAACGCGGCATGTGAGAACAGCCGCGGAGGTACCAGGGGCGAGATTCCGCGAGCCGCGAGCCTTCTCTCCCAGAGAGCGAAGAGCACGAGCAGCACTATTCCCGCGACGATCGAGAGATACGTCCAGAGAGGCCATCCCTCTTCCTGTCCCTGGATGAGCGGCACGAGGATCGCGACGAGTGAACCGGCGAGCAGCAGCAGCCCTACCCCGTCGAGCGACAACTTCACCCCCGGCGCCAGTTTCGGTAACACGATCGCGGCGGCCACCATGCCTGCAACTCCGATGGGCAGATTGACGAAGAAGATGTAACGCCACCCGCTCTGCTCGCCGAAGGCCTCGATGAGAAGCCCCCCGACGATCGGGCCGAGCGCAGACGACACCCCCAGCACCGCCCCGAGGATCGCGAACGCCTTGCCGCGCTTCGTCGGTGGGAAAAGCAGCTGGATGAAGGCCGTGACGGGCGGGAAGAAGATTCCGCCGCCGAGGCCCTGCAGCACCCTGGCGACGATGAGCTGCGTGGGATCCTGGGCGACTCCGGCAAACAGGCTCGCTGCCGTGAACAGTGCGAGCCCGGCGAAGAACACCCATTTATGACCGATGCTGTCGCCAATTCGACCTGCGGGGATGAGCACGAGACCGAAGGCGAGAGCGTAGCCCGAGATAATCCACGCCAGGGTCGCTTCGTCGGCATTGATGCTGTCGCGGATGGTCGGCAACGCGACATTCACGATCGTGGTGTCGAGCAATGACATGAAGAGCCCGACCATCAGCACGGCGAGCGAGGCCCATGCGCGCTTCTCGCTGACGCCCTCTGGCGGTGTCCACGGAGGTCGACCGGATGGTGGAGCAGTGCGGGTGTTGTCGGTCATGACGCTGTGCTCTTTCTCACGTTTTCGTCGAGGATGATCTCAGGCATAGCCGCGAGCAGTTCTTCGTGCCAGGCGATCTCGCCAGACAGACGGTGATGCTGGTGCCGCATCACGTGGCTCTCCATGAGAGTCAGGTACTGGCGGATGAGCGCGCCATGCTGCTCGGCGTACGTCCGACGGTTTTTCAACTCGGCCAGGCGTTCCCGCAGCGCCGCCACGAGCCCATCCATGTTGTCCGGGTCGTACCGGGCGATGGCCAGGTCTACCGGATCGTGGCGGTAGACGATGTGCTCAAGGCCATCGCGACGGAGTTCGGCGAGCATCGCGGTGCCGGTATGGGTGATCCCGTAGATCTGGCGCTCGGGGTAATTGCCTTCGCGCTCCGTGCGCCGCTCGACGATGAGTTCGTCTGCCGCGAGTCTCTTGATCGCCCCGTAGATCGCTCCCGGCCCGAAGTCAGTCCAGTTATCGATGCGCTCTTCTTCGGCAAGCAACCGGATGGCGTGACCGTGCATCTCGCCGCGCTCCGCAAGGGAACCGAGAATAAACAATCGAATTGACGACACGGTACTAGTCTCGCAGGAGTACTCTCGTTTTTTCAAGCCTGCATTACGAGTTATGTCTCGACTCCATTGCCGCGGCGCGAGCTCGTCCGTATGCTCGCTCTCGAGGTCGGGAATCCGATCGAGGCCCGACCGAGCGGCAAGAAAGAGATACCCGATGAGTGAATGGAAGTTCGAGACCAAGCAGGTTCATTCCGGGGCGCAGCCCGACCCCACGACGAACGCCCGCGCAACACCGATCTACAAGACGACCTCGTATGTGTTCAACAGCACCGAGCACGCGCAAAACCTATTTGCGCTGGCCGAGTTCGGCAACATCTACACCCGCCTGATGAACCCCACCACCGACGTGCTGGAGAAGCGGGTCGCGGCCCTCGAGGGCGGGACGGCAGCGCTTGCCGTGGCATCCGGATCATCGGCCGTCACCTACGCCGTGCTCAACATCGCGGGCGCCGGCGACCACATCGTGTCGTCGTCGTCGATCTATGGTGGCACCTACAACCTCTTCAAGTACACGCTCAGCAAGCTCGGCATCGAAGTGACCTTCATCGAAGATCAGGATGACGCCGCGGAGTGGGCAGCGGCCGTGCGCCCGAACACCAAGCTGTTCTTTGCCGAGACCATCGGAAACCCGAAGATCAACATCCTCGACATCGAGGGCGTCGCCGCCGTCGCTCACGAGCACAACCTCCCGCTGATCGTCGACAACACGATCGCGACGCCGTACCTGATCCGCCCGATCGAGTTCGGCGCGGACATCGTCATCCACTCCGCCACGAAGTTTCTCGGCGGACACGGGACCGTCATCGCCGGCGTCATTGTCGACGGCGGGAAGTTTCCCTGGGCAGCGAACGCCGACAAGTTCCCGGGCCTTACCGAACCAGACCCGAGCTACCACGGTGCGAGCTATACGGGCGTGCTCGGCGACGCGATCGCGTTCGTGATCAAGGCGCGGGTGACAATCCTTCGCGACACCGGAGCCGCTATCTCGCCAGACAGTTCGTTCGCCATCATCCAGGGAATCGAGACACTCAGCCTGCGCATCGAACGACACGTTCAGAATGCCCAGGAAATCGCGGAATGGCTGGAGAGCCACGAGGATGTCGCCTCGGTGAACTACTCGGGCCTGCCGTCGAGCCCGTGGTACGCCGCGGCGAATAAGTACGCCCCGCGCGGTGTCGGTGCCGTCATCTCATTCGAGCTCAAGGGCGGGGTCGATGCCGGCCGCGCCGTGGTCGAGAACGTCGAACTGTTCAGCCACCTCGCGAACATCGGCGACGTGCGTAGCCTGATCATCCACCCCGCCTCGACCACGCACTCGCAGCTCACCCCCGAGCAGCAGCTGACCGCCGGCGTCACCCCCGGTCTGATCAGGCTGTCTGTCGGAATCGAGAACGTCGACGATCTCAAGGCCGACCTGCAGCTTGGTTTCGGCGCGGCTCGCAGCATTGCCGCGGCCGCCAGCGCCTCGGTCTAGTCGGACCTGGCTGGTCGGGCGCGTCTGGTCGCAGCTGACTGGTCGCAGGCGCCTGATCGCACCCGAGAATGGGGCGCCGCCGTTGACACAAACGACGGCGTCCCGTTTTGTTCGCGATACTTGAGGAGACATGGACTGGCAAACCTCAGAAGACACGGTTCCCTCGGCCTTCATCACCGAAGCCAACGCGCGCTCAGTGGTGGGCAAACCGCCTGCGTCGGGTGCGTGGCGGGAGGGCGATCCGCCCGGTGCCCGGCGATTCCTGTCGATCGGTCCTACGGCACTGGAACGTGGTGGGGAACTGCCGTCCGTGCGCGTCGCCTTCGAGACGATCGGTACGCTCAATGCCGATTCGAGCAATGCGATCCTGATCTGTCATGCACTCACTGGAGATAGTCACGTCGTGGGGCTTCCTGGCCCGGGGCACGCTACCGGCGGCTGGTGGAACGACCTTGTCGGCCGGGGCAAGGCGATCGATACGGATCGATGGTTCGTCGTGGCCCCCAACATGCTTGGCGGCTGCCAGGGCACCACCGGCCCTGCGTCGTACTCCCCCGACGGGGCTGAGTGGGGACCTCGTTTCCCCTTCGTCACCATTCGCGACCAGGTGGATGTCCAGCTCGCGCTTACGAACGCCCTCGGCATCGACCGCTGGGCTGCGGTCATCGGCGGATCGATGGGCGGCATGCAGTCGCTCGAATGGGCGGCAAGCTATCCGGAGCGACTTGAACGGGTTGCGGTGCTGGCCGCGCCACCCCTGTCGAGCGCAGACCAGATCGCCCTCAACTCGCTGCAGATCGAGGCCGTACGGATCGATCCCGCATTTGCCGACGGCGAATACTACGAGGCCGCAGACGGGGACGGACCCCACCGCGGCCTCGCGCTCGCGCGGCGAATGGCCCTGCTCAACTACCGTTCGTCGAGCGAGCTCAACGACAGGTTCGAGCGCAGCGCGCAGAGCGAGGTCAGTCCGCTCGGTGACGGCGGGCGGTACGCCGTCGAGAGCTATCTCGACTTCCACGGAAACAAATTCACACGCCGGTTCGACGCCAACAGCTACCTCACGCTGCTCGCAGCGATGAACTCGCACGACGTCGGGCGCGGCAGGGGTGGCACGGTCGCTGCCCTGTCGAAGGTGACGATGCCAGCCCTCATCCTGGCCATCGACAGCGACAGGCTCTTCCCCGTGGCAGACCAGAATCAGATTGCGGCACACACTCCCGGCAACATCGACGCAACGGTTCCCCACGTGATCTCGTCGCAGTTCGGCCATGACGGATTCCTGATCGAAAACGCCCTTGTGGGCGCACAGATCGAGCGCTTACTCGGGACGTGAGTGCAGTACCCGCCGGGATTGGTTACCCGACCCCCCAATTCGACAATCACATTCGGAGCGCCACCCCCCTTTTAGGGCCACACTATGGAACTATGAGCGATATATGGACCTCATAGCCAAGGAGCGCGACCGCCTGCTCCACCGCACAGCCCGGGTCTTCGGCCTGAGCTTCACCATCGTCTCGCTCATCTGCCTGAGCCTGCCCGGTTCGGTCGACTTCACGACGCTGGCCATCTGCTTCCCGTTCTACGTCATCCTCGGCCTCCTGCAGTTCATGACCGGTCGCAGCCGCTCTCTGGGCTTGGTCGCAGGGGCCTATTTCACCGGCTTAATCATCATCATCCTTGCGACTGCACTGCCTCTCAACAGCCCCACCCCGTCCGCGATCTCTGCCGTCACCCAACTTGCCGGCGGATCTCTCGCGTCGACGGCGATAGTGCTGACCACGGATGCCGCCAGGCGGGTTGCCCTCGCCGCCGGTTTCATCGTCGTCAGCCTCGCGACGGCCCTCGTGACGCTGACCCTGCAGCCGATCTCGAGCACGCTGGGACTCATCGTGCTCGGGTGGACGCTTGCCGGGCTCATCGGCTTCTGGGTCAGCGCCGGGGTTCCGCAGGTCGCACGCAGGATCGCCAGCATCGGTCGAGCGCATCGCGCTGAGCGCCAGGCCAGCGAGACCGAGGCACAGCGCCGCCAGGGCGCCCGGCTGCTGCATGACACGGTTCTAGCCACGCTCACGCTGCTCGCGCATTCCGGGGTCGGGGTCGCGCCAGCGGCAATGCGACAGCAGTCTGCCGACGACGCGCGGTTGCTTCGCCAGCTCCGGCTCGGGGCGACGCCGAGCCCCCAGTCTTCGGGTAACTACAACCTGGAGAAGGTGGAAGAGACGGTGCTCGGCACCACTCTCGAATCGGTCAAGCAGCGATTCGGCCGAATGGGTCTGGAGGTGAGCTGGCACGGTACCGGGCAGGTGCTGCTGCCGAGCGAGGTGCTCGACGCGTTCCTTCTCGCGCTCGCTGAGTGTCTCGAGAACGTCCGTCGGCACTCGGGCGTGACCGAAGCCCATGTCACGATCACCGACGATGAGACCACCGTGCGGGCCATGATCACGGATGCCGGTGTCGGCTTCCTGCTCGATGATGTCGACTCGGCTCGGCTCGGCTTCAAGGAATCGGTCGTCGGCCGCCTCAAAGAGGTGGGCGGCCGAGCACGGTTGTTCTCCTCGCCGGGCTCGGGCACCACCGTGGTGCTGGAGGTTCCCCGATGACCTACTCACCGCCGGAAGAGAACACTCTCGGCACCATACTCGGCCGCGGAAAGCGGCGTGAGGCCGACGCCACCCGCCGCGTCATCCGCGCCGCCACTCCCCTGAGATCGAGTCTCGGGATCGGCTTTATCGGAGTCGGAGCGGTCATCGTCTCCGGGCTGCTCGCCGTCTGCGGGCTCATCTGGATGGTCGCACAGTGGAGCGACTATCCAAACCCGCTGATCGCCCTTGCCGCCTGGATCGTGCTGATCGTCGTGGGCGTCGCGACCGTGTTCGCCTCGCGATCGGTTGTCGGTGAACTTCCGCCCTGGATGTTCGCGCTCTTCCTGCTGGGGCTCGCCGTCACGATCGCCCTCGACTTCTCCGCGATCTGGCCGCTGAATGACATCGGCCAGAGCGCCACAGCCTCTGTCGCAGCGGGGGTCGCCCTGCTCGTGGTGGTGGTCGTGAGACCGGCCACTGACATCCTCGCATCGGCGGCCGCGATCGGCCTGGTCTTCGCTGTGGGCATCGTGCTGAACTCGACGATCTCCGCCGACACGATCGCGTCGCAGGTCACAACGCTCGCGCTCGCGGTAGCGCCTGCAATCATCGGTGTTGTGCTCGTCAGGGGTTTCCGCAGGCTGGTGCAGGTCGAACTCGACAGGGTGCTCGTGCAGAGCACAGTGTCCGCTCCCCGTTTCGCTGTCGGCATGATGGCGTCGGAGGAGCTCGCGCGACTCGACCTGGCGGCGGAAGAGCTGCTCGATTCCGTCTCGACGGGCCGCACTAAGCTGCCCCTCGATCCGAAGACCGCCTCGGTGGCGGCATCCCTCGCCACCGAGCTGAGGCTGCACCTCATCGAAGGTCGCCGGGAGACGTGGCTGTACCACGCGATCACCGAATCCGATCTCCTCGGAAAGGTCGTCACCCTCATCGACAAGGGCAGCCTCGCCGGGCTGCTCGATCCCCAGCAGCGAGACGGACTCCTGTCATCGGTGTGGCTGCTCATCAGCGACTCAGCCAAGAGCGCCACCCGCATGGTGCAGATCGCGGTCGGGCCGGTCACCGAATCGGTCGAAACGGGTTATGGTCGCAAGATCACGATTCCGATCATCCTCACCATCACGGGCATGGGCCGCAGCAAGGTCGACCCCGCCACATGGGAAGCGCTGCGCAAGATCGGCCAGTACAGTGACTCCACCCAGAATTCCAGCCTGCAGGTGCAAATCGCCTGCCTCGTCGACAACCCAGCAGACCAGTAATCGAAACAAGAGGACTCATCGTGACTGACCAGACCGACCGAATTCGCGTCGCACTCGTCGACGACCACAGGATGCTACTCGGCGCCCTTACCGAGTGGATCACCAATGCTGCCGACGACATCGACATGGTGGTCGCCGTTCCCACCTGGCCCGAGCTGATCACCCATCCCGAGTTCCCCGTCGATGTGGTGCTGCTTGACCTCGATCTCAAAGACAACATCCCGGTCTCGCTGAAGATCAACACGCTTCGCACCACGGGTGTGCGGGTCGTGCTGATGAGCACGTACTCCGAACCCAACGTCGTGCGTGAGGCCCTCGGGGCAGGTGCCCTCGGCTACCTCGTCAAGAGCGAAGACGCCGGCATGATCGTCGAGGCGATCCGTGCGGCATCCAAGGGTGAGTCGTTTGTCTCGGCTGAGCTCGACCTGGCGCTCAACTCCGGTGAGATCGGTGGATCCCCCAAGCTCAGCGCCCAGGAACGCAGGGTCATGGCGCTGTATGGCGGTGGTGAGCCGGTCAAGGCCGTAGCGTTCCAGCTGAGCATCTCGGAAGAGACCGCCAAGAGTTACCTCAAGCGCATCCGTGAGAAGTATCGCGTGGCCGGCTTCGATGTGGGCACCAAGGTCGCCCTGCGCAAGCGCGCGATCGAAGACGGGATCCTCGTCGAGGCAGACCTGCCCCGCCAGTTCTAGACGGGCCAGTTCTCGACGGGCCAGTTCTCGACGGGCCAGTTCCAGGCGCGCCAGTCTCAGGCAGGCCAGTCCCTGCTGGGGGGCGTTCCTGGCTCGTGTGTTCTACACTCGCGCGTCGTCGGCGGCGGGCTGCACCTCAAGGGAAGCTGACTCGACCTCCAGGTCGGAACTGCGGCGGGCTGGCCCGCGCTGCATGGCGACACTGACGAGCGCCAGCGCGACTCCCGGCGCGCAAAGCAGCAGTCCGACCCAGGCTGGCGACAGGTATCCGAGCCCGGCCGCAATCGTCACCCCACCCAACCAGGCGCCCAGGCTGTTGCCGATGTTCAGGGCCGAGTGGTTGATGGCCGCGGCGAGCGTCTGGCTGTCGCCCGCGACATCCATCAGCCTGGTCTGGATCGCCGGCGACAGTGCCGCTGCAGACCCACCCACCATGAACACGAAGATGAAGAGGCCGACGGGAGTCTGCCCGGTGAGTGCGAGGCCCGCCAGCGAGATCGCGAACAGCCCGAAGCAGACGAAGAGCGTGCCCATGATGCTGTGGTCGGCACCACGGCCGCCGAAGAAGTTGCCGATCGTCATTCCGAGCCCGGCGGCCACGAGAACAAATGGAACGAGGCTGACATCGAGGCCCGTCACATTCGTGGCGAGCGGGGACACGTAGGTGTAGACGGCGAAAAAGCCACCGAAGCCGAGCGAGCCGATCAGCAGGGCGAGCCAGACCTGGGGCCGCGTGAACGCCCGCAGTTCGCGCTTCATCGTCGCACTCGCATCGCCGAGCTGGAATGGCACCACCAGCATGACTGCAACGAACGTCAGGGCGAATACCGCGGCAACAACCAGGTATGCGATCCGCCAGCCAGCCTGCTGCCCCAGGAACGTGATCGCGGGAACGCCGATGACGTTGGCAATCGTCAGGCCCGACAGCACGAGCGCCACGCCGCGACCGCGCTTACCCGGCCCCATGAGGGAGGCTGCCACGAGGGCGGCGATACCGAAATAGGCACCGTGTGGAAGCGCCGTGATGAACCGGGCCGCGAGCACCGTTTCGAAGCTCGGCAGAAGCGCGGAGGCGATGGTGCCGAGGACGAAGACGCCGAGGCATGCCAGCAGCAGTTGCTTGCGCGGGAACCGGGCGGCGAGCGCCGCAATAGTCGGGGCACCGACGACGACCCCGAGGGCATAAGCCGAGATCAGCCAGCCGGCTTTCGCGTTCGCCAGCTCGTGGGACTGCGCCCACAGGCCGGGCAGAAGGTCTGCAGCCAGGTTCGGCAGCAGCCCCATCGCCACGAACTCGGTAAGACCGATGCCGAATCCCCCGAGTGCCAGCGCGAACAGCGCGAGCCGGGTGCGAGTGGTGCTGAGGGGCATGTCAGTGGGTGGTAAGCGGGTCACAAGAGAAGCCGATCGACGAGAGTCTGGTGGTGCGCTCACCGTCGAGCCCTGTTTCATCCTACGACCGAACGGCAAAAATCGAAACGATTCGACTCAGTCCAGGTTGGCGTCGGCGATGGCTCGTTCGAGCCTCTCGACCTTGCCCGTGATCTCACCGCTGTGCCCGGGCCGGATGTCGGCCTTCAGCACGAGGGAGACCCTCGTGCCGTATGCGCCGACAGCCTCGGTGGCACGACGGATCACGTCGAACACCTCGTCCCACTCCCCCTCGATGGTGGTGAACATCGAGTCGGTGCTGTTGGGCAGGCCGGAATTGCGCACCACCTGCACGGCAGCGGCGACAGCCGCGTGAACCGAATCACCCTCGCCGGATCCCCCGCTGGGCGCTACCGAAAAAGCTACGAGCATGATGAACCCTTCATGAGACGACCTTCGATTGTGGATGCTTCGATTGTGGATGCTGCGATTGTGGAAGGTCTGGATGTGGATCACCTGACTGTGGATGCCCCCACCTGACGAGCGCCGCCACAGCCCAACCCAGGAGCACGAATTCCAGGATGTTCCGTACGGTGAGAGCGACCAGCATCAGTGGCTGCAGCTCGATGAGTGAACCGTAGAGATACGGATAGATGACCTGGGTGAGCCCGGCGATCACGAGGGCCAGCACCGCGGGGGTGCGAAAAGATGCACCGTGGGTCACCAGCCCGAGCACGATCGGTACGGCGATCCAGCCGATGAACTGGGGCGAGCCGACTTTATTGACCGCGATGAGTGCCACCACCAGGGCAAGCGACAGCGAGGCCAGCACCTGGGCCGCCGGCGCTCCACCTCGCACCGCCCTGAAGCCGAGCACGAGGATAACGGCGACCACGACCACCAGCAGCGGAGTCATGACCGCGGCAGCGACATCTACCCCGGTTCCTGTCACTTGGTAGGTGATGATCTGCCGGTCGAAATACACACTGGCGCCGGGCTGGCCGGCGAACGCCGCCCAGAGCCAGAAGGTCGTGACCGGAGCCTCTACCTGGAGGCCCCTGCCGGTCTGCTCCGTGATGAAGCTGAACACCCGTGCGCCGCTGCCGAGAACCAGTGCGACGGTGATCACGATCGCCGAGACGACCACACCGGAGAACAGGATGCGGCCCCGGCTGCGCATGGTGACGATTGCCGCCGCGATGAGCACCGCAGGCCACACCTTCACCCAGGCCGCGATCGCGAGCACGGTTCCGGCCGCGCGTGGTCGTGTGGCGAGCAGAAGAGCCCCGATGATGCCGAGAGAGACGGTGATGGCGTCGATCCGGGCGAGCGCGATCGGCCCGAGAGCCACCAGAAATACCAGCCACCACCACGCCGCACGAATCCGCGCGCTGGTGACCGCGAAGGCGAAGGCGACGGCGTTGACGACGACGACCAGCGCGACCCACACGGCGACGTAGTGGGTCGTGCCGAAGACGGCCGCCACGAGCATCGGAACGATGGCGAGGATCGGATAGACCCAGGCCGTGTCGATACCGATGACGATCCCGGCATCGAGCGCCTGCTCGACCCACTGGCGATAGACCACTGAAACATCGTTCATCCCGTCGTGGCGCCCGTAGAGGCACACCCACGCGAGCCAGCCGTGCACCAGCGCGAAGGCCAGCCATGCGGCAGGACGACTGCCGAGGATCCGGTTGCCGACGCGGGGTCGTGGGGTCGCATCCATCATCGCGCAAGCGTATCCCGGTAACAAATCGACTCAGTTTCGCGCGCCCCATCGACGCTGCGAGCAGATCGGGGGCGTCGTGTGAGCGACACCGTGCTGCGGCTCGAGAACATCCACAAGTCCTTCGGCGACACCGAGGGGCTGTGTGGGATCGACCTCACGATCGACTCACACGAGGTACTTGCGCTCATCGGCGCCAGTGGGTCCGGCAAATCCACCCTCCTTCGCACGATCAACCTGCTCGAACAGGTCGACGACGGCCAGATCTGGCTGCGGGGCGTCGACATCAGCGACCCGGCCGTGAAGCCGGATGCCGTGCGCGCCAGAATCGGTGCCGTCTTCCAGAGCTACAACCTGTTTCCGCATCTCAGCGTGCTCGACAATGTGACGCTCTCCTCTCGCCATGTGCACAGGATGCCCGCCGCCGAGGCCGAAGCGCATGGGATGGAGCTGCTCGAGCGCGTCGGTCTGGCCGCGCAGGCGAAATCCTTCCCCGACCGCCTGTCTGGCGGCCAGCAGCAGCGTGTCGCCATCGTGCGGGCGATCGCCGCCAAGCCCGAATTGCTGCTGCTAGACGAGATCACGAGCGCACTCGACCCCGAGCTCGTGACAGAGGTGCTCGACCTCGTGCGCTCGCTTGCGGCCGACGGCACCACGATCGTGATGGCCACTCATGAGATGGCGTTCGCCCGGGATGTTGCAGACACCGTCGTCTTTCTCGACCACGGGGTGATCGCCGAGAGCGGCAGCCCCGCCGAGGTGTTCGGCAAGCCACGCGAGACACGCACGCGGGAGTTTCTCGCCCGCTTCCTCGACTGACCGCTCAGTCGCGCAGCAGCGCGGCTATCGTCGCGGGAACCGCAGCGGCAAGATCCAGGATCGTGAGCGGGCCGCCGCCGGATGCCCGTTCCGCCGCGAGACCGTGCAGCACCGCCGCGCTGGCTGCCAGTCGCGCAAGTTCGGCGGGGTCATCCTGAATCCGGGCCGAATGTGTCGCGACCAGGGAACCGAGGATTCCCGCGAGCGCATCCCCGGCACCCGCCGTGGCGAGCCAGCTGGGCGCCGACGCCGTGCTCAATGAGATTCCGGGGCCCGCGACGTACGTCGTGTGGCCTTTGAGCAGCACCGTCACACCGAGCTCATCTGCCGCCCGGCGCGCCCACACCGCGGGACCTGCTGCGATGTCGGCGAGATTGGCATCGAGAAGCCGCGCGAGCTCACGAAAATGCGGCGTCACGATGACGGGTCCGGCTGCACGGTCGTAGAGGTCGAGCGCTCCACCGTCGAGTACGACCGGAACCGGTTGTGCCAGTGCCTCCACCATCTGCGCGAGACTCTCGCGTTCGACGTGATCCATGCCAGAGCCCATCAGCCACGCCTGCACCCGGCCTTCGCTCGTGACCGCCTCCGGGCGGCGCTGCAGCACGAGCCCGGCGGCCCGTTCGGGGCCGAGATAGCGGACCATTCCCACTCCGGTGCGCAATGCAGCCTCCACCCCGATCACCGCCGCTCCCGGGTACATGGTCGAACCGGTGATCACGCCCAGCACGCCACGGGAGTACTTGTCGTCAGATTCCCGGGGCACCGCGATTCGCCCAACCGAATCGCGCGCGGTCCATGCCGTGTATGTACTCATGGGCCCACGTTAGTTCGAAAGAATGACGATAGTTTGGGGCAATGTCCATCAGCATCCCGAACCGTATCGTTGTCTTCGACTACGGCGAGGTGATCTCCCGGTCTCCGAGCAGGGAAGACACAGATCTTGTGCTCGCGATCTCCGGCTGCGACGCCGAACCGTTCTGGGCCGCATACTGGGCGAACCGTGACGGCCTCGACCAGGGCACCATCTCCATTCCCGAATACTGGGCTCGTGTCGCCGCAGATCTCGGGGTCACTTGGCGCGCGTCTCGAGTACACGAACTCTGGGTGGCCGACTTTCGCAGCTGGTGGAGCATCGAGCCGGGCACCGTCGACCTGATCGAGGAACTGCACGTCGGCGGTACCCGGCTGGCGATCCTCTCCAACGCAGGGTTCGACTTCTCCAGTGGATTCAGGCGCTCCCCCATGGGCAGTTTCTTCGAGCGCATCTTCGTCAGCGCCGAGATGGATGCGATCAAACCGGATCCGGCGATCTACTCCGAGGTCGCGCGCGAGCTCGGCATCCAGCTCAGCGAGATGATTTTCATCGACAACAAGTCGATCAACACGGATGCCGCGGCTGGGCTCGGGGTCACGACACACCATTTCACCGGTGTGGAACACCTGGACGCCTTCCTGCGTTCACTCCAGGCATGAGCACCCTCTTTTCTCCTCTCTCCCTTCGAAGCACCACCTTCCGCAACAGGCTCTGGGTGGCGCCGCTGTGCCAGTATTCGGTCGAGAAGCGCGATGGCGTACCGACGGACTGGCACCTCGTGCACCTCGGCTCATTCGCCCTCGGCGGGGCCGGCCTCGTGATGACCGAAGCCACGGCGGTCAACGCCGAGGGGCGCATCTCGCCCCAGGACACGGGCATCTGGAACGGCGAGCAGCGCGACGGCTGGAAGCCGATCACGAGCTTCATCAGGTCCCAGGGTGCCATCGCCGGAATGCAGCTCGCCCATGCCGGCCGTAAAGCATCGACCGCTCGCCAGTGGGACAACCATCGCGGCACCTGGTCGATCGACGATGGCGGATGGCCGACCGTCGCCCCGTCCGCGATCGCCTTCAAGGGCTACGACACCCCTCGCGCGCTCGACGCGGCCGAACTTCCCGGCATCGTGGCCGATTTTGCATCCGCCGCTGTCAACGCGATCGATGCTGGATTCCAGTTGCTCGAGATCCACGCGGCGCACGGCTACCTCGTGCACCAGTTCCTCTCGCCACTATCGAACCTGCGCACCGACGAGTACGGCGGCAGCCTCGAGAATCGCGCACGCCTGCTCGTGGAGATCGTGACGGCCGTCCGTGCCGCCGTGGGTGACGACGTGCCGATCCTGGTCCGATTCTCGGCGACAGACTGGACCGAGGGCGGCTGGGATGAGGAACAGACATCCGTCGCCACCGGCTGGGCCCGGGATGCCGGCGCAGACTTCTTCGACATCTCGACCGGCGGCCTCGTGAGCGGGGTTCGGATACCGCTCAGCCCGGGCTACCAGGTTCCATTCGCCGAGTTCGTCCACACCAATGCCGACGCACCGGTGAGCGCCGTCGGGCTCATCACGGAAGCCCGGCAGGCTAACGACATCATCGAGTCTGGGAAGGCCGATGCGGTGATGATGGGGCGCGAGATGATGCGTGACCCACACTTCGCGTGGCGCGCAGCCGCCGAACTCGGTGTCGAACTCGACTACTACCCGCCGCAGTACACGAGATCCCGCTACTCCCTCTAGCGGCGCCTCGTCGCGTCCTGCACCTCGCCGACGAGCTCCTCGATGATGTCTTCGAGGAAGAGCACGCCCTGGGTCGCTCCACTCTCGTCGAATGCTCGCGCCACGTGAACGCCTGACCTGCGCATCGTGGCGAGAGCGTCTTCGAGGTCGGTACCCCGATAGATGGAGATCAGCTGGCGGATTCGCTTCGGCGGCACCGGTTCAGCGAATTCCTCACTGTCGATGTCGATGACGTCCTTCAGATGCAGGTACCCGGTCGGCTCACCATCGTCGTCGACGAGGATGTAGCGCGAAAATCCATGCTTCGACACCGACTTCTCCACGTCGGCCGGGGTGGCCGCCTCGGAGAGCGTGATGATGGAAGCCATCGGGATCGCGATATCCTGCACCTTCTTCGAGGTGAATTCGAACGCCGCGTTGAGGGTGCCGCCCGAATCCGTCAGCACACCCTCCCTCGTCGACTGGGCGGCGATGTTGGCCACCTCGTCGAGCGTGAAGACGCTGTTCGCCTCGTTCTTGGGTTCGACCCCGAATAGCCGCAGGATGCCGTTCGCGGTCGCATTGAGCGCGACGATGATCGGGCGGAAGACCGTAGCGACGAACACGAGCGGTGTTGCCAGGATCAGCACGGCACGATCCGGTACGGAGAACGAGAGGTTCTTCGGCACCATCTCGCCGAGCACCACGTGCAGGAACGACACGATGAGCAGCGCGATGATGAAGGCGATCGTGCCGATCACTTCTTCGGGTAGTCCCGTGAGTGCGAGCGGGATCTCGAGCAGATGATGGATAGCGGGCTCTGAGACGTTCAGGATGAGCAGCGAGCACACGGTGATGCCGAGCTGGCAGGCGGCAAGCATGAGTGTGGCGTGCTCCATCGCCCACAGCGCGGTCTTCGCGGGACGGGATCCCGCATCCGCGAGGGGCTCGATCTGCGAGCGTCGCGCAGAAATGACGGCGAATTCCGCGCCGACGAAGAAGGCGTTCACGGCAAGAAGCACGAACAGCCAGACGATTCCCCATGCGTCCATCAGGAGTCACCCCGTCCGGTCGTTGCGGCATCGAGATCGGGGGCGGGCGTGTAGCGCACCCTGTCGATCCTGCGGCCATCAAGCCGTTCGATGCGGAAGATGCCTGCCGCGACTTCGATCGTGTCCCCCACCTTTGGCAGTCGCCCGAGTTCGCTCATCAACCAGCCGGCGACGGTCTCGTACGGCCCTTCCTCCGGCACCTGCACGGAGGTTCGTTCGAGCAGTTCGTCAGGCCGCAGGATCCCGGGGAACGTGAACCAGTCACGTGACCGCACGACGTCTGCCTTGGTGCGGTCGTGCTCGTCTGAAACCTCACCGACCAGCTCTTCGACGAGGTCTTCGAGGGTCGCAACCCCCGCGGTTCCGCCGTATTCGTCGAGCACGACAGCCATCTGGTAGCCGCGACCCCGCAATTCGGCGAGCAGCGTATCCAGCTTCATCGTCTCAGGAACCCTCAGCGCTTCGGTCTGCAGTGCAGACACCGGCACCTTCGATCGTTTCTTGCGGGGAACCGCGACGGCCTGCTTCACGTGAACGAAGCCGACGACGTCATCGATGCTGTCGTCGAGCACCGGAAACCGGGAGAATCCGGTGCGGCGAGTGAGGTCGATGACATCCTGCGCAGACTGTGTGCGATCGATGCTGGCAAGCCTCGGGCGGGGCGTCATGACATCCTGCGCGGTGTGATCGGCGAAGGCGAGGGTGCGAGCAAGCAGTGTCGCGGTGTCGCGGTCGAGGCTCCCCTCGCTCGCGGAACGACGCACGAGCGACGTGAGTTCTTCGGCGGTGCGTGCACCGGACAGTTCTTCCCTGGGTTCGACACCGAGAGAGCGCAGGATGGCGTTGGCCGAGTTGTTGAGAAGGCTCACAGCCGGTTTGAACACGGCGGTGAACACCACCTGGAACGGCACCACGATCTTGCCGGTGGCACGAGGAAGGGCGAGGGCGAAGTTCTTGGGAACGAGCTCACCGATGATCATCGACAGCAACGTGGCCACGGTGATGGCGACGATGGTCGATACGACAGGCACCACCGCTTCCGGCAGCAGGGTTGACAGCGGCGGTGTCAGAAAGGAGCTGAATGCGGGCTCGAGCGTGTAGCCCGCGAGCAGGGTCGTCAGGGTGATGCCGAGCTGTGCGCTCGAGAGGTGGGTCGACGTCTTCTTGAGCGCCGAGATCACCATGCCGAGTCCACGTTCGCCGCGAGATTCCCGAACCTCGAGATCTGACCTGTCGAGATTGACGAGAGCGAATTCGGAGGCGACGAAGAAGCCCGTGCCGATCGTCAGCAGGATGCCGATGCCGAGCAGGAGCAGGTCACTCATGAGTGCTGGCCGCCTGGGTGTTCACTGCCTGGGTGTTCACTGCCCGGGCGTTCACTGCCGGGGCGTTTTCGGCGTGCAGACCGGCGGGAGGGCGGCAACTGGGAGGGTCGTCCATTATCCGACCAAGTGTACCGGGGAACGCGTTGCCAGAACCGCGGCCCTCCCGTTGCTACCAGCTGACCGGCAGCGCCTTGCCCTCTTCGTATCCTGCAGCCGATTGCACACCGACCAGCGCCCGTTCGTGAAAATCAGACAGGTCGGTCGCCCCGGCGTAGGTCAGCGAGCTGCGCACGCCAGACGTGATCATGTCGAGCAGGTCCTCGAGCGACGGCCGCAGCGGGTCGAGGTAGATCTTCGAACTGGAGATGCCTTCGGCGAACAGGGTCTTCCGAGCCAGTTCGTAGGCATCGAGCCGGTCGAAACGCTCCCTGACCGCCTTAGTGGATGCCATGCCCCAGCTCTCCTTGTAAGCACGGCCGCTCTCATCCAGCGCCAGGGCGCCGGGCGCCTCGATGGTTCCGGCGAACCAGGATCCGATCATCACGGATGCAGCCCCCGCCGCAAGTGCGAGAGCGACATCCCTCGGATAGCGCACGCCCCCGTCGGCCCACACATGGGCTCCGAGTCGCGTAGCCTCGGTCGCGGTCTCGAGCACGGCGGAGAACTGCGGACGGCCGACAGCCGTCATCATGCGCGTGGTGCACATGGCTCCTGGCCCGACCCCCACCTTGACGATGGTCGCCCCTGCACCGACCAGGTCACGCACCGCGCTGGCAGAGACCACGTTGCCCGCCACGATCGGCAGGCCCAGGTCGAGGGCCGCAACAGCGGCGATCGCGCGCACCATGCCGTCCTGGTGACCGTGGGCCGTGTCGATGACGATGACATCGGCTCCGGCCTCGGCGAGCGCCCTCGCGGTTCCCGCGGGATCACCGTTGATTCCGACGGCGGCGGCAACCGATAGCCGACCGCGGGTGTCGAGCGCAGGCGTGTACAGCGTCGAGCGCAGGGCACTCGTGCGGCTGAGGGTTCCGACGACCTTCCCCTCGTGCATGACGGGTGCGAACTCGATGCCAGCGTCGACCATCAGGTCGAATGCGGCGCGAGGCCCGTCGATCTCGTCGAAGTCGATCGAGACCATCCTGTCACCGAGCAGGTCGCCGAGTGGTGCACTCGGAAGAGCATGAGCGAGCTGTTCGGCAGCGATCGCACCCAGAAACTGGCCGTGCTGGTCGTGGATGATGATGCCGTGTCCGACTGCAGGCATCAGCAGCGTGAGTGCCGTCGCGACGGTGTCGCTCGGTGCGAGGGTGACGGCAGCATCGAAACCTATCGGTTGCGCTTTCACCCACCGGATCGCGGCATCCATGTCCTGGTGATGCGTGTCCTGTGGCAGCACCCCAAGGCCACCACGCCTGGCGAGGGTGGCCGCCAGCCGAGGGCCCGTCACGGAGTTCATGTTCGCGGAGACGATCGGGATGCTCGCGGCGGTGCCATCCCGGGGAGCGAGAGAGACAGCGAGCCGACTGCCCACCGCAGACCTCGACGGCACAAGGAACACGTCGGAATACGTGAGGTCGTGGGTCGGCGTCGTTTCATAAAATCGCATGACCTCAACGCTAGACCCCACATAGACGGGTCAGCGGGCACACGGCAAAAGCGATTACCCTTGGTCCGGTGCGCTCCATGACGAGCAACCAGGATTACGACATCAAGTAGAAGTGAAAGTGGGCGGTCAGCCGTGTCAAGCCAAGTGACCGGAATCGCAGCAGAGGGTGACTCTTCAAGCGAATTCGGAGCCAACGAATGGCTCGTTGACGAGATGTACGAGCTTTACATGAAGGATAGGAACCTGGTCGACAAGACCTGGTGGCCGGTACTCGACAACTACCACAGCACAGTTACCTCGACCGCAACCGCAGACGCCGCAGGTTCATCGTCGGTGGGAGGCGAACCTCAGATCCCCGTCGCGGTCGCCGAAGAAGCACCGGCAGACACGGCCGGACCTGCACCCGAAAGTGCGCCGGCGGCTCCCTCTGCTCCCGCAGCAACGCTGGGCCCAAACCCACCCACTGGCAGCCAGCCCGTCGCTAAAACAACATCAGTGCAAGCGAAGCCGCAGCCGATCCCAGCCCAGGCGCCACCCGCTCCGGGTGCAGCAACCGCAGTTGCCCCTGAGCCCGAGCACACCGTTGCTGCGCTGAAGGGCGCGTCGAAGGCCCTGGCATCCAACATGGATTCCAGTCTCACCGTCCCCACGGCGACGAGCGTTCGTACCATTCCGGCGAAGCTCATGATCGACAACCGCATCGTCATCAACAACCACCTCAAGCGCACTCGCGGCGGCAAGGTCTCTTTCACCCACCTGATCGCCTGGGCGATCGTGCAGACGATCAAGGAATTCCCGAGCCAGAACGTCTACTACGACGAGCCTGACGGAAAGCCCTCGGTCGTCACGCCCGCCCACATCAACCTCGGCATCGCGATCGACATCCCGAAGTCGGATGGCACCCGCTCTCTCGTCGTGCCTGGCATCAAGCGCGCCGACACCATGGGATTCGGCGACTTCCTCGTCGCCTACGAGGATGTCGTCGCACGCGGTCGCGCGAACAAACTCACCGGCGCCGACTACGCCGGAAACACCATCTCACTGACGAACCCGGGTGGAATCGGTACCGAACATTCGGTTCCCCGACTCATGCGTGGCGCGGGGACGATTGTGGGTGCCGGGGCGCTCGAATACCCGGCGGAGTTCCAGGGCGCCAGCCCGAAAACCCTCGCGGAACTCGCCATCGGCAAGACCATCACCCTGACGAGCACCTATGATCATCGCGTCATCCAGGGTGCGGGATCCGGCGAATTCCTCAAGAAAATCCACGAGCGTCTTATCGGCGACCACTCGTTCTACGAAGGCATCTTCGCGGCGCTTCGCATTCCCTATGACCCCATCCACTGGGCTGCCGACATCAACGTCGACATCGCAGACAGCGTCGGCAAGGTCGCTCGCGTGCAGGAACTCATCAACTCTTTCCGCGTGCGCGGCCACCTGATGGCAGACACGGATCCACTGGAGTACCGCCAGCGCTCCCATCCCGACCTCGCCATCGCGAGCCATGGCCTCACCTTCTGGGATCTGGATCGCGAATTCGTGACCGGCGGTCTCGGTGGAAAGCGATCAGCGCTGCTGCGCGACATCCTGGGCATGATGCGTGATGCCTACTGCCGCACTGTCGGTGTCGAATACATGCACATCCAGGATCCCGAGCAGCGCCGCTGGATCCAGGAGCACATCGAGAAGCCATACTCCAAGCCCAGCCATGACGACCAGATGCGTATCCTGGGCAAGCTCAACGAGGCCGAAGCCTTCGAGACCTTCCTGCAGACCAAGTACGTCGGCCAGAAGCGATTCAGCCTCGAAGGCGGCGAGTCGACTATCGCACTCCTGGACGCGGTCATCCAGAAAGCCGCAGAGGAGAATCTCGAAGAGGTCGCCATCGGCATGGCCCACCGCGGTCGCCTGAGTGTGCTGACGAACATTGCGGGCAAGACCTACGGACAGATCTTCCGCGAGTTCGAGGGAACCCAGGATCCCCGCACCGTGCAGGGCTCCGGCGATGTGAAGTATCACCTCGGTACCGAGGGCACCTTCACGAGCGCATCCGGCAAGCAGATCCCGGTCTATCTCGCCGCCAACCCTTCCCACCTGGAGGCCGTGGACGGCGTGCTCGAGGGCATCGTCCGCGCCAAGCAGGATCGCCGCCCCGTCGCCTCGTACACGGTGCTTCCGATCATGGTCCACGGTGACGCCGCCATGTCAGGGCAGGGCATCGTGGTCGAGATCCTGCAGATGTCTCAGTTGCGTGCATACCGCACCGGCGGCACGATCCATGTGAACATCAACAACCAGGTCGGATTCACCACCCCGCCCTCCGAGGGTCACACCTCGACGTATTCGACCGACGTCGCGAAGACCATCCAGGCGCCGATCTTCCACGTCAACGGGGATGACCCCGAAGCGGTCGTGCGAGTGGCCGAACTCGCCTTCGCCTACCGCCAGCAGTTCCACCGCGATGTGGTGATCGACCTGGTCTGCTACCGCAGGCGCGGGCACAACGAGGGCGATGACCCATCGATGACCCAGCCGCTGATGTACAACCTGATCGAAGCCAAGCGTTCCGTGCGAACCCTCTACACGGAGGGGCTCGTCGGTCGCGGCGACATCACCCAGGAAGAGTACGAGGCGAGCCACCTCGACTTCCAGGATCGCCTCGAGCGTGCCTTCGCCGAGACGCACGCCGCCCAGACCGGCTCCATGCCGATCATCCGGGCGGATGGCACAGCTGTCGCCGACCTCGAAAAGCCGGAGTCACAGCGCGAGGAGGCCGCCGGCGAGCCGGCGACCACCGGAGTGGACGAGTCGGTGATCCGGCTGATCGGTGACGCGCACGCCAACCCGCCCGCCGGCTACACAGTCCACAACAAGCTGCAGGCGCTGCTCAAGAAGCGGTTCGACATGAGCCGCAATGGCTCCGTCGACTGGGCGATGGGCGAACTGTTCGCCCTCGGCTCGGTGCTGCTCGAGGGCACGCCCGTGCGCATGGTCGGCCAGGACACCCGCCGGGGAACCTTCGTGCAGCGCCACGCCGTGTTGCACGATCGGGAGAATGGCCAGGAATGGCTGCCCCTCGGCAATCTCGCTGACTCACAGGCGCGACTGTGGATCTACGACTCCCTGCTGAGCGAGTACGCGGCGCTGGGCTTCGAATACGGCTACTCGGTGGAACGGCCAGACGCGCTGGTTCTCTGGGAGGCGCAGTTCGGTGACTTTGCCAACGGTGCCCAGACCGTCATCGACGAGTTCATCGCGAGCGCCGAGCAGAAGTGGGGGCAGCGCTCCAGCGTCGTCATGCTGCTGCCGCACGGCTACGAGGGCCAGGGACCGGACCATTCGTCGGCGCGCATCGAGCGCTACCTCCAACTGTGCGCAGAGAACAACATGACCGTTGCACGGCCGTCGACTCCTGCGTCATATTTCCACCTGTTGCGCCGCCAGGCTTACATGCGCCCGCGGCGGCCACTCGTGGTCTTCACGCCAAAGGCGATGTTGCGACTGCGCGGCGCTACCAGCGAGATCAGCGACTTCACCCAGGGCCGTTTCGAGCCTGTGCTCGATGACAACAGGATCGCCGACAAGTCGTCCGTGAAGCGAGTCGTGCTCACCGCAGGCAAGATCTACTACGACATCATCGCCGAACTCAACAAGCGCGAAGACACATCGATCGCGGTTGTTCGGATGGAGCAGTTCTACCCGCTTCCCATCCAGGAGATCAATGCAGCGCTCGGCCAATACCCGAATGCCGACATCGTCTGGACGCAGGATGAACCGGAAAACCAGGGTGCCTGGCCATTCATCTGCCTCGAACTCGCGCGTTACCTGAAGGGTCGGACCATCAAGGTCGCCTCCCGCAGGGCATCCGCGTCGCCCGCAACAGGATCGTCGAAGCGCAGCGCCCAGGAGCAGGCCGACCTGATCGAGCGCGCTCTCGCGATCTGAGTGCCTGAACGACCTCAGATCACCAACGACCTAAAAACATCAACGACGTGACGCGAACTGCCGTTTACACCGCGGTGTAACAGCAGTTCGCGTCACGTCGTTGTCAGCGAAACCTGCTGGAGTCTAGGCGTTCGACAGTCGCGACCGCACGGCCTCGAGCAGTTCCTCGGGCGCTTGCTCCTGGCAGGCCTGGCGCACTTTGAGAGTCAACGCGAGACCCACGAGGTGCTCGCTCGAGCAGTCGTCGCAGTTCTTGATGTGCTCGGCGACGTCAGCATCATCCTGGATGCTCAGCTCACGATGAAGGTATTCCTCGAGTTCGGCTTTGGCTTTTGCGCAACCGCAATCGGTCATATCGTGCTCCTAGACATTTTCTGGTTCGTAGTTTTTGATGCGACGGGTGCAGCAGCGGTGATGCCCCGGTCGCGGGCATAGTCTGCGAGTGATTCGCGCAGCATCCGTCGACCGCGATGAAGGCGACTCATCACGGTTCCGACAGGGGTCTTCATGATGTCGGCGATCTCCTGGTAGGAGAAACCTTCTACATCGGCGAAGTAAACGGCAAGCCTGAAATCTTCGGGAATCGCCTGGAGTGCACTCTTGACCGCACTGTCTGGCAGGTGGTCGATGGCCTCGGCCTCGGCCGACCTCGTCGAAGTCGACTGTGTGACCGATTCCGCGCCGCCCATCTGCCAGTCTTCAAGGTCATCGATGGTGCCCTTATAGGGATTGCGCTGATTCTTGCGGTAGCTGTTGATGAAGGTGTTGGTCTGGATGCGGTACAGCCAGGCCTTCAGGTTCGTGCCCTGCTGGAACTGCCCGAACGCCTGGAACGCCTTCACGAACGTCTCCTGCACCAGGTCGGCGGCGTCGGAAGGATTGCGGGTCATCCGCATAGCAGCGCCATACAACTGGTTCATGAAGGGCAGCGCCTGCTCCTCGAAGAGGTCACGCTTGGCGGCCGCCTCGGTGGCTTCTGCGTCGGCGGTTTTCGCGGCATCGGTTATTGCGTCGTCGTTTGGCATCGGGACCAATTCTAGATCGCCGTGCTCTAACGTGCCCGGCCTTTCGGCCAGTGCGATTCCCATGTATGTCCACCTGCTTCCCGGATACGACGTTATTACTGTTGGAAACAACCTCGATTTGGCTCCCGCTATTCCGGGAATGCGCAAAGCCGTTGGCGATACTCTGGTGGGGATGGCGATTTCGAAGTTCTCCCAGCCCCAGTTCAACCCGTACGGTGACGACGCACCGGTGCCGGAAGACGAGGGCGGTGCGTGGCCAGCACCCCGTGCATCCGGCCCCCTGTCTGCAACGCTTCGGCTGCCGGGATCGAAGAGCCTGACCAACCGCGAACTGGTGCTGGCTGCCCTCGCCGACGGCCCGTCGCTGCTGCGCGCGCCGCTGCGTTCCCGCGACAGCGCACTGATGATCGGTGCGCTGCGATCCCTCGGAACCAGCATCGTCGAGGTTGCGGGAGACAGCGACTACGGGCCGGACCTCCTGGTCACCCCCGCCGAACTTGGCGGCGGTTTCGTCGACTGCGGCCTGGCGGGAACGGTCATGCGATTCATTCCGACGGTCGCAGCGCTCGCCCTCGGTCCCGTCGCCTTCGATGGCGATGCGGCCTCCTACCGTCGACCCATGCGCACCACGATCGACGCGTTGCGGGCTCTCGGTGTCGAGGTCAGCGACGACGGCCGTGGCACCCTGCCGTTCACGATCTTCGGAACAGGATCGGTGCAGGGCGGAGAGCTCGAGATCGACGCCTCGGCATCGAGCCAGTTCGTCTCGGGCCTGCTTCTCGCTGCCCCCCGATTCACCAGGGGCCTGACGTTGCGCCACGTCGGTGGGACCCTGCCCAGTCTCGCCCACATCGACATGACGATCGCCGCCCTCGCTGCGCGCGGAGTGACCATCGAGAACCCCGAGCCTGGCCTGTGGATCGTGCAGCCGTCTCCGATCTCGGCACTCGACGTCGACATCGAGCCCGACCTCTCCAACGCCGGACCGTTCCTGGCTGCTGCGCTCGTCGCCGGGGGCTCCGTGACGGTGACGGGCTGGCCGCAGCACACGACACAGGTCGGGGCCAGGATGGCGGACATCCTCGAATCGATGGGTGGAGAGGTCGCCTTCACACCGACCGGAGCGGGCCTGGGCAACCTGACGGTCACGGGCACCGGGGCCATCCACGGAATCACCCTCGACGAGTCGAGCGAACTCGCGCCCACCGTGGCTGCTGTCGCCGCCCTCGCGGACTCCGAGACGGTACTGACCGGCATAGCGCACCTGCGCGGCCACGAGACCGACCGGCTCGCAGCGCTCGCGACCGAGATCAACGCCCTCGGTGGCGACGTCACCGAGACCGACGACGGGCTCGTGATCCGTCCCGCCTCCCTGCAGGGGGGCACATGGCACAGCTACGAGGATCACCGGATGGCCACGGCCGGTGCCATCATCGGTCTCGCCATCGACGGGGTGAAGGTCGACGATATCGGCACCACCGCGAAGACCCTCCCCCAGTTCGCCGAACTCTGGACGGATGTGCTGCGCACCCCGCAGCAGCGCATCGAGACGATCGAGATCCTGTGAGCACCATTTCATGAGCTGGCTCACCGATGATGACGACGACGGCGAATACTCCGAATACGACGAGTCGTCTGCGAAAGTCAGGCCCAACCCCAAGGCCAATAAGCCTCGGAGCAAGAATCGACCCGACCACGCCGATGCGGTCAGCGGTCGGGTGTTCAGTGTCGATCGTGGGCGCTACGGAATGTGGGTCGCCGAGGGAACTCCCGAGGAGCGACAGCTTGTCGCGGCAAAGGCGCGAGAACTCGGCAAGAACCAGGACGGGAAGGTCTCCGTCGTCACGGGAGACTGGGTCGACCTCGTCGGCGACGTGACGGGCGATGAGGGAAGCCTCGCCCGTATCGTGCGTATTCAGCCCCGCAGCACGCTGCTGAGGCGCAGTGCAGACGACACCGACGCCGTCGAGCGGATTATCGTCGCCAACGCCGACCAGATGCTCATCGTCGTGGCCGCCGCAAATCCCGAGCCGAGGCCACGGCTGGTGGATCGCTATCTCGTCGCCGCCTTCGACGCCGGAATAACGCCCATCCTCTGCATCACCAAGACCGACCTCGCCGACCCGGCGATCTTCCTCGCGAACTTCGCCGGACTCGACCTGCTCGTCTTCGAGAGCCGGTCTGACGACTTTCCACTGGTCGATATCCGTGCTGTCCTGGAGGGCCACACAACGGTCGCCGTCGGACACTCCGGGGTAGGGAAATCCACTCTCGTGAATGCGCTGGTTCCCGACGCGAACCGCGCCGTCGGCCGGGTCAATGACGTGACCGGTCGTGGTCGCCACACCTCGTCGTCGACCATTTCGTATCGCATCGGCTCCGGCTGGATCGTCGACACTCCAGGAGTGCGGTCGTTCGGGCTCGGGCATGTCGATCCCGCCAACATCCTGAAGTCGTTCACCGACCTCGCCCTTCTCGCCGAAGAATGCCCAAGGGGGTGCACGCACCTGCCGGATGCGCCAGACTGCAACATCGTCGGGCGGGTAAACGCGGGTGACCTCGGGCAGATCGGATCACTGCGACTCGACTCGTTCCAACGGTTGATCACCACCCTCGGAAGCACAACACACTAGGCAACGGCGGCTCCAGGGCCGCCGATACGCTGGGTGCGTGACTACAGAGACCGAATACTCCCTAAGCGACGACCTCGCCCTCGCCCTCGCCCTCGCCGCGAACGCCGACCTGATCTCCCTCGACCGCTTCAGCGCCGTCGACCTCATCGTCACGACGAAACCCGATCGCACCCCGGTGACCGATGCCGACCAGGCCGTCGAGCGCAGCATCCGGCGCGGAATCGAAGCGGCGAGGCCGACCGACTCGATTCTCGGCGAGGAGTACGGGACAAAGGGCGACTCCCGCCGCCAGTGGATCATCGACCCCATCGACGGCACCGCCAATTTCATGCGTGGCATACCGATCTGGGGCACGCTGATCTCGCTCGCGATCGATGGCGTGCCGGTGGTCGGGGTCGTCAGCTCCCCCGCGCTCGGCAAGAGGTGGTGGGCCGCCACCGATCACGGCGCGTGGGCGCAGGCGGCCGGTGAAGACGCGCGCCGGATTCGGGTGAGCGCCGTGACCGAGCTGGCCGATGCATCCCTGAGCTACAACAGCATCACCGGCTGGGATGACGAAGGCCGGCTGGATGAGATTCTCGGACTCACGAGGGCGGTCTGGCGATCTCGGGCGATCGGTGAGATGTGGTCGTATATGTTGCTCGCCGAGGGCGCCATCGACGTCGTGACCGAGTTCGATCTCAAGCCGTACGACATGGCCGCGCTGATCCCCATCATCACCGAAGCCGGCGGTCGATTCACGTCGGTCGATGGCGCCGACGGCCCCTGGAACGGCAACGCCCTCGCCACTAACGGTCCGTTGCACGAACTCGTGCTCGCTCATCTGAGCAAGACTCCATAGCTTCGCTAGGCTTCGGAAAGACCCGGATGCATCCGGCACATCTCGTCACAGCACAATGAGGAACCCGACCATGGCACGCACTGCAACCATTCGCCCTCTCGCCGTTCTCACTATCGCCTTCGCGAGCGTGGCCCTCACCGGGTGCAGCCTGCTCGGCAACATCCCCCGGGAGGCTGAACCTAACGACGACGGGAGCACAACGACCGACGTCTTCACGGTCATCGTGGGCGACTGCCTCAACGATGGTGGCGCTGCTGGCGAAGTCAGCGAGGTCGCGGTCATCGATTGTGAAACCGAACATGACAGCGAAGCATTCAAGAGCGTCATCATGCCCGATGGGGACTTCCCCGGCGAGACCGCTGTAGACACCCAGGCGGTCAGCGAATGCACGAAGGCGTTCACGAGCTTCGTCGGGCTCGACTACGAGAGTTCATCGCTGGACTTCTCGTACTACTTCCCCACGGAAGAAAGCTGGGCTTTGAGTGACCGCGAGATCCTGTGTCTCATCGTCGACCCGAATGGGAAGACGACGGGCACGCTCGAAGCCGCGGCAAAGTAGCCAGGAGCACATCAAGAAGGGCGCCTCCTGGCGGGGGCGCCCTTCTCGGTTTCTCTGGCGCGATAGCGACCTCATGGTGGAGATGCGGGGAATTGAACCCCGGTCCACTGCTGTAATTCCACGTCTTCTACGGGTGTAGCTCGCTAAGCGTTCTACTCGGCCCTGACCCTTGCAACGAGCATCCAGGTCAACAGGCCCAGCCTCAGTTGAAGTCCCGCGTACCCCTGAGACTCAGGAACGCAGCAATCTCTCTAGATGACGCCAGAATCCGGGTAGAGAGCATTCCCGGCCTGACGGTTTCATTAGTTGCGGAGGAGACTACGCCGCGAGGGCGAGGTCTGCCTTGGCAGAAACAGTGCTATTGGAATTGGCACTTGTGTTTTGCGCGGATCGTTTACGAGATAACCGTGCGTCCTCGACCCGCTTCTCGCGGTTTTGCAGGCAATGTCGAAACCGATCATCCCCATGCTTCACTCGACTGATTTCGCAGTACTGAGCGGGTCACTATCGCGCTGTTGAATTGTCAAACCATCCCTTGGGACAGCCCTCTAGTATACGTCGAAATCCCCTCGAACGCTACGACTTTGACGTTGATCCATGCAGAAAAAGACAGCGCATCCCTCGACCGACTGCGTGCCCGCTGGCGGGAAGGGCAGGCGGGCGCATATCCACAACAGCCCCGTAATGCGATACAGCCGCCGAGGGGGTTCGGACCCGTTGAGCAGCCCATGGCTCCATATACGCTGTGACCAACCGAAGGAGCGATCGTGGCAGAGACGACCATTACCGTGCAGGGCGAGTTTTCGGCGTGGTATCCGGCAGAACGGGCAACCGTGGCCGCGTCTGTGCTCACGGATGGACCCGACCGGGACGACGTATTCACTCGGGCCGTCGAGTCGTCAGATGCCGTGCGCAACCTGATCGAGAGCATCCACGATAAGGCTGCAGGGCCCATCACCTGGTGGTCGTCTGATAGCGTGCGCGTCTGGAGCGAGCGCCCCTGGAACAGCCAGGGGAAACAGTTGAAGGCCGTGTTCCATGCCGCCGTGGATTTCAGCGCCAAGTTCAGCGACTTCGATGCCCTGGCTCGGTGGGTCGAATCAGCAGCCGGCATCGACGCGGTGACCGTCTCATCGATCGCCTGGAACCTCACCGACACGACCCGCACGAGCGCAACCGTCGAGGTGCGTTCCCGAGCGGTGAAGGATGCGGTCGCCAAGGCGACCGTCTTCGCCCAGAGCATCGGGCTCGGCTCGGTGACCGCGATAGCGCTGGCTGACCCCGGGATGCTCGGCGATCCCTCCGGCGGCGGCGGCGGCATGCGGCCCGTGTCCGCCCGCAGTGCGATGAGCTCGACGATGGTCGGCGGCCCCGGTGTGCCAGAACTCGCTCTCAAGCCCGAGGAGATCAGCGTCGCATCGATTGTGGATGCCCGCTTCATCGCCCGTTAGCGGAACAGCCGGCTATTCGTTGAGATTTTTGCGTGCTGACATGGCGCGATCAGCTTCGCGCTTATCGGTGCGCTCACGAAGGGTCTGGCGCTTGTCGTACTCGCGCTTTCCCCTGGCTATCGCGAGCTCCACCTTCGCGTTGCCGTCAGAGAAATAGATGGATAAGGGAACGAGGGTGTAGCCACCCTCTTTGACCTTGTTGTGGATCTTGAGGATCTGCTCCTTGTGCAGCAGCATCTTACGTTTGCGACGCACCGGGTGGTTGTTCCAGGAGCCGTGGTTGAACTCGGGAATGTGCACGGCATCGAGCCAGGCTTCGCCGCCGTCGATGTATCCATAACCGTCGACAAGGCTCGCCCGACCGGCCCGCAGCGACTTCACCTCGGTTCCTGTGAGCACCAGGCCTGCCTCATAGGTGTCTTCGATGGTGTAGTCGTGGCGCGCCTTGCGGTTGCTGGCAACCACCTTCTGGCCGCGATCCCTGGGCATTGGTCTCTCCTCATTCAGCGCTCATTTTCTGAGCAGCCCATCAGCTTAGCCCAAGCCGCCTGATGCTGCGATCAGACCTTGAGGTAGCGGCTGATCGCCACGCTCGCGGATGCTGCAGCAAGGGCCGCGCCGACCACGATCAGGATCGGCACCACCACCACCGCATCGCTGACGCCCACGAGTGTCGTCGTCGCTCCCAGCGTCTTCGACAGGTAGCCCTGCACGAAGAACTTCACAATCGCCAGGATCGCGGCACCCGCCATGAGCGAACCGATCAGCGACGCGAACACTCCCTCGAGAATGAACGGGGTCTGGATGAAGCGGTTCGATGCCCCGACGAGGCGCATGATCCCCAGCTCCCGTCGCCGGGAGAACGCGCTCAGCCTGATCGTCGTCGCAATGAGCAGCACCGCGGCGACGAGCATGAGCGCAGCGACACCGATGGCCGTGTATGACGCCGCATTCAGTATGGAAAAAATCTGGTCGAGTAGCCCGCGTTGGTCTTCGACCGCCTGTACTCCGGCAGATCCTGACAGGCTCTCGATCAGAACGTCGGCATTGGTCGGATCGACGAGGTTGACACGGAAGCTCTCATTCAGGTCACCGGGGGTGACGAATGCGGCGATGGGGTTGTCCGCGAACTGTTCCTGGAAGTTTGCGTACGCCTGGTCGTGCGTCTCGAACTCATACTTCTCGATGAAAGGCGCGAGCGTCGGCGAGTTCAGCTGCGCCTCGACGTTACCGATCTGCGCCTCGGTTGCCGCTGCCTGCGTGCAGTTGCCGGTGTTGTCGACGTCGGTGCACATGTAGACGGCGACCTGCGCGCGGTCGTACCAGTAGCCCTTCATCTGCCCGATCTGCATCTGGAGCAGGATCGCAGCACCGACGAAGGTCAGGGAGATGAAGGTCACCAGAATGACGGAGATCACCATCGAGACGTTGCGACGAAGCCCGCTGCCCGCTTCACCGAGGATCAGGCCAAGCCTCATTTCGAAACCTCCTGGGGGTCAGTCGTCCCAGCGAAGGCGCCGAAGCCCTGCACGGGAATGGCCTGCGTCTGATACCCGCCCTGGCGCTCGTCACGCACGATCTGGCCGCTGATCAACTCGATCACGCGGCGCTTCATCTGGTCGACGATGCCGGCATCGTGGGTGGCCATCAGCACAGTGGTGCCGCTGAGATTGATTCGCTCGAGCAGGGTCATGATGCCGGCGGATGTGGCGGGGTCGAGGTTTCCCGTCGGCTCATCCGCCAGCAGGATCGCCGGCTTGTTCACGACGGCACGGGCGATGGCGACGCGCTGCTGCTCACCACCGGAGAGTTCGTGGGGGAAGCGGTTCGACTTTCCGGCAAGCCCGACCATCTTCAGGGCATCCGGAACAGCTTCCTGGATGAAGCCACGGCTTTTGCCGATGACCTGCAGCGTGAACGCCACGTTGTCGAACACGGTCTTGTTCGGCAGCAGGCGGAAGTCCTGGAACACGACACCGAGGTTGCGACGGAAGTAGGGCACCTTGCGGTTGGTCAGCGAATTCAGGTGCTGGCCCAGCACGTGGATCTCGCCCTTCGTCGGCGTCTCCTCTTTGAGGATCAGCCGCAGGAAGCTGGACTTGCCTGACCCGGACGCGCCCACGAGGAAAACGAACTCCCCCTTGAGAACCTCGAGGCTCACCGTGTTGAGGGCGGGCCTGGTGGTGCCCGGATAGGCCTTGGAGACTGTGTCGAATCGAATCATTTCGGTGACAGCCTAGGTAAACCGCACCATTGCGACAGGAGCGACACTCACGGAGGCAGTTTTCACAGCTACCCACCGCGAGCAGGGCTCGCGTTCCCGCTCAGTCTTCGATAGCCCGCTTGCGCCACTTGATGCCAGCGTTGATGAACCCATCGAGATCACCATCGAAGACGTTCGAGGGGTTGTTGACCTCGAAATCAGTGCGGAGATCTTTGACCATCTGGTACGGGGCGAGCACATAGGAACGCATCTGGTCGCCCCAACTCGCGGTGATCACGCCGGCGAGCTCCTTCTTGGCCGCCGCCTCCTGCTCGCGCTGCATGATGAGCAGTCGAGACTGGAGCACACGCATGGCAGCGGCGCGGTTCTGGATCTGGCTCTTCTCGTTCTGCATCGAGACGACAAGACCAGTCGGAAGATGGGTGAGGCGCACGGCGGAGTCGGTGGTGTTGACCGACTGTCCGCCTGGGCCGCTCGACCGGAACACGTCGACACGGATGTCACCCTCGGGCACCTCGATAGCGCCAGCCTCCTCGATCAACGGAATGACTTCGACCGCGGCGAAGCTCGTCTGGCGCTTACCCGCCGAATTGAACGGGCTCATCCGCACGAGGCGGTGGGTGCCAGCCTCGACGCTGAGGGTGCCGAATGCGTAGGGCGCATCGATCTCGAATGAGGTGGATTTGATCCCGGCCTCTTCCGCGTAGCTCGTCTCCATGATGGTCACGGGATAGTTGTGCTGCTCGGCCCACCGCAGGTACATGCGCTGCAGCATCTCGGCAAAGTCCGCGGCGTCCACACCACCGGCACCGGCACGAATGGTGATAACCGCGGGGTGGGCATCCCATTCGCCGTTGAGCAGGGTCTGCACTTCCAGCTCGCCCAGCAGCTTCTGGATGCTCGCGAGCTCGGTACGAGCGTCGGCTGCTGCCGAGGCATCCTGCTCCTCGTTCGCCAGCTCGACCATGATCTCGAGGTCATCGAGTCGGCCCGCGATGGAGGTGATCTTCGCAAGCTCGGCCTGCCGGTGGCTCAGCGCGCTGGTGACTTTTTGCGCCTTGTCGGGGTCGTCCCACAGGTCGGGAACGCCGGCCTGCTCGCTGAGGTCGGCGATTTCTGCCTCGAGGCGCTCGACGCCGACCACCGAACGGATGTCAGCGAATGTGGAGCGCAGCGCCGCGAGGTCTTCCGAGATATCCAGTTCATCCATGTCGAGATCAAGCCTACCGGCGTGCTCCTGTTTGCCAGCCCGCGATAGCGTTGAACCGATGTCAACCTCTGAGCCGCCGTTCCGCTGGCGCTCGATCGCGCTGCCCGCTCTCCTGCCGACGCTGCTGTTCTCGATCGGCGAGGGCGCGATCATTCCGATCATCCCGATCGCAGCGAATAATCTTGGCGCGACACTGGCCATCGCGGGGCTCGTGGCCGGGATCCTGACCATCGGCGAGCTGTTCGGCAATATTCCGAGTGGATGGCTCATCGCGAGGGTCGGCGAGCGACCGGCGATGATCGGCGCGAGTGGCCTGTCTATCGTGGGCCTTGTCATCTGCGTCATCGCCCCGAACCCCGTGGCACTGGGATTCGGCGTGCTGCTGGTCGGGCTGGCCACCGCCGTATTCGCCCTCGCGCGCCACGCCTTCATGACGAGTTTCGTTCCGATCGCCTACCGCGCACGCGCGCTCTCGACGCTGGGTGGGACGTTCAGGCTGGGATACTTCATCGGTCCGTTCCTTACGGCCGTGACAATCAGCCTGACCGGCACGGCGAGTTCTGCATTCTGGATCCACATCGTGATGTGCCTGTCGGCTGCGATCCTGCTGATCACCCTGCCCGACCCGACCGCCACTTTCGGGTCGGTGCGCACCGTCCGGCTGGCCGGCCGCACCATGCGCGAGGGCGAGGCGCTCGCCGAGCAGGAGTCGGCCGGGCTCTTCCGCACCATCTACAACAGCCGCGATGTGCTCACCCGGCTGGGCCTCGGCGCGGCCCTGATCGGCGCGCTCCGGGCGAGCAGGCAGGTGGTTTTGCCACTGTGGGCGGTGAGCATCGGCATCAGCGAGCCGGATACGGCCATCATCATCGGCATCGCTGGTGCCGTCGACTTCGCGCTCTTCTACGCGAGCGGGCAGATCATGGATCGGTTCGGTCGCCTGTGGAGTGCGCTGCCCTCGATGATCGGGCTCGGCGTCGGGCACCTTGCACTGTCGTTGACGCACGATCTCGATTCGAACGTGAGCTGGTTCATCGGTGTCGCGATGTTTCTCTCCCTGGCAAACGGCATCGGCAGCGGCATCCTGATGACTCTCGGCGCTGACCTCGCAGACAAGTCGAATCCGGCGCCATTCCTCGGTGCGTGGCGCTTCACCGGCAATCTCGGTGGGGCGGGAGCACCCCTGATCATCGCGGGAGTCACCGCGGTGGCCTCCCTCTCGATTGCCGTCGCGACCCTGGGCGTGTTCGGGCTGCTGGGCGCGGGGGTCATCGCCCGATACCTGCCCCGCTTCTCCCCCCGCCCCGAGCGCGGCGGGGCAGGTCCGGAAAGCGCCGCGGGCCCGGCAGGCTAGTCGAAGACGGATCTGCCCACCGAGGTGACCTCGATGCGCAGCCCTTCGGGCACCAGCGGCGAGAGGAGGGGCGGATGCCACCACGACGACAGTGTGACAGTCGCGCTGCGGCCGTCGACCGTCTCGGAACGCTCGATCGTCAGCGCCTCGAATCCCGCGGCCGGTGTGGATTCGACGTAGGACTGCACCGCGGCCGCAACCTCGGCGTCAGTGAGTCTGGGACGCATTCCTGACTCGGTGAGCTCGACCGCCTCGAGCGTGAAAGCCTCCGCACCCACCAGCGCTGCGCCGTCGGCGAGGGTGAAGAGGCGCTTCCGTTCCAGGTAGAGCGAGGTCGCCGAGACCACCAGGAGGACCAGCACGAGGCAGAGGAAGCCGAAGAAGATGATGAGCGGGAGGGTGGAGCCTGACTCGTCGGTGAGCCTGGGCCGCAGCCGGATCATCCACCGCTCCAGAATCTGGAGACCTGCTGGGTCGAACTTGCCGAAAGGGGAACCGCTATCGGCAACTCTCCCATGAGCACGGGAGGTACCAGCGGGAGCCGAGCGGATAACCCGACTGTCACCGTGACGAACCCCCGGCGCGTGAGGCAATTCGATGGAACCGGCGCGCAGGTGATGACGATGGAGGCCGTATCCGGGTCTACACCGTGGTCGGCGAGGGCGAACTCGACAGCCGTGATGGCGCTGGCGTGCGCCGAGCCGACATCGTCCGACTGCACGAAGACCCTGGATGCCTGCCGCGCTGCACCCTCCACAGCGAGCGAACCCGCCTGGATTGACGACATCGCGAGCACGAGGTAGACCAATGGCACGAGAAGCACGAGACCGGCGGTGATGAACTCGAGGGAGGCAGACCCGCGGTCGTCGGTGCAGGGCCCGGTCCAGAACCCGGCGCGGTCAGTTGAGCGACTCGATTGCAGCATGACCAGACACCTCCAGCCCGTTGTCGAGCCCGATAAGCCCGATCAGGGGCAGCGGCGTCTGCACCGTGATCGTCAGTGCCGGATGCCCGAGGTAGCTTCCGGTTGATGCTGTGACATTTGTCGCGTAACCCGGCCCGAGGGCTGTGGTGATGAGGTCGACGGATCGCGCGATGCCGTCCGTGGCCGAATTGTCTGCGAGCGCTCCGAAGCGTGCGCCCTCTGCCGCGGCATCCACCACCGTATTGCGAATGAAGAGCACGAGACCGAGCTGGATAACGCTGAGAGTCAGGATGACCAGCAGCCCGTTCACCATGACGAATTCGGCCACGGCCGAGCCATCGTCGGCGGCCCATCCCCTGCCGCGGCTCATCGGCGTGGCTCAGAATCCGCTGACGCGGTCGATCGCCTGCTGGAAGACGGAGCTGAGGGCGGGGCCGGCGAGCCCCCAGATGATGATCACCAAGCCAGCAGTCATGAGTGTAATGAGCACCCAACCGGGGACGTCGCCGCGTTCCCCGGAACTTGTGTGTGCCAGGCGTCGCTGTCGGATCATTGCAGCCTCCGGGTAGTGATTATCACAGTGCACATCCTGCGCTGATCGTCGAGGAGGCGCTGAGCTTATCCACAGGCGTTACAGCCCGAGCTGCAGCACGAAGATGCCCGGGTAGATCGCGAACAGGATCGTCACCGGCAGAATCAGGAATACCAGCGGAAAGAGCATCGCGATCTCTTTCCTGCCCGCCGATTCGAGCAGATCGCGCTTGGCGGCGTCCCCCGACCGCCGCCGCCAATATCTGGACTGTCCGAAGCAGCGGCCTTTCTATGTGGACGCGCCGCGTCGTCTGGTTGACCCTCACGCCATTTCCACTCACTTCCATGAGCCCTGAGACCAAAGTTTCAGCACGAAGGCCGGCCGGCCGACGTGGCTGGATTTTTCAGCGAGTCGGATGGGCGTCGTGTGTTGTGGGCTTGTTTTGCGGGTATCCAGCGGTTCTCGGTAACGACGCCGTGAGTCCGCGGTGCGCGCGAGGAGGGAGGCGACGATAGTCAGCGCACGTGTGGAATCTGCTCGACGCTCACCGCCCCTCCCGGCGTGAGCAGCAGCGCGGCCAACGCTGATAGCCGCCGCCCGGTGGCGGAGGGTCCGCAACATCCTCGTGCACGACCGGTGGGTTCAGATCAGCCCATTGGATATGGACCGATTGACGCCCTGCGACCAATGCGTATAACTTGACGCATGATCATTGTCATGTGGCGCCGATGGGGACCCTTGGGACTCGTCTTTCTCGTGTTCGGATTCCTCGTCTGGGTTGGAGTTAGCGCGCTACTTCGACAGCAACTTCACACAACGTCCGTAACTGGCTGGTGGGATGTTGGCGCCCTCGTGTTCGGGTTCGGCATTGGCGCTATAGCCAACTGGTTTTTTGCGGTGATGGTCGTCGAACCAAAATTGGATCGCCCAAATGCTTTCCCGAAGGTCGCTTCTTCAACACTGTTCTTCTTGCCGCTGCGCCACTGGAGTCTTGCCATTGTTGCGGTCGGGGTCGTTTTCCTCATCCCAAACTTGATTGAGGTAATTTCTGGATAGCTTGCGCCAGAAGAGGTCAGAAGCCGAGCTGCAGCACGAAGATGCCCGGGTAGATCGCGAACAGGATCGTCACCGGCAGAATCAGGAACACCAGCGGAAAGAGCATCGCGATCTCCTTCTTGCCCGCCGATTCGAGCAGATCGCGCTTGGCGGCGTCCCGCGAATCCTGAGCCTGGGCCCTCAGCACTTCTGCGAGGGGCGTGCCTCGCTCGAGAGCGCCGACGAGCTGTTCGACACAGCGGGAGAAGGCCGGCAGTTCGAGGTCCGAGGCCACGGAGGTCAGGGTGTCCGCGAGCGGCAGCCCGGTGTTGACGGATGCCACTACCCCGGCCAATTCGCGAGACAACTCCCCCGCGCTGACCTTCGAGATTCGACGCAGGGCATCGAGGATCCCCTCCCCCGCCGAGAGGCTGAGCGTGAGGAATTCGAGCACCACCGGCAGCTCGCTCGACAGTCGTTCGAGCCGCTTCCTCGCGGCGCGCTGGAGCAGCTGGTCGCGACCGAACACCCCCGCAGCGAAGAACAGTGCGACGACCACGACCTGGATGGGCGGCGCTACGGGCTGCGTCTGTGCCGCGGTGATCGCCACCGCTATTCCCACGACGGCCCCACCGAGCCCCCACAGGAGTTGTTGCGAACGCAACGCCTCCACCGTCGTCAGTGAGCCGGATTGCCGGAGCCGCCTGGCGAGGATCTCCGACCCGCCGAGCGTGCTTTCCAGTGCAGCCCTGGCCCGGGATACGAGAGGTTCCACGAGCATCCCGAGCACGGGAAGCGGGCCGGGAGTGGCGGGCGCCAGCAACTCGCGGGCCTGCGGCGATATGTCGACCACGTAAGGGGCGACGCGGCGCGCGAGCCTCGGGCGACTCATCCTCGGCATCACGCTCGCCAGGCACCAGAGACCGAACCCCAGCCCGATGCCAGCCACCACCGCCCACGCGACGAGTTGCGTCACGCGAACCAGCGCCGTTCATCAGGAATCCGGCCGATGCCGATCATCAGCCGGTAGGCGAAGAACGAGACGACGAGACCCACCACGATGAGTGTCGCACCACCCGGCGAGTTGTAGGCGGCGGCTGCCTCGGGTCGGGTGGCCAGCAGCAACAGCACCACCCAGGGGGATGCGACGCCGAGCTTCGCGGCATTCATGACCCACGACTGCCTGGCCTCGACCTCGGAGCGGATCGCGCTTTCCTGGCGCAGGTACGAGCTGAGATTGCGCAGCACCGTCGTGAGTTCGCTGCCGCCCACCTCACGTGACATCCGAAGCGTCTCGAGGATGCGATCGGCGACAGGATCCGCCAGCCGCGCCTTCACTGCGTCGATGCACGATGCAAAATTTCCGGTGGCCCTGTATTCGCTTGCGAACATCGCGAACTGTGCTCGCGTCGCTGCCGGGCCGGTGCTCGCGAGAGTCATCACGCTGTCGGGAAGCGCCAGCCCTGATCGCACGGCAGACACCAGTTGGTCGACGACATCCGGCCAGACGACTCTCGTGAGCTTTCGCTGGGCGCGAGCTCGCCAGCCGACCAGCAGGAACGGGACCAGAAACGCGACCACGCCGGTCGCCCCGGCCAGCACCACCACTGAGAACACCGCGAACGCGATGGATGCCGACGCTGCGGCCAGCAACCCCGCCACCGTGAAAACAGTGGCAGGGCTGATGCGGGAAAGTCCGGCCTGCACCAGTCGCTCCCGTTGCCGCTGCATGAGCGCGGATGGCGTCGCCTTCCGCGCACCCCTCGGCCACAGCAGCGGCGATACGACGAGGAGGATTCCGGCCCCGAGCAGCAACCCCAGTGCCGCGCTCATCTCGAGCCTGCCAGAACCGACGCTGGATCGAATCCGGCTGAGGTGAACTTGACCGAGCGGCTCGGGTATCCGCCCGTTGGTTCGAGCCCGCCAGCGCCGATCGCGAAGATCGGGCTTGCCTCGATCACGCCGCACGTCACCTGCCCACTCGGCGCGACAATCTCCACCACCCGTCGTCGGCCGGTACGATCCAGCTCGCAATGCACGACGATGTCGATGCAGGATGCCACGGTCGGAATGACGAATGACGAATCGATGTTGCGCCCCGCCAGCAACGGCAGCGTCGACAGCTTGATGAGCGCGTCCCGGGCATTGTTCGCGTGGATGCTCGACATTCCCGGCAAGCCGCTGTTGAGCGCGATAAGGAGGTCGAGCGACTCCGCCTCGCGTACCTCGCCGACCACGAGCCGGTCTGGGCGCATCCTGAGCGATTCCTTGATCAGCCGACGCAGGCTTATTTCGCCGGTTCCTTCGAGGCTCGGCTGCCGGCATTGCATCGCTATCGAGTCGCGCCCGGTGACTGACAGTTCGAAGGTCTCCTCTACGGTGATGATGCGCTCTGCGGCGCGGGTGGCTGACAGCAGTGCGTTCAGCATCGTCGTCTTGCCGCTCTGCGTAGCGCCAGAGACAAGGATGTTCTGCCCGGACAGCACACACATCCGCAGGAATTCGGCCGCCTGGGCTGTGAGACTGCCGAGCGCCACGAGTCGTTGCAAATCCCGGATGCGCTGGCTGAACTTACGTACGTTGACCGCCCAGTGCTTGCGGGTGATATCGGGAATGACGACGTGAAGCCGCGAGCCGTCCGGCAGGGAGGCGTCAACGAACGGCGAGCTGAGGTCGACGCGGCGGCCAGAGCTCTGCAGCATCCGCTCGACGAGGTCGCGAACCTCGCTGTCAGTCAGCACGATGCTCGTGCGCTCCGGCACACCGTTTCGCGCGACGAAGATCGCATCCGGTGCGTTGATCCAGATCTCCTCGATCTCAGCGTCATCGAAGAATGGCTGCAGTGCCCCGAATCCGGTGAGGGTTGCCACCAGCAGCCTCGCGGCCTGCGCTTCATCCGGCAGGAGCGGGACTGAACCGCCGAGGGCCCGCTCGCTGTAGCGCCGAACCTCATCGTGCACGTACCGCGACGCGAGATCCGCATCGGTGCCGAGGTCGACACCGTCGCGACGCACACGCTCACGTACCTGTTCCGCGATCTGGGCCAGGGCGAAGGACATTCGCCGATCATCCGCGATCCGGAGTCGCAGCGTCTGCGGTTATCCACAGGTCGACGAAGAGCCTTGCTACACGTGTCCCAGGCGAGCGCGACGAACAGCGACCTCGCGGCCGATCGTTACGAGGCCGTAGACGGGTGGGATCAGCAGGAACAGCCCGAGCAGCGCCCCGAACGTGGTCGCCACGAGCGTGATGACCGCTGTGGCGGCCAGTGTGAGAAGGGCCGTCACGAGCCACGGCGTCCTGCCCGTCAGGGCGAATGCCACTAGCGCCACGAAGATGAGTCCATAGCGGGCGATGGGCTCCCCGACACCCCATGCAGGCGCGCCGGCGTAGATCGAGACGAAAATGGCGACGAGCGTCACCCCCGCCCATGTGCCCAGCAGGAGGCGGCTCCGCGGCCGCGGGATCGGGCCCGATACGGGCACGCCAGCGAACGGAATCGCCGCGGGAGAACTTGCACCGAGTCGGGACACGAGCACGTCATGTGCCTCGACTACCCCGATGAACTCGCGAGTCGCCTCACGCGAGCGCGTGGCATCGACGAATCGATCAGGATGTGTCGTGCGCGCGCGCCGACGGTAGGCGTTCTCGATGTCGGCGGCCGACGCATCCAGCGAGACGCCCAGTACCGCGGCGGCGTCTTCGGGGCTCATTTTCGAATCGTACCCCGGCCACAGTGTGACCGGGACACGAACCTAGCTGTGGACCGCGCCGACCGTGCGGCGGTCGCCGAGAAGCTGGGGCCAGAGGCGACGACGGTCGCGAACGACGAAGCCGCGGGCGATGAAGCGGTCTTTGCCGTCGAAGCGCGGGGTGTACATGGAACGCCCGTGCATCGCCCGGAGGTTGTCGAGCATCAAGAGGTCGCCGGCCTGCAGGTTGTGGCCGTCACGGTGCTCGAGGTAGACCTTCACGACCTTCTGCAGCAGCTCCTGCGCTGCGGCGGTGATGCCGTGCATGAGGTCCTGGTCGATGAGAACGTACGGATCGTCATCCGGTCCATTGAGGATCGCGAACGGCCCGCGGATGGCGTCAGGGTTCGGGATGTACGGCTGGAACGACTCGTCGATAGTGGTCGCCCAGAGCGGGCGGCGCAACATCGCGACCTCATCTTCAGACATCAACTCGGTGATCTTGCGGCCCGAGAACGCGTACGTATACGCCTCGGGGTCGCCGCGAAGCGCACCGAGAATGACGTAGTCGGGCTTGAAGGCCGAGAAGCACTGCTCGGTGTGAGCTTCGAGTTCGACCTTGGAACCCTGCGACTGCTGGGTGGTTGCGAGCTTCGGGTTGGGCACCATGTCCTGGATGAGGTGGCCGTTACCCTCGGCCTCGTACGCGACCATGCTGCCGAGGAGGTGCGCGAGAACCGCCATCTCCTTGGCGAATACCGTCTTCGCGCTGATGCCCGACGTGTTGTCGAGCGGGGTATCGATGAGATCAGGGTCGACGATCAATCCGCGAACCACGAGGATGCCCGTGTCGGAGCCCACGTCGGAGAAGTTCAGCAGCGCTGCTCGAACCTCTTCGGGGAGAGCGAATGATGCTGCAAGGGCCTGGCGTCCGAACTCATCCGGCTCAGTGTTCGCGTCAGCAGTGATCCTCATCGCTGCGGTGCGAACCGCTTCGGCGGTGGTGGTGTCGAGTGTGAAAAGGCTCGGCTGGAGCTCGTGAACGCTGATGTCGTTCTCCTTTATCGTGGATAGGCGCCGATCAAACGGCACCCTCACTAAATTACACCCTCGGCACCGTGAGTTAGGGTGCCCTCACGCGATCTGGGGGTATGGCGCGGCGGCGGTAGACTCAGCCAGCCAGCGGGAGTGGTGAAATTGGCAGACACGCAGGATTTAGGTTCCTGTGCTTTCGAGCGTGCGGGTTCAAGTCCCGCCTTCCGCACTAGTCAAAGACCGATTGCTGGAGCAACAGCGAGCGCTCGGGAGTTCACTCGGCGACGTCGATGAGCACCTTCCCGATGACGCCATCCTGAACGGCCTGATGCGCCGCCGCAGTCTTGGCGAGGGGGAACCGCACGAGCGGCAGGCCTGCCTTCTCCCCCACGGGGAGCACTCCCGCGATGAGCGCCTGCGTCACGTCTTCGACCGCGTTCGCCATGGCTTCGTCGCCCATCGTGTAGAGCAGCACGAACTGGTAGCGGATGTTCTTCGTCATGTTGGGCCGGACCTTGATCGACGCCGTGTCGCCACCGTCGTCGGCGTACATCGATACGACCGCCCGAGGCCCGGCGATTTCTGCATCGAGCTCGGCGTTCTGCACGATCGACACCTCGACGACGATGTCGACGCCCTGCGGGGCGATGGCGGTGATGGCGGCCGCGGCATCCTCGGTGCGGTAGTTCACGATGTGGTGAGCGCCCGCGGAGCGTGCGAGAGCTGCTTTTTCATCGCTGGAAATGGTGGTGACGACTGTCGCACCGGCCCAGCGTGCGAGCTGGATCGCCGCGTGACCGACAGCACCCGCGCCACCCGCGACGAGCACTACCCTGCCGTCGAGCGCACCCGGATGCAGACGCGCGGGGCCACCCTCGAGCACGGTAAGAGCGCGGTGTGCCGTCAGCGCGGGCACACCCATCGTGGCGCCGATATCGAAGCTTGTGGAGTTCGGCAGCTTCACGACGCGTTGAACCGGCAGGACCGTGAACTCCTGGGCCGTGCCGGTGGGGCGGTTGCGGGCTGACAGGTAAGTCCATACCCGGTCACCGACCACGAGCGTGGTCACGCCCTCTCCGACTGCGTCGACCGTGCCAGCGCCATCCTGGTTCGGCGTCACCTCGGGGAACTCCAGCGGTCCATTTGCGCGCGATTTCCAGTCGGTCGGGTTGACCCCGGAGACCGCAACGTGCACCCGCACTTCTCCAGGGCCGGGTTGCGGTATCTCACGCTCAACGAGCTGCAGGACGTCGGGCGAGCCGGACTGGGAGTAAATGATCGATCGCATACTGGTGGTCAACTCGGCAGGGCGCGCAATTCTTCCCCGAGCGTCACGGATCTGGGTAAGCATCCGGTCACCGTCCAACAATGCGCGCGTCTCTATCATTGTCGGGGCTCCCGATGAGCCGGCCCAGCCGATGGAATCAAGCCCTTCCAGCGCGGCTTCTGCTCGCGCGAGCCGGGCCACCGTCACTCAGCCCGCAGGATTCTCACGCGGTGTGAGCAGCAGGATCTGTGATGTTCTCTTTGACAAAAACTGTTCATCACACTGACAGTCTGTCGCTTCGACATGTCAGGGGTTGACGAACGAGAAGCCATCCAGATTGGGGGGTTCACCCCAGCTTCGCACCGTAGGGAGAAGAGTACTCTGGTTCAACACCCGACCGCCGCCGATTGGCGTTCACGGCAAGCGACGTCTTTGGAGTTCGTGCCTTGATTCATACCGCCCTCATTCCCTGGCTCGATCCGGCCAACCTGATCGAAGGTTTCGGCCCGTTCGCTCTCCTCGGCGTATGCATTATCGTCTTTGCGGAGACGGGCCTGCTGCTCGGATTCCTGCTCCCTGGTGACACCCTCCTGGTCATCACCGGGCTGCTGACCTTCACTGGCACGATGGTCGACGATCCGACAGGAATCAAGATTCACATCTGGTGGGTCTGCCTCGCCATCAGCGCGGCCGCATTCCTTGGCGGCGAGGTCGGCTACCTGATAGGCCACAAAGCCGGCCCCAGGATCTTCGAGAAGAAAGAGACCGGCCTCTTCAGTATCGAGAATGTGCGGCGTACGAACGGCTTCTTCGAACGGTTCGGCGGCCTTGCCGTGATCGTTGCGAGGTTCGTGCCGATCGTCCGGACCTTCGCCCCGGTGGCGGCAGGCGTCGGGCATATGAACTACAGAAAATATTCCTTCTACAACGCCATCGGCGCGGTGATTTGGGGCTCAGGGCTGACGTTGCTCGGTTTCCTGATTGGAAACATTCCGCCGGTGCGGGATTTCGTCATCAGCTACATAGACATAATCCTGCTCGCGGCCCTCGCCGTTGCGATCATCCCGACGATCTTCCACTACATCCAGTCGGTGCTCAAGGCACGTAGGCACAGTGCCACGGCGCCGAACGGCGCGCAGTCGGGCGAGCTCGTGCTCGACGACAACAAATTCGACCAGAAGCTGGCCGATTAGACCTGTTCGGGCGTTGCTGCGGCAGGCCTGCGCTTGCGGATCGCGTCGATCCCTTGCTGTGCTCCGCGGCGCACCTCGATCTCGGGGTCTTTCAACAGCGGCCGGATGACCTCGAGGTCGTCACCGATCGCACCCAGTGCCCGGGCGGCCGCCGCGCGAACCCGCGCCACCTCGTCAGTCAACAGCGCGCCGACCTCGACCTGCAGGGCCAGCCCCCGTGTTGCGGTGACCCTCGTCGCCATCTCACGAACGCGCCATGCCTGGTTCTGGAGTGCCGCAGTAACCCCGGCGATCGCGCTGTCGTTCCAGACGTACAGCAGCGCGCGGGTGCCCCACAACTCCGGCCAGTACAGCACGGGGGCACCGTCGAGGATGCCCTGGGCGTGCTCGCCGCCCACGACGAGGAGGAACTCTCCTCCCTCGTTGTTGCCTGCCAACAGCGACAGCGAACGCAACACGACAGTGTCGACGCCGAGCTGCCCAACGGCAGCGGCGATACGGGCTTCGATCGGAAGGTCTACGGGGGTCTCATCAGGCACCATGCAACCCTACGGGGCCGCGACCCAGATCGACGCGTGGGCATCTGCGGCCAGTGCCGCCCGTTGCCGCCCGTCGATCACGGCGCCGACCATGATGCCGTCGGATTCCAGCCTTCGTAGAAGCCCAGGGTCGCGGTCGCAGATGCGCACCACCCGGCCGCCGGCCGCAGCGTCGGCGAGCAGCAGCCCGGCAGGAACCGTGACGGTCCCGTCCGCAGCCGGGATCGGATCGCCATGCGGGTCGCTTGACGGAAACCCGAGCTGGGCATCCAGCGCCTCCAGCAGCCTGTCACTCACCGCATGCTCGAGCACCTCGGCCTCCTCATGCACCTCGTCCCAGCCATAGCCGACGTGCTGCACCAGCCACGTTTCGATGAGCCGATGACGCCTCAGCATCCGCAGGGCCAGAGCCGTGCCATCCGGTGTCAGTTCGATCGCGCCGTACGGTTCGTGCACAGCCAGCCCCTGCACCACCAGCTTCTTGACCATCTCGGTGACGGATGACGCCGCCAGCCCCAGGCGGTGCGCGAGCATCCCCGTGGTGATGAGCTCCGTCTGCCACTCGGTGTGGGCGTAGATGACCTTCACGTAGTCCTCGACAGCGGTCGGGTGTGCGACCATCACACACCCACTACGACGAGCACGACCAGCAGCACGTTCAGCAGGATGATGGCGGCGGCCGAGATCCAGCCGCTCCAGCGCAGCCACGGTCGGTTCACGAACTCCCCCATGACCTTCTTCGAACTCGCCAGCCAGACCAGTGGAATCAGGGCGAACGGGATGCCGAAACTCAACACCACCTGGCTGAGAACCAGCGCACGGGTGGGGTCGAATCCGACGGCGAGAACCACCAGCGCTGGCATCAGGGTGATGGCCCTGCGCAGCATCAGCGGAACTTTCACCTTCAGCAGCCCGCCCATAATCGCGGAACCCGCGTAGGTGCCAACACTTGTCGAGGCGAGGCCACTGGCCAACAGGCCGACCGCGAAGATGACGCCGATCGCGGGCCCGAGAGTCGCGACCACGGCGGCGTGCGCGCCCTCGATCGTGTCCGTGCCCTCGATACCCCTGAGCGCGGATGCGGCCAGCAGCAGCATCGAGATGTTCACGGTACCGGCCACGAACAGCGCGCCACCGACGTCCCAGCGAGTGGCCGTGAGCAGGCTCCGGATGCGTATCGGATCGTTCGTCACCCCGTGCCGGTCACGCGCCAGCGCGGAGTGCAGGTAGATGACGTGGGGCATGACTGTGGCACCCAGCATGGACGTTGCCAGCAGCACCGAGTCTGTGCCCTCGAAGCGAGGGACTATGCCTCCGATGGCCTCGGCGGGGTTCATCCCGCTGAAAAATAGACCGCTCACAAAGCCGACGACGATGACACCGAGGAGGGTGATGATCACCGCTTCGAAAGAACGCTGCCCGCGCTGCGATTGCAGCAGCAGCAGCCCCATCGATGCGATGCCGACAATCAGCCCACCGAGCAGTAGCGGAACGCCGAACAGCAGGTTCAGCGCGATCGCGCCACCCAGTACCTCCGCAACGTCGGTTGCACCCGCCACAAGTTCTGCCTGGATCCAGTACACCCGTCGTGGGCCGGTGCGGAGTCGCTCCCCGAGGATCTCGGGCAGGCTTCTGCCCGTAACGATCCCTACCTTCGCCGACTGGTACTGCACGAGCACCGCGATGGCGTTGGCCAGCACGAGAACCCACAGCAGCAGGTAACCGTAGCGGGCGCCGGCCGTGAGGTTCGCCGCGACGTTGCCGGGGTCGACGTACGCGATGGCCGCGACGAACGCCGGGCCCAGTGCCAGCAGTGTCGCGCGCGCCTTGCCGCGTGTTGCCATGGCCGGCGGCCCGATGTGCGGTGCAGGTTTCGGCATACCGAAACCATATACCTGAGCCTTTAGTCCCTAGCGCTGGTAGCGGCCCATCGGTCACGCTTGTTCCATGGCTGAGATAGAAAATTCCAAGCTGGCAATCATCGGCGCAGGAGCGGTCGGCACATCCATCGCCTACGCCGCCATCATCCGGGGCTCGGCGCGTGAGGTGGTGATCTCCGACGTGGATGCGGCCCGAGTCGAGGCAGAGATGCTCGACCTTGCCCACGGCACGCTTTTCACCGGATCTACCTCCATCACAGGCGGGGACGACCTCGATATCGTGATCGGCGCCCATGTCATCGTGATCACGGCGGGAGCGAAACAGCACGCCGGGCAGTCCCGCCTCGATCTGGCCAGCACCAACGTCGACATCCTGCGGGACCTGATGCCGAAGCTTGTGGCTCGCGCTCCCGACGCCGTGTACCTGCTCGTCACCAACCCCTGCGATGTGATGGTTGTGGCCGCACACGAGATCAGCGGGCTTCCGTCCGGACGCGTGTTCGGCTCCGGGACCGTGCTCGATACCTCGCGCCTGCGATGGCTGCTGGCCGAGCGAGTAGGCGTGTCAGCTTCGAGCGTTCACGCCATGATCGTGGGCGAGCACGGCGACTCGGAGTTCCCGCTCTGGTCCCAGGCCAGCGTCGGCCCTGTGCCGATTCTCGAGTGGCGCACGGAGGATGTCCCACCCCTCGATCTCGACGAGCTGGACCGTATCGCCAACGACGTCAGGAACGCCGCGTACCGAGTGATCGCGGGCAAAGGCGCCACCAACTACGCCATCGGATTATCGGTCGCGCGCATCGCTGAAGCCGTGCTGCGCGATGAGGGCGCGGTGCTGCCGCTCAGTTCGATGCTCACCGACTATCGCGGCATCTCCGGGGTCGCACTCTCCATACCGAGCGTCGTAGACGCGCGCGGAATCTCGCACGTCATCGATGCGCCCTTTTCGCCAAGTGAACTCGAGTTGCTCACGATCTCCGCCGAGGCGGTGAGAAAAACGCTGCGTCCACTCGGCTTCTAGCGCGACCGCAGCCAGCGCCTATTCCCCGAGTAATTGCGCGCGCACCGTGGGCATGATTGCCGTGAAGGCGAGAGCACGGTGGCTGACCGCGTTCTTCTCTTCGCTGCGCAGTACGGCCGAACTCACCGACATCCCCGCCGGTTTAAAGATGGGGTCATACCCGAATCCGTTCCGACCGGCCGGCTCGTGCAGTACCGAACCACGCCAGATGCCGACCTCGACGAACTCTAGGGCCCCGGCCTCGTCCGCAGGACCGTCCGGACCGATGGCTCCGACAGCAGGCGGCACCACGAGGGCAGCCGCACAGGTGAAGTGGGCGGCACGGTTCGCTTCGTCTCCGAGGTTGGCGAGCACCAGCTCGACGTTGGCGGCATCATCCCGACCACCCGCGTATCTTGCAGAGTGGATGCCCGGCGACCCGCCGAGCGCGTCGACCGAGATTCCGGAGTCGTCGGCGATCGCCGGCAACCCGGTGAACGCGGATGCAGCTCGCGCCTTGATCAGTGCATTCGCCTCGAAGCTTTCGCCGTCCTCGACCGGCTCAGGGCCGTCGTACCCGACCAGCTCGATGCCGTCGAGAGCATCCCCGAGGATGCGACGCAGTTCTTCGACCTTGTGCGGATTGTGGGTGGCAAGCACGAGTTTCATGGTGCGAGAGTAGCGACCTGGAGCGCGGTCAGGTCAACTGCTCCACCGAGCGCGAGGTCGAGCAGCGCATCCAGTTCCCGGCGATCGAACGGCGCGCCCTCGGCAGTGCCCTGCACTTCGACGAACAAGCCCCGCCCTGTCACGACGACGTTCATGTCGGTTTCAGCGCGGACATCCTCGGTGTACGCCAGGTCGAGCAACGGCTCGCCATCGATGATCCCGACGCTGACGGCGGCGACGGAGTCGATGATGGGTTTGGCGTTCTTGCCGATGAATCCCTTCGAACGACCCCACTCGATGGCGTCGGCGAGGGCGACATACGCGCCGGTGATTGCCGCGGTGCGGGTGCCGCCGTCGGCCTGCAGCACGTCACAGTCGATCACGATCGTGTTCTCGCCGAGAGCCTTGGTGTCGATGACCGCACGAAGCGAGCGACCGATGAGCCTCGAGATCTCGTGGGTGCGCCCACCGATCTTGCCCTTGACCGACTCGCGATCCATACGGTCGTTGGTGCTGCGCGGGAGCATCGAGTATTCGGCCGTCACCCAGCCCTTGCCCTTACCGTTCAGCCAGCGCGGCACACCATTGGTGAACGATGCGGTGCACAACACCTTCGTGCGGCCGAACGAGATGAGAGCGGACCCTTCGGCCTGGTCACTCCATCCGCGTTCGATGGTGACGTTTCGCAGTTCATTCGCGGCGCGGCCGTCGATCCTGGTCATGAGTATTCCGTTCTCGGTATGTGGATAGCCCCGGTGTCGTAGGTGTTCACCCTGGCGACCTCGGGGCCGAGGAAGCGTGAGGCCAGGGCGAGAAATGCAGCCTTGTCCGGCCCTGTTGCCTCGAAGGCGTAGGTCGGAGCTTCGGCAGAGTGCCGTTCCAGGTCGTGCGCGACCAGGGTGCGATACACGTCGTACGCGGTCTCCTCAGCGCTCGAGACGAGTGCCACAGAATCGCCCATGACGTACTGGATCGCGGCCGACATCAGCGGGTAGTGGGTGCACCCGAGCACGAGGGTATCGATGCCAGCAGCCTTGAGCGGTGCGAGGTACTCCTCGGCGACAGCGAACAATTCGTTGCCGCTGGTGACGCCGGCTTCAACGAATTCGACGAACCTCGGGCAGGCCTGTGTGAAAAGTTCGAGACCGGATGCCGCGGCAAAGGCATCCTCGTAGGCCTGTGACTTGACCGTCCCGACGGTGCCGATCACGCCGACACGATTGTTGCGCGTCTGGCGCACGGCTGCTCGCACCGCGGGCTGGATCACCTCCACCACCGGAATGCCGTAGCCACCGGTGAAGCGCTCCCGGGCATCCCGCAGCATGGCGGCAGACGCGGTATTGCAGGCGATGACAAGCAGTTTCACTCCGTCGGCCACGAGATCGTCCATCACCTCCAACGCATAGCCTCGCACGGCGGCGATGGGCTTCGGGCCGTAGGGCGAATGCTCCGTGTCACCGACGTAGAGGACGGATTCGCGGGGCAGTTGGTCGATGATCGCGCGTGCCACCGTGAGACCGCCGACACCGCTGTCGAAGACTCCGATCGGGGCGTTGTTCACACGCCAAACTTACAGGCCATCGCGCAGCGCCTCCTGGTGCACGACCTGCTCCCGGTCTGACAGGCGCTTCAGCCCAGCCAGCGGTTGGGCCATCCGATGGTTGCCGGCGAGCTTCGGCGCCGCGCGGTCGAGGAACGCCCAGTAGCCAGCGGTGAACGGGCAGGCCTTCGGCCCGAGCCGCACCTTCGGGTCGAAGCGACAACCGCCACAGTGGTCGCTCATCTTGTTGATATAGGCGCCTCCGGAGGTGTACGGCTTGGTCGCCACGATCCCACCATCCGCGTGCTGCGACATGCCGATGACGTTGGCGGGCATCACCCACGGGGTGCCGTCGACGAACATGTCGGTAAACCAGCGGTCGAGCTGGACAGGATCGTAGCCACGCTGCAGTGCCCAGTTTCCGATGATCATCAGCCGCTGGATGTGGTGGGCCCAGCCGTGCCGGTCCACCCCGTCGATGGCATGGTGGAGGCAGTTCGCCTCGATGGATGCCGCGTCGAGCTCGACGAATTCCCGCGGCAGGTCGACAGTCGCCCCGAGAAAGTTGTTCGAGTGGCGGTAGCCCTCACCGAGGTGCCAGTAGAGGTGCCACACGTAATCACGCCAGCCCATCACCTGCCGCACGAAACCCTCGACGCTGGCCAACGGCGCCCGACCCGCGCTGTATTCGGCGGCCACGGTGTCGACGACATGACGAGGATCCAGCACGCCGAGGTTCATCGGAACGCTGAGCAGCGAGTGGGCCATGGTCCAGTCACCCGTGAGCGTGGCATCCTCGAACGGGCCGAAATCATTGAGCCTGCTCGCCACGAAGTCGTCGAGGGCGAGCTGTGCCTCGGCACCGGTGACGGCGAACCTGCGGGGTTCATCCTGCCCAACGAGATCGACGAGACCCTCGGCCTGCCAGCGGTCGAGGTCGACCCTGACCTCGGCATCGATCTCGTCCTCGACGGGCCACCACGGCTCAGGCAGCCCGAGGGTGACGGCACCCTTCGGAGGGGACTTGCGGTTGTCGTGGTCGTAATTCCACTGCCCGCCTGCCGGTGCATCGCCCTCCATGAGCAGGCCCGTGCGAACCCTCGTGTTCCGATAGAAGTCCTCCATCAACAGCCGACCCTTACGGCCACCGGCCCACACGGCGAATTCGGCCTCGGTCGTGATGAAACCACGTGACGGCAGGATCTCGATAGGCCGGGACCTGACGAAGCTGCGCGCCTCATACGAGGTCGGGTCGATGACCTCGAGATCGGTACGTCCGTCGATGACCTCGGCGTAGGTGTCCACCTGGTGGAACTCCACCCTCGAGCCGAGCTCAGCGGCCCTGTGGCGAATAGCGGAAAGCATGACGTGGGCTTTGGCCCGGTGCATCCTGTGACGCCCGAACACCGAGCGGGCTTCGACCAGAAGCATCGGCCCGCCGTCGTCAAAGATGTCGCCAAGCTGGCCGGCGAAGATAAGGCGCGTTCGATCCATTCCACGAATATATGCTCAATTCATGGGTACAGCACTCCTGACCGACCGCTACGAGCTGACGATGCTGGATGCCGCGATCGGCAGTGGCACGCACGACCGTGAATGCGTGTTCGAGGTGTTCACGAGGCGGCTACCGAGTTCGCGTCGATACGGCGTCGTCGCTGGCACCGGACGCCTGCTCTCGCTTATCGAGGAGTTCCGTTTCGGGGATGCCGAGCTGGGCTGGCTGCGCGATAACGCCGTGGTGCGACCCGAGACCGTCGATTGGCTGGCCGACTACAGCTTCACCGGCTCCATCAGTGGATATCGCGAAGGGGAACTGTTCTTCGCGGGCTCCCCCATCCTGGTCATCGATGGATCGTTCGCCGAGGCCGTGCTGCTCGAAACCCTCACCCTCAGCGTGCTCAACTACGACTCTGCGGTGGCCTCCGCCGCGGCGAGGATGGTATCCGCCGCATCCGGAAGGCCGCTGGTCGAGATGGGATCACGCCGCACTGGCGAGCGTTCGGCGGTCGCCGCGGCGAGAGCGGCATTCATCGCCGGCTTCATCGCCACCAGCAACCTCGAGGCGGGCAGGAGCTGGGGTATTCCCACCATGGGAACCGCCGCGCACTCATTCACACTGCTGCACGACAGCGAGGAGGCTGCCTTCCAGGCGCAGGTTGACGCGCTCGGGCCTGCGACCACACTGCTTGTCGACACGAACGACATAGCGTCGGGAGTGGAACTCGCGGTCAGGGTCGCCGGCACCGCTCTCGGTGCCGTGCGCATTGACTCAGGCGACCTGCCCGTGCAGGTCGCCGCCGTACGGGCACAGCTCGACTCACTCGGGGCGACAGGCACACGCATCACCGTCACCAACGACCTCGACGAGTACACGATCGCGTCCCTCAGGGCGGCCCCGGTCGACTCGTACGGAGTCGGAACCTCACTGGTCACGGGATCCGGTCATCCCGCATCGGGCATGGTCTACAAGCTCGTCTCACACCGCGATTCGGCGGGAAACTGGGTCAACGTCGAGAAGAAGTCGGCGGGGAAGGCCACCGTGGGCGGGCGCAAGTTCCCGGTCAGGTCGCTAAGCAACGGGGTGGCGGTCGCCGAGACCATTTATGTGGATTCCGCTCCCGACGCCAACTCCAGCGAACGCACACTGCTTGCCGACCTCGTCACCGCGGGAACCGCCGACCAGCGGTACATTGGGGCCGCGGGTACCGCGCTTGCGCGCATCCATCACGCGTCGGCCATCAACGAACTGCCCGACGACGCCTTCAGGCTCAGCCGCGGCGAACCCGTCATCCCGACGGACTACCGCCGGGGCATTACTTGAGGGTTTCGTAGATCTCTTTGCAGGTCGGGCAGACGGGGAACTTTTGCGGATCGCGACCGGGCACCCAGAGCTTGCCGCACAGCGCGAGCACCGGCTTGCCCGACAGCGCGGATTCCATGATCTTGTTCTTGGGCGCGTAGTGCGAGAAACGTTCGTGATCGCCCTCTTCGACCTGCTCCTGCTGGATCAGCTCCTCGAGCTCGCGATCGAGAGTGTCGGTGCCACCGCCTGCGCCGCCCACTCCAGGATCTGACATGCGAAAAGAATCAACCATGTTCCGATTCTAGTTGCGCCACCCCGATCCCGGAGGGGAGAGGACTAGTTGCGCAGGGTGAACGCGAGCAGCTCAGGTCCACGCCTGCTCACGATATAGCCGCCCAGGAAAATTCCCACGACGAGCACAACCAGGCCGATGGCGACGCCGGAACCCAGGGCCCACAGCTGCCACTCGTTGCCGGGCTCGATGGTCGACAACACCATCAGCCACACGACGGGAGCCGCCAGCAGGATGGTCATGACGAACGACAGTGACTGGACGATAGAGCCGGCCGCACCGACGGCCTGCGGCTGCGCGAACGGGCTGTCACCCGGGTGCACTGCAGGGTACGGGAACGCTGCGGAAACGAGGCTGGAGATTCCGAGGCCCGAGAGCAGCAGGCAGGCGCTCAGTCCGATGAGTCCCGGCAGGGTGCCTTGGTCACCGGAGATGACAACGGTGACGACGCTGCCAATGACCACGAGCGGGATTCCAAGCAACAGCGCGGGGACGATGCGACCCCCACGGTCATCCACACCCCGAGTATTGGATGCGACGTGCACCCAGAATGCCGAGCTGTCGTGAGCGACGTCGTTGTGCAGGGTCCACCCGAGAAACAGGCACATCACCGGAACCGGAACCCACACGATGTATTCACCGGGCACCCCACCGACAAGCAGGGCAGCAACCAGGACGAACGGGATGATCGGAATCACGGCGAGCGAGACCCCGTAACGGGAGTCGCGCCCCCAGTAGGTGAGGCTTCTGGCAGCGATTGCTCCGGCCGGCGTTGCCGGAAGTCGAGCGAACCAACCGAGGCTGGAGCGGGGTCGCGCACCAGGGTCTCGGCCCGGTCGAACGAGCATGAAGGCGACAAGCGCGCGCCACGCAAACCACAACACCGCGAGGAAGACGGCAGAGATGAGGAGCTTGGCCGCCGCCTGCCCACCGAACCCGAGCGCGGTATCGCCCGGGGCACTGAGTGCTGAACCGAGCGGGGTCCATTCGGCGATCGATGCGATGCGGCGCATGATCGGCAGCACCTGGCTCTGCCAGTCGAAGGTCGCCAGGGTGGCGGTCGCGATGCCGCCGACGACCAGCACACCGACAGCGATGTTGCCCACACCGTCACGGGCACGACTGCTCGACAGGAACGTCGATGACAGTGCCATCGATATCCTCGACGCGAGCACACAGGTCGGAACGATCACGATCGCGCTCAGGATCGCGACGAGCACGGGAAGCGGTCCACGACTCCACGTCGCGATCTGGGTAATCGCGAGCACGACGGCCGCGAAGGTGGGCAGGCTCACGCTCGCAGCGACCGCCAGCCGGAACGCCAGCGATGTCACCGGGATCCCCAGGAGAGCGAACCGGCGAGGGTCGATGGTGTCATCGATGCTCAACGCCAGCGGAAGAGTGAGAAAACCGAGCACCACGGCCGACCCGATGACGACGACCAGCACCCTCGCAACATCCGGCGTCGCGGAACGGAGGTCGATCAGTCCCGCCGCGAGCACGATCGTCGCGGTGATTCCCCAAAGCAGAGTGAGCACCATTCCGAACCGCTGCGCAGGACCGCGCCTGAACGTATTGGCGACGATGCTCAGCTTCAGTTGGAGAAACTGTGCAACCACTGCAGCCCCTCCGAAACCTCCACGCCACCGGCCAGCTCGATGAATCGGGCTTCCAGCGACTTGCCGCCCCTGACCTCATCGATGGTCCCGTCGGCAAGGATCTGCCCGTTGACGACCACTGCGACGTGGTCGCACATGCGCTGCACCATATCCATGCTGTGGCTCGAGAGCACCACGGTTCCGCCAGCCGCGGCATAGTTCTTTAGTATCTCGGTCACCGTGGCCGCTGAGACCGGATCGACGGACTCGAACGGCTCGTCGAGCACGAGCATCCGGGGGGAATGGATCATCGCGGCGGCGAGCGCGATCTTCTTCGTCATCCCCGCCGAATAATCGGTGACGAGTCGCCCCATCGACTCCTCAAGCCCGAAGGCCTGCGCCAGGTCGGCGCTGCGTTTGCGGACCACTGCCGCGTCGAGACCACGGAGAATTCCCGAGTAGTACAGCAGCTGTGCCCCGGTGAGCCGGTCGAACAGCCGCAGACGGTCCGGCAACACACCCATATGTCGTTTGGCCGCAACCGGATCGCTCCACACATCAGTTCCGTGCACGATGACGCTGCCCGAGTCAGGGCGAAGCAGCCCGGTGATCATCGACAGCGTGGTTGTCTTGCCTGCCCCGTTCGGTCCGACGATTCCGTAGAAGTCCCCTGCCCCGACCTCGAGATCGATCGACGCGACCGCGATGGTGTCGTCGAATCGCTTGGAAAGCCCAGTGACCGACAGAACGACATCATGCTTCCGTGTGTGCGCGGATGCTTCGACCGAAGGCTCGACGGAGGTGTTTTCCGGGATCTTGACCTGGGTCCTAGTCGAGCTGTAAGCCGGGGTCTCGACATCGGGATCTTCCGAGGTCCTCGCGAGTTCCGCAATCGCCTGGGCTTCAGCGACCTTCGAAGCCCTCGTCACCCGGGCCGCTGCGAGCAATGCGCGCAATTCGGTAACGCGGGCCTGGGAAGCAGACCCCACGCGCCTCGCCCAGGCCGACGCATTGGCCAGAACCGCCTGGGTTGCGCTCGGACCCTCGTTCGTCCTGAGAGTATCTCCGATGGATTCAGCAGGCTGTTCTGAAGGCTCGTGAGCGTGTAACTCGTCGGTGCCGGTATCACGGGTGGCTGGCTCACGGGTGACAGGCTTATCGGTGACCGGCTTATCGGTGACCGGCTTATCGGTATCCGACTCGTCGATGACCGGCTCGTCGATGACCAGCACATCGGTGATCGGCTCATGGATGAGCGGCATTTCAGGGTCCGGTATTTCAGGGTCCGGTATTTCAGAGCCCGATATTTCAGGGTCCCTGTCGTCGACCACGGGAACTTCCGCGGCTGTCTCGTCGGCGATCGGCGCCGTGGGCGCCAGTGCCTCGGGCGCCAGTGCTTCGGGGGCGGACGCCTCCACAGCCGGTGCGTCGGGCGCCAGTGCCCCGGGAGCCGGCGTCGCGCTGACAGGCTTCCGGGCAGCGGGAGCCTTGCGCGGCGCGGCAGTCTTCGGCGCGGCACTCTCCGGCGCGGAAGCCTTCGGTGCGGCAGTTTTCGATGCGGCAGCCTTCGGTGCGGCAGTCTTCGATGCGGCAGCCTTCGGTGCGGCAGTCTTCGGTGCGGCCGGGCGCTTCGAGGCCGGGGTCGTCGAGCGAGGAGCGGTCGTGCGAGGTGTTGGGGGATTCTTCCCAGCAGGAGTCGCTGTCGCGTCCGCCGCGATTTTGGATACTGCAACAGATTTCGCGGACGGCTTGCGCGGCGTCGCGGGTCTCGGCGTCGCGGGTGTTGGGGTCGCGGTCGCTCGAACGGACCTGGGTGTCACCTGAGCGTCACCCGTCCCCGCGTCTGGTGCCACGCCCTCCTCGGATGCGCTCGAGGATGCCGTGGCTGAAGGCGCCCCGGACGCCGCAGTCGAGCGGGGCGCAGACGGCGTGCGCGGAGTAGACGGCTTGCGCGGCGCTGCTGGCTTCCGGGGTGCAGAAGTCCGCGGTACCGCGGGCTTTCTTGGTGACGATGCACGCGGCGAAACGGCGGGCGAGGCATCCGTTTCAGATGCCGGAATCTGCGGCGTTTCGCCCTCGTTGAATTCTGGGGCATTTTCCACCTATCGAGCGTATCAAGCCTCGTCATCGTGTGGACGCGATCACAAACGCACAACAAACCCGAACTTTTCCTGACACTTTCACTCTGCACAGGTAATGTGGAGAGAAGCACAACGGCGTGTCCTGACTGAAAATCATCGGTGAACATCGAGCAAACTCTGATTTCACTCGAAATTACTATTCTTTTGCAGAGACTACCTAGGAGCTCAACGTGACCACGCAGATCGTCATCCTGGCGGCCGGTATGGGCAGTCGACTCGGTCGATCCCTTCCGAAGCCCCTCACCGAGCTTGCCGATGGCCGCACCATCATGGGCCAGCAGTTCGACAACATCCGTCACGCATTCGGCAACGCTGCGAAGGTGACTGTGGTTGTGGGATACAAGCTCGAGCACATCATCGAAGCGTTTCCCGAGGCCTCGTTCGTCTATAACGAACAGTACGACCAGACCAATACTTCGAAAAGCCTGATGCGGGCGTTGCAGGCATCGGCACCCGGTGGGGTTCTCTGGATGAACGGGGACGTCGTGTTCGACCCCACCGCTCTCGAGCGTGCGGCACGACTGGTCGCACGCGACCAATCGTTCGTGTCAGTCAACACGGCTCGTGTCTCTGACGAGGAAGTGAAATACACGACAGACGCCGAGGGCTACATCCGGGAGCTCTCCAAGACCGTCAAGAACGGCCTGGGCGAAGCTGTCGGCATTAACTACATCTCCCGCGACGACAAGGCAGTGCTCCTGCGCCAACTCAAGCGCGTCGGCGATCAGGACTACTTCGAACGCGGCATCGAGCTTGCCATCGAGCAGGACCGCATGCTCGTCGAGCCGATCGACATCTCCGATCTGTATGCGGTCGAAATCGACTTCGCTGAAGACCTCGAGCGCGCAAACCTCTTCGTCTAGCCAGAACCGGCCAGACCCGCGGGTCGAGCGTGCCGAGCCCTCACCCGCTGTCGACGCGTGGGTGAGATCTCGGCAGGCTCGATCCGCAGGAGTCATGGTCACAGCGCGGGACACCATACGATAGAGCCCGTGTCAGCCGCAGGGGCCCCGCGTCGATCTCGCTCGTCGTTCGCCCGATACCGCCAGTCGTTGTGGTTGTTGACCGTCCGTGACCTGAGGGTGCGGTATTCCACCTCTGTGCTCGGCTATTTCTGGTCGATTCTCGACCCTCTCGTCATGGCGGGCATCTACTGGTTCGTCTTCACCCAGGTCTTCAACCGTGATGCCGGCTCGCAGCCCTACATCGTCTTCCTGCTCTGTGCGCTCCTGCCATGGATGTGGTTCAACGGTGCTGTATCAGACACGACTCGCGCCTATATCCGCGAGGCCAAGCTGATCCGTTCGACCAAGATCCCGCGCACCATCTGGGTGGCCCGACTGGTGCTGTCCAAGGGAATCGAGTTCGTCGCGAGCCTGCCCGTGCTGGTGATCTTCGGAATCGCCACCGGGGCCACGCTGCACTGGCAGGCCGTGTTCTTCATCCCTGCGATCATCCTGCAAACCATCCTCACCATGGGAGTCGGGCTGATCGTGGCCCCGCTCGTCGTGTTCTTCCGCGACCTCGAGCGCGCTACAAAACTTACGCTCCGATTTCTCTTCTACGCCAGTCCGATCATCTACGGGCTGCCCGACCTTCGGCGGTTGGGCCTCGAATTCATCGGGTCATTCAACCCGCTCGCCGGGATCTTCTCGCTGTACCGTGCGGCCTACTTCCCCGAAGAGCTCGACGGATATCCCGTGCTCATCGCCGCGCTGATGAGCCTGATCATCCTGGCCGTCGGTATCCTCGTGTTCACTCGCACCGAGCGCGCTGTGCTGAAGGAGATCTGATGCCCGAGCACGTCGAACCGGTCATCCGGGTGCAGGGCGCCGGGATCCGTTTTCGCCGCAACCGGCGCGCTCGCCGCAACTTCAAAGACCTGTTCGCCAGCAGGAAGCGCCGCGCCCGTTCGAATGAGTTCTGGGCACTACGGAACATCGACTTCGACGTGTATCCCGGCGAGGCGATCGGCGTGGTCGGTCGCAACGGCCAGGGCAAGTCCACGCTGCTCAAGCTCGTCGCCGAGGTGATCCTCGCCGATGAGGGCTCCGTCACGGTCAGGGCGGGAGTTGCGCCACTCATCGAGATCACTGGTGGGTTCGTCGATGACCTCACGGTGCGGGAAAACGTCTACCTCACGGCCGGGCTGCATGGGATGTCGCGCTCTGAAATCACGTTGCAGTTCGACGAGATCATCGCTTTCGCCGAGATCGGCGACTTCATCGACACCCCATACAAGCATCTCTCCAGCGGTCTGAAGGTCCGTATCGCCTTCGCCGTCATCTCCCGGCTCGAAGAACCAATCGTTCTCGTCGATGAGGTGCTCGCGGTGGGCGACAAGGCGTTCCGCGAGAAATGCTACAAACGCATCGAGGAGCTTCTCGCCGGCGGCCGCACACTCTTCTTCGTCTCGCATAATGAACGCGACCTCAGTCGGTTCTGCTCGCGCGGGTTGTATCTCGACAAAGGCGCCCTGGTGCTGGACGGCCCTATCGACGAAGTGCTGGCACGCTACAACGACGACCACGGAATCTGAACCCCCAGTTTCGTTTCGGCCCCCGAGGTACGGTGGGATTATGTCCAAGTCCACCGAGCTGAGCGTCTCGAGCCCCTTCGTTGTAAAGGGCATCGATCGTGTTCTCACCGTGCAGCGCCCGGTCGTGCTGGCACACATCAGGAGCATTCGCCGGGGTCGACCGGACCGTAGCCCTGAGGAGATCATCCGCATCCTCGAACGTCGCTATCTGACCGCGGTGACTACCGGTGGGGCGCTGGTCGGAGCAAGCGCGGCGATTCCAGCCATCGGCACCGGCGCATCCCTCGCGCTATCCGGCGCGGAAACGGCGGGTTTCCTGGAGGCGAGCGCACTCTTCGCCCAGTCGGTGACCGAGATCCACGGGATTGTGGTGGATGAACCTGACCGTGCCCGAGCTCTCGTCATGACGATGGTGCTCGGAACCACCGGCAGTGACCTTGTGAAGCAGCTTGCCGGGCAGGTATCGGGAAGCGGGGCGGGCAAGTCGACCTTCTGGGGCGAGATGATCACCAAGAACATGCCCAAGGCGGTCATGGGGCCGATCGCCGATCGCATCAAGGTCACGTTCATGAAGAAATTCGCTGTCGCCCAGGGCACCAACGTCATCGGACGGATGATCCCGTTCGGGATCGGGGCCGTCATCGGCGGCGGGGGAAATCACATGCTGGGGCGCCAGATCGTGCGCAGTTCCCGCGAGGCGTTCGGGCCGCCGCCAGCAGCATTTCCGAGCTGGCTCGAACCTGTCGTAAAGCTGCCGAAAGCCGCGAAGGAACCGAAGTCGGCGAAACCCGCAAGAGAGCCACGTGAGGCGCGTACGCGGCGCGAGATCAGGGCGCCGCTGCCCACCATCCGTCTTCCGCGCCGTGCGAGGCCGGAGGCCGTCAGCCCCTTCACTGCGCCGGATCCGCTCGGGACCGATCCACTCAATCCCCCGCAGTAGGCCCGCAGCGCGAACAGCGGCGCAAGCGGTGAGTTCAGTTCGACTCGGCCTGGTCTGAGGCCGGGTCGTCGAACGGATCGAACGGGTCGTCATCGTCGGCATGGATGGCGTTGTGCGTCTCCCACTCCGTCATCAGGGCGCTGATCGCAGCCCGGAACCGTCCGGTCGCGACACCGGCGGCCGTATCCCCGAAATGGCGCTCGACCCAGTAGAGAAGCCGCCTATGGGCTTCCTCGTCGACCTGCACGCGCTCGACGACGGCCACGATATCGGAGGCGTCGGCGCTGGACAGCCACTCCGCCGCACCCAGGTATCCACTCTCGTCGACATCTGCCTCGCTTGAGAGAGGTCTCGTCACGAGTAACGGCTTACCGGTGGCAAGCCTGTCGTAGACCATGGCGGAGATGTCGGTGATGGCGACGTCTGCTGCACCGAGCTGCCAGCCGAGTTGCGCACTATCGTCGTAGACATGCTGTGCGCTGGAATCACTGGCGTTAGCCTTCGCGATCGCAGCGATGATCGCGAGATTCGCCGCCTTGTACTCGGCATCGACAACGCCGCTGCGAGGGTGTGGGCGGTAGATGACACGGTGATCACCGGTCGCCAGCAGGGCAGTGACTATGTTGACGCCGTGGCTGGCGACGGAACCGTAAGCCGCGGCCGCGCGATCCCCCTCCCAGGTAGGGGCGTACAGCACGACGGTGCGATCATCCGGCGTGAAGGGCCGAATACCGGTCAAATGATCGGCCTGTGGTCGCCCGATCATGATCGCGCGCTTCTCCAGGTCGAAGTCCCACAACTTGTGACTGAGTCGCTCGAGGGCAGCCTCACCCGCGACGAAGCTGTAGTCGTAGGCCTTGAACTGGTTCGTCGACATATACATCTTGTCGCTCTCACCGTGATTGATGAACACATGCCACATGCGGCCGTAGCGGAACATCTGGAAGTTGCGCGAGTTCTGGTTCACGTAGAACACGATGCGGATCTTCTGCGTGTGTATGAACGAATCGAGGTCGGCGACGTTCCGCAGATAGTGCGCGGGCACGGGCGATTCATCCCAGAGCTTCAGCACCGTGCCCGGTGACCGCGCGATGATGGCGACGGGCCACGTGTCGGCGAGTTGCGCGAGAGGCGCGTACCACTGCCTGATCTGGTACATGTTGACGTCGGAATCGGCGAAATACACCGCGATCTCCACCGAACCAGCAGCGGGTTGCGGGTGCAGTCGCGCCAATCGCGCCAATCGCGCCCGGTCACGCCGAGAGGTCACGAGGTCACCCACCACGCGTCGAGCGAGGCGAAGGTCACGAGCAAGTGCCATTGAGACCTCCCTAGGTGTCAACACTATTAAATCAGGGGTGGGCGGCCGGCACGCACCATGCGCCACACCGTTACCCACTTGATGCGGCGACGCCCGCCCGGGTTCTCGCGCCAGCCCGCCATCCATCCACCGAACCAGGCCCGTAAACCCTGCGGCCGCTTCACCGATCTGATGAGCTGGATACCCGTCCAACTCGCGACGTAGATCGGCACGATCGGCCAGGGCAGGTTGCGCCTGGCGAGCCACACGCGGTTGCGAGCGTTGAGCCTGAAGTAGTACTCATGACGGGTCGGCTCGATGGCGGGATGATGCGCGACGAGGTCGCCAGCGTAGAACACGCGCAACCCCTGGTCCCAGACGCGCCATGCCAGTTCGATGCCTTCGTGCGCATAGAAGAATGGATCGGCCCAACCCCCGGTCGCATCGAACACCGCTCGCGGCAGGAGGGTGGCTCCCTCCCACACCGAGAAGACATCCCCGGACTCGGTCGCCAGTCCCTTCCTGATGCGTGGGATCCAGCGGCGGGGGTTCTCGACCCCCGTCGGATCTTCCACCCGCGGCTGTAGCAGCCCGATGCTCGGATCCGCCCTGAGCTTCGCGACAGCATCGGCCAGGAACGTTGGAGACGGGATGCTCGCATCGTCGTCCAGGAAGAAGATGTAATCGCCGCTGACGTGGTCGGCGCCACGGTTGCGTCCGGCCGGGATGCCCACGTTCTCAGTCAGGAATACCCCGGCAACCCCGGCTGGCAACCCCGCGGGCTGCCACGAGTTGCCGACCACGACCACGTCGAGCGTGACTCCGGTCTGGGCCGCGAGACTGGCGAGACCCCTCGCAAGGTCATCCGGGCGCCTGCCCATCGACAGGGAGACGACGCCGATGGTGGGCCGGTTGATTTTGGAGACCTCTGCCGAACTCAGAATCGCACCCGCTTCGACGCCATGATGGCGACGAAATGCCCGCCCAGCGCCAGCACCGCGAGCGGGAGGAGGATCAGCAGCAGCCACCGCTCTGCGACCAGCCCCGGCAGGAATAGCCCGATCACAGCCGTCGCGAACGCCAGCATGGTGAGCTCCACCGAGTGGTACAGCCGATGGAACGGCAGGAATCGCGCCAGCCTTCGCAGTCTCGCGATGAGTCGCTGGCTCGGCTCGGCTTCACCTTTTCGGTCGCTCAACCTGTCGAGACCGGCGTTGGCTCTTGCCACATGAACCATGTCGTTGAGCGCTTTGTTGAGCACGATCACGAGCGCGAGCGCAAACCCCGCGGTTGTCCAGGCGAAGTCGGCGGGTAACTCGAGCGGCCAGCCTGCCGCGCGGATTCCCAGAGCGATCGGGATGAGCGCCTCGGTCGAATAATGGCCGACCTTGTCGAGGAACACCCCGGCGGGTGACCTCGTGTTGCGCCACCGGGCGACCTCGCCGTCTGAACAATCAACGAGCATCTGGAGCTGGCCGAGCACGAGAGCGAGCGCGGCTCCCCCGATCCCGGGCACCAGCAGGGCGGCCGCTGTAGACCACCCGACGAGGATCATCAGACCGGTCACCCCGTTGGCGCTGATGCTGGTCTTCAGCAGCATCCAGGTCAGGTACGGAGAGACGTCGCGCAGGTACAGCGAGGCCGTCCAGTGTTCAGCATTCGCACGCAAGCGCACTTCCGGAGGTTGGGTCACCTCGCGAAGCTGCTCGATCGACGTGGGGCGGCCGTCCATGGTCACCTTCCGGTGCGCTCGGTGATCCCGGTGAGTTTCAGGAAGCCCAGCAGGAATCCGATACCCCATCCAAAGTGGATGCACGGCAAGACTATGAGATACCAGAGCCCTGTGCCGACACCGTTGCGTGCTGCCCGCACGGAGGCCGCGAGAACGACGAGCAGGTAGAGCGCCGGAACAACGAACGCGAGCGCCAGCACGGTCACCCCGGTTGCAAGACCGACGATTCCGAGGATGAGGGTTGCAACGATGCCGAGCACGGCGAGGGGAGGCACGAAGTACCGAAGCCCGTTCGCCGTCCCGAATCTGCGGGCGAGCTCTCCCCTCCACATGCCGGTCGCCACGAACTGGCGGATGAGCTTGCGGAGGCTTGAGCGCGGACGGTAGACAACCGTCAGCTCCGGGGTAAACCACACCGTGCCGCCGGTGGCGCGCAGGCGGCGGTTGAGTTCCCAATCCTGGCCCCGTTTGATGCCCTCGTCGAACAGACCAACTTCGACCAGGCGGTCCCGTTTGAAAACTCCCAGGTATGCAGTGTCGGCCGGCCCGGCCTTGCCTCCCACGTGATGCTGGGTTCCGCCGAGACCCTCGGGCGAGCCGTACGCGTGGGCCACCGCCTTCTCGAATGAGGTTTCACCGACGGCCTTCATGATGCCGCCGACGTTGTCGGCACCCGTGGCGATGAGGGTGGCCACTGCAATCCGTGTGTAGTCCGGAGGCAGCACGGAATGGGCGTCGACGCGGACGACGACGGGATGGGTGGATGCCCGGATCGCGGCGTTCAGCCCGCCGGGCGTCGACCCCAGTTCGTTCGGGATGCGCCGGATCCTCGGGTCGACTTCTGCCATCGCAGCGATCACATCATTCGTGCCATCGACGCTCGGACCGAGCGCCAGGACGACCTCGAATTGACCCTCATAGTCCTGGGCGATGAGGCTGTCGATGGCCGCTTCGATGTGCTCCACCTCATTGAGCACAGGCATCACATATGAGACGCCGGGTTGGGCGTCGGGCGGCTTCGCCATGGGGTCCAATACGTCAGTTCAGTAAGACTTTCGAGACTATCAGCGACACGCAAAAAGAGCGGGATCGCGCGCTACCCGACGATCCCGCTCTTCCTGAATGGAAGCTACTTAAGCACTCCCAGTGTGACGTCTGCCTGCGACGCCTTGCCGTCGCGAACATAGGTAACTTTCGCCGAAGCGCCGGCGGCGAGTGCACGCACCTGCGCGGTCAGGTCGGTCTTACCTGTAACGGGGATGCCGTCGAGCTTGGTGATGACGTCACCCCGCTGCAGCCCGGCCGCGGCCGCAGCTCCACCAAGCGAGATCTCCTTGACGACAGCTCCGATGACCTGGCTCTGCGTGTTGGATGTGGCCTCATCCGTCACATCGCCGACGGATGCGCCCAGCAGCCCGTGGGTGGCCGAGCCATTGGCGATGATCTCGTCTGCGACGCGCTGGGCGAGGTTGGCGGGGATCGCGAAGCCGACGCCGATGCTTCCGGCCTGGCTGCTCGCGCTGGAGCCGCCGGCGGAGGCTATGGCGACATTGACGCCGATCACTTTGCCGTCGGAGTCGAGAAGCGCGCCGCCCGAGTTGCCGGGGTTGATGGCGGCGTCCGTCTGGATGACGGAGAGCGCGATCGTCGATGACGACGACGCGTTCGGGGTCTGCCCTGGCACGTCGAAGTTGAAGAGGCCGTACGGGTCCTGCTGGGGATCCGGTGCCTGGTCGGTCATGTTCGGTGCGGCCGACGATGCGATGGTGATGCTGCGATTGAGTGCGCTCACGATGCCATTTGTCACGGTTCCGGCAAGGCCAAGCGGTGCTCCGATGGCGATCGCCGTGTCGCCGACGTTCAGGTTGGATGAGTCGGCGAACTCTGCGGGCTGCAGGTCGTCGACGCCATCGATCTTGATGACGGCGAGGTCGGAGATCGGGTCTGTGCCGACGATGGTGGCGTTCAGCAGCCGACCGTCGTTGGTGGTCACCTTAACGGTCGCGTTCCCTGCCGCGCCATCCAGGGTGACCACGTGGGTGTTGGTCAGGACATAGCCGTCTTTGCTCAGGATGATTCCTGATCCGGTTCCGCCAGAGTTGCTGGATGCCACGCTGATGGTTACGACCGACGGTGAAGCCTTCGCCGCTACGGCCGTGATCTCGTTGACGCTCTTCGTGTCGTTGACCGTGATGGTGGTGGGGCTGGCGTTTCCGACGCCGGGCGCCGAGGCGGTGTTCGAGATCGCCCACATCGTGGCTCCAGCACCGGACACGCCTCCGATGAGGGCGCCCACGGCGAGAGCCGCGACCAGTCCGACTGCAGCCTTGCGCTTGGGCGAACTGGCGGCCGGGGCGCGGAATGCCTCACCGGTGTGCGGGGGCGGCGGCGGACCCTCCTGCGAGGCGGGCGCCACTGGTGTGGCGCCCGCCTGCCGGGCAACCGGCAGAAGCGGGTCGGTTTCAGCAGTTGGGGCGGCGACGGGAGCCGATGCGGGAACGGCTGGCGGCTGCGGCGGAGCCGGAGCGAGAGGCTGCTCGGGGACCGCGGTTTCGGGAGCGGATTCCGCTGTGACGCCTCCCCCAGCGCTCGGGTTCGGCTGCTGCGTCGTATCGGGCGCTGCTGCAGGGGTCCGGTTGTCAGCAGGGGTGTGATCTTCTGCAGGCACCTGGGGGTTTTCGGTCATGGGAACTGCTCCTTTCAACGGTGCAAGCATCCACCGCTAACCTGAGCGTTGTATTTGGGCCTGCTGTGAGCGAGCCGCAGCTTACAAGAGAGTGTCAGCAGCCCGGACCACGAGGGTCCACCGTACACTCGCGCTCGACGAGCACGGTCGTGGCGCGGCCCGCGGTCGCGGTGAGCCGGTTGGTCGGTACCGCCAGCACGCCGCTGATGGAGGTCCATCCGCCGGCGCCGAAACGGTATTCGGAGGCATACAGCACCGACAGTTCGATCACATAGGTTCCCGGTGACCGATAGATGTGGCTTCCGGATGTCGCGCTGAACTCTGCGACCCCAGAGGCCGCCCAGGAGGCGCCAGGGCTGCTGAGGGTCGCCGAGGTACCGTCACCGTAGTTCCACCGCCACCCCACCGGCGTGAACCGGACGGATGCCGGCTGCCCCAGCAGCGCGCCATCGACCACCTGCTGGTTCGAATCGGCGAAGAAGTTGGTGTCGAGTCCGATGATCATCCATCCATCGGGTTCCATCCCCGCGACGTCTGCTGTCGGGCGGAAATTCGCAATGTCAGTCAGGGTGACGGACTGAACGGGAGGAACAACGGGCACCGCCGGCAAATTCTTTCCGGGGCCAAACCCCTGGCACCGGTTGCCCTGAACGGGAAACCGACACCCCTGATCAACAATGGGCTCCGAGTCGCTGCCCTCGTTGCCACCGTTGCCACCGTTGCCACCGTTGCCACCTGACGGGGACCGCGGTGAGCCGGGCTGGGTGACGTCAATGCCGAGGGTGACATCCTCGTCGCCGACGCCTGCGGAAATCTCCCCGCAAAGGCCAATTATTGCGTCAGAAGGCTGGCAACTGGAAAGAGCAGGCGATGCTTGCGCAGGAGTCCCGGTGAATGTGAAGAATATAGATGTTGCTACCGCAGCTAGCAGAAATTTACGCCGGACCATGGCTCACTCCTTGCCAGCTTCAATTCGGTGGGTACGGAGTCGTCAGCCTCAAAACCGATCTCGAGTGGCAGTCGATCTGGACGATTATCCGGTGTCACAACTGACCCGGTTTCATCAATTACGCGCACCTTTGACACGTCAAGGCAGAGATAAAGATCTATGTTCGCAAAATTCGGGCCTTGGTCGACTTGCACCAAGCTAATTGCGTCAAAGGTGGAGATTCCTTCCGCTCGAAGACCCTTTGTTTGATACACGCTGAAGGAGTCGCTGGCGCTCGCCTGCTGATCAGCCGTCACAAATAGCTCGAGCCGTTCCGGGTTTGCACCCCCGTCAGCAGCGATCAAGTCGGACATCGCGAGGTACGCGGCATACGCCTCCGTGGCGGCAGCGAGCGCCTCTTCGTCGCTGGCGAAGATGGGTGCGGCGGTAGCCTCGGGCGGTGGCGTTGCGATCGGCTGCTGCGGCAGGCATCCACTAAGCAGCAGCGCACCGATTGCCGCCGCAGCGATTGTCGTGAGTGCGCGCATGACCACACGCTAGCAAGGTGCCGCCAGCGGGATGGGAAAGTTTCCACACTGAGCGGGCTGCCCCGTCGCTTGCGCGGTGCCGCCCCGCGTCTGTCGATCAGCCTCGGTGTGCGAAATGAAGGTTCCGGCGGCCCGAAGCGACGTTCAGCCCCATGGCCACACTGTCGAGCCCCGTTGATCCTTCATTTCGCAGGGACGCACGACCCGGGTGGCCGCTTCTCATGGAGCAGGCAGGAGGCAGGGGGCAGGGGGCAGGGGGCGCCGGCAGCGTGCCACGTAAGCTCGGGGTGTGAGTGTTCATGGGTCCTGGGAGCGTGCCGCGAGGGGTGCGATGCTCCTCGGAGCGGATGGCGAGCTGCGCCAGACGATCTTCGGCGAGATGTCAGCCCTTGCGGCGAGCACCGGCGCGATCAACCTGGGCCAGGGTTTTCCTGACGAAGAGGGGCCCATCGAGGTTCTGGATGCCGCCCGCCAGGCCATCAGGGACGGCGCCAACCAATACCCGCCAGCGCTCGGCATGCCGGTGCTGCGCGAGGCGATCGCCGCCCACCAGCAGCGGTTCTACGGGCTCCGGGTGGATCCCGACAGCCAGGTGCTCGTCACCGCTGGCGCCACCGAGGCTCTCGCTGCGACCATCCTCGCGCTGACCGAGGAGGGCGACGAGGTGCTCACTCTCGAACCCTTCTATGACGCGTATGGCGCGATGATCGCATTCGGTAAAGCCACCCACGTGACTGTGCCGCTGAGGGCCCCGCACTTCCTGCCCGACCACGAAGACCTGCGTGCGGCCGTGACCGACCGAACCCGCCTCATCCTGATCAACTCGCCGCACAACCCGACCGGATCGGTACTCCCGCGCGAAACTCTCGAGCTGATCATCGAGCTGGCGTACGACCACGACGCGATCATCGTGACCGACGAGGTGTATGAGCACCTCACCTTCGAGGTCGAGCACACCCCCATCTCCAGCCTCCCCGGAGGCTTCGACCGCACGGTCACCATTTCCAGCGGCGGTAAGACATTCAGTACGACCGGCTGGAAAATCGGCTGGATCATCGCTCCCCAGCCGATCCTGCAGGCGATCCTCGCCGTGAAGCAGTACCTCACCTACGTGAACGGGGCACCGTTCCAGCCGGCGATCGCCGTGGGACTGGGGCTTCCCGACGAGTTCTTCAGCGGCGTGGCATCCACCCTGCAGCACAAATGCGAGATCCTGAGCGCTGGCCTCACCTCCGCCGGATTCACCGTCAGCACGCCCCAGGCCGGTTACTTCGTGATCGCGGATGCCGCAGCGCTCGGCGTGACCGATGCAGCCGAGTTCTGCCGCTCGCTGCCGTCACTGGCCGGGGTCGCGGCCGTGCCCGTGAGTGCCTTCGTGCATCCTGACCGGCGCGGAGGCTTCGAGACCCTCCTGCGGTTCGCGTTCTGCAAGAAGATCGACGTGCTCGAGCGCGCCGCCGCCCAGCTCGCGGAGCTCCGGCTCAACTGAAGCGGCCCGCGCGCCTCTGTCGCCGATCTTCGCGAGAGCGGCGCACGACCGGTGATTCGGGGCAGCAGACCGTTCTAGAGGGCGTGGGTCCCGAACCTGCGCAGTGCGAGGGCCGGATTGACGCGGCGCACCGCTGCCACGCGCTCCGGCGTTACCTCCGCCACCGCGATGCCTGCCTCGTCGCCGATCGTCACAAGCTCGACACCCATCGGGTCGACGACCATGCTGTTCCCGGCGCCGATCGGCGGCGCGTGATCGGCAGCGGCGATATAGACGGTGTTTTCGAGGGCACGCGCGGTGACGAGGGTGCGCCAGTGGTGCTCCTTGAGCGGTCCACGCACCCATTCGGCGGGCACCAGCAGCAGGTCGGCACCGACATCGACCAGCTGGCGCGATACCTCGGGAAAACGGATGTCGTAACACGTCTGCATACCGACGGTGAACCCCTCCCACGGAAAGGTCTGCGGCGGCGCAATATCCCCGGCGCGCACGATGTCAGACTCGCGCTGCCCGAACGCGTCGTAGAGGTGCAGCTTGCGATAGGTGGCCACCACGACCCCGGCTGGAGACACGGCCACCAGCGTATTGCTGACGTGCGTGGCATCCATGGTTTCGAGCATGCCCGCCACCAGGTGGATGCCCAGCGTCGACGCAATCTCTTTCAGCGAACTGACGAAAGGACCGTCCACAGCCTCAGCGGCGGCGAGCGATGCTGCACCGAGCTGCGGTTCGAAGAAAGACGAGTATTCCGGGAACACCACCAGCGTCGCCCCCCGACCCGCTGCGTTCTCGGAATACGACCGGATGACCGCGAGGTTCGCTGGGACATCGTTTCCCGGTGCGAACTGCGCTATCGCGACAAAACTCACTCCGACTGCCACCAGTCATCGAACGGCGACACCGGCACTGTGCGCTTGTGGCGGGTGTTGATGTAGCGGGTCTCGATGGCGACGGCGACGGCCTCCGGAACTGCCTTGCCCTCGAGGTAGTCGTCGATATCGGAGTAGCTCAGGCCGAGGTTCGCCTCATCGGTCTGGCCTGGGGTGTCGTCGAGCAGGTCGGCTGTCGGCAGCTTGAGATAGAGGCGCTCGGGCGCCTCGAGGTGCTCCAGCAGCGCGCGACCCTGGCGCTTGGTGAGGCCGGTCAGGGGCAGGATGTCGGCACCGCCGTCACCGAACTTGGTGAAGAACCCGGTGACAGCTTCAGCAGCGTGGTCGGTGCCCACGACGAGAAGGCCGGACTGGCCGGCGAGCGCGTACTGCGACACCATCCGGGAGCGCGCCTTGACATTGCCCTTGATGAAGTCGAGCATCTCGGCACCCGTCGCGTCGAGGTACTCGGCCTCGAACCCGTCGACGGCACGGTGGATGTTGAAGCGCACGTGCCTGTCCGGCGTGATGAACGAGAGGGCAAGCTGCGCGTCATCCTCGTCGGCCTGCGTGTTGTAGGGAAGGCGCACCGCGGTGAATTCGGCGGGGGTGCCCTCGGCCCGCAACTCTTCGGCCGCGAGCTGGCTGAGTCGCCCGGCGAGGGTGGAGTCCTGCCCACCGCTGATGCCGAGGACGAAACCTTTAGCGCCGCTGACGCGCAGGTATTCCTTGAGGAAGTCGATGCGCATCCGCACCTGGTCGGCCGCGATGATCGTCGGCTGCACATTCAGGTCGTAGATGATTCGTGCCTGCAGGGGTGTCATTCTAAGAATCTACCGTCCCCTCGACACGCTCGTTTAATCCCTAAGCAATCCCCCAGCAATCCCGGCACCGATACCATCGACCGATGCCCGTGCTGCCTGAGTTCATTCGCCTCAGCTGGCAGCGCCCCGGGCTCGATCCGCCCCAGCGCAGCACTGCACTGGCGATGCTCAGCCCTGCCGAACTCAGCCGTGCCGAACTCACCAGGGCAGGCAGCGTCAGCGTCATCCAGGGGAGGATGCTGCTGCGCACGCTGGCCGGAGAACTGCTGGGTCTCGACCCCCGTGCCGTGCCGCTCAGCGCAACCTGCGCCGACTGTGGCGGGCCGCACGGCCAGCCCCGGATTCCCGGACTCACCGTGAGCCTGTCGCACTGTGCCACCGCCGTGGTCGCGGTCGCCACCGCGGAGGGTCACATCGGGGTCGATGTCGAGCCGCTCGAGGGCTCAGCCGAACGTGCGGCTGCGATCGCGGAAGTGGCGGGGGCCGGAGGCATCCGACGGTGGACCAGTGTGGAGGCGGTACTGAAGTGCGACGGGCGGGGGTTGCGCGTCGACCCTCGCGAGGTGGCGGTCACGGAGGGCAGTGCGGCCCTTGGAGATGGGCAGTACCAGCTGTGGTATCCGGAGCTTGCTGACGACCTGCAGGTGACCGTCGCCTGGCGAGCGTAAACCCCCGCGTAAGTCCGTCACCTATGCAGGCGATGAGTTGCTACGGCAGCTTCGGCACGGCCGTGCCGAACAGCCATTCGTCGAAGAGGCGGTCGAGCGGCCTCGGCGAGAAGTCGGCCGCGAGCGCCCTGAAATCATCGGTGCCGACGACACCGAACCTGTTCGCCGTCGTCCACTCGCGCAGGAGATCGAAGAAGTTCTCGTCGCCGATGGTGCGCCGAAGCGCGTGAAGCGTGAGCGCGCCACGCTTGTAGACCCGGTCGTCGAACATCAGTACCGGGCCGGGGTCACCGATCGTGATGTCTGTCGACTGGCCTACGAGACCGCGGCGAAACTGGCGCGCCAAAGAATCCGCGGACTGCCCGCCCTTGTGCTCAGACCAAAGCCACTCGGCGTAGCAGGCGAAACCCTCATTGAGCCAGATGTGCTTCCATGATTCGAGACCCACGCTGTTGCCAAACCACTGGTGGGCTAGTTCGTGGGCGACGAGTCGCTCCACCAGCCCGACCCCGCCGGCGTGGTTGGAGCCGAAGATCGCCATGGCCTGGGCTTCGAGCGGAATCTCGAGCTCGTCGGGCGTGACGATCACGGTGTAGGCCGGGAACGGATAAGGGCCGAATGAGTTCTCGAAGAGCTCCATCATCGCGGGCAGTTTCGAGAAATCGGCGAGCACTCCCTCACGCAGGTTGGGCGGATAGACGAGCGCCCCCGGCACGGAGCCGAGTTCGATGGGTGTGCGCACGTAACGACCGATCTGCAGCGTCACAAGGTAGCTGGCGGTTGGCTCCGCCTGCTCGAACACCCAGTAGCCGCGGCCCGACGAGACGGTGTGCCGCTTCTGCACCCCGGCGCCGACGACGGTGTAGCCCTGTTCCGTCGCGACCCGGATGCCGTAGCTGGCCCTGTCGGCGACGTCGTCGTTGCAGGGGTACCAGCTCGGCGAACCAGACGGCTGTGAGGCGACGAGCACGCCGTCATCCAACTCCTCCCAGCCGACCGGCCCCCAGGTGCTGGGTCGCGGCACGGGCGAGCCGGAGTATTCGATGACCACGATGAACGGCGTGTTCGCTGCGATCGGGGTGGCCGGGGTGATGATCAGCTTGTTGGTCGCCTGCCGGAAGGTCGATCCGCGCTGGCCCTCGATACGCACCTTGTCGACGCGAAGGCGGGAGAGGTCGAGGCTGAACTTCTCGAGCACCTGGGTGCTGGTCGCGCGAATGATCGCCGTGCCATCCAGCCTGTTGGTGGCGACCCGGTAGCGGATGTCGAGCTCGTAGCGATCGACACCGTATCCGCCGTTCCCGTTGCCCGGGAGGTAGCTGTCGCCCGCCGTTGCCGCTCCGATACCCGGCAGCGACTTCATGAGACCTTCGCGTGATAGTCCGCAAAGCGCACCTCTCGCCACGGCCCGATGGGGTTACCGCTCCAGCGGCTGCCGACCGGCACCAGTTCGCCTCGCATCACGAGCGATGCCGGGCCGACCGTGCCATGATCGCCGATGGTCGCAGCGGGGAGGATGACGCTGTGCGGGCCGAGGGTCGCGCCATCGTGCAGCGTCACAACATCCATACTCATGATTCGATCATGGAACAGGTGGGTTTGCACAACACAGCCCCGGTTGACTGTCGCGCCGTCACCGAGGTGCGCGAGGTCGGCCTCGGGCAGCCAGTACGTCTCGCACCACACACCGCGGCCGATTGTCGCGCCAAGGCTCCGCAGCCACCAGACGAGGGCCGGGGTGCCCGTCGCCGCTTGCGCGAACCAGGGCGCGGCAACCATCTCGACGAACGTGTCTGCCACTTCGGTGCGCCAGACGAACGACGACCAGAGTGGATGCTCCGCCACCCGAATGCGCCCGACGAAGATCCACTTCGCTGCGGTGCTGGCCGCTGCGGCAACCGCCCCTGCGGCCAGCATGACGATCCCGCTCACCAGCGCCGTGACGAAGGCCCCGAACGTGACGGTCAGGGCGGCGAGGGCAAACAAGACGCTGAGGCCGAGGCCGTACGACACGATGACCGGCAGCACGCGCAACAGCTCCCACAGCGCGCGGGCGATGCGCAGCCCGGAGGGAGGGCTGAACGTGCGGCTGTCGTCGGCGGCGGCGATCGTGCGGCGCAGGCGCACGGGGGGCGAGCCGAGCCACGACGAGCCGGCCTTCGACTTGCGAGGGGCCGCCGAGAGCACGGCGACGAGGCCGTCCTTCGGCACTTTATGCCCGCCGGCCGCCATGCCGGAGTTGCCGATAAACGCCCGTTTGCCGATCTCCGCTTCACCCACGCGTACCCAGCCCCCACCGAGTTCGTAGGACGCGATCATGGTGTCGTCGGCCAGGAACGCGCCGTCACGGATGGTGGTCATCGACGGGAGCAGCAACACCGTCGAGGCTTCGACATTGCGGCCCACTTTCGCCCCGAGCATCCTGAGCCAGACGGGTGTGAAAAGACTCGCGTAGAGCGGGAACAGCAGGGTGCGCGACAGGTCGAGCAGGCGTTCGATACTCCAGACCTGCCAGCCCGTTCGGCTACGCACGCCGAAGATGCCCGGCTTCAGGCCGATGCTGAGCAGCCTGGTCAGGATGACGACGAACGCCGCGAGCACCACCGCGGAGAGGACTGTGGCGGGCGCCACGACCGCGGCGGCGCGCCAGGCGGCGTCAGCCAGGGTCGGTGCATCGCGGATCGCGGCAGCGACGACCAATCCCCCCGCGGCGAGCGAGACGATGGGGATCAGGGACAGCAGGGTCGACGACAGCCCGAAAGCGAACACCCAGCGGCGACCTCGGGCCGGACGGTGGTCGGGCCACCACGCGGTGCGTCCACCTACCCGCTGGGCCGGCGAACCCTCCCAGCGCTGCCCGGCGGGTACACGCCCGAAGACAGCGGAACCGGGAGCGATCTCGGCGTGCTTGCCCACCCGGGTTCCGGCAAGAAGCGTGCTGCGGGCCCCGATCGAACTGTGGGCGCCAATGCGAATCCCGCCGATGCGGAGGATGTCACCGTCGATCCAGTAACCGGTGAGGTCGACTTCTGGTTCGATAGAAGCCCCGTATCCGATCTCGAGCATCCCCGTGACCGGGGGGAGCGTGTGCAGGTCGACGTCGTGGTCGATCTTCGCGCCGAGAGCCCGCGCGTAGTAGGTGATCCACGGGGCGCCGGCAAGGCTCACGGCACCGACGAGGTGCGCTGCCTGCTCGGCCAGCCAAAGCCGGAGGTGCACGCTGCCGCCGCGCGGATAGTCGCCTGCCCGCACACCGGCCAGCAGAAGTCGCGCGCAGATCACCGCGATCGCCATGCGACCAAGCGGTGTGGCGAAGAGAAGCAGTGCCGGGATGAGCATGAACAGGTCAACGCGGGGAAGCGCTGCGAAGCCGGTCGTCAGGTTCAGGATCTCACTTGCACTCAACAGGTACACGAGCCAGCGCATGCCGCTCAGGGCATATAGCGGCACCCCCAGCAGGGTCTGCAGAACCTGCATGCGGCGCGGCGTCGGTGTCACCCGGTGATAGTCGTCCCTCGGTGCCTCCGGCGCTTGCGCTGCTATCGCGTCGGCCATGGCTCCCAGCGTCGGATGCGCATAAATCTCAGCGACGGTGAACTCGGTGGCGTGCTGCCTGATCCTGGCAACCAGTTGGGCCGCAGCAAGCGAACCGCCGCCAAGGTCGAAGAAGTTCGACGAGAGCTCTGTGGCGGGAACGCCGAGCACGGCCAGCCACGACTCGGAGAGGGCACGCTGGTTTTCGTCGAGACCGGCGTTGTCTGCCGCCAGATCCGGAAGCGGCCACGGCAGCGCGGCCCTGTCGATCTTGCCTGAGGTGCGGGTCGGCAACTCGTCGACAACGGCGAGTAGCGGCACGAGAGCGGCGGGCAGCTCCGCCCTGAGCCGCGCGATGGCCGCCGTGCGGTCGAAGTCGACCGATGCCGCAACCGCCAGGTATCCGACGATCACCTGGTTTCCCGCAGCGGTCTTCCGCACGGCAGCAGCAGCGGCAGACACGCCGGGAAGATCCTGAAGTGCCGCCTCGATCTCGCCCAGTTCGATGCGCCGACCGCCGACCTTCACCTGGTCGTCGGCACGCCCCTGGAACACGAGACCGGCCCGCTCGAACCGCACCAGGTCACCGCTACGGTAGGCCCGCTCCCACTGGAGCTGCTCGTGGCGTGCGTACTTCTCAGCGTCCTTCGCGGGGTCGAGGTAGCGGGCGAGACCCACGCCCCCGATCACGAGCTCCCCCACCTCACCCTCGGCCACCGGCATCCCGCGCTCGTCGACGACCGCGAGATCCCAACCGTCGAGTGGCAGGCCGATGCGCACCGGTGTACTGCCATCGAGGATGGCGGCACACGAGACCACGGTGGCTTCGGTGGGCCCATAAGTGTTCCAGACCTCGCGGCCGTCCACGGCGAGCCTCTCACCGAGTTCGGGCGGGCAGGCCTCGCCGCCGAAGATCAGCAGGCGCACGTTCTCGAGCGAATCGGCAGGCCAGAGCGCCGCGAGCGTGGGGACGGTGGAGACTACGGTGATGCCGCGAGACGTCAGCCACGGGCCGAGATCCATCCCGCTTCGCACAAGTGATCGGGGTGCGGGGACGAGACACGCTCCGCTGGCCCACGCCAGCCACATCTCTTCGCAGGATGCGTCGAACGCCACAGAGAGCCCCGCGAGCACGCGATCACCGGGGCCGAGCGGCTCGTTGGCAAGGAAAAGCCTGCGCTCAGCATCCACGAATGCTGCGGCAGAGCGGTGGCTGGCCGCGACGCCCTTCGGTGTTCCCGTGGAACCCGAGGTGAAGATGATCCACGCATCGTTGTCGATGGTGGGAGGCTCGACGATCTGCGCCATCGCCAAGCTGGGATGCGGCGGGCTGCCGTCGAACAATGCCACGGCCGTGCCGAGTTCGGTTGTCGAGGCGAATGTTCCTTTGCCCGTGATGATGCCGCAGACTCCCGCCTCGCCGAACACCAGCTCGGCGCGCTCCTGCGGGTCGTCTGCGTCGACGGGCACATATGCGGCGCCGGCCGCGAGCACGGCAAGGATCGAGACGTAGAGCTCACGAGCACCAGAGGGCATCCTGATGCCCACGCGATCGCCCCGGGCGACGCCTGCGGCATTAAGACGGGCTGCTACCTGGATGACCCGTGCCATCAGCTCGCGATAGCTGAGGCCTCCCCCACCATCGTCGAGCGCCGAGGCCTCGGGATGCGCCGCCGCCGTCTCGCGCAGGATGTCGAGCAGCGTGCGGGGCCGGGGAGCAAGGTTCGACGCCAGCATCAGGCCACTGGTCGGTTGTTCATCCTGGGGCATAGGGCCCTCAGACTATCGCTGCAGGATTTCGGTCCAGGGTGGCGCAGTGCACGTCATCACTGTTAAGCACGCGATCATCTGCCGTTAATCCGTGGGGGGTGGGAGTATTTCGTCGATTTCGCGGGACACTATGGGAGGCGAACCCGCTCCACCATCACCACCAGCACAGGGAGAGACCCATGGCATCAGGTAAAAAGGCACCGTCGAAGAAGAGCGGCCGCACCGGCGCGGAAAAGCTCACGCGGAAGACCAACAAGAAGCTCGACAAACTCGCCCTCGAGGCTGAAGCCATCGCACGGAAAGCGGCGAAGAAGCTCAAAAAGAAAGCCGCGAAGGCGAAGGCCAGCGCAAAAGCGCAGACCAAGGTCGATAAGGCGAAAGCCGCCGAGGTCGCCGAGAAGAAGGCGAAGGCCGATCGAAAGGCTGCGAAGAAGTCCAGGCCAGCTCCCGTCGCGAAGAAGGCCCCCGTCGCCAGGAAGTCGGAAGCGCCCGCCGCGAAGAGGTCGAAGGCGCCCGCCGCGCCCGCGCCGAAGACACGACCAGCCAGGCCTGCGACGACACCGAACGCCAGCTGGACCGTCGCCCAGCTCCGCGCTCACGCCCGCTCGACCGGACTCACCGGCTATTCACGCCTCGGAAAAGACGCCCTGCTCTCTGCCATTACCGCGAACAGATAGTTCAGGCGAGCGCGGGCATGACCTCGCGCTCGAACAGCTCGATGCCGCTGCGGTCGTACGCTGCCTCGGGGAAGTAGTGGATCTGGTAGCCCATCCCCCTGGCCGCCATATCGGTGAACCGCTCGACAAGTTGCTCTGGCGTGCCCACGCCCAACTCGTTGCCGCTGCGGTAGTCGGCCACGAACTCGGCCGCCTCCGCCTCACCGAGGTAGGGGATCACCCTGGCTTCGATCACATCGATCTTCGCTGAAACCTCGGCCTCGGTCGCCGCGATGATGGTGTTGTAGTTCGCTGATCGTATTATCGCGTCGAAGTCGGTTCCGGCGTCGGCACAGTGCTGGCGCAACAGCTCGCTCTTGGCGTCGAACGTCTCGGGGTCGCCCGCGAAGTTCGTATATTTCGCGTACTCCGCCGCGATGCGCAGTGTGACCTTCTCGCCCCCGCCAGCCACCCACATCGGCGGGCCACCCTGCTGCAAGGGGAGCGGCCTCACTATCGCCCCATCCACCTGGTAGTGCTCACCGTCGAGGGTGGCGGTGCCGGTCGTCCACGCCTGGCGCATGATCTCGAGGCCTTCACGAAGTCGTGCGAGCCGTTTGCCTGCGGTCGGGAAGCCGTAGCCATACGCCTTCCACTCATGCTCGTACCATCCGGCTCCGATGCCCATCTCGGCACGACCGCCGGAGATGATGTCGACCGTCGCCGCGACTTTGGCGAGGTACGCAGGATTTCGGTAGCCCATGCACGTGCACATCTGACCCAGCCGCACGCGTGACGTCGATGCCGCAAACGCCGCCATGAGCGTCCATGCCTCGTGGGTCGCCTCTTCGGTCGCCACGGGGACGGTGTGGAAGTGGTCGTACACCCAGATGGATTCCCACTGCCCCTGGTCGGCATAGACCGCGAGGTCGCTCATCGCCCGCCACTGGTCGGCTGGCTCGATGCCGACGAGGTCGTGGCGCCAGCCCTGGGGTACAAAAAGTCCGAATCTCATGGTGACCAGCTAACCATGCGGGCCGCCACAACGCAGTCTGGAGCATGAGGCTTCAACGACGAAACACAGTCCACCCTGATCGCAAGCAGATGGCGCCCGACCCGTTGCGGGTCAGGCGCCATCCGTTATCAGACCCGGCTACGGTCTCGTTGTGAAAACCGTCGCACTTCCGGGAAGCACGTAGACCGTGCTGGCCTGCCCCGCCTACTGCCGCTCCGGAGCATTCCCATTGCTGTTGTTATTCGTGAACGTGAAGGTGAACAAACTCGGCGTCACGGCGTTGCCGCGTAAGCCTTCGTCAACTCGTTGAACGTGATCGTGTAGGTCGCATTGGAGCTCACCGCGATGTCATTGCCGCCCTGCACGGCCGTCCCTGTGAGACCAGTACCACCGTAGTTGAGGCTCCAGTCACCGCGAACGTCGAACTTGAATCGTTGGCTCGCCGCCGAACCGAACGACACGTTCGACGCCGTCCACACATTGCCCGACTTCGTCATCGGTGTGCTGAGCGTCCAGTTGTTGTTCGTGCCGCGTAGATAGAGGGAGGTCCACGAAGGGCGATACTTCTGGATGAACTGCGCGTACCGGGTCGCACCCGTGCCGGAGGCGACCTCCCCTACCCGCAGGACTGTCATGCCAAGATATGGAAAGTTATCGAACGCCTGGTTCACGTTGTCCCATCCGCCGTCCGACGTGATGCCCCCGGAAAGCGCGTTCTCACCCTTGATTTTCACGTTCTGGCGGCCCGCCTCGGCTCCCACCCAACCCACGAGGGTTTTCGCTTGCGAGTACTGCGGAGCAAAGTTCTCGTCGTTGAACTCGAGGCAGGTGAAGTGCAGGATCGCTGCCCGACCCGAATCGGAGACGCGGTTCGCCAGCCCCACGATGTTGGCGTAGCCACGACCGGTATTCGCCGCGTACATGTCGACGCTGGTCTGGATGAGCCCGGCGGCGACCTCCGCTGCACGCGGCGTCGGCCCGGTCATCGACCAGTGGATACCGGGGATCTTGTAGCCGATCTCGGCTGCCGGGAACGACGTTCCCAGGGCGAGGAGCACCGTGTCGAGCATCCGCTCGCCATGGTCGACGAGGCTCTTGTTGTACCAGTCGATGAGATCCTTGCCGTAGGTGACGAGGCGATAGTCACCCGATGAGAAAAAGAAGCCCGCGTTGCTCGGCGGCTGGATCTGGGATGCCGTAGTGACGCTGGATCCCCAGGCCGCATTGACCGCCGCGATCGTTCCGTACTTGGCGATAGCCCACTGCTGGAAACTCTTGATCGCGAGCGGCGAGTACGACTGGAGGGCGCCACGGGTGGGATATCCGGTGCCCGAATCGTGGCCGTTGTACGACGGATACCGCAGTTCACCGGCCGGGCCGAGTGAGACGTTGATCTCTTGCATGCGCGTGGCGTAGGTCGTACCGTAGCGGGCGACGAACGCCTGCGTGAAGGCCTGGTATTCGTTCAGCACCAGCTGATCAGCCCAACCCTGAACCGTTTCGTTCGAGAAATTGCCCTGCTCGCTGCGGTGCTTCAGTCCATTGCCATCGAGCGTGACGCCGTTGAGCGTTACGCCGGTGTATTTGCCCGAGAGCCATGAGGGCAGAGGGATGTTGCAGGTGTCGCCAACGTTGCCGCCGCACTGGTGGAACGAGAAGATCGGCACGATGTCGAGCCCACGGCTCGTGATCGCGGTGAACACCTGGTCGTAGTAGCTCCAGTTGAACTGGTTGTCACCGGCCGCCTCGACCTTGCCCCACCAGACGTCGACCGTGACGGCGTCGACTCCGTAGTTCTTGACTGCGGCCAACTGGTTGCCGAACTGCGTGAAGTCGCTGACTTCCAACGGCGCCATCACGTTTGCGGTGAAGTCCGGATTATTGGTAGCGGTGGCTGCTGTCGCCGCAGTGGGCCCGGCCATGAGAGAGGCGAGAACAGCGAGCACAAGGCTTATGACCCCCGCTGTGGTGTGTCGTCTTCGAACGTGCATGTACATGCTCCTCAGGAGGTGGAGCGACATCGTCGTCGCTGAAGGCCACCCTCCCCACGATCATGGCGCAAAAACAGGAGTGAGTGCAAGCGCTTACATATTTTCGCCCGGCGGGTCGTCGTACACCGAAAAGAAAGGCCCCGCGAGGGCGAGACTCTTCTTCGTATTGCGGCGGGGGCGGGATGTGGCGCCCCTACGGAGACGCCGGCCTGGCTTCGCGTCCGAGTCCCTGAGACGAAAGGGAAAGTCTCCTAGACAGAGAAATAGCCCGGTCAGAGAAATAGCCCGGTCGGAAGACCGGGCCATTTCTTTCTCGTTGCGGGGACAGGATTTGAACCTGCGACCTCTGGGTTGCTTCACCAGATCCGATAACCATACGGCGAGCTGTCGTCCAAAGTCGCGTCGGACCTTGTCATCGGCGAGGACCTCTATCCGCAATCAACGTGTTGAACGGGGCAGCCAAGGTTGTCCAGAGGTCGCAATCAAATCACGCACAGCGAGACCGTGCTAAGCATCCGAGGCCACCGACCGATTCCGATGCCCTGACGCACCAGGGGTAGTTAGTTTTCCCGAGATCTGAGTCCTAGGAAGCTTCAGCGGTCCCGGCCGGCTTGGACGAGCGCTTTTCGGCAAGTTGATCCCGCTCGGCAGCCGAGGACTCCAAAGTCACCAGTAGCAGTCCTGGCGAGAGCACCTCGGCGAATGGGCTCTCCATACCCGACGTCGCGTGTATAGCTTCGGCATAGGCGCTCGCAGCACCCGCGACTTGAGCGGCAGCACGCTGCGTCTTCTTCACTGACGTCGATCCAGCGGTCGCGACGTGTGCGTGCTTAGGGAGTGCCTTCGTCTAGTCTCTTATCGCGTCATCAATCTTCTTGGACATGCGTCGATCATCCCCTTGCGATGCAAGTCCGTCCAGCTTTGGGCGGGCCCGAGATGCACCCGAGACATTGCATGCTGACCCCGAGCCTGCTCACACTCGGAAGCATGAAATCACGCGGGAGTGGCTAGTCCCCTACGGCACAAACGACCAGATCGAAACCGTGTGGGAGATCTCGTTGTTGACAATAACCAGTGGAACGCCGCTGGGTGAATCGTCGGCGCTCACGAATTCGATGACCTCGGGACCGGAGTCGTTGGTCGGGGCTTTCGCGCTGGCGGAGAAGTCACGGCTGTTCGCGTATTGAACCAGAGTAGGCGAGGTCGGGTCGGTGATATCGAACGCGATAAACCCGCCGATCCGCTCGAGGCCGACGAACGCGTAGGTGCGCGATCCAATCACGCCGATGGTGACGCCCTCCGGCTCGGGCCCCTTGTTGTCGCTACGGTCGTCCAGCGCGCTGTTCGTGTTGCTCGCATTAAAGTTCAGCGGATACGCCGCCGCGGTGGCGCGCTCGATCCTGTCACCGCTGTCCCACACAACCTCGCCCGACGTGGTCCAGATGGTCACGGAGCGCGTACCAAACGCTTCGATCCGGTCGTAGTCGCCGTCCCCATCCGTGTCACCGGATGCTTTCGAGACAGTGAGCCGACCGAGCGCTGCGTTGTTCTTGAGCGCAGCTGCGTTGGGGAATTTGGTCGGGTCAAGGCGGTAGGCGCTGCTGCCGACGCGGATCTCCTCCTCGTAGCCGGGCCAATCCTGCCGGGCGTCGCCCTCGTTCGCGGAGATGAGGTATGTTTCGCCACCTGCGGTGAACGAGGCGAGCCCGTCGGGCAGCGGCAGGCCGAACACTGGCCAGTTGGCGATGTTGATCGCCGGTCCGTTGGCCCCGTTGTCGCGATCACTTGCGTCAAGGCCGTTTCCGGGCTGGCTGTGATCCTTCGCTGCGAGGGCCCGGATGGCTGTAACTGTCGCACTGGCCAGGTCTATCTCCGCGATCGCGTTGTTCTCCTGGAGGGTGACGAACACAGTGTCGCCCTCGACGACCGCGTACTCAGGCTCGAGGTCCTGGGCCACTGACGCCCCGGGGCCGAACACCCGCACGCCGGCGGGAAGTTCGCTGTGCCGTGGCGCTCCGACATTGAACGCCGTAAAGCCGACGGTGCGTACGGCGTCCACCTTTTTGGCGAGCAACTCCTGCACACTGATGATGCTCACCGAGCCATCGGGGTCGTCCTGCGGACGGTACGAGTTCGGTTCGCCCTCGTTCGCGACCACGATGCGGTTGCCCGTCGAATCGAATGTCAGCATGTCGGGGTTCGCGCCAACCGTCGCGCTGCGGAGCACCCTTCCTGCCGGGTTGAGAAGAACAACGGCACCGTTGTCGGTCTTGTCAACAGCAGGCATCGCGACGGCAACGCGGCCTTCGGTGGCAGCGACGGACGTTATGGATGCTCCGAAGCCGGCGAGGTCGACCGTTCGAACCTTGACAGGCGCGGATGGGGTGCTGATGTCGACGATGTCCAGCGTTGCGCCCTCGCCGATGACGTAGAGCCGATCGCCCAGCGCGGCTGAGACCTCCGACCCGCCATTCGCATATCGGCCGACAAACGATAAGACCGGCGATTCGGGATCTTCAGCGGCGGCAATCGGGGCAGCGGAAAGGAGGGCGGCCGGCACGATGAGGGCAGCCGCAGCTGCAGCGAAGCGATGGGTTCTCATGACAAGAGCCTGTGAGGTCTGGGTGAACGGCCGGCTAATCGAACGGAAATGCCGAGTGAACGGAAACGGAGTCTCAAGTTTCTGTGATGCTGACTGCGCAACTGTCTCTCATGTCCGAGGGGCTGTGCACCCTTCGTCTGGCGCAACGGGGGCGACCTTTGGACCGCACGAGGATTCCATCGAGGACGAGGACGACCTCCGCGACGGTATTGACAAACTCGACGCATGCGCGGGTGCGATCCCGTTCCTCAAAGTTGTTCATCAAGTCCTCCATCTGCTGCCGGCCGTCCAGGGCTGCCCGATTCAGGATTGGTCGACAGTCGATCTCTGATTGAGAGCCTCCTGTTGGTTCTGCCGCTATGCGTCGGGTCCACCCGACGTGCCTCTCCCGTACGCCGCAAACTCCGCGAAAGTGTCGAGGTAGATCACTATGTCTGAGCGACGACCCCACCATCCTGAATCGTTTTCGATCAGAACCTTCTTAACGCCGTCCGTCTCGAATCCGAGCGCGAGCAGCATTCGCGCTTCACACAGCAGGTTCAAGATTTCCTCTGCAACCTGCAGCGGAATCACGTTGGTTGTAGGGAACTTCGCACTCGGCAGGCCATGGATCACGGCATTCCTCACAGCGGGCACGTCGCTCTTCCACTTGCCGCTGCCAAGCGCGTCTGAGACTAACTTTCCGGTCTGCCTGTCAAGCCTGCTGAGGCGATGGCTCAATGTAGGTCGAATCGACTCACGCACTGCCCGTTCGGCCGTTGATGCGTAGCTTCTCAACTGCTCGCGCGTCTTGAGGAGCTTCTCAACCTCTTTCGCGCTGCACTCGACCTCGCGGGTTAGCGGAGCATCGACGTTGAGAGAGCGATCGAGTGTCTCCACCAATTGTGCGAGCAACGTCAACCGAACCATGGGTGTCGAGGGGCGGTTGTGTATGAAGTCGAGGTACTGATCAATTGCTGCGCCGTGTGCCTGGAAGGTGTCAAACACGGTTTGCAACCGGCGCTCGAAGTCGAAATCACGAAGCCGGTGCAGATACGCGTCCCCTTGTTGCGGTGGTCTGCGCTCGGGGTTGCTCGCAATGACCTCCAGCCACGTGTCGACGAGCAGCTGCCCATCCTGATCAGACAGCCACCCCCGGTTGTGGATGCTGAGCGAGTCGATGCCTGAAGTCTGGCGAGAGCCAGAGGAGATCAAGAAAGCCAGCGGACGTGGCTAGTCCCGCATGAAGTCTTTCAGTGGGATCTCGCTATCAAACGTCAGGCGGAATACGCGCGACTGCCGCATCGTGACCTCGCGGTTACCGATGGGAAAGTACGCCCGAGGCGATTGGTCCTTCAGCGAGATTGTCGCACCGTTGACGATAGCGGTCACCGTTGGTCTAGCCATCTGAACGATGGTGACGTCCGGATCTTCTTCGGTCGTGTTTTTCACTTTCCAACTGGAACATTGTGCCCATTCATCCTGATCCCAGAACCGAACAGTCGCGTCAGTGACGCCCAGCTCATGCTCCCGCAGCAACACCGAGCCGCGGATAAGGAACCGCGGCAGGAGCACCTTCTCTGACAGCTTCGAGCCGCCCAGATTCTGCGTGGACCGTATAACCCGGCTGTCGATGGCGGTAAAGAAGCCCTCGGCCGTCTGGAGGTGGAGTAGCGGGTAGTTTTCGATCTCGTTGACCCCAGTGAAGAAGGCCTCGAGGTCAATGGAATCGCTCGGAAACACTCCAGACAGCGTGATCGTATTGGCTGGTCGCTGGTCCGAGAAGGAGAGAGTGCCGGTCACGGACTCGCCTGACGCATCGTTGCGAGAGATATTCGCTGCGATAGTGCGGTTGCCACTCGGCTCAGCCATGTTACGAACCTACTTCTGTCAACCAATGGAGACGTAGTCAGATCCGTAGTCGAAGTGGAAAGCACAAAGGCCCGATCTTCCGATCGGGCCTTTGTTTGCTTTTCGTTGCGGGGACAGGATTTGAACCTGCGACCTCTGGGTTATGAGCCCAGCGAGCTACCGAACTGCTCCACCCCGCGGCGTACTACAAGCGTAACACAGCGCGGGGTGGAAGCCTGACGGCGGTCGGAACCGGCTAGCTCGTCGCGGCGATCGCCTGGTTGATGGCTGTCACCATTCGCGCGTCAGCCTCACCCGCAGCGACCAGGTCGCCGGAAGCGTACGCTGCCTGGCGGTCAGACAGTGCAGCCTGGTAAGCAGCCAGGGCTTGGCTCAGTGCGGCATTGTCTGTCGGAGTCGTCGGCGTGGTGGGAGTCGTCGGCACCGTCGGATCGACGGGTATGGTCGGATCCGTCGGAACCACCTGGCCATCGCCGGCGCTCGCTCCCGAGTCACCTCCAAAGAGGGTGTCCAGCGCCTGGTTGAGGGTGTCTTCGAAGGCGATCTGATCACCGAACGAGACGAGCACCTTGCGCAGCAGCGGATACTGCGTTCCGCTGGTGGCCTGCACATACACAGGCTGCACGTACAGCAACCCGCCGCCGACGGGCAGCGTCAGGAGGTTACCCAGCCTGACTTCGGTCTCACCACGCTGCAGCAGCGCGAGCTGGTTGGCCACCTCGGTGTCTGTGCGGAAATTATTCTGCACCTGGCCGGGGCCGGGCTGCGTCGTCTGCTTGGGCAGGGTGAGCAGCGTCAGCTTGCCGTAGTCCGGCCCCGCGTCAGAGTTCACCGCGAGGTATCCGGTCAGCACGTTACGCGTGGAGTCTGCACTCGCCCTCGGGATGAACGTCGAGTACAGCGAGAATGCCGGAGCATCCGTGCCTGGCACCTGCATCGTGAGGTAGTACGGCGGCTGCAGGGTCTGCGCCGCGGCCGCACTCACCGGGTCATCCGGGGTGATCCACTGGTCATCGCTCGAGAAGAACGACCCTGGGTCGGTCACGTGATACGACCCGAGAATCGCGCGCTGCACCTTGAATAGGTCAGCCGGGTAGCGTACGTGCTCCAGAAGCTGGTCGCTCATGTCACTCATCGGCTTGATCGTCGTCGGGAAGATCTTCTCCCAGGTTTTGAGCACGGGGTCTTTGTCATCCCACGAGTAGAGGGTGACGGTTCCGTCGTAGGCGTCGACGGTGGCCTTGACCGAGTTGCGGATGTAGTTCACGTCATTGACGGAAAACGCAGGTCGCGGCTGGTACGTGTCTGCGATCATGTCGCTGAGGTTCTCGACACGCGAATACGGGTAGTTCGTTCCCGTGGTGTAGCCATCGACGATCCAGACGATCTTTCCATCGACTACCGCCGGGTAAGAATCATTGTCGAGGGTCAGGTACGGCGCGACCTTCTGCACCCGATCGCGCGGGTTGCGATCGTAGAGCACCTGCGAATCGTTGGTCACGGCATCCGACAGGAAGATCTGCTCAGACTGGAACTTGATCGCGTAAATGAGCTTCTTGAACACATTGTCGAGCTTCGGCCCACCATCACCGGCGAAAGTGGTTGTCGCGTTCTGGTCGCTTTCCGCGCCACCCGACGGATAGTCGAGCTCGATGGCCTTGCTGCCCTCCGGCCCGCCCACGATCGAGTATGCGGGCGACTGCTCGCCGAAGTACACACGGGGCTCGAAGTCGCCGAGTGCCCCGACGCTGGGGATTCCCGACTCGAGGAACACCGGCTCGCCGTCAGACGAACGCTGGTTGCCGTACGCCGCCACAAGGCCGTATCCATGGGTGTAGACGAAGGTGTTGCTGTAGTCGGTCTGCGAGTCACCCAGACCGGCCTGGTTGAGCTCGCGAACCGCGATCACCGTGTCCTGGGTCTTGCCGTCGATGTCGTAACGGTCGACATCCAGGTGCGGAGCGAAATCGTAGTACTGCTTGAACTGTTCGAGCTGCTTGAATGCGTTCGGGGCAATCGCGGGGTCCAGGATGCGGATGTTGGCCGTCGTCTCGGCATCCGCGCGTAGCGCGCCCGGTTCGGCGCTGGAGGTTGCGCTGTAGGGAACCTCTTCGACACCGGCGACGCCGTACGCATCGCGCGTCGCGTCAATGTTTCGTTGGATGTAGGGAGCTTCGTAGGTCTGCGCGCTCGGCTGGACCTGGAAACGCTGCACGACCCACGGGTAAAGGCTGCCGACGACCAGCCCGCTGACCAGCAGCAGTGCCGTGCCGATGACGGGGAGGCGCCAGCGGCCGATGATGGCCGTCACGATGAAGAGGATGGCGACGACCGCGGCGATGCCGGCGAGGATGGCGCGGCCCGGGATGGTCGCATTGGCCTCCGTGTAGCCAGCTCCGGTCGCCAGGAAACCCTGACCTTTCGTGAAGAGGGTCGTGTACTGGTCGAGCCAGATGCTTGCTGCCTGCAGCGCGATGAACACTGCTGCGGTGATGGAGATCTGGATGCGCGCGGAGCGGGAGATCCGCACCTCACGTCCATTGAACCTGAGTGCCCCATAGAGGTAGCTCGTGGCGAGCGCGCCGATAGCGGAAATCAGCACGACGGCTGACGCGAACCCGAGCGCACCGTGGAACAGCGGAAGGTCGTAGAAGTAGAACGACACGTCGAGGCCGAACTGCGGGTCGGTCTGGCCGAACGGGGTCTTGTTCAGCCACTGGAGCACGATCGGCCAATTGGTGGCCGTCGAGACACCTCCGAAGACACCGAGCAGCACGGGGATGCCGACCATCGCCAGGCGACGAAGCGGCTCGATCACCTGCTGGTAGCGGTCGAGCTGCGAGTTGAGCTTCGCGTACACGGGCCTTGCGCGGAACGCCACCAGGATGCTCACGTATACGGGGATCGCCATGCCGAAGAATCCGACGAGGAACATCGCCACCCCAGCGAACCACTGCGTGGTCAGGACGTTCAGGAAGCCGAGCTGGTCGTACCAGAGCACTTCGGTGTACAGGTTGGAGACCACGAAGAACGCGATTACCACTACCGCAATGATCACCGCCGTGATGGTGAGGGTGACCCTCGTTCGGTTTGCTGCGGCCGGTGCGGATTGTGTCGACACTGTGTTGTTGCTCCTGCTGTTGGGGATCGTGGTTCTATCGTAAAGGGCAAGCTGGGAAAACCCCCCGGCGCGTGCGTGAGGCTACGACACCGGGCATGCAGGCAGCGAGCTCGTCGAAGCGCCGGATTCGATCGCCATGAGCGCGTCCAGCGCCTCCTTCAGGGTGGCAACCGAAAGCACCGTCAGCCCGGCCGGGATGTGGCCCGTGACCTCGTTGCAATTCGAGGCAGGGGCGAGAAACCACGTGGCACCGGCCTTCTTGGCGCCGTACAACTTCTGCTGGATGCCACCGATCGGACCTACCTCGCCGGATCCGCTGATCGTGCCGGTGCCCGCGATGTTCTCGCCACCGTTCAACTCACCCGCCGTGAGCTTGTCGATGATGCCGAGTGCAAACATCATGCCTGCGCTCGGGCCGCCGACGTTCTCGAGCTGGATCTTCACGTCGATCGGGAAGTCGTAGTCACCGCCGGCGATGATGCCGATGATCGGCACCGAGTCTGCTCCCGCCGCCAGCGTCGGGGTGATCGACACCGTCTTCGGCTCACCATCACGCGTGATGTCGACAATTGCGGCCTTGTCGACACCGTTCGCAGCGATCTGGGCGCGCAGACCTGTGACGTCCGCGAAGCTGACTCCATTGACGCTGAGCAGCACGTCTCCCGCAGCCAGCACCCCATCCGATGGTGAGCCCGCGGATGACTCGACCACCGTGACCGTGCCCGGGAATGTGTAGCCCAGCTCCGTCAGCGCAGCCGCGACGGCCTCCTTCTGCGAGTTGGCCATGTCGACCCTGCCCTGCGTGTTGGAGTCCTCCAGCGAGACACCGGCCGGGTAGACCAGATCGACCGGAACGACGGCCTTGCTCGGGTCGAAGTAGGCCGACGCGATCTCGAGCCAGTTAGGGAGCTCCTGCCGGTTCCCCCGGATGCTCACGGTCAGCATGTCGAGTGCGCCACCGGTCGGGTAGGTCGTCTCATCCGGAATCTGGATCATCGGCACCTGCTTGCCGTCGATCGTGACATCGCCGAGGGTATTGTAGACCGGCCCCGGCTGCTCGATGACGAAGGGAGCGGGGATGAGCGCCACGGTGACGACTCCGACGAGCCCGATGCCGAGAATCGCCCAGCCGACCCGCCGGCGCCAGGGGCGCGGCTGGGAATCGGGTGAAATGTCGGTGAAGATGGCCACCGGTAGTCCTTACGCGCGAGAGTTGAGATCGGCTGTTCGCCACGGGCGCACGATCGAAGAGCCCAGCCTAGGTCAAATCCCAGCCGGTACGAGTGCCCAGCGGCTAGCGTAGTTTGCATGGCTGAAGATTCCCGGAACGACGGTGACGCAGGAAATCCTGAAGACGAATTTCGCGACATGCTCAAAGACTTCCTGGCCGGCAACACCAACATCGACCCGGCCAAGCTGGCGGGCGCCGCGGGGCTGCCCGACGATCCGGCGATGATCGCTCAATTGATCAGCCAGCTCCAGGCCGCAATGCAGGGCAGCAATGACGGCATCAACTGGGACCTGGCACTCGACCAAGCGAAGGGCATCGCCGAGCGTGGCACTGTCGTGTCGCTGCCCGCCGAACGATCTGCCCTCGAGCAGGCACTGCACGTGGCATCGCTCTGGCTCGACGAAGCCACCACCATCTCCGAACTGTCCGGAACTCCGAAGTTGATGAGCCGCCAGGAGTGGGTGACAGCGACGATGCCGATCTGGACCCAGTTGGCGGAGCCCGTCGCGAACTCCATCGCCGACTCCCTCACCGATGTTCTCAAGCAGAGCGCACCGGAAGGCGGCGAACTCGACGACATGCTCCAGGGCGCGAGCAGGATGATGCGCAACGTCGGAGGTACCCTTTTCGCGATGCAATTCGGCCAGGTCGTCGGCCAGCTCTCGAGCGAGGTCGTCTCCGGTGGCGACATCGGCATCCCCCTGCTCGACGGTGACCAGGTCGCCATCCTCCCCCAGAACGTGTCTGGATTTGGCGCGGGCCTCGACATCCCCATCGACCAGGTGCAGCTCTATCTCGCCGTGCGCGAACTCGCCCACTCACGACTGTTCCGTCACGCCAGGTGGCTCAGGCTGCAGTTGCTGACCTCGATCACCGAATTCGCGCGGGGCATCAGCATCGATACCGAGCGCATCCAGGGTCTCGCCTCGGACTTCGACGCTGAGAACCCCGAACAGCTCCGCGAAGCGCTCACCTCCGGCGCGCTGATCCCGCCCAAGACCGACGACCAGCTCGCCGCTCTCGGTCGGCTCGAGACGACCCTCGCGCTCGTCGAGGGCTGGGTCGATGTGGTCACGGCCGAAGCGACGAGGCGCCTACCGTCGAGCGCGGCCATCGCCGAGACCGTGCGCCGCAGGCGTGCATCCGGTGGACCCGCCGAGTCTGCCTTCTCCACCCTCGTCGGCCTCGAATTACGGCCGCGACGCCTGCGTGAAGCGGCAGCAATGTGGCAGAAGGTGACGGATGCGGTCGGCAGTGACAAGAGGGATGAACTCTGGTCGCATCCCGACCTGGTACCCACCGCCGCCGACCTCGACGACCCGACGGCGCTCATCGCCCGCATCACGGCCGGCCAGCCCGAACCCGACGACATCGACCAGGCCATCGAAGACCTGCTGAACGACGACACGAGCGAACGGCCACGCGAAGAATAGTTGTGGACGGTTCGCGCGAGGAATCCTGCGAGCCGGTCACACTGGGCGGATGACGCTCAGGCTCGACCCCCGGCTCCCCCTCGTGTGGCGTTCGCCGTTCGGCATGCAGGTCGGCATCGATCCAGTTGTCGTGCGCATCGATGACGTCACCGACGCGCAGCAGCGCATGCTCGCCGCCCTCGCAGTGGGCACGAGTGCTCCCGGGCTTGCGATGATGGCCGGTGGACGCGGGCCGGAGGCTGCCGCCGCCAGGGATGAGTTGCTTGAACTCGTGGCCCCGGCCCTCGAATCGGTGCCAAGGCCGGGGCTCAGCACCGTCGCGATCTCGGGAAGCGAGACGCTCGCCAACGCCATCGCCGCACTCCTCGCCAGTCGCGGGGTCGCCGTACTCGTCGCCGCCGACGCGGCCGACCTTGCGGAGTCCCAGCCCGACGTCGCGATCATCGTCGGCCACTTCGTGCTCGCGCCAGAGTTGCACGCGCTGTGGCTGCGCCGTGACATCCCGCACCTGGGCGTCGTGGTGGGAGACACCGCGACCATCATCGGGCCCATGATCGAACCCGGAACCGGCCCATGCCTTCTCTGCCTCGAACTGCACCACCGGGACGCCGACCGGGCGTGGCCCGCGATAGCCTCGCAGCTGCTGGGGCGGGTGAGCGGTGTCGAGACGGCGATCCTCGTGGCGGAGACGGCGGCGGCCGCGGCACGGATGGTCATCGACCGGCTTCAGCGCCCGGCCGGCGGCGCTGCGGAGTCCGTGCGCATCGACGGCGCCACGGGTGAGCGGCGGCGGCGGCAGTGGCAGGTGCATCCGGAATGCGGCTGCCGCGGCATCCGGGAGCTGGAAGAGATCGCGAACGACCGCTCGCTCAGGCCAGTTCTGCCAGGAATCGGCTGGGCGACCGTTGCCCCGATCGTCCCTGCTGCGGGCTCGTCGCCCAACTGAGGGCGAGAGACCGACGCGCACGCGTGACGCCGACGTAGAGCAGCCGACGCTCCTCCTCGATTGCCGTGGGATCCTTCGCGTAGCTGATCGGCACGAGGCCTTCGGCGAGGCCGACCAGGTAGACCGAATCCCACTCGAGCCCCTTGGCCGAGTGGAGGGTGGCCAGTGTCACGGCCGCCATCGTCGGCTCGTGCTGGCCGGCCTGGCGTTCGAACAGCTCGTCGACGAACTGGCGCAGACTCGTGCCGGCCGGAGCCTCCTCAGCCAGGTGCATGAGCGCGTTGAGCGAATCCCAGCGGTCACGGACGGCGCCGCGGGCCTCTGGCGGATCCTGGGACCAGCCGATGGATCGCAGCACATCGCTCATCGTCTTGAACAGGGGCTCGACAGCGGTGTTCACGGTCGCGCCCCGCAACAGCATGAGCGCCTCTTTCACCTCACGCTGGTCGAAGAACCGACTGGAACCACGCATGAGGTAGGGCACCCCGGCGTCGGCGAGCGCGGTCTCGAGAGCCTGGGACTGCGCGTTGATCCTGAACAGCACGGCGATGGATTCCGGCTTCGTGCCGGTGGCGATCTCTGCAGCGATGGCGTTCGCCACCGCCCTGGCCTCCGCGCTGTCGGAGGGGTATGCGGTGGTGACCGGAGCCGATCCCGTGCGATCGCTCACCGGATGCAGGGTGAGAGCCCCCGGCTTGTCACGCATCAGCCGGTTTGCCGTCGCGACGATGGCGGGTGTCGACCGGTAGTTCTGCTCGAGCCTGATCACGACGGCATCCTCGTGTTCTGAACCGAAGCCGAGCAGGTAATCCGGGCTCGCACCGGCGAACGAGTAGATCGTCTGGCTCACGTCACCCACGACACACACATCGTTGCGTGGCCCCAGCCAGAGCTGCAGCAGGTCGTGTTGCAGGGGCGAGACGTCCTGGTACTCGTCGACCACGAAGAAGCGGTATTGCTCGCGCACCTGTTGCGCGACTCGCGGCTCCGCCTCGATCATGCCGGCCGCTGCCAGCAGCACATCCTCGAAGTCGATCTGCCGGCGTTCGTCTTTGACGGTCTCGTACGCAGAATGCAATGCCACCATCTTGTCCGGTGTCAGCGACTGAGCAACCGGTCGGTTCTTCGCGGCGTACTCCTCGATCGACAGTCTCGAGGTCTTGCGCCACTCGATCTCGGCCGCAACGTCGCGCAGGGTCGCCGTGTCCAGCTTGAGCCGCAGCGCATCCGCGCCATGCGCGATCACCTTCGCCTTCCCCTCGAGCAGCCTCGGCATCGTGCCCCCGATCACCTGGGGCCAGAAGAAATTCAATTGCGAAAGAGCTGATGCGTGGAACGTGCGTGCCGAGACTCCCCCGGCTCCCAGCGCCCGGAGCCGGCCGCGCAGCTCACCCGCCGCGCGCGCGGTGAAGGTGAGCGCCATGACGCGGCCGGGAGGGTATACCCCTGTCGCGACGCCGTACGCGATGCGATGGGTGATCGCGCGGGTCTTACCCGTGCCGGCACCCGCCAGCAGGCAGACGGGCCCGAGCAACGCCTCCGCCGCCATCCTCTGCTGGTCATCCAGGCCATCAAGCAGCGATTCGGCCGTGCCGGTCATCGGTCGCGCACCCGTTCGCTCAGCATCACTGATGGCCGTCACTGCCCGTCAGGGATCGGGCCGCCGAACCATTCCTCGATGATCGCGCGGGCGATAGAGGTCGGCCCGGGGAGCCTGACCTCCGGCCCGTTCGCGTCATCGACGGCTGCGGCCAACTCTTCGCGGCTGAACCAGCGAAGGTCGAGGATCTCGGTGCCGTCAGGGGTGGCATCTGTACCGTGCTCAGGATCGACCTTTGCGGTGAAGCCGAGCATGAGCGACGCGGGGAACGGCCAGGGCTGGCTTCCGAGATAGACGGGATCGATCACGTGGATGCCGGACTCCTCGAGCACCTCGCGGTGCACAGCGGTCTCGAGCGACTCCCCCGGCTCCACGAAACCGGCCAGCAGCGAGAAGCGGTTGCTCTCCCACAGCGCATTCGAGCCCAGAAGCATCCGGTCGTCCGCGTCGGTGATACCGACGATGATGGCAGCATCCGTTCGCGGGAAGACCTCGGTGTCGGAGATCGGATCGCGCCGAACCCATCCACCCTTCTCCACGATCGTGGGCTCACCGGTGCGCGGCGAGAATGCATGGCTCGCGTGCCAATTCAGCACCCCGAGCGCCTCGACGAGCATGCCGGCATCCCGGTCGCTGAGCCTGTTGCCCAGTGTGCGGAGGTTGCCCCAGTCGGCCTCCGCGAGATGACCCGCATCGTCGAGCAGCACCGCGACGACGGGCGTGCCAGCGGGTTCAGGGCTCGTGGTCGACAGGGAACGGCCGAGGTAGACCCTGAGTCCACCATGGGGAATCGCGTCGACGGGGACGAGGGCGAGGCTGGTCGGCGACGACAGCAGAGCCGAACCCTCGAAGATCGGCAGGATGCGCGTGGCCGGGTCTGCCCACAGCTCCTCGAAGAGGTTCTCGCGTTCGCGGGCGAGGTTATCCCTGTCCATCTCGAAGCGGGAGAGCGGCAGTCTCGAGGAAAAAGAACGTGACATGTATGAAGGCGACCCCGTCAGAAGTGCGTGGCGTGAAGCGATTGCAGGGGGTACTCGACCTACCCTGTCTGGTATGGCCAGATCTCATCTCACTCTAGCCGCGCTCGCCACCTCGGCTGTGCCGGGTCTCGACGTCGCCGGCGTTGCCCACTTCGGCGCACGCGAGGGCAGCGACTTCGACGCGGCCCTGCTCACCGCCCGCGACGGTAAGCACTGGATCATCCGCGCTCCCCGATCCGCGCGCGCCGAGACCGAGCAGTCTGCTGACCTGGTCGCGTTGCGCGCCCTAAGCGCCGGCGTACGCACGCGCCTCCCGTTCACCGTCTCCGCTTTCGGCGGCCAGGCTCCTCTCGGCAACACGCGCGCGTTCGTGTACGAGTTCGTCTACGGCGCCAAGGTGGCTCTCGGCTCGATGCAGGCCGGGCCGGATTCGCTGGCCGCATCCGTCGGCACCGCGATCGCCGCCATCCACTCCCTGCCCACCAGCTTCGTCGCAGACGCTGGCCTGCCGGTGCTCACCGCGGGCGAGAGCCTCCGTGCTGCCGTCACCGTGATGGATCGCGCCGCCGCCACCGCACTCGTTCCCGCCGCGCTCACCGCTCGCTGGGAGAAGGCGGCCGAAGATGCGAAACTATGGCAGTTCCAGCCGACGGTGATCAACGGTGCGCTGACCGCCTCCTCGTTCCTCAGCTCGGATGACACCGTCACCGGCGTGCTCGGCTGGCAGGAACTGCGCGTGGGCGACCCCGCGCGCGACCTGCAGTGGGCGATCTCGAACAATTCCGTCGCAGACAGCGTGTTCGACGCTTACTCCCGCGCCCGTGGCGCCACCGACCGACAGGTGCGCCAGCGTGCCATGTTTTACGCCGAGCTCGAAGTGGCCAAGTGGCTGCTGCACGGCACCGAGACGCGAAACACCGAGGTGGTCGATGACGCGGTGCAGATGCTGACCGGGCTTGTCGACAACATCCGAAACGACGTCATGAACCCTATCGGCACGCAAACCATGCCGACCATGGCGGTGGATGAGGTCGAGGCCTTCCTGGCTCGCAGCGAGAAAGCCGTCTAACCGACCGCCGACCGCAGCAGCAGCAGCAGCAGCAGCACTATCCTGCGGGCCGCGTCGTCGCGCGTCGCTTCGGTACGATCGCGATCCACTTCCCGCGCTTCGCCGCGACCGCAACACGCAATTTGCCGCTGCGCGAGAGCAGGATGGCGATGGTGATCGCGGCGGTCGCTGGCACCGCACCCGAGATAACCATGGCGGTCTTGGCCCCCAGGTTCTCGGCGAACCAGCCCATGACCGGCCCGCCGATCGCTTGCCCACCGACCAGGACCATCACCCAGAAGGCCATGATCCGGCCTCGGATAGCGAGGTTCGACGACAGTTGCATCATCGTCTCGCTGGCGGTCGTGTAGAGCAGTCGTGACAGTCCGATTGCCGGGAGCAGCAGCAGGAACATCGGATAGAACGGGGCGAGCCCCGCCGTGATGAGCATGAGCCCGTAGATGATCGCGCCGATCATGATCGTGCGCAACCGCAGTGTGGCGCGACGAGCCGAAGCGAGGGCGCCGAGCAGCGCACCGATCGCGGCCAGCGAGTTGTACAGCCCGTACCCGGTGGCCCCGGTGAGGTACACCTGATCGGCCATGCCGGCGAGGAGGGCTGGCATGGGCATCCCGAAGATCGCCACGAAGGTGACCATCACGAGGGTCCAGAACAGCGTCGGCTTACTGAGGATGTACCGACCCGCCTCGCGGATCTGGCCCTTATGGGTCGGCGCGCGCGCGCCGACCAGCAGGTCCCTCGTGCGCATAAACAGCAGCAGGATCACACCGATCAGCCCGGCCACCACGTTCGCGCCGATCGCCCAGCCCGAACCGACAGCCACGATGAGCACACCGCTGAGGGCCGGCCCGATGAGCGCGCCAAGATGGAAGATCGAGGCGTTCACGCTGATGGCATTGCGGATGTGGCGTGGCCCGACCATCTCGTTGACGAATACCGCTCGCGCCGGACCGTCGAATACCTGCAGCGTTCCGACCGCGAGTACGAGAGCGTAGACCACGAGCAGATTGGCGTTGCCGGAGATCGCGATGATGGCGAGCACGAGGTTCAGGGCCGCGATGATCAGCTGGCAGAAGATGAGCACCGAGCGCTTCTTGTACCGGTCGGCGATCACGCCGGCGTACGCGCCGAGGATCAGCGTCGGCAAGAACTGGAGGGCGATCGTCAACCCGACGAGGGTGACGCTTCCGGTGATCTCGAGCACGAGCCAGTCGACCGCGATGCGCTGTGCCCAGCCCGCGGTGTTTGAGATGAACTGGGCGATGATGTACAGGCGATAGTTGTGCACTTTCAGGGCGCTGAAGGTATCGCGCCACGCCGGTCGCTGAATCGCAACGGCGATGGGCATCGTCGCAGGCACCTGATCCGGAGTCATTGTCACCATTCAACGCTACGTCAGGCGTGGTCGTACGAGTAACCGATCGACCAGGTAAGCACCACCACGTTTCGTGCCGAGAGAGGTTTCGGATGTTCGATCCGGTGATCCTCACAACCCTCGTCGCCGTGGCCGAGACTCCCGGTTCCACGCCGGCCGGGGCTTGGCTCGGGCTCGGCTCGGGCTGAGCCAGTTGACGGCGGGCCAGCACATCAGCACGCTCGAACAGGCCGCCACCGTACCCTGGCGTATCGCGTACCGCTCGCCCAGTATCACCCGCACCCACGCCCTTGGATCCCTGGAGGGCATCGGTCGAAACGCTGAGCGCCGCATTCAGGAGTCGGCCGGCGCGGTAGCCCCTCGCCAGGCCGCGAGCAGTTGCTGCTCGTCGAAGAGCCGCTCCGGCCGGATGATCGCGTCGTCGGACACGTAATAGAACACGGCATCGATCTGCGAGGGGTCGATACCCTTCCACCGCGCGTAGGCCAGACGGTACAGCGCGAGCTGGAGTTGCTTCTCTTCGAGATCCTGCGCGCCGCTCGGGGCCTTTCCGGTCTTCCAGTCGACGATCTCGAATCGCTCGTCATCGATGGCGTAGACCGCGTCGATCTTGCAGATGACGATGCGGCCGTCGAAGGGCAGGTGGATCTCGATCTCGACATCGACGGGTCGCAGTGGAGCCCAACGGGAGTTCTCGAAGACGCCCTGCAGTCGCACGAGCTCGGCGAGATCGAGGTCGTCACCCTGCTGCTCGGAGTCGAGCTCGATCGCCGAGGCATCCACCAGCTCCGCTGGCGATGACGCCCCATAGCGAGCCTCCACCCAGCCGTGGAAGCGGGTGCCGAGCCGTGTCGCGCGATACGGCTTTTCGGGCATCGGCCGCCTCAGCGCACGCGCGACACCGGCCGGATCCGTCACGAAATCCTTGAATCTGGATGCCGGGATGCGCTCCGGCAGCGGAACGACCGAGGCCGAGCGCGCGGCGGCATCCCGCTCCGCCAGCAGCAGGTCGAGATCGCGCTGCCAGATTCCGGCGGCCCGCGGATTCTCCAGTTCACCGCGCACGAGTTGGGCCGCACGCTCGACCACCCGGCGCCGGGTGCCCAGCGGGTCGATCGGCCACTGTTCGATCTCGGCCTCACCCATGAGCGGGTTCTCCTCGAACGCGCTCTCGGTGGGCAGCGCATCGATGAGCCCGCCATCGGCCAGTTCAGCGAGGAACACCGATGGCGGTCGCGGCTTGCCCTGTCCGCCCCAGAACGCTCCGGTGAGCAGCAGCGAATCCTGCGCCCTCGTGACGGCAACGTAGCCGAGCCGGCGTTCCTCGGCCTGGTGACGTTCAGACAGCTCTGACTTGAACGTCTTCAGCCCCGCGTCGAACTCGGCCTGATTCTCGACAGACTGCCATTCGAGAGCCGGGAGTTCGCGCGCATCCCCCCTGAACTCGAAGGGGAGCTGGCCGAAGCGCACCCAGCCAGTGCCTTCACGGGATGCCGCTGGCAACTCGTCGGCCGACATTCTCGGCACCGCGACGACCTCCCATTCGAGCCCCTTTGAGCCGTGGATGGTGAGCAGTTGCACGGTGCCGCGCTCGGCATCTTCACTGCGGGGGCCCATGGTGTCATTGCGTTCGGCACGCGCGAGCCAACCGAGGAACGCGCCGAGGGTCGCCTGCTCGTCACTGGCGAGGAACCCTGACAGCTCGTCCCTGAAGGCATAGAGGTTCGCTGCCCCGAGCCCCGACGACTCGTTGGCGACGACCTCGATGTCGAGCAGCAGCTCCTGCTCGACGAGTCGTACGAGGTCAGGCAGGGCGAGCCCCGCCCGCGACCTGAAGAAGGCGAGCTGGCGTGCCGCGGCTCGAAGCCGCGTGAACCCGGGTTCGCTGAATCCACTGAGCTGGCTGTGCCCTGCCTGGGCCTCCCCCACGAAGTCGAGGGCGTCCACGATCGATCGGCCGTCGTCTGCGGCGACGGATTCGCGCATCCGCTGTTTCACGTCGTCGCTCAGGGCAACCTGCGACCAGTGCCGGGAGTGGAGCCAACCGGCCACGCCCGCGAGCTCTTTGAGGTCGCGCGGGCCAATCGCCCAGCGAGCACCGGACAGCAGGCGGATGAGTTCTGACCCCGCGGTCGGATCGTGGATGACCCGCAGGGCACTCACGAGATCGACGATCACGGGGGCCGAGAGCAGCCCGCCCAGCCCGAGGATGTGGTGCGGAACCTTCAATTCTTCCAACGCTCGCGCGAACAGGCCCATGTGACGTCGCTGGCGGAACAGGATGGCGGCCGTCTTGGGCAGCCCGTCTTTCGATGGCCCGTCCAGTTCCGCCAGCAACCACTGCGCGACGGCCCTCGACTCGATGACGATGTCGTCGAAGTATGCGCCGACGAGAGTTCCCACCGGAGCCGCGGGCCGTGCTCGCAACGACTCCACGGTGACGGGGGACGCAGCGCTCAGGGGCGCGACCAACAGGTTGGCGGCGTCGAGGATCGTGCTGGCGTTACGCCAGCTGGTCGACAGCGCGTACTCGTTGGCCGACCCGAAGTCACCGGCGAACCTGGCGAGGTTGGCGGCACTCGCGCCACGCCATCCATAGATCGACTGGTGGGGATCGCCGACCGCCATGACACCGTGACCGGCGAACAGCGCCGAGAGCAGCTCGGTCTGCACGACACTCGTGTCCTGGTATTCGTCGAGCAGCACCACGCGGTAGCGGTCCCGGTAGGCCTGGACCGTTGCTGGTGAGCGCCCGCAGATCGCGAGCGCGAGCGCCACCTGGTCGCTGAATTCGAGCAACCCGCGCCGGCGTTTCTCGAGGGCGTACTGCTCGGCGAGCCCCAGCAGCGGGCCGAGCGCCGCGATATCCGCGACCGCTTTCGTGACGCTCGCGTACGGAGTCGCCTTCGCTTTTCCACTCGTGTACGGCAGGTCGGCGATACCCGTGAAGCGTTCGGCATATATCCCGACCGCCGATGCGTCCGCAACGTTGTCACTGAGCTGGTGGCTGAGTTCGAGCACCCTCTCGGTGATCGCGTCCACGCTGCTGCCGAACGCCACCAGCCGATCGTCGGTGCTCTGGGTGACGACCTGCCTCGCGAGCTGCCACGATGACGCATCATTCAACAGTGCGGATTCCGGTTCGCGACCGATCAGCAGCGCGTTGTCGCGGAACAACGCACTCGCGAAAGAGTTGTACGTCGACACCGTCGGCTGGTCGAACTCGGCACGCTCAGGGTCACGGTCAGGTGCGGCCAGCAGGTCGGGTCCCTGTGACTGGATGAGCCGCAGTTGCGTGATGCGCCGGGCCACCCGGTCGGCCAGCCCCCCGGCGGCCTTCCTGGTGAACGTCAGCCCGAGCACCTGGTCTGGGGACACGAGATTGTTGGCCAGCAGCCAGACGACCCGGTTCGCCATGGTCTCGGTTTTACCGCTGCCGGCTCCCGCGACCACGAGGGCTGGCGCCAGCGGCGCCTCGATGACGGCCTGTTGCTGGGTGGTGGGCTCCGGCAGGTTGAGGAGACCGGCCAGCTCCAGCGACGACACGGTCATGAACTCACCGCCTGCACGACATGGATCTTGCAGCGACCGAAGCTCCACGGGTCGAGGCAGTGCGAGCCGAGTTGGGCCACGAACACGGCACCGGCCATCCCCTCGGCGTCGTCACTCACACGGGCCCGGAACTGCTCGAGCTGCTCGGCCGTGAATGCCTTCTGATGGGGAGCCGCGTATTCGGTGCCCCGAGTGCCCTTCGAAACGATCACGAGCTTCGCTCCCCCGTTCTCGAGCCCCTCTGGCACCCCGTCGATCGCCGCTGACACGAAGGCGAGCTGGTAGGCCCCGAGCTGGGCATGGTCGGCGACCGCGTCGTCGGTGGTCGGGTCGTTCCGGCCGGTCTTGAGGTCAACGATCACGGCTGTGCCATCCGGAAAGCTCTCGACCCTGTCGATCTTTCCTCTCAGGGTGGCCCGGCCGACCTGCAGTTCGAACGAACCCTCCTTGCTGGCCACAGTGCCGCCGGCGGCATCGAAATCGCGCAGGTAGGCCGAGAGACGGGAAGTGAGTTCACGAGCCCGCACCTTCTCGACCTCCGAATGCCAGCTCGCCTCGAAGCTCAGCTCGCCCCAGCGTTCGGTCACCGCAGCGAAGAGCGCATCCGGAGAGGTATCTGTCGCGGTCTCTGCGACGGAATGAATGAGCGTGCCGAGGTTCGCCGCCACACTCGACGAACCGCCGCCCACCTCGTCGATCAGCCAGTGCAGTGCGCAGGTCTCGAACGCCTCCATGCGCGAGGGCGACACCCGCACCGAAGTCTCCGGATCGTCGAGGTCGACGAGCGGCGCCGTCGTGCTCGGCTCGGCAAGGCCGTACCACTGGTCCGGGTCGGCACCGGGCACGCCCTCTGCTGCAAGCCTGGCGATTCCGGATGCCGCGTCAGCCGACCCCGTCGAGGTGAGTTCGCGACGCATTCGTCCGACCATCCCGCGCAGGCTGAGCGGATGCCGCGGCAGGCCAACCACGGTGCCCTCGGGTATGAGCCGCAGGAACGGGGACGGCAGGTTATCGTCGCCGGCAACCGCAGTCACGACCACCTCGGCGCTGGCACGGGAGACGGCCTGGGCGAACATCCGCAGCTCGTCGTGCATCACATCGAGCCGTTTGTCGACTGATGACGGGTCGCCGCCGGATACCACGAGCGGCAGGTCCTGGGAGCCCAGCAGCGAACCTCGAATTCGCAGGTTCGGCCACACGTTCTCCTGCATACCGGCGACCACGACAACCTCGAACTCGCGTCCGACCATTGCCGGCGGTGTTCCCACGGTCACCGAATCGAGCGTCGCCCGGGGGGCGAGAGTGTCTTCGGCGACATCGGCCGAGCGCCAGGAATCGACGAATACGGCCGCCGGGGCATCCGGTGTTCGCTCGACGAATCGTTTGGCTGCTGAGAACAGCGCCACCACCGCATCGAGGTGCCGGTTCGCTTCTTCGGCGACGATGCCGGAGCCGAGCGCCTGGTCGAACCAGGGCTTCTCGAGCCCGCTGCGCTGCCACACGCCCCAGAGCAGCTCTTCGATGCTCTCGCCTGCGAGCGCGGCGGCGGCCGTGGCGTGCAGGTTCTTCGCGACCGATTGAGCGCTCCTGCCGACCCTGGTGTCTATGGTCACGAGACCGGCGGGATGCAGCAGCGCTTCCGTCAGCAGGTCGTCGGCTCCACGATCACCGCCGCCCGCGAGCTCTTCGTGGCGCAGCGCGGATTTCAGTCGGCGAAGTGACACGGCGTCCAGCCTGCCCATCCCACCGCCGAGCAGTTCGAGTGCCGCCTCGGGGTCGAGCACTCGACCGGCCGGCATCCCGGCGAGGCCGAGCGCCAGCTCGAGCAGCAGGATCAGCCCCTCGACCGCGTACTCGTCGCGCACCGCGGCCCGGGCACTCGACACGCTCGTGGCGACCTCGAGGGCACGCAGTTCGCGAGCGAGCGACGGCACGAGGCTGCCCGACCGCACGACGACGGCCATCTGCGACCACGGGATGCCGTCGAGCAGGTGCCGTTCGCGCAGGCGGCGGGCTATGAACGCGACCTCCTCTGCCGGAGAACCGAGCCTGAAGGCGGCGACCCGCCCGGACCCGGCACCGGAGTCGGCACCAACCCCGGAGTCGACTGCAGAGTCAGCATCGGCGACGGCTGCTGCCTGCCGCTGCTGGCCCGCCCCAGCCGAGCCGATGCGACCGGCGATGCCGGACACCACCTGTCGCACCGAGTCACCGTGCCGGTGCACGTGACCGAGGTAGAGGGACTGCACCGGACAGCCGATAGCCGCGGAGAGGCGCCCGAGCAGGTCAGGTCTGGCTCCTCGAAAACCTCCGGTCGTGACATCCGGATCGCCGAAGGCCATCACTGCAACGCCTCGCCTCACGAGGGCTCGAAGCAGGGTCACGGTCGATTCCGTCGACTCCTGGGCGTCATCCACGATCACGAGTCGAAGACCATCGATGCTCAGCGGAGCGCCATCGGCAAGGATCAGCGCGGCCTCACAGATCAACTCGGTCGAGTCGAAATGTCGCTGACGATAGCTGGACTTGACCGCGTCATAGACGGTGATGAAGCTGGATGCCGCCACCCACTCGTCGCGACCGTGCACGCGCCCGAGCGACGCCAGTGCCGCGGGGCTCACCCCGTACTCGACGGCGCGCATCATCAGATCGCGCAGTTCTGTCCTGAACCCCCGGAGCCGACGTACATCCTCATCGAGATGAGGGGGCCAGTAGGACGCCGTGCCGTCTTCGATCTCACCCGCCAACAGCTCGCCGATGATCTGGTCCTGCTCGGCACCCGTCAGAAGTGTCGGCGCAGGCTCGCCAGCCACTGCGGCGGCATCGCGCACGATCTCGAAGGCGAGCGAATTCGCCGTGCGCGCCATCGGCCCGGGAGTCGGCACAGCCAGCCGCTGGGCCAGCCGGTCACGCAGCAGGGTGGCGCTGGCCCGGCTCGGACTCAGGATGACGATCTCGCCCGGAGACCATCCGCGACCGAGCACCCGATCGGCGACCAGCTCGATCATCGTCGTCGTCTTGCCGCTGCCTGGCGCCCCGATCACGGCGGCACAGGCATCATCGGGTAGCGCGATGACGGCCAGTTGGGATGGATCGAGCCCGACGAGAGGCGGGCGAGCCGCTCTGCCCCCGATGTCGAAGTTCGCCATGCCCCCACGGTAGCGGGATGCGCTGACAGTGAACGTCGCGGAACGAGCCTGTCGTTGTGTCGTATTCTGAGCGTGTGGACATTCGCATCGGCATCGCCAACAGCCCCCGTGAGATCAACTTCGAGTCGTCGCAGACATCGAGTGAGGTTGAGAAGACGGTTTCAGACGCTCTCGAATCGAATTCGAAGTTCGTGAAACTGGTCGACAACAAGGGAAACGTTTACCTGGTTCCCACTGACTCTTTCGCATACCTCGAGATCGGCTCCGAGGAGTCGCGTCGCGTCGGCTTCGTCGCGTAGCGACACATGGAGCTTCTCTTCGTCACCGTGATCGGCGCCTGCATCGGGGCCATAGTGCGCTACACCATGCCGAAGCGCGGCACATACGGCGCCTTCCTGCTACCCGCAGCAAGCGCCGCAGTGACGGCCACCGCGTGGGTGGCACTGCTCTGGGCGGGGCTCACCTTCGACGGCACGTGGATCTGGGTCGCGAGCATCGGAGCGGGCACGATCGCTGGCATCGTGATCACGGTGGTACTGCCTCGAAAGCGCACCACGCTGGATGACGCGAAACTCGCCAGGCTCGCTCGGGCATAGACGCCCGACGCGCTGCCCTGCCTAGGCCATCAGGCCGAGTGCATCCATCCGCTGGGTGTGGGCTGTGATCAGTGTGGTGAATACCGGCTCGATCCGCGCTTCGTCAGACCGGTGGTCCTCGCTGTACTGGAGTGCAGATCGGGCCACGAGCATGGTGTCGCCGACTAGCCGGCGTCCCCACATGGCCAGGCGTGCGGAGAGCCGAGGATTCTCCTCGATGGCTTCCGTCAACAGCTCGGCCAACAGCGCTTCCCCCGACTCGCCCGTGAAGATCGCGGCGATACGCCTACCGGTATCGTCGTGGAGACCTCGAGCCAGGCGCGAGAAGAAATCGTCGAGGAATCCGGCGGTCAGGTAGCAGGTCACGACCGTCTCGAACCAGTCGCCCCCACGGGTGTCGCGTTCGAAATCGTCGACAATCCTCGTGAACGGCTGCATCACTGTCGACGGGTCCTCGCCTGCCCTGACGATCTCGCCGACCAGCCGCCGGTGTTTTGCCATGGATAGTTCGGCGGCGCGCCCGATGGCGGTCTTGGCCGCGGTTGTCGGCGCTGTCGAGATCGCCCTGGAGAGGTTTTCGAACAACATCAGCTGCACGTAGGCGGATCGACCGAGGAACTCGACGAGGTCGGGAGTGAACTCCGCCAGTTCGACCTTCGTCGTGGCCTGTTCGCCCCCGCGGGCACGCAAGCGAGGCGTATCAACGCTGCGAGGGGCGCGCGAGAATCGCGAAAACCAATTAGCCACGAAGCCAGCTTATGGTGTGGAAAGGGCAAGGCCGGGATGACAGCGTCGACCCGCAGCGTCGGCTTACAGCGTCGGGTTACACCCCACCGCCGGCATGACACCGGAAACAGCGCGACCAGGCGCGAGTGCACACGTCGTGTCGATGTGCGAAGTGTTCGACGAACGCCTTCCGGAAGGGAGACCGCTGGACGGTGGCGTCAGGATCTAAATGCGGCACGGCGGGCGCGTCCAGGTTCTCGGCGATCCGGCGGTGCGGCGACTGGTCATCGACGCTGCCGCCCCGCCCGGGCCGGATGCTGACGGTTATCAGGGGGCGACCCGCTAAACTGGATACATACCTCCCGTTCTGGCGGAGGTCCTGCGCCCCAGGACACAACGGGCGTACCTCGTTATCTGTTAGGGCATGAATCTTTTGACATTTGCAGAACTCAATATCGATCAGGACATGGTCGACGCTCTCGCCACCAAGGGCATCATCGAGCCGTTCCCCATCCAGAGCCAGACGATCCCCATGGGGCTCGCCGGCCAGGACATCATCGGGCAGGCCAAGACCGGAACGGGTAAGACCCTCGGATTCGGGCTGCCCCTGCTCCAGTCACTCGGCACCGACCCGGAGCCCGGCGTCAAGGCCCTGGTAGTGGTACCCACACGCGAGCTGTGCGTGCAGGTTGCCGAAGACCTCGTGCTCGCGGCATCCAATCGCAAGACCAAGATTGCGGCCATCTACGGCGGCAAGGCCTACGAGGGTCAGGTCGAAGAGCTCAGGGCTGGCGCGCAGGTCGTGGTCGGCACGCCCGGTCGACTGCTCGACCTCGCATCGCAGCGACTGCTGTCGCTGAAAGACGTCAAGGTCATGGTGCTCGACGAGGCAGACAAGATGCTCGACCTCGGCTTCCTGGCCGACATCGAGAAGCTGTTCGCCCAGACCAGCCCGACCCGCCACACCATGCTGTTCTCGGCCACCATGCCCGGCCCGATTGTGGCTCTCGCGCGCCGGTTCATGAACAAGCCCATCCACATCCGCGCCACAGACCCGAATGAGGGCCTGACGCAGGCGAACATCAAGCACATTGTCTACCGCGCCCATAATCTCGATAAAGACGAGGTCATCGCGCGCATCCTCCAGTCAGAGGGTCGCGGTAAGACCGTGGTCTTCACACGCACCAAGCGTGCCGCCGCCAAGCTGGTCGAAGAGCTGGGTGACCGCGGCTTCAATGCCGCTGCCGTGCACGGAGACCTCAACCAGGAGCAGCGCGAGCGCGCCATGGCCGCGTTCAAGGCCGGCAAGAAAGACATCCTGATCGCCACGGATGTCGCGGCACGAGGCATCGACGTCAACGACGTGACCCACGTCATCAACCACACCATCCCCGACGACCACGACACCTACCTGCACCGCGCCGGCCGCACCGGTCGCGCGGGCAAGACGGGAATCGCGGTGACGTTCGTCGACTGGGACGACATGCACAAATGGTCGCTGATCAACCGTGCGCTCGATATGGGAATCCCGGAGCCGACCGAAACCTATTCGTCGAGCCCGCACCTCTTCACCGACCTCGACATCCCCGAGGGCACGAAAGGTCGCCTGCCAGGTGCCCCGCCGGCCCGCGCCCGTGAGGCCGCACCCTCGTCGGCTGGCCGCGATGGTCGCCCGCCGCGCTCCGGTGGCGATCACGGTGGTCGCCCGTCGCAGGGTTCGGGTTCACGCCCGTCGCGCGAGCGTTCGACTGATGCCGTGCGCGACAGCGCGGCAGGCGGAGGTACTCACGATGGCGCGGCTCCGTCACGCCGAAGCCGCACGCGCACCCGCCGGGGCGGCTCCAGCACTCCCGGAAACACGCCACCGACCAACTAGCAGCAATTCTGGTCGGTCATCCGGCACGGGGCGAATCCCCGGCAGTGGCCCGGCGCGGAGTGAAGATCGAGAAGGTCCGCTCCGGGGTTTACCCACCCCGAGCGCGGTGCGATACTGACAGCGACGAACACCGCGGTTCGTTTCTGACAGGATTCTTTCATGACTTTTCATCCGCTCGACCCGCTCACCTCGACCGAGTTTTCACACGCATCCTCGATCCTCACGAGGGAAAAGGGAGTCGCCGACGGTTGGCGCTTCGCGTCGATCGAGATGCTCGAGCCGTCGAAGGCAGCAATCGCCGGGTTCTCCGCCGCCGGTACCGTTCCTGACCGCGCGGCTCGATTGGTCGTGCTCAACCGCGCCGAGAACTCGACCTACATCGCCGTCGTGTCGCTGACGACGGATTCACTGGTCAGCTGGACCCACGTCCCCGACGTGCAGGCCAACTTCACCGTCGACGAGTGGGAAGAGTGCGACGCGATTCTTCGTGCGCACCCCGAGGTGATCGCGGCTCTCACACAGCGGGGCATCACGGACCTCGACCTTGTGTTCATCGACACCTGGACGTACGGTGCCGCCCTGATTCCCGAGAAATACGCGGGTCGGCGACTGGGCTGGAGCGACATCTGGGTGAGAGCGCAGGCCGGCGGGAACCCGTATGCGGGGCCGGTGAATGGACTGCACTTCGTCATCGATGTGAACAGCATGCAACTGCTGGAGATCGAAGACTCATTCTCGGTGGACCGGCCAGAGATCATGGGCGAGTACGTTCCGCATCTCATCCCGGAGCGCATCAAGAACGCCTCACGACGACCACCTCGCAAGCCCCTGGATGTCGTACAGTCAGACGGCCCGGGCTTCGAGGTCGACGGTCATCTCGTGACGTGGCAGAACTGGTCGCTGCGCGTCGGATTCAACTACCGCGAGGGCATGACCCTGCACGCGCTCAGCTACCAGGACGGCGACCGCGTGCGCCCGATCGCGAACCGACTCTCGTTTGCCGAGATGGTGGTGCCGTATCGCGACCCGAGCGTCGACCATTTCCGGCGCACAGCCTTCGACATCGGCGAGTGGGGACTGGGTTTCATGACCACCTCGCTCGAGCTCGGTTGCGACTGCCTGGGCGAGATCCGCTACATCGACGCCGTCATGCACGACTCACACGGCCAGCCGTACGACATCCCCAACGCCTTCTGCGTCCACGAGGAAGACAACGCCCTGCTCTGGAAGCACGTCGATCACGACACGGGAGCCGAGGTGCGTCGATCGCGACGGCTCGTCGTCTCGTTCCACGTGACCGTCGCCAACTACGAGTACCTCGTGTATTGGCGCTTCTACGAAGACGGCAACATCGAGTGCGAGGTGCGTGCGACGGGAATCATGGTCGTCACCCATCTCGCAGAGGGGCAGGCCCACCCCAACGGCACCCTCGTCGACAACCGCACGTACGCCCCATTCCACCAGCACTTCATTGTGGCCAGGATGGATCTGGATATCGACGGCCCCGAGAACACCGTGTACCGCTCCGAGACTCAGATCCAGCCGATCAGCGAATCCAATCCGCACGGTCTCGGCCTGACGGTAGCGAACACGCCGATGGAGATCGAGGGTCACGACGACTTCGACTGGAACACCCAGCGAACCTGGAAGATCACCAACGAGAACTCCACGAACTCTCTCGGCACGCCGGTGTCGTACAAGCTGGTGCCGGGCGGCGCGATTCCCTCATTCTTCCCGCCGGGAGCCCCGGTGCTCGAGCGAGCGCAGGTCATCGGCCACACGGTGTGGGTTACCCCGAACGATCCGGAAGAGCGCTGGCCCAGCGGCGAGTTCGTCAACCAGTCGTCCGTCGATCATGGGCTTCCCGAATGGCAGAAGGCCGGCCGAAATGTACGCAACACCGACGTCGTGGTCTGGTACGTCTTCGGAATCCACCACATCACCCGCCCCGAGGAATGGCCCATCATGGCCGCCGACGTTGTGAGCTTCTGGATGAAACCCGCGAGCTTCTTCGACCGGAACCCCGCCCTCGACGTCGCCCCGAGTGCCAGTGCCCACTGCGCACCCGGCGGAGACCACGCCGGTCACGAGCACCACTGACTCTTCGATAGCCACCCGACGCAAGGAGTTCACCCGTGACCCGGACAGCCAACTATGTCGTCGCATACGAGGCGACCGACCGCGGGCGTGATGCTGTGCAACTCGGGGTCGCCCTCGCCAGGCTCACGGCGGCGGAATTGCGGATCTGCCTCATCCTGCCCACGTCGTCGGCGGTTCCCGCAAAGGTTCCCGCGGGTGCGTCCGAGTACGGGTCACTCCTCGCAGCGCAGGGACGGGATTGGCTCAGCGAGGCCGCCGACCTCGTGCCGTCAGACGTGACAGCCACCACACACCTGCTGTGGGCGGAGTCGACATCAGAGGGCCTGATCCGGGCATCCGTCCAATTCGATTCCGACCGGATCGTGGTTGGCGCCGCGAGCTATGGCGTCCTGCAGCGCTTCACCGTGGGAAGTATCGCCAACGCACTGCTGCACGCATCGCCGGTTCCCGTCGCGCTCGCTCCCCGTGGGTATCTCGCCCCCGCCGCCATCAGCCGAATCACCTGCGCCATGGGAACACGACCGGGGTGGAAGGCACTGCTGGAATCGATGGTCGCCATCTCAGAGGGGCTGCCGGTCGACCTGCGCTTCGTCACGCTGGTCGAGGTGGACGCGGCCCGGTCGGGTCAGGCAATCGACCTCTCTGCGGCCAGCGCTGCCCACCTCACCAGTGTCGTCGAGCATTTCGAGAAGGACTCCACCTCCAGCGGATTCGTCACCACCGAAGTTGCAGAGGGCCGCAGCGTCGAGGATGCCGTCGAGAAACTGGACTGGCGTGTCGACGAGATAGCCCTGGTGGGTTCGTCCCGGCTCGCGCAGCCCTCCAGGATCTTCCTGGGCGTCACAGCGAACCGGATGCTGCATTCCCTGCCGGTTCCACTCATCGTCGTTCCGACCGCTGCCGCGGCCAACTCCCCCTCTTAGCTTCCCTGCTGCTGCCACACGAAGGATCGATCTCATGGCAAGTTCTCCCACCCCCTCATCGCCAGCCGCCACCATGCCGGCAGCGACAGTGACCGGAATCTCTCCCAAAGGTCTGAGTGCCGGCTCGATCGGTCTCCTCGGCGCGACGGTGATCGGTATTTCCTGTATCGCGCCCGCCTACACCCTCACAGCCTCTCTCGGCCCGACCGCCGCCGCTGTGGGAACCCAGATGCCGGGCATCTTCCTGGTCGGCTTCCTGCCGATGCTGCTCGTGGCACTCGGCTACCGCGAGTTGAACAACGCGATGCCCGACAGCGGAACGTCGTTCACCTGGGCGACGCGCGCATTCGGGCCGTGGCTCGGATGGCTCGGTGGCTGGGGCCTGATCGTCGCCACGGTCGTGGTGCTGTCGAATCTCGCAGGGGTAGCCGTCGACTTCCTCTACCTCGCGCTGGCGCAGCTCTTCGGAAATCCCGGCATCGCTGACCTCACCAACACGTTGTGGATCAACATCGGCACCTGCCTGGTCTTCATGGTGGCCGCCTGTTATGTCTCATATCGAGGGATGGAGACGACCAAAGCGGTGCAGTATGTGCTTGTCGCCTTCCAGCTGATCGTGCTCGTGTGGTTCTCCATCTCAGCCGTAGTGCACGTCACCAATGGTTCGGCGTTCGATGCTCTCCCCTTCGACGCGAGCTGGTTCAACCCGTTCGCGGTGCCGTCCTTCTCCGCCTTCGCCGCCGGAGTCTCCCTGTCGATCTTCATCTTCTGGGGCTGGGACGTCACCCTCACGATGAACGAGGAGACGAAGAATCCGGAGACGACACCGGGTCGTGCTGCGACACTGACCGTCGTCATCATCTTCCTGCTGTACATCCTCGTGGCCGTGGCCACCCTGATGTTCTCCGGAATCGGAACCGGTGAGTTCGGGCTGGGCAACGAAGACATCTCAGGAAACGTCTTTGCTGCGCTGGCCGGACCGGTGATGGGGCCGTTCGCCATCCTGCTGTCGCTCGCCGTGCTGTCGAGCTCTGCGGCATCCCTCCAGTCGACGTTCGTCGGCCCGGCACGCACCATGCTCGCCATGGGTCATTACGGTGCCTTCCCCCGGCGATTCGCCAGGATCAGCCCCACCTTCAAGTCACCGGGATTCGCCACCATCATCGCTGCGGTCGTCGCCTGGGGCTTCTACGCCGTGATGCGCGCGTTGAGCACCGACGTGCTGACCGACACGATCCTCACCCTCGGCATGATGATCTGCTTCTATTACGGGGTCACCGCCCTCGCCTGCGTGTGGTATTTCCGCAAAGAAGCGCTCTCGTCGGCCCGTTCGTTCTTCCTCAAATTCCTGGCGCCACTTGTCGGCGGGGTCATCCTCGCGGTGATCTTCGTCACGACGCTCATCGACTCTATGAACCCCGAGTATGGAAGCGGTTCGAACATCGGTGGTGTCGGACTCGTCTTCCTGCTCGCCGTGTTCCTGCTGGTCGCGGGTATCGTGCTGATGTTCGTGATGCGGGCCGTGAACCCGGCCTTCTTCCGGGGCAAGACGCTTCGAAGGGGCACCTCACTGGACGCCCAGCGCTGAGCCGGGCGTGGGGCGCGGGGCGCGTCCTCAGCCGCGGAAGGCCTGCGAGCCGGTGCCGGCCGCCATGATCCGTTCCAGCACATCCGGGGCTGTCGAGTTCTCGGCGAGTCGATTCGGCTTGCCCTCGCCGTGATAGTCACTCGACCCCGTCACCACCAATCCGAACTTCTCGGCAAGCGCGAGCAGCCACAGCTTGCCGTCGTCGGTGTTGTCGCGGTGGTGCACCTCCAGCCCGAACAGCCCGTTGTCGACGAGCTCGCGAACGACCGAGTCATCCATCGACCGGTATCTGCCCTGGGTGGCGGGATGCGCGAGCACCGGCACTCCCCCGGCCGCGACGATCATCCGCACCCCCTCGAGCGGTGACGGCGCGTAGTACTTCTCGTTGTAGCCGCCCTGCCAGTGCAGGATGCTCTCGAATGCGGCACTTCGGTTGGCCACGAAGCCTTTACGCACGAGGGCGTCGGCGATGTGCGGGCGACCCAGGGTCGTGCCATCCTGCGCCTCGGCGAGCACGTCGTCCCAGGTGAGGTCATAGTCTGCCGCGATCTTCTCGACGATCTTCTCGGCCCGGCGAAGCCGCCCATCGCGGATGCGCGCTGTCTCAGAGACGATGCCCGCATCCAGCGGATCGAACAGGTAGGCCAGCATGTGCACGCTCGCCGGGCCGTAGTTCGTGCTCAGTTCCATGCCAGGAACGACCGTCAGCCCGGTGCCGGATGCCGCGGCAAACGCCTCCTGCCACCCCGCCGTCGAGTCGTGGTCGGTGATCGCCACAGTGCTGAGCCCAGCGGCGATGGCGGCCTGCACCAACTGCGTCGGAGTCTCGGTTCCATCGGATACCGCGCTGTGAGTATGGAGATCGATGGGTCGGTCGGGCATTCTCAAAGCCTATTGGCATAGGCTCAGCCCGCAATGATCCGACGAACCCTCGCAGCCATCATCATCGTGGTGACCGCCCTGGCCCTGCTCGTCGTCGCCTGGCCGCAGTTGTTCGGGGCGGCGAGACTGCCGATCCTCGCGCAACTCGTGTCGCTTCGGGGAGCTGCTGCCAGCGTGGGGTTCGGCATCGTGGCGTTACTGGTGATCGTGGCGCTCGTGTCCGCGCGCGTGCGGCGGTTTGCGGCATCCATGGCGGCGATCATGCTGGTGTTCTGCCTCGTCAACCTCGTCGTGCTGTCTGCCCGCGGTTTCGGCGACACGGCTTTTGCCGACCGGACCGATTCGGATGTGACGGTGCTCAGCTGGAACACCCTCGGCGACCTCCCTGGCGCAGACACCATCGCACAGCTGGCGATCGAGGCTGGCGCCGACGTCGTCGTGCTGCCCGAGACATCCAGGGCTGCTGGAGAGGCGGTCGCCGCCCTGATCAGCGATGCGGGTCTCCCCATGATCGCCCACACGACCTCGTATGACGAGGTATCGAAAGCCCGGTCGACCACGCTTCTCATCGGCGTCGGCCTGGGTGAGTACACGGTGGATGAGCTGGCACGCACCACGTCGGTGCTGCCGTCCGTGGTCGCCAGCCCGGCCGACGGTTCCGGGCCAACGATCGTGGCCGTGCATCCGGTCGCCCCTATCCCCGGCGAGATGGCTCACTGGCGGTCCGACCTGCAATGGGTGAAGGATGCCTGCAGCGGCGACAACGTGATCATGGCGGGCGACTTCAACTCGACCCTCGACCACTACGCAGGTCTCGGTGTGGCACCGGGGGCTGCCGTGGGCAATTGCGTGGATGCCGCCGCCACCACCGACAACGCCGCCGTCGGCACCTGGCCCTCCGCGGCGCCCGCAGTCCTGGGTGCCCCGATCGACCACGTTATGTCGACCCCGAATTGGCGGGCCACCGGAATGCGCGTCATCACGACCCAGGATGACTCAGGCAGCGACCACCGCCCGATCGTCGCCCAACTGACCCCGGCAGACTGACGGCACGGACCGACCGGGTGGAGAATGGATGCATGGCTGACTCCACCGCATCCTCCACTGCCCCCCGCGCCACCTCGAACCGCTCGACGACTCCGCTGTCGTCCACGTTCACCGACTACATCTCGTCACAATGGGCAGACCGACCGGATGTCACCCCGTCACCGCGCGACCAGTCCGCGTTCGCCGCCGCCCGGCGTGACCGCATCTCTGCCGCTCATCCCGATAAGCGGCTGGTCATCCCTGCCGGCGCTGCCAAGGTGCGATCCAACGACTGCGACTATCCGTATCGCGCCCACTCCGCCTTCGCCCACCTCACGGGCTGGGGTTCGGATTCGGTCCCCGGAAGCGTGCTCGTGATGGAGCCGACAGGGAATGGGCATACCGCGACGCTGTACTTCCGTGAGGCTGCCGGGCGCGACACCAACGAGTTCTACGCCAACCCCGAGGTTGGCGAATTCTGGACGGGCCCTCGCCCCTCGCTCGCCCACGTCGCAGCCGACCTCGGGCTCGCGACCGCAGGGCTCCCCGCATTCTCTGCCGTCATCGACAACGTGGATGCCGCCACCCTCGTCGTGCGCGACGCCGACCGCGACGTGACCGACCAGATCGACGGGCGCCGCCTGCTCGCAGCAGACAGCGACATCGCCGTGGAGCTCGAGACCGATGGCGACACCGAGCTCGCCCGTGACCTCAGCGAACTGCGACTGGTGAAGGACGCGTTCGAGATCGCCGAGATGCGTGCCGCTGTTGCTGCCACCGGCCTCGGATTCGACGACGTGGTCGGCGACCTGCCGCAGGTGGTCGCGCACACCCGGGGCGAACGCCTCGTCGAGGGCACGTTCAACCGACGCGCGCGCGCCGAAGGAAACACCGTCGGGTATGACACGATCGCGGCATCCGGCGCCCACGCCTGCATCCTGCACTGGACGCGCAATGACGGCGCCGTCGTGCCGGGCGACCTGATCCTCATCGACGCCGGCATCGAACTCGAGAGCTACTACACAGCCGACGTGACCCGCACGCTTCCTGTCAACGGCACGTTCACCGAGGTGCAGCGCCGCATCTACGACGCCGTGCTGGAAGCGGCGGATGCTGCGTTCGCCATCGTGAAGCCGGGGCTGACGTTCCGCGAGATCCACGCCGAAGCCATGAAGGTCATCGCGAGGAAGACCGCGGAATGGGGCCTGCTGCCGGTCAGCGCCGAGGAGTCGCTGGAGCCGGATCACCAGTACCACCGCCGCTACATGGTGCACGGCACGAGCCACCACCTCGGCATCGACGTGCACGACTGTGCTGCCGCGCGCCGAGAGCTCTACCTCGACGGTGTGCTGGAGGCCGGCATGGTGTTCACGATCGAACCGGGGCTGTACTTCCAGCCCGACGACCTGAGCGTGCCGGAGCAGTACCGCGGCATCGGCGTGCGGATCGAAGATGACATCCTCGTCACAGAGGGCGGCGCCGAGAACCTGTCGATCGGCATCCCTCGCACGGCCGACGACGTGGAGTCGTGGCTGCGCGGTGGAGCGTAGATAGTTCCGCCGCTGGTCACATGACCCGGCGTCGGGGGAGCCCGAGACCGTGGCTTATGCCGTCGGATGCTCCTGCAGCGCCTGCTGCGCCTTCGCGGTCAACTCCGGATCGATGATGATCTGGTAGTTGCTGGCGAGCACCTGGTGGGTGGAGGTGAAATCCCGGCGGCGGCGGCTGATGGTGTAGGTGACGATGCTGAAGATCATCCCGAAGCCTGCTCCGATAAGCAGTGCGGCGCCGACGATACCGAATGTCTGGGTGCTCGGCGGGGTGAAGAGAGTGAAAATCAGGCCGAGAAAAAGTCCAAGCCAGGCTCCGGATGCCGCACCCGCGATAGCGGCCCGGCCGTATGTCTGCTTGCCGGTGACCCGCTCCACGGTCTTCAGGTCGTTGCCGACGATCGAGAGCCTGGCGACTTCGAAATCTGCCTTGGAGAGGCGATCGACAACGGACTGTGCCTCGAGGTAGGTGTCGTAGGTGCCCAGAACATCGCCCTTGGGAACACTGGGAAGGGAGAGGCCACGCCGACGGAACATGCTCTGGTTGGTCACCGGGCCATTGTGCCACGCAGCGGTAGGGTTTTACCGTGAGCACGTCGAGAGTATTCGCCGCCCGCCTGGTCGGGTGTTCCGTTTTCGACCCCAATGGCGACCGAGTCGGCAAGGTTCGCGATGTGCTCGTCGTCTACCGCTCACAGGGCAGCCCCCGCGTGGTCGGAATGGTGCTCGAGGTACCGGGCAAGCGACGCGTCTTCCTGTCGATCGGCCGCATCACCAGCATCGGATCCGGCCAGATCATCACGACCGGACTCATCAACCTGCGCCGCTTCGAGCAACGTCGTGGTGAGGTCAGGGTGATGTCGGAGCTCCTGGGCCGCTCGGTTCGACTTCGCGATGGCTCTGGCGAGGCCAACATCGAGGATGTCGCGATCGAGGAGACGGGGCTCGGAGAGTGGGAGGTCACCCAGGCGTTCCTGCGCCGCCCCAGGACGACCACCTTCACGAAGGGTGCCACCCTCTTCATCGCGTGGTCCGACATCATCGAGAAGACCGACACCGGCGAAACGCAGTCGGCGACCCAGCTCGTCGCGAGCTACGCAGACATGCTGCCCGCCGACCTCGCCACCGCCATGCTCGACCTGCCGGAGCAGCGGATGCTCGAGGTCGCTTACGAGCTGTCTGACGACCGCCTCGCCGACGTTCTCGAGGAGATGCCAGAGAACGAGCAGGTCGACATCATGAACCAGCTCGCCGACGACCGCGCGGCTGACGTGCTCGACCAGATGCAGCCCGACGACGCCGCCGACCTCATCGCGCACCTCAGCGATGAGCGCGGCGAGACGCTGCTCGACCTCATGGAGCCCGAAGAGGCCGAAGACGTGCGCTTCCTGCTGTCGTACGCACCAGACACCGCGGGTGGCCTGATGACGACGGAACCGATCATCGTCTCGGCGGATTCGACTGTCGCCGAAGGCTTGGCCCTGATCCGTCGCCACGAGCTCGCGCCAGCCCTCGGCGCGGCGATCTGCGTGACCCTTCCGCCCTATGAGCCGCCGACCGGCCGGTTCCTCGGCATGGTGCACTTCCAGCGCATGCTCCGCTATCCGCCCAACGAACGACTCGGCACCATCGTGGACTCGACGCTCGAGCCCGTGCACTCGGGTACGAGCGCAGCGGAGGTCTCGCGCATCCTCGCCAGTTACAACCTCGTGTCTGTGCCCGTCGTCGACGACAATCACCGACTCGTCGGGGTGGTGACCATTGACGATGTGCTCGACTACCTGCTTCCGGACGACTGGCGAAGTTCGACGAACGACGCAGAAGAGCCGGCTGTTTTCACCAACACTTCGACCGCATCGGTAACCCTGAGAAAACCGACACGACCAGGCAGGAGGTCACCACGTGGCACGCGACCGTAGCTCTCGCCCCAGCCGTTCAGACTCGCGCCTGGACTCCCCCCGCGGCCTGCGCACCACCCCATCGATTTTCCAAAGCCGCGACAGGTTCGGTCGATTCACGGAGGCCATTGCGCGAGGCATGGGAACGCCGTGGTTCCTGTTCGGCCTGTCGATCTTCGTCATCCTCTGGATGATCTACAACACGCTCGCCCCTGAGGGCATCAGGTTCGACTCCGCCGCGATCGGATTCACGGCGCTGACGCTGATCCTGTCGCTGCAGGCCTCCTATGCAGCGCCCCTGATCCTGCTTGCACAGAATCGCCAGGATGACCGCGACCGCGTCACCATCGAGCAGGATCGGCAGCGCGCCGAACGCAACCTCAACGACACCGAGTACCTGGCCCGGGAGGTGGTGGCACTTCGGCTCGCGATGAAAGACCTCGCGTCGAAGGACTTCATCCGGTCTGAGCTGAAGTCCCTGCTCGAGGAGCTCGAGGAGAAGAAGCCCGGTGGCTGAGCGGGCGGCAACCGAGCGGCTCGAAGCTCTCGTGAGGCAGTCGCTCGAACAGGTCATCGACCCGGAGATCCGCCGGCCCGTGACAGAGTTGGACATGATCGGCGGTGTGACGGTCGACGAGACCGGCGTGGCATCCATCGACCTGAAATTGACGATCGTCGGATGCCCCGCAGCCAGGACGATCGAGCGTGACGTGCACCACGCCGTCGCCGGCACCCCGGGCGTGACCGGCGTGACAGTCAATGTCGGTGTGATGACGCCGGCCGAACGCGAGGCCCTCACCGCGAAGCTGCGCGGCGGCCGCCCCAAGGCCCTGCAGTTCGGCCCGGAGTCACTGACCCGCATCTACGCGATCACGAGCGGGAAGGGCGGCGTCGGCAAGTCGACTCTCACGGCCAACCTCGCCGTGGCGATGGCCGAACGCGGACTCCGCGTCGGGCTCATCGACGCCGACGTGTTCGGATTCTCGATTCCCGGCCTGCTCGGCATCGCCGGCGCCACGCCCACCCAGGTCGGCGAGATGATCCTGCCGCCGGTCGCGCACGGCGTGAAAGTGATCTCGATCGGGATGTTCGTGGAAGACCACACCGCGGTGTCGTGGCGCGGGCCCATGCTGCATCGCACCATCCAGCAGTTCCTCACCGACGTGTTCTTCGGCGACCTCGACGTGCTGCTGCTCGACCTGCCGCCGGGCACCGGCGACATCGCCATCTCGCTCGGCCAGCTGCTGCCCCAGGCCGAGGTGATCGTCGTCACCACACCGCAGGCCGCCGCCGCCGAGGTGGCGGAGCGCAGCGGGCTCGTCGCGCGCCAGACCGGCCAGGCCGTGATCGGGGTGATCGAGAACATGTCGGGGCTCGTGCAGCCCGACGGCAGCATCCTCGAGCTGTTCGGTTCCGGCGGAGGGGCGGATGCCGCGGCCAGGCTCTCCACGCCGGAGCAGCCGGTGCCCGTGCTCGGGTCGGTGCCGCTGAGCATCTCCCTGCGCGAGGGTGGGGATTCTGGCCTGCCGGTAATCCTGGCTTCACCGGACGATCCTGCGGCCAAGGTCATCCGCGGCATCGCCGAGGCACTGTCAACTCGCTCTCGCGGCCTCGCGGGCCGCAAGCTCGGCCTCAGCACCTACTGAGCTGCCCCCGGATCCCGCCGCGACGAACTGCCCTTAAATGCAGAACGCCCCGGTCGGGTGACCAGGGCGGTGCGGTACCGGAAAGTCCGGCTCGGGCGTTACGCGCGACGGGTGGGCATGCGACGGTATCCGTCGCGCAGTGCAACCACGAAGGTGCCGGAGATGGCCGCCACGAGGAGCGCTGCTGTGATGATCAGTTCGAAGTTCATAACTCTATTCCAGTGCCTACAACCTTGTAGAACAAGCTGATCTTACTTAGGCAACCGTGTAGTTTAGCTTCATGGATATTCGCCGGCTGGAGCTGCTGAGGGAACTCGCGGATCGCGGAAGCATCACCGCCGTCGCACTCGCAACACACCGCACCACCTCGGCCGTCTCCCAACAACTGAAGATCCTGGAGCGGGAGGCAGGAGTGCCACTCACCGAGCGATCGGGCCGCGGGGTCGCACTCACCTCGGCGGGCCGGGCACTCGCCCGCACGGCCACGGACGTCGCCACAGCCATCGAGCGCGCGGAGGCGCTGTGGGCCGACTTCCGGTCGGCACCCCAGGGCGAGGTCACGATCACCATCTTCCCGACCGCCGGGCAGATGTTCCTGCCGGGCGTCCTCAATCGCGTCGCCGAGATGCCCGGTCTCCAGCTGATCTGCAGCGACCTCGACAGCTTCGTCACCGACATCGCCGACCTCACGGCCGACTTCGACATCGTCATAGCGGATGCCCCGGGAATCCTGCCCTCGTGGACCGAACGGGGGCTGACCGTGGTCCCGCTCATGCGCGAACCCCTCGATATCGCCATGCCCGAAGGCCACCCGCTCGGCGCGAAGAAGTCTCTCACCCCCGCCGATGTGATCGACCAGGACTGGATAGGTGTTCCGTCAGACCTCCCGTTCGACCGGATCCTGCGCGGGATCGAAGCGGCCAATGCTGCGCCGGCGCGGGTCACCCAGCGCATCGCCGACAACCGCATCGTGGAGTCGCTGGTTGCCGCAGGCCACGGCATCGGGATCCTCCCCCGCTACACGACCCGCGATCGCGAGAACGGTCTGGTCACCCGACCGCTGGTCGGGGTCAGGTCGTCGAGGCTGATCAGTGCTCTCGTACGACCGGACCGTGCGCAGCGCCCCTCGGTGCGAGCCGTGCTCTCCGCATTCCAGGCCGAGGCCGCCGAGTTCGAGCAGCGCCACGAAGGCTGAACCCGGCGCCTATTCGACCGTGCGGCCCTATTGGACCGTGCGGCCTGTTCGACAGTGCGGCCTGTTCGACAGTGCGGCCTGTTCGACAGTGCGGCCCTTATTCGATGGTGCGTGCGATGAGTTCCGTGAGCAGCCGTTCGGTCACGGGAGCCGGCAGCGCCGTGATGAGCGCGAGAAACGGCGCCATCTTCTCGGGCAGGCCCGACGCATCCGTCGCGACGAGTCCGACCTCGGTCAGCACTCGCAGCGCCGACTCCGAATCCAGCGGTTCGGTGAGCGAGTCGAGCAGCCCCTCGGGCAGCGAAGCGAGGGCGTCGTCTGCAGACACCGGCGGCACCCCGCGAACCGCTCCAGCGGCGCTCATGAGGGCATCGGCAAGCCCGGCCATCACGCTCTCCGTCACGGGCGTGATCGTGAGGTGGGTGGTGTGCGGCAGGGTCACACCGAAACTCTGGTTGAGTCCGGGCTGCAGCTGCAGCATCCATCCGTGTGATCGCACCTCGTCGGCCCAGTGGTGCGGGTCGACCCTGCGCTCTTCGGGAACGCTCTCGTCGGTAGCGATGGCGAGCAGCGGGCCGACGGGCGAGCCGACCACTCGCAGCCCCTCGATGAAGTCGATGAGCTCGACGAGGAAGGCCGTCGACCTGGCGCAGGATGCCGCGAGTTCGGCGAGCCCGTCGCGACCCAGTGCCCGGGTGATGGCCCAGCCCGCGGCGAGCGCTCCCGCCGACTTCGACCCGAGCATGGTCGCGTTGACCACCGGATACCCGGGCCACTGGGTCGTCGAGAAATACTGTGCGCGCTGACGATCCCGACCGCGAGTCAGCAGCACCGATATGCCTTTCGGGGCATACGCGAACTTATGGAGGTCTGCGCTCATGCTCGTGACGCCGTCGACCCGGAAGTCCCAGGGCTCGAGGCCTTCCCAGAACGGCAGCACCCATCCGCCGATGCACGCGTCGACGTGGCAGTCGATGCCCTGCTCGAGCGCGGCCGCGGCGATCGCGGCGATCGGGTCGATGGCCGCATGCGGGTAGCTCGGGGCAGACACGACCACGAGAGCGACATCCGGCCCCATGCGTTCGATCATGACGTCGGTATCGACGGTCCCGTCGGGAAGCACCGGCACGAGATCGAGGTCGAGACCGAAGTAGTGCGCGGCCTTCTGGAACGCCGCATGCGCGGTGACGGGAGCGAGCAGCCTGGGCTTTCCGTCGCCCGTCCAGTTGTCGCGGGCCGTCTTGACCGCGAGCAGGCAACTCTCTGTACCGCCCGTCGTGACGCTGCCGACGACGTCATCGTCTCCGTTCAGCATGTCGCGCGCGAACGCGACGACCTCGCGCTCCATGACAGCGACCGAGGTGAACGTGGTGGGGTCGAGCCCGTTGACCGGCTGCACCATCCGGATGGCGTCGGCGGCCAACTGGTCCAGTTCGGCAACTCCGGAGTCGTAGACGTACGACAGCACGCGACCGCCGTGGGTGGGAGCATCGGCTTCCCTCAGTTCCGCCAGCCTGGCGAGCACATCTGACGGTTGTTCCTGCAAATTCATGCGATGGTCCTTTCGCTGAGCCGATCGATGTCTGCCCTTCGCAGCGGATAACGCGAGAAAGACCAGAGCGATGCCGCAATGATCACGGCCGGCACGAGGCTGAAGCTCAAAACGATACCCACGATTGTGCCCGGTTGCTGCACGACAACCTGTTCACCGACAGATTCAAGGTAACCAGATGCCGCAAGCACGACGGTCAGCACTGTTGCGCCGAGCGCCATCCCCGTGGTCTCCCCCGCCGTCCACACTCCACCGAACGTGCCTGCCGAGCCGATTCCGTGCCTGTGCGCGTCGTGGGAGATGACGTCGGGCAGCATCGACATCGGCAACGATTGCATGCCCGCGTATGCGGCCCCCGCGAGCGCGACGGGCGCATAGATCCATTCACCAGGAATCCACACCTGGAGGATCATCACCAGGGCCGCCAGCCCGAACAGCAGCGATGCGAGCCGGAAGGCGCGTTCCTTGCCGATGCGAGCCGCGACCAGCGCCCATACGGGAGCGAAGATGACCGCTGGTGCGATGAGCGCGACAAACAGGATCGTGACGCCCGTTCCGAGCACCCACGTCGCAACATACTGCGCGCCTGCCAGCATCAGGCCCGTCGCAAGCCCCTGGAGCAGGAAGGTGAGCAGCAGCGCTCGGAACGGCTGGCTGCGCCTCAGCGCGGCCAGCCCGGCGCGGTACGTGTCGAGGATGGAAACCCGGGCGACCTCGGCGGAGAGACCGCGCGGTGCGACAAAGCTGGAGACGAGCATCCCGAGCCCGATGACGATACCAGCGACGACGGCCATCACGAGGTACCCGGTGTGCTCGTCGGCAAACGCATCCCTGATCTCGGGGGCACCGGCACCGAACAGCAGGATCGCGATGGTCAGCACAACCACGCGCGCCGAGATGAGCTTCGTGCGCTGGTCATAGCCGTCAGCGAGCTCGGCGGGCAGCGCGATGTACGGCACCTGGAACAGGCTGAACGCCGTGGCCGTGATGAGAAAGGCGACGAGCACCCAGAACCCGGATGCGAATGGGTCGATACCGGCCGGCACGGCAAAGGTCAGGATGAAGAACACCGGCAGGGCGACAGCGCCAAGCACCATGAAGGGTCGCCTCGATCCCCACACCGCAAGGCTCCGGTCGCTGTGCGCGCCGATCACGGGGTCGATAATCACATCCCAGGCCTTGGCGACGGTGACGAGGATCCCCGCGGCCAGGGCCGCGATGCCGAGAGTGTCCGTTAGGTAGAAGACCAGCACGAGGCCCGGCAGGGTGGCGAATCCGCCGGTCCCGAGCGAACCGATGGCGTACGTGGCGATTGTTCTTCGGGTGAGAACCCGCGGCAGTGCGGTCATTTCCCTGAGTGTAGTGAGTGCCTGGCCCCGTACTCACGAGCCGGATGCGAGCCGCGGCTTGCCGGTGTGGACACGATCACGCCCGCGTAGGCTTGCGCCATGCCAGCAACGATGCGAACTGCTCCGATCAGCGACGCGAGAATCGCAGAACTGGTCGCCGACCTGACTGCCACGAACGGGACGACCGCGGAGGTCATCGCCCCGTTCACGGGCACCGTGCTGCACAGCCTGCCCGTGTCGAATGCCGGCGATGTGCAGGATGCCGCGGCCGCCGCCCGCGTCGCACAGCAGGCCTGGCGTGCCGCCGGTTTCGCCCACCGCCGTGCCGTGCTGCTCACGGCCCACGACCTGCTGCTGGAGCGCGCGAAGGAACTGCTCGACATACTGCAGACGGAGAGCGGCAAGACCCGCGGACAGGCATTCGAGGAGGTCTTCGAGGCAGCGAGCGTCGCCCGCTACTACGCGGTGTCTGCCCGAAACGTGCTGAAGACCCGCCGACGACGGGCCAGCATCCCGGTCGTCATCCAGACGCGCGTCAGCCACAAGCCCAAGGGGCTCATCGGCGTCATCACCCCGTGGAACTACCCGATCGCGCTCTCGATCATGGATGTGGTCCCCGCTCTCGCCTCGGGCAATGCCGTAGTCCAGAAAGCCGACAACCAGGGCGCACTGTCGATTCTCGCGTCACGTCGTGCCTTCATCGATGCCGGGGTTCCCGAGGCGCTGTGGGCCGTGGTCGCTGGTGATGGCACCGAGATCGGCAACGCGGTGGTGGATGCCGCCGACTACGTGTGTTTCACCGGATCCACGGCCACCGGCACGAAGGTGGGTGAGCGCGCGGCAGCGACGCTCACCGGAGCCTCGCTCGAGCTCGGCGGAAAAAATCCGCTGATCGTTCTCGACGACGCGAAGCCCGCCGAGGCTGCCGCCAACGCCGCATACGCCGTGTTCTCATCGATGGGCCAGCTGTGCGTCTCGATCGAACGCATCTACGTCGACCGGACGATCGCCACGGAATTCATCCGCGCTTTTGCCGAGCGCACGAGGAGCCTTCGACAGGGGTCAGCCCTGAACTTCTCCACCGATGTCGGCTCCCTCACCTCGGCCGCCCAGCTCGAACGCGTCAGCAGGCATGTGGATGACGCCGTCGCTAAGGGAGCCACCGTCCTCGCCGGGGGTCGAGCCCGCCCCGACCTCGGCCCATACTTCTTCGAGCCGACGGTGCTGACCGGGGTGACGCCGGGCATGGAGTGCTTCGCCCACGAGACGTTCGGCCCGGTCGTGGCGATCACCGTGGTCGAAGGCGAGGCAGAGGCGATCGCGGCAGCCAACGACTCGGAGTTCGGGCTCAACGCTTCGGTGTTCACCGGGTCGCGCGCGCGGGGGCGGCGGATCGCCGACCTGCTCGACGTCGGCAGCGTCAACATCAACGAGGGCTACCGGGCATCCTTCTCGAGCACAGACGCACCCATGGGCGGAATGAAGCATTCCGGCATGGGTCGGCGAAACGGCGCGGAGGGGCTGCTGCGCTTCGTCGAGGCACGCACTGTCGCCGAGTCGACCGGCATCATGAACCTCCCTCGCACCGGCGAGGAGTGGGAAAAGATGACCGGGCTGATGACCGCGGCCCTGAAGGTTCTCAAGGCCCTGCGACGCCGCTGAGCTTTCGCGCTAGGTCGACTCCGTATCGTGGGGCGTCGGCAGGTTCTCCCTGAGCATCCGTTGGCGCTGGGCGTACGCGGACTCGGCGGGGGGTCGCACGACGGCTGGCTTCGCTGGCTCATCCGGACCTTCGAGAAGAGCCTCGCGGATGATGCGGCGCGGGTCGTACTGCCGCGGATCCATCTTCTTCCAGTCGATCTCGTCGAAGTCGGGGCCCATCTCCTCCCGCATGCGCTCCTTCGCGCCATCCGCCATACCCCTGATCGATTTCACGAGCCTCGCGAGCTGGGATGCGTAGTAGGGCAGTCGCTCAGGGCCGAGCAGGAAGACAGCGATGATCCCAATAACGAGAAGTTTTTCGAAAGTGAGACCGAAGGACACTCGCTCAGGATACCCGCTGTATGACGCGAGTAACCCTAGAGTTGGCCCAGTGAGGAGCACCCCGTGTCAGACAAGCTGTTGAGCTGGAAATTCGCCGAAGAGTTCGCTGTGGAGCGCCCTGATGTGCTCGCGGCTCGCCTGCACTCCCTCGAACTCGGGATCGAGCCGATAACCCCGTCGATGGGTGCGCAGCTCGCCGTGATTGCGGCAGCCACCGGGCCCACCAACATGATCGAGATCGGCACCGGTCTCGGGGTCAGCGGCATGTGGCTGATGCACGGGGCGCCGGAAGCCGTTCTCACGACCATCGACTCCGAGCTGGACTACCAGCAGCAGGCCCGCAAGGCGTTCGGAGATGCCGGTATTCCAGCAAACCGCATCCGGCTCATCTGCGGCAGGGCGCTTGACGTGCTCCCGCGCATGAACGAGGGCAGCTACGACCTGGTCTTCATCGACGGGGATCCACAGTCTGTCGTCGAGTACGTCGAGCACGGGTTGCGACTGGCCCGCCGCGGCGGCACCGTCGTGGTCGCCCACGCACTCTGGAAGGGCCGGGTGGCAGATCCGGCCCAGCGTGACGACGTCGTCGCGAATTTCAGGTTCCTGCTCAACGAGATCGCCGGTTCGGATGACGTCATCGGAGCGCTGTCACCCGTGGGCGACGGCCTGCTGCAGCTCACCAAGCTCACCGACTGACGCTGCTACCCCGGCGGCGGACAGCCGCATCCGGGCACGAAAAATCGGACGCCGCCCGAGGGCGACGTCCGATAGTGATCGATCAGACGGGCGCGACGACTCCGGCAAGCGCGTCGTGAAGTTCTTTCGCCTCGGCATCATTGACGGAGACGACCAATCGCCCCCCACCCTCGAGTGGCACGCGGACGACGATGAGGCGACCTTCTTTGACAGCCTCCATCGGCCCGTCACCGGTCCTCGGTTTCATGGCGGCCATGATGGTTCCCCTTTCACAAAGAATACGTCTCCTATTATCGTTCATTCCTCGCGTATCGAGAAAACGAGCGCTGCTGCTGCCGCTCACGGCGGCGTCCAGTCCTGGCCATCGACCCACCAGCCGAACTGCACCCAGGCCCACTGGCCGGCGATACACAGGGCGACCAATAGCAGGCGATAGGTGGTCGACTTCGGCAACGCCAGCACGCCGAGCGCGGGGAACAGCGGCATCAGCAGACGGAAGAGGCTGGACTGTGGGAAGAAGACCGCCAGCAGGTACAGGGCGTAGCTGGCGATCCAGAAGCGCAGGTCGACGCCGATACGGCGCGCCCACGGCGACAGGAGCACGGCGAAGAACCCCGCGACGATGATCACCAGCAGCACGAGCAGCAGCGGCTGCGACATCCCGAACCACGGTGCCCAGAATGCCGTTGCGCTCACCCAGGCGGTGAACGGCACCAGCTGCCCGTCGCCAATGTACGCCGCGCGCCATGCAAGCTCGGTGTCGGTGTAGGCCGTGATCGACCCTGTGACGGCCCACGCGATAAGAAGCCAGGCCACACCGCTGAACGCGCTGAAGAGTCCGACACTGATGGATGCCACGCGATCGCGCAGCGCGAACTCCTCCCTGTCGCGGGCTGTGGGCCGCTGCAGCCACCACCGGTACCCGACGTGCAACAGCATCGTCAGGGCGAACGCCAGGCCGCTGGGGCGGGTCAGTGACATGACGGCGACCACCGGGATGAGCAACCAGTAGCGGCGCTGCACCAGGAGATAGAGCGCGAGGGTGAGCAGCAGCAGATGCATCGGCTCCGCATACGACACCTGCAGGATCGGCGACAGCGGTGCTGCACAGAAGAGCACGACAGCGAACAGCGCGGTGCCGCCGGGCAGTGCCAGGTGCATCAGCTTGTAGAACATGAGCGCCGCGGCCAGCGAGAATGCCACAGAGACGCCCACCGCCACCACGGGGAAGCCCTGGCCGGTCAGCTGCATGAAGAACCTGACGACGGCCGGATACGCGGGCATGAAGGCCCAGGCGTTCTCGGCAACACGGCCGTCGGCCGTCATGGGCAGCGTCCACGGATATCCCACGGCGCTGATGATGTAGTACCAGTGACCGTCCCAGATCGCCGCGAAGTCGAAGTAGTCCGGCTTCGGACCCGTCCACGGGTTCGCATCCTGCCTCGCGGCGAACGACGTCATGATGATGGTCGTGACGACCCGGGATGCGACGAAGATCACGACGACCTTCACCCACCACGGCGTGAGCCGATAGCGAGCGACGAGTGCTACGGAGCGCTTAGCCACGCACGAAGCCCCCGCTCGCACTCCAGGATTTCGCTGACCGCGACGCGCTCGTCGTCAGCATGCGCCTTGAGCGGATCTCCTGGGCCGTAGTTGACCGCAGGGATGCCGAGGGCAGAAAAGCGCGCGACGTCCGTCCAGCCGTACTTCGGGGCGGCTTCTCCCCCGACCGCCGCAAGGAAAAGTCGTGCGAGAGGCGCGTCGAGCCCTGGCCGTGCTCCTTCGGCCATATCGGTGACCTCGATCTCGAAGCCGTCGAAGACCTCGCGCAGGTGGGCCTCAGCCTCGGCCGCGCTGCGGCTCGGCGCGAAGCGGTAGTTGATGCTGATCACGGCGAGGTCGGGTATCACGTTGCCGGCAACTCCGCCGGTGATACCGACAGCGTTCAGGCCCTCACGGTAGACCAGGCCGTCCACTTCGATGTGCGCTGGCGTGTACGCCGCGAGAATGGCGAGCACGGGGGCGGCGTCGTGAATAGCGTTGCGGCCCACCCAGGAGCGGGCGGAGTGCGCACGCAGGCCGCGCAGCGTCACGTTCGCCCTGGCCGTGCCGTTGCATCCACCCTCGATCTTCGCGCTTGTCGGCTCCCCCAGGATCGCAAAATCGCCCTCGAGCAGATCGGGCCGTGTGCGCGCCAGCCTGCCGAGACCGTTGAGAGCGCTGTCGACCTCCTCATGGTCGTACCAGATCCAGGTGAGATCGACGGGGGGCGCAGAGAGTTCGGCGGCGAGCTTCAGGGCGACCGCCACTCCACCCTTCATGTCTGCGGTTCCACGGCCGACGAGGAAGCCGTCCTGCTCGACCACCGGGAGGTTGTGGTTGATCGGCACGGTGTCGATGTGGCCCGCGATCACGACCCGGCGATCGCGGCCCAGCGTGGTTCGCGCCACGATGGCGTCGCCATCCCGCACCATTTCGAGGTGCTCGCAACCGGCGAGCGCTGCCATGATGGCGTCGGCGATGAGCTTCTCGCCACCCGAGACCGACTCGATATCGCACAGCTGGCGGGTGAGCTCGACCGACGTTGCGGCGAGGTCGAGAAGGGGGACGGCACGTTCGGTGTCAGGCACCCGACCAGTTTAAGTACTCTTGGGGAATGACTTCGCGCGCTGCATGGGGCTACGGGCTTGCCACCGTTGCCGGAGACGGAACCGTTCTCGACACCTGGTTTCCCAGGCCGGTACTCGGCGCACTGCCTGCGGGCACTGATCCATACATCGCACCTGCCGAATTCGAAGACCTCGAGAGCGCAGACGAGCGCCGCAATGTGACCATCGACTTCCGCACGGTCGAAATCGACCTGGATGCCCCGCCGGCCTCCACGGAAGATGCCTACCTGCGACTGCACCTGCTCAGCCACCTCCTCGCGCAGCCCAACACGATCAACCTCGACGGCCTCTTCGGGCACCTGCCGATCGTCGTGTGGACCAACGCCGGTCCCGTGCATCCCGACGACTTCGACCGGCTGCGCCCCCGGCTGCAGCGCGCCGGGATCGCCGCCACCGGCATCGACAAGTTCCCGCGACTGCTCGACTACGTGTCACCCACTCGCGTGCGCATCGCCGACGCCTCACGCGTGCGGCTGGGCGCCCACCTCTCCCCGGGCACCACGGTGATGCACGAGGGCTTCGTGAACTTCAATGCGGGCACCCTCGGCACATCCATGGTCGAGGGCCGCATCTCACAGGGGGTCGTGGTCGGCGACGGGGCAGACATCGGAGGCGGGGCATCCATCATGGGCACCCTTTCCGGCGGCGGAACCGAGCGCATCTCGATCGGGGCCCGCGCGCTGCTCGGGGCGAACTCCGGCGTCGGCATCTCCATCGGCGACGACACGGTGGTCGAGGCTGGGTTGTACGTGACGGCGGGCACCAAGGTCATCCTCGCCGACGGGGCGACGATCAAGGCGGTCGAGTTGAGCGGGATGCCAGGGCTGCTGTTCCGACGCAATTCGGTGACCGGCGCGGTCGAGGTGCTCACGCGCTCGGGCAAGGGCGTGGAGCTCAACACCTCGCTGCACGCGTAGCGGCGGTAGCGGCATCCGGCTGCATGCTTCCGAAATGACGGAGATCCGGATGCCCCGCGGCGCGATACTGCGAACCTGCAGCCCACGGCGAGCTGTTTCTCCGTCATTTCGGAAGGGGACGTCGGCGCGCGCGATGTTTGACGTACTGCCGCGCATTGCACAGAACGGGCCCGGCGGGCCGGACGGGCTACCGGACACGACGGGCCCAGCGGGCTGCAGGACACCACGGGCACGACGGGCACGTCGGCGCTGCCGCCTGTCCGCCACGACGGTCTGCTGCGACAGCATGCCCGTGAGAGGCCGCTAGCGTTGTCCCATGAGGGTTCCCCGGGCACTGTTGCTGGTCGCCGCCGTTGCGATGGTGGCGGGGTTCGGGATGCTCGCGCAGCTGTTGTTCGCTGGCGCCGAGCCGAGCGAGCAGACGTTCACGGGCTTCTACAGTTCAGACAGCGACATCCGGGTCACGAATCTGACCATCAACGGCGGACACGTCGCAGTGGGTTACTCGGTGGATGTGCTCGTCGTTCCGAATGGGGTATCCACGGGCATCCGGTGCGGCATGGTCGACACCAGCGGGCGGCTCGACTTCTTCGAGGCCAGTCGCACGCGTGCTGGAACAGGGACGTGGACCCGGCTCGCGTTCGAGGCGAACTTCGAACTACCCGAACTCACCCTGGGTATGCGGTGTTCACCGGATCACGCGGGCCAGTTGACCGTGATCTTCCGTGATGCCGAACTGCATGCCACCGTCATCGACTAGCGCTGCGGCCAGTTTCTGACCTCGGAGCCCGTGTACAACTGCTGCGGGCGGCCGATCTTGGTCATGGGATCTTCGTTCATCTCGCGCCAGTTCGCGATCCACCCGGGAAGGCGGCCTATGGCGAACAGCACCGTGAACATCCGGGACGGGAATCCCATCGCCTTGTAGATCACGCCGGTGTAGAAGTCGACGTTCGGGTAGAGCCTGCGCTCGATGAAGTAGTCGTCCGCGAGCGCTACCGCCTCGAGCTCCTTGGCGATGTCGAGGAGGTCGTCCTTGACGCCGAGAGCCGCAAGCACCTCGTCCGCGCTCTCCTTGACGAGAGTCGCGCGCGGGTCGAAGCTCTTGTACACGCGGTGGCCGAAGCCCATCAGGCGGATGCCGTCTTCCTTGTTCTTGACACGTTCGACGAACTTCTCGACGCCCTCACCTGACGCTTTGATCTCGGCGAGCATCTTCAGCACGGCCTCGTTCGCGCCGCCATGGAGCGGCCCGTAGAGGGCGTTGATCCCGGCGGAGATCGAGGCGAAGATGTTGGCCTCGGTCGAACCGACGAGCCGCACCGTCGACGTCGAGGCGTTCTGCTCGTGGTCTTCGTGCAGGATCAGCAGGCGGTCGAGCGCCTTGGACAGCACGGGGTTGACCTCGTAAGGCTCTGCGTGATTGCCGAAGTTCAGTTTCAGGAAGTTGTCGACGAAGCTCAGGCTGTTATCCGGGTACAGGAGGGCCTGGCCGAGGCTCTTCTTGTGCGCGTACGCGGCGATGACGGGCAGCTTGGCCAGCAAACGAATGGTCGAGATCTCGACCTGCTCAGGATCGCGGACATTGAGCGAGTCTTCGTAGTACGTCGACAGCGCAGACACGGCGCTCGACAGCACCGACATGGGATGCGCGTTGGGCGGAAGCGCATCGAAAAAGCGGCGCAGGTCTTCGTGCAGGAGCGTGTGTCGACGCACCTTCTCGTCGAACTCCCCGAGCTGGTCGGCTGTGGGCAGCTCGCCGTAGATCAGCAGCCAGGCGACCTCGAGGTACGTCGAGTTTTTGGCGACGTCTTCGATGGCGTAGCCGCGATACCGCAGGATGCCCTTGTCGCCGTCGATGAAGGTGATCGCACTGCGTGTGGACGCGGTGTTGACGAAACCCTGATCGAGAGCCGTATACCCGGTCTGCTTCATGAAAGTGGAGATGTCGATGGAGTCGTGGCCATCAGTGCCCCGGATCACCGGGAACTCGGCGCTCCCGCCAGGAAAGTGGAGGGTGGCCTTCTCGGGGACTGGACCGGCTGCATTCACGCCTACAGCTTAGGGTGCGGCTCCGACTACTGTCACATGACCCAAAGGATGCTGCTGCGGGTTGTAGATATTCTACAGGGCCAATCGAGCGATAGCGGTGTCGATGTCTGGATCCGTGGCCGTCAGGGCAATGCGTACGTGTTGCGCCGGTTTCTCATTGTAGAAGGAGCCGGGGACCACCAGAATGCCGAGCTCGGCGAATTCGGCGACGGATGCCCAGGAATCCTGCCCCTTCGTCGCCCAGAGGTACAGCCCGCCCTCGCTGTGGTCGACCGTGTATCCGGCGGCCTCGACAGCCGGCCGCAACCGTGCGCGGCGGGCGCGATACAACTCGCGCTGGACCGCCACGTGCTCTTCGTCTTCGAGGGCGGCAATCATGGCCTGCTGCACCGGTGCTGGAGGGATGAGCCCGAGGTGCTTGCGCACGGCAAGCAGTTCGCCGATAACCCTGCTGCATCCCGCAGCGAAAGCCGCACGGTAGCCCGCGAGGTTGGACTGCTTGCTCAACGAATAGACAGCGAGCACGTTCCTGCGGTCGTCGCCGATCACACGGGGATCGAGGATCGACGGTGTACCGGACTCGGATTCCCAGCTCAACTCGGCGTAGCATTCGTCACCCGCGATGACCGCACCCAGCTCGCGCGCCCGAGTGACGGCCGCTCGCAGCTCGTCCACGGACAGAACTCGGCCGTCAGGGTTGCCGGGGCTGTTCACCCAGACGAGCCTGGTGTTCTCAGGCCACTCTGCCGGATCGTCTGAGGCCACGACCGTTGCCCCGACGACGGCGGCTCCGATGGCGTAGGTCGGATAGGCGATCGCGGGCTGGACGACGACGTCCCCCTTGCCGAGCCCGAGAAGCATAGGCATGAGGGCGATCAGCTCCTTGGAGCCGATAGTCGGGAGCACATTGCCCACCGAGAGGCCGCTTACTCCCCTGCGACGCTCGAACCACTCGACGATCGCTTCACGAAGCGCTGGCGTGCCCATCGTCTGCGGGTACGCGTGCGCGTCTGTCGCTGCGGCCAGTGCGTTCCTGACCACGTCCGGGGTCGCATCCACCGGGGAACCGATCGAGAGGTCGACCATTCCGCCCGAATGCGCTTTCGCACGCTCGTTGTAGGGCGTGAGGGAATCCCACGGAAAGTCGGGAAGCTCGAGGCTCATTCTGACGAGCCGCCACCTTCGGGCAGCGCTGCGATGAGTTCGTGATCCTTGTGAATGACGCCGACCTTGGCGGCTCCACCGGGCGAGCCGACGTCGTCGAAGAATTCGACGTTCGCTTTGTAGTACGCCGCCCACTTGTCTGGCAGGTCGTCTTCGTAGTAGATGGCTTCGACCGGGCAGACCGGCTCGCAGGCGCCGCAGTCGACGCATTCGTCCGGATGGATGTACAACATCCGGTCGCCTTCATAGATGCAGTCGACCGGGCATTCGTCGATACAGGCGCGGTCCTTGAGATCGACGCAGGGCTGGGCGATGACGTACGTCACAGGAGATCAGAACCTTTCGAAGCAGAGGCTCCAATATTACCGCGTTTGAGACTGGGAACCGGTCGCGTGAACCGCGGCCACGACAGCACGACTGCGGCGATGATCACGGGAGCGTAGGTCCACGTGTATCCGGCGGGGTTGGCGGGCACCAGCACGCTGCCACCGGACGTCTGGATGGCAAGGAGCGCCGACGCCCCGAGCAGGCCGATTGCGGCGCAACCGGCGACGATCCGGGTCTCGAAGACGATGCGGAGCCCGGCGAGGATCGCGGCAGTCACGATCACGGCCGTGATGATGCCCCAGGGGATCACCAGCGGCCCCACGGCGACGCTCGCCTGGTGGGCCGCAGTCAGGGTCGCTCCAGCGAAGGCACCGAGCAGGGCGGCCACCACGAGCGCAGATACCCGGCTCACGAGGCTCTGGTCGTGGAATCCAGAAGCGCCGGCGGGATGCACCCTGGTGTACGTCTCCGTCGCGGCGATGGGGCGCGGCCCGCCGGATGACAGCGAGAACCGGTCGCCGTCGAGCGTGACCTGGGTTCGGTGAGCCGCGAGCGCTGCACGTTTGCGCTCGAGCACAGGCTGCGCATCCACCCGGAATGGGCCCGGCTTCGAACCGGGGCTGTCGACCACATAGAACGGCACCCCGACGACTTCGGCTGCGGCACGGGTCGCATCGTGGGCCCTCACATGATCAGGATGCCCGTAGCCGCCATCTGCGGCATAACTCACCACGACGTCGGGCTCTCGGTCGATGATCACGGTCGCGATGTCTGCCGCAACGTCACCCAACTCGGCCGCGGACAGGGATTCAGGGTCCATGGGGTGCAGCGCCTGCGCGCCGTTCGCGCCCCACTGCATACCGGAGTCGAGGTAGCGGCGAGGAGGCCGCGCCTCCCAGCGGGCACCGTCGAGCCCCAGTAACAGGTGGTCCGTGACGCCGAGTGCGGCAAGGGCATCCCCCAGCTCCCGCTCGCGCTCGGAAGCCAGCCCGACTCCGGAGAGGTGCTGCAGTTCTGATGGGATGATCTCACCCCGTTCGCCGCGCGTGCACGTGAGCACGGTCACGATGGCACCACGCTCGACAAGGGTGGCGATGGCGGCACCGGTGGCGATCGTCTCGTCATCCGGGTGGGCGTGTACGAACAGCACTCGCTCAGGCATGCATCTCCCTCATTCATCCGACTAGACAGGATACGCACAGGTGGGTATCGTCTAATTTGTTAGGTAAGGCTTACCAATACTCCTCCATCGAAAGCTGCCCGTGCTCTCTAACTTCCTGATCGGCCTCCGCGAAGGCCTCGAGGCCGGTCTCATCGTCGGCATCCTTGTGGCCTACCTCAATAAGATCAACCGCCGCGACGTCCTGCCGCGACTGTGGATGGGCATCGGAGCGGCCATCGCGATCTCCCTGCTGACCGGCGCCATCCTGACCTGGGGCCCATACGGCCTGAGCTTCCAGGGCAAAGAGATCCTCGGGGGCAGCCTCTCGATTATCGCGGTCTCCCTCGTCACCTGGATGATCTTCTGGATGGGCCGGCACGCCCGCAACCTCAAGGGCGAACTGCAGTCGAAGCTCGACGCCGCGGTGATGGGTGCGGGCCTGGGCATCATCGTGGTCGGCTTCGCCAGTGTCGCTCGCGAGGGCGTCGAGACGGCGCTGTTCATCTGGGCGAGCGTGAATTCGGGCTCGAAGGCGGCGCTCGGCACGACCGCAGCGCTCGTGGGCATCCTGGTGTCGGTCGTGATCGCGTATCTGATCTTCCGGGGACTCGTACGCATCAACCTCTCCCGCTTCTTCACCTGGACTGGCCTGTTCCTGATCATCGTCGCCGCCGGTGTGCTCGCCTACGGCATCGGTGACCTGCAGGAGGCCGGAATGATCCCCGGCAACGACCAGATCGCGTTCAGCCTTGCTGCGATCATCCCGCCGTCCAGCTGGTACGGCACGGTGCTCGGCGGGCTCTTCAACTTCACGCCAGAACCCACCTGGGCCAGGGTCATCGTCTGGCTCGCGTATGTCGCCGTGGTCACCCCGCTGTTCCTGCGCATCGTTGGCGCAGGCCGAGCGACCACTACGGCGGTCGCGCCAAAACTCGATATCAGCACAGCGTCTCCCGTCGCCGCCAACAGCCACGGCTGACGCCACCTCACCTCTGCCAGCACCCCAGACCCAGGAGCGCAGCCATGCCCCAACGACTAATCATCGGCGCCGCCGGAGCCGCGGCCCTCGCCCTCGCCCTCTCGGGTTGCGTACCCAACAGTGCGGCATCGACAACGGCGTTGACGGTGGATGTCACGGACGACACGTGTGTCGTGTCCGAAACCACCGCGGCCGCCGGGGCCATCCCGTTCTCGATCACGAACGCCGGCACCGGAGTCAACGAGTTCTACATCTACGCGGAGGACAAGCTCCGCATCGTCGGCGAGAAAGAGAACATCACTCCTGGCCAGTCCGTCTCACTGGTCGCCCAGCTCGATCCAGGCACCTACTACACGGCGTGCAGGTTCGAGCGAGCAGGTTCACCCATCGGGCTGGCCGAGTTCACCGTGACCGGCGAAGCCGCGCTCGGCACCGGGGCGCAGCAGGAACAGTCCGAGCAGGCCGTCACAAACTACATCGCCTACATCAAGCAGCAGGTCGCCGAGCTGACGCCCCGGGTCACGGCCTTCGCTGGCGCCTATGCAGCCAACGATGACGAGACCGCCCGCTCCCTCTTCGCGAGCGCTCGGCTCTCCTACGAGCGCATCGAGCCGACGGCCGAGGCTTTCGGCGACCTCGACCCCAAAATCGATTACCGCGAAGTGGATGCCGTCGCCGAGGGCATCGACTGGACTGGCTTCCACCGCATGGAGAAAGACCTGTGGGTTCCGGGCGCTTCAGACCTGAATTCAGACGGTCAGCCGGCGCTCGTCGACTGGGCGCCGTCCACGCCCGTCGAGCGCCAGCAGTTCGCCGACGGGCTCGTCGAGAACGTGAAGGAGCTGTCAGCCCTGGTCAATGCCGATGACTTCTCGGTGAGCGTGGCCGACATCAGCAACGGTGCCATCGCCCTGCTCGACGAGGTGGCCGTCGGCAAGATCTCCGGCGAGGAGGACTGGTGGTCGCACACCGACCTCTTCGACCTCTACGGCAATGTCGAGGGCGCCGAGGTGGCCTTCGGCACCGTGAGGGGTATCGCGACCACGAGCGACGCCGAAGGCGCAGCCCTCGCCGACGACATCGAGACCGAGTTCGCCGCATTGAAAACGTTGCTCGGCACCTACGGCAGCATCGATTCCGGATTCACCAGCTACGACACCGTCACCAGCGCGCAGCGCAAAGACATCTCCGACCAGGTCAATGCCTTGGCAGAGCCACTGTCGAAGCTCACGCACACCGTGCTCGGCATCGCCGACTGACCCGACGCGCCGGCCCGCGAGAAGACGATGAGACAGATGAACGAGCCACCGGTGGGGAAGCCCGAGCGCGCGCGCACGGGACTGTCGCGCCGCGGGCTCTTCGGGCTGGCGGGAGCCGGTGTCGCCGGGGTGGCGATCGGTGGGGCATCCGTCGGCGCAGTGGTGAGCGGCGGCGGCGCTACCAATGCCGCGGGAGTCTCGACCGCGTACCCGTTCTTCGGAGCGCACCAGGCCGGCATCACCACGCCGGCGCAGGACAGGCTGCATTTCGCGGCGTTCGATCTCTCGGCGACGACCTCTCGAGACGACCTCATCGCGCTGCTCAAGGACTGGTCGTTCGCGGCGGCCCGCATGACCCAGGGCCAGGATGTCAGCGAATCCGGTGCCGTGAATGGCTCCCCGCTCGCCCCGCCAGACGACACGGGCGAGGCGCTCAACCTGCCCGCGAGCGGCCTGACGATCACGATCGGGTTCGGCCCCACGCTCTTCACCACCGACGATGGTGTGGACCGCTTCGGAATCGCGAGCAAGAAGCCCGCGCTGCTGGCCAGCCTCCCCCGCTTCTCCGGGGACGCCCTGAAGCCCGGAAACGGCGGTGGCGACTTGTGCATCCAGGCCTGCGCCGACGATCCCCAGGTCGCGGTACACGCCATCCGAAACCTCACCCGCATCGCGTTCGGTCGCGCATCCATCCGCTGGTCGCAACTGGGGTTCGGCCGCACCTCGTCGACCTCGACGTCACAGGTGACGCCGCGAAACCTGTTCGGCTTCAAGGATGGAACGGCCAATATCAAGGCCGAAGACCCCATGACCGTCAACGACCAGGTCTGGGTCGGTACCGACGACGCAGCCTGGCTCGCCGGCGGCAGCTATCTCGTGACACGCAAGATCCGCATGATCATCGAAGCGTGGGATCGCGTCATGCTCGGAGAGCAGGAGAAGGTGATCGGCCGCAGCAAGGGCGAGGGGGCGCCGCTCTCCGGCGGCACCGAGTTCTCTCCGGTCGACCTCGAGGCAGAGGGCGCCGCAGGCCAGCCGCTCATCGATTCGAACGCACACGTCAGGCTCGCGCACTCGTCGATGACGAAGGGTTCGCAGTTGCTGCGCCGCGGCTACAATTTCGTCGATGGCAATGACGAGTTGGGACGGCTGGATGCCGGACTCTTCTTCATCTCGTTCCAGCGCTCTCCACAGCAGTTCATCGACGTCCAGTCGAGTCTGAGCCGCGATGCGCTCAATGAGTACGTCAAGCACGTGAGCTCCGGTGTCTTCGCGATACCGCCGGGCGCCGCATCCGGCAGCTACGTCGGCGCGACCCTCTTTGGCTGAGGCGGATTCTCGTCAGCGGCGCCGGTGTCCTCTCTCGCCGCCACGCGCATCCGTCGCCGCCGGTGTTCCTCACTCCTGCTGCAGCCGAGTTAACCGGGCGTCATCCGGGGTGGCAGCATGCCGAACGCCCGAGTTGCAGGAGTCATGACGGTGCGCACGCCGTAACGGTCACACGTGGCCGCGCACCGCTGTCCTCCGCCCGACACCAAATGCTGTCCTCCGCCCGACACCAAATGCTGTCCTCCGCCCCGATACCAAATGCTTGCTCCCGCCCGGATACCAAATGCTTGCTCCCGCCCGGATACCAAATGAAGGAGATTTCTGCGTGGAGGGCGCGAGTTCCGCGCCAGCGGTTCCCGGATGCAGGAATCGCCTTCATTCGGTGGATCGGACCGTGCGGGTCGAGTCGTGCGGGCAGAGTCGAGACGAGCCAAGCAGACCGAGCAGACCGAGCAGACCGAGCAGACCGAGCGACCACGAGCACGAGCACGAGCCTGGGCACGAGCCTTGGCGTGGGCGTGATGCCCGTCGCGGCCTCCGCTGACCACGCGGCCCGGGTGCGGTCTCGAGCGACCGCCGGGTATCGGGTGCGGCTGCCCCTACGGCGCTAGGGCGGTCGTGGTGACGGTGTAGTTCACGGTGACGCCACCCTCGGTGGCCACGACCACGGCGACGGTGTACCTGTCGTTCGTGAAGGTGCCGAGCGACCCGGTTTCGGTGGTGCCACCGCCGATCTCATTCTGAGTGAATCCCGCATCGGTCAGTTGCGCGGCAACAGCATCGAAGATCGCGGGGTCGGTGGATTTGATCGTGACGTTCCAGACCTGGTCGTTACCGGTCTTGAAGCCAGCCCCGGACTGGATCTCGCTATCCACCAAAGGAATGTCGCCCGGGAAGTCCTTCGGCAGTGATGCCCCGTCGAGGTTGACGTCACCACCCGTTGCCTGTTCGATGATCGATTCGACGGGGTTGAGGGAACAGCCGATGAGCACCGGGGCGATCGCGAGCACGACGATGATCGCGAGGGGTGCGCGCACGCTGGAGAGTTTCACGGCCACATCGTAGCGGGCCGCAGGTGTGCCGGAACGGTGGATCTCCGGGAAAAACCACGATAGCTCGCCTGGCGCCCTGGCGCCCGGCGAGCTATCGACAGGTGGTTGCTAGGCGTTCTGCTTTTTGCGCTGCGAGTAGGCGCGAGCACGGGCGCTCGAGTCGAGCTCGACCTTGCGGATACGGATCACCTCGGGGGTGACCTCGACGCACTCGTCTTCGCGGGCGAACTCGAGGCATTCCTCGAGGGTGAGCTTGCGCGACGGGGTCATGCGCTCGAACGTGTCAGACGTCGACTGGCGCATGTTGGTGAGCTGCTTCTCCTTGGTGATGTTCACGTCCATGTCGTCTGCACGCGAGTTCTCACCGACGACCATGCCCTCGTAGACCTCCTGGGTCGGCTCCACGAAGAACGACATGCGCTCCTGCAGGGCTGTCATGGCGAACGGAGTCGCGGCACCGGAGCGGTCGGCGACGATCGAGCCGTTGGTGCGGGTCTCGATGGCGCCAGCCCACGGCTCATAGCCGTGCGAGATCGCGTTGGCGATTCCGGTACCACGGGTGATCGTCAGGAACTCGGTGCGGAATCCGATGAGCCCTCGCGACGGCACAATGAACTCCATGCGTACCCAGCCAGTGCCGTGGTTCGTCATGGTCTCCATGCGACCCTTGCGCGAGGCGAGAAGCTGAGTGATCGCACCGAGGTGCTCCTCAGGCGAGTCGATGGTGAGGTGCTCGAACGGCTCGTTGAGCTTTCCATCGATGTGCTTCGTGACCACCTGCGGCTTGCCGACGGTGAGCTCGTAGCCTTCGCGACGCATCTGCTCGACCAGGATGGCGAGCGCGAGCTCACCACGGCCCTGGATCTCCCAGGCGTCGGGGCGACCGATATCGACGAGCTTGATGGAGACGTTACCGACGAGTTCGCGGTCCAGGCGATCCTTGACCATGCGGGCCGTGAGCTTGTGCCCCTTGACCTTGCCGATGATCGGGGAGGTGTTCGTACCGATCGTCATCGAGATGGCGGGATCGTCGACCTTGATGGTCGGCAGCGGGCGAACGTCATCCGGGTCGGCGAGGGTCTCACCGATGGTGATGTCTTCGAAGCCTGCGACGGCAACGATGTCACCCGGGCCGGCGGATTCAGTCGGGAAGCGGTCGAGCGCCTTGGTGATGAGCAGCTCGGTGACGCGCACGTTGTGAACGCTGCCGTCGTGCTTGACCCAGGCGACGGTCTGGCCCTTCTTGATGGTGCCGTTGAAGACACGCAGGAGCGCGAGACGGCCGAGGAACGGCGAGGCGTCGAGGTTGGTGACGTGCGCCTGCAGCGGGTGCTCGTCATCGTAGGTCGGAGCCGGGATGTGCTTGATGATGGCGTCGAACAGCGGTTCGAGGTCTTCGTTGTCTGGCAGTGAGCCGTTCTCCGGGCGGTTCCAGCTAGCGGCACCGTTCCGGCCCGAAGCGTAGACGACGGGAACGTCGAGCACGGCATCCAGGTCGAGGTCAGGGAAGTCGTCGTGCATGTCGCTGGCGAGACCGAGGAGCAGGTCCTGGCTCTCGGTGACGACCTCGTCGATGCGCGCATCGGGGCGGTCGGTCTTGTTCACTAGCAGGATGACGGGCAGCTTGGCCTCGAGCGCCTTGCGCAGCACGAAGCGCGTCTGGGGCAGCGGCCCCTCGCTCGCGTCGACGAGCAGCACGACACCGTCGACCATGGACAGGCCGCGCTCGACCTCTCCACCGAAGTCGGCGTGGCCCGGGGTGTCGATCACGTTGATGATGATCGGTCCGCCGTCGCCGTTGGCAGCAGCATGGATGCCGTTGTACGAGATCGCCGTGTTCTTGGCGAGGATCGTGATGCCCTTTTCGCGTTCGAGGTCGTTCGAGTCCATCGCACGCTCCTCGAGGTGAGCATGCGCAGCGAACGAGTTGGTCTGCCTGAGCATCGCGTCCACAAGGGTGGTCTTGCCGTGGTCGACGTGGGCGACGATCGCCACGTTGCGCAGGTCTGAGCGTGTGGCGATTGCCATGAGCGTGTTCCTTCTAGTTCTGGCCTTCTGAGGCCTTGGAGGCTGCGCGAGTCTCACGCCGCTCACGCTGAGCGAGCGGATCCGGCAGCGGCACGGCAGCGATGAGTCGCTGTGTGTAAGGGTCTTTGGGGTGTCGCAGGATCTCATCTCGAGTTCCCTGCTCCACAAGTCTACCGCGATGCATGACCGCGATCCTGTGCGCGAGAATATCGACCACCGCCAGGTCATGGCTGACGAAGAGGCAGGCGAACTGGAGTTGCTGCTGCAACTCCTGCAGCAGGTCGAGGAACCTGGCCTGCACCGAGACATCGAGGGCACTCGTCGGCTCGTCGGCGACGAGCAGTTCGGGAGTCAGCGCGAGTGCCCTGGCGATACCCACGCGCTGGCGCTGGCCACCACTCAACTCGTGCGGATACCGGTTGCGGTAGCTCGTCGGCAGTTCGACGGAGCTCAACAGCTCCTGTACCCGCCGATCGAGGTCTTTGCCCCTGGCCTCGCCCGCCAGCAGCAGGGGTTCACCGATCGACTGCCCAATGGGCATCCGGGGATTCAGGCTCGACCCCGGGTCCTGGAAGACGATTCCGGTCTTCTGGCGCAGGGGACGGAGGTCTTTCTGGCTCGCGTTCGAGATGTCGTAGCCGACCACCGTCAGCTTTCCCTCGGCGATCGGCAGCAGGCCCACGGATGCCCGCCCGAGCGTGGTCTTGCCCGATCCGGACTCCCCAACCAGGCCGACGATCTCGCCGGGAAAGATCTCGAGGTTGATGTTCTCAGCAGCCCGGAAAGCCGGAACCCGGCCCCGTTTCGGGTATTCAATGGAGACGTTCTCGAACTTCAGCACGGCCGTCCGCGTGTCTGTACGAGCCTTCGTCACGCGCAGGGAGCTTTCGACGGTTGCGGCGCCCAGATGAGGAACGGCGGCGAGCAGGGACTTCGTGTATTCGGCGGTAGGCCGGGTGAACACGTCGATGACGGTCCCCGTCTCGACGGCAAGCCCATCCTTCATCACCATGATGTGGTCGGCGAGGTCGGCCACGACGCCCATGTCGTGGGTGATCAGGATGATCGCACTATCGAGTCGCGTGCGCAGGCTGCGCAGCAGATCCAGGATCTCCGCCTGCACCGTCACGTCGAGAGCAGTCGTCGGCTCGTCCGCGATCAGCAGCACGGGGTCGCACGAGATCGACTGGGCGATCATGGCGCGCTGCCGCTGGCCGCCCGACAACTGGTGGGGGTACTTGTTGAACGCGATCGGCGGATCCGGCATTTCGACCTTGGTGAGAAGGTCGATCGCTCGATCCTTCGCCTCGGTAGGCGTGAGGTCGAAGTGGGAGCGCAGGGCCTCCATGATCTGGAAACCGATCGTGTAGACCGGGTTCAGTGCCGTCATCGGCTCCTGGAAGATGACAGCAACCTGGTTGCCTCGCACCTGTCTGAGTTCGCGCTCGGGGATTCCCCGCAGTTCTTTGCCCAGGAGTTTGATCGACCCGGTGACCTTGGCGTTGGCCGGCAGCAGGCCGAGCAGCGCCATCGAGCTCGAGCTCTTGCCCGAGCCTGACTCGCCGACGATGGCGAGCACCTCGCCGCGCTTGACTGAGTAGTTCAGGTCGATCGCGGCTGGGTAGAAGGTTCCATCGACCCAGAAATCGACGCCGAGGCCAGTGACCTCGAGAACCGTTTCGGAGGTGGGTGTGGTCGGTGCGCTCGTTGCCATCAGCTGACGTTCCCTGCAGTTGAGTGAAGGCGATCTGCGAAGCTGGAGGCATGCGTTTCGCCCCAACTTCTTTTCGCCCGGTGTTCGGTCGAGTACTGAGTGTCATCGTGGCGGTCATCGTCGCGTTCGGCCTGGCCGGCTTCATCGTCGCCGGTGATTACGAGGGCCTGGTGCGCTACGGCTGGGGCATGCTGCTGCTGGTCGTCGTGGTGTACGCGCTGTTCTGGCGACCCAGTCTCGACGTCGCCGAGCACGCAATCACGGTTCGCAACGTCTTCAGCACCATCACGGTGCCATGGCCGGCGATCCAGCGCATCGACACGAAGTACGCGCTCACGCTCTACACGACCGGTGGCACGATCTCGGCCTGGGCGAGCCCGGCCCCTAATCGCTATGCCTCTCACAACGCTGCGGCATCGGATGCCCGGCTCGCCTCGAACGGAACGGGCGCTGTTCGACCCGGCGACCTGCTGTCCACGGGAAGTGGTGCTGCTGCCTTCGTCATCCGCCGCCATTGGGGGGAACTTCGTGACGACGGCCTGCTCGATGCGGGCTACGAAGACGGGAGCGTGCGCCGCGACATCCACTGGCCGACGATCATCGCGATGGCCACGTTGGCCGTCGCGACGGTGCTCGGGATTGCGCTTTAGCGCGGGCATCAGCTGTCGCCCCTCGGGGGGCGATCATCGGCGTTGGGCTTGTCGGCGCTGTAGCCCCGCGTTCCGGGCCCGCCGCCCTGCATACCCGCACCGCGGGACGACACGACAGCTGCCGCGCGGTTGAGGTCTCCGCCCGCGGCCGGAGCAGCGTCAGGCTTTCCGCCATCGGGGCCGAGTCGTTTCGCCCTCGCCAGTGCCCTGTCGGTCGGCATGCGCCGCTGACGAGGGTCGAACGCATCGCGAAGACCGTCGCCGATGAAGTTGATGCACAGGGCGATGGCGATGATGAACAGACCTGGCCACCAGAACAGCCAGGGTCGGGTCGAGAACGCCGCCTGGTTCTCGCTGATGATCTTGCCGAGCGAGGTGTCTGGCGCCTGCACCCCGTAGCCGAGGAAGCTGAGTCCGGTCTCGATCAGTATCGCCGCGGCCATCAGCAGCGTCGAGTTGACGATGATGACGCCAATGGCGTTGGGCAGGATGTGGCGGAAGATGATCCGCGCATCGCGGGCGCCTGCCACGCGGGCGGCATCCACGAACTCACGCTCGCGCAGGGACAGGAACTCTCCTCGAACGAGTCGAGCGAGCCCCGTCCAGAGCACCAGGCCGAGGATGAGTGCGAGCACCGGAGCACCGGCGATGCCGAAGCGTCGTCCGAGAACCGCGCCGATCACGATCACGGGGATCGTGATGATGATGTCGGTGAAGCGCATCAGCACCGCGTCGGTCGCACCACGATAGAAGCCGGATACGGCTCCGACCACCGTTCCGATGATGGTGGCGATTCCGCCCACGATCACCATGATCATCAACGACTGCTGGGTGCCCCGCATGACGACGGCGAAGATGTCCCGACCGACTTCGTCCTGTCCGAACGGGTGGTTGCCGAAGGTGAAGGGGAAGAGCGAGATCGTCGGTCGCCCGCCATTCTCCACCGCGACCGCGATGTTCCAGGTGAACTGCCACCAGCCGCCTGGTTTGAAGCTGCCGAATTGGGGCCCGACCGAGCTGAAGGCCAGCACGATGATGAACAGCAACACGAACATTGCGACCAGGGCTCCGCGGTGGCGGAAGAACCGCTTGCGAACGATCTGGCCCTGGCTGAGGCCGGCGATGTCTTTGAGTTCGATCGAGGATTCGTCGTCGGTGACGCCTGGCGCCTGATGGCCGGGCTGCTGCACCGGAGGTTCGAGGCTAGTCATCAGGACACCCGGATTCGTGGGTCGAGCCCCGCATACACAAGGTCTGCGAGCAGGTTGAACAGGATTGCGAGCCCGCCGGTCACGAGGAAGAAGGCCATCACGGGGTTCGGATCCACCTTGTCGAGGCCGTTCTGGAACAGTTGGCCCATTCCGACGAAGCCGAACACTCTTTCCGTGATCACCGCACCACCGATGATGCCGCCGATGTCGAACGCGACGATCGTGGCGATCGGGATGAGTGCGTTGCGAAAGGCGTGGCGCACCACGACCGTGCGCTCAGTGAGCCCCTTCGCGCGAGCCGTGCGGATGTAGTCCTGGTTCATCACTTCGAGCAGGCTCGCTCGCGAGTACCGCGTGTAACTCGCGAAGGAGATCAGGATCAGGGCGATGGTCGGCAGCAGCAGGTGGGTGAAAAGGTCGACGCCCTGCACCCAGAGGGAACCTTCAAGACCGGGGGTGGATGATCCGACCGTAGCGATCGGCCGCCCCTTGATGCGTCCGGAGTTCGCGTACTGGTTCCACACGAACATAAAGCGGTCGAGTGCAATGAGCCCGGCCACCAGGAATCCGGTGATCGCCGCGGTGCGGGCCACAGGCAATCGATCAGAACCCCCGAACAACCAGCCGATTCCGAAGCTCACTCCGATCGTGAGCAGCGCGATCAGCGCCAGTCCCCATAGCTCGAGGCCGAACGAGAAGCCGTAGAGGAATGGGAAGTAGATGGCGATGCCGACGCCTGCAACGGCAAGGGAGGCATACAGCGCCCGCCTCCGTTTCAATCCGGTCGAGATCAGCGTGACCCCGATGGCAACCCCGATCGAGGAGATGATGATCCCGACGAATCCGATGTGGGGGGTCGAGAACCAGTCGCTCAGGTCCATATAGAACAGAATGCCCGCGGTCGCGACGGCCGCAATGCCGAACGTGAGCAGCTTCTGCAGCCCTTTCCTCGGGATGATCGACATCCAGATCAATCCCGAGATGACCGCGATTATCGGGATGATCCAGTATTCGATCTTCGGATCGGCGAGGAAGTCGTTGAAGCCGATGGCGATGTACTGCTTCAGGAGGACGGCGACCCAGAAGATCGGCAGCGAGAAGAACAGGAACGAGATGAAGGTCACGCCGTAGTCGTAGCCGCTGTACTGGCGAAGCGCGGTGGTGATACCGACGGTGATGCCGAGGACGATGGCGACGATACTGGCGATCGTGACGAGCTGCAGCGTCGAACCGGCCGCCTGCGCCAGCAACACAGCTACGGGCTGGTTCTGCACGGTGACACCGAGGTCACACTGCCCGATGAAGCACTTGCCCACACCAGCGAGCCAGATGAAGTATCTGAGGAATGGCGGAACGTCGAGATTGAGCAACTGAGTGCGGGCCTCGATGAGTTGCGCCTTGTTGGGTGCGGTGCTGACTCGCAGGTCCTCGAGGGGGTCACCCGACAACGCCGTCAGGATGTACATGAGATAGGTCGCTGCGAGAAGAATGAAAATCGACGCGATGAGGCGCCTGACGACGAATGTTGCCACGAGCGTGACCTGCCTTAATGCGTCTTCCAGAATGGCGGGCGCTGGGACCTTTCGGTCCCAGCGCCCAGAATTAGCTAACGGTAACGAATGATCGAGTCTTCTCGATTATTCGCTGACCGGGCTCCATTCCCAAACGTTCCAGAAAATCGTCGGCGAGAGCGTCGACGGAGCGATGTTCGCGATCTTCGTCTGGTCGAACGCGGTCACCGCAGGGAACTGGAAGATCGTGACGCCATAGAAGTCCTCCCACAGCAGCTTGTCGATCTTCTTTTGGATCTCAATCTGCTTGTCGAGGTCGAACTCCTTACCCAACTGATCTGTCAGCTTGTCCATGTCAGGGTTGCTGTAAAAGTTGAGGTTGTTGATTCCCTTCGAGTTGAAGGTGGGGGGCGGGCCGTTCGTCACCCCTAGGCTCGTCGACTGCCATCCGAACAGCGATGCGTCGTAGGCACTGGGGGTGCCCAGCAGGCCTCCCCAGTCTGGGCTCGAGCAGTCTGTGACGTTGAAGCCGGCCAGGGCTCCGGACTGCTGGATCAGCAGGAACTCGTTTGCACGGCGAGGGTTCGTCGACGAGAAGAGCATGCAGACCTCGGGGTTGGTCACGCCGGCCTCGGCAAGCAGTGCCGTTGCGCCGGCGATGTCGACGTCAGCGTAGTCAGCAGAACCGTTGGCTTTGGCGGAGTCGTCGTAGCCCTCTGCTCCGGGAAGGAAGACCTGCGAGTCACGGGTGACGGCATCTGCCTGGATCGGGACGATGAGCTTGTCGACGATCTCCTGGCGCGGGATGACCTTCATGAACGCCTCACGGATGAGGGGGTTGTTGAAGTGTCCGCTCTTCGACTGGTCGAACTGGAGGTCGATGTGCTCGTAAGTGCCCTCGTAGCCACCCACCACGGTCACGTCGAGTGCTGCAAGAGCATCAGACACGTCGGCCGTAGCCTGTGGCGAGATGACCTGCACTTCACCGTTCTGCAGCGCTTGAACGGCCGCGAGCGGGTCGGTGATGAATCTCACCGTGATCTCGGCAACCTGCGGCTTGTGGTCGCCGACGTAATTCTCGTTGGCAGTCAGGGTGATGTACTGGTCGGCCACGAAGTTCGTGATCGTGTACGGTCCGTTGCTGACGACCAGGCTCGTGTCACTGGGCATCTCGGTGAAGTTGAAGCCGGTGTTCCAGAAATTGGCGATCTTCGCCATCGACGCTGCGTCGTTGTCGGTGATGGCCGCCACGAGGGCGTCTTTCGCTTCCTGCGGGTCTTCGATTCCGAGGGCCTGCTGCGCCACGACGTGGGCGGGAAGCCCTGCGGTGGTGAAGGAGAGTTCCCAGTCGACGAACGGGGCGTCCCAGGTCATCGTGATCGACTTCTTGTCGTCACTGACCTCGGGCAGCTTACTCACGAGGCCGGGTCCCGTTGTCGGGTCAGCGCCCGAGTCGAAGAAGACGACGTCGGTTGGGAAGTCGGGAGTGAACTCACCGGTATCGGGGTTGGTGAACTGGGTGGAGTCGAAATCGGGCGTGTTCTCAGCACCCGAAAGCGAGACCCAGTTGAGCAGGAGGTCGGCAGCGTCGACGGCAGTGCCATCAGACCATTTCACGCCGTCAGCGATCGTGTATTTGACGACCAGCGGGTCGTCAGAGACCTTCTCATACGTTCCGAAGGACGTGTCCTGGATGAGCTTTGGCGTGTCGTCGTAGAAGTTGAACCGCGAGTTCGTGGAATACGTGATGTTGGCGTTCGCCGTCGCATTACCGAACGAAGTCAGGTCGTTGTACGAGTAGAACGGCTGGTTCCACGCCACCGACAACGATGAACCCTCGACGATCTCCGACTGCGGTGCTGCGCAGCCCGAGAGGACGAGAGCACCGACGGCGACCGTGGCAGCTGCTGCTGCGAATCGTCTGATTCTCAATTTTCCTCCTGTGCAAGATGAGCGACCGCCGCGACAAGACAGAGCGCGGCAGTGCGCCTGATGTTCACACCCTAAAGGGGGCAGACCACGGTCAACAAGGTTGGCGAGAAACGTTACACATTGGTAACGAGAGGCGAAACAATTCGGAGCGGGCACCATATTTGTGCACGAATTTCCCGACAAACGCACAATTCATGCGTACACTGCGCGCTGTACGCTCATCCCGCGCAGTAATCACCCGCTACGAACCCGCGGGTAAGGAGCGCGCAACGATCAGGCCCCGAGCTTTATACCCGCTCCAGGGATAGCCGCGAGCAACTCCTGTGTGTACTGCTCGCGAGGGTTGTCGAAGACTTCACTGGTGGAGGCCGCCTCGACGATCTTCCCCTTTCGCATCACGCAAACGTTGTCGGCGATCAGGCGCACAACGGCGAGGTCATGAGTGATGAAGAGGTAGGTCAGATCGAGCTCAGACTGCAGCTCCCCCAGCAGCGCGAGGATCTGCGCCTGCACGAGCACGTCGAGCGCCGACACTGCCTCGTCGAGCACGACGATATCCGGTTTGAGCGCAAGGGCCCTCGCGATCGCAACGCGCTGGCGCTGTCCGCCCGAGAGCTCGTTGGGGTAGCGATCGACGAGCTGTTTCGGCAACGAAACCTGATCGAGCAACTCGAGCACGCGGGCTCGCTGCTCGTGGCGATCGCCCACGCGGTGAGCGCGCAACGGCTCCGCGATGGTCGCGCCGATGTTGTACAGCGGGTCGAGGGATCCGAATGGGTCCTGAAACACGGGCTGCATGCGGCGTCTGAGCGCGAGCAGGTCTTTGCCTCGCGTGTCTGCCAGGTCGCGACCATCGACGACGATGCGGCCAGAGGTGGGCTCATCCAGTTTGAGCACGAGTCGTGCCACCGTGGATTTGCCAGAGCCCGACTCCCCCACCAAGGCGGTGGTCGTGCCTTTCGCTATCGAGAAAGAAACGGAGTCGACCGCGGTGAACGGCTCGCTGCGCAGTTTTCCCGAGCTGATCTGGAACACCTTGGTCAGGTTCTCGACCTGCACGGCGGGCGGTGCGGTCAGCGACTTTTTCGCTCGCGCGGCGCGATCCTCGGCCGTTGCCACCAGGTCGACATCGACGCCGTCGTCGCCGCGAAGATCTGCGCCGGAGACAGACGTCGAGCTGTGCTGCAATCGTTGAGACGCAAGGCTCGGTGCCGCTGCGACGAGTCGCTTCGTGTAGGGATGCTGCGGATTCTGCAGCAACTCGATCGAGGGCCCTGCCTCGACGACGCGACCCTTGTACATCACGACGAGCTTCTGGGCGCGCTCCGCAGCCAGGCCGAGGTCGTGCGTGATGAACAGCACGGACGTTCCGCTCTCGGCGGTGAGCTTGGCGAGGTGATCCAGGATGACGCGCTGCACTGTCACGTCGAGTGCTGAGGTGGGTTCATCCGCGATAAGGAGTTTCGGCGTCGACGAGAGCCCGATGCCGATGAGCACGCGCTGGCGCATTCCCCCAGAGAACTGGTGGGGATACTGGCGCATGCGCTCGGCGGCATCGCTGAGCCCGGCCTGCTCGAGCACAGCAATGGCTTTGGCCCTGGCGTCCTGGCCGCGAGTGGCCTTCCCGTTGGCAACGAGCGTCTCTTCGACCTGGAAGCCGATGCGCCAGACCGGGTTGAGATTCGACATCGGATCCTGTGGCACGAAACCGATCTGTTTGCCACGCACCTTCTGCAGCTCTTTCTCGGAGAGCGTGGTCAGGTCGACACCGTCGAACAGGATGCTGCCACCGGTGATCTGCGCAGACCCGGGCAGCAGCTTGATGACCGACAGGGCCGTCGTCGTCTTGCCCGAACCCGACTCACCGACGATGGCCAGCGTCTCGCCCTGGAGCAGGGTGAGGCTGACACCGTTGACGGCCGGAACCATTCCGCCCTGGGTGGCGAAGGCCACCTGCAGGTCGCGGATCTCGAGTAACGGTGCACCGATCCGGTGCTGGTCCATCGGGTCGGTGAGAATTGGCTGGCTCATCGACGGGCCCTCGCTTTCGGGTCTAGCGCATCTCGAATCACTTCACCCATGACCACGAACGCAAGCACCGTGCTGGTCAGGGCGATCGATGGCCATACGAGCGTCATCGGGTTGTTCCGTAGGTCGCGCTGCGCGGTGCTGATGTCGTTACCCCACGACATGACCGACGGCGGCAGGCCGACGCCGAGGAACGACAGCGTGGCCTCAGCCACGATCGCGCCTGCGAGGCCGATCGTCGTGACCACGATCACAGGGGCGATGGAGTTGGGAAGAACGTGACGCCAGAGAATGGTCAGCCTGCCGACACCGAGCGCGGTCGCCGAGGTTACATAGTCGGCGTTCTTCACCGAGAGCACCTGCCCACGAAGAATGCGCGCCGTTCCCGGCCAGGAGAATGCTCCGATCGCCAGTGCGATGACGAAGACGTTACGGTACTGCACGAACACCGACATGATGACGACCGCGGCCAGGAAGTACGGGATGGCGAAGAAGATGTCGCCGATGCGGGACAGGATCGCGTCGACCCACCGACCGAAGAATCCGCCAAGCGCTCCGAAGATCACACCGATGGACGTGTTGATGACGGTTGCGACGATACCCACCGTCAGGGAAGTGGATGTTCCGAAGATGATCCGCGCATACACGTCACACCCCTGCTTGGTCGTCCCGAGGATGTGGGCTGCCGATGCGCCGTTATTGCTCAGCCCAAGATCACACAGTCGTGGATCGATCTGCGTGAAGAGGCCGGGGAAGACGGAGACGACGATCACCAGGACGATGAAGACTCCTGAGATCCAGAACAGCGGGCGACGCCGGGCATCGCGCCAGGCGTCGATGTAGAGATTGCTCGGTTTCGAGTCTTCAGCGACGCTGTCGGTTGCCTGGAGCGGCGTCTCGTCGAGCGACGCGACGAAATGCGTTTCGCTGAGCGGCGACGGAGAACTTTGGTTACTTTCCATAACGGATCCTTGGATCGAGGAACGCGTACAGGATGTCAACCAGGAGATTGGAGATCAGGTACACAATCACGAATACGGTCACGAACGACACGACCGTGGGCGCCTCGCTGAGGAGAATCGCCTTGAAGAGGGTATTTCCCACGCCGGGCACGTTGAAGATTCCCTCGGTGACCGTCGCACCCACGATAAGCAGGCCGAAATCGGTTCCGATAAGTGTCACCACGGGAATAAGAGAATTTCGAAGCACGTGGACGCGGATGATGCGTGGCCGGCTGAGCCCCTTTGCCGTCGCCGTACGCACGAAGTCCGCATCGAGATTCTCGATCACCGACGTACGCGTGAGCCTGATCACGTTGGCCACCACGAAAAACGCCAGGACGAAGGCCGGAAGGATCAGTTCGCTGAACGGGGCCTCACCGCTCACCGTCGTGCGGGCCCACCCGAGCTGGATCGCGAAGACGAACTGGGCCAGGAATGCCAGCACGAAGATCGGCATGGAGATCAGCACGAGCGAGAAGAGCAGGGACACGGTGTCGAAGGCACCGTTCTTGCGCAATCCAGCGATAAGTCCGATCAGGATTCCGGCGACCGCCTCGATGACGATCGCGATGATGGCGAGCCTGAATGTGACCGGAAGGGTTCGAGCCAGAATCTCAGAGACCGGTTGGCCCGAGAACGTCGTGCCGAGGTTCCCGGTGAAAATGCCCTGAAGGTAATAGAAGTACTGCACGATGAAGGGCTCATCGAGGTGGTACCGGGATCGGATCGCGTCGGCCACAGCCGGGTTGAGACCGCGGTCGCCACCGAGCGCAGCGATCGGGTCCCCGGGCAAAGCAAAAACCATGAAATAAATCAGCAGTGTCGCCCCGAGGAACACCGGGATGACCTGGAGAACACGCCGGAGTATGTACCAGACCATCGCTCTAGTCTTCTACCTTTGCGAGGATTCGCACAATTGACACAAGAGTCTCCTTCAGAAGTGTCCGGGTCTGGACATGCCCGGGGCGGCGGCTGTGTGCCGCCGCCCCGGGTGCCGGGTTCACCCGGCCCGTGCAGGTTGTTACTTGGTGATCTCGTGGTAGATCGGTACCGAGTTCCAGCCGAACTGCACACCGCTGACGCCCTGGCTGTATGCACCGGTCGCGTTGGCGTACCAGAGCGGGGTGGCGGGGAGGTCCTTCAGCAGAATTTCCTGAGCCTGCTGGAAGAGCTTGTTGGCCGCCGTGATGTCCGGCTCCCCTGCGCCCTCCCTGAGCAGACCGTCGAATTCGGCGCTGGAATAATCACCGTCGTTCGAGCCGGCGTCCGTCGCATAGATCGGGCCGAGGAAGTTGTACAGGGCCGGGTAGTCGGCCTGCCATCCTGTGCGGAACGCCGTCTTGATCGTGCGGTCGGTGATCTCGGTGCGGATTGCTGCGAACGTCGGGTACGGGTTGCCGGATGCCTCGATGCCGAGTGTGTTCTTGATCGAGTTGCTGACCGCTTCGACCCAGCCCTGGTGGCCGCCGTCAGCGTTATAGCTGATCTGGAACTGTCCGTCCCACGGTGAGATGTCGTCGGCCTCGGCCCACAGCTTCTTCGCCTCGTCCGGGTTGAATTTCAGCACGTCAGCGCCCTTGAGGCTGTCCGAGTAGCCGTCGATCACCGGCGAGGTGAAGTCGGTGGCCGGGGTGCGAGTGCCCTCGAAGATGACGTCGGTGATCTGCTTGCGGTCGATCGACATCGAGATCGCGGCGCGACGGAGCTTGCCCTCGTCACCGGCGAAATGAGGAGCGTCCTGCGGAATCGTGAACGACTGGAAGACAGCGGCAGGCTGGTTGATGGCGCGGTCTCCGAACTCGTCCTCGAAGGACGCGAAGGCGCTGTCTGGCACGGCATCGAGCACATCGAGGTTTCCACCCTGGAGGTCGGCGTATGCCGCATCCTGTGTCGCATAGAAGATGAAGTCGACTCCGCCGTTCTGCGGCACGCGGTCACCCGTGTACTCGGGGTTCGGAATGACCTTCAGGCTGACGTCATGTTGCCACGCGCCTTCGCCGTCGAGCATGTAGGGTCCGTTGCCGATCGGGTTCTCGCCGAAGGCAGCGGGGTCTGCCAGCGCCTCTGCCGGCAGCGGGAAGAAGGCCGAGTAGCCGAGGCGCAGTGGGAAGTCAGATTCCGGCTGCTTGAGCTTTACGGTGAAGGTGGTGTCATCGACGACGGCCAGCCCCGAGAGTTCGCTGTCTTCGTCATAGCTGAAGCCTTCGATGGACTCGAAGAAGTAGCTGCTAAGCTGCTCGTTGCTGAGCAGGGCGCCGTAGTTCCAAGCGTCGACGAAAGAGGATGCTGTGACTGCCTCGCCGTTGCTGAACTTCTGGTCTGCCTTGAGCGTGATGGTGTAGTTCTGGGAATCTGTCGTCTCGATCGACTCTGCGACGTCGTTCTTCGGCGCTCCAGTTGCGTCGTAGTAGACGAGACCCGCGAAGATGCTGTCGAGGATCTTGCCGCCGCCGACTTCGTTGGTGTTGGTCGGGATCAGCGGGTTCTGCGGCTCAGAGCCGTTGACCGTGATGACGGCGGTGGAGTTGCCGCCGCCGTTGTCGCCCGCGTCAGGGGCGGAACAGCCTGTGAGCACGAGTGCCGCGGTCAAAACGAGGCCTCCTGCTGCTGAGGCGATCTTAAAGGTTCTCAATTTTCCTCCTGGTGAAAGATGAGCGAACGACGTGGCATCGTGAGCGACGGCGCGCTGGGTACCGCACCCGAATGGGGGGATACCCTTCTCAAAACTGTAGACGGAAACGTGAAGCTCGAATGACGCGTAGGTGAATTTCTCTCTTGTCCTGAAGAATTGTGCTGTCGAATCGTTCTCGCACACATGAATGTTGCGCCGATATCGCTCTCGCGCCGTTAATCCGCAGCGGGATCGGCGTAGCATCGGGTCGTGAGCAACGCGGCACTGTCGGAAACTCCCCGAGCTTTCCCCCTCAGGATCCCCACCTCCATATTGGCTCCGGAGTGAGCCGGGCGCTGCCGGGCGTCAGCAATGGAGGGATGTCGCGGCGCAGGCTCTGGGCCGAGATCGGCATCGTGCTCGGGCTCTCGCTCGGGGCGTCCGCTGCGTACTCGGTCGTATCTTTTGTAGACAAATTCACGCGGGAAAAGGCTCTCTCGCAGCAGACCACCTCGATCAACAATTCGCTCAGCGACCGGCCCACTTTCGACCTGACCTACCAGGTGATGGCCGTATTCTTCGATCTGGTCCCGGTGGCTCTGGTGGTGTTCCTCCTCTGGCAGGTATCCCGACCGCACCTCGGCCGACTGGGGATCGACTTCACGCGGCCCGGACGGGATTCACTCACCGGATTGGGACTGGCTCTCATCATTGGCCCGGGCGGAATCGCCGTCTACCTCGGCGCGGTGGCGTTGAATGCCAACACGGCCGTTAACCCCTCAGCTCTCGACACCTACTGGTGGACGATACCGGTGCTGCTCCTGCGCGCCATCGACGCCGGCGTCACCGAAGAGGTGATCGTCATCGGCTACCTCTTCGCCAGGTTGCGCGATCTCGGCTGGGGCACGTGGCGGATCATCATCGGCGCCGCACTTTTGCGTGGCACCTACCATCTCTACCAGGGCTTCGGCGCATTCATCGGCAACGTCATCATGGGGTTGCTGTTCGGCTGGCTGTACAGCCGCTACGGTCGGGTGCTTCCGCTGGTGATCGCCCACGTCATCATCGACTCCGTGATCTTCATCGGCTACCCGTGGGCCGCGACGGTGTTCCCGCAGCTGTTCGGCCTGCCCGCGGCCTGAGCCCGGCATCCACCCCTGTCCCGGGTCTGAGGTGCGGGTCTGAGGTGCGGGTCTGAGGTGCGGCGATTGCATGCTCCCGAGCGCCAGGAAACTGCATTTGCCGCACCTCAGCGGATTATCCGCAGATGGTGATGTCAGTTCCCACTGATGTCAGTCTGAACTGACATCAGTGGGACGAGGCGGTGTGGCCGGAGGCAGTCCGCCCGGCGGGCACGCGCCATGAGGCGGGCACGGAACGGGGTCAGTCGGCGAAAGCCTCGATCGGCGGGCACGCGCACACCAGGTTCCGGTCGCCATATGCATTGTCGATGCGCCTCACCGGTGGCCAGTATTTGTGGCCGATCAGCGAGCGCAGCGGATAGACCGCCTGCTCACGCGAGTAGGCGTGCTCCCACTCCCCCTCGATCACGGCCTGCGCGGTATGCGGCGCGTTCACGAGCGGGTTGTCATCGGCGGGCCAGACTCCGGATGCCACGGCGTCGGCCTCATCCTTGATCGCGATCATCGCATCGATGAACCTGTCGATCTCGGCGAGGTCTTCGCTCTCAGTTGGCTCGACCATGAGGGTACCCGCCACCGGGAACGACATCGTCGGCGCGTGGAATCCGTAGTCGACGAGGCGCTTGGCGACATCGTTGTTGTCGATGCCGGTCGCCTCCTTGAGCGGCCGAAGGTCGAGGACGCACTCATGCGCGACGAGCCCGTTGTCGCCCGCGTAGAGCACCGGATAGTGATCCCGCAGACGCACGGCGACGTAGTTTGCCGCAAGCACGGCGGCTCCGGTGGCGGCCTTCAGGCCATCCAGCCCCATCATTCGCACATAGGCCCAGGAGATGGGCAGGATGCTCGGGCTGCCGTACGGCGCGGCGCTGACGGGCCCGCCACCGTGTACGAACTCGCCAGCGCGACCGCTGTCTAGGTCGAACGCGGGGTGCTGCGCGCTCTGCGCCATCGGGTGCCCAGGAAGGAACGGGGCGAGGTGGGCCTTCGCCGCAACGGGGCCGACACCCGGGCCGCCACCGCCGTGCGGGATGCAGAAGGTCTTGTGCAGGTTGAGGTGGGAGACGTCTCCGCCGAAGTCGCCGAACCTGGCGTACCCGAGCAGGGCGTTGAGATTGGCTCCGTCGACGTAGACCTGCCCGCCCGCCTCGTGCACCGAGTCGCAGATCGCGCGGATCTCATGCTCGTATACGCCGTGGGTCGAAGGGTAGGTGATCATGAGCGCTGCGAGCGAGTCAGCGTGCAGCGCGATCTTGAGCTTCAGGTCGTCGAGGTCGACGTTTCCGAGACTGTCCGTGGCAACCACGACGACGCTCATCCCGGCGAGCACCGCGCTGGCGGCATTCGTGCCGTGTGCGCTCGACGGGATCAGGCACACCGTGCGCTGGTCGTCGCCGCGCGAACGGTGATAGCCGCGAATCGCGAGCAGCCCCGCGAGTTCGCCCTGGCTACCGGCGTTCGGCTGCAGCGAGACCGTGTCGTAGCCGGTCACTTCGGCCAGCCAGGTCTCGAGGTGCGAGATCATCACGAGGTACCCCGAGACATCTTCCGCCGGCGCGAACGGGTGGATGCCCGCGAACTCCGGCCACGTGACCGACTCCATCTCCGTGGCGGAGTTGAGCTTCATCGTGCACGAGCCGAGCGGGATCATCCCGCGGTCGAGCGCGTAGTCCTTATCGGCGAGGTACTTGAGGTAGCGCATCATCGATGTCTCACTGCGGTGCGTGTTGAATACCGGGTGGGTGAGGTAGTCGGAGGTGCGCTCGAGTGCTGCCGGGATCGAGTGCGGTCCCGTCGTGGACACGACGCCGGCATCCAGCCCGAAGGCGGTCGCAAGATCGTGAGTGCTGGGCCCGGCCGCGCCGCTGTGCGGCTGCGAATTGACCTCGTCGAAGCTGAGCCGCACGGTGTCGTTGTCGACAAGGTGCAACAGGATGCCGCTGGCCCGTGCCGCGGCGACGATCGAGGTCGCACGCCCCGGAGTGCGCACCGTCAGCGTGTCGAAGTAGTGCTCGTGTGCGAGCTCGAACCCTGCTGCGGTGAGTCGCGCGGCGAAGAATTCGGCGGCATCCCGAACCTGCAGCGCGATGCGCTTCAGACCCTGGGGGCCGTGGTAGACCGCATACATCGAGGCCATCACCGCGAGCAGCACCTGTGCTGTGCAGATATTGGACGTGGCCTTCTCGCGACGGATGTGCTGCTCGCGCGCCTGCAGGGTGAGTCGATAGGCGGGGTGGCCGACGGCATCCTGTGACACGCCGACGAGCCGGCCCGGCAGCTGGCGTTCGAGTCCCTTGCGCACGGCCATGTAGCCGGCGTGCGGGCCGCCGAATCCCATGGGCACACCGAAGCGCTGGGTGGTGCCGACGGCGACATCGGCGCCGAGCTCGCCGGGCGAGGTGAGTAGTGTGAGGGCGAGCAGGTCTGCGGCGACAAGTGCCAGGCCGCCGTTCTGCTTGACTGCGGCGATGGCTGCTGACGGGTCGACGATGCGACCGGATGCGCCGGGATACTGCACGAAGATCCCGAATGCTTCTGGCATCGTGGCCAGGATGTCGCACTCGACAAGCTCGATTCCGACGGCCTCCGCGCGATTCCTGAGGATCGCCTTGGTCTGTGGCAGGGCATCCGAGTCGACGATGAAGACGTTCGATTCGACATCGGATGCGCGCCTGGCCAGCAGCATCCCCTCGACGACGGCGGTGCCCTCGTCGAGCATCGACGCGTTCGCGGTGGTCATGCCTGTCAGATCCGAGATCATGGTCTGGAAGTTGATGATGGCTTCGAGGCGGCCCTGCGAGATCTCGGGCTGGTACGGCGTGTATGCGGTGTACCAGCTGGGGTTCTCGAGCACGTTGCGCTTGATGACCGCTGGGGTGATCGTGTCGTAGTAACCGAGGCCGATCATCGACCGGTTGATCGTGTTGTGGTCGGCGAGCGCGCGGAGTTCGGCGAGCGCCTCACGTTCGGTGGCGGCATCCGGGATGCTGGATCGAACCGTCGGCGACACCGCGATGGATGCCGGAACGGCGGCCGTGACGAGCGCCTCGACGGTGTCATAGCCGACCGCGGCGAGCATCGCGGCCTGGGCCGTGGCATCCGTTCCGATGTGGCGCTGTGCGAATTGGTCAGTCATCACTCGCCCGTCAGTGCCGTGTATGCGGCGAGGTCGAGCATCTCAGGCAGCTCGGTGAATCGCACCTTGACGAGCCACCCTTCACCGAAGGGGTCGCTGTTGACGAGCTCGGGGCTGTCGCTGACGGCCGCATTCGCCTCGACGACCGTGCCATTCACGGGCGCGAACAACTCACCGACGGACTTGGTGGATTCGATCTCGCCGACCACCGTTCCCTCGACGAGGGTCGAGCCGACCTTCGGCAGTTCGACGAAAACGATGTCTCCGAGCTTCTCGGCGGCGTAGGCGGTGATGCCGACGGTCGCAACATCTCCGTCGACGAGGATCCATTCGTGTTCAGCCGTGTACTTGAGTTCGTTCAGGTCAGCCATGGTCATGCCTCTCGCTTGTAAAAGGGAAGTGCTACGACGGATGCCGCGACTCGCGACCCCCGCACATCTATTGCCAGCTCGGTACCCGGTGCACTCAGGCCCGGATCGACGTACGCCATCGCAATCGGGTGACCGAGTGTGGGCGACAGCGCGCCGCTCGTAATCGCGCCGACCTCGACGTCACCGTCGAACACGGCGTACCCCGCCCGGCCGGCGCGCTTGCCCTCGGAGACGAGCCCGACGAGCACCCGCGCCCCGTCGGGGGCACCGAGCTCTGACGCCTGGCGACCGACGAAGTCGCCCTCCTTCTTGAGGTTCACGACCCTGCCGAGCCCGGCCTGCACAGGAAGGGTGTCCAGCCCGAGTTCGTGGCCGTACAGCGGCATTCCTGCTTCGAGCCTCAGGGTGTCCCGGCTCGCGAGCCCGGCGGGCTGGAGGCCGAACGGCTGCCCGGCAGCCGTGAGCGCCGCCCAGAGTGCCGCCGCTGCATCCGCCTGGATGTAGAGCTCGAAGCCGTCTTCACCCGTGTACCCGGTGCGGCCGACCATCAACGGCACCCCGTCGAAGGAGCCGTTGGTGCTCCAGTAATACTTGAGCTCGTCGAGCTGGATGCCAGTGATTCCGGCGGTGGCCGCGATGATCTCCCGTGACCGTGGGCCCTGCACGGCGATCAGTGACACCTCGTCACTCTGGTCATCCACTGTCACATCGAAGTCGGATGCCCTGGACGCGAGAGCCTCGACGACGGGGACGCGGTTGCCGGCATTGGCGACCACGAAGAAGGAGTCATCAGCCCTGCGGTAGACGACCAGGTCGTCGATGATGCCGCCTGCCGTGTCGAGCAGGAGGCTGTACCTGGCCTGGTCGACCGCCACCGCGGAGAGCTTGCCAGCGAGCGCGAAGTCGAGGAAGGCCGCCGCATCGGGGCCGTGCACCAGGATTTCGGCCATGTGGGAGATATCGAAGATGCCTGCCGCCGTGCGGACGGCGTGGTGCTCGGCCAGGTCGGAACTGTAGCGAACCGGCATGAGCCACCCGGCGAAATCGGTGAAGCTGGCTCCGGCGGCCGCATGAACATCGTGCAGTGGCGACTGTCGGGGCTGCGCTTCTAAAGCCGGTGAATCATCGGTCACGGAGTTCTCCTGTATGCATGGCTGCGGGCGGAACTCCCCCTCTGTCATCGGCCTGAGAGTTTCGCGACCACGAGTGTGAACTCGGGATGGCTTTCACCGTCGGCGGAAGCAGTGCTGTTTCCAGTTTGCTTCGCTTTTCAGAGTGGCCGTGCCCACGCGCCTCAGCGGGGACAACTCGATGCGGTACGGGAACCTGAGAGATTGGCGGGGAGGCTTGCTCCTTCGGTGCCGTCGACAGCGCGTGGCACAGTCGTCGGCTCTCCCGCATCGTGTGGCGGCCAGATGTTCAGTTGTGCGGCCAGCCTAGCAACTGTGGGCGACTCCCGGCCGTGTCACGGCTCGGGAAAGTCGCCGTCATCGGCGCCATCCTCCATCCAGGATGACGCGAGAGTGAGCTCGACCCCGAGCGTGTGTTCCATGATGCCCTCGAGCAGTTCGGACATCGTTGCCGACCTGAGCAACCGGATCTGGTCGAGCGGACCGAGTGGTGCGATGGCCGCGAGCTGCCATACGTGCGCCACGGGGTCATCCGAAAGTTCCACATCAGGAGACCAACTGAGGTCTGAGAACTCACTGGCCCTCGAGAGCGTTCGGCGAACGAGCTGCTCGGCGCGCTCCCTCAGCGGCAGCAACGAATCATCCCATTCGAGGTCGGGCAGTTCGCTCACCGTCGCGCTGGGGTGTGGATCCTCGTCGAGCCACTCCTCGATCGTGATGCGACCCTGCCCCTCGGCGACGAGACCGATAAACCCCTCCGCCGCCTCGAGCTGGACGATTCTCGCCATAGTTCCCACGGAGAATCGTTTCTCGCCACCGCCCACCTCCTGGCCGCGCTCGATGAGGACGACCCCGAAATCAGAGGGCTCGTCCTGCAGCACCCTTGAGAGCATCACGATGTAGCGCTCTTCGAAGATACGAAGACTCAACGGCATATGCGGAAACAGCACGGAACCCAGGGGAAACATCGCCAGAGCAGTCATCCCCCCAGCGAACCATGCATCGCACCCTGTTGCCAGCCCCAGACGGACACGATTGGCTACGAACAGTGGGGGAAGGGCTTGTCGAGCGGTTATCGGTCTACCCCATCACCGCGTCGGAGATCCTGTTCGGCACCACAATTCTGGTGATCGCCTGGTCGCGCAGGGCCGCCCGATACCCCAGAGTTGTCTCATGACGATCGCATCCGGCACCGCACCCTCCCGATCGAGTTCGGTGGGTCGCACCATCGGCAGGGTGCTGCTCGGGCTGTTCCTGGTCGGAGCCGGTGTCGGGCATCTCACCATCGCGCGGGAGGGGTTCCAGGCACAGGTGCCGCCATGGCTTCCGTTCGACGTCGACTTCGTCGTCGTGGCATCCGGAATCGCGGAGATCACTCTCGGGCTCGCCCTGCTGCTGCTCACCCGATACCGGATCGCGGTGGGCTGGATTGTCGCGCTGTTCTTCCTGGCGATCTTCCCCGGAAACATCTCGCAGCTGTTCGTGCACACCGCTGCAGAGGGTTGGGACAACGCCATGGCCGTGGCACTCGGAGTACGCCTGCTGTTCCAGCCGCTGTTGGTGCTCTGGGCGCTGTGGTCGACGAGTGCGTGGGCGTGGTGGAGAGGGCGCCGCTCCTAGGCGACGCGAACGTCGATCTCGCCGGGTTCGGCGCCGTCTGCTCCGAACACTAGGAAGCGATTCGCGATCTTGTCTGTGAAGAACCTGTCGTGGCTGACGACCACCACGGCGCCGGGGAAGTGAACGAGCGCGCGCTCCATCACCTGGGTGCTCGCCATGTCGAGGTGGTTGGTCGGCTCATCCAGCAACAGCACGGATGCCCCCGACAGCAGGCATTGCGCCATCGCCACCCTCGCGCGCTGGCCACCTGACAGGTTGCCGATGCGCTGCTTCAGGTCGGCCTCGGAGAACTGGAACATCGCCAGGAACCGGCCGACCGACTTGCGCGTTGCCGTCAGAGCGAGGCTGTTCGGCATCGCGTTGACGGCGTGCGTGACGGTGTCGTCGTCGTCGAGCTCGTCGAGCACCCTGTTGTACGAGACGACGTCACTGCCCTTCGTCCAGACGGTCTCCCCCGTGTCCGGCTTCTCGTCCGTGAGCACGCGCAACAGAGTGGACTTCCCGCTGCCGTTGGATCCGAGGATGACGATGCGGTCACGCCGACGGATCTCGAAACTGAGGTCGGAGAACAGCACACGGCCGTCGTATGACTTGCTGATGCGATCGACCCGGCAGAGCACATCCTTGATGTGCAGGCCTCCGTAGATCTCGGTGATGATCTGGTCGACCGGCCGAGGAGCCCGGCTCTTCTTGATGTTCGACAGCTGCTTGTCGAGCCCTCGGCTTGCTGCCTTCGCCGCCTCTCGACGGTCGGCGATGCCCTCGGCCTCGAAAGCGAGCAACTCCGACTCGTGCACGAATTGCTGTTCGAGGGTCTTCAGCCTGAATTGCTTCTGCACCACATACTCGCCGAAATTTCCGGGGTACTCGTGCAGGTGGAAGTTCTCGACCTCGATGATGCGGGTGACCACGGAATCAAGGAAGCGCCGGTCATGCGAGACGATGATGGCGGCGCCGTGGAAGCCGCGGAACCAGGCCTCCAACCACTCGACACCCGCGACATCGAGGAAGTTGGTCGGCTCATCAAGCAGCAGCACGTCGGGGTCTTCGAGCACGATCTTGGCGAGCGCCGCGCGGTTGCGCCAGCCACCCGACAGGTCGTCGATCGCGCTGGTGCGATGCGCCTCGGTGAAGCCGAGGGTGGTGAGCGCCTGGTCGATGCGACGCTTGTAGTCCCAGCCGTCGAGGCGATCCATGTCTTCGAAGAGGGCCGCCTGGCGATGGATGAGCGCGTCGAGGTTGGCGCTCGTGTCGGCCGCGATGGTCGCATCGATGCTCGCGAGCTGGGTCTCGATCGCCCTGATGTCGACGAACAGGTCGTCGAGAACCTCGAGGATGGTCGCGGAACCATTCAACTCTGAGAACTGGGAGAAATAGCCGAACTTCATGCCCGGTTCGATCGTGACGCTGCCACTCGTCGGAGCGAGCTGCTCGAGTACAAGCTTCAATAGCGACGACTTGCCCGAGCCGTTGCGACCGATCAGCCCGACACGGTCTTTCGGCTCCAGCCTGAAGAACGCCTCCCGCAGCACCTGCGTATTCTCGATCCGCAACTCGACATCGTTCAACCTGATCAGGCTCATGCTCCGGCTCTTTTCCTCAGTCGATCACTCCAGCCGTAGCCTCGATCTCCACCAATTGTCCCGGATACCCGAGCACCGTCACGCCAATGAGCGTGCTCGGCACCTCGTGCGCGCCGAATCGCCCTACCCTGCCGAGCCTGCATTCCCCGCACGGCCTCGCAGTCAGTCGGCGAGTCGCAGGAGAGCCTCGTTGCGTCGCAGGAATCCAGGCTTCCACGGAGCGTCGTATCGCGCGAAGTAGGGCACCCCGACGGGGCTGAAACCGGATGCCGCCACCGCCGCCGCGAGCCTCAGGGCGTTGTCCGCGAAGCGGGCCTCATCCGCACCACCGCTGAACCGGCGAGCCGCGACACGACCGGCAGGCGCCACCCTGGTGCGAACACCCGCTCCGGTCGGGATTGGGACCGACGCGGCATCCATGTCGTCAGGAAGCACGAAGCTCACGGTGTACCGCTCCCCGACGGGCGCCTGGATTACCGGGGCCGTCATCGCCACCTTCGTGTTGCCCGCGTTATCGCCACTGATGTAGCTGATGAGCGGCCTGAACCCCCGATTTCCGGCCTCGAAGAAGTCACCGCCCACATCGACCTCGACGAGCAGGTGCTCCGGATAGCTCCGCACCTCGAACCCGTCATGCTCGCTCTCGACGACGTACGGCTGGATCTCGGTCATGCGGCAGTGTACGTCCGCACGATGGGATGCGCCTAGATCATCACCGAGCTGAGCAGCAGGCTCGTCTCGCTGTTGACGACACCATCCAGCGACCGGATGCGCGCCAGCACTCCATCGAAATGCCCCAGTGTGTCGGTGCGAAGCTCTGCCACGAGATCCCACGCGCCGTTGGTCGTGTGCAGCGTGTGCACCTCCGGGAATCCGCGGAGCTGGCGGATCACGTCATCGGTCGTTCGACCCTCCACCTCGATGAGGGACACCGCGCGTATCGTGTCCGGGTCGTTCTCGACGCGCACCCTGGCCGAGAATCCGAGGATCGTGCCCGTGTCCAGCAGCCGGTCCAGCCGGCTGGTGACCGTGGTCCTGGTGACCCCCAGCTCCCTCGCGAGCACCGCCACCGGCTCGCGGGCGTTGGTTCTGAGTAGGCCGATGAGACGTCGATCCAGGTCATCCATGTGCATATTGTATGTTGACTATTGGCAGTTCGCGCATGGACTACTCCAGAAGATCACTCTCTGATCATTGTTGCTGCATACTGCTCATTCGTAGGCTGGCAATACGAGATTGTCGTACGAGATTAGGGAGAAATCATGGTGCGCTTCGTCGACGTAGGAAACATGAGCCGCTGGATCGCCGCCACCGGCATCGAGTCGATCATCACCGGCATGGTGGGCTACCTCGAAGAAGACTTCGCGCGCTGGCCCATCTTCGACAAGTCCGCTCGGGTCGCGAGCCACTCCCCGCTCGGCGTCATCGAGCTCATGCCCACCAGCGATGGCGAGACCTACGCGTTCAAGTACGTCAACGGGCACCCCTCCAACCCCTCGCGCGGCCACCAGACGGTGACGGCCTTCGGCGTGCTCGCCGACGTGAGCACCGGTTACCCGACCTTTTGGGCCGAGATGACCCTGCTCACAGCGCTCCGCACCGCCGCGACATCGGTCTTTGCCGCACAGCTTCTCGCCCGCCCGGAATCGACCGTCATGGCGATGATCGGCACCGGCACGCAGGCCGAATTCCAGGCCCTCGGCTTCCGCGCCGGCCTCGGCATCACGACCCTGCGCGTGTGGGACACCGACCCGGCGGCGCTCGACAAGTTCATCGAGAACGTCACCCCGCTCGGCTTCGAGATCATCAGGGCGACGGATGCCGCCGACGCCGTCCGCGGAGCCGACATCGTCACCACCTGCACGGCGGACAAGGCCAACGCGACCATCGTCACCGACGAGATGATCGAGCCCGGGATGCACCTCAACGCGATCGGCGGCGACTGCCCGGGCAAGACGGAACTGGATGCGGACATCCTGCGTCGATCGGACGTCTTCGTCGAATTCCCCGAGCAGACCCGCATCGAGGGCGAGATCCAGCAGGTCGAGGCAGACTTCCCGGTGACCGAACTCTGGCGCGTGCTGGTCGGCGAGGCCACCGGGCGCACCACCACCCAGCAGGTGACGGTCTTCGACTCCGTCGGATTCGCGATCGAAGACTTCTCCGCACTCCGGTACGCGCGCGACGCCGTCAATGGCACCGACTTCTTCACCGAGGTCGACCTGATCGCCGAGCCCGCCGACCCGAAGAACCTGTATTCGCTGGTCGCGGCAGCTGCCGCCGTCCCCGCCTGACCGCACGTGAGCGTCCAGAGCCCGTCGGCAGTCGTCCTGATCCGACCCCACCATTTCGGGCCGAACCCGGCGACCGCGCTCGACAATGCTTTCCAGTCGGTCGATCCGACACGGGATGCTGCGGCGATCGCCCGCGATGCGTACACCGAGAGCACCCTGCTGGCCGAGGCGCTGGAGCAGGCCGGCGTGCAGGTGCACCTCTTCGAAGACACGGAGAGCGTGCGGCCTGACAGCGTGTTTCCGAACAACTGGTTCTCCACGCACCCCGGAGGTCGCATCGCGGTGTATCCGATGTATTCGCCGAACCGCCGCACCGAGCGCCGAGCCGACATCATCGAGCTGCTGAAGGAGCGGTTCAGGGTGCAGGACATCATCGACTTCTCGGGGCTGGAACACGACGGCATCTTCCTCGAGGGAACCGGCGCGATGGTGCTCGATCACACGAACCGGGTCGCATACACGGCCTCGTCCCATCGCGCCGATTCGCTCGCACTCGAGCGATTCTGCGCCACCTTCGGCTACGAACCGATGATGTTCGTGGCCAGCGACCCACGCGGTACCCCGATCTATCACACCAACGTGATGATGTGCATTGCCACGGAGTTCGTGCTCGTCGGGCTATCGCTCATCGAAAATCCCCGGCGCCGCCAGGAGGTCGCCGACCGGCTGACCGAACCCGGTCGCCAGCTCATCGACCTCAGCGCAGACCAGGTAGCCGACTTCGCGGGAAACGCGATCGAACTGCGGTCGCCACAGGGCAGGATCCTGGTGATGTCGGCTCGCGCCGCCGCAACGCTCAGGGTGTCGCAGCGGAAAGTGATCGAACGCAGTTGCCGGATCGTGACTGTCGACATCCCCACGATCGAGCTCGCGGGGGGCTCCGTACGGTGCATGATTGCGGGCATCCACCTCGACCGGAGGCCTGTGCTGGTCTAGCTGGCGCGGGCCCAGGGGTGCAGCGCGAATTACGCACCAAGCGACAAGGCGACCCCATCGAGGATGTCGTGTTCACTCGTGGTGACGAACTCGAGCGGGCGCCCGGCCGCGGCGGTGGCATCCGCCACCCGCTGGAGCACCGTCGACCAGATCACTGCACCGGCACCGATGACGTCGACCCGGCCAGGGTGCATGAAGGGCAGTGCAGCACGCTCCGCACGCGGCATTCGACTGAGTAGGTCGCACGCGTCCATGACGGCGTGCAGCGGCAATCGACTGCCGCTGATGGCGATCGGGTCATAGGAGTCCAGGCCGAGGGCGAGCGCCGTGATGGTCGTGACCGTGCCCGCGACCCCGATCACCTCGGCAGCCTGCGACACATCGACGGTGCCGACGGCGATATCCAGTGCTGCGTCGACATCGCGACGGATGCTGGCGAGCTCGGACGGCAACGGCGGATCGTTGTGCACGTACCGCTCGGCGAGGCGCACGCATCCGATGTCCATCGAGTAGGCGGAGTCGGGCATGCTGCCGCCCAGCACCAGCTCAGTGGATCCGCCGCCGAGGTCGACAACGAGATGCTGCATCCCCGGCACGTTTTCGAGAGCCGTGAGTGCGCCGCGAAACGACAGCGCCGCCTCCTCTACGCCGGGGATGACCTCGGCCGGCACCCCCAGGATCGCGGCGACGGCATCGGTGAACTCGGCCCGGTTCGCGGCATCCCGGGTCGCCGAGGTCGCCACAAACCGGATGCGCTCAACGTGGTGCTCGCGGCACAGCTCGGCGTAGTCACGAACCGCCGAAAGGGTTCGCTCCAGCGCCTCCGCACCGAAGCGACCAGTGCGGTCGACACCCTCGCCCAATCGCACCAGGCGGAGCGTTCGCACGACGTCACGCAGACCGCCACGCCCGTCAGCATCGGCGATCAGCAGCCGGATCGAGTTCGTTCCGCAATCGACAGCGGCAACACGGGTCATGCGAGGCTCCCCCACTGGTTGGTGCAGCGGGACTCCACTACATCGCCGTTCAATCGTGCCGTGCGGCCGCTACTCCCGACCATCCTCGAGCGGGATGAGCATGGTGCGGAACGGGCCAGCAACGGCATGGAGCTGCCAGATGCGATCGGCGACGTCGTCGATACTGTTGGGAAGCTGAAGCTGCGGGATGCTCCCCGGGATCACGAGTTGACTCACGCGGATTCCCTCACCCTCGAGTGCGTCGTGAAGCATCTCTCCGTAGGCGCTCGCGGCCGGGAACGCGATCGATGTGCCTGCGTAACCGGCGCGTGCCTTAACCGAGCTGCCGCCATTGATCAGGATGACGCTGCCATGGCCCGCCTCGCGCATCGCCGGCAGCACCACGCGCACAGCGTGGATGAGTCCGAGAGCCGAGAACTGCAGTGCTTCCAACGCCAGCTCCGGAGTCATGTCGAGCACCGGCTTCAGGTAATCGCGCGACGGGAGCGGGCTGTACTGCAACGCGGTGACGGGCCCTAAGTGTGCCACGGCGCGCGCAAGCGCATCCTCAAGTTCCGCCGGCACCCGCACGTCCGCGGCGAAACCAACGGCGGTCACGCCGTCGGCCAAAAGCTCAGCGGCCATGGTGTCGAGCTTCGACTGGTCCCGCGAGATCAGGGCAACCGAAAATCCTTCACGCCCGAACCTGCGTGCAACTGCCGCTCCGAGTCCGGGTCCAGCTCCAATAATTGCGATGACCGACATAGCCGTCCCTTCGATCGATGATGGTGTGGTCTCTCCAGTCTGGACTGTTTCGCCGTCGGCTGAGGCACGCTCGTAGGTGCCGCGGGTCGGGAAACCCTCGCCGCCTGCACGGCCGGAAGCCTCAGTCGGCTTCAGGGTTCTGGCGGAAATTACTCGACTCGCAGAGCCTTGCCCCACTCGCCCCTGAAGTTGATCAGCCCACGGATGACGGCCCACAATGCGAAGAACGCCACCATGGCGGCGACGGCCGCAACAACGCTGAGAAATCGTGCGCCTTTCGCGACCGAATGCCCTTGCGATGGCAAGAACCAGGACGCAACCCAGCCTCGCAGCGGACCTTCATTCTTCACCCGACAGCACGAGGTCGGCTCCCTGCCGCGGCCGCTGAGCGGCCACCCAAGAGTCTTCCTGAGCCATCCACTCACGCCATTGAGCCAGAGCGTCTTCTCCGTCTCGATCGAGCCCACGTTTCAGGCGAACCTCCCGCCGGGTTTCGATCCATATGCTGACGTCGAGGTACGAACGAAACTCCTTGCGAGATGACGAGACGCCTTCGAGGATGATGGTTCCAGTCGGGCGGACCTCTTTCCACTCGCAAAGAATGCGGTGTCTCCAGTCATAGCGCTGAAACCTCGCCATTTCCCCCCTGCGAAGAGGTTTGAGCACCTCGTCGCGCAGGCGGGGCCACCACTCGAGAGGCTCATCCGCACTGGCGAAATCGTCGGTGTGAATTAGCTGAGCAGCGAGAGTCGGTGCGAGAAGCGCTGCGAATGTGGATTTGCCTGCCCCGCCGAGGCCATCGATGGCGACAATCCGCACCGGGCGCTCAGAGTTGAGTGCAATCTGCTGCACGAGTGTTACGGCCCGTGAAAGCTTCCCATCCATGCATCTCCCAAGATCTATTTTCCGGAGCGGAAGTCAGCCAGGTAGCAGCTACTCAACCGTGCTCGCGCAGGATCGACCTTCTAGCCCGACACACCGCTACGCGTCACCGCAGTCGCAAAAAGAGAGAGCCAGACGATGAGGAAGGCCAGTTGGAACAGCGTGCCCAGAATACCGATGACCACCGCAGCACGGGCGAGCCCTCGACCGGACTCTCCGCTTACCTCCATTTGTTTGCGCGCCAGCACGCCCAGCACAATGCCGACTACGGGGAGCATGAATGAGGCGATGAACCCGACGAGTGCGAGGGTGTTGGTGCGAGGCACCGGAGTCGTTGTCATACGCGATCTTGGCACCGTTGCGAGCCCGCCGGGTGCAACGCACTGAGGCGCGCTAGTTGTTGAAGCGGAACTCCACCACGTCGCCATCCTGCATGACGTAGTCCTTGCCCTCGATGCGGGCCTTGCCCTTGGCGCGGGCTTCGGCGATCGAACCGGTCTCGACGAGGTCGGCAAAACCGATGACCTCGGCCTTGATGAAGCCCTTTTCGAAGTCGGTGTGGATGACGCCCGCGGCCTGCGGAGCCTTCCAGCCCTTGCCGATCGTCCAGGCGCGCGACTCTTTCGGCCCCGCCGTCAGATACGTCTGCAGCCCGAGGGTGTCGAAGCCGATGCGCGCGAGCTGGTCGAGCCCGCTCTCCTCCTGGCCGGTCGAGGCGAGAAGTTCAGCCGCGTCCTCCGGTTCGAGGTCGATGAGCTCCGACTCGAGCTTCGCGTCGAGGAAGATGGCCTTGGCCGGAGCGACGAGGGCTGCCAGTGTGGCAAGAGCCGAGGCATCCTGCAGCACGGCCTCGTCGATGTTGAAGACGTAGATGAACGGCTTCGTGGTCAGCAGGCCGAGCTCGCGGATCGGCTCGGTGTCGATTCCGGATGACGACAGCGGATTGCCCTCGTTCAGCGCCTTTTGTGAGGCCAGGGCGGTCTCGAGAACGATCGGCTCGACGCGCTTGGTCTTCACCTCTTTCTCGTACCGGGTGACAGCCTTCTCGAGGGTCTGCAGGTCGGCGAGAATCAGCTCGGTGTTGATCGTCTCCATATCGGAGGCGGCGTCGACCTTGCCATCGACGTGGATGACGTCGGGGTCGGCGAAGCCGCGGATGACCTGCGCAATAGCGTCAGCCTCGCGGATGTTCGCCAGGAACTTGTTGCCGAGCCCCTCCCCGACGGATGCGCCCTTGACGATGCCGGCGATGTCGACGAACGAGACCGGGGCGGGCAGGATCCGCTCGCTGGAGAAGATCTCGGCGAGGACGTTGAGTCGCTTATCGGGCAGGTTCACCACGCCGACGTTCGGCTCGATGGTGGCGAACGGGTAGTTCGCCGCCAGCACCTGGTTCTTGGTGAGCGCGTTGAAGAGCGTCGACTTGCCGACGTTGGGAAGACCGACGATTGCAATAGTGAGAGCCACGAGGGTCAATGGTACCGGGCTGCGGGATGACACCCACACTGCCCAACATGCGGTCCGCCACCGATATGAGAGCCACGGAGGTGCCTGCGGAGTGTCGGCAGAGTTCAGCCTTTCGCATGAGGCTGCTGCTTGTGGCCCTGTTGCTCGCGGCTCATTCCGGGCGTGCGGTGAGCCCTTCTGCGCCGAGCCATCGTCAATGCCAACTCCCGGGCCATCGGCGAGGTTGTCCACGATTCTCTCGCGGCGCTTTCCTCCTCCCCTGCTTCCGATCATTACTCCCTCGAGTCGGATCCGGCGAACCAGCGCAGATTCCGGGCAGCAGGGGCGATGCAGACAGCGATCGGTCCATCATCACGATGATCATCACGCCGTCGGACGCGGGCACGCGGGCTGCGCGCTGCCGGCTGCTGCTGCCGCATCGATGCCGCAAACCGCTGAGTCGGTCATCCTGCGCAGTATCACCGAGGTGACGCAATGTGCGGTCACACCGGTTCGATGACCGCCGCTTGCGTCACCTCGGTGTGTGCTGCTTCGGTGCGGGCTGCCTCGGTGCGGGCTGCCTCGGTGCGGGCTGCCGCCTGCGGCGCTAGGCCTGTGGCGAGTTGGGCTGGGGATGCGCCAGCGGTGCGCGCATCCGCTGCTCGATCGCGGGGGCGGTGGTCTGCACCCGGTTGCGGCGAGCCCACAGGGTGCTGATGCCTGCCGCCGCGAGGCACAGGGCCATCGGGATGAGAATGAAGGGCCCGCCGGTGCCCGCGCTGCGGTCGATGCCCTGGTCGAGCTGGCCGAGCAGCACCGCGGGCAGGAAGAGGAGCACGTTGTTGGTAGCGTGGATCAGGATGGGCGCCTCGAGCCCGCCGGTGCCGCGAGCGGCGAGCGACATCGAGACTCCGAAAATGAAGTAGTACGCGATCAGCCAGGGGTCGCCGGCCAGGTGAGCGAGCGCGAACAGGGACGACGCGATGAGCGTAGACACGACGAACGCGGTGGCGGGATTTTGAAACCACGATCCTGCAGACCGCTGGATCAGCCCGCGAGCACCGAACTCCTCGCCTGCCGCCTGCAACGGCGTGGTGAGGATCACGATGGCGATCATGATGAGCACGGTTCCGTCGATGGCCACGAACTCGACCGGCCCGATCAGGACGCTGGCACCGATATAGAGGATCCAGACGGGGACGATGATGAGCGCGAGACGCCCCATCCACTTCCAGCGGAAACGACCGGCGACCGAAGCGAGCGTGCCCACGCGGGCCCCGAAAAAGAGTCTCTGCAGCCCCATCGCGAGCGGGATGGTCAGCGCGAGGGCGACGTTGGTCGAGAGCAGCACGCCCGGCGTGAACGGCACGAGTCCCGAATTGATCTGATGGAGGGTGATAGCGCCACGGGCGATCTCGATTCCGATGCCGAGACCACCGATGACGATCGACAGCAGCAGGAAGCCGATCACGAGAAGAAGGATCGCCACAATCCCGCGCCAGGCCCCGCGGATGCGGCTGAGGGCGTGATCGTAGGTGACGTTTTCGACGGTGGGCTGCGCCTGCGTCGGCGGTGGCATATCGATGAGATTCTGTGGATCGCTCATGCCTCTACGGTACGTGGTGGGCGCTGGGAGGGATCCCCCGCGTGCCGGAACTACCCCTCCCTCGCAGGAAAAAGCGGCGTGGGCACCACTCACGTGTCCGAGGCGCGTGCCACTATCGAGTCGTGCCCCTGGACTTCACTGCGATCGACTTCGAGACTGCAAACGGGTCGGCGGCGAGCGCCTGCTCGGTCGGCATGGCGAAGGTTCGCGACGGTCGCGTGGTCGACACGGCGTACTGGCTGATCCGGCCGCCGCTGGGCCATGACGATTTTCTCGAATGGAATGTGCGCATCCACGGCATCATGGCAGTGGATGTCGCAGACGCCCCGCTCTGGAGCGAACAGCTGCCCGGCCTGCTCGAGTTCGCCGCCGGCGACCACCTGGTCGCGCACAATGCCGGCTTCGACATGGGAGTGATCGCGGCAGCCTGCGCCGCGTCGTTCCAGCCCACCCCCACCCTCGACTACCTATGCAGCCTGCAGGTAGCCCGAAAGACCTATCACCTCGACTCATACCGGCTGCCCGCCGTGGCGATGGCCGCGGGCTTCGAAGATTTCGAGCATCACAATGCTCTGGCGGATGCGCTGGCCTGCGCCGCGATCATCGTGCACGCTGCACGGCGGCACGATGCATCCACCATCGCCGAGCTGAGCGAGTCGGCCGGTTCGCCGATCAAGCGGCTGGGCGCTGCAGCTGTCGCGCGTTGACACCGACTAACGCCGCGGGGGTTTGGCGACGCCGCGCACGTTCCAACCTGTGCGGCATTACCAAACCCCCGCGGCGTCGACCAAAATGGCCGCGCCTCAGTTCTGCGGGAATCCCAGGTTGATTCCGCCGTGGGAAGGGTCGAGCCAGCGGCTGGTGATCGCCTTCTCTCGGGTGTAGAAGTGCACGGCCTGGGAGCCGTACGCCTTGGTGTCGCCGAAGAGCGAATCCTTCCAGCCGCCGAAGGAGTAGTAGCCCACAGGTACCGGGATCGGCACGTTGATGCCGACCATGCCGACCTGCACCTCGCGCTGGAACCGGCGAGCGGCCCCTCCGTCGTTGGTGAAGATGGCGGTGCCGTTGCCGTACTGGCTCGCGTTGATGATCGCCACGCCCTCTTCGTAGGAGGCGACGCGCACGATCGACAGCACCGGGCCGAAGATCTCGTGCTTGTAGACATCGGAGTCGGTGGAGACGCCGTCGATGAGCGTCGGGCCGAGCCAGAATCCGCCATCGCCGCCATTCACCGAGACGCCGCGGCCGTCGACGACAACGGTCGCGCCATCCGCGATAGCGATGTCGATGTACGAGGCGACCTTGTCGCGGTGCTCCTTCGTGATGAGCGGGCCCATATCGCAGCCTCGCGTGCCATCACCGACCGTGAGTCCGGCGAGCCTGGAGGTGATCTTCTCGATGAGCTCATCGGCGACGGGCTCGACCGCGACGACGACCGAGATCGCCATGCAGCGCTCACCGGCCGAACCGAAGCCCGCATTGACGGCGGAATCTGCGACGAGGTCGAGGTCGGCATCCGGCAGCACGAGCATGTGGTTCTTCGCTCCACCGAGGGCCTGCACACGCTTGCCGTTCTTCGCGGCGGTCTCGTAGATGTACTTCGCGATGGGGGTCGAACCGACGAACGAGATGGCCGATACGTCCGGGTGCTCGAGCAGGGCATCCACCGACTCTTTGTCACCGTGCACGACGTTGAGCACACCATCGGGCAGGCCCGCCTCCTGCAGCAGTTTCGCCATCCAGATCGCGGCAGACGGGTCTTTCTCCGACGGCTTCAGGATGACGGCGTTGCCCGCGGCGATGGCCACGGGGAAGAACCACAGCGGCACCATCGCCGGAAAGTTGAACGGGCTGATGATTCCGACGACGCCGAGCGGCTGGCGCACCGAGTACACGTCGACTCCCGTGGAGACGTTCTCGCTGTGCTCGCCCTTCATCAGGTGAGGGATGGATGTCGCCCACTCGACGACTTCGAGACCGCGGGCGACCTCGCCGAGCGCGTCCGAGGTGACCTTGCCGTGCTCGTTGGTGAGGATTGCGGCGACCTCGCCTTTGCGGGCATTCAGCAGCTCGCGGAATGTGAACATGATCGACTGGCGCTTGGCCAGCGAGGTCTCGGCCCAGGCCGGGAACGCTGCCTTCGCGGATTGCACCGCCGTGTCGACGTCAGCGACTGTCGCGAGTCGCACTTCGCGGGAGACCGTGCCTTCTGCGGGGTTGTACACGGGCGCGGTTCGGGTCGAGACGCCGGCGAAAGGGGCGCCGCTCACCCAGTGATCGAGAATATCCATGAGCCCAGTGTGGACGGTCGGTCATCTGCATTCAAGCACTATTAGTGCACACCGGATGTGCGTTACTGCACAGGAGGAAGAAGTTCCTGTGCGCGCGAATGCACCTCATGCCTCAGCGCATCCCGAACCACCCGAACAGCGTCGACAGAAAGACTGTCCCTGCGCACCGACAGTGAGAACTGCAGCCGGAAATCGACTTCGAGTGGCAGCACGCCGACAAGGCGATCATCAGGCTCCCCCATGAACGCGTGTAACAGGCCGATGCCTGCTCCCTGCCGGGTCGCTTCCAGCTGGGCGAACACATTCGTCGAACCGAAGCCGACGCGCATGCCGCTGAGTACGGGTGCAAGGTCCAGGTCGCGCACCGTGAGCAGGGCATCCACATAAAAGATGAGCGGATGCCGTTCCAGGTCAGCCAGCGACTCGATCGGTGGGTGCGCCGCCAGGTAAGAGGGTGTCGCGTACAGCCGCAGTGCGTACGGCGCGAGAGGTTCGGCGGTCAGCCGGGAGCTCGCGGCGGAACCGATGGTCACGGCGATGTCATAACCCGAGCCGCGCAGGCTCAGAGGACTCGTGGATGTCACGAGTTCGATGGCGATTCCGGGGTGCTGCGCCTGCACGCGGGCCAGGCAGGGCGTGACGAAGGTGGTCGCGAAGCCCTCGGGTGCAACGATGCGCACGGTGCCACGCACGCCATCACTGCCGCCGGATGCCGCCCCCAGCACCTGTTCGACGACGTGCTCGAGCGGCGCGGCCCTGGCGGCTACATCCCGGCCGATCGCGGTCAGCTCCCAGCCGTCGGCTCCACGGTCGAGCAGTCTGACGCCGAGCGCCGCCTCCAGTCGGTCCAGCCTGCGGCGCACGGTGGTGTGATCCACGCCCAACAGGGTGGCCGCAGAAACCAGGCGGCCTGAGCGCGCCACCGCCAGCAGGTAGCGCAGATCGTCGGTGCTGACATCCAGCGGATCCGGCCCATGCGCGCTCATGCCTTCACCATAGTCTCGGCGGCGCAGGGGCGATTCGCGAGACTGTCGTGCCCACGGTGCCTGGATTGTCTGTGGGAACTGGCACACTGCGGGAATGGATCCCCTCCTCGCACTCATCGTCGGCATCGCCATCGGGATAGCCATCGGCCTCGCGATCGGAATAGCGATCGGCGTGCTGGTCGCGCGCGGTCGACAGGGCCAGCCCGACCCCTCTGTGCCCGACCCCGCGGTGATCGAAGCGCAGCACAGCGCCGCCCTGACCCAGCTACAGGCCGACGAGCGCGCAGTCCAATCGAGACTCATCGCCGATCACGCCGCCATGCAGGCCCGGGCAGATGCGCTCGGCGAACAGGTCGAGGCCCTACGGGTGCAGTATCGCGAGGTCGTCGAACGCCACAGGGCGGATGCCCAGGCCCAGGTCGACCGTGACCAGCGCGAGTCCCGCGTGCTGCAGGCCCTCACCCCCGTGCAGGAGTCGCTGCGCATCATGCAGCAGAAGGTGACCGAACTCGAGACCCAGCGCAGCCAGCAGCACGGTGAACTCGCCGAGCAGCTCAAACACACCCAGGCCGCTGGCGAGCAGATCAGGATGACCACGGAATCGCTCGCGTCGGCCCTGCGCAGCAACTCGACCCGAGGGGTCTGGGGTGAGACCCAGCTGCGCAACGTCGTGCAGGCCGCCGGGCTCATCGAACGCGTCGATTTCGACCTGCAGCACAGCGTGTCGAGCGACTCAGGCGCCGGTCGCCCCGACATGGTTGTGCATCTGCCCGGAGGCAAGAACATCGCCGTCGACGCGAAGGTGCCGTTCACCGCCTATCTGGAAGCCAGCCAGATCCCGGTCACCGCAACCGGCGAAGAGGGCGCCAGGCGGGATGTTCTTCTCAAGCAGCACGTGAAGGCGCTCCGGGCCCACATCGACGCCCTCGCGAGCAAGGCGTACTGGGCTGGGCTCGACGCCTCCCCCGAACTCGTGATCGCGTTCATCCCGAGCGAATCGCTCGTCTCCTCCGCCCTCGACGCCGACCCCGGCATCATGGACTATGCCTTCAGCAAGCGGGTAGCACTGGCCTCGCCCGTCACACTGTGGTCCGTGCTGAAGACGATCGCGTTCTCCTGGCAACAGGACGTGCTGACCGACCAGGCAAAGACCCTGTTCGACCTCAGTAAGGAGTTGTACCAGCGACTCGCGACCCTCTCAGAGCACGCAGACAAGCTCCGCCGCTCTATCGACTCGACGGTCACGAGCTACAACCAGTTCGCGAACTCCCTCGAGTCCCGAGTGCTCGTCACTGCGCGCAAGCTCAACGCGCTCGACGAATCCAAGGTCATCGGTGCGGCGGCGACCATCGAACAGTCGGCACGGCAACTGACCGCCGCAGAATTCGAGCGGGCCGACACAGCGTAGCTGGGTGGCTCAGCCGAGCCACTTCTCAGCGAGGTGGTCGGCCGTCACACGGCGAATGGTGCCCGAGTGTGAACGAAGCACGATGCTCTCTGTCCGGATGATCGGACCGAGGCGCTTCACACCATTCACGAGCCCACCGTCTGTCACACCCGTCGCGACGAAGAACGTGTTGTCGCTTCGCACGAGGGTGTCTGCGTCGTAGACCTCGTCGAACCTGAGCCCGGCATCCAGCCCCTTCTGCTTCTCGAGATCGGTCTTCGGGTACAGGATCGTCTGGATGAGGCCACCGATCGCCTTGATAGCGCACGCAGTTGCGACGCCCTCGGGGCTACCCCCGATGCCGACGCACATGTCGATACGCGTGCCATAGAGGGCGGCGTTGATACCGCCGGCGACGTCACCGTCGAGCATGAGCCTGGTGCCGGCACCCGTCGCACGAATGTCGGCGATGAGCTGCTCGTGCCGGGGACGGTCGAGCACGGCCACCACGATCTCCTCGACCAGTTTGCCCTTGGCCTTTGCCAGCGCCCTGATGTTCTCGCCGACGGGCTGGCGGATGTCGACGACACCGATCCCCTCGGCTCCCGTGACGATCTTCTGCATGTAGAACACCGTCGACGCGTCGAGCATCGTTCCGCGGTCTGAGACGGCGATCATCGATATCGCGTTCTGGCGGCCAGCCGCGGTGAGGGAGGTTCCGTCGATCGGGTCGACAGCGATGTCACAGGCCGGCCCACGACCGGTTCCCACGAACTCGCCGTTGAACAGCATGGGGGCGTTGTCTTTCTCGCCCTCACCGATCACGACCAGGCCGTCGAAATCGACGGTGCCGAGGAACTTGCGCATCGCATCCACCGCGGCACCATCCGCGCCGAGCTTGTCCCCCTTGCCGATGAATGGCACCGCACGGATGGCGGCGGCCTCGGTGGCGCGAACCAGCTCGAGAGCGAGGTTACGGTCGGGGTGGAGAAAGAGCGTGCCGGTTTCTGAATTCACCTGAGCATCCTTAGTGCAGATATATCGACTGGGACACGCCGGTGGTGGTCGGCTCGGCCCCAGCCTACCCAAGGCGACGCGGTCCGTACATTCGCTCCCGCGCGAAGGGGATAGATAGAATCGTCCCGAACCGGACCAGAGCGGTGATCGGTGTCGTACGAGAAGAGACCACAATGCCTGTCGCAACCCCAGACCAGTACGCCGACATGCTCGACAAGGCGAAGGCGCACGGGTTCGCATACCCGGCGATCAACGTCTCATCATCATCCACGATCAACGCCGTGTTGCAGGGTCTGAGCGAGGCCGGCTCCGACGGCATCATCCAGGTCACCACGGGTGGCGCTGACTACTTTGCCGGCCAGACGGTCAAGGCACGCGCCTCGGGCGCCCTCGCCTTCGCCGCGTTCGTCACAGAGGTCGCCAAGAACTACCCGGTGACGGTCGCCCTGCACACCGATCACTGCCCGAAAGATGCACTCGATGGCTTCGTGATGCCGCTCATCGCAGCATCCGAAGCAGAGGTCAGGGCTGGTCGCAATCCGATCTTCCAGTCACACATGTGGGACGGATCGGCTGTTCCTCTCGAAGAGAACCTCCGGATTGCCACAACACTGCTGCCGCGCATGAAGGCGATCAACGCCATCCTCGAGGTCGAGATCGGCGTGGTCGGCGGCGAAGAAGACGGCGTGAGCCACGACATCAACGACAGCCTTTACACGACACTGGATGATGTCATCGCCACGGTCGAAGCGCTTGGCATGGGCGAGCAGGGCCGCTACATTGCCGCGCTCACCTTCGGTAACGTGCACGGCGTGTACAAGCCGGGCAACGTGCAGCTGCGTCCGGAGCTGCTGGGCGAGATCCAGGCCGGCATCGCCGCGAAGTACGGCACCGCCGCCACGCCCCTCGACCTGGTGTTTCACGGTGGCTCGGGTTCGACCGACGAGGAGATCGCGACGGCTGTCGCCAACGGTGTCATCAAGATGAACATCGATACCGACACCCAATACGCATTCAGCCGATCGATCGCAGACACCGTGCTGAAGAACTATGACGGATTCCTGAAGGTCGACGGCGAGGTCGGCAACAAGAAGGTCTACGACCCCCGCGCCTGGGGCAAGACCGCCGAATCGGCTATGGCCCTGCGCGTGATCGAGGCCACGAAGCAGCTCGGATCAGCCGGGCACTCGGGCAACTAGCAACGCACGCACCCGGGCCGCATGGCTCGGGTGCGATCGTTCGACTACCGCGGCCAGCAGCCAGCAGCCAACGGTTAGCAATCAGCGAGGGTCGTCGCGGGATGGCAGGCGCGGCGGTCTTCGTGTGTCGAGCGTCAGGTTCGGCTCAGGGCTTGGTCGACTGCTGCATGGCGTAATCCGCGAGCGCCGGATCGGTGATGACGACAACCAGCAGACAGACGCCGACCACGATGAAGGCGAGCGCTCCGGCCGAGAGCGGAACCCAGAAGGCGATCCTGCGACGACCGAGACGCCATAGGCCGAACCCGATGCCAGCTATCAGAAGCACCACTCTCGTTACGTTGATCGCGAGCCCCATGTCGTCGGCGAGCTGGTCACTGGTGAACGCCCCGATGCCCTGCTGTTCGTAGATCTCCCGCAGGGAGGCGGCAAGGTCACCGAAGCGCGCGAACGAGCCCACCACGTCGAGCACGCCGACGAGGATCAGCGCCGTCGTGAGGGCGACATCCCAGGTGCGACGTTTTCCGGTTGGTTTGGCCGCCGCTTCCGGGGCCGCCTCCATCGGAGGGGTGAGCGCAGCGGTGTCACCAGTGCTCAGCGCGGCGGTGTCTCCAGTGGTGTCGGCAGTGCTGTCTGGTGTGGTGGCGATCGGGGCACTCCCGGCCGGAGCGTACTCGCCGTATTTGGGCCTGGGTCGATCGTCAGTCATCGATGATCACGCTATCCGATGCGATCACGTTGTCCGATGCGATCGCGGTCTTCTGCCAGTCGAGCTGCCGGATGCGGCCACCGAGCGCGCGCTCATCCGGATTGCCCGCGGCATCCTTGCGCAGCTCCTTCGGCAGGGAGAACATCAGGTCTTCCTCTGCCGTCACGACCTGGCTGACATCGCCGTAACCTGCGTCCGCGAGGTCGTCGAGCACCTGCTGCACGAGCACTTCGGGCACGGATGCCCCACTCGTCACCCCCACGGTGTTGACGCCGTCGAGCCACTCCTGCCTGATCTCGCTGGCGTAGTCGACGCGGTAGGCGGCGGCGGCACCGTACTCGAGCGCGACATCCACCAGCCTGACCGTGTTCGAGCTGTTCGCGCTCCCGACGACGATCACGAGGTCCGCATCCTGTGCCACCTTCTTGATCGCCACCTGGCGGTTTTGGGTGGCGTAGCAGATGTCGTCACTCGGAGGATTCTGCAGGGTCGGGAACCTCTCGCGCAGCAGTCGGACCGTCTCCATCGTCTCGTCGACACTGAGTGTCGTCTGCGACAGCCAGACCAGGTTGTCGGGATTCTTCACGACGATATTGGCAACGTCGGCCGGGCTGTTGACGAGGGTGGTGCGCTCCGGGGCATGCCCCATCGTGCCCTCGACCTCTTCGTGGCCAGCGTGGCCGATGAGCAGGATCTCGAAGTCGTCCCTCGCGAACCGCATCGCTTCCCTGTGCACCTTCGTCACAAGCGGGCAGGTCGCATCGATGGTCTGCAGCTGCCGATCGGCAGCGCCCCTGACCACGGCGGGTGACACACCGTGGGCGCTGAAGACGACGCGTGCGCCGACCGGCACCTCGCCGACGTCATCGACGAAGATGGCTCCTTTTTGCTCAAGGGTCGACACGACGTGGATGTTGTGAACGATCTGCTTGCGGACGTACACGGGAGCGCCGAAATTCTCGAGGGCCTTCTCGACGGCGATCACCGCACGGTCGACGCCGGCGCAGTATCCCCGAGGTGCGGCCAGTAGCACCCGCTTGCCTCCGGCGACCGGGCGATTCTCCAGCCGATTGCGCAGCGCGGGAATGCGCGGGATCTCGAGATCCGAGACACTGCCGTTCGAGATGGAAGTCACACAGTCGATTCTACGGGTGACCGGCTGGGAGCGCTCGGGCGTCAGCGCCGCCAGCTACCCTTGGCTCCATGTCGATCGAGCTCCCTCCGCCCACGGCCGATGCCCCGTGGGGAGTCGCCGTATTCGCCGGCAAGATCCGCGGATGGATCGAGCGGCTCGGCACCGCCTGGGTCGAGGGCGAGATCGCCCAGTGGGGTGCGTCAGGCGGAAACGTCTACGGCAAACTCAAAGACGTCGACGAAGACGCCACCATCTCGTTCACCATCTGGTCGACGGTCAAGTCCAGGCTGCCAGCCGACCTGAAGCAGGGCGACAGGGTTGTCGCACTCGTCAAGCCGAACTACTGGGTCAAGGGCGGAACACTCTCGATGCAGGTGTTCGAGATGAAGCATGTCGGGCTCGGCGATCTTCTGGAACGACTGGAACGACTGCGCCAGAAACTCAGCGCCGAAGGGCTGTTCGATCGTCGTCGCCCGCTTCCGTTCCTGCCGGGCTGCATCGGACTTGTTACCGGAAAAGACAGCGATGCCGAGAAAGACGTGCTCCGCAACGCGCAACTGCGGTGGCCAGCGGTCAGGTTCAGGGTCGTCCATGCGGCGGTACAGGGTGACAGGGCCGTCGGCGAGGTGATCTCGGCGATGCGCACTCTCGACGCCGATCCTGATGTCGACGTCATCATCGTGGCGCGAGGCGGCGGGGACTTCCAGAACCTGCTCGTGTTCAGCGACGAGTCGTTGCTGCGTGCGGCGGCATCGTTGTCGACTCCGCTGGTGAGCGCGATAGGGCATGAGGCAGATCGGCCGATGCTCGACGATGTAGCCGACCTACGGGCATCCACCCCCACCGATGCGGCCAAGCGCGTAGTGCCCGATGTCAGCGACGAACTCTCGCGGGTGCAGCAGGCGCGCAGCGGGATGAGACTTCGCGTCACCCAGCGCATCTCGACGGAGGTCGACAGGCTCGAAGCGCTCAGGTCGCGACCGGTGCTGGCCAACCCGGTCTCGATGATCGACTCGAGGTCGGAAGAGCTCACAAGGCACGTTGCGAGGAGCCATGAACTCATCGAACGACGACTCGAGCGGGCGCACACCGGCGTCGCCGAACTCACGGGCCAGTTGCGGGCCCTTTCTCCACAGCGCACGCTCGAAAGGGGTTATGCCATCGCGCAGCTCCCTGATGGAGCCGCAGTTCGGAACGCTGCCGATGCACCGGCAGGCACACGGCTCGTGCTCACGGTCGCGGTCGGCAAGCTCGCCGCCACTGTTGCTGAATCACCCGCCCCTGCCCCATCCCGCGCACAGCAGCCGGGCGACGGCGCCGGTGACTCCGGTCACGGATAGACTGAAATTGTGGCTGCCGAACCGAAGAACGACGTGAGCGCGCTCAGCTATGAGGCGGCACGTGACGAGCTGATACGCGTTGTCAACGAACTCGAGCAGGGATCATCCAGCCTCGAGCAATCGCTGGCCCTGTGGGAACGCGGCGAGGCACTCGCCACCCGTTGCGAAGAGTGGCTCATCGGTGCGAGAGCCCGATTGGATGCCGCCCGCGGCTCGACCCCGACCGCCGAATAGGGCTGCGCATCATGGCTCGAAAAGAACCCGCAATCGTCGCCGAACTCGGCAGGCCGGAAACCCCGGACGAGACCGCACAGCGCAAGGCCGAGAATTCCCGCAAGCATCGAGCGAACCAGACGGCCCTGAACCTTGTCGGTGCCACGATAGCGTCGCTCGCCATCGTCGCGTTCCTGGTTATCGTCGTCGTGCGACCGGCACCGGCACCGGCTGAGTCGATCGACTATGTGACGGTCGCCAGCCAGGCGCAGGTCAACACCGAGGAGCCACTATTGGCACCGGTGCTTCCCGGCAGCTGGACGGCCAATGTGGCCCGATTCGAGTCACGGGAGCAGGTTCCCACCTGGTACATCGGATTCGTCACCCCCAAGACGCAGTTCATCGCGCTCAACCAGGGGATCGACGCGAACCCCACGTGGAAGGCCGCGGTTCTGAACAACTTCGAGGAAACCGGCTCGATCGACATCGCTGGCGTTACCTGGACCGAGTACGATCATCGCGAATCCAGCTCGCCGGGCAACTTCGCATACTCCCTGGCCACGACATCGGGAGGTAGCACCATCGTGCTCCATGGAACTGCGGAACAATCCGAATTCGAGGCTCTCGCCACGGCACTCGCAGTTGAGTTGACGGAGCAGTGACCGACTCAGCCGCGCGTGAACTGCGCCGCACCCCGGCGAAAGTCTGGCAAGAGATGGTGCGCGGCAACGAGCGTTTCGTTCGAGGAGAGCCGCTTCATCCACGCCAGGACGTCGAGAGGCGAGAAGCCCTCGTCGGGCAGCAGGCGCCCCACGCGGCGCTCTTCGGCTGCAGCGACTCGCGCCTTGCCGCCGAGATCATCTTCGACAAGGGCATCGGCGACCTGTTCGTCGTCAGAAACGCCGGACAGATCATCTCAGACTCGGTCGTAGGCTCACTCGAATATGCGGTGAGTGTGCTTGACGTGCCGCTGATCGTCGTGCTCGGGCATGACAGCTGCGGCGCCGTGCTGGCTGCGATCGAATCACAGGGGGCAGACGCGCCCCAGCTGCCACCACACATCAGCACCCTCATTTCGAAGATCATCCCGGCCGTGCGCAGGGTCGGCGGAATCACGGGCACTCTCGACCTCGACACCGTCGACTCGCAGGATGTCGGCCGCGAGCACCTGCGTGACACGATCGCCGAGCTGCTGGAGAGTTCAGAACTCATCAGCGACGCCGTCGCCGCGGGTACCCTTGCACTCGTGGGCGCGAACTATCGCCTGCTCGAAGGCATGGCGGTTCCGGACATCATCGTCGGCATGGTCTGACCTTCATCCTGGCGCCACCTACCAGGCACTCTCGCACCACCTACCAGGCACGATCGGCCACCGAAACAAGGAGGCCCACAGAGAAGGACGACACAGCGCCGTGAGCAGCCCCACAACCCCAGACGGACAGTTCAGGATCGAGCACGACACCATGGGTGACGTGCTCGTGCCGATCGATGCACTCTACGGCCCGCAAACCCAGCGCGCCGTCGAGAACTTCCCGATCTCGGGTTCGGGCCTCGAGCCAGCACAGATTGTCGCGCTGGCCAGGATCAAGCGGGCAGCGGCCATCGCCAATACAGAGTTGGGCATCCTCGACGCCGGCATCTCGGAGGCGATCGTGTCGGCCGCCGACACCCTCATCGCGGGCTCACACCACGACCAGTTCCCCGTCGACACCTACCAAACCGGCAGCGGCACCTCCTCGAACATGAACATGAACGAGGTGCTCGCGAATCTCGCGACGACATCGCTCGGGTCGAACGTGCACCCCAACGACCACGTCAACATGTCCCAGTCGTCGAACGACGTATTCCCGACCTCGGTTCACCTCGCCGTGACCGGTGCACTGCTCCACGACCTTATTCCGGCCCTCGAACATCTCGCTGCTTCGCTCGACGTCAAGGCCGAACTCTGGAAAGACGCCGTCAAGGCGGGCCGCACCCATCTCATGGATGCGACACCAGTCACCCTCGGACAGGAATTCTCGGGATACGCGCGCCAGATCCGCCTCGGTATCGAGCGCGTCAACGCCACGATCGTGCGCGTCGCCGAAGTACCCCTCGGCGGCACCGCCACCGGCACCGGAATCAACACCCCGCTCGGGTTCCCGCAGCGTGTGATCGCCGTCCTTGCCGGCGATTCCGGGCTGCCCATCACCGAAGCGCTCGATCATTTCGAAGCGCAGGGCGCTCGCGACGGGCTCGTCGAGGCATCCGGTGCGCTGCGCGTGCTGGCTGTCTCGCTCACCAAGATCTGCAACGACCTGCGCTGGATGGGGTCGGGGCCGAACACCGGTCTCGGCGAGCTGAGCATCCCCGACCTGCAGCCCGGATCATCCATCATGCCGGGCAAGGTCAATCCGGTGATCCCCGAGGCCGTGCTGATGGTCTGCGCCCGTGTCATCGGCAACGACGCGACGATCGCCTGGGCCGGGGCATCCGGAGCATTCGAACTGAACGTCGCCATCCCGGTCATGGGAACGGCGCTACTGGAGTCGATCCGCCTGCTGGCGAACTCCTCTGTTGCCCTCGCCGACAAGACGATCGACGGCCTCGAAGCGAATCTCGCCCGTGCCCGCGCGCTGGCCGAATCATCACCGTCCATCGTCACTCCGCTCAACAAGATCATCGGATACGAGGCTGCGGCGAAGATCGCCAAGCATTCCGTCGCCGAAGGCCTGACGGTGCGTGAGGCGGTGATCGACCTCGGTTTCGTCGAGCGTGGTGAGGTGACGCTCGAGCAGTTGGATGTGGCCCTCGACGTCATGTCGATGACCCACCCCGGCTAGCGCGGGAGCAACGCTGCGACCCAGAAGCCCGCGAGCATGAAAGGGCCGAAGGGAATGCGTACGCCGCGTCGACGGCGCGCGGCGACGAGGATGACCACGGAAGCCGCTCCCCCGGCGAAGAACGCCAGCAGCGGCGACGCGATCGCCGCGTCGAGACCGAACATCCCCGCAGACAGCCCGAGTGCTCCAGCGAGCTTCACGTCTCCCATGCCCATGCCGCCTGCGACGCTCAGAACCAGCATGAATGCGAGATACGTCATACCCGAGAGCACGGCCACGAGCGGAAACTGCACTAGCTGCACGGCCTGAATGCCCAGCGCGACCACCAGTACCCCGTATGCGGGCAGCACGAGGCGGTTCGGCAGCCGGTGGTGACGCAGGCCTGAATCGCACAGCGCGGGTGTGACTGCCGCGAGATACAGCAGCGGCAGGGAGGGCGGACCTGCACCCGCCATGAGCACGGCCACGATAGCGAGCGCGACCGCAGCCGGCAACTGCCACCGAGCAGGGCGTGCGGGTGCTGACGAAGCCGTGGTCACCCTGGACGGTAGCGCGAATGCCGATGCTTTCCTGCGCGAATTCCACAGGCATCCTGCGCGAACCACACAGGCCCCGGATGCCTTATTCGACGATGTCGACCTCGGGAATCGCCTCGCCTGCGAGGTTCTGCACGACGCGCTCCCCGATGGGCCCGGACAGTTCAAGCGGAACCAGCACCGAACTGGTCACGACACCCTCCAGCGGACAACCGACCACATGGTCGGGTGCTGCACCGGTGAGCGGATCGCGGAGCCCGTAGTAGATCGCGATCTGGATCGCCGTCTCGCTCTCGATCACGACGACCTGCCTCGGGATGCACAGCAGCGGTCCCCTGACGTTGACCACGAGGCTCGAGGCGCCAATCGGGCTCACACTGCGATCGCCCGGTGAACCGACGTATCCGGGCATATTCGCATCCCCGAGGACAGTGAAGACGGGAAGCGCGCGCAGGTATTCGGGATGACCGTCATCGAAGCCCTGAAAACCCAGGAGAGGTTCTTCGACGAACTCAGCGGGAACAGCGGTGAGCGGGGTGATGGCCCGATCGACGAGACTCGGGGTCGGCGAGCCCCACATCTGCTCCACTGCCGTCTCGGGCAGGCCTGGCCGCGGTTGGCGAGCCAGGTCGGCCGAGTACGCAGAACCCGCGACGATCAGCAGGCCGATTACGCCCACGCCCGACAGTAAACGGCGCCACCCGTAGGCTGCGCCACCGGGCTCATGAGCGCCGGGGTTCGACACCAGCCAGGCGGAAAGGGTTCGCCACTGGGACCGCGGTGCGAAAAGTCCCCACAGGAACACGATCCCCAAAGTCACCGCAAGGGCCTCAATTACCCAGCTCACAGATAGACCCTATGCGGTCTTCTGTGAAAGGGATAATGCGACCCCCGCGGCGCCCGGAGTAAGGCTCGACTCAGGCCAGTTCGTTCGACTCGAGCAGGTCGGTGACGAGGGCAGCGATCGCTGATCGCTCGGATCGGGTGAGGGTGATGTGCCCGAAGAGCGAGTGGCCTTTGAGCGTTTCGATCACCGAGGCGACCCCGTCGTGGCGGCCGACCCGCAGGTTGTCGCGCTGTGCGACGTCGTGGGTGAGCACGACCCGGGAGTTCTGACCGATGCGACTGAGCACCGTGAGCAGCACGTTGCGCTCGAGGGATTGGGCTTCATCCACGATCACGAATGCATCATGCAGCGACCGGCCGCGAATATGGGTCAACGGCAGCACCTCGAGGATGCCGCGATCCAGCACCTCGTCGAGCACATTCTGCGACACGACCGAACCCAGGGTGTCGAACACCGCCTGGGCCCAGGGGTTCATCTTCTCCGAGGCATCGCCCGGGAGGAAGCCGAGCTCCTGGCCACCTACCGCGTAGAGCGGCCTGAAGACCATGATCTTGCGGTGCTGCTGCTTCTCCAGCACGGCCTCGAGTCCGGCGCAGAGGGCGAGTGCCGACTTTCCCGTGCCGGCGCGACCGCCGAGCGAAACGATCCCGATGTTGGGGTCGAGCAGCATGTCGATGGCGAGCCGCTGCTCGGCCGAACGACCATGCAGCCCGAAGATGTCGCGGTCGCCCCGCACGAGGTTCATCTCACCCCTGCCCGAGACCCGACCCAGTGCGGAACCGCGATCCGAATGGATGATCAGACCGGTGTTCACCGGAAGATCCTCGATCGCACGCGAATGCAGTGTCTCGTTCTCATACAGCTGAGCCATCTGGCCAGATGACAGGTCGATGTCCTGCTGGCCCGTCCAGCCCGAGTCCACGGCGAGTTCTGCCCGGTACTCCTCGGCGGCCAATCCGATGGATGCCGCCTTCACACGCAGCGGTAGATCCTTCGAGACGACCGTCACCGCGAGCCCGTCGTTGGCCAGGTTCAACGCGACGGCGAGAATACGCGAATCGTTGTCACCGAGCTGGAGCCCGGACGGCAGCACAGACATGTTCGAGTGGTTGAGCTCGACCCGCAGCGATCCGCCCTCGCCGACGGCGATCGGGAAGTCGAGCCGTTCGTGCTTCACGCGCAGCTCATCGAGGTTGCGCAACGCCTGCCTCGCGAAATACCCGATCTCCGGATCGTTCCGTTTCGATTCGAGCTCGGTGATCACGATCACCGGGAGCACAACATGATGCTCGGCGAAGCGGAACATCGATTTCGGATCCGAGAGGAGAACCGAGGTGTCGAGAACGTACGTGCGCTCGAGCTGCGAAGTGCCAGAGCCTCCCGTTCGCGATCCGTTCAGCTTCGACGTCGGGTTGGTTAGCTCGGCCACGTGCACTCCATCCCCGAGCGCTGTGCGCCCGGATCCAGTCTGCGAAGACGGCCATGGAGTTACGAAGCGAACTTACATGGCCGCCTCGACCAGGCGCCGTGCCTGATAGGTCTGACGCTAGGCGCTCATGACCGCGGGCCGCGAATCGACACGCCACGTGAATGTGTCCACGGGGTAAAACTTCGACGTCACCCGGAATACGCCACGAGGCTCGCCCTGAGCATGTCGAACGTCTCGTCGTCCGTTGTGACATGGGGGCTCAGCCGCACGGACCCCTGCCTGGTGGTGACCGAGACACCGTGATTGTGAAGGGCGGCGGTGAGTGCGGTCATCCGCTCGACCGGGGGCCGGACCACGACGATGCCCGCGCGTTCCGGGTCGTCACGAGGCGACACGATATCGAGCGCGAACTCGTCAGCAAGAGCGGTAAGCCTCGCCGTCTTCTGCGCCAGCACTGCATTGATCGCGGGAACACCTACCTCGGCGATCTCCTCCAGCGCGCTGGCGAACCTCGCCTGCGCGATCGGATCGGGGTTACTCACCTCGAACGCGCCGGCTCCCCTGGTCGGCGGCAGCACGTCGTCGAGCGGTGTGCCCTCGGCGTCGGTTGCGGAGAATCCGGAGAAGGCGGGGGCGAGTCGCTCGGCGGCGCGATCGCTCAGCGCAAGGAAACCGGTGCCCCAGCCAGCACGTGCCCACTTCTGGCCACCGGAGACCACGACGTCTGCAACCTCCCACGGGGCATCCACCACGGTGAATCCCTGGATCGCATCGACGATGAGCAGGCGATCACCGATGACTTCGCGGATGCCCTCGAGGTCGGCGAAGTAGCCGGTCCTGAAGTCCACGACGCTGATCGCCACTGCGACAGTGTCGTCGGTGAGCTGGTCGCGCAGGTTGCCCGGAGTCACGCGACCGTGGTCGGCCTCGAGCCACAGCGGGGACGCGACACCGAGAGCGGCGTCAGCCCTGGTGACGGCGAACGGACTGCTCGGAAAATCAGAGGGGCTGACGGCAACCCTGCCTGCGAGACCGACTATGACGTGCATGAGCCCCTGGCTGGTGTTGGGCTGGAACACGATCTGGTCGGCGTTGAAGCCGGTCAGCACCGAGACAGCATCGCGAACACGCAGATCCTGTTCCTCCAGGATCGAGAGGGAGCCGAACCGCGATCGAGCGAGCATGCTCATCAGCGCCTGTTCCTCGGCACGAGGCGTCGCGCCGACAGGTGCCATCCGGGCGAAATCGAGATAACCGGGCTCTTCTTCGAACCGCATCCTGAAGTCGTCCATCGACAACCCCGTGGTCACTGGCCGAACCTTCGGTGGCGTCGCGAGTAGTCGCGAAGGGCTCGCAGGAAGTCGACCTCCCGCAGATCCGGACCCAGCGCTTCCACGAAGTAAAACTCGCTGTGGGCGCTCTGCCAGATCATGAAATCGCTGATCCGCTGCTCACCCGACGTGCGGATGACCAGATCGGGGTCGGGCTGGCCACCGGTGTAGAGGTGCTCACCGATCAGCTCCGGCGTGAGGATCTCGGCGAGGGCGTCGAGGGTTCCACCCTCACTCTCGTGGGTCTGGACGATGCTACGCATGGCATCGGAGATCTCGCGACGCCCGCCGTAGCCGATCGCGAGGTTCACGTGGAGTCCCGTGTTCGCCTTGGTGCGCTCCACTGCCGCCGTGAGTTGCGCGACGAGACCGGCGGGCAGGCCCTCGGTGCATCCGACGTGCTGGATTCGCCAGTCCCGGAAGTGCGAAAGGTCTTCGGCAAGGTCGCCGATGATTTCGAACAGCCCGTCGAGTTCGACTGTCGTGCGATTCGTCAGATTGTCGGTCGAGAGCAGGTACAGGGTGGCAACCGAGATGCCGAGGTCGTCGCACCACTCCAGGAACTCGCGGTACTTGGCGGCCCCCGCACGATGGCCGTGCGCGACTGTCTCCATCTCGCGCAGTTTCGCCCAGCGGCGATTGCCGTCGATGATCATCGCGACGTGGTTGGGCAGCGTGCCGCCCTCGAGGAAGCGACGCAGGCGGTTCTGATAGAGGCCGTAGAGAAAGCCTCGACCGAGTGTGCTCTGACGGTCTTTCACATGCATACGCTAGCCCAAAGTTGGCGTGCAGCCTGAGGAACTGCCCCTCACGTACACTGGCGCAATGACCGCCAACCGCCCAGAATCCGCACCAGCAAGCCCCTCCGAGGGCGAACTGGCGGCGGATTTGCCGAATCTTCCGCTCCTCGATGACGCCATCACCTATGACGCCGTCGAGAAGAAGCCGACCTGGCGCGGATGGATTCACGCCGGCACGTTTCCGCTGGCAATCGTGCTGGGCATCATCCTCGTCGTCGCCGCAGACGGACCGGCGGCCAAAGCCAGCACCTCGGTGTTCTTCGCCTGTTCACTGCTGCTTTTTGGGACGAGCGCTCTCTATCACCGCATCAACTGGAGCCCGAAGGTCAAAGCGATCTTCAAGCGACTGGATCACGCCAACATCTTCCTGTTGATCGCCGGGTCGTACACGCCCATCACCGTGCTGGCCCTTCCGCCGGAGAAGTCGGCGGTGCTGCTCTGGCTGGTCTGGATCGGCGCCGGCCTGGGCATCCTGTTCCGGATCTTCTGGATCGGCGCACCTCGGTGGCTCTATGTGCCGCTCTACCTGCTGCTGAGCTATGCCGCGTTCGCGTTCATCCTCGACTTCTACTCGTCAGCACCCGTGATGATGACGCTGATCCTTGTCGGCGGAGTGTTCTACACGGTCGGCGCTGTCATCTACGGCCTGAAGAAGCCGAACCCTCTGCCCGGCGTGTTCGGATTCCACGAGATCTTCCACACCCTGACGCTGCTGGCGTTCCTGTCGCACTGGACAGGGATCTTCATCGTCGCGACTAACCCCCCGGTGTTCTAGCGGGATCGTCACCCTCGGTTGACGGTCGTGCGGGGCGTGACCCCGGTTCTGCATCGGCTGCCGCGAGTGCTTCCTCGGCCTGCTCGATCGCAAGTTGCTCGCGCACCTCGCCGCGATAGCGCACTTTGCGCACCCGGCGGGTCATGTCGAGGAGCAACAGCACCGTGGCGATGGCGATCAGAAACGTAACGGCAAATCCGATCACGCCTGGCGTGATCAGGTTGACGTCGCCCTCGTACGCGGGAAGCGGCGTCGGCGTCGGCGTCGGCGTGGCGTCTGCCCAGATCGTCGCGAGCGAATCGAAGATGGTCATGGTGAATCCTCATCAGTCAGGTCGATACCGGCAAAGAAGTCACTCTCGGGCAGCGGTGACGCCACCGAGGAGTGCACCAGCTGGAAGTCTTCGAACGGCCATGCCTCGCGCTGCACGTCGTTCGGCCAGAAGAAGAAGGGGCTGTCCGGTGCGACCTGGCTGGCGTGGCAGCGAAGCGCGGCATCCCTCACGTCGAGGAAGTCGCCGACGAGAATGTGGCTCGTCGCGAGGGAAGGTCGCTCACCCATCCAGCCCTGGAGCTCCTGCATCCCTTCGAGCCCGGGATGCGCCCTGGCCTCCATGACCTCGATCATCTTCGAGACCCTGTTCGAATTGAAGATGCGGTCGTAATAGACCTTCGGGATGCGCCACGCGGGGCCCTGCTCCGGATACCGAGCGGGGTCTGCAGCAGCGTCCCATGCGTACATCGAAACCTCATGCGAACGGATGTGGTCCGGATGCGGGTATCCACCGGTCTCGTCGTACGTCACGAGCACCTGCGGCTTCAGCTCGCGAATGATGCGCACGAGAGGCTCGGCTGAGATCTCGAGCGGCACGAGGGCGAAACAGTTCGCTGGCAGCGGCTCGGTGGGTTCGTCCTCGACAAGCGTGCCCTCGGGGAGCCCGGAATCCCGGTATCCCAGCCAGCGATGCTCGACCCCCATCAACACCTGGGCGCCAGCCATCTCGATCCGGCGGAGGCCGGCGATGTCCCGCTCGGCCATGGCCATGAGTTCAAGCGCGGGATTCTGCACGTCACCCAACTCACCACCGGTACAGCTGACGACCACCACCCGGGCGCCGCTGGCCACGTAGGCGGCATAGGTTGCCGCACCCTTGCTCGACTCGTCGTCGGGGTGAGCGTGTACTGCGAGCAGTCGACGTATCACCGAACTCCTAGGTTTTGCCTCTAGCCTTGAGGAACCAATTCTAATGGAGTCGTGCGTGTCGAAACCTGAGTCACCTGTCGTCACCGCCGGTGATGCCGCGACCACTGCGAGTTCGCTCGACGCACGATACGGGCGCTCGTCATCATCGTCGAAACGCAATCGCTTCATCGGAATCATCACTGCAGCGGCGTTCACCATCGTCTTCGTCGCCTGGGCCATCTGGGGCGGGCTCGTCGGCGCGCCCGATGCGCAATTCAGTGCCGTCGACGCGAGGCACACGATCGTCAGCGACAGCGCCGTGGATGTCACGTGGGAGTTCACGGCCCCGCCGGGTTCCGCTGCCCGATGCGCGGTGCAGGCCCTGAACTCGACCTTCGCCATTGTGGGATGGAAAGAGGTGGATGTCCCGGCATCCACTCAGATCACCCGCGTCTTCACCGAGCGGGTACTCACCACGGAACTGGCCGTCACCGGGTTGATCTACCGCTGCTGGCTCACCTAGTCTGGGTAGATTCAGTACGGAACCGGCCGCGGACGGCCGGTTCCTTTTTTCAGGAGAACACCTTGGCCCAAGCACATTCGGAAACCTGGTTGACCCGGGAAGCCTTCGACCGCCGCACCGCGGAACTGGAACAGCTGTCGGGTGAGGGCCGCCTGGAGATCGCGAAGAAGATCGAATCCGCCCGTGAAGAGGGTGACCTCAAAGAGAACGGGGGATACCACGCCGCCAAGGAGGAGCAGGGCAAGATCGAAGCGCGCATCCGCGTGCTCACCGAGCTGCTCAGGCACGCGACGGTCGGCGAGGCGCCGGCGTCAAACGGTATCGTCGAGCCGGGAACCGTCATCAAGGCCACGATCATGGGCGATGAGTCGACGTTCCTCATCGGCAGCCGCGAGATCGTCGGAGACAGCGATCTCGACGTCTACAGCGAAGGCAGCCCCCTCGGCACTGCGATCATCGGCCTGAAGATCGGCGACGAGACGAGCTACACAGCCCCGAACGGTAAAACCATCGCCGTGAAGATCATCAGCGTCGAGACCTACCTCCCGTAGGTAGCCGGCTAGAAGTCGATGCGGGGCTCGTAGCCCTCGTCGCGGAGCCTCGCGAGCACCTCTTCGGCGTGCTCGGGGCCGCGTGTCTCGATGTGCAGCTCGAGCTCGACCTGGCTGATCTGCATCCCGTTGCTGTGCCTCGTGTGCAGCACCTCGACCACGTTCGCGTTCGCCTCGGCCACGATAGCGGCCGTGCGTGCGAGCTGGCCAGGGCGGTCCGGCAGCGGGATGCGCAACCGCAGGTAGCGCTCCGACGTGGATAGTCCGTGGCTGATGACACGCTCCATCATCAATGGGTCGATGTTGCCCCCACTGAGGATCGCGACGGTCGTGCCACTGGCCCTGACCTTGCCCGCGAGGATCGCGGCGACTCCGGCCGCACCCGCCGGTTCGACGACGAGCTTGGCTCGCTCCAGCAGCACGAGCAGCGCCTGGGCCATGTCGTCTTCAGTGACCGTCACGACCTCATCCACCATCGCCTGCACGATCTCGAAGTTCAGTTCGCCCGGTCGCGCGACGGCAATGCCATCAGCGATCGTCGGCGTCATCGGCACCTCGGTGGGCGTGCCGTTACGCAACGACAGCGGATACGGCGATGCATTCACGGCCTGCACCCCGATGATGCGCACGATTCTGCCATCGAGAGCCGCACGCTGCTTCACCGCACTGGCGACGCCCGAAATAAGCCCGCCGCCACCGATGGGCACCACGATCGTGTCGACATCGGGTCGCTGATCGAGGATCTCGAGCCCCACGGTCCCCTGGCCCGCGACAACATCAGGGTGATCGAACGGATGGATGAATACCGCCCCTGTCGCGCGCGCGAATTCTGCTGCGGCCCTCAGCGGCTCTGTGATCGAATGGCCTCGAAGCACGACTTCGGCGCCGTAGGCTCTCGTCGCCTGCAGTTTCGGCAGGGCGACGCCGAGCGGCATGAAGATCGTGGACGCGATGCCGAGCTCGCGCGCCGCGAACGCGACACCCTGGGCATGGTTGCCGGCCGACGCTGCGACGACTCCCCGCGACTTCTCCTCGTCGCTCAGGCGCGAGATGCGGTTGTATGCGCCGCGGATCTTGTACGACCCGGTGCGCTGGAGATTCTCGCACTTGAGAAAGACTGGCGAGCCAAGTACCTCAGCGAGGTAACGTGAGCTCTCCATGGGGGTCACTTCTGACACGCCGGAGACGCGATCCCGCGCCTCCTGGAACTCGGCCAGGGTCGGGCCAATGATGGTGTTACGCATTAGGAAGACGTTCCTCCGCTGTGGGGCGCGGGTTGGCTTTCCAATCACCGCCTGCAATGTATTTCACCATGACATTCAGGGTTGCGATGACCGGAACGGCAAACAGTGCCCCGGGGATCCCCGCAAGGAATGATCCTGCCGCCACCGCGAACACGACGGCGAGTGGATGGACCTTCACGGCGGAACCCATCACGAGCGGCTGAAGGATGTGCCCCTCGACCTGCTGTACGAGCAGAACGATGCCGAGCATGAGCACAGCGGGCAACGGCCCGAGGTAGACGAGGGCAACGAAAACGGCGATCGTCCCGGTAAGCAGGGCACCCACCACGGGGATGAAGGAACCCAGGAACACCGCGATCGCGATCGGGATCACAAGCGGGAATCCACCGAACACGAGGCCCAGGATCCATGCGCCGAGGCCGATGCCCGTGGCATCCACCGCCGCGACGAAGATCTGCACCTTCACGAAGGTCGTCAGTGTGAGCCACCCGGCGTGGCCCGAACCGTTGACAGCCGGACGGGCCACGCGAGGAAACAGTCGTACAAGCCAGGCCCAGATCCTCCTGCCATCGATCAGGATGAACAGGGTCGCGAAGATGGCGAGGAGCAGCCCGGCGAGCACATGGCCCGCGGTCGAACCGAGCGAGAGCGCGCCACTCAGGAGCACCCGGCTGTCTCGCTGGATCGCGGTCACCGCCTGGCCGATGAATCCGTTGAGCTGGGCGTCGTCGATCTCGAAGGGCGGCCCCGCGAGGTATTGCTTGAAATCGCCGTATGCGGCGACCGACCGTCGTTGCAGGTCAGGGTAACCGCTGCGGACCTCGGCAACGACCACGAAGATGAGCCCCGTGACGATCGCCATGGTGCCCAGCATCGCGACGGCCACCGCGAGCGGTTTGGGCCAGCGATGCCGGATCAACCATTGCACGAGAGGCACCAGGAGGGCCGCAACCAGCACCGCGATCATGAACGGCACGACGATGTCGCGCAGCTGGATGATCAGGAAGATGAACGCCGCGATCACGCCAGCTACCAGCAGGATGCGCCACGAATACGCCCCCGCGATCCTGAGCCCGGGCGGCACTGTCGCGTCGCCGCCCGCCAGGGGACGTGCGGGCGCTATGAAGCGGTTCTTCCTGCCGAAGCTCATGCACCAATTCTAGGCAGCGGTACCCCGGCAGCCGCCCAGCATGACCCAGGAACGACGGTAAAGTTGGAGGGCGGGGAGGAGGCCCATGACAGCGGAAACCGATGGAACATCGAGCGAACCTGCCTCGAAGCCCACAAGCCGTCGCCGCCTGGTGCTCGCCATCGGTGCGGGCCTGATCGCGATGGTGGTCGCCCTCGGCGCCGTGGTCGTCGACATGTCGGCGTCGCGAGCACAACTGCAGTCGCAGCTCGAGGAGAACAGGCGCTCCATCAACGCCCTCACCAAGCAGCTCTACTGGGCGCAGCAGCAGCTCGACGAGGCTCGCTGATCCTTCTCAGGATGTGCGGCGGACAGCGCTGACCGCGGCACCCTTGAGCTTCAGGAACACCACGTCGCCGAGTTGCGGCCTGACGTCAGCGTCATGCTGGATCGAGACCCGTGAATCGTCGCCGAGCACCACCTGGGTGCGGCGAAGGCTGCCGAGGAAGCTCGATGCGACAACCGTGGCGCGGATTCCGGCGTTGGCGAGAGCGACGTCCTCCGGGCGGATGTATGCGGTGATGGGTCCGTCATCCATCGGTTCACCGAGCAGCCGCATGCTGATGCCGTGAGCCACGACCTTCCCGTCGACGAGATCGGCGGGGATCCTGTTGCTGAGACCGACGAAGTCTGCAACGAACGGAGTGAGCGGCGTTGCGTAGAGTTCCTCGGGAGTGCCGATCTGCTCGATGGCGCCGTCGCGCATGACGGCGACCCGGTCCGCCACGGCGAGCGCCTCCTCCTGGTCGTGGGTGACGAAGACCGTCGTGATGCCGAGCTCGGTCTGGATTCGACGGATCTCGTCGCGCAGCTGCACCCGCACCTTCGCGTCGAGCGCGCTGAGTGGCTCATCGAGCAGCAGCACCCGGGGTCGGGTCACCAGCGCGCGCGCGAGGGCGACACGCTGCTGCTGCCCTCCGGAGAGCTGGTGCGCGAATCGTTCCGCGAAGGCGGCGAGCCCCACCATGTCGAGCGCTTCTTCGGCCCGCGTGCGACGTTCGCTCGCCGCAACCCTGCGCATCCTGAGCCCGAATTCCACGTTCTCGATCGCCGTCATGTGCGGGAAGAGCGAATACGACTGGAAGACCATGCCGATATCGCGCTTATTGGTCGGGACTGCCGCGACATCCACTCCATCGATGACGATGCGGCCGGAGTCGACGAGTTCCAGCCCGGACAGGGCACGGAGCGCTGTCGTCTTTCCGCACCCGGACGGCCCGAGCAGTGCGACGAACTCCCCGGGTTTGATCGTGAGATCGATCGCGTTGAGAGCCCGGTGCGTACCGAAAGTCTTGACGACCGCCTCGAGCTCGACAGCCGCGCCGCGGTCGGTACCGAGGGATGTGGGGACGCTTGCGATGCTGGTCATTCTGTTCTCCGATTGCGTGGGGCGCCGAACCTGCCGATGAGCAGCAGGAGCCCGAAGACGACGGTGAGCGCCAGGAGCGCGAAGATCACAGCCGCATACGGGTCTGACTGGGAGACCTGCAGCAGCGCGGTCTGGAGGTTGTTGCGGTTGAGCAGGCTCGCGATGGTGAACTCACCCAGCACCACGGCGACCGAGATGAAGGATGCCGCCAGCACACCCCTGCGCAGGTTCGGAAGCAGCACGAGCCGCAGAACCGTCGGCCAGTCTGCCCCGAGTGAGCGGGCGGCCTCGCTGAGCGTCACCACGGGCACGGCGTCGAGGTTGGACTGGATCGCCCGATAGGCATACGGCAGCACGGTGATGCCGTAGGCGAACGCGAGGGTCCACGCTCCGCTTCCGAAGATCCTGACCACGACTCCGTAGACGGGCGCCAACCCGACGACGAGCACGATGGCGGGAACGGTGATCGGGATGATGCAGATGAACTCGAGCACGCGCCTGAGTTTCGGGAACTGGAGATGCACCAGGATCATCGTCGGAAGCAGCAGCACGAGCACGATGCCCACCGTCACAATGGCGAGCACCACCGAGTTGCCGACAGCCTGCAGCAGCCCGCGATACGTGCGAGCGGCATCCTCACCAACGAGACCGGTCCAGTGGTCGAGGGTGTAGTCGCCAGCGAGTCCATCGCGGAAAGTGAACTGGATCATCGCGATGATCGGGATCGCGAACACCGCACCGATGAGGCCCAGGATCACTCCTCGAGTGAATTTTCCCGGTTCCGCTCCCAGTCGCGTCGCGGCGCTCATCTCTGCCACCTCGACGTGCGCGACTGCAGCACCGAATAGCCCCACATCACGATGACCATCACGACGATCATCCCGAGCGCGAGCGCACCGGCCATATTCTCCCTGCCGAGTACGGTCTCGCTGATGAGGGCACCACGGATCTGGAGCGGCACGATCGGGGAGCCCTGGCTGACGAGCGCTGCAGCTGTGGCATAGGAGGAGAAGGCGTTGGCGAACAGCAGCAGGAGGCTGCCGATGAAGGACGGTGCGAGCACCGGGATCGCGATGCGGGTCCAGTACGTGAAGGGCGTACCGCCGAGTGTCGCGTTGGCCTCGGCCCAGGTGATCTTGAGGCCCTCCAGCGCCGGCATGAACGTGATGACCATGAGCGGCACCTGAAAGTACAGGTAGACCACAAGCAGGCCCGGCACCTGGTAGAGCCACGGTCCGCTGGCAAAGAGGTCGATACCGAACACTTCGGCGAGCAGCCGGGTGACGAGCCCCTGCGTTCCGATGGTTGCGATAAACGCGAAGGCGAGCATGACGCCACCGAACTGTGCGAGCACGCTGGAGATGGAGTCGATGGTCGTGCGCAGCGCGCCCTCGGCCCGGGTGCCGAGCAGTGCGTAACAGACGAGCGCTCCGACGACAGCACCGACCACGGCCGTGACAGCAGACACGAGGAAGGAGTTGCCGAACGTCGCGAGCACGTTGGGGGCGAGGAGACCCGCCACGTTATCGATCGTGAGCGTGCCGTCCTCGGTGAAGAAACCGGTGGTCACCGCGAGAATAGTTGGGATCGCGAGGAACAGGATCACGTAGAGCGCGAAGGGGGTGAGCCCGACGAATCTGCCGACGCCGCGACGAGCGGGCCGACCTGTAGCCGGCCCTGACAGCGGGTGACGCCGGGGCCCAGCCCCGGCGTCACCGCTTGTCAGTGCTGGCGCCTGAGCGACAGTCACAGTGGATATCTGCCGCTAGCTGATCGCGGCGGCCCACTTCTCTGCGAGGATGGCGGCGTTCGCCTCGGCCTGCTTGGGAGTGGGGGTGACGAGGTCACCCTTCAGCTCGCCGAGCTGCTTGAGTGCTGCCGTGTCGACGGTGCCGGAATCCTGCAGCGACTGGATGGTGACCGGGTAGGCCCCACCGACGATGAAGAGGTTCTGCGCCTCTGCGCTGTAGATGAATTCCTGCCAGAGTCGGGCTGCCGCCGGGTTCGCGGCATCCTTGTTGATGGCCTGGTTGTAAAAGCTGGTGTAGACCGCGCCCGGAAGCGTGGTCACCTCCCAGCCGTCGACCGTCGCCGCAGCAGCGAGGTTGTTGTAGCTCCAGTCGAAGACGACCCTCGTCTCTCCCGAGGCGATGGTTGCGGCGGTGGCGTCGACGGGAAGGAAGTTGCCTGCCTTGTTCAGCTTCTGGAAGAACTCGATGCCGGGGGTGAAGTCGTCGAGCGTTCCACCTTCCTGCACGGTGGCGAGTCCCAGCGCCGCGAACGCAGCGCCAGCCTGTGTCGGGTCGCCGTTGAGCGCGACAGCACCCTTGAAGTCCGACCCGAGCAGGTCGTCGAGGCTGGTCGGCTTCGGCACCGAGTTGGAGTCGTAACCGATCGACATGCTGCCGGTGTAGTCGTTGACGTAGAGGCCCGTCTGCTCCTTGTTGTCGCCCGGGATCTCGTCCCAGTTGGCGACCTTGTATGGCGCGAAGTAGTCGAGGCTGTCGAGAGTGACAGCGGTTCCGAGGTCGAACACGTCGGGGGCCGTGTCCTGGCCCTTGAGGTTGTCGGCGGCGGCGATCTCTTCGGCGCTCGAGATGTCGGGGTCGGCCGAGTTGACGGTGATCCCGTACTTCTCCTCGAACAGCGCCTTGATCTCACCGTAGTTCGCCCAATTGTCGGGCAGCGCGATGACGTTGAGCTGGCCTTCGGCCTGGGCTGCGGCGACGAGGGCATCCATTCCACCGAAGTCATCTGCACTGGTGGCCGCTGACGCATCAACATTAGATGCGGCGGGGGTGCTGGTCGCGCAGGCGCTGAGGGTAATCGCAGCAGCGGTGATGACCGCAACGCCGGCGAGGTGACGCATTGTGAACAAGGGTTCCTCGTTTCATGCCTCCGGCCGCCCGCGCTGTGAAGCGGGCAGTAGGGAACCGGATGGCCTGTGAGCACGCTAAGGAACGTGAGGGGCACGGAAGGGTCCGAACAATGAATGGGAAGCGAACAGCGGCTGTCCACGGGGCGCTCCGGCTGCTCGAGGCCCGACTGCTCCACGCACGACTGTCGGGCCGGCTGGGTATCGTCGTGCACGTGGTCGATTCCGTATCAGCAGCGCAGGCGAGGCGCATAGCGCTGGCCGCCCAGGGGTTCGGCAGGCAGGAGTCGGGCAGGCAGGGGCGACAGGTCGGCACTCGCCAGCTCAACCAGCTCATCCGGCGGCTCGGAGTGCTGCAACTCGACTCGGTGAACGTGTTCGAACGCAGCCACTACCTTCCGGTCTTCGCTCGGCTCGGCGCCTACGACAGGTCGATTCTCGACACCCTGACCTTCGGTGCGCGATCGAGATACACCGAGGCCTGGGCTCACCAGGCGGCGATCATCCCCATCGAATCGTGGCCTCTGTGGCGTTGGGCGATGGATGAACGGCGCGAGCCCACGAACACGTGGGGTCGCTGGGCCGAGGCCCATGCGCCCATGCTCGACTTCCTGCGGACCGAGCTGGCCGAAAAAGGCCCGGTGCCCGCCGGGAAGATCGAACACGAGGCGAACGCCCGAACCGGTCCGTGGTGGGGCTGGTCGGATGTGAAGACCGGGCTCGAGTGCCTGTTCATGTTCGGCGAGGTGGTCGCTGCCGGACGCACCCGGTTCGAGCGCACCTACGCGCTGGCCGAGCAGTGCCTGCCGTCCGAGATCGTCGGCCGCATCATCCCGAAGCGGGATGCCACTCGTGAACTGGTGAGGTCGGGCGCCGAGGCTCTGGGCATCGGGACCGTGCGTGACATCGCCGACTACTGGCGGCTCTCCCAGGCGGTGACGAAGACCGCGCTCGGCGAGCTGGTCGACTCCGGTGACGTACTTCCGGTGCGCGTGGAGGGCTGGCAACAGGCCTACCTGCACCGCGATGCGCGCATTCCCCGCCGCATCGATCACCTGGCGCTGCTGTCCCCCTTCGACCCGATCGTCTGGGAGCGCGCCCGCGCGCTACGCATGTTCGACTTCCATTACAGGATCGAGATATACACGCCGGCCGCGAAGCGGATCTTCGGCTACTACACACTTCCCCTGCTGCAGGATGATGCGATCGTGGGCCGCATCGACCTCAAGACCGACCGGCAGAACTCTGTGCTGCTCGTGCAATCGGCGTGGCGTGAGACCGGGGCATCCATCGACCTGGATCGGGTCGCGGTGCTGCTGCGCGACACGGCCGCCTGGCAGGGCATGGACGGCATATCGGTTGTCGGGCGGGGTGACCTGAGCGCCGATCTTGCCGGGGTGCTCGGGGCCTAGCTCCCGCAGGTCGTGCTCCAGCGGCTAGAAACTGCCGCCGATCTTGCCGAGACGCGCGATGCGGTCGGCGAGCGGCGGGTGCGTGCTGAAGAGTCGGTCCATGATTCCGGGCTTCGTGGGGTCGGAGATCCACATGTGCGCCATGGTCGAGTTCTGCTTGATCATCGGGCGACTGTGATCCGCAAGCTTCTGCAGGGCGCTGGCGAGAGCGTCAGGATGCCGCGTGGTGAGCGCCCCGGTGGCATCCGCGAGGTATTCGCGCTGGCGTGAGATCGACGCCTGCACCGCCGCAGCAACGAGCGGGGAGATCACCAGCGCGGCCAGGCCGACGACGATCATGATCGGGTTGCCGCCGTTGTTGTTGTTATTGCCGCGACCACCGAAGAGGGTGAAGCGCAGCGCGATATCTGAAATGAAACCGACAGCCACAACCAGCCCGAACACGATCATCGAGACCCTGATGTCGTAGTTCTGCACGTGGCCCATTTCGTGAGCCATCACACCTTCGAGCTCGTCGTCGTCGAGCAGCTCGAGGATGCCCGTGGTCGCCGCGACGACCGCATGCTGGGGGTCTCGACCCGTCGCAAACGCATTCGGCGCCGGGTCGTTCACGATGTAGACCTTCGGCATCGGCGTTCCCGTGGTGATCGACAGGTTCTCGACGATCCTGTACAGCCGCGGGTTATCGGACTTCTGGATCTCTTGGGCACCGCTGATCGACAGTGCCTGGCTCGATGCCGCAAAGTACTGGATGACGGTGAAGATCCCCGCGCCGATGATCGTGCCGATCGTGATCGTCAGTGGGTCGCCGCCCATCAGGGAACTCAGCGCGAAACCGAGGAACCCGATGATGATGACGAACAGAATGATGATGAAGATCGTGTTGCGCTTGTTCTTCGCTATGGCGCGATACATCTAAACGTCCAGGCCGGGCTCTCGGGATTCGGGGAGATCAGAACTGCACGCGGGGCGGTTCTGCGATAGCTGCGGCATCCGTCACCTCGAAGAATTCGCGCTCGGTGAAACCGAGGTTGCGCACGAACAATGTGTTCGGGAACACCTTGATCTTCGTGTTGAGTTCGCGCACGCCACCGTTGTAAAAGCGACGGCTGGCCTGGATCTTGTCTTCAGTGTCGACCAGTTCGCCCTGCAGCTGCAGGAAGTTTTGGCTGGCCTGCAGCTGGGGGTAGGCCTCGGCGACGGCGAAGATGCTCTTCAGCGCACTCTGCATGTGGTTCTCGGCTGCGGCGGCGTCGACCGGGCCCTGCGCGCCGAGCGTCTCCGCACGAGCCTTGGTCACCGCCTCGAAGACGCCCTTCTCGTGGGCAGCGTAACCCTTGACCGCCTCGATGAGGTTGGGCAGCAGGTCGGCACGACGCTTGAGCTGCACCGTGATGTCGCTCCATGCCTCGTCGACGCGCACATTCAGCGTGACCAGTGAGTTGTAGGTCGACCACAGGTAGATGCCCACGATCACGACGAGCAGAACGATGACGCCGATGACGATCAGGAACTCCATGGCGTCATACTATCCGAGCACCCCTCCGTTTTCCCGGACGGGCCGTGCTCTCACAGCTTCGCCCTAGGCTCGACCTATGCCATCGACACTCGAGAAATCCGCAGCCGACGCCATCGAAGCGCTGACAGCTCTCGTACCGGATTTTCCGAAACCGGGCATCGTCTTCCGCGATCTCACCCCGGTGTTCGCCGACGGTTCGGCGCTGAGGCTGGTCACCGATGCCCTGGTCGAGCCATTCAGGGGACGGGTGGATGTGGTCGCCGGCGTCGAAGCCCGCGGATTCGTGCTGGCGGCGGCGGCCGCCTACGCCCTCGGGGTGGGAGTCGCCGTCATCCGCAAGGCCGGCAAGCTGCCGCCAGACGTGATCTCGGAGAGCTACTCGCTCGAATACGGTGAGGCCACGCTCGAGGTGCAGCCCCACAACCTGCCATCGGGATGCCGCGTGCTGGTGCTCGACGACATCCTCGCCACGGGCGGCACACTGGCCGCAGCGACGACACTCGTGGAGCGAGCCGGCTGGACCGTGACCGGCGTGAGCGTCGTACTCGAGCTCGATGGGCTGGGTGGACGCGAGGCGCTGCCGGGTCGCGACATCCGTTCTCTCGTCGTGGCGTAACAGCCACCCGTCAGGTTCTGGCCCGCAGCACCTTCTGCAGCCAGTGGTACGAACGCTTCGGTGTGCGTTCCTGGGTTTGGTCGTTGACATGGATCAGGCCGAAGCGCTGCTCGAAGCCGGCCGCCCACTCCCAGTTATCGAGCAGGGTCCACACGTAGTACCCGCGCACATCGACGCCCTCGACACCGGCGAACGCCGCCGAGACATGATCGGCGAGATAGCTGGCCCGGTTCGCGTCGTCGACGGACCCGTCGTCGGCGACGACATCATCGAAACTCGCCCCGCCCTCGGTGATGTACACCGGAGGCAGCACGCCCTCATAGCGCGTGGCGTAGTCGTTGAGCGTCTCAGTGAGAAACTCCGGGGCGATCGGCCAGCCGAACCCGGTGGTCGGGAATTCGGGCCACGGCCTGAGGTGGAACGGCAGTTCACGCACACTCTCAGCAGAGCCGTCCGGGGTGGCATCGTCGTTGGGGGCGCCAGAACCGATGCGCGAGGGCATGTAATAGTTCAGACCGTAGAAGTCCAGCGGCTGCGCGATGGTCCTGAGGTCGGCGGCATCCACTTCAATCAGCGGCTTGAAGAGTTTTCGCGACAGCAACGGGAACTTCGGGTAGTGGCCGAGTAGCACCGGGTCGGCGAAGATGCGATTGTGAATGATGTCGAAGAGCTCGGCGTATGCCCGGGTCTTCATGTTGTCTTTGGCCGGATGCACCGGCGAATGTACGTTCGATATGCCGATGCCTCCCTTCACACCGACCGACCGCAGCGCCTGTACGGCGAGACCGTGGCCGAGCAGTTGGTGGTGCGCGGAGATGAGGGAGTCGAACATGAGCGTGGCACCGGGCGCATGGATTCCGAGGGCGTATCCGTTGAGCGTGACCGTGGTGGGCTCGTTGATGGTGACCCACTTGTCGACCCTGTCACCGAATGCCTCACCCGCGATGATGGCGAAGTCGGCGAAACGACTGGCGGTGTCGCGCAGCATCCATCCGCCCCTGTGCTGTAGCGGCTCAGGCATGTCCCAATGGAACAGGGTGGCCATGGGCTTGATCCCCGCCGCGAGCAACTCATCGATCAGGCGGTCGTAGAACTGGATTCCTGCACGGTTGGGGCCGCCCACTCCCCCGGGCTGGATGCGTGGCCAAGCGAGCGAGAACCGGTAGGAGTCGACGCCCAACTCTTTCATGAGCGCCACGTCTTCGCGATACCGGTGGTAGTGGTCGGTGGCTACCGATGCGTTGGACCCGTCGGCGATGCGGCCAGGCTGTCCCATGAATTCGTCCCACGTCGACGGTCCGCGTCCGTCGTCACGCACCGCTCCCTCGATCTGGAACGCTGCTGTCGAGACGCCGATCTCGAAGCCTCTCGGCATGGTCGCCGAGAATCCGTCCGGATCGTGCAGCCATTCGCTCGGCGTGTGCTGTCGGGATATCCCTCGCGTGCTGTCGCTCATTCGCCCAAAACTTTCCGCAGATAATCATTCGCGAACAACCGCCCAGGGTCGAGCCTGTCACGGATCGCGAGGAAGTCGTCGAATCGCGGATATGCCGGGCGCAGGCTCGCGGTGTCACGACCGTGCATCTTGCCCCAGTGCGGGCGCCCCCCGAAGCCCATCATGATCGATTCCACGGCGGCGAAATACTCGGTCGGATCTTCGCGGTAGTACCGGTGAACGGCGATATAGCCCGTGTCACGGCCGTGCGCGGTGGACAGCCAGTTGTCGTCGCTGGCGGTGGCTCGCACCTCCACGGGAAACGTGATGCGCCAGCCGTTGCGCTCGATGGTCGCGCGGATCTCGCGGAGGGCATCCGGAACATGCTCCCGGGCAATCGCGTACTCCATCTCTCGAAAACGCACTCGCCTCGGGGAGGTGAACACGGGATGCCAGCTGTCGGTGATCTCACGCGTGGCGACGAGCCGCTCGGAAAGCCGGTTGAGGGGCGGGATGGTCGACGGCATCCTGACCCCGAGCTCGCACAGGGCTGCATACAGCCGATTGGGCAGCAATTCGTCGTCGACCCAGGCAGCGAACCGGCCCTGTACCCGGCGTGGGGTGTCTGCGGGAAGCCGCGTGTTGGACCTGGTCAGGGCGGAGGTGGTGTGCGCGAACCAGTAGAACTCGAAATGATCGACGGATGACGCGCGGTGCGCCCAATCGTCGAGAACCTCGTCGAGCGGCTCGGCCTTCTCGACGGCGTGCATCATGAAATCAGGAACGCACCTGAGCGTCACGTCGACCACGACTCCCAGCGCACCGAGGCCGAGCCGCGCCGCGGGGAGCAGCTCGGCATTCTGGTTCGCGCTGATGGTTAGCAGGGTGCCATCGGCAGATACCAGGGTGATCGCCTCGAGCTGGGTGGCCAGGCCACCGAACGATGCTCCGGTGCCGTGGGTTCCGGTCGAGGTCGCACCGGCGATGGTCTGCGTGTCGATGTCGCCCATGTTCTCGAGGGCGAGGCCCAGTGGAGCCAGCAGTCCGGGCAGCTGGTGGAGGTAGGTGCCGGCGCCGACCCTGACCAGGTTGCCGTCGGACGAGATAATGCCGCCGATCCCGGCGACGTCGAGCTGCACGCCGTCCGTCGCCCCAATGGAGGTGAAGCTGTGGCCGGCGCCGATGGGCTTGAGGTTCAGCCCCCGGTCACGGGCGAACTCCACGGCAGCACACACGTCATCGACCGACGACGCCGTGGCGACGTAGGCGGGATGCGCGCTCACCGAGCGTCCCCAGTTCTGCCAGGGCCGGCCAGTGATGATCGTCGAAGTGGTGATCGTCACAGGAATGCCTTTCCTTCGCCGCGGTAGGTCGGCATCATCTCGGTGACCTGTTCGTCGACGACGATCGCGAACTCGTTCACGTGCTCGCTCAACTCACCGGCCTTGGTGTGTCGCATCCATACCCGGTCTCCGACGGAGAGTGCGCCCGCGCCCGTGAGTGGGGTCTGCACCTCTCCCGCCATTTCGCGGGCGACGAATCCGAGACCCATGGGCCACACCGGCTGCGGGAGTCGGTCGAGGGCTGGCGGCCCCGAGGCGATCCAGCCGCCGCCGAGAAGGGTCGCCATCTCCGGAGTCGGCTTGCGCACCACAGACAGCGCGAAGGCCGCGGCGGGCGCGGGCTGGAAGTGGCTATAGCCATCGAACAGGTGGGGGCCGAAGAGCCCACTTCCGGCCGCGACTTCGGTGACGGAGGAATCGGATGCCGTGAGCTCGAGCGACCCGGTGCCACCACCGTTCACGAACTCGAGTTCGGCGAGTTCCCGAACGGCGACGACGACCTCGCCGCGGCGGCGGATCAGCTCTTCTCCCGAGTTCTTCTGCACCCAGTCGACGATGCGCCCCCGCGCGGGTTTCCCAGCCGGACGGTTGACTACACCGGCGATCTGGGATTCGTACGCCATCAGCCCGACGAGGATGAATCCCGGTCGGGCGATCACGGCTCGCGCGAGCGCCACGGCCTGGTCGACGGTGAAGACCGGTGAGCGGAAGACGCCGAGGTAGCCGAGCATCCGGGACTTCCAGGAGGCGTTGAGCTCGATACACACCCGGATGTTCTCCCGCCGAGCCGGCGGCAGCACGGCATCCACGATGTCGAGCTGCTCGATCGAGTCGACCATGATCGTGACCCGGCCAGCGAGCAGCGGCGAGCTTCCGAGCGCGGCGATGGAGGACCGGTCGACCGAGGGGTAGCCGACCACGACATCGTCGATAGTTTCGGCGAGCCAGAGCGCCTCGGCGAGGGTGTACGCGAGCACTCCCCGGTAGCCGGGCAGCTCCAGCACCGCATCGATCACGCCCCTGACGCGCACCGATTTGCTCGCGATCCGGATCGGTATGCCCTGGGCCCGGCGCAGCATGTCGTGGGCATTGAATGCGAGCGCTGCAGCGTCGATGGTGCCGAACGGGGTGCCAAGCGCGGCTGTCGCCCCGGTCAGGGCCGGCCAGTAGAGCTCGGGCGCGAGCCAGGGCTCTGTGGTGGGCCTGGTGAGTCTCACGCGCAGCCGCTCCTGTCCTGTGATGACGCAGGCGAAGAATCGGGCGCCGGGCCTGCGAGCACAGGTTCGGCAGGCACAGGATCGGCGAGCCGGGCGATCGCCGTTGCTGCGAGTTCGATCGTGCGTTGTGCCGCGGCGGTGTCTCCATCGGCGAGCCAGGCCAGTGTGATCCCGTCCGTCATCGTCACGACGAATCGGGCTGCATCGGCGAGGGGATCCCTCCACGTCACCCCGGCAGCGAGCGCGGCGCTGGCCAGCAACTTGGTCGCTGCCCGGTGGTAGCTCTCGTACTGTGCCCTGGCGAGATGGTGGAGACCGGGCGTGACCAGGGCATGCTGCAGCAACTCCTGGAGAGCACGTTCGTGCGCTGGATCAGCCCGCACATAGTCGAAGAAGGCGTGCATTCCGTCCAGCACCGAGTTCCGGATGTCGCTCCCCGGCTTGAGCGACAGGCTCGCGGCTGACATCTCGCCGTCGACGACCCGCTGCATCACCTCGGTGAGAAGTTCGTCCCGGGAGCGGTATGCGTAGTGGAAGCTCGCGAGCGACATCCCGGCCTCGGCCACGATTGCGCGCGTCGTCGCCTGGGAAAGCCCATGGTTGCCGATGACGCGGAGGGCCGCGGCGGCAAGCAGCTCGCGGCGCTCGGCGCCAGACATTCGAACCACGTCGCCCTCCCAGGCCGGATTGGGTCAAGTGTCCCAGACGCTTGCTCCAGTACGCAATGAAAGAATCCGACATAACGATTCAACCTGAGTATTTCGCAACACTGGAGCGTTGGGATTGACTTGTCTGTCTATCTCTTGCTCAATTGACTCACGGTGAGGTTTCGCGACACGCAAGACCAGGGATGGTCGGTCCGCCACCGCGGGGCGGCGCTCGTCGTGCTGTCCGCAGGAATTTTGCTCGCCCTTCTCGGAACCGTTCCCCTGTCGGCCATGGCGGCGGTCGAACCGACACCCGGATCCACCGCCCCGCCCGGCGGGACTCGCGCGCTCACCGCGCCTCTCGTCATCGATTCGCCGTCGAACGATGCCCTGTTCGCGAGTTCGAGCGTCACGATATCCGGCACCAAAGACCCGGCAGGCATCGTTGAAGTGCAATCCCTGACGGGTGGCGCGCCCTCCTGTGCCATCCAGGCTGGCGGTTCGACATGGGAGTGCACATTCAGTGCGCCCACGGGGCGCAACACCGTTACCGTTTTCCAGCGTTTCGACGGCGACCCCACTCCGGAGCAGGCCCGAGTCACCGTGAGGGCGCTGCCAGCGCCGACGATCACCGGCCGTTCACCCATCCTGACCACCGGTCTCGTGACGGGCACCGGCTACCCCGGTTCGGGGATCGTGCTCTCCGGTTCCGCTGTCGGCAACTGCCCCGGCATCGTGCAGCCGAGTGGATACTGGTCCTGCCCACTGGTCGTCAGCGCGTCGGGCGACTATTCCGTGTCTGCGACGCAGACATGGGCAGACGATGACAACCAACCAGGTGGCACGAGTGGCGCCGTGGTCATCAGGGTCGACCGGGATCCACCGGCCTACCCGGTATTCACCCAGCCGGTCTCCGGCGCCCAGCCGGGAAGCCAGCCGACGGTCTTCGCCGGAACCGGAGAGAACGGCGCCAGGGTCGATGTCTTCGTGGATGGCACCCTCGTCTGCTCGAGCAGCGTCGGCGCCGGGAACTGGTCCTGTTCCTCCGCCCTCGGTGAAGGGCCGCACAGCGTGCAGGGTATCCAGTGGGATCTCGCCGGCAATCCCAGTGGCGCAACTCCGGGCATCGCGATCTCCATCACCGGCGCGACCGCTCCGGTCGCCCCCCAGCCGGAGCGACAGAAGCCGAGCTTCGTCGAGCCTCCCGCGACCGACCAGGCCACGCCGGTCCCCGTCCCCCCTCCCGCTGCCGCACAGGACACCGCCGAAGCTCCCGCCGCGGTTCCTACCCTCCCGTTCTTCCCTCCGCCGGTGGGCGGCATCTCGGGGCTTCCTCCACTCGACACCTGGGGCACTCCGACCCAGTACGGCGGCGCCATCCCCTCCGTCGAATCGACAGCCACCGGCAGCGCATGGCTGTGGGGCCTCGGCCTGGGGGTCGTCTTCGTGCTACTGATTGCCATGCCACTGCGTTTGGCGCTCACCGCCCTGCGCAGCCGTTTCCCGCGTCACTACTTCGCGCGGGATCACAGCAGGTTGACGGCATCCGAGGTTCCCCAGCTGCGCCCCAGGATGACCCTGCTGGGCGCGATCGGTGCCGCCGCCGCACTCGCCGCGCTTGCCGGCGGCATCCAGGGTGAAGTGCGCTACCTCAGGCTCGCCATCGCCGTCGCGATCGCACTGCTCGTGCTGAACGGTATCTCCGTGGCGCTGACGACGCGGATGGCCACGAAAGCGCTGGGCGGTGAATCACGACTCAGGCTGGTGCCGATATTCCTGACGATCGCCGCGCTCGCCGCCCTCGTGTCGCGCGCTGGCGGCATCCAGCCCCCCGTCATCGTGGGAGTCGTGATCGCGGCATCCTTCCTGGCCGAGGTTCCCGCCCGGTCACGGGGACTCGTCGCCACGCTCCAGCTCGCCGTGACGCTTGCTCTCGGGCTCGCAGCGTGGCTCGCCCACAGCGCGATCGGCGCGGTGACCGGATTTCTCCCGTTGCTGGCAACCGAAACCCTGTCGAGCCTCTGCATCGCGGCGATAGGTTCCGCGGTCGTCCTGGCCCTGCCGGTGAGCCGGATGCCCGGCCGCCTCATCTTCGAATGGTCACCGGTCACATGGGTCGCTGTCGCTCTCGCCGCGGGCACCATCGCCGGCGTCGTGATCGCGGGCGGATCCACCTTCCCCGTCCCGTCGCTCGTCGGCCTCTCGCTCGCGTTCGCGGCGCTCTGCCTCGCTCTCTGGGCGTGGATCCGCCTCATCGAGCCGCCGCTCAACTCGCGCGCGCCAGCAACGACGGGCGGAAGCACGGGCGGAAGCGCAGGCGCAGGCGCAGGCACGATGAGCGCAGCACGCACCCGGCCCTGGTCCGAATCAGGCTACGACGTCACGCCTGAGGCACGATATGAGGTCGGCCGTCTCGCTGTCGCGGTCACTCCAGTCGGACTCCCCCAGCGGGAGGGTGCGACTGAACTGGGGATAGTTCACGGTGATGCGCACGTCTCCGAGCCCGTCGCCGGTGGGCTCAGCACCGTCCGCGAAAGACTCCAGCGCGAAGCTGCTGAGCCCCTTCCGGGCAGTGACCGTCACCTCGAGAGGAGTTGACACCGCGCCGGGATCGCCATCGAAGTTCGCATAGGCGACGATGTCGTCGGTGAATGCCACGACCGAGACCGACGCATGGCTCTCGCCGCGCGGCGCAACATACTTCGCCGAAAAATACCGGATCTCGCCCTCGCCGGTCGCCAGGATCAGGTCGGTCAGCAATTGCGAGTACCACGAGGGAACACCGTCGACAGTGCCGTCGCGCCAACTGAGCTCTGACTTGAATCGGATCTCAAAACGCTTCCGCTGGTCGCCCATGCCGGGTATTGTCACCATCGCCTCCAAGTGTGTACCAAAAGTGAGCACTGTCCCACGCTACATACCTCAGCGCCTTCGTCACAGTCCGCCCTTGGGGGGCACGGCTGTGCAGGTTCCGCTACTTCTTCGTGGCTGGGGTGCGGTTTTCTGCCGAGACCATCCAGGCGAACTGCTCGAGCTTTTCGATGATGCCATGCAGGATGTCGGCACTCGTCGGATCTTCGTTGTCCACCTCATCGTGAACCCCACGCATCGTGGCGACGGTTGCTTCCAGGCGGATGGTGACCAGGTCGACGGTCTCGGTGGTGTCGATCTCCCCCGCGGGATACTCGGGGAGGCTCGTGGTGCCAGCGATCGTGTCACTGCGCCCATCCGGAATTCCGTGGAGCGCCCGCATGCGCTCGGCAATAGCGTCACTGAACTCGCGAGTCTCGTCGATAATTTCATCGAGAATGCGATGGGTGTCACGGAAGTTGCGGCCGACCACGTTCCAGTGCGCCTGCTTGCCCTGGATCTGCAGCTCGAGAAGGTCGACCAGCACCTTCTGCATGTCGTCAGTGAGGGTCTTCGAGGCGGTGAAACCGTGCTCAGCATTCTGGCGCCGTGTGACCCTTGCGCCTGAGCCGGTTGGAGCCTTCGTGTCACGTGCATTCGAAGTAGTCATAACGACAGGCTAGAACTCGGGGCCGTTCGTGTCAGGGGGGTCGATTATTTGCTGTTCGAGTGATACGGCTGGAGCCCGATGCGGAGGGTCATGATGCCGACGGTGGCTCCGGTTCCGGGCTGAATGACAGCCCAGCCGGGTTGTTGGATGACGCCGCGAGCACCTCGATCCAATCCCGGTTAATGACAGGCGGTCGACTGCCGAAGTAGCGGAAGAACAGTGTGCTGCTCGGGTCCAGCCAGATCGCGCTCCGGCCGCTTCCCGCACCGGGGGCGTTGGTCCATGAGAACACGAATCCTTCCCGGCGACGAAGCTTGGCCGTGATGACGATCTGGAGGTGCGCGAGGGCGCGATCATCGAACGGGATCTCAGTCCCGGACGCGCCATACAACAGAATTCCCACAGAACAGCCTTCCGTTCTCCCGCAATCTCGGGGAAAGTTCAGGCCCTTATCGTACAGTCCAATAGCAGAATGTTCGGTCTACGGCCTTGTAGTTTTTGGGCGAGGGAATTGTCCCGCCACGCGAGGGTTGACACTGGTAACGCACGCGCATCTGGTCGCTGGCACTGAAATCGAAAGGCGGACGACACCGATGACAACGACACCATCGACCCAGGCGATGCTGTCGCCCGCCGATGTCGAGCGCATCCGCGGCGACTTCCCCATCCTGCAGACCGAAGTGAACGGGCATCCACTCGCCTACCTCGACTCGGGCGCCACCTCACAGAAGCCACTCGCTGTGCTTGACGCTGAGCGCGACTTCTACCTCCGTCGCAACTCCGCGGTGCATCGTGGCGCCCACATGCTCGCGGCCGAAGCGACAGAAGAGTTCGAGAATGCCAGGGCCACCGTCGCTGGATTCGTGGGCGTGACGGCCGACGAGATCGTGTGGACCTCCGGCGCGACCGAGGGTCTGAACCTTCTCGCCTATGCCCTCTCGAACGCGACCTTCTCTCCCGAGCACGCAGCACTTCGCCTGTCACCCGGAGACGAGATCGTCGTCACCGAACAGGAGCATCACGCGAATCTCATCCCGTGGCAGCAGTTGGCACTGCGCACCGGCGCCACCCTGCGCTTCATTCCCGTTGACGATGACGGGGTGCTTCGCGTCGACCTGATCGACGAGATCATCACGGAGCGAGCCAGGCTGGTCACATTCAGTCATGTCTCGAACGTGCTCGGCACGATCAACCCCGTCAGCGAAATCATTGCGAGGGCGCGACAGGTCGGTGCGATCGTCGTGCTCGATGCGTGCCAGTCCGTTCCGCACCTGCCGGTCGACTTACGGGCACTCGACGTCGACTTCGCCGTGTTCTCGGGCCACAAGATGCTCGGCCCGACCGGCGTCGGTGTGCTCTACGGCCGCGGCCCCATGCTGGATGCCCTTCCGCCGTTCCTCACCGGGGGCTCCATGATCACCACCGTCACGATGGAGGGGGCCGAATTCCTGCCCGCTCCACAACGGTTCGAGGCCGGCACCCAGCGAGTGTCGCAGGCGATCGCGCTGGCCGCGGCCGCCCGCTACCTCGACGCGATCGGCATGGATCGGATCGCGGCCCATGGCGCGCACGTCGGCCGTCGGCTGCTCGACGGTCTCGACGCGATCGACGGCGTACGCGTGATCGGCACGGCGGGTCACCAGTACGACGAGCGGGTGGGACTTGCGAGTATCGATGTGGCGGGCATCCACGCGCATGATCTCGGGCAGTTCCTGGATGACCGCGGCATCGCCGTGCGCGTCGGCCACCACTGCACCCAGCCGTTGCACCGGAGACTCGGGCTGACCGCGACGACGCGCGCAAGCGGATCGCTCTACACGACAGACGATGACATCGACCGCTTCCTGCAGGGCGTCAGCGACGCAAGAACCTACTTCGGGGTGACCTCATGAGTTCGGACGAGCTGAACGGGCTGTACCAGCAGTTGATCCTCGACCATTCGAAGAGCCCGCACGGGCAGGTGACACTCGATAATCCGACGGCCAGCTCCCACCAGCTGAACCCGACCTGTGGCGACGAGATCACCCTCTCTATTGAGGTGGATTCCGGCACCATCGCCCACGTCGGCTGGAAGGGCCACGGCTGCACCATCTCGCAGTCGAGCGCGTCCCTGCTGTCGACCCTGGTCGAGGGCCGCGAGGTGGACGACACGAAACTGCTGCTCGAAGAATTCCGCGAGGCCATGCGTTCTCGAGGCACGATCGAGCTGGACGAGGAGCGATTCGAGGATGCGATCGCGCTCAACGGGGTCTCTCGTTACGTCGCGAGAGTGAAGTGCGCGATGCTCGCCTGGGTTGCGCTCGAGCACACGCTTGAGGGTCGCTGAGCCCACGCTTCCCGGCTATGCCGAAACAGGCTCGAGCGTTGCGTTATCGAGGCTTACCGCACGACGCTGGCGAGAAACCTTCACTGCGAGATACGTCGCCACACCGACGATGATGGCGAGGAAGACAACGCTGGTTGCGGTGGCGCCGACGCCCAGGCCACCGTCGGCCGGTGCCTGTGAGAGCAGGTCGCCGATCGATGCACCGAGCGGGCGTGTGAGAATGTACGCCGCCCAGAAGCAGAACACCACGTTGGCGCGAAACACGAACCGTACGATCGCGATGACAGCGATCAATGATGCGAACAGGATGGTGCCGAACACGTATCCGAGCCCGAAGCCCTCGGTGATGAGGTCGCCAGCCGCGGTGCCGAGCGCGAAGGTGAAGAGCACAGCAACCCAGTAAAACGCCTCACGGCGGCGGCTGAAGATGGTATGGATCGACAGGGTGCGCTCGCGGTAGAACCAGATGCCGAACGTGATCACCAATACCCCGCTGAAGATGACGGTACTCACCCAGAGCGGGAGACCCACGACATCGGTGAGGTTGTCGGTGATGAGCGTTCCCACGACGCTGATCAGCACGACGACAGTCCAGTAGACGCCGGAGGTGTATCGCTTTGTTGCGAACTGAGCCACCAGGGCGACGATGAGCAGGCCACCCATGATCCAGGTGGTGATCGACAGCCCGAGGGCGAGGTCGACGTTGATGTAGTCCGCAAATGTTTCGCCGGTGGTGGTGGCAAGGATTTTGATAACCCAGAACGCGAGCGTTATCTCGGGCACCCTGTTGAACAGGATCGTGCGGACATGCTCGGGCATCGTGGAGGTCATGAGGTAAGGCTGGCGAGCTCGACTGGGGGTTGGGCCTGAACCAGGGGTAATTCACATGTGTGTTCTCTCACGAAGCCCCGACGGAGCCGTCAGCGCAAGCGCAATATCCGCGATCCGCGCGCGTCGGCGGTTACACCGATCCTGACCTAGGGTCGAATCATGACGGATGCGAGCCCCTGGATCGCCACGGCCGTCGCCGTACTTCTCCTGGCTACGATCGCGACCGTGGGGCTGGGTGCAGCGGGCGTCCGCCAGCCTCGTGCGGTCGTGTTCGCGCTCGTGCGGGCGACCATCCAACTCACCGCGCTCAGCCTCGTTCTCACCGGGATCCTCCGGGATCCGCTGTGGGTGGGCATCGGGCTCACGGTGATGTTCGTGGCAGCCGTCGGCACCGCCGTCATGCGCAGTCCGCGAGGCACCCGGCGTATCGTCCCGCTGGCCATCGCCATGCTCGTGGGCCCGATCACCGTCATGCTCATCGTGTTTGTCGCGGGCGCCATTGAGTTCTCGCCGCGCTACGTGCTCGCGATCGGCGGCATCGTCATCGGGAACACGATGACCATCGCGATCCTTACCCAGCGCGTCTTCCGTTCGACCGTGCACGATCACTGGGATGAGGTCGAGGGGTGGCTCGCGCTGGGCGCGACTCCCCGCCGCTCCACCCTCGATCTGGCGCGCTCCGCCATCCACACCGCGTTGCTGCCCTCGATCGACCAGACTCGCACCACGGGCATCGTCGTGTTGCCAGGCACCTTCGTCGGCGCGATCTTCGCGGGCGCGTCGCCCGTGGAAGCGGGCCGGTTCCAGATCGTGGTGCTCGCCAGCGTCCTCGCGGCCGGAGTGCTGACCGCGGTCATCCTGACCCGACTGACGGGCGCGATCGCCGTGAAACCCGTAGCGCCCTAGACGGTGCAGCGGAACGATCACCGGTCCTTCGAGCAGGCTCACGTGCGCTGATGAGCCACCGGCACGATACCGAAAGCTAGGCGATTTCTCGCTGGATGCTGAAAGCAAGTTCACGCAGGAAGCTGAGCTGGGCGGTGGTAACACTTGACCGTGGTCTGCTGTCGAACACGCAAATCGCGCCGATGCGGGTTCCGTCAGGTGCTTCGACCGGATATCCGGCGTAGAAACGAACGTCTGTAGCCGGTAACGGCCGCTCATCGTGCCGGGCGTCGAGGACCACGAAGGGTGTGGGAGATTGGATGGTCAGGGCGCAGAAGGAGTGCTCGAGAGGGATCTCCCGTTGGCTCGTGCCGAGGACAGCTTTGCTCCATTGCCGATCCGCGTCGATCAGTGTGAACGCGGCGCTTTCGGTGCCGAACATCGTGCGCACCATCCGGACGATGTAGTCGAAGCGAACCTCCGTCGGTGTGTCGAGGATCTCTAATCGCCCCAGCGCGGCCATGCGGGCCTCGTTGCTCTGCGCCGATCCCGAAGCACTATCGATGTGATGGGCCAGTGCGGTCGCTGTCTCGAGGAGAGGCAAAAGGGCATCCATGATGGTCGCGGTTGCCGAACGGTACTCCTCGGGACTCCGATACCGATCGGTACGGCCGTCGATATCATCCCTCGCCGCCGACACAGCCCAGACCGGAGCTACATAGCTGATCGTGCGGTGAGCGTCGCACAGCTTCCGGGTGATGCTGTTGAGGTGTTTCGCCCACCTGTCGATGATTCCCCCCGGATGCGCACGGAAGAACGGGATGCTGCTGATGGGGGGAATACCGACGATCAGAATCGGGGCAGCCCCGGCGCTCTGCTCGAGGGCACGGAAGAGCACCGCCATGTGGTGCGCCCAACGCCGTGGAGAAATCAGCTGGAAGGCGTCGCTGGCGCCGATCACCACCACGACTGCATCGTACGATGCCAGATCCGACGCAGACAGTGCTCTTTGCGCGGTGGCGATCGTGATGTCCGGATCGATGTGCGCACGAACCTCAGACCCACGACCGGTTGCCGCACTCAGCGCGCGCGAGAGAAATCCGGGGAGGGCGAGATCGTGGATGAGCACCCCCCAGCCGACAGCGAGCCCATTGCCGATGATCAGCACCCTGTCCGGGTCCAGACCCGGCGCATGCGATACGGGTTCGTCGACGGGTCGCACTGGCAAGGAGGCGACCAGGCTGCGCCACCGATAAATACTTGTCATCCACGGCCCGATAGCAGCCGACACGATACTTCGCAGGGTGCTCCCGTCGCTGGAGAATTGGTCGTTCCTTAACATCAACGACTGCATCTCGGGAGTTGAGACGTCACTCGAAGCTGTACTCAACGTATACTCCGTCGAGCCTGTGCCGTAGCTGCCGCTCCGGGGACCGCCGAGGGTCAAGACCAATCACCGATCCTCCGGCCGAAAAGTCGCGCACGCAGCCTGCTCTACGCGCGCAGGCACCGGACGCTCGCGGGTTCGCGCCCCGCAACTGCGACCTCGACATGGGCCTGTTCCCCAGCATGGGCTTGGACTTTAGCGACCCGCCATCGACGAGCTGGTCGGTCCCTCTCGAACGTCCCTATGGGGACCGGGCCTGCTGCAGGGGCTGAGGGGACTGCTGACGATGTGGTTGACGCGTCTTGTTCGGGGTTTTCAGTCCGCGCGAGCGGCTTGTGAAGTGGGCAGTCGAACACCTCCCCTTCGCAACCGGTGCCTCCTGCATGGCCGAAGATCGCAGCGTGTCACCTCACAAACCCGACCAACCTTCCTCGGCAGTACACCCAGTCGCGCTGGCCCTGCCGTTATTCGAGCAACTTGCCGGCCTGGCCGACGTCTTCCATCAGTGCAGCGATCTCGGCGGGAACCGGCGGGATCTGCTCATGGGCGATCGAGCCATCGGCCGACCACACCAGGTTCACCTGCAGGGCGGGGTCCATGTCCGGGTAATCGCTTCTGTTGTGAGCTCCGCGGCTCTCCCGGCGCTCCAGAGCGCAGGCCAGGGTTGCTCGGGCGGCCATGAGGGAGGCGCGCAGGTCGAAGGCATGCGCGAGGCCGGAGAAGCCGGCGACATCCGGATGCACGCCGATTCGTGTCTGGCGATCGTCGAGGTCGTCCAGCTGGCGTAGGCCCTCAAGCAGCCCCGCCTCGTCGCGTACGACTCCACCGAAGTCGGTCATGGTGTTACGGATGTCTCGCTGCAGGGCTCGCACATTCTCTTCTCCGTCTGAGGCAAGAGTGTCGGTCACCTCGCGTTCCGCAGCGTCGATTGCTTCCTGTGATCGGTTCTGGGAGGTGAGGCCTGCGCTGTATTCCGCTGCAGCCTGACCGACGATCCGGCCGAAAACGAGGAGTTCGATGAGCGAGTTTCCGCCCAGCCGATTGGCTCCGTGCAGCCCGCTGGAGGCCTCGCCGATCGCGTACATCCCCGCGACCTCGGTCGAGTGGTCGTCCGGTCGCACCCACACGCCGCCCATGGAGTAGTGCGCGGTCGGGGCGATCTCGATGGCAGTGGTGGTGACATCCAGCACCTGAAGTTCCAGCATGGTCTGGTAAACGCGGGGCAGGCGCGTCATGATCGTCTCGCGGGGCAGGTGGGAGATGTCGAGCAGCACGCCGCCCTTCGCGGTGCCGCGCCCCTCCTTGATCTCGGTGTATGCGGCCAGCGCGACCCTGTCGCGGGTCGACAGCTCCATGCGCTCAGGGTCGTAGTTGGCCATGAACCGCTCGCCAAGTGCGTTTCGCAGCACACCGCCCTCACCCCTGGCGGCCTCGCTGATCAGGGTGCCCGCGGCATTCTCCGGCTCGAGGATGCCGCTCGGGTGGAACTGCACCAGCTCCGCGTCGCGCAGTCGGCCGCCGGCATCCACCGCCAGCTTGAAGGAGTCGCCAGTGTTCTCGTCCCGCCGGCTGGAGGTGCGACGCCAGATGCGGTTATGTCCACCAGCGGCGATGATGACCGCGTCTGCGATGATTGTCACCCGGTGGCCGTCGCGTAGATCGAAGCCGTACGCGCCAAACACCACGTTGTCGCGCACCAGGATGCGGGTTATGTACACCGAATCCAGGATGGGGACATCGAGCTGAGCGGCTCGGGCGACGAGGGTGCGCTGGATCCCGAGTCCCGTGTAGTCACCCGCGAACGCGGTCCGACGGTACTTATGGGCTCCGAAATAGCGCTGGCTGATGCGACCATCAGCCTCGCGCGCGAATGGCATACCCCAGCGCTCGAGATCCTGGATGCCGCGGGCAGCGTTCTTCGTCACAATTTCGGCCGCGTGTGGGTTGGCGAGAAAGTAGCTCTCCTGAATGGTGTCGGCTGCGTGCTGTTGCCAACTGTCTTCGGCATCCATCGTGGCCAGGGCCGCATTGATCCCCCCAGCTGCCAACGACGTGTGTGCGTCGTTCTTGGGACGTTTGCCGACGGCGAGAACGTCGACTCCGCGCTCGGAGAGTTCGATTGCGGCGCGCAGGCCGGAACCCCCAGTCCCGATGACGAGGACGGATGTAGAAATGCGGCGACCAGTGACGGTGTTGTCTGGCATGAGAACGGCCTTTCCGGGCACAAAGACGGAGTTGCACCGAGCGCAACTCCCGACCTCACGCTAGCTCGCGTTGCTGGACTTTTGCCCTGACGTGACGACGGCCTAGATCTAATGCCCAGGCAGGTTGTCTAAGCGGCTGTGGGGTGGTTTGTTTTCGATTGCCAAGGGGATTCGATGGTGGCTGTAGTAGTGCAGCCAGGCCTTCAGAGCTGCACGGCGTTCGGTGTCTGCGGTGCAGAAGGGGTCTGCTGTCGGTTTGGTTGACTACGAACCTGTGAGGATTTCGGTTCTCACGGGAAGATGACCAACGCGCCAAAAGCATTTCCCAAAGAGTTCCGTCGCGACGTGGTCGCGGTTGCCCGGAAGGGCGAAGCCCCGATCAGTCGAATCGCGAAGGACTTCGGGATATCCGAGTCGTGCTTGCAGCGATGTCTGAAGGTCGCGGACGTCGAAGACGGCGCGAGGCTTGGTGTGACTCAGGCTGACTCTCTCGAGCCGCGGCAAGCGAAGAAACGCATCAGGCCGCTCGAGCAAGAGGTCGAGGTTCTTCGCCGGGCGGCCGCCTATTTGTCGCAGGCGTCGCTCCCAAAATGATGTTCCCGCTGGTGCTCGAACTGGCCGCTGATCGGATCCCGATCGCGGTGACCTGCCGGGTGTTGAACTTTCTCCGGGCTGTCGGCGTCGGAGCGGCGGGTGTGACGATTGTGTTCGCATCAGCGATTGTGGTCGGTGTTCTCGAAGAAGCGTGGCCTGAACCGGAAAGCGGGACCTCCCGTGCACGACGAGCTGGTGCTCCGAGATTTTACCGCGACGAAACTCAACCAGCTGTGGCTGACAGACATCGCGGAGCATTGGACCGCTTGGAATCCAAGCCGACGAGGGCAAGCTGTATTTGTGCGCGATCAAAGACCTGTGGTCGAACCGGATCATCGGCTAATCGATCGATTCGAGGATGACGGCGGAGCTCGCGGTCGCGGCGGTGCGCAACGCGGTCGCTCTCCGCGATGTCGACGAAACGATCCTGCATACGGACCGCAGATCCCAATTTCGGTCCCGGAAATTCGTCGAGTTACTGAGGGAATCTGGGATTGCCGGATCGATGGGCCGCGTCGGCGCCGGCAACGCCGCCTCGGACGCCTCACTCCGATCGAGTTCGAGATAATCAATTCACAAGCCGCTCACGCGGCCTGAAAACCCCAAACAAAACAGGTCAACCAGATCGACCGCAGACGCGAATGACGTTCTCGCTGACTGGCGTGTCAGTTTCGGCGTTACTGTGATCTCCGCACGTGCAGGCATGGTTCTTATCGGTGTGGCCGAGCTCTCTACTCGTGTTGTCAGCTGCGACGTCGAAGCAGGTGCGTCATCCGTCGCCGCCGAACTCGGGTCGACCGCGTCTTTGCGGCGGTTCATCCGGAAGACAAAGCGGCAAAGTTAGCGGAGCAACAGCACGAAGGCCGCAAAGTGCCTATGGTCGGCGACGGTGTCAACGACGCACCGGCCCGCACCCAGGCAAACGTCGCCATCAGCGCTGGCACGGACGTTGCTATCGCCTCAGCCGGCGTCGTCCTCGCCAGTGGCGGGCGGCGGGTTACAGTATCATCTTCGTCCCACTCGCGACAGGAGTGCTCGCTCTGGTCAGTTTTGCACTCTCCACGGAAATCGCAGCCCTCTTGATGCCTGCCTGCACCGGAGTTGTTGCTGTGAACGGGAGTTGTTGCTGTGAACGCGCAACTGCTTCGCCGACGTGATCTTCGACCGAAGAAAACCGCGTCAAAAGTCCCGACGATGCCTCGCAAATGAGCGATTCTTGTAGCCACAGAAATCGTTACCGGGGGAATATTCGTCACCGACCTACCACGACAGAAGGAATGAGAACTCGATGCCGCCAGCGCTGATAATCTTCTTGATCGCAACGCCTCTGCTTCTGTTCGGCGCGAGAGCCGCTCTGCCCGGCATTCCCTGGAAGCGATACGCCCGCCCCTCATCGTGGGTGGACATCGGCCTGATAGCGCTCGGCGCGGCGGGACTCGTGCTGCACTGTGTAGCCATGTTTTATCCCAGCCTCATCGAGACCATTCCCGGAACCGGCGGGTACATCCAGGCGGTCGATGGAATGAGCACGGCCAGCATCGTGCTCTACATTGTGCCCGCAGTGATCGTTCTGGCAGGCCTCCGCCGTCAACGGCCGCTGGCCCTCACGCTCGTCGCCGTCACCCTCATCGCCGTCGGCGTCACGATGTATGACGGCGGCCCACTCAACGTCCATCTCGTCGCGATAACCGCCGCGGCACTCTCCCTCGCCTTCACCACCGCCCTGCTGGTCCTCCGGCCCCAACGAACCGGGGACAGAGCCGCGCCCGGCCATGCAGCCACCGGACGATGATCCTGATGCCTGAAGGCCCGGTCAGCCCACGGAGATGACGCCCATCATTCCGTTATCTTCGTGGTCGAGGATGTGGCAGTGATAGACGCTGGTGCCGGTAAAGTCCTCGAAGGCTATGCGCACCCGCGAACTGCTGCGCGCCGGCACATTCACGACGTCCTGCCAGGTGGGCTCGTCAACAACCTGATCGCCGACCTCGATGACCTGCATCGGCCAGACGTGGAGGTGGAATGGGTGATCCATCGAGCTGGTGTTCACGATCGTCCACTCCTCGATCGTGCCGGCCGCGACTGACTGGTCGATGCGCCCAGGGTCGAAGGCGCGTCCGTCGATGGTGAATCGCATCATGGATCCACCCATCCCCGCCCCGCCCATCGCGAGGGTGAGTGTCCTTTCGCCATCCAGTGACTCGGATCGCAGGTCTCGGGGATCGGAGCCCGGGGCGCGCGCCAGAGGCGCAGCGACGGCACCGGCGACGTTCAGCGTCGCAAGGGTTATCGAACTGCCGGACGGCGTGCCACCGCCCATCATTCCTGCGGATGAGCCTCGGTCTACGGGTAACGCCTGCAACACCGAGGTGCCCCCCGCCATCGTGACGAGCACGTCTGCTCGGCTTCCCGGCATCAACGAGAGGGAATCCACGTCGCGTGGTGACCCGAATCGGCCGGAGTCGTTGCCGAGAAGCTGCAGCGCCTGGCCGTCGAGTCGCAGGTCGAGATAGCGCGAGGTGCAGGCGTTAACGATCCGCCAGCGTTCCCGCTCTCCCGGATGGGCGGCGATGGTCGGGTTGACCTGGCCATTGAGCAGCACGGTCGTGCCCTCGCGGCCGCGCATCCGATCCATCTGCGAGGCGACGGGGATGGTTCCGAATGCATCGAACGTGACATCCGACACGATGAGCACCCGCTCTACGGTCGCAGGAATCTGCGCGGTGTCGTCGACGATGATCGCGCCATACAGACCGGCGAACACCTGTTGGGCGGCCATCCCATGATGGTGCGGGTGGTACCAGAAGACTCCGGGTGGATGGTCCAGCGGGATCTCGTAGCGGTACTCGGCGGTCGCGCCCGCGTCGATGCGCCGGAACACGTTGTCGCCGGATCCTTTCGGCGATACGTGGAGGCCGTGAGTGTGCAGGTTCGTCGGATCGTCGAGCTGGTTGGTCATGGTCACAGAGAGCGTGTCTCCGGGTCGCACCAGGAGGGTCGGCCCAGGCACCGACCCGTTGTAGGTGAAAGCGTTGACCGTGGTTCCGCCGATGACCACTGCGGAGGCGGCCGCTGTGAGCGTTACGTCGAGAGCGCCATTGGTGCTGCGAATCAACGCCGGCTGGAGAACCTCGGTCCCGGTCGTCCGGGACGAACCCGGTTCGGACCTCGTGGACCACACCGACACCAGTCCCGCGCCGCCCGCAAGCACGAAAGCGGCGCCGACACCGCCGAGAGTCAGGGCCGAACGTCGGGTCATGGGCTCCATCAGGAGTCAAAGCCAAGTGCAGACAACCGCTCCCGATATTCCTCCGTGGCCAGTTCACCCCGCGCATACCGCTCGTCCAGGATCTGCTTCGGCGACACCGTACCACCGGGCTGCGACGAGGGTGCCTGCAGCGGGGTCGGGCGCGATGGGGAGAACATTCGCACCATGACAATGATGAGGATCACCACGCCAATCAGCACCAGCGCGCCGAAACCCCAGGCCCAACCACCCATTCCGTAATTTTCCCACATCATGTCGCCGACCCTCCGCAAGATTCTCACGCGCTTCTCTGAATGCGCCCGCTTCCTCAGTTTGGGCGGTGAGCATCCTGCCCGGAAGGGCCATAAGTCCCGCACGCCCGAGCGCTAAGGGATTCTGTCGATCGTCGACGCCGACAGTCTCGGACGGTTAGCAACCATGGGAAACCCCGGATTTTTGATGATTGCGCCGGGCCCTCGAAGTCGATCTCGTGCTGTCAAAAGATTCTTCCCATGGCTGCTTCCGGGAAACGAACCGCGCTGCCTCACGGCTGACAACTTTGGCCACTTGGTCGGTGCACACGTAAACAATTCGCGAGCCTCCGTGCGCACGTCGCACATTGTGCGTGGCATGAATTTTTTTGCGCACGATCTTCTCCACAGTGAGCTCCACCTCGACTATTTCGACGTCGCCACCTTTCGTTGCCAGCTCGGCACGTCACCGTGACGGGGATCCTGTCCCTAGCGAGCTCCTTCACGAACGGATAAGGCTTAGGTGCAATAACATCCTTTCAGGCCACCCCACCCGGGCAGGTCAAGATGCCACCTAACCGTGCAGCAGACCGTGTCACCACCAAACCTCCACGAGCTGTCACCGATGTTGTGGCACAGGACTGTCACCAATGTCCTGAGACATCGCAGGATGCCGAGGTGGCCCACATTCCCGGCAAATAAGCGGAGGTTGGCCATGCCCCCGACGTGCCCCGGCAGGGACTCGAACCCTGACTGGGACGATTTTAAGTCGTCTGCCTCTGCCAATTGGGCTACCGGGGCGGGCGAGCCGAGCGAGGCGGTCCGCCGCGCGCTACCTCTTGGCGCCGACCGGCGAGGACTTTTTCACGGTCTTCGCGGGAGCTGGGGCCGGCGTATCTGCTGCCGGCTTCGGGCGCGATGCGAACTCTTCGAACACTGCACGAGGGGTGGCGCGGGCGCCGAGCTCGACCTGGTCGCGGCCGAGGATGAAGTTCAGGATCCAGATGCTGAAGATGCGGATCTTTCGCTCCCACATCGGGATCGCGAGCCCGTGATATCCACGGTGCATGAACCACGCTGGGAGCCCCTTGATCGCGATGTTGCCCGACTGGAATACACCATTTCCCAGTCCGAGGCCGGCGACGACTCCGGCGTTCTTGTGGAAGTAGTCCTTGGGCGCCTCGTCACGCAGGACAGCGACGATGTTCTTCGACAGCAGCTTGCCCTGGCGGACGGCGTGCTGGGCATTCGGGACGCAGAAACCTGCGACGCCTCCACCGGTCAGGTCGGGGACGGCACTGACGTCTCCTGCACCCCAGGCGCCCTCGACGATACCGTCGTCGCCTACGACGCGCATGTCAGCCTGCACGCGCAGGCGACCCCGCTCCTCGAGAGGAAGGTCGGTTCCACGCAGCACGGGGTTGGCCATGACGCCGGCGGTCCAGACAATGGTGTCTGAGTCGAAACTCTCACCGGTCGACAGCTCGATGTGGCCGCCGACGGCTGACGACAGCTGGGTGTCGAGATGGATCCTGGCGCCGCGCTCGGCGAGATCTTTGATGACCCACAGGCTCGTCTTCAGCGACACCTCGGGCATGATGCGGCTCATCGCCTCGATGAGGTGGAAGTGCGTGTCCTCGAAGCTGAGGGTCGGGTAGAGCGGCAGCAGCGATGAGGCGAGGCTGCGCATCTCGGCGAAGGTCTCGATGCCGGCGAACCCGCCACCGACGACGACGAAGGTCAGGAGGCGGTCGCGTTCCGGGCCGGCCGGAAGGTTGGATGCCTTATCGAAGTTGGTCAGGAGCCGGTCGCGAACCGCCATCGCCTCCTCGATGTTCTTCATGCCGATAGCCACCTCGGCAACACCGGGAATCGGGAACGTACGCGAAACGCCACCGGCGGTGACGACGATGACGTCGTAGTCGACATCCCACGGCTCGCCCACCTCCGGCGTGATCGTGGCGGTCTTCGTGGCGTGGTTGACTGCGGTCACCTTCGCGGTGATCACAGTGGTCTTCTTCAGGTGACGGCGGTGAGGAACGACGGCGTGACGAGGCTCGATGGTGCCCGCGGCCACCTCCGGCAAAAAGGGCTGGTACGTCATGTAGGGCAGCGGATCGACCATGGTGACCTCTGCTTCACCGCGGCGCAGCCACTTCTCGAGTTTGCGAGCAGTGTAGAAGCCGGCATAACCGCCGCCGACGATCAGAATTTTGGGCACGAGTGGTGGTCTCCTGAACGAAAAGTTTTGGGGTAAAAGTTCGCCTTCTAATCTACTCCGTCTCACGAGCAGCTCTGACCCGCTGGATCCCCACCACCACCACAGCGACGAATGCAGCAAAAAAGAACAGCACGACCGCGAGCGGAATGCCGACGTTCCGCAGCAATGACACGGTTGGCAGGATGGTGCCGAGCGGAGACTGCGGCCCCGCGGAATCGGGCGCTACCGGCGTTGCAGTGCTGGTCGGCGGGGTACTGCTCGGCGGGGCGCTGGGCGCGGGCGCCGGGGCGGGCACCGCGGTGCTCGGTGCCCTGCGATGAACGGTGATCCATTCGGCCAGGCTGCCCATCGGGTTCTCGGAGACGCGGGGCACGGATGCCTGCACCGCCGCCCTCGCGTCGATCAGCCCGAAACCGTAGATGGCGTCTGCGCCGGGCGCGCCAGCATCTTTCGCTGTCGCGACAATGCGATTGATGACGTCATTGGCGTCAAGACTCGGATGCGCTGCGCGAACCAGCGCGACCACCCCTGCGACGATCGGCGTCGCACCGCTCGTGCCGCTCCACTTGACGTGCTGCCCACCGGGAACGACACCCACGAGCTGCTCGCTGGGGGCCGACACCGCAATCGTGATGCCCTGCGAGGATGCGTCGAAACTCGCCTTACCGTTGGTGTCGACACCGGCGACGGTCAGCACCCCCGGCATCGTTGCCGGAGCTCCCACCTCGGTGGTGCCGCTGCCCCGGTTACCGGCGGCGGCCACGATCACGACATCGTTCCTCATCGCGTAGAGGAACGCGTCGTCCCAGCTTTCCGGCCAGTCGAGCGTATTGCGGGTCAGGGACATGTTGATCACGTCGGCGCCCTTGTCGACGGCGTAACGGACCGCAGCGGCTATCTGGTCATCTGATGTGCCGGCGCCCTCGCCGAAGCCGATCGAGATGGAGAGGATGGATGCCGCCGGCGCTGCCCCGATCACGCCGTCGGTGGCGTTGGTGCCCCTGCCCGCAGCGAGCGAGGCGACCATCGTGCCGTGCTCCGGCCCGTCGGTGCCGACCGGCTTCTGCCCGTTGAGCGAGCCGAGGCCGGAAAAGTCCGTGCCGCCGATGACGGCGCCCACGAGCTCCGGCACGCTGCCGTCCACGCCGGTGTCGATGATCGCAATGGTGACGCCTGCACCCTTGGTCGTCGCCCAGGCGGCGCGGATCCCGTAGCCGTCGAGCCAGTACTGGTCGTCACGCACGGCATCGGCCGAGGCAGCCGATCCGCCGAAAAGAATGGATGCCGCGACCGCAGCGACGATCGCCGCGGCCGGCCAGCGCCTGCTCACGGGGTTCCGGCCGCAGAGTAGTCCGCACACTGGCAGACGTTCGGGCTCCACCCGGAGCGCCCGAGTGCGACGTCACCGATCGGATTGACGCCGGGCCCGGCCGCGAGGCTGTGGCCCACGAGGGCATGAAGGCATTTGACTCGGCCAGGCATACCGCCGGCCGAGATTCCGGAGATCTCCTCGACGACGTCGAAGCTCTCGCGATCGGCGATATACGACATATGCGCTTCGCGGTATGCGTCGTGGATCTCGTCGTCAGTAAGCAGTTCGGCCAATGCGGGCATGACGCTGTTCGCCTCGAGCGTCGACACGGCGGCCGTCGCTGCGGGGTGGGTCAGATAGTAGAAGGTGGGGAAGGGAGTGCCGTCTGCCAGGCGCGGCTTCGTCGACACGACAGTGGGTGCGCCACACACGCAGCGCGCCGAAATCCCGACCACGTCGCGCGCGGGTCGGCCGAGTTGGAGGGAGACGATACGGACATCCTCTGCCGTGGGGGCGTCGAACGGCGGCCTCACGGGGTCACCGCGTCAGGCACGCCGAACGCCGGCACCTCGAGTTCGACGGGTGGGGCATCCGTCAGCCCCGCTGTGAAGATCGAGGAGAGCAACGTTCTGGTCCAGTCCACCTGGGTGGTCTGGATCTGGTCGCTGATCGGCAGGCCGCCCTGGGTTACCGCCGCCTCGCCACCGCCCAGAACGAGATAGCTCACCTCGCCCGGGAACACGTAGAACAGGCGTTCCCGCGCCTGGGATTTGATGTAGGCGGGGTCACTCCAGCGGGCGACGTTGTCGTTCAGGTCATCGACGGCCTGCTGCGCCTCATCGACATCCTGCTGCAGTGCGGTGAGCTGTTGTCGCTGTTCGATGAACACACGAAGATTCGGAGCCAGCACGATGACGGCGAGAATCAGCAGCGCCAGCATGAGAAACGTGAAGCCGGAGAATCGGATGGTGCGCAGCCAGTGTTCCGGCGCGCTTTCCTCGGGGAGCGACACCGCCACTCGAGTCGTTGCGCGCCTGGCCATGGGTTAGAGCTTAAACGACGTGGCTGGCAAACCCTGCCGTGACGGAGCCGTCGGCCGAAAACAGACACCGCAAAACAGGCGCCGCAACCGGTGGTCGCGACGCCTGTTCCGTGTGGAGCCTGTTACCTTCCGAACCTCGGGAAGGCGCCGCGACCGGCGTAGACCGCGGCATCGCCGAGCTCCTCCTCGATACGCAGCAGTTGGTTGTACTTCGCGACTCGGTCTGATCGGGCCGGAGCACCGGTCTTGATCTGACCGGAGTCGGTCGCCACGGCCAGATCGGCGATGGTGGTGTCTTCGGTCTCGCCCGAGCGGTGAGAGATGATCGCGGTGTACCCGGCGCGCTGGGCCATGGCCACGGCGTCGAGCGTCTCGGTGAGTGTGCCGATCTGGTTGACCTTGACGAGGATGGAGTTGGCCGCCTTCTCGTCGATGCCGCGCTTCAAGCGGGTCGGGTTGGTCACGAACAGGTCATCGCCAACGAGCTGCACCTTGTCACCGAGCACGGAGGTGAGGTGCGTGTAGCCGGCCCAGTCGTCTTCATCCAGCGGGTCTTCGATGGTGGCCAGCGGATAGTCGTTGACGAGGCCGACCCAGAATTCGGTGAGCTGCTCGCCGGAGAGCTGCTGGTTTTCGAACGAGTACACGCCATCCTTGTAGAACTCGGTCGCAGCAACATCCAGGCCGAGGGCGAAGTCGACACCGGGCGTGAACCCGGCCGACGAGATCGCGTTGACGATGAAGTCGAGGGCGGCACGCGCACCGGGAAGGTCGGGGGCGAATCCGCCCTCGTCGCCCAGGGCGGTGTTCTGGCCGGCCTTCTTCAGCTCGGCCTTGAGTGCGTGGTAGACCTCGGTGCCCCAGCGCAGGGCCTCAGAGAAGCTGTCGGCACCGATCGGCAGCACCATGAACTCCTGGATATCCAGAGCGGTGTCGGCGTGAGCACCGCCGTTGATGATGTTCATCATCGGCACGGGCAGGGTGTGGGCGTTGGGGCCGCCGAGATAGCGAAACAGGGGGAGGTCGGCCGAGTCAGCCGCGGCCTTCGCGACCGCGAGCGAAACACCGAGCAGTGCGTTCGCCCCGAGCTTTTGCTTGTTGTCCGTGCCGTCGAGCGCGATCATCTCGGCGTCGATCAGGCGCTGGTCTGCGGCGTCGAAGCCCTCGATGGCGGGGCCGAGCACGTCGAGAACCGAGTCGACCGCCTTCAGCACACCCTTGCCGCCGTAGCGCTTGGGGTCGCCATCGCGCAGCTCGTATGCCTCGAACGCACCGGTGGATGCACCGGACGGGACGGCCGCACGAGTCACGATTCCGTCTTCGAGCAAGACCTCGACCTCGATGGTCGGGTTTCCCCGGGAGTCGAGAATTTCGCGAGCGCCAACTGCTTCGATCAAAGCCACAGGGGTATCTCCTTATGTAGAAAAAGCGGGATTGTCAGTGGTGGTATCCCGTACGAATCCTAGACCCGGTAGGGAAACAGGCCGGAGAACACTGTCCCATCGTCGAGCCAACAACGCAGTGCCGCGTTGAAGAGCTCGGGGCTCTCGACATTCCACTGGTGGTGGAGGCCGTTCGCCGTGGCGACGAGGCTGCCGGCGACCCCGGCATGCACGGCATCGAGAGAGGCTCCCGTGATCGTGCCCGAGTCGAGAGATCCCGCGACGGCCAGCGTCGGTGTCGTCACGGCCGCGAGCACCGCCGGCGGAACCCCCAACCGCACCTCCTCGAGAATCGCCCGTGCTGTGCGCACGTCGATCCCGAGTCCCGTCTCGATGAGCTGCCTGGCGTCGTCCCCCTGCAGTCCGTAGGCTTTCGCCGTCGCCACCCAGAACGCGCGTTGCTTCCAGCCCAGCAGCATGAGCCGGCCGAGCAGCACATCCCGGCGGCGAGGCGGCGCGACCTGGGCACTCGCGAGAAACAGGCTCATCACGAGGTGTGGATGTCGCGCCGCGAGCTGCAACGCGACCCCGGAGCCGAGCGACAACCCGACCACGTGGGCGCTCGAGCCTGCCAGCACCTCGGCCAGGGCATCCGCCGTCCCGGCCGTCGAGCGCCAGGGCAACTGGTTGCTGGCGCCGAACCCCGGCAGGTCGGGCACGAGGATGCGGTGGTCACCGAAGGCGGGAACCTGCGGGCCCCACATCCACCCCGCCACGGTGCCGCCGTGCAGCATGAGCAGCGGCTGGCCCTGCGGGTTACCCAGTTCGTGAACGTTCATGACCCGAGGATCCGCTCGCCATTGGCGATGATGCGGTCGAGAGCGGCGATGAGCACGGGCTCGTCGACGCCGTGGTCGAGACCATCCTGATGCTGCTCCAGGCCCGCCCACGCCGTGGTGACCAGCTGGGCACCGGCCCCTGTCAGGCTCACGATATTGGCGCGCGAATCACGCGGGTCTGCCACCACCGCGAGTAGTCCGAGCCCGACGAGAGCCGATACGCGCTGGGTGATGGATGCCCGTGACACCTCGAGCGCCGCCGCCAGCGCTCGCTGGCTCGACTCCCCCATCAGCCGCACCATCAGCAGCACAAGGAACGGCGCATAGCGGATGCCGTGCTCGCGTCTCAGGTACTCGTCGGAAACACGGTCGATGAGTGCCGTGGCCCGATGCAGCTTGAACGCAGTGCTGGTCGTGATGTCATCTGTCATATTGTTAAGTATTTAACAATATGACCGGGCGTGCGTCAACCCAGTTGCCGAAACTCCGGGGTCGCTGTGCTCTCGTCGACGAACGCGTACGAACCGAAACCCGCCGCGACGAGCTGGTCGAGCAGTGGTTTGACATTCTTCGGTCGGCGTTCCACCCTGACCCGGCGGCCGTCCGCGACGATGGCAGCTTTCAGGGTCAACAGGGCGGTGGGCGACATCGCGGGATCGTGGATGAGGGCGACGGCATCCGCCCCCTCAGGGCCCTCGAGTTCGACCAGCTCGACCAGCCGCTCGAAGCCGAGCGAGAAGCCGACCGCGGGAACATCGCTGCCGAGGAAGCGGCCGATCATGCCGTCGTAGCGTCCGCCACCGCCGAGCGAGTAGCTCACCGACGGGTGCGCGACCTCGAAGATCGTGCCGGTGTAGTAGCCCATGCCGCGCACCAGCCAGGGGTCGAACTGCACGACATCGCGACCGACGACCCGGGTCGCCGCCACGCCGATCGCGGCGAGCTCGGTGACGGCCACGGGGTCAACACCCTCGGGCAGGAGCCTGCGGATCGCCGCCTCGCCGAACGGCGGCGCCTGCGTCGTCAGCTGGGTCGTCACGGGGCGCGTGAAGAAGTCGTCGAGGGCGTCGACCGGTCCCGCTGGGAATCCACGGTCCCGCAGTTCGGTGATGACGCCGTCGTGGCCGATCTTGTCGAGCTTGTCGATGGTGACGAGCACCGGTTCGTGCTCTTTCGGCGGAAACCCCAGCAGCTCGAGGGCGCTCGTGAGCAGGCGCCGGTCATTGATCCGGATGCTGCACCCATCGAGCCCGAGCGCATCGATGGTCGCCACCGTGGCGGTAATGAGCTCGACCTCGGCAATCGGGCCGGCCTCGCCGATGATGTCGATATCGCACTGCATGAACTGGCGATAGCGACCCTTCTGGGGTCGTTCGGCACGCCAGACGGCTCCAATCTGGATGGATCGGAACACCGTCGGCAACTCGCCGCGGTGGCTGGCGTAAAACCGGGCCAGCGGAACCGTGAGGTCGAACCGCAACCCCAGGTCTGCGAGGTCGAGCGGCTGTTCCGCGGCCTGGAGGTCGTCGGTGGTGAGCGCCCGCTTCATGACCGCAAAAGCAAGCTTCTCGTTGTCTCCACCGAGACCGGCGTGCAGCCTGTCGCTGTCCTCCATGACGGGCGTCTCGATCTCGTCGAACCCGTGGGAGCGGAACGTGTTCCGGATGACGCCGAGCACACGCTCGCGCTGGGCCTTGTCTGCCGGCAGGAAGTCGCGCATGCCGCGGGGAGGGTTGACCGATGATGCCATACCTCGATTCTGTCGCACTTGGCGGAGTTGCCCGATCGGGAACCGAAGCCGCCTCGCCTGCTCGTCGCTCCGATGCCCCCAGTTCGGGGTACACTGGAGACGCGGTGGTCACGTTGACGTATGTCCGAAAAACAGCTGCCAGGGCTTGGAAAGTGTTGATAAAACATATCCACATAACGAACCGGTAGGTCGGGTAATCCTGCCGGTTCTGGGGCGCGGCCGTTCCCCCGATGCTTGCATCGAGGTTGAGCTACGCGCCTCGGTGCCCTCTCCATTCGGGTTGGGGAGGGCACCATCCTCTGTTCTTTCGCGTGCGCCCCGGCGGCACTGCTGGCGTGCATGCGGCTTCTTTTCGGTGTGCGCTCCGCGTCGATTTTCGGCGCGCACCCGGATGTGTTTTCGGCGTGCGCCCGGATGTGTTTTCGGCGCGCGAGCGGCCCCTTTTTTCGCGCGCGTCCCGCGTCCCGCGTCGCTGCAGAGCGGCTGGCGGTAGCTCTCCGTGGCCCCAGCCCTGCTTCGCGGCGCGGAAGACCGGTCGCGCCTGCCGGGTCTTTCGTCGGTCGTGGCTCTCGTCAGTCGTGGCTCTAGTCAGTCGTGGCTCTAATCAGTCGTCGCTCTAGTCGGTCGTGCCGATCACGCCGGCGTCTGATGCGGCCTCGATCTCGAATTCGCGGATCTCCTGCTGCAGTCCCCGGAGCGCGGACCGCAGCGCGCGCTCGGAGTCGAGACCGTTCGCTTTGGCGGATGCCACGATCGCGAGCAGTAGCGGACCGAGTTCGTCTTCGTCGGCGACGTTCACCGCTCCGGGTAGCGTGGCGTCGAGCAGGCCGACCTTGTGCGCGCGCCCGAGCAGCTTGTCGGCGAGGGCGAGGGCGGGCATCCGCTGCGGAATGCCGTCGAGCACACTCGTTCGATGCGGTTTCTCGGTCTTTTTGAGGTCGTCCCATACGGCCATCACATCGTCGGCGGTCTCGGCGACAGCATCGCCGAACACATGCGGATGCCGCCCGATCATCTTCGCTGTCATGTGTGCGGCCACATCCTCGAGGGTGAACTGGCCCGCCTCCGCCGCGATGTCAGCATGGAACACCACCTGGTAGAGCACGTCGCCAAGCTCTTCGATCAGCTCGTCTTTGTCTCCGGTCTCGATGGCGTCGACGAGCTCCCACGTCTCCTCGATCAGGTATTGCACCAGCGATTCGTGGGTCTGCTCCCGATCCCAGGCACAGCCGCCCGGTGCGCGCAGCCGTTCGAGTACCGCGACCAGTTCGTCGAGTTTCGGATGCGGTGCACTCTGTGGCTCGGTCATGCGTCAATCCTTGCACTGGCTCGGGCCTCCCCCGAGTCGCGGATGTTCCGGCGCCGCCGTGCACCGGGTCCGCGGCCATCAGCACGCACTGTTGTGCGCAAGATCGCGCAAAGCGGAACTCTTCGATGGCATCGCAATCGGCGTCTGACCCGGGTCAATATCGGGCGGAGGGACGAGCCAGTAGTCCGAACCCCGTCGAACGACCTCCCATTCGTTGTTGTGGAGCAACAGATGATGGTGGCGGCACAGCAGGATTCCGTCTGCCACATTTGTACTTCCGCCATCCCGAACCCATTGCTTCACGTGATGGGCTTCGGTCCACGATGGTGGCCGGTCACATCCGGGGAACCGGCAACCGCCGTCCCGCGCCGCCAGCGCTACCCGTTGACGGCGTGTAAAGAGCCGCTGCTCTCGACCCACATCCAGCGGCTGGGCGCCGTCGAAAAGAATCGGCATCACGGTGCCCGCACAGGCGAGCCGCTGCACAGTCTGAATGGAGACCGGATCCGGCTGCCCCTCGAGGCGCCCATGCCCGACCCCGGCCGCGAGGGTGGCGGCTGTCACCAGCACGCGCACCGACGGCGCGCCGGAGCCCAGCAAGTCGGAATCGTCTGCGGCGGCACCGTGACGCAGAAGCTCGAGGAACACGTCAGACGCGAGTTGCTCGGTGGTACGTGGGTCGGCGAGGATCCGCTCAGCTTTGGTCTCGAGTTCCCCACGGAACCGGGGCCCACCCCGGCGCGGGGAAGTCGCCCGGTCGTAGAGCTCGGCGGCGACCGCGGCGGACTCGGGGTCGAGGAGCCACGTGAGCCGCCCCATCCCATCCGGCTGCCTGGTGAATCGGAGCGAGCGACGGTCTCGTCGCGCGCGCTCCCTGTCTGCGACACCGAGCTCGTCGAGTTCGTCACGGAGTTGGCGGGCCCGCCGGAAGAGGCGGTCTGGGTCGAGGGTGGCGGCCTCCGTGACCAGTTGTGCCGCAGCAGCGGCCAGCATCGGGATCGGCACGTTCGCGGCAGGTTCGCCCAGCCCTGACTGGATAGCGTCGGCCGAAGCGAGAGGAAGGGTCCCGGATACGAGCGCACTACTGACCGCGGCGAGCCAGGGTCGCTGCGGGGCCGGGGCGAGTTGGGAATCCCGAGACTGGAGACCGACGCGCACTGCGGTGCTGGCATCCCGCGCTGTGGACCGTGTTGAGATGCGGACCAGCTCTTCCGGGGTTCGGTAGCCATTGCGCTGGGCAAGTCCGGAATGACCCAGTGAGGGTGCCGACCGATGAGCTATCTCGCCCACGATGACGGCAGCATGAGCCTCTACCAGCTGGCGTTCGACGCCGGCCAGTCGATTGAGCTTGAGGAGGGTCGCGTCATCCATGTCGCGATAGTCGATCGCCGCAGTCGAGACGAGGGCCAGCGCATCGACCGCCGACGACATCAGCGCATGCAGAGCAGGCGTGACCGGCGCTGCTTCGTGAGTGCTGATGAGGGTCATACGGCAAGTCTTGACCTCGAACGCGTATTCGACAACGGGCGGCGACACATCTCCGGATAAGTCAATTCGGGACGGGCTGTGGAGGGGAAGATCGGGCTGCGCGGAGCGGGAAAAGAGCGATTGTGGAGGTGGAGGTGGAGGGAGGGCCTGTGGAGGAGGAGGAAGAAAGAGAGGGTGGGCGAAGTAGAGAAGGCGTAGAAGAAGGGGAAGGTGGGCGAGGTAGAGCCCGAGGAGGGGATGGAGTAGACGCCTGGGGGGGG
>NZ_BMLC01000001.1:820584-1436298 GCF_014645015.1 Salinibacterium xinjiangense
GGGGGGGGGGGCGAAAGAGAAGAAGCTTGAGCAGGAGATGACGGAAGGGAGAAGCAGGAGGTGACGGAAGGGAGAAGAAAAAGAAGAACGCGGTGGATGCAGGGGGAGGTAGAGCCTGTGGAGGAGCAGACGTCGGAGCACAATGGGGCTCATTCCGGCGGCGCATTCGGGCGTGAAGTCGGCGGCGTCGCTGGGGCACGGCGGGCGGGCTCGATAGCCATGCATGCAAGTGGCTCGATCCCGTCGATCGGGGCCAGTGCCTGAACGACGGTCAGGTCATCCTGAGTCAGGAGCGTCTGCCTGCCGTCGAAGTTCACTGCCGTCGAAGTTCATCCCCACGCAGAAGGAACATGAGACGGCGAATGACACCACCGTGCGCACGAGCTCGAGAGCTCGTTCGGCGAGCCAGCCATCGTCGTGCACGATGAGCGACTCGAGCACGGCCGCACCGGCTGCGACGTGGCTGCGGCTGCCGCGAACCACGCTGGCAGCTGCGCCGGAAACAACTCAATGCCCGAGCGTCGCTGCGCGATCCTCAATCCCTGACGCGGGGTGAACGGCATACGGATCGGTGCGCTGAACTGCGCGGTCGTGCTCACGCCTGCCACCGCGCGCCTGTGCAGTGACACAGCACCGCGCGGGCCGAGGTGTCAGACTCGTGGCATGCCCCAACGCTTCAGGCCCGGAGTTCTGGTGCTGCTCACTCTCATCGCGATCGTGATCGCGGTGCTGCTTGCAAGGCTCGCGGGCGTCGGCACGCCCGAGACGTCCGGCACGCCCGGCACGTCCGGCACGTCCGGCACGCTCGGCACGACACCGGCCACACGACCGGAAGCGAGCGTCGTCCCGAGCGCAGCCACCGAGGCGACCGTCGAATATGTGCATGACGGGGACACCCTTTTTCTCACCGACGGCCGCAAGGTCAGGATGCTCGGAATCAACACCCCCGAGATCGGTGACAATCTCGAATGCTACGGCGACGAAGCGACCAGCCTGCTGCGTCAACTCCTCCCCAAGGGCACCAACGTGCGAGTTCTCCCCGACGTTGAGCCGCTTGACAAATACGGTCGGTCCTTGCTGTTTATCTACTTGGATGATTCCACCAACGTCAATCTCGAGATGCTCAGGCAGGGCGCCGCCGAGGTCGAGATGTATCGCCCGAATCTGTTGTTCCAGGCTGAGATCGAGGCGGCAGAACAGGCTGCCATCGATTCCGGTGTCGGCATGTGGGGAGTGTGCTGACGGTAGCTGCTGGGAGACTCGAGTGTGACCGATACGCGAAGCGCAGCCCTGGCCATCCTCCGCACCCTGGTCGGCAGGGATGACGCCGACTTCCATGACGGGCAGTTCGAGGCGATCAGTGCACTTGTCGACGACGCGAGTCGGGCTCTCGTCGTACAGCGCACGGGGTGGGGCAAGTCTGCGGTCTACTTCGTCGCCACGCTGCTGCTGCGCCAGCGCGGCGCCGGCCCGACGATCCTGGTGTCGCCGCTGCTGGCGCTGATGCGCGACCAGATCGCCGCGGCATCCCGAGCCGGGGTGCGGGCGGTGGCAATCAACTCGACGAATCCGCACGAGTGGGCCGAGATCCAGTCGCGGCTTCAGGATGACTCGGTCGATGTGCTGCTCGTCAGCCCCGAGCGGCTCAACAACCCTTCTTTCCGCGAAACGCAGTTGCCTGCCCTCGTGGGGCGCACGGGACTGCTCGTGGTGGACGAAGCACACTGCATCAGCGACTGGGGGCACGACTTTCGGCCCGACTATCGGCGACTGCGCGACCTGATCGCGGAACTGCCGAACGGGGTCCCGGTGCTCGCGACCACGGCGACGGCCAATTCCCGCGTGGTGGCGGATGTCGCTGCGCAGCTCGGCTCTGCCGACACCGTGCGCACCATCCGGGGCCCGCTCGCGCGCCGCTCCCTGAGACTGGGCGTGCTGCGGCTGCCGGATGCGGCCGCGCGGCTCGCCTGGCTCCTGACCCACCTCAACGAGCTTCCCGGTAGCGGCATCATCTACACGCTCACGGTCAGCGCCGCCGAAGACACCGCGCGGCTGTTGCGCGATGCCGGCCACGATGTGCGGGCGTACACCGGCCAGACCGACACCGCGGAACGGCAGGATGCGGAGGAGGCACTGAAGCGCAACGAGGTCAAGGCGCTGGTCGCCACGTCCGCGCTGGGGATGGGTTTCGACAAGCCCGACCTCGGGTTCGTGCTGCATCTGGGCGCTCCATCCTCTCCCGTCGCGTACTACCAGCAGGTGGGCCGTGCCGGTCGCGCGACAGATAACGCTGACGTCGTGCTTCTGCCCGGGCCGGAAGACGAGGCGATCTGGAATTTCTTTGCCACGGCATCCATGCCCAGCCAGGAACGGGCCGAGGCGGTGCTCGCCCAACTCGGCGACCAGCCGCTCAGCACCCCCGCGCTCGAGGCTCGGGTCAACATCAAGCGCACGCCGCTGGAGCTGCTGCTGAAGGTGCTCGACGTCGACGGCGCGGTGCAGAAGGTGCAGGGCGGGTGGGTGTCGACGGGGCGCCCGTGGCAGTACGACCGTGAGCGCTACGAGCACATCGCCGCGGAGCGCAAAGCCGAGCAGCAGCACATGCTCGACTACGAGGCGCTGCCGGCCGGGGCATCCGGGTGCCGCATGGAGTTTCTGCAGCGCTCGCTCGACGACGACACCGCGACACCGTGCGGGCGGTGCGACAACTGTGCCGGCGCCTGGTTCTCCGCAGATTTGGGGGTGGATGCCGCGGCGCAGGCCGCCTCGTCGCTCGACCGTGTCGGGGTGCCGATCGACCCGCGCGCGCAGTGGCCGACCGGCTCGGCTGTCGCCCGGGGCAACATCCCCGCCGCCGAACGGATGCTGGAGGGCCGGGCCCTTGCGCGCCTCACCGACCTCGGCTGGGGCGGAACGCTCCGCTCCCTCTTCGCGATCGACGCCCCGGATGCACCGGCCTCCCCCGCGATGCTCGCCGCGTGCGTGCGAGTGCTGGCGGGCTGGGGTTGGGCCGAGCGCCCGGTGGGTGTCGTCGCGATGCCGTCGCGCGGTCATCCACTGCTCATCGACTCGGTGGCGAAGGGGCTGGCAACCGCCGGGAAGCTTCCCTATCTGGGCTCGCTCGGCTACGCCCATCCCCCGCAGGGCGGGCCCGGCGGTAACAGTGCGTTCCGTCTCGCGCAGGTGTTCGACGCTTTCGAGGTGCCGTTTGACGTCACGGGCGGCCCGATCCTGCTCGTGGATGACCTCGCCGACAGCCGCTGGACGCTCACCGTCGCCTCCCGCCAGCTCCTGCGCGCTGGCGCGGGCGGCGTGCTGCCGTTCGCGCTCGCGCTGCGGTAGCGGAGCCCTCTGGCGCGGCTAGGGACACCGCGGCAAAACCCGCCCCGGGCTATCACAGCGGGGGTTTGTCGAGGGTGCGTAGGTTGCAACATCCGCACGGTTGACGAACCCCCGCGCGGTTGGGTGGGCGCGGCTGAGGCCGCGCGGCGGCTACCGGCGAGTGACGGCGCGGCGTACATCCACCCTGGGACAGGTCGCCCGGATGGATGCCTCGAGCTCGTCGTCTGCGGTGATGACGCGAACCGGGCGACGGGCGTGAGCAGCAACAACGTGACCACGACGACGGGGATGAGGGCTGGCAGGCCGTGACCGGGGATCACGAACGCCCCGCTGTCGCTGGCCAGCGCGGGCGCGGAGGCCAGGGCCAGCCACACGATGGCGGGCACGACGGAGACGATCACGGGAAGGGCGGTGCGGGCATCCATTGTTCTGAGGGTTGACCAGTGGCGCACGGCGAGCGCGACGATCAACCCGGCAGGCAGCAGCACCCACGGGCTCTAGGTGGCCAGCAGCAGGGTGGCGATGCAGAACTGCACGGCGAGTGCGGCCACGACGCGGCCGGGCGAGGCGAGGTAGATGAGCCAAGCGGCGAGCACGATCGGCAGCGCCACGTGCGCGTTGAGGTAGCCGTATTCGATGGGCAGGCCGGCATGAAAAGGCTGACGAACCAAAGGAGCAGCAGCAGCGATCCGGTGGTGCTGGCGACGGCCACAAGGCCAACGCGCGATCGATCGATGATGGATGCCGCCACCGCTCCCATACCGAGGCTCGTTGCGGCGAGAAGCGCCACCCACACCGCCCCGAAACCGGCAAAGTCGTGAGCGAGCAGTGCGGCGGCACCCCCGGCGAGCCTGCCCGGCGCGATGCCGAGGGCGAGCAGCGCGGAGGGCAGCGGCACGGGGTTCTCGGCCGCTCCGAGGGCGATTCCGCTGGTCGATGATGCGCTCGGTGAAGTACAGGCTGTCGTTGGCGTCGCCGTTGAGCGCCCACGTGAGCGGCGCCGCGCCCGGCAGCACCTCCACTATCACGAGCGTGCCCAGCCACGCGGCGCCTCCCGGCATCGCCGGAACCCACACCGCCACCGCATGCCGCCCGGGCCTGCGCCACGCCCCGGCCCGGGTAGCCAGCGCGACCCCGACGCCCCCACCGACGATGACGACCACGCCGGTTGACACCAGGATGCTCGCCCCCGTGAGCCGCCCCAGGATCATGGATGCCAGCACCGTCAGCAACCCGACCGCGGGCACACAGAACAGGTGCCCGAACCGCCGACTCGCGAGCATCGCCCACAGCAGCGCGCACACGCCGATGATGGCGAACGGGATGAGGGCGGTCACGATCTACCTGCGCGCGGGCGACAGTCGCGCGGGCGAGGTAACAGTGGCAGCGTAGGTGCGTGGGTGCGGGCCGGGTGCGGTCGAGCGCACCGGTTTCTGTCGAGCGCAGTGAAAGTTATCGCAGCGCTCGACAATCGCGCTCGCGGAGTGGGGTTGGTCCGAGCGACCGGGCGCCAGCGTGGCGATGCCTTCCTGGAGATATCCGGTGCAGATCGAGTCGGTAGCGCGCGGGCTCCCCGGGGCGCGGCGGCTCCCCCATCTCGGAGCGCACACCTCCGTCGCATCCGCAGGTCGGCCCTGACTACAACGGCGCTTTCCGGCTGGCGCAGGTACTCGACGCGTTCGGGTTTCCGAAACCGTGAAGGTCACTATCCTGCTCGTCGATGACCTCGCGAACAGCCGCTGGACCCTCACTGTGGCGTCCTAGCTGCTTCGCCGGGCGGCGCGGATGTGCCACTCCCGTTCGCCGTGACGCTGCGGAGTCTGTGGGAACCGCCTGCTGGAGCTAGTGTCGCGGCCGTCGCATGACCTTTGACAGGCGCGAAACCTGGTACCCTCGCCTTGGTCCTGGAAGAGAAAGTTACAAATGAAAAAGCCCATTCCGGTCATCGACCTGTTTGCCGGCCCCGGGGGTCTCAACGAGGGCTTCTCGAGGCTCGGAGAAGACGAAGGCGACCCGGATTTTGACACAATTGGGTCGTTCGAAATGGAGTCGTCCGCGATCAAGACCTTGACCCTCCGAGCCGTCTATCGGCAACTACTTCGCAACGGCGGCGTCCCACCCAGCTATTACGACCACATCCGTGGAGACCTCGCTTGGGAATCCTTCGTCGCTGACGAACGAGTGGCTGAAGCGCTGGAGGTGGCAAGCGATCACATTCACCAAGTGGAGTTGGGCAGTGAGGATGACGACTCAGACGACCTAATTCGAGGAGCGCTGGATTCATCGGGAGTGACTTTGGAGTCGCCTTGGGTTCTAATCGGCGGGCCGCCGTGTCAGGCATACTCACTTGCTGGCCGCTCACGACGCGTCAATGACGACTCCTTCGCAAGCGACAAAAAGCACTTTTTATATCGCGAGTATCTCCGAATCATCAGCACTTTCGCCCCTCCGGTTTTTGTAATGGAAAACGTCAAGGGATTGCTTTCATCTCAAAGCGAGGGGTCGGGGACGTTCGACCGCATCATGAGAGATCTGTGTGAACCTGGCGACGGCCTGAAGTACGAGGTGCACTCCCTAGTGATAGACAAGAGGCCGAGCCAGCTCAAGCCGAGCGATTTCGTAATCCGTGCTGAGCAATACGGAGTGCCTCAACGGCGTCATCGCATCATCCTAGTTGGCGTGCGGGAAGGCTTCTTCGATCAAGCGCAAGTCGGAAAACTCACTCCATCCAACCCGGTAACCGTAGCCGACGCACTTCTCGGGATGCCCGAAATACGTTCCGGTATCAGTAGATCGAAGACTGACGACCAAGCGGAGTGGGAGGCGGTCAGGACTTTGGCCTCGTCACCAGCACAGCTCCCTCCTGCCCCCACGTCGCGAGGTGGCAAGTCTCTTCGACGACAATCGGTTCCAGCCGGGCTATTCGGTGAATGGACTATGGATGACGATCTCAAAGAAGTTATCCAGCATGAATCTCGCGACCACATGGTTGAAGATTTGAAGCGTTATTGGTTCGCCGCCGACAAAGCCAGACGAGACGGCGTATCGCCGAAACTCGCTCAATTTCCTCCCCATCTCCAGCCGAAACACAAGAACGCCGACAACGAAGCACGCCCCTTTCAAGATCGTTTTCGAGTTCAGGTCGCGAACGACCCAGGCACGACGGTCGTTTCTCACATCTCAAAGGATGGGCACTATTACATTCATCCGGATCCGAACCAAATGAGAAGCCTCACAGTTCGCGAGGCAGCGCGACTTCAGTCGTTCCCTGACAACTATTTTTTCGTGGGCAGTCGAACGCAGCAATACCACCAAGTTGGCAATGCTGTCCCTCCACTCCTCGCCAATCAAATCGCGAAGGTAATACGCGAGCTATTTCACTGACACCGCATCTAGCTGCGGACGCTCCATCCGAAATCCAAGACGCTCAACCTCAACAGCTATCTTCACGCCCTGGACAACCTGTTTTGCACTAAGAGCACGGTCTTGCGTTAGGTAGGAACCGATGGAGAAAGCTAAGCCCCGCTGCCAAGACTGGAGATTGCCGGTTTGCTTCGCCCACGCCGCGATACCGATCCATGCTTCAGGGCCGAGACTTAAAATTAAGGCTCGACCAGCAATCTCGTCGTCGGACGCAGGGAGAGACGTTTCGGGTTGGGAAGCTGCAGTGGCGGATCTTGAGGTGGAGGCGACTGCCCCTATCATCAGGTCGCTCGGCGCAACCCAAGAAATTTCTTTCACGGCCGCCCAACAATCCTTCTTTTTTGCCCATTCAAGTACGTTCTTTGACCCGGCGGATGAGATCAACTTCGCGTGAATCAGGGGAGCAAGTTCATTTACCGATGACGCCCAATGCGGAGACACCGCCTGCTCACGCCAAACCTGATCCAAGTTGAGTCGCATAGAGATTCGGTTCGATACTAGAGCGACTGTATAAGCAACAACCGCTGACCTGTAGCCGCCCAGCTTCAACGCGTTGACGAGCAGTTCAGTCTGTTTCCAGAGAATTGCCTTTGATATCAAGTCTTGGAAATACGGAGCATCGGGTGAGGTCGATTGTTTCGACTCTGCCATTGCCTGCGAGAATTCATTGAAATTCTTCTCGGCGCCTAGGGCGACAGAGAACGGCAATTGCCGCCAGGCGTTTTCATATTTTGCGACGTCCGTCTTGGCAAAAAGCTGCTTGCGCGGATGACTCAACAGGAACTGGCGCTTCTGCGCCGGGGTCCGCTCCCTGCCCACGGCATCGGCAAATTGCCCCCGCGAGCGCTCGTAGAACCACCGGGTCATTTCATGACTACCTTCGGGTGCCGGTGCCCAGATGCTCCGGGATAGCTTTTCGAGCTCTACGTGGAATGGATCGTTTGCACTGAAATCAGCCATTCTGATCAGGTTCTGCGTATTTGCAAAGCGTGATATCAGTGGGGCCAACGAGCTTCGGGCGTCATCTTCCAGTATGGAAAGCTTCGCTTGAACTAATACGTTCGAGAGGTCGACTCCTGGTTTGCGAGAGGCGTAGTACAGCGAAGCTGTCGTCTGACCGCCGTTGACAATCTGCAAGCCAATCAGTCGGGAGATCACGGTTTCACCGCTGGACGTCTTTCTACGCTCAACCGACGTAGCTGTCATTGACAGCCCATTGTTGTAAGCGAGAAACCTCGAAGGGTCGTCCTTCAGCGTGGTTTGCATCCCTTGATTCGTCTTTCCGCGCGCCTGCAAAAACGAGCGAACATTTAGCTCCAGAAGTCGAGGGCCAAACTCTTCATAAACGTCGGCCAAGAACTTACCCGGTATCACCAGCAGATATGCCTCGTAGTCCTTGCCCTCGAAGGGTCCGATCGACGCCAGACCGTCTACCCCGAAATCAGAGGTCAGCACTTCAACCGGTTCTTGGGTTTTTCCAGAGCCGATGAGGCGCTCCAACCGCTCCAAATCCCAAACTTCGTAACGCGCGGGATGTCCCTCGAACTCCTCGGGGGCCGGAGGGGTAGTCCGGAGCAGCGAATTGGTCAGCACCACGAACCGGATCGCTCGAGCGTGGGTCCATACGTCAAAGACAAACTGCGCGGTGTCGAAGACGTCCGTTGACTCCTCGATCTGTCGATAGAGGCCTTTCACACACGCAGCCGCGAACCGGTTCAATCGAGCAAAAAGGCGCGAAAGGTCTGCCTTGGTAAGCGTCGGGACTTCATCTTTCGAGGTGAAATGTGCCACGTAAAAGGTAAGCAGCGCCCGCTCCTCGTCCCAATCGAATGCGCTGATCTGCATTCGTGAACTTTCGAAGACGGCCTCCGTCACACGAGGATCGTTGGCCTCACCCGCATCAATGAGAATGTCGAGGGCCGTCTTGGTGAAGGCGCTCGCCAGACTCGATTCCTCGCCTTCAGCGTCAGCAGTTATACGCACCAACTGTTGCAGTTCGACCTGGAACAGATCGAGATTCATCGGTACTGCTCCAATACCGGCTCAACCATTGCTTCAAATGTGACTCGCCACTCCTGACACTGGTCAATGTTTAGTTGGTACTTGGTTCGGGAGACGGCCGGCGGCAGGTCAGTTGTTCGGAGCGAAGGGAAATCTTGCCGCACGGCAAAAACTTCTTCTCGAGTCGACTCATAGTGCGAAAAGTAAAGCGAGGCATGAATATCCAAATATCCAACGTCTATCAACAGATCTTCAAAGTGGTCTGCTTCATTTGCGAAATTAGCGAGTGACTTCCGGACCCGACCGACGATTTGTGGGAGAGTCAGACCCTGGCTGTGAGGTCGCACGTCGTAACCGAGGAAGATCAGGAACAAAGGCGAGATTTCGCCAGGGTCCAATTGCCTTTCGCTGTTTATCGTCGCGCTGGCAGACGCGAGTGATGCACTTGCTTTAACTTCAAGCGCCCAATCTTGAGCGGAGAAGTCGTGGACCTCTGAGTGGGGACCTTCCCACAAGGCGACCGAGCGGTCGACCGGGACGCCCGCTGCTTGGAGCTCTTGCAGAACGACCAGCTCGGCGAAGAGACCGAGCTGCTCTTCGCGCGTGAGCCCTTCAACGTTCCTGCTAAAGAATGCTTTCCATCGAGAAAGTCGCTCGGAGACCTTCTTTGCTTCTTCACCTGTGGAGGGCGTCACAGCCCTAACTAAGTCCTGCACCACGACGCCAAACAAAACGCTGTCACCCGGCCTGACTTGGTCGATTCTCAGTTGTTGCGCCTTTGGCGTCGAACTAACCAAGGAAAACTTCAGTCCGCGGACTTGGTCTACTTGGCTAACCAATGACGATTGGTGCTCGAATTCGAACCGGACACCTCGCATACGCGATTCCGTGTCCACGGTGAGTACCAAGTTCACTGTTCGAGACAGCATCACTCGGCGAGATACCTGGCCGAGCCCTACGTCAACACTTTCAAGCTCTGCGTAGGTTCCCTCGATGTCCATGAAGCCCGCCTCAGTCGTCATTGTCATCCGCCTCCTGAAATGCCCGAACCATTTCAAGGTCCCAATAGATCTCGTTTACGCGGTAGTTCACTGAGGGGGCTTCTTCGCTCCACGGAAATGCAATCGCAAACCCTACATAAGGCGTTTCATCTGCATCCAACCCAGCGGCGTCACGCTCGAGCGGATAAATCAACAAATATCCCCGCTTCGGACTTCTGATCCGGCGCTCAGCTAGCGCGGTCGGCGCAGTTGGCACCCCGGCCTTGTTTACGCGGCTGGATCCCTCCCAATTGCTTATGGCTTGCTGAAGGGCTCGAGACATTTCTTCGGCATCGTCTTTGATCGGGAAAAGCTCGTCGGCGCTGCTTACGAGACGACCGATAACATATGTGGGCGGGTTTCCGTCTGGGCGTGTGTCGGGATTTCGCTCAATTAGTCCAAAGCTGTCGTTCGGAAGATTTAGCTCCTCACCCGCACCGTCTTTGGATGCGATATACACGTCCCAAGTGGTCAACTCGGAATCTTCTAATCCGTTACATGAACGGACATACTCAGACATCGCCGCGGGGAGTGCGCGATAGGCACCGCGATGTGCATCGTATCCATCCAGGAACGCCAGGATGGTTGTCGGCCTAACGCCTCTCCAATAGTGCTTTCGATTGGTGGTGGCTACTGCATGCGGATCATTCTTCATCGACTCGAGGAGTGTCGTAAGGGCAGCTACGTTCCGTTTCCGCACAATCTCATCGTCAACAAACAAGATGGTTTCTGTGATTGTGCCGCTGAAGCTGGCGCGAATGTTCTTGGCGAATCGGGACTTGTTCGCTGCGGTTACCATTAGGCCATCAGGATGGGACTGCACCCGCAGACCGAAATCAATAGGAGTTTTTCCGAGTGCTGCCATGAGCTCAAACTCTTTATATAGTCGCTCAGAAGCGCCGGTGATCCTGCGATACCAGCGGACGAGCTGCTCTGTCGTGTACAGCCGGCAAACATCCAGGTAGCCCGGTCTGTATCCGAACCATCTACCCATCTGCATCAACGTGTCGTACATCTTGCTCGCTCGCAAGTAATAAGAGGTAGTGAGGCCTTCGAGAGTCAACCCTCGGGAGAGCTTGTCTCCACCCACTGCGATTACAGTAATTCCGTCTGGATTTTCCTCGTATAAAAGAGCGTCTTTCGCCTCCCCGTTGATCGCTTTGACCTGCATCTGTCCAACTACTTGCTCAATGAAGGGCTGAAGTTCGACGAATGATGCAAAGCCAGAGGATTGTGCGTCAAGGGTTCCCTGCGCCTCCATGAGCTCGTGGGTTGCTCGGAAGTCGCCCTCATACAGATCGCGCAGCATCAGCCACGCTTGAGTATCAAGGCCTTCGGCCGGAAGGTATAAAATTTCGTTCCTGATCGAAAGCACAAAATCGGTGACCTGTTCCGCGACGGCAGTTTGTACGTCGACGTATTTGGTGACATGGAGCAACATCGAATTGTGCTTCATCCGCGCTCGTCGGGCCCGCTTAACTGCGGAGGATAGGACGAAGGAACATATCGCTTCTCGGACACTTTTGGGCAGGGGTCCCTTTGGCAGTTCACCTTTCTTGTGTCCGTCCGGCAGCCAAGAGTCGTAGTCCTTGACTTCTCGATTCGTAGGAAGCGCCTCGACCCCCTCCACACCTGCCGAGTCGTCTTCCTTAAGTCCGAATATTTTTGCCGGCCCTGAATACGCCGAGGTCTCCGGCAAAGTCACAATGAAGTGCTCCGGGAACAACCCCTTTCCAAAGATCTCGTGATCCGCAGAGGGATTAATAAAGATGTTGGCGAAGGGGGTAGCCGTATATCCGACGTAGGCGGTCTTTTCGAAAGCATTCAGCAGTTGGCGGATCAACGCGTTGGTCGCCGAGGGACTACTCTCGTCGCCCGTCACTTTGTCGACGATCGAGCCGGTATCGATAGATGCGTGGTCCGCCTCGTCATCGATGAGCAGCATTGGAACATTGCGCACAATCTTCTGACCGGTTTCGGGGTCCAACTCATGGTGAAGACCGGTTGACCAGGCATAAAGGTTTTTCAAGATGGCGGTATTTTTCTTCACGACAAGAATCACCGGATCGCCACCAAGGGCGCCAACTCCTTGCGCAAGCCGTCGGTTAAAGTCGCCCTTCTGATCTGACGACGTAGGGCAATTGATTCGGGGCTTCCGGGCGTCTTTTAGTCCAACTCCTACGCGCATCCCCAGACTGCCGTTTATATTTCCCTGGGTATTGAACCCCAAAACACCGCTGTTGATTCGTAACTGGGTTTGGCTTCGAAGGTTGTCATGTGTCCCCGCCAACACAATGACCAATTTGTATCCGGCATCAAGCGCCTTGTTGATCAAGCCAACGTAGTTTGACGTCTTGCCGGACTGGACCTGGCCGGCGACGAGCCCACGTCGGCTCCAGGCCCCCGGTCGTCGTGGGTCTTCCAACATCCCTAGGATGCGATCGGTGATGGGGTGAAGCGATCCATCGATGACGGTTTCCGGCCGATGTTCGTCCTCGATCAGCCACTGCCGGTACCTGCTCCAGTACTCCCAACTGATTTCGTTCTTTTGAGTTTCCAGCCACTCGACGTGTCCTTCATTGTTTACGAGGAGGTGCTCGTTACCGACGTAGACGTTGAACAGAGTTTCTAACTGCAAGGCGGCGTCGTGCATCTGCTCTTCGCTTACCTCGTAGCCGGAACGAGACTCGGTGAACTCTTTCGCAGCCGCGAGAGCCTCGTCAAACAGCTCCTGGGGAACGACTCCGAATTCCCGGTACTGCTCGGCCAACTCCACACGTGCGTAACTGACTATCTTTTCAGAGACGTTCATTCGAGGTCCTCTCGGAAGGCTTGAACAATTTCGAGGTAGTAGATGAAGGGCTCGGCAGTAGCCAAAAAATCGAGGGCTTCAGAAGAAGATTTGCCCTTGGCGATTTGTCGTTGATGCATGAATTCCAATTGATCCCGTACTTCGAGGCCCTCGTCTTGAAAAGGGCCTTTGGTTGAATCCAACGACTCGGCTACTGCTATCCCAATCTGAGTGACGGGGACCGTCTCTTCAACAAATCGCAAAAGCCGCTCTACTGCGGTTTTGTTGACGAGTCCGTCACTCAGTGCATCGGCCACTAGCGGATGCCTACGATTCACCCGATAGGAAGTGCCACCGCTCCTGTGCCCAATTGCATCCCAAGCGACCACATACTCCTTTGCCAGACGGGACGCGGTCTGCTTGCCGCGGAATCTATAGACCTCTTCGGCATCCTTCTTCGTGGCTCTTGCAATACGCCGCAAATCACCCAACATCCCGCTGGGCGCCTTGATTGATGACTTCCTGACATCTACCTGCCATAGGTGATCCAGCGTTGACGGGATTTCGATGGCGATCCGGGCGAGCTTGCTGTGCTCCTCCTTAGCGCCGCCCACCCCCAGCCATGATCCGCCCACAAGCAAGCGATCTTTTCGATACACGTAGAACCCTTGGCTTGCGTTCCAACCATCCAAACCGGCAGCCGCTTCGTGCTCCGCTTCGCTCAACTTCGACTTGTGAGGCAGCACAAACGGCTCGACCACGACTTCGTAACCTGCCAACCAAATGGACTCTTTGCCAGTAGTCGAGGTAGCCATGTGGCTACGTAGAAACGGATCCCATGGGATTAGTTGCTGACCGTTCACCCATATCCGCACAGGTCGACTGCGGGAAAGGTATCGGTGGAAGACCAATTCGAGGTGCCTTCGAACGGAGTCGACGATTTTTAGAAAGTCAGCTTGCGATCCCGCCGACTCTGCGCCGAACACCTTATCGAGCATGCGATCCAGTTTCCCCAATGCGACTACGGTGCCCGAATCTGGTAATAACTCCGCCATACTTTCCGAAATTTCGCTGGGCGCTTCCGTGAGAAGTCTCCACTCGTCCGTCCTTTGCACGACGTCTAAGTCCCATTGGCGCACGTGTAAATTCTCGGCCTTCGGGGTTCGGGACATCACCGTCAACTGACGTCCCTGAGAGAACGAGGCTGTCTTGAGCCCGAGTCCGAACCTGCCAAGGTCGCCCTTGCTTCGATCATTCAGCGGGCTCTGACTTCCAAGCCGCATCGCCGCGACGAGGGTTTTCTCGTCCATCCCATCTCCGTTGTCAGTGATGGATATCCAAGAACTGGAACCCATCCAGTGCAACTGGACACGAATTTCGAACGCACTAGCAGAAATGCTGTTATCGATCAGATCCGCAAGGGCGGTCTGGGGGCTGTAGCCGAACGCACGAAGCGATTCGAGGATTGGGCTAGCGCTTGGCTCAACAATCTCGTAGTCATGGCCACCGGCTCTAGCGTCTTCGATTGTCGCGTGTGGCTCCCTATGCGTCACCGGGTCACACATTTGAATGCGATGCCAGCAAAGTAACGGGAAACGCAACCTCTTGCTGGGATGGGGGCAGAAAGAGCGTTCTTGTCCCCCGAACTGTGATAATGACGGCGATGAGATCGGCATCCGACGCTCGGTATTGCAAGATGCTTTCCCCCATTGCGCCCCGGCCGGATCGCTCACTACGAATATATTGGAGTCTGCTGACATTCGCTCGACTTCGCTAACCCCAATCCGGGTGACTTCGCCAACATAGGCCCGCAATTGGCCAGATTTCCGGACAAGTAGGGCGTAAATTGATCATGTGGCTGATGTTCACTCCCCTGAGCAACGCAGCCGGAATATGGCAGGAATCCGATCAGCGAACACTAAGCCAGAACTTCGGCTTCGAAGGGCCCTTCACGCGCAAGGCTTTCGATACAGGCTCAACTCGGCGAAGCTGCCGGGCAAACCTGATCTAGTGTTCCCGAGCCGCAAAAAAGTGATTTTTGTTAACGGCTGCTTCTGGCACGTGCATGACTGCAGGTACGGTCAGGTCGTGCCTGCAACCCGACCAGAGTTCTGGGCTGAGAAGCGCAACGGGACAGTTGGGCGTGACGCACGTAAAAACTCCGAACTGGAAGCGCTTGGGTGGCAGGTGCACACGGTTTGGGAGTGCGAACTTCGAATACCTGAACAGGCCATCGCAGATGCAGTTCAATTCCTTAAATCGTAATGACTTCAGGTGCCACTACCCCTTACTGGCGTCCGTGGCACCGCCACTGTGGCGACGGCGACCACCAGCATCGCGATGAAGACCGCGGCCGAGCCAGCGGTGATCCTCGCGGGTAAGAGGTCATCGGCATCCCCCTTCCCCGAAGATGGAGTTAGCTATCCCACCGAAGATGGAAACCCCGATCGCGCTGCCGATGGAGCGGGCGAACAGGTTCGTCCCGGTGACGACACTGCGCTCATCCCATCCGACGATGGATCGGCCGGCGCTAAGGGTGGGTACAGCCACCAGTCACATAGCGAGGCAGACGATGAAGCAAGCGATCACGAGACAGTAATTGGATCGGTCTGTTGAGGCCGAGTGACGACACGCTATCGACCATTGAGGAAGCCTGTGGGGTGCTTCGTGCGGGAACGTGGTTCGCATCTGAGCCACTGGGGTGGCGCTCGAAGCCAGCGACGTGCGCAGGCGCGGGAGATGAGGCAGCGTCTGCCCGCGCCACCGACCTGCCCAGCACCAGCCCTAGTGGATGCCATCCAGCGTGTCGGTCGCGGTGTTGCCGATGTTCGCCCAAAACTCCGGCTACCCCACTGGGCCGAAGTTCTGCGTTCATGCGGTTAATCTTCCTCGACTAAAAGACAGCCTCCGCCGGTAGCCTCCGGGCATGGCGCTGTTAAATCGCATAATCGTTGACCCGGAGGTCGCGCACGGTCGGCCGCGGCACGCGAATTCGCGTGACTGACGTGCTTTCGCGTCTAGCTCAAGGCGCCTCAGAAACAGAGATGCTTGAGCACTACCCACATCTCGCCGCCGAGGACATCCGCACATGCCTCGCGTATGCCGCTGCACAGACCGACCACGCGATCGTGGTTGCTTCGTAGCTGGTGCGTTTTCCTGCCGCCGAGCTGCGGTGACGGGCGCAGGTGGGAGGCACGAGGCATCCACTGGCCCCATAATGAAGCCGCCACAGCACCCGCCCTACCCGATCCCTCCCAGGGTCTCCATCTCGGTGTTGCCGATGCGCGCGATGACGTCGGGACGGTTGCGTCGAAGGTAGACGTACCTGATGACCGTGAGCAACACGAGCCCAAGGAAGATCCACGGCAGCACGTTGAACGGAAATGTCGGCACCGGGAACACGTTCGCATAAAAAACGTACGCCATACCCACAACCGACAGGACGGTCGTGAGCCACACCAGTGGGGTGGCCTTTCCCATCCTGCGCAAGACGATGAGCGAGGCCACCGCGACCAGCGCATAGGCGAACATGTAGCCGTAGGTTCCCGTCGTGTTGATCCAAACCAGCACGCTGATGCCATCGACGCCCGCAAGATAGAAGAGCACGGGCAGCAGGATGATGAACGGCGCCACCATGAGGATCGCCCGGTGCGGCGTCAGGTGCGTGGGGTGGGTGCGACCGATGGATTCGTGCACCACTCCCTCCTTGCCCATCACGTACACGATGCGTCCGATGACGTTGATCGGAGCGACGACGACGGCGAAGAACGACGCGGCGATACCGAAATTGAGGATCGGGTAGAACCAGGTGGGGAAACCCGCGAAGGCCGCGATGTCATCCATGGGGCTCGCCGACGCTCCGAGACCGTCACCGAGCACGGCGACCTGGGAGTAGGCGGCGAAGATATACAGCAGGCCCACGCCGAGCGCACTCCACATGATGACGCGAGGGATGGTGCGGAACGGATTGCGTGCCTCGCGACCCAAAGCATCAGCTGATGAGAAGCCGACGAAACCAAGGATGGCCAGCACCATACCGGCGGCGACACCGTTGAAGGTGATGTTCTCGAAAGCGAACTGTGACAGATCCAGCGCGTTCGGCCCGAGGGCGACGAGACCGGAGATCAGCACGATCGTGATGATGGTGATCGACACGAGCTCGAGCGCGAGCGAAACCCGGGCCGACAGCCTGATCGAGCGGATCGTGAAGTAGGTGGCCAGCGACCCCAGCAGGATCGCAATGACAACCTGCGACAGCACGCCCTCGACAGGAATCCCCAGGTCATTGAGCACCGTGGTCATGTACACGACGGAGCCGCTGAGCGAGGCCGCCGCAATGCCGAAGCAACCGAGCACGAGGGTCACGCCCGTCAGGAAGGCGCCGGTCGGGCCGAGACCCGCCGCCGAGTAGCTATAGAGCGACCCCGCCGATGCGCGCGTCTTCGCGAACTGGGCGATGTTGTAGCCGACAGCGAGGATGATGATGGTGGCGATCGCAAAAGAAAGCCACGTCGCTTTTCCTGCGGTCAGAAATATTGCCGCCGCGGTGAAGGCGATGACAGCGCTGGGCGCAATGTTGGCGAGCGCCTGGGCGGCGAGTTCCGCGCCGCCCATGACGCCCGAGCGAAGGCCGGCGTCGGCTTTCTGCCCGGTCGCCTCGGTTTTTTCTGTGGTCATGATGATGTTCCTTTCACTGGAGAGACAGGGTGATTCTTCGGGTGGAGCACGGCAGAAGCGCTACCGGGGGTCAGGGATGAGCAGGGTGCGCAGCGCCGTGCCGTCCTCGAGAGCATCGAGAGCGGCGACCGCCTCAGACAGCGGTCGCCGGGCCGAGACGAGGGCCTCGAGCTCAAGGTCACCATCCATGAAGCGGTCTACCAGGGCCGGGATATCGATCGAGGGTCGCACGCTGCCGTAGTTGGAACCGAGGATGCGCTGGTCAGACTCTGCGAGAACGAGCGGCTCGAAAGAGGCGCGGGCCCCCGTCGGAGGCAGCCCGACAATGACGGCCGCACCGCCGAGCCCGAGCATCCGGATCGCCTGCTCCGTCGTCGCGGTGTTACCTATCGCGTCGAACGCATAGTCGACCCCATCGGGGAAAAGTTCGAATAGAGCCGCTACCGGATCACCCGTGGCAGCGTTGATCTCATCGGTGGCCCCCAGTTTCGTGGCGAGTGCCGTCTTCTCGAGGCGGAGGTCGATCGCGACAATGCGGCTCGCGCCCGCAAGGCGCGCACCCTGCACGACAGACAGCCCCACCCCGCCGCAGCCGATGACGACCACGGTGGCTCCCGGTTCGACCCGGGCAGTGTTCGTGACGGCCCCCACTCCGGTAGCAACCGCACAACCGACCAGGGCAATAACGTCGAGGGGCGCGTCGTCCCGCACCTTGATGGCGCCGGATGCCGGAACGACGACCTCTTCGGCGAACGATGACACCCCGAGATAGTGGTGAAGGGGTTCACCGTCAACGCTGAGGCGGGACGTGCCATCCTGCAGCACCCCGAGTGGTGCGACGACCTTGGCGGCGACCTGGCAGCGCGCCTCATGGCCGACCAGGCAGTACCGGCATTTTCCGCAGGGCGCGACCCAGGAGAGCACGACATGGTCGCCGATCGAGAGATTGTTGACGCCGGGCCCGACCGCGCTGACGACTCCGGAACCCTCGTGCCCCATCACGAGCGGGCTCGGCACGTCCCACTCGCCCCGGCGCACGTGCAGGTCGGAGTGGCAAACGCCGGCGGCGGCAATGCGCACACGCACCTCGCCAGCCTTCGGGTCTGCGAGCTCAACATCCTGGTAAGAAATGCTCCTGGTATCTGACGAAAAAACGATGGCCTTCATGGTGACTTTTCTCCTGCTCGCTGGTCGAGACGTCGGTGCGTATCCTGAGTGTAGAAAAAGACGCGCCAGTTTCTCGCCTGACCAAATGCACCGTTTGCGAGCACATCGTGCCGTTATGTCCACCCACCTCCCGACTGGAGTTTCGCCATCCCACTGCGGACGACCGCACATACCCCCGAGGGTGAGAGCCGCTTCACCGGCGTGGCGGGGCACGATCATGCCCTGGCAGAAGACCGGCTGATCAGCGAAGCTCTCGCCCGCCTCACGGCAGCCGCCCGACGCGGCGGAACCGAGGCGATCCTCACCGAAATCGCTCGGCTGCTTGATGGATGGGCGGCCCTCATAGACCGCTACGGTAAACCGGTATCGGCGTTCGGTGCGGCGCGAGTTCACCTCGACGATGCCACCAGCTTCGCCCTGAACCGCACGCGCAAAATTCGCAACACGACGATGCAACTCCAGCCGGTGGGGCATGGCCAGGACCCGCGCGCATTCCTCGTGGTTTCGGCGCGGGGTGGCAGCGAGGGTCGCACTCGGGCACTCGCAGTGCAGGCGGCCTCACTGCTGGATCTCACCTTCTTCGCCCAACGCGACGGCAAGGTCGACGAAATCGCTCGTGCTGACATCGTCGACGTGCTGCTCAGCGGAAACGCCCCCCTGGCCCGAAAGCTTGCCAATCGGTGGGGACTCACCGGAGAGAAACTGGTCGCAATTGCACTGAAGTCGAGGTCTCGGGCTGTCGTGCTCGAAACGCAGGTACTCGACTGGCTGATCGAACTCCAGGTGCCACTCACCACGCGTGCGCTCGATGGCGAGATCGTCGTTTTTCTTGCCCCCGAGGTCGTGCCCACCTGGATACACAAGGTCGAACACGAAGCGCAGGCTGGCGTTCCCGTGCGATGTGGCATCGGCAAACCCACGGTGCTCGCTGACCTCGCCGTGAGCCTCGAGCAGGCCAGGCAGGCTCTGGATGTAGCCATCGCTGACCCTCGACCGTGCCTGCTGTTCGAGCAACTGCCCATGGTCGACCTGGTCATTCGAAACCTCAGCCCCACGACGATCAGCGCCCTCTACGACCCTCTGCGCGCGCTAGGCGACGAGGATTCCGGCAACCAGCTCGCCCTGTCGCTGCGCGTATTCCTCGCCGAAAACGGGTCATGGGAAACCGCGGCCTCGCAGCTTGGCATTCATCGTCACACGCTGAAAAACCGCATGCACCGCGTCGAAGAGCTCACCGGGCTCTCGATGTCGCGCGCCGATGATAGATTCCGGGCCTGGCTTGCGCTGCAGTCCAAGGCATCGGGGTAGTCGCGAGCAGCCGCCCCGGGCTACGCAGCGAGCGCGTGCCCGCGATCCTGCTCAACGGCCTCGCTTAGTGTGCCGTCGTCATTCATGCGCAGCCTTGCTGCTGAGCTCGGTGGCGGGTCGAACCGGGTGCGCGCGATGAGCACGAACACCAACGCGACGACGATCGCGGCGACGATCGGCATGCCGAACAGGAGCAATCGATCCACCATCGACAATTGCAGCATGTGATCTCCCGTTATCGCGCCCCCGACCGAGGCCTTCTTCACGGTAACGGCCGGGCTGAACCTGCACGATCCCCAGTCGGGGTGGCGCCAATCCGCGGGTAGACCGCTTCTCCTCAGGCCCGCGCCCCGCCCGCGTGCGCCGCATTGCGAATGTGGCAACGGATAAAGGAGGGCGGCCCATTGGGGGCCGCCCTCCTCTTTCTAGCGCGCTCGCTTTTCTAGCAGGCTCGCTCTCGAGCGCGGTCCAGACCCGTCTGGGTCCCCGGGCGATCAGTCGCCCGCGCACCACCGGCGTGCGGCGACGGGAAGACCCCGGCACGGCACAGCCGCGACTGACTCTTTGAACCAGCCGGTGCGGTCGGCGCGGTGGCCGCAATACCGGCGAGCATGAACCAACCCGCCTCGTTGTTGTACCACTGGCCGCACACGGCGACGCTGCAGGAGCTTGGCAGCGTGAATCCCGGGGCGTAGCGGGAGTGCACGTCGGTGAGATAGGCCTCGGCATTGGCCGTGTCCCCCATCAACTGTGCGACACGGCTGACCGAGACCCAGGGATATCCATCCGGTATCCCGCCCTGGAACCAGGTCGGGTAGGCGGCGGAGAACTGACTCCATGCCGAGATGGCCTTCGGATCGCTCGGCGACACAACCCCGTACAGGATCGGCCAGAGTTGCGCCGTTGCCTGGGCGTAGAACACGTTGATGTTGCTCTCGTTTGCGAAGGCCCAGTCCCAATTGTTTTTCGTGGGGTTCCATAGCTTCGCCAGGATGGCGTCCCTGGTCAGGGTGGCCCACGAGGCGTAGTACGAGGCTTCTGCGCTACGACCGAGCGCTGTCTGCAACTGCGCGAAGTCGGCGAGACCCGAATACACCTCGACGTTGTCCATCGTGTACGCGACCGCATAGCTCGGCTTGGCGATGGTGAGACCAGCGTCGAGACCGGTTTCGATCCGCACCCCGATCGGTGCGCCAAAGTTCAGGATGTTGGCAATCGCCTCGTACTTTCCGATGTTTGCGCTGACGAAGCTCTGGAGCGCGGGATCACCGCTGGAATATGCTTCGAACGCCAGGTTCAACGTCGTCGATGCGTAGCTGTCGACGGAGTCGAAATCACCGGTCGGTGTTTCGACACCGGTGGCCGCGTCATAGGTGTAATCGAACACGCTGTTGGCGGGCACATTGGGCGCGGCCGTGTTGAGGTGATCGAGATACCACCGCATCCATTTGAGTGCCCCGGATCGCGACGCTGCGGTGTTCGCCTCGATGAGCCCCAGGGCGGCGATGTTCGCGAAGTACGGGGTTATTCTGGTGTCGAAGCTGGTGATCGCCCCGCTCGCCAGCTGCTCGCCGAGAACAAAATTAACCTGTTCGTCAACCCAGCTGGCCGGCACTGCTGCATTCGCCGATGCCGGGACTAACGTCGCTCCGGCAAGTATCGTGACGGCCACAGCCGCACCGCCCCAACGCCGATACGAGCGAGATGTGAAGTCCATCAGTTGTCTCCTTTGTCAATGATTTCGTGGTCAGTGATGTCGAACTGGAACTCAAGCGAGGCACAAAGCCACGGTCACCAGTCAAGCTATTGTGGTACAGACCATTAAGTCAAGGAAGCTCCTTGACCCGACGAACATTCGGTATAGATTCGGTTCTTCTACAGAATTGGTCTAGATAAACTGCGATTGCACGCGTTCCCCGCGCCGGGCATTATGGAGTTATGGAGTACACCCACCTCGGCCGTTCCGGCCTCACAGTCTCACGCCTGTGCCTCGGCACGATGAATTTCGGCGACGAAACAACAGAGTCAGACTCTCACGCGATCATGGACTCGGCGCATGACCACGGAATGAATTATTTCGACACCGCCAACTCCTACGGCGGCAGCCTCGGCCCGGGGGCGACTGAGAAGATCATCGGTAATTGGTTCACCCAGGGAGGGCAACGTCGGGAGCGCACGGTACTCGCCACCAAGGTGTACGGGGATATGTCTGATTGGCCTAACGATGCCAGGCTCTCGGCGCTGAACATCCGCAAGGCTCTCGATGCGAGCTTGACACGGTTGAAGACCGACTACATCGACGTGTACCAGTTTCATCACGTGGATCGAGCGACACCGTGGGACGAAATCTGGCAGGCGATGGAGACGGCAGTCGCCCAGGGCAAGGTCATCTACGCGGGGAGCAGCAACTTTGCCGGATGGCACATTGCCACTGCCCAGGCGGAGGCCCGGCGGCGTAATTTCGGCGGACTCATCAGCGAACAGTCCGTCTACAACCTGCTGGCACGAACCATCGAGCTCGAGGTGATTCCGGCTGCGCTGGACCACGGCATCGGAATTGTGCCGTGGTCCCCCCTGGCGGGTGGCCTCCTCGGTGGCGTACTGGGTAAGCAGCGCGACGGCAAACGACGCCTCACCGATGGGGTCGTCCGTCGGCTCGCGAAGCATCGCGATGCCATCGAGCAGTACGAGAACCTCGCCACCGAACTCGGGCACGAGCCGGGAGAGATCGGCCTTGCCTGGCTGCTTCATCAGCCGGCGGTCACGGCTCCGATCATCGGGCCGCGGACAGCGAGCCAGCTGGATGCCGCTGTCCGCGCGCTGGGTGTCACTCTCGATGCGGATGTTCTCGGTCGCCTCGACGACATCTTCCCCGGTCACAAGCCAGCCCCGGAGGACTACGCCTGGTAGAGCCGGTGAATCGAGCTACCCGGCGCGCAACTCCACTCAGAGTCGCAGGTAGCCGGAACCAATCTGCCAGGGTTCACCTTTTTCGGCCCGGTCCAGCACCAACCGCCGCAGCGTGGTGTCTCGCGGCAGGGCGGGCAGCTCATCGAGGTCCCGAGTGCGGAAGAGGAAGAACAGGGCCGAGGTCGCATCATCGTAAGGCTGCCCGATGGGCGTAAACCGACGGGCGAAGGAGGCAATATTGGTCCCGGCCAGATGCTCAAGAAGATACGGATCCAGCAGCCAGGAAACGCACGCCACGGTCGCTATGGGCTTATCTGGAAAGTGCCTAGGGAAAAATTCTTTGGCCTGCGCCAGGCTCGCGTCGACCGCCTCGGCAGTCAGCGGGCCGAATTCGGGAATGTGAATACCCGGCACCCATTCACCCGGCGCCATCGCACCCTCGATCGTCTCCTTCGCTGGATGCACCATGAAGTTGAGCCGACCGAGCGCAAACATCATCCCGGTGTAATGCGCGATCATCCAATCCCAGGTCTCAAGACCGAACTCCGCATGCGCGCGACGATGCAGCGCAAGGTTGCGGCCGACGTCTGCCAGGGTGGCGCGGGTCACGCTCGCTGAGACCCCCAAATGGCGGTGAAAGTCGACGATCATTGGCGTCAACTGCAGATATGCGGTGAGCCAGGCCATCGGGTCCGTGGTGATCGCGTCGGGCGGTTCCTCCCTGAAGCTGCCGAGTCTTGCGGTCAGCCACGCTGTCACTTCGGCCACGGCCGCCTGATCGACGGCGCCAGCAAGCAATCGTGCGCATCCGATGCGGTCTTCTTCGGCGATGGCAAGCACATCGAAAAGCTCATCCTGGGCCATGGGCCTGGCGCGGTCCGGATTCTTCACCGTGCAGTTCCTCTCGAATCACACAGCCCGCATGTCACGGAACGCTCACCGCGCGCTCATGACGGGCTGGACGTTCACTCAATAGTCATGGTGGATTAGGCAGCGCCGCGTTTCACGGTAAGACGAATGTCGTACCGGTCGCCTCGGTAGATCGATTCTGCGCGTTCTATCGGGCGTCGCTTTTTATCGTAGGCAAGCCTTTTGACAATGAGAGCCGGGCTGTGGACGGGGACGTGAAGGAGTCCGGCCTGCTCCTGGTCGACAACCGTTGGCGTGATGACCTGATCGGCCTCGAAGAGCTTGATGCCGTAGGTCGTGGCGAGAATCTCGTACAGCGATTGGTCCAGGGGCTGTTGGTCGAGTCCGGGGGCGAGGTGTGCGGGAATGTCGATCGACTCCAGGCACATCGGGATGCCATCGGCCATCCGGACTCGTTCGATGTGGTACACCATGTCGGCAGGGCTGAGCACGAGTTCGTGACCCAGGGCAGCGCCGGCCGGCCGGTGGCTGACCTTGAGCAGGCGGGATGAGGCACTGAAACCGCGCGCGCTCATATCCTCAGAAAAGCCCGTGAGTTCGGTGTTCTTCGAGATGGTGCGGTCGGCGACAAAGGTGCCAGCACCCTGAAGGCGAGAAACATAGCCAGAGGTCGCCAGGCTCGAGATGGCCTGCCTCAGCGTCATTCGGCTCACGCCGAATTGTGCAGCGAGTTCGCGTTCGGGTGACAGCCGGTCACCGGTCTTCATTGTCATGATGACCTCAATCAGCCGGCTGCGCACCTGCTCGTGCTTTGCCTTGTCCGGATCAAGTGTGACCGAGCCGGGAAGCTCGACAAGAATTCCAGTCCGACTGCTGTCCTTCGGATGGCTCATCGTTCCATGCTCTCTGTGATGGCGACGGGCGACGCCCGCGCACTGCTTTGGCACAGTACCACTGGAACAGTCGAAATTCCGGCGTGGGCGCGGGCGGGCCATGAGACGGCCGCGATAATGGGCGTCTTTGTTACTTGACAACGCTTCGAAGCGGGCAGTACAGTCAAATTGCATTCAGAGGTCTAGACCTTCTATCACGTATACCGGGTCTGACAGCATCGTGCCAGATCCCGTGATCCCGCACTTTCCAACCCACGCTCAAGGAGGAGTTCATGGCAATGGCCACTTCAATCGCCACGGTGCGTCGCAGAAGGTTTGCGGCGGCCACGACGGGCATTCTCGCTCTCGCACTCGCAGTGACCGGCTGTTCCAGCGGAACCGGCGAAGCGCCGACGACAAGCATCACGTTCTGGCACTACTGGACGGACCGGGCCGAGGTCCTACAGAGCCTCGCCACCGAATACCAGGAGGAAACGGGCGTCGAGGTCAAGCTCGAGCTCGTTCCGGGTGACGCGATGGGGCAAAAGTTCCAGGCAGCAGCCCAGGCTGACAAGCTCCCCGATATCGCGGCGTCCTGGGAGCCAGCAGGTGAGGTGCTCGCGGTGTACGCAAACGAAGGCCAAGTGCAGAACCTGTCAGCACTGGATGGTGGGCAGGACTGGTTTGATCGATTCGAACCAGCGACGGTAGCGGGGGTCTCCTACGCACCCGACAACCCGTGGAAGGTAGACCCTGGCGCCTACCTCGTTCCGTTCGATACCAACAACATGCAGTTTCTCTACAACAAGGATCTCTTCGACCAGGCGGGCATATCAAAGCTGCCGACCACACTGAATGAATTTGTCGATGCCTCCGAAAAGCTGCGCGCCATCGGCGCTCAGCCCTTCATTTCTGGGTTCTCATCGTGGCCCCTCGAATCGATGGCGTCGATGTACATCGACAACGCAATCTCACCGGAAACTCGGAGCGCCGCATACGCGGGAGAGGGTCGCTATGACACCAAGGAATGGACCGAATTCCTCGGCATCTTCGAGACACTCGCGGCCGCGGGCGTCTTCGCTGACGGAATTGTGGGATACGACATGCCTGCCGCTGAGACCCTGTTTGCATCGGGCCAGGCTGGCATGATCTTCGACGGCTCGTGGGCGCTGGGTGTGTTCAACCAAACGAACCCTGACTTCACGAACTACGGAGTGTTCCTCCCGCCGAGCCTGGGTGACGAAGAACTGCGAATTCCCGGAGGCGTCGGCTCCACGGCATTCGTCGTCGGATCCTCACCCCATGTGGATGAAGCTGCCGCTTTTCTCGAGTGGCTGACAGATGCTCCGCAGCAGAAAAAATATGCCGAGTCCAGCTTCAATATCCCCGCCAATCGCGAAGTGGCCACCGAGCTTGCTCTCGATGAAAACATCGCCGCATTTGCGGAGGGAGCCGACAAGCTCATCGCGCCCACAACAGAGGTGATGCAAGCGCCGGTCATCACGACGATGGCGAAGGGACTCCAGCTCATAATCGCGGGAACTGACACTCCGGCCGCCGTCGCGGCAAGAATGCAGTTGGCGCTGGAAACCGGCCAGCCTCAGTGATCGGTTAGTTCGCTGGTGAACAGCGGGTGCGCTCATCTCGCGAAGAGAATGAGCGCACCCGCCCCATGAAAGGAGGCGCGGTGAACAGCGCACGCGTACTGGCGAAAGCCCAGAGAATATCCTTGGTTGAGACACAGGTCTCGGCGCCACTAGCCGCCGGCATCGCCAAGCGATCCGGACAATTGCCCGGGCCGAGGCGATTCAGCCGCCGTCGGCGCGCCGAGATGATCACGGCCTACCTCTTCATTCTTCCGACGCTTGCGCTCTTTTCGGTTTTCAGCGTCTACCCGTTCGCGCGCACGGTCGAGCTGAGTTTCACCGACTGGGACGGGTTGTCCAGGACGTTCAATGGCGTCGGCCTGGACAACTACTTCGCGGCCTTCCGGGATGGCATTTGGTGGGGTTCGATCTGGAATGGCCTCATCCTCGCCGTGGTCGCGCTCGTCCTCATGCAGGGCCTGGGGCTCTTGCTCGCTATCGCAGTCGATCGGAAGCTCGTCGGGCAGACGATCTACCGGACCGTCTTCTATATCCCGCCGATCCTGTCGGGCATCGTCGTTGCAACAATCTGGAAGTGGCTCTACGAACCCAATAACGGTGTGATCAACTCGACCCTGGAGAGCATCGGCCTTGGCGAGCTGGCGCAACCGTGGCTCGGCAATCCCGCTACGGCGCTGTGGGCGATTTCGCTCGTGTCGATCTGGCAGGGCGTTGGTTACCCGTTCCTGCTTTTCCTGGCCGGCCTGCAGGGCATCTCCGGCGAGATTTATGAGGCCGCCAAAATGGATGGGGCCAGCGGCTCGCAGATCTTCCGCACGATCACGATCCCGCTGCTTCGCCCGGTTATCGGCATCGTCAGCGTGCTGACCTTCCTTGGCGCGATGCAGACCTTCAACCTCGTCATCGCTATGACCGGCGGTGGGCCAGGTTACGCAACCGAGGTTCCGATTCTTCATATCTATCGGGCGGCTTTCGGAGGAACCCCGGACTTTGGCTACGCGTCGGCATTGTCCATCATCTTCGGAATGATGCTGTTCGGGGTGTCGATGATCTCGCTGTATCTGACCCGCCGATCCCGAGACGAGCAATCATGACACTCTTGTCCACCAAGTCCAGTCTTCCCGTGTCGAGGCCGACGCGACGAGCGGCCAAGAGGCTCACGGTGCCGCGAGTCTTCCTTCACCTCGGCTTGATCGCCTGGGGCCTGGCATCCATCCTTCCCCTCGTCTGGATGATCTCAGCGTCGCTGCAGACCAATGCTGAGATCTATGGAGGGGTGCACCTCATCCCTGAAAACCCACAGTGGGGCAACTATGTGCGGGCCTGGGACCAATCGTCATTCAGCGATTACTTCTTCAACAGCGTTCTCTACACGGTGTCGGTCGTGGGGGGAACGGTCCTCTTCGCCTCGCTATCTGCCTATGCATTCGCTCGGATGCAGTTCCCGGGCAAACGGGTGCTGTACGGGGCGTTCCTGGTCTTCCTGTTCATCCCCATTCCGGGAGCGTTCATACCGCTTTACCTGGTTCTCGCGAACATGGGGTTACTCGACACCCAGCTCGGCTACATCCTCCCGATGATCAATGGAAGCCTCCCGGTCGCGATGTTCATCCTTCGGGCGTTCTTCGAGCAAATACCGAAGGAGCTGGAAGAAGCCGCATTCATCGACGGCGCATCGCGACTGCAGGTCTTCACCATGATCGCGTTCCCGCTCGCGCGCCCCGCGGTTGCAACCGTGGTGATCCTCACCGTTCTCGGCGTGTGGAACGAGTATGTGCTTGCCTCGGTCGTCTTCAGCAACCAGGCACTGCTGCCGCTCCAGGTCGGGCTTCTCAGCTTCCAGGGAAGCTATTTCAGCCAGTACGGGCTCATGATGGCCGCGACGACCATCACGACGCTTCCGATCATCATCGTCTACCTCATGTTTCAGAAGAACATCATTCGCGGCGTGATGGCGGGAGCGGTGAAGGGATGAGCGAGCTGTTTCTGTCCGTCGACGGCGGGCAATCGGGAACCGTCGCCGTGGTGGCACATGCCGACGGCACAATCCTCGGTGTCGGTCGGGGCGGACCCATTCGCCATCATGAAGAGCCCGATGCCGAACGTTTCGTGCGGCAGGGTCTTTCCTCCGCGATCAGCGAGGCCATGAGCGATGCGCAGGGCCACGGGACGGTGGCGGTGTGTTGCCTCGCGATGACGGGATCCGCCGGCATCGCGGACCGCGTGGTTCGTGAGTTGGTCGCGGCTGAGCGCTACATCACGTTGGAGAACGATATTTTTGCCGCGCTGGCCAGCGGCACGGGGGGCGGAGGCGGGGTCGGCCTCATCTCCGGCACCGGCACCGTCGCGCTCGCGAAGACTCGTACCGGCGAGCACATCATCCGGGGCGGCTGGGGGTGGATGCTCGGCGATGAGGGTGGCGGATTCTGGATCGCCATGGAGGCGCTGAAGGCGGCGGCACGCGACATCGACGGAACGGGCGCACCGACGGTCCTCACGCGCACCCTGCCGGGAATCCTGGGTCAACAGGACCTGCGCGAGGTCTACAACATCGTTACCGGTCAACGGCTCGACCGAACTGCCATCGCCGCGCTCACTACGACGGTGGTGCGGATCGCCGAGGCCGGCGACGGCGTCGCCGCTGGCATTCTCGACAGTGCGGCGAGACATCTGGCAAAGCTGGTGCTGGCGACAGTCGCCGCAGCCCCCTTTCTCACACCAGACGAACGTGTGATCGTCGCCTGTGGTGGGGTACTGAATCCTGGCGGCTGGGTCGTCAGCCGAGTCACCGAGCATCTTGCCGAAAGTGCGCCCGGATTCCGGATGATCGCACCAGCCGTTCCACCGGTCATCGGCGCTTACTACCTCGCCCTGGCCGAAGTCGGCAACCCGGTCGGTTCTGGGCTGATGGCCCACGTGACAGATCAGGTTCGTTCACTCCCAGTCCTCACCGCCAAGACGCCCATCGCGGCGCCTGATCAACCAAAGGAGATTGCAGATGTACAACAACCCAGATGAATCGCAGCGGCTACGCAATGCCATTGTGGAGACACTGAAGGGTGCCGTCATCGCATCATGTCAGGCGGGGCCGGAGAGCCCACTCAACCAGCCGTCGATAATCGCAGCCCTCGCACGGAGCGCTGAACTGGGAGGTGCGCGGGCTTTCCGAGTCGATGGGCCCGCGAATGTTGCTGCCGTACGGGCATTGAGTGCACTCCCTATCCTCGGAATCAACAAGGTCGATCGCGAGGGGTATGACGTTCGAATCACCTCCACTACGGCCGACGCGATGGAGGTGGTTGAAGCAGGGGCAACCGTCGTCGCACTCGATGGCACAGACCGCCAACGACCCCATGGCGAGACCCTCGCCCAGATCATTTCGGCACTGCACGCCATCGGAGTTCCGGTGATGGCGGATATCTCCACGCCTGCGGAGGCCCGATTCGCGGTCGATGCCGGGGCCGACATTGTGGCGACGACCCTCTCCGGCTACACCGATTACACATCAGACGTCGATAAGCATGGGCCCGCTTTTCCGCTCCTCGATGCCATTCATGATCTTCCGGTTCCTGTCATCGTCGAGGGTCGAATCTGGACAACCGAGCATGTCGCTGATTGCTTCCTGGGCGGAGCCTTTGCCGTCATCATCGGTTCGGCAATCACCGTGCCCGAGCTCATCACGCGTCGTTTCGTGGCAGCCGCTCGCGAAGCGCAGCACACGTTGGTGCAGGCATGAGCGCGGTCGCGGATTACTTCTCGGATGTTCACACGCGCCTCGACGATCTCGCGGTCAGTCAAGCCGGCTCGATCGACGAGGCTGCCGCGCTCGGCTCGGCGGCGATCATAGCCAGGCGCCCCATTCACGTCTATGACACGGGCCACCTGATCAGCCACGAATTCATCGACCGGACGGGTGGCCTTGCGGCATACACTGCCCTGTCATTCGGGGCCACGGTGGCTCGAGGGAATGAGTGGATAGCAGCAGAGCGCAACCCGCTCGATTCCTCAGGGGAACGCTCCGCCAGCCTGCTGGTGGAATGGCTGTTCGAACAGGGGACGATTCAACCGGGTGATCCTCTTATCCTGAGCTCAGTGTCAGGCACGAACGCCCTGCTTATCGAGCTCGCCCTACAGGCTCGCGTACGCGGAGTCAGCGTGGTGGCGGTCACCGGTGTTGACTTCTCGAAAGAACTCGTGAGCAATCATTCGTCGGACAAGCGACTCTTCGAGCTTGCTGACGTCGTACTCGACAATCGAGTGCCGTATGGTGACGCCGCCCTCACGCTTGATGGGGCGCAGGCGCAGGTTGCGGCCTGGTCTGGTCTCGCCGGTGCCGCTTTGATGTGGGCGGTCACGGTGGGAATTATCGAAAAGAGTCTCGCAGCGGGGACGGTCCCGACAATTTACACAAGCTACAACCTGCCCGGTGGCGGCGAGCAGTACGCAGCAGCACGCGCGCGGTATCGAGCGTCGGGCCAGTGACGAGGCCTGCGGGTTACGAGCGTTACATCGCGGTCGTCAAGTCACTGCTCGACGCTTCTCTCGACGATGGCATCACCTCTGCCGTGACGGCTGCTGCAGGGCTGATCGCGGATCGGATCGCGGACGGAGGGATTCTTTACGCGTTCGGTGCAAGCCACGCCGGGCTGCTGGTTCAGGATCAGTTTTACCGGGCAGGTGGCCTCGTCCCCATCCAGCCGATCCTGCCAGCCGCGCTTATGCTCAACATCACTCCGGTCACCTCCACGAGCGCCCTGGAGCAAACCCCTGGAGTAGCGCAGGGTTTCCTGGAGAACGTTCCCCTCGGCAAGGGTGACCTGCTCCTCGTCGTGTCGGTGTCCGGTCGAAACCCGGTACCGGTGGAGATGTGCCTGCTTGCCCAGCAACGAGGGGCTACCGTGATCGCGCTCACGAGCGTGACCTACTCATCAGCCGTCGACGGGCGCGGGGTGCCCCGCCTGTTCGAAGTGGCTGACATTGTGATTGATCTCCCGGGGGCGGTGGGCGACGCGGCGATCCCCCTGGAAAACGGAGTTCCACCGGTTGGTCCGACGTCCTCCAGCATCGGCGCCGCAATCCTGCACGGCCTCATGGTCGAAACCGCCATGCAGCTTATCCAGCGTGGGGTCACTCCCCCGGTCTTCGCGAGTGCCAATCTCGATGACTCCGCCGCGTGGAACGAGCATTGGACAAAGATCTACCGGGATCGACTCGATTACCTGTAGCGCATCGCATCGTGAACACGGGTCTGGAGGTTCACCCGCACGCAACTGCCGATCAGCGGCTAGATTCCCTGCCAGGCGTACTTATGGGCGAAAGCATGCCGGTAGTACGCCACATTCGCCAGCCCTGCCGCCGCAGCCTCGTCGATCACGACGGTCACATGCGGGTGCATCTGGATCGACGACGCCGGCTGGCTCGCCGTCATCGGGCCCTCGACGGCGGCAGCGATGGCGCCCGCCTTGGCGCTGCCGAAGGCGAGCAGCACGAGGTGGCGTGCACGTCCGATCGTGCCGAGGCCCTGGGTGATGCAGTGCATCGGCACCTCGTCGGGGGTGTCGAAGAATCGCGCGTTGTCGGCCCGCGTCTTTTCAGTGAGGGTTTTCATGCGCGTCAATGACCCGAAGGATGACCCTGGTTCGTTGAAACCGATGTGGCCCGTACGCCCGATGCCGAGAATCTGCAGGTCGACTCCACCGGCCTCGGTGATCTCACGCTCGTAGTCAGGCCCGGCCGTCTCGATCGTGTCGACGGCGCCGTTCGGAACCCGAACGTTCGCGGGAGTCAGGTGCAGCGGCTCCACAACATCGCGGGTTATCACCGTCCGATAGCTCTCCGGATGCCCCGCAGGCAACCCGACATACTCGTCAAGCGCAAATCCGCGCACCCGCGACACATCGATGGAATCCTCCCGGAGCAGCCGGGCGAGGGCACGGTAGGTGTGCAGCGGGGTCGAGCCGGTCGCGAGCCCCAGCACGGCATCGGGCTTCGACACGATCAGATTCCGGATGGCACGGGCCACAAGTTCGCCGGCTGCCTGCTCGTTCGCGACGATAACTACTTCAGCCATTCAGTAATCTCCGCTCATTGAACCCAGATAGTGGGACCAGTTTATCCATCTCGGGTCAATGGTCCGTACCAGTTTTCAACTCTGCGGCCGGAGGCTCCATTGGCCTGCGCGGCACCGCCATGGTGGGGGCGGCAGCGACGATGGCGACGCCGATCAGCCGGCCTGGCTTGCTGGCAAAAGCTGCGCCGACTGCTGGTTCACAACGCGGCGGCCTCGGAGCTCGGCGCCCATCGTCACACGCTGAGAAACCGCATGTATGGCGTCGCACCAGCGGCCGACTACCGCACGTCTCAGGGCTGCGGCGAAAGGTGCTCGTGCACGGCCAGCCACGCGCCCGCGCGGTGGTGGAACACGATGGTCTCACGTTCACTGACGGTCGACTGTTCGCCATCCATCTGGAGGGTCGTCTCGACGTCGTGGACGAAAACGCCCACATCGCCGTAGACCTGCACGCGCCCATTGCTCGAGGAACACCCGATCACCCTGAACCCCGCCGACTGCTCCCATTCACGCCACAGTCGCTCATAGGCTTCTCTAGATTCCAGTCGCTCGGAAGTGGTGTAAAAAACGAACGACGCGTCATCAGCGAAGCCCGCGAAGTACGCCTCGGAGTCATGCGATCCGAAGGCGGTGACGATCGCGGCAGCGGCGGCCGCCACCTGTCGTTCGAGTTGCTCTGTCATGTTATTTCTCCCTTGCATAGCCGGCCAGTGGGCGGGTGCGGTCGCGCTTCGCCCCGCGGATAGGGCTCATCGTCGAGATGATCTCGTACATTACATGGGCGGTCGCCACGCCCATCGAAACGGCGTGCCGTGCGTGAACTCAGCACCGAAACAGGTATCCCCGGTGTCGAGAAGCGGGGTAGTGGCTGCCTCGACCAACCCGAGTACCTCGTCGAGGTCAGAAAGGTGCGCGAACATTGCCGCACCGGCATGCCCGGGCCCGAGAGAGGCAGCTACCTGTCCGCGTCTTCCCCGCCTGACCCCGTGGTCAATCCGTGGTCAGACGGGGGTCGGCTCAGCCATGGTCCCTTATCTGTCGGCGGACGGCGGCACGCGCTGCTTCCGAACCGTGGTCCATAACAATCTTCTGGGCAACGCTGTCGCGAGAGCCCACCAGCCGTGGCCCCTTCGGGCCAAAGGTGTATGACGGCTCCGGAAACACCAGCAGGGCGGCGAGGTACAGCACGATCGCCGTAACGATCGCCGCAATCAGGCTGAGATCGATGCCGCCTGCCGCGTTCGCGAACGGACCGATCACCACCGGTGGATAGTTCGCGAAAAGCAGGCCGACCACCGCCGCGACGATCCAGGCGACAAGCCCACGCCAATTGAACCCCGCCGCGAACCAGTACTTCCCGCCGGTTTCACCGCGGTTGAAAACCTGTAGCTCACGAGCGTCGTAATGCCCGCGATGCACAAAGTACCCGATGGTCATGATGATCATCCACGGCAGCGTCGTCACGATGATGGCCCCGACGAAGGCGTTGACCGCGCCGAGCAGGTCGAAGACAAGTCGGCCGACCAGGATGAAGACAAATGCGACAGCCCCGATCGCCAGCGTCGCCTGCACCCGGCTGAAGCGGGGGAACACCGATGAGAAGTCGAGACCGGTTCCGTAGAGCGAGGTCGTGCCGGTCGACAGGCCGCCGATGAAGGCCACGACGATGAGTACGACCGCGTACCACAGCGGCGAGGCCTGGATCAGGGCGACGACGTAGTCAGTCTGCCCAGCAACGATCGTCGCGGTCACAACGCCGAACAGGAAGGGAACCAGGGTGGCGAGTTGTCCGAGCAGAGTGGCGCCGAGCAGCTGCCGTGTTGGCGTGTTCTTGGGAATGTAGCGCGACCAGTCACCGAGGAAGGCGCCGAAGGAGATCGGATTGCTCATGACGATGAGAGTCGCCAGGATGAAGGTCGGCCAAAAGGACCCCAGGGCGTACTGCTCGGGGCCGGGGTTGTATGACGGGTCGAAGACTCCCGCGAAAGCGACGATCGCCAGCAGAAACATCGCCGTGTTCGCGATCACGGCTGTCTTGTTCACCAGGAGCATGAACTGATAGCCGTAGACCACCACCACGACGACGATCGCCCCGATGATCGCGTAGATAACGGTCCTGAGCACAGCGGAATCAGGAATACCGACGAGTCGAGTGAGGGCCCCCACTATCGCGTCGCCGCTGACCCACACCGAGATCGAGTAGAACGCGATGGCAGTGAGCAGTGAGAGGAATGACCCGACCACCCGACCCCTGACGCCAAAATGGGCCCCGGACGATACGGCGTTGTTCGTCCCTGTTTTTGGCCCAAAGAGGCCCATCGGCATGAGGAAGAGTGCTCCGATGACGACGCCTGTGACGGTGGCAGCGACAGCCTGCCAGAAAGACAGCCCCAGCGCGATGGAGAAGGTGCCGAGAAGAACGGTCGCGAAGGTGTTTGCACCACCGAACTGGATTCGGAACAGGTCGAATGGTTTCGACGTGCGATCGGCATCCGGAATGGTCTCGATGCCATGGACCTCGACCTCCGTCACCTTCGGTCGAGGGTTGAGGGTAGTCGCCGCAGCGTCTTTGCCGGTGGCGTTCGTTGTGGTCATGGGGAGCCTTTCGGGCACACTCAAAGGAAAAGCGATTGTGTGCATATTATGGCGAATGTTACCTGTGGGCAACATAATTATCGTATGAGAATAGTCCGCATCGTTGACCTGTCAGTGACCGTCGGGAACGACACTCAAACTTATCCAGGCGATCCTGCTCCAAAATTCGAGGTGCACAGCACCGTGGCGAAGGATGGATTCAACCTGCTGTCGGTGCAGATGGGCTCTCAGACCGGCACCCATGTCGACGCACCATTCCACTTCCAGGATGATGCCGCGAAGCTCGACGAGGTGCCGCTCGCGAATTTTGTCGGCACGGGAGTGATCGTCGATGCGACTGATCTGGGAGCCCGAGGGCGAATCACCTGGCGACATATAGAGCCGGTAGCCGCCAGGATCCACCCCGGCTGCATCGTACTTCTACATACCGGATGGAGCAGGCATTACGGAACCGCACGATACTTCGAGAATCCCTTCCTCGACGCCGAAGCCTGTCGGCGGCTGCTGGCCCTCGGGGTTCGGGCCTTCGGCATCGACGCACTGAACATCGATGAAACCCCCGACTCGATGCACCCGGGTGAGGGCTTTCCTGTGCACCACCTCATCGCTGACGCGGTGGGCGTCATCTGCGAGAACCTCACGAATCTGGCCGCCATCACCTTTGAAGACCCCTTCATCTCGTTGCTACCCATCGCCATCGAAGGAGCAGACGGCGCACCAGTACGCGCGGTTGCGATGCACCTCGAATAGCATCGCCCCGATGGTGGAGCACGCTCATCGAGAGTGCATGCGGTCGTGCGGTGCGGTCGTGCGGTGTGGCTTCGGCCGCGATCCGAACCTCAGCTGGGTATGTCGCCCGACGCGGGCTCACGCTGCTGACCGAGTACCGGCGTGCGCGGCATCGCCACGGTCGCGATCACGGTCACCACCGCGACCACCAGCACCGCGATGAACACCGCAGCCGAACCGGCTGTGATGGTCGCAGCTGAGAGGGATGCGGCATCCTTCTCCCCGAAGATCGAGTTGGCTATCGCGCCGAAGATCGCGACGCCGATCGCGCTGCCGATGGAGCGGGCAAACAGGTTGGCGCCGGTGACGACTCCACGCTCGTCCCATCCGACGCTGGCCTGGGCAGCGATCAGGGTCGGCACCGCAACAAAACCCATGCCGAGGCCGACGATGAAGCAGCCGATCGCTACGATCGCGATCGAGGGGGCTGTGCCGAAGATCGCGATCGTTAAGGTGCCGAGCACCACGAAGCTGATGCCGATGAGCCCGGTGTTCTTGAACCCGATGCGAAGGTACAACCGCCCACAGAGGGCCGCGGCGATGGGCCAGCCGACCGTGAGCGCGCCGAGGGCGAGGCCGGCGACCAATGGCGGGGCACCCACCGAGCCTTCGAGGTAGGTGGGCACATATGAGGTGAGGCCGATCAGGATCGCACCGACCCCGAGACCCACGAGCGTGGTCGTGAGCAGCAGCCGCCGCGAGAAAACCCACAGCGGCAGGATCGGTTCGGCCGCCCGCCTCTCTGCGAAGACGAACGCCACGAGCACCGTCCCACCGATCGCGAACGCGCCGATCGACTGGGGGGAATTCCACGCCCAGGCCTGCCCGCCCTGGAGCACCGCCAGGATGATGAGGGTCAGTGAAATGGTCAACAGCACCGCTCCGAGGTAGTCGACCGTGTGGCGGCGCGGCTCCACTTTCTCGTGGAACGACCTGACGAGCATCCACCCGGCAATAATGCACAGCGGGATGTTGATGAAGAACACCCCGCGCCAGGCATCGAGCTGCGAGAAGATGCCGCCCAGCAGCGGGCCGACCACCGATGAGATACCCCACACACTGGCGAGGTACCCCTGCACTTTGGCGCGCTCGGTCAGCGAATAGATGTCGCCCACGATCGTGATCGCCATCGGCTGCACAGCTCCGGCACCGAGACCCTGCACTGCCCGGAACGCGATCAGGGCAGGCATGCTCCACGCGAAACCGCACAGGATCGACCCCAGCAGAAACAGGCCGACACCGATCAGGATGATCGGCTTGCGCCCCACCACGTCGGACAGCTTCGCGTAGATCGGCACGGTCACCGCCTGTGCCAGCAGGTAGACGCTGAACAGCCACGGAAACAACGCGAAATCGCCCAGGTCGTTAACGATCGTCGGGATCGCGGTGGCAAGAACCGTCGCGTCGATCGCCACGAGCCCGGTCGTCACCATCAGCGAAATGAGGATGGGGCCTCGCTCAGAGCGGAAGCCAACGTCGGAGGTCACTGTGAGGGCAAGTCTGGGGGAAGCTCACACATTCCCGTGACAGCATGACGGGATGCTCGACCCGAACTGGGCCGCCACCCGGCCACTGCTGTGGATCGCGCTCGTGGCCATGCTCGTGCTGCTCACGCTGCGCACGATCCGCAAAGACCGCCGCGAATACCAGCGCTTCAAACGGTATCGCGGCACCGTGAAACGGCAGGCGACGTTTCGACGATGGTTGCGGGAATCGTTCCTGACGTTCGGCGGGCTCTCGGTCGTGCTGCTGCTGCTCGCCGGGTCGTACGTCGGCCCGCTACTGGCTGAGCTGCAGGGCGGAAGCTGGGTCAGCGGCATCCGGAGCAATCTCTGGATTCCTGCGGTTATCGCCGTGATCGTCATCGTGCTCACCTGGATTGGCATCCGCGCGGCGCGACATGACGACGATGGCATCGCGGCTGTGGGCGATATCGCGGCACTGCTGCCCCGCAACCGGCAGGAGGTGCGGCTCGGCGCGCTGCTGTCGATCAACGCCGGAATCGTGGAAGAGCTCGCGTTCCGCCTCGCCATCCCCGCCCTCGTGTTCGGCGCGAGCGGCAGCGCGATCGCCGCGGTCGCCGTCTCCGTGCTGCTGTTCGGCGCGCTGCACCTCTACCAGGGCGCCGCCGGCATCATCGGCACCACCATCGTCGGCATCGCCATGATGGCGCTCTACGTGGTCTCGGGCAGCATCGTCGCGCCCATCGTGCTGCACGTGCTCATCGACCTGCGCTCGCTCGTGCTCATCCCGGTCGCCGTCATGGGCGTGCACAAAGTGGATGGCCGCCTGCACCCGTGGCTGCCGGCCGTGCCGCGCACCCCGCCGGCCACGCCGCGTACCCCTCCGGCTGCAGCTGCCGCACCCGAGGCCGCGCCTGCCGCCGCTACCTCAGCCGACGGGCCGGCCCCGCCGCAGCCACACGGCGACCACGATGATCATCGCTAGACCGACGACGGTGATCGTGACATCCACGAAGGGCAGTACACCGATGCCCCACCCATCGAGCAGCACACCACCCAGCAGCGCACCACCACCGATTGCCACGTTGAACGAGGTCGTGAAGTAGGCGGCAGCGGCATCCCGTACCCGCAGTGATGCCGTGTGCATCATGCGCGCCTGCATGAGCGACGGCAACGCGCCGAACGCCATGCCCCACACGAAGATCGCCACGAGCGCGACAGGAGTAATCGAGGCGAAGGTGCCGATGACCAGCACGGCCACCATCACGAGTGCCACAGAGCCGATCAGCGTCGACTGCGGAAACCTGTCGCCGAGGGTTCCGGCGAGAACGAGGCCGAGAGCGCCAGCGACCCCATAGAGCAACAGCACTCCGGCGATGGATCCGGAATCGATCCCGACCGGGCCGATCAGGTACGGCGCGATGTACGTGTAGAAGAGGTTGTGCCCCAGCGCCACCAGGATCAGGATCAGGCCGACCGCGATGACCGCCGGCACCGTGCGGTCTTTGCGCATAGGAATCGGGATCTCCCCCGTCGACAGCACCACGCCATGTGACACCGCGGGCAGGAGCTTCGCCGTGACGAGAGTCAGGATGACGATAATCGCCGCGATGATGGCGAACGCGAGCCTCCAGCCGACCGCATGGCCGATGGCGGTGCCGAGGGGCACGCCGAGCACGAACGCAGCGGTTCCCCCGCCGCCGGTGATGGCGATCGCGCGACCGAGCTGGTGCTTGGGCACGAGGTGCGCCGAATAGGCGCCGACCACGGCCCAGAACAGGCCGTGCGCGAGCCCGCCGATCACGCGAGCGCCCACGAGCATCTCGTAGGTGGGAGCGAGCGCCGCGAGCACGTTCGCGATGGCGAAGACCATGAGCACCACGATGACGAGGGACTTGCGGGAGTAGCGACGCGTGAGCACGCTGAGCGGCGCGGCGCTCAGCACGACGGTGCCGGCGAAAACCGTGACGAGCAGGCCGACCTGGGATTCGGAGACCCTGAGCTCTGCGGCGATATCCGGAAGCAAGCCGGTCGGAAGGAACTCGCTGGTCACCGACGTGAAGATCAGTGCGGAGAGGGTAAGCAAGCCCGCCCAGGGAAAAGTGGTTGACGTGGTAGATCGTGGCGCGCCCATTAAGGCGGAATCCGTTCGGTGGAAGTGGTGCGTTCGCCGCCCGCGGGACGACGCGGGCCATGCGCCGTCTCCGCCAGCCTACTTGCCATATTCTGAGGATGGGGCCGAGCGAAGGAGACGAACTCATGGGCGGACGGCGCGGCGGCCTGCTTCGTGAGGAGAAGAACGGCCGTTACGAACCGTCGCCGGTGGAGCTGCTGTTCGACCTCGTCTTCGTCTTCGCCGCGACCCAGCTGTCGGTGTTCCTGCTGAAGCATCTCGACCTCACGGGGCTGCTGGAGGCGTTCGTGCTTCTGCTGGCGGTCTGGTGGTTCTGGGATCACATCGTCTGGACCACCAACTGGTTCAACCCGGACAAGTGGCCCGTGCGCCTTGTGCTGTTCGTTGCGATGGGGCTCGGGCTGGTCATGAGCACCTCGATCCTCGGGGCCTTCGAAGACCTCGGCGTCGTGTTCGTGGTCGGGTACCTCGGCATGCACGTGCTGCGGGGGGCGTTCATCATCGTGGCCGCGTGGCGCGAGAGCCGCGAGCTGGCGATGAACCTGGTGCGGGCATCCATCTGGGTCGCCATCTCGTCGCCGCTCTGGATCATCGGTGCAGTGGCAGACCCCCAGCAGCGCGTCTGGTGGTGGCTCGCCGCCATCGCCCTCAACTACTTCGGGCCCGCCGTGCGGTACTGGCTTCCCGTGATAGGGCGCTCCCCGGTCGAGAGCTGGGCGGTCTCCGGCCACCACATCTCCGAGCGTGCACAGCTGTTCGTGATCATCGCGCTCGGCGAATCGGTGCTGGTCATGGGCTTCACCTTCCGGGGCGACTGGATGAACCCCGCGAGCGCCTTCGCCCTGTTTGCCACCCTCGTGGGAACCCTTCTGCTCTGGCTCATCTACTTCAACAACACGGCAGGTGTGGCGCAGAAGTTCTTCGAGAAGGCCAGGGAGTCGGGGCGGCTCGCAGCCAATGCTTACACCTACCTGCACCTGGTGATCGTGGCCGGGATCGTGCTGGTGGCGGTGGGCGACGAGCTCGTGCTCGCGCACCCCGACGACCCACTCGACCCTTCGACGGCCGCTGTCGTCTTCGGCGGCCCTGCCCTCTACATCCTCGGTAACCTGCTGTTCAAACATTCGGTCGGCTACCGCTGGCTGAAGTCGAACATCATCGGCATCCTGGTGTTGATCCTCCTCTTCCTCCTGACCACAGCACTGGGCAGCCTCACCCCGCTCATTGCCAGCTGGCTCGCGAACGCGGTCATCCTGGCCGTCGTGATCGGCGAGGAGGTGGCGCACCGCAGAAGCCCCGCCGTCGGCGCTAACCTTGCACCGTGACCGCAACCACCCACTGGATCCTGACTCTCGTCTGCGACGACAAGCCCGGCATCGTCAAGGCCGTGAGCGGCGCGATCGTCGAAGCCGACGGCAACATCACCGAATCCCAGCAGTTTTCAAGCGCAGACACGGGGCGCTTCTTCATGCGACTGCAGGTCGAATCCGCGGCATCCCGCAGCACCTTCGAGGCGGCACTGGCGCCGGTGACAGACCGGTACAGGATGATCTCGCAGCTCGACATCGTCGGGCGCCCGCTTCGTACCCTCGTGCTCGTCTCGAAAGCCGGCCACTGCCTCAACGACCTGCTCTACCGCGAGCGTGCCGGGCAGCTCGCGATGGATCTTCCGCTGGTCATGAGCAATCATTCCGACCTCGGCAGCCTCGCCGCGTTCTACGACGTGCCCTTCGAGGCGCACCCCGTCACGAGTCCCGGCCAGAAGCTCGCGTTCGAGCAACGAGTGCTCGAGGTCGTCGAGGAACACGACATCGAGCTCGTCGTGCTCGCGCGCTACATGCAGATCCTCTCCCCCGAGCTCTGCGCGGCTCTCAACGGTCGGGCCATCAACATCCACCACTCGTTCCTGCCCGGCTTCAAGGGCGCGAACCCCTATAAGCAGGCGCACGCCCGCGGCGTGAAGCTCATCGGGGCGACGGCTCACTTTGTGACGAGCGACCTCGACGAAGGGCCGATCATCGAGCAGAACGTGGTACGGGTCGATCACTCACGCGATGCGAGCGAACTGGTCGCCATCGGCCAGGATGAAGAATCGCGCACCCTCACGCAGGCCGTGAAATGGTTCGCCGAGCACCGGGTGCTGCTTGACGGCGCGCGGACGATCATCTTCCGCTAGTCGGTTCAGAGAACGCTCGCGCCCAGCTTCGCCGCGACCAGCTCCGCGATCTGCACGGCGTTCAACGCCGCACCCTTGCGCAGGTTGTCGTTGCTGATGAACAGTGCGAGCCCGCGTCCATTCGGCACGCCCTCGTCCTGGCGGATTCGTCCCACGAAGCTCGGGTCTTTGCCTGCGGCCTCGAGTGGCGTCGGGACATCGGTGAGCACCACGCCCGCGGCATCCTGCAGCAGCTGCTTCGCACGTGCCACGCTCAGCGGATTGGCGAATTCGGCATTGATCGACAGCGAATGACCGGTGAACACCGGAACGCGCACGCAGGTGCCGCTGACCAGGAGTTCTGGCAGCTCGAGGATCTTGCGACTCTCGTTGCGCAGCTTCTTCTCCTCGTCGGTCTCGAACGAGCCGTCATCGACGAGGTTGCCTGCGAAAGGGATCACGTCGAAGGCGATCGTCTTCGGGAAGGTGGTGGCGACGGGGAATTCGATGGCGGATCCATCGTGCACGAGACCGCGCGGATCCTGATCGATCGCGGCCTTCGCCTGCGCGTACAGCTCCTCGCCGCCGACGAGGCCGGCACCCGAGACAGCCTGATACGTGCTCACGATGAGTCGCTGGAGACCAGCCTCGGCGTGGAGCACCTTGAGCACGGGCATGGCCGCCATGGTGGTGCAGTTTGGGTTGGCGATGATGCCGTTGCGCGCCTCAGCGATCGCGTGCGGGTTGACCTCGCTGACAACGAGCGGCACATCGGGATCCATGCGGAACGCCGAGGAGTTGTCAATCACGGTCACGCCGGCAGCGGCAAACCGGGGGGCTTGCGCGCGGGACGTCGTGGCACCGGCGGAGAAGATCGCGATGTCGAGCCCCGTCGGATCTGCGGTGGAGGCATCCTCGACCGTGATCTGCTCGCCCCTGAATTCCAGGGTCGTGCCGGCGCTGCGAGCACTCGCAAAAAAACGTATCTCGGCGATCGGCACATCCCGCTCGACGAGAAGGCGGCGCACCACGGCGCCGACCTGGCCGGTGGCGCCGACGACGCCGATACGAACGGGGATGCTATTGGTCATGCGCACAATTCTCGCATGCCCGATGTGCAGGTTGCTGCGGCCCGGTGTGGCGATGGTGCCGGCGAGGCGTCGGTGCTGAGGTTCTAGCGGCCGGTGCCGCCATGCACTACGGCCTCGACCTCACCGTCGAGACCGAACGCGGTGTGCACCACGCGGACGGCGTCGTTGACGGTATCGGCGCGCGTCACCACCGAGATCCTGATCTCACTGGTCGAGATCATCTCGATGTTGATGCCAGCCTCGAAGAGGGCAGTGAAGAGCTTGGCCGAGACGCCGGCATTGGTGCGCATGCCGGCGCCGACGACCGCGAGTTTCGCGATCTGGTCGTCATGCTGCAGCGACGCAAAGCCGATATCGGCCTTCTGGGCGGTGAGGGCCTCCATCGCCGCGTGCGCATCGGACTTCGGGCAGGTGAACGAGATGTCGGTCAGTCCGGTGCTGGCAGATGACACGTTCTGCACGATCATGTCGATATTGACGTTGGTGCGCGCGATCAGGGTGAAGATCTGTGCGGCCTTTCCCGGTGTATCCGGCACGCCGACGACCGTGATCTTGGCCTCGCTGAGGTCTGCGGCGACTCCGGTGACGATCGGCTCTTCCACGTTTTCTCCTTCGATCGGGTTCACGACGAGCGTGCCCTCGTTGTTGTTGAACGACGAACGCACGTGCAACGTCACACCATGCCTGCGGGCATATTCCACCGCGCGTATGTACAGCACTTTCGCGCCGGTCGCTGCAAGTTCGAGCATCTCTTCGCTCGTGATCCTGTCGAGCTTGCGGGCGGATGACACTACTCGAGGGTCCGCGGTGTAGATGCCATCGACATCCGTGTAGATCTCGCAGACGTCGGCACCAAGGGCGGCGGCGAGCGCCACGGCCGTCGTGTCAGATCCGCCGCGCCCGAGGGTCGTAATATCCCCGGTGCCACGATTGAACCCCTGGAAGCCGGCGACGATCGCCACAGCTCCATCATCGAGAGCCTCGCGAACGCGCTTGGGTGACACCTCCACAATGCGCGCCGACCCGTGCTGGGCATCCGTCACCATGCCAGCCTGGCTGCCCGTGTAGCTGCGAGCCTCGACACCGAGACTGCGGATAGCCATGGCGAGAAGCGCCATCGAGATGCGCTCGCCGGCGGTCAGGAGCATGTCGAGTTCGCGACCGGAAGGGAATGGCACCACCTTTTTCGCGAGATCGAGCAGTTCATCGGTCGTGTCACCCATCGCCGACACGACGACGACGACCTCGTTGCCCGCCTTGCGCACCTCGACGATGCGCTTGGCTACGCGCTTGATGCTCTCGGCATCGGCGACCGACGAGCCCCCGAACTTCTGGACGATGAGGCTCACGTGGTTCTCCTGCGGAAAGGGATGGGCTGTTAGATGGCCCGAAAGGCGATTCTAGCTGCTCAATTCTGCGCGAGCCTGCGGCCCTCGAAGGCGCGACCGAGGGTTACCTCGTCGGCGTACTCCAGGTCACCGCCGACGGGAAGGCCGGACGCGAGTCGTGTGACGCGCAGGTTCGGATACTGCAGCAGCCGTGTGAGATAGGTGGCTGTGGCCTCCCCCTCGAGGTTCGGGTCAGTGGCGAGGATGACCTCGGTGACCGATCCGTCGGCGAGCCTGCCGACCAGCTGCTTGATGCGCAGGTCGTCGGGGCCCACGCCGTCGATGGGACTGATCGCACCGCCGAGCACGTGATACAGGCCCTTGAATTCGCGGGTGCGCTCGATCGCGACAACGTCTTTGGCTTCCTCGACCACGCAGATCGTGACATGGGAGCGACGCGGATCACGGCAGATAGAACAGGTCTGTCCCTCGGTGACGTTGCCGCAGATGTCGCAGAAGCGCACCTTATCGCGAACATCGCGCAGCACCTCGGAGAGTCGCGTGACGTCGAAACTCTCGGTCTGCAGGATGTGGAACGCGATGCGCTGGGCCGACTTCGGGCCGATGCCGGGGAGGCGACCGAGTTCATCGATCAACTCCTGGACGATTCCGTCATACATCGCTTAGTCGTCTCTCGGCATGGGAACAACGCGGGGAACAACGACCTGCTCCTCGATGAAGGTGGCTCCGAGCAACTGGCGCACCACGGCTTCACCGTAGCGTGCGTTGACAGGAGGCGCCGTGGTCTGGGTAGCTGCGGGAGATGGAACCGGCGCCTTCGCCTTCGGAGGTTCTGGCGCGGGTGCTGGCGCTGGTACTGCCGCTGGCTTCGAATCGCGCAGCCCTGAAACCTGCGCGGGCTCGGGCATCGGCTCTGAGTCCGGGATGGAGACGACGGCCCAGCCACCACCCTCCGTGGGCGGGAACTCGTCGGCGGGAGGCTCTTCGGTGGAGACCTGCGGCACGACGTGCTGCTGGGCGGCCGAGGAATCCACTCTCGCAATGAACGCAGGCTCGAACCCGAGCACCTGCACGAAAGCCTTCTTGAGCAGCTCCCCCACGCCCTGGCCCGGTGCCGCCTGCTGCTTCAGCGCGTCGACATCTTTCTGGCTCGCGAACGAGAGCACGAGCACGTTGTTCTCACGAAGTTCGAGGGGTTTGGCCGTGAAGACGACCATCCAGGCGTTCAGTCGAGCGTCTTTGACGACGTCGAGGATCTCGGTCCAGGCATCCTTGACCTGCGCGAGCGTGACCGGGCCGACCGGAACGGAGACCACGGGAACGGACGCCACCGGAGCGACCGACACCGGAGCGGACGCCACGATGCCAGCCGTCGGCTGGGCGGTCGGGGGTTCGACGGGTGTGGCCGCCGGCTTCTCGACAGGGGGCGCTGCGGCCTGCGTGGCGGCGACCGCTGGCGCGGCTTTCTCGGGCGTTGCGGTCTGCGCTGCGGCCTGCGCGGCGGCACCCGGCGTCTCCACTCCGATGCGGCGCTCCAGGCGCTCCACCCGAGCGAGCGCTCCACGCTGGCTGTCATCGCTGGCCGGGACCAGGATGCGCGCGATCATGAGCTCGAGATGGAGCCTCGGCGAGGTGGCACCCGTCATTTCCGTCAGGGCGGCGTTGACGACATCCGCAGCCCTCGAAAGCTCTGCCTGGCCGAAGGTCGCCGACTGGGCAGCCATGCGATCGAGCTGGTCCTGGGGCACGCCCCTGAGCACGGATGCCGCATTGCCGGAGGTCGCGGCGACGATGATGAGATCGCGCAACCGCTCGAGCAGGTCTTCGACGAATCGACGCGGATCCTGGCCGGTCTGGATGACGCGATCCACCGATCCGAACGCCGCAGCCGCGTCGCGCGCACCGAGGGAGTCGACAACCTCGTCGAGCAGGGCTCCGTGGGTGTAGCCGAGCAGCGCGACGGCCCGTTCGTAATCGACTGAGTCGCTCTCGGAACCGGCGATCAGCTGGTCGAGCAGCGATAGCGTGTCGCGCACAGAGCCACCGCCGGCGCGAACCACGAGCGGCAGCACACCGGCCTCAACGTGCACCTTCTCGCTTTCGCACAGCTGCTGCACGTAGTCGAGCATCTGCGCGGGCGGCACGAGGCGGAACGGGTAGTGGTGGGTGCGGGAGCGGATCGTGCCGATGACCTTCTCGGGCTCGGTCGTCGCAAAAATGAACTTGACGTGCTCCGGCGGCTCTTCCACGATCTTGAGCAGGGCGTTGAAACCCTGCGGCGTGACCATGTGGGCCTCGTCCAGGATGAAGATCTTGAACCTGTCGCGAGCGGGGGCGAACACCGCGCGCTCTCGCAGGTCGCGGGCGTCATCCACTCCGTTATGGGACGCCGCGTCGATCTCGACAACATCGAGGGAGCCGCTGCCGTCACGCGCAAGCTCGACGCAACTGGCGCAGACACCGCAGGGCGTGTCTGTCGGGCCTTCCGCGCAATTGAGGCAACGGGCCAGAATGCGGGCCGACGTCGTCTTGCCACACCCTCGAGGCCCGCTGAACAGGTACGCGTGGTTGACGCGGTCGGTGCGCAGTGCCGTGCGCAGCGGATCGGTCACCTGTGATTGGCCGATCAATTCGGCAAACGTCTCCGGCCGGTAACGGCGATACAGGGCAGCAACCACCACTCAACAGTAGCCGCCACCGCCGACCTTGCGAGTCTGGGAACCGGGCCGCCCCACCGCTCGACCGGCCCTCCCATCCAAATGAAGGAGATTTCGCGAACAGGGGCCGAGAATCCGCGCGCAGCGAGCCCAGAAGCAGAAATCTCCTTCATTTGGATCAGACGGGCGGGACTGCCTTCCACCGAGGCCGAGCTCAGCGCAGGACCGCGATCGCCTGCCGCGCGATCTCGAGCTCCTCGTTCGTCGGGATGACGAGGATCTTCACGGGCGAGGCGTCGGTCGAGATCACCCTCGCGTTGCGCGAGATCGTGTCGTTGCGATGCTCGTCGAGTTCGATCCCGAGCCAGGCGAGGCCGCTCATCGCTCCGGCCCGGGTCGGCGCGCTGTTCTCTCCGACGCCGGCCGTAAACACGACGGCGTCGGCACCGCCCAGCGTGACGAGGTAGGCGCCGAGGTAGTGGCGGAGGCGGTGATAGTAGACATCGAGCGCGAGCCTCGACGCGGCATCCCCCGATTCAGCCGCAGCCTGCACGTCGCGCATGTCGCCGTCCCCCGCGACACCGAGCAGCCCACTGCGGCGATTCAGCATGGTGTCGAGTTCGGCCAGCGAGAACCCGGCACGACCGAGATGGAACAGGATGCCCGCATCCAGGTCGCCCGAACGGGTTCCCATCACGAGGCCTTCGAGCGGGGTCATCCCCATCGAGGTGTCGACGGATCGACCGCCGTCGATCGCGGCGACTGATGCCCCATTACCGAGGTGGAACACGATGAGCTTCAGTTCGGTGAGCGGCCGCCCGAGCAGTTCTGCGGCTCGGCCCGAGACGAAGTTATACGAGGTTCCGTGGAATCCGTAGCGCCGCACGCTGTGTTCGGCCGCGACACCGGCATCAACTGCGTACGTGTAGGCCGCTGGCTGCAGCGACTGGTGGAACGCGGTGTCGAACACCGCGACGTTCGCGACCCCGGGGAACGCGGCACGGGCCGCCCTGATTCCGGCCAGGTTCGCGGGGTTGTGCAGGGGCGCGAGGGCGGCCAGTCGTTCGATCGCCGCTTCGACGTCGGCTGTCACCAGGGTCGCAGAGGTGAACTCGCTGCCGCCGTGCACCACGCGATGGCCGATGACCGATGGATTCTCGCCGCCGAGCTCACCCAGGATGCCCTCCATCGCCTGGGCGTGGTCCGCCGCGGCTCCCGACTCTCCGATACGCTCGACGATCCCGCCCCGCAATCGGCGCTCGGTGTCGACATCGACGAGCTCCCACTTGATGGACGACGAGCCGGAGTTGACGACGAACGCGGTGATCATGCCGACATCCCCTGGGCCTGGATCGCCGTGATCGCGACGGTGTTGACGATGTCGCGCACCAGTGCACCACGCGAAAGATCGTTCACGGGTTTGCGAAGACCCTGCAGTACGGGCCCGATCGCGACGGCGCCCGAGCTGCGCTGCACCGCCTTGTACGTGTTGTTGCCGGTGTTGAGGTCGGGGAAGATGAACACCGTCGCGCGACCGGCAACCTGCGAGTTGGGCATCTTCGCCTTCGCGACGGCGGCGTCCGCCGCGGCGTCGTACTGGATGGGCCCCTCGACCAGCAGGTCGGGGCGGCGCTCGCGCACGAGCGCGGTGGCGGCGCGAACCTTGTCGACGTCGACCCCGGAGCCAGACTCCCCCGTCGAATACGACAGCATCGCAATCCTCGGGTCTATCCCGAACTGCGAGGCCGTTCCGGATGACGAGATCGCGATGTCGGCGAGCTGTCCGGCGTCGGGATCGGGGACGATGGCGCAGTCGCCGTAGACCAGCACACGGTCATCGAGCGCCATGAAGAAGACGCTTGACACCACGTCAACGCCGTCCGAGGTTTTAATGAACTGCAATGCCGGGGTGATGGTGTGCGCGGTCGTGTGGGCGGCTCCGGAGACCATACCGTCGGCGAGGCCGAGGTGCACCATCATGGTGCCGAAGTACGACACGTCGGTGACGATGTCGCGAGCCCGCTCGACAGTCATGCCCTTATGGGCGCGAAGCCGTGAGTACTCCTGCGCGAACCGCTCCCGCAGTTCAGTAGTCGTGGGGTCGATGACGATCGCCGCACTGATGTCGACACCAAGCCCGGCGGCCCTGGCTCGAACCTCGGCCTCGTCACCGAGAATCGTCAGGTCGACGACGTCGCGCCGCAGGAGGGTTCCCGCGGCGAGCAGGATGCGGTCATCCGAACCCTCGGGCAGCACGATATGACGGCGATTCGACCTGGCACGCTCGAGCAGCGCGTATTCGAACATCAGCGGGGTGACGGCCGTGGTCTCACCAGCGCCAAGTTCCGTTGCCAGCAGGTCTGAATCGATGTGCTTCTCGAACAGGGCGAGTGCCGTATCGATCTTGCGCTGGGATGTCGCGGTCAGCCGCCCTCGCGTCTGCACGATGCGTTGCGCGGTGGCGTACGTTCCGTACTCGGTCGTCACGATCGGCAAAGTCTCATCGAGACCCGCGATGAGGCGCTGGATCACCGGGGAGAGGTCGAATCCGCCGTTCAGCACGATGCCGGCCAGTGATGGGAAGGTTCCGGATGCGTGCGCCGTCAGTGCGGCGAGCACCATCTCACTGCGGTCCCCCGGGATGACCACCACACTGCCCTCGATAAGTCTTGGGAGCACGTTCTCCATCGACATCGCGGCGATCACAACCCCGAGGCTCTCGCGGGCGAGAAGTGCTGTATCGCCCTTCAGCAGCGTGCCGTCGACGGCATCCATGATCGCCTCAACGGTCGGCGCCACCATGAACGGGTCTTCCGGCACGGCCCAGACCTGCACGCTGGTGACGGTCGCAATTGCGTCGATGATCTCGTCGAGATGGTCGGGATCGGCGCGGTTGGCGATGACGGCGAGCAGGCTCGCGTGGGCCGCGGTCAGCTCGGGCAGGCTCAGTTCGGCCACCTGGCGCAGCTCGTCTGCAGTTCTGGCGCGAGACTCTGAGGGCTCACGGCCAGTCAGCACGAGCAGCACCGGCGCACCGAGGTTTGCAGCAATGCGGGCGTTGAAGCCGAGCTCGGTGGGCGTGGCGACATCCGTGTAATCAGAACCGACTATCACCACGGCGTCGCACTTGCTCTCGACAGCTTTGAACCGGTCGACTATCCGCGAGAGGGCGGCATCCGGATCGTCGTGCACGGCCTCATAGGTCACGCCGACGCACTCGTCGTAGTCGAGGTTGACGCCGTCGCGCCCGAGCAGCAACTCGAGCACATAGTCGGGTTCGTCTGACGTCCTGGCGACGGGCCGGAACACGCCCACCGTCTCGACGCTGCGAAGCAGGGTGTCGAGCACCCCCAGCGCGATCGAGGATTTGCCCGAGTGACCTTCAGCAGACGTGATATAAATCGAACGAGCCATGCTGATCAGCCTACGGAGGTAGCGGCCCCTCGCGCACCCGCCAGAGCCCGGTTACCCTTGCTACGTTTCCGTCCTGGGGGAGTTGGCCAAGGTGGCGCCACGCGAGGAGCCACCCCAATTCTAACCCGTGCGGGTGGTTCGTCATTCAACGGCTATGATTTCGAGAGGTCATCGCGGCGACGTGGGTGACTGGCCAGGAGAATTCGCCTAGTGGCCTATGGCGCCAGCTTGGAAAGTTGGTTGGGTGCAAGCCCTCGGGGGTTCGAATCCCCCATTCTCCGCGAAAGCTGCAGCATCTATGGCCCCCGATCCGTTGGTTCATCGGGGTTGGGGGGAATGTGGCGACTGCGCTTGCGGGTGATGCGGGTGTCTGACACCATCCGTTTGCGGCCCCATCCTTCCCTCCTTTCGCGGGGCCTCATCGCCGCGATCGCCTTCCTGGGCCCGGTGTTCCTGGTGCTGTATTACCTCACCGCTCCCGAAGGCCCGTGGCTGTTCATCGTCTACCTGCAGGTTGCAGCGAGCCTGCTCATTGGCATAGCGGTGTCTCGTTACTTCGGTACAGCGATCTGGGTCGACGCCAACGGCATTTCCGAGCGGGGATTCTTCCGCAGGAAGACCCGCTTCGACGCCTCCCAGGTCGGATCGGTGGTGTTCGTCATCACGCTCTACTCGTCCCTGCCTCAGGGTGCTCCGCAGCTGTTCATCTGCGGCCACGAGGGGCACCAGCTGGTCAGGATGCGCGGACGATTCTGGCCACTCGCCGCCATGGACACGGTGATGAACACCCTCAACGCGCCACTGGTGCGCCTCCCGCAGCCGATGACGTCGAAGGAGATCCACGGGCAGTACCCCGGTATCGGCTATTGGTTCGAGCGTCGCCCCGTGCTGGCGGTGCTGTTATTCGTCGTGTCGAGCGTCATCGGCGGCGCCATCAGCATCCTGGTCGCGGAGCTCGTGGGTCCGCTTCCCGGCGATTAGCGGCGCTTGAGGGTCGAGAAGATCCCGCGCAGCACCTCTCGCACGACGGTCTGGCCGGTACGAGAACCGAAGATATCGCCGAACGGATTGTCGTCTTTGCGGGCGGTCGTGCGTGTGGTCGTCCGAGGTTTCGCCTTCGGCGTTGACCCGCCCATGTCGCGGACAGCCCTGTCGTAGTCCGCCTGGGCTTTCGCCGCGTCTTTTGCCTGCAAGGCTGCCGTTTTCTGCACCTCCACCTGCGCGATCGCCGCTGCCGCCGCATTCATCTTCACCGCGAGGATCTCGCGGGCGGATTCCCGGTCGACGAGCGTGCCGTACTGGGCGAGCAGCGGGCTCGATGCAACCGTGGCCTGCATTATCTCGATCGGCGTGGGCGACATGGAGCCCTGCGGCGCGCGAAGCCTCGTCCACGCAACGGGCGAGGGTGCACCCTTCTCATTCATGACCGTGATGATCGCCTCGCCAGTGGCCAGGGTCGTCAACACCTCTTTCAGGTCGTACCCCGAGGTCGGGTACGTCGAGACCGTGGCCCTGAGGGCTTTCGCGTCATCGGGCGTGTGCGCTCGCAACTGGTGCTGCACACGGGAGCCGATCTGGGCGAGCACCTCGCCGGGAACATCCTTCGGCGTCTGGGTGACGAAGAAGATACCGACCCCTTTCGACCTGATGAGCCGCACCGTCTGGGTTATAGAGGCGATGAAGTCGTCGGATGCGCCGTTGAACAGCAGGTGGGCCTCGTCGAAGAAGAAGACCAGCTTCGGCTTGTCGATGTCGCCCACCTCGGGCAGATCATTGAACAGGTCGGCCAGCAGCCACATCAGGAAGGTGGAGAAGACCGCGGGCTTGTCCTGGATGCTCGGAATCTCGAGCAGGCTCACGATTCCTCTGCCGTCGGCTGTCGTGCGCAGGAACAGGCTCGTGTCGATCTCGGGCTCACCGAAGAAGACGTCGGCGCCCTGGTCGGAGAAGCCGATCAGTTCGCGCAGGATGACCCCTGCCGTGGCGCTCGACAGCCCGCCGAGGTCTTTCAACTCGGGCTTGCCGTCGTCGCTCGTGAGCCACTTCATTACGGCACGAAGATCGCTGAGGTCGACCAGCGGGAGCCCGGCGCGATCCGCGTAGTGGAAGACGAGCCCGAGACTCGACTCCTGGGTCTCGTTGAGGCCGAGCACCTTGCTCAACAGCAGCGGGCCGAAACTCGATACGGTGGCCCGGATCGGGATGCCCGTGCCGAGGCCCCCGAGCGTGAAGTACTCCGTGGGGCTGGCCGCCGCCGCCCAGTGCTGCCCGATGCTGTCTGTGCGCAGCAGCAGTTTCGGGTTGCCCGTGCCGGGGCTCGCGATACCGGAGAGGTCACCCTTGATGTCGGCCGCGAACACGGGAACACCCGCCGCGGAGAGCTGCTCGGCGAGCACCTGCAGCGTCTTGGTCTTGCCGGTGCCGGTCGCTCCCGCCACGAGCCCGTGACGATTCACCATGGCCAGCGGGATGCGCACCGGCACGTCGGATAAAGGCTCCCCGTTGACAAGCGCACCCATTTCCAGGGCCGGGGCGTCGAAGGCGTAGCCCGCCCGGATCACGTCCACCTGCGCGGAGCTCAGCGGTCCCGCGGTGGAGGTGTGCGCGATTGGTGCCGGTGCCGCCTGCTCGGCGGCCAGCGCAGCCTCGGCAACGGCGAGGGCTTTCTTCGCGGCTTCAACCAGGGCTGCTGCATCCGTCATGGTGGTCAGTTTATGGCTCGCAGGGCGGTGGCCCGTGCGAACACGTGTCGTCGATCGCAGTCCCTTGTCACGGTCTGTCGGGCGATAATTCCTGGTCTCGAGATGTTCGGCGTTGGCCCCCATCACCAAAACGGCAGGTCTCAACCACAGCCTTGCGCGATCAGCACCCCAGCCTCGAACGCCCGCCGCGAGTGGGTCCTCGCGACCCCGGCGTCACGCGAGGCGGTCTTCCATCCCCCACGCCTGCCCGAACCCGCCATCGGCCACCGGCAAGGCCATCAGGTCGAGGAACGGCTTGGCATCGAAGGCCTCCGGGCCGAGCACTCCAATGCCCGTCCAGACTCCGGTCGCGAGCATCTCCAGCGCGATGACGGGGTTGAGGGCGGTCTGCCAGACGACGCACTGGGCGTCGTACTCGGCCATCGTCCACTCGTTATCGCTCACGTGGTAGAGATAGACCTCACGCGGCTCGCCGTCGACCCCGGTGCCAGTGACCCACAGGCCCGCGCAGGTTTTGCCGGTCATCCGCGGCCCAAGGGTCGCCGGGTCGGGCAGGCCTGCCGCCACGACGTCACGCGGGGCGACCATCACGGGGCCGTCTGCCGACCGCACGCGCACGGGCTCTGTCTTGTCCAGCCCGAGCTGGTTCAGGGTCTTCAGGATGGCGATGAACTCGTCGCCGAGCCCGTACTTGAAGGTCACTCGCTTCGCGTCGACCCAGCGCGGCATGAGCAGCACTTCCTCGTGCTCGACGTTGACACACTCGACCGGCCCGATGCCCTCCGGGAACACGAAGATCTCGGGCTCGCTGAAAGGCGCCGTCGTGAACCAGCCACGATCCTTCTCCCAGATCACCGGTGGGTTCAGGCATTCCTCGATGGTCGTCCAGATGCTGAAGGATGGCGCGAAGATCTCGTTGCCAGACTCATCGCGCACCACGAGGTTCGCGCCGTCGCGGGTGCCGAGCTCGTCGATTTCGCTGAACAGGTGGTCTGCCGCATAGCGCGCGAACACGTCGCTGAGCCCCGGCTCCACGCCCATGCCGACGAGGGCCAGCCTGCCCGCGGTCTCCCAGTCCGGAGACTGCGCGAACTGGTCGTCGCCGAGCTTCACCCCGGTCTCAGTGTGCGGGTCTGTCGGATGCGGCTCAGACAGGCTCATCGCCATATCGAGGTAGTCTGCGCCGGCGGCGAGCGCACCCGCGAAGATCGTGGGCACGAATTTCGGCTCCACCGCATTCATGACGTGGGTCGCGCCATGCTCCCTCGCGACAGTCGCGACGTTGTCGGGGTCTGATGCGTCGATACGGGCGGCCACGAATCGCGCACCATGGTTGCCGTGCCGCTGGGTGATCCAGGCGATCGTGCGCTCGGCCCTCGACAGGTCGTAATCACTGACGATCATCGTCTCGAAGAAGTCGCGACGAGCCGCAATCTTTGCAATCGCGTCACCGACGCCGCCGGCGCCAACCAGGAGGATTTTCATAATGTGACGCTATCGCGCCTTCGCGGCTGGCGCACTCCATTCACGCTGCAGTCTCGACGCCAGCGGCGCCCACAACAGCACGGCCACGGCCGCGCCGACCAGCAACCCTCCGACGGTGTCACTGAGCCAGTGCGCGCCGAGATAGGTGCGGCTCAGCATCATCGCCATCACGTAGACGCCCCCGGCCGCCCACACCCACGTCCGTTGGAGCAGGATGGCGAGAGCCACCGCCATGGTCGCCGCATTGGCCACATGCCCGGACGGGAATGACCCGAAGTCGGCAGTCACCAGTATCTCGAGTGGGCGAGAGCGCCCGAACAGCGATTTGAGCAACTGCACCATGCCTGCACTGACCACTGTCGCGATCACGAAATACAGGGCTGACCTGGGCTTCTTCACCACCAACAGGATGACGGCAATGGTGATCGGTACCACGAAGACGCCGAACCAGCCTCCGCCCAGAAAGTCCATCGCGAACGCCGGCACGTCCCAGATCGGGTTGCGGTGTTCCACGAGCTCGCCGAGCCACCTGGTGTCGAAGCTGTACGGTCCAGCCCTGAACGCGACGATCGCACCGAGTGCCAGGGCCAGTACGACGGCCGTGCCGCCGCTGATCAGCGGCCAGCGACGCGACACCTGCCGCGCGCGCTCGTGATTCATGCGGGTAGACACCCTCTCACGCTACCCGCTTCGGGTCAGAGGGCAGCGGTTCGGGATGCCCGTGGCGTACCGCTCGACCGGGCAGGGTCGGCGATGAGGTCGGCGAAAACCAACTCGGCAGCTCCCACCATCAGGATGCTCGCTCCCAGCCCCGCCTGCGCCAGTGTCACGTCACGATCCGGCCCCGACATGGTGCGCGCGCGTACTGCTGCGGTGAGCCCCACCGGGTCGACGGCATAGAGCGACTGCAGGAATCCGCCGAACACGATCAGATTCGGATTCAGGATGTTGGCGACGTTTCCGAGGGCGACGGCGAGGTACTTCCGCTGCCTGTTCACGATGGCACGCACCGGGTCATCAGCGGAGGCGTGGGAGAGATGCTCGAGAAGAACATCGTTCAATCGCTCCGACTCGTGCGGTGCGAGATCGAGTGCTTCGAGCAGCGGTGCGCGAGCGACCTCGGTCTCAAGGCATCCCGCCGAACCGCAGTGGCAGGGATCGCCATCGTTCCTGACCAGGGTGTGCCCGATCTCACCCGCGAATCCGGATGCACCACCGATCGGTGAGCCACTGGACATGATTCCCCCGCCGATGCCGCTGGCCCCACCGTTCAGGTAGACCAGCTGTCCGACGCCTCGCCCAACCCCTCGGACGCTCTCGGCGATGGCGCCAAGACTGGCGTCGTTGGCCGCGGCGACCCTGTAGCCGGTGGCATCCTGGAGCATCTCAGCGACCGGTTCATCTCGCCATCCCAGATGGGGCGCGACAGCAACAACCCCATTGCTTGCCCGGACCAGGCCGGGAATCACCAGCCCGATACCCACGGTATGAAAAGCGTCGAGCTCACCTCGCATGCCGTCGATGACGGCCGCCGCGATGTTCACGGCCTCGCGCGGCGAAGGAACCCGCTCTGTGTCGAATCGAACGCGACGCAGCACCCTTCCCCCGAGAGCGACGAGACCGATCTCCACGGAGTCCATCTCGGGATGCACGACCACGGCTACCGTACGATCACTGGGCACAATGACCGGGCTGGGCCTGCCCACCTGCTGGTGTGCCTGGTCAGGGTCAGTCTCGATGACGTGTTCGAGCAGCACGAGTTCGTTGACGAGCGCCGCGATGGTCGATCGGTTCAGCCCGGTCTCTTTCGTGAGCCTCGCGCGAGACACCGCCCCGAGCTCATGCACCCGGCCGAGCACAAGCGAGAGATTTCGCCGACGAACCATGTCGAGGTTGCTTCCCCGCATCGCCGACAGAACCACTGAGCCCGTTGCCATAGCTACATCCTCCCGGTTTGTCGGCTATCGAGCCACTAACGACTCCCCGACGGCGTCGAGACTGACGGCAAGCGAGTACTCCGGGGTATCGCGAACGTGAGCGGGCTGATCGCCCGACCTGTCGACCTTATGTTGATGTGTAAAACATATAGCAACGAATCCCACACACAGCGACACAGGTTGCCCTCGTTGTGTGCGTGTCTCTTGAAGCTGGACCGACGAATCCAGCGGGAAAGTAGGGGACCGCAGAGATCCACGACGTTATGTTGTTCGGTACCCTCCCGGGTGCCGGCATGGTCGTGCGCTTCGACATCAGCGTGAGAGTGCAGGTACTGATCGGGGGCGCACGACGGTCCACATCACGATGATCGAGACCATCGCGGTGAGCCCCATGATCACACCCATGGGAATCGCGTTGACAATGCCGAATAGCCCCACGATGGGCGAGATGATGCCGGCGAGTCCGAAATTGAGTGCTCCCAGCAGCGACGCGGCGGTTCCAGCCTCGCTGCCGTGACCATTGAGAGCGAGCACCTGGGTGGCCGGGAACGAAAATCCGCACGCCATGATGAAGAAGAACAGCGGTATCAGGATTCCGAACAGCCCCACGGCCTGCATGTCGAGTACCACGATGGTTGCCGACGTGACAAGAAGCGCGACGCCTGCTCCGACGAGGATCCACTGCGGGCCGATGAATCGCATGAGGAACGCGCTGGCCTGCACCCCCGAGACGATGCCCAGGGAATTGACCGCGAACAGAAGGCCGAACTGCTGGGGATCGAGCCCGTACACACCCTGGAACAGGAACGACGATGACGACAGGTAGGTGAACAACCCCGAGAAGGTCATGCCGCCGATGATCGCCACACCGATGAACACCCGGTCGCCCAGCAGGGACCTGTAACGCTGCCGCATGGTGCTGTGACCGAGATCCATTCGCCGTGCCGGTGGCAGGGTCTCGACGATGAAGAACACCGCCGCGAGCACGACGAGCACCCCGTAAGCGGCGAGGAAGATGAAGATCCCGCGCCACGGAAAGATCAACAGAAGCTGGGAGCCGATCAGGGGCGCCAGAATCGGCGCGAGGCCGTTCACGAGGGCGAGCCGGGACAGCATCCTGACCAGCGGAAGCCCGCCGAAAAGATCGCGCACAACGGCCAGTGCGACCACACCGCCGGCCGCGGCTCCGGCCCCCTGCAGCACACGGAACACCATCAGCAACTCGATCGACGGCGCGATCGCCACACCAAGACTCGCAAAGACATGAACGGAGGTGGCGATGATCAGCGGCATTCGTCGACCGATTTTATCGCTCCATGGGCCGACCACCAGCTGCCCGAGAGCGAAGCCGAGGGTCGTCGCCGTGAGGGTCAGCTGGATGGCTGCGGTCGAGACATCCAGATCCGCTTCGATCGTCGGGAAAGCCGGCAGGTAGAGGTCGATCGTGAACGGCCCGAGTGCCGTGAGGGCACCCAGGACGAGCACGTACACGAGCCGCTCGCGAGGAAGAAGGGAATCACCGGGGTGAACGACAGTAGTCAAGGTGTCCTAGCAGGAGGGGAAGTCGGGAGGGTGAGACCGAAACGGGCACCGCGTCTAGTCTGCAGGCTGGCGCTCACCCCGCCTGACCGCGCGCGCCTTCCGGGTCGGCAGTGGGCAGGTCATAGATTGGGTCCTGTTGCCCCGGCCCGCCACGGCCGCTGGCTTCCCGAAACGGAGTGCAGCAATGCCAATGACTGACCTTTCCCTCGCCGAACTGGAGAAATACCGACCCGACGTGGTGCAGCCTGCCGACTTCGACTCGTTCTGGTCGACCACGATCGAGGAGTCCCGTGCCGTGGGCGGCCACGTCTCCCTCGCGCCAGCAGACACCCCGATCAGTGAGCTGATCGTGGAAGACCTGACATTCCCGGGCTTCGCGGGCGACCCGGTGCGCGGCTGGGTGACCCGCCCGCGCACTCCTGGTGCGCTGCCGACCGTCGTGGAGTTTCTCGGGTACGGCGGCGGCCGCGGCCTGGCTCACGAGCACCTCGCCTGGGCGGCGAGCGGATTCGTGCACATCCTCATGGACACCCGCGGGCAGGGCAGCGCGTGGGGTTCTGGCGGCGAGACCGCCGATCCGCACGGTTCCGGCGGTGCATTCCCGGGCGTCATGACTCGCGGCATCCTGGATCCAGCCGACTACTACTATCGCCGCCTGTTCACAGATGGGGTGCGGGCAGTGGATGCCGCCCGCGACCTGCCGTTCGTCGACGAATCGCGTATCGCGGTCACCGGTGGCAGCCAGGGCGGCGGGATCTCGCTCGCCGTGGCCGGGCTGCGCGACGACCTGTGGGGCGTGATGCCTGACGTCCCGTTTCTCAGTGACTTCCGCCGCGCGATAGCGGTGACCCCGAGCGCGCCATTCACCGAGATCACCCAGTACCTCGCTGTGCACCGCAACCGTGTCGGGCAGGTGCTCGACACGCTGTCCTACTTCGACGGGGTGAATTTTGCGCGCCGGGCAACGGCGCCCGCCCTGTTCTCGGTGGCACTGATGGACACGATCGTGATGCCGTCGACGGTGTTCGCGGCGTTCAATCACTACGCTGGTGTCGACCGCGAGATCGAGGTCTATCCCTACAACAACCACGAGGGCGGCCAGGGTCACCAGTGGCTGCGCCAGGCGCGCTGGCTCGCAGCGCGCTGACCCCTCGTCACTCATCACTGCCGTCGGCCGGCTAGCGACGGTCGTCATGGCTCCACCCGGTGAGGCGCACCCTCGCGCCCACAGGCCCTTCCACATAGGGGCCGAACGTCATGCCGACGAACCCTCCAGCCGTCTCTGTGCTCAGCGCACTGAGCGACACCCGGCCGAGCGTGACGGGCTCGCCCTTCCCGCTCGCGACATTCACGGTGATCTCGCCATCGGCCACCACCGCGGACAGGGTGAATGGGCCCGACGGAAGGGTCGCGGATCCGACCACGGTGTCGACCCCGTCGCGGCTGGCCAGCGAGACCCGCACCCCATCCGAGGTCGCGACGGCGGCCGCGCGCACCTGAGTCGAGTCGCTCTGTCTCAGCAACAGCCCGGCCGTGGCATCCTGCCCGTCCACGAGCTCGAGGGTGACAGCCACGGTGCTCTCGGTACTCGTGAGTCGTCTCAGCAGCGCCGCTGACACCGCACCTGAGCTCACCGATTCGCCCGTCGAGCGCAATTCGAGCGCCAGGTCCGTCTGCTCCGCGAACGTCGGAAAACCACGCACGCTGAGAAAGTCGGAGAGTTCGGGAACCCCGTCCGAGGCCCACCGTCCCGGCTGCTCCACCGGACTATCGAGTCGCCCCAGTCCAGGATTGATCACGGGCCAGCCTTCTTCCCATTCCACTGCCGCGAGATGGGTCTCACGCCCGAGGATGTGGTGGCCGTCAATCGGCCGGATGCCCAGCATCGCCATCCACCAGTCGTCGCCGTCGCCGTGCACCAGGTCGCCATGCCCGACGGCCTGAACATCGACGCCGTGGCCAAGGTGACGGTGGGTGAGCACCGGATTGCGCGGGCACGGCAGGAACGGACCGGTGAGGGAACGCGACCGGGCAACCATGACCGAATGCTCGAACGCCGTGCCGCCCTCGGCGGTCACCAGGTAGAACCAGCCGTCGCGTTCGTAGCGATGCGGGGCCTCAGCCCAGACCGCGCGGGCCATAGTGCGCGTCCAGATGACGGACTCCTCGCCCACCAGCATGCCGCGCTCCAGGTCGAGTTCGCGCATCCACACCTCTGTCTCTCCCTCAAAACCCTGCGGAACCACCTCGCGGCAGCCGATCCACCACGCCCGCCCCTCATGGAAGAACAGCGAAGGATCGATTCCCGGCGCATCCGGGAGCATCACCGGCGACGACCAGGGGCCGGCGATATCGGTCGCGGTCACGTAGAAGTTGCCGGTCACCTCGCCGGCATCCATGAGCGTGCACGCGATGTAGAACTTTCCGTCGTGATGACGGATGGTCGGGGCGAAGAGGCCGCGCGAATCCGGCACCGCACTGAAGTCGAACTGGCCCGGGTCATGGATGGCATGACCGACCAGCCGCCAGGTCACAAGGTCATCGCTGGCGTGGATCGGCAACCCCGGGAGGTATTCGAAGGTGGAGTTCACCAGGTAGTAGGTGCCGTCGACCCGGCAGATGCTCGGGTCAGGGTAGAGACCGGCCAGGATGGGGTTGGCGGGGCGCAACGAAACTCCTCAGGTCGAAAAGACAGGGTTTGCCAGACAGGCGCAGCTCAGACGCTGGATGCGACGTGCTCGACGCTCGCGGTCGCCAGCCGTTGATCTGCGGTAGTGAGCACGTACTCGGCGCCGCTGAAACGGAGCATCGCCTCGGTCTCCCTGGCCGCACACGACGGACCCACCCACAGCTCCACATCCCCCGGTTCGATGACACGCACACCCGAGGCTGCCGTCATCGCGAACCTGGCCGGCGGCACGACGAAGGTCATGCGCACACGCTCCCCCGGCGCCAGCGTCAGCCTCTGGTAGGCGAGCAGCTGGGCCACTGGCCGGGTCACGGAGGCGAAGAGATCGTGACCGTAGAGCTGCACGACATCCGTCGACGTACGATCGCCGGAGTTCGTCACCTCGACCGTCACCTCGACCGTATCGCCCGGCGCCACATCGCCACTCACGGTGAGATTCTCGTGCGTGAATGTGCTGTACCCGAGACCATGACCGAAGGCGAAGACGGGCGTGGTGTCCACACTGGTCACCTCGGATGGGCCGCCGAGAATCGGATGCAGATAGGTGTAGGGCTGGGCGCCGGCCGAGCGTGGCATCGACACCGGCAGCCTGCCTGACGGGGCCACACGACCGGAAATAATCGCCGCGAGTGCAGTGGCACCCTCCTCCCCTGGGAAGAACGATTGGATCACTGCCGCGGGAGCGCCGACGCCGATGGCCCAGTCGAGCACGTATGGCCGCCCGGTGAGCACCACCACGACCACCCTCGCTCCGGTAGCCACAACGGCGTCGACGAGTTCGCGCTGCACGCCCGGCAACTCCAGCGATTCGACGTCGTTGCCTTCACCGACGGTTCCGCGACCAAACAACCCGGCCCTGTCACCGACGACCACGACGGCCGTGCCCGCTGCGCGTGCCGCCTCGGCGGCTGCCGCGATGCCGGAGCGGTCGTCGCCCTCGACCTCGCACCCACGCGCGTACTCGAGTGCGGCATTCGGGAACTCCACACGCATAGCCTCGAGAATCGTGGGGATCTCGAAGCCCAGCTCGGTGCCGGGATGGTGGGCGAGAACATGGTTGGCGAAGGAATAGCAGCCCATGAGCGCATCGGTGGAGTCGGCATTCGGTCCGATCACGGCGATGGTTCCCGCCGCCGTCGCCGACAGCGGGAGCAGCCCGTCGTTGGTCAGCAGCACGGTGGATTCCTCGGCCAGCTGCCGAGCGACGGCCCGGTGTTCAGCGCTGTCGAGGTCGACAGCGCTGGGCGGCGACTCGAAGGTCTCATCGAGCAGGCCCAGCTCCTCCTTCTGCGACAGGACGCGCAGAACGGCACGATCCACGTCGACGAGGTCGGTCAACCCGTTCGCGATGCAGTCGGCGAGCTCGAGGAACGCGTCGCCGGTGGGGAGTTCGACGTCGATGCCTGCCGTGAGCGCGAGGCCTGCCGCTGCGGCACGGTCGACGGCGACAGCGTGCATGCTGTGCAGGAACACGACGGCGAAGTAGTCGGAGACGACGACGCCATCGAACCCCCAACGGGTCCGAAGGATGTCGGTCAGGTATCGAGGGGTGCCGCCGACGGGCTCGCCATCGATCTCGGCGTACGAGTTCATGACTGACCTGGCGCCGCCGTCACGGATCGCCATCTCGAACGGGGGCAGCAGAACGTCCTCCAGCTCACGCGGCCCCGCGTGCACCGGTGCGTGGTTGCGACCGGACTGCGAAGCCGAGTAGCCGACGAAGTGCTTGAGCGTGGCGTGCACGCCGGCCGACTGGAGGCCGCGAACATAGGAGGTGCCGATGGTTCCGACGAGGTAGGGGTCTTCGGCGATGCACTCATCCACTCGTCCCCAGCGTGCATCCCGAATCACATCGAGCACCGGCGCGAGGCCCTGGTGAATGCCCAGCGACCGCATCGACTCGCCGATCAGCCCGGCCATGCGCTCCACGAGTTCGGGGTCGAACGCTGCACCCCAGGCCAGCGGGGTCGGGAAGGTCGCCGCCTTCCATGCGGCCAGGCCGGTAAGGCATTCCTCGTGCACGATGGCAGGGATGCCCAGCCGCGAGTTCTCACGGAGCCTGCGCTGCTCTGCCCACAGCCAGCCCGCCCGCTCCACCGGGTCGACCGGTCTCGTGCCGTAGACCCGCGTGAGGTGCCCCATCCCATTGACGCTCGCGGCTTCGTAGCTGTTCGACGAGACCATCTCGCCCGCCATCGGGGCGACGACCTCATCACCCTGGTCGACCCAGTAGCCGACGAGTTGGGAGATTTTCTCCGCCAGAGTCATCTGGCTGTGAAGGTCACGTACCCGCTGTGAGACCGGGGGGAGTTCTGTTGCGATCACGAGTTCATCTCTCTATCTGAATTGCTGGCGACATGCGGCGACGCACCGGAGCCGAGCGGGCTCAGGTGGCGGTGGATCAGCCCTTGACGGCACCCGTGAGGCCGCCGACGATCTTGCGCTCGAAGAGGCTGAAGAACACGAGTGCCGGAATCATCGACAGCGACGTGAACGCCAGCACCCTCGCCGTATCGACCGAGTACTGCGACGCGAAGGATTGCACTCCGAGCGGGAGCGTGTAGATGGCTTCGTCGCTCAGGATGAACAGGGGTAGCAGGTAGCTGTTCCAACTGGCGATGAACGCGAGGATACCCACCGTGATCACCCCGGCCTTGGAGAGCGGGATGACCATGCGCCAGAAGAAGCCGATCCTGGAGCATCCATCGATGGATGCCGCCTCCTGCAGTTCGTTCGGAATCGCCTGCAGGAACGGCACCATGATGATGATCGTCACCGGCAGGGCGAACGCGATCTGCGGAATGATGACACCCCCGAGGGTGTTCATCAGCCCGAGGTTGCGCACGAGGATGTAGAGCGGGGTGATCGCGACTGTCATGGGGAACATGAGCCCGGCCGCGAAGACCGCATACATCGCACCGCGACCGCGGAAGTTGTACCGCGCCAGCGCGAAGCTCGCCATTAGGCCAAACACCACCACGAAGAAGGTCGTCACCGTCGCCGAGATCGCGGAGTTCCCGACCTGGCGCCAGAACACATTGCTCGCCAGTACGTCGATGTAGTTGCCGAACTGCCATGAGATGGGGAACCCGGATGGGTCGAGCGTGATCTCCGAGTTGGTGCGGAATCCGCCGAGGATGATGTACCCGACCGGGGTGAGGGTGAGCGCAATGAGAATCAGCGCCAGGAAGTAGATCGCGGGCCCGCCGAGCGACCGCTTGGTGTGGCGATCGGGCTTGACCAGGCCGGTCGAGGCTCTGGGTGTCAGTGTAGACATCAGGACTTTCCTCCCGTGATTGCTCCCGCTGTGTCCCGCCGCAGCAGGAACCGCTGGTAGAACAGGGCTACCGTCAGCGAGATGAGGAACATGACGACGGCCACAGCATTGCCATAGCCGTAACTTCCGGCGTTTCGGCCGTTCGCGACCATGTACGTCGCCATGGTCGACGTTCCCGCGATCGACGACACGTACTGGCCCCAGATGATGTACACGAGGTCGAACAACTGCAGCGATCCGATGATCGACAGGAACGCCCAGATCCGCACCGTCGGGCCGAGCAGCGGCAGCACGATCAGGCGCTGCACCTGCCAGAACGATGCACCGTCGATGGATGCCGCCTCCGACAGCTCCTCGGGAATCCCCTGCAGCCCCGCGAGGAACAGGATCACCGCGAAACCGACGTACTTCCAGGTGATGATCATGAGCAGCGACCAGATGGCGACGTCAGGATTGGACAGCCAGTCCTGCTGCAGTGACGCCAGCCCGAGCTTGTCGAGCAGGCCGTTGGCGGCGCCTCCGGACTGCAACATGAGACTCCAGCCGAGACCGACGACGACCTCGGAGATCACGTACGGCACGAAGATGAGCACCCGGATGACGGACTGGCCGCGCATCTTGCGGTTGAGCAGCAGCGCCAGTCCAATCGCGACGGGGCCCTGGATGACCAGCGACAGGATCGCGATCATCGCATTGTGCCTGAGCGCGTCGAGGAACGGGCCATCCTGGAGGATGGTCACGTAATTCTGAATGCCGACGAAGTCGGTGGCCGGGCCGTATCCCGCCCAGCTGAAGAAACCGTAGTACGCGGCAAGCACCACCGGGAAGATGACGAAGGCGACGAACACGATGAGTGCAGGCCCGGTGAGTGCCGCGATCTCGAGACGCATACGCCAGCCGACGCCTCGCGGTCGCCGCCGGCGAGGTGGAGCCGACACTGCCGTGTCAGCCCCACCCGCCGCGAGATCCACGGGCGGGTTCGGCGCTGTGCGCCGGTTCTCGCTTATGGATGTCATGTGTGAAATCCTCGCTATGACTTCTTGGCTGCGTCGTTCACTGCCGTGACAATGCCTTCGGCATCACCCTGGCCCGCAAGCAGGTTCACCACTGCGACGTTGAGCGCGTTTCCCACGTTCTGTCCGAACAGCGTGTCGAGCCAGACCGTGACATACGGAGCCTTGTTGTACGCGTCCAACAGCAGCACCAGGCCGGGGTCGGTCACAGCGCCCTGGGCGTCCTGGCTGGCAGGAATGGTCTGGAATGCTGCGGCGTACCCTTCCTGGTACTCCTTCTGGGAGATGAAGTTCAGGAAGTCCGGGCATGCGCTCGGGGCATCCACGAAGCAGGAGTAACCGTCGACCCCGCCCATCATCGCGCCTGCCTCACCCTCGCCGCCGGAGGTCTCCGGGAACGGGAACCAGCCGAGGTCGGGGAGAGGCTTCAGGTCAGGGGTGAGCGATGCAATCACTCCAGGGTTCCAGGCGCCCATGAGCTCCATCGATGCCTGGCGGTTCGCCAGCAGTCCGGCGGATGACCCGGCACCCTGCTGGGCGGAGGTGGTGAGGAACCCGTTATTGAACGGCTCGCTGTCGGAGAAGCTCTGCAGGTCTTCACCCGCCTTCAGGAAGCATGGGTCGTCAAACGTGCGGCTTGCGGATGCTTCGTTGAGCACATCCTGCGAGCAGGCGCGCAGGGCGAAGTTGTAATACCAGTGGGCTGCCGGCCACGCGTCCTTGGCACCGAGGGCGATCGGCTCGATTCCTGCCGTCCTCAGCTTCTCGTTTGCCGCCTCGAGCTCGGGGATGGTGGTCGGTGTATCGGTGATGCCGGCCTGGTCGAAGAGATCGGTGCTGTAGAAGATCCCCTCGGGAAGAACCGCAGTGGGCACTCCGTAGTTCTTTCCGTCGACCGCGAGCGCTGACAGCACGGCGTCGCCGAGTGCGGTCCTGGTGGCATCGGTGATCTTGTCGGTGAGATCCATGACCTGGCCGGCCGTCACCACGTCACCGAGCTTTCCGCCACCTCGCGCCATGAAGATGTCGGGTGCGTCACCCGAGTTGAGTGCGGTCTGCAGTTTGCCGTCCATCTCTTCGTTCTGGATGGCCTGCACCTTGATCGTGACGCCGGGGTTCTCGGCCTCGAATGCGGCGGCAGTGTCGTCCCAGTACTGCTTGCCATCACCGGTTGTCGAATTGTGCCAGAACGTCATCGCGACGGTGCCGTCATCGGGTGCTGCCGCGCCGCCGCTGCATCCGCTGAGGGCCAGCCCGCTGGCGACAAGCATCGCCGACGCCGTGCGCAGTTTCTTGGTGTTCATGGTGTTCCACCTTCTCTTCGTTGAGTCTCGTCTCGGCATCGAGACGGAGTGGGATGCACCGCCAGGGCGGGCATCGATGCGCTGTGCTCCTGACGCGGGGTGCGGCAGATGCCCCGATCGGGGACCGGATTTTGCCAGTGTTCCATCCGATCAAAAAGGTGTCAAACGTTTTCGAAAACGCTTTCGAAGCGATACGCTCGCCCCATTATGAACCGTCGACCCACCATCCACGATGTGGCCAGCGCGGCCGGCGTCTCGGTGGCCACGGTCTCGAAAGCCGTCAATGGGCGTTACGGTGTCGCCGAAGAAACTGTCGCCAGAGTGATGCTCGTCGTCAAGGAACTCGGCTACGCATCGAGCATCGTGGCCAGCAGTATGCGATCCCGTCGCACGGGCGTGATCGGGGTGCTCGTGGCAGACTTCGAGCCATTCAGTGCCGAGATCCTGAAGGGCGTCGGGGCTGAGCTTCGGGGCTCGGCCTGGGACCTTCTCGCCTACGCCGGCTCGCGCCAGGCCGAGGTCACGGGGTGGGAACGTCGCTCGCTCCAACGCCTGAGCGGAACCCTTATCGACGGGGCGATCATGGTCACCCCCACGGTCGTGAGTGCCTCGACCGAGATTCCCCTGGTGGCAATCGATCCCCACACCGGGCGGGCAGACCTGCCGACGGTCGAAGCAGACAGCTTCGGTGGGGCCCGCCAGGCCACACGGCACCTGATCGAACTCGGGCACACCCGCATCGGGTTCATCGGTGGACGCCCCGACCTGAGATCGGCAGCATTGCGTGATGCGGGATACCGTCGTGCTCTCTCGGACGCGGGCCTTCCCTTCGATCCGCGCCTCGTGCGGGAAGGCAATTACGAGCAGCAGTCCTCTCGCGAACCGGCGCAGTCCCTGCTGCGGAGTTCCCCGCGACCGACGGCGGTGTTTGCGGCGAACGACCTCTCCGGAATCGCGATTCTCGAGGCGGCCTCCGAACTCGGTCTCGACGTGCCGGGCGACCTCTCGGTCATCGGGTTCGACGACATTCCCGAGGCCGCGCGGGCGACTCCGCCGCTCACCACCATCCACCAGCCCATGCAGAGCCTCGGTGCGACGGCCGCACGGCTGGTGGTGGCACTCCTGGCGGGCGAGACTCCGGATTCCACCCACATTCTCATGCCGACCCGGCTGGTACTGCGGGCCACCACCGCATCACCTCGACGCTGATCGGACGGATTGACCGGAGCCGGTCTGCGCGATAGGTTGTGTCAAGCAACATTTTCGGTCCACTGCAAAGGAGCACCCGTGCCCATTCCCTCCCGCGACGACAAGTTCTCTTTCGGCCTCTGGACGATCGGATACAACGGAGCAGACCCATTCGGCGGGCCCACCCGCGCTCCCCTCGATGTCGTGCACGCCGTCGAGAAGCTCGCGGAACTCGGCGCATACGGCCTCACCTTCCACGATGACGACCTCTATGCGTTCGGGTCGACCGACGCCGAGCGCGACACGCAGATCGGCCGCCTCAAGCAGGCCCTCTCCGACACCGGCCTCATTGTGCCGATGGTCACCACCAACCTGTTCAGTGCCCCGGTCTTCAAAGACGGTGGATTCACCTCCAACGATCGCGGAGTGCGCCGCTACGCGATGCGCAAGGCCATGCGCCAGCTCGAACTCGGTGTGGAGCTGGGTGCGAAGACCTTCGTCATGTGGGGTGGACGCGAAGGCGCAGAATACGACGCAGCCAAAGACATCCGCAGCGCTCTCGAGCGTTACCGCGAAGCCCTCAATGTGTTCGGCGACTACGTGACCGATAAGGGATACGACATCCGGTTCGCCATCGAACCCAAACCGAACGAGCCCCGTGGTGACATCCTGCTGCCGACTGTCGGCCACGCCATGGCGTTCATCGAGACACTCGAGCGGCCCGAACTATTCGGGCTGAACCCGGAAGTCGGCCACGAGCAAATGGCCGGGCTCAATTTCGCTGCCGGAATCGCGCAGACCCTCTACCAGGGCAAGCTTTTCCACATCGACCTCAACGGCCAGCGCGGCATCAAGTACGACCAGGACCTGGTGTTCGGTCACGGCGACCTGCACAACGCGTTCGCCCTCGTCGACCTGCTGGAGAACGGTGGCCCGAACGGTGGGCCCTCCTACGACGGGCCGCGCCATTTCGACTACAAGCCGAGCCGCACCGAAGACGAGACCGGCGTCTGGGATTCCGCAGCGGCGAACATGAACACCTACCTGCTGCTGAAGGAGCGCGCGGCCGCGTTCCGCGCCGACCCCGAGGTTCAGGAGGCACTCTCCGCGGCACGCGTGCCTGAACTTGCTGTGCCGACCCTCTCCGTCGGCGAGAGTTACGACGATCTGCTGGCCGACCGCGCATCCTTCGAAGACTTCGACACCGATTCCTACTTCAACGGCAAGGGCTTCGGATTCGTGCGGCTGCAACAGCTGGCAACCGAGCACCTGATGGGTGCTCGCTGACCATGACACTCGTGGCGGGAGTCGACTCGTCCACGCAGAGCTGCAAGGTCGTGATCGTGGATGCCGCCACCGGCGTCACGGTGCGAACCGGCCGCGCGGCTCACCCAGCCGGGACCGAAGTCGATCCTGAGGCATGGTGGACCGCGCTGCAGCACGCGATCGCTGACGCTGGCGGTCTCGCCGACGTCGCCGCGATCTCCGTTGGCGGGCAGCAGCACGGCATGGTCGTACTGGATCACGGTGGTCGGGTCATCCGCCCTGCCCTGCTGTGGAACGACACCCGCTCAGCTCAGGCCGCCCGTGACCTGGCTGCCGAGGTACCGGACATCGTCGCTCGCACGGGCTCGATACCGGTCGCCAGTTTCACGAGCACGAAGCTGCGCTGGCTGCGAGACGCCGAGCCCGAGAACGCTGCCGCCGTCGCGGCGGTGGCCCTCCCCCACGACTGGCTCACCTGGCGCCTCAGGGGCTTCGGCCCGCAGAATCCGCGGCTCGATGCGCTGACGACCGATCGCTCGGATGCCAGCGGCACCGGCTATTTCGACCCCGTCTCGGGTGAGTACGATCGCGAGCTGCTCGAGCTCGCCATTGGAAATTCAGGAACCGTCGTACCGCGCGTGGTCGCACCTGGCGAGTCGGCCGGAGTGATCGCCGCATCTCCTGAATTTCCGACACCGGAGGGTGGGATCGTGGTCGGCGCGGGGGCCGGCGACAACGCCGGCGCGGCTCTCGGACTGGGTGCGCGGGATGGCGACGTGGTGGTGTCGATCGGCACGAGCGGCACGGTCTTCGCCGTCACCGCGACGCCCAGCCACGACGAGACCGGTACGGTCGCAGGCTTCGCCGATGCCAGTGGGCTGTTCCTGCCGCTCGTCGCGACGCTCAACGCCGCCCGGGTGCTCGACTCCATTGCAGCACTCCTCGGCGTGACCCACGACGAACTCGGCGCCCTGGCCCTCCAGGCCGAACCGGGTTCGGGCGGCCTCGTTCTGCAGCCCTACTTCGAGGGCGAACGAACGCCCAACCTGCCGGATGCCACGGCTACCCTCTTCGGGATGACCCTCGCTTCGACAACTCGACCCGACCTTGCCCGCTCGGCGATCGAGGGGCTGCTCTGCGGTCTCGCGGATGGGCTGGACGCGCTGCGCGCCCAGGGCGTGCAGGCGCACCGCATCCTGCTCATCGGCGGTGCCGCACAGAATCGCGCAGTCTCGGCGATCGCGGCCCAGGTATTCGAGGTACCGGTCGTGGTTCCGAGCCCTGGTGAGTACGTGGCACTCGGTGCGGCGGCCCAGGCCGCCTGGGCCCTTCAGGGCGAGCGCCCGGACTGGGAGCTGCCGATCGCGGCCGAGCCCGCGATCGACACCCGGCCGATCATCCGGCAGCAGTATTCCGCGCGTTAGGCCGAGTCGCGCCAGACGATCTCCGTGGGCAACAGCGTGCCGGTCTGCTCCGGCCGGGTTCCGTTGACCAGGTCGAGCAGGATCGAGGCCGCCTGGCGCCCCAGCAGATCGGCAGGCTGGCGAATCGTGGAGAGCAGCGGGTCGCACCGCTGGGCCCATTCGCTGTCGTCGAATCCGACGATCCCGACGTCGCCGGGGATGCTGCGGCCGGCCTGGCGCAGCACATCGATGGCCCCGGCAGCTATCGCATCTGACGCGGCGAACACCCCGTCGATGTCCGGCTCCCTGGCCAGCAGCTCCTTCATCCCCGCGACACCGGTCTCCCGGGAGTAGAGCGGGAAGTCGACGACAAGGCGTTCGTCGAAGCCATCACCGATCGCCGATCGGAAACCAGCCAGGCGATCCGCCCCGGAGTCGCGGTCGAGAGCAGCCGCGATCATCCCGATCCTGCGACGACCCGTATCGCGAAGCCGGGACGTGACATCGCGTGCCGCGGTGTAGTTGTCGATGCCGACGAACGGGATCTTCGGCACATCGGAGGGGTGCCCCACGGTCACCGCCGGCAGCCCGATCTGGCCGATGGCGAGTGCGATGGGGTCGTGCTCGCGGGCAGACACGATGATCACACCGTCGACGAACCCACCCCGGAGGAAGTCGGCGACTCTCGCCGAGTCCCGATCCGAACCGATGATGAGGCAGACCAACTGATAGTCGTCCTCCGACAACCGCTCGTTGGTCCCCAGAAGGATGGCGCCGATGTTGGGATCCTCGAGAAAGACCGAGTGCGGCTCGTGCACGATCAGTCCGACCGCGCGGGTGCGCTGGGACGCGAGATTGCGCGCCGCCATGTTGCGTACGTAACCCACCCTGGCGATGGCAAGCTCGATCGCCTCGCGTGCCGAGTCTGAGACGTAACGCTCACCGTTGAGCAGTCTGGATACGGTTCCGCGAGAGACCTTCGCCTCGTCAGCAACGTCGAAGATCGTTGCTCTCTTCGGGCGATCGTCACTCTGGCGCATGACCGCTATTTTAGCCGTGCTGGCACGGTTCACGGGCTCAACAACGGCCATAACGGTTGACACCACGAGCGGCGCCCAGCTACGATTTGGGAAGCCCGCTCCGTGAAGCGGGTTTATTTTGAGCCTGCTCTGTGCACGCTCACAGAAACTCTGGAGGAGGTTGCTGTGAAGCGACACGAGCCAGCCCGCGCTACCCAGGGCTGGCAACGCGGCGGAATCCTGTTCGGCTGCGACTACAACCCTGAGCAGTGGCCCGAAAGCGTCTGGAACGACGACGTCGCGCTGATGGTCCAGGCCGGAATCGACATCGTCGCGATCAACATCTTCGGCTGGGCGTCGATCGAACCACGGCCCGGCGAATACGACTTCGACTCGCTCGACGCGATCATCGCCCTGCTCCACGAGAACGGCATCCGGGTCAATCTCGGCACCGGTACCTCATCCCCACCGCCGTGGCTGTCGACGCAGCATCCGGAGATCCTGCCCGTCATGGCTGATGGCACCACTCGCTGGCCCGGGGGCCGACAGGCATGGTGCCCGAGCTCGCCCGTGTTCCGCGAACACGCGCTGCGGCTGGCTTCTGTCGTCGCCGAACGATACGGTGACCATCCTGCGGTTGCGCTCTGGCACGTCTCGAACGAGCTCGGGTGCCACAATGCCCTCTGCTACTGCGATGTCTCCGCGACATCGTTCCGACGATGGCTCGAGGCGCGCTATGCAACCATCGAACGCCTCAACGATGCCTGGGGTACCTCATTCTGGAGCCAGCGCTACTCGCGTTGGAGCGAGATCCTGCCGCCGCGAACGACAGTGTCTACGGTGAACCCCGGCCATCGACTGGACTTCGAGCGCTTCAGCTCGGAAGAGCTGCTGAGCTACTACCGTGACGAACTCGCCATCGTCCGCGCCGCCAGTTCGGTTCCGGTAACGACCAATTTCATGATCACTGCGCACATTCGCACGCAGGACTACTGGCGATGGGCACCGGAAGTCGACCTCATCGCCAACGACCACTACGTCGACTACCGTCTCGAGCATCCTGAGGCCGAGGTGTCGTTCTCCGCTGACCTGACTCGCGGACTCGCGGACGGAAACCCCTGGTTGCTCATGGAGACGTCCACGAGCGCCGTGAGCTGGCAGCCGTACAACATCGCCAAGGTGCCCGGTGAGCTGGCTCGCACCGTGGCCTCACATGTCGCCCGCGGCGCTGACGGCATCTGCTTCTTCCAGTGGCGGGCGTCCCGCCAGGGCGCGGAGAAATTCCATTCTGCTCTGCTCCCCCACGCCGGAACCGACTCCGGGATCTGGCGAGAGACGCTCGGAGTCAGCGCCATGCTCGACCAGCTCGCGCCCGTCAGTGGCAGTCGGGTCGACGCACGGGCAGCGATCATGTTCAGCTGGGAAGCATGGTGGGCAGTTGAGAACGACACACATCCTTCCCAGGACGTGAAGTACATGCCGGAGGCCCATCGGGCATATGCGGCTCTTCGAACCGCCGGGGTGACCGTCGACTTCGTTCCCCCGGGCGCAAACCTGTCCGGCTATTCGCTCGTGATCGTCCCCACGCTCTACTGCATCACTGACGTCGACGCACAAGCGTTGTCTGACTACGTGGCCGGTGGCGGCCACGTGATGGTGACGTTTTTCTCCGGACTGGCCGACGATGAACTCCGATTGCGAATGGATGTCACCCAGGCCACCCCGCCCGGCGCTTTCGCCGAACTCCTTGGCGCCTGGACCGAAGAGTTCTTTCCGCTCAATGCGGATGGCACGGTTGTGCTCAGCGACGGATCGACGGGGACGATATGGACGGAGATCGTGCGGGTGACCACAGCCACGGTCATGACGGAGTTCGCCGACGGGCAACTCCCGGGGCAACCGGCAGCGACCTCGAACGTGTTCGGCGAGGGGCGTGCCATCTACGTGGCGACGGCACTCGACGACGACTCATACGCTGAACTCATGGCGGGTGCCCTCACCGAAGCTGGCGTCGTGGGCCATGCGCTGGGACGGGATGTCGAGGTCGTCTCCCGCTCCAACGACACCGACCGTTTCGTGTTCGTGATCAATCACTCCGACCGCGAGGTGTCATTCACCGGGACAGGGACCGAGCTCACGACCGGCGAGCGGGTCGAGGGAACCGTCTTCGTCCCCGCTGGCGCGGTGAGGGTGCTGCGAGAGTCGATCCACTAAAGGCGGACAACCCGCAGCACGAGGGCCTGCTGGGCCTGGAGCGGCGGCCAGGCGAGACCTATTGAGCCGAGCACCAAGCCCGGGAGCGTCGTACCCCCTGCTGCCAGCCACGGTGGAATGCCGTGGAAATACTGCACCGTTGCCCCGAGGTCGAGAGGCTCGACGCGATAGTCGGCATGGGGGTCGAGCCCCGGCAGGATCAGGCCCGTGCTGACCGCGTCCCGAGGCGCCTCGAGGCACACTGCGGCGAAGATCGCCTCGCTGAGGTCGGCAGCTACGACTCCGTGCAGTTCGAGCGCCGCATCCGCGGAATCAGCCCGCACGACGGTGCCGGAGTGCAGCACGGCACGATGTTGCTTGTATGCGGCGATCCAGAGGGTCACAGACGCGAGCTCCTCCGGGCTCGACTTCGTGAGATCCCATTCGATTCCAGCGGATCCGAAGAATGCGGTTGCGAGTCGAAAGCCGAGGTCGGTCTGGCGACCGGTCGTGTGAGCGATGGTCGCGCCCAGGTGGCTGCCGATCACCCCGGGTGGCAGCACGATCGAGGTGTATCGCTGGATTCGCTGCCGCTCGACCGGATCGTTGGTATCGCTGGCCCACACACGGTCGGTGAATTGCAGAACTCCGAGATCGGTGCGCCCGCCGCCCGAGGAGCATGACTCGATCTCGAGGGAGGGATACCGGTCATTCAGTTCGGCCAGGAGTCGCCAGGTCGCGAGAGTCTGGCGGTGGGCAGAGCCGCCGAGAAGATCCCGATTCTGATCCCACTTCAGGTAGGCGATGTCATAACGGTCGAGCAGCGCGCAGAGTTGGGCGAGCACCGAGTCGTAAGCGTCGGGGTTGGCCAGGTCGAGCACGAACTGGTTGCGCCACGGTTGGGGTAGCCGGCGTGGAGAACCCGTGAGCACCCATTCGGGATGCGCGCGCGCCATCTCCGAATCCAGGCTCACCATTTCGGGCTCGACCCAGAGCCCGAAGTCCATCCCGAGCGAGTGGACGTGGTCGATGATCGGAGCCAGCCCCTGCGGCCATCGTTCGGGGTCGACAGTCCAGTCACCGAGGGCGCGAGTGGCATCAGTGCGACCCGTCATCCAGCCATCGTCGAGCACGAATCGTTCGACGCCAACCGATGCCGCAACCGAGGCCAGCGATCTCAACCGCTCGAGATCGTGGTCGAAATAGACCGCCTCCCAGGTGTTCAGGATGACCGGGCGCGGCCCGAGCGGCCGCCGACGGCGCGCCCACGCATGGAAGCGCTCGGATATCCCGTCGAGACCGACTGCCGACCAGGCCGCAAGCACCTGCGGTGACACGTAGGACTCCCCCGCAGCGAGGATGACCTCGCCGGGCGCGAGCAACTCGGCCGCGCCGAGCACGGCCTGTCCGGTCGGGTGGGACTCGGCATACAGGTCGTGGTCTCCGCTGAAGGCAAGATGCACCGCCCACACGTCACCTGCGCGGAATCCGAAGCCCGGTGTTCCTGCAGCGAGCAGCTCGGGGCTGTCATGACCGTTCCTGCCGTGACGCGTCTGCCGGCTCCAGCTCCCGTGAGCAAGCTCACGACGCTGGGGGCGACGCTCGAACGACCAGCGGCCCGTGACATCCAGCACTTCCCTGGCTCGCGGGGGTATCGGGAGCGTTGAGCCGAGCCTGCCCAGGGTGAATTCGGATTCACCGGTATTCGTCACGGTGGTGCGAGTCACGAGAAGACCCTCGGGAGACAGCACTATCTCGACCGTGGCCTCCAGACCCGCCGCCGAATCGGTGAGCACCGCGATGACGCTGCGGACATCGGGACGGTCGACGCGGGACAGGATGAACGATGGCTCGATGGTCTGCGAGGCCCGATGCCCCGAGAGCCCGGGCGTTCCGCTCCAGCCTTCACTGGCCACAGGCAACAGGCTCAGGCATGCCGGGCTGTCGATCGAGCTCGGCGGGATCGCGACGGTCTGGGCTGCGGCCAGGCCTGCGAGCTGCGTCGAGTCCAGGTCACCGAGATCCGCACCCCAGTGCACAAAAGAGGGTACCCCCGCCCCCCGGGCATCCAGCACGAGGCTGGTTCCCGGGGAGCGGAGGTAGATGATGGTGTTGATAGGGAGCTACTCCGCGACAGGGATGGACTGCGCCTTGAGGGCCGCGATCGTCTTCTCTGTGCCGGTCGCGAGCGCGTCAGCCAGCGTACCGCTGCCGCCCAGTGCTGCACCGAATCCGTCTGACACATCCGTATAGGTCTGTGTCATGGTCGGCCCCCATACGAAATTGGGGATGACCTGGGCCGAGGCCTCGGCGAACACGTCGTAGATCTTCTGTCCGCCATAGAACTCCTGCCCCGCGGTGAAGACCGGCAGGTTGGCGCCGTCCTTCGATGCCGGGTAGAGGCCTCCGAGCTCGTTCGCCATCTCGAGCGCGTCCGGGTCGGTGTTCAACCACAGGGCGAACTGTGCTGCCTCGTAGGGGTGCTTCGACCCCTTCAGCACCGCGCTCGACGAGCCACCCCAGTTTCCGGCAGCGTCGTCGCCGGCGTTCCACTGCGGCATCTGCGCCACGGCCCACTTGCCCGAGGTGTCAGGAGCACCGCTCTTGATGGTGCTGGCACCCCAGACCGCCGAGATCCAGGTCCACTGCTGGCCGGTGTTGAATGATGCATTCCACTCGTCTGAGAACGACGCGAGAGTCGAGACCTCACCTCGGTCGAGCAGCCCCTGCCAGTAGTCGGCCACTTCGAGCGATTCCGGGCTGGTCAGGTCGACAGTCCAGTCTTCGCCGTTGTTCTCGAACCACTGGCCGTTATTCTGCCAGACCATCCCCGCGAACCAGTTCACGTCGGTCTTGGGGAAGTTGGTGATGTATGAGCCGAGCGCCTTGATCTTTGCGGCGGCATCTGCATACTCTGCCCACGTTGTCGGAACCGGGATCCCCGCGGCCTCGAACAGGTCAGCCCGGTAATACATGGCCGTGGGGCCGGAGTCCTGCGGGATAGCGTAGACAGCGTTGTCTTCGCCGAAGGTCACCTGGCTCCAGGTCCAGTCGACGAACTGATCACCAGCCGCGAGGATATCGCCGCACCCCGCGATGTTCTCCAGGCCATCCTGCACGCGGAAGCTCGGGAGGGCGTCGTACTCGACCTGGCCAACATCTGGTGCGTTGCCAGCCTTGATCTGGTTGAAGAAGTTCTGGTACGTACCGGAGTTACCATTCGGGCCGGTCTGGAATTCGACCTGGATGTCGGGATTCTTCTCGTTCCAGAGGGCGACGACCTGGTCCATCCCGGGGACCCAGCTGGTGAAGGTGAGATCGACGGGGCCGTCTGACGGCTCACAACCGCCGGAGGCGGTATCCGGTGTAGCGCTCGCGCAGCCGGCAAGTGCCAGCGCCGAGACAACGGCCGCTGCCATAGCGACCGTTCGGAGGTTACGTTGCATGAGAGTTCCAATCGTGTGCTGTGTACACCATCCGAAGCCGGATCGTGAGTGATGGATAGCGATTTACTTAATGCTTCCCGCCGCGAGGCCGCCGCTCCAGAACCGTTGAAGACTCAGGAACGCGATGATGAGCGGGATGATCGACACGAATGCGCCGATGATGACGAACGACCGGAGTTCAGGATTCTGGCCGATCGCACTGTTCCAGGAGTACAGACCCAGGGTCACCGGAAACAGGCTGGGGTCCCGCAGCATGATGAGCGGCAGGAAGAAGTTGTTCCAGATGGCGACGAACTGGAAGAGGAAGATCGTGACGAGAGCCGGCGCCATCAATCGAGTCGCGACGGTGAAGAATGTGCGCACCTCATTCGAGCCGTCGAGTCGAGCTGCTTCCAGCAGTTCATCCGGCACGCTCGAAGCGGCATAGATCCGGGCGAGGTAGACACCGAAAGGGCTGACGATGCTGGGGAGGAAGACGGCCCAGAACGTGTTGGTGAGACCGACCTGGCTGAAGATGAGGAAGAGCGGCAGAGCGAGTGCCGTTGCCGGGACCAGAACGCCAGAGAGCACGAGGTTGAAGACAGCCTCCCGGCCACGGAATCCGTACTTGGCCAGTGCGTAGCCGCACATGGACGCGATGACGGTCCCGAGCAACGCACCGGCTCCTGCGTACAGCACGCTGTTGAGGATCCATTTCAGGAAGACGCCGTCGTTATATGCAAACAGGCCACTGATGTTGTCAATGAAGTTCGGTATCGCGTCCGGGGTGAATATCAGCGCTGGGGTCGTCGTGAACTGCCCTTGCGTCTTCGTGGACGACACGAGCAGCCACCAAATCGGGATGAGGAAATAGAGCGTGAAGACGCCCATGATGAGCATTGCCGCCGATCGAGACAGGATGGGTTCGCGCTGGGAACCCTTTGCCTTCGAGCTACGGGTCAGGCTCGGGGCGCTCATGCGAAGGCTCGTCTCTGCGTCACTTTGAGGAACACGAACGACAGTACGAACGTCGACAGGGCGAGCACGACGGAGAACGCCGCAGCAAGGCTGTAGTTCGGCACCGAGGCTGTCGTGTACACGGCGAGGTTCGGGGTGAAGGTCGAATTGATAGCGGTGCTGAAGCTGCGCAGCGTCTGCGGCTCAGCGAGCAACTGCAGGGTGCCGATGATCGAGAACACGGCGGTGAGGATAAGCGCCGGCGTGACCAGGGGGATCTTGATCTGCCAGGCGATGGCCCAGTTGCTGGCGCCATCGATTCTGGCGGCTTCATAGATCTCCGTCGGGATGGCGAGCAGTGCTGAATAGATGATCAGCATGTTGTAACCGACGTAGACCCAGGTCACGATGTTGGCGATCGACCACAGCACCAGGTCGGCTCCCAGGAACGGGATGTTCTGGGTCACGGCACTGAACGGCGAGAGCGACGGTGAATACAGGAAACCCCACATGATCGCCGCGATGACACCGGGCACAGCATACGGAGCGAAGAATGCGAGGCGGAAGAATTTCTTCCCCTTGAGCAACGGGGAGTCGAGCAGTAGCGCGAACAGGAGCGCCAGCCCGAGCATGACCGGCACCTGCACTGCGCCGAAGGCGAGCACCCTCAGCACCGAGGCCCAGAAATCGCTGGCCTGGAACACCGCGATGTACTGGGTGAATCCGCCGAAGACGGTGGTCGCAGGCCCGAAGGTTCCCACGCGTTCGACGGTGAGGAACGACTGGTAGATCGCATACCCGATCGGGATGACGTAGAAGAGGAGATACAGCAGGAGAAATGGCCCGATGAAGATCGTGAGGGCCTTGCGGTGGCTCAGCCTCTTCCGCGGTGCGGCGCTCACGCCCAACCCGTGGCGGGGGGCTCGTACTGAGGTCACCGTCATAGGAAATGCCCCGATCATCGTTGGTCTGGCGCAGTGGGCGAACCCGGTCCGGGCCCTGGAAGTGCTCGACTTGCCAGCGAATGGTGGTGCTAACGCAGTCTCTGTGAACGCTCCCATCTTATTCACATGGATTTCTGGCTGTCAACCGAATGGGGGGGTGCGGCGCGTCCACACTCGGAACCTTCGGTGCAGGACCACATGTTCGACCGCACGACAGGGACGACGAAGGCCGACCGGGGCGAACCCCGACCGGCCTTCGTTTTGAGAGAGAAGCTGCTACTTGGTGAGCGGCTCGAGGCTGTCGTTGCCCTTGTAGACCTCGGCAGCGGTGTCTTTGGTGACCACCAGAGGTGCCAGCAGGTACGACGGCACGACCTTGACTCCGTTGTCGTACGACTCCGTGTCGTTGACCTCGGGCGTGTCGCCCTTCTGCAGGTCCTGAACCATCACGATGGCCTGTGCAACGAGCGCACGAGTGTCCTTGTAGATGGTCATGTACTGTTCGCCAGCCATGATCGACTTGACGGACTCGACCTCTGAGTCCTGGCCCGTGATGACCGGGATCGGCTTTCCTGCAGCAACGACGCCTTCAATGATCGCGCGAGCGAGCGTGTCGTTGGGCGACAGGACGCCATCGAGGTCTGCCGACGCGTAGTTGCCCGCGAGCAGGGTGTCAATACGGCTGCGCGCATTCTGCGCCAACCATCCCTGGGTTGCGGTCTGCGCAACAGCGGTCTGGCCCGAGACGACCACGAGTGTTCCGTCATCAATCTTCGGCTGGAGCACGCTCATCGCACCATCGAAGAAGACTCCGGCGTTGTTGTCGTCGGGTGAACCTGAGAACAGTTCGATGTTGTACGACTTCTTGTCGGGGGACTTCGCTGCGAGTCCGTCGAGCAGCGCCTGGCCCTGCAGCTCGCCTACCTTGAAGTTGTCGAACGCGAGGTAGTAGTCGACAGCCTCGGTGTTCAGGATGAGGCGGTCGTACGCGATGACGGTCGCTCCGGCATCGTGGGCTGCCTCGACCTGTGACGACAGCTGAGCGCCATCCTTCGCGCCGATGATGATGACCTTGGCGCCGTTGGTGACCATCGAGCTGATCTGGTTCTGCTGTTCCGGAACGGTGTTGTTCGCGGGCGCGTACTGCACGTCCGGCTTGAACCCGGCTTCCGTCAGGCCATCGGTGAACAGCTGGCCGGCAAGCACCCAGTTCTCCGAGGTCTTGTCCGGCAGTGCTACTCCGATAGTGGAATCCGCTGCGAATCCGGCTGCTGCGCTCGCGCCGTCGGTGGCGACATCGCCACGGCTCGAGCAACCCGCGAGGGTCAATGCCGCGATGGCGGCGAAGGCCGTCGTCGCGATAACGAGTTTCTTCATTGCTAGTCTCTTTCCTGGTGCGTCTGTTAGGTCGGATTCCGGTAGTTCTCAGCCTTCGGGAGTGAGGTCCCTGGGCCGAGCGGATTCCTGGGCCCCACCCGTAGGGGTGGGAGTCTGTGTGCCCCGCGGGGCTGCGGGTACCGGCGTCTCGTCGAGAGCCGACCTGCGGCCTCGCGTGAGCAGCCCGATGATGGACGGCTTTCCCTGGCGCTTCGAGTACACGTCGATGCCCACGGCGAGAAGCAGCACGAGGCCCTTGATCATCTGCACACGGTCGGCGCCGACACTGAGAAGCTGAAGTCCGTTATTGAGGACGGCGATGACGAGGCCACCGATGATCGAGCCGGCGACGGTGCCGATGCCACCTGACACTGCGGCGCCACCGATGAACACGGCGGCAATCGCGTCCAGCTCCCAGCCGACGCCATCACCGGGACCGGATGCCACCGACCGGGCGATCCACAGCATTCCGGCGAGCGCGGCGATGATCGACATGTTCGCCATCACGAAGAAGTTGACCTTGCGGATGTTGACGCCAGAGAGCTCTGCCGCCCTCCAGTTGCCACCCACGGCATAGATGTGGCGACCGATGGTCGTGTTGTTCGTGAGGAACGAGTAGCCCAGCACGAGCACGCCGAGGATGACCCCCGCAACCGGGAAGCTCGTGCCGATGCGGCCCGATGCGAAGAGCAGCGTCGCGGCGACGACGACCGCCAGCACGACGACCACTTTGACGACGCTCACCCACAGCGGTGCCTGGTCTGCGCCCATCTTGGCCTGGTTCCGACGAAGGCGGCGCTCCTGCCAGATGATGGCGATGGCCACCAGGAGCCCCAGTATGAGGGTGGGGTTCGAGAAACCGAAATCCGGCCCGAAGTCGGGCAGGAATCCCCCACCGATGAACGCGAACTCGCGCGGGACCGGGATGGAGGTCGAGTTGCCGACGAACTGGTTGGCGCCGCGGAAGATGAGCATCCCGGCAAGAGTCACGATGAACGCGGGGACTCCGACGTAGGCGACCCACCACCCCTGCCATGCCCCGACGAGGGCACCGATGACGAGACCGACGATGATGCCGATGAAGACCGTGAGCAGCGAAGCGAGCCCATCGGGGAGCCCGGGGAAGCTGAGCCCCTTCATGACCTGCGCGACCACAATGCCGACGAAGGCCGCCACCGAGCCCACCGAGAGATCGATGTGGCCAGCGACAATGACCATCACCATCCCCACGGCGAGGATGAGCACGTAGGCATTTCCGTTGACGAGGTTGATGAGGTTCGTCGAGTCGAGAGTCTTGCCACCGGTGAGAATCTGGAACAGCGCGATGATGACGATCAGCGCGCCCAGAATGCCGAACTGTCGACCGCCGCCGCTGAACATCTTGCGAAGGTCTCGAATGCCCCCGGACTTCTCCGGCCTGGTTGTCACATCAGTCATAGCTTCGGGGCTTTCTTCTCGGTGGAGGTCATGCTCTTCATCAGCGTTTCCGGGTCGGCACGGTCGGCGGAGATCTCGCTCGTGATCGCACCCTCGAAGATCGTGTAGATCCTGTCTGAGACTCCCAGCAGCTCGGGCAGCTCAGACGAGATCATGATCACGCCCTTGCCCTGTGCCGCCAGCTCGCGGATGATTGCATAGATTTCGGTCTTAGCGCCCACGTCGATACCGCGGGTGGGCTCATCCAGGATCAGGATGTCGGGATCGGTAAACATCCACTTCGCCAACACCACCTTCTGCTGGTTTCCCCCGGAGAGTTTGTTGACGCCCTCGTAGACCGTCGGTGTCTTGATGCGCAGGCTCTTGCGGTACTTCTCAGAGACCTGGTACTCCGCGACCTCATCAACCACATCAGCTTTCGAGATCTTCGAGAGTTTGGCCGAGACGATCGATCGCTTGATGTCGTCGAGGAGGTTCAGGCCGAGAGCCTTACGGTCTTCGCTCACGTAGGCGATGCCGTTCTCGATAGCCTCGCCGACGTTACGGACGCGGATCTCTTTGCCATCCTTGATGAGGGTGCCTGAGAGGAAGTTGCCATACGACCTGCCGAAGATGCTCATCGCGAGCTCGGTGCGGCCAGCCCCCATGAGACCGGCGAAACCGACGACCTCACCACGCCGGACGGTGAAACTTGAGTTCTTGACGACCATGCGGTCGGCGGCCAGTGGATGCTGCACGTTCCAGTTCCTGACCTCGAAGAAGATCTCTCCGATGTGAGGATTGCGCTCGGGGAAGCGGTTGTCGAGCGTGCGACCGACCATCCCGCGGATGATGCGATCCTCATCGACACCATCGTCCCTGACGTTGAGAGTCTCGATGGTCCTGCCATCCCGGATGATGGTGATCTCATCCGAGATCGCCTCGATCTCGTTCAGCTTGTGCGAGATCATGATCGACGTGATTCCGCGGCCCTTGAGGCCGCGCAGAAGGTCGAGCAGATGCTGGGAATCCGACTCATTGAGTGCAGCAGTCGGTTCATCCAGGATCAGGAGCTTCACCGATTTGTGCAGGGCCTTGGCGATCTCGACCAACTGCTGCTTGCCGACGCCGATGTCTTTGATGAGGGTGTCCGGGTCATCCGAGAGGCCCACGCGAGCCAGCAGCTCTCGTGCCATGCTCTTTGCGGCGACCCAGTCGATCACGCCGCGCTTCGTCGGCTCGTTGCCGAGGAAGATGTTTTCGGTGATCGACAGCAGCGGGATGAGCGCGAGCTCCTGGTGGATGATGACGATGCCGGCGCTCTCGCTCTGGCGGATGTTGCTGAAGCGAACCTCGGCGCCTCCGTAGATGATGTCGCCGGTGTAGCTGCCGTAAGGATAGACGCCGGACAGGACCTTCATGAGGGTGGATTTGCCTGCGCCGTTCTCACCGCAGATCGCGTGGATCTCACCGGCCTTGACCGTGAGGGTGACATCGTCAAGCGCCTTCACACCGGGGAACTCCTTGGTGATGCCGCGCATCTCCAGGATGGTCGGCTCAGTGTTGCCTGCCAGTTCCACAGCTTGACCTCCGCGTCAGGGCCTCGCACGACCTATTAAGTGCATTGCGCCTACGAGAATCTAACCCCGCGCAGCCTTGGCGTCAAATAGTGAAGACAAGACACACCAAATCGTGATCTTCGCGCAATGTCACAGGGCCATTTGTTGTCTCATCCACCTATAACATCCGCTCAAACACGGCAAAAGGGTAGGATCTCGATGTGCAGAGTCGACACCCACCGCCGGGTTCCCAGACTTCACTACGCGAAGCCAATCGCGCTCGAATCGTCGAATCCCTCAAACGCCATGGACACCTGACCCAGGTGGAACTCGCCGGCGCGACGGGGCTGTCTGCCGCAACGATCTCCAATATCGTCAAAGAGTTGTCCGGCGCCGGCGTCGTCAACACCGCAGCCACCTCCCGCAGCGGCCGCCGCGCCGTCGAGGTCACCCTCGCACGGCGTCAGGGACTCGTCGCCGGACTGCACATCTCCAAACGACACCTTCGGGTAGCCATCTCGGACGTCGATCGTACGGTAGTTGCCGAAAACCACCTTCCATTGGCCGCGGACCACCGCCACGACCGCGAAATGGACCGTGCAGCCCTGCTCATCGGTGACATGGTTGAGGCGCTCGATGCCAGCCTGAGCGACGTACTCGTGCTCGGAATGGCACTGCCCCACCCCATCGACCCGGCCAGCGGCGTCATCTCAACCCCGGGACTAATGCGGGGGTGGGACGGCGTTGCGATCGCGGACTCGATGAGTGAGCGCATCCGGCTGCCCGTTTTCGTCGATACCGAGGCCAACCTCGGCGGCCTCGCCGAACTCAGATCCGGGGCCGCGAGAGGCTTCACCAGTGCCGTCTACATCAGGGTCGGCTACTCGATCGGCGGCAGCCTGCTCATAAATGGCTTCCCCTATAGGGGCGGATCGGGCCGTGCAGGCGAGGTCGGCCACGTCATGATCGACCCCCACGGCCCGCTGTGCGGCTGCGGTAATAGGGGGTGCCTCGAGGCGTTCGCCGGTGGACCCGCCCTGCTTGAACTGTTTCGGGGTGACCCCGGAATCCATCGCCTGCGAGACCTGCTGCTGCGTGCTGAGGCCGGCGATTCCGGCGCGCGGCGCGCTATCGCGGACGCCGGGCGTCACATCGGTGCTGCCGCAGCGACGGTCAGCACTCTCTTCGACCCGGAGCTCGTGGTGATCGGAGGCGAGATGGCTGAGGCTGGAGAACTGCTCCTCGCACCGTTGCGGCACGAGTTGGAGAGGGCGACGATCGGGGCGAATGCTCCCGAGGTTGTGACAGGAACCCTCGGTGACCGGGCTGCCGTACTCGGGTGCCTGGCAGCGGCAATCGATAACGTAGCCGCCGAGTGGAAGCCGCAACTACGATGACCAGCACGGAGTTCGACGGACCCAGCACAGTGAACGAGGCGCAGATTCGCACCGAGGAGAAACCGATGAGCCAGGCATCGCCTGCTGCAGTGACGCAGCCGACCATGCAGCCACTCGTCTCGATGAACGGCATCAGCAAGAACTTCGGAGCGATCCGTGCCCTGGCCAGCGTCGATCTCGAGGTGTATCCGGGCGAGGTCGTCGCGCTCGTGGGAGATAACGGTGCGGGGAAATCCACCCTGGTCAAGATTCTTGCCGGAGTATTCAAACCGGATGCTGGCAGCATCAGTCTCGGCGGTACGCCGGTGATCATCGGCAACACCGCCGAGGCCTACGAGCTCGGTATCGCCACGGTATTCCAGGACCTGGCGCTGTGCGACAACCTCGACGTCGTCAGCAACCTCTGGCTCGGCCGAGAACTGAACGTACGCGGCGTGCTCGATCATGTGGGAATGGAAACACGCTCGTGGGCGCTGCTTCGCGAACTCAGTGCGCGCATCCCGTCAGTGCGCGCGCGTGTCTCGACTCTGTCTGGCGGCCAACGGCAGACGGTGGCGATCGCCAGGTCACTCATCGGTGAGCCGACCATCGTCATCCTGGATGAGCCGACCGCCGCACTCGGAGTCGCTGCCGCCGCCGAGGTACTGAACCTCATCGAACGCCTGCGGGAGCGCGGTCTCGGCGTCATCGTGATCAGCCACAACATCACCGACGTTCAGGCCGTCTCTGATCGCATCATCGTGCTGCGGCTCGGGCGCAACAACGGGCACTTCCGCACCGACGACGTGACAAACGAGATAGTGATCTCGGCGATCACGGGCGCATCCGACTACTCCCGCTGACGAGCAGCGAACATGACGGATGCCCGGCCGCGAATCGCGACCGGGCATCCGAATGCTGTTGGGGTCAGCGACCACCCGAACGGCGCTTGTTGAACACGTCGAAAGCGACCGCGAACAACAGCACGAGCCCCTTCACCGCCTGCTGCCATTCGATGCCGATGCCCAGGATCGACATGCCGTTGTTCAGCACACCGATGATCAGGCCACCGATGATGGCGCCACCGATGGTGCCGACGCCGCCCTGAACTGCGGCTCCACCGATGAAGGCCGCCGAGATGGCTTCGAGCTCGAAACCGTCGCCAGCCTTGGGGCCTGCGAGGTTGAGTCGCGCCGTGAAGACCAGGCCGGCGAGCGCCGCGAGCACACCCATGTTCACGAAGATGTAGAAGTCGACCTGGCGGGTCTTGACGCCGCTCAGTTCTGCTGCGTGACGGTTTCCACCGATCGCGTAAATGTGGCGGCCGAAGACACTGCGGTTGGTGACGACGCCGTAGATCATCACGAGGACGGCGAGCACAATCAGCGTGACGGGGATGCCCTTGAACGTGGCGAGCGCATACGCGAAGGCTCCGACACCGATCGTCACGATGACGAGCTTGCCGACGAACCACCCGAGCGGCTCGACTTCTTGTCCGTAACTCTCCCGAGCACGACGGGTGCGCAGGCTCTGTATGACGAACGCGATGATCGTGATGGCGGCGACACCCATCGTCAACGGATCGACCGCGAACTCTCCGAACACGTTCGTCAGGAAGCCGTTACCGAGCGCGCGGTACTCCGCCGGGAAAGAACCGATGTTCGTGTTGCCGAGCACTACGAGCGCAAGCCCCCTGAATATGAGCATGCCGGCCAGGGTCACGATGAACGCCGGTATTCCGACGTACGCGATCCAGAATCCCTGCCAGGCCCCGACCAGCGCACCGATCACCAGGGATAGCAGGATGGCGGCCCACCAGGGCATACCGGCATCCCGGATCAACACACCGGATACGGCGCCGACGAAGGCCGCCACCGACCCGACCGACAGGTCGATATGGCCCGCGACGATCACCATCACCATGCCGATCGCGAGAATCAGGATGTACCCGTTCTGCACGATCAAGTTGGAGATATTCTGCGGGCGGAGCAGGATCCCGTTGGTCAGGAAGGAGAACAACACGACGACCGCGATGAGCGCCAGAAAGATGCCGTTCTTTCCAAGATCGGTGATGATGTGGCTCAGCGATGAGGCCAGGCGGGCGGGCGCTGGCCCCACGGCCTCGGCTGGTTTGGTGTTCGTGTCGGTCATGTTCGTACTCCTTCGGCGGGTTCTTGGTCCCGCTAGCGGGGTGATTCCATGGTCATGAGGGTGAGAACGGCTTCTGGCGTCGCCTCGGCGATCGGCAGTTCACCGGTGATCCGGCCTTCAGAGATGGCGTAGATGCGATCGCAGATCCCCAGGAGCTCTGGCAGCTCCGACGAGATGACGATGACGCCCTTACCCTCGGCCGCGAGTTTGTTGATGATCGTGTAGATCTCGTACTTGGCGCCGACGTCGATGCCACGGGTCGGTTCATCGAGGATGAGCACATCGGGATTCGAGTAGATCCACTTGCTCAACACGACCTTCTGCTGGTTACCGCCCGAAAGCTTTCCAGTCTTCGCCAGCACGGTCGGTGCCTTGATGTTCATGCTCTTGCGGTACTCGTTGGCGACCTTGAACTCTTCGTTGTCGTTGACCAAACCCAGATTCGAGAGCCGGTCCAGTGCCGCCATCGAAATGTTGCGTTTGATGTCTTCGATGAGGTTCAGGCCGTACTGCTTCCGATCCTCTGTGGCGTATGCCAGACCGTTCTTGATGGCCTCAGACACCGTGCGGGTCTGGATCTCCTGCCCACTCTTGAACACCTTGCCCGTGATGCGGCTACCGTAGCTTCGGCCGAACAGGCTCATGGCGAATTCGGTGCGACCAGCGCCCATGAGCCCGGCGATTCCGACGATCTCGCCGCGGTGCACGTTGAGGTTGACGTTGTCGACCATCACGCGGGTCGGATCCTGGGGGTGGTGTGCCGTCCAGTTCTCGACGCGCAGGATCTCTTCCCCGATGTGGGGAGTGTGATCGGGATACCGGTGTTCGAGGTCGCGCCCGACCATGTCCTTGATGATGCGCTCTTCTGTGACGTCCGACTTCCCGATCGTCTCTATCGTCTTGCCGTCACGGATGACCGTGACCGAGTCCGCGATCTTCTTAATCTCGTTCAGTTTGTGGCTGATGATGATCGACGTGATCCCCTGCTGCTTGAGGTGCAGGATCAGGTCGAGCAGGTGATCGGAGTCTTCATCGTTCAGGGCCGCGGTCGGCTCGTCGAGGATGAGCAGCTTCACGCGCTTGGAGAGGGCCTTAGCGATCTCGACGAGCTGCTGCTTGCCGACGCCGATGTCCATGATCCGAGTCGTGGGATTTTCGCGCAGGCCGACGCGCGCGAGCAGCTTAGCTGCCTCGTCGTTCGTCTTGTTCCAGTCGATCAAGCCCAGGGCGCCCCTGACCTCGTTATTGAGAAAGATGTTCTCGGCGATCGACAGGTAGGGGCTCAGCGCCAGCTCTTGGTGGATGATCACGATGCCGACAGCCTCGCTGTCACGAATGTCTTTGAACGAGACGACATCGTTCTCGAAGACGATGTCGCCCTCGTATGAACCGTGCGGGTAGACCCCGGACAGCACCTTCATCAGGGTGGATTTACCGGCGCCGTTCTCACCGCAGATGGCGTGGATCTCGCCACGACCGACCTCGAGGGTCACTTCCTGGAGGGCTTTTACGCCCGGGAACGTCTTGGTGATGGAACGCATTTCCAGGATGTTGGTCGTCACGGGCTTCCGGCTTCCTTGTCGAACGGCTTGAGGTGAGCGTAGTGGTTCGAAGTGCCGGTGGCGGGGATGTCCTCCCCGCCACCGGCGGTGGTGTTGCTGGTTCTCAGAGCTGGATTACAGGCCGAGCTCCGCGGCGGTCCAGTATCCGGTGTCGACGAGAGCTTCCGTGACGTTGTCCTTCGTGACCTGGATGGGCTCGAGGAGGTAGGACGGAACAACCTTGACCTTGTTGTCGTAGGTCTCGGTGTCGTTGATTTCCGGCTTGTCACCGTTCAGCACGGCGATAGCCATCCCAGCGGCGACCTTCGCGAGTTCGCGAGTGTCCTTGAAGATGGTCGCGTACTGCTCCCCCGCCAGGATTGCCTTGACCGAGTCGACCTCAGCGTCCTGGCCCGAGATGATCGGCCATTCTGCGCCGACCGAATATCCGGCGTCGGTGAGCGCGGAAATGATTCCACGCGAGATGCCGTCATACGGTGAGAGAACAGCGTTGACCTTGCTGCCATCCGAGTAGTTCGCCGTGAGGAGGTCCTCCATGCGGCTCTGTGCCTCGGCGCCGTCCCAGCGAAGGGTAGCGGCCTGCTCGATATCGGTCTGCGTCGACTTGACGACGAGCGTCTTGTCATCGATGTACGGCTGGAGGACATCCATCGCGCCATTGAAGAAGAAGAACGCGTTGTTGTCGTCGAGTGATCCAGCGAACAGTTCGATGTTGAACGGCCCGGCAGGAGCTCCGTCGATCGGGGTTCCATCGAGCTCGGTGAGGCCGAGCCCGTTGAGGACCGTCCACGCCTGCTGCTGGCCGACCAGGAAGTTGTCGAACGTGGCGTAGTAGTCGACGTTCGGCGAGTCCACGATCAGGCGGTCGTACGAGATCACGGGGATCTTGTCACCCGCTGCGGTCTCGAGCACGCTGGTGAGGGTGGTGCCGTCGATCGCGGCGATGATCAGGGCTTTCGCGCCCTTGGTGATCATGTTCTCGACCTGGCTGACCTGGGTGGGGATGTCGTCTTCTGCGTACTGCAGGTCGACGGTGAAGCCCTGGTCTTCCAGGGTCTTCTTGAGTGCGTTGCCGTCGGCGATCCAGCGCTCAGACGACTTCGTCGGCATAGCAACACCGATGAGGCCGCCGTCACCGCTTCCGGCGTCGCTGCCGCCACCGGCAGCCGGAGCGCAGGCCGCGAGGCCGACAACCATGGCAGCTGCAGAGACGAGAGCGAATGCAGTTCTCTTCTTCACTGTGATTCCTTTCGATTAATGGACGTCATTGTCTTTTCTGGTGCAATGCGCTCGATCTCGTCCATGAAGATCGAGCCTCTGGCCAGGACGGGTCCTGGGGAGTGTGAGGGGACGTTCACGCCATTGACCTCTGGGCGTCCTGTCCGTAGTCGTTCTGGTAGCGGTGGAAAAGTGCGTCGATCGCATCCTGCGGGATGGCGATGGTCTGGCCGCCGGCTCTCGCGAGCTGAACGGTCCGGGCCGCGTCTTCGACCATGACCGCGGCCTTGACGGCATCGCGCGGGCTGTGGCCGATGGTGAATGGGCCGTGATTTTGCATGAGCACGGCCCGCGAGCGGTGGCCCGTGAGGGTGTCCACTATGCCGTGCCCTATGGAGTCGTCACCGATGATCGCGAACGGCCCCACCGGGATCTCACCGCCGAACTCATCGGCCATGGCAGTGATAACACACGGGATCGCCTCGCCGCGAGCCGCCCATGCGGTCGCATACGGGGAATGGGTGTGAACGACGCCGCCGACATCCGGCATATTCCGATAGACGTATGCGTGAGCAGCCGTATCGCTCGAGGGCTCACGTTCGCTACCGGGAGTGTTGGCCACGATGACACCGTCGAGATCGCACACGATCATGTTCTCGGGGCTCAGGTCGTCGTAGGACACCCCGCTCGGCTTGATCACGAAGGCGTCGGCCCCGGGGACGCGGCCAGAGATATTGCCTCCGGTCCAGACCACAAGTCCGTTCCGAACCAGCTCGGCATGAAGTTGCGAAACCTCCTCGCGAGTCCTGGCGATAGCAACTTCGACCTCAGGCGGAAAGGCGCTCATGCCGCGACTCTCTCGTGCTCGCTGAGGTAGGGCATAAGACTCCGTTGTCGTGAGGATGGCAATCATGCGAACGGATGTGACCGTTTCGCATTACCTGACTGAGACTACACGCGAAACGGTCACATGTGTCAAGACGCCGAGATAACCGAATGGTCACGATCAGCGGGCAGGCGGCGCTGTCGAGCGACGAATGACGAGCTCCGGCATGATCTGGCCGTGAGTGGCGGTGCCTCCCTGCAGCTCTGTGAGGAGCAGCGACACCGCCCGTCGGCCGATCTCCGGAAAGTTCTGGCGAACCGTCGTCAGGGGTGGAAAGAAATGGGCGGCCTCGGGGATGTCGTCGAATCCCACCACACTCATATCCCCCGGAACGCTGAGGCCCGAATCCCAGCACGCGTGGATAAAGCCGAGAGCCATCTGGTCGTTGCCGGCGAACATCGCGGTGAAGTCTTTCAGGCGCAACAACTCCAGCCCTGCGTAATATCCGAAGTGCGCGCTCCAATCCCCCAGGATCGGTGCCCGAGTGCGCAGGTCTTTATCGTTGAGCGCCTCGAGATACCCCTGCATCCTGGCCTCGGCCTCGATCCAGTCCTGCGGACCCGAAATGTGCATGATCTCGGTGTGTCCTAGGTCGATCAGGTGTTGCGTGGCGAGGCGCCCTCCGGCGACCTGGTCGACCGACATGCTGCGATCGCCACCGAGGTCGGCGTTCTGCAGAGTGACATACGGAACCGTGATGTCGAGTTCGCGGATCGCTTCGAGCACCCGCACCTGGGGGGCGATCACCACGATCGCCTCCACGGCCTGCATCTGCAACTGGTCGAGTGCAGCCTTGATCGACGGGTACTCGTTCGATGCGATGCTCGTGATCGTGATGCGGTATCCAGCCTCACGCGCCGCGTGCTCGATTGCCGTCACACTCGTGGTCGGACCATAGTCAGCGTTCTGCGCGGTCAGCACACCGATCGTGCGGGACCGGCTGGTGACCAGCGCACGCGCGGCCTGGTTCGGCCGGTATCCAATCTCCTCGATGACATCGAGGACCCGCTGTTTCGTCGACTCGCGGATGCTCACGTGCTCGTTGAGCACTCGCGACACGGTCTGGTACGACACGCCGGCGAGGCGTGCCACATCACGGATGTTGGGCGCACGAACCTTCTCTGGTTCCACCTGACACGCTCCGCGCTCCGTTGTTTGTGTACGTTCACATTCCCGTCCTATTATGCACGCGCGGCAACGGGCACACGACGGTACTGGAGCGGGAAGCCCTACAACGCCTGGTTCAAGCGGTAATAGGCGGCGTTCCAGCGAACCTCTTTCTGAAACCCACGAATCGTCGTGTCCTCATCGATGACGAGCAGTTCGGTGGATGCCATGTCCGCAAAATCGCGGAACACCTCCACCCCCACCTGGGTCGACATAACGGTGTGGTGAGCCGCCCCGGCGGTGAGCCATGCCGCCGCTGACGTGGCGAAGTCGGGCGCAGGTTTCCAGACCGCGCGACCGACCGGGAGGTTGGGCAAAGGTGCATCCAGTGGCACGTTCTCGACAACATTGGCGACCAGACGGAACCTGTCGCGCATGTCACTCATAGCGACCACTACGGCAGGGCCCGAGTCGGCGGTGAAGACGAGTCGCACCGGGTCTTCCTTGCCACCGATACCCAGCGGGTGGATCTCGAGACTCGCGCGCTCACTCGAAAGTGACGGGCTCACCTCGAGCATGTGAGCCCCGAGGATCTTCTCCTCGCCAGGCGTCAGGTGATAGGTGTAATCCTCCATGAGGCTCGCCCCACCGGGCAGGCCCGCGCCCATCACGGATGCGACGCGCACCATGATCGCCGTCTTCCAGTCGCCCTCGGCACCGAAGCCGTAGCCGTCTGCCATGAGCCGCTGCACGGCCAGACCCGGCAGCTGCCGGAGAGCACCCAGGTCTTCGAAGCTCGTGGTGAACGCCGAGAAGCCGCCGGCCTCGAGAAACGAACGGAGGCCGAGTTCGATGGCAGCGCCGTAGCGAAGCGAGTCGTGACGTGCTCCGCCCTTGCGCAACTCCGCCACGACGTCGTACTGCTGCTCGTACTCTGCAACAAGTGTGTCGATGTCGGCCTCGGAGGCCGCATGAACGGCATCGGCGAGTTCGTTGACCCCCCAGGTGTTCACCTGCACGCCGAAGCGGATCTCCGCCTCGGTCTTGTCCCCTTCGGTTACGGCGACGAAACGCATGTTGTCGCCGAATCGCGCGAGCTTCATGTTCTGAGCAGCGTCCCAGCCTGCTGCCGCCCTGGTCCAGTCGGCGATCTGCACGACCACCGCCGGGTTGGAGGCGTGGCCGACCACGGTCTTTCTGGCGATGCTCATCCTGCTCAGGATGTAACCGTGCTCGCGGTCGCCGTGAGCCGCCTGGTTGAGGTTCATGAAGTCGAAGTCGATCTCGCCCCACGGCAGTGCTACATTCGCCTGCGTGTGCAGGTGCAGCAGCGGCTTCGTGAGTGAACTCAGCCCGTGGATCCACATCTTGGAGGGGCTGAAGGTGTGCATCCAGGTGATGACGCCGATCACCGAAGCGTCACTCGATGCGTCGATCATGGCACGGCGGATCGCGTCGCTGCTCTTGAGCACGGGCATCCACCTGATCGTCACCGGGATGCCGGCGGCAGCCCCGAGTGAGGCGGCGACCTCCTGCGATTGCTCGGCAACCTGGCGCAGAGTCTCCTCGCCGTAGAGATCCTGGCTGCCGGTGAGGAACCAGACGACCTTCGTCGACAGGTCGGGGATGATGCTCGTGCTCATGCGGTGTCCTTTGGTTACAGCGCCTGCGTGGCAGCGCGCTCGATGGCGAGTCCCGCGCGATAGCGGGTGAGATAGGAGGCGAAGCCGGCGACGTCATCCGGATCCGGCTCGGCAATGGTGACGCTCGCGCCGCGGAAGACCCGCGCCTCGAGGTAGTCGTCGAGTGGCAGTTCGGCGCCAGACGCGGCATAGGCGGCCAGGACCGCCATACCCCACGGGCCGCCTTCCGACGCCGTTTCCGCTACCGAGACCGGCGAGCCCAGGGCTGCAGCGAGGAAGCGCTGTGCGACTCCGGCAGTGCGGAACACGCCGCCGTGCGCAAACATGCGGTCGAGTTCGACGCCCTCGTCATCGAGCGCGGCCATGCCGATACTGAGCGTGGCGAAGACACCGTACAGCTGCGCTCGCATGAAGTTCGCGAGCGTGAAGCTGCTGTCGTTGGTGCGGACGACGAGCGGCCGACCCTCGTCGAGGTGCGCGATCGGTTCGCCGGCGAGCTGGTTGTATGCCAGCACACCACCGGCATCCGGCTCCCCCTCGAGTGCCTCGCGAAAGAGCGCGGCAAACGCGGTATCGGCGTCGACCGGGACGCCCGCAGCCTCGGCGAACCGTCGGAAGATCGACACCCAGGCGGCAAGCTCGCTCGCCCCATTGTTGCAATGCACCATGGCAACCGGATCGCCGGCCGGTGTCGTGACGACATCGAGTTCGTGGTGCACCTTCTGGAGTGGGCGTTCGAGCACGACCATCGCAAAGATGCTCGTGCCCGCACTCACGTTGCCCGCGCGAGGTGCCACGGAGTTGGTTGCGACCATGCCGGTTCCCGCGTCACCCTCCGGCGGGCACAGCAGCACGCCCGAGCGCAGCACGCCGGTGGGGTCGAGCAGAACGGCCCCGGCTGCGGTGAGTTCGCCGGCACGCCGGCCGGCCGCAAGAACCTCCGGAAGAAGACTGCCGACCCGCAACTGCGGTGCAACGCCTGCAACGAGCTCATCGAACGTCGCGAGCATCGCCGAATCGTAATCGCGAGTGGCGTCGTCGATGGGGAACATGCCAGACGCGTCACCCACGCCGAGAACGCGCTCTCCCGTGAGCTTCCAGTGCACGTAACCGGCCAGGGTCGTCACGAACCGCGTCTGCGCGATGTGCGGTTCGCCGTCGAGCACTGCCTGATAGAGGTGGGCAATCGACCAGCGCAGCGGGATGTTGACGCCGAAAGCGGTCGTCAGCGCGTCAGCCGCCTGCGTCGTCGAGGTATTGCGCCAGGTGCGGAACGGAACGAGCAGCTCACCCTCCGCGTCGAACGCGAGATAGCCATGCATCATCGCCGAGACACCGATGGCGCCGAACGTCTGTGGGCGCACACCGTACCGCGCCTCCGCATCGGCAGCGAGAGCCGAGTATGCCGCCTGGACTCCGGCCCAGACCTCCTCGAGCGAGTAGCTCCAGCGTCCGTCGACGAGCTGGTTCTCCCACTCGTGTTCGCCGACCGCCAGCACCACGGAGGGGTCTTCCCCGACGAGACAGGCCTTGATCCGCGTCGAGCCGAGCTCGATTCCGAGAGCCGTCTGGCCCGTGCTGATAGCTTCTGCGCTCATCGACGTTCGTCCGTTCCCTGGCCGTAGACATTCTGGTACCGGTCGAAAAGACTATCGATCGCCTCCTGCGGGATCGGGATGACCCCCCCGGCCTCGCGGGCGAGATGAACCGTGTGCGCGACATCCTCGACCATGACCGCTGCCTTGACCGCATCCTTCGCCGAGGTACCGATGGTGAAAGGGCCGTGGTTCCGCATGAGCACGGCGCGTGACCTGTGACCGGTCAGGGTCTCGACGATGCCTCGCCCGATCGAGTCGTCACCGATGATGGCGAATGGCCCGACGGGGATCGGTCCGCCGAACTCGTCGGCCATCGCGGTGATAACGCAGGGAATCTCTTCACCGCGAGCCGCCCATGCCGTCGCATACGTCGAGTGGGTGTGCACGACACCGCCGACGTGCGGCATATTCCGATACACGTAGGCGTGGGCCGCGGTGTCGCTCGATGGCGACCGCTCAGAGCCTGGGCTGCCGGCAACCACATTCCCGTCGAGGTCGCAGAGGATCATGTTCTCGGGGGCAAGGTCGTCGTAGGAGACCCCGGACGGCTTGATCACGAAGAGGTCGGCACCGGGCACACGGCCGGAGACGTTGCCCCCGGTCCACACGATCAGCCCGTACCTGACGAGTTCCGCGTGCAACTCCGCGACCTCTGCGCGCACTTCTACGATGGACGCCGCGACGTCGCGGCTGAAGCTATTCACGAGCGTTGATGTTACCGTTCACATCATCCGGAGGCAACCCACGCGAGTGCGGAAGAATCGCGAGACGCGGCGGTGCGGTGGATTGCCGCACCACGAGCTCAGGCTCTATGAGCGAGCGTTGCGGAACGTCGTCACTCTCGAGCTCGGCGAGCAGAGTGGCCACGCCCAGCGTTCCGAGCGCGCGAAAATCCTGGCGAACCGTCGTCAACGGCGGCAGGAGGTGCCTGGCATCCGGAACATCGTCGAAGCCGACCACGCTCACATCCTGGGGCACGCGGATGCCCCGCTCGGTGAACGCGTGGATGAGCCCAAGCGCCATCCGGTCATTGGCTGCGAAGACTGCGGTGAAATCCGGTTCGACAACGCTCCCGAAGGCGTAGCCCGAGTCTGAGGTCCAATCCCCCACCACTGGTTCGCGGGCACGCAGGCCGGCTCGCTCGAGGTGCTCTCGCCACGCACGTTCGCGGCCGCGGGCATCAAGCCAGTCCAGTGGGCCCGCGAGATGCAGCATCTCACGGTGGCCGAGATCGATGAGGTGCTGCGCGGCGAGCGCCGCGCCCATCCGCTGGTCGACAGACACGGTGAAGAAGTCGTCCTCGGGCTCGGCCTTGACCACGAGAGTGGGAATGCCGCTCGAGACTTCGCGCAGCAGGTCGATCGACGACGTGCGCGGCGTGATCAGGCACAGCGCGTCGATTCCGATGGCCATCAGGCTCACCAGCGCATCGTGGGCGGTGACCGCCCGATCGGCCGATACAGCGAAGGACGAGACCGTGTATCCGCGGTCGTGTGCCGCATCCTCGATGGCACGAAGGGTGCTCGCCGGGCCGAACTCGATAACGCTATCGACGACGACACCGATGCGGCTCGATTTGCGGCTGGCCAACGCCCGGGCCGCACTATTAGGCCGGTAATTGAGCTCACGCATCACCACGAGCACCCGCTCCCGCGTCGCCGGCGCGATGCTCGGATGGTCGTTGAGCACCCGAGACACCGTCATGTGGGAGACACCCGCCAGCGCCGCAACCTGGCGGATGTTCGCCCTGGGCCCGCCGGTCAGCGCAGTCATGCCCTGAAGCTTAGTCAGCCCACGAGCGCGAATGCTCGCACGGGAAATGTGCCGAAGCCTTCGAACGCGGGCGGGGCGGCCGTGAACCTCGCACCCGACGGTGGCAGCTCGCCCAGGTTGGTCAGGTGCTCGACCACATGGATGCCCGCCGCCAACAGCCCGGAGTGGGCAGGTCGCTCGCCGCCGGACTCGGTGTCGTCCACATTGAGCGAGTCGATTCCGACGAGCCGCGCACCCTGCTCGACGAGGTACTCGGTCGCGTCCGCGGCCAGGAACGGGGATCCGGTGGAATAGGCGGGGGTGGCGAAATAGCGGTCCCACCCGGTGTGCACGAGCACGGCGGCTCCCCGCACGTCACGGTCGAAGAACACGGCGGCCGGCACGCCGCGGATCGTGGCATCCTGCACATGGAAGACCTCGGCGCGCAGGTCGACGAGCGTGGCGAGGGCGAGGCCCGCGAGGTCTGTTCCCCCCTCATAGCGGTGGTACGGGCTGTCGAGGTAGGTGCCCGTGTTGCCGATCATCGTCACGATATCCATCGCGAACTGCGTGCCAGGGGCGTAGTGGGAGCGCGAATCCTCTCGCGTCAGGTGGGGGGTGACCACGGGCGCCGGGAGCCCCGGGTAGGTGATGAGCCCGTCGCGGATCGTGTGGCTCAGGTCGACGACCCGACGGGGGCCAGTCGACTGAGCCTGGTCGACGCGGCGAGAACCGCGGTGCTGTTCCTCAACGACGGAGAGACTGGTCACGAGCACACGGGCGACGAGGGCCAGACCGAGATGCTGCACTAACAGCCGGCCGACTTCGTCGGCGCTCGTCTCGCCACCGGCCAGGTCGAGCCGGAAGCTTTCGGTCCGAAGCGAACCGCCATTGATGAACTCCACGACGGCATCGAAATGTGCTCGGTATTCAGGCATGGTCACTCCCCCATCGAGGGACCACGTCGATCCACTCCCCTCACGATGCCAGCACTCGGCTCCGCGATCACAGGATAAACCGCCAGGGTCCGACTGATTGGCGCCAGCGTGGATCAGCCCGGGCTACGTCATTTAACCGAACCAGCAGTCAATCCGCTGACGATGTATTTCTGCAGGTAGAGGAACAGCGCCATGACTGGCAGTGCTGCCAGCACCGCGCCCGCAGCGAAGATGCTGTAGTTCTTCGAGAACTCGTCAGACACGAACTGGTAGAGCCCGACAGCAAGCGTCTGCTTCTCCGGCTCGATCAGCACGATGGAGGCGATCACGAATTCGTTCGTTGTGCCGATGAACGAGAGCAGCCCGACCACGGCGAGAATAGGCGCCACGAGTCGGAGGATGATCGAAAAGAAGATCCTCGCGTGACCCGCGCCATCGATCTTCGCGGCCTCGTCGATGGATGTCGGCACCGTATTGAAGAATCCGTACATCAGGTAGGTGTTCACGCCCAGGGCGCCGCCGAGATACACCATGATCAGGCCGATCTGGCTGTCGAGCCCGATCGCCGGGAAGATGTCACTGATGCCGTTGAGCAGCAGGAAGATCGCCACGACCGCCAGGAGTTGCGGGAACATCTGCACGAGCAGCACCGCCAGGAGGCCGACACGACGACCGACGAATCGCATGCGCGAAAAGGAATATGCCGCCATCGCACCGAGAAAAACCGTGCAGACGGAGGTCGTGATACCGATCACCAGAGTGTTGCCGTACCACGCGGCGTAGGGCTGCTGGGGCAGATCGAACAGCTCGATGTAGCTTCCGAAGTCGAAGATGCTGAACAACGCATTGGCGCTGATCAGGGTGCCGCTCGGGTTGAGGGAAGCGGATAACACGTACAGCAGTGGAAAGATCGCGAAGATCGACATGACGACTCCGACGCCGTGGCGCCATCCTGTCGCCCTGAACCAGCGGCCGAACCGGAAAGGCCGGCGCGTGCCTGTGGCAGTGGACGCGCCTGCGGCAGCAGTCGTAGCGCCGCTCATCAGTTCAACTCCTCAAGGGATTTTGTTGCCCGGAAACTCACTGCGGCGATGACTCCGACTAGCACGAAAATGATGATCGAGAAGGCGCTGGCCAGCCCGTAGTCACGCCCGGCTCCGACGAACGCCACCTTGTAGACCATCGAGATCAGGATGTCTGTTGCCCCGACATTGACGCCAGCCGACACGTCTCGCGGCCCTCCGTTGGTGAGCATGTAGATCAGGTTGAAGTTATTGAAGTTGAAAGCGAACGACGAGATCAGCAGCGGAGCTATCGACACCAGTAGCAGGGGCATCTTGATGAAGCGGAACACCGCCCACGGTGTGGCGCCATCCACGACGGCCGCCTCCTGCAACTCGTCGGGGATCGACTGCAGCGCACCGGTGCACACGAGGAACATGTACGGGAATCCCAGCCACAGGTTCACCAGGATGATGCTCACTTTCGCGAGCCACTCATTAGTGAGCCACGGGATGTCAGCTCCCCCGAAGAGCACCTGGTTCACGAATCCGAAGTCGCGGTTCAGCATCCCGGCCCAGACCAGTGCAGACAGGAATGCCGGAAAGGCATACGGCAGGATCATCATCACGCGGTAGACCCTGCGCCCGCGCATCCGCCGGTCATTGAACACCACGGCGAGAAACAGGCCGAGCAGGAACGTCGTCGCGACCGACAGGAAGGCGAAGGTGAAAGTCCACAGGGCGACGCTGAACAGCGGCCCTCGAATCGACTCGTCACCGAACGCACGGGCGAAGTTATCGAAACCGATCTCGATCTTCCACCCCGGCAGCAGCTCCTCACCGTTGTTGGCGGTGAAGGCGCCGACCCCGGTGTCCGAGTAGACGACCCCGGTTGTGCTGTTCGTCATCGTCGCGGCAGCTTCGTCGTATACCAGGTTCGACCGGTATACGAACGCGCTGCTTCCATCGGGGGTGCGCAGTGCGCCGTCGTTCGGATCGTCACTGATCTGCACGGTGAGTCCGGCGATGGCCTCCTGGGCGGCCACGATCTGTGAGAAGTTGAGGGTGTTGTATCCGGGGATACCGACGGCTACCTTTCCCTCGATGGTCGCGTTGTCGACCGGGCTGAGGGGGTTGTCTGCGTTGCCGATGCTGACATCGCCATCAGGGTCTGTCACCAGGAAGCTGTAGGTGCCGAGACTTTCGACGACGGTCAGACCGTAGGCCGGTGAGTCTTCGACCCGCTCCTGCGACGATCCGATGAGGGCGGCAGTCGCATCCTCTCTCGTGCTGTTATGGCCGGTTCCGTAGTTGGTGAAGGCGATGTAGGCGGTGTATCCGATGATGAAAACCTGGAACATCACGAGAAAGATCACCCCGGGCACCAGGTACTTTGCCGGCAGGAACCTCTTGCTGAAATAAACGACGTTCACGATCACGGTAACGACCACTATCGCCGCGAACACTATCCAGTCACGCTGGGCGAACACGATGAACAGCGCATAGAGGCTTATCGCATCGACTATTGCCAGGGCCGCAATCTTGACGATCAGCACCCTGACGCTCGTCGACGGCGCTGTCGGCGCCCGGGTCAGCCGCGGTGCTCGTGGTGTCGTGATGCTCATGCCATCCTGCTGTTCTCAGGCGATGGGCCCGGACGTTTCCCTCCGGGCCCATCGCGAACGTGAGTGCTAGATCGCGCCCTGAACGTCGGCGGCCATCTTCTGCCAGAGGCCTACAGGATCAGCCTGCCCGCCGATGATCGCAGCCTCAGTCACCCCCCAGAACTGCCACACCGAACCCATCTCAGGGATATTGGGCATGGGTACGGCCGTCGCTCCGACTTCGCCGAAGCCAGCGATGATCGGGTCGGCGCTTGCAGCCTCGAACGACGCGGTGAGCGCTGGAGCGCGCTTTCCCACCTCGTAGAGAGCCGTCTGCACTGACTCGGTCGCGATGTAGTTCGTCAGGAACTCGCTCGCCGCGAGCGTATTGGTGCTCTTGGCGCTCACGAAGAATCCCTGAACGCCGACGAACGGCTGGGCGGCGTTCGGCCCGGGGGCAGGAATCGGATCCACGGCGACATCGATACCGGCGGCCTGTGCATCCGCGACGTTCCACGGACCGGTGAGGAAGAACGGCGAGGCGCCAGCGTTGAATTTCTCCTTGGCCAGGTCACCCGTCAGCGAGATGTTGAGGTTCCCGACAGCACCTTCCTGGGCCAGCCAGGTGGCGAACTGGTCTCCACCGGCGTTACCGATGGTGAGCTCGCCAGCGTTGTAGCTGCCGTCGGCGTTAGTGCCGAAGACGGGAGCGCCGAACGACGTCTGGAAGGGATACAGGTGGTACGGATCGGACTCTGGCCCGACCTGCACGATGAACGGGAACTCGGTACCTGCGCTCTTTCCCATCGCAATCATGTCGTCGTAGGAGGTCGGAGCCGTCGGCGCCAGCGCGGTGTTGCGCAGCATGGCGATGTTCTCGATCGAATACGGAACTCCGTAGGTGACGCCGTCGAAGCTCATTGCCGTGACAGCAACGTCCTGGAAGTCGCTCGCCTTGTCACCGAGCTCAACAGGAGCGACGACACCGTTGGTGACGAAGTTGCCCAGCCAGTCGTGAGCACCGATGGTGATGTCAGGCCCTTTGCCCGTCGGGACTTGGGCGATGAACTGCTCCTGGATGTCCGCGAAGTCTTTCTGGACGAGTTTGACCTCGACACCGGACTCTTTCGTGAACTCGGCGGCGGCATCTTTCAGGACGGCTGCGCGGTCGGCGTCGACCCAGACCGTGAGGGATCCTGCTGACGATGTGCTGTCGCCGGGAGCCGGGGCAGAGCACGCGGTGAGGGCGAGGGCTGTCGTGAGCATGATTGCTCCGGCTGCCCATCGGCCACGTGAATGATGGATCATGGGGCGTTGCCTTCCTGTGTTGTCGATCGATCGGCCGGGGCCGATGATCGCCAGGATCACCCGGGGTGCTGCACCCGGGTAGGGCATTCATACGCCGAAAGGCCGTTCTTTCGAGGTTCTCGCGATGTGCAAGCGCTTACAACCATAGCCCCAAACGGGGGTAGACGTAATGATTTGTCAAAATATCGACGAATCCGCTTGGTGGTCTGCGGAAAAATCGCCATGACAACGACCGATCACGTTACCGAACTCGAGCTACTGGCGATCGAACTGCAGGAGGACGCGCTGCAGGAGGACGCGCTGCAGGAGGTTGCGTTACAGGCGGTCGAGCGACTGCAGCACGTCAGCAAGCAGGTCGTCGACATTCTCGATGCCCACGGAAAGTCGTACGACGTTGTCGGGCACCTCGAGCTCTGTGCCGCGCACCGACGCATGGGTCATCTCAGAGGGATAGCCGATGAGCGACTCCACTCCCCCGAGCGACTCCGCGAGCTGGAACAGTGTCGTCGACTCCGCGAACGTTCGGGCCGCGGCGGCTCCACCGCTGAGGGCGACGGACAGCATGCCGCCGAACGCACTCATCTGCTTCGCCGCGATGTCGTGGCCGGGGTGCGTTGCCAGCCCCGGGTAGTAGACGGCATCGAGCTTCGGATGCCCCACCAGGGCCTCGGCGATGGCCAGGGCGTTGCTCGAATGCCGCTCGGCGCGCACTGCCAGAGTCTTGATTCCCCTGACGGTGAGCCAGGCATCCATCGGGCTGGAGACCGCCCCGACGGCGAACTGCAGAAAACCCACCTTCTCGGCGACCGTGTCGTCGTTCATGACGAGAGCCCCGCCGAGCACATCGGAGTGCCCGCCGATGTACTTCGTGGTCGAGTGCACCACGACGTCGGCGCCGAGCGCGAGGGGCTGCTGCAGGTAGGGAGATGCGAAGGTGTTGTCGACGACGACCATCACGCCGTGCTCCTTCGCGATTGAAGCAAGGGCGGCGACGTCACTGATCTTCATGAGTGGATTGCTGGGTGTCTCGACCCAGAGAATCTTGGTGATGCCGGGGTTGATGGTGGCGCGAACCGCGTCCAGGTCACTCATGTCGACTGTCGATAGTGAGATACCCCACGGAACGTGCACGCGGTTGACGAGGCGGTGGGTGCCGCCGTAAACGTCGTTCCCCATCACGATGTGCGATCCGGGCGTGAGCACGGCCCGCAGCAGGGTGTCTTCTGCGGCGAGCCCGGAGGCGAAGCTGTAGGCGTGCTTACCGGCCTCGAGTGAGGCGAGGAGGGTCTGCAGCGAGTCACGGGTCGGGTTTCCCCCGCGCGCGTACTCGTAGCCTCCCCTGAAGCCACCGATCCCGTCCTGTACGAACGTCGACGTCATGTAGATCGGGGGTACGACGGCACCCGTCGTCGGGTCGAATTCCTGGCCGGCGTGGATGGCGCGGGTGGCGAAGGCGTAGTCGTAGTCGTCGTTCACAGTGTTCTTTCTGGGAATCAGGAGCTGAGGAAGTTCAGCAGGTCGTGTCGTGTCAGTACCGCGACGGGCTTGCCACCATCGGTGACCAGCAGCGCATCGGCGGCGGCAAGAGCCGCACGCGCGGAGCCGACAGATTCGTTCACACCGATCAAACCGAGAGGGGATCCGACGAATTCCCGAACCGCATCCGTCATCTGCACCCCACCGGTGAAGACCGCTTCCATGAGGGATCGCTCGTCGATGGCGCCGATCACTTCACCGATCACCACGGGCGGCTCAGCTGTCAACACCGGCATTTGCGAGACCTCGTACTTGGTCATGATCTCGATCGCGTCGCGGACGGTGTCCGTCGGATGCACGTGCACGAGATCGGGAAGCGCACCGGTCTTCGAGCGCACGATATCGCCGACGGTCTTCTCTTCGGTAACCGACGCGAACCCGTACGACCGCATCCACTTGTCATTGAAGATCTTGCCGAGGTAACCGCGCCCGCCATCGGGCAGCAGGATGACCATGACGTCGTCCGCGCTGAGCAGTCTGGCGGCCTTCAGGGCTGAGGCGACAGCCATTCCACTCGAGCCGCCTACGAGCAGTCCCTCTTCGCGCGCGAGCCTGCGGGTCATGTCGAACGATTCGGCATCAGAGGACGCGATGATCTCGTCGACGACACTCGGATCGTAAGCTTCGGGCCAGAAGTCTTCGCCGACGCCCTCCACGAGGTAGGGCCGCCCGGTTCCGCCCGAGTAGACCGAGCCCTCGGGGTCTGCGCCGATGATGTGCACTCCGCCGTTCGAGATCTCCTTGAGGTAGCGTCCGGCGCCACTGATGGTGCCACCGGTGCCCACACCGGCGACGAAGTGGGTCACCCTTCCCTCGGTGTCGCGCCAGACCTCGGGACCGGTGGTCTCGTAGTGGCTCAGCGGGCCGTTCGGGTTCGCGTATTGGTTCGGTTTGAAAGCGCCGGGGATCTCACGCGCGAGACGATCCGACACGGAGTAGTACGACTCCGGGCTATCGGGCGCAACAGCCGTCGGGGTCACGACGATCTCAGCCCCATAGGCCGTCAGCACGTTGCGCTTGTCCTCACCGACCTTGTCGGGTAGCACGAAGACGCAGTGGTATCCGCGCTGCTGGGCCACGAGTGCCAGCCCGACACCGGTATTGCCGCTGGTCGGTTCCACGATCGTCCCGCCGGGCTTCAGGAGGCCCTTCGCCTCAGCATCATCGATGATGCGGGTCGCGATACGGTCTTTGGACGAGCCACCCGGATTGAGGTACTCGATCTTGGCGAGAACCGTCGCCGCGATACCCTCGGTGACGCTGTTGAGGCGCACAAGCGGGGTGTTGCCGACGAGGTCGAGGATGCTGTTGGCGTACTTCATGGTGGGCACAATCTACCAGCGGGGGCATGGCATGTCGTCAGCGGGCAGGCGGTGAGACTGTCGATCATTCCCCGGCGGGCATTCACACCACCGCCACAGAAGCGAACTGTACGGTGGGACAACAAGATTACCGAGCCGACAGGATGCCGTGCCCGATCCATCGAAACCCCCAGTCAAGCAGCAGCGCGCGGCCCGAAGGGCTGACAAGGTCGCCGCGCTCCAGAAGCAGCTGGCGACCCGGCGGCGCAACCGGCGCATCGGCATCGGTGCCGCCATCGTCGCGGGGGTCGCCGTGCTCTCCCTCGCTATCGGCTTCATCGTGGTTGGCTCCACGCCACGGCCGAATCCCGACGATATCGACATCGCGGACGTCACCGAGTTCCCTGGTATTTCGGCCGTGCACGTCGGGCCCGAACCCGTCGACTACGAGGCGAAGTACGACATGAATCCTCCGGCTGGTGGCGATCATTTCGCGGCCTGGCTCAACTGCGGCGTCTACGACCAGCCCCAGCCCAGCGAGAATGCGGTTCACGCTCTCGAACACGGTGCCGTCTGGGTGACGTATGACCCTGAGGCGCTCGACGACTCCGAGGTCGAGTCGCTCCGCGGCGCCGTGCCGAGCACCTATTCGGTACTCTCCCCGTTCCCGGGCCTGCCAGCGCCCGTCGTGATCTCCGCGTGGGGGGTTCAGGTGCAACTCGACGGTGTCGACGACCCGCGGATGCAATCGTTCATCGAGAAGTACTGGAAATCGGCGTCCGCTCCCGAACCCGGCGCACCGTGCACCGGAGGTCTCGATGGTGCGGGACGCATCGCCTGAGCGGGGCGCACACACCGACCAGAGCCGAAGAACACGGCTCGCGATAGCAGCGGTGCTCACGGCGATCGGGCTGGTCGCGGCGTCCCTCGTCATCGGCAGGCTGAGCTCCCCGGTCGCCAGCGACCCTCTCGCCTCGAGCGCCGAGGCCGGTTTTTCTCGTGACATGCAGGTACACCACCAGCAGGCCGTCGAGATGGCCATGATCGTGCGTGACCAGACGAATGACCCCGAGGTAAGCCTTCTCGCCTACGACATCGCCACCTCACAGGCGCAGCAGTCAGGGCAAATGTTCGGCTGGCTTGCCGAGTGGAGGCTGTCGCAGGCAGCAACAGAACCGTCGATGACGTGGATGTCGCGCCCGGTGCCCGGCGTCTCCGGCCACGATCACGCGGCAGACTCCACCCACCGGCCGGGCTCCCCGATGCCCGGGCTCGCGACCCGCGAGCAGCTCCAGCAACTGTCGGCGAGCGAGGGAGTGGACGCAGAGCGACTGTTCCTCCAGCTGATGATCGCGCATCACCAGAGTGGTGTCGAGATGGCAGAGGCCATCGTGGAGCGCAGCTCTCATCGTGTCGTGCTGGATCTCGCCAGCAGCATCGTGCGGGCGCAGTCGAGCGAGATCGACCTGATGAAACGGATGCTCGCCGAACGACGCTAACCCAGCTGCTGTGCGTACAGCGACGAATACATTCCGCCGTTCGACAGAAGCTGTTCGTGGGTTCCGCTCTCGACTATTCTGCCTCCGACCACAACGAAGATCACGTCCGCCGAGATCACAGTAGACAACCTGTGCGCCACCGCGATGGTGGTGCGGCCCCTCGACGCTGCATCCAGCGCATCCTGGACCACCCGTTCCGAGATCGAGTCGAGCGCGCTTGTCGCCTCATCGAGGATCAGCACGGCCGGATCTTTCAGCAGCACTCGCGCGATCGCGATGCGCTGCTTCTCGCCACCGGAGAGCCGGTATCCGCGTTCCCCCACGACCGTGTCGTAGCCGTCAGGGAACGACATGATCGTGTCGTGGATGTTGGCGCCCTTCGCCGCGGTCTTGAGTTCGTCGAGCCCAGCCCCCGGCTTGGCGTACCTGAGGTTGTCGCCGATGGTCGCGTGGAACAGGTAGGTCTCCTGGCTTACGATCCCGATGTTGCGCACGAGCGAATCGGACTCGAGGTCGCGCACGTCGTCACCCGCGAACAGCACACGACCGCTCGTCACATCGTGAAGGCGCGGTATCAGGTAGGACACTGTCGTCTTGCCCGCTCCCGACGGCCCGACGAATGCGGCGAACTGCCCCGGCTCGATGACCAGCGAGACGCCCTTGAGGGTGGCAGGGGAATCCTCCGGCGCATCCGGGTAGCGAAACACCACGCCATCGAACTCGACCCTGCCGAGCTGGGCGGGGCGCACCTCGTGGGCATCCGGCTTGTTAGTGATGGCCGGTATGAGGTCGAGGTACTCGAAGATCCTCGCAAACAGCGCTGACGAGGTCTGCAGGTCGAGGGCGACCCTCAGCAGGCCGAGCAGCGGGAACATCAGGCGCGCCTGCACCGTCGTGAAGGCGACGATCGTGCCGGCCGTGACCTCCACTCCACCGCTGATGAGATATGCCGCGGCGACGTAGATGACCGCGGGGATGATCGACAGGAAGATGCTGACCATGGCAAAGAACCACTGGCCGCTCATCTGCTGGCTCACCTGCAGCCTGATCTGGTTTCGATTCTCGGCCTCGTACCGGCCCGTTTCGGCCTGCTGTTGGTTGAAGCTCTTCGCGAGCAGGATGCCGCTCACACTCAGCGCCTCCTGCGTGATCGCGGTCATATCGCTGAGCGACTCCTGGGTTTTCGTCGCGATGCGCGCGCGCACCTGCCCGACTCTACGTTGGGCTACGACCAGAATCGGCAGCAGGATGACCGCCACCACCGTGAGCTGCCAGCTCAGCACGAGCATGCTCACGAACGCCGCGACAACTGTGACCGTATTGCCGATGACGCTCGAGATGGTGTTGCTGAGCACGTTCGCGACGCCACCGACGTCGTTCTGGAGTCTCGACTGGATGACACCGGTCTTCGTGCGCGTGAAGAACGCAAGTTCCATGGCCTGCAGGTGGCCGAAGAGGCGGATTCGCAGCGCGCCCATCACGGTATTGCCGACGGAGGCAGTCAGCCAGGTCTGCCAGACGCCGAGGGCTGCCGCCGAGACCCACAGCACGACCATGGTCGACACGAGTTGGACCAGCACGGGAATGTTCGGGGTGCCGCTCGGCGGGAACAGCCCCTCGTCGAACGCCTGCTTGGTCAACAGTGGGGGCAGCACGCTGAGGCCAGCGCTGACAAGCACCAGGACGATCGTGATCGTGAGAGCCCTGCGGTGCGGGGCAAAAAGGCCGGCGATCCGTTTCAGCAGGTCGGGGACCTTCGGGGCCGACGCGTTGGCCGCTTTCTGCGCGGCTGCGTCGCCGCCGCCCATCATGCGACCGCTGCCGCGCGTTCCACTCATGCTCTAATTTTAGGTCGGTTAACGCATCGAGCCCGCCGGCTTCCCGGCGGGCTCGAGTGGCGTGCGAAGGGATCAGCCCTTCGTCGAACCGGCAAGCAGTCCGCGTACGAAGAACCGCTGCAGTGCGAAGAACACGATGAGCGGAACGATCATCGCGATGAAGGCGCCTGAGGTGAGCAGGTACCAGTCCTGTCCACGGTTTCCGGTGATCTCTCGCAGCACCTTGGTGATCGGGCCGACTGCACCATCCGCGAAGACCAATGCCACCAGCAGGTCGTTCCAGACCCAGAGGAACTGGAAGATTGCGAAGGATGCGATGGCTGGCATCGCGAGCGGCAGGACGATCCTGAAGAACGTCTGACCGTGCCCGGCACCGTCGACCCTCGCGGCCTCGATCAGCTCCTGCGGAATCTCCGAGATGAAGTTGTGCAAGAGAAAGATCGCCAGTGGCAGCGCGAAGATCGTGTGTGCGATCCAGACCTGGCCGTACGAGTTGCCACCGGCACCGAGACCCGCGAATATCTCGAAGTCACCGATGCTGAGCCCGCGAGCGAACAGGCTGAGCAGCGGCACGAGGGCCATCTGGATCGGCACCACCTGCAGGGCGAACACCCCGATGAACAGGATGTTGCGACCCTTGAACGGGATCCACGCGAAGGCATAGGCAGCCAGCGATGCGATCACGAGCGGGAACAGCGCGGCCGGCAGGGTGATCGCTATCGAGTTGATGAACGACTGCCCGAGGCTGACCGTGGTCGCCGATCCGTTGAGCACGGCATCGTAGTTTCCGAGGGTGAACCCCGGGTTGGTGAAGATGCTCCACCAGCCCGACGTGTTAATCAGTTCCGGTGGACGGAATGACGTGATCAGCAGGCCCAGCGTGGGTGTCGTCCACAGGATGGCGATGACGATCGCGGCAATGGTTGCGCCCTTGCTGGTGAGCCGGGCTTTCGACTTTCTCAGCGTGGAACGCTCGACGGCCCTCGCCCCACGACCGAGCTGGGTCTTTGTTTTCTGGTCGACGGGGAGGTCGATCGGGGCGACGGCGCTCATCGGATCTCCTTCTGCAGACGCATCTGCCTCACGTTGTAGATGATGATCGGCAGCACGAGCAGGAACAGGATGACGGCGAACGCAGAAGCCCTGCCCTCCTCGAGTTTCTGTGCGTACACCGCGTTAGCGAGCACGTTGGTTCCGTTGGCGCCACCCGTCATCGTCTGAACAATGTCGAATACCTTCAGCGATGCGATCGAGATGGTGGTCAGCACGACGATGAGGGAGCTCCGGATGCCAGGAACCGTCACGTTGACGAACCGCTCCCAGGCATTCGTGCCATCGAGTTGCGCTGCCTCCATCTGCTCGGCTGGCACGCCCTTGATAGCTGCGGAGAGCACGACCATCGCGAATCCGGTCTGCACCCAGATCAGGATGACCATCAGGAACAGGTTGTTCCATGGCGCCGCGTTGATGAAGTCGACGGGCTGGCCACTGAAGAACGTGATGATCCCGTTCAGGAGTCCGATTTGCGGCTGGTCTACCGAGTTGGCGTCGTAAACGAACTTCCAGATGATGCTGGCGCCCACGAAAGAGATGGCCATCGGCATGAAGACGAGCGCCTTCAGAACCTTCTCGCCCCTGGCCTTGTCGACGAACACGGCGTACGCGAGGCCGACGATCGTCGAGAATGCGGGAACGACGAGCACCCAGATGATCGTGTTGATGATCGCGACCCGGTTGGCCTCCTGGCCGAACACGAACACGAAGTTCTCCAGGCCGACGAACCTGCTGCCCCGGGCATTCATGAATGCCTTGAAGAAGGTAGCGACCGTCGGATAGAGCAGGCCGATAGTGAGGAGGAGGACAGCGGGGCTCAGGAATCCGATGAGCTGGAAGAGATAACCGGCTCCCTCTCGTGAACGGTAATCGAGGAGGAAGAACACCCCACCGAGCACCGCGGCGACGACAGCCGCCAGCGGGATCGAGCCGAGAACGAGGAAGACGGTGACCGGTGCGAGAACGCAGACCAACGCGCGGATGATCGTATAGCGACGACCCGAACGCGGCGCGATCTCGATGAAGAAGATGAGGATGCCGGCTACCAGGATGAAGGCCCCGATTACCAGGGGAATCTGGGCGAACGGGTTGAGGCCGGCGAGCCATTTCAGGAACCCTGACATAGACGTCCTTTCGAGTGCACCAGTGAACTCGCGCTTGTATTTTGAGACTAGGGGTAAGTGAGAGCCGGCGGAAGAGGTCTCCGCCGGCCCTCGGTCATGCTGTTCTAGCCGGTATTACTGAGATGGCCAGACTACTCAGACGGCCAGGTGGCCTCGATGTTGTCGAGCACCTCGTCCGTCGACTTACCGTTGATCCAGTCGACCATGCCGGTCCAGAACGAACCAGCACCGACGACGCCGGGCATGAGGTCAGAACCGTCGAACCTGAACGTGGTGGCGGGGTCCTGGAGAACCTTGATCGCCTCCTGCAGGATCGGGCTTGACGCGCTGGCAGGGTCGAGACCCTTGTTTGCGCTGATTACGCCACCGAGTGCGACGCGGCTGTTGGCCCATTCGGGGCTGGAGAGGTATTCCTGCACCTTGACAGTGTCCGTGTCATTCGAGAAGGCGGCGACGATCTCGCCACCACCCGTGACGGCGCTTCCGCCTGCTTCGACTGACGGGGTGATGAACGCCCAGATGTCAGCGTCGGGACCGACCGTGGCATTGCCGTTGGCGGGATCCTGGATGAATCCGTCATAGAACGATGCCTGGTGGTGGAGTGCGCACGAACCGTCGCCGAGGGCGCGGGCCGGGTCACCGAACGGAGTGGTGTTGATCGACTTGACGTCGCCAAATCCCGCGTTCACGTAGTCAGGGTTCAGCAGGATCTCGCCCACCGAGTCGAATGCCGACTTGATGGCGGGGTCGTTGAACGGGATCTCGTGTGCGACCCACTGGTCGTAGACATCCGGTCCGGCTTCGCGCAGCACGAGGTCTTCGACCCAGTCGGTGCCGGGCCAGCCCGTTGCCGCGTCAGAACCGAATCCGACACACCACGGTGCGGTCTTGGTCTTTCCCTGGATCGTTTTGGTCAGGTCGAGAAGCTCCTGGTACGTGGTGGGGACTTCAACCCCCCACTCCTTGAACTGAGCAGGTGAGTACCAGACGAATCCCTTGACGCTGGCCATGAGAGGTGCGCCGTACAGGGTGTCTCCGGTGCTGGCGTATCCTGCCCAGTCTTCGCCCCAGAACTCGGAGACATTGGATGCAACGCCCTCGGGCGCCGGCTGCACCAAGTCGCGCGACGCAAGGTCACCCAGAAGACCGGGCTGCGGGAAGATGGCGAGGTCGGGAGCCGTGCCGCCCTGGGCGCGGGTTCCGATCTGAGCTTCGAATTCCTTCGAGCCTTCGTACTGGATGTCGATGCCGCTCTCTTTTTCCCAGGCGGCCCAGGACTTGTTGAGGAGATCTGCCTCGGTGTCCTGGATGGTGCCGTAGATCGTGACGACGCCATCGGCATCGCCTGCATCTCCTGGGCCTGGGCCTGCGCTCGAGCCTGAGCCTGAGCCTGTGTCGCTGGAGCAGCCCGCCAGTGCGAGCCCTGCTACTGCGAGTATGGCGAACGGTGCTGTGAATCTACGCTGCACGATGAAACTCATACTTCCTCCTCGTTGAGGGTGGATCGCGAGGGCCAGTGGTGGCCCCGCGGGGGGTGATTGCAAAACAGAACTGCCCCGAACGGGAACCGGTTCCACAGCACAAACTAGGTGAAGTTCGAGATCAATGCAAGCGCTTGGCACGAACTGGCGTCTAACGATTCGGCCACACCCCCGTAATTCGGTGGGAGCGCTCTCACAACGATTTGATCACACTCTCCCCTGCGGTGTGGAACCGGTTCCACAATCATCACCGCCCAACTAGGCTTTGGCCGTCCTGTCATCGGCGAAGGGAACATGATGAGCGCACTCAGCGATGTCGCCCGCCTCGCCGAAGTATCCAAGGCCACGGTATCCCGCGCCCTGAGCGGCAATGGTTACGTCTCGATCGAAACGCGAAACCGCGTCGTCGCCGCCGCCGCCGCCATCGGATACGTTGTGTCGTCGAACGCATCGAGCCTGGTGACCGGGCACACGAAGAACGTCGGTGTGGTCATCCCGTTCATCAATCGCTGGTTTTTTGGAGAGGTACTCGAAGGGATCGAGACTGCTCTCATCGCCGCCGGCTACGACCTCACCCTCTACCGGCTCAGTGCGGACGATGCCGCGCGACGCCGTGTGTTCGAGTATTTCCTTGTGCGCAAACGGGTGGATGCGGTCATCGCGGTTGGAATCGAGCTCACCCGCACCGAAGTCGACCTGCTGCGCTCCCTCGGCAAACCGATTGTCGGCATCGGAGGTGCAGTGGAAGGAATGGCCACTCTCAGCATCGACGATGTCGCAGCTGCCGAGCTGATCACCGAGTTGCTGATCGGTCTCGGGCACACGCGCATCATGCACGTGGGGGGAAGCCAACAGAAACAAGTCGATTTTCGGGTGCACTCGCAGAGGTTGAAGGGGTTCACACAGGCAATGCGATCGGCGGGGCTCCGCTACGACGATGAATCGTTCAGACCCACAGATATTTCGATCGAGGGCGGCTATACCGCTGGACTCTCGATCCTCGCCGACCCCCGGTCGCGCCCGAGCGCAATAGTTGCGGGGGCCGACGAGGTCGCGATCGGTATCATCATCGCCGCCCGCCAACTGGGCATCCAGGTGCCGGCCCAGCTCTCTGTAGTGGGTATCGACGGACACGACCTCGCCCCGATGTTCGGGCTCACGACCCTGGCGCAGCATCCGAAATCACAGGGAACAATGGCCGTGAGGCTACTGCTCGACGAGCTCACCGACCTCACCGAGCCCCTGGATCGGCCAGCGTCGAACTGGAATACATTCCCCGTCAGCCTCGAGGTCCGACAGAGCACCACGGCTCCTCCACTGCCGTGACCGGCTGGGCTGCCCCGCAAGCCTGTGTGCGGACAATGGAAGCCCGGCCCGCAACCGATGAAGATCGCAGGCCGAGCTTCCCGGGGTCACTCGGCCCGCGTCCCCGAACGACGCAGAGCAAAGATGAGCCCCGCGGGAACGAACCCGCGCTTGAGGAACCCGAACCCACCAAGCGCGATCGGTTCGCGCCCGAGCACCATGGACGCTGGCGCCACCGAGGCAGCCACACGGCCACCATGACGTCGGGCGATCGGGTGGTTCGGTAGCGACTGAGCGGTAAATTCATGCATTCGAATATGCACTTTCGGGTACGCACTGCTGCGGATGTTTACTCGTGTCGTACTGCGGTGCTAGCCAGAGGGTAAGGCTGTCCAGTCCCGTGGGGTTGCGTGCGGGTGTCGAGCGAACATCTTTCGGGGGTGTCCCACGTTCGGGGGATGCCGGGACAGTGCTCATTATGGGGCGACCCGCGACCGGACGCAACTGCAGCGGACACATCCGAAATCCCTTCCGTTCCGAAGGAGCACTCAAGCAGCCATAACCGAACCCGATCGGTCCGTCATCAGTGCCCTGCAGCCTCCAGCCATCGAGATGTCAGTCGACGACCTCGGACGCGCCTTCGGGCGGGTGACCGGGGATGTGACGACCATGCTTTTGAAACGCTCCGGTGTTGCTGGCCAGCGCTTGTGGCCGAGCACGGGCCGAGGGTGCGGGCCATCCTCGATCGACTTCCCGCCGGCGTCGGGGATGCCGATCCCTGGCTCGTCGCGGCCTATGGCCCGAGTTTTCGTTCGATCGGGTCCACAAGCAGATCGGCAGTGATGGCGAATTTCACCACGGCACATTCACTGATCACGGATGTCTCAACCGCAGCGGTGCGCAGCGGCATCGGCGTGCACCGCTCAGCCGCAGATTCGCGGGCAGGGCAAAGTCACGGATTCCGAGGCACTCTTTCCGGTCGTCGCAACCGCCACGACTGGAAGCGAACGGAAGCCCCTGGGGCTCTATTCGCGAGCCACCATCTCGATCTTCAGTGAACGATACGCCGAGAGGCTCGACCTTATGAGGCTCTCACGTCGGGTTACGCCACCCGGGCTCCCCGGGTGGCGTCGTGACGATCTCCGAGGGCCTGAGGGCGAGATTCCTCCTGCGTCGGGGAAAGCGCAGCCGGCCCGGGGCGTCCCCCCGGCTCTCCAGCCCACACAGCATCACGCGAACTGCCCCGGCCGGTTCATCGCCCACCTGCGATTCGCCCGCGGCGACATGCAGCGCGCGTTCGAAGGCCCCTGCGACTGCGACGCCCCGGGAGACGCGCACTCCAGTCGCACACTTATCGACGTGTCCCTCATCGAGGCCGCGGAAACGCACCGACTCTCCGATGCTTCGATGCTTCGATGCTTCGATCTCGGATATCTCCTTCCACCGCGCTGACCTGACCAGCTGCGCGTTAACGAAACAACGGCGCCGCTCCCCGAAAGGAACGACGCCGTCGTGTGAAACCGAAGTTACTTGAGGGTAACCGTGGCGCCAGCCTCTTCGAGCTGAGCCTTTGCCTTCTCGGCGGTCTCCTTGTTGACACCTTCGAGCACGGGGCCCGGAGCGCCATCAACGACTGCCTTCGCTTCACCGAGGCCGAGGCTGGTGAGAGCGCGCACCTCCTTGATGACCTGGATCTTCTTCTCGCCGACAGCCTCGAGGATGACGTCGAAGGAATCCTTCTCCTCAACCTCTTCGACTACTGCCGCGGCGCCACCGGCGGCCGCAGCGGCGACGGGTGCGGCGGCGGTGACCTCGAAGGTCTCCTCGAACTTCTTGACGAACTCGCTGAGCTCAATGAGCGTGAGCTCCTTGAACGCCTCGATCAGCTCTTCGCTGGTCAGTTTTGCCATGATGTGTCTCCTTGTTTTCGTAAATTACGGTCGGCGCAGAGCGCGACTGTGCTTGTTTGTCGCGCCTACTGAGCGGACGACTGCTTCTCGCGCAGCGCCTCGACCGTGCGAACGGCCTTGGCGAGCGGAGCGTTGAACAGGTAAGCGGCACCGAACAGCGAAGCCTTGGCGGCTCCGGCAAACTTCGCGAGGAGCACCTCCCTGGTTTCAAGATCGGCAAGCTTGGTGACCTCTGCGGCGCTGAGGGCGTTACCGTCGAAGTAACCACCCTTCACAACCAGCAGCGGGTTTGCCTTGGCAAAGTCACGCAGTGTCTTCGCGACGGTGACCGGGTCACCGTGTACGAAAGCGATCGCGGAGGGCCCGACAAGCTCCTCGTCAAATGACGAGATTCCTGCCGCGTTTGCCGCGATCTTTGTCAGCGTGTTCTTCACCACGGCGTATGTTGCGTGCTCACTCATAGATGTGCGCAGCGTTTTGAGCTGGGCAACAGTGAGTCCGCGATACTCGGTGAGCAGGACAGCGGTCGAGTTGCGGAACTTCTCCGTCAACTCGGCGACTGATGCTTCCTTGTTCGCCATGGTGCTCCCTAAATTGTGGATTGGACTGCCGCAGACCTGCGCATGTGGACGTAAGCGCTGCACACCGGACAATAAAAAAAGCCCCGGCCTGCTGCAGGTCCACTCTGGAGTGGAACGCAGGGCACGGAGCTGAGAATCAAACTGGCTGAAAAGACCGGCTCGAGAAACTTCTTCATACGCCTGCGCTGGCTGTCGCTTTCACGACACTTCGGTCATCCTGTGCTTTCACACACGATGACCACCTGCGGTCTTTGGCTCCCGTAAGACTAAGCGAATCCGTGCCCGCGCGCAAACCGGCCGCTGGGCCGCCTAGACGTGGTCTCGCCAGCTGTGCTGGGGCACGAAACCGAGCACGCGGCGAGCCTTCTCGCTGGGGGCGAGGGAACCAGTGCCCTCGACGGAGGCTCGGAACTCCACCGCCGGAAACACCTCGGCCATCAGCTCGGCGCTGGGGCGCGACATCACGGTGTCTGCGGCAAAGATGTTGAAGACGTCGAAACCCGGGCGCGAGGCCTCCAGCGACAACCTGATCGCCTCTGCACCGTCACGTGCGTCGATGTAGCCCCACAGGTTCCACGACCGCAGTGTCGCGTCCGCATCGAAGGCGGGGAACGCAGCGTAGTCGGGCACGGTCATGACGTTGGAGAATCTCAGCGCCGTGATGCTCAATTCCGGATCCCAGCGCACAAGCTTTTGCGCGAGCTCCTCCTCGAGGTGCTTGACCACTGAATATGTGGATTCAGGACGGCTCTCATACTCCTCATCAAGCGGCACGTAGGGTGGCGGTGATTCGAACGGGATACCGAGCAGCGTCTCGCTCGAGGCATAGACGATGGTGCTGATACCGACCCGGCGGGCAGCCTGGAAGACGTTGAATGTCGAGTTCATGTTGTTGTGGAACGTGGCGCTGTCAGACCTGAGCCCTCCCGCGGGAATCGCCGCCAGGTGAACGACGGCGTCAAGGCCCTCATGCCGGTTGTCGATGCTGCTGAGCGCATCCACCGTCTGCCCGTAATCGGTGAAATCAACGACAGTGAACGCCTCGCGATCAGGGCCGACGACGTCGAGCACCGTGACCTCATGCCCTGCGTCGCGCAGCGCCTGCACCGTCACTCGGCCGAGCTTGCCATTGCCTCCGGTGACCGCGACCCTCATGCCGGGGATCCTGCTGTGTATGGATTTCTCATCACTCCAGTCTGCCACCGCGAAAAGGTGTCGAGTGCGGCCAGAGTCTCCAGAAGGGCTCAATCCCGTCCAGAAGCGCTCCATCCCGTCGAGAGGGTGGGTTCGCGGCGAGCGGAAGGATGATGCGGAACACCGTCTGATCCGGCTTGCTCAGGGTCTCGGCTCGGCCGCCGAGCGCCTCCATGACCGCGCTGACGATCGCCAGGCCAAAGCCGGTGCTGCCCTTTGCCTCGAGCGTGAGCTGTGGCGGGCTACAGGGTCGCTGTGCGGGGATCCCAACCCTCTGGCAGTGACACAGCCGCACCGACCGTGCTTTCGACTGTCACAAATTCCCCGGATTCGGCAGCCTCGATCATCGAGACCATCACGTCGAGCACGTGGTAGCCCTGCTCCCCGGATGCCCGCTCGGGCACGCCTGCACGGATGGCCCTGGCCAGCTCGACGACTCCTGTACCTCGCCCAACCGCCGACGTCGTCGGGATGATCTCTGCTTGCGTCGCACCATCCGCCCACAGCAGCAGGTCACCCTCGAACATATTCGGGTCGGGAAAGACGAGGGTGCCGTCAGCTCCGGCGAACTCGACGAGCCCGGTGCGAGGCAGCGACGATTGAAAGCTGAAGATGCACTGGGCCGAGGCTCCGCCCTCGAACTGGATGAGCGCACTGATGTGGGTCGCCACCTCGACGGGAATCTGCTCTCCAGCCCGGCCGCCCGACCCGATCACCCGCGACTGCTTCGACACCGACGAGGTCGCGGCCACCCGCTTCACCGGGCCGAGATTCTGGACGAGAGTGGTGAGGTAGTACGGCCCCATGTCGAACAGCGGGCCACCGCCCCGCACGTAGAAGAAATCGGGGTTCGGATGCCACGACTCGGGCCCAGGGCTCTGGAACAGCGCGAGTGCCGTGAGGGGAGCGCCGATGCTGCCGCTCTCGATGAGCCGTTTCCCGGCCTGGAGCCCCGCGCCCAAAAACGTGTCGGGTGCCGTGGACACCCGAAGACCACGCCCCGCAGCCTCCGCCAGCAGCGCCTTACCGCTCTGACGATCGAGAGCGAACGGTTTCTCCGTCCACACATGCTTGCCCGCGGCAAGGGCGAGCATCGCAACCTCGACATGAGCGGCGGGGATCGTCAGGTTCACGACGATCTCGATGTCGTCGTGGGCGAGCAGCTCCTCGGTGCTGCCGCTGCCGGCCACGCCGTACTTTTCGGCCTGCTCCTTCGCTCGCGCCGGGTCGATGTCGGCGATGAACACCACATTGACGTCGGGGAAGGTGGTCAGGTTATCGAGGTACTGGGTGCTGATATTGCCAGCACCGATAATCCCGACGCCAACGCGCCCCGTGCGTGTGCCTGCGTCACCGGTCACAGCGTCTCTCCCAGCGAACGGAGAAACGTGATGCTGTCGGTGAGCGCGTCGAACACGTCGCCCTCGAAGTCGTCGAGTTCAATCACCCGCACCGCCTGCGGTGCAGCAGCGAGAACCTCCGCCACGGGCATCCTGCCACTGCCCACGGCCACTTGCGCCCTGTCATCCCGGCTGATGTCGCCGTCTTTGACATGAATGAACCGCACACGGTCGCCGAGGCGCTCGAGAAGGCTGACTGCGCTTACGCCGCCGACCTGCGCCCAGTAGGTGTCGACCTCGAGCACGACAGCCGGATCCAGGTTGTCGGCGAAAGCCTCCAGGGCGGTGGTGCCATCGAGCTCCCCAAACTCCCACCAGTGATTGTGATATCCCACGGTGATGTCGAGGTCCGCCGCAACGCGCGCGACGGCGTTGAGTTCATTCGCCGCCAGCACCACGGCGTCAGAATCCGTCCAGGTCTCGGCGCGGATGTTCGGGTCGATGACTGTCGTCACGCCGAGCCTGCGTGCCGCATCCAGCACGGGAACCAGGTCGATTCCGAGCAGGGTCGAGTGCGCAGATGATGGCGTGAGACCGAACCGCGGCAGCAGCTCCTCGAACAGGTCGACCCGCTCGACCATCCCGAAGAGCTCAACCGTGGCGAACCCCATCCCCGCGATGCGCTCGAGTGTGGCCGCCGGATCTGCGGCGAGCGCCTCGCGAACCGTGTAGAGCTGGACAGACAACGGAAACTGCGACACGAGAAACTCCTTTGTTGGGCATGGCGTGCCTCTCCACTCTAGGAGCACGGCCGTCAGGACCGGCAACTCCAGTGAGCCTGGCCGCGAGCGAGGGCGGAACGGGAGACAATGGTGGAGTGATCATGCAGCCCGAACTCGACCTGTGGGAAGTACCCGCCCAGGATCATCGGGATCGGGTCGTCGCCAGTTCAGACGACCGGGTGTCGTGGATCCGGGCTCGCAGCCGCGGAGTCACCGCAACGGATGCCGCCAGGTTCTCCAGTGAACGGGCTATGCAGTCCGTCCTCCAGGACAAGATGCTCGGTTCGGGATTCAGCGGCAACGCCTACACGGACCACGGCAGGGCCCGCGAGCCGGAGATTGCACGCTGGGTGCGTGCACGCCATCGCATCGAGCCGAGCTCCACGCTGTTTCATGCACACGGCCAGCCACTGCATCTCGCCACTCCGGATGGCGTCGGGATGGTGGACGGCACGGTGGTGCTGGCAGAGATCAAAACCACAGGACATGCCTGGCGCAGCATCCCCCGCTCCTACCTTCGACAGGTCTGGTGGCAGCAGTACGTACTCGGGGCCGAGCGCACGCTCGTCGTGTGGGAGCAGCACACCGATTTCGTGCCGATCAACGCCGAGCCGGAGTGCCGGTGGGTGGAACGCGACGACAACGAGATCCACGTTCTAGTGGGCCTCGCTAACCGCCTTCTGGGGCTCATGCACCGCTGAGCCCGCCGGCGCGACTCGCACCAGCCTCGCCGCGAGGACCGCACCGAACACCACGAGCCAGGCGATGGCGAGGGTGGTGGCCACGAACTCCATCCGACTGCCGAGCTCCTGCTCGAAGCGGAACAGCGAGAACAGACCACCGGTGCCAGCGATCACCGCTACCAGGATGCCCGTGACCCGCGAGAACACGGCAAGTACCCGGTGATTTCGGGCGAACGACGACTGCAGCATCGCCCAGCAGGCCGCTGCGAAAGCAAACACCGCCGCGAGCGTGTGAAGGAAGTCCTGGAGGTTGAACGTCGAGCCGTACGGCAGGGGGCAGCCGGCTGTGCAGGTGACCTGCGACGCGAACAGGAACAGCGCACAACCGATCCAGAGGGAGATCGCCGGGGTCCACGCGCGCAGCGCCCTCGCGTTCGAACGCACGCGACGACCGGCCCAGGCGATCGCACTGCCGCCAACAACGATCAACAACAACGCGGCTTCGAACCAGCCCGCGGTGAGCATGCCTTCCGCCCCGAGTTCGCTGACGTACAGCTCCCGGGGCACCGTAAGCCTCGCCGCCCAGATGATCACGAGCGAGATGATGACGAGGATGCAGCCGCCCAGGGACGCCGCGAGCTCAGCTCTTCGCATGCCTCAGGGTTTCAGGATTCGCACACGGCTGATCGCCCAGGCGCCGACACCGAACGCCGCGATCGCGACAGCAATGCCGACGCAGTAGAGCGCGACGGAAGGATATCCGGTTGCCGGGCTGAGGAACGGATAGGGCACCCAGCCATCGGTGGCGCCACGCACGAGCACGACGACGAGCCATACGACCGGATAGACGAGCACGATCCCGAACCGATTCCATGGCAGCGCTGTACGATCGCCGAAGAATATCCAGTCGATCGCAACATAGAGCGGTATGACTACGTGCAGCACAGTATTGGCCCATTCGAGCTCGACCCCGCCCGGGAGCCCGACCAGCAGTGTGTTGTATACGATTCCGACGATCACGATGTACGTCGCGACGCAGCCTCTCGCGAGAATGAGCGCGGGCGATTGCGTCTTGCCCAGAAAGATCACCACCGCACTGACGATCAGCACCACGGAGGTCAGGATGTTGCTCTGAAGCGTGAAGAACCCGAAGAAATTGAACGGGTTGATGGGCGACCTGGATGCCGTGTCTGCGAGCGTGCCGATGACGGCGGCCAGCCCCAGCACTCCTGCGACGACCCGGAAAGAAGCGAAGAGAAATTTCACTCTCGAATGCTACCGGTTCGAGAGTTTGCAGCGAAGTGACATGACCGAAACAGCGCTGACTCATTGGGGCTCTTTACTGAGGGTGGGAAGCACGGCGGGGAGGCCAGCGAATGACCACGATGCGAGCCATCGTTATTGAGGTGACCGGCGGACCGGATGTCCTGCAAGTGTCGACGGTGGCGCGCCCCACCCGGGTCAACGCCGAATTCCTTGTCAAGGTCGTTGCGGCCGGAGTCAATCCGATCGACACGCAATCCCGATCGGGGACAGGTCCTGCTGAAGCCTTCGGGCCATTTCCCGTCGTTCTGGGCAACGACTTCAGCGGACACGTCGTCGAGTCGTCGTACGACCTCCACCCCATCAAGGCCGGTGACGAGGTGTACGGCATGACGATGGTGCCTCGCTTCGGTGGCACATATGCGGAGTACATCAGCGTGCCCGCGACCTGCCTGGCCCGAAAACCCCGGGCCCTTTCCCATGTGGAGGCTGCTGCAGTACCGCTGGCCGCGCTCACCGCATGGGGTGCGGTCGTAGATGTCGCCAAAGCACACGAAGGCCAGCGCATCCTGATCCATGCCGGGGCTAGTGGGGTCGGGCATTTCGCGATCCAGTTCGCCAGCTACTTCGGGGCCCATGTCATCACCACCGGGTCGACCAGGAACATCGGCTGGCTGCGAGAGCTCGGCGCACGCCAGGTTATCGACCACACCATCAGCCGCTTCGAGGATGTCGTCTCCGAGGTGGATGTCGTCATCGACCTGATCGGAAACCTCACCGACCAGACATCGACGCGCTCGCTCGGGCTGCTGAAGCGTGGTGGCCTGATCGTCAGCGTGCCGACCGGCGGCTGGCCGACCATGGCTGAGGACGCCGCGACCGCCGGCGTGCGTGCGACCGGCTACAACGTCCCGGCAGACGGCTCGACGCTCTCCATGATCTCGCGACTGCTGGAGTCAGGCGACGTCAGGGTGTTCGTCGATCAGGTGTTTGAACTCGACCAGGCCGCGGCCGCCCATACGGCGCTCGAAACGAGCCACACCCGCGGCAAGATCGTGCTCAACGTCAGCCCTGGCTGACCCGGCTCTCACTCATTTCAGCCCGGCCCTGGCTTATCTCAGCCCAGCAGTCGTTCCCGCACGAAATCGCTCTCCAGTCGCTCCCCGAGCCTGAATCGCTTGGTGCCGACTATCACGAAACCGCTCTTCTCATAGAAGCGGTTCGCTCTCTCGTTCTCGTCATTCACTCCGAGCCACACCGAACGCGAGCCTCGCGCCGCTGATGCCCGCACCACCGCATCGACGAGAGCAGTCGAGACACCGCCACCGTGGTGAGCCGCACGCACGTAGAGCTTGCTCAGTTCCGACGTTGGGCGCGTGGAGACGGATGCCACGACATCCGGGTCGGTCGGGTCGCCGTGCACCACCATCGCATACCCCGCGGCCCGGCCGTCGACCTCGGCGATGAAAAGCTCGCGAGCGGGATCCGCGAGGTAGCCGTCGAACGATGCCTCCGACAGGTGCTCTGCGATGAACGCGAGGATATTCTCGGGGTCCGCGTCGGGCGGGCACGCCAGCGGGAAGGTCTCGGCGGCGACCGCGTGGAGAAGAGCCGCATCATCCTGAACCGCTGCACGAACCGCAACCTCGCAAACCGCCTCCTTCCGAACCACCTCCTTCCGAACCGCTTCCTTCCGAAATGACGGAGGGTTGTCGGCGTTGAGGGGCTGTGTTCCCGGATCCGGGGCAGCTGTCACGAGATCTCCGTCATTTCGGAAGGTGTGAGTCGGCACGGGGCCGGGGGTGGGTGCAGAAAAGGGGCCGACCGAAGTCGACCCCTTCCCGCAATCGGGGTTACGCCAGCGAGTTGACGTCGAGCGGGATGCCCGGGCCGAATGTCGTCGAGACGGTTCCCTTGGTGATGTAGCGACCCTTCGACGAGCTGGGCTTGGAGCGCACGATCTCGTCGAGCGCTGCCTTGATGTTCTCGCTCAGCTGGTCGTGGGTGAAGCCGGCCTTGCCCACGACGAAGTGCACGTTGGAGTGCTTGTCGACGCGGAACTCGATCTTTCCACCCTTGATCTCAGACACTGCCTTGGCGGTGTCCTGGGTCACGGTTCCGGTCTTCGGGTTCGGCATGAGGCCGCGGGGGCCGAGCACCTTTCCGAGTCGACCGACCTGGCCCATGAGCTCAGGGGTCGAGACTGCCGCGTCGAACGACGTGTAGCCGGCGGCGACCTTCTCGATGAGCTCGGCGCCACCGACCTCGTCAGCTCCGGCAGCGATTGCTGCGTCTGCTGCGGGGCCCGTCGCGAAGACGATGACACGGGCGGTCTTGCCGGTTCCGTGGGGCAGGATGACGGTGCCGCGCACCATCTGGTCTGCCTTACGCGGGTCGACACCGAGCTTCAGGGCGACCTCGACGGTGGAGTCGAACTTCTTCGATCCGGTCTCGCGGGCGACTGCAACTGCCTCGGCGGCGGTGTAGAACTTGCCGTCTTCGATCTTCTCGACGGCGGCCTTGTATGCCTTGGAATTCTTGGACATTATGCTTCCACCGTGATTCCCATTGAGCGAGCGGTTCCCGCGATGATCTTCATCGCGCCCTCGACGTCGTTTGCGTTGAGGTCGACCATCTTCTGCTCGGCAATCGTGCGGACCTGGTCTTTGGTGAGCTTCGCAACCTTGACGGTATGCGGCGTTCCCGAGCCCTTGGCAACTCCCGCTGCCTTCTTGATGAGCTCTGCTGCCGGCGGGGTCTTGAGGATGAACGTGAATGAACGGTCCTCGTAGACGGTGATCTCCACCGGGATGACGTTTCCGCGCTGCGACTCGGTCGCGGCGTTGTACGCCTTGCAGAACTCCATGATGTTCACGCCGTGCTGGCCCAGCGCCGGCCCGATGGGCGGTGCTGGATTGGCGGCGCCGGCCTGGATCTGAAGCTTGATCAGACCCGTGACCTTCTTTTTCGGTGCCATTGATTTTCCTTTTCTGTTCGAGTGGCCCGGTTGGGCCGCTCTCCCGCTTTCCCGGCTGGGACGCGGTGGTGTGTGGTCGGCGTGAGCCGAAACTACATCTTGGTGACCTGGTCGAAGCTGAGCTCGACCGGGGTCTCGCGCTCGAAGAGCGAGACGAGCACGATGAGCTTGCCGCTCTCGGCCTTGATCTCGCTGATCGAACCCGGCAGGCCCGCGAACGAACCTTCCTTGATGGTGATGGTTTCGCCGATCTCGAAGTCGATCTCGGCGGGGATGACGCGTGATGGGGACTTGCCCTTGCCGGACGCGCCCTTGGCTGCGGGAGCTTCGACGATCTCCACGAGACTCTTGAGCATGTTGAAGGCTTCTTCGAAGCGGAGAGGGCGGGGGTTGTGCGAGTTGCCCACGAAGCCGGTCACGCCCGGCGTGTGACGGACGACGGACCAGCTGTCTTCGTTCAGGTCCATGCGCACGAGCACATATCCGGGGATGCGCACGCGGTTCACGAGCTTGCGCTGGCCGTTCTTGATCTCGACGACATCTTCCGTCGGAACCTGGACCTCGAAGACGTAGTCTTCCATCGCCATCGAGATCTTGCGGTTGTCGATGTTCTGCTTCACACGCTTCTCGAACCCGGCGTACGAGTGGATGACGTACCACTTGCCCGGCTTCTCGCGCAGTTCGGCCTTGAAGGCGTCGTAGGGATCAATTTCCGCGGCGTCTGGCTCTTCACCCAGCTCGGGACCGTCGTAAGGGGTGACGTCGGGCTCTTCCGCAGCTTCTTCCTCTGCCTCCACGTCAGCTTCGTCGCCGGTTGCGGCGACGGAGGCGTCAGCCTCATCCACCGAATCGATGTCGAGCGCGTCGTCGACAATTGTGTCGGCCTCGGGGTCGATCGCAGCATCGAGAGCCTCGAGGAGTCCGGCGAGGTCGCCCTCTTCCTCGTCATCGTCGATCACGTGCATCGCCTCGTGCTCGGCAGCGTTCTCTGACTTGCCGGCGGCCAGATCGGTGTTACCCGTCTGCGCTTCGTCGACCTCGCCAGACTGCTCGGCTGCCGTAGCGAGCTCGAAGTCGTCGCGGTGGTTCTCAGACACAAAATCTCATTTCATTGCTCTTGTTCACAGGGCGATAATCGATCGCCGGAAAGCTGGTTCGATCAGCCTGCGATGGTGGGATCGCCGAACAGGAAGTTGACCAGCGCGCTGAAGCCGAAGTCGAGCCCTGACACCAGGGCCATCATGATGACGACGAACACCAGCACGACGATCGTGAAACTCACCAGCTCCTTGCGGGTCGGTGTGACCACCTTGCGCAATTCGAGCATGACCTGGCGAAGGAACAGGATGATGCCCGCGAACGGTCCGCGCTTTTGGGCACGGTCGTTTCTGGCATTGGCGACGACGTCCTCACTCGGATCATCGACCACGTTTCTCGCCATTCGTTTCTACCTTCCGATACCCCCGCTGGCACAGATGCCTGCCGGGACTTGCAGGGCGGACAGGACTTGAACCTGCAACCTGCGGTTTTGGAGACCGCTGCTCTACCAATTGAGCCACCGCCCTTCGCTCTGCCTCACCCTTCTCCGGCTGCAAACACTGGTCCAGGGCGCGCAAAAGCTTGGCAGAATTCAACTACCTCCACCAGTGTATGTCATCGACAGTCAGGACGAAATCCTGCTCTCGCCGCACCGGGAATGCGGTGAATCACCGATCCGGTGGCACCAACTGCCCACGAGCCCGTCTGATCTGCCCACGAGCCAGGCTGATCATTCTGACAAAATAATGGTCGACGCCGCCGCGCGACGAACGAGCCCACCTACGAAAGAGAGACACCATCAAACTTTCCGTTATCGGATGTGGGTACCTCGGAGCCGTGCATGCCGCCGCGATGGCCGAGCTCGGCCACGATGTGATCGGCATCGACATCGACAGGGCCAGGATCGACGAACTGTCGGTTGGCAATGCGCCGTTCTTCGAGCCGGGGCTGCCGGAGATCCTCGCGTCGGCGACCGCCTCAGGCCGGCTGCGTTTCTCCACCCGGATGGAGGACGCCGCTGGGTCACAGGTGCATTTCATCGCCGTGGGCACCCCGCAGAAGAAGGGCTCGTACGCAGCCGACCTCACCTATGTCAACGGTGCAGTGCGCGACCTCATCCCGTTCCTCGGTGAGGGTGATCTCGTGGTGGGGAAGTCGACGGTGCCCGTGGGGACCGCCGAAACCCTGGCCACGATGCTGGCCGCCGCGGGCACCGGAGCGATTCTTGCGTGGAATCCCGAGTTCCTGCGTGAAGGATTCGCCGTCAAAGACACCATCTCGCCCGACCGCCTCGTGTACGGGCTCCCCGCGTCGCAGACCGCTGCCGCCACCGCGAAAACGCTGCTCGACGAGATCTACAGCTCAGCGCTCGACGCCGGCACCCCCGTGATCGTCACCGATTACGCCACCGCAGAGCTCGTGAAGGTCTCCGCTAACGCGTTCCTTGCGACGAAGATCTCGTTTATCAACGCCATGGCAGAGATCGCCGAGGTGACCGGAGCCGATGTCACCCAGCTGGCAGACGCCATCGGACTCGATGCCAGGATCGGCCGCCGCTTCCTCGGTGCCGGTGTCGGTTTTGGCGGAGGCTGCCTGCCCAAGGACATCAGGGCATTCACCGCCCGAGCAGAGGAACTCGGTCGCGGGGAATCCGTCGCTTTCCTCAAGGAAGTGGATGCCATCAATCTCCGCCGGCGCCAGCGCGCGGTCGACCTGACCGTCGAGGCCCTCGGCGGTTCAGTTTTCGGCAAAAAGGTGGCAGTGCTGGGCCTCGCGTTCAAGCCGTACTCGGATGACGTCCGCGACTCCCCTGCGCTGGATGTCGCCGTTCAGCTTCGCGGGCTCGGCGCCAGGGTGGTTGCCACAGACCCACACGCCATCGCGAACGCTCGGAAGCTGCATCCACAGCTCGACTATGCCGAGAAGCTCGAGGATGCCCTGGCGGATGCCGACATCGTCGTGCTCGTCACCGAGTGGGAGCAGTTCAGGCACCTGGATGCGGTGTGGGCCGGTGGGCTCGTCAAAAACCGCATCATCGTCGACGGCCGCAACTGCCTCGATGCGGCCGCATTCCGCGCCTCGGGGTGGACTTACCGGGGCCTCGGCCGGCCGTAGCTACCTTTCCCGGCCGCCACTTCGTGCGCCCTGACACAGGCGCTCGCGCCCTAAACTTGACCTGTGACCCTGCCCCGCATCTCCCGCCGTATTGCCGCCATCGCCGAATCCGCCACGCTGAAGGTGGACGCGAAAGCCAAGGCCCTCCAGGCCGAGGGCCGGCCCGTCATCAGCTATGCGGCAGGCGAACCGGACTTCTCGACGCCAGCGAACATCGTGGATGCCGCATCCCGGGCGGTGCTCGACCCGAAAAACTACAGGTACACGCCGGCGGTCGGCCTGCCCGAGCTGCGTGAGGCGATCGCCGCAAAGACACTTCGAGACAGCGGATGGGCGGTGCCAGCATCCCAGGTCATCGTCACCAACGGCGGCAAGCAGGCCGTCTACCAGTCGTTCGCGACGCTGCTCGACCCGGGCGATGAGGTTCTGCTTCCGTCGCCGTACTGGACCACATATCCCGAGGCGGTCAAGCTCGCCGGCGGCGTTCCCGTCGACGTCTTCGCCGGTGCAGATCAGGGTTACCTCGTCACCGTCGAGCAGCTCGAAGCGGCTCGCACCGATCGCACCAAGGTGCTGCTGTTCGTCTCGCCGTCGAACCCGACGGGTGCCGTCTACTCTCCCGCGCAGACCCGCGCGATCGGGGAATGGGCGCTGGAGCACGGGCTGTGGGTCATCGCGGACGAGATCTACCAGAACCTCGTCTACGACGGAGTGCGTGCGGTCTCGATCGTCGAGGCAGTACCTGAGCTGGCCGATCGAACGATCCTGGTCAATGGCGTTGCGAAGTCCTATGCCATGACGGGCTGGCGGCTTGGCTGGATGGTCGGCCCCACCGACGTCATCAAGGCGACCGGCAACCTGCAGTCGCACCTCTCGTCCAACGTCTCCAACATCTCGCAGCGTGCCGCGATCGAGGCCCTCACCGGGCCGCAGGACCAGGTCGAGTTCATGCGCCAGTCGTTCGACCGGCGCCGCAGGACGATCGTCACAGAGCTCAATAAGATCGACGGGCTGCACTGCCCGACCCCGGAGGGTGCGTTCTACGTGTATCCGGATGTCACGGGGCTGCTCGGTCGCACCTGGGGCGGTGTCACTCCCACGACATCTCTCGAGCTCGCAGACCTGATCCTCGAGCAGGCTGAGGTCGCGGTCGTGCCCGGAGAGGCGTTCGGACCGTCAGGCTACCTGCGACTGTCCTATGCGCTCGGCGACGACGCGCTCATCGAGGGCGTCTCGAGGCTGCAGAAGCTGTTCGGCTAGGACTGGGCGACTCATCGAGGCGCCATCCTGATCGCACCGTCCAGGCGGATGGTCTCGCCATTGAGCATCGGGTTCTCAACGATGTGGGCTGCCAGCGACGCGAACTCCTCCGGCTTGCCGAGCCTGGCGGGGTGCGGAGTCTGCGACCCGAGCGACTCGATCGTGGCTGGAGACAGCGCGTCGAACAGGGGCGTGTGAAATAGTCCGGGCGCGATGGTCATCACCCGGATCCTGAACCTAGCGAGCTCGCGGGCAATCGGCAGGGTCATGCCGGCAACGCCCGCTTTGGACGCCGAGTACGCCGCCTGCCCGATCTGCCCGTCGAACGCCGCCACGGACGCCGTGTTGATGATGACCCCGCGTTCCTCGGCCTCCGTGGGCTGCTCGGCCATGCTTGCCGCGGCCAGCCTGACCATGTTGAAGGTGCCGATGAGATTGATCTCGATCACCCTGCTGAAGATCTCCAGGGGAAACGGCCCCCGGGTTCCGACCACCCTGGCTGCTGTGGTGACTCCGGCGCAATTGACGAGCACATCGAGCCCGCCGAGCTGTGCGGCCGCGTCGACCGCTCGAGCGGCATCCTGCTCACTCGTGACATTGGTCGGGACGAAGTGTGCTCGCGGGCCGAGGTCGGCGGTGACTGACGCGCCCTGGGAGGTCTCGAGGTCGGCGATGACCACGGTGGCGCCACCATCGAGCAGGCGGCGTGCCGTCGCCAGCCCGAGACCCGACGCGCCGCCCGTGACGAGTGCCACGGTGTTGTTGATGTCCATGGTGGTGCCATCCCCTCGATCCCGGCCGTGGGAGCCACTCTAGCTCCGGCGACAGGTAACTCCGGGAATACGGGGAGTCCGGCGGCGTTGACTAGACTTGCAAGCAATAAACACGTGCTCCGGGGTCGGTGAAAGTCCGAACCGGCGGTGATAGTCCGCGAACCACGGATGGGTGCGAACCCTGAGGTGGTTGACCTGGTGGAATTCCGGGACCGACGGTAATGGGTTGGAAACAACCCTCAGTCCGGATGAGAGGCAGCACGAGCGTCGCGACGATTTTGTTGTGCCGCCGGTCTCACGACCCTTAACCCGGAGTCCGTCTTCCACAAGGACAAGGACACCGGATGACCGCGGAGCAGGCGGGCGCAGCGCAACGCAGCGCAACGCAGGGCAGCGCAGGGCAGGCGTACGAGCCGGCCATGCGCCGCGCCCTCGAGCTCGCCGCCCGCGGACCCGCCACCGGTGCGAACCCCCAGGTGGGCTGCGTGCTGCTGGACGCGACCGGAATGATCGTCGCCGAAGGCTGGCACCGCGGGGCGGGAAGTGCGCACGCCGAGGTCGATGCCCTGTCGAAGAGCGACGGCGCCGTGGGCCTGACCGCCGTCGTGACCCTCGAACCCTGCAACCACACCGGACGTACCGGCCCGTGCAGCGACGCGCTCATTGCCGCTGGGATCGCGCGCGTCGTCTATGCCGTGTCAGACCCCGGGCTCCGTTCGGCCGGCGGAGCCGAGCAACTTCGCAGCGCCGGCGTCGAGGTCGTCTCCGGCGTTCTTACCCCAGATGCCACCGAGTTCCAGCGAGCGTGGCTCGTCTCCACCGCCCTCGGCAGGCCATTCGTCACGGTCAAGTGGGCATCCACTCTCGACGGCAGGGCCGCGGCCGCCGATCGTTCGAGCCAGTGGATCACCGGCACGGCGTCACGCCAGCGCGTGCACGAGCAGCGCGCCGCGAGTGACGCCATCCTCGTCGGCACCGGCACCGTACTCGCTGACGACCCCTCGCTCACGGCGCGTGGCGATGGCGGCGAGCTGATGGATGACCAGCCGCTGCCCATCGTTATCGGCGAGCGCCACATCCCCGGCGATGCCCGTCTGTGGGATCACCCCCGTGGCGTGCTGGAGACCGGCAGCCGCAACCTCGCCGAGATCCTGGAGTGGCTGTTCGGGCAGGGCATCCGTCGCGCCTTTGTCGAGGGCGGCCCGACACTCTCGAGCGCCTTCGTCGCCGCCGGACTCGTCGACGAATATCTCATCTACCTCGCGCCGAAGCTCCTGGGCGGCAATCAGCTCGCGATCGGCGACATCGGCGTCACCACGATCGGCGAGGCCCGAGAATTGCGCATTACGAGCGTCGAGCACCTCGGCAACGACATCCTCCTCAGTGCTCGTCCCATCACAGTGGCAAGACCGATCACAGAAGCAGGTCACTAATGTTCACAGGAATCATCGAAGAGCTCGGCGAAGTCACGGCCTGGGAGCTCAGCGACGATGCCGCACGCATTACCGTACGGGCCCCCCTCGCGGTCAGCGATGCCAGCCACGGCGACTCCATCTCCGTCAGCGGCGTCTGCCTGACCGTGGTCGACCAGGGCCGCGACTGGTTCACGGCAGACGTGATGGCCGTGTCGATCGTGATGTCCACGCTGAGCAGCATGACGGTCGGCCAGCACGTGAACATCGAGCGCGCAGCGCAGGTCGGCGACCGGCTGGGCGGGCACATCGTGCAGGGACACATCGACGGCACGTCGACCGTGCTCTCGATGAACGACGGAAGCGCGTGGCGGGTGCTCCGCTTCAGCCTGGCACCGGATGTCGCACCGCTCGTCGCCCGGAAGGGATCCATCGCCGTCGACGGAGTCTCGCTCACCGTCAGCTCGGTCGGCACGGACTGGTTCGAGGTCTCGCTCATCCCCGAGACCCTCGTCGCAACGATCCTCGGTGCGAAGGTCGTCGGCGATCGCGTGAACATCGAAACGGACATCCTCGCCCGCCACGTCGAACGCATGGTGAATTTTGAGAGGTCAGACCGATGAGTCTTACGAGTATCCCCGCAGCGCTCGAAGCCCTGCGCGCCGGCAGGCCGGTCATCGTCGCAGACAATGAGAGTCGCGAGAATGAGGGCGACGTCATCCTCGCCGCGCAGTCGGCCACCCAGGAATGGCTGGCCTGGACGATCCGCAACACGTCGGGCTTCATCTGCGCGCCGATGACCAACGAGATCGCGGATCGCCTGCAGTTGCCGCTCATGGTCGTCAACAATGAGGATCCGCTCGGCACCGCCTACACGGTCAGTGTGGATGCCGCGGATCGCCTCAGCACCGGCATCAGCGCCGCAGACCGAGCGCACACGCTGCGCGTGCTTGCCGACGTGACATCCACCCCGATGAGTCTTCACCGGCCGGGCCACATCATCCCGTTGCGCGCCGCAGACGGCGGGGTGCGCGAGCGGGCGGGGCACACCGAGGCAACCGTCGACCTGCTGAAGCTCGCCGGGCTCGTGCCGGTCGGAGCGATCGGCGAGATCGTGGCTGACGATGGCGAGATGATGCGACTGCCCGGCCTCATCGCGCTCGGTGAATCGATGGACATCCCCGTCATCACGATCGCCGCCCTCATCGACTACCTGCAGCAGTGGCACTGCGACGCAGACGTGCCCGTCGTCGTCGACATTCCCGAGACGTCGCGCGTGATCTTCGAGGTGGAGACGACGGTGCCCACCGCCCACGGCACCTTCCGATTCCGTGCCTATCGCGACCGGATGACCGGAGCCGATCACGTCGCCGTGATCTCCGGCACCCCCAGGGACGGCACGCTCATCCGAGTGCACTCGGAGTGCCTGACGGGCGAAGTCTTCCACTCTCGCAAGTGCGAATGCGGACCCCAGCTGGATGCGGCCCTCGACCTGATCAATGAGCAGGGCGGCATCGTCATCTACATGAGAGGCCATGAGGGTCGAGGCATCGGGCTCATCAACAAGCTGAAGGCCTACAGGCTGCAGGAAGACGGGCTCGACACCCTCGACGCGAACCTCGCGCTCGGCTTCCCGGCAGACGGTCGCGACTACAGCGCCGCCGTCGCCATCCTGGTTGACCTCGGAATCTCGAAGGTCAGGGCCATCACCAACAACCCCGAGAAGCTGCGCCAACTCGAGGAGCGCGGCATCACCATCGTCGAGCGCGTGCCGCTCGTCGTCGGGGTTGGCGAGTTCAACGAGGCATACCTCGAAGTCAAGCGTGACCGCATGGGCCACGCCATCCCCCCCAAAGATGTGCTGGACGCGGTGCTCGCCACCGCTGCGGCACGAAAGGCAGAACAATCATGAGCGGCGAAGGACATCCCGTATTCGACACCGACGGCACTGGCCTGAAGGTCACCATCGTCTCCGGCCTGTGGCATCACAGCATCGCCGACGGGCTGCTCGCAGGCGCCCGCCGGGTGCTGCTCGCCTCGGGTGCCGAGGTCACCGAGATCCAGGTCCCGGGCAGCTTCGAGCTTCCCGTCGCCTCAAAAGTGGCCCTGGATGCTGGCGCGGACGCCGTTGTAGCACTCGGCGTCATCGTGCGTGGCGGAACCCCGCACTTCGAGTACGTGAGCGCCGCCGCCACCGACGGCCTCACTCGTGTGGCCATCGACACGGGCAAGCCCGTCGGCTTCGGTGTGCTCACCCTGGACGACGAGCAGCAGGGCCTCGACAGGGCCGGGCTTCCCGGTTCGAAGGAAGACAAGGGAGCGGAGGCCGCCGAGGCGGCTCTCGCTACCGCGATCATTCTGCGGGGCATCAGAAACTCGATGTAGTTCATTGCTGTCTCGGCGGTAGACGGACTAGTACTCTGGCGCAGTGATCGCGCCTATGCCAGTTTCGCCGCTAGCAGCATTCACCCCGTTCGCCGAACCGAAGCGGAAGGTGACAGGCGGATGGATCGCCCTGTTCGCGACCGCCTGGCTCGGCATCTGGATGGCCCAGCTCACCCCGGTGCAGCTGCTGCTTCCCACCCAGATCGACGGGCTCGTCGGCAGCGCATCCGGCACCGACAGCGTCATCGCGTTCGGTGTGATCTCCGGTATCGCTGGGGCGTTCGCACTCATCGTGTATCCCCTCACCGGTGCGCTGTCAGACCGCACGACCTCGCGCTTCGGCCGCCGCCGCCCGTGGATGCTCGCCGGCACGCTGGTCTTCGCCGTTGCGCTCTTTTTGCTTGGCCTGCAATCCACCCTCGTCGGAATCGGTATCTTCTGGTCGCTGACGATCATCGGCTTCTGCATGGTGTCCGCCGGTATCACCGCCACCATCTCAGACCAGGTGCCGGTCGACCAGCGTGGCTACGTCTCAGGTTGGGTGTCTGCACCGCAGGCGATGGGAACCGTGCTGGGGCTCGCGCTCGTGCTCGGCCTCACCCTCGGCGTGTTCGTCGGCTACACCCTCGTCGCTGTGCTGCTCATCGCGCTCGTGGTGCCGTTCCTGCTCTTCGTGCCTGACGAGGTGCTGCCTCGGGTGCTGCGCCCACCGTTCAGCCTGCTCGCGCTCGTCAAGGGATTCTGGATCAACCCGGTCGCGCACCCCGACTTCGGGTGGACGCTGCTCGGGCGCATCCTCGTCAATATCGGCAACGCTCTCGGCACCACCCTGCTGCTCTACTTCCTGATCTATGGGCTCAACCGCCCGGAGACGGCGCAGGATGACCTGCTGCTGCTGACCGTCATCTACCTGGTCTTCTTCATCGCGGCCGCGTTGCTGCTGGGAAGGCTCAGCGACAGGATCGGGCGCCGCAAGCCGTTCGTCTACCTCGCCGCGTACCTGCAGGCTCTCGCGGCGCTTCTGCTCGCCTTCATTCCCGACTTCACCATCGCCCAGGTCGGCGCAGGCCTTCTCGGTCTCGGATACGGATGCTACATGGCCGTCGACCAGGCGCTGGCAACCCAGGTGCTCCCCAACACTCACAGCCGCGGCAAAGACCTCGGCATCATGAACATCGCGACCACCGTGCCCCAGGCCGTGGCTCCGCTCGGCGGCGCTTTCGTGGTCGCAGCGCTCGGCGGCTACACCGGGTTGTTCGTCTGCTCCGCGATCGCAGCGGTGCTCGGCGGGCTTGCGGTCATCCCGATCAAGAGCGTGAAGTAGCGCGCTGGGCGGCGCTGGGCGGCGCTGGCTCAATCCAGGAACAGTGCGCGTAAACGCCTGGTCGTGAAGAACAGCCCGACAGCGATCATCACCGCGAAGTACAACAGGTGCAGCAGCATTACCGGAGCGAGCGCCCCCGTCGTGAGGCCGCGCACCAGTTCGACGCCGTGCCAGAGCGGCAGCAATTGCACGAAGAACTGGATCACCTGCGGGTAGACCGACAGCGGGTAGAACGTGCCGGACAGCAGGAACATCGGCAGGAGCAGGAACGAGATCCAGTTCATCTGCTGGAAGGTCTTCAGGTAGCTCGTGATGCCCATCCCGAGGCTCGCGAACCCGAAGGCGATCACGACCAGCGCTGGCAGGGCGAGGATGGCCGACCACGACAGGTTCAACCCGAGCACCTGCATCACTACCAGGAACGCGAGCCCATACGCGGCCCCGCGCAGCAGCGCGAGCGAGATCTCGCCGAGTGCAACATCAAGCGGCCCGAGTCGGGTCGCGAGCATCCCCTCGTAGAGTTTGCCGAAATGCATCTTGAAGAACACATTCCAGGTGGAGTCGTAGATCGCGCCATTCATCGCCGACACAGCGAGCAGCGCCGGAGCGATGTATGCCGCATAGGGAATCTGGTTGCCGAGCGGGTCTGTGACGTTCTGGACGTAGCTTCCGAGCCCGATCCCGAGCGCCAGCAGGTAGAAGATCGGCTCGAAGACTCCCGTGAGCACGATGGTCCAGTTCGTGCTGCGGGTCGCGAGCAGCCCGCGGCCCAGCACGGCGCTAGCGTTGCCGGAGTAGAGCGCGCGCACGCTGCCGGATCCGCGGATTTTTACCGCGGCATCCGGGCCAGCAGGATTCACCCTCACCGAGCTCATTTGTTCAGCCTCTTCGTCGCGATGTGCACCGTGAGAGCCCAGCCGCCGAGGGCGAAGACGAGCAGGTATACGACGTGCACGATCGTGAGCCAGAGTGGCTCAGTCGGCCCGTACGAGGCCTGCCTGCCGAGCTCCGAACCGTGCCACAGGGGCGAGAGCCATCCGATCCACTGCAGGTAGATCGGCAGCTGGGTGAGCGGGAACACCGTGCCGCTGAACAGGGTGAGCGGCAGGACCACGACGCGCTGCATCACGGGGAACTGCCCCTTGTCTTCGTAGATCGTCGCGGAGAATGCGGCCAGCGGCGAGAAGGCGAGCCCGGTGAGGATTCCGATCGGGATCATCGTGAGACCCCAGGGCGAGGGCACGGCGCCGAAGGCGAGCATCACGACGTAATAGACGACCACGACGATCGCCATCCTGATGATGATGAAGATCGCCGTGCCGTCGATGATTTGCCGGGCTGTCAGCGGCGTGGAGTTCATCCCGGTGAAGATGGGATTCCACTTGAAACCCATCAGGATACCCAGGAGGTACTCCTCTGCTCCGACCGTCACGGCGGCCGTCGCGAGCAGCGCGGGAGCCACGAACTGCAGGTAACTCGTACCTCCCGGGCCGACGTTGCCGGTCACGAGGGTCGCGAGCCCGACACCGAACGCGAAGAGGTACAGGATGGGGGTGCCCAACGTGGTCGCCACGATGGTGCCCGCATACGTGCGCATCGTCCGCAGCCGGTGCTCGGCGACGTACCATGCACCCCAGCGGCGGGTGCGGGTCGTGATCACGGAGGTCATTCGATCAGCGTCCGCCCCGTGAGTCGCAGGAACACGTCTTCGAGGCTCGAGCGCCTCACCAGGCTCGTGATGGGGGTGAGCCCCCGGCGCACGACCTCGGCAAGCGCCCCATCGCCGTCTTCCGAATAGATGAGGATGCGGTCGGGCAGCAGTTCGAGCCGGCCGATTCCCTCGACTTTTTCTGCGGCCTCCGCGTTTCGTTCTGAGCCGAAGCGCACCTCGAGCACTTCGCGGCTGGAATGCTCGCGGATCAGCGCCGCCGGAGCCCCTTCAGCCATGATCTGCCCTTTGTCGACGACGACCAACCGGTCGCACAGTTGCTCGGCCTCATCCATGTAATGGGTGGTCAGCACGAGGGTGGTGCCCTGCTCTTTGAGCCTGAACAGGCGATCCCAGAGGATGTGGCGGGCCTGCGGGTCGAGACCGGTGGTCGGTTCATCCAGCAACAGGATGCGCGGATCGTTGATCAGCGCCCTGGCGATCGTGAGGCGCCGCTTCATGCCGCCACTCAGGTCGTCGACCTTCGCTTTGGCGCGATCGGCGAGTTGGGCGAAATCGAGCAGTTCGTCGGCGCGCTTCGCGATGACGGCGCGGGACAGCCCGAAGTATCGGCCATAGACGAGCAGGTTGTCCCGCACACGCAGCTCGGTGTCGAGATTGTCAGCCTGAGGAACGACGCCCAGTTGCGACCGGATCTCCGGCCCGAATTCATCGGGATCGAACCCAAGAATGCTGAGGTCACCGCTGGTGCGGGTGGACACCGCTCCGACCATGCGCATGGTCGTGGATTTGCCTGCGCCATTGGGGCCGAGCAGCCCGAAAGATTCGCCGGGCGCGACCTCGAATGAGATGCCGTCGACAGCGGTGAACTCCTTGTACTTCTTGGTCAGGGCGGTTGCAGTGATCACGGGAGCTGGCACGGATTTCAGCCTAGCTGAGGCCCGCGACACCGGCGCCGGATGCGGTGAGCGAAAATGCGGGAACACGCCCAGCGATGACGAAGTACGCTCGTGGGTGGGCCAGCGCCCGCCAGTGTGACGTTGCTCGGAGTATGCGCAGCGGCAGGCTCCACGCAAGACTGAAGGAATCATGAGCAACTCCCCTGCACGCTCCCCGCGATCGCGATTCGGCGCCAAGGACGAAGGCGGCCCCCGCGCCACCTTCCGGCAGCTGCTGCCGTACCTGGCGGAGCACCGCAAGATCCTCAGCGTGGTTATCGGGCTCAGCATCGTCGGGGCTGCTGCCTCTCTCTCGCAGCCACTGCTCGTCAGCCAGGTCATCACGCGGGTACAGGCCGGAGACACCCTCGGCACCCTCGTCTGGGTGCTCGTAGGCCTCGTCGTCGCCTCGGCGATGATCAGCGGATTCCAGCACTATCTCCTGCAGCGCACCGGCACCTCGGTCGTACTCTCGGCCCGACGCCAGTTGATCAACCGGATGATGCGGCTGCCGATCCGCGAATACGATTCCCGCCGCACCGGGGACCTGGTCTCGCGCGTCGGTTCGGACACCACGCTGTTGTACGCGGTCATCACCCAGGGGCTCGTGGATGCGGTCGGCGGTTCGCTCGTGTTCGTCGGAGCGCTCATCGCCATGCTCATCATCGACCCGCTGCTGCTCGGCCTGACCGTGCTGGTCATTGCCATCTCGGTCGTGACCGTCGTGCTGCTCTCGGGACGCATCAGAATCGCCAGTCGCAAGCAGCAGGAGAAGGTGGGCGACCTGTCTGCCGCCGTCGAACGAGCCCTCGGCGCGATCCGTACGGTGCGGGCATCCAACGCCACGGATCGTGAGATCGCCACCATCGAGAAGGATGCGAAAGGCGCCTGGGACATGGGGATCGCGGTCGCCAGGATCTCCGCACTCGTCGTGCCCGTGGCGGGGATCGCGCTGCAGGTATCGCTGCTCATGGTGCTCGGCGTCGGCGGGTTCAGGGTGGCCAGCGGCGCGATCACCATCGCGAACCTCGTGTCGTTCATCCTGTTCCTCTTCATGATGATCATGCCGCTGACGACCGCGTTCGGGGCCATCAACTCGGTCAACCAGGCGCTGGGTGCCCTCGGCCGCATCCAGGAGATCATCGGCCTGCCGACCGAGACCCAGGACGATTCGCGAATCGCGGACAACGCGGCACCGCCGATCGCGTCGGGGGATGCGATCTCGTTCCACGACGTCGACTTCGAATACACGGTGCCGCCGGTCGCTCCTGCGGCCCCTTCCGGTAACGGCTCATCACCCGGGGTCGAGGCCACCGAACCGCGGGCCGTGCTCCGTGGGGTGTCGTTCTCGGCTGCTCGGGGCAAGCGCACAGCCCTGGTCGGACCATCCGGTGCGGGCAAGAGCACGATCCTCGCCCTGATCGAACGGTTCTACGACCCGCAGGCTGGCGTCGTCAGGCTCGGCGGGGTAGACATCCGCGCTCTCGATCGCACAGAACTCCGAGCACAGATCGGATATGTCGAGCAGGATGCCCCTGTGCTCGCCGGCACGCTCGCCGAGAACCTGCGCATCGGTGCACCGGATGCCACGGACCAGCAGTGTGTCGACGTGTTGCGGTCGGTGAATCTCACCGAGGTGCTCGAGCGCAACGAGCTCGGCCTGGAAGCGCCCGTCGGAGAGGATGGGATCATGCTCTCGGGCGGCGAGCGCCAGCGGCTCGCCATCGCCCGGGCGCTGCTCGCCGCCGCGCCGATCCTGCTGCTCGACGAGTCGACATCATCCCTCGACGGGTTGAACGAGCAGCTGCTGCGCGAGGCGATCGACGCCGTGGCGGAGAACCGCACACTCATCGTGATCGCTCACCGCCTGTCTACCGTGGTCGACTCCGACCAGATCGTGGTGCTCGATCACGGCAGGGTCGTGGGCATCGGAACTCATTCTGAGCTCGTCGCGACCACCCCGCTCTACAAGCAACTCGCCAAGCATCAGCTTCTCGTCTGATCGCCGGGTGGGGCCGGGGCGCCCCGGGAACGCCAACTACCCCTTGCGGCCGACGGCGCAACAATGGCGTTCGCGCGATTAGGCGATCGCGTACATCGCGACAGCGGCCGTCGCTGCGACGTTCAGGGAATCGATGCCGTGCGCCATCGGAATCCTGACGACCGTGTCGGCCGCGTCGAGGGCCTCGGGGGTGAGCCCCTCCCCCTCGGCTCCGAGCACGAGCGCGACCCGATCCGGCACGGACTCGGCGAACTCTCGCAGCGATACCGATTGCGGGCTCAGGGCGAGGGCGGCGATGTGGAATCCGGCGAGTTGCTCACGCGCCTCCGCCCACGGGCCGATCCTTGACCAGGGAACCTGCAGCACCGTGCCCATCGACACCCGGATCGCACGTCGGTAGAACGGGTCTGAGCAGCGGGCCGTGACCAGCACGGCATCGGCACCGATGCCGGCAACCGAGCGGAAAATGGCGCCGACATTGGTCGGGTCTGCGACATTCTCGAGGATGACCACCCGCCGGGCTCCGGCCAGCAACTCCTCGACGTCCGGAAGTGCGGGCCTGTGCATCGATGCGATGAGTCCACGGTGGAGGAGATAGCCCGTGAGCTGCTCCAGCAATTCCGGTGGGCCGGAGAACACCGGCACATCGGGCCCCACGAGCGCGATCGCCTCCTTGACGGTGTTACCGAGCGCCAGGACAGACCGTGGTCGGTGCCCGGCACGAATCGCACGCTGGAGCACGAGGGCAGACTCGGCGATGTAGAGCCCGTGTTCCGTGCCCTGCGCTTTCTTCAGCGCCACATCGGTCTGGTGCGAGAAGTCGCTCAGCCTCGGGTCGGAGAGATCGGTGATCGGAATGACCTGCACCGCTCACTCCAGCCTGTGGGTATCGAACAGGATGACCATACGCCCTTGTGCGTCGATGCCCTGTGCGGCCGCCGAGACGCTGCCGCTGGGCTGTTCAAATCTCAGCCAGTACCGCACTGCGGTAATGTCCGCATCGTCTACCGCAGGCACCAAAGCTGACTGGTTGCCATCGAGCTCCCCGTAGTCGGTCGACAGTGAGAAGAGCGCGCCCTCAGGAAGAGTGACCACTGCGCGGAACTCAGGAGACCGGTCAGACTCGCGCGAGAATCCGCTCTCCACCCTGGTTCCGTCGGGCAGGTCGACGCCGCTCAGTGCCTTCACACTACCGAGCGACAGTTCGGTACATGGTGCCCAGGTGATGCGGCACAAGCCAGCTTCGGACTGGGCGAAGCTACCGACGACAACGGTACCGACCGCGACGATGGCGCCGACCAAGAGACCGGCCACCACGAGCGATACACCCAGTCTCAGCCCCTGGCCACGAGTGCGGACGGGTTCGACATCTCGAGGTTCCGCGAGCGGCTCGAACTCTCCGTCGTCGTAGTCGTCGTACTCGTCGTCCCGCTCGTCGTCAGTCACGGAGCCCGCGAGGCGTCGAGCTGGTGACTGTCGCCCCCGCCGAGGCGAGTCGCTCGAGCGCCGCTGCGCTCGACTCCGGCGCCACCCCGGCAACGAGATCTGTGAGCACGCGCACGGTGAATCCGGCTCCCAACGCATCGAGGGCCGACGCGAGGACGCAGTGGTCCGTGGCGATCCCGACGACGTCGATCGTGGTCACGCCGAGGCGCGAGAGCACATCCTGCACCACCTCTCCGGAGCCCCTAGTGCCCTCGAAGATGGAATACGCGGGAACTCCCTGGCCTTTGCGCACGTGAATGACGCTCGGCCCGAGGTCGAGCGCCGCGTGATATTCGGCACCCGCGCTGCCGGCGACGCAGTGCACTGGCCACGAATCCACAAAGTCGGGCGACTCACTGAAATGCCCGCCATTGTCGTTGTCGCCATCGTGCCAATCGCGCGATGCGAAGACGTGGTCGTACGATTCGGGATGCTCTGCCAGCAGCCGCGTGATGCCCGACGCAACCACCCCCCCGCCCGTCACGCCGAGAACACCGCCCTCGGTGAAGTCGTTCTGCACATCGATGATGAAAAGCGCCGAACTCACAGTTGCACCTCCAGGTTAGTTATTGCTCAGGTTGTTGCCGCAACTGTGCACCGCTGCGACGAGCGTGTCGAGTGACTCGCGGGTGTCGAACGTGATGGCGTCACCCAGCCCGTAGAACGCGAAGGTGAGCGCAGTGCCGTCCGCCGTCGTCACTAATCCCGCCAAGGAACGCTCGTGGAAGATCCAGCCGGATTTCGCATGGGTCGCGGATCCGGCTGCGGCGTTGTCGCCCGTGAATCTCTCCGCGAGATCGCCCGAGGCACCGCCAACCGGCATGCCGTCGAACACCACATCCAGACCGTCTTCGCCGTTTCTGATCTTCACCATCAACTGGGCGATGAAGACAGGGGGCACCGCGTTGTTCGCACTCTCGCCGGAACCGTCCTTGATGACGAGCACCTCGGTTCCGGTCATCCCGAGCCCGTCCATCGCTGAGCGCACGACCTCCTGCAATGACGCCGACGAACCACCGAGATCCTGCTTGAGGGAACTCGATCGGGCCAGCATCTCGGCGAGCGCGTTGTCGCTGTTCATCAACATCTGGCTCACGAGAGTGGAGATGGGCTGCGAGGTCACCTCGGCCAGCACTGTCGACCGGGTTGCCTTACCGCCCGCAAAGGTGACATCGGTGAGTTCGGCAGCGGCGGCGAAGGCCTGGCCGGCTCGCGCGATCGGGTCTTCGCTCCTGGGACTGACGAGCTGCGTCGGATCAGCCCTGTCGCCATCCACCATGAGAGCGGTGATGAACGGCTGGTAGCCGTCGGTTCGTTCTGAAATCGGCCACGACGGATTCCAGTTGTCGGCGGGGTCCCAGAGCGTGGAATCCAGGATGATGCTGGTGATGGGCACCCCGGGGTGGGCCGCCGTGTATTTCTCCATCGCCTCAGTCGCGAGATCCGACACCAGCGGCGCTCCGGGGTAGACGCTGTCTTCAGAGGTCGACAGCGTCGCATCGCCCCCTCCGACCAGCACGATCGTTCCCGGCGTCGTGCCGTCGACGACCTTCGTCGACAGGGTCGCACCGGGCCCGAGCGTGGCAACGGCGGTCGCCGCCGTCAGAAGCTGCAATGCTCCGGCGGGGCTTTGGGGTGACGCTCCCGATCGATCGAACAGGGTCGCGCCTGTGGTGGCGTCGACGACGGATGCCGCCAGCGTTCCCAATAGCGGGTCGGCAGCAGCCGAGCCCACCGAACACGTGCGCAATCTCACGGCCGGCTGCGCGGAATCGGGCCTGACCCGGGCGGGTTTCGCCGGGGGCGTGCTCGTTGGGACAGCAACGGCAGCGCTGGACGCGGGCGCCCTCGAGAAGCCGAGGAAGACCGCCCCGGTACCCAACAGCACGAACACCAGCGCCAGCGCCGTGATGAGCCATGCCGTCGGATGCCTGCCGATCACCGTGCTCATGCCGCCGCGTGACTTTCCCTGGGGCGGTTGCGCGTCACTCATCGGTCAATGATACCGAGACGCTGGCCGTCCTCCCCGTGAGTTTGACAGACTCAGCAGGTGGTCCAGCGGGCTGCGGCCCTGACGAACGAGGCCGGTTCGTCGATCCCGCCGTGGCTCATCGCGAATGCTATGCACGCGCCGCCGATGCTGGAACCCGGGCGATAGAGCGAGGCACGGTGGGAGGTCGAATCCCACCACTTCTGGGCCACCGTCGCGCCGGTGTTACCCGATCCACCAGCGAGATTGCCATCACATCCGGTGCTCGGAACTCCGTCGATGCGCACCGAGCCAATGTGGCCCCAAGCGTCCAGCGGATCAGGGCTGGGCGATTCGGCCATCCAGAACAGTCGCGCTTCCATGCAGGAGTCGTAGCGGAAGTTGCTGTACGAGATCGGCTCGAGGCAATTCGCCATCCTGATCGCGTTGTACTGGAAGGCGAACGATGCGAGGTCATTTGAGGTGGTTCCCGCGACGCCCCCCGCAGAGGTGACTCCGGGGGCTGAACCGACGCTTCCACCCGCGGCAGCAGGGCAACCGGGAGCCTGCGGCGCTCCTGCAGCTCCGGTATTCACGGCTCCGCTGCCGACGATCAACGGGACGGACTTCGGCACCGACTTGTGCACAAGGTTCGCCCAGCTCTGGCTGGTGACACCGACAGACGCTGCGGTGTTCACGACAGCAGGTTCCGGGGCGACCCGGGTGGTGGTGGCGATGGCGATACGAGGTGCGGCAGCGATGGATGCGGCGACCGGCCTAATCGCGAGCGGTGGGGCAGTTGTGCCCACGTCCGCGACGACCGACATGTTGAGGCCCGGCCCTGCCCCGCCGATGAGCGGCGCTATGAGCAGCAGGACGACCGTAGCGGCCGACGAAAGGAATGCAGATTTTTTCATGGTGTGTACCCCCGTACCACAGCGGCACCATCCCCCGATAGCGTGTGCCTACTGATCACGATATTGGTAAGGCTCGACTGCCCGCAAGCATTGAGGGACAGAATCAACCGGTCGACCCCAGAACTGGGGGTGTTTCGTTACCGGATGCCCCCATCAACGGGGGACATGCTGCCCGCTTGGAAGCGTTACGGAGCCGCCTAAGAGAATCGAACTCTTGACCTTCTCATTACGAGTGAGATGCTCTACCGACTGAGCTAAGGCGGCGGGCCCGGGTTACCCGAGGCACAGCATGAAAGCCTAGCCGAGATTTGGCCGCGTCATGACGCTCAGGTCCCAGGTGAGCTGAAGAGGGTCTTCAACTCGCCGAACGACTCCGTCAGCCGCTCGGTCAGCTTCGAGGGCGATTCGCCCTGCGCCCAACTGGTCCAGGCGTGGCGCATGGCAGCAAAGGACACGAGAGTGATGAGCCTGGCCCGCTCGGCGAGTCGGTTCGGATCATTCGCCAAAATCGGATCGTCGACAGCCAGCCTGCGTGCGATAACTGTCGCGACCTCCTCCTCGAACCTGCGCATGGTAGCCATCCTCATGGCGAAGAGGTGAGGGTACTGCTTCAGCAGGGCGTGGCGACGATGGAAGATCTCGACGTCGTTGCTCGAAGCCTCACCCGCGCTGATGAGCAGAGCCGTGATGTCATCGAGGAGACTCCCGGGGCTGCTGTCCATGACGAACCGCTCCACCTGCCCACCGGACGGCAACTCCGGTGGATTGCCCATGAGCGCCTCCTCTTTCGAGGCGAAGTAGTTGAAGAAGGTGCGAGGGGAAATGTCGGCTACCCGGCTAACCTCATCAATGGTCACCCCCTCGAGCCCGCGCTCCGCAACGAGGTCCAGCACGGCGAGCTGGATTGACCGTCTGGTCGCGAGTCGCTTTCGTTCGCGCAGGCCCGGCGCGATGGTGTCCGTCGTCATGACACCATTCTTGCACATTGTGCAATTTTGCAGTGATTCACACGCCTCAGCACAGCGGGTCGGTTGCTGGCACGGTGCCATTGATCAGGAACTCGTCGACCGCATCATTCACACAGTCGTTGGATTTGTTGTACGCCGTGTGACCCTCTCCGTCGAAGGTGACAAGGTGGCCCTTCTCGAGAGTCGCGGCGACCGTCTGCGCCCACTTGTAGGGGGTAGCAGGATCGTTCGTGGTGCCCACGACCAGGATGTCTGCAGAACCCGCCGCCAGGATCGGTGCGCGGTCCCGCTTCGCCGGGACAGGCCAGTTCGGGCATCCCGTTCCACCCCACGACATCTGCGGCCCGAAGACCGGAGCGAGCCTGGCCAGCTCAGCCGCCTCGGCACGCATCTGCGCAACATCGCCGTCCCCGTGAGCATCCAGGCAGTTGATGCTGATGAACGCTTCTGTCTGGTTCTCGGCATAGCTGCCGTCAGGGTCACGGCCGTTGTAGGTGTCAGCGAGCTGGAACGCGTAGCTCGCATCGCCCTGGAACACACTCGTGAACAACTCGCGCAGGGAAACCCAGTTGTCGGCGTTGTACAGGGGCAGGATGATCGCCGTGAACATCGCGCTGCTGCCGAGCTCACGGCCGTCGTCGCTGGCGATCGGGCTCGCGTCGAGACTGTCGAGCAGTGTGCGGATCGTGGTCATCGAGGCATCCACCGACCCAGGAAATGGACAGTCTTCTGCCGAACTGCAGTCTTCGAGGAAGGCCCGAAGCGCGCTCTCGAACCCCTGGGCCTGGGTGGCCGTGCCTTCGAAATCGTCTGAGGCTGGATCGACGGCGCCATCCAGCACCAGCCTGCCTGTCTTATCGGGGAAGAGGTCGGCATACACCTGGCCGAGCAGCGTGCCATACGAGTACCCCAGATAGTTGAGGGTGGTGTCTCCCAAGACCGCCCGCAGCATATCGAGGTCGCGGGCGGCGCTGATCGTGTCGACGTTGCCCAGCAGCGGGCCCGTCAGCTCAAGGCACCGCTCACCGAACTGCTTCGTCGAAGCGTTGGCGGCGGCGATCCAGTCGTCTGAACCGGGGGTACCCGGCAGGATGTCGTAGAGGTAGGAGTCGAGTTCGGCGGGGTCTGAGTAGCAGGTGACCGGTGTCGAGCGGTTGACACCGCGGGGGTCGAAGCCCACGATGTCGAAGCTCGACTGCAGCCGCTTGTCTGTCGCATAGTCGACGCTGTCTTTGACGAAGTCGACACCGGAGCCACCCGGGCCCCCGGGGTTGACCAGCAGCGATCCGACGCGGGCAGAGGATGTCGCGGGCTGGCGCACAAGAGCGAGCTCGATGGATTCTCCACCCGGTTCGCTCCAGTCCAGCGGCGCTGTCGCCGTCGAGCACTGCATGCCGCCGTCGCAGTTCGACCACTTCAGGATCTGCTCGTAGAACGGCGTAAGCCCTGCCGCCACGTCTTCACCCGTCGGCGTCGATGTCGTGTTGGCTGCCGGCGGCATGAACCACGAAACGCACCCGCTCAGGGGCAACAGCACCACCATGGCCATCGCGACGACGACGGCGGTACGGCCCCTCAACTCCTGCCTCCGCGGATCGCGGTGATCAGCATCGCCTCGAGAGCAAGGGCGGGAGGCACGTTGCTCTCGATGCGTTCGCGCGCTGTGGCAATGGCATCCATGGTCGCCAACGTATCTACGGCAGTGCAGGTCCCAGCGGCGGCCTGGAGCCTGTCGAGAATTCTCACGTTGATCGGCTCGCCGGGCACTCCGAGTTGCAACAGCAGCATGTCGCGGTAGAGCGTCAGCAGGTCGACCATGATCCGGTCGATGCCGTCACGGAGGCTCCTGGTGGCGCGCCGCTTCTGGTCTTCATCGAGATTTCTGAGCTGGCTTCGAAGCGCTGGGGGAATCGTGCCGCCCGGCTCGATGCCGAGTGATCGCATCGCCGAGGTGCGTTCTTCGGTGTCCCGTTGCTCGGTGATCGCCACCGCGTCGGACTTTGCCAGCTCGAGCAGCGACACCGCCGCCATCACGGCGCCGGACACCGAGCGGATGCCCAGCGCGATGTCGAGGGTGCGCTCACGCCGCTCCCGCGCATCGGCATTGGTGGCGAGGCGGTGAGCCATACCGATGTGCGACTGTGCTTCGCGGGCGGCACGGGTCGCGGTCGCGGCATCCACACCGTCACGCCGCTCGAGCAGTGCTGCCACCTCGGCGATGCCAGGCACACGCAGGCGCACAGTGCGCACCCGGGATCGAATGGTCGGGATGAGGTCGGCCTCGCTCGGGGCGCACAGGATCCATACCGTGCGCGGCGGCGGCTCTTCCAGCGCTTTGAGCAGCACGTTCGAGGTGCGTTCGGCCATGCGATCGGCATCTTCGATGACCATCACCCGGTACCGGCCGACGGACGGGGAGAACTGCGAGGTCGCGACGAGAGCGCGCACCTCCTCGATCGCGATGATCACTCGCTCGGAACTCAGGACGGCGAGATCAGGATGAGTGCGCGCGGCCACCTGTCGAGCTGCTGCCGCATCCCCGTCGGGGTCACCCGGGCTCAGAAGTGCGGTTGCGAACGCGTATGCGAGATTCGATCGACCAGAACCCGGAGGGCCGGTGATGAGCCAGGAGTGGGTCATCGACGAGTCGCCGGAGCCCCCGATCGCCGAGGCCGAGGCCGCAGCCTCCACGATCGCGATCGCCTCGGATTGACCCGTCAACTCGTCCCAGACTGCCATGCGCCCAGCCTAAGCGCTGCGCCCGACAGCACGCTGCGCCAGCTCCGTGGCAGTTCCGTGGTGGTGCTGCGACGCAGTGCCGTGGCGCAGTTCCGGGATCAGGATGTGGGCAGCGACTCGACCCTGGCGCGGATCGCGGCGGCGATGGACTCCACGCTGTCACGGGCGTCCAGCACCAGGAATCGGTCGGGTTCGGCGGCAGCAAGCTGCAGGTAGCCAGCGCGCACCCTGCCATGGAAGTCGTTGGCTTCGGCCTCGAGCCGGTCGTACCGCGTGCGTGAGTCGGCGAGCCGGTCTTTGCCAGCGTCCTCGTGCAGGTCGAGCAGCACCGTCAGGTCGGGCAACAAGCCCTCGGCCGCCCATAGGGAGATGCCCCGCACCTCGTCACCGCCGAGGACGCGACCCGCCCCCTGGTAGGCGACCGATGAGTCGAGGTAGCGATCCTGCACCACGACGTCCCCGCGCTCGAGAGCAGGTCGCACCTTCGTGGCGATGTTGTGGGCGCGGTCTGCCGCGTAAATGAGCGCTTCTGCCCTGGGAGCGATCTCGCCGCGCCTGTGCAGCACGATTTCACGCAACTCCAGGCCGAGATCGGTTCCGCCGGGCTCGCGTGAGACGACAACCGTACGGCCGGAATTCTGCAGCCACTCGACGAGAATGCCCGACTGGGTCGACTTGCCCGACCCGTCACCACCCTCGAGGGTGATAAACAGCCCTGCCACTAGTTGACGGGGGCCGATGCGGCCGACGATGCAGGGATCTTCGAGATGGCTGGCTTGCGCACGGCGGGCTTGCGCGGCGCCGGTGCGCGAACCACTGGCGTCCTGGCCGCAGCATCGCTCGTCGTGGAGGCTGCCTTCGAGGCTGCCGGCTTCCTGGCCGCCGGCTTTTTGGCGACCGGCTTCTTGACTGCCGGCTTCTTGACTGCCGGCTTCTTGGCGACTGGCTTCTTGGCAACCGGCTTCTTGGCGGCGGGCTTTTTGGCGGCGGGCTTCACGGCCGGTCCCTTGGCACGCTTATCAGCCAACAGTTGCACGGCACGAGCGAAGTCAATGTCCTCGATGTCTTCACCGCGAGGAATCGTCGCGTTAGTTGTGCCATCGGTGACGTAGGCGCCGAAGCGGCCATCCTTGATCTTGATCGGCTTCTCGCTGACGGGGTCGGCGTCGAATTCCTTGAGTGCACTGGATGCGGCCCGCCCGCCGTACTTCGGCTGGGCGAACAGTTCGAGCGCTCCTGCAAGGTCGATCTGGAAGATCTGGTCTTCCGAGATGAGCGAACGGGTGTCTGTGCCCTTCTTGAGGTACGCCCCGAAGCGCCCGTTCTGCGACAGGATCTCCGCACCGGATTCAGGATCGAGCCCCACCACACGTGGCAACGAGAGCAACTCCAGCGCAGTGTCGAGGTTGACGGTTGCGAGATCCATCGACTTGAAGATCGATGCCGTGCGCGGCTTGACGACGGCAACCTTCTTTGCCTTCTTCTCTTTGAGCTCGCCGGTCTTCTTGTCGAGCACGTATTCGGGCTCGACCGCGGGAAGCTCGGGCTCGAGCTCGGTGACGTAGGGGCCAAAGCGGCCATCCTTCGCCACCACCTCCTTGCCATTCTCGGGATTCACCCCGATAACGCGGTCACCGACGACGGGAGCGTCGATCAACTCTCGAGCCTTCTCGGCCGTCAGTTCGTCGGGCGCCAGTTCCTGCGGGATGTTGACCCGACGCGGGGTCTCCGGGTTCTCACCCGGGGCCTCGAGATAGGGCCCATACTTGCCGATGCGCAGCGTGACGTCATCAGCGATTTTGATCGAATTGATCTCGCGCGCGTCGATTTCGCCCATGTTGTCGATGACTGTGCGGAGGCCGCGGTGCTTCTCACTACCGAAGTAGAACCCGGTGAGCCACTCGACACGATCCGCTTCGCCGCCGGCAATACGGTCGAGGTCGTCTTCCATTCCCGCGGTGAAGTCGTACTGCACGAGGTCGGCGAAGTACTCCTCGAGCAACCGCACGACGGAGAACGCGATCCAGTTCGGAACGAGCGCCTGCCCCCGAGGCGTGACGTAGCCGCGGTCGATGATCGTCGAGATGATAGATGCGTAGGTCGACGGACGACCGATACCCAGCTCTTCCAGCGTCTTGACGAGGCTGGCCTCGGTGTAGCGGGGCGGTGCAGAGGTCTCGTGGCCCTTGGCCTCCACCTCGACGAGCGACAGCGACTGCCCCTCTGTCAGCGGCGGGAGTTTGGCCTCGGTGGGCTCGGCTGTCGCGTTGCGCACCTCATCGCGGCCCTCTTCGTACGCGTGCATGAAGCCGCGGAAGGTGATGATCGTACCCGTAGCGACGAACTCGGCGATGGATCCTGACGGTGTCGGGCCCGCGCCGATGGTGATGGATGCCGTGGAACCTTTTGCATCCGCCATCTGGGATGCGACCGTGCGCTTCCAGATCAGGTCGTACAGCTTGAAGTCGTTGCCGCGAAGAGTCGGCGCCACCTCGCTCGGTGTGCGGAAGGTGTCACCAGACGGGCGGATCGCCTCGTGTGCCTCCTGCGCATTCTTGCTCTTGCCGGAGTAGACGCGGGGCTGGTCCGGCACGGTTTCTGCGCCATACAGGCTTCTGGCCTGGTTGCGTGCCGCATCGATCGCCTGCTGTGACAGCGTGGGCGAGTCGGTTCGCATATACGTGATGTAGCCGTTCTCGTACAGCGACTGCGCGACGCTCATCGTCTGGCGCGCAGAGAACCTGAGCTTGCGTCCGGCCTCCTGCTGCAGGGTCGACGTGGTGAACGGAGCCGCGGGCCGCCGCGTGTACGGCTTCGACTCGACAGTGTTGACCGTGATGGCGGTTTTCGGGTCACGCAATGCTTTCGCAAGAGTCTGGGCGGCCAGCTCGTCGACGATCGTCACGTCGCCCTTGAGCTTTCCCTTGTCGTCGAAATCGCGACCGGCGGCGATGCGCTTGCCGTCGAGTCGTACGAGTCGTGATTCGAACTGCTGGGTTGCGGTCTTCGGTGTGAACTGGGCGATCAGGTCCCAGTAACCCGCGGTGACGAAAGCAAGGCGCTCGCGCTCACGATCGACGACGAGTCGGGTTGCGGCAGACTGCACACGGCCAGCTGAGAGTCCGGGGCCGACCTTGCGCCACAGCACCGGCGAGATCTCGAAACCATAGAGGCGGTCGAGGATGCGCCGGGTCTCCTGTGCGTCGACGAGCGCCGTGTCGAGCTCTCGCGTGTTCTCGGTGGCGTGTTTGATCGCCTCTTTGGTGATCTCGTGGAACACCATCCGCTTGACAGGCACCTTGGGCTTCAGCACCTGCAGAAGATGCCACGCGATCGCCTCGCCCTCGCGGTCCTCATCAGTCGCAAGGAAGAGTTCGTCGGCGTTGGCCAGTGCCCGCTTCAGGTCGGCGACAGTCTTCTTCTTCGCGTCAGACACGACGTAATAGGGTTCGAACCCGTTCTCGACGTCGACGGAAAACTTGCCGAGGGTGCCCTTCTTGAGTTCGGGCGGCAGGTTCTTCGGTTCGATGAGGTCGCGGATGTGGCCAACGGAAGACTGCACCTCGAAGCCGTCGCCGAGATACTGGGCGATAGTTTTTGCCTTGGTGGGCGACTCGACGATGACGAGTTTCTTCGTGCCGGGCACGGTACTCCTTGGGTTGGGACGAACGAGATGGCGTGGCTGCCCCCGTCAGCGACACCATACACACACAAACCGCACTCTCACCTAATCCACAGCTGAGTCACCGGGCCCCGCCGTCGCAGCTGCGGTGACCGATACGCCCAGGATTATCCTGACCGCCGTGACCGTCACGATCAGGCCATCGACGTCGCACGAGAGGATGGATGCCCCGTTCGCCTCAGCCACTCTCCCGGCCGCCTCGCACGGCATGCCCGGCACGATGCCCACAGCGGTGTCTGCTGCGGCGAGGGCCGCAGCATCTGCCGCGCCGGCGACGGAATGCCGGGCCGAAAGCCCCGTATAAAGAGGAAGAAGCATCATCGACAGCGCTGTGACAGCCCCCAGGATCGCGACTGTGAGTAGCGACCCTGACCCAGCCTCCCCCGCGCGGCGGTCGAGCGTCACAGGCCACCGCCCAGCGCGCAGCTCGATGCGGTGAGGATGAGGCCAGCGATACCGCCCGTCGCCACCTTCGGCTGGTCCGTCAGCGTCACGCAATCGATGTCGCCGTCCGAGCGCTGCGTGACGGTCGCTCCCGGCGCGAGTCGCGAGGCCGTGGCGGCCGCCGAGTCGCCGCGCGCGAACGATCGCGCTGCGGCCGCCGCGGCATCCTGCAACCGCAATTGCTGCCCGGCCACCTGCACACCGGACAGGCAGACGGCGAGCACCACGATGACCGCGGGCATCGTTACCGCGAACTCCGCGGTAACGCTGCCACCGTCACCCGGGGCCCGTCTCCTGCCGCGAGCGCTGCCGATCATCCCGGAATCGACAGCGCCGTGCGGATGATGTCGGTGAGCAGCCCCCGCACCTCGTCCGAGCGCATGATCACCACCAGTAGCCCCGCGAAGCCGACGGCGGCCATTGTCGCGATCGCGTACTCGGCAGTCGCGGCACCCTGTTCGTCTCGCAGCAGCTTTCTCACCGCGGCGGGGATTCTCTTCATCGTGCGTCCTGTTCTGGCCGAGCACGTCGAGTCTTCCCTGGCGTCGCCGGTTGTTGCAACTCATGCAGACGATCGGTGCGAACGGCACCATAACCAGTCGCTGGGCACGAGAAGTGCCTACTTCGTCGCCACCCCGTAGCTCACGTACTTCCACGACCGCGGCGTCACCCGGTTGAGAAACCGCTGGTCGACTCCCGCCAACGCCGCGCGCCTCGACTCGGTGTTGCCGAACATCGCCAGGACCCCCGTGGTCTGCACATCGACCGTGGAGAAACCATCGAGCAGGGCTCTCATCTGGGCGAGCGTCAGATACCGCCACGAGGTGCCGCGAATCCTGTACGCGATCGAGCGCGCGAGTCGGTGGAACACCGTGCCGCGGATGTTCTCTGCGAACAGCAGGATTCCGCCCGGTTTCAGGGATTTGAGGATCTGAGCCATCGCGTCGACCTGGCGCGAGCCGACGCCTCCGAGCACCGACTTGAAGATCACGACATCGAAGTAGTTTTCATAGGGAACATTGATGGCGTCGATGTCCTGGTAGAGGATCTTCGCCGACACGCCGTATTTTTGATGGATCGGGGCTGCCATGATCTCGGTGTTTTTGAGATTCGAGCAGATGACCTCGTGGCCTTTCAGCGCCAGCCACAGGGAAGGGCCACCGGGTCCCGCGCCGATCTCGAGGCACGTTAACCGCGGACCGGCCTGCGGAAGTGATTGGTCCCAGAGGTCCACGGCTGCTTTCCAGGTGCGCACATCCCAGACCAGCACATCTTTCATCAGGGTGTCGTCTTCGCTCGGTGTCACCGCCATAGTGAGCCAGAGTATCGTGCCGGTCATTCGTCACAACGAACCGACAGTCGACGAGATGACGGCAACCAGGAGGGGAAACACCCCCAGCACCATGAAGGCGGGCAGGATGCACAACCCGAGCGGGAGCATCAGGCGCACCCCGAGCGCCGCCGCATCTTCCTGTGCACGCGCGGTCGCGACCCTACGCAGTTCTTCAGCCTGGCTGTTGAGAAGCTCGGCGGCTGGCACCCCCGCGCTTCGGGACAACTCGAGCACCTCATCGACGCCGACGATGGCAGGCAGGGAGAATCGCGCAACGGTCTCGTCGACGATCGCCCTGGCGTGATCGAGAGCAGAACCACCACTCACGGCGATCGCCATGAGATCGCAGCCGATGCCGGGCGCGGGGTCTTTTGGGCGCGCTTTCGCGACCATGGAGGCATTCCATTTCAGCGCGATCGCCATCAACGCCGCGCCGACGGCAAGGCAGATCCAGCCGATCGCGGTTCCAAACAGCACAGCGAGGGTGTTGAAGCCCAGTGCCGTGCCGAACAACACGCCCACTATGGGCAACGCGAGAACCATCCTGGCGGTCGCAACCGGCGCTGCGAGCGCCACTCTCGCGTCGCGCTGGGCCTGGGCGAGATCGCGCAGGGATTGTGAATACCGGCGGAGGCAGGGGGCCAGCGGGGCCCCGGCCGCGGTGGCGACGGTCCAGGCGGCCGCCAGTCCCCGCCACGCCGCTCCCTCGAGGGGGTCGAGCCTCGCCGCTGCGTCGATCACCGCATCGGCCACTGAGGTCGACGATGCTCCAGCGACTCGCGATGCCAGAGTCGAACCGGTGGACGCCGCAACATGCTGCCAGGCAGAGGCCGGGGTGACTCCTGCTGCCAGCAGCACCGAGAGTCGCTGGGTGACCGCGGCGACCTCGGCCAGCGGCTCCCTAGTGGACGCAGCTCTGCGCCCCGGCGCCCTCACCGCGACTCCACCACGAGAAGCCGTCCCCGCTCGTCGAGCTCGAAGGTGCCGACCCGCACGAGCCGACGCACACCACCACGTCGTTCCAGGTGCAGCACGGAGCCGATAGCACTCACGGCCTGCCGCGCGATTGCCGTCGGCCCGAGATCAGCGAGCGCGCCGAGCGCCTCGAGCCTTGCAGGTACGTCGGCCAGTGAGTTCGCGTGAAGGGTACCCCCTCCCCCGTCGTGGCCGGTGTTGAGCGCGCCCAGCAACTCGCGGATCTCTGCCCCGCGACATTCGCCGAGTACGAGCCGGTCAGGGCGCATCCGCAAGGCCTCTCGCAGCAGCCTGGCCAACCCCAGCCCTCCTGCACCCTCCAGGTTCGCCTGTCGTGCCTCCAGCGATACGAAATGCGGATGCTGCACCCGAAGCTCGCTGACATCTTCGATCGCGATAATCCGTTCGGTCACGGCCGCCTCCCCGAGCAGGGCCGACAGCAGTGTTGTCTTACCGCTGCCGCCCGCCCCGGTGATCAGGAGGTTCTGGCGGGCGGCGACGAGTTTGCGGATGACCACGGCCGGAACGTCGTCGAAGAATCCAGCGCTTTCGAGGTCACCCAGCGAGAGCGGTCGCTGATGGGGGATGCGGATGGAGAGCAACGTGCCCTGTGGTGAGATCGGGGGAAGAACGGCGTGCACCCTGATTCCGTCGTGGATGCGGGTGTCGACGCAGGGGTTCGATTCATCAATGTGCCGCCCACCCAGCGCCACCAGGCGAACAGCGAACTCGCGCAGTTCCGATTCGATAAAGCCCAGGGTCGGTTGCCGTTCGAGACCTCCACCTCGGTCAGCCCAGACTTCCCGGCCACCGTTGACGAAGATGTCGGTGACAGCGGGATCGGCGAACAGCGAATGGAGTTGCCCGAAATCTGCGCTGCCAGCTCGACGGGTGGCAGTGTTCGTTGCGGTGGGTTCAGGTGCAGCAGGTCTCCGAACGACGAAGGGCACCAGGTCCGGTTCGAATGACATGGCAGCACGGTATTCACCCTCGCGACCCACCTGGTGGACCGGGTGAGTTCGGTGGGTTCCGAGCGCAGGGATGGGTTGTGGACGGGAGGAAAATCAAACCCGGGCACATCTTCAGCAAATCCGCGCATATCACCGGTTAAAGAGAGGGGCGACGCCTATTGGGGGGAACAGGCGCCGCCACGGCAACGCGGGATTGGGGGGAATCACGTGCGCTGCCAGTCAAATGTAACTTCGACTAACACAGTGTATCGCATGGCGCCGAAGGCGCAATGAGAGTTTGGGTAGTATCGAAGAGTTCGCTTTGTACACTCACTTCGCGGTTCCTGGCAGGCCGCGTGATCGACGAGGATCTCATGTCCACAAATTCGATTGACAGCCTGCTCCACGAATCACGCCGGTTCCCGCCGAGCGACGCATTCGCGGCATCAGCCATCGCCAGCCCGAGCATCTATGACGACGCCAAAGATGACCGGGTAGCGTTCTGGGCCGACCAGGCCCGCGACATCCTGCACTGGCACAAGCCATTCACAGAGACTCTCGACTGGTCGAACGCACCGGTCGCGCGATGGTTCGGCGATGGTGAGCTGAACGTCGCCTACAACTGCCTCGACCGTCACGTCATCGCTGGAAACGGTGACCGGGTCGCCATCCACTGGGAGGGCGAGCCGGGAGACAGCCGCAGCTACACGTACTCAGAGCTGACGGAAGAAGTTAAGCGCGCGGCGAATGTGATCGCGGCCCTCGGCATCGGGCAGGGCGACCGTGTCGCCGTGTACCTGCCGGTCATCCCCGAGGCCGTCATCGCGATGCTGGCCATCGCGAGGCTCGGAGCCGTGCATTCGGTCGTGTTCGGCGGATTCAGTTCAGAGAGCCTGCGCAGTCGCATCGACGACGCGGGTGCGAAACTGGTGATCACGGCCGACGGCGGCTGGCGCAAGGGGAAGGTGTTCCCGCTCAAGGCTGCGGTCGACGGAGCACTCGAGAACGGAACATCCACCGTCACCAACGTGCTCGTCGTCAAGCGCGGCGAGAACGACGTCGAATGGACAGCGGGCCGCGACCTGTGGTGGCACGACGAGCTCGCCAAGGCAGACCCTGAACACGAGGCGCAGGGGTTCGAGGCGGAGAACCCGCTTTTCGTCCTCTATACCTCGGGAACCACGGGCAAGCCCAAGGGGATCCTGCATACGAGCGGCGGCTACCTGACACAGGTGGCCTTCACGCACAAGAACGTCTTTGACCTCCACCCCGAGACCGATGTCTACTGGTGCACGGCCGATGTGGGCTGGATCACCGGTCACAGCTACGTCATCTACGGTCCGCTCGCCAACGGCGCGACCCAGTTGATGTACGAGGGAACGCCGGATACTCCTCACCAGGGTCGCTGGTGGGAGCTGATCGAGAAGTACAAGGTGTCGATCTTCTACACGGCACCTACCGCGATCCGCTCGGCGATGAAGATCGGGCGGCAGGTTGCCCAGCGCTTCGACCTCAGTTCAATCAGGGTGCTCGGTTCGGTGGGCGAACCGATCAACCCGGAGGCGTGGATCTGGTACCGCGATGTGATCGGTGGCGGCACCGCGCCCATCGTCGACACCTGGTGGCAGACCGAAACGGGCGGCATCATGATCTCAGCGCTACCCGGCCTCACCACCCTCAAACCCGGCTCGGCCCAGGTGCCGATTCCGGGCGTGAAGATCGACATCCTCGGCGAGGACGGCACGAGGGTCGACCCACCGCAGGGTGGCCTGCTCGTGGTGTCGGAACCGTGGCCGGCCATGCTGCGTGGCATCTGGGGTGATCCCGAGCGGTTCAAGGAGGCATACTGGTCACGGTTCTCGACGCCTGCTGCCGATGGCGCGGATGCCGACTGGAAGTACTTCGCCGGTGACGGCGCCCACGTCGATTCCGACGGTGACATCGTGCTTCTCGGCCGCGTGGACGACGTGATGAACGTGTCGGGTCACCGCCTGTCCACCCAGGAGATCGAGTCTGCGCTGGTCTCGCACCACATGGTCGCCGAGGCCGCGGTGGTCGGCGCCGCCGATGAGGCGACCGGCCAGGCCGTCGTCGCCTTCGTCATCCTCAAGTCGAACCAGCCCGTACCGCACACGACAGCCGAATCATCCGCCCTGCTGCGCGCCCACGTCGCGCATCAGATCGGCGCTATCGCCCGGCCCCGCCAGGTATTCATCGTGTCTGAGCTTCCCAAAACCCGCTCAGGCAAAATCATGCGCAGGCTGCTTCAGGATGTCGCCGAGGGCCGCGAAATCGGCGACACGACGACTCTCGCAGACACCTCGGTGATGGAGATCATCTCCGACAGGTTGAAGCAATAGTCCTGCACCAATAAGGCGCTACATCCGATCGGCGAGGAGTCGTTCAGCGGTATCGAGATCGCTGAACGGCACCCGCTGGTCGCCGATGATCTGGTACGGCTCATGGCCCTTGCCCTGCAGCAGCACGACGTCGTCGGGACCAGCGGCATCAATCGCGTACGCGATCGCGGTCGTGCGGTCCCGGATCTCGACGACACGTTCGGGATGCTCGAACCCGCGGCGGATGTCAGCAAGGATCTGGTCACCGTCCTCGAAGTGCACATCGTCGTCCGTCACGATAACGAGATCAGAACCGGCCTCGACGATGCGTGCCATCTCGGGACGCTTGCCAGCATCGCGGTCGCCGGTGGCGCCGAACACCGTCACGAGCCGCGAGTGCCCCGACTCGCGCAGGGCCGTGACGGCATGCTGCACGGCGTCCGGGGTGTGCCCGGCGTCCACAACCACCAGGGGCAGCAACGGCGACGGCTGGATGCGTGTCATCCGGCCGACCACGGGTGTGAGTGGGCCCAGGGTTTCCGCGATGCGCGAGGCGGGCACGCCCTGGGCATGCAGCACGCCGGCCACCGCGAGCAGGTTGTCGACGTTGAACCGGCCGATCAGCGAGCTCGCCACAGCGTGACGAGTACCGTCGATCCTGAGGTCGAATTGCAGGCCCTGCGTGGTGAGTTCGACAGCGCCAGCCGACACGGTGGCGTCGACGTTTCCCTGCGAGCTCAGGCCGATCCGGCGAATCCCTTCACCGATGGTTGCGAAGTGCTCGCGCCCGAAAGCGTCATCGAGGTTGACGATGGCGGCGCTGATCCCGGGCAGGGTGAAGATTTTCGCCTTCTGCTTCGCGTACTCCTCCATCGTCCCGTGATAGTCCAGGTGATCCCTCGTGAAGTTCGTGAAGGCGACGATGTCGAACTCGACGGCGTCGACCCGGCCCTGCTCGAGGGCGTGCGAACTGACCTCCATCGCGACATCCTTGACCCCCTTTGCGACGAAGTCTGCGAGGAACTGGTGCACGGTCGACAACTGCGGGGTGGTCATGCCCATATTGATCCGCGGCTCGCCCGTGACACCGGCACCGAGTGTTCCGATCGTCGCTGACGTGGTGCCCAGGGCGTTCCACGCCTGGGTGAGAAGGTGCGCGGTCGAGGTCTTGCCATTGGTGCCGGTGATGCCGACCATGGTCATGGCCCGGGATGGATGCCCTGAAAAATCGTCAGCCATGCGCCCCAGTACGGTCTTCAGCCCGGCCACACGGTACACGTGCTCGGGCAGTGCGCCCTCGGCGTCGATGGCGTCCACGAGCACGGCAGCGGCCCCCCGCTCGAGCGCATCCTGCACCCATGGCAGAGCAGGAGCCCCGGGTCGCCCCAGTGCGACGAAAACGTCGCCTGGCTCGAGCGCCCTGCTGTCCTGCACCAGTCGACGACCGCGAACGACGATGCCGGTGAGCGCGTCGTCGTAGCGGCCGAGGTCGAGGTCGTGCGGCGTCGCATCGGCTCCGGCCTGCCCGTCTGACCAGACCTCCATCACGCGAACTCGAACAGGAACTCGATCTCGACGGGTGCATCGAGCGGCAGCACGGCGACACCGACAGCGCTGCGGGCGTGGACACCTGCGTCGCCGAAGATGTCGCCGAGCAGTTCGGATGCACCGTTTATCACGCCGGGCTGGCCAGTGAATGACGGGTCTGATGCCACGAAACCGACGACCTTCACGACGCGGGTGATGCGGTCGAGCGAGCCGAGCACGTTCTTCGCGGCGGCGAGTCCGTTGAGCACGCAGGTGCGCGCGAGATCCTTGGCCGTGTCGGCGTCGACCTCGGCACCGACCTTGCCGGTGAACGCCAGCTTTCCCTCGACGGAGGGCAGCTGTCCCGAGGTGTACACGAGGTTGCCGACGATGACCGCGGGTACGTACGCCGCTACGGGCTTGGCTACGGAGGGAATGATGATTCCGAGTTCGATGAGGCGATCATCCAGCTGGGACATCAGGACTCTTCTTTCTGTCGCTTCAAGTAGGCGACCAGGCCGCCTTCGGGACCGGTCACCACCTGGACCAGTTCCCAGCCCTCAGATCCCCAGTTATTCAGGATCGCGGAGGTGTTGTGGATGATGAGCGGCGTAGTGAGGTACTCCCACTGGGGCATTTGTCGGCTTCCGTTCAGCTTAGAAAACGGGATTGTCCCGTACCCTAAGTCTATGTCTGCCCAAAAACCCCCCCGTAGAGGCGTCATTTCCGGCATCGCCGGATTCCTCGGTTTCAGCCTTCTTTCCGGAGTTCTGGTGACCGTCATGGTGGCCCCTGCGATCGCGGTCACCGGCGTGACGGCCTCCAGCACTATCGGTGTGTTTGACAGCCTGCCGGAGTACATCAACATCGGCCAGCAGTCGCAGCGTAACGAGATCTGGGCATCGTATTCGGGCGAGGGAAGCGTTGACGGCAAATTCCTGATCGCCTCGATCTACGACCAGAACCGCGAAGAGGTCACCTACGACCAGATCTCGAAATTCGCCCTGGATGCAACGGTAGACGGTGAGGACGCTCGGTTCTTCGAGCATGGCGGGGTCGACGTCTCCTCGGTCGTTCGTGCAGCACTCGCGAACCTTCGCTCGGGCGCGGTGGAGAGTGGAGCATCCACTCTCTCGATGCAGCTGGTCAAGAACATCGCCACGCAGGAAGCGGAGAACCTTCCTACCCAGGAAGAACGCGACGCGGCCTACGAGAAAGCCAAGAAGGAGTCTTTCGATCGCAAGCTGAAAGAGATGAAGCAGGCGATCGGGCTCGAGAAGAAGTACACGAAGAAGGAAATTCTCACCGCCTACCTCAACATCGCCAACTTCGGCAATGCGACCTATGGGATCCAGGCCGCGGCCCAGCGCTACTACAGCGTCAATGCGAGCGACCTGACCCTCGCTCAGGCCGCAAGCCTCGTGGCCATCGTGCAATACCCGAACCAGCGCAATCTCGGTGATCCCGCTAATTATGAGTCCAACACCGAACGCCGCAACTACATCATCAACGCCATGTACAAGGCCGGAAACATCACCGCTGCCGAACGCGATGAAGCTATCGCCATCCCGGTAGACGACACCACTCTTGCGCTGCAGCCGCCCAGGAACGGATGTATCGCCGCCAACGATTACGCCAAGTTCTTCTGCGATTATGTCGTCAAGAGCGTCGGCGATTTCGCTTTCCTCGGGGGCAACGAGACCGAGCGCAATGCCAACTGGAAACGCGGCGGCTACAAGCTGTACACGACTCTGGACCTCGACGTACAGATTCCCGCCCAGATCGCGACCTGGACCTACGCCCCGAATACCGAGACCGGATTTGCCCTCGGAAGCGCAACCTCGTCAGTGCAACCCGGCACCGGACGCGTGCTGATCATGACCCAGAATAAGCTCTTCGACGACACCGCGGAGGGCATCGGCTCCATCGGCACAGCGGTCAACTTCAACACCAGCTACAAATACGGCGGGTCCTCCGGATTCCAGCCCGGCTCGACATACAAGGTGTTCACGCTCCTCGACTGGCTGAAAGCCGGTAAAGGGGTGCAGGAACGCGTGAGCGGAAATCCCAACCGCCAGGAGCCGTTCAGCTCCTACACGGCCTGCGGATCCAAACTCAGCGGCGGAACGTTCCCGTTCAAGAACAATGCTGGGGAAGCCGGTACTTATACCGTTCGCAGCGGCACCGTGAATTCGGTCAACGGTGTCTTCTTCTCGATGGCCAAGCAGCTCGACCTGTGCGACATCCGCGACGTCGCCGCCAGCCTCGGGGTCGAGCGCGCCGATGGCGATCCCCTCGGGACGAACCCGACATCGATCATCGGAACCAATGAGGTCACCCCTCTCAGTATGGCCACGGCTTATGCGTCCATCGCCGCGAACGGCCTGTATTGCAAGCCGATCATCGTCGACAGCGTGACCATGCCGGATGGCTCGACTGCCGTCGGCCAGAGCCCGGACTGCCGCCAGGCCATCGCCCCGAACATCGCCGATACGGCGATTGACGTGCTCAAAGGCGTTATGGTGACCGGCAACCAGGTCTACTCGAACCCTGACGACGGCATCCCGATCTTCGGCAAGACGGGTACGACCGATGACGCACGTCACACGTGGATGGCAACGGGCACGACAATGGCCGGCACGGTGGTGTGGGTCGGCAACATTGTCGGCGACTACAACATCCTGGACTCCGGATATGCCGGGGTCGCCGGAATCCGACTGAGGCACTACATCATGGAACCAACGGTTGCCGCACTCAATGCCAAGTACGGCGGAGTGGACTGGGCGGCCCCGGACCCGGACTTGATGACGGGTGGCGGCCAGAGCGTGCCGGACGTCACCGGTCTCACGGCCGGCGCCGCACAGACAATCCTCGAGGGCCTCGGATTCTCCTACGCCGACGGTGGAGCCGTCGATTCGTCACTCGAAGCCGGCAGGGTGGTGAGCACTGATCCACCCATCGGTTCCGTCTCCGCCAAGGGCGTGACCATCACGGTCTACACGAGCAAGGGAAACCAGATCCCGTTCCCGGATGTGGTCGCCGACGGTAAGTCGAACGACTTCAACCAGGCGAAAACCCTGGTGCAGGCGGCGGGATACCGGACAGTGGTGCAGGCCTGTGTCGTGCTCGCACCGTCGTCGGGATCGGGGCCGGTGCTGCCTACCGATCCGCGCGTGGGGAAGGTACAGACGAGTAATCCTGCGCCTGGCACTCCCACCGTGCCGGGAGCGACAGTGACGCTGGGCGTCGGCAAGATCAACTGCTAGTGGCCTCATCACCCGGGAGGACTGTTGCCGCGGCACTCGGTGCTGCGGCGACAGTCGGCGCAGCGGCGTTCGCGTGGGGATCCCTTGTCGAACGCAATCGCTTCACGATTCGTCACGAGACCGTATCGGTGCTCGAGCCAGGAGCCAGGTCGCTCACAGTGCTGCACGTGGCCGACCTGCACATGGCACCCTGGCAGTCGGCGAAGCAGGAGTGGGTGCGATCGCTTGCGCTTCTCGAACCTGATCTCATCGTCAACACGGGAGATAACCTCGGACATCCCGACGGCATCGAGGGTGTGATCGAGGCGCTGGCGCCTTTCGCCGGCGTTCCGGGGGTGTTTGTCCACGGATCCAACGACTACTTCGGGCCGCAACTGAAGAACCCATTCTCGTATTTCGGCGGACCATCGTCCAGGCCCACCGCGGCCGCCTCCCTCGACACGGAGCGCCTCGAAGCCTTCTTCGAGAATGATCTTGGCTGGCTGTCGCTGAATAACACCGCCAGGGCCATCGAGATCCGTGGATCGCGACTCGAGTTCTTCGGCACCAACGATGCCCACCGCGGCTGGGACCGGCTCGATAAACTGCCGGGCGTCATCGAGGAAATGCGCGAGAACGTCGGCTGGAACGACGACAGGTCAGGGCCTGAGGCGGTCTCGATCGGTGTGACGCATGCGCCGTACCGTCGCGTGCTCGATTCTTTCGTCAATTACGGCGCCGAAATGATCTTCGCTGGGCACACCCACGGCGGTCAGGTGCGCATCCCGGGGCAGCCCGCGCTGGTCACCAATTGCGACATTCCGCGGGACCAGGCCCAGGGCCTGAGCCTGTGGCATCACGCCCGCCATGCATCCTATTTGAACGTGAGCGCTGGCATCGGGACATCCATCTATGCACCCGTGCGGTTCGCCTGCCCACCCGAAGCGGTGGTCGTGACTTTGACGGGTCGAGATTTCAGCTATTCTTGAGGAGTTCGCGCTTCGGTGCGAGTGATCGGGGTGTGGCGCAGCTTGGTAGCGCGCTTCGTTCGGGACGAAGAGGTCGTGGGTTCAAATCCCGCTACCCCGACACATGCCGGCCTCAGGCCGGTCCACAATTGCTCTCCCTCGGGAGGGCGATTCGTGGTTAACGCCCCAACTCGACGGCGAAGGAGTCAGCGTCAGCGTCAGCGAAGGCGACAACGTCAGGCGAAGTCGGGATCTGGAGCGCTGCCGTAGCTGAATTCCGCCCTGGGGCGCCACCCGTTGTTGAGCACTCCGTTGCTCTCCTCGAGGTAGCAGGCTCCGCACAGCGATTCGTACGTGACATCGACACCGTCGATCGCGACCTGGTCCCCGTCGAAAATGTAATGCTCTCCCACCCGCCTCGCGTTGAAGACGGCCTTGCGGCCACAACGGCAGATCGTCTTCAATTCTTCGAGAGAGTGTGCGATCTCGAGCAGTCGGCGGCTCCCCGGGAACGCGACGGTCTGGAAATCGGTGCGGATGCCGTAGGCGAGCACAGGCACGCCCTCGAGGATGGCGATCCTCAGGAGGTCGTCGACCTGCCCCTCGGTGAGAAACTGCGCCTCATCCACGAGCAGGCAGCTCACTGTCGACCCTGAGCTGGCCAGCACCGACGCCCGCTGCGCAAGGAACTTCTGGAGAATATCCTCATCGGGCGCGACGGTGAAATCAACCGGTCGGGTCACCCCGAGCCTCGACACGATCGCAGCATCGCCCTTGGTGTCGAGCTGGGGTTTTGCGAGCAGCACACGGTGCCCGCGCTCCTCGTAGTTGAATGCCGCCTGCAGCAGCGCCGTGCTCTTGCCGCTGTTCATGGCGCCGTAGCGGAAATATAGCTTGCTCATAATCCTTCTCCGGTCAGCGCAGGAATCCGTCTTCGGCAGCTCGCCTGATGAGTTCAGTCTTCTTGCTGGCCGGGCGATCCACTTTGGAATATTTTTCGCGCACACGTCGAAGGTACGTCTTCGCGGTCTCGTATTGCACATTCATGCGCTCGGCCACTTCCGGTGTGCTGAGGCCCGACGCGTACAGTGTGAAGGCTTGCGCCTCCCCCGCGCTCAGCTTCGGGCGCACACGCGCGGTGGCGCCTGTCGGTCGCGGGCGCCAGTCTCGCTGGTCGGGATCGGGCGCGACGCCCATGACCGCGCGGGCGGCATCCATGACCTCACGCATCGGCAGCGTCTTCGAGAGGAAGGCGACGGCCCCGGCCGCAAGGGCTCGCTCGCTCGCCTCTGGAGTGTCGAGACTCGACAACACGATGACCTTCGCGCCAGCCGCGCGGCACGTGCGCACCCGGGCTTCGATCGACACCGGCTCCTTCAGCTGGAAGTCGATGAACACGAGGTCGGTGGGAAAGTTGCTGCTGTGCACGAGCTGGAGCCAGGTGCTCGCGCTGAGCACCAGATCGAAGTCTGGCGCGTTTGTGCCGATCCAGCTGGCGAGGCTGTCGAGAAGCAACTCGTGATCGTCGAGCACGGCAAGTCGCACGCGTGTCTGCGTGTGCTCGTTCGCGTCGTGCATGGCAGAATCTGGGGCTGTCATCGGGTGATCCTCGGGGTTTCGGTGCAAAAACGAGCGACGACGACACCGCTGCGCGGAGGCGGTTCGCCGTGCTCCACAACGGTGGTTCAGATAACTATGACATGTGCCGACGCGGCCCGGCAGCCCGTAATCGGGGTACACGGGTTGTGGTCACTATCGGGGACAGCCTGTCAGAATAGTGTCGCCTGCGCCAGCGACGGCGGCAACTCTTCTGCAATCAGGGTACGTTCCGTCGACGACCGGGGAAGCGCGGTCGCCGGGTTGATCGAACCACGGTGCAGGCCATGGCGCCGGATGATCGGCTGGATCTTCTGCGCGAGCCAGCGCCGGTACTCCTTCGGCGCATACGAACTCGTCGAGTACATGCGCGAATACCGCTCGACGAGCTCTGGATGATTCGACTCGAGCCACTGCATGAACCACTGTCGCGCTCCCTGTCTGAGGTGCAGCGCCGAATACATCACCGAGGTCGCCCCGGCCGCTGAGAGCTGCTCCAGTGCCCGTTCGAGGTGATCCCTGGTATCAGTCAGGTACGGAAGGATCGGCATCATGAACACCGTGCAGTCGAGCCCGCTCTCTCGTACGGCTCGCACCGTGTCGAGCCTGCCGAGCGTTGCCGGGGCACCTGGTTCCACCGACTTCTGCAGGTCATCATCGTGCACGGCGATCGTCATGGCGATGTCGACCACGACGTGCCGGTTCGCCTGCGCCAGCAACGGCAGATCGCGACGCAACAGGGTTCCTTTAGTCAGGATGCTGAACGGCGTACCGCTGTCGGCGAGACTCGCGATGATGCCCGGCATCAGCCGGTAGCGCCCCTCGGCGCGCTGGTATGGATCAGTGTTGGTTCCGAGCGCGACAGGCTCGTGATTCCAACCGGGCCGGGCAAGCTCCCTGGCCAGGACCTCAGAGACATTCGTCTTGACGATGATCTCGCGGTCGAAATCTTTCCCAGCATCGAGATCGAGATAGGTGTGCGTGTTACGGGCGAAGCAGAAAGTGCACGCGTGAGAACATCCGCGGTACGGATTGATCGTCCAGCTGAAGGGCATCGCGCTCGATGCCGGCACCCTGTTCAACGCAGACTTCGCGAGCACCTCGTGAAATCGCATGCCCGCGAATTCGGGTGTCGACACGGTGCGTACCAGATGGGAGAGCTTCGCCATCCCGGGGAGGGCATCGGGTTGCTCGGATTCCAGCGCCTGACCATCCCACCTCATCCAGATATTCGAACATGTGTTCGAATTTCTGTCAAGTGCTCAGGCTGTGATGTGGAGCACGCGGGCGGTGCGCTCGATGGTGTCGCGTGCGAGCTCCGGCTGGTCTGCGAGCGTCTGGCCGTAGGTCGGAACCATGCGTTCCAATTCGGGCCGCCAGGCATCCATCCGGTCGGGGAAGCACTTCTCGACAAGCCCGAGCATGATAGGAACCGCAGTGGATGCGCCGGGTGAGGCCCCGAGGAGCCCCGCGATGCTGCCGTCGGAGGCCGCCACGACCTCGGTGCCGAACTGCAGCACACCGATCTTCGCCTTGTCTTTCTTCATCACCTGCACGCGCTGGCCGGCGGTGATCGTGTACCAGTCTTCAGGCTTGGCGTCAGGATAGAACTCCTGCAGCTCACTGAACTTCGTGGATTTAGATGCAGCGAGCTGCCCTATCAGGTACTTCACGAGGCTGAGGTTCTGTACGCCGGCCGCCACCATCGGTACGACGTTGTGCCAGCGTAGAGATGCGAACAGGTCGAAAATCGAGCCGGTCTTCAGGAACCTGGGGCTGGCACCGGCATACGGCCCGAACATCAGGCTGCCCCTACCATCCACCACCCGCAGGTCAAGATGAGGAACCGACATGGGCGGAGAGCCCGTGGCCGCTTTGCCGTAGACCTTCGCGCGATGCCGCGCAACAAGCTCGGGGTTGTCGGTGCGCAGGAATTCGCCGCTGACGGGGAACCCGCCGAATCCGCGGATTTCCCTGATGCCCGACTTCTGCAGGAGGTTCAGTGCATAGCCGCCGGCGCCCACAAATACGAACCGGGCGTTCAGTGGCTTGATCGGCGTTCGACCCACGTCTCGACGCATCCTGAGCTGCCACAGGCCGTCTCTGGTGCGCTTGAGCCCCGTCACGACCACGCCGGTGTTCAGCTTCGCGCCGCTGTTGACGAGATTCTTCGTCAGGAGATGCGTGAGCGAACCGAAATCGATATCGGTTCCCGAGGCGATGCGCGTTGCCGCGATCGGCTGCGACTTGCTGCGGCCCGGGATCATCAGGGGCGCCCAGGAGCGAATGACCTTCGCGTCTTCGCTGTACTCCATGCCCTCGAACAGCGGGTGGTCTTTGAGGGCGTCGAATCGCGCGCGAAGATATTCGACGTTCTTCTCGCCCCAGACGAAGCTCATGTGCGGGGTCGCGTTGATGAACTCGGTGGGCTCTGGCAGTGCACCGTTCTCCACGAGGAACGACCAGAACTGGCGTGAGACCTGGAACTGCTCGTTGACCTTCACCGCACTCGCGATGTCGATCGAGCCATCAGCACGCTGCGGGGTGTAGTTGAGTTCGCACAGCGCGGAATGGCCGGTTCCGGCGTTGTTCCACGGGTTCGTGCTCTCAAGCGCGAACTCGTCGAGACGCTCGAAGATCTGGATCTCCCAGTCAGGCTCGAGCTGCTGGAGGAGGGCACCGAGAGTGGCACTCATGATGCCCCCGCCGATGAGGGCGACGTCGACGGGTTTGCTCACCTCCTCACTTTAGCGCCGCTGGGAGGTCGAGCTTCGCTAGTTCGGCATTCATCCGCCCGGCAATTGCCGCATAGCCGTCATCATTCGGATGCAGGCCATCGCTCGCCATCCATTCCGGGTGATTCTCGATCCAGCGGGACGCGCCGGGAATGTAGTCGGCATCGATTTCGGCGGCCGCATCCTTCACCCACCCGTTGATGACCTCGACCGAGCGTGGTCGCTCATCCGTGTACCAGAACGGCTCGACGACGATGAACCGCGCCTCAGGCAATGCATCGTTCAGCCTCGTGAGATCGTCGGTGATCTGCGCCTCAATCTCGACCGCTTTCGTGTCGAAGCTGAAATTGTCATTGAGCCCCATCGTGACGAACACGATGTCTGGGTTGTCGTCGATGACCTGGCTCGGCTCGTCACCGTCTCCGAAAATGGATCGGTTATTGATGAAACCGAGACCGTTCACGCTGGGGTTGAATTCGCTCCACCCCCGCTGGTCGCAGATGACGGTCGACCAGCGCAGGTCTGCGGCCGTCGCACCGGTGCCGAGAGTATATGAGTCACCGTAGAACGCCACCCTCGTGGCGTTCGGATCCCGAGGCTCGGAGATCGCCGTCGGCAGCGATGGCGAACAGCCGATCAGCGTGACCGCCGATCCGACCGCGAGGATGGCTGAGATCACGGCGACAATCACGCTGTTTCGGTTACCCATGCCTGCTATTCGACACCGCCCCCGCTGCGGGTTGGGAGAACTACTGCGGGTCAGGAGAACTACTGCGGGTCAGGAGAACGACTGCGGGTTGGAGAGGTTGCCGCCGACACAGTGATGGGCGGAAGCTCCTGCTTCCGCCCATCACATCTGTTCTGTCGGTTCTAGAAAATAACCCAGATGAGCTTCGTCGAACTGGTCGAGCCCGCCACCGCGGAGTCACCCGCGTAAGCGACAGATACCGTGTAGACGCCTCGAGACAGCTTGGGCAGCGTGTAGCTCACGGTGCCGTCCGCCGCGAGCGCGAGCGGTTTCGTCGTACGATCGTCGATCGTGATCGTGACGGTACCTGTGGCGGCCGCGGGAGCCGCGGTCGTCACGGCGACCTTCGCGATCGAGGTCTGCCAGGAGGAGAAGACCTGGCGGCTCAGCGACAGCGACGTGGTCGACGTGTAGCGCACGGTCACCGCCTCAGACGCAGCCGTTCCCGGTGGGAGGCCGGCCGCGGTCGCGGTGACCACGACCGTCAACTGCGTGCCCTGGTCTGCCGCTGTGATCGTGTACTTCGCGCCGGTGGCACCCACGATGTCCACGCCGTTGGACTGCCACTGGTAGCCGAAGGTCAGACCTTCCATGTCCCACTCCCCCGGAGTGGCCTTGAGCTTCTTGCCCACATCGGATTTACCGGAGATGACCGGTGCGACGAGGTTGAGCGGTGCATCCGGTGCCGGAGCCTCGCCCGTCGTGACGGCGACTGCCGTGTAGCGACCGGTGTCGGCGTAACTCACGAGCCCGAGATACGTCGACAGCGGGGCCAGGTCGGCCCACGAAGCGGTGTACGTCACCGGGGTGCCCTGCACACCCGGCAGCACGGCCGGTGACAGGGTGAGTGGCGCTCCACCAGGAACGACCGAGGTGACCGTCACATCCCAGGCCGTACCGTCGGCTGCCGCGAACACGTCCACCAGGACGAGATAGGTGGCTGCCTCCGGAGTGACCAGGTCGACACGCTCGTCGGCCGAGCCTGTCGCGGACTGCCATCCCGCGACAGGTTCGCCCGCGGCATCCAACTTGTACACCACGAGGTCGAGGTCGGTGGTGTCATCGATCGCGTCGAGGTCGAACCTCGCGAACTCTGCGCCCGCGGGCACATCGACGGTGTATTCGGCGCTCTCACCGGTTCCGCCGAATCCGGAGCGCTCGGTCTGCGTGCCAGTGGGGTCGGGCAGCAGGGCACCCAGCGAGAGACCCGATGTCGCGAGCGCGATGTCACCGTTGCCGCCCGGAGTTACCGTGACATCCACGGATCCTGTGACGCCGATTCCCTCGACCGAATCCGGAGCGACGATGGTGACGGGCCGAGCCGCGATGGGGCTGCGAACCGTGGTGTCACCCGACGACCACGTGAGCGAGCCTGTCGTGAACTCATCGAGTGCCGCATCGGTGCGCGATAGCGTGATCGTGTAGCTCGCGGTCTCGCCGGCAGCTCCGAAAGTGAGCGTCGACGGTTCGACCACGGCATCGATTCCGGCCAGGCCATCGATACTCGCGGTGAAGGTGCCCGCCTGGGTCGCCGTGACGGTTCGCGTCACCGCCTCCGGAGCCGTCAGGGTGCCGACCGAGATTGACGCGAGGTTCAGGTTGCTCGGATCCACCGGCTCGACCCCCGCGTCATAACCGAGCGCCTGGAGGTAGGCCAGCCAGTCTGCGGTGCCGTTCAGGTACAGGAGGCCGGGTTCGAAGAATCGTGTCGGATCCACCTGGCCCGCGCCCTGCGTGAACGGATCGGTCACAGCAGCGCCATCCGCGTTGACCGTGTCACCGGCCGTCGTCATCATGGCCGACTTGATCTCTGCCGGTGTCGCGTTGGGACGCTCGCCGAGATAGAGGGCAGCGAGCCCTGCAATGTGGGGCGCGGCCATCGAGGTTCCGCTGAGGAACTCGTAGGTCGGGGCTGTCGACTCCTGGTTGGGGCCGGCCGCGAGGATCGAGACACCCGGTGCCGAGATATCCGGCTTCAGGAGGTCGCTGCCATCGGCGAGCAACGGGCCGCGCGACGAGAAGCCGGCCACCTGTGGTGTGGGAGGCGTGTAGCTCGTCGAGTTGCCGTCGGTGAAGGTCGCCGTGGCGCCGGCGGTTGCGGCGTATGCGACGACCTGGTCGCGGTATCTGGCGTCGAGGTGCACCGTCGGCAGCGCGTGCTGGTCGGTGTCGATGGATCCCGGACCCCTGTTCACGAGCACCACGCCGATGCCGCCGACTCGCAGCACCTCGGCCGATTTCGCGACCCGGTCGTAGACGCCACGTTCGCAGACCACGATCGTGCCCACGGGCACAGCGGTCAGCGAGTTCGGTGCACAGAGATTCGCATCGGTGCCGCCCGGGGAGGCAAAGGCCGTCGAGTTCACGAGGTTGCCGGTGAGCGCAGCGGCATCCGGTGTCATGTCGACGGTGATGGATGCCCCGGCAAACGCCTGGCCGTCACCGAGGGTGACCGTGGCCTGGTACGACGGGATCGTCGACGCGGCGACCGTCGTGATCCACGGGCTCGCGTTGTCGAGGGTGGACGCGCCGGGGCCGTCGTTCCCGGCGGAGGCCGCCACGAACACTCCCGCTGCGGCTGCACCCAGGAACGCTTCATCCGTCGGGGAGAAGGTCGTCTGGGCCGCGCCGCCGCCGATGGAGTAGTTGATGACATCGACTCCGTCTGTCACGGCCCCGTCGATCGCGGCAAGGAGGTCGGTCGTGGTGCAGCCGTCATCGCTGCGCACGGCAGGATCGGGTCCAGACCAGCACACCTTGTACACCGCGATCTTGGCGGCTGGAGCTACGCCCGTGATCGTGCCGAAGTCGATGCCGCCCACGCTGGCCGGTGTCGCGACATTACCGGCCGCAGTGCTCGCAGTGTGCGAACCGTGTCCGTCGCCGTCGCGAGGCGAAACGAATTCGCCGGTGCCCGTCTTCGCGTTGCCGAGGCGGTCAGCACCGAATCCATTCAGGAAGTAGCGGGCGCCGATGATCTTCGTGCTGCAATCGTCAGCGCTGAACTGCTCACCGGTCTGGCAGACTCCGCGGAAGGTGCTCCCGTCGGCCTTCGCGAATACGGTCGCGTCCCCGTCGAGGTATGGGGCGGGGGAAACCGATCCCGCCAGCGGTTCACCCGCGAATGCCGGGTTCTCTGCTGCTATGCCGGTGTCGAGCACACCGACGACGACTCCGTCGCCAGCCTGGTCGGCTCCACCGATCGACTCCCAGACGCCGCCGGGGCCGTCGAGGCCCAGGAAGCTCGTCGATGGCACGGCGGTGATGTGCTTCAGTTCGTCGGGAGTGACGGCGACGACGTTCTTGTCGGCGACCAGCTCGGCGGCCTGCGCCGAGGTCAGTTCTGCCGAGAATCCGTTGAGGGCAGCCGTGTACGACGAGTCGATCGTGACGCCGGCATCTGCAGCGACGCTCTTCTGCTTCTTGGAGAGGTAGTCGGTGTATTCGAGCACCGGCGCGCGTCGAGCGTTCAGCTGGTCACCCTCATCCGGTGAGGTCGCCGGATACCCGGGGATGCTTCCGTCATACGTCGCGACAGCGTTGTCGGCGAGCGTGACGATGTAACGGCCTGGCTCGAAACTTGTTTGACCGGGCCCGCCCGGTGCCGCAAGAGCAGCAGCGCCGGTTCCGACGACAAGGCCGGCCGCGACCAGTGAAGCAGTGGCGAGCGCCGCTACTGCTAATCGGATAGAGGGACGAGCAGCAGTACGTTCGACACGAATTCTCACAGGAGTCCTTAGGGCGAAAAGGGTTGATACCGGAGGCGGTCGGGTCCGCTCCGCTCACCATAGCCAACATTCACCCCCGAAAAGGGGTAGAACGCGCGAGTTTTTCCGATTTTCGTCGCGACATCACCTTCAGGGAAACTCACACCCGATAGGACATGCTTGTACGAACAACTCACGACCACGAGGATTCCCATGCGATCACTTCACGACCACAAGCCAGCAATCGCCGTCTTCGCCGGCCTTACGCTCGTCGGTGCCCTCGCCGGATGCAGCAGCGCTACGGCCGGGGGCGATGCGAACAGTAAGTCTGATGCGGCAGTCCCCAGTGGGGCGACATACGCCGATGGCACGTACACCGAAAGCGGCAGCTACCAGTCTCCCAACGGCACCGAAACAGTGGATGTCACGATCACCCTCGGCAACGGTATCGTCACCGATGTCACGGTGGTCGGTAAGGGTGAAAGCCGTGATTCCCAGCGCTACCAGGGCGAATTCATCAACGGGATCGCCGCCGAGGTCGTCGGAAAAAACATCGACACCCTCAAAGTGAGCAAGGTCGCGGGATCATCCCTGACGAGCGGCGGATTCAACTCCGCCGTCGACACCATCAAGGCCGACGCTGCCTCCTGACGTGCGATTCGACGCGATCGGTACCGGCTGGCAGATCGACACGGCGGAGCCGATCGCACCAGGCCTTTCCACGCGCATCCGGGCCCGCATCGAGGAGTTCGATCGCACATACTCCCGGTTCCGCGAGGATTCGCTCGTCGCGACCATCGCGCGCTCGGCCGGCACCTTCGTGTTCCCGGATGACGCGGCCGCGCTGTTCGACACATACCGTCGCCTCTACACGGCCACCGACGGCCGCATGTCGCCGCTCGTCGGGCGGTCCATGGACGATCTCGGCTACGACCGCGCCTACTCCCTGCGGCCGACCGGGATGGTGCGATCGGCTCCACACTGGGACGAGGCGTTCTCGTGGGACGGCCGCGGTCTCACCACGCTGCGGCCCGTATCTATCGACGTCGGTGCGGCAGGCAAGGGCTACCTCGTCGATATCGTGCTCGGGCTGCTGGCCGAGGCCGGGCACACGGAGGTGATCGTCGACGCCAGTGGCGACATCCGGCACAGCGGAGCTGACCCGATCAGGGTGGCGCTGGAGCATCCGAAAAACCCCGACAAAGCGATCGGGATCGCGAATATCGGCAACGGCTCGATCTGCGCCTCGGCCTCCAACCGGCGCGCCTGGGGTGACGGGCTCCACCACGTCGTTGACGCGACGACGGGCCTGCCCACCCGGAGAGTCATCGCGACGTGGGCGATCACAACGCTCGCGCTGGAGGCCGACGGAATCGCAACAGCGCTGTTCTTCACCGATCCGGAGCGCATCGATACCGAGTTCTCGTTCGACTGGGTGAGGATGTTGTCCGATGGCCGGGTGGAGTGTTCGACAGGATTCGACGGGGAGATATTCAGATGAGACGAATGCTCGACAGGGTCACGGGCGCCATCCCGATGTACAAGCTCGTCGTGGTCTGCCTCGCAGCGATCACGGTTCTGGCCTTCGCGCTGTCGTTGGCCGGGCAACTCTCCCAGGGTCCGCTGGAGCTGCTCGCCTCCCTCGTCGTCGCGATCACCGCCACGGGCGCTTCGGGGTGGGTTGCTGCACGGCTGGCGAGGCGTCAACTGCACCCCGAGTCATCCATCATCACCGGCCTGTTGATCTTCATGATCATGGAGCCGTCGATCGACCCGCTCACCCTCGGCGGCATCGCGCTTTCCGGCGTCATCGCCAGCGCCTCCAAGTACCTCATCGCCGTGCGCGGTCGCCACATCTTCAACCCCACAGCCACCGGGACATTCATCGTCGGTATCACCGGGATCGCGTTCCCGCTGTGGTGGATCGGCACCCCGTACCTCCAGCCGGTGATCATCATCGGCGCGCTGCTCGTGCTCTATCGCACCCAGCGGATCGCGATGGGGGCGGGATTCGCCGGGCTCGCCGGCGCCGTCAGCGTCGCAGCGTCGCTGCTCGGCGGCAGCACCCTCGAGACCGCGCTCGGGTTCGCGTTCCTGTCGTCTGCCCTGTTCTTCTTCGCCGGGTTCATGCTCAGCGAGCCGTTGACGCTCCCGCCGCGCCTGTGGCAGCAGTTCGTCGTCGCAGGGATCGCCGCCCTGGTCTTCGCGGTGCCGTTCAACTCCGGCCTGACGAATAAGTACCTGCTGGCGCTGCTGGTCGCAAACCTCGTCGCTTTCGCGTTCGGCCAGCGCCGTGGCATCAGGCTGAGCTTCATCGGCAAGCAGCAGGTGGGGCCCTCTACCTTCGAACTCGCCTTCCAGCCGGCCCGACCGGTGCGCTTCTCCCCCGGCCAGTACATGGAGCTGGCGATCCCGCACCGCAGGGCCGACTTCCGTGGCACCCGTCGATACTTCAGCATCTCGTCTGCGCCGAGTGACGACGGGCCCATCACCTTCGCCATCACCTTTGCCATCAGCGCGTCGTCGAAGAGTTCGAGCTACAAGCAGGCGCTGCTCGAGCTGGAACCCGGGGCGATCGTGCACGGCACCGGCGTGGGCGGCGATTTCCTACTGCCGAAGGATGTCTCGGAGCCACTGCTGCTCGTCGCGGGCGGGATCGGCATCACCCCGTTTGCCAGCCAGCTCGCCCATGCCACGGCGCGCAGTGAGAAGCGCGACGTAGTGGTGGCCTACGCAACCAGCTCGACAGGTGAGTTGCCGTATCGCGCGATGCTCGAACACTCTGGCGCGAAGGTCGTGCTGTACTCACCCGAGGCACCCGCAAGCCTGCCGCCAGGCTGGCAGTACGGCGGAAGCGGGCGCGTGACCGGGGAGCGGCTTGCGGACGCCATCCCGGATCTGGCCCGCCGTCGCGCCTATGTCTCGGGCCCGCCGGCTCTTGTGAACGACCTGCGGAAGGCCTTGCGCTCGCAGGGCGCCAAGCGTGTGCACTCCGACTACTTCTCCGGCTACTAGAGCCTGATTTTCGCGCGACTGTTCCGCTTTTGTCACCTCACCCAAGCGACAGGCCGCAGAAGCGGAACACTCGGCCGCCGTCGGTCGCCAGTTCTACGATGAGCGCGTCGCCGCTATCGCCGATCGACAATGGCTGGAATTCTCTATCGCAGGATCGAGACCTGTGTCGAGGTGCTGGCTGCGGACGAGACGATCCATCTGCAGAAGGGCTGGGACGACAGAAGGACCGGGACGACAGAAAGGACCGGACGAGAGAAAGGGCCGGAAGCCTGAGCTTCCGACCCTTTGTACGACGCGAGAATTACGCCAGTCGCGCGGCCAGGTTCTTGTCGAGCGTGTCGAGGAACTCCTCGGTGGTCTCCCACTTCTGGTCAGCACCGACGAGGGCCGCGAGGTCTTTCGTCATGTGGCCGGCCTCGACGCTCTTGATGACGACATCCTCGAGAGTGTCAGCGAACTCGGCGAGCGCCGGGTTACCGTCGAGCTTGGCGCGGTGGGCCAGCCCGCGAGTCCACGCGTAGATGGATGCGATCGGGTTCGTGGAGGTGGGCTTTCCCGCCTGGTGCTGGCGGTAGTGACGCGTCACGGTGCCGTGCGCGGCTTCGGCCTCGACGACAGACCCATCCGGAACTGACAACACCGAGGTCATGAGCCCGAGCGATCCGAAGCCCTGGGCCACGGTGTCTGACTGTACGTCACCGTCGTAGTTCTTACAGGCCCAGACATATCCGCCCTCCCACTTCATGGCCGACGCCACCATGTCGTCGATCAGACGGTGCTCGTAGGTGAGGTTCGCAGCATCGAACTGATCCTTGAACTCCGTGACGAAGATCTCTTCGAAGATGTCTTTGAAGCGACCGTCGTAAGCCTTCAGGATCGTGTTCTTCGTCGAAAGGTACACCGGATAGTTACGCGTAAGCCCATAGTTGAGCGAGGCGCGCGCGAAGTCGCGGATCGACTCGTCGAGGTTGTACTGCACCTGCGCGACGCCGTCACCCGGGGAGTGGTAGACCTCGAACCTCTGTGCTTCGGAGCCATCATCCGGGGTGAATTCGACGGTCAGCTTGCCCTTGCCGGAGAACCGGAAATCGGTGGCCTTGTATTGGTCGCCGAACGCGTGACGACCGATGATGATCGGCTTGTTCCAGCCGGGGACCAGTCGCGGGATGTTCGAGATGATGATCGGCTCGCGGAAGATGACGCCACCCAGGATGTTGCGGATCGTGCCGTTGGGGCTCTTCCACATCTGCTTCAGGCCGAACTCTTCGACGCGCGCCTCGTCTGGCGTTATGGTCGCGCACTTGACGCCGACGCCGTGCTTCTGGATGGCGTGGGCAGCATCGATAGTGACCTGGTCGTCGGTCGCATCGCGGTGCTCGATACCGAGGTCGTAGTACTCGAGATTGATATCGAGGTACGGATAGATGAGCGTGTCTTTGATCTTCTGCCAGATAATGCGAGTCATCTCATCGCCATCCAGCTCGACGACTGTGCCTTTTACTGTGATCTTGGACAAGCGGAACTCCTAAGGTTTTGGGCCGTGATTAGCATACTCGGTTCGAGAAGTATCTCGACATCGAGATACTTCTCCCGCGCACTGTGGCACTGGGTGGGCTCGGGAGATAGCCTGTGTGCATGGGTGAGCTGAGACTGGAAGAACTTTCTGCCAAGACCATCGTCGCGGCAAACAACCTGTCATTGCGTCGCGGACAGGAGCAGTTCGTCACGCCGCCGTCGTACGCGATAGCGGATGCCTACCTCAGCCCCGTGACATCGTGGCCCCGGGTCGTGCTCAACTCCGAGGACGAGGTCGTCGGTTTCATCCGCGGCAATTTCGACCCCGAGTCGACGCAGGAGGAGTTCCGCAGCTGCATCTGGCGTGTGACGGTGGCCGCCAGCGCGCAGGGTACCGGAGTCGGTCGCTTCGCCGTGCTCGCTCTCGCGGAAGAGGCGAGACATCGCGGCTTCGACCGGGTGACCGCGGTTTGGGAGCCCGGGGACGACGGTCCAGAGCAGTTCTTCCTGCGCGTCGGCTTCACCATCAGCGGCGAGACCCAGTACGGCGAGAACATCGGCGTGCTCGGCCTGTAGTGACTCCAGGGCCTGTGACGAACACGGACGATTTCGTCAGCCGGGCGCTCGAGGTGGTCGAGAGCATCCCTCCCGGCTTCGTCATGACCTACGGCGACGTGGCGGCAGCGATGGGGTCGCGTGCTGCGAGGGCTGTTGGCCGGGTCATGTCCCATTACGGGTCGGATGCCGCGTGGTGGCGGGTCGTGCGCGCGAGCGGTCATCCGGCCATACATCACGAGCACCAGGCACTCGAGCACTTCCGCGCGGAGGGAACCCCGCTGAGGTGGTCGCGCGACGGAGTGTTCCGAGTGAACCTCGCGGCCGCGCGATACACGCCGTAGGCGCTGGGCCTCGGCGGCGTGCAGCTCCCGCCGCGTGCTGTTCCCTTCGTGTCCAGCTCCCGCCGCGTGCTGTTCCCTTCCGAAATGACGGACTTTCGCAGGGCTGGACCAATTCGTTGCCGGGGACTGGTGCCGCGGCATCCACTCTTCTCCGTCATTTCGGAAGGGTGGGTGGCTTGTGCACCGATCGGCGTGAGCCCCCTGTTGAGCCGCGGGTGCGCCGGAATGCTCGGCGCATGGATTCCATCTACCTCGACGTCCGGCGGCGCGGCGGAGTCGCTCGCACCTGGGAACTATTGCGCGATGGGCACACTTCCCATCAGCTGACTGCAGCGGTGCATCGCGGCGAAATCGTGCGCGCGCGGCAGGGTCACTACGTCTGCCCCGAGCTCGATGAGGCCGAGCTGCAGGCTGTGCGGGTCGGCGGTCGACTCACCGGTCTGGCCGGCGCCCGCCGACACGGCATCTGGACACCGATCCATGCCCCGCTCGAATTGACGGTCGCCCCGGATGCCCGTGCCCTGCGTAGCCCGACGAATAAGTCGGTGCGGCTGAAGGAGCTCCGCCGCCACCGTGTGCGCGTGCACTGGAACGACGGTGCCGCAACCGGAACGCGATCCCTCGTCGGCCCGCTCGGATGCGTTCTGGAGGTGGCCCGCACTCAGCCCGCCAACATCGCGTTCGCCGTCGTCGAGTCAGCGATCGCGCTCGGGAAAGTATCCCGTTCCAGCTGGGCGCGAGCCGCAAGATCGCTGCCGCACCAGACCCAGGTGAAACTTCGCCGGGTCGACAGGCTGAGTGGTAGTGGCAGCGAGTCCCTCGCGAAATTCGAGTTCATCGCTGCCGGTATCCACTTCTCTCAGCAGGTTCAGGTCACTTCGGGCATCCGGGTCGATTTCGTGCTCGGCGATCGACTGGTGGTCGAGATCGATGGTGCCGAGTTCCACGCTACCCGGGAGGGTTTCGAGGAAGATCATCGCCGCGACGCGGCCCTTCGGGCGTTCGGCTATCGCGTGCTGCGGTTCAGCTACTGGCAGGTCAGCGAGCGATGGGCCGACGTCATGGCGGCGGTGACGGCCGCCCTGGTGAGTCGTGACCACCTGGCGTGACGGGTTGCCGAGCCGCGGCATCCACACGCCACCTTCCGAAATGACGGAGATGGCAGCGGTCAGAGCCGACCCGCTCGCGCCACCATCTGGATGGTCGCTGCGATCTCCGTCATTTCGGAAGAGGTGTAGGGCGGAAGGCTAACGCGGAGCGGCCGAGCGGAGAGGTAGGGCGGAAGGCCAACGTGGAGGGGAGCGGTCAAGTGGATGAGGGCGCGAGCGCGATCTGCCGTGGAGGGGAGCGATGAAGTGGGTGAGGGCGGTGAACCTCCGCGTAGCGTGCCAGATTTGTGGTCTTCGCGTCTTCGAACAGCCGGGGGTGCATCCACTCGCCTCTTCGGCGCGTTCATCGAACCAAGGCGGGGCGTGATGGTCGTCACGGCCTCGGGTCTACACGAGGGATTCCCTCCACGCGGCATGAAGTTGCGCGAAGCGCCCGGTTCCCGCGATGAGGTCGCGCGGGGTTCCGTCCTCGACGATGATGCCGTGCTCCATGACGAGCACCCGGTCCGCGATCGCCACCGTCGACAGCCTGTGGGCGATGATGATCGCCGTGCGGTCGGCGAGCAGTGTCTGCAGGCCTTCCTGCACGAGCCGCTCCGACGGGATGTCGAGCGATGCCGTCGCCTCATCGAGGATCAGTACGACCGGATCGGCGATGAACGCCCGCGCGAACGACAGCAACTGCCGCTGGCCGGCAGAGACCCGTCCACCACGCTTGTTCACCTCGGTGTCGTAGCCGCCTGGAAGCAATTCGATGAACTCGTGCGCGCCCACGGCCTGTGCTGCGCGCACGATCTCGTCGCGGGTGGCATCCGGCTTTCCGAGCGCGATGTTGTCGGCCACGGTGCCCGAGAACAGGTACGCCTCCTGTGTCACCATCACGATCGCCCGGCGCAGGTCTTTCGGGTGCAGTTGGCGCAGGTCGATTCCGTCGAGCGAGATGGTGCCGTGTGACGGGTCGTAGAAGCGCGAGATCAACTTGGCGAGGGTCGATTTACCCGCGCCGGTCGAGCCCACCAGCGCGATCGTCTGGCCCGCTGGCAGCTCCAGGTCGAATCGAGGCAGGATGACCCTGTCAGCCTTGTACGCAAACTCGACGTCGTCGAAACTCACCCTGCCCTGCGCCTGGAACAGGTCGATCGGAGTCGTGGGGTCTGGCACACCCGGCAGTTCCTCGAGCACGCCCGAGATCTTCTCGAGAGCGGCCGCAGCCGATTGGTAGGAGTTGTAGAACATCGCCATCTCCTGCGCGGGAGCGAAAAACTGCCGTGTGTACAGCAGCGTCGCGAGCAGCACACCTATCGCGAGCCCATCCCCGGCAACCCTCAGGCCACCGACGAGCAGGATGACGGCGAGCGTCACGTTTCCGATCAGCACGAGCCCAGGGTCGAAGATCGCGAACAGCTGGATGACGCGGCTGTTGCTGACGCGGTAGCTCTCGACGAGCCCGCCGAACTCCATCTCGTTGCGCTTCTCCTTGCGGAAGGCCTTCACCGCACGGATGCCCGTCATGGTCTCCACGAATTGCACGATCAGCTGCGCCGAGGCCGTCCTGGTTTCGCGGAATGACTTCTGCGAACGCTTCTGGAACCACCTGGTGAGGATTGCGAGCGGGACGAGCGCGCCGAAGAGCACGAGCCCGCTCACCCAGTCGAGCGAGAACATCGCGATGGCGATGAACAGCATGTAGAGCGCACCCTGCACGAGCTGGTTGATTCCGGAATCCAGCAACTCCCTGATTGCATCCAGGTCGCTGGTCTGGCGCGCGATGATGCGGCCGGAGGTGTAGTTCTCGTGGAACTCGAGCGACAGTCGTTGGGTGTGCAGGAAGACACGCTTGCGCAGGTCGAACAGGATCGCCTGGCTGATGCGTGCCGTCAGCACGGTGTACCACGCGATCAGGGTCGCCCCGACGACGCCGCTGACAAGGTACGCGGCAACAGCGAACGCGAGCGGCACCCAGTCGCGGTCGACGAGGGCGGGCAGGCCGCGATCGATGCCGAACGCGATCAATGCCGGCCCAGCAACCTGCGCCGCCGTGCTGACGATCACCACGGTCATGGTCAGGATGACGCGAGCTCGCAGCGGGCGCACCAGCGAGCCGAGCAACCGCAGCGAGCGCTGCCTGATCTGCTTGCTCTCTGCCGCGCTGAAGTCGCTGCGCTCTTCGCCTTCAACTCCGGAGACGCTCATGAGCCCACCTCTTCTCGTTCGCGCTGTTCTTCGTCTTCGAGACTGGAAATCACGAAACGGTAGTGTTCGCTCGATTCGAGGAGCTCTGAATGTGTTCCGATCGCTGTGACGCGGCCATCCTGCAGCAGCGCGACCCTGTCGGCAAGCATGACGGTGGATGGCCGGTGGGCGACGATGAGTGCGGTCGTCGAGGCGAGCACCCTCCTGAGTGCCGCCTCCACGAGAGCCTCGGTGTCGACGTCGAGCGCAGAAAGCGGGTCGTCGAGCACGAGTACCGACGGCTTCGCGGCAACGGCTCGCGCCAGCGCGAGCCGTTGCCGCTGGCCCCCGGAGAGGCTGAGCCCCTCCTCACCGACACGCGTGTCGAGGCCTTCGGGCAGGTCGTACACGAACGACGCCTGGGCGATGTCGATGGCTTCGGCGAGATCTGCCTCCGTGCCGTCCGGGCGCCCGAGAAGCACATTGTCACGCACGCTCGCGGAGAACAGGGTGGCGTCTTCGAAAGCCATGGCGATGAGCGACCGCAGCTCGGTGAGCCTGAGCTCGCGCACATCCACGCCGTCAACGGTGATCGAGCCGCCGGTCACGTCGTAGAGGCGCGTCGTCAGCGCGGTGATCGTGGATTTGCCGGAGCCAGTAAGCCCGACGAGAGCCATCGTCTCGCCCGGTTCGATGGCGAGATCGACACCGTTGACGAGGTCGGGGACGTGCGCGGGCGAATCCTGGTACCGAAAGTGCACATCGTGCAGGACGAGCCTGCCCCTGGGATCCGCCACGGTCAGCGGTTCGACCGGGTCGACGATGCTGTTCCGGGAGTCGATCACCTCGAAGAACCTGTCGGTCGCCGTGCGCGTGTCGAAGGTCATCGACAGCAGGAAGCCGATCGACTCCACGGGAAAACGCAGCACGGTCGCCGTGGCGAAGAACGCGACGAGGTCGCCGACGCTGATCTGGCCGTCGACCGCCAGCCACACTCCACCGAGCAGGCACAAAGCGAACGTGACATCCGGAACCAGCAGAAGCCACAGCCAGATGCCGGCGATCGCGCGCGCTTTCTCGATCTCGGTGCCGCGCAGCACGTCGGCCTGGTTCGCGAAATTGTTCAGTGCATGTTTACCTCGGCCGAATGCTTTGAGCACTCGGATGCCGTGCACAGACTCCTCCACGGTGGTCGCAAGGTCCCCGGCCTGGTCCTGGCTGCGGCGGGCGACCGTCGAGTACTTGTTCTCGAACACGAAACCGTAGATCCAGAGCGGGATCGAGCACACCATGAACAGCACGCCCAGAACCCAGGAGATGTTCAGCAGGAACACGAAGCCGACGACGATGGTGAGCACGTTGACGACGAGCAGCACGAGACCGAACGAGACCCAGCGCCGGATGAGGTTCAGGTCGCTCACCGCTCGCGACAGCAACTGCCCGCTCGGCCACCGATCGTGGAAGCTCACGGGCAGCACCTGCAGCTTCTCGTAGAGCGCGTTGCGCATGCGCGCCTCGACATGCGTCCCCGGGGTGAGCACCAACATGCGCCTGAGGTAGACCATCACAGCTTCGACGATTCCGAGGCCGAGCACGATCGCGAAGGCTGGCCAGATCTGCTGTGCGTCGCCTGACTGCAGCGGGCCGTCGACGAGGCCGCGCAGTACCTGTGGGATGAGCAGCGCCACCACTCCGGCAGCGAGCGCGGTGACCGTGCCGAGGTAGATCCGCGGCATGGCTGGCTTCATGTAGGGATAGAGGCGCCGAATCGAAGCGAAGGTGCTGGCCCGCTTGGAAGCCCTGGGCGGGGTCGAGATTTCAGGCATGGGCGTCCCTTATGGGGATGGGCGGTAGCACGCCCCGAATTGTTAGGGTGCTTGCCCGGACAACACCTTCTGTGTGGTGCCTGGGCAGCCTTACAGACTAGGCCAGGAAATGAGGAGAACGCAACACTTGATCAGGATCGCTGAGCAGCGAAGGTCAACCCACGCGCACCGAGAGGCAGGTGACGCAGCCCTCGAGCTTCTCGAACTCGCTCACGTCTACGGCGACCACGGTGTATCCGAGATCCTCGACAAGAGCGATGGATTTCGGCACGGATGTCGCCATCAGGACGGTGTCGTGGGATAGCACGACCACGGCGGCACCGGGCTCCGGCATCGCGAGAAACCGGTCGAAGACCCGTGGGTCGTCCACGTGAGCAGGGAAGCCCACGACTGTTCCGTCGGGCAGGGCAGTCACCGCGCTCTTGAGGTGCAGCACCTTCGTGACGGGGACGGCGACCACGGTGTATCCGAGCGCAGTCGCGAACGAGCGAAACTGGCGGATGCCGTCCGCGTTGGTGCGCCCTCCGCGACCGACGTAGATCGTGGCATCCACCACCAGCACGTCGCCGCCGTCGAGCGTTCCCGGTTCGACGATCTCGCGCACGACCAGCCCGGCTTTGCGAACAGCTGGGGCTATGGCGTCGGTCTCGCCGTGGCGGGAGTCAGCCCCCGGGCGGGTGATGATCGCGGTTCCGCCAAGCACGACGACGGCATCCTCGATGAAGACGGAGTCGGGGTACTCGTCGGCGACGGGCAGTTCCACGGTCTCGAAGCCGGCCTTCACCAGCGCCTCGACGTACTCGTCCCACTGGGTGTCGGCAAGGGTCGCATCCAGCTCGGTACGAACGATGTGGGTGATCTCACCATCGGCGAGGGTCGTTGCGGGCTGGCGGATGAACGCGATGCGGTGCGACCCGCGGGTGACGATCGCTGTCCAGGCCCAGCGGCCCGCTGTCGCGGCAACGAGACCGGCCACGATGAAATACAGCAGGTTCGAGCCCAGCAGGCTCCCCGCCACGAAACCGACGGCCTCGGGGGTGAGCGGCCCCGCGATGGCGACCGCGTAGAGCGTACCGAGGAAGGTCGCGACCACGCCGACGATGAGCCCTGCGGCAAAGGCGACGGGCCGGATCCGATTCACCCCCAAGAGCGATGCGACCGTGTACAGCACGAACAGCAGGAGGCTGGCGGGCACGAAGTAGTCGCTGATCGGAACGATGTTGGCTGCCGCTGCGCCGTTGGAGATGAAGAAGATGAGCACCGTCAGGATGTGCGTCAGCGCCGCGACCACGAACCCCGAGATCACCGCCGCCATGAGTCGACGACCGGTGGGCTGGGGGCAGTTCAGGGCGCTGGGATGCATTCGGACAACATACCGATGATCGCCTTGCTCTTGCTGGGAGCACCAACCGGTGGACGCCGTCCAGGGAACGGCGTCTAGTGGAAGAAGTGCCGCTCGCCCGTGAAGTACATCGCGACTCCTGCGGCGTTCGCAGCCGCGATCACTTCCTCATCACGGATGGAGCCTCCGGGCTGCACTATAGCGCGGACTCCGGCTTCGAGCAGGATCTCCAGCCCATCAGCGAACGGGAAGAAGGCGTCACTCGCGGCCACCGAGCCGGCCGCGCGATCACCAGCGCGCGTGACCGCGAGCTGGCAGGAGTCCACCCGGTTGACCTGGCCCATGCCGACACCGACCGATGCGCCGTCATGGGCGAGCAGGATGGCGTTGGATTTCACGGCACGCACGGCGCGCCACGCGAATTCGAGATCTGCGCGCGTCGGCTCGTCGACCTCGGAACCCGCCACAAGAGTCCACGCATCCGAGTCGAAGTCGGCGTAGGTGTCTGGCGACTGCACGAGCGCACCTCCGGAGATCTGGCGAAACTCCTGCTCAGAGCGACCGTAGCCAGCGGGCAGTTGCAGCAGGCGAAGGTTCTTCTTCGACTGCAGCACCTCGAGCGCGTCCGCGTCGAACCCGGGTGCGACGACGACCTCGGTGAAGATGTCCTTTATCGACAGGGCCGCTTCACGAGTGATGGATCGGTTGGCCGCGATGACGCCGCCGAACGCAGAGACCGGATCACAGGCGTGTGCCCGTGCGTGTGCGGATGCCACCGGATCCCCCGCCCCGCGCGACACCGCGATGCCGCAGGGGTTGGCGTGCTTGATGATGGCGACGGCCGGTTCGTCGAAGTCGTAGGCTGCGCGCACGGCGGCGTCGGCATCCACATAGTTGTTGTACGACATCTCTTTGCCGTGCAGCTGGGTGGCCTGCGCAATGCCGCGGCCACCATCTTCCACAAAGAGGGCCGCAGACTGGTGTGAGTTCTCGCCGTAACGCAGCGTGCTCCTGAGGTGCACCTCATAGGTCAGGGTGTCGGCGAATGCTGTCTCTTCCGTTGCAGCATGCTCAGCCGCGATCCCGACATTCGCGGCGAAGTAGGCGGCGACCGCCGTGTCATATGCCGCAGTGTGCATAAACGCCTCGCCCGCCAGCCGCTGGCGCTGTGCGAGAGTCGTTCCACCGAGCGTGAGCGCCTTTTCGACCTGCTGGTAGCTCGCCGGGCTCGTGACGATGGCCACGTTCGCGTGGTTCTTGGCGGAGGCGCGGACGAGGGCGGGGCCGCCGATGTCGATCTGCTCGATCACGTCATCGACGGGCGCACCCGTGGCGACGGTCGCGACGAAGGGGTACAGGTTGGAGACGACGAGCTGGAAGGCCGCGATGCCGAGCTCCCTGAGCTCGCGTTCGTGCGACTCCAGTCGCAGGTCGGCGAGGAGGCCGGCGTGGATGGCGGGATGCAGCGTGCGCACCCGGCCGTCGAGCGACTCCGGAAATCCTGTGACCTCAGCCACTTCGGTCACGGCGAGGCCAGCAGCAGCGATGGTCCTGGCCGTCGAGCCCGTCGACACGATTTCGACTCCTGCGGCGACGAGCGCGGTCGCCAGGTCGACAAGACCGGTCTTGTCGCTCACCGAGATGAGGGCCCGCTCGATCTGGATGACGTCGCGCGGACGGTAGTCGATGGGGGCGTGGCTGGGGCCGCTCATGAGAGCTCCTTCAGGTCGATGTGGGAGTTGGCGATGTCGAGCACGGCCTGGATCAGCAGCCGGCGTTCGACGGGTTTGATTCGTTCATGCAGCCCCGACTCGGTGTCGCCGGCAAACACCGGAACGCGCTCCTGGGAGATGATCGGCCCGCTGTCGACCCCGTTATCGACGACGATGACGCTCGCACCGGTCTCGGTGACTCCCGCGGCGAGCGCATCCCGAACCCCGTGTGCGCCCGGAAACTCGGGCAGGTAGGCCGGATGGGTGTTCACCAGGTTGGGTGAGAGCGCGGCGATGACGCGGGGCGGCAGCAGCTTCATGAAGCCGCTGAGGATCACGAGGTCGGGCTGCCAGACCTGGATCTGCTCGAGCATGGCGTCGCCCCACTCGTCGCGGTCGGCGTAGTTCGACATCGCGACGGAGAAGGTGGGCACACCGAAGCGCTCGGCGTGATCGAACCCGTCGGCGGGGCGGTCGGCGCCCACGGCGAGGACGCGCGCAGGAAACTCCGCGTCTTCGGCGGCCTCGAGCAGCGCGAGAAGGTTAGACCCGCCTCCCGAGATCAGGACCACGAGTGATAACACCCCGTAATTCTAGCGCTCGGCCTCGCCGACCTTCGCGGGGCTGCGCTTGAGGCTCGCGAACAGTCCGGCCATCGCCCCGAGCCCGAGTTCGAGCGCTGCCCAGCCCCCGACGGCGATCGCATCAGGCCCGACATCATGAAGTCGACCGGGGCCTGCTGCACCGGTGGATGCCCAGGCCAGCAGCCCGAGGATGACGCCGCCGACGATGCCGATGCCGATCGCCACGAGCACGAGTTCACGGCGACCGAGCTTCCTGCGGGCACCGGGCCCGAGGATTGCGCCGACGAGGAATCCCGCCACGATGGGGACGAGCAGCCCGACGAACCCGAACGCGAGGGCGTCGGCAGGAAGCGCGCCGAGCACGGGGATAGCGGGGATCGGCCCGAGCTGGGTGGCCAGCGGGCTGACCGCCGATCCGGTGCCGAGCGCGAAGCCCGGCCCGACGAGCCAGCTCGCAGTGTAGATGACAAGGTTCGGCAGCAGCGCGAGTTGCGCGAGGGTGATGGTCACGCCGCCGAGCACCTCGGTGTGCAGGCCCTCGTAGAGCGTGATGATCCGTGCGTATGAGATCAGGATCGCTGCCGCCGTGAGGGCCGCGGCGAGGGTGAACACGGCGGCGGCCGCAGCGGCACCTCCACGCAGGGCGGTCACCGCGCCGTCGCGCACAGGAGCCGGCCAGTCGTTGATCCAGTTGCGGATGGAGCTGCGGATGGAGCTGCCACGGTCATCCTGCAGGTTACGGGTTCGCCGCACACCGATCGCCATGCCAACGGCGAACACGAGGGTCGGCAGCAGCGTTCCCTGCACGAGGGAGGGCCGGGCGTCGGGGTGCAGCGCGGTGAAGGTCACCGCGAACGACGCGAGCGCGAAGGTGCCGAGCGACACGAGCTCGCCGAGAATCCGGTGCCGTGTTTCGGCCACGCGCCTGCCTGCACGAACGCCGAGCAGCACGGTCAACAGCGCGAAGCCGAGCAACGCGATGGTGAGGGTGAACGGTGCACCGGCCGCAGGAAGCCCCAGCTGGGCCGCGGTAGCGGGGTCGAGCGTCATGGTGATGTCGACGCCATGGCCGAGCAGCCAGGTGTCGACCGACACCCGCCAAAACACGGCCCAGTCGATGGCGAGCCCGAATTGGATGCCCCACAGCAGCGTCAGCGGAACCAGCGGTATCGCCACGCCGATGGCGACGACGAGGATCGCCTCGAACGCGGCGAACAGGGCGGTGAGCTGGCGATTCATGACCTTGGCGACACTACCGGGGAGCGGCGCCAGGGCCCGCGCGGCCTACCGGCTACGCTTCGATTGGCCTGTGATCGAAGCTCACCGAAGCTCACCGAAGCCATCGACGGTCATGGCTCGAAGCCGCTCCACTGCCTCGGCGGCCTGTGGCCCGGTCGCCGAGATGCGGATGACGTCACCCGTCCTGCTGCCCAGTGACATCAGGCCCATCAGGCTGTTGGCCGCCACCGGGCCGGTACCCGTCGTGAGGTCGGCGATGGTGACCTTCGCGTCGAACAGAGAAACTGCCTTCACGATGGAGGCGGCAGGGCGGGAGTGCAGACCGTCAGGATTAACGAGTGTCTCCTCGGCTGTCACCGATCCGGCGATCGCTGATCCGGCGATCGCTGATTCGGCGTCATCGGGCGACGCAACTACCGGGACAGGCAGATCGAGCTGCCCCTGTTTTGCGTCCATCGCGTGGTGCGCTTCGCGAGAGATCTCGTCGAGGCTCGCCCCCGCTGCCGCAAGCACGACCGCGGCAACGATGCCCTCTACGAACGGAGCGTCGCTGAGCCGCACAGGGTTGTCGGTCTCGATGAACTCCAGGGCCATGGCTGCGCTGAGCACAGCAGAGCCGAGGTCCATGAGCACGATGACACCCTCGGGTGTCGAGACTTTGTCGATCGCCGCCGCCACTTTCGTGGCATCCGTGCCGATCACGCCGTCACCGGCTCCCGCAGCGATCGCGATAGCCGGGGGCACACCGGTCACCATTTCGAGGGCAAGTTCTACCGCGGCCTCGGCCAGCCGGGGGCTGTGCGAGACCACCACTATTCCGATCACGCCGGTGCCTGGCCGAGCGTGTCGGCGAGCGCCTCGAACAGCAGCGCGGTCGAGGTCGCCCCCGGATCGAGATGGCCAGAGCTGCGCTCACCGAGGTAGCTTGCCCTGCCCTTTCGTGCAACGAGGGGCTCGGTCGCGTCCCTTCCTGCCTTCGCCGCAGAAAAGGCTGCCGCTGTCGCTGTCACGCAGTCCCCACCCGTGGCAAGGCTCGCATCCAGCGCATCCAGCGCGGGAGCCATCGCGTCGAACATGGTCTTATCGCCAGCTTCCGCCTTGCCCCTGGCAACGACTCCACCGAGACCGGCCCGCAGGGCGGCGGAAAGCGCGGCGCCGTCGAGCGTCGTGACCGGCCCGGCGGTCGTTCCCATCCGGAGAAAAAAGGTGCCGTACAGGGGGCCGCTCGCGCCACCGACGGATGTCACGAGGGTCATTCCCACGGACTTGAACAACTCGTCGACGAGGGTCGCCTGCGTACCGTCATCGTGCGAGACACCGATCTTTTCCATCACAGCAGTCATGCCACGGGTCATATTCGACCCGTGATCCGCATCGCCGATGGCCGAATCCAGTTCGGTCAGGTAGCCCTGCTGTTGAGAAACCAGTTCGCGGAACCTGGCAAGCCAGGCCACGAGTTGATCGAGAGAAACGGTGTCTGTCGTCATGTTCGCACTCTTCTTTCCTGGCTACAGTCCCCAGCGAAGCCCGGACGTATTGACCGGTGCATCCCAGAGCTTCAGCAGCTCGTCGTCAACCTTCAGCAGCGTCACAGAGCAGCCTGCCATGTCGAGGCTGGTGATGTAGTTGCCCACGAGGGATCGGGCAACGGTCACACCGGCCTTCTCGAGCAGCTTCGCAACCTCGCCGTACATCAGGTACAGCTCGATCAGCGGTGTGCCGCCCATGCCATTGAGCATCGCGATAACCGGGCCGCTGGTGAAGTCGAGGTCTGCGAGCACGGGATCAACCAACTGCTGGGCGATGGATGCCGCGCCCGCAAGTGCGACGCGGTGCCTGCCGGGCTCCCCATGGATGCCCACGCCGATCTCCATCATGTCGTCCGGAATCTCGAAGGTGGGCTTTCCGGCCGAGGGAACCGTGCAGCTGGTCAGCGCCATGCCCATCGAGCGACCTGATGCGTTGACGAGGTTCGCCAGCGCTGTGATGGCCGCGAGGTCGCGCCCTTCCTCGGCGGCGGCGCCGACGATCTTCTCGAGAAACACGGTGGTTCCGACACCGCGGCGACCCGCGGTCCACGTGGAATCCTCGACCGCGACATCATCGTTGACCACGACCGCGGAGACCTTCACCCCGGTCTCGGCTTCCGCCATCTCGGCGGCCATCTCGAAATTCATGACGTCGCCGGTGTAGTTCTTCACGATGTGCAGCACACCAGCACCAGAATCCGCGACCTTCGTGGCCTCCTGCATCTGGTCGGGGGTCGGTGAGGTGAACACCTCGCCAGCACAGGCGGCATCGAGCATCCCGAAGCCTACGAAGCCTCCGTGCAGGGGCTCGTGACCCGACCCGCCGCCCGAAATGAGAGCGACCTTGCCCGCTTTCGTGGGGGTGCCGCGGTAGATGATGCGGTTGACATGGTCGACATTCAGTTCGGGATGCGCGGCCGCGATGCCGGTGAGCGCGTCAGCCAGCACGGCTTCGGGTGCGTTGATGAGCTTCTTCATGACGTGGCCTTCTCTTCGGTGAGTGCTGCGGTGAATGCTTCAGTGAGGGTGGTACTGTGTGCCCGCGGGCGCGGGGTGGGCCCGAACAGCCGGGCGGCAGAGACGCCGGCCAGCAATTCCGCGATCACGTGCGCGGGCCATTTCTCCCGCTGCACGCTCTTGCCGAGCAGTTGCTGCACGAGCATCGGCCCAGTGCTGCGAGCGGGATTGATGGATGCGCCCGTGGCCGGTGCGGGTGGGATGATCGCCGCGAATGCGACTACGCCGAACCCGAGCCCGGCGAATCCTGGGCTCGTCTTCATTGTTCTCCTTTGAACGTGCGGGATGTCGACCCCGGTAATCGTTAACCGGCTTCCGAAGTGCAGAATTGTATTCGACAATGTCGAATATGGTACGGGCACACGGCAACTGTCAAGAGCTATGGTGAACGGATTCCCGCGCTGACGGCCATACTGGGGGAAATGCGAACCAGGGGACGGCCGTGATCCAATCGATCGACCGGGCGGCGAGGGTGCTGTCATCCCTCCAGGGTGCCCGGCATCTCGGCATCACCGAACTCGCGACGCTGCTGGCGCTGCCGCCCTCGACGGTTCACGGGATCGTCAAGTCGCTCCAATCCCACGGTCTTGTGGCCAAGGAGCCCAACGGAAACCGATACATGCTCGGCCCCGCCCTGCTCAAACTCTCGAATGTGTATCTCGACACGCTCGATGTGCGAGCACGCGCGATGCGCTGGACTCGGGAACTTTCTCGCAGGACAGGCCTGTCAACCCGCCTCGGCGCTGAACTTTTCGACGAAGTCATCATCATCCATCACAACCTCAGGCCCGACGGCAGCGAGCAGATGCCCGAAACCGGACTGTCGATTCCCGCACATGCCTCAGCGATGGGCAAGGTTCTGCTCACCTACAACCCCGATGCCGCGGATGACGTGCTCACGCGCCCGCTGCGCAGCCTTACCGGCGAAACCGTCACCGACCCCGCCCGGCTGATTCTGCAGTTCGCCCTGGTCGCCGAGCGCGGAATCGCGACGGAAGAGGATGAGGCCGTGCTGGGCGAATCGTCGGTCGCCGCCCCCGTCGTCGACCGCAGCGGCAGTGTCATCGCCGCCGTGGCCGTCGTGATGCCCTCCAGCGAGTGGCCGCCGGACGACAACGTGCTCAATGACCTGCGCGAGACCGCGAGGAACATCTCCCGCGAGCTCGGAGCAACCGTGTGGCCTCCACCCGTGTCACGACGGCACGCCCTCGACGACTAACGCGACGATCGAGTGAGCAAACAATCGACTAACACATCGGGTCTGCCGCCGGCACCGTCCCGTTCACGAAGTACTCGTCGACAACATCGTCGATGCATGCCACACCCTGGTTGTAGATCGTGTGGCCCTCACCCTTGTAGCTGATCAGCACCCCGCTCGATAGTTGTTGAGCCAGAGACACCGCCGACGCATACGGCGTGGCCGGGTCGTTGGTCGTTCCGATGACGAGGATGGGCGCTGCGCCCTCGGCCGTGAAACTCGAGGGGAGTTGCGCCCTGGGAAACGGCCAGTTCGTGCACGCGGTGTCGAGCACGGCGAAGTCGTCGTATGTGGCGTACTTGCCGAGGATGGGAGCGGCGACATCGATTTCGGCGATGCGGTCGAGAGTGGAGGCCGGGTCATCCACGAAATCTCCATCGACGCAGGTAGCGGCAACGTAGACCTCATACGAGTTGCTCTGGTACGAGCCGTCGGCGTTGCGCGAGTTGTAGCTGTCAGCGCTGGTGAAGGTGAGGCCAGGATCCCCCTCAGCGAGCGACGCGAACATTGCGGTCAGCTCGGGCCAGTAGCTCTCCGAATACAGGCTGGAGAGGATACCCGTTGCCAGGGTCGCCGAATCGAGCACGCGACCGTCGGCATTGGTGAACCCCTGGGCGTCCACGTTGTCGAGCGCTGAACGGGCCTGGGCGGCCGCGTCATCCACCGTCCCGCTGAAAAAGCAGTCGGTGCCGCTGAGGCAGTCGGCGAGGTAGGCCCTGAATGCGCTGTCGAAGCCGGCCATCTGGAACTTGAGGCTCTCGAAATCACTGACCAACGGATCCACGGCGCCATCGAGCACGAAGCGCCCGACCTTATCGGGGAAGAGTTCGGCATAGATCGTTCCGAAGTAGGTGCCATAGGAGTAGCCGAGGAAGTTCAGCTTGTCGTCGCCGAGCACCTCACGCAGCATGTCCATGTCTTTGGCATTGCTGGCGGTGTCGACATTGCCGAGCAGCTCGCCGGTGTTCTTCTCGCACGCGGCGGCGAACGACTGCTCTTCGGTGATCAGCTCATCGATCCAGCCCTGCGTGTTGTAGGCGTTGTCGTAGGTGCCGTAGAGGGTCTCATCGGTCTGTTTCGGATCGGTGTAGCACACCACCTGCGTCGACCGCCCGACACCACGGGGATCCCACCCGACGATGTCGAAGTTCTCCGCAACCGCTGCGGTAGCGGATGCCTCGCCGCTCTGGGACACGTAATCCCAGCCCGAACCACCTGGCCCGCCGGGGTTGAGCAGCAGGGAACCCTGCGCGGTGCCCGTGGCCGGATGCCTCACCAGCGCAAGATCGATGGCGCCGTCTGACGGGGCATCCCAGTCGATGGGAGCCTTCGCGGTGGCGCATTCGAGGCCGCCCTCGCAGTCGGTCCACTGCAGCACCTGTGAGTAGAAGCCGGCCTTATCGGTGGGGGTGGGGCCGGGAGCTGCGCTCGGCGACGGAGCCGGGGGAAGAAAAGTGCAGCCAGACAGCACAAGGGCCAGCGAGCACACGATAGCGAACGCTGCGCGATGTCGATTCACCGGTGACCCCTCAGAATATGTGCCGGGCACGTGCGTGGACGGCTGACAGCGAGGCTACCGTGAGGCCAGCAAGGCCGGCAAACCTCCTCCCCCCAGTCGGGGGTAGAACTGGATGTGCTGCAAACGCTTGCAGTCTGTCTGCCAACGGGGTACGGTCACGAATGTCGGCCTCTGCGCGCGGTAGAGAGCCACACCGTCGGGAGTCAAAGATGACACAGGGCCACGCCATCGCTCACCATTCAGCCATTCGGCTGGTTGCCATGATTTCGGCGGTGACCATCGCCGTCTCCGGCGTGCTCGTCGCACCCGGTGTTGCGGCGGCAGCCGAGCCCACCGTCGCCCTGGTCGGCAGCATCCAATCAGAACTGGGTTGCCCTGGTGACTGGGATCCGGCCTGCAACACGACCGATCTGGCACCGACGGGCACTGCTGGCGTGTGGTCGGCCGAGTTCACCGTGCCGGCAGGCACCTACGACTATAAAGTCGCGCTCAATGACACGTGGGACGAGGCGTACGGCCTCGACGGCGGCGGTGACAACATCCCTCTTACCGTGGGCGGCGACAGCACACTGCGGTTCACGTTCGACCTGGCGAAGAAAAGAGTCGGTCTCGAAGCGCTGGATGTTGCTGGTGCATACGGCGAAGAGGATGCCGCTCTCGTCAGGGACCCGATTCGACAGGCCGGCAGCGACGAGCAGTTCTACTTCGTGATGACCGATCGCTTCAAAGACGGCGACGCAACCAACAACACCGCTGCCCTGGGAAGCGACCCGATGGTGTCTGGCTTCGACGCGACGAAGAAGAGCTTCTATAACGGAGGCGACCTTGCGGGCCTGCGATCTCAACTCGACTACATCCAGGGCCTGGGAACCAGCGCGATCTGGCTTACGCCGTCGTTCCTGAACAATCCCGTGCAGGGCAGCGGCGAGAACGCTTCGGCGGGTTACCACGGCTACTGGATCACCGACTTCACCCAGATCGACCCCCACCTCGGCACGAATGCCGAGCTCGCAGCTCTTATCGACGACGCCCATGCCCGTGGCATGAAGGTCTATTTCGACATCATCACCAACCACACGGCCGACGTGATCGACTACGCGGAGAAGAAGTACAGCTACATCGACAAAACTGCGGCTCCGTACACCACCGCTGCGGGCGAGCCCTTCGACCCGGCGGATGTGGCGGGCAGCCCCGATTTTCCCGAGCTCGATGCGGCGACATCCTTCCCGTACACACCGACCCTCACCGCCGAGAATGCCGATCGCAAGGTTCCGGCCTGGCTGAACGACCCCACGCTGTACCACAACCGTGGCGACTCCACCTTCGAGGGTGAGAGCGTGCTCGACGGCGACTTCTCGGGCCTCGACGACCTGATGACCGAGAACCCGAAGGTCGTCGCTGGATTCGTTGACGTCTATAAGACCTGGGTGGATTTCGGCATCGACGGGTTTCGCATCGACACCGTCAAGCACGTGAACCTCGAGTTCTGGCAGTCATGGTCGACCGAGGTGCTCGACTATGCCACCGCACAGGGCAACCCGGACTTCTTCATGTTCGGGGAGGTCTACGACGCGAACGCCGCGAACACCTCGCCGTATGTGCGCAAGACCGATATGAACTCGGTGCTCGACTTCTCGTTCCAGTCGCAGGCGACCAGCTTCGCCGCGGGCAACAGCGCCAGGGGTCTCAGTTCATTGTTCGCCAGCGATGATCTATACACGACGCCGGATTCGAACGCCTACGCCCTGCCCACCTTCCTGGGCAACCACGACATGGGCCGCATCGGCTACTTCCTGAAGGACAGCGATGCGCCGCTGCAGCGTGACGAACTTGCGCACGAGCTCATGTACCTCACGCGTGGCCAGCCGGTGGTCTACTACGGCGATGAGCAGGGCTTCGCCGGTGCCGGCGGCGGCAACGACCAGAGCGCGCGACAGTCGCTGTTCGCCAGCAAGGTCGACGAATACACCAGCCAGCCCCTTATCACCGGCGAAATAGCAGGCTCGGTCGATCGCTTCGGGGTGGATGCCCCGCTCTACAGTCACATCGCCGCCCTGTCGACGCTGCGCAGCACCCGTCCCGCACTCGCGCAGGGCGCCCAGATCGAGCGTTACGCCGACTCGGGGGCAGGGGTCTACGCGTTCAGCCGGGTCGATCGCGTGGAAAGGATCGAGCACCTCGTCGCGCTCAACAACTCCGGTGCCGCCAGGACTGTCACCTTCGATTCGCTCACCGCCGGCGCCGCATACTCCGTGCTCTACGGCGCGGCGGAGGCCGCCACGACAGCGAACGCGGCAGGCGAGGTCACCATGACCGTTCCGGCGCTCAGCACAGTGGTGCTGCTGGCCGATCGCCCCGTGACTGCTCCGGATGCGGCATCCGCCATCACGGTCGATGTTCCTGCCGCGGGGGCGGGTCTCACGGGCGTGACTCCGGTCAGCGCCGATGTCGCCGATTCGACGTGGCAGGAGACGAGCTTCGCGTGGCGTGTTGTCGGTTCGAGTGAGTGGATCGCGCTCGGCACAGCAGAAGACACGAGCCCGCGAGTCTTCCACGACACGGCCGGGCTTGCTGCGGGCACGCTCGTCGAGTACCGCGCCATCGCCACGGATTCCGCAGGGCAGCGAGCGGCGGCATCCACCTTCGCCTCGATCGGCAACGCCGTGAATCTGGCGGAGACGGTCGACCCCGAGCCCGGGATCGACCTGGTGACCGTGCCGGGCAGCCACAATTCGGAGATGGGCTGCGCGGGCGACTGGCAGCCGGGCTGTGAGGCCGCAAAGCTCACGAAGCGCGCTGACGGAATCTACGCGGGCACCTTCGATATCCCGGCCGGCGACTACGAATTCAAGGTCGCCATCAACGGCACCTGGGACATCAACTACGGCGCCGGCGGTGTATCGCAGGGCGCAAACGTCGCCTATACCGCCCCCGGCGGCCCGGTGACCTTCTGGTTCGACCCGCGCACGAAGTTCTTCCAGAACTCGGCGCAGGGCGACATCATCGTCGCGGCCGGGTCGTTCCAGTCAGAATCCGGATGCCCGGGAGACTGGCAGCCCGATTGCCTCGCGACCTGGCTGCAGGATGCCGATGGTGACGGCGTCTTCACCTTCTCGACCACGACACTGCCGACCGGATCGTATGAGGCGAAGGTCGCGCATAACCTCGGCTGGGCCGAGAACTACGGCGCCGGTGGCGTGCGCGATGGCGCAAACATCCCGTTCTCGGCCACCGAAGGTAAAGGCACGCTCTTCAGTTACACGCTGGCAACCCACGTGCTCACAGTAGAGTCGGCCGACCCACCGCTGGCCGGCACCGGCGAGCAGCGAGCGCACTGGGTCTCGGAGGGCACACTGGCCTGGCCACGCGACCTGTTGCCCACCAACGCCGACCCGAAAGACCTGCGCTTCACGCTCTACTCGTCGGCCACCGCGGGGCTCACCGTTACCGACGGCGCGGTCACGGGTGGTGATGCGGTCGAGCTGACGTACGACCCAGCCGGCCTGTCCGATGCCGAGAAGGCACGGTTCCCGGCGCTCGCCAACTCCGTCGCCCTCAGGCCAGCCGCAGTCGATCGCGCCGCGGTCGAAGCCCTGCTCACCACCCAGCTCGCGGTCGCCCAGTTCGGGGTCGATGACGCTCTCGCGGCATTCACGGGTGTGCAGGTTCCCGGGGTGCTCGACGACCTGTATGCGGATGCCGCATCAGACCGCACGCTGGGCACATCATGGTCGAAGTCGAAGCCGTCGATGTCGCTCTGGGCACCCACCGCGCAGAAGGTGAACGCGCTCGTCTGGGTGGCGGGAGATGCTGCCGAGCCGACGCGGCTTGCTCTCGAGCGGCAGTCGGACGGTGCCTGGACCGCAACGGGGAAGAAGGGGTGGACGGGGGCGTCATACGCCTTCGAGGTCACGGTCTTCGCGCCGTCGATTGGAAAAATCGAGGTCAATACCGTGACCGATCCCTATTCGGTAGCGCTGACGGTGAACTCTGGGCGGTCGGTGTTCGTCGACCTCGCCGATAAGGAGTACCGGCCAAAAGTTTGGGAGAAGGCGGCGGCCCCTACGATCGAGAATGCGGTCGACCGCTCCATCTACGAGTTGCACGTGCGTGACTTCTCCATCTCAGACGAGACGGTCCCCGAGAACCTGCGCGGCACATACGGGGCATTTGGTGTCGATAGCGACGGAACCCGGCACCTCGCCGGGCTTGCGGATGCCGGTCTGAACACGGTGCATTTGCTCCCCACCTTCGACATTGCCACGATCGAAGAGAATCGGGCCGCCCAGGCGACACCGGACTGCGACCTGGCATCGTTCGGCCCGGCCTCGCCCGAGCAGCAGGCGTGCGTCCAGGCCGTCGCCGACACCGATGGCTTCAACTGGGGGTATGACCCGTACCATTTCTCGGTGCCCGAGGGGTCGTACGCCGCCGACCCGCAGGGTGGCGCACGCGTCGCGGAATTCCGCGGGATGGTCGGCGCGCTGCATAAGTCCGGCCTCCAGGTTGTGCTCGACGAGGTGTTCAACCACACCGCACAGAGTGGCCAGGGTGAGAAGTCGGTGCTCGACCAGGTCGTGCCGGGCTACTACCACCGGCTCAACGCGACCGGCGGGGTCGAGACATCCACCTGCTGCCAGAATGTGGCGACCGAGCACGACATGGCCGAAAAACTGATGGTCGACTCGGTGGTGCTCTGGGCACGTGAGTACAGGGTCGACGGATTCCGGTTCGACCTCATGGGCCATCACTCGAAGGCGAACATGATCGCTGTGCGCGAAGCCCTCGATGCGCTGACCCTGAAGAAAGACGGGGTCGACGGGAAGGCCATCTACCTCTACGGCGAAGGCTGGAACTTTGGTGAGGTGGCAGACAACGCGCTCTTCGAGCAGGCCACCCAGGGGCAGCTCGGCGGTACCGGAATCGGCACGTTCAACGACCGACTACGCGATGGCGTGCACGGCGGCAGCCCTGTCGACGGCAGCACGATCCAGCAGCAGGGTTTCGGCACGGGGTTGGGCACCGACCCCAATGGCGCGCCGATCAATGGAACGACGGAGGAGGCGCTCGCGCGACTCGCCCAGCAGACCGACCTCGTGCGTCTCGGGCTCACCGGCAACCTGAAAGACTTCAGCTTCGTGGCCTCCGATGGAACGCTCACGCGCGGCGAGGAGTTCGACTACAACGGACAGCCAGCCGGATATGCCGATCAGCCCGCCGAGACTATCAACTACGTGGATGCGCACGACAACGAGACGCTCTTCGACCTGCTGGCGCTGAAACTCCCTACCGATACCCCCATGGCCGATCGGGTGCGCATGAACACGCTCTCGCTTGCCACAGCGACGCTCTCGCAGGCGCCATCACTGTGGCATGCCGGCACCGACCTGTTGCGGTCGAAATCACTCGACCGCAACAGCTACAACTCCGGCGACTGGTTCAACCGCATCGACTGGAGCGGGCAGTCCAACAACTTCGGCGTGGGCCTGCCCACCGCAGCCGATAACGAGGACAACTGGCCGATCATGGTCCCGCTGCTTGACGATCCCGCACTGAAGCCGACCCCGGCAGACATCGCGACGGGCGCCGCGGCCGCACAGGACCTGCTGCGGCTCAAGCAATCGACCGAGCTGCTGCGACTCGGCGACGCGTCGGTGATCGCCCAGAAGCTCGCGTTCCCGGGCAGCGGTCCCGATGCGGCTCCCGGCGTCATCACCATGACTGTCGACGACGCTCTCGGTGCCGACGCAGATCCGGCGTTCGACGGGCTTGTCGTGGTCTTCAATGCGTCACCGGATGCCGCAACCCAGGTGATCACAGGGCTCAGCGGCCGCGACTTCGCACTTAGTGACATCCAGGCCTCCGGTCTCGACCCGATCGTGAAGCAGACCACCTGGGATGCCGCGACGGGAACCGTCACGGTGCCTGCCCGTACGGTGGCGGTGCTCACCGAAGCGGAGCAGCCGCAGCCGATCGCCAGTAGCGTCCGCGCCTCGGCGAGCCGGTTTCTCGCGAGCACCGACACTCGGGTTAGCTACACGGTTGTCGTCGAGGCCGACGGGGCGCGGCCGACGGGAATCGTGGAGGTGCTCGACGGCGGTGTGATCATCGCGACAGGCACTCTGGTGGCGAGCGACAGCGGTCGCATCCGGTTCACCCTTCCGAAGTTCGGTCGAGGGCTGCACTGGCTCACTGCGCGCTATGCCGGAACCGAGCTGATCCTGCCATCGACAACGAACGGGGCGTCGCCAGTCTTCGTCTGGTGATGATGGGCGCGTGTCTGTAGCGGGTCCTAAAGTGCTGGTATCACGCTAAAGGAGAGGCTGGATCATGGACTGGAAGATCGAACTCGTCTTTATCCCGGTCAGCGACATCGACCGGGCGCGCGACTTCTATGTGAACATCGGCTTCGTGCTCGACTGCGACCAGCAGGTAGAGGAGGGGCTGCGTTTCGTGCAGCTCACCCCTCCGGGCTCGGCGTGCTCCATCGCCCTGGGGGAAGGGATCACGGAGATGACACCGGGAACCCAGAACTCGATCCAGGTCGTCATTCCCAACGCCGACGACGCACTCGCCCACCTCAACTCGCAGGGGGTGGATGTGCACGGCGTCGATGAGCAGGCCTGGGGACGCTTCGTGCGCTTCAACGATCCGGACGGCAATACCTGGACGCTTCAGGAATTGCCTGACTATTCGAAAGACCCGTACGCTCCACAGAACTGACGTGTTAACGTCGGATGGCCCGCCGAAGCGGGCCATCCGGGGCTAAAAGACGATTGCAGCGCTGCGAGCTGTTCTACAGGGCCGCGAGCACCGCGCGCAGCAGGGTTGCGGTCTCGCTCGGCGTCTTGCCGACGCTAACACCGGCGGCCTCGAGGGCCTCCTTCTTGCCCTGGGCCGTGCCAGCGCCTGCGGAGACGATTGCTCCAGCGTGGCCCATCGTCTTACCCTCGGGGGCAGTGAAGCCCGCGACGTACGCGACGACCGGCTTGGTCAGGTTGGCCTTGATGTAGTCGGCTGCGCGCTCTTCGGCGTCGCCACCGATCTCGCCGATCATCACGATCGCCTTCGTTTCGGGGTCGGCCTCGAAGGCTTCGAGAGCGTCGATGTGGGTGGTGCCCACGATCGGGTCACCGCCGATGCCGATCGCGGTCGAGAACCCGAGGTCGCGCAGCTCGTACATCATTTGGTAGGTCAGGGTGCCCGACTTCGAGACGAGCCCGACCGGTCCCTTGCCCGTGATCGTGGCCGGGGTGATGCCGACGAGGGACTCCCCCGGGGTGATGATGCCGGGGCAGTTGGGCCCGATGATGCGGGTCTTGCCACCCTTGCTCTTGGCGAGAGCCCAGAATTCGGCGGAGTCCTGCACGGGGATTCCCTCGGTGATGACCACGACGAGCCCAATGCCCGCCTCGATGGCCTCGACCACGGCGTCCTTGGCGAAAGCGGGAGGGACGAACACGATCGAGACATCAGCGGATGTGGCATCCATCGCCTCGGCAACGGTGCCGAAGACGGGAAGCTCGATGCCGCCGTCGTGCACCACAGTGGTGCCGGCCTTGCGAGCGTTGACGCCACCGACGACCTGGGTGCCCGCCTTCAGCATGAGCGCCGTGTGCTTGGTGCCTTCACCGCCGGTGATGCCCTGCACGATGACCCTGGAATCCTTATTGAGGAAGATCGACATTATTCCGTTGCCCTTACTTCGAAGCCAGCTCGGCGGCCTTATCGGCGCCCTCGTCCATAGTGTCCGCCAGAGTGACCAGCGGGTTGCCTGCTGCGGTCAGGATGGCTCGGCCCTCGTCGACCTTATTGCCATCCAGTCGCACGACCAGCGGTTTGGTTGCGGTGTCACCCAGAACCTTGAGCGCACCGACGATGCCGTTCGCGACAGCGTCACACGCGGTGATGCCGCCGAAAACGTTCACGAACACGCTCTTCACCTGCGGGTCGCCGAGGATGACGTCGAGGCCGGCGGCCATGACCTCAGCGGATGCCCCGCCACCGATGTCGAGGAAGTTGGCGGGTCGCACGCCGCCGTGCTTCTCGCCCGCGTAGCTGACCACATCGAGGGTGGACATGACGAGCCCCGCCCCGTTGCCGATGATTCCGACCTCGCCGTCGAGCTTGACGTAGTTGAGGCCGGCAGCCTTCGCCTTGGCCTCGAGCGGATCCGCCGCCGCTGCATCCTCGAGCGCCTCGTGGTTGGGGTGACGGAACTCGGCGTTCTCGTCGAGGGTGACCTTGCCGTCGAGGGCCAGGATCTGGCCGTCTTCGGTCAGTACCAGCGGGTTGACCTCGACGAGGGTCGCATCCTCACCCTTGAAGACGTCGTAGAGCTTGACGAGCACAGGCGCGACCTTGTCGGCCAGCTCGGTATCGAAGCCACCCGCGAGGGCGATCTCGGTCGCCTTTGCGAGGTCGATGCCGTCGAGGGGGTTGACCTCGATTTTCGCGAGAGCATCTGGACGCTCAACCGCGAGTTCCTCGATCTCCATACCGCCCTCGACGCTGCACAGCGAGAGGTACGAACGGTTGGCCCGGTCGAGCAGCACGGAGAAGTAGAACTCCTGTGCGATGCGAGCGCCTGCTGCGACCATGACGCGATTGACAGTCAGCCCCTTGATCTCGAGGCCGAGAATGGCCTCGGCGGCGGTGGCGGCATCCTCAGGATTATGCACGACCTTGACGCCGCCGGCCTTGCCGCGACCTCCGGCCTTCACCTGCGCCTTGACGACGACGGTGCCGCCGATCTTCTCGGCCGCCGCCCTTGCCTCGGCCGGGGTGTCGGCAATGATGCCGGCAAGTACAGGCACTCCATAGGCTTCGAAAAGGTCCCGAGCCTGGTACTCGAAAAGGTCCACGTAACTCTCGCAATCGCGCGTCGGTTTCAGTTGAAAGGCACGTGCTCTCTGCCGAACTAACTCGACATCAAGACACTTTGGCCAAGCACCAGACTACTCACTCTGCTGCACCGCTGCGTTCGTGGTTCCTCTGAGCGGGCCTAAAGTTCTGCAGAACTTTCGGGAGGCGGGTCCTGCGCGCGCCCGCAGCAGGTGTCCGAGGGGTTTGCGTTTCGCGAGACGGGGTGCCGCGTCGCGGGTACCGGCGCGGCAGAATGGTGAGATGCCAGCAGCCCAGCCGTCACCGCTGCGGATTACGGATGTCTCGGCCGAAGCCCTGCTGCTGGCCGGCGGTGCCCGCGCCATCCTGTTGCAGCTCGCGAACCCCGGAGTCGGGCACGGCGTTGCCGCGCACAGCGACTTCGCGAACCGGCCTCTCGATCGCCTTCACGGCACCCTCACCTATCTCTATGTGATCGTCTATGGCACCCCGGATGAAGCGCGCAGGGTCGCGAAGATGGTGGGCGCCGCCCACGCACCCGTGCGCTCCGAACCGGGCGACGCCGTGCAATACGACGCGCGCGACGACCAGCTGCAGCTCTGGGTGGCTGCCACCCTCTACGACACCGCGATGTGCGTGCGAGAACTCGTCTTCGGTGCACTGTCAGCAGCTGACGCCGAGTCGCTGCTCGCGGACTACTCGGTGATCGCGACCGCACTCGGGGTTCCGCGGTCGGTGTGGCCCGAGAATCCTGCGTCTTTCGCGCGCTACTGGGCCGACGCCGAGGCCGCACTTCGGGTGGACGACGTCGCCAGGCGTGTTGCCGATGAGTTGCTTCATCCATCGACAGCGCCATGGTGGATGCACGCCGCCATGCCCGCGGTGAGGCTGTTCACCGCGGGACTCCTCACCCCCGCGCTGCGCGAAGCGTTCGGCCTCGACTTCAACGAGCGCCGGTACAGACGTCTCGTGAGATTCACGCGCACCGTCTATCCGCGCCTCCCGCAGTGGATTCGGCATGCCCCGAGTCGTCGGTACCTGGCCACCTTCAGGAGGAGCGCGGAGTTGGCCTGATCGCCCGGCCGGGTCATCGTTCCGGCGCGTGCAACCGCAGGAAGAATCGATCGACGTGATGCGAATGGTGCCGGCGCCTGCCCAGCGACACGAGCACGGTGGTGGCCGTCGCCAGAGGAATGATCCACGCGGCCGGCTGGGCTAGGGCGGCTTCCAGGATCGGATCGCTGACCGAGCCGAAGGCCGTCACGACGAGTGCGAGGGTCACGGATCCGCTGCCGGTGAGCATCCCGGCAATCGCACCGTGCGCCGTGAGCCCCCGCCACCACACCCCCAGCAACAGCACCGGTGACAGGCTCGACGCGGCGACCAGGAAGACGAGCCCGACGCTCGAGGTCAACCCGTTCGGCACCGTCACGAAGGTGAACAGCAACGGCACGACGACGCTGGCGAGAGCCGAGATCCTGAAGGCGCGCACACCGCCGCCGAGCACCTCCTGGCTGACGACGCCCGCGATGGAGACGACGAGACCGGATGCCGTGGCGATGAACGCGGCAAACGCGCCGGCGATGATCAGCGCGGTCAACAGCTGCCCGCCGACGCCGGGGATGAGTCGGGACGGCAGCAGCAGCACCACCGAGTCGGCGGTTGCCGGGCTCGCGAGGTCACCGGCGAAGCGACGGGCGATGAGCCCCATCGTGCTCGACACCATGTAGAACACACTGATCATCACGATGACGATGACGGTCGTACGCCGAGCCGAGCCACCGGTCGGGCTCGTATAGAAACGCACAAGCACGTGCGGCAGGCCCATCGTGCCGAGCAGCAGGGCCAGAAGCAGCGACACGGTGCGGTAGACGTCCTGGTTCGCGGGGCCCGCCTCGACGGGAAACACGACGGTGGGGTCGATGCTGCCTTCGGAGCCGGAGGTGACGATGAGCAGGAACACCACGGGCACCGTCAGTGCAGTGAGCTTGAGCCAGTAGTGGAAACCCTGCACGAAGGTGATCGAACGCATCCCTCCCGCGGCGACGATGACGGCGACGAGCACCGCGACCCCCACCGCGCCGACCCACGGGGGCAGCCCGAGCACCACATTGATCGCGAGGGCTGCACCATGGAACTGCGGCACGATGTACAGCCATGCGATGAGCACCACGAGCACGCTCGTGAGTCGCCGCACACCCGCAGAGTCGAGTCGTGCGTCGAAGAAGTCGGGAATCGTGCGGGCCCCGCTGCGGCGTAACGGTGCCGCCACGAACAGCAACAGGGCGAGATATCCGGCGCTGTAGCCGATCGGGAACCAGAACGCGCTGCTGCCCGCCAGGAGGATGAGGCCCGCGAGACCCAAAAACGTGGCCGCGGAGAGATACTCGCCACTGATGGCCGAGGCATTCCACCACGGTCGAACCGTGCGGGACGCGACCAGGAAATCGTCAGTGGTGCGGGAGATCCGCAAACCGAAGAATCCGATGATGACCGTGGCCAGCACGACGAAGGCGATGGCCGCCACCGACAGCACGGGGTTCACCGGCGCGGCTCGAGGCTGCGATAGCGCTGTTCGTTCCTGCGCGCCGCGCGCACGTACACGAGTGCGAACAGCACCACGAGTGGGTACATCCCGTATGCCTGCAGCGCCCACGACCACGGCACGCCGAAGACCGTCTCCGATTGCAGCACCGGGATGGTGGCGATGGCGATGGAGGCCGCGGCGAGAGTAACGACGAAACCGGTCGCCAGGGTGATCGCCAGCCTGAGCTGGGCGCGGATGAGCGTGCCGAGATACACCGCGCTGGCGTCAGTGATCCCCGGATCGACTCCAGGGCCCATCGGCCGACCGGCCGTGGTGGGCCGCGCCGCCGTGACTCGCCTGCGCGGCAGCAGCGGCGGTTGCGGCGGTTGCGGCGGCGGTTGCGGCGGTTGCGGCGGCGGCTCGACCGTCACGCGCGCCCACCCCTCGCCTCGAAGGCATCGCGAACCGCGGGAAGCAGTCGCCGACTCACGGGCAGGTCGACCCCTCCCACCGTGACCACCGGGTTCGACCCGACCCGCACGCTCGAGATCGAGTCGAGAGCTACCAGGAACGACCGGTGAATTCGAAGGAAGCCCGACCCGGCCCACTGGTCGCCGAGCTCGGTGATCGTAACGCGCACGATATAACTGTCATCTTCCGTGTGCAGGCGCGCGTAGTCTCCCTGCGCCTGCACGTAACGAACATCGCTGCGCCGGATGCGCCGGATCGTCGCTCCGCGGATGACCGTGATGACCTGGTCGTCCTGCGGCGAGAGTCGGCCCGGCGACAGGGCGGCCTCGATGCGGGAGACTGCCCGCTCGAGTCGCTTCTGGCGCACCGGCTTCAGCAGGAAGTCGGTGGCATCCAGGTCGAACGCGTCGACCGCCGTCTCCTCATCCGCTGTCACGAAGACGATCAGTGGAGGTGAGGCGAACAGGTTGGTCGCCCGGGCCAGGTCGAAGCCCGACAGGCCGGGCATATGGATGTCGAGCAACGCGGCATCCACCTTCTCGCTGGTGAGAATCCCCAGGGCCTCGGCCCCGGTGTTGGCGCGTCGGATCAGGGCGATGCGCGGATCCTGGCGGAGAAGGAACTCGAGGGCATCGAGGGCGGGCTCCTCGTCATCGGCGATGAGCACATCGATCATGGCGTCGGTCCCGTCATCGAGTCCGCAGTGAATTCCGCGTCGTGCATGGGCTGGGATCTCGGCACACTCATCCTGATGAGGGTGCCAGCACCGATGTTCGTCTCGATCACCAGCCCGTATTCTTCGCCGTACATCCGACGCAGCCTCGTGTCCACATTGCGCAGGCCGACATGGTCGTCCCCGCCATCGTCGCGTCGACCCGTCGAGTGGCCCAGGTGCGATTCGAGCCAGTCCGGGTCTATGCCCACCCCATTGTCTTCGACGACGATCTGCACGTTCGCCCCGATCTCCTCAGCGCTGATCGTGATCCGGCCGCCTCGTTCCCTGGCCTCCAGCCCGTGACGCACCGAGTTCTCCACGAGCGGCTGTATCGACAGGAAGGGGATCACGGCCGAGAGGGTCTCGGGTGCGATCCGCAGCATCACCTCCAGCCGATCACCGAATCGTGCCCGCTCCAGCACGAGATATGAATGGATGCTCCGCAGCTCTTCCGCAACCGTCGTGAAGTCCCCGGCCCGCCGGAACGAATACCGCGTGAAGTCGGCGAACTCGATGACCAGCTCCCGGGCTGTCGGCGGATCGGTGATGATGAACGAGGCGATCGCGTTGAGGGCGTTATAGATGAAATGCGGGCTGATCTGCGACCGGAGCGAACGCAACTCGGCCTCGGCCAGCGCCGTGCGGGATGCTTCGAGGTCACCGAGTCGCAGCTGGGCCGTGACCCACCCCGCGACCTCTCCCGTTGCGCGGACCATGGGCGCATGACGTGACGCCGCGAAAGCGATCACCACCCCGGCCACCGCTCCGTCGACGATGATCGGTGCGGCGATCGCCCAGGGAGTTGTGACCCTCGCCTCCACGGGAACCGGCAACACCCTGGTGCGAGCACCGTCGAAGGGTTCCGCGACCACGGAGGCCACGAACTCCCGCAACGACTCACCCGGGCCGTCTATCGCGACTGCACCCCGGGCATCCGCGATCGCGAGGATGTCGCAGGCCAGCAGTGTGCGCAGGTGACGGGCAGCACGCACCGCACCCTCGTCGGCAAGCCCGCCGCGCAGGTTCTCCGCGGCGCGGGATGCGAGGTGCAGTGTGCGGTAGGTCGCCTGCTCGCCATCGCTGCCGAGCTCACGCGAACCGCGAGCAAACCTGAGGGCCGCGACCACCGCGAGAGTGAGGAAGCCACCGACCAGCGCGCCCGCGATCGCGGCGATCAGCGTCGATGTGCCCATGGGTGAAGCCTAGCCACGTGCAGGCTCAGCAGCACCGAGCCCCCGGAGTCGCCTCCTGTTCCCGGTATCGCTGCACCCAGAACTCGCGCTCCGACAGTGGCGGCTCGCCGGGATGCTCCACCGCCAGATGGGCGACGTAGATCTCGTAGGCGCGATCACCCATGAGCGACGTCACGTACCAACGGATGCTGCGAGCGCCGCGGCCCGCCCAGCCCGCGAGAGCTGGCACCGTGCCCGTCACGATGCTGCCAGCCATATCAGTGTCCGGCGGTGGGTCGCTGGGCCGCAGGAAGGGCATCCCACTGCTTCTGGATCTCCTTCTCCTCGGCCGTTGCGGTCAGCCCGCTCGGCGCGAAGACGCGCGACTCCACCCTCGGATCTTCCGAACTGACGCCGCCGCCCGATCGGTACGACCGCACGGTCGCGACGATCGCGGTAGCAATCACGATGATCGCGAGCGTGACGAAGATGATCGAGAGCGTGCCCTGGATGAAGGTGTTGCGCACCACCGCCTCCATCGCTTCCACGGTCTGCGCCGTGCCCAGGGTTGTCTCCCCTGCGGCGAGTGCATCGCGGAAGGCGACGTGGTTGGCCCAGTAGCCGACCGCGGTCACCGGCGAGAAGATTTTCAGGAACGAGGCCGAAATGGTGATGACGGCGACGAACGCGAGCGGGACGGCAACCACCCAGAGCCACCTGAAGTTGTTGTTCTTGGCGATGATCGCCAGGCACACGGCGAGCGCGATCGCCGCCAGCAGCTGGTTCGCGATGCCGAACAGGGGGAACAGGGTGTTGATTCCGCCGAGCGGATCGGTGACACCCATGAGCAGGATCGCCCCCCATCCCGCGACCATGATGGCCGTCGAGATGAAGACGCCGGGTCGCCATGACGTGTTCCTGAAGGCGGGGACGATGTTGCCGATCGTGTCCTGCAGCTGGAAACGCGAGACGCGGGTTCCGGCATCAACGGCCGTCAGGATGAAGAGCGCCTCGAACATGATCGCGAAGTGGTACCAGAACGACATCATCCCGGTTCCACCGATGAGTTGGTGCATGACGTTCGCGAGTCCGAGCGCGAGTGTCGGCGCACCACCGGTGCGGGAGACGATGGATGCCTCGCCGACATCGTTGGCGGTTTGCGTGAGTTGATCCGGCGTGAGGTTGACGCCCGTGAGCCCGAGCGAGTTGACCCAGGCGACCGCACCTTCGACCGTGCCACCCGTGGCCGCGGCCGACGAGTTCATGGCGTAGTAGATGCCCTGGTCGAGCGTGACTGCCGCGACGAGCGCCATGACGGCCACCATCGACTCCATGAGCATGCCGCCGTAGCCGATGAATCGCGACTGGCGTTCCTTCTGCAGCAGCTTCGGTGTCGTTCCCGAGGCGATGAGCGCGTGGAATCCGGATAACGCACCGCAGGCGATCGTCACGAACAGGAAGGGGAACAGCGTTCCGGGAACGACGGGGCCGGTCTCACCACTGGCGAACTTGCTGAACGCAGGGACCGAGATCTCGGGCCTCACGATGACGATGGCGGCAGCCAGGAGGCCGATCACACCGATCTTCATGAAGGTCGAGAGGTAGTCGCGGGGGGCGAGCAGCAGCCAGACAGGGAGCACCGCGGCGATGAAGCCATAGATGATGAGCGCCCACGCGAGCGTGGTGCGGTCGAGGGTGAAGATCGCGACGCCCCAGTCGGTCTCGCCGACCCATCCACCACCGACGATGGCGAGCATCAGCAGCACGAACCCGATGATCGAGACCTCGGTGATGCGGCCTGGGCGGAGGAAGCGCAGGTACACGCCCATGAAGAGGGCGATCGGGATGGTCATGCCGACGCTGAACACGCCCCATGGGCTCTCGGCCAGGGCGTTGACGACCACGAGCGCGAGAATCGCGATGATGATGATCATGATGAGCAGTGAGGCCACGATCGCAGCGGTACCACCGACCTTGCCCAGTTCGTCCCGCGCCATCTGGCCCAGCGAGCGGCCGCCACGACGGGTCGAGAAGAAGAGCACGAGGTAGTCCTGCACTGCGCCGGCGAAGATCACGCCGACGATGATCCAGACGGTTCCGGGCAGGAATCCCATCTGTACGGCGAGAACCGGCCCGACGAGGGGGCCGGCACCCGCGATTGCGGCGAAGTGATGACCGAAGAGCACCCTGCGGTCGGTCTGGACGAAGTCCTTACCGTCCGCCTTGTACTCCGCGGGGGTCGCCCTGGTGTCATCCGGCTTCGTGATGAACTTCTGGATCACCTTGGAGTAGAACCGGTAGGCGATCAGGTACGAGCAGAGAGCCGCGAACACGAACCAGATGGCATTGACGGTCTCGCCGCGCACGATGGCGAGCATCGTCCACGAGACCCCGCCGAGAAGGGCGATCGCCGCCCACAGGATGATCCTCGGCGGCGTCCACGACTTCTTCGCGGACGGTACTTGGTCAACGGAACGAGGGGGCAGTGAATCTAATGATCGGTCACCTCCCGATTTCGGGGAACGGATGGTGGGGGCCTTCGACATGATGATCTCCTGGAGGTCGCGACACTGCGTCCCTCGACGATAGGAGCAGTCGGAGGAGGGTGACCCCGGGAGGCGGTCGGCGGTGGTCTCATTGCGACGAACGGTGGCCGGTACGCGACGAGATGCGACACGATGCTTCGATCGCATCCAGGGGTTGTCGGTCTACTGCGGGGGTCAGGCTGCTGTGGAGGTCAGGCTGCTGCGGAGGCCGGACCTGCGCGTTACAACTTCTCGATGGGGGCGATCTTGATCAGCAACCGTTTCCGGCCGGCGATGTCGAACTGCACCTCGGCGACGCGCTTGGTGCCCTCGCCGGTCACGGCCGTCACCCTGCCCTCGCCGAAATCGGTGTGCCGGATGCGGTCGCCAGCCTCGAGAGTCATGTCACCGTTGTCGCGCACGAGCCCGGTCACGGCACTGGTCCACTCGGTTTTCACGCGCGGCGGCGCCGGCGGAAGCTCGTCGCGGGAGTAGCCGGAGCGCATCGCAGGGCCGCGCGCGTTCAGCGCACGGCCGCCGGGGCGGAACCCGCCGCTGCCACCGGACTGTTTCCACTCGATGAGGTCGGCCGGAATCTCCTGCAAGTAGCGGCTCGGCATGGCCACATTCACCTCGCCGAAGCTGGCTCGGGAGGTCGCCAGCGAGATGTACAGGCGCTTACGCGCACGGGTGATGCCCACGTAGAACAGTCGCCGTTCCTCCTGCAACCCCCCGGGCTCGTTGGCCGACATCCGATGCGGCAGGAGGTCTTCCTCGACACCGGTCAGGAAGACAGCATCGTATTCCAGCCCCTTCGCCGTGTGCAGGGTCATAATCGACACCGAGCCGTCCTCGTCATCGATCTCGTCGGCCGCAGCGAAGAGCGCCACCCCGGTCAGGAAGTCGATGAGCGAACCCTCGGGGTTGACCGTTGTGAACTCTTTGGTCTGCGAGACCAGTTCTTCCAGGTTCTCGGCGCGCGCCTCATCCTGCGCATCGCCGCTGCTCTTGAGGGCCTTGTGATAGCCGGTACGGTTCAGGATGTCCGTCAGGATGTCGTGCGGAGCAGCCGTCGTCGCAACCCTCCCCGCGTCATCCAGTATCGTGCCGAGCTCGACGATCGCGGCCGTCACCTTCGGCCCGAGACCGAGCTGGCCCGCATCCGCGAGCACCTCCCGAAGCGGCGTGCCGATGCGGTTCGCATGCGCCTGCATGGCCGCCTCGGTGGCAGGGCCGATGCCGCGCTTGGGCACGTTCATGATGCGGCGCAGGGCGAGGTCGTCGTCGGGGTTGGCGACCTGAATCAGGTAGGCCATCGCATCCTTGATCTCGGCACGCTCATAGAACTTTGTACCCCCGGGGATCCGATACGGGATCGCTGAGCGGATGAAGATCTCTTCCAGCGGCCGGGTCTGCGAGTTGGTCCGCACGAAGATGGCCACGTCGTTGAGGCTGCCACCGGCCGAGCGCAGCGACTCGATCTCGTCTGCCACGAACTGGGCCTCGTCGTGGCCGGAATACCCGGTGAACCCGATGATCTTCTCGCCGGCGCCCACCACCGTGAACAGGTTCTTCGCTTTGCGATCGAAATTGTTCGAGATGACGGCGTTCGCCGCGTCGAGGATGTTCTGGGTCGACCTGTAATTCTGCTCGAGCAGGATCACCTTCGAGTTCGGGAAGTCGCGTTCGAACTCGGTGATGTTGCGGATGTCGGCCCCACGGAACGCATAGATCGACTGGTCGCTGTCGCCCACGACGGTGAGCGAGGCCCCGGGGATTCCGCCGCTCGGGTCGAGCTGCATCCGGGTGTCTGCAGGCACGTTGTGCGGCGCGACCGCCCTCACAAACTCCCGGATGAGCGCGTACTGGGCGTGGTTCGTGTCCTGGTACTCATCGACGAGCACGTGCCGGAACCGGCGCTGGTAGAGCGCGGCAACATCCGGAAACGCGCGAAAGAGGTAGACGGTCTCGGCGATGATGTCGTCAAAGTCGAGCGCGTTCGCCCGGCGAAGTGCGGAGGTGTACCGCTTGAAGATCTCGACGAACCCGGCCTCTTTCGGGTCGTCCATATTGACACTGCGGGCGAAGGCATCGATGTCGGTCAATTCGTTCTTGAGCTTCGAGATGCGACTCGACGCCCCGCCGGGGGTGAAGCCGACCGTGTCTGCGCCGAGCTCCTTGATGATCCTTTTGAGAAGGGCACGCTGGTCGGCGGTGTCGTAGATGGTGAAACTCTGCTTCATGCCCATCGATTCAGCCTGCCGACGCAGGATGCGCGTGCAGGCGGAATGGAACGTCGAGATCCACATGCCCTCGGCCGCATCCCCGACGAGAGATTTCACGCGCTCCCGCATCTCGGCGGCCGCCTTGTTCGTGAACGTGATCGCGAGGATCTGGCTCGGCCAGGCCTCGCGGGTCTGGAGCAGGCCGGCGATGCGACGGGTGAGCACGCTCGTCTTGCCCGAGCCCGCACCCGCCACGATCAGCAGCGACTGCCCGCGGTATGTGACGGCCTCACGCTGCTGGGGATTGAGTCCGTCGAGCAGGGCGTTGTCGATCCCGCCAGCTGTCGCGCGGCCGGGCTGCTCGAACGAGTCAAGAAGGTAAGTCATCGCCCGCAATTCTAGGCGCGACCGCTGACGCCGGTGGTTCGAGCGTCACCGCTGCCTGAGCCGCGCTCCCTATTCACCAAATGAAGGAGTTTTCCGCGCTCACGTGCTGTGCGCCCCGCAAAACTGCCCGCGACGACGACATCTCCTTCATTGGGGAAGCGGATGAGGCTTTTCCACTACTGCGGTAACCCGTGGCAGTGGCCAGTCGAACGGCGCGACAGTTGCACCATGACCACTGCTGGGACCCGCACCGGGATCCGAAGTACACCCGTGCGAGCATCCGTCACCGCCCTGGGTGGGCTCGCCGCCACGTTCGAGCTGCACGCCCGCGGCCACTCGCGACACGACATCGCGGCTGCCGTCCGATCCGGTTCGATCCTGCGTGTTCGCCAGGGCTGGTACTCGCATCACGACGTGCACCCGTCCGCTCTGGAGGCCGCCAGGGTGGGCGGGCGGCTCACGTGCCTGTCCGCACTCGATCTGCACGGCGCGGGGCTCGTCGCCGACCCGGGGCTGCATGTCTCGGTTGCAGGCAACGCCTGCAGGCTCAGGATGCCCCGCGACGGCCATACACGTATTACGGCCGCCGCAGCATCCGGAGTGGTCGTGCACTGGCGAACCCAGGAGGCGACCGGCCGACTCCTGCTGCCACCGCTGGCGGCGATCCGGGACCTGATCGCGTGCCAGCCAGCCGATATCGTGTCGGCCCTGGTCGGGGTGCTGCTGCGCCAGCGACCCGAATTGTGGCCGCAGTGGAGGGAATTCATCTCCACAGTCCCTGTCGTGCACCAACCGTGGTTGCTGCGCATCGATTCGACTTGCGAGTCAGGCATCGAAGGACTGTTCTGGTTCAGGATGCGGGATCACCCGATTTCGCTGCGACGCCAGGTCGCCATCCCGACCGTAGGGCGAATCGATTTTCTCGTCGGCACGAAGCTCGTGGTCGAGGTCGACGGTGCCGAGTATCACACCAGCCCCGAGAGGTTCGAGGCTGACCGCCGCCGGGACGCCATGCTGAGTTCTTTGGGCTACCGGGTGCTGCGGTTCAGCTACGCGCAGGTGATGTTCCGGTGGCCGGAGGTAGAGCTCGCCCTGCTGGCCGCGGTGGCCCGCGGCGACCAGCACTGACGCCCCAGGTCCCGCTCGATTACCCAAATGAAGGAGTTTTGGCCGAGTCGGGGGCTGGCTTCTGCTGCCTAGGCCCCTGTCGGTGAAATCTCCTTCATTTGGGTAAGGGAAAGGGAAGGGCGGGACGGGAGACTGCTGCCGCCCGGGCTGGCATCAGTCTGCGAGCACCTCACGCACGAGGTCTGGCTGGTCGGCGAACACCCCATCCACGCCCACGTCCAGGATGCGCCTGAACTCTCCGCGCCAGTCGCCCCACGCGGCGGGATCGGTTCCACGCCGGAAGCCGCCGCCCAGGAAGCGGTTCTCAGCCCGAAGGGTCCACGTGAAGACGTCGAGCCCCGAGTCGTGTGCACGATCGACGAACGCGCGACCCGTGTCGGCCAGGAGCAACTTCTTCTCGACGCTCACCCCATCCACCTCCTCGGCCAGCCAGCCCAGACCGGCGACCTCGAGGTGGTCGGCATATGATCGCGCGTCGTTCCCGTCGCGCGCGACCAGGTCGGCGGGTGCTCCGGATGCCTCGGCCAGGAACACCGATCGCCCCGGAACCCCCCTGCCGCGGATCTGGCCGAGCACGGTCTGTTCGAAACTTTCCACCACGAGATTGTCTTCGGTGGCCCACCCGGTGATCTCGGCGGCGAACAGCTCATCCATCGGCAACCCGATCGACGCGAAGTAGGTGGCGTGCTTGATCTCGGCGACCATGACGCCCGGCCGGTCCTGTGCGTCGATGATGCCGAAGAGATCGATGAGCCTGAGGATCGGGAACACGCCGTCGAAGGTGGCGCTCTCGCTCCGGATGCCCGGCAGCCGTTCCACCGCACGCAGCGACCGAAGCTCCGCCCACGTGAAATCCTCAGTGAACCAGCCGTTCTGGGTGACCCCGTCGACGGTCTTCGTGGTGCGCCTTTGGGCGAATTCGGGGTGCTTCGCAACATCCGTCGTCCCGGAGATCTCGTTCTCGTGCCTCACCACCAGCACGCCGTCTTTCGTTGGCACCAGGTCAGGCTCGATGGCGTCCGCGCCGAGTTCGAACGCGAGTTCGAACGCGCCGCGGCTGTGTTCGGGCCGATAGCCGCTTGCTCCGCGGTGGGCGATCACGAGAAGACTGCGTTGGGGGGCCACGCCACAAGGGTAGGCCCCGAGTAGCATTCGGATATGCCCGCCTGCGTCTCGTGCTCCACGGAGCTTGACCCGCTGTGGAACTACTGCGTCAACTGCGGAACTCCGGTCGTCAGGGCAGAGTCTCGACAGGCAGAACCTCGACCGGCAGAACCTCGACCGGCAGAGTCGATCCCCGGGGCCATCCGGCCGGAGCAGCCGTCAGTGATCGCCCCCTCCCGTACCCTCCCCCGGTCCGCCCTCCTCGTCATCGTCCTGGCGGTCGTCGGTGCCGTCGGTTCGTTCTTCGCCGCTGCAGCGGCACTCCGCTGACTGTGGCTGCATCGCTCTGGCGCGAGCCGACCTCGATGCTGTCCCTTCGCTGGGGCACCTACCGAGGCCGCTACTTGGCCGGCCTCCTGCTCATCGTCGGCGGCGCCGTGCAGCTCCAGGGCTCGAATACGTGGACCCTCCCGCTGCTATTGATCGGCACTACGGCTCACATCGTCGGCTGGTCGATCATGCCGGCGCGCGGCTGGCGCAGGATGCTCGTGATCGTGCCCGCGACTGTGCAGATCTGGCTGCTGCTGACAGGGCCGGCATCCGTATGGATGTTCGTCATTCCCTACCTGTGCTGGATGCTCGTGCGGCACCGACCCGCCCGAAGCTACCTGACCGTGCTGCTGCCGCTCGCGAACGGTTTCGTCATCCCCCAGTTCACCATGGAGTACTCGGGTATGCCGGTGGCGCTGGCCGTCTCCATGACGGTGTTCGTGGGTGCGGCGTGGCTTGCGAGGCTGATCGCTGTAGGCGCACAGACACCCAGCACATCTTCAACGCTTATCCGCTAAATTTGACATAACGATGGCCGAAAGGCCGAAGGAGACGACCAACAATGGCCATGTCCAATCCCGCATTCAGCGCGAAGTCTTTCGCGAGCCCGGCAACTGCTGCCGGCAGGATGAATACCACCGTGCAGCCCGGGCTCAGCGCTGAGCAGCTCCAGGAGATCTACAACCGTCCGGCGGGCGGTGCTTCAGACACCGAGCGCATGACCTACGAGAACACCATTCTCAAGACCGTCATCACCCTCGCCTTCGTCGTCGCCGGGGCGGCGGTCGGATTCGTGGTGCCCGTCCTGGCCATACCGTTCGCGATCGTCGGTTTCGTGCTCGCGCTGGTCAACATCTTCAAGAAGCAGCCGTCACCGGCTTTGGTCATCGCCTTCGCGGTGGCCCAGGGAATCTTCGTCGGTGGCCTCTCACGCATCGTCGAGGCCACGGCTCCTGGCATCATCTTCCAGGCGCTCGTCGGTACAGCTATCGTCTTCGGCGTCACACTCGCTCTCTTCGCAAGCGGCAAGGTTCGTGCGTCGAAGAAGGCCACGAAGATCTTCATGATCGCGGGAATCTCCTACGCTGCGCTGTCGCTGGTCAACCTCATCACCCAGCTGACCGGCCTCAACGACAACCCGTGGGGCATCAACGGCACCTCCATCCCCGGCACTGACATCCCGTTCGGCCTGATCATCGGCCCGATCGCGATCCTCATGGGCGCGTACTCGCTCGTGCTCGACTTCACCTCGGTGAAGCAGGGCGTGGATGGTGGAGCACCCAGCCGCTGGGGCTGGAAGGCCGCCTTCGGTATCACGCTGACGATCATCTGGCTCTACATCGAGATACTGCGCCTGATCTCGATCCTGCGGGGCAGCAACTAGTTTCGGTTACGCGAATGGCCGCCCCTCGGGGCGGCCATTCGTCGTTAAGCCGTGGGAGCTACTCCCACTCGATGGTTCCCGGCGGCTTCGAGGTGACGTCGAGCACCACCCGGTTCACTCCGGGAACCTCGTTGGTGATGCGGTTCGAGATCTTTGCGAGCACGTCATAGGGAAGCCGCGTCCAGTCGGCGGTCATCGCGTCTTCAGATGACACGGGCCTCAACACGATGGGGTGACCGTAGGTGCGACCATCGCCCTGCACTCCAACGCTCCGAACGTCTGCGAGCAGAACGACCGGGCATTGCCAGATCTCGTTATCGAGACCGGCCGCGCTCAATTCGAAGCGAGCTATCGCATCCGCCGAACGGAGCAGCTCGAGTCGCTCACGGGTAACCTCGCCCACGATGCGGATCCCGAGGCCTGGCCCCGGAAACGGCTGGCGACCCACGATGACCTCCGGCAGGCCGAGTTCGCGACCGATGGCTCGCACCTCGTCTTTGAAGAGGGTGCGCAGCGGTTCGACGAGCGAGAATTTCAGGTCTTCGGGAAGCCCGCCGACGTTGTGGTGACTCTTGATGTTGGCCGTGCCGGTGCCGCCACCGGACTCGACCACGTCGGGGTACAGGGTGCCCTGCACGAGGAAGTCGATGGAGGCACCGTCACCCTGCGCTTCAAGCACGAGCGCCTCGGCCGCGTTCTCGAATGACCTGATGAACTCGCGCCCGATGATCTTGCGCTTCGTCTCGGGGTCGGTCACTCCGGCGAGCGCATCGAGGAACTGGTCGACGGCATCCACCGTAACGAGGCGCACTCCGGTGGAGGCGACGTAGTCTTCCTCGACCTGGCGGCGTTCATCCTGTCTCAGCAGGCCGTGGTCGACGAAAATACAAACCAGCTGGTCACCGACAGCCTTGTGCACGATCGCGGCGGCCACCGCAGAATCGACACCACCGGACAGCCCGCAGATCACCCGTGACGTGCCGACCTGCTCGCGGATGCGAGCGACCTGCTCGTCGATGACGTTCGCGCTGTTCCAGTCGGCAGGGATACCGGCTGCCGTGTGCAGAAAGTTCTCGAGTACGCGCTGGCCGAATTCCGAATGCTTGACCTCAGGATGCCACTGCACTCCGTAGAGACGACGCTCATCGCTCGCGAACGCTGCCACCGGCGTCGAGGCGCTCGAGGCGAGCACGGCGAACCCGTCCGGCGCGCGGGAGACTGAATCCCCATGGCTCATCCACGTCGTCTGGAGGCTCGGCTGGTCCCCGAGCAGCATGCTCGTGCCGGGCGTGAGCGTAACATCCGTCGCTCCGTATTCGCGCAGGCCCGTGTTGGCTACCTCGCCGCCGAGCTGCTGGGCCATTACCTGGAAGCCGTAGCAGATGCCGAGCACAGGGACGCCGAGGCCCAGGATCGCGGGGTCGAGGGTGGGCGATCCTGCGTCGTAGACACTGGACGGCCCACCACTCAGCACGATGCCGAGCGGGTTCTTTTCGGCGACCTCTGCCGCGGTGATCGTGTGGGGCACGATCTCGCTGTAGACGCTCGCCTCACGCACCCGACGCGCGATCAGTTGTGCATACTGCGCCCCGAAGTCGACGACCAGGACGGGACGGGCTTCTGTGGAGGTCATGCGTCAACCTTCGGCTGGGTCTCGAGGGTGGCGATCGCGGCCATGGCGTCTTTCGGCACGCGGCGCTCGAAATAGAACGAGAGGAACGGGATGACCCCGCCGAGCGCTATCAGCAGGAACCGTGTGAACGACCAGCGGATAAGCCGCCACATCACGAAATCGGTACCGAGATAGAGCACGTAGAACCAGCCGTGGGCGATCAGGATCAGGGTCGACAGGTTTACGCCGTCGATGAGATCCTTCGGGGTGAGTGCGAGGAATCCGTAGGGGCCGAGAAGCTCGATGTCTACACCGAATCCGTAGCGGAACACCATCATGAGCAGGAGGAGCAACAGGAATGTGCCGGTGATGTACGACGACACCTTGTAGATGGAGACCGTGCGTCGGATTCTGGCGACGTCTTCTGGCCTGGGACCGATGGGCATTTCCCTATTCTACCGGCGGTGCGGGAGTGCCTGATGCGAGCTCGGCGTCACGCAGGGCCTCCCCTTCCGCTTCCCAGGTGTCACGCACGAGTCGGTACCAGAGGAAGATCGCGAAGCCCGCGAAGACCACCCATTCGATCGCGTAGAACACGTTCAACAGGTTGAGCGAAACCTCGCTCAACGGCCGGGGCGAGTCGATTCTGACGAGACCGGATGCCGCGGCATCCGTCACCAGATAACCGCCGTAGACCCCCGCTGGCTGCTGCGCCCAGAGGTTGACGAGCTCGGACACCGCGAGGGCACTGCGCCGGCCCGCCTCGAAGTCGGACTCCTGGGGGGACTCGCTGGGCAGATACCGCCCGGTAATCGTTCCGTCGGGAGTGGACTGTTCCAGCCTGCCGACGGCCTGCCGAGCGTCATCCGCGCTGGCCGCCCAGCCGAGGGCCACAGCAAGGCTCGCACCGTCCGGGGTGATCGCGTGCCCGACAACCCAGAAGCCCGGCGTCGCATCGACATCATTGAAGCGGTCGCTCAGCACGACGTAGTCCCCGGCCACGAACGTCGCATCCGCCGTGACGAGCTGCCCGGTCGCCAATGCCGGAACCGGCTGTTGGGGAGTACTCACCGTGTCGAGGGCGACGACATTCTCGGTCTGCTCCACCGGCGCGGCGCCGCTCTCGAAACTGCGCGAGAGCTGCCACTGCCCGAGGGCTGCGAAACCTCCGGCGATCGCGAGCGCCAGCACGAGCGCGCCGATCCATCGTGGCCGGCGTGCGATCTGCCACACCGTGGCCTGGGTCTGCATCAATATTCCGGATCCCGTTTGCGTTCGAAATGTTCGTCTGACTGTTGGCTGGCCTGCTCGGCGTGAGGGTCGGCCGAAACCGGGTACCCATCGCTGACACTGTCCCTGTCGGTGAAGATGTCTTCATCACGCGATTCCGGCACATCTTCGCCCGACATCGCCGCCTCAACGAGCGCGATGTCTTCCGCGCCCATCCTGTCTCGCACGGGCTGTGCTGCCTTCGTGAGCTTCGACCGGAAGACCACTCGACCGATCTTCTCCGAATTGACGGCGAGTACCGGCCCCACTATCGCCATGGACAGCACATAGAGACCGGCGAACGGTGTCAGTCTCGGGTCGAGTCCCGCCGCTGTCGCGAGGGTCGCCAGGATCAGCGCGAACTCGCCGCGGTTCTGCAGCATTGCGCTGGCGTTGAGCCCTTCAGCCCGGGTGAGCTTGTTCTGCCAGGCGATCAGCTGGCCGCCGAGGGTGTTCACGATGAGGGTCATGACCACCGCAACCCCCACCGGGACGAGCACCTCGCCGAATGTCGAGACGTCGAGGGCGAGACCGAAGTTGAGGAAGAAGAACGCGCCGAACACGTCTCTCAGCGGAAGAGCGAATGTCTCGATCCTCGTGCGGAATCTCGTCGCACCGAGCACCAGCCCGATAAGAAAGGCACCGATCGCGTCGGACACGCCAAGCAGCGCGCCGATGCCGCCGAACGCCACCGCAAGACCGAAGAACAGGATCGTGAACAGCTCGTCGTCTTTCGTGTTCACCAGTCGCGAGACGACCCGACCGCCCCAGCGCGCCAGCGCGAACATCACGATCAGGAACGTGAACGAGATGGCGAGCTGCAGCGCGATAGCGCCCACGTCGGTCTCACCGCCGATGACGACACCGACGATGGCCAGGTAGATCGCGACGAACACATCCTCGAGCACCATGATGCCGAGGATGGTCGGCGTTTCCCGGTTGGCCAGCCTCCGCAGTTCGATGAGCAGCTTCGTGATGATGGCGCTGGACGACGCTGCCGTCATGCCGGCGATGATCAGCGCCTCCCTGGTGCCCCAGCCGATCCACATCCCGAGGGCGAAACCCACCCCCAGGTTGATGGCGATGCGTGTTCCACCCGACATCAACAGCGCTCCCGCGTTGCCGTAGAACTCGTCCTGGTCGAACTCGAGACCGAGGCTGAACAGCAGCAGAATGAGGCCGAACACCGCCACGAGCTCGACATCCGCCGACTGGAAGCTCAGCGGGAAGAAGTAGGAATTCGGGCTCGCGATGAACCCCACGAACATGTAGATCGGAATAGCCGGCAGCCCGATGCGCTTGCCGACACGACCGAGACCGTAGGCGATGACAAAGAGAATGCCCAGGACGAGAAGGTCTTCTCCTGAGTGCACGGGCTATCCCCCGGTGTCGGGGTCAGCTGGAGTTTTGTGAACCTCGCCTGTGCGATAAAAGCTGAACGCCTTGGCCACCTTCTCGGGTGAGCCTGCCACGACAAGAGTGTCGCCGGGAAACACGGTGAAGTCGTCTGCTGGGGCCGGGTTCGCCGACTCCCCCCGCACTACAGCGACAACCGTCAACCCGACGACTCCGCGGCTCGCGAGATTTCCGAGCTTCTGGCCGGCGATGTGATCGTCATAGTCGACGGTGAACCAGTCGATCGTGAGCCCGGGGATCGCATCGAGTTTCGAGAGCGACTCCGTGATGCGTGTGCCACCGAGCAGTTCGGCGAGAGTATGGGCTTCATCCTCGTCGAGCCGAAGGGACACCTTGGTCGCGTCTGAACCGCCGTCCTCGTCGGAGAAGCTGATCAGGTCGCTATGCCCCGAGCGGTGAGTAATCACGCCCACCTTGCCGCCATCATCCGTCACGAAGGTGTGCAGAACACCGACGCCAGGGAGCTTCACACGACGCACGTCAACCATGGCTCCAGTGTACGTCGGCGGTGCGGGGACGGTCCGCGCGCCAGCTGTCGCGGGCTTCGAGCCTTACACGGTGTGGCCGTGATTACCTCGCGTTGTATGGCGCGACGACAACCTCGACGCGCTGGAACTCTTTCAGGTCTGAATATCCGGTGGTGGCCATCGACCGCCTGAGTGCCCCCATCAGGTTCACCCGCCCATCGGCGACGCTCGATGGCCCGAAAAGGATCTCCTTCAGCGGTGCGAGTGATCCGACCTCGACGCGATTGCCGCGCGGAAGCTCGGAATGGTGCGCCTCCGCACCCCAGTGCCAGCCGCCGCCGGGCGCATCCGTCGCGCGTGCGAGGGTGCTTCCCAGCATCACCGCGTCCGCGCCGACGGAGATCGCTTTGACGATGTCGCCGCTGGTGCCGAGGCCGCCATCGGCGATGACGTGCACGTAGCGGCCACCAGACTCATCCATGTAGTCACGCCTCGCGCCGGCGACATCGGCTACCGCCGTCGCCATGGGGGCGTGGATGCCCAGGCTCGCGCGGGTCGTCGATGCCGCTCCCCCGCCGAAGCCGACGAGCACGCCCGCAGCACCCGTTCGCATGAGGTGCAGTGCTGCGGTGTACGTTGCCGCGCCACCGACGATCACGGGAACATCGAGTTCGTAGATGAACTCCTTGAGGTTCAGCGGCTCGACTGCCTTTGACACGTGCTCGGCACTGACGGTCGTGCCGCGGATGACGAAGAGGTCGACTCCGGCGTCGACGACGGTCTGGCACAGCTCTTTCGTGCGCTGCGGGCTCAGTGCACCGGCAACAGGAACGCCGGCGGCGCGAATCTCCGCCAGTCTCGCGGTCACGAGCTCCGGCTTGATCGGCTCGGAGTAGATCTGCTGCATGCGCTTCGTGGCGCTGGCCGCGTCGAGCCCACGAATCTCAGCAAGCAGGGGCTCCGGATCCTCATATCTCGTCCACACGCCCTCGAGATCGAGCACACCGAGCCCGCCGAGCTTCCCCATCGCGATCGCCGTGCTCGGGCTCACAACAGAGTCCATCGGGGCTGCGAGCACCGGAATATCGAAGGTGTACGCGTCGATCGTCCAGCTGATCGAGACATCGTGCGGGTCGCGGGTACGCCGGGACGGCACGATCGCTATGTCGTCGAAGGCGTATACGCGGCGGGCACGCTTGGCGCGGCCGATTTCGATGTCACTCACCCCGCAAGTCTAGGCATCACGGCGACCGCCACGCATCGCATGCAGCAAGCTGGGTTCATGCAGCCCGTGACCGCCGACCCGATCGAAATCCTGCGCCAGCGTTCGAGCGAGAAGTGGACGGCCTATCCGGCGGACGTGCTTCCCCTGTTCGTCGCGGAAATGGACTATCCGCTCGCGCCCGTCATCGCGCAGTCGCTGATGGCCAGGATCGCGGCATCGGACACCGGCTATGTCGGCTCATCCAGCACATTGCCGCTGGCGTTCGCGGGGTTTGCCGAGCGCGCCTGGGGCTGGACCGTCGACCCGGAGCGAGTGCGAACCACGACGGATGTCAGCGTCGCGATCGTCGAGACACTGCGCCAGGCAATCAGCCCTGGTGATGCGGTCGTCATCACGCCGCCCGTCTATCCACCGTTTTTCGACCTGATCCCCGAGGCTGGCGGAGTCGTGGCGGAGGTTCCCCTCCTCGACGATGGCGCCACCTGGAGCATCGACCTCGCCGGGCTGGAGCGCGCTTTCGCCGCCGGGGCGACGGCGATGCTTCTCTGCAACCCCCACAATCCTGTCGGGCTCGTGCACTCGCGTGAGAGCCTCGAAGCCGTCGCCCTGCTCGCCGACTCGTACAAAGTCACGGTGATCAGTGACGAGATCCACGGCCCCCTGGTGCACCCGGGAGTGCACTTCAGCCCGTACCTCAGCGTGTCTGATGCCGCGCGCAAGCGCGGGGTCACCGTCACCTCTGCGAGCAAAGGCTGGAACCTCGCCGGCCTCAAGTGCGCGATTATGGTCGCCGGTGGCAAGCGGGGCATGCGTGTGCTCGACCGCATGCCGTACGAGGTCGCCTTCCGCACGAGTCTCTTCGGCCTGCACGCGAGCATCGCGGCCTTCGAGCACGGTGAGGAGTGGCTGGATGGCGCGCTCGCCTCCATCACCGCGAACCGCGAGCTGCTGTCCAGCCTCCTCACCGAGCTGCTTCCTGACGTCAGGTACCGGATGCCCGACGCGAGCTACCTCGCCTGGCTCGACTTCACCGCCATGGGTCTGGGCGACGATCCGAGCATCCGGATCCTCGACGAGGCACGGGTAGCACTCAACCCAGGTCCCACCTTTGGAACCGAAGGGCGCGGATTCGCCCGGCTGAATCTCGCCTGCAGCCCTGAGGTGCTGTCGGAAGCCATCATGCGGATGGCGCTCACACTCTGAGCCCGACTACCCGCGGTAGCCCGACTACCCGCGGTAATTGGGCGCTTCGACCACCATCTGGATGTCGTGCGGGTGCGATTCCTTGAGCCCGGCAGCCGTGATCCTCACGAACTTGCCCTTCATGCGCAGCTCATCGATCGTCCTGGCGCCGGTGTAGAACATGGACTGGCGGAGGCCGCCGAGCAACTGGTAGACGACCGACGACACCGGACCGCGGTAGGGTACCTGGCCCTCGATACCCTCGGCGATGAGCTGCTCATCAGACGGCACGTCCGACTGGAAATAGCGGTCGCGGGAGTATGAGGTCTTCTTTCCCCGGGTCTGCAATGCACCGAGCGACCCCATGCCGCGGTAGCTCTTGAACTGCTTGCCATTGACGAAGATGAGATCGCCGGGGCTTTCATCCGTTCCTGCAAGAAGCGAGCCGAGCATCACGGTCTCGGCGCCGGCCACGAGGGCCTTGGCGATGTCACCCGAGTACTGCAGCCCCCCGTCAGCGATCACGGGGATGTTGGATTCGCGGGCCGCGAGCGACGCTTCGTACACGGCTGTCACCTGCGGCACACCGACTCCCGCCACCACTCGCGTGGTGCAGATCGAACCCGGGCCGACCCCGACCTTGACGGCGTCTGCACCGGCCTCGATGAGCGACTGCGCACCGGACCGGGTCGCGACATTCCCGCCGATGATGTCGATCGCATCGAACGCGCTGTCGCCCTTGAGGCGACGGATGATGTCAAGCACTCCCGCAGAGTCCCCGTTGGCGGTATCCACCACGATGACGTCGACGCCGGCGTCGCGCAACTGGCCAGCGCGATCCCAGGCGTCCCCGAAGAATCCGATGGCCGCGCCGACCCGAAGCCGCCCCTCGTCATCCTTCGTCGCGTTGGGATACATCTCGGTCTTCTCGAAATCCTTCACGGTGATGAGGCCGGTGAGCCTGCCCAAGCCATCGACCAGCGGCAGTTTCTCGATCTTGTGCTGCGCGAAGATCGCCACGGCCGAATCCGGGTCGATCCCCATCGGCGCCGTGATCAGAGGGACTCTCGTCATAACGTCGCGCACCAGCGTCGTCGACTTCTCGAATGGCGACACGAACCGCATGTCACGATTCGTGATGATGCCGACGAGCGTTCCGTCTGGCTCTACCACGGGAAGACCCGAGACGCGGAACTGGCCGCACAGCGCATCCACCTCGGCGACCGTGGCATCCGGAGTTGTCGTCACCGGGTTGGTGATCATGCCGGACTCGCTGCGCTTGACCTTGTCGACGTAGGCCGCCTGCTCTTCGATGGACAGGTTCCGGTGCAGGATGCCGATGCCGCCGTTTCGCGCCATCGCGATGGCCATTCGTGACTCCGTGACGCTGTCCATCGCCGCTGACAGCAGCGGAGACGCCACCGTGATGCGGCGGGTCAGCCGCGAGCTGGTGTCTGCCTCACTCGGGATGACATCGGTGTGCCCCGGCAGCAGCATCACGTCGTCGTATGTCAGGCCGATGAAACCGAAGGGGTCAGGCTGGTCCATGAGTTCCTCTTACTTAGGAGCAATTGAGACCGGGATGCTGCGCTGAAAACCGGTAATCGATATTATCCCGTTACACCTCGAGGTATTCCACACCGCATAATGGCTTGACCGCTTTGTGCCCCGAACGAAAGACCAGGGACACGATTGCGCGATAGCTTCATCGAAGACGGTGCGCCAGCACCCGCGGAGCACAGTTTCGGCTGGTGCCGTCAGGAGGTTTTGTGACTACAGTTCGAATTCGTGATGCGCGAAAGACGAGGCGCATCGGCATCGTGGCTCTCGCAGCCACTGTCGCGACCCTCGCCCTGACGATGCTGTCGGGCCCGGCAGCGGCCGACGACATCAACCTCGACAAGTACGACTTCAAGGTCAGCGGCAACGTCAAGTTGAACAGCGAACCTCTCGAAGCCGTCGCACTGACCGTGGCCGGCAGCGGCTACACGGTAGACATCGTGACCGATGTCGAGGGCCGCTGGAGCGTCGGAGTGCCGGAGAAGGGCGAGTACACGGTCACCCTCGACGAGTCCACGCTTCCCACGGACATCGCCGTCATCGACGAGACCGACGACTCACCCAACGTCAAAGAGGTGACGATCGGCCAAAGCGGCAGTTCGGTCATGAACTTCTTCATCGGCCGCGGAGAGCGCAACCAGACCAGTTTCGTCGACCAGCTGGTCGAACGCCTCGTCAACGGACTTAACTTCGGGCTGATGCTCGGGCTCGCAGCCATCGGCCTCTCGCTCGTGTATGGCACCACCGGCATCTCCAACTTCGCCCACGGAGAGATGGTGACCTTCGGCGCGATCATGACCCTCGTGTTCTCTGGCATGCTCGGTCTGCCGATCTGGGCCGGCATTCCCATCGCGATCCTCCTGAGCGCAGCCTTCGGCTACGTGATGGATGTCGGGCTCTGGAGACCACTGCGAAAGCGCGGGGTCGGCATCGTGCAGCTGATGATCGTCAGTATCGGTCTCTCGCTGGCGCTGCGCTACATCTTCCAGTACTTCATCGGCGGAGGCACAGAGCAGCTGCCAGGCTCGGATTCACCCCAGATCGACCTGTTCGGATCGGTTTCACTGAGCGTGATCGACCTCGTGAGTATGGCGATCAGCATCGCGGTGATCTGCTCCGTGGCATGGTGGCTCTTGAAGACGAGAATCGGCAAGGCGACCAGGGCCGTCTCCGACAACCCATCGCTGGCCGCCGCATCCGGAATCGATGTCGACCAGGTCGTGCGGATCGTCTGGATCGTCGCGGCCGGTCTCGCGGGACTGTCGGGAATCCTGTGGGCGTACTTCCGGCCGGGCATCCGCTGGGACATGGGAGCGCAGATCCTGTTGCTCATCTTCGCCGCGGTCACCCTCGGCGGACTCGGAACGGCCTTCGGCGCGCTCATCGGTTCTATCGTCATCGGACTGCTGGTCGAGGTGTCCAGCCTGTTCATTCCCGCTGATCTCAAATACGTCGGGGCTCTCGTGGTTCTGATCGTCATCCTGTTGTTCCGCCCGCAGGGAATCCTCGGCAGGCGAGAGAGAGTGGGCTAGTCCATGGACCTTCTGCAAATCCTGTCGAATACTGTTTCGTCGATACTCGGCCCCGCGACCATCGCCTACGCTCTCGCCGCGGTCGGGCTCGCCGTGCACTTCGGCTACACCGGCCTGCTCAACTTCGGCATCGCGGCCTACATGGCCATCGGTGCATATGGCTACGCCATCTCGGTGCTCACCTTCGGCTTGCCGTGGTGGGGCGGGGTGCTCGTCGGCATCGTCGGGTCGATCATCTTCTCGCTCATCCTCGGAATACCGACCCTGCGGTTGCGGGGTGATTACCTCGCCATCGTGACCATCGCGGCGGCGGAGGTCATCCGATTGCTCTTCCTGACAAACGCCTTCGACGCTGTCACTGGCTCGGCCGACGGACTCAGCGGGTATCACGACAGCTTCAGGGCGGCCAATCCACTGCCAGACGGCACCTTCGGATTCGGGCCATTCACCTACAACTCGACAGGCTGGTGGGTTCGCATTATCGGCGTGCTCATACTCGCCATCGCGGTGCTCATCGTCTGGTCTGTGATGCGCAGCCCCTGGGGTCGCGTGATCAAGGGGATCCGTGAAGATGAGGATGCGGTTCGCGCGCTCGGTAAAAACGTGTTCGCCTACAAGCTGCAGGCACTCGTACTCGGCGGGATCTTCGGCGCCCTCGGCGGGATCGTCTACGCGCTCCCTTCGTCGGTAAACCCCGGTGTGTACGTCACGTCGCTCACGTTCTTCGTCTACACGGCACTATTGCTCGGTGGCGCTGCCACGGTCTTCGGCCCGGTGCTCGGCGCCGTGCTCTTCTGGGTGGTGCAGACCTTCCTGAGCAACCTGCTTCCCGCGCTGGTCGTCAGCGGCATCCTGCCCTTCATGTCGACCTCGCAGTCGCAGACGCTGAGGTTCATCCTCGTCGGGGTGGCGCTGATGTTATTGGTGATCTTCAAACCTCAGGGCCTCCTGGGAAACAAGAAGGAGCTGACCTTTGTCAAGCAATGAGACGCCCATCAACGAAGCCCCCGTCCAGCGCGAGAAGGCGACCAACCTGCACAAGGGCGATATCGCCCCGGGTGTGGCCAAGGTCGACCCGATCATCATCGCCGACGGCATCCGCCGCACGTTCGGCGGCCTCACCGCCGTCGACGTCGACCACATCGAGATCCCGCGCAACGCGATCACGGCGCTCATCGGACCCAACGGCGCAGGCAAGACGACACTGTTCAATCTCCTGACGGGCTTCGACAAGCCGGACGGCGGAACCTGGACCTTTGAGGGCAATTCCCTCGCTGGCATGCCGGCATTCAAGGTCGCGCGATTGGGCCAGGTTCGCACGTTCCAGCTCACGAAAGCCCTGGGGCTGCTCACCGTGCTCGAGAACATGAAGCTCGGCGCAAAAGACCAGCGTGGTGAGAAGTTCTTCTCGAGCATGTTCCCTGCTCTCTGGCGCAAACAAGATGACGCCATCGAGCAGCGAGCCATGATGCTTCTGAAGAAATTCAAGCTCGACGCCAAAAGCGAAGATTTCGCGGCCAGCCTCTCCGGAGGCCAGCGAAAGCTGCTCGAGATGGCTCGCGCGCTCATGAGCCAGCCGACACTCGTCATGCTCGACGAGCCCATGGCCGGGGTCAACCCGGCGCTGACACAATCGCTGCTCGATCACATCCTCGATCTGAAGGATGAAGGCATGACCGTGCTTTTCGTCGAGCACGACATGCATATGGTCCGACACATCGCCGACTGGGTCATCGTCATGGCTGAGGGTCGGGTCGTTGCCGAAGGGCCACCAGACGAGGTCATGAAGAACCAGGCCGTCATCGATGCGTACCTCGGTGCGCACCAGGATGTCGACCTCGGCGTCGTCACGGGCCGCGTCGCGGGAGAGATTCCGGAAGAGGCGCAGGATCTCGCGGCAGAGGTTGCTGCCCTCGACAGCGCAATCCGCAACAGGGCGGCAAACGACAACCCGGAGAAGACCTCATGAGCGACATCGCCACGACGACCGCCGTGGTGAGGGTCACCAACCTGACCGCGGGTTATCTTCCGGGCGTCAACATCCTCAACGGTACGAACCTCGTCGTCGAGCAGGGTGAGCTCATTGGCATCATCGGGCCCAACGGTGCCGGCAAGTCGACACTGCTGAAGGCCATCTTCGGCCAGGTGAAGGTTCGGGACGGCAGCATCCTGCTCAACGGTGACGACATCACGGGGCTGAAGGCGAACAAGCTTGTCGCTCGAGGCGTCGGATTCGTTCCGCAGAACAACAACGTGTTCCCCAGCCTCACCATCGAAGAAAACCTGCAGATGGGCCTCTACCAAAATCCGAAGATCTACGCGGAGCGGCTGCAGTTCGTGACAGGCATCTTCGCCGAACTCGGCAAGCGACTCAAACAGCGCGCGGGATCCCTGTCTGGCGGAGAACGCCAGATGGTGGCGATGTCCCGTGCTCTCATGATGGACCCCCACGTGCTTCTTCTCGATGAGCCCTCCGCCGGGCTCTCCCCCGCCCGCCAGGACGAGGCGTTCCTTCGCGTCTCGGAGATCAACAAGGCTGGCGTGACGACCATCATGGTCGAGCAGAACGCGAGACGCTGCCTGCAGATCTGCGACAGGGGCTACGTGCTGGACCAGGGCAGGGATGCGTATACCGGTACCGGTCGCGAGTTGCTGAACGACCCGAAGGTCATCGGCCTCTACCTCGGAACCCTCGGGGCCTGACCCCTCTCTCCGGAAGACCCCTCTCCTGCTGCAGGAGAGGGGTCTTTTGCTGTTCGGGGGGCCTGGGCGCTTTACGCACGACAGGCACTCGCGCGCCGGGGGCTCGCACCCCAGGCACGTTCGTCCCCCGCCGAGGATTTGCACGCCGGTCACTCGCACGCCAGGCAGGTTCGTCTCTCGCCGAATGAAGGAGAAACTCCCATCCTGACCACTATGGCGGCCTCACTGGCGGCCAAGACGGCACATTGCCTTCATTTGGCCGGTGGGGGCGCTGGATACCGGATGGCACCACTCATGGGGTTCGGATGCCGCTGGCCTCCCAGGCGGCGCGCAGGGGCGCTCAGGTGGCGCGCACGCAGAAGGGCCCCGGCCGAAGCCGGGGCCCTTCGCGTCATTGCTAGCTGACGTCAGTGTTTAGTTGAATGCGGTGAAGTTGTTGTCTTCACCGTACTGGTACACGCCGATCGTCGCCTCGGTGGGGTCTCCCACGTCGTTGAACGTGATCGGGCCCGAGATGCCCTCGTAGTCGACAGTGCCGCCATCGTTGATGATTGCCGCGCAGTCTGCGAACGTGGTGCACTTCTCGCCGTCGCCTGAACCACCGGAGACTTCCTGGAGCTTCGCTGCGATCTCGGCCGAGTCGGTCGATCCGGCTGCCATCGATGCGAGGGCCAGCAGGATCACCGAGTCGTACGACTCGGCTGCGTAGCTGAAGTCTTCGAGGTCGGTGTTTCCTTCGCTGACCCAGAAGTCGTTCAGCGCGCCGGTGAACTCGGCGATCGTGTCGACACTCAGGCCCGGAAGGGTGCCCTTGGCACCGGTGAGGGTGCCCGCCGGGAACGTGTCGCCGAAGTTCTTCAAGTTGCCGTCCACGAAGTAAAGCTGGTCAGCGGGGTAGCCGCTGAGGCCTGGGATGATCGTGGAAACTTCTTCGAACGTGATCAGTGCGATCGCGTCCGGGTCGGCGGCGAGAACTTCGCTGATCTGGGCGTCGAACGTCGTGTCGCCGGTGTTGTAGGTGGTCTCTGCGACTACCTCTCCACCAGCGGCTTCGAAGGCGTCCTTGGTGAAGCTGGCGAGACCGGTTCCGTATGAGTCGTTCAGGACGATCATGCCGAGGGTCTCGGCGCCGGACTCAGCGATCAGGTTTCCGAGAACCTCACCCTGGAGAACATCCGAGGGAGCGGTGCGGAAGTAGAGACCGTTGTCGTCATAGTCGGTGAATGCGGCCGAGGTGTTCGCCGGGGAGAACTGGATGACGCCAGCGCCCGTGACCTGGTCGATGAACTGCAGCGAGACGCCGGACGATGCTGCACCGAGGATGGCCTTGACGTCTTCACCCAGAAGGCGGGGGATCTCGGTCTCGTATGCCTTGTTGTCAGTATCGCCCGAGTCGCCCTGCACGAGTTCGATCTGGATTCCCAGGTCGGCAGCGTTGATCTCGGAGACCGCGTACTCGCCACCGGCGATTTCGGGCGGGCCGAGGAAGGCGAGGTTACCCGTGACCGGGAGAGCCGTACCGAGCTTCAGCGAAAGGTCCTGCGCTGGGCCGCTGCTGCTTCCACCCTCTTCTGCGGGTGCTGCACAGCCGCTCAAGACGATTGCACTCACACCGACGATGGCGATGCCACCCATCAGGGATTTGAGTGACCGCGAGCGTGAGGCCTTGGCCTTCGCGAATACGCTCATGTTGCTCCTTGCGTGTTGTATTACATGGGAATGAGGGCCACTACGGTGTGGCCACTCAGCCAAGGTATGCGCAGGAGAGTCTCGGCACAATACAAGGGTGTTACAGACGTGTAACACGACACGATCGTTATATTCCGTGATGTTGGGCCCATGCAGCCGATGTCGACTGCGGGGCATCCGAATTCAGTTGATCCTGGTGAAGATGTTGTCGGCACCGTACGTGTACAGGCCGATCACCGCATCAGCGGGGTCACCGTTTTCGTCGAAGGTGATCGGCCCTGATGGGCCGTCATAGTCGACTGCATTTCCTTCGAGAATGAACCGTGCGGCTTGCCCGAATGTCGTAGCCTTCTCGCCGCCTCCGACACCTCCGGAGACTTCCTGCAGCATGCTGGCGATGGCGACGCCCGACGTATCGTCCGCCGCAAGCGCGGCGAGCGCCACGAGCATCACGGCGTCATACGACTCCGCCGCATAACTGAAGTCGGTGAGAGCGGGGTTGATCCCGAGCAGGCGATCGGTGAAATCCGTCAGGGCGGAGAGATCGAGGCCGGGACGCGTCGCCGTCGCTCCGGTCAGGCTCCCGGCGGCGAAATCCACACTCTGGTCACTGGTGGGCAGCCCCACGAAGTAGAGCTCGTCACCGGTGAAACCGGCCCCAGTGAGGCCGGGCACCGCGAGCTTCGCCAACGTCGGCGTGACGACAGCAACCGCCGCAGGTGAGCTTGCGGCCACTTCGTCGACCTGGGTCTGCAGGGTGGTGGATGCCGCATCGAATGCGACACTCGAGACCACGGTTCCACCCGCGCGCTCGAACGCATCGGCGAGCGCCTCGGGCAATCCGGGCTCGCAATACCCGCTCTGGTAAAGGATCCCGAGAGTCTGCACGCCGGACTCCGCGATCTGCTCCCCCAGCGCCGAACCCTCCCTGGCGCAGGATGGAGCGGTGCGCCAGTAGAGGTTGTCATCGGCATACCGGCTGAAGTCCGGCGAGATATTGCCCGGTGACACCTGGACGACTCCCGCGTTGACGATCTGGTCGATGACCTTTTTCGACACGCCATCGGAGATCGCTCCGACAATAGCCGAGACACCGCTGTCGATCAGCGTCGTCACCGATGTGATGCCGACATCGGTGGTGGCGTCACCGGCATCCTGGCTCGTTGCGGTGACGGTGAGCCCGACATCGGCGTCGTTGATCTCCTGAACAGCGAGGTCGAATCCGGCCTGCGCCGACGGCCCGAACGCAGCCAAGGAGCCCGTCTGAGGCAGCAGTGCCCCGATGGACAGCGACAGGTCGGGTCGCGGTAGCGGAGTCGCGGTGGGCACGACGGAGGCCTCCGTGCATCCGGCAAGCATGACGGCGATAGCCGTAACAAGGCCGACCGCGGCGACTCGAGTGCGAGTAATAGGAAACGTGGGCATGGTGTTTTTCATCAGATTTTCTGGCCCGTCTGGTGATCACCCAACTCGATCACCCCGCGACAGCATCCCGCTCGAAAACGAACCTGATGTCCTTTCGAACTAATAGATACCGTGATGTCCCGATGACACATCACCCTCCGGGTGACGGTGACCGGACCGGAGCCCCATCGTAGTCGATGTCACTTCCCAGGGGCACGGCGGCGGCGTTGGCGTGCGGCCGCAACAAACATGTCGATGGTGAGGACCGCGAGCGCAAGCCATACGATCCCGAACCCCAGCCAGCGCTCTGGCGGCATCTCCTCGTTGAGCACGACCACGCCGACGACGAGCTGCAGGATCGGCGCGATGTACTGCACGAGCCCCATATAGGTCAGTGGGAGTCTTCTCGAGGCTGCGGCGAAGAGGATGAGTGGAACCGCCGTAGCGACGCCGAGCGACAGGATCAGTGCAGTGTGGCCAGCGCCCTCTGTCGCGATCGTCAACCCGCCCGCCGCACCTATGACGAGGAGCGCAACAGCGGCGGCGGGGGCGAGCACGGCCGTCTCGATGGCCAGCCCACTGATCGCGTCGGCTTTGGGGCCTACCCGCTTCTTCACCAGCCCGTACAGGCCGAAGCTGAAGGCCAGCGTGAGCGCGATCCACGGGAACGCGCCGTATCCGATCGCGAGCACGAACACCGCCACCGCGCTGACACCGATCGCGACCCACTGCAGCGGACGCAACCGCTCACGCAGCACGATCACGCCGAGCAGCACGGTCACGATGGGGTTGGTGAAGTAACCGAGCGATGCTTCCACAACGTGGCCGGTCACACTCGCGAATACGTATACGACCCAGTTCACGAGGATGAACACCCCGGCGACAGAGAGCGTCAGCAGTGTGGCTCGATCGCGGAGAATGGCGAGCAACCGCGGCCAGCCACGGGTCGCCGAGATCAGAAGCGCGCAGAAGACCAGGGAGAGGACGATGCGCCATGCGACTATCTCGATGGGGCCAGCGGGCTGGAGCGAGACGAACAGAACCGGGAGGAAGCCCCACAGTACGTACGAAGCGACGGCGAAAGCGAGCCCCGGTCGCGACACCCGGTCGTCAGCTGCGGGAGTCGTTGACACTGATCCAGCCTAAAGGCGGCGGCGGACGCAAAAGACCCCGTGGCAGAACCACGGGGTCTTTTCGGCAGTATTCCGCTTGGGCGGAACCTGATGAAACGAAACTAGCGGACGACGACCGCGAGCACGTCGCGAGCCGACAGGACGAGGAGGTCTTCTCCGCCGTACTTCACTTCGGTTCCGCCGTACTTGGAGTAGATGACCTTGTCACCGACTGCGATGTCGAGGGGAACGCGGTTGCCGTTATCGTCGATGCGGCCGGGTCCCACTGCAACGACCTCGCCCTCCTGGGGCTTCTCCTTCGCGGTGTCAGGGATGACAAGACCCGACGCTGTGGTCGTTTCTGCCTCTACCTGCCTGATGACGATTCGATCTTCGAGCGGCTTGATGGACACCGACACGGTTGACCTCTGCTTTCCTGAAAACTTGGGTTGGCACACTCCCTGTGAGAGTGCCAACTTCACTATAGAGCCTCGTTGGCACTCGATCAACGTGAGTGCCAGATCAGTCCCACCCGTATCGTGAGAATGCCGTCGCCACGGGTACCGTGAGGGAATGGATCAGGCCGAACTCAGAGAACTCTTTTCAGTCGAAGGGCTCAGGTTGCTCGACTCGCTGCCGCCGTTCGATTCGACGGCCGATGTGGTTCGCACGGTGTCAGACCTGCGTAAAGCCGGGCATGACGCTGGGCTTGTTGCCGCCGTGCTCAATCAGGCAAAGCTCCGACACCGGGCCACCGCCAAGTTCGGTTCGTTCGCTGAACGGATGCTGTTCACCGAAGCCGGGCTCGAACAGGCCACCCGCCTCGGGGTGGCGGCCCACCATGCCGGACGCTTCGCCGATGCCGGCGTCAAGTGGGTGGCGGATCTCGGGTGCGGCATCGGGGCGGATGCCCTCGCCATCGCCGCACTGGAGCTCGAGGTGACCGCGGTCGAGCGCGACGAGGTCACCGCGGCCATCGCCGCGTACAACCTGGCTCCGTGGTCGAACGCGCGCGTGGAGCACTCTGCCGCAGAAGAGATCGATCTCGCCGGTGTCGATGGTATCTACCTCGACCCCGCCCGTCGCGACGGCGCCAGACGACTTCGCGATCCCGGTGACTGGTCGCCATCGCTCGACTTCGCCTTCGGCCTCGCCGAGCTCTACCCGACGGGCATCAAACTCGGCCCGGGTATCGACCGTGAGCTGATTCCCACCGAAGCCGAAGCCCAGTGGATCTCCGTCGAACGGGATGTGGTCGAGCTTGGACTGTGGTTCGGGGCCCTCGCCCGTCCGGGCATCCGCCGCTCCGCGCTCGTCATCAGCGGCATGGGAACCGCGGAAATGACCGCGGCCGCCGACAGCGAGGATGCGGAGGTCGGTGCGCTCGGCGGCTTCGTCTACGAGCCCGACGGCGCGGTCATCCGGGCCCGGCTGATTGGAGACCTGGCTCGCGCCGTCAATGGCAGGATGCTCGACCCGTCGATCGCATATGTGACCTCGGACGAGGCCCACCACACCCCGTTCGCCACGTGCTTTCGCGTGATCGAGGAGTTTCCCCTCGACAAGCGCACCCTGAAGCGCGAGATCGCCGCTCGCCGTATCGGGACCCTTGAGATCAAAAAACGCGGCGTCGACATCGATCCGGCCGAGTTCAGGACCGCACTCGCACCGAAAGGCGACGCGAGTGGCACCCTCATGCTCACGCGGATAGGTTCGCAGCGGCGGGCACTTCTCGTCGAAAGAGTGACCTTCTAGAAAGAGTGACCTTCTAGAACAGAGTGATCTTCTAGAACGCGGATCCGGGCAGCGCGACCAGGAAGATGAGCAGCACGCCAATTCCCGACACGAGCGAGATGCCCACCCCCACGTAGCCCGTGATCAGGGCCGTTACCCAGAAACCTTTGGCCCAGGGCTCGCGTTTCCGCGCGATGTGACCCATTATCACTCCGGCCAGCGCAGGCAGGAACCCGAACCCGACGAACGAGCCGAGCACTCCGACAATTCCGGCGATCATGGCGACGAGACTGAGGGTCTGGCTGGGGCCTACAGCCACGGGGGCGTAGGTGTTGGGCTGCGCGGGGGCCGGGGAAGCGTGCGGGTTGGGCTGCGCGACCACTGCGTACAGCAGGGTCGCAGCCGGTGCCGCATAGGGATCAGGGCGGGCGGCGGCAGGAGTCGCAGCCGCTGGCGCTACCGGGGCTAAGGGAGGCAGTGGGGCCGGCGGGGATGCGGGCGTCGCGGCCGCGGCGGGCGGCGCGGCCACGACCGGCGCAGGCTCCACGGGAGCCGGTGGCACCGTTTCTGTTGATGTCGGAACCGGAACCGGCGGAATCTCGTTGTCGGGGGTCGTGTCGGCCATGAGTGCTCCAGTCGATCCGTGAGTCGAAAATTCCTGAAACACACACCAGTGGGCGTGCGCTCCAGCAGTGATCAGTAGTTGTAGCCTGCGGTAGCCGCACCAAAAATCAGACCGAACCAGACAATGACGAGGATGACGACGACAACAATTCCGAGGTATCCGAGGATGAGGCCGATGATCGCGAGAATGTTGCCCTGCTCACCGGTCTTCTTGATCTGGCTGAGGGCGATGTGACCGGTGATGATTCCCGCAAGGTGGATGCCGATGACCGAGGCCACGAGAGAGATGATGGCCAGCGTGTTCCACCTCGCGGCCGGTGCTCCCACAGGAGCGCCATAGGGCTGTTGGGGAACGGATGAGTACGGGGTGGGTTCGGTCATGATCGCCCTCTTTCTGAAAGTTGGTGCCGTATCGGCGTTGCCATAGTTGCAGCGTCGCGCTGGCATGTCAACGCGGCCACGGCGCCCGCCGGAGCCGACGGACCGCAGCGAAAACGCGCTAGACCTGGATCGTGGTGACAGGAAGGGTGGAATCCGCCCCGAAGTCGAGAGTCGACGGCGCGTGCCCGGCCATGATGAGTTGCGCACCGAGCGCCGCGATCATGGCGCCGTTATCGGTGCAGAGCGACAGGGGCGGAATGCGCAACCGGATGCCCGCAGCGACGCAGCGCTCGGCGGCGAGCTCGCGGACTCGCGCGTTGGCGACCACCCCGCCACCGAGCAGGAGTCTCGGCACTCCCAGGTCGGTGCACGCGGCCACGGCCTTCGTGAGCAGCACGTCCACGACGGCCTCACGGAAGCTCGCTGCGACGTCTGCGACGGGGACTTCGGAACCCGCATCCTGCTCCCGTTCCACCCACCGCGCTACGGCGGTCTTGAGCCCCGAGAAGGAGAAGTCGTAGCGATGCTTTTCCATATCTTTGGGAAGGCTGAGGCCCCGCGGGAACCTGATCGCCTTCGGGTCTCCCCCCACGGCGACCCTATCGATGTGGGGTCCCCCCGGGTAGGGCAGGCCGAGAAGCCGTGCGACCTTGTCGAACGCTTCTCCTGCGGCATCGTCGATCGTCTCGCCCAGCAACTCCACATCGGAGACGAGGTCTCTCACCAGCAGTAGCGAGGTGTGTCCGCCGGAGACGAGCAGGGCGATCGTCGGGTATTCGAGCGGCTCGCCATTCCTGGTGAGGTCAGTGCTGCTGAGGTCAGTGCTGGTGAGGTCAGTGCGGATGAGGTCCGCTCCGACGTGGCCGACGAGGTGGTTCACCGCGTAGAGGGGCTTGTCGAGCGCGACAGCGAGCGCCTTGGCCGCACCCACCCCGACCATGAGCGCCCCAGCCAGCCCCGGTCCGCTGGTCACCGCGATCGCGTCGAGCTCGGCGAGCGTGACATCCGCCTCCGACAATGCCTGCTCGATGGCCGGCACCATCGCCTCGAGGTGCGCACGCGCGGCCACCTCGGGCACCACACCGCCGTAGCGGGCGTGTTGATCCATGGATGACGAGATCACGTTGGCGAGCAGCTCGGTGCCGCGCACGATGCCGATGCCGGTCTCGTCACAGCTCGACTCGATGCCGAGGACTAACGGCGCGCTCATGCCACACTCATTTCGGGTTGCGGGATGACCAGCCGCATGATGATCGCGTCGACTCCGTCTGGCTGGTAGTACTTCGGGCGTACCGCGATCTGCTCGAAACCGAGTGACAGGTACAGCGCCTGCGCCGATGGGTTGTCGTCGCGCACCTCGAGGAATATCTCCCTGGCGCCCCTGGATCGCGCCTCGGAGATCAGGTGCAGCATCAGCACTCGCCCAAGACCCCGGCGACGTGTGGACTCGGCCACAGCGATCGTCTGGATGTCGGCCTGCGGTTCCCGCAGCGGCGAGCGCAACCCTGCATAGGCGTCGACCTGCGTCGGGGCATCCGGCGGGAAGGCGACGACGTAGTAGCCGTGCCGATCGCCGAGCTCGGCCCGCATGATCGCCGACGACCAGGCGTCCGTCGTGAATACCTGCGACTCGATTTTCATGATCGCGTCGAGATCGTCGACGGTGGCGCGTCGCAACTGCCAGGTCATGAGGTGACCCGCTTCGGCCCGCTCGACATCGTGACGTCGGGCGATCGCAGGTAGAGCGCGCCGGGCCGACCATCGAACGCATCGTCGAAGGCACGGCCGTTCGCGAACATCGTCTCCGCCAACATCCCGAGCGCTCCGGCAGACACCGTGGCGGCCTCGAGCAGTCGGTACCCAGCGAATCCGTCGACGGCGGTCTCGAGCTCGCCCACCCGGACAAGCCCGGGCCCGTTCGTGCGGATCGGGAGGCCGGCGGCATCCGACCCCGAATAGGTCGACCAGTAGACCTCGCGTCGCCTGGCGTCTGTTGCCACGAGGGTCGGCGCGGTGCATCCGAAGGCGATGGCGTCGTGGCTCACGGCCGGGATGATCAACTTCCCGGCACCCAGCGCGAACGCGCGCGCGGCGGCGATCCCCACCCTGAGCCCCGTGAACGGGCCGGGACCCATGCCCGCGACCACCCCGGAGAGATCCGCGACCTCGATCCCGGCGTCGGCGATGCTGCGCGCGATGAGGGTGCCGATCACCTCGGCATGCCGTCGCGTGTCGTCGGACGAATGCTCTGCAAGGATGCCGCCTTCGCGGTCAACGACCGCAACGCTCGTTCCGGCCGATGTGTCAATGGCGAGCAGCATCTAGCCATCCCAACTGCGCCCAGCGCGGTCCGTGGCCGGTGACGCGAACCTGCCTGGGCTCCACCTCGGCCTCCATGTCGCCGCCGTGCGGGCGGTCGATGTCGAGTTCGAGCCACGAATCGGCGACGCCGTCGAGCATGCCTGCGCCCCATTCCACGACGACGATGGATGCCGCAAAATCGATGTCGAGGTCATCCAGTTCCACGGCACTACCGAGCCGGTAGGCGTCGACGTGCACCAGCGGGGCGCCACGCTCCCGCGGGTGCGTGCGAGCGAGCACGAACGTGGGGCTGGTGACCGCGCCCCTCACGCCGAGCGCCACGCCGATCCCTCGCGTGAGGGTGGTCTTGCCTGCTCCGAGCTCCCCGTTGAGCAGCACGAGGTCGCCTGCAACCAGCTCGGCGGCGAGAGTCGCACCGAGTTCGCCCATCGACTCCGGTGTCTCGATCACCAGGGAGATGACGCTCACGAGAGGTACCGTCGCGTGACGCGGTCGCCGATGCGGGTGACGATCTCGTAGTTGATGGTGCCGGATGCCGCGGCCCAGTCATCCGCTGACGGTACCCCGGTGACGGGGTCGCCGAAGAAGATCGCGCGATCCCCCAGTGTGACGGCGTCATCGCCCACGTCGACCACCACCTGGTCCATCGCGATCCTGCCCGCAATCGTGTACTTCACACCGTTGATACTGATCGGCCCGGAACCCGAGCCGTGGCGAGGAATGCCATCGCCGTACCCGAGCGGAACCAGGGCGAGTGTCGTGTCTTTCGCCGCGACGTACTCGTGACCGTACGACACTCCAGTGCCCGCGGTGACGCGCTTGACGGACACGATCGCACCGCTGAGCTGCATCGCGGGCGTCAGCACCGGTGTATCCGGTTGGAGCCCGCCGAAAGGGGAGAGCCCGTAAATCGCAATCCCCAGCCGCACCATGTCGAATCGTGAATCGGGGTTCGCAAGAGCGGCTCCGGTCGCGGCGATATGGGCGATCTCGATGCGCAACCCGGCAGCGGCAGCCGAAACCCGTGCCACCTCGAAGGAGGCGACCTGCCGTTCGTCGTCCACTCCGGCGAGGTGACTGAAGAGCCCACGGACGCTGATCCGTCCCCCGCGCTCGTGGGCGGCAGCCGCGGCGAAGAACGTGTCCCACTCCGCCGGTGCCGCACCGTTGCGACCCAGCCCGGTGTCGACCTTGAGGTGCACCCGGGCAACTCCGGATGCCGCGGCCACCCGGTCGAGCTGCTCGAGGTAACTCACTCCGAGGTCGACCCGCGCGGCTACAGCCGCACTGAAATCCTGCGCCGGATCGTGCAGCCACGCGAGCACTGGAGCCTCGATGCCGGCTGCCCGCAACTCGAGCGCCTCGTCGATATCGACGACACCGAGCCAGTCTGCGCCACCATCGAGGGCGGCACGCGCGGCCTGCACGGCGCCGTGACCATATCCATTGGCTTTCACGACCACCATCGATGTCACGCTGCCGACAGCCGACCTGAGGGCCTCCACGTTGCGCGAGATGGCGCCGAGGTCGATCAGCGCTTCGCGCATCATGGCGTCGACTCGACGATCACATAGGCGATGGCCATGCCCGCATCGTGGCTCATGGACAGGTGGATGGCCGTGATGCCCTTCGCGTCGGCGATCGCCTGCGTGGCCGGACCCAGCACGAGCCCGGGGTTTCCGAGAGGATCGGAGACGACCCGCATATCGTGCCAGCTCACGCCGGTGGAATCACCGAGCGCCTTGATGAAGGCTTCTTTGGCCGCGAACCGACCGGCGAGGGAGCGCAGCGGCATGGGCTTGCCATCCTTCTCCTGCTCACTCTCAACGAACAAGCGCGACCTGAGTGCCGGGGTGCGCTGCAGGCCGTGCTCGAAGCGCGCGATGTCGACAAGGTCGACGCCGATCCCGACGATCATGGTGTGAGCTCCATCGTGTTACTCGACGGTGACGGATTTGGCGAGGTTACGAGGCTGGTCGACGTCGAGCCCCTTGGCCGCCGCCAACTCCATGCCGAAGATGTGCATGGGCACGACGGCCAGGAATGGTTCGAACAGCGATCCCGCCAGGGGTATCGGGATGACCTCGTCGGCAAATGGCAACACCGCAGCATCACCCTTCTCGGCTATTGCGATCACCCGCGCACCGCGAGCGCGGATCTCCTGGATATTCGAGACGACCTTGGGGTGCAGCGAGTGCGGGTCACGCGGGCTGGGAACTACCACGATCACAACCTGCCCCGGCTCTATCAGCGCGATCGGTCCATGCTTGAGCTCGCCTGCGGCGAAGCCTTCGGCATGGATGTACGCCAGTTCCTTGAGCTTGAGGGCCCCCTCGAGCGCCACCGGGTATCCGACATTGCGACCCAGGAACAATACGGACTGGGTGTCAGTCATCCAGCGGGCCAGCTGGCCGATCTCGGCCTGCGAGACGCTCAGCACTTCTGCAATCTTCTCGGGCACCGCCTGCAGCTCGATCACATTCTCACGGATCTGCTCGTCCGTCTGGGTTCCACGCACCTTTCCGAGGTGGAGGCCCACGAGGTAGAGCGCAGTTACCTGTGCAAGGAACGCCTTCGTCGACGCGACGGCAACCTCCGGCCCTGCGTGCGTGTAGACCACAGCCTGGGATTCGCGCGGGATCGTCGCGCCCTGGGTGTTACAGATCGAGAGCACGCGCGCGCCGGCCTTCGTGGCGTGCTGCACGGCCATGAGGGTATCCATCGTCTCACCGGACTGGCTGATCGAGATGACCAGAGTACGGTCGGTGATGATCGGATTCCGGTAGCGGAATTCATGCGAGAGTTCGACATCCACCGGGATGCGTGACCACTCCTCGATCGCATACTTGCCCAGCATTCCGGCATATGCAGCGGTTCCGCAGGCCACGATGACGATGCGATCGATGCCCGCGAGCGCCTCATCGCCGATCGGCTCCAGCTCTTTCAGCGAAACGAGCCCATCGTGCACGCGACCCAGGATGGTGTTTGCAACCGCCTCAGGCTCCTCGCTGATCTCCTTGGCCATGAAGCTCGACCAGCCGCCCTTCTCCGATGCCGACGCATCCCAGGCGATGTCGAACTCGTCGGCTTCCACCGGGTTCCCGTCGAAATCCGTGATCTCGACGGAATCGGGACGGATGGTGACCATCTGATCCTGCCCGATCGCCACGGCCCTGCGGGTGAATTCAACGAAGGCCGCGACATCCGAGCCCAGGAAGTTCTCGCCATCGCCGAGGCCGATCACCAGCGGCGAATTGCGTCGAGCGCCAACGACGACGCCGGGCTCGTTCTCGTGCATCACGAGGAGCGTGAAGGCACCCTCGAGTCGCGCCACGACGTTGCGAAGAGCCACAGTCAGGTCGGTGACCCGGTCGTACTCGCGTCCGACCAGGAGTGCTGCCACCTCGGTATCGGTCTCACTGATCAATGTCGCTCCTGTGGCTTCGAGCTCAGCTCTGAGTTCGGCGAAATTCTCGATGATCCCGTTGTGGATCAGGGCCAGCTTTCCATCGGCAGAAAGGTGAGGGTGCGCGTTGCTATCGGTAGGCCCACCGTGAGTCGCCCAGCGGGTGTGGCCGATGCCGGTCATCCCATTCGCCAGTGGCTGGTCCGCGAGGTTGTCGAGCAGCACCTGCAGCTTGCCCGCGCGCTTCCGAGTGCCGATGTGGCCCGACTCGTCGATGACCGCGATGCCCGCCGAATCGTATCCTCGGTACTCCAGCCGCTTCAGGCCACCGAGCAGCACCTCGATGCTCTTGCTGTCGCCACTAGCCTTGTTTCCGACATAACCCACGATTCCGCACATGCCTCCCGATTTTAGTTGCCTCAGGCCCCCGGCGCCGCACAGGTAGGATTTAGCGGATGTCAGAGCCTGTCAGCAGCAACGGCCACGTCTCGCCGTTTATCGAGCTGGGGCGCGCCGATTGGGCTGCCCTCGCCCCCACGATGAGCGCTCCCCTCAGCCGAACCGAGATCGTCGGGCTGCGTGGGCTAGGCGACGAACTCGATCTCGTCGAGGTCGAAGAAGTGTACGTACCGCTCAGCCGACTCCTCAGCCTGTACGCGGAGGGTGCGCAGAAGCTCCATACCGCGACATCCACCTTCATCGGTGAAAAGGCCGCACACACCCCGTTCGTCATCGGCATCGCCGGCTCGGTTGCGGTGGGGAAGTCGACGATTGCGAGGCTGCTGCGCGAGTTGCTCGCCCGCTGGGAAGACACCCCGCGGGTCGAGCTCGTCACCACCGATGGCTTTCTCTTTCCCAACGCCGAACTGGAGCGTCGCGGGCTCATGGAACGTAAGGGATTCCCCGAGTCGTATGACCGCAGGGCGCTGCTTCGATTCGTCAGCAAGATCAAGAGCGGGGCGCCGATTGTGCGCGCACCGTTCTACTCACACCTCGCGTACGACATCGTTGCTGACGCCGAGATCGTCGTGAATGCGCCTGACGTGCTCATCATCGAGGGTCTCAATGTGCTCCAGCCGCCTGCTTCGGGTCGCAGCCTCGCCGTCAGCGACCTCTTCGACTTCTCCATTTACGTGGATGCCCGATCCAGCGACATCGCCCGCTGGTACGAGGAGCGGTTCCTCCGCCTGCAGCAGGGGGCGTTCTCCAACCCGAAGTCGTACTTCCACAGGTTCGCCGACCTGAGCGAAGACGAGGCCCGCGCCCGCGCCCATCGGATCTGGGCCGGCATCAACGCGCCGAACCTCGAGCAGAACATCCTTCCGACGCGGCCGCGCGCATCGCTCGTGCTGCGTAAAGGCTCGAACCACAACGTTTCCAGCGTGCTGCTTCGGAAGACTTAGAGCGCAAGCCTTTCGCGCACGACGGCGGCGAGGCCCCCGGCGATCTTCTCCGCCAGTTCCTGGTGCTCGGCCTCGACCATGACGCGCACCATGGGCTCTGTCCCAGAAGGGCGAAGGAGCACCCGACCCGAATCGCCCAGCGCTTCTTCAGCAGTTGAGACGGCTGACGCGATCATCGCGTCTGATTTCAGGGCGTGATGGTCGACGCCCCGTACGTTGATGAGCACCTGCGGATATACCGTCATGGCTGACGCGAGCTGGGCGATGGTCCTGCCTGTCCTGGCCATCTCAGCCGCAAGATGAAGTCCGGTCAGGATGCCGTCTCCCGTCGTCGCGAATTTCGTCATGATGACGTGCCCGGACTGCTCACCACCGAGCGAGAGCGATTGCGCCGCGAGCGCTTCGAGAACATAACGGTCGCCGACCGCCGTTTCGACCATCCGGATATCGTTGGCCGCCATGGCCCGTCGAAGCCCGAGGTTGCTCATGACCGTCGCCACGAGCGCACGGTCGTTGAGCACACCACGCTCTGCCATCGACAGAGCGAGGATCGCCATGATCTGGTCACCATCGATCGTGTTGCCATCAGCGTCCACTGCGAGGCATCGGTCGGCATCCCCGTCATGGGCGATTCCGATGTCGGCCCCGTGGGCGATCACGGCCGCGGAGAGAGGACCGAGATACGTCGAACCCACGCCGTCATTGATGTTTATGCCGTCCGGGTCCGCGCCGATGACCGTGACCTTAGCCCCGGCATCGGTGAAGACCTGGGGCGAAACCCCTGCTGCGGCACCGTGAGCACAATCGAGCACGACGTGGATGCCGTCGAGTCTGTGCGGAAGCGTCGACAGCAAGTGGACGAGGTATCGATCCTCCGCGTCCGAGAAGCGCCGGATACGGCCTACGTCGGCACCCTTTGGCGCCAGTTTCGGCTGGTCGAGCATCGCCTCGATGCGGTCCTCAACCTCGTCCGGCAGCTTCGTGCCGCCAGCGGCGAAGAATTTGATCCCGTTATCCGGAGCGGGATTATGCGAGGCAGAGACCATGACCCCGAGGTCGGCCTTGAAATCGGCAACGAGGTAGGCCAGTGCAGGCGTTGGCACGACACCAGCGTCGTAGACGTCGACTCCGGAGCTTGCAAGCCCAGCAGCCACCGCCGCCGCGATGAATTCTCCCGAGACTCTGGGGTCACGGGCAATGACCGCAACCGGACGACGACCCGACGCGCGACGACCGTCGGCGACCCTGCCCTTGCCCAGGACGACGGCAGCCGCCTGGGCAAGGTTGAGTGCAAGGTCGACAGTCAGGACTCCATTCGCGAGACCGCGAACGCCATCCGTACCAAAGAGCCTTGGCATGCCTGTCGCTGCGCGCGCTAGCGCTTCGAGAACTGAGGAGCCTTGCGGGCCTTCTTGAGTCCGGCCTTCTTGCGCTCCTTGACGCGAGCATCGCGGCTGAGGAATCCAGCCTTCTTCAGCGCTGCGCGGTTGTTCTCTTCATCGATCTGGTTGAGCGAACGGGCGATGCCGAGGCGCAGTGCACCGGCCTGGCCCGAGGGGCCACCACCGGTGATCTTCGCGATGACGTCGTAGCTGCCGAGCAGGTCGAGAATCTTGAACGGGTCGTTGATGAGCTGCTGGTGCAGCTTGTTGGGGAAATACTCTGCGAGCTCGCGGCCGTTGACCGTGATGGTTCCAGCACCGGGGATGAGGCGCACGCGGGCGATGGCCTGCTTGCGACGACCCACGGCTGCGCCGGGAACGGTCAGGACTGCGCGGGGGGCCTTGGGGGCATCCTCAGCGGGAGTCTCGGTCGAGTAACCGCCTGCAGGCGTCTCGGTGGTGTAGCTCTCGGGTGCTGACTCGGCAACGGAGTCTTCGATCTTGGCCAATTTATAAGTCCTTAATTCTTTGCGTGAGAAGCGCGGGCGCTACTGGGCGACCTGGGAAAGGGTGTACGGCGTGGGCTGCTGAGCCGCGTGAGGGTGCTCTGCGCCTGCGTAGACCTTGAGCTTCGTGAGCTGTGCACGACCGATCGAGTTCTTCGGGAGCATTCCCCGAACGGCCTTCTCGACCGCGCGGGTGGGGTGCTTCGCGACCATTTCAGAGTAGGTCGTCACGGTCAGACCACCCGGGTAACCCGAGTGGCTGAAGTAGTTTTTGTTGGCCAGCTTAGAACCGGTGAGGGCGACCTTCTCCGCATTGATGATGATGACGAAGTCACCCATGTCCATGTGGGGGGCGAAGGTTGCCTTGTGCTTGCCGCGCAGTAGAACCGCCACGTGGGTTGCGAGACGGCCGAGAACGATGTCGGTTGCGTCGATGATGACCCAGTCACGCTGGACGTCTTCGGGCTTGGGTGAGAATGTACGCGTCACAATAGTGCTGCTTTCATTGATCGATTGAGGTGTTCGTGAATCCCGCTCCGTGGCCGGTTCGTTGACGATGTCGCGGAACGCAGCCCGTGGAGGGCTCATGATCGGATGCCGGGCGCGGGGCGCAGACACCAAAGGTCGAGTCTAGGCGTTCGATATGCTTCCGGTCAAACCGCCATCGACGCTGCGACGAGCGCGGGTTTGCGCCGCGCGCAGGCCGACGTCGTGGTCGCTCGGGTATCCCACTTCCACGAGGGTGAGGCCTGCTGCAGGCATCACCTTGAACTCGCTCGTGCGACGAGCATCGTCCCGGATGCCCAGCAGACGATCACCGTCGAGCTTCGCCTCCCCCACCGACACCACTGAACCCACGAGCGCCCGCACCATGCTGTGGCAGAACGCGTCGGCCTGGAGCCGCGCGATGAGCACGCCGCTGTCGTCACGGTGCCACCGGAACTCCTGGAGTTCGCGAATGGTCGTCGCACCCTCCCGCGGCCGGCAGTATGCGGCCCAATCGTGCAATCCGAGCAGCTGCCCCGCTGCAGCGTTCATCGCGTCGAGGTCGAGTGGCGCCGGATACCAGACCGTGTGATGGCGAAGCAGCGGATCACGGCGAGCCGTGGCATCCGCTATCCGATACTCGTAACGACGGAAGACTGGAGAAAATCTGGCGTCGAACCCCTCGGGTGCAACCGTGACAGCGGCAACATAGATGTCGCTCTTGAGGCCGGCAATTCCATTCAGCCGCTTAGCCAGCGCTGCCGTCGGCTTCTGCGCCTTCGCTCCCCTGCCGTGTGGCGCGGCCAGATGAGCGATCTGGGCCGCGGTCAGGTCGAGGTGCGCTACCTGCCCAGTTGCGTGCACCCCGGCGTCGGTTCGGCCCGCGACAGTCAACCTCGGCACCGGACCGAACCGCCTGAACACCGTCGCGAGTGCAGCCTCAAGCTCCCCCTGAACAGTGCGGATGCCGGGTTGGCGTGCCCACCCCGTGAAGTCGGTGCCGTCGTAAGCGATGGCCAGGCGCATGCGGGTAGTGGGGGCGGGGGGTTCTGAGTGGTCGACCACTGTGCGATTGTAAGCGAATGAAGCTTCCCGATGGATTTCCCGATCCATCGATGCTGGCGAACGCCGTCCCGCGCCACAGCGTACGTCGACGGGGCCGCGGCACAATCGTGGGCTGAGGCCCTGAACCTCCGCTGGTGCTAGGGCTTTTTTGCTCGTGACGGCTGCACGCGAGGCGGCTCACCGGGCATCTTCGGGAAGTCGGGCGGAAACGGCAGCTCCCCTAAGCCGTTCCCGAGGTCGCGCTCCCACCATTGGAGCAGGGTGGAGAGATCACCGGGGTCATCCGCGAAGTGTTCCCAGGGATCGCCCACCGACTGCAGCCTGCCCGGCACCGTCAGAACGGTGAAGTCACGTGGATCTGCGTCAGACAATTCTGACCATTCGAGCGGGGTCGACACCGGGGCGAGCGCAAGCGGCCGTGCGCTGTACGCTCCCGCCATGGTGCGATCCCGGTTGGCCTGGTTGTAGTCGACGAACACCTTTGCTCCGCGCTCCTCTTTCCACCACGACGTTGTCACTTCAGTGGGCATCCGCCTCTCCAGCTCACGCGCGGCAGCGATGACGGCATGCCGCACCTCGAGAAACTCATGGACGGGCTCGATCGGCGCAAAGACGTGAACACCTCTGCCTCCCGATGTCTTGATGAACGCCGTAAGGCCCGCTTCGGCCATGACGGCGCGCAACTCGACGGCGATCCTCACGGCGTCCCTGAAATCGGTTTCGGGCTGCGGATCGAGATCGATCCGAAACTGGTCAGGATTATCGGTGTCTTCTGCCCGCGAGGCCCACGGGTGAAACGTGATCGTGTTCATCTGGACCGCCCAGACCGCAGCCGCCGGTTCATCGATGACCAACTGTGCATGCGAACGTCCGCTGGGATACACGACAGGGACGCTCCGGATGAAGTCCGGCGCACCCTTTGGCGGATTCTTGGAGAAAAACGCTTCGCCGTCGATATCCGCGGAGAACCGCTGGAGAGACACGGGCCTGTGACCGTTGGCCAACACGAAAGCGTCGCCGACAGCGATCATGTACTCCGCAAGCTGGAGTTTTGTGATGCCCTGCTCTGGCCACAGCACCCTGGATGGGCTCGACACCCGGATATCGCGGTCACCGTGAGGCCCGGGAACCTGGATCGTCACCGCGTCGCTGGCCATGTATCCAAACTACGCCTGCACGGCAACCCGCCGCTTAACGAAGTTCGGCCCCGCTGCACAGCGGGGCCGAACACTCACTCATGGTGTTACTTGGCGTCCTTCGCAGGTGCCTCGTCAGCGTCCGAAGCCGAAGTCTCGGTCGCTGCCTCTTCGGCTTCAACGGGAGCGTCCGCCGCAGCAGGCTCATCCGCAACGGATTCGTCCGTAACGGGCTCGTCCACAACGGGCTCGTCGGCAACCGTGGTGTCAGCCTTGGCCGCCGCTGTCTTCTTGACGGACTTCGGCTTCGGGTTGACCGGCTCGAGCACGAGCTCGATCTGAACCATCGATGCATTATCGCCCTTGCGGAAACCGAGCTTCGTGATGCGGGTGTATCCGCCTTCACGCAGCTCAACCAGCGGCGCGATCTCGGTGAAGAGCTCGTGGATGACGCTCTTGTCGCCGATGATCGACAGCGCGCGACGACGGTTGTGCAGGTCGCCTTTCTTCGCGAAGGTGATCAGTCGCTCGGCGACGGGGCGCAGTCGCTTGGCCTTCGTCTCGGTGGTCTTGATGCTCTTATGAGTGAACAGGGCTGCAGCCAGGTTCGCGAGCATCAGACGCTCGTGGGCCGGCCCTCCGCCGAGGCGAGGTCCCTTTGTAGGTGTAGGCATTTTCTAGTTCTCCAGTATCAAAAGTCTGCGGTGAGACGCTTAGGCGGGGGTTTCGTCGTCGTAGCCGCCGAAGAAGTGGGCTCCGTCGAATCCGGGAACGCTGTCCTTCAACGACAGCCCCATCTCGACGAGCTTGTCCTTCACTTCGTCTACAGACTTCTGGCCGAAGTTGCGGATGTTCATGAGCTGCGTCTCCGACAGTGCGACGAGTTCGCTCACGGTGTTGATGCCCTCGCGCTTGAGGCAGTTGTAGCTGCGAACCGAGAGGTCGAGGTCTTCGATCGGCATACTGAGCTCGCTCGACAGCACGGCGTCGACCGGCGCTGGGCCGATCTCGATGCCCTCGGCAGCGTTGTTCAGCTCGCGAGCGAGGCCGAAGAGCTCGGTCAGCGTGCGACCGGCCGAAGCAACCGCGTCACGCGGGGTGATCGCGTTCTTGGTCTCGACATCCACGACCAGGCGGTCGAAGTCAGTGCGCTCACCGGCACGAGTTGCCTCGACGCGGTAGGTGACTTTCAGCACGGGGGAATAGATCGAGTCGACCGGGATCTGCCCGGCTTCGCTGAACTCGCTGCGGTTCTGCGTCGCCGACACGTAGCCACGGCCCCGCTCGATGGTGAGTTCGAGTTCGAACTTCGCCTTGTCGTTCAGGGTCGCGATCACGAGGTCCGGGTTGTGGATCTCGACACCCGCAGGGGCCGAGATGTCTGCCGCGGTGACCTCACCGGCGCCCTGCTTGCGCAGGTAGGCCGTGATCGGCTCGTCGTGCTCGCTTGAGACGACGAGGTTCTTGATATTGAGGATGACCTCGGTGACGTCTTCCTTGACACCGGGCACTGTGCTGAACTCGTGCAGCACTCCATCGATGCGGATGCTCGTGACAGCGGCTCCTGGAATTGAGGAGAGCAGTGTGCGACGGAGTGAGTTTCCGAGCGTGTATCCGAAACCGGGTTCGAGCGGCTCGATGACGAAGCGCGAGCGGAACTCGGAGATGTTCTCTTCAGCAAGAGTGGGACGCTGTGCGATGAGCACTGGTGATTCCTTTCGGCAAAGTGTCCGCTATATGACACTTGAGGCGCGACGAGTGGCTGGCCCGTCGATCTGTTGAGTTGTGAGTAAACGTGACGCTGTGGAAGCCGATGGCCGCGCCGACGAGCGTGCTCGTTAGCGTGGCCACCGGCCAGTGAAACTAAACGCGGCGGCGCTTGGGCGGGCGGCAACCGTTGTGCGCCTGAGGAGTCACGTCGTTGATGGAACCGACCTCGAGGCCAGCGGCCTGAAGCGAGCGGATCGCGGTCTCGCGACCTGAACCCGGTCCCTTGACGAAGACGTCGACCTTTTTGAGTCCGTGCTCCTGCGCCTGGCGTGCTGCCGACTCCGCCGACAGCTGTGCGGCGAAGGGGGTCGACTTGCGCGATCCCTTGAAGCCGACAGTGCCCGACGATGCCCAACTGATAACCGCACCCGTGGGGTCGGTGATCGTCACGATGGTGTTGTTGAACGTCGACTTGATGTGGGCCTGGCCCAGCGCGATGTTCTTCTTTTCTTTCTTACGCGGCTTACGAACGGCCGATTTTGGTGCTGCCATGGTGTTCTCCGAAGTGTCTGATAAGTACAGGCGTGGATGGCGATGCGAGCAGTGCTCGCTATCGAGCCTTCTTCTTGCCGGCTACGGTGCGCTTCGGGCCCTTGCGGGTACGAGCGTTGGTTTTGGTGCGCTGTCCGTGAACGGGCAGGCCCTTACGGTGGCGGATGCCCTGGTAGCTACCGATCTCGACCTTGCGGCGGATGTCTGCTGCGACCTCGCGGCGGAGGTCACCTTCTACCTTGAAATTGACCTCGACGTAGTCGCGAAGGGCAATGAGCTGTTCGTCGGTGAGATCCTTGACGCGGATCTCCCCGCTGATCCCGGTATCGGCGAGGGTTTTGAGGGCCCTCGTGCGACCGACACCGTAGATGTAAGTCAGTGCGACCTCTACGCGCTTGTCGCGCGGGATGTCGACGCCGGCTAGACGTGCCATGGTGGCTTCTCCTGTGAATGAGTGGAGGTGTGGGGCAGAACCTGTACACCGGCCTCCAACCGGTGGTGTCCGCCACAACCGCGAAAGCGACCGTGACTTCTGGATCTGCCGTTCCTGTTCAATTGTGATGCTGTGAATCTGGCCAAGCGGGTGAAACTGTTAGCCCTGGCGCTGCTTGTGACGCGGGTTCGACTTGCAGATCACCATGACGTTTCCATTGCGGCGGATGACGCGGCAGTGGTCGCAGATGGGTTTGACGCTGGGTTTAACCTTCATTGTTGTTCCTTGCACTCGCTGTCTTCGTACTCGCAGGATGCCACGAGCCGTTACTTTCCAGCGCGATGTCCGTTGAACGATGCCTTGCGGCACAGCCCGTCACGGCACTCCTTGTAGCGATCGGCCTATTTGTATCGATATGTAATGCGGCCGCGGGTCAGGTCATACGGACTCAACTCCACAACCACACGGTCCTCCGGGAGGATCCTGATGTAGTTCTGTCGCATTTTGCCCGAGATGTGAGCAAGTACACGGTGGCCGTTTGTCAACTCAACACGAAACATCGCATTGGGTAGAGCTTCGACTACTGCGCCCTCGATCTCGATGACACCGTCTTTTTTGGCCATAGCCTCTTCGTCGCTAAAAGTTAGTTTTCGCTGGTCTGCGGGGATTTCGGTATTTGCGCACAGCGCAGACACCAAGGGTCAAGCTTAGATCATGCGAAGGCGTTTCGCCACCACTTCCAAGCGCATCGATCCACTAAGAGATGGCTACAGGAGTCACACCGTACGAGGCGAGCTTCGACGCTCCCCCGTCCTCGGAGGTCAGGACCCAGATGCCACCCACATGAACGGCAATGGAATGCTCCCAGTGCGCCGCATCCAGCCCGTCATCGGTGGCCACAGTCCAGTCGTCATCGAGCACGTGTGAATCAATGCCACCCATCGTGACCATCGGTTCGATGGCGATGACCAGTCCCGGTCGCACGTCCGGACTGTTGCCGCGCACGCGGTAGTTGAACACCGGCGGATCCTCATGCATCGACCGACCGATACCGTGCCCCGTAAAATCCTCGACGATTCCATATTCGATGGCACCCGTCAGCGCATCCTCGATCGCCGCGCTCACGCTATTGAGCTTGCGCGCAGAGGCAAGGGCGGCGATACCCGCCCACAGCGAATGCTCCGTTGCATCGGACAGCTGCTGTCTCCGTGCGACGACATCCGGCCGATCGGGATCGGGGACGACCAGGCTGAACGCCGCATCCCCATTCCAACCGCCCAGTTCGGCGCCGCAGTCTATTGAGACCAGGTCACCCGGCACGATCACCCTGGCGCCGGGCACGCCGTGCACGATCTCGTCATTCACCGACGCGCAGATCGTGTGCCGGTAACCGGGCTCTTTCATGAAGTTCGGAACCCCGCCCCCAGCGCGAATGACCTTTTCGGCAATCGCGTCGAGCTCGAGCGTGGTGACCCCTGGTGCGACCGCACGCCGAACGGCGTGAAGAGCCTCCGCCGTCAGCCGGCCAGGTCCCACCATCAGGCGTAATTCCTCAGCGGTCTTGTATATCTTTCGGTTGCCGAACGACACGACTAAAGGCGTGAGCGGTCCGCAAGCGCGATCCCGCGCTCCGCCAGCGCGTCAGTGATGCGCGCGGTAACAACATCGATTGCGCCGAGTGCGTCGATCTTCACCAGCACCCCGCGGCCACCATAGACATCGACGAGGGGGGCAGTCTGGCTTGCGTAGACCTCGAGCCTGTGCCTGACGACTGCCTCATCATCGTCACTGCGACCCTGGTCGCCTGCGCGTTTGCGGAGCCGCTCAACGACCACGTCGGGGTCTGCCACCAGTTCGATGACGGCATCGAGCGCTGTTCCGTGCCCGGCGAGGAACTCGTCCAATTCACGAACCTGGTCCGTCGTGCGCGGGTAGCCATCAAGCAAGAAACCCGACTCGCAATCTCTTTCTGCGAGGCGATCCCGGATCAAGGCGTTGGTGAGAGAGTCGGGAACGTTGTCACCGGCATCCATGTACGCCTTCGCCTTGGCACCCAGCTCGGTCTCATTCTTCACATTGGAGCGGAAGATGTCCCCCGTTGAAATAGCGGGGAGGCCGTAGTTCTCAGCCAACCGAACAGCCTGAGTGCCTTTTCCCGCGCCGGGCGGACCAATCAGCAGCAGCCGCGTCAACGGAGCAGGCCTTCGTAGTGTCGCTGCTGGAGCTGTGAGTCGATTTGCTTCACAGTCTCGAGACCGACACCCACAATGATCAGGATGCTCGCCCCGCCGAACGGGAAATTCGTATTGGCGCCGACCAGCACCAGAGCGATGAGCGGAATCAGGGCGATGAGACCGAGATACAGCGAACCTGGGAGTGTGACGCGAGTCAGCACGTAATCCAGGTACTCGGCGGTCGGTCGACCTGCGCGGATGCCGGGGATGAATCCACCGTACTTCTTCATGTTGTCAGCGACCTCTTCTGGGTTGAATGTGATCGCGACATAGAAGTAGGTGAATCCGACGATGAGCAGGAAGTAGAGCAGCATGTAAAGCGGGTGGTCGCCCTTGGTCAGGTAGTTCTGGATCCAGACCACCCACACCGACGGTGCTTCGCCAGCGGCAGGCGTGTTGAACTGCGCGATAAGCGCGGGCAGGTACAGCAGCGACGATGCGAAGATCACCGGCACGACGCCGGCCATATTGACCTTGATGGGGATGTAGGTGTTGTTTCCACCATAGGTACGCCTGCCGACCATGCGCTTGGCATACTGCACGGGGATGCGGCGCTGGGACTGTTCGACGAACACCACTGCCGCCACGATCACGACACCGACGGCGATCACAGCGATGAAGACGTCGAAGCCCTGCGCGGAGAGGATGCTGCCGAGTGACCCGGGGAACTGGGCAGAAATCGACGTGAAGATCAGCAACGACATGCCATTACCGATGCCGCGCTCGGTGATGAGCTCACCCATCCACATGATGAGGCCGGTACCCGCGGTCATAGTGATGACCATGAGCATGATGGCGTACCAGGAGTCGTCGGTGATCAACTGGCTGCATTCGGCGACACCGGAGTTCGACGGGAACAGCGCGCCGCTTCGGGCAACGGTGATCAGGGTCGTCGACTGGAGGACAGCGAGGGCGATCGTGAGGTAACGGGTGTACTGGGTCAGCTTGGACTGACCGGTCTGGCCCTCTTTGTAGAGAGTTTCGAAGTGTGGGATGACCACGCGCAGGAGCTGCACGATGATCGACGCGGTGATGTACGGCATGATGCCGAGCGCGAAGACAGACAGCTGCAGGAGCGCACCGCCGCTGAAGAGATTGACGAGGTCGTACAGACCCTGGGTGCCCGCGTTGCTCGCGAGACACAGCTGCACGTTACCGAAGTCGACGAACGGTGCAGGGATGAACGAACCGAGACGGAACAGCGCAACGATGCCGAGCGTGAACCCGATCTTCCTGCGAAGGTCGGGCGTGCGGAATATCCGCGCGACAGCTCTAAACACAAGGCCTCCGATGATGTAGTGATGCAGTCGAGTGGGGCTCCCCGGGAGGGAACCCCACTCGTTTACGCCAACACTTGCTCACGCAAGTTGCCGGAAGGTTACTTAATGGAACCGCCAGCGGCGACGATCTTCTGCTCAGCAGAGCTGGAGACCTTATCGACTGCAACGTTCAGCTTAACCGCAATGTCACCGTCGCCGAGAACCTTGACCTTCTCGTTCTTGCGAACGGCACCCTTGGCGACGAGATCGAGGATCGTGACGTCCCCACCCTTCGGGTACAACTCCGCCAGCTTCTCGAGGTTCACAACCTGGTATTCGACACGGAACGGGTTCTTGAACCCGCGCAGCTTCGGAGCGCGCATGACGAAGTTGACGCCACCGCCCTCGAAGCCCACGCGCATCTGGTAGCGGGCCTTGGTGCCCTTGGTGCCACGACCGGCAGTCTTACCCTTCGAACCTTCACCGCGGCCTACACGGGTCTTGTCCTTCTTGGCGCCGGGCGCCGGGCGAAGGTGGTGAACCTTCAACACCTGCGGGCGTGAAGGCACGTCAGCCGAAGGCGTCTTCTTTGCGGGTGCAGACTTCGCCGCAGGAGCCTTGGCCGCGGCCGTGGTCTTAGCGGGAGCCTTCTTGGGGGCAGCCGTGTCGGCAGCCTTCGTTACGTCAGCCATTAGTCAATCTCCTCGACCTTGACAAGGTGAGCGACAGTACGAACGTAGCCGCGGTTCTGCGAATTATCTTCGCGAACAACGACATCACCGATGCGGTGGAGCCCAAGGCTCCGCAGGGTGTCGCGCTGGTTCTGCTTCTCACTGATTTTGGACTTGATCTGGGTTACCTTCAGGCGCGCAGCCATCAGACACCTGCCTTAGCTTCTGCCTCGGCGCGCAGGAGGCGGGCCGGGATGACGTGCTCGGGGTCGAGGCCACGACGTGCGGCAACCGCACGAGGCTCCTCGAGCTGCTTGAGGGCAGCGACCGTCGCGTGCACGATGTTGATCGTGTTCGACGAACCGAGCGACTTGCTCAGTACGTCGTGGATGCCGGCGCACTCGAGTACGGCGCGGACGGGCCCACCAGCAATAACACCGGTACCGGCCGAGGCCGGACGCAGCAGGACGACGCCTGCTGCAGCCTCACCCTGGACGGGGTGCGGAATCGTCTGGGCGACGCGAGGTACGCGGAAGAAGTTCTTCTTCGCCTCCTCGACGCCCTTGGAGATGGCGGTAGGGACTTCGCGGGCCTTGCCGTAGCCGACGCCGACCAGTCCGTTACCGTCGCCGACGACCACGAGAGCGGTGAAGCTGAAACGACGACCACCCTTCACGACCTTCGAGACGCGGTTGATAGTGACGACGCGCTCCAGGAACTGGCTCTTCTCCGCGTCGCGGCTGTTGCCACGATCGCGGCTGGGGCTGCGCTCACGGCCGCCACGGCGAGCCTCGCGGGGCTCGTTGGTGACGTCCGTTGCCGGCGCGTCGACGACTGCCGCCGAGGCTACGGCCTCAGCCGTGACCACTGCGGGTGCGTCAGTTACTTCGGACGTCACGTCCTGCTCCTTGTTGGTATTGGTTGCGTCGGTCACAGGTTCAACCCGCCCTCTCGTGCTCCATCGGCGATCGCTGCAACGCGTCCTGCGTAGCGGCTTCCACCACGGTCGAATACGACTGCTTCGATGCCGGCGGCCTTCGCGCGCTCGGCGACGAGCTCGCCGACCTTGCGTGCCTTGGCGGTCTTGTCACCGTCGAAGGTGCGCATGTCAGCCTCGAGCGTGGATGCCGATGCCAGGGTGAAGCCCTTCGAGTCGTCGACGACCTGCACGAATACGTGCCTGGCCGAACGCGTGACGACAAGACGCGGGCGCACCTCGGTGCCGACGACCTTCTTGCGAAGGCGCGTGTGACGACGGGCCTTGGCCGCCGACTTGCTCTTACCTCGTTTGATTCCGAGAGCCATGATCACTTACCACTCTTTCCGGCCTTGCGGCGGACTACTTCTCCGGCGTAACGCACGCCCTTGCCCTTATAGGGCTCGGGCTTGCGCAGCTTGCGGATGTTCGCTGCGACCTCGCCGACAGCCTGCTTGTCGATGCCGACGACGGTCACCTTGTTGTTGCCCTCGACCGTGAAGCTGATGCCTGCTGGCGGGTCAACCGTGATGGAGTGCGAGTAGCCCAGAGCGAACTCGAGCGAGGCGCCCTTGGCTGCGACGCGGTAACCGGTACCGACGACCTCGAGGCCCTTGGTGTAACCGTCGGTGACGCCGACGATCTGGTTCGCGATGAGCGTGCGGGTCAGGCCGTGAAGCGAACGGGACTCGCGCTCGTCGTCCGGGCGGGTGACGAGCACCTGACCGTCTTCGAGGGCGACCCTGATCGGGTTCTTGACGGTGAGGGTGAGCTCACCCTTCGGGCCCTTGACTGCGACGGCCTGGCCGTCGATCTTGATCTCGACCCCGGCAGGGACGGAGATGGGGAGGCGTCCAATACGTGACATCAGCGATTACCACACGTAAGCGAGGACTTCCCCACCTACGCCCTTCGAGGTCGCCTCTTTGTCGGTCAGCAGACCAGAGGAGGTTGACAGGATGGCTACGCCCAGGCCACCGAGCACCTTGGGGATCTCGGTCGACTTTGCGTATACACGCAGGCCGGGCTTCGAGACGCGCTTGATGCCCACGATGGAGCGTTCACGGTTGGGGCCGTACTTGAGGTCGATCGTGAGCGTCTGACCGACGCGTGCATCCTCGATCTTCCACGCCGCGATGTAACCCTCGTTCTTGAGCATCTCGGCGATGTGGGACTTCAGCTTGCTGCTCGGCAGCGAAACCGTGTCGTGGTACGCCGAGTTGGCGTTCCTCAGTCTGGTCAGCAGGTCTGCGACCGGATCTGTCATTGTCATGATTGGTGTTTCCATATCTCGCCCGGTTTCGACATCCGTTACGCGAATGCCGACCTGGTCGATCGGTGGTGCCTGGTGGAACTGGTGCCGTATGGCGTGAAACTATTCGGAGAGTTACTTCGTGTTCTCGGCAGAGCGGAACGGGAAGCCCAGCGCCTTGAGCAGCGCGCGACCCTCCTCGTCCGTCTTCGCCGTGGTGACGACCGTGATGTCGAATCCGCGGACACGATCGATCTTGTCCTGGTCGATCTCGTGGAACATCGACTGCTCCGTGAGTCCGAACGTGTAGTTGCCGCGGCCATCGAACTGCTTGTCGCTCAGGCCACGGAAGTCACGGATGCGCGGAAGCGCGAGCGTGACGAGGCGGTCCAGGAACTCCCAGGCACGATCGCCACGAAGCGTGACGTGTGCACCGATCGGCTGGCCCTCACGCAGCTTGAACTGCGCGATCGACTTGCGAGCGTTGGTGACCTGCGGCTTTTGGCCGGTGATGGCCGTGAGGTCCTTGACAGCACCGTCGATGATCTTGCCGTCGCGGGCTGCCTCACCGACACCGGTGTTGACCACGATCTTCACGAGCCCGGGCACCTGGTGCACGTTCGTGAAACCGAAGTCTTTCTTCAGCTGCGCAGCGATCTCGGTACGGTACTTCTGCTTCAGGCGCGGCTGGGCCGCTTTGATAGGCGCAGAGCCAGTCGGCGCAGCAGTTGCTGTGTCAGTCATCAGTTTGCGTCCTTCTCGGTTGCGGCGGGCTTCTCAGCTACAGCGTCCTGTTCGGTTGCGGCGGGCTTCTCAGCTGCAGCGTCCTTCTTGGCCTTGGGGGCTGCCTTCGCGGGCTTCTCGGTTGCCTTCTCCTCGGCAGCCTCGCCCTTCAGCGCCTTCGACTTCTTGGTCTCGACGCGGCGCGACTTCTTGAAGTAACGCACGCGCGTGGTCTTGCCACGGTCATCCGTCTCGACAGTGAAGCCCACGCGAGCGGGGAGCTTGGTCTCGGGGTCGACGAGAGCGATGTTCGACACGTGAATGGGTGCCTCCATCGTCTCGATGCCGCCGGTCTTCGTACCGCGCTGCGACTGGCCAACCTTGACGTGCTTGGTGACGAAGTTGACGCCCTGCACGATCACGCGGTTCTTGCCGGCGATGACGCCGATGACGCGACCCTGCTTGCCGCGGTCTCCGCCTCGGTCCTGGGTCGGGCCACTGATGACCTGGACAAGGTCACCCTTGTGAATGTTTGCCATGAGTTACAGCACCTCCGGTGCGAGCGAGATGATCTTCATGAACTTCTTGTCGCGAAGTTCGCGGCCAACCGGCCCGAAGATACGGGTACCGCGAGGGTCCCCATCTGCCTTCAGGATGACGGCGGCATTCTCGTCGAACTTAATGTACGAGCCGTCGGAGCGACGGGTCTGCTTGATGACGCGGACGATGACGGCCTTGACCACATCACCCTTCTTGACGTTTCCGCCAGGGATCGCATCTTTGACGGTGGCGACGATGACATCGCCGAGGCCCGCGTACCGACGGCCGGAGCCACCGAGAACGCGAATCGTGAGGAGTTCCTTGGCGCCGGTGTTATCGGCGACCTTGACTCGGGATTCCTGCTGAAGCATTACTTGGCCTTTTCGAGGATCTCGACCAGGCGCCAGCGCTTGGTAGCGCTGAGCGGACGGGTCTCGCTGATGAGAACGAGGTCACCGACTCCGGCCCCATTGGCCTCGTCGTGGACCTTGACCTTGGATGTGCGGCGGATGACCTTGCCGTACAGGGGGTGCTTTACGCGGTCTTCGACCTCGACAACGATGGTTTTGTCCATCTTGTTGCTCAGTACGTATCCGCGACGGCTTTTGCGGTAACCGCGAGCGAGCTCAGCAGTCTCAGTCGCTGTGGTTGCACCTTCAGTGGGTGCTTCGACCTTGGCCATGATTACGCCTCCTTCGTCTCTTCGGTGACCTCAGCTGCGGGGGTGGCCGCTGCGTCGGTCTTCGCTGTGTCTTTCACAGGCTTGGTGGTCTTTGCCTTCTTTTCTGCCTTGGCCGGAGCCTCGACAGCGACTGGCGTTGCCCGGATGCCCAGCTCGCGCTCACGGATGACCGTGTAGATGCGAGCGATGTCGCGCTTGACAGCGCGGATGCGTCCGTGGCTTTCGAGCTGGCCGGTCGCGGCCTGGAAGCGAAGGTTGAACAGTTCTTCCTTCGCTTTCTTCAGCTCTTCGACGAGTCGCTCGTCCTCATAAGTGTCGAGCTCGACTGGGGCAAGCTCCTTGGTTCCGATCGCCATTATGCGTCGCCCTCCTCGCGCTTGATGATGCGTGCCTTCAGGGGCAGCTTGTGAATAGCACGAGTGAGAGCTTCGCGGGCAACCTCTTCGCTGACGCCGGCGAGCTCGAAGAGCACGCGGCCTGGCTTGACGTTGGCGATCCACCACTCGGGCGAGCCCTTACCGGAACCCATGCGGGTTTCGGCAGGCTTTTTGGTGAGCGGGCGGTCGGGGTAGATATTGATCCACACCTTCCCACCACGCTTGATGTGACGGGTCATCGCGATGCGAGCGGCTTCGATCTGTCGGTTGGTGACATACGCAGGCGTAAGCGCCTGGATGCCGTACTCGCCGAACGAGATGACCGTTCCACCAGTCGCCTGGCCGCTACGACCCGGGTGGTGCTGCTTGCGGTGCTTGACCTTGCGGGGAATCAACATGGTTACGCCTCAACTCCTGCTGCAACTGGTGCGTCAGCCTTGGGTGCCGCGGTCGAACCGCCTGCACCGCGGGGCGGACGGCTGTCGCGGCGGTCGCCGCCACGGTCGTCACGACGCTCCGGACGGGATGACTTCTGGTTGGCCTGCTCACGAGCAAGCTCCTTGTTCGTGAGGTCGCCCTTGTAGATCCAGACCTTCACGCCGATGCGGCCGAACGTCGTCTTGGCCTCATAGAAGCCGTAGTCGATGTTGGCACGAAGGGTGTGCAGCGGAACGCGTCCCTCACGGTAGAACTCTGAACGGCTCATTTCAGCGCCACCGAGTCGACCGGATACCTGGATGCGAACACCCTTGACCGAGCCGACGCGCTGTGCGCCCTGCATGCCCTTGCGCATCGCACGACGGAATGCGACTCGAGCAGTGAGCTGCTCGGCGATCCCCTGAGCGACGAGCTGAGCTTCAGCCTCGGGGTTTTTGACCTCGAGGATGTTGAGCTGGATCTGCTTGCCCGAAAGCTTCTCGAGGTCGGAGCGAATGCGCTCTGCTTCCGCCCCACGACGACCGATGACGATACCGGGGCGCGCCGTGTGGATGTCGACACGGACGCGGTCACGGGTGCGCTCGATCTCGATGCGGGCAACGCCTGCACGGTCGAGTGATGTCTTGAGCAGGTTACGGATCTTGACGTCTTCAGCAACGTAGTCGCTGTAACGCTGGCCGGCCTTGGTGCTGTCAGAGAACCAGCGCGACACGTGGTCGGTGGTGATTCCCAGACGGAAACCGTAGGGGTTTACCTTCTGTCCCATTACTTCTTCCCTGCCTTCGTGGCGGTGGTCTTCGTTCCTGTCGAGCGAGCTGATGCCTTCTCGACGTCGGCTTCGGTCGGAGTCGCGAGCACGATGGTGATGTGACTCGTGCGCTTCAGGATCTGGAACGCGCGGCCCTGTGCACGCGGTTGGAACCGCTTCAGGGTCGTTCCCTCGTCGACGAATGCTTCCGAGACGAACAGATCCTGCTCGTCCAGGTAGCTGTTGGTGGAGTCTGCCTTGACCTTCGCATTGGCCATGGCCGCTGCGACGAGCTTGTAGACGGGTTCGCTCGCACCCTGCGGTGCGAACTTCAGGATCGCCAGAGCTTCGACCGCCTGCTTTCCACGGATGAGGTTGACGACACGACGAGCCTTCGTCGGGGTGACGCGAATGTGCTTCACGCGGGCGATGGATTCAACCATTAGCGACGACGACCCTTCTTGTCATCCTTCACGTGTCCACGGAAGGTACGGGTGGGGGAGAATTCTCCGAGCTTGTGGCCCACCATGGTTTCGGTGATGAACACCGGGATGTGCTTGCGACCGTCGTGCACGGCGATGGTGTGACCCAGCATGGCCGGGATGATCATCGAGCGTCGCGACCAGGTCTTGATCACATTCTTGCTACTGGCATCATTCGCCTTGACGACCTTCTGCAGCAGGTGGTCGTCGACGAAGGGGCCCTTCTTCAGACTGCGTGGCATCTTCTTGACTCCTACTTGCGCTTCTTGCCGACATTGCGGCGGCGGACGATGAGCTTGTCACTCGGAAGGTTGCGCTTACGCGTACGACCTTCCTTCTGGCCCCATGGTGTGACGGGGTGACGTCCACCGGACGTCTTACCCTCACCACCACCGTGAGGGTGGTCGACGGGGTTCATGGCGACACCACGGACGGTCGGGCGAACGCCCTTCCAACGCATGCGGCCAGCCTTGCCCCAGTTGATGTTCGACTGCTCGGCGTTGCCGACCTCACCGATGGTGGCGCGGCAGCGGATGTCGACGTTGCGGATTTCACCCGACGGCAGACGAAGCTGAGCGAAGGGGCCGTCCTTGGCGACGAGTCGAACTGATGCTCCCGCGGAGCGGGCCATCTTGGCACCACCACCCGGACGCAGCTCGATCATGTGGATGACGGTACCGACCGGGATGTTCTTCAGCGGAAGGTTGTTACCCGGCTTGATGTCGGCGGAAGCGCCCGACTCCACGATGTCGCCTTGGTTGAGCTTGTTCGGGGCGATGATGTATCGCTTCGAACCATCGAGGTAGTGCAGCAGCGCGATGCGCGCCGTGCGGTTGGGGTCGTATTCGATCTCGGCAACGCGGGCGTTGACGCCGTCTTTATCGTTGCGCTTGAAGTCGATCACACGGTACTGGCGCTTGTGGCCACCACCGATGTGGCGGGTCGTGATGCGACCAGCGTTGTTACGACCACCGGTTTTGGGCAGTGGGCGAAGCAGTGACTTCTCCGGGGTGGAGCGGGTGATCTCGGCAAAGTCAGCGACCGAGGAACCGCGACGACCGGGAGTCGTGGGCTTGTACTTGCGAATAGCCATTGTTATTTCTCCTCAGTCCCTAGCCGACAGCCGTGAAGATGTCGATGGAACCGGACTTGAGTGTGACGATTGCGCGCTTGGTGTCCTTGCGCTTGCCGATACCGAACTTGGTGCGACGGGTTTTGCCCGTGCGGTTCAGCGTGTTGACCGATCCGACCTTGACATCGAAGATCTTCTCGATAGCGAGTTTGATCTCTGTCTTGTTGGCGCGGGGGTCGACCTCGAAGGTGTACTTGCCGTCATCGATCAGGCTGTAGCTCTTCTCGGAAACGACGGGCGCGATGATGATGTCGCGGGGGTCTTTGAACGTCACGGCAGTCATGCGCTGACCTCTTCCTTGGTCGCCTTGGTGTTCCAGGCCACGAATTCTTCGAACGCGCCCTTAGTGAAGACGATGTCGTCGCTGATGAGCACGTCATACGCGTTCAACTGGTCGAACGGCAGAACGTGGACCGTCTGCAGGTTGCGGACGCTCTTGTAGCTTGTCTCGTCATCACGCTGCAGAACGATGAGCACGTTCTTCGAGGGTGCGATGTCGAGCAGGAGAGCCGCCATAGCCTTCGTCGACGGCAGGTTGCCGACCGAGAGGGAGTCGATGACGTGGAGACGGTCGCCGCGAGCGCGGTCTGACAGTGCTCCGCGAAGTGCAGCCGCAATCATTTTCTTGGGGGTGCGCTGGGAGTAGTCGCGCGGGTGCGGACCGTGCACGATGCCACCACCACGCATCTGGGGAGCACGGATCGAGCCCTGACGAGCGCGACCGGTTCCCTTCTGCTTGAACGGCTTGCGGCCGGCTCCTGACACCTCGCCGCGACGCAGCGTGTTGTGCGTTCCCTGGCGAGCCGCGGCGCGCTGGGCGACGACGACCTGGTGGATGAGCGGGACGTTGGTCTGCACGTCGAACACCTCGGCGGGAAGATCGACGCTGCCGACCTTCTTACCTTTGGCGTCGATGACATCTAGTGCTGTGACGTCGGTTGAGGTAGCCATGATGACTAGGCCCCCTTCACTGCGTTGCGGACGAAAACGATGCGACCACGGGCACCGGGAACGGCACCCTTGACGAGCAGGATGCCCTTCTCGAGGTCTACCGAGTGGACGATCAGGTTGAGGACGGTAACGCGGTCACCACCCATACGACCAGCCATGCGCATGCCCTTGAAGACACGGCTGGGGGTCGAGGAAGCGCCGATAGATCCGGGCTTGCGGTGGTTGCGGTGCGAACCGTGGCTGGAGGAGACGCCTTTGAAGTTGTGACGCTTCATCACGCCGGCGAATCCCTTGCCCTTGCTGGTGCCCATGACGTCGACCTTCTTGCCGGCCTCGAACATGTCGACGGTCAACTCCTGGCCGAGCGAGTACTCACTCGTGTCGTCGGTACGCAGCTCGGTGAGGTGGCGGCGGGGGGTGACGCCTGCGGCGTCGAAGTGACCCGTGAGGGGCTTCGTGACCTTGCGGGGGTCGATCTGCCCGTATGCGATCTGCACGGCGCTGTAGCCGTCGATCTCCGGCGTGCGCAGCTGCGTCACGACGTTGGGGGTGATTTCGACAACGGTCACGGGTACGAGCTTGTTGTTCGCATCCCAGACCTGGGTCATCCCGAGCTTCTTGCCCAGCAATCCCTTGATCGTCTTGGTGTTAGTCATGGAGGTTTCCTATTCGACTGAAGTAGCTCAAGCGCGAGCTAGAGCTTGATCTCGATATTGACGTCGGCAGGAAGGTCGAGTCGCATGAGCGAGTCGACGGCCTTGGGAGTCGGGTCGATGATGTCGATGAGTCGCTTGTGGGTGCGCTTCTCGAAGTGCTCGCGGCTGTCCTTGTACTTGTGAGGGGAGCGGATCACGGCGATCACGTTCTTCTCGGTGGGCAGCGGCACCGGGCCCACTACCGTGGCGCCCGCGCGGGTTACCGTGTCGACGATCTTGCGTGCCGACGAATCGATGACCTCGTGGTCATACGACTTCAGCCGAATGCGGATCTTCTGTCCCGCCATGGGTGACTCTCTTCCTTTAGTACTGCTCAGGACTGCAGCGTGGGACCTTTCGACCCCATATGCTCAGCACTTCTGCTTTCGCACCACTGTTTATCTGTCAATTGCTTGCCTTGTTACACAAATCCCGCCCGCGCGACAACGAAGTGAATCCGAAGCGCTTCGGGGGCTGTGGTTGAACCTGGTTCTGCTTCCCGCGGCCTAGCCCGATCCCTGGGACCCGAACTATGCACTGCCTGGAAGTGATTCCTCGCTACGTAAGCGGGAAGTGTTGAACTAGAAGAGTTTGTCACAGACTTGGCATTGCTGCAACCCGGGCGTGTCGCTTTACGGCGTGTCGTGAATCAGGCACCGAGGAGGGCCCGCAGACGGGTTTCCGGCGAGGATCCGGCCGCCGGGTCAATGGTGTGCCCACGGTCGTAATTGTCGACCACGCGAGGATCTACATAGCTTGCCCTTGCCACCGACGGCGTATTGCCGAGCACACTCGCGACATCCCGCATCACCTGGGCGACGACTCGCTTCCTGGCCGTCGGCGTCTTCTGCGGGCCGGCCGTAGCGAGGCTTACAGCAGCGGTTACTGTGCCATGCAGCGTGCGGAAGTCTTTGGCGGTGAACTCACCGCCCGTGCGCTCGGCCAGATACGAATTGATATCTTCTGCCGACAGTGGATGCCACGAGTCGCCGTCCTTCCACGCGAGCAGCCGCGCCTTAGTGCCCCTGCGCTTGAGCGTTCGAAGCACTGTGGCGAGCTCGGCATCCACGATCACCGAATCCCACTTCTGACCGCTCTTGCCCGGAAAATCGAGCGATACCGTGCTGCCCGTGATCTTTGCATGCGAGCAGAGCAGCGTTGAGAGCCCGTGGCTGCCGTTCTGCTCGGTGTAGCGCTCAGAGCCGACGCGCAGCGAACCGGTATCGAGCATTCTGAATGCAGCGGCGAGAGCCCGCACCTTCGACGGCACCGTATCCCTCAGGTCGGTCGTGACCCTGCGACGTGCAGCCGGGAGCGACCCAGCCAGGCTCAGTGCACGGTCGAACTTCAGCCGGTCTTTCTGCTGCCGCCAGAACGCGTGGTAGAGGTATTGGGTTCGGCCTGCGGCATCCACCCCCGTCGCCTGGATATGGCCGTTCTCGTGTGGCGAGATCCAGACGTCTTGCCAGGCCGGCGGAATCGCGAGTATCTCGATACGCGCGCGCTGCGCTGAAGGCACGGGATGCCCCAGCTCATCCCGGTACGAGAAACCCTTGCCAGCGCGCACCCGCCTCAGGCCTTTGCCACTCGAGTCACTGCGGCGAAGTCTGGGCACCTCGTCAGACTATGACGGGTTGCGTGGAGCCGAGGAGGGCTTGAGAATCAACCGATGCACGAGTAGGACAGCGACGGTCGCCGCAAAGAGGACCGCGATTCCAGCTTCGATGGCGAACAGGATGAACTGTTCCGCCCACGCGCCCTGCTGCACAAACCCGACCACGACCACCGTCATGAGGTTGGCCAGCGTGCCGACGGCCGCGAAGACGAGGGTGAGGCCCGCGCCGGCAGAGCGGCCGCGGCCCGCAGCGACGCCGAGGAGGATCACCCAGACGAGAAGACCGATGTCCATAAAGAGGAACAGTCGCTGACCGGCCTGCCCCAGGCTGCCGCCAATAGAGCCGCTCGCCACGCCACGCCATACGGTGAGAAGCACGAGCGAGAGGATGACAGTGAGCAGCACATCGAGAACGATGGTGCTCACCACGACGCGCGTGCCGACAAAGCGACTCATGTGGACAGGCTAGCCCTTTGACCCGGCGCCAACCGCTCCCCCTGGGCCGCTTGACGAGCATCAGGATGATGCGGCCCAGCAGTGTGGCGAGCGGGACGAACGCGAGGTTTCCGTTGCCAACCCTGAATGATGCGCCAGACGTGATGCCACTTAACGGCAGCAGGGCCGCACCCGAAGGCACGGCCCTGCTGTTCTGAATCTGAAGAACTACTTGAGTACCTTGACGACCTTGCCAGCACCGACGGTGCGGCCACCCTCACGGATGGCGAAGCCGAGGCCCTCCTCCATGGCGATGGGCTGAATCAGCTCAACGGTCATTTCGGTGGTGTCGCCGGGCATGACCATCTCGGTGCCTTCAGGCAACGTGATGACGCCGGTAACGTCGGTGGTGCGGAAGTAGAACTGCGGGCGGTAGTTCGCGTAGAACGGGTTATGACGCCCGCCCTCATCCTTCGACAGGATGTACGCGGTGCCCTCGAACTGGGTGTGCGGTGTAACCGAACCCGGCTTGACGACAACCTGGCCGCGCTCGACGTCTTCGCGCTTGGTTCCGCGGAGCAGCAGCCCACAGTTCTCGCCGGCCCATGCCTCGTCGAGCTGCTTGTGGAACATCTCGATACCAGTGACCGTGGTCTTCTGGGTCGGGCGGATTCCTACGATCTCCACGTCCGAGTTGATCGCGAGGGTTCCACGCTCGGCGCGGCCCGTCACGACGGTTCCACGGCCGGTGATCGTGAATACGTCCTCGATGGGCATGAGGAACGGCTTGTCCTTGTCGCGCACCGGGTCAGGAACGTTCGCGTCCACGGCGTCCATGAGGTCGAGGATGGACTGGGTCCACTTCTCGTCGCCCTCGAGAGCCTTGAGGCCGGAGACGCGCACAACGGGAGCGTTGTCGCCGTCGAAGCCCTGGGCCTCGAGGAGTTCGCGAACCTCGAGCTCGACGAGCTCAAGGATCTCTTCGTCGTCAACCATGTCGCTCTTGTTGAGCGCGACGAGCAGGTACGGCACGCCGACCTGCTTGGCCAGCAGCACGTGCTCGCGCGTCTGTGCCATGGGGCCGTCGGTTGCTGCAACCACGAGAATCGCGCCATCCATCTGGGCGGCACCGGTGATCATGTTCTTGATGTAGTCGGCGTGGCCGGGTGCATCGACGTGAGCGTAGTGACGCTTGGGCGTCTCGTACTCGACGTGCGAGATGTTGATCGTGATACCGCGCAGGCGCTCTTCCGGCGCCGAGTCGATCGACGCGAAGTCGCGCTGGACGTTGGTCGCCGACGGGAACTTGTCTGCAAGCACCTTCGAGATGGCGGCAGTCAGCGTGGTCTTTCCGTGGTCGACGTGACCGATGGTACCGATGTTTACGTGCGGCTTGGTCCGCTCGAACTTGGCCTTAGCCACTGTGGGTCCTCCTCAGGACTCGTTGCTGGGCATCCGATAATTCTCGGATGCTTCGCGGTTTGTGTGTTGTTATGTTACTCGGGCTCGGTGAGCCGCGGGTGCAGGGCTATTACTCGCCCTTGTTCTTCTGGATGATCTCGTCAGCTACCGCGCGGGGAACTTCCGAGTAGCTGTCGAAGGTCATCGAGTACACAGCGCGGCCAGAGGTCTTGGACCTCAGGTCGCCGACGTAACCGAACATCTCCGACAGGGGCACCTTGGCCGTGACGACCTTGACGCCAGTCGCATCTTCCATCGACTGGATCTGGCCACGACGCGAGTTCAGGTCGCCGATGACGTCTCCCATGTATTCCTCAGGGGTACGTACTTCGACAGCCATGAGCGGCTCGAGCAGCACGGGATCGGCCTTGCGGGCCGCTTCCTTGAATGCCATGGAGCCGGCGATCTTGAACGCCATTTCTGACGAGTCCACATCATGGGCAGCACCATCGAGGATGATTCCCTTGACGCCGACCATCGGGTAGCCGGCGAGAACGCCCACTGCCATCGACGCCTGGAAACCCTGGTCGATGGAACCGATGTACTCACGCGGGATGCGACCACCCGTGACCTTGTTCTCGAATTCGTAGATCGTGTCAGGAGTCACTTCGAGTGGCTCGAGCGAGATCTGCACCTTCGCGAACTGGCCGGATCCACCGGTCTGCTTCTTGTGGGTGTAGTCGTGCTTGTCGACGATGCGACGAATCGTCTCGCGGTATGCCACCTGCGGCTTACCGACGTTCGCCTCGACATTGAACTCACGTTTCATGCGGTCGACGAGGATGTCGAGATGGAGCTCGCCCATTCCCTTGATGACCGTCTGACCCGTGTCCTGGTTTTGCTCGGTGCGGAATGTCGGGTCTTCCTCAGCAAGCTTCTGGATCGCGATACCCAGCTTCTCCTGGTCGGCCTTCGTCTTCGGCTCGATCGCGACCTCGATGACGGGCTCGGGGAAGGTCATCGACTCGAGAACGACCTGGTTGCTCGGGTCGCACAGGGTGTCTCCCGTGGTCGTGTCCTTGAGCCCGATGACCGCGTAGATATGACCGGCCGTGACGCTGTCGACAGGGTTCTCTTTGTTGGCGTGCATCTGGAAGATCTTGCCGATGCGCTCCTTCTTACCCTTGGTCGAGTTGACCAGCTGCGCACCCGAGTCAGCCTGACCCGAGTAAACGCGGATGTAGGTCAGTCGACCGAAGAACGGGTGAACCGCGACCTTGAACGCGAGCGCGGCGAACGGCTCGGTCGAATCTGGGTGGCGCTCGACGATCTTCTCATCGTCACGAACGTCGCGTCCCTCAGTTGCAGGCACGTCGAGCGGGCTGGGCAGGTAGTCGACGACAGCATCGAGCATCGGCTGGACGCCACGGTTCTTGAACGCCGAACCACAGAGAACCGGGTAGATCTCGCTGTTGACAGTGAGCTTGCGGATGGCCTTCTTGATCTCGGCCACCGAGAAGTCGGTGTCACCCTCCATGAAGCGCCCGAGGAGCGCGTCATCAGTCTCAGCGACGACCTCGAGCAGCGCGGTGCGGTACTCGTTGGCCTTTTCGATCAGATCGGCGGGGATCTCTTCGACGGCGTACTTGGCGCCCATCTCGACGTCACCCTTGGAGTCTCCGCGCCATGTGAGCGCGCGCATTTCAACCAGGTCGACGACGCCTTCGAAGCTGTTCTCGAAACCGATCGGAAGCTGGATGACCAGCGGCTTAGCGCCGAGGCGCTTGATGATGGTGTCGACGGTGAAGTAGAAGTCGGCGCCGAGCTTGTCCATCTTGTTCACGAAGCAGATGCGCGGAACGTCGTACTTGTCGGCCTGACGCCAGACGGTCTCTGACTGCGGCTCAACACCTTCCTTGCCATCGAACACAGCAACAGCGCCATCGAGGACGCGCAGCGAACGCTCCACCTCGACGGTGAAGTCCACATGCCCGGGGGTGTCGATGATGTTGATCTGGTGCTTGTCCCAGAAACACGTGGTCGCAGCAGAGGTGATCGTGATGCCACGCTCCTGCTCCTGTGCCATCCAGTCCATCGTCGCTGCACCATCGTGCACCTCGCCGATTTTGTGGGTGATACCCGTGTAGAACAGGATGCGCTCGGTCGTCGTGGTCTTGCCAGCATCGATGTGAGCCATGATGCCGATGTTGCGGACCTTGTTCAGGTCGGTGAGCACGTCCTGTGCCACGGGTTCCTCCGAAAGTTTGTGTAATGAACGCTGGACTCATCAATCGGGCGGGAACGGAGATCCGATCCCGCCCGATCAGTGAAGAGTGATTACCAGCGGTAGTGCGCGAACGCCTTGTTCGACTCTGCCATCTTGTGGGTGTCTTCGCGGCGCTTGACTGCCGCTCCGAGACCGTTGGAAGCGTCGAGGATTTCGTTGGTGAGTCGCTCGGTCATGGTCTTCTCACGACGACCCTTGGCATAGCTGGTCAACCAGCGAAGCGCGAGAGTGTTTGCGCGGTGGGACTTGACCTCGACCGGAACCTGGTATGTCGAGCCACCAACGCGGCGCGACTTGACCTCGAGGGTCGGGCGCACGTTGTCGAGCGCCTTCTTGAGGGTGACGACTGCGTCTGCGCCATTCTTGGCCGAGACGCCTTCGAGGGCGCCGTAGACGATGCGCTCTGCAAGACCCTTCTTGCCGTCGAGCAGGATCTTGTTGACGAGCTGGCTCACAATGGGAGCTCCGTAGACCGGGTCCGCTACTACGGGACGCTTCGGTGCTGGACCTTTACGAGGCATTACTTCTTATCCTTCTTGGCGCCGTACAGGCTGCGAGCCTGCTTGCGATTCTTGACTGCCTGGGTGTCGAGTGCGCCACGAACGATCTTGTAGCGAACGCCGGGGAGGTCTTTGACACGACCACCGCGGATGAGCACCATCGAGTGCTCCTGGAGGTTGTGACCCTCTCCCGGAATGTATGCGGTGACCTCGGTGCCGTTGGAGAGCTTGACGCGGGCGACCTTGCGAAGGGCCGAGTTCGGCTTCTTCGGGGTGGTGGTGTAGACGCGGGTGCAAACGCCGCGTTGTTGCGGGTTGGACTTCAGGGCGGGGGCTTTGGTCTTGACGACCTTCGGCGAACGGCCCTTTCGCACCAGCTGCTGAATGGTGGGCACTAAATAACTCCTTGTTGTTGCTGCACGGTGACAGCGTCTTGATGGTTAGCATTCGCGAGACCTGAGCCCTACGAGTTCATCTGGACCCGCTGCTTCCTTGGGAGGAAATTCGCGGGTATGCCGTGGGGGCCGTTCGAAGAGCGAACCCTTGGTGCAGGATGCGGGTGCCCGGTCGCCGCCCAGAGTTGAACTCCGTGGCACGATTCAGGCGCACAACAAAGCGCACACCTCTCAAAGAATAGTCTCATCCGCGACGGCGGTCAAATGATTCCGCCCTCAGGGGGCCCATCCACGGGCCGCCTGCCGACAGCCCTCGACGCCGCGACCACGGCCGACGAGAGCACGGCTGCCCCCGGTACGAACGGCGCCAGCGCGAAGTGCACGGTGGCGGCGGGGATCCACCCGAAATCACCGCGGGTGATGCTGTACCCGACGCCCCCCACCAGCAGCATCGCCACGAGGGTCAACGCGGCAGAACCGAACACCATTCGCCAGGGACGGGCAGCGATCGCGACGCTGCGAACAGACGAGAAGGTCACCAGGAGTGCCGCAATCACCATCGAGGGGCCGAGCAGCGGGCCGGCATCCACGTAGTCGATGACATCACGATCGACAATGACGCTCAGGATGCCCCACAGCGCGATCATCGCAGCGAGGTAGGCCACCGTGGCAAAGACTGCCAGTCCCGTGCGCGCCATCCAGGCGGAAGAATCGCTGCTCGTAGCCGGTATTGAGGGTGTCAGCCCTGGGCGCGACGCTCAGCGAGCTCGCGCTCGTACGTCTCACGGGCGTTCGCGTTGCGCGCCTTGACGCTGCGGCCGCGACGGCTGATGAGCGCACCGAACCAGAGTGCGACTTCGCGAGCCAGTAGCGCTGAAGCGATGACGAAGGGATTCGAGAGCTGAGTCACGAAGCGTGCATTCGCCTCGGCCGGAGTGTTGGAGATGACCCCCGTCGCGAGCAGCCCGAGGCCGATGGTGCCGAAGTACACGGCAAGCCCGACCAGCACGCTGCCGACGATGTAGGCCGACCACGCCCCGCGATTGACGAGGAGCACCAGCAGCACGAACGCCAGCACGAAGAACAGCATCGGGATATAGAACTGCGCCTGCGAGAGGAATCCGAAATCGAACCGACCCGAACCGGCGTACTGGATGATGGCCGTGATCACGGCGAGCAGCGCGACGAAGATGAGGGCCGACAGCCCGGCGATCAGCGTGCCGATACCGCGGTTGCCGCGATTACGGGGTTGGGCCGGCGCCTGGACGTAGACGACCTGCTGGGGAGCCTCGACCGGACGCTCCTCGGTGCGAACCGCTGCGGGGTCGGCCGTAGCGACGATGGGCTCACGCTCTGACGCGTGAGCGGAATCCTGTTCGACGACCGTCGAATCGTCATCTTCAATGACCAGCTCGTCGTGCACAGGTGCCTTCGACGGCTCGTCGACGATCACAGCTTCCTGCACCGCATCGTCGTGGGGGTCAGACTGTGCCGGTGTAACACCCGGGGTGTGGTTTCCGGAATCCGGGTTGGTTGCGGTCATCGCTGCTCCTCATGCCTGTCTGCCAGTCGGCATCCAGTCTAGTCAGGAGGCGCATCGCTGCGCCCCCTGACATTTCAGACGCAGCTATGTGGAGTATCGGATGCTGACTCGTTGCGGTCTTCGCGCACGGGATGACATTCCTCAATCACTGGGTGGCATCACGGCCAGATCCCCGCCAGCCAACCAATGGAGTGTCATCACGCCGCGTGGGCGTGCGCTGGGGGCCGGGTCAGCCACCCTCTTTGGGTGTGGTTTCTTCTGCCACGGGGGGATCCGTGAGGACATAGACGTAGCCGTCGATCTTGACCTTGCCACCGCCGCCGTCATAGGTGATGTCGAGCGCCTCGACCAGGAAGAGCCGAGTGCCGTATTGCACCTTCTGAATGAACGCCAGGAGCCCACCCGGGTTGCCGGTGAACTCGACCGAGACCGGTACTGAGACGAAACCCTCCGGCGCCGGGGAGACCGGGCCCGCTTCGGGGGCGACAGCGGCCGGGTCGTCGCCCTCCCCCGGATCCGGTGCCGCAGCTGGCGCCGCCAGTGCTGCCGCTTCGGCGGCAGCGCCGAACCTCTCGGGAATGCCGGCCGTGATCGAGGTGAGTTCGACGCCGCTCTCGGCTGCCAGGGCGTTCAGCTGTCCGAGCAGGGTCGACACTTGAGCATCCGGAGGGAGCGCATCCTTCAACTCATCCAGCTGCTTAGTCAGCGCCGGGAGGTCTTCGTCCAGTTTCTTCAGCTTGACCAGAGTCTGCTCATACGTCGCGTTGAGCATCTCGACGCCGACCCGTTCATCGTCGGCCGCCTGCACTTCGGCGAGCCTCGGGGCGATACCGAGAACCCAGCCACCGGCCACGATCACCACCGTCACCAGAACCGCACCAGCGGTCCACCATCGTGTCGTCGTCACGTCACTTCTCCTCGTCGTTCTGGAATCGCAACAGGTACGCCTCGTCGTTGACGAGGAGCTGCAGGCCGACGACGTAGCCCGCTGCCGGGCTACCCGCCACAGTGGCCGGCGGGGCAATTCCCGCGAAGCCCGTGATCCCGGCGAGATCGTCGAACCAGGCTTCGACATCCGGCACAGTCACGCTCGTGGCGGTGATTGTTATGGTCGCTACTGCTGCTTGCTGCAGTGGGTTCTCGGCGATCGCTGCGCCCTCGCCGCCCCCCTCACTCGCGACCACGGGCGTGATCACCAACTTCGTCAGTGACACTCCATCCGGCAGCGTCGAGCTAACCTCGTCGAGATAGGCCCTCCAGTCGATCTCGGTTGCGGTTCCGACCGCTCGCGCGGCGATGGCCGCGTCGACCTCGTTGGCGATCTGCCTCGCCTCGGTGTAATCGAGCTGGCGTGCCAGGAGATCGAGGCTGCGGTCTCGCTCGAGCTGAAGGACGGCCTGACTGGTGATCGAACCGATCGTCGCGAATCCGACCGCGCCCGCCACGACGACGGCGACCATCACCGCGAGGATGACGAGCATCCTCACGACCCCTTTGCCCTTGTAGGCCGCCCTGACCTCTGGCGGCAGAAGGTCGGCACGGGGGGTACCGCCGACCGTGAGCGGTGCGGCGCTCGCCTTCTGAGCCTTCGTGGCCCGTGCCGCTTTCGGGACTCGCCGAGCTGTGGGTTCCTGCGCTTCGCTGGTCGGTGGCGCGTGAGTTTCTGTGGTCATGCTGCCCTCCCCAGGGCAAGTCCGAGGGCAACCGCGGCCCGGGCTGGTGAGCCCGCCAGCTGCTTGGCATCCTTGCCGAGTTCGACCTTCGAGAACGGTTCGGCGATGGTGACGATCATCGATGTCATCGACGCCAGCGTCTCTGCGAAGCCCGGCATCCGCGCCGCACCGCCGCTGAGCACGACCTGCTCCACCTGGCGGTTCTCGCGAGTGTTCGCGAAGTAGTTGAGTGTATTGCGAAGGCTGTTCAGCAGTTCGCGGGTGACCTCGTAGATCACCTCCACAGCCGGGCGGTTCTCGGGCAACACGCTTCCGCTCGCCATGCCGATTCCAGCCTTGACCTGTTCGGCCAGCTCACGATCGATACCGAGCCGGGAGATGAGTGCACGGGTGAGATCGTCACCCCCAGCCGGAATGATGCGCACAAACTGTGGCACCCCACCGGTCGAAATGACGATGTTGGTGGTCGTCGCTCCGATATCGATGACCGCGGCTGTGCCAGACGTGTTTGCTCCGATTGATCTTTGCAGCGCGAAGGGGATGAGGTCGACGTCGACAGGCCACAGGCCCGCTTTGCGCACCGCGTTCACGTTGGCGAACACGGATGCCTTGACCGCGGCGACCAGGAGCCCACTCACGGCCGGCCCTGTCTCGCTATTAACTTCGGCGATCGGGTAAAAGTCGAGCAGGGCCTCAGCCACGGGCACCGGGATCAGGTCCTGCACCTGAAACGGCAGCGCCTCCCTGATGGCGTCGATCGAACCGCGCGGCACCACGAGGTCGCGTGCGAGCACTTTCTGATTGCCGAGGCCGATGACCACGTCGCGGCTGCGGAACTTGCCCTCGGCCCAGAGGCGCTTGAGCGCCGTCGCGACGGTGTTCTCCTCGATCACCTCCCCGTTGCGTACTGCGCCCTCCGGTAGTGCGACCTCGTGGTAGCGCTGCACCACCGGCCGCTTCCTTGCGACATATTCCAGCTCGATGCCGCGAAGCACCTCATTGCCGATGTCGAGCCCGACTATTCGTGTCGTCACGTCGTTCCCCCTAGACCAATCCGAACAGCGCCAGATACGCGGTCGCGATCTGCTCTCCAGCAAAGATTCCCAGCCAGGCCCCCAGAATCATCCACGGGCCGAACGGGATGGCCGTGCGGCCGGTCGCACCGCGCGTCATCACGAGCACCAGACTAAACAGTCCGCCGAGCAGAAACGCGCCGAACGCGCCCACCGCGAGCGGCCCCCATCCGAGCCACCCGAGGTAGAGGCCGATGACCCCGGCGAGTTTCACGTCACCGAACCCCATCCCGCCCCGATACAGGTTCGCCATCGCGAAGTAGGCCGCGAAGAGACCGATCGCACCGAGAGCCATCGTGAGCAGCCGCTCTGGTTCTCCCGCCGTGAGCGCGGCAGCCGTGAGCAGTACACCGGCGACCGGGTAGGCCGGAAGCACGATGCTGTTCGGCAGCCGTCGGGTGTCGAGGTCGATGAGGGCGAGGGCGACACTGATCGCGGCAAAGTAGAGGAACGCGACAAGGGTGAGCACTGTCGCGGCGACCGCCACAACGCCGACCGCCTCGGAGGCGGCATTCGCCAGCACGAACAACGCGACGGCCGCGAAGAAGAGAGCGGTTCCGAGCTCGACCAGCGGGTAGCGTGCGGATATCGGCGCTCGGCAGTCCCGGCATCTGCCGCGCAGTACGAGCCAGGAGAGAACGGGCAGGTTATCGAGCGGTCGCACTCGCGCGCCACAGCTTCCGCAGGCGCTCGGGGGCGACACGATCGACCGGCCGGCCGGCACCCTGAATACGACGACGTTGAGAAACGAACCGATCAGGGAGCCGAAAACGCCCACACCCATGGCGATCATCAGCGCAGCTCTCGGAAGCTCACCCTGCCGCCCAGCTTCGAGCTGCTCAGCACGAGGATGGGCGGAAGGCTCGCGTCGAAATTCACCCCGGGCACGCCGACGGGTACATAGGTGAGCTGTGCCTGCTGCAGAAACTCCATGGTTCCGCCGTAGAGCTGCCCGCGCCAGAAGTTGCGGTCGCTGATGATCTTGCACGGCGTGTACGCCATCGCGGCGATCGTCGGAGCGATGTTCGCCTCGTTCGTGAGCAGGATGGTGCCCACCGGGTTGTTGGGGTCGACTACCGCGGGACAGGTGGGCGTGGGCTTCCCATCTGCCCCCGTGTCGTTGATGTTGTCCGGCACCATGAACCAGAGGTAGCGGGTCGCCAAAGAATTTACGGGCGTTGTCGCGACGAGCTTGTCGACATTGAACTTCCACGCGATGAAGGTGATATTCGCGCTCAGTTCAATATTCCTAATGTTGTTCTGAAATTCCAGGCCTGCTGCACCGCATCCGCGGGCGTCGACCACGATGTTGCCGGTCGTCGCCGACTTAGTCGCGAGGGAATCCCAGAAGGCGTTGGAGTTGCCGATCATGCAGCTGCTGGTCGCGACAGGCCAGGTGAGCACCGTGTATCCCGCCCACGCGGACGTGTTGGGGTAGGGGATGTCGGTCCAGTCCGGAACCCTCGGAGCCGGAAGCGGTGCGAGTCCGGTGAAGTTGGTAGACGTCGTGCCGTCTATTTTTCCGCTTCCCGAGACCACAACCGACCCGCTCGAAACGACGTTCCCCTGCACCTGGCCGGAACTGCCCACCTTCACCGAGTTGGCCGCCGTGCCCGAGAGTGAGACGCTGCCCTGCACGAGGTCGTCGATCTGCAGGTTTCCCGCAGAGCTGATATTTCCGCGTACCTCTCCGATGCCGCTACTCAGCTTGACAACATCGGAGCCCGACGCGACCCCCTGGCCGATAGCGATGATGTCTTTCTTCACCACGGTGCCGAGGCCAGAGATGTCGACGTACTTCGACACGTGGATCGCCCCGTTGACGTCGCAGCGATCAAGCTTCACGTAGCCGTTGGCCAGGAGTATGCTCCCGTCGATGGTGGCGCCGTTCGAGCAGATCACGTTGCCGTTCTTGATCTGCACGTCCGCAGCGATGCTTGACAACGCCGAGTTCAGCACGAAGTTCTTGAAGTCGCCTTCCATGGTGTTGGCGTACACGGCGGGCTCGATCACCGGAGCCGGAACGAAGATCGGTACATTGGCGTAGACGGCTTCGACGATGCGACTGTCGCTCGGCGACGCTCCGGTGACCGTGGTGTTCGCGGCGTACCCCGTTGAGGTGATTTTGATGAGAGTCGAGGCGTTGGTCGGGCACCCGGTCACCCAGATGGGTGTTGTCGAACTGATCGAGTGCTGGAGCGAGTACTTGTAGCGCGGTGCGGTAGTCGTCTGGAAGGTGGTGGTGCAGCCGGACTGGATGGCGACCAGTGCGCGGTCTACACCGGCCTCCGCGGCGGCCCTCGCCTGCACTCCGGCGCGGGCCGAGGTCGTTACCCCGAGGCCGTTGATCGTGGCGGTGACGACGGTGACGCCGATCACGCTCGTGACGAGGGCAAGGCCGATGACGGCGAGCAGGGTGCTGCCGCGTTCGTCGCGCTGGGAAAAGAGTCGGTTCTGCTTCAGAAACATATCGGGTTGTCCGCTCCTGCTGGTGGTGGTTGCCGACTGGCTGCCGACGTGGTGACGAGCACGGCCTTGCTGGTGCCGTTCTTGGACTCGAAGGTGAGATCGATGCGCCTCGCGGTCAGGGCGAACACGGGGGTCGACCCGGCGGGCTTGATGTCGGCGTTGAGCACCGTCCAGGTAGCCAGCTCGGCCGCGGTGGGGGCGGCGATTGCCGTGGCGGATTGCTTCCAGCGGATCTGGCCGCCACCGACATGCCATGCGTTGCAGGTCCAGACCGGCGTGGCTGCGGAACCGACGGAGCGTGTCATGAGCAGCTGCGTTCCCGCAGCCGGAGCGGTGAGCTTGATGTCGCTCGAGTTGCGCACGCCGTTTGTCACGGACTGGGCGACGACCTGGCCCGAGTTCGTGGCGCTGTTGACTCCCCGTACTGTGCGCTCGGCATTGATCGAGTTGAGGAAGATGCCGCCGACAATGAGCAGGACGACAACGGACAGCACGATGTAAACGAGGAGTTCGACGAGGGTGAACCCGTCATCCGAATCGTTCATGGCGCCGCCGTCTTGACGTAGAAGAGAGTGGTGGCCTCGGCGAGCGGCTGGGCGACGCCGGTTCTGGTGACCCAGACACGCACGCTGACAACGCCGGGGTATGTCAAGGGGCACGCGGCGACCTGGCGGTGCGGCTGGTACACGGTGCCGCGTTCGTCGGTCGTAGTGGCCGGGGCGACGTCGTCGAAGACGCTCACTTCGGAGCAGGTCGTGCCGAGTTCGCGAAGTTTGTCGAGCTGCTGGCCGGCGAGCTGACTGGCGGTGGCGATGGTGGTCGTTCGGACCGACGTAGTCAGGCCCTGGACGAGGATGGGGAGAAAAGCTGTGGCGAGAAGAGCAAGAAGGAACATCGAGATGATGATCTCGATGAGGCCGATGCCGGCATCATCCGACCACGACTGCGACTGCGACCGCCCTGTATCCAGCACTTGCGTCTCCGTTTCTCGGGTGAACTTTCGGAAAGACCGATGGGGCACCATTGGCACCCCATCGGTCCGTTTGGCGCGATTTAGGCGCAGGCGGTGTTGACGACGCCCCCGGAATTTGTGATGCTGAATTTCTTGGTTGTTTCACTCACGGCGTCGATGCAGAAAGCCGACCCGCCGGTCTTGATAGTCGTCGTGACGCCGGTTGTGGCAACGAAGCCATATGCCGCAGCCTTCAGGTCAGCAATAGCCGTAGTTCCGGCAGGGACGTCGACAAGGAGGCTGACGTAGGCGACCTTGGCGTTGGCGAGGTCAGACTTGGCCGCTGAGTCCTTCGCTTGGTTCTGCTGCCCGAGGAAGATCGGGATGGCGATGGCGGCGAGAATGCCGATGATGATGACGACGACGAGGAGCTCGATGAGGGTGAAGCCCTTGTCGTTGTTCCTGATGCGCTCGTTGCGAGCCTCGAAGGCCTTGGTGAGTGAAAGCATGTGCGGTTCCAATCCTGTGATGAGTGAGGTGATGAGTGAGGTGATGAACAGGCGGCCCTTGGTTGTGCGCCCCTGAGGATAACTCTGGCAGCCGGCCTCATCACTATGTATCCCCCCTACGGGGCGAGACAGCCCCCAAAACGCGGGGCAGAACGCCTATTCGATGAGAGTGAAAATGGAGAAAATCGGCAGGTAGAGCGCCACGATCATGCCGCCGAGCACGACGCCCATCAAGGCGATCATGAGCGGCTCGATGAGCGCCGTGAGCTGCTCGGTGGTGGACTCGACCTCCTGGTCGTAAAAGTCCGCGATCTTGGACAGCATTGTCTCCAGTGCGCCGGAATCCTCGCCGACCGAGATCATCTGGGTGACCATCGCCGGGAAGATGGACTCCTCAGAGAGCGGACCGGAGACGGTTTTGCCCTGGCGCACCGACTCCTGCACCGCGATGAGAGCCTTCTCGATGACATAGTTGCCCGAGGTCGAGCCGACGATCGAGAGTGCCTGCAGAATGGGCACGCCCGACTTCATCATCGTCGAGAAGTTGCGGGTGAATCGCGCGATCGCAATCTTGGTCATCAGCTGCCCGAACACGGGCAGCTTGAGCTTGATCGGATCGACGGCCTTACGCACCCTCTCGGTGTTCTTGTTCTTTGCCCACCAAAACGAGAACGCGATGAGCACGACGACGATCACGGGGGCCAGCCATTGAAGGATCCCGGATAGCCAGACCAGAATGAGGGTGGGCAGCGGAAGCGTGCCACCGAGTCCGTCGAACATAGTCTTGAAGACCGGCACGATGAAGATCAGCATGCCGACCACGCCCAGCAGCGCCATGATCAGCACCACCACGGGGTAGGTCATGGCCGACTTGATGGTGCCGCGCAGCTTGACCTCCTTCTCGTAGTTGTCGGCGATGGACTCAAGGGAGTCCTCCAGAAACCCGCCGGTCTCGCCAGCTCGCACGAGGTTGATCATGAGCGGCGGGAAGATCACATCGTGCTTCGCGAAGGCCTCGGAGAGCGAGGCGCCGGCCTCGATATCCAACCGCACCCGCTCGAGCGTCTTTTTCAGGGTCGCGTTCTCGCTCTGGTCGGTAAGGATCGTCAGCGCGCGAAGCAGGGACAGGCCGGCAGAGATCATCGTGGCCATCTGACGGCTCATGATGGCAAGATCCTTGAGCCCGACCCGCTTCTCGAACAGGCCGCCGAGCGAGATCTCCTTTTTCAGCCCGGTGCCGCTTCCGGCCGCCGCGATCGACGTCGGAGCGATGCCCATGGTGCGTAATCGCGAGGCGACGGCCGTCTCGCTGACGGCATCTACCTTGCCTTTGACGATCTTTCCCGCAGAGTCGCGGCCCTTGTAGGCGAAGCTGGTGGCGGTAGCCATGGTCTACTTGCCCCCGGCGGAGTAGCGATCGCCGAAATCTATTCCGCCGGTCATGCCGCCACCGTCCCGGGTTTCCTGCCGGGAGATCAGCCGCTTGAGCGTCTCCTCGTCGTGGCACTTCTCGTAGGCCGCCCGCACCGTAATCTGGCCGCTATTGACCAGTTCGGCGAGGTGCTGATCCATGGTGAACATGCCGTGCTCGCGCCCGGCCTGCATCGACGAGCTGATCTGGTACGTCTTGCCCTCGCGGATGAGGTTGTTGATCGCCGGCGTGGCCACGAGCACCTCGGTTGCGACCACTCGGCCTTTGCCGCTCGCCTTCTTGATGAGCGTCTGGCAGACGACGCCCTGCAGGGTCGCGGCGAGCTGCGCCCGCACCTGGCCCTGCTGGTGCGGCGGGAAAACGTCGATAATTCGGTCGATCGTTTGTGCGGCATCCTGTGTGTGCAGGGTTGCGAACACGAGGTGCCCGGTCTCCGCCGCGGTGAGTGCGACCGACACGGTCTCGAGGTCGCGCAGCTCGCCAACCAGGATCACGTCGGGGTCCTGCCGCAGCACGTGCTTGAGCGCCGCCGCGAAGCTGTGGGTGTCGTTGCCGACCTCGCGCTGGTTGACGAGCGACTTGTGGTTGCCGTGCAGGAACTCGATCGGGTCTTCGACCGTCATGATGTGGTCCGTCCGGGTGCGGTTGACCAGATCGACGAGCGCGGCGAGGGTCGTCGATTTACCCGAACCGGTCGGGCCGGTGACGAGCACGAGCCCACGAGAAAGCTTCGCGAAGTTGCCTACAGACTCAGGGACGCCGAGCTCGTGGAGCTGTTTGATCTCGGTCGGAATCAGTCGAAAGGCTCCACCGAGCGCCTCGCGCTGCTGAAAGATGTTCACGCGGAAACGGGTGGTGCCAGACAGCGTGTACGCGAAGTCAAGCTCAAGCTCGCGCTCGAAAATCTCCTGCTGCTCTGACGACATGATGCTGTACAACGCGGCCCGCAGGTCGTCGGGCTGCCAGACCGGAGCTGCGGCGATCGGGCGCAGCTCACCGTCGACACGGATCATCGGTGGCGCACCGGCTGAGACGTGAAGATCGGAGGCCAGCGCGATCACGACCGCGTTCAGCGCCTGCACAATGCGCGGATCGCTGCCCTCCTGGCCGTCGCCCGGAACCGGAGCACCGGGCGACGCTTCTGCAGTGAGCACGGTCTCGGTCGGGCGATGCACGGGCTGAAGCGCCTGCTGCGGGAGCGCGTGGATGGGCGCGGCCTGGGCGGGAAGAGGTTGTGCGGGAGCGAATTGGTAGGCCACCTGAGCTGGCGGGGTTGCCTCCAGAGGGGCCGGAATGGAGACGACAACCTCAGGCACTGCCTCGTGGGTAGCGAGTACCTGCGGCGCTGGCATTGTCGCTGCCTGCACGAAAGGAGCAACCGGCGGGGTCGCCAGCCGCGCGGCGGCATTGGCTGCAGGGACCAAGGTCGGCGGGAGTTGCGCGTGGGTGTCCGCGAGCGGGGCGGGCTGGGAAAAGAGCCGTGACACCATGATGGGTGCGGCTGGCGGCGCAACGGCACCGGGGGCCGGCATGTTCACTGGCGGAAGCGACGGGCCGGGAGCGGGCGCTGCTGCCGTGGCATCCTGACCCTGCTCTGCGTTTCGCGGGCGCATTATCTCTTCGAAAGACGGGGGCGCGTCAGCAGAACGCCGACGACCACCGGCGTCAGGCCACACTTGACCGGTATCTAATGGAATTTCGTACACTGGCTTGCTCATACCACCACTCTCATGATCTCTTCGATTGACGTGAGACCGATTTTTGCTTTCCCCCAGCCGTCGAGACGGAGGGTGCACATGCCCTGGTCAATGGCGACCTTCGTAATTTCTGCGCTGGACGCCCGCACCACCGCGAGGCGTTCGATCTCTTCAGTCACGAGCATCACCTCGTGCAGTGCAATACGGCCGCGGTAACCCGTATTCGAGCAGCTGGAGCAACCGACAGGGCGGAAGAGGGTCGGGATGGGCATGCTGCGATCCCAGCCGAAACGCAGCGCTTCGAGCTCGGCCGTATCGTGCTGGTACGGTTCCCGGCAGCGCTCGCACAGCCTGCGCGCCAGTCGCTGGGCTACCACGCAGTCGATGGCGGATCCGACAAGAAAGGGCTCGATATCCATCTCGGTCAGTCGGGTGATCGCGCTTGGCGCGTCGTTCGTGTGAAGCGTCGAGAGCACGAGGTGGCCCGTGAGCGACGCTTCGATGGCGATCTGGGCCGTCTCGTGGTCACGGATCTCACCGATCAGCACCACATCGGGGTCGGAACGCAGAATCGACCGGAGAGCGCTGGCGAAGGTGAGCCCCGCCTTCGGATTGACCTGGACCTGGTTGATGCCCTGCATCCGGAACTCGACGGGGTCTTCAACGGTGATGACGTTGATCTCGGGCTTCGCAACGGTGCTCAGCGTTGTGTAGAGCGTCGTCGACTTTCCGGAACCTGTGGGCCCGGTGACGAGGATCATGCCGTAAGGCTTCGTATACGACGAGCGGTATGCCTCGAAGTTGCGAGGGGAGAGCGCCAGATTCTCCATATCGAGCGTGCCGGCGTTGTTGTCCAGGATTCGCATGACGACTTTTTCACCCCAGACCACAGGCAGGGTCGCGACCCGGAGGTCGATCTTGCGACCGGCGTGACGTACCGAGATTCGGCCATCCTGAGGCTTTCGGCGCTCGGCGATATCAATCTCGGCCATGATCTTCAGGCGAGATGTGACGCCGTTCTGGATCGTCTTTGGGGCCGACTGCATCTCATGCAGGACCCCGTCGATGCGGTATCGCACGTGCATCTCGTGCTCGCCGGGCTCGATGTGGATGTCGGACGCCTTATCCTGAATGGCCTGGCTGATGATCAGGTTAACGAAACGTACGATCGGTGCGTCGTTTGCCGACTCCTCCTGGTTGACGACAACAACGGCGCTACCGGTCTCCTCCTCTAGGGCGGATGTCAGGTCGCTGAGCTCATCATCGGCGCGGTGGTATTTCTCGATCGCAGCCTTGAGATCCGCGGGCGCCACGACGACCGCGCGAATCTGCATCCGAGTTGCCGCCCGCACATCGTCGGTAGCGAACACGTTGCCGGGGTCGACCATGGCCAACGTGAGTACACCGTCGACGATGTCGATCGGCAACACCTGGTGCCGGCGGCACGTGACCGCGGGTACGCGCGAGACGGCGTCGCGGTCGACCGGGTACTCGATGAGTTCGACGAACGGAAGTTCTGCCTGCATAGCGCGGGCGGACGCGAGCTGGACCTCGGTGACGAGGCCCTGCTCAACAAGAGATCGGACAGAGTCTTCGTCTTCACCCCAGACGCCGGAGATGCTGTCGACTTGCTCGATGGGCACCACCCCGCGAAGGATGAGGATTTCTGTTAGGGAAGCCAAGGGGGACTCCTCACGATCCGGTTATCGAGGCCCCCGGCAACGACGCTTATGAGAATTGGTGGGGTAATCACATAAAAGTACTTCGGGGTCGATTCGCACACCACACCCAGTACGGGGCACGGACAGGTGTGTCTACCGGGTTAAGGGGGGGTTAAATGCAGGATGGCCCGCCACCGAAGTGACGGGCCATCCTGGGTGGCAACCCTAGTTGTAGGTTCCCGGGGTGCTGTCGTCTGAGCTGAAGCTGTCGAAATCGACGAAGCTCAGGTCGCTCTCGCTGAACACCGAGTCGTCCGTGAAGATGCGATTCGGGTAGCGCTCGGCCTTCGCCTCTTCCGTCGCCTCGACAGACACATCGCGGTAGCGCGGGAGACCCGTGCCGGCCGGGATGAGCTTTCCGATGATGACGTTTTCCTTGAGGCCCATCAGCGGGTCGGACTTGCCCTCCATGGCGGCCTGCGTGAGAACACGCGTGGTCTCCTGGAACGATGCGGCCGACAACCACGACTCAGTCGCCAGCGATGCCTTGGTGATACCCATGACCTCCTGGCGGGCCGAAGCCGTTGCCTTGCCCTCGGTGAGCGCGGCGCGGTTCAACTCGTTGTACTTGAGACGGTCGACGAGCTCGCCCGGAAGCAACCCGGTGTCACCGTGGTCGACCACGGTCACCTTGCGGAGCATCTGGCGCACGATGACCTCGATGTGCTTGTCGTGGATCGGCACACCCTGCGAGCGATACACGCCCTGCACACCATCGACCAGGTGGAGCTGAACGGCGCGGACACCCTTGACGCGAAGAACTTCCTTCGGGTCGAGGTTTCCGACGTGCAGCTGCTGGCCGAGATCGACGTGCTGGCCATCCTCGATGAGGAGGGTTGCACGGCGAAGCACCGGGTAAGCGACGGGCTCGTCACCATTGTCGGGGGTCAGGATGAGGCGGCGAGCCCGATCCGTGTCTTCGATGGTGATGCGGCCCGCGGCCTCAGCGATGGGCGAAGCACCCTTGGGGGTACGAGCCTCGAACAGCTCGGTCACGCGGGGAAGACCCTGCGTGATGTCGTCTGCCGACGCAACACCACCCGTGTGGAAGGTACGCATGGTGAGCTGCGTTCCGGGCTCACCGATCGACTGGGCCGCGATGATTCCGACGGCCTCACCGATGTCGACGAGCAGTCCGGTTGCGAGCGAGCGGCCGTAGCAGGCCGCGCACACGCCGACGACGGACTCGCAGGTGAGCACCGAACGCACCTTGATGTTGTTGACGCCAGCCGACACCAGGGTGTCGAGCAGTACGTCACCGACATCGGCCCCGGCGGGGGCGATGACCTTGCCCTTTTCGTCAACGGCGTCTGCGGCGAGGCTGCGAGCGTAGACCGAGTTCTCGACATTGCTGTCAAGCACCCAGTTGCCAGCGGCATCCTGTGCTGCGATCGGCATGTCGAGGCCCTTGCTGGTGCCACAGTCGTCTTCACGGATGATGACATCCTGCGAAACGTCGACGAGTCGACGGGTCAGGTAACCGGAGTCGGCGGTACGAAGCGCCGTGTCGGCCAGGCCCTTGCGAGCACCGTGGGTCGAGATGAAGTACTCGGCCACAGTCAGGCCCTCCTTATAGGAGTGCACGATCGGGCGAGGGATGATCTCACCCTTCGGGTTCGAGACGAGCCCACGCATACCGGCGATCTGACGAACCTGCATCCAGTTACCACGCGCACCAGACGACACCATGCGGTTGATGTTGTTGTCTGAGGCGAAGTTGTTCTGCATGGCCGTGGCGACCTCGGCAGTTGCCTTGTTCCAGATCTCGATGAGCTCCTGGCGACGCTCGGCGTCGGTCGTGAGCCCCTTGTCGAACTGGTCCTGGACCTTTGCGGCCTGCTTCTCGTAGCCGGCGATGATCTCCGGCTTGTTCGGCGGGGTCACGATGTCGCTGAGCGCCACGGTCACACCCGAGCGTGTCGCCCAGTGGAATCCGGCGTCCTTGATGCGGTCGAGTGCTGCTGCGACCTCCACCTTCGGGTACCGCTCAGCGAGGTCGTTGACGATCGCCGAGATCTGGCCCTTGTCAGCCACTGCCTCGATGTAGGGGTAGTCGGCGGGAAGCGCCTCATTGAACAGTGCGCGACCGAGGGTCGTGTTCATCAGGACGGTCTTGCCCTGCACGAAGCCCTCAGGAGCCTCACCCTCGGCGAAGTGCACGTCCTCGAGACGGATGCGCACCTTCGAGTTCAGGTTCAGCGAATGCTGGTCGAACGCGAGGATCGCTTCGGCGACAGACGAGAACGCGCGGCCCTCCCCCTCACCGCCGTCTTTCAACGTGGTCAGGTGGTGCAGGCCGATGATCATGTCCTGTGTGGGCAGGGTCACCGGGCGACCGTCTGACGGCTTCAGGATGTTGTTGCTCGCGAGCATGAGCACGCGGGCCTCGGCCTGAGCTTCAACCGACAGCGGAAGGTGTACCGCCATCTGGTCACCGTCGAAGTCTGCGTTGAACGCAGCACAGACGAGGGGGTGGAGCTGGATGGCCTTGCCCTCGACCAGCTGGGGTTCGAAGGCCTGGATTCCGAGACGGTGAAGCGTTGGTGCACGGTTGAGCAGCACCGGGCGCTCGCGGATGATCTCCTCGAGCACGTCCCACACCTGCGGACGTGAACGCTCGACCATGCGCTTGGCGCTCTTAATGTTCTGGGCGTGGCTCAGATCGATGAGGCGCTTGATCACGAACGGCTTGAACAGCTCGAGTGCCATCTGCTTGGGCAGACCACACTGGTGCAGCTTGAGCTGCGGCCCGACGATGATGACCGAACGACCGGAGTAGTCGACGCGCTTTCCGAGCAGGTTCTGGCGGAAACGACCCTGCTTGCCCTTGAGCATGTCGCTCAGTGACTTGAGGGCACGGTTACCGGTGCCGGTGACGGGGCGACCACGACGACCGTTGTCGAACAGTGCGTCAACGGCCTCCTGCAGCATGCGCTTCTCGTTGTTGACGATGATCTCGGGGGCTCCGAGGTCGAGCAGGCGACGCAGGCGGTTGTTGCGGTTGATGACACGACGGTAGAGGTCGTTGAGGTCGGAGGTCGCGAAGCGGCCACCATCCAGCTGAACCATCGGGCGAAGCTCGGGCGGGATGACCGGAACGACCTCGAGCACCATGGCGGCTGGCGAGTTGCCGGTCTGCAGGAAGGAGTTGACCACGCGCAGTCGCTTGATCGCGCGGATCTTCTTCTGGCCCTTGCCGTTGGCGATCTGGTCGTGGAGGTCGACGCTCTCGGTCGCCAGGTCGAACGCCTGAAGGCGCTTCTGGATGGCCTCGGCGCCCATGTAGGCCTCGAAGTAGGTGCCGAAGCGATCCTGCAGCTCCTGGAAGACGGAATCCTCGGGCTTGAGGTCACCGACCTTCAGGCTGCGGAAGTCGTCCCAGACGCGCTCGAGCTGGCTGATCTGCTCGTCGAACGACTTGCGGGCCTGGCTCATTTCCTTCTCGGCGCCATCCTTGACGCGACGCTTCTGGTCGCTCTTGGCACCTTCAGCCTCGAGTGCTGCAAGGTCTTCCTCGAGCTTGGAGAGACGGTCGGCGATGCGGGTATCGCGCTGGCCTTCGAGAGTCTTGATCTCGAGACGGATCTCGTTCTCGAGGCCGGGAAGGTCGGAATGACGACCCTCCTCATCCACAGAGATGATCATGTATGCCGCGAAGTAGATGACCTTCTCGAGGTCTTTCGGCGCCATGTCGAGCAGGTAGCCGAGTCGAGACGGCACACCCTTGAAGTACCAGATGTGAGTAACGGGAGCGGCAAGCTCGATGTGACCCATGCGCTCGCGACGCACCGAGGACTTGGTGACCTCGACGCCGCAGCGCTCGCACACGATGCCCTTGAAGCGCACTCGCTTGTACTTACCGCACGAGCACTCCCAGTCACGGCTCGGTCCGAAGATCTGCTCTCCGAAGAGACCATCCTTCTCGGGCTTGAGCGTGCGGTAGTTGATGGTTTCTGGCTTCTTGACCTCGCCATGTGACCAGCGACGGATGTCGTCGGCGGTAGCGAGACCGATCTTGATTTCGTCAAACGCGTGAACGTCGAGCAATGTATGTCTTCTCTCTTACGCAGTTAAATAAGAACAGGTTCTGAAGGCGAGTCGTCGCTAGATCTCGTCGATGGACGAAGACTCGAACCGCGTGGAAATGTTGATGCCCAGCTCTTCCGCAGCGCGGAAGACCTCGTCATCCGTGTCGCGCAGGTTAACCGTGGAACCATCGGCCGAGAGCACCTCGACGTTCAGGCACAGCGACTGCATCTCCTTGATGAGCACCTTGAAGGACTCTGGGATGCCCGGCTCCTGGATGTTCTCACCCTTGACGATCGCCTCGTAGACCTTCACTCGGCCGAGGATGTCATCCGACTTGATGGTGAGGAGTTCCTGGAGCGCGTAAGCGGCACCGTATGCCTCAAGAGCCCAGACCTCCATCTCACCGAATCGCTGGCCGCCGAACTGAGCCTTACCACCCAGCGGCTGCTGCGTGATCATCGAGTACGGGCCCGTCGAGCGAGCATGGATCTTGTCGTCCACCAGGTGGTGGAGCTTCAGGATGTACATGTAACCGACCGAGACGGGCTCGGGGAACGGCTCGCCGGAGCGACCGTCGAACAGTCGCGTCTTTCCGGAGGAGTCGATCAGGCGGTCACCGTCACGAGTCGGCGTGGTCGAGTTGAGCAGCCCCTCGATCTCGGTCTCGAGCGCACCATCGAACACCGGGGTCGCAACCTTGGTGCCGGGAGCCGCGCTGCGAGCGTGATCCGGAAGCGTCTTGGCCCACTTGGGTGAACCGTCGACGTCCCAGCCCTGCTTGGCAACCCAGCCCAGGTGAGTCTCGAGCACCTGGCCGAAGTTCATTCGACCGGGGATACCGAGCGGGTTCAGGATGACATCGACCGGAGTTCCGTCGGCAAGGAACGGCATGTCCTCCACCGGCAGGATCTTCGAGATGACGCCCTTGTTGCCGTGACGGCCAGCGAGCTTGTCACCAGCGGTGATTTTGCGCTTCTGGGCGATGTAGACGACGACGCGCTGGTTGACACCAGAGCCGAGCTCGTCATCGTTGTCGGCGTTGAACTCCTTGACAGCGATGATCGTTCCGGCTTCACCGTGCGGAACCTTCAGTGAGGTGTCGCGCACTTCGCGGCTCTTCTCATTGAAGATGGCGCGCAGCAGGCGCTCCTCGGCGCTCAGTTCGGTCTCACCCTTCGGTGTGACCTTACCGACGAGGATGTCGCCGGGGCGAACCTCTGCACCGATACGGATGATGCCGCGCTCGTCGAGGTCGGCGAGCAGCTCCGGGCTGACGTTCGGGAGATCACGGGTGATCTCCTCCTTGCCGAGCTTCGTGTCACGGGCATCCACTTCGTACTCTTCGATGTGGATCGACGAGAGGGTATCGTCCTTGACCAGGTTCTGGCTCAGGATGATCGCGTCCTCGAAGTTGTGACCCTCCCACGGCATGAATGCCACGAGCAGGTTCTTTCCGAGGGCGAGCTCACCGTTCTCCGTCGCGGGACCGTCGGCAAGGACTTCGCCCTTCTCGACACGGTCGCCCGCGCTGACGATGACACGGTTGTTATAGCTGGTGCCCTGGTTGGAGCGGTCGAACTTGCGCAAGAAGTAATCCTGCGTGCCGCCCTCATCCAGCTGGATGGTGACGACGTCGGCCGAAACCTCGGAGACGACACCGGCCTGGTCGGCAGTGATGACGTCGCCGGCGTCGATGGCTGCGAAGCCCTCCATACCGGTTCCGACGAGCGGGCTCTCGCTGCGCAGCAGCGGGACAGCCTGGCGCTGCATGTTGGCACCCATGAGTGCGCGGTTTGCATCGTCGTGCTCGAGGAAGGGGATCAGCGATGTCGCGACCGACACCATCTGGCGTGGCGACACGTCCATGTAGCCGATCTGCTCGGTCGGGATCAGGTCGACCTCGCCACCCTTCTTCCGGGCGAGCACGCGGGGCTCAGCGAACATCGATTCCGCGGTCAGCGGGGCGTTTGCCTGGGCGACGACATAGTCATCTTCTTCTGACGCAGTCAGGTAGTCGATGGTCGCCGTGACCTTGCCGTTGACGACACGGCGGTACGGGGTCTCGATGAATCCGAACGCGTTGATGCGAGCGAACGATGCGAGCGAACCGATCAGGCCGATGTTCGGACCTTCCGGGGTCTCGATCGGGCACATGCGACCGTAGTGCGAGGGGTGAACGTCTCGAACCTCGACGCCAGCACGCTCGCGGCTCAGTCCACCCGGGCCCAGCGCCGACAGGCGACGCTTGTGGGTCAGTCCCGCCAGCGGGTTGTTCTGGTCCATGAACTGCGAGAGCTGCGATGTTCCGAAGAACTCCTTGATCGCCGCGACGACGGGGCGCACGTTGATCAGGGTCTGCGGGGTGATCGCTTCGATGTCCTGCGTGGTCATGCGCTCGCGGACGACGCGCTCCATGCGGGAGAGTCCGGTGCGGACCTGGTTCTGGATGAGCTCACCGACAGCGCGGATACGACGGTTGCCGAAGTGGTCGATGTCGTCGATGTCGAGCCGGACATCCACCTTCTTGCCATCGCGGAGTCCCTTGATGGTCGACAGTGCGTTGTCCCGGACCGTCACGTAGCTCGACGAAGAGTCATGCAGGGCGACCATGTACTTGATCGTCGCGATGATGTCTTCGATGGTGAGGACCGACTGCTTGATGTCGGTGTCGATACCGAGCTTGCGGTTGATCTTGTAACGACCGACCTTCGCGAGGTCGTAGCGCTTCGAGTTGAAGAAGAAGTTGTCAAGCAGCGCGCGAGCGGCCTCGGCAGCAACCTGCTCGCCCGGGCGGAGCTTGCGGTAGATGTCCTTGAGCGCCTCTTCCTTCGTGAGGATGTTGTCTTTCTCGAGGGTCAGCTCGATCGACGGGAAGCCCTTGAACTCCTCGAGGATCTGCTCGCTCGTGAGGCCGAGGGCCTTCAGGAAGACGGTGACGCTCTGCTTGCGCTTACGGTCGATGCGAACGCCGACCTGGTCGCGCTTGTCGATCTCGAACTCGAGCCATGCGCCACGGCTCGGGATGATGCGTGCGGAGAAGATGTCCTTATCGGAGAGCTTCTCGGGGGTGCGGTCGAAGTACACACCGGGGGAACGAACGAGCTGCGACACGACGACACGCTCGGTGCCGTTGATGATGAACGTGCCCTTTTCCGTCATCAGCGGGAAGTCGCCCATGAAGACCGTCTGGGTCTTGATCTCACCCGTGAGGTGGTTCATAAATTCGGCGTTCACGTAGAGAGGGGCGGCGAAGGTCTTGCCGCGCTCCTTGCACTCGTCGATCGTGTACTTCGGCTCTTCGAGCTCAGGGCCCGTGAAGGAGAGCTGCATGGTCTCGCCGAGGTCTTCGATCGGAGAGATCTCCTCGAAGATCTCGTCCAGCCCGCTGCGCGTCGGCAGGTCGGTGCGGCCCTGGGCCACACCATCCGTGACGCGCTGCTTCCAGATCTCGTTGCCGACCAGCCAGTCGAAGCTCTCGGTCTGCAATGCGAGCAGATCGGGAACGGTCAGCGTGTCACTGATTTTGGCGAAAGAAAGCCGCGATGCTACGCGGCCGTTCTTCGGGGACTTACTGGTGGATGCGTTTTTCGCAGCAGCCAAGGAAATAACCTCCGTGGACCCCGTCGGGCCCTAATGTCGGAAACCCGACGGTCGGTAATGAGATGCTCACCAAAATCAAAGAACGATTTACCCCGCCGCTATACTCGGGGCACGCCAGCTGTCCGCAATATGACGGCATGGATTGATTGGGAGCGCAAAGGATAATCATAGGTCGACTCGACACGCCTTTGCAAGCCGAATCTTGACCTGATTCTGGGAATGGGCTATAAGACTGATGGATTGGCGTGAACTGGCACCCGAAGTGCGAGCGGAGCGAGCCATCCGGATCATTGTCGTCGGCGCCGAATCGAGCGGGAAGACCACGCTCGCTGACTCCCTCACCACGCATTACCGCGCGCGCGGAGGCGTATGGCAGCAGACGCTCTGGGTGCCAGAGTACGGCCGTGAGTACACCGAACTGCTGCTCGCCCAGCAGGGCGTGATCGAGAACGACCCTCACGCGACCGTGCACTCCGCGGAGTGGACGCCCGAAGATTTCGCAAACATCGCGGTAGAACAGCAACGACTAGAGGATGAAGCGGCTGCAACTGGCTCCCCCGTGCTGTTCTGCGACACCGACGCTTTCGCGACGCGGCTGTGGGAGCGCCGCTACCTCGGCGACTCCTCCACCGCGGCCTTCGACGCCGTGCCGGAGCTGCCGCCTCGAGGGCTCTACCTCATCAGCGACATTGGGGGGGTGCAGTTCGAGCAGGACGGCATCCGTGACGGAGAGGACTACCGCGAGGCGATGCAGCGTTGGCTCGAGGAGGAGTTGACGGTGCGCGAGCAGCCCTGGGCACTCGTGGGTGGCGATGCCGAGCAACGGCTTGAGACGAGCATCCGGCTGGTCGATGAGCTGCTGTGGTCTCACTTCAGTGGCCTGCCGGACGACCCGCACGCCTGAGGCGTCGCAGCCCGGCTCCAACGCCTGTCGCCCCGTCCCGTTTCGTCCGCTTTCCCGGCGCGCTACTCCACCGAAATGAAGGAGTTTTCTCCCTCAGATGAGCATTCGGGCGGCGACGGGGTGCTGCATCCGGATTTCTCCTTCATTTGGGCGGAGAGTGAGCGCATCACTGTGCGGAGAGCGAGCGCATCACTGTGCGGAGAGCGAGCGCATCACTGTGCGGGGAGGTGCGCGGATCTCGTCAGGCTCGAGAGTCGCGCTTTCGCACGGCCATCGCGGCGAGCGCCTCCCAGATGAGCCCGTGAGCATTGTTGACCGTGATGTCGGCGTGGTCGTAGGCCGGCGCGACCTCCATCACGTCGAAACCCACGACATCCAGCTCAAGCACAATCTGGCGAACCATGCGCAGGAGGTCGACCGGGGCGAGTCCACCGGGAGCCGGTGTGCCCGTCGCCGGTGCGAAGCCAGGATCGAGCACGTCGATGTCGATCGACACGTAGACCTTATCTGCGCGCTCCCGTGCTGCGGCGATCACATCGGTCATGACGGCTTTCACGCCACGTTCCCAGATCTCCTGCATCATGAAGTGCTTCAGGCCATGGTCGCGCATCCACTTCTGGTCTTCCTCGCCCGGCCAGTATCCCCGAAGCCCGACCTGGAGGAAGTGCGTACCGGGGATGGCGCCGGACTCGATGAGCCGGCGCATGGGGGTTCCATGGCTCGCGAGGTTTCCCTCCAGGATGTTCGCGGTGTCGGCGTGCGCATCGAAGTGGATCATCGCCACGGTGCCGAAACCGTGGTGCTCGGCCACCGCGGTCGCTGCCGGCCAGGTGATCGAGTGGTCGCCGCCGATCACGATCGGCACAATTCCCCGGCTCGCGACCTCCTTGACGCGCTCGTAGATCGCCGCGCGCGACAACTCCCACATGCCGTGGCTGGTCACAGCATCGCCGTAGTCGACGACCTCGAGGTGGTCGAACATCTCCACCTGCAGGTCGAGGTGGTACGTACCGGGGTCGTAGGCGTTCGCCCTGAGCGCACGCGGGCCGAAGCGCGCGCCCGGGCGGTTGGTGGTGCTGTCGTCCCACGGGGCTCCCACGATCGCGACATCCGGTTGCCACTCGTCGAGCTGGGACGGCTCTGTGAGTAAGGGGCGCATGCCGAAGGTGGCTGGACCGACGTAAGACTGGGCGTCCAGTTGTCGGCGCATGTTGTCGGGGAGATGACGGATCGGCTCGCTCATACGGCAACGGTAGCGCTACCGAGTGCAACGCCGACGGCTACATCGGTCGCGCCCGCCAAACTCCACGACGAGGGCCAGGTGAATATGTGAAAGGGTCGAAGGGTGGTCGACTACCCCTCACGAACTCTCGCGCACAGCGGTTATCTCGCAACCATCACTCCGGATCGCTGGGTCGACGGCGCGTACACGCTCACTGTCGACGGAACACCCCAGTCGCAGGTGAACCTCGACGACCCGACCGAGCTCTTCTTCGAGTACGTGCGCCGCATGGGCCACGTCATCGACCAGCTCGGGATGCCCGGGGAACCGATCACGGCCGTGCACCTCGGCGCGGGCGCCCTCACCCTCCCCCGCTACGTCGAGGCGACCCGCCCGGGCTCACGCCAGCAGGTCATCGAGCTCGAGTCCGACCTCGTCGACCTGGTCCGCGCCGAGCTGCCGTGGTCGAAGTCCGCATCGATCAGGATTCGCCACGGCGACGCCAGGGCCGTGATGGAGAAGTTGCCGCCGGGGCTCCACGGCTCCGTCGACCTGCTCGTGGTGGATGTCTTCAGCGGCGCCCGGACCCCCGCCCATGTGACGTCTGTCGAGTTCTATCGCAGTGCGGTCGCGCTGCTCGCGCCCCGTGGCATCCTGATCGCGAACGTTGCAGACGGCCCCGGCCTCGCGTTCGCCCGGTCGCAGGCGGCAACGCTCGCTGCCGTGACCGGCCACGTCGCGATTCTCGCCGAGACGCAGATCCTGAAAGGCCGACGGTTCGGCAACCTCGTGCTCGTCGGTTCGGCCGAAGAGCTTCCCTTCGACTGGATGCCGCGACTGCTCGCCGCAGGGCCTCATCCGTCAAAGATCGTGGCGGGCCCCGAACTGCGCGACTTCATCGCGAGCGCCCAGGTTGTCACTGACGCGAGCGCGGTACAGTCGCCGCCGCCATCCAAGGGCATCTTCCAGGTGAAACCCGGCAGCTCGTAGCCCCCACCACCCAGAAGCGCATGATGGGATGGGAGCATGCGTATTCCCCCAGCTCTCGCAGCCGTCGTGGTCGCAGCACTGCTTGCCGGCTGTACGGCACAGCCCCAGGGCGCACTGACCACCCCTGTTCCCACCACCCCTGTTCCCACCACCTCCGAACCCGCTGCCGCGGTCGCACCGGTCGGTGAACCGACGACGATCGCGAGCGGGCTGGATGCACCGTGGTCGATGGTGAGGCTTGACAGCGGTTCGACCCTCATCAGCGAACGCGACAGCCGCTTGGTGAAGGAGCTCACGCCCGACGGGACCGTGCGGGAGGTCGGTTCGGTCGACGGCGCGGCTCCCGGCGGCGAGGGCGGACTGCTCGGCATCGCGGTGGCGCCGGATGATCCGACCGGGTTGTTCGTGTACCTGACCGCCGCGGACGACAACCGGATCGTGAGGTTCGACCTGGGCGGGGAGCCCGGTGACTACTCGCTGGGCGCGAGCCGCGACATCCTGACCGGACTGAAAAAGGCAGGAAACCACAATGGCGGCCGCATCGAGTTCGGCCCGGACGGCAAGCTGTATGCGACGGTCGGCGACGCCAGCGACCCGAAAACCGCGCAGGATCGGGCCAGCCTGAACGGCAAGATCCTGCGGATGAATGCCGACGGGACTGCACCAGCCGATAATCCCTTCGACGGTTCGCTGGTCTACTCGCTCGGGCACCGCAACCCGCAGGGCATCGCGTGGGATGACGATGGCCAGCTCTGGGCCGCCGAATTCGGCCAGAACACCTGGGATGAGTTCAATATCATCCAGCCCGGCGCAAACTACGGCTGGCCAACAGCCGAAGGCACTTCGGACGACCCCGCGTTCGTGAACCCCGTCTTCCAGTGGCCGACGGATGACGCGAGCCCGAGCGGACTCACCTGGGTCGGCGGCACCTTCTTCATGGCGGGCCTCGGCGGTGAGCGGCTGTGGGCCGTCAACCCCGGTACACCGACCACCGCGGTGGACTACTTCTCTGACAGCTTCGGGCGCATCCGCGACGTGATTCCGGGGCCGGATGGCACGCTCTGGATGATGACCAACAACACCGACGGTCGCGGCACACCGCGTGAGGGCGACGACCAGATCCTGCAGGTGGAGCTGGCGCCCTAGTTCTCCACACTCTCCGGGTTGCTGAAGCCGATAGTCGGCCGCTCGGGTTAACCTCAAGGGGTGGCTGAGCTGAACAGGGTGCGAACGTGGGCGACAGCCCTCATCGACCTGCACCTCGACCGCAGCTGGAGCTTCGAGTTCGACAACGCGAAGACCAGGGCGGGGCTCTGCAATTACACTTACAAGCGCATCAGCGTCTCGAGATACCTCGCCGCACGGTATGAGGATGACGAGATCCACCAGGTACTGCTGCATGAGGTCGCCCACGCGATCGCCGGCACCCGCGCCGGTCACGGTCCACAGTGGAAGGCGATCGCGTCAGACCTGGGTTACGAGGGCAACCGGCTGCACGATGGAGCCATCGCCACCGAGTTCGCGCCGTGGGTGGGAACCTGCCCCGCGGGCCACACTCATTACCGCTATCGCACGCCGACGAGGGCCTTGGCCTGCGGCAAATGCTCCAGGAAGTTCAACGCGGCGCACACGATCGCCTGGGTGAACAAGTAGCGAGCGTTCAGCCGAAGTGCCGGTCGAAGGCGGCGGCGATGTTCTTCCAGTGCCCGAGCATCATCCGGCGCTCGTCACGGTCGGCCAGCTTCTCATGATGGATGCCGATCGTGGTGCCGGTGATCGTCTCCTTCACCGTGAGCTGAAGAGTGGAGTCATGCGGCCAGTCACTCGGCTGCCATGACAGCCGGAGCCTGACGTTCTCGGTGCGACTGCGGATGGTGCCCTTCACGCCGTCTTTCGTGACGTACCCAGCACCCGTCTCGGTCGGCAGGGAGTCGATGTCGCCGAGCCACGTGTCGAGTCCATCGCCGACCAGGTATTGCCATACCGCCGGCACCGGGGCGGCGACGGTAGTGCGAACCCCCACTTCCCAGCCGGCGTCCTTCGTCTTGCCCGTAGCGTCACTCATGTAACCCACTGTATTGGTTACCCGAGCCCTATATTGGATTACGTGAGTGAAGAAGCCGAACAGCGGTTCACCGTCAGCGACGATCGGCTCTGGCATTTCGACGCCGGATCGCTCGCCCTCGACTTCGCGTACACCGGCGGTATGGGTGACAGCCCGGCCGGGGAGCGACTGCGTACCCCGGCCGACCTCGCGTTCTGGTTCAACGAACGATTTCCCGAGGTCGATGGCACGGCGAATGATCGCGACCTGACGGACGCTCTCGCCCTCCGACAGGCGATCGCCCGCTCGGCGACAGCGATCAGCCGGGGTGATCGCCCCTCCGCTGACGACGTGGACGTCGTCAACCTTTTCGCGGCGACCCCGGATATCCCGCCGTCGCTGGCGGGCGGTCGGCGGCAGGCCGGACGCGCTCGGGCCAGGGCAAGCCAGGCACTGTCGGTGATGGCGCGCGAAGTGATCCAGCTGTTCTCACCTGACCGGGCCGATCGCATCAGGGAATGCTCCGCAGACGATTGCCAACTCGTCTTCTACGACGAATCACGCTCGAACAACCGCCGCTGGTGTTCCATGCAGCGGTGTGGCAATCGCGCCAAGGTACGAGCTCACCGGGCGCGATCGCTCTGACCGACTAGTCGACGACCTTGACGTCTTTCCAGAACGCGACGTAGTTCGCGAAGTCTTTGCCGACTCGCTCGCGCGAACCCGGCAGGGGCTCCGGGTAGCTGAAGGCACGGTCCTGCAGGAGGGTGTCGCCGTCTTTCACGGAGAAATACTGGCAGTCACCCTTCCATGGGCAGTGGTAGGGGGTGGTGCTCTTCTCGAGCAGCTCGCTCGTCACGCTCGACGGCGGGAAGTACCAATTGCCCTCGATAGAGATGAGATCTTCCTTCGGTGCCTCTGCGATGATCGTGTCGCCCAGCATTGCCTTCATGGTGCAGCCCTCCGTGAGTGAGTAAGTGTCTGACCAACAACGCTACTGCGGCAACCTGAATTCCTTCAGGATGGTGAATCCGGGCGAATCGTTGGCTGCGCGGGCGTCGTCGACCGCGTCTCGGCCTTCGCTCGCGAGCAGCTCCTGTCCGGCGACGCAGGCTGACAGCACGTGCCCCACCGCATTACGGAGCCCCGTGTACGCACCGACCGCAGCCGCGGCCTCCGGAGAGATGTAGTCGATGCCGACATCCGCGATCGCGTCGATGATCGCTCCCGCGGCAAGCAGGTCTTCCACCGCGAAGCGCCCATCGGGCCCACCAGCAGCAACCACGGCGACGGTCGCCCGGTCTCCGAGTTCGACCTGCCTCGCGAGCACCCACTCGGCCAGGGCGACGCGCGAACCGGTCGAGCCCGTGATCAGCGCACCTCCGTGCGCGATAATGCCGGGATCCGTGTCACCGCCGGGGATGGCATCCACCCACACCAGGATGTCTGCTCCGGGAGCCAGCGCGTTCGCGCCGTCGATACCCCAGTCGAATCGCACCTGGTAATGCGGCTGGTTGCGGGGTATCGAATTCACTTCACGAGGATAACCGCCTTACACCACCCGCGGTCGCGCGGGACAGGCCTGTCGTGCGGCAACCGCGGGCCACCACAATGGAGCCATGCGCGTGCTTCTCAAACTTCACCTCGACTGTGCTCCGGATGCCGCGTGGCGGGCAATCCGCAATCCGACGGTGTTCCGCGCGGTTTCCGCGCCGTTCACCACCTTCGATTCGCTGGAGCCCGGCGGTTTCCCCGACAGCTGGCCGGAGGGCGAGCACCTCCTGCGTGCGAAAGGCTTCGGACTTGCGGTGATCGGCGAGCAGACGATCGATCTCGAGTTCCGAGAGAGCCGTCAGGGTGTGCGCACGGTTCGTGACACGGGTCGCGGGCTGTCCGGCCCGCTCGCGCTGGTCGACAGGTGGGAGCACACCATGGCGGTTTCGGCACTGCCCGGCGCGCGCACGCTGTACCGCGACCAGCTCATCGTCGAGGCGGGGGCGCTGACACCGCTGCTGTGGGTCGGTTTCTGGGCGTTCTGGCAGTGGCGCGCGCTGCAGCTCAAGCGGCTGTCGGTGGATTGGAAATAGCCCGGTGACCGCTCTCGATGTTGGCGACTGGCGCCGCCGCGTCTTCGCCACCTATGCAGCGGTGCGCGAATCCACCGACCTGTTCGCTGCACACGACCTTTGGCGCCGTGAGCGCGACGACCTGTTTGCGAACCACCCGTCGACCCCCTTGCTGCCCGAAGACCTGGCCGTGTTCACGGGCCTGCCCGTGAAGCCATATGACCCAGACTGGCGATTCGAGGTCACGCTCACCGCCGCCGACGGGCGCCGGATGGAGGTCGAGACCGGCACGGACGGCACCGTGCCCTTCGAGCTGATCGGCGTCGCCGAGGTTCCCGGCGTCGGGCCGCTCGACGTGTGGAGACTCGCCTCATACGGTGGCGGCATCTTCATTCCGGTGAAGGATGCCCTGGCCGGCGCCCGCGGAGGTACATATGGCGGCGGCCGCTATTTGCTCGACACCGTCAAAGGCGCAGACCTGGGATCGGGACGGGACCCACAGTCCCTCGTGCTCGACTTCAACTTCGCGTACAACCCATCCTGTGCTTACGACCCGATGTGGGCGTGCCCACTCGCCCAGCCGGGCAACACCGTCGCAGTGGAGGTTCCCGTCGGAGAGCGTTACTCGGGCTCGCATTAGGCCATCTGCTAGACTGGGGCCACTTGCGAAACCACGACGGTTTCCCTGCGTCGTAGAACGCTTCCTCTTCTCCCCGATATGCCTCACGCATGGCGGGTCGTAGATACTTTCACGGCGAACGGATGTGGCCACAGCCACCTTCGCCAACCGCACCACTTCCCGACCCATCTGGATAAGTGCGTGCACTCTTTGTCCCGAAAGGCACAAGAAACCCCTATGTCAGAAAACATCTTCAGCACGCTCGGCGTGCCAGCTCCTCTCGTCGCCTCGCTCACCGCGAGCGGCATCCTGGAACCATTCCCCATCCAGCTCGACACCCTGCCGGACACACTGGCGGGCAAAGACGTGCTCGGCCGCGGTAAGACGGGCTCGGGCAAGACCCTCGCCTTCTCCATCCCTATGGTCGCCCGCCTCGGCGGCAAGCTCGCCGGTGGCAAACGCCGCCCGGGCCGTCCGCTCGGACTGGTGCTCGCCCCGACCCGCGAGCTCGCCACCCAGATCTCCACCGCCATGGAGCCGCTCGCGACCGCATACGGCCTCAACATCACCACCATCTTCGGCGGCGTTTCGCAGCAGCGACAGGTCGCAGCCCTCAAGGCGGGCGTCGATATCGTCGTGGCCTGCCCCGGCCGCCTCGAAGACCTCATGAAGCAGGGCTTCGTGCAGCTCGACGCGATCGAAGTGACAGTGCTCGACGAAGCAGACCACATGGCCGACCTCGGCTTCCTGCCCGTCGTCACTCGCATCATGGACAAGACCCCTCAGACCGGACAGCGGATGCTGTTCAGCGCAACGCTCGACAACGGCGTTGACAAGCTCGTGCGCCGTTACCTCCATAACGAGGTGCTGCACTCGGTCGACGAGGCAAATTCCCATGTCGCCGCGATGACCCACCATGTCTTCGAGGTAGCCGGAGTCGACGAGAAGAACGAGCTCATCAAAAAGCTCGCCTCGGGCACCGGCCGTCGCATCCTGTTCATGCGTACCAAGCACCACGCCAAGAAGCTCGCAAAGCAGCTGACCGACTCGGGCATCCCCTCGGTCGACCTGCACGGCAACCTCTCGCAGGTCGCTCGTGACCGCAACCTCGCGTCGTTCGCCTCAGGCGAGACCCGCGTGCTCGTTGCCACAGACGTCGCAGCCCGTGGCGTGCACGTGGATGACATCGAGCTCGTGATCCACGTCGACCCGCCGGCCGAGCACAAGGCGTACCTGCACCGCTCGGGGCGCACGGCCCGCGCCGGCAAGGAGGGCGAGGTCGTCACGATCGTGTTGCCTGCCCAGCGCAAAGACACCGCAGCGCTGCTGCGCAAAGCCCAGATCACCGTCACCCCCCAGCACGTGACCGCGGCTTCCGCATCGGTCACCGCCCTGGTCGGAGATGTCGCAGCCTACGTCACACCCGCACCCCGTGCCGCGGTGCAGCAGCAGGGCGGCGGCCGCTCACAGGGCGCCAATGCCCAGCGCAAGCGCGTTGGCCGCGACGGATCCTCGGATGCACCCCGTCGCGACCGTTCGGGTCGTCCGGCGGCCGCTGCTGGCGGCCAGCGTCGCTCAGCGTCCACTACGGCGTGGTCATCATCAGCTCCAGCCGCTCCTGCTCGCGCCGAGCGCGCTCCTCGCGAGGAGCAGGCACCGTCGCGCCCGCGCGGCGGCAACGGCCGCGCCCAGGCCGCCGGTGGCCCCATCCGCGTCGGTCAGGTCGTGCGCCCGAATGCCGGTGGCGGTCAGCGCCGCGGACGCTGATTCTTCTCTGTACGACAACGCCGCTCGAACTCCGGTTCGGGCGGCGTTGTCGCGTAAGGGGTGCGTTGCACCCCGGTATGACGACACAGCACGAGTTCGGGTGATCCGGGATCCGCTCACCAGCGAAGTCAGGCAGCAGTTCACCGCAGAGGAAGCCGACCACGCGATCCTGCACCGCAACGATGAGGAAGCGCTTGCCGCTCACCCACTGCCTCGGCCGCCGCCTTTTCGATGCCAAATGAAGGAAATTTCGGCAAGACCCGGGTCACACAATGGCATGCGGGACCCTTCTTGCCGGAATCTCCTTCATTTGGCTGAAAGGAACGAGCGTGGCGGCAGCGTGGCGGCAGCGCAGTGCCGGGGCTAGGGCAGCACGCCCACCGATGCCAGGGCTGCGCGCAGCAGCGCCCCTCGTCCACCCTCCATGTCGGAGGTGACGGATTCGGCGGCCGCCTCAGACGGGCGCATCCAGGTGACCTCGAGCGCGTCCTGGCGCGGCTCGCACGTTCCGGTGATTGGTACCACGTAGGCCAGCGAGACGGCGTGCTGGCGGGCATCCATGAACTGGCTTTCACCGGGCCAGGGGAAATACTCGGCCACCGAGAAGGGCAGTGGGCTGGCGGGCAGCAGGGGGAACGCCATCGGCCCGAGGTCTTTCTCGAGATGACGGAACAGAGCATCGCGCAGCGTCTCGCCGTACATCACCCGGCCGGAGACGAGCGTGCGGGTGAACTCACCATCGTTGGCGCGCAGCAGCGTGCCGACCTCAGTGACGCGACCCAGCCCGTCGACACGCACCGGCACGGCCTCGACGTAGAGCAGCGGGAGGCGCCGGCGGGTCTCCGCGAGTTCCTCGTCGCTCAACCAGCCGGAGTTCGGGTCGGGAGTGCCTGTTGATGCCATGCTCCATTGTCACCCACCGCGCCCGCACGTTCCGACAGGCGTGCAGCAGTGCGAGTATGGGGAGGTGAAATTGGATGAGTCAGCGGTTCTCTGGTCAGCTCCCGAGCGAGAGAGGGCGGGCAGGCCGCTGCTCGTATTACTGCACGGCTACGGCTCGCACGAAGGAGACCTGTTTTCCATGTCTCCGGCGCTACCCCTCGAGCCTGTCATCGCGTCGGTGCGCGCCCCGATCGCCGAAAGCGGTGGCTGGGCGTGGTGGTCACGCCAGGCGAGCCCGGCCGGCGAACCGGCAGCAGACACAGTGGATGAGGCAGCCCGCGCCGTCATCGACTGGCTCGACAGCGTCTCCTCGGGTGCCGTGAGCCTCCTCGGGTTCTCCCAGGGCGGCGCGCTCGCGCTGCAACTCCTGCGGCTCGACCCCGAGCGCTTCGCGGCGACGGTCTCCCTCTCCGGATTCATCGCCTCGGCCGAGCACCCCGGCGACGCGCGGCTGGCCGAGGTGAAGCCCGCGGTCTTCTGGGGCCGGGGAACCGACGACCCGATCATCCCGAGCCAGGCCATCGATCGCACTGCCGAGTGGATACCCGCCCACACGACCGCGACGATCCGCACCTACGAAGGTATCGGCCACTCTATTTCGACGCCGGAGCTCGCGGAGTTCAGTGGATTCCTGCGCAGCCACGGCTAGACCTTCACGGAGAGCAGTGCGCCCTGAGCGCAACCTCGGACGGATGACGGTGGTGCACAGGATGATGGTCAGATGAGCTCGGTGCTCGACAGCTTCTCCCCCGCGACCAGGGAATGGTTCAGCGGGGCCTTCGACGCGCCCACACCAGCGCAACTCGGAGCCTGGCACGCGATCTCCCTGGGAGCCCATGCGCTCGTGGTGGCGCCCACCGGATCGGGCAAGACTCTCGCCGCCTTTCTCTATGCGATCGACCAGCTCGCCTCCCGACCGGTGCCCGAAGACCCCAAAGCCAGAACGCGCGTGCTCTACATCTCCCCACTGAAGGCTCTCGGCGTCGACGTGCAGCGCAACCTCCGCGCACCACTCGTCGGCGTCACGCAGACCGCACGTCGGCTCGGGCTGCCCGCCCCCGATGTCACGGTCGGGGTGCGCAGCGGCGACACGACCCCAGGTGACCGTCGGTTGCTCGCGCGGCTTCCACCGGACATCCTGATCACGACGCCGGAATCGCTGTACCTGATGCTCACGTCGGCCGCCCGAGAGACGCTTGCAAACGTCGACACCGTCATCATCGATGAGGTGCACGCTGTCGCCTCGACGAAGCGTGGCGCGCACCTCGCGGTGTCGCTCGAGAGACTCGACGAGCTGCTGCCGAAGCCGGCCCAGCGCATCGGGCTCTCCGCGACCGTGCGGCCGCTCGAGGAGGTCGCGCGCTTTCTTGGCGGGCGTGCCCCGGTGACCATCGTGCAGCCACCCGCCGCGAAGACGTTCGACCTGTCGGTTGTCGTGCCCGTCGACGACATGACCGTGCCCGGCACGGTCCAGTCCCGCGGCTCCGAGTCCCGCAGCGCCGAATCCCGCGGAGGATCATCCGCGGGGGCCACGGCAGAACCCACCGGGTCGATCTGGCCGCACGTCGAAGAACGCATCGTCGACGAGATCCTGCAGCACCGGTCAACCATCGTCTTCGCGAACTCCCGGCGGCTCGCGGAGCGGCTGACGTCGAGGCTCAATGACATCTACGTTGAGCGGCTCGATGCTGAGCAGCTCGATGCTGAGCGGCTCGATGCTGAGCTGGCCGCACCCGCATTGACCGCCAGCGTCGCCTCCACGACGACAACGGCGACGACGACAATGACGACTACGACGACAATGACGACAGTCGTCGAGGCCACGCGAGAAAGCTCCGCCGGACTATTGGCTCGCGCCCACCACGGCTCCGTCTCCAAGGAACAGCGCGCCACCATCGAAGACGACCTGAAATCCGGTCGACTGCGATGCGTCGTCGCGACGAGCTCGCTCGAACTCGGCATCGACATGGGTGCGGTCGATCTCGTGATCCAGGTCGAGTCCCCGCCGTCGGTTGCGAGCGGACTGCAGCGCATCGGTCGGGCCGGCCACCAGGTCGGCGAAATCTCGAAAGGGATGCTGTTCCCCAAGCATCGCACCGACCTCATCCACACCACGGTCGCAGTGGAGCGGATGAAGTCGGGCCAGATCGAGGCGATCACGGTTCCGGCGAACCCGCTCGACGTGCTGGCACAGCAGACCGTCGCCGCCACCGCCCTCGAGGCGATCGACGTCGAGGAATGGTTCGAGACGATCCGGCGCAGCGCACCATTCGCCACACTGCCCCGCAGTGCCTACGACGCCACCCTCGACCTGCTCGCCGGTCTCTACCCCAGCGATGAGTTCGCCGAACTGCGCCCACGCATCGTCTGGGACCGTGTGGCCGGGACGATCACCGGCCGACCCGGCGCGCAGAGGCTGGCCGTGACATCCGGAGGCACCATCCCCGACCGCGGACTCTTCGGTGTCTTCATGGTCGGCGGCGAACCGGGAGCGCCCGGCAGACGCGTTGGTGAGCTCGACGAGGAGATGGTCTACGAATCGCGCGTCGGTGACGTGTTCGCGCTCGGGACGACCAGTTGGCGCATCGAAAACATCACGCACGACCAGGTGCTCGTGTCACCCGCGTTCGGGCAGCCGGGCAAGGTGCCGTTCTGGAAGGGCGATGGGCTGGGTCGGCCCGCAGAACTGGGCGCAGCGATCGGCGCATTCGTGCGTGAAATATCCACCAGCACCGCCGAAGAGGCGCGTACCCGCGTCGAAGGCATCGGCCTGGATGACCGTGCCGTGAACAATCTCATCGCGCTTGTCGCGGAGCAGCAGCAGTCCACCGGGCAGGTGCCGACCGACCGCACTCTCGTCGTCGAGCGCTTCAAGGACGAACTCGGCGACTGGCGTGTCGTCTTACATTCTCCGTACGGCATACCTGTTCACGCGCCGTGGGCACTCGCCATCAGCGCTCGAGTCCGCGATCGGCTGGGAGTGGATGGCGCAGCCATGGCCGGCGATGACGGCATCGTGGTGCGCATCCCCGACTCCGATGGCGAGCCCCCCGGAGCCGAACTGTTTCTCTTCGACAGGGGGGAGCTGGAGGCGACGGTCACCGAGGAGGTTGGCGGCTCCGCACTGTTTGCGGCGCGCTTCAGGGAGTGCGCGGCGCGGGCACTGCTGCTGCCGCGGCGAGACCCTGGACGACGCTCCCCCCTGTGGCAACAGCGGCAACGCGCATCCCAGCTGCTGGATGTGGCCCGCAAGTACCCGAGCTTCCCGATCGTGCTCGAGACCGTGCGCGAGGTGCTGCAGGACGTCTACGACCTGCCCGCACTGATGACCCTCACCACAGAGCTCGCGACCCGCAAGATCCGCATGGTCGAGAGCCAGACCGATGTGCCGTCACCGTTCGCCCGCTCGCTGCTGTTCGGCTACGTCGCCGCTTTCATGTACGAGGGCGATTCGCCGCTGGCTGAGCGCAGGGCAGCCGCTCTCTCGCTCGACCCCACCCTGCTCGCCGAGCTGCTGGGGCGGGCTGAGCTGCGAGAGCTGCTCGACCCCGCGGTCATCGAGCAGACTGAACTGGAACTGCAGCGACTCGCCCCGGACCGCAAAGCTCGCGACGTCGAAGGCGTCGTGGACCTGCTCAGGATGCTCGGCCCGCTGTCCGTCGACGAGATCGCCGAGCGCTCCCAGCCGTCGGTGCTGGGCACCCCTGCCGTCGACAGTTCCACTCCTGTGGCCGCAGACGGCGAGCCGGCGGCAAGCGCGGAACACTCGGTCGACTTTGCGCAGCTCGAGGTCTCGCTCGGGCAACTGCAGCGCGCCAATCGCGTATTACGGGTCACTATCGCCGGAACGCAGCAGTGGGCGGTCGTCGAGGACGCCGCCCGGCTCCGGGACGCACTGGGTGTCCCGCTGCCGATCGGCGTGCCGGCCGCGTTCATCGAGCCTGTCCCGGACCCGGTCGGCGACCTTGTGAGCAGGTTTGCGCGCACCCACGGGCCCTTCATCGTGCAGGATGCCGCGACCCGATTCGGTCTCGGAACGGCCGTGGTCACCGACACCCTCCGTCGACTCGCCGCCGACCGTCGCGTCATCGACGGGGAGTTCCGTCCCGGTGCCAGCGGAACCGAGTGGTGCTCCGTCGAGGTGCTCCGCCGCCTGCGGTCACGGTCACTGGCCGCCCTGCGCCAGGAGGTCGAGCCTGTCGAGCAGTCCGCGCTCGGCCGATTCCTGCCGGTGTGGCAGAACGTCGGCAGCGCTCTTCGGGGCGTCGACGGCGTGGCGCAGGTCATCGAGCAACTCGCGGGCGTACCCCTCCCCGCGTCGGCGTGGGAATCACTCGTGCTGCCGGCAAGAGTCGCCAACTACTCACAGGCCTGGCTCGACGAGTTGACGGTAACCGGCGAGGTGATCTGGTCGGGCAACGGCGTGCTGCCCGGCAGCGATGGCTGGGTGAGCCTGCACCTCGCCGACACGGCCCGCCTGACCCTGGCCGCACCGGGTGGCGATGACACCACCGAACTCCAGCGCTCCATTCTCGAGGCTATGGCCGGGGGCGGCGCGTACTTCTTCCGGCAGCTCGGGCAGGCCGTCGGCAGCACCGACGACAAGAAGCTCAACGCGGCCCTCTGGGAGCTGGTGTGGGCGGGTCTCGTCACCAACGACACCTTCTCGCCGCTTAGGTCGTACCTCGGCGGGCCTGCCGCTCCCCGCCGCTCCCGCTCTCCCCGGGGTCGTTCGAGTTCGGCGCGGGTGATGAGTTCAGGGCCACCGACGGGCGGCGGCCGCTGGTCCCTGTTGCCTCTCGCCGAGGGAGACACGACCATCCGCGCAAAGGCGATGGCCGAATCCCTGCTCGAACGACACGGCGTCGTGACGCGCGGTGCCGTCGTCAGCGAGGGCATCCGGGGCGGCTTCGCCCTGGCGTACAAAGTTCTGAGCGGTTTCGAGGAATCCGGTCGCGCACGACGCGGCTACTTTGTCGACGGGCTGGGAGCCGCCCAGTTCGCGACCGGTGCCACCGTCGACAGGCTTCGTAATTTCACCGTCGATCCGGATTCCACGCCGAAGCTGGAGGCCATCACGCTGGCGGCGACCGACCCCGCCAACCCGTATGGCGCCGCACTGCCGTGGCCGGGTGCCCCGGCAGTAGCTGATTTGGTCGACGACACAGCTGCTGTCGCCGCAGCCGAGCCCGCTGAGAAGCGTGGACATCGGCCCGGTCGTAAGGCTGGTGCGATGGTGGTGATGGTGGATGGCGCACTCGTGCTCTACGTCGAGCGTGGCGGCAAGACGGTGCTCACCTTCAGCCCTGACGAGAGCGCCCTGCGTGCGGCGGCCGTGTCGCTCACTACGACAGTTCGCTCCCGGATCGGCGCGCTTCGCATCGAGAGGGTCAACGGTGACTTCTCGATCGGCACGCCACTCGGATCCATGCTCGTCGACGCGGGCTTCGTGCCGACGCCTCAGGGGCTGAGGCTGCGTGCCTGAGGGCGACACGGTCTACCGGTCGGCGAAGAACCTGGCGGCTGTGCTCGACGGAACGGTGCTCACGCGCTGCGACATTCGGGTGCCGAAATTCGCCACCGTAGACCTGACCGGCGAGGTGGTGCATGAGGTGGTCAGCCGCGGCAAACACCTGCTCATGCGCGTGGGGGAATATACGCTTCACAGCCACCTGAAGATGGAGGGTTCGTGGCATATCTACCCCGACGGCAATCGGTGGCGCCGCCCTGAGTGGCAGGCCCGGGCGATCATCGCGAATAAAGAGTTCACGGCTGTCGGATTCGAGTTGGGCTTGTTCGAGATCGTCGAGCGCGCCTCTGAAGAGTCGGTCGTCGGATACCTCGGGCCGGACCTCCTCGGGCCGGGTTGGGACGCCGAACTCGCGATTGCCAACCTCGCCAGCGACCCGAGCCGTGAGATCGGCCTCGCCCTGCTCGATCAGAGAAACCTCGCGGGGCTCGGCAACGTCTACCGCTGTGAGCTGTGTTTCCTGCGGGGCGTGCTGCCCACCAGGCCGGTCGGCGACGTGAACGACCTCCCACGGATGGTCGCCCTGGCGAAGAAACTCATCGAAGCCAATAAGGACCGCACCGAGCGCACCACCACCGGCAAGCTGCGCGGCGACACCGACTGGGTCTACGGTCGCGCGGGCAGGCCATGCCTGCGCTGCGGCACCCGGATATCGAGGGGCGAGCTCGGCGACGATCCGCTGCAGCTCAGGAACACCTTCTGGTGTCCCCGCTGCCAGACCTGAGCGTCACGGTATCCGAACCGTAGCCAGCACTACCGCTGCAGTCGCCACCATCGAACGGCGGAGATGAACAGGATGCCGATCGCCGTCGCGATCCCGAGAGCGATGAGCAGCGGTGCCCCATACATCAGTGCCTGGAACGTCGCGTAGTCGAAAGTGGTCTGCGACCCCTGGCCGGCCGCGAACATCTGCTGAAGCAGCGTGATGAGGTAAACGCCTCCGAGCATCAGGACGACTGAGACCACACCGAGCCCGATGACGAACGGATTAACCCTGCGACCTTCCGCGGGCTCGTCTGCCGTCGTATCCGGCACGGGGGCGGCGGCCGCCGCCACTGCCGCCGACATCGTCGCCGGCGGAGCGGCGGGCCGAACTGCCGACAACACGGTCGGCAACGCGGTCGGCGGAGCCGCCGCGACAGCCGGTGCCGGTACGGGCTTTGCAGCGGGTGGTTCCGACGCCAACGGCCCCGCGTATCCGGGCTGGAATGCTGGATCGAACCTCGGGTCGAATCGGGCGTCGTCGCTCATGAGGTCACGGTATCACCGGGTGATTCATCCATGATGCCGACGAAGCGGCTGCCGATGCCGTCGATCTCTCGACGCACCAATCCGGCAGCGACGGTCGGCAGGTCGTCAGGGTGATGATCCGCGCAGGTCATCCAGGTGAAGGCGGGCCACCACTTCTTCGGCCGGGCCGCCTCGGTGAATCCGCAGACGTCACAGGTCAGCTGCACCCATACGGCCTTCTTGCCGGTGCGGTTGGCCCAGGATTGCGCGAGCCAGGCTGGTGGATCTGCTCGCATCGCCTCGAGTTGGTGCTCAGACATCCGGGTAGGAAGGTCATGGCGCCTGGCCATCTCGAGCGGAATATCGAGACGCAACGCGGCTTCTCGACGGGAGATCATCGTCATAGTGTCACCTCAGTAATCGGTGTGCGTGAACGTCGGCTCGCGGCTCGCACCGCGCCCATGCTGGCAGCTACCACGAGAACCATGGCGAGCAGGTCGAGCGCGGCCAGGGGCTGGCGAAGGATGATGAGCCCGGCGAGCGCCGCCAGCACGGGCGCGAGGCTCAGCAGGATCGAGAACGTGGCGGCGGGAAGTCGGCGCAGGGCGAGCAGCTCAAGGCCATAGGGAATTGTCGACGACAAGATCGCCACCGCAAGCCCGAGCAGCAGGATCTGCGGATTGATGATCGCGGCGCCGGCTGTCACCGTGCCGAACGGTACCACCAGGACCGCGGCCACGGTCATCGCCAGCGCGAGCCCGTCGAGTCGCTCGAACCGCTGGCCCGTGCGCGCTGACATCAGGATGTACGCCACCCATAGCGCCCCGGCAGCGGCCGCACAGAGCACGCCGATCGGATCGAGCGAGTCGAATCCTCCCCTGCCCAGGATCGCGACCCCGGCGAAGGCGAGCACCGCCCACAGCCAGCTCGACGCCCTGCGACTGATCACAACGGACAGGATGAGCGGACCGAGCACCTCGATCGTGACCGTCACTCCCAGCGGCAGCCGCGCGAGTGCTTCGTAGAACAGCACGTTCATGCCGGCGAGTGACAGCCCAAAGGCGACCACCGTCATCCAGTCTCCCCGCGACCGGCCGCGCAGTCGCGGTCGGAACAGGAGCATCAGGATGGCGGCCGAAAAAGCCAGTCGCAGGCTCACCATCCCGACGGCCCCGACGGCCGGGAACAGCGTCACCGCGAAGGCTGCGCCGACCTCCTGGCACACCAGCCCGACAACGACGAGCCCTGTGGCGCCTACCGCAGGTCCGCTGCTACGCGTGGGTGATACGGCGCTCATTCCTCGCTAATTCGGGGTCAGGCGGTGACGGTGTCCTGGGCGGGAGCACCACTGGAGAGCACGCCGAGCAACAGCACCGCGGCCTCCTCATCCACGATCCCCTGAGCGAGGGCGAGCTCAGAAACGAGGATCTGGCGAGCCTTCTCCAGCATGCGCTTCTCGCCTGCAGAAACACCCTTCTCCTGGTCGCGACGCCACAGGTCTCTGACGACCTCGCTGACGCGGTAGACGCTTCCGCTGGCCATCTTCTCCTGGTTGGACTTGTAGCGGCGCGACCAGTTGCTGGGCTCCTCGGTGAACTCATCGGTGAGCACCTTGTAGACAGCAGTAACGCCATCAGCGTCGATCACATCGCGCACGCCGACCAGCTCGACGTTGTCGACGGGAAGCTGGATGGTCAGCTCGCTGGTGTGCACACGCAGCGTCATCAGCTTGGTTTCGACCCCCCGGATCGCACGCGAGGTGATCGCGGTGATGGTCACGGCTCCGTGGTGAGGGTAAACAAGAGTCTCGCCGATTTCAATCTTCATGAGTGTGTCGTTTCTTTTATTGGGGATTCGAGAATCCAGGGGGGAAGCAGGTCTACGAGTTGGCGCACGAGATCGTCGTCTGACAGTTCGATCTGCCCACGCATCCACGCACTGATCAGGGTCATCGCGCCGCCAGCGACGAAGGTCGACACGAGCTTCGCATCGACATCATCGGGTGCACCGCCGACGGTGATGACCGAGTCCATGAGCCGGATGGAGTAGCTCTCGACGAGCTCGTCATAGGCACTGCGGGTATGCGGTGTCTGCAGCGCGCTCCAGTACAGGGGAAAGTTGTCGACGATGTGGGCGACGAGCCGACCGAAGCCCAAACGGGCGGCGGCCCGGCCAGGGATCAGGTCTTCGCGGCGCCAGTCGACGTCGAGCCCGTTGATTTCGTCGAATTGACTACGCAACACCTCCACGGCAAGGTCGTCGAGGCTGCCGAAGTGCGCGTAGAACGTGCTGCGGCTGATCCGCGCAACGCGCACGATGTCGGCCATCGTCACAGAAGCATTGCGGTCCGAGATCAACTGGCGAACGGCGGCGAAGACCATATGGCGGGTGTGCTCAGCCCTGGGGTCAGTGCTGGCCTTCGAGGCCAGGGTACGATTCGACCGGAAATCGGTGCGATTCGACTGGAAATCAGGATTACCAGTCGCGCGCATCATACGATTCTACCACTTATCGGACACCAGTCCGGTAAGTGCGGTCAGATCCGGCTCAGCCCTGGGCGGACAGGCTCTCGCTCAGCTCCTGCATGCTGCCGACCACCTGACCCGGTGCCGCGAAATAGCTTGGATAGGCAGCCCCTGACCGGTTCACCCACGCGGTCTGGAGGCCCGCCCGGGCGGCACCGTGGATGTCCCACGGGTGCACGGCGACCATCAACATCTCATGTGGCTCCACCCCGCATATTTCGGCGGCGTACTCGTAGGCCGATCGAACCGGCTTCCATGCCGGTGCGTCCTCCACGGTCAGGAGCGCTTCGAACTCGCCACGGATGCCGGCAGCGCTGAACATCGTCTCGGCCAGCTGGTTCGATCCGTTCGTCAGCGTCACGAGCCGGAATCCTGCACCAGACAGCCCTCGAACCCCGCCGGCGACATCGGGATGCAGCTCGAGCTGGCCGAGGCCGCTCATCACATGGGCGACGGCGTCGTCAATATCTCGATCCAGTGTCACACCGCGAAAAACATCGCGCAGCAGCTCAGCGCCCACGACCGCGAACTTCGCACTATCCCCGGATGCGGCGAGCGCGAAGCCATCGCGCAGCAGCGCGGCGAACCAGGCCCGAGCGAGGTGGCCGGGCGCGCCGACATCCTCGAACCTGGACGCCATGGGAGACATGTCTGACAACGTCTCGTTGACATCGAAGATGATCACTGCTGGTTGCGGCTTCATGTCCAACTCCCTGGATGTGGTTCGTCAGGTACCTGCGACGTAGACCGTATTCGACGATACGCCGCCGGTGACCGGGTTGTCGAAGTCGATGACGTGCGCCGCGGGTTCGGCGAAGACGAGAGCCATCACGGCCATGAACTCATGGTCCGGCGGATCATCCGACCAGAGCGCGAACACCCCGGAGGGCTTCAGGTGGCGGCTGAGGGCCGAAAGCCCTGCCTCCGTGTACAGGTCGGCATGACTGGGATCCAGTTGGTGCCGCGGTGAATGATCCACATCCAGCAGGATGGCGTCGTACAGCGGGTCGGTTGCGTCTGGCTCACGTCGCATCACCGCGAAGAAGTCGTCAAGAACGAGGCTTGTTCGCGGGTCGCTGGTGAGCTCGCCGGAGACAGGAAGCAGCCCGCGCTCGTGCCAGTCGATCACTGCGGGCATCGTGTCGATGACGGTCATGGCGCCGACCCGAGCGTCGCGCAGCGCCGCGATGGCGGTGTATCCGAGTCCGAGGCCGCCAACGAGCACCTTGAGCCGGTCGCCAACGGCGACCGCGAGCCCGAGGGTGGCGAGCTGCTCCTCCGCGACGGTGAACAGGCTCGACATCAGGAATTCTTCACCGAGCTTGACCTCGAAAATCTCCACCCCCAGCGCAGCATCGGTACGGCGGCGAAGGGTGAGGTCGCCCATCGCGGTCGGTTGCCAGTCGAGTTCCTCGAAGGGGTGGATGCGCATGCGCCCATTCTCCGCCTTTCGCGGGGTGATGCGACGAATCGGGCAAGCTCACCATCGAAGGTGAGCTCACCCGATCCGGTCAGGCGACCGCTATCCCAGGGATTCCAGGATGTCGGCCATCTCGGTGATTTCGGCCGTCTGGCTGGAGACGATGTCTTTCGCGAGGGAGATCGCGGCGGGGTTCTCGCCGTCCGCGACTTCCGACTCCGCCATGGTGATGGCGCCCTTGTGGTGGGTCGTCATCTGCTCGAGGAACAGCTTTGACGCGGCGGCGCCGGTAGCGGCATCCAGTTTGTCCATGTCGTCTCCAGACATCATGCCGCCCCCCATGCCAGACATCCCCGGCATCGAGCCCATCGGGCTCCCCCAGGCTTCCAGCCACGAGGTCAGTTCCTTGATCTCAGGCTCCTGGGCAGCCTTGATCCGGGTCGCGATATCGATGACCTTCGCATCGATCCCCTCCTTGGCCAGGATCATGTCGACCATCTCGACGGCCTGCTTGTGGTGAGGCACCATCCCCATCGCGAACGTGACGTCGGAATCGTTGAACGGTGTCGAGTTCTCGCTCGACGGGGAGGACGAATCGTCGCGGTTCATCCCGCCCATCGTGTTGGTCGCCGTGCATGCGGACAGGCTGATGGCCGTGGCGAGAACGCCGACGATAGCCAGGGTGGAACGTAGTTGTGACATGAGTTTTTTCCGATCAGTTATAGATAGTTGGTGGGGTGTGTGCGCGTCGCACTGTATGCATCGACTGTGTGCATCGCATCACGTCCTGCTGATGGAAAGTTCTGTCAGGTCGGGTGGTCGGGATGGCCCATTCGTGTAGGGAGCCGGAACCGTCAGGGCAGGCAGTGCCGAGAAGACGACGGGCCCTCGGCGGGACGCCACCTCTGCTAGCAGTGCACCTGTAGACACGGGGGCCAGCACACACGTCATGCTCGACATGACATGGCCCGGATCGCATGTGCCGCCGCAGTAACCAGTCACTAGTTCATTGACGCGAGATCCCGCGGCGACGCCGTGAGACTCCATCCCGGACGAAGCTGACGATGTTGACGACGCTGACAACACCGACGAAGCTGACAACACCGACGAATCATAATGCCCGGCTGCTGTCGAGGCGATCGTGTGCATGGCCAGCAATCCGACGAGCACTGCGCCAACCAGGGTGAGCAGCAACACGGTTCGCCCGAACACCCCGGGAGGTTCGGCTGCGGCTCTCAGTCTCGAGAGTGTCATGGCGCCTCCGCACCAGCGAGAGGGGCCGCCCTGAACCGTCGCAGCCGGAGGCTGTTCGTCACGACGAAGACCGATGACAGGGCCATCGCCGCCCCCGCGAGCAACGGGTTCAGCAGCCCGAGCATTGCGAGCGGAATCGCTGCGACGTTGTAGGCGAACGCCCAAAAAAGATTGCCTTTGATAACGGCGAGGGTTCGGCGTGACAGCCTGACGGCATCAGCGACGACCAGCAGGTCACCGCTGATGATGGTGATGTCGCTGGCTGAGATCGCCGCATCCGTCCCCGTCCCCATGGCGATGCCGAGGTCGGCCGCCGCGAGCGCAGCGGAGTCGTTCACCCCGTCCCCGACCATCGCCACAACGTGTCCCTGCGCCTGCAGCTCGCGCACGACATCCAGCTTTCCCGCCGGTGTCACCCCGGCACGCACATCCTCGATCCCGACCTCGGCGGCGACCGTCGAGGCCGCCCCCGCGTTGTCGCCCGTGAGCAGCACCGGCGTGAGTCGAAGGGCACGGAGGCGACTGACGGCGAGCGCGCTGGTGGGCTTGACCGTGTCGCGCACGCTCAGGATGCCGCGAAGCACGCCATCCCAGGCGACGGCGATCACAGTGGATCCGCGCACCTCCTCGGCGGCACCGTGCGCGAGGGCGTCGTCACCCATAGCCACGGACCAGGACTCGGCCAGCCAGCCGAGCGTTCCGGCAAGCACGAGGTGCCCGTCGACCGTTGCCTGGACGCCGCGTCCGGGGTGCGACGCGAAAGATTCCGCATCGACGATGCCGACGCCGGCCGTACGGGCATACTCCACGATCGCACGCGCGACGGGATGTTCAGAGGGGCTCTCCACGGCCGCGGCCATAGCGAGCAGCACGTTGGGGTCCGTGCCATCCATGACTTTCATCGACTGCACGGTCATCGTGCCGGTGGTGATGGTCCCGGTCTTGTCGAGCACGATCATGTCGACGGTGCGCGTCTGTTCGAGCACCTGCGGGCCACGAATGATGATGCCCAGTTGCGATCCGCGACCGGTGCCGACCAGCAGGGCGGTCGGGGTTGCGAGCCCCAGGGCGCACGGGCACGCGATGATCAGGGTGGCGACAGCAGCGGTGAATGCCTGCTCGAGGGAGCCGCCCGCGATAAGCCAGCCCGCGAACGCCACGAGCGACAGCCCGATCACAACAGGCACGAAGATGGCCGAGACCCGATCCGCCAGCCTCTGGGCCTGGGCTTTGCCGTTTTGGGCGTCTTCGACCATGCGGGCTATGCGCGACAATTCGGTGTCTGACCCCACCCTCGTCACCTCGACGATGAGCCGCCCTCCGACATTGACAGTCGCGCCCACGACGCGGTCCCCTGGGCCGACCTCGACCGGGGCCGACTCTCCGGTGAGCATGCTCAGGTCAACCGCCGATACGCCATCCGTCACGAGTCCGTCTGCGGCGATCTTCTCGCCGGGTCGCACAACGATGGTGTCGCCGACGACGAGGGATGCCGCGGCCATCCGCGACTCGACACCGTCCCGAAGCGTGGTGGCGTCTTTCGCGCCCAGCTCGAGCAATGCACGCATGGCCGCCCCGGACTGCTTCTTCGCCCTGGCCTCGATGTAGCGCCCGGCGATGATGAACACAGTGACGGCTGCCGCCACCTCGAGGTAGATCTCACCGGTACCCGACCCGCCTGGCGAGAAGAGACTGAAGGTCATGTGCATGCCGGGCTGGCCAGCCGTACCGAAGAAGAGCGCATACAGCGACCAGCCGAACGCGGCCAGCACGCCGACGCTGATGAGGGTATCCATCGTTGTGGCGCCATGACGCAGGTTCACCGCAGCGGCGCGGTGGAAGGGCCACGCGCCCCAGACGACGACGGGCGCCGCGAGGGTCAGCGCGAGCCACTGCCAGTTCGTGAACTGCAGCGCAGGCACCATCGAGAGCAGCACCACGGGGATGGCGAGAGCGGCCGAGATGACGAGCCGGCGTCGCAGCTCAGCGGTTTCGGAATCGATCCGGGGCACGGGCACGTCATCGGCCGGTCCGGTGATGACCGGCTCGGCCGCGGTGTACCCAGCCGCCTCGACCGCAGCAATCAGATCAGCCGCGTCCACACCATCGGAGGTCACGCGCGCCTTCTCGGTGGCGTAGTTGACCGTGGCGATGACCCCATCGATGCGGTTCAGCTTGCGCTCAATCCGCGTCGCACAGGAGGCACACGTCATGCCTCCGATGTCCAGGTCCACCTCGGTGCTGGTCATCGCCCGACGGTCACCTTCGAGTACCCGGCCTCATGCACCGCGGCGAAAACAGTCTCGACGGCGATGGGCCTGTTGCTGATGACCGTGACCCTCGATGCCCCACCCACCTTGAGGTCGACGCTGACGCTCTCGACGCCGTCAATAGCCGAGACCTCCTCGGTCACGCTGGCAACGCAGTGGTTGCAGGTCATCCCCTCGACGAGAAAGTGCTCGCTGGTGGTGTCGTTCAGTGTGTCGTTAGTCATGGTGTGTCTCCTGTCAGGACCGCACGAGGCGGGCTATTGCTGCTGATGCTTCACGGATCTTCTCGTCGGCGACAGCGCCGCCCTCGCGAGCCGCCTCGGCGACGCAGTGCGCGAGGTGATCATCGAGCAGCGCGAGTGCGACGGTCTCCAGTGCCTTGGTCGCCGCGGATACCTGGGTGAGCACGTCGATGCAGTACGTGTCTTCCTCAACCATGCGGTGGATACCGCGCACCTGCCCTTCTGCACGACGCAACCGCGTCAACAGCTGTTCTTTATTGCTGGCATATCCGACCATCACTGTGCCTTTCGTGTGTGTGCCCGAGGGCTGTCCAATATCGCGGCCGTGCTCGACTCTGCCCGGAGGTCGAGTCGGCGCAGCAGCTGCGCGTTGAGAGCGACCACGATCGTGGATGCTGACATCAGCAGTGCGCCCACCGCCATCGGCAGGATGAATCCGATGGGTGCGAGCACGCCCGCGGCGAGCGGCACGGACAGCAGGTTGTATCCGGCGGCCCACCACAGGTTCTGCTTCATCTTCGCGTAGCTCTTGCGGGAGAGCTCGACGACCGACAGCACGGATCGTGGGTCGTCGCTCACCAGGATGACTCCGGCCGAAGCGATTGCCACGTCGGTGCCGGCGCCGATCGCGATCCCGACATCCGCCTGGGCGAGTGCTGGCGCATCGTTGACTCCGTCGCCGACCATGGCGACCCGGTGGCCCTCTGCCTGCAGCTCGCTGACCTTGGCGGCCTTGTCTTCGGGGCGCACGCCAGCGAAGACACGATCGATGCCGAGCTCCGTCGCCACGGTCTGGGCGACAGCTGCGGCATCCCCCGTGATCATGACCACCTGGATTCCCAGGGCGTGCAAGCCGTCGACGGCCTGCCGGGACTCTGGCCTGATTTCATCGGCGAGCCCGATCGCGCCGACGACAGTGCCGTCGCGCAATACGTGCAGGATGATGTCCCCGTCGCGCTCCCAGTCTGCTGTCTCGGCCAGCGGTCGTGCGTCGTGGGAGCCGAGCATGCCGGGCCCGCCGACACTGATGGTCGAGCCGTCTACTGTGCCACTCACGCCGATGGCGGTGGACGACTGGAAGTCGGTCACGCGCGCCACGGTGAGAGAGCGCGCCCCGGCCGCCGCGACGATCGCCCTGGCCAGTGGGTGCTCGCTGTCGCCTTCGGCGGCGGCCGCCCACTGCAGCAACTCGGCTTCGGACACGTCGCCGACCGCGGCGACCTTCGACACCACGGGTTCGCCCATGGTCAACGTGCCGGTCTTGTCGAAGAGCACGGAACTGACGGTGCGCATGCCCTCGAGCGCGAGCCGGTCCTTGATCAGGACTCCACCTTTGGCCGCGCGTTCTGTCGCGATCGACACCACCAGGGGGATGGCCAGGCCGAGCGCATGGGGGCAGGCGATGACGAGCACAGTGACGGTTCGGATCACCGCGTCGTTGGGCGATCCCACGAGCATCCACACCACTGCGGTGATGGCGGCCGAGCCGAGGGCGAACCAGAAGAGCCACCCTGCAGCCGTGTCAGCGAGCCGCTGCGCCCGCGACGTGGAGCCCTGCGCCTCCGTGACGAGTCGCTGGATGCCCGCGAGAGCGGTGTCGTCGCCGATCGCGGTGATCCGCACCCGCAGCGCATTGTCCGTCGCCACCGTGCCCGCCACGACGTGGGCGCCGACGCTCCTGCTGACCGCGCGTGACTCCCCCGTGATCATCGACTCGTCGACATCAGCGGTTCCCTCTGTGACATCACCGTCCGCGGGCACCCTGGCGCCCGGTCGCACGACGACGACATCGCCTACAACGAGCGCTGAGGGCGATACGGTGACCGTCGTATCGCCATCGACCCGCTCAGCTTCATCCGGAAGCAATGCGGCGAGTGAGTCAAGGGCGGACGAGGTCTGTGCGAGCGAGCGCATCTCGATCCAGTGGCCCAGCAGCATGATCACGATGAGCAACGCGAGCTCCCACCAGAAATCGAGCTGGCCATCGAGGATGCCGAGGCTGGCTCCCCAGGATGCGAGGAATGCCACCGAGATGGCCAGGGCGATGAGCAGCATCATCCCCGGTTTGCGTGACCTCAGCTCGGAGACCGCTCCCGTCAGGAAGGGACGCCCGCCCCAGACGTACATGACCGTGCCGAGAACCGGCGAGATCCACGCAACAAAGGGCAGTGCGGGCAGCGTGTAGTTCAACAGCATCGCCATCATGTCGCTGAACACGACGACGGGTGCAGCGATGACCAGCATCACCCAGAAGAGTCGGCGGAACTGCGCGACATGGTCGCCGTGACCGCCGTGAGTCATGCCGGCGTGCTGCGAAGTGTCGCTCGCGGGATGCTCCACACGGGTTTCCATAGCTTCATGGTATACCCCTATGGGGTATCAGCGCAGGGAGAGGTCGGGTTTCGCGCGGCTCGACCAGAGCAGTCCGTTCTCGATGATGCGGCGCACGCTCGGATTCTCGAGCACGTCGAGGCTGTGACCGGGGGTCGCCACGAAGATCCGGCCCGCGGCCCACTGGCGAGTCCACACGGCGGGCGAACGCGACGGCCGATGCCAGGGGCTGTAGTCGTTCGAAGGATGAGTCGTCGTCGCGAGCACATCGATGAGGTCGTCGTGCAGCACCCAGTACTGCTCGGTCTCGAGTACGAAATCGTCGATTCCGGCCGTGATCTCGTGTTCCCGGCCGAGGTCGGTGATCTCGATGGTGTGCCGCAGAAAGTTGTCGGTCTCGTCGCCAACCAACTGGCCGGGTGCGCGCGACGGGTGAGTCACGAATTGCCCGCCGACGAGGTGAAGGTAGTCCGCACTGTTGCGGAACGAGTCCGCAATTCCGCCGTGCCACCCGGCGAGGCCCGCCCCGTGCGCGACCGCGTCGCGCAATCCGGCCAACTCTTCCCGGCCGATCTCCGACATCGTTACGCACTGCAGGATGAGGTCGACCCCTCCCATGATTTCGGCGTCGGCATAAACGCCCGTCGATTCTTCGACAGTCACGTCAAAGTCGTTTGCCAAGAGGAACGGAATGAAGGCATCGGTGGATTCCACCGGATGATGCCCGTCCCAGCCGCCTCGAACAATCAGCGCTTTCCTGGATGACATGGCCCGCCTTCCCGACGTGTAGCTCTCCACTCACGATGCTGGCAGCTGGCTGTGGAAGAGCAGCAACAGGCTCGCGAACGATATATCGTTGAGTATCGTCAAGCCCGACCGGGCGCCGACACGGAGGAGATTATCATGAGCGGTTCTTACAGCAACAACAAGTTCCCTGGCGGAGGGTTCCCCGGGCGCCGGAACGGGCAGTCTGACGGTTGGCCCATGAACGCCGTCTGGGAGACGTTCGAGAACATGCGCGGCCAGTTCGGGCAAAAGACTGGCACCCGAATGGGACGCGGTGATGTTCGCGCCGCAGTGCTGTCTCTACTCGCCGAGAAGCCGATGCACGGTTACCAGATCATCCAGGAGATCAGCGAGCGCAGTGGCGGAGCCTGGAAGCCCAGCCCCGGATCTGTCTACCCTGCCCTGCAGTTACTCGCCGACGAAGGGCTCATTCGCGCCGAGGAGTCCAACGGCCGAAAGACTTACTCGCTCACCCCCGAGGGCCAGGCTGTGGCGGATGCCGCGGCTGACACCAAAACACCGTGGGAAGCCCAGGGCATGCGTGACAGCAGTCGCGCTTCCGCGCTGCCCAAGGCCGGCATCGAGCTCGCCCAGGCGGCAGCACAGGTCGGTCGCACGGGGACGCCGGAGCAGGTACAGCAGGCTGTCAAGATTCTCGACGAGGCCCGCCGTAAGCTCTATTCCATCCTCGCCCAGGACTGACCCGGTGTCGGCTGCCCAGCCGCACCAAGGAGATTAGATGACCGACAGCCGCGCCATGCGCGCCCGCTATCGCAAGATTTTGAGATTTGCGGCACGTTACCTGGCACAGGCGTGGTGGTACGAACTGTTCCTCCCCCGGCTCGGGCTCTCGAAGTTCGCGGCACGGGGGAGGCCCGCGCGGCTGAAGAAGATCGCACAGCGCTTCCACGTGCTCGCCGTCGACCTGGGTGGCCTGATGATCAAGGTCGGCCAGTTCATGTCATCCAGGCTCGATGTGCTGCCGCCCGAGATCACCAAAGAACTCGAGGGGCTTCAGGATGAGGTTCCCGCTGTGCCGTTCGAGCAGATCCGGGTGTTCGCCGAAGCCGAGCTGGGCGTGCCGCTCGAGCGTGCCTTCTCGTTCGTCGACCCGATACCGCTGGCTGCGGCATCCCTCGGCCAGGCCCATCGCGCGACGCTGTCCGACGCCGACGCGGCAGAGACCGGGCTACGCGACGTCGTGCTGAAGGTGCAGCGACCGGGCATCGACAGGATCGTTGACGTCGACCTGTCGGCGCTTCGCCGCATCGCCCAGTGGCTCAGCCGGATCCGACTGATCTATGACCGGGTAGACATGCCCGCCCTTCTTGAGGAGTTCGCCACCACCAGCCTGGAGGAGATCGACTACCTGCACGAGGCTGCCAACGGCGAGCGGTTCGCCGGCAATTTCGCGGGTGACCCGCGCGTGAGGATCCCAGAGCTGGTGTGGGAACGCACCACCCGTCGGGTGCTGACATCGCAGGACGTCACGGCGATCAAGATCAACGACATTGATGCCCTGCGAGCCGCCGGGATCGACCCCGTCGAGGTCGCGTCCGAGTTCGCCGCGGTCATGTTCGACCAGCTGTTCTTCCACGGCTTCTTCCACGCAGACCCGCATCCCGGCAACATCTTCGTCACGCCCCTGGCCGAGGAGGACGGCGAAGGACGTGCCTGGAGGTTCACCTTCATCGACTTCGGGATGATGGGCGAGGTTCCCGAAACCCTGAGGAAGGGGCTCAGGAGCCTCCTCATTGCAGCCGCTTCACGCGACGGCAAGGGGATGGTCGACGGCATCCGCAGGGTAGGAGTGTTGCTCCCCTCAGCAGACACCGCTGAACTCGAGCGAGCGATGACCACCGCGTTCTCCCGCTTCGGCGGCATGGGTTTCGCCGAGCTGCAGGAGGTCGACCCCCGCGAATTCCGTGCGTTCGCCATCGAATTCGGCGACCTCGTGCGCACCCTGCCGTTCCAGCTCCCCGAGAACTTCCTGCTTATCGTCCGCGCGATGTCGATGACCTCAGGCATGTCGAGCTCCCTCAACCCGGCCTTCAACATCTGGGACGCGATCGAACCGTACTCAACCCAGCTCATCCGCAGCGAAAGCGGCAAGCTCGTTCAGGATGTCGCGAAACGGGCGATGACGATCGCGAGCACCCTCGCACGCCTCCCTGACCGCCTCGACGACCTCGCGACCCGCATCGATGAGGGCAGGATCGCGGTACAGACCCCTCGGCTCGACCGCCGTATCAGCGGTCTCGAGCGCATGGTGAGGCAGTTGATCTCGGCCGTGCTGTTCGGCGTGCTCCTGATCGGCGGCATCGGGTTGCGTTCCGACGATGCGGTCTTCGGAACCGTGCTCATGATCGTCTCGGCGGTCCCCCTGATTCATGCACTGTTCGCCGGTGTGATTGCTCGGCGCGGTCCACTCGGCTAGGACGCGTGTCCGAGCCCGCAGCGGACAATCCCTCTAGCGCACTCGGGATGCTCGCAAGCCACGACGTCGACAGGATTGATCACCCGCAGCGGGACTACTGCGAGAACTGCTCTATCAGGGCGTTGCCGACAGGGCCTCATCCGTTCGCGGCCGACGATGCCATCACCCGTGATGGGCACGCCCTAGCTGCTCGGACGCGCTAACCACTCCGCCCGAAGAATCGCGTGGATGCCGGTATCGCTCCACTCGCCCTTCAGCCAGAGATCTTCGCGGAACAGGGCCTCCTCGCGCATTCCGAGCCGCCGGCACAGGGCGACGGATGCACCGTTATGTGGGTCCAGCTCGGCGATCACCCGATGGAGGCGGAGTTCGGTGAAGGAGTAGGCCAGCATCGATTCGGCCGCCTCGGTGGCGTATCCCTTCCCCTCGAAGTCAGGATGAAGGGTCCAGCCGATCTCCGCGGTGAGGTCGTCGATGCTCGTCAGCTTGAAATAGAGATGGCCGATGACTCGCCCGGCTTCAAGCCCCGGTGTGGTGAGCTCGAGTGCCAGTTGCAGGTCGTCGCCCACCTCGGCGAGCCGCTTCATCCTCGACCACTCGGCGATCTTCTCCGCCACGGTTTCCCGAGAGCGCGGTTCATGCAACAGGTAGCGACAGACCTCCGGGTTCGACATATAGCGATGAACGTCGTCCACGTCGCGGGATGTCATGACCCGCAGAACCAACCGCGGGGTATGGATGGCGGCAAATTCGTGGGCGACAAAAATCGGTGGCCCGGGCACCCCTGGCGACTCCACCACAGCAACCCCTCTCGGTGATCAGCCGGTAATGGCCGGGATGATGGCGCCCGAGAACACCTGCCAGGCGAGAGCAGTCTTAGCGACGAGGCTCAGGGTGATGTAAGCGCGTTCACCCTGGAGGTAGCTCCTCCACTTGCCGACCTGCTTGTACTGAAGCCATTGGTTGATGGCGAAGGTGTTGAAAAACAGGAACAGCGAGATGACGATACCCACCACGAAGCCGGGGATCTCGGTCTCACTCGCGCTACCGGGACGCAGGAAGTACACGAGAACGACGATCCAGGGGACGATTCCGACCATCGACCCGAAGATGAACGGAACCAGCCCGCCCGAGCCTGGCTTCTCGTACTTCTCCTGCAGTGCGCCGAACAGGATCATGGCTGCGTTCGCGGTGAAGAGGCCAAAAAACGCCCCGAAATCGGTCGCTCCGTTGATGGCGAGAATGAGCCAGATCATGATCGAGGAGCTCAGGGAGTATTCGACCCAGCGGAAATAGTTGCGGTTCTTGAGCAGCCCTGCCTTGTACCGCCCGAAGAACCCGGGGCTCGAGATGAGGAAGTGGAAGAAGGCGCTGAGCGCGAGGAAGGCGACGACTCCGATGCCGATGTTCACCTCGAAGAGCGTCACTCGCTCTGGTGGGATGGGAACTCCGGGCGGCCCCGCGAGGTAGTCGGCCGTCACGGCGAACAGCACCTGGGTGCTCAGCATCGTGAGCACAATGGCAAAACCGACGGCCTGCAGCAGGTGCAGACTGCCTGCCACCAGGTTGTAGATTCGCAACCGGCCTATCTGCTGGTCAGAGGTGTAGACAGTCTTGGCCATGAGCTGACTCCTTTGTTGGGGCTGACGTTAGCACCGGAGCCGCCAGCGTGGTTGCGGCTACGGGAGGGGCGGCGTCTCTGGGTCGCCCGGGTTGGCGAAGGCGGCCAGGAGTTCACCGATGCGGTGATCGCGGTCGAGGGGGTGCCGCAGCGGCATGGCGGTGTTGAGACGGTAGATGTTGCGACGGCCCTCACGCTCGCGCTCAAGGTAGCCAGCCTCTTCCAGCTCGGTCACGATGCGCTGGGCCGCTCGCTCCGTGATGCCCACCTGGACGGCCACATCCCGCAATCGCGCGTTCGGGTTGTCCGAAACGCACAACAGCACATGCGCGTGATTGGTGAGAAAGGTCCACTGAGCCATTCCCCCATTGTGCCCCGCCGGAATTCGGTCGTCGCATATTGGATTCCGGTCATTCAACATGTGCTATGTTTTTCCTGTTTTCTACTTCACGTATTGGAAGGCTGGTATGACAGACGAACTGGTAGTGCTGGCCATCACCATGACTCCATGGATCGCCGCCTGTTTCTCCGCGCTCGCTGGTCGATCGCGGCTGGGCGCAGACACGACCGCGCGAGTCGCGGCCGCGATTGTCGCCTGCGGCTTTCTCGTTGCCGTCGCACTGTCACCGCTCGTCATGGCATCCGAGCCTCGGAACATGGGCATCGGCGCATCCGGTCTTCGGATCGATGCACTCGGGCTGATCCTGACGATGCTCGCGCTCGGGCTGGGTGCGCTGATCCAAACCTTCGCGATCCGGTATCTTCGCGGCGATGTACGCCAGATCTGGTTCGTGACCACCGCCAACCTGCTCACCGGATCCACCGTGCTCATGGTGTGTGCCGGTTCGGTCGCGGTCTTCGCTGTGGCCTGGATCGCAGCGGGGGGCGCTCTCATCCTGCTCCTCGCCACCTACTGGCCGCTGGCACAGGCCCGCGCTGGCGTGCGCCGCACAGCCGTTCGATTCCTGATCGCGGATATCGCGTTCCTGGCTGGCGTGAGCACCCTCCTGATCGTCGCCCGAGGAGACATCCCGCTGGACAGGCTGGGCGACATCACCTCAGCCATGCCGCTGCCGGCACAGCTGGGCGTCGCCGCAGCGCTCGTCGCACCGGCGCTCGCTCGCTCCAGCCAGATCCCTTTCCAGGGCTGGTTGCCCTACACCCTCGCTGCCCCCACCCCGGTCTCGGCCCTGATGCATGCTGGTGTAGTCAACGCCGGGGCGATCCTGTTGATCCGCTTCACCCCCGTGATCGCCACACATCAGCTCATCATGATCGCGATCTTCCTCGCAGGCGCCTCGACGCTGATCTACGCATCGACAATGCGTCTCATCCGTCCGGACGTGAAAGGTCGACTGGTGTTCTCGACGACGGCACAAATGGGATTCATGATCATGACCTGCGGGCTTGGGCTGTTCGCCGCCGCGATCTTCCACCTGATTGCCCACTCGCTTTTCAAATCCGCGCTCTTCCTCGGAGCTGGCATGGGTGTAAGACAGCGTGCTGTCGACCGCGACCTTCCTGCCGCGCCATCCCCATCCAGATGGGCCACGGTCGTCGCGGTCGGGCTCGCTGTCATCGTGCCGCTGGTGGCCCTAGCCGGAGCAAAGCTGGTCTTCTCCCCGACCCTGACAGCAGCGGGCCTGGGACTGTTGGCGTTCGTCGCCATGACCGCAGGCGTTGCGCTGGGATCGGCGTTTACGACGAACTTCACCACACGTACGATTGCCGCCGGCGTCGCAGCGACGGTGGTGTTGGCTGTCGGTTACGTCACCTTCCTCGATGCCTTCGCCGAGATCCTCGAACCGCCGATCGCCGTCGCGGGTGCACCAGCGTGGTTGCTCGTGCTTCCCGCCGCCGGTCTGCTGATGCTGTGGGTGTTGGCCCGAAACTCTCGACATCTCTCCCCACTGGGTGACGCCATCTACGCACGTTCTGTGGCCAGCACCCAGCGCACACCATCACCAATGAAGGGCGTACCGTCATGAGCCTGATTCTCCGCGCGCACGTTGCCGCCGCAGCACACGATGTCGTGTCCTCCTGGCCGCTGGAGTCGTTCATCGCCGTAAACCCCCTCGCCAGCCGCGAATCCCACCCCTTCGAGACCTCGGCGACACCGGATGCGACCCTCACCCGGAGTCGCGACGCCTACCTCTCCGACTACCGCCTGGGCAGAATCGACAACACCGATCTCGAAGCCGCCCTCATCGAACGCATCCCCGCATTCGCGACGTCCTTCACCGTCGGTACGAGCACCATCTCTGCGAAGCGCGTCGCCGTGCTCGATCTGACGACGGTGGAATGGGGCTCGCCGCGCCCAGCAGACGGCACTCCGACGTGGATTGACGAGTACGTCGCTGCGTGGGTCTCGACCTACCTGAATCCGGATCCACTCTGGATGATGCCGCACAGCGAACGCGGGCTGTTCGGGGCATGGCGGCATCTCGCCCGCCACGACACCGCACTGCCCCGACGTGCTCGCCGAAAGCTCGGCGGGGTCCCGTCCGAGCCAGACGGCGCGTTGGCCTGGGCACTGAACGAGCTGGAAATCCCGTCGCAGAAGATCGTCGCAAGCCTGCGCGAAGAACTGAACCGGTTGCCGGGATGGGTGGGTCACATCAAGTGGCGGGCAGACCGGATCGGAGACATCGACATCGCCTCCTATCTCGCCGTGCGGTTCGTGCTGCGCGCCATCCTCGATATCTCCCCCGTTCACACCTCCGGGCCCTCCGACACCGGCAGCCCGGAACCGACGGTCTGGCAACGGGCCGAAACGGTGACGCGCTCGCTCCTCGGCTCGGAGGTGACCCGCGAGCATATTGCCGCGATCGCGAGGGTGCTGGCCAACCATCCGGTGACTGAGCATCCATACACGTGGCAAAAGGCGTACGAAATCCACTACCGCGCCGCCCTCATGCCTGCTCTCAGCGCGACGCATGAGGTGCACGGGCGACCCGAGATGCAACTGGTCATGTGCATCGATCCGCGCTCGGAGGGCATGCGGCGACACCTCGAGTGCGACCCGGGGGTCGAGACGTTCGGATTTGCGGGGTTCTTCGGCATCCCCATGCGCTTCGCGCGCTACCGGGCTCGCGGCAGCATCGACTCCCTTCCGGCACTTCTCACCGCACGCCATCACATCACCGAAGACCCGACCGACATGGCACAGACCCGACGCCTTCTCGCACGGGCACGGAATCGGGACGCCTTTCGAAAGGCGAACCATCACGCCGATTCGAACGCGGCGACGCCCTTCGCGTTCGCGGAAGTCACCGGCTGGATCTTCGGTGCCGCGAGCATCCTGCGCACCTTCACTCCGGCGCTTCACGCACGACTGGCCCGCGCCCTCACCCCTGCCCTCGAACGGCCGGACTCGACCGTCACGGTCGCCGACTCGTTCAGTCTGCAGGATCGTGCAGCGATGGCAAGGACAGCCGTCCGGATGATGGGGATGACAGGGTTCGCACCCCTCGTCGTCCTGGCCGGGCACAAGTCCGAGTCTGCGAACAACCTGTTCGAGTCTGCCCTGGACTGCGGAGCGTGTGGCGGTAACCCCGGAGCCGCGAATGCGCGCGCCGCGGCCGCCATCTTCAACGATCCGGCGGTTCGGGAGCTGCTCTCGACCGGGGGAATCGACATCCCCGCCGACACCGTGTTCGCCGCTGCCGAGCACAACACGGCGACGGATGCCATGACTCTGCTCGACCAGCACCTGCTGCCCCGCAGCCATGACCAGTTTGTGCAGAGGTTCGATCGGCTGTCGCGCACCGCCGGTGACCACCTGTTAAGGGAGCGCGCGAACGACCTCCCGGGGGCATCACGGCGGCGCTCATCCACCCCGTTGCGTGCTCGCGCGCACGATTGGGCTGAAGTGTATCCAGAGCTCGGGCTCGCGGGAAATGCCGCCATGATCATCGGCCCGCGCCGAATCACCCGTGGCGTGGACCTCGGCAGGCGCGTGTTCCTGCACTCGTACGAGTCAGGCGAGGATCCGGATGGGACCGCTCTGGAGACGATCATGACCGCCCCGCTTGTCGTCGCCCAGTGGATAAACCACCAGTACTACTTTTCGGCACTCAACCCGACCACCCTTGGCGCCGGAACGAAGACCATTCACAACGCCGTCGGGACGATCGGGGTACTCGCTGGCGGCAGCGGCGACCTGCGGCGAGGGCTGCCCTGGCAATCGGTCGGATGCGGAACCGAGCTTTTCCACGAGCCGATGCGCCTGGCCGTCGTCATCCAGGCACCACTAGAGCGGGTGGGCGACATCGTGTCCCGCAACCAGGTATTGCGAAACCTGCTCGACAACGACTGGATCACCCTCACCGCACGCCACGATTCGACGGCCGTCTGGCATCGATACACCCGCTACGGCTGGTCGCAAGCCCCCATCACCACGGAAGGACGACGCTCATGAACAACCTGACGAAGATGACCCGGCTGGAGGTCATCGTGCCAGCCCGTGACGCCCCGCCCATCAGGGACCTGATCACGAGTGCGGGCGCAACCGGCTATACCTCCGTGTCGGGAGTGTCCGGAATCGGACATCATGGCCAGCACTCAGGTGCCCTGCTCTTCAACGAGTACGACACCCTGACCATGCTCATCACCGTCCTGCCACCCGACAAAGCCGGAGACCTCATCGATGCCGTCCGCGAGCTTCTCAGCACCTCCAGCGGCGTGATGTTCGTCGCTGACACCTATGTCTCCAGACCCGACTACTTTCAATGACGGATGCCCCCGTGATCCGATACAGGTTACCCGTATTAGTAATACTGATAGCTTTGCGTCATGAGCATCATCACCCTCAACAACGGCGTTTCGATCCCGCAGGTCGGGTTCGGCGTTTTCCAGATCCCTCCAACGGACGCCCAGCGCATGACTGAGGCAGCCCTGTCTGCCGGCTACCGTCACATCGACACCGCGGCCGGCTACCAGAACGAGGAAGGCGTCGGCGTCGGGGTGATCCAGTCCGGCCTGCCCCGTGACGAAGTCTTCGTCACCACGAAGCTGTGGAACGCTGACCAGGGCTACGAGAAAGCCCTCGCCGCGTATGAGACGAGCCGCAAAAAGCTCGGTCTCGACTACATCGACCTCTACCTCATCCACTTCCCGATTCCGCAGAAGCGGCTCTACCAAGAGACCTGGAAAGCACTCGAGAAGCTCTACAGCGAGGGCGCGGTGCGCGCGATCGGGGTATCCAACTTCAAGTTCCCCTACCTCGACCGCCTGCTCGCCGGCGCTGAGGTCGTGCCCGCGGTGCACCAGATCGAGGTTCACCCGACCTACCAGCAGGCAGAGTTGGATGCCCTCACACGCGTACATGGCATCGCGGTGGAGGCGTACAGCCCGCTCGGCCGTGGCGCCGACCTGACCGCACCCGCCATCGTCGAGATCGCGGCGCGAGTCGGGGCGACCCCCGCCCAGGTCATCATGACGTGGCACCTGAAGCGCGGGCGGATCGTGCTGCCGAAGTCGGCATCCGTCGAACGCCTCACAGAAAACCTGCGCACCGATCACATCGAGCTGACCGAGGCCGACCTTATGACGATCGAGACGCTCGAAGCGGGTCTTCGCACCGGCGAAGACATCGAGACCTTCGACATCCCCGCATGATGACATCTACAGCTGAGATCATTGCTCGCGCCGAGGCCGACGAACAACGCCTCCAGTTCAGGTCATTTACCCCGGATGACGCGTTCCGTCTCGGCATGCTCATGCGCGAACTCGCGCAGTCGCGGGGGAACACGATCACCATCGACATCGCGCTCGGTGAGCAGCGCCTGTTCCACACCGCGCTCCCCGGGACCTCCGCCCACAACGCGAAGTGGATCGAGCGAAAGAAGCGCACCGTGCGCGAATGGGCCGCAAGCAGCTACGCCGTGGGGCTGCGGTTCCCGATCCTCGATCCACCGTTCGCCCTCGAAGATGCCCCCTGGATGGATCCGATGCTGTACTCGGGCAGCGGAGGCGGTTTCCCGGTCGTCGTGACGGGCGTGGGAATGGTGGGCACGATCGCCATTTCCGGCCTGCGCCACGACCTCGACCACGCCTTCATCGTCGACGCCCTGACCCTCTTCCTCGGAGTCGATCCGGACGCCCCGTGACAGACTCACCGGATCCGTCCCCCGAAGACGACCCTGTATCCCAGGATGTCGCCCCGCGGTCGTCCCTGCACGCAACGGTTCTCGACGTGGTCGGCTCTGAGATCGTCGCGGGGAGACTGCGCGAGAACGACACCCTGAACGTGGAGGTGTTGCGCGAGCGATTCGGCGTCTCGCGAACCGTCATCAGGGAGACCCTGCGCTCACTTGCAGCCCTGGGCCTGGTGCGCGCGCGATCGAAGGTGGGCACGCAGGTCAACCACCTGAGCTCCTGGACACTGCTCAACCCCACGATCATCCGGTGGCGGGCAGCAGCGCACTATCGCGAGCAGATGATCGAACTGCTGCAGGTACGGAGGGGCATCGAGGCCACCGCCGCGGGCCTCGCCGCCGCCACGATGACGGACAGCGACATCGCCCGGCTCGTCGAGCTGGGTGACCGGCTGGCCTCGGCCGCCGAGTCGGACGACGGCGAGACGTTCCTCAACGCGGACACCGCGTTCCATCGCCTGCTGCTGGAGGGCAGCGGGAATCCGGTGATCGCGCAGTTCGCGGAGGTGGTCACCGCGGCGTTGAGAACACGTGACGACGCGCACCAGCCCCTCATCATCGACACCACTCCGCTCGGGCTCGCACTCCACGCGCAGCTTGCCGACGCGATCGCGTCGCACAACGTCGAACTCGCCGAACGGCTGGCGACCGCGATCGCAGACACGACGCTCTCCGAATTCACCTGATCCGCTGTCTTGTCACCGAAGGCACCTCCCTGCAAAACCAGGGCACTCAAAAGCCGTGACAATCTTCCCCAGCGTCCCACTCGGGACTTTCGGCTCTGTTCGGGTTCGCGCCCGCGGTGCATCATTGCGGTATGGATGCCCCGAGCACGAGCCCCGCGCCGCCGAGAGGCGGCCCGGACGATCTCCTCGCTCTCCTGGGGGAACTCCAACAGTTGCGGCACAGTCTTCTGGACGCCGAAGTGCGGGAGTCCGGGTCTATAAAGGCCGTGATGGCACGGCATCGACCCAGCGCAATCAACCTCGTGCACTACGTCGAGTTGAGGTCGCACGACATCAGGGCGCTCCAGGAGCGCCTGACGCAGCATGGGCTTTCGTCGCTGGGCAGAACCGAGTCGCACGTGATGCCCGGCATCGATATGGTGATCCACACGCTGTCGCAGCTCACCGGTCACGAAGTCGAACGGTCTTCCGGGCCAGCGCGCGTTCCCCACCGGGGGTTGCTCTCCCGCAATGCGATCAGCCTGCTGGGCCCCCGGCCGAAAGACCGACCCACCCGCATCATGGTGACCTTTCCCTCAGAGGCGGCAACGGACTACGCAACAGTGAGGACGATGCTCGCCAGCGGCATGGATATCGCTCGCATCAACTGCGCCCACGACGATGCCGGGGCGTGGAGCGCCATGATCCACAACGTGCGTACAGCGGAAGCAGAGCTTGGAAAGTCGTGTCTGGTCTCGATGGATCTCGCGGGTCCAAAACTTCGGACAGGGCCGCTGGTGCCCGGTGCTGACGTGGTCAAAGTAAAGCCGGAACGCAACGAGCGTGGAATAGTCCTGACACCGGCGACGGTGTGGCTCGGCGAAGCCCCTGCGGCAGGCAGCGGCATCCAGATTCAGTCGATCCCCGTGACCGACCCGGGCTGGGCCACCCGCCGAACTGTCGGGCAGCGAATCCACCTCGTGGATGCGCGCGGTTCCGGTCGCGTGCTCACGGTCGAGCGGGTGCACGGTACCGGATGCCTGGTGTCGTTCCGCAAGACTGTCTACTTCGCATCTGGAACACAACTCGTCGCCCGCGTGTCGGGCGGCCGTCAGGCCGAACTGGAGCTGGGAACTCGAGTCGGGGCCCTACCGTCGCGAGCGACGTCGATGATGGTTCGCCGCGGTGATCGCATCCAGTTGACAGCGGACCTGACTCCTGCAGACGTGTCTGGCGGATCCGTCCATCGCATCGGCGCGACGCTCTTCGAGGTTTTTGCCGACACCAGGCCGGGCGAGCGACTGCTCATCGACGACGGGAAGATCGCCACGGTGATCACCGATGTCGCCGCCCATGCCGTATTGGTCGAAGTGCAAAGTGCCGGGGTGGCTGGCACGAAGCTCCGTGCCGAGAAGGGGATCAACCTCCCCGATTCGACCCTCACCCTTTCCGCGCTTACCGAGAAGGACGCGGAAGACCTCGCGTTCGTCAGGCAGCACGCCGACATCGTGGAGTTGTCGTTCGTGCGAAGCGCGGCCGACGTCGATGACCTGCTTCAGCGCCTCGGCCCCGCTGACGAGCATCCACTGGGCATTGTCCTCAAGATCGAGACCGTGGCGGCATTCGAATCGCTTCCGCAGATCCTGCTCGAAGCCATGCGCTGGGGAGACATCGGAGTCATGATCGCGCGCGGTGACCTTGCGGTCGAGGCCGGATTCGAACGCCTGGCCGAACTCCAGGAAGAGATTCTCTGGTTGTCCGAAGCCGCCCACGTGCCCGTGATCTGGGCCACCGAAGTGCTCGACGATATGGCGCGCACGGGTGTGCCGTCGCGGGCTGAGGTGACGGATGCGGCTATGGCTCAACGCGCCGAATGCGTCATGCTCAACAAGGGGCCTTACATCGGCGAGGCCATCACGATGCTCGCCGACATCCTCCATCGCATGCAGGATCACATGGCCAAGAAGCGCAGCCTGTTGCGGCGGCTGAAGGCGTGGGATCTCGACCGCGCCGTCGTCGCGACGGCACCGTCCACCTCGGACGAGATCGATTCGGATGCCCGGATCGCTACCCGGTGATCCCGCGCCAAGCCGAGGTGACGGGGCTTCCCCGTGACGCGGTCGCCGAGCGCGTGGCCCGTGGCCTGACGAACACCCCATCGACCCTGTCGAGCCGATCGGGATGGGGAATCCTTCGCGACAACGTCTTCACCCTGTTCAACGGCATCGTCGCCGGGTGCTTCATCCTTCTCCTCACCCTCGGTCAGTGGCAGGATGCGCTGTTCGGTTTTGCCGCTGTGGGTAACTCGGTGATCGGGGTCGTACAGGAGTATCGGGCAAAGAGGTCGCTCGACAAATTTGCCGTGCTGAACTCACCGCTGGCCCGAGTGCTACGCGAGGACGGCGTGACAGACATCCAGGTCGCCGACATCGTCATGGATGACATCCTCGTGCTGCGGGCGGGCGACCAGGTGGGCGCAGATGCCCACGTGCTCAGTTCTGACGGCCTTCAGCTCGACGAATCCCTGCTCACCGGGGAGTCTGATCCGGTCGACAGAGCTGCAGGCTCCGAGATCCTCGCTGGCTCCAGCGTGGTGTCGGGTCATGGGCGGGCCAGGGTCACTCACGTCGGCGCAGACACCTTCGTGAGCAGGCTGACCGTCGAGGCGAAGCGGTTCTCACTGGTTCGATCCGAGATCCGCGGCGGGTTGAACCGCATCCTGCGTTGGATCTCCTGGGCGCTGCTGCCCGTCATGCTCATCGTCGTCAACGGCCAGATGCAGGTGCTGGGCGGCTGGGAGACGGCGATCCGCACGGGCAGCTGGCGCATGGGGGCCGTAGGCGCTGTCGCCGCGGTGATCGCCATGATCCCGCTCGGACTGGTGCTGCTGACCAGCGTCGCGTTCGCGGTCGCTGGCGTGCGACTCGCGCGGCAGAAGGTGCTCGTTCGAGAACTGGCAGCCGTGGAAGGGCTGGCCCGGGTCGACATGTTGTGCCTGGACAAGACAGGAACCCTCACCGAGGGCACTATCTCGTTCGACGATGTGCACGTGGTCAGCGAGCGCCAACCCGCCGGATGGAGGAATGCGCTCGGCTGGTTCGGTTCCGAGCCCAACGCCAACGCGACCGCGCGCTGCCTCACCGTGGCCTTCCCTGATCGGGCAGAACTGGCTCCGGTATCGACCGTGCCGTTCTCGTCGACCCGAAAGTGGAGCGCCGTCGACTTCGGTTCGGCGGGCGATGCCGCGGGCACCTGGATTCTCGGCGCCCCGGAATTCGTGCTCGCCGTGGACGAGACCGAGACGCTGAGCCGTGCCGCCGCTCTCGCCGCCGAGGGCAAGCGCACGCTCGTGCTCGCCTGCGCGCCAACCCGTCTCGTCGAAGAACAGCCTGGGAAGGCGCAGCTTCCGCCGGGGATTCGCCCAGTGGTACTTCTGACATTTCGGGAGCAGGTGCGCCCGGATGCCCGGCAGACCATGCGGTACTTCCACGAGCAGGGCGTCCAGGTCCGTATCATCTCGGGTGACGACCCACGAACTGTCGCCGCCGTCGCGACCCAGGTCGGCCTGGGCCCGGTGGAAGGCTTCGACGCGAGGGACTTGCCCGAGAACCTCCAGGAACTCGGCGACGCGCTCGAGACTCACACGGTCTTCGGACGGGTCACCCCCGCGCAGAAACGCCAGATGATCCTGGCCATGCAATCCCGCGGCCACGTCGTGGCGATGACCGGCGACGGGGTCAATGATGTGCTGGCGCTCAAGGTCGCCGACATCGGGATTGCAATGAACAACGCAACGCAGGCGACCAGGGCCGTGTCGCGGCTCGTGCTTCTCGACGACCGCTTCGACCGGCTTCCGAGTGTGGTTGCCGAAGGGCGGCGGGCTATCGCCAATATCGAGCGCGTGTCCATGCTCTTCCTCGCGAAGACGGTATACGCGGTGGTGATCTCCGTCATCTTCGGTGCACTGCTGTGGGGTTTCCCGTTCCTGCCCCGCCAGCTCTCGGTGATCGACGGGGTGACGATCGGGATCCCGGCCTTCTTCCTCGCCCTCATGGCGAACAACCGTCGCTATCGTTCGGGCTTCCTCAGGCGATCCCTCTCGTTCGCCATTCCGGCCGGGATCATCGTCGCGACCGCAATCGCGGCGGTCCATGTCTACGGCGATACCACAAGGGGCCTTACCGTCGGCGGCCTGAGAACCGCATCCCTGATCACCCTCGCCCTGGCTGCACTGTGGATACTCGTCATCATCTCCCGGCCTCTCAGCCCCCGGCGGCTGCTTATCATCGGGGTGATGTACGTCGGAGTTGCCCTCGTCTTCACCGTCCCGATCTCGACGGAATTCCTGAGCCTGGATATGCCGCCGACGCCGCTACTGGCAGCGACCGCGGGGTGCGTGCTGGGTGCCACGATCGCGTTAGAGATCCTCTACCGCGTGAGGAGAGATCCGCTACCGCGATAAACGTGGCCGAGTTGTCTTGGACAGGCGCGCTGCCGCCAACGCCGAGTGCCGGCCGTCGGTCAGGCCGTGGCGCCGCGGCGCAGCAGCAGCACGGCCGCCGTGGCCTGCCACACGACGAAACTCTCGACGACGAGCGACAGCAGGCCGAGTGGCTCGAGCCAGTTACCGATGTCATCGGTTGCACCGGGCATCCCGACGGTGCGATTCACGACGAAGGCGAGCAGAATGGCGAGGCCGAGACCGATCGCGGCGACGTAGTCGAGGGGCTTTCCGACGCGGAAGATCCGCTCCATGATGACGAACGATGCCACGATGAGGAAAATGTACGCGACAGCGAGGTACGGCACCTCCTCGATCTTGCCCGGCAGGTCGAGCACGTGGATCGCAGCCGTCACAGCCAGGGCAAGGCCCACCGCGATCTGCCGGGCATGGAGCTCGGTGGGGGCGGCATCCCGAGCTGAGACCGCGCGCGTAGGGGTGAGCGTGGCAGACATGTGGGGCTCCGTTCCGGAGCGCCGTTGCGCTCACGTTTCGAGGCTAGGGCCGAGCGTCAGGTGCACGATGGGCAATCAGGGCTTCATGTGAGAACTCGAGTCTGAATCGGGGCAACCTGTGCTGCAGGCGTGAACCTGCTGGCAAACAGTTGGGCTCGCCGATCAGTCAACAGTGCGCGCGCGCTGTTCGATTCCGGGCGCTCCGTACGGATAATCAGCCGCTGCGGGATCGCTGGCGTGGTCGAGACGGGCAACCTCCTCCGCAGTCAACACGAGGTGAGACGCACCCAGATTCTCGGTGAGCTGGTCGACAGTTCGGGCGCCGAGGATGATCGAGGTGACACCTGGTCGATCGTGCAGCCACGCCAGCGCAATCTGCGAGAGCGTGACCCCACGCTCGGTTGCGATCTCCGTCAGAGCCGAGATCGTCGTCCAGGTCCGATCCCTGGCACTGCGTCCAGCGTACGCTTCGACACCTCGCTCCGGGTCCTCACCGAGGCGGGTAGCTCCCGTCGGTGCCTCGGTCGCCGAATACTTGCCCGTCAGCCAGCCGCCGCCGAGGGGCGACCACGGCAGGATTCCCAGCCCACCGTCGATGCATGCGGGAACGACCTCCCATTCCACCTCACGCACGAGCAGGTTGTACTGCGGCTGCATCGAGATCAGCGGCACTCGATCGGCCGCAAGCGTCGTGGCCTTCGCGACCTGCCAGCCGGTGAAGTTCGAGAGGCCAGCGTAGGAGATCTTCCCCGAGCGCACCGCATCCTCGAGGAATCCCAGGCTCTCGTCCAGCGGAGTGAGTGGATCCCAGGAATGAAGCTGGTAGAGGTCGACGTGCTCGACGCCGAGCCTCACCAGCGACGCATCGAGTGCCCTGCGGAGGTGCCGGCGTGAGTTGCCCGCATCCCGAGGTTCCACGCCCACCGGGAACCGCCCCTTCGTCGCGAGGAAGATGTTCGCTCGAGCCTGCTCATCGAGTGTGCCCAGCCACCTGCCGACGATCCGTTCAGACTCGCCACCGCTGTAGACATCCGCCGTCTCGACGAGATTTCCGCCGCGGGCGGTGTACTCGTCGAGCTGCCGCGCGGCCTCCGTTTCTGCCGTCTCGGATCCGAAGGTCATGGTTCCGAGTGCATAGGTCGAGACGACGGCGCCTGAGCGCCCGAGGGTGCGGTATTTCATGGGGTGATGTGTCCTTGTCCAGTGGTCCTGCCCCAGACCCGTAACCGCTGCGGAGTGCGTCAGCTCCCCTTCGGCGCGAGGTCCAAATCGTCCAGGTAGTAGATCTTTCCACTTCCTACCGTACCGAAGTCGAAGAAGACAGAAACCTTGTTATAGACCAGCGCGGGGTTGAGGGCCGCCGTTGTCGCCACCTGGTTCGCCAGGTTGAAGGTCAGCGTCTCCCAACCACCAGCCAGCGTGGTGGTGGCGTCAGTCTCGACCGATTGAGCGCCGTCGGCGGCGTTCTCGACCTTGAGGCGCACCCTGATCCCCGCATCCGGAGACCATACCCTCGCCGTCAACGACGTCAGGGTAGACGTGAACGCGATCCGCTCGATCGCTGCGTTGGGCATGGTGGCGATCGTGGTGCCCGACCACACCGCCGCACCGGCACCCTTGACGACCTGCGCGACCCTGTTGGCGGCGTTGGTCGGGTCGACGACGATGGTCGGGTCGACACCTCCGAAGCCGATCAGGGTCGGTGGCGTCCCTTCATCGAAGGTGAGCAGGCGTCGGGTTGACGGAGGCAGCACGGTGTCGAACTCCTGCCGGGCGACAACGGATGCAGTGTTGGCATTGCCTGCCGCATCACTGAATGAGCCCGCGGCGACACTGACATCGATGACCCCGGTCGAGTTGCCCGGGGGCCTCACGACCAGCGTGGCGTGGGTCGAGTCCTGTCGAGCGAACGCACCCTTCGCGCCGCCCACGACGGCGACATCGTCTGCGGTGAAGCTGGCGCCGACGCTCTCGCTGAAGGCGAAACTGAAGGTGACGTCACCCGGCGCGGATGCCGCGATGTCGTCCGTGATGGCAACCGTCGGAGCCGTCGTGTCAGGCACCGCCGGGTAGTCCCCCACCGTGACAGGGGTGCTGGCATTGTCGATGGTCGACGACCCGCCGATCCCGTTGATCACGTTCGTGATCCCACCCTTTGCCTTCGATGGATCGAGGAAGATCGTCAACATGTTGTGCAGGCTGCCGGGGGCCAGCGTCCCGGGCACCTCGAACGCGTTCGCGGCGAAGATGTCCACGCCCTGGTTAAAGAAGCTGTAGCTGCCCAGCGCGGAAGCTGTGAACGTCGTGACCGAGTCGGCGACTTTTAATGCAGACCAGCCGTTGACGCCTGGGGCCTGCATCCAGGCCGCCTGGCTCGGCGGGTCGTACGCAAGCTCGTTCTGGAAAAAGACGATCTCGCCACCGTTTCCGTTCCAGATCACGTTGTGCTGCTGGTAGTGCTCGACAAACAGCCCGGTGGCTGTGACATTGTCGCCGTTGACGATGACGCCGTTCTTTGCGGTGTTGATATCCCACCCCACGGTTCCCGCGATCCCGTGGTCTGCTCTCCAGGCCCAGATGTCATCGAGGATGACGTTGTCACTGTTGACCTCGAGACTGACGTCAGCCTTGCCGACGTTCGGACCGCCGATCCTGAAGAACACGTCCTGCAGAGTGGTGGGGTTGGATCGGCTGCTCGACTCATGCCTGTCCCCGATGTCGGCCTTCTCCTTCTTGACGCTGCCGATCTGCAGCAGCACCGGCGAGTTCTTCGTGCCGGCGTCGATCGTGATGCCAGCGATACCGACGCCCGCGACATCCTCGACCGCCATCACGACCGCACCCTTGACCGCGGTCAGGGTGGCAATGCCAATGCCCAGCACGACGGTGTTCGCGTTCTGCACCTTGATCGTCTTATCGATCGCGTATACACCCGGTGTGAACAACAGATTCTTGCCGCTCTTCAGTTGCTTATTGATGGTCTGCACCGAATCGCCCGGCTTGGCCACGAAGAATCTCGACAGCAGGATGCTACGACCCGGTGTCGGACCGTTTACCCACGACGCTCCCGTCGAGTTGGTGCGCAGCGACGGCACGAACACGTTGTACCGGCCAGCGGAGTCGAGGTAGAGATAGGGCTTCTCTTTGCTGACCGGCGTCTTGTCGACCGTCGTGTACGGCCCGCACACGTCCGTGACGGCGGGGAAGCACTCAGCCGGGGCCCCGCCCACACCGGAGAACACCTGGTTCCAGACACCGTTAGACCAGCTGCCGACGCTGCTGTTGCGTGTGAAGTACTGCTGTTGGGAACCGTTGATTACCGGGCCCATCGTCGAGTCGGCGATGAAGCCACCGCTGGCGAACTGTGGGCCGTCTGTGCAGTAATCCATCAACGACAGGTTGCCGCCGATGATGTTGACCCGGCGCACCGGGGAGGCCTGTGATGCTGCCCAGAAGTTCGCGGAAGCCCGGCACCCCTCGCCTCCCGTGACGTTGATCGTGAGGTTCGACATCGAACGCCAGAAGTTGTCCAGTGCGAAGCATCCCGTCGCGGGCCTGCACCGGTTGTAGACGTCGACGTGACCGTTGATGGTGACGTCGGTGGGATTCAACCCCAGGCCAGCCACCTCGGTGTAGTAACCCACCTGGATCATCAGCGGGTTCTCGACAGTGCCGTAGCTGCCCGGCTTGAACAGCAGCGCGTACCTGTTAGTACCCATTTCGTCGTTGATCTGCCGGTCCCTGATCGCGTCGACCTCAGCCTGGATCTGGCTGGTGGGCATGCTCGGATCGAAGATCCGCACGTTGGGACCGAAGTCAGGCTCGGCGGAGCTCGGCGGAGCTGGCCGCGCTTGCGGCGAGGCGAAGGCCGCCGACGTTCCGGTGAGCGAGAGGCCGACGACAAGTCCGGTCGCGGTGACCGCAGCGACCAGGGAGCGCAACCGACGGCGACGGGGGGCAGGAGTGACGTGTGGCAGCAACATTGCTGGCCTGCTTTCTGCAGATGGGCACCGTAGGCAAAAGCTACCGATTGGCTTCACTTCGACAGTAATAACCTCGCTGAGCCGCGTCAACGTTGTGGTTACCGGGTGAGTTCTCTCGGGGCATCGAGCGCTCGATCCTGATTTCGCTGATCCGGATAAGCACCAGCCGGATGAACGGCTCATGCATCCCCGCAACCCGTCGTGATGACAGCATCGGCGGCCAGGACAACATCATCCGCCAGTGGTGTCGGGAACGCCTTCCTGAGATCCAACCCAAGCTCTCCCATCGCCGCGACGACCAAACGATTCGGTCCTGGGCCGGCGTCCAACGGGCGGAACGCACATGCACGGAACCGTCCGGCGGCATGGTTATCACCATTGCCGCCAGTGCCGCCATCGTGAAGCGGCCCGCGTTCTGCTCGCAGGCGAACAGCACCTCGGGCACGGCGCGCTCGATCGCGCCTTTGGCCTGCGCGAGCGCCGTGGGGCCTTCGCCTATGCGAGCGCTGTAAGCCGGTCGGACGCGAATCGCGTCGAGTTGCCGGCCAGGTGCGCCTTCGTTGCGGAGGTCCGTAGCCGGCCAGCACTGCGGAGGTCCGCGACAGGCCAGTGTGGAACTCGAGCACGTACCGTTCGCTACTCCCCCACCGGGCGCCGCAGATATTCCTCCCGGTCGCCCAGTCCGGGCAGCTCAAGCCCGGGTAGCGCGTCCGGCTGGCTCAGTCCCGGCCGCCCTCGTCGGCGCTGATGCCATTCTCGGTGGCGGCGGTTCAGACCGTTGCAGGAAGCAATTCAGCCAACAGGGCTTGAACGCGGGCCTTGATGTCGTCACGAATGGGGCGAACCTGATCGATCGACTTGCCTTTCGGGTCGGTCAACTCCCAGTCTTCGTAACGCTTACCGGGGAAGATCGGGCAGACATCGCCGCAGCCCATGGTGATGACGACATCGGAGTCTTTGACCTGCTCGGTCGTCATGAGCTGGGGCACGGCCTGTGAGATGTCGATACCCTCCTCAGCCATGGCCTGAATAGCCATGGGGTTGATCTGGTCGCCGGGCTCCGAACCTCCCGAGCGAACCTCGACGGCACCTTCGGAAAGCTTGCGCATGTAGCCTGCGGCCATTTGCGAACGGCCGGCATTGTGGATGCACACGAACAGGACTACAGGCTTCTCTGACACTGGTTTTCCCTCATCTCGACAGTTCTCAAAGCATAGACGGTCATCTATGGGTTTGAGTAGCTTTGCGGCGAGAGTTCAGACCGCGTTCACCTGCAGGGTCGCGAGCAGCGACCGGACGCGCGCCTCGATGTCGTCCCGGATGTCGCGGACCCGGCCGATCGGCAATCCCACCGGGTCGCCAACATCCCAGTCGAGATATCGCCTGCCGGGGTATATCGGACACGCATCGCCGCACCCCATCGTGATGACGACATCCGCGGCACGGACCACCTCATCGGTGAGCGGCTTCGGGAATTCACCACCGATCGACACGCCGATTTCATCGAGAGCCGCCACGATCACAGACCGCACCGTGCTTGCCGGGTCGGAACCTGCCGTGCGCACTCGCACGGTGTCGCCAGCGAGATGGCGAAGGATGCCCGCTGCCATCTGGGAACGCCCCGCGTTCTGCACGCACACGAACAGCACCTCGGGGGTGCGATCGAGGTCGTTCGACTCGACTTTGGCGAGAGCAGATAGCCGGTCCGCGGCGAACCGGGACGCAAGCGAGGGCAAATAGCGGATTGCTTTCCCGTTCTCCGCCAGGAGTGTGTAACTTTCCTGCACATATCTCGCGACGGTCTCTGGCGAAAAGACGCCAGCGAACCGGCCCGAAAGATCTGCTGTAACGCGCTCGAGAACACCCTCCGCCGATCCCGTCGCGGGGGAACGCTGGAGAACTTCGGCTACGCGATCAGCGTGCTCCGGCTGGATCGAGTACCAGACCAGCCGTCCGTCAGGATTGCGCTCAAGCAGACCGACCTCCACCAGCGCCTTGAGGTGATGGCTCACCGTTGGCTGGCGCAACTGCAGCTCGCCAGCGAGATCTGACACGGAACGCCTGCCCTCGAGGCTCTCCATGATCAGGTGCAGGATGCGTGCTCGTGTCGGATCAGTGAGGAGCTTCAACTCGATTGACGTGGCCGCATACACATCCATAGATCGAAGTCTATGGGTCGCGAAGTCGAGCGATAGCTGACGGATACCCCGGCCCGCGCACTGCTCCAGCAGCACGTCGGGACAGTCGACGTGAGGTCGAGCCACGTCGGGATGCATCAAGCCACGTCCCGCCACATCGTGCCAGAGTGCGCCAGATTTGCGCGAGGCGATGAGCAGCTCGATCCCCGCAATTTCGGCGCTACCGGGTAAGACGGTTACCAGAACGTTGGCGGTTACCCGAGTAATGACGGTTATCGGAACGCCGGCGGAATCTGGCGCATGCTCGCCCTCATCACCGCCCGTGACCTCATAGCTCGTGACCTAGAAGCCATCGGCCTGCCAGGCCGCACACAGTCATAGCCCCGCGACCGACGCCCAGCACAGCAGTCAGCGTTAGAAGTCGCCCAGGTTGCCGTGGATGCCGCCACCGCCGAACGATGTGCGCAGAATGCCGCGACGCCGCAGGATCGGAACGAGGTCGTCGAGCAGGCGGTGAACCGTGACCGGGTGCAGGTCTCCCCACAGCAGCACCCCGTCGTTTTCGGCGTCGTCGCCGAGGCGTTCGATGAGGTCAGCGAACTCGTCGGCCGTTCCGACGAAGCCACTGCCGTCAGTCAGGCGGCCGAGGCGCGCTTGCTTAGCCAGCAGCTGCCGCAGCGGAGTGGTTTCCGGGTCATATCCGCCCAGCAGGCGATTGATCGAGCCCTCCGAAACATGATCACCGAAGACCGTGCGATCGAGCGGCCTGTCGAAGTCGAGAGCGGTGAGGTCGGTCTCGAGGTCGCTCGACTGCCTGTCGGCGATGTGGAGCACCGCTGCGTCATCCGGATTCGCAGACTCGGCCACGAGACGGTCGGCCTCGTCCGCGCTACCCACGAGCACGGGCTGGATCGCGAACAGGATGGTGATGTCTTCGGGGTTGCGACCAGCCTCAACCGCCGCAGCGTGGATGCGAGCCCGATAGGCCCGCACGCTCTCGGTATCGAGAGGGGCGAGCGCGAGCTGCACGTCGGAGTTGGCCCCGGCAAAACCCAGCCCACGCCCCGACCCCCCTGGTGAAACGATGGCCGGCTCCCCCTCGAGAAACGGGATCGCATTGAGCGGACCATCGAACGAGAAGTACTCGCCGCGGTGCTGCACGGTGGTGAGCCTGGAGCCATCGGCGTAGCGATCCTCCGAGCCAGGCAGGGCTCCGGGGGCCCACGAGCGCCACAACTGCCTGATGCCGCCGAGCCACTCCTCGGCACGGTCGTAGGCGGCATCGTGCCCAAGCGGCGGCGACGACCCGAAATGTCGTGCGCTGCCGGTGTCGGTCACGACGTTCAGTCCGAGACGATGCCCGCTGAGGTGCTGCAGCGACGCGAACTGCCGCGCAGCCGTATACGGGATGTAGGCGGCGGGGTTCACCGTGGGCGCGATTCCGATGTGCTCGGTCACCGCGAACAGGTACGGCGCCAGCAGCAGCGGATCGTGTTTGGGGCCACCGAAGGCCTGACGAATGCGCAGATCGATGGTCGATGCGTTGCCAAGCGACGGGGCATCCTCAATGATCAGCATGTCGAAACCGGCTTGCTCGAGCTCGCGCACCGACTGCTGATAGAGCGCGGGTTCGGTCCAGCGCCAGTTCCAGTCGAGGTATGGATGCCCCCACCCCTGCGGCCCGAAGCCGCGGGCCAGGAACCATCCGAAGTGCTGTTGGTGGGTCATCCTGCGGCCGCCGACCCACGCCGTATCGCCGAAAGGCCACGATCGAGGTCATCGATCAAATCGGGCAGGTACTCGATACCGATCGACAGTCGCAGCGTGCCCGGCCAGATGCCCGCTTTCTCAAGCTGCTCGTCGGTGCGCAGGTTGTGGCTGGTAGTCGCCAGGTGAAGCACAAGAGAACGCACGTCGCCGAGGTGCGTCATGTGGGTGAAGACGTCGAGAGCATTGATGAAACTGCGAGCGGCATCCACCCCGCCGCCCAGCGTGAACGAGAAGACCGAGCCCTGCCCATTCGGCATGTAGTGCTGCGCGAGCGCATAAAAAGGGTTCGACTCGAGCCCTGGATAGTCAACAGACTGGACCTCGGGTTGCTGCTCGAGCCAGCGTGCGATGCCGAGGGCATTCTCTGACTGTCGCTCGACCCGCAGCGACAGGGTTTCCAGCCCCTGATTGATGAGAAACGCGTTGAGCGGCGATGGCGTCGGTCCAAAACGCAGCGCAACACTGTCACGAAAATATGCGATGCGCTCCGTGTCGTTGTCGACGATCACGCCGCCGAGGACGGCACCGTGGCCCGCGAAGAACTTGCTGGCGGAGTGGATGACGATATCAGCGCCGTGCTCGAGCGGGCGCACAAGGAAGGGCGTCGCGAGGGTGCTGTCGACGATGAGCGGAATGCCGTGTTTGTGCGCGACCGCGGCGATCGCCGAGATATCCAGAACCTCGTTTTTCGGGTTCGTGATCGACTCGGCGAACAGCGCGCGAGTGGTGGGCCGGATGAGCCGTTCCCACGCCGCTGGCTCGTTCGCCTCGTCGACGAAGTCTGTCTCGACACCGAGCCTCGTCAGATTCTCGACAAAGAAGCCGCGGCTGCCCTCGTAGATACTCGACGCCGAGATCAGGTGCTCACCCGAACGCAACAGCCCGAGCATCGTGACAGCGAGCGCCGCTTGCCCGCTGCCGACGAGCAGCGCCTCGGCACCCCCCTCGAGCACAGCGACTCGCTGCTCGACCGCTTCGGCCGTGGGATTCGCGACGCGCGTGTACGAGTAGCCGTCGCCCGTAGAGAAGTGGTTGACGGCGCTGTCGAAGTCGTCGAGCACGAAGCCGGCCGTCAGGTAGATGGGAAGTGCACGCGGAGTAACGTGAGCGGTCGGGCTTCCTGCATGAAGCTGTTGTGTTGCGAAGCCAGTCATTGCCCAAGAGTGCCACCGTGTTCCGGAACTTGTCCATTTACGAACCACTATTACTCGGGCTCCGGGCCGTGGGGCATCGCCTGTCCGGTCTGCCACCGCGGGGCCACCACTTCCCCTCCCTCCTTGCCCCACAGCATTTCACCGCGACTCGCAGGTATCGACGACGATGCATTTCGAGCTCCATCCTGCTGGTTCATCTGGAGCGCGCCAAGGTCGCCGGAACAGGATGCGCCAGACCCAGACCCAGACCGAGAACACGAACACGAACACGAACACAGGAATCGCGAGCGCGAGCGCCACCACGAGCCGCAGCCCGAAGGGGCGCAGTCATGAACTCAACCCGACAATGCCAAATATCGCCAAACATTGCCAAGACACTGATGACCGGGCGCGATTCTCTTGACATGAACTGGTCACGATGCTTCCCGGGTATGGATGAAAGGTGGGCACGGCGGTGCGATGATGACGACGCCATGTGATGCGACCCGTTCTCCGTGCGGCGCCAACATCTGGGAGACTTGGCTGTGAGCAAGACCAGCACTCCGCAAGCGGCGCGGCCGGAGTGCCTCGCTATCATCGCCGTCATCGCGGAGGCCGCAGTCCTTGGATGTTCGATGCCCGCGACCATGATCGAGCTTTGCGTCGATGGTTGAGTGGTGGCAGCTCGCCCTGAGTATTGCTGGTGGGCTCGCGATTCTCTGGGTGGCGCTGGTGATCGCATTACTGGTGGAGCAGCGCAAGCATCCCGGTGCCACCACGATTCGGGCAATACTGCGACTCGCACCGGACGTCGCCCGCCTGCTCAAGCGCCTCGCTAGTGATCGTTCCGTCCCGATCTCAGTCCGGATAGCCCTTTTTGCGCTCCTCGTGTACCTGCTGTCGCCAATCGACCTGATTCCTGATTTCATCCCCGTGATCGGGTTCATTGACGATGCGCTTATCGTCGCGCTCGCGTTGCGTATCGTGACCCGACATGCCGGGGGTGAAGCAATCGAACGCCATTGGCCGGGTACACCCGAAGGACTCGCCGCCGTGCTCCGTCTTGCTGGACTGCCCCCACATTCAGGAATGTAACCAATCAACCATCCGAAGGGATTTAGCGCCTCGCGGGAGGTCGTGCCTGGAGCGAATATCCTGACTGCTCAGTTCATACCCAGCTACCCCTGATGCCCTATGCAATAATCTGCGTATGAATGCAGATGAGAAGATTTGCGGATTAGACCCCGACAGCCAGTTCGTCGAACTCGCCGTCGAAGTCTTCGCGATGCTCGCCGACGCGACGAGAGTGCGCCTGATCCTCGCGCTCAGGGATGGTGAGATGTCTGTAAACCACCTGGCCGGCATCGTGGACAAATCACCTGCATCCGTTTCTCAACATCTCGCCAAGTTGCGACTCGCACGCCTCGTCTCAAGCAGGCAAGAGGGCACACGGGTCTTCTACCGACTGCAAAACGAGCACGCTGGCCGACTGGTCACAGACGCGATCTTCCAGGCCGAACACTCCGTAGACGGAAACCCGCGCCACCACCACCAGGACGAACAGGACAAGCAGTGAGCACGCCACACGACCACACGCTCGAGCAGCACGAGCACGAGCACGAGCACGAGCAGCAGCATCACCAGGGTCATGACCATGACCATGACCATGACCATGAGGATCACGGTCACGAAGGGCACTCGCACCCGACCGGAATAAGGGGCTTCTTCTACGGCTTGTTCGTGCCGCACTCGCACGACGCGGCCGACTCGATCGACGACGCTATGGAGGCAAGCAAAGAAGGGGTCAGGGCGCTGAAGATCAGTCTCGTGATCCTACTGGTGACCACCGTTCTTCAGTTTGTCGTCGTGGTGATCAGTGGATCGGTCGCGTTATTGGCGGACACGATCCACAATTTCTCGGATGCGCTGACCGCTGTGCCGCTGTGGATCGCATTCATCCTCGGCCGGCGGGCGGCAACCCGTCGCTACACCTATGGTTTCGGTCGCGCTGAGGACCTGGCCGGTCTGTTCATTGTTGTCGTCATCGCGGCATCCGCGATCGTCGCGGCCTGGCAGTCCGTCGACCGCCTCATCAATCCGCAGCCGCTGTCCAACCTGTGGTGGGTTCTCGCCGCCGGCGTGATCGGCTTCCTCGGCAATGAGATCGTCGCGATTTACCGAATCCGGGTCGGACGGAAGATCGGCTCGGCAGCTCTCGTTGCCGACGGGGTGCACGCGCGCACCGACGGCTTCACATCCCTCGCCGTCGTCGTGGGTGCCATCGGCGTCATGCTCGGCTTCCCACTGGCCGACCCCATCGTCGGCCTCGTCATCTCGGCCGCGATCATTGTGCTGCTGTGGGGCACGGTTCGAAGCATTGGCCGCCGACTCATGGACGGGATCGAGCCCGAACTGGTCGACAAAGCCCGAGCCGCGCTCGAGAACACTTCCGGGGTGATCGACGTGCCGCGACTGCAGCTGCGCTGGGTTGGACACAGGCTTCAGGGGACCGCGACTCTCGTCGTCGCCGACCGCCCCCTCTCCGAAGTCGAGACGATCCTGCATGAAGCGGATCACCAGCTGGGACACGCCCTCCCGAACCTCGATGACATGGTTTTGCGAACCACGACCGCGAACACTGATGCCATTTCACACCCACATCCACACCCACACGATCACTAGTCGGCAGGAGCGGAGGGCTTTCGTCGCCGATCGCCACTAGACAGCCATCACTGTATAGTCAGCCTGTGCTGACTATTGCGAACCGTCTTGACGTGATGAACCGCCTCGGCCGCGCGATGGCTGACCCGACCCGCGCGCGCATCCTGATGAGTCTGCTCGAGAAGCCCGGATACCCGGCCGTGCTTGCCCGCGACCTCGATCTCACTCGCTCGAATGTCTCCAACCACCTCACCTGCCTCCGAGGCTGTGGCATCATCGCCGCCGCGCCAGAAGGTCGCCAAACCCGATACGAGATCGCGGATCCGCGCCTCACCCGGGCCCTCAGCTCCCTGGTGGATGTGGTGCTCGCCGTCGATGACGGAACCACGTGTATCGACGACAACTGCAACGACCTATGGTGCTGCGGGAGCTCCTCATGACCGATACCACGAGCGGGCCCCCGCGCATCCTCGGACCGATTCGCACGCGCGTTTTGCAGCGACGCATTCGAATCATCGTCGCGATCACAATCACCTATAACGTCATTGAGGCGATCATCGCTCTCGCTGCCGGCACTGCCGCATCCTCGGCTGCCCTGATCGGGTTTGGGCTCGATTCGATCGTCGAGGTGCTCTCCGCGGCGGCCATCGCCTGGCAGTTCGCGGCACCTGACCCGCAGAGGCGCGAAAAGGTAGCGCTGCGCGTGATCGCTTTCTCATTCTTCGGACTCGCCGCCTACGTGGTCGTCGACGCGGCTGTCTCGCTGCTGGGTTTCCGCGCAGCCGAGCACAGCCCGGTTGGCATCGCCCTCGCGGCGGTGAGCCTCGCGATCATGCCATTCCTGAGTTGGTTCGAGCGCCGTACCGGGCGCGAACTCGGGTCGGCATCGGCCGTCGCCGACTCCAGGCAGACCCTGCTCTGCAGCTACCTCTCCGCGGCCCTTCTCGTCGGTTTACTGCTGAACAGCCTCCTCGGTTGGGCATGGGCCGACTCGATCGCTGCCCTTTTTATCGCGGGATTCGCCATCAAAGAAGGGCTCGAAGCATGGAAGGGCGACACCTGCGCCGTTCCCGTCTCGGCACTGACGGGCGAACGCGAGGCCGTAGCCTGCGGCTGCTGCTAGCACGGCCCGGCTGGCCTACTGGGTCTTCAACACATCCCAGGTAGCGCCGTCGTCGTCGGTGAACGCGATCCCTCGATCGTCCGCGACATAGACGCGGCCATCGTGACTGGTAAACGCTTGCGCTACGCCGGTGACGGTTCCCCCGCGAATCCACGTATCGGTTGCGCGACGCCATACGCTGCCGCTGGCATCAACTCCGACGAGTTGCTGTTGTGCGGTGTCGATATCTATCAGGTACAGGTTCGGTGCTGCCGCGTCGAGGTGGAAGGTGACCGCATCATCTTCGCTTACGAGAACACCGGCTTCGGTGGTCGCGTAGAGCTTTCCCGGCACGATGGGGTCAGCAAGGATGTCTCGCGCGACGAGATCGGCACCGTCGGCCCAGGTCACTCCGCCGTCGGAGCTGCGCTGGATCGCCGGCTTGCTCGTATCGATGCCATATACGAGCGCCGCACCACCCTCACTGGATGGCGGACCGACAGCCAACGCGTGGAAGTCCGTCTGCCCGGTGAGGGAGATATTGGTCCACGTCATCCCATTGTCGGTACTCGAAATCAAGCCGAGGTTAGGCGTTCCGAAAGAGCCCGGCGTCGTCGGACCGGGATGTCCCGATGCGTACGTGGTATCCCCAGCGATGACGAAGCCCATGGGGTCGAAGTCGAGTCCAGCACGCGGACCCGTGAATGTCGCGGCTGCGTCAGATGCGATCGAGACGTCGTAGATTCCCTCGTGCGTGGCCACCACAAGAACGCCACTGCTGGCATCGACGGTCAACTCATGGATGTGCTCGATCGGCGTCGGACCCGCTGGCTGGGCCGGCTGATTCACTTGCGGGGTGGCGGAGCATCCGACCAGAACCGCTGCCGTGCCGAGCAGGGTGCCGACTGAGAGTAGGCCAGGTCGGCGATGGGAGGGTCTCATAGGTGGTGTCCTCAATTCTGGGTGGGCGCGGGTTCGAAGCGATGCTGTGGTGTCGGGGCGCACGCGCAATGATCACGACGTGCAGCCCGGCAGAGTTACCCGTCTTCTGCGGCTGGTTGCCCGGCACGTCGGCCATTTCCGTGTTCTCGACCGCGAAAGATGGTGCCGGTGAGATGCCGCGGTTCATCCCGCCTATCGTCGTGGTTGACGAGCATGCAGACAGGGCTATCGTGGTGGCGAGGACGCCGATCATTGCCGAGGTGAAACGTAATTGTTACATACGTACTTTCCGATTAGCCCGGGCGTTTTTGAGCGCACGGGAACGCGCAGAACGTCGGCTGGCTGAATTAAGTCCTGCCACCGTCGTCACCGACCGCGGTCACGCGCATGCGATGCGCACACAGCGGGCACGCAGCAGGCATCGCTGCTCGCGACAATACTCACGACAACGTGGGATCCGAGGCTGCAACTGGCTGACTTTGTACCCCTCAGGGGGAAGCAGGGAGGGCATCAGCAATCGAGATAGCCCGCCCGACGTGGATCATGCCGAACCCAGATGCTTGCCGCGCTCGAGGTACTCCTCGGTGGTGAGGTCGCCCCTCGCGTAGCGCTCATCCAGAATCTGGCGCGGAGTCGGACCGGTAGCCGCCGCCGACAACGGAACCGCCGCGGGCTGCCTCATCCGTCCCGGGATCAGAAGAAGAGCCACGACCACTGCGACGATCAACAGCAGCACAATCGCCGCCCCGATGAGCCATCCCCAGCCCATCATGTTGTATCCGTATCCCCACATGACCGCATCTCCTCGCTCTCGAAGCGCGCCCTGCGCGCCCTGAATCCCATGCTTCCATTCAGTCAGGCGAAGCCCCAGAGTCTTTGGTCCCAACATCAGACTGCCCACCTGCGGCAGGATCGGCTGACTCGACGCGTCCGATTGGCCCAACGACGGGAGGTCGATAGGTCAACTGCGACCGGTGAACCACAGCTTGGACTGACACTGGCTGCGACGAGTTGCAGAGGCGGCAACTCGACCCGAATTCAGCCGGATGCTTTTCGAAGTGTCGGCAGCGCCACCGGGTCAACCATCGACGCCTTTACCGCCAACTCGGACGCATCCCGCCCGTCGAAGCGGAGCAAACTTTTCGTGCACAACAATCTGCTTTTACGCAAGCTGACCGAGCCCAACCGAGTCGTCACCGAGCCCGAGGGCTTGCCAGGTGGGTGCAGCAAAACCCAGGGGCGACGCTGGATCCCCGATCACCGAGGCCCCACCAGGCCTCGAACTGTGATTATATGAAGAGCTAACAGAGGAGTGACATGGACATCGCTATAACTCACGGCGTGCGTACCAACGCTACCCATTTCGGCACTTCGCTGAAAAAATTTTTTGTCCTGCTTGCCGCACTACTGCTTGCGGTACTGGCACTGACTTTCGCCGCCCCGGCAAGCTCTGCTTCGGCCGCTGAAGTCGGCCAGTGCAACGGCATCGCGGAGGGCGGAGGACAAGGCGTCAACTGTGACGTGACTGTAGTCAACAATCTGGACATCACCACCGGGGTGGCGAGTTCCACGGTCACCACCAAAGTGTGCATCGGCCCGGCCAACACGGTGATACCAGGCTGCGACCCCGTGACGACATCGTACGATTCGCTTGTCACGTCGGTAAATCAGTGCAACGCCTCGGCAAACGGCCCCGGCTCCAGCGTGACCTGCAATGTTTTCGTCACCAACAACATCACCGGCGGTTCGTCAACGGGCGTCACCGCCGCAACAGTCAACCAGTGCAACAACACCGCAGGCGGAGGCGGCGAGTTCCTCAACTGCAGCCCACGCCCCGCCAATACGACGAACGCCACGATCACGCAGTGCAACTACTCCACCAACGGTGGCGGGGCTACGGTCGAGTGCTCTGTTTCCCCGTCTTTTGCGAGCGCGGAACTCCCGGTCCTCATCAACCAGTGCAACGACTCCACTAACGAAGGTGGAGGAACGATGCGCTGCACCGCCTCACTGACGAACAACGTGCTCGCTGCAACGGCACCGACACCACCCCCCGCAAAAAACGTCCTGAATGATGCCAGGACCGACGGCTTCACTCACCCGGCCTGGAACGACGGCTCTTCTGACTTCCTGGGAGTCGGCGTGCTTCTGGTCGCCGGTCTGTTGACGGCGGCATTCGTCACGCGTCGAATGCGTGCTCATCGCTAAGAAGGCGCTGCTCGGCGGCCTAGCAGCACTCGTTTGCGCGCTGTCATTCGGATGGGTCGTTCTTGCGCCAGTCCCAACCACGGCCCCACCAGCGACACCGAAGGCCACAATTCAACGGGCGGCACCGGCGGCGGCTCCTCCGTCGCCGGCGCCTGTCGCCGACCTCGTGGTCCCGGCATCCGCACCACTTCAACTAAGAGTCGCATCGATCGGACTCGATGGCGCGGTGTCTGAATACACGCAGGAGATGATCGACGAACGCGGCGGATTCGATCCGTCCGAACCCACGACGATCTCCTGGGACACGACCATCCCGGATGGGCTGGCCGGGACCGATGCGGCCAACACGGTTTACCTTTACGGCCATACCTGGATTGATATGGCCGTCTTCAACGGCCTCAGAGACCTGCAGCCCGGAGCCGTCGCGAGCATTGACACGGCAAACGGCACGCTCTGCTACGTCACACAGAAAACCCTTCTACTGGACAAGGCGGAATACAAGACCAACGATGAACTCACTAACGTCATCCCCAACCGTCTGGTCCTCGTGAGCTGTTCCCGACCCGTGGGTTACGATCCGGGAATTGCCACCGTGCAAAACATTGCCGTCGTGCTTCAACTGGATCAAGAACAGACGAACGCAGGCTGCTGACTGTCAGCGTAGGCGCCTCAACCCCGTGCGGGTGTGAGGATCGGTGCCAGATGCAGGGTTGAACGGCTGACGTGGCGGAGGGTGCTGGCGAACGGTATTCCACGGCCTCAAAACCGGACTGGTCCGGGTTGCAGACGTAACTCGTAACAGAATACTTCCGGCTGGGTTCACGCGGCGTTCATCGGTGATGTGCTCTCTCGCAGCATCGCGGGCTGGCAGCTGTCGGCGATTCTTGACGCCGGTCGGGATCAGGCTGAGCCGCTCCACGCGGCCGGCACGATTGTCCACATGACGTCGGCCTCCTGGGTTGATGTGTTTTCCCAATTGTGCGGCTCGCGTCCAGAAAATGTCAGGGTGTCCCCGGTCTTCATATCGACCTTCCGGTCGAAGAAAAGCATTGAAATAGTTCCCGCAACAACATGGACTACTTCAACAGCGCAGTTGATGGTGTACAGCGCGTCTCCGCCTGTGGACTGTGGAGCAAGGTGTGACCTGAGTACCTGCACCCCCGACTGGCTGCGTGGGGTGAGAAGCCGCTCGGTGGCTCCCCGGCCGCCCATGTTGATCAGAGGGGCGAGTGCCAATTCCACGACATCTGTGGTGATTTCTTCGAATAGAGAGCCGATGGGCAGCGAGAGAACCTGACATAACGAAACAAGAGTCGACACGCTCGGCGACGTTTCATCCCGCTCCACCCTGCTGACGAATCCGGTGGTCACGTGCGCGGCCTGAGCGAGTTGCGCGATCGTGAGGCCCTGCGCTTTCCGGCTCGCACGCAGTCGCGCCCCCACGCGGAGCTGGTTCTGGGACGCTGTTGGATTGATCGGTCGCATCGGGCCCTTCCTGGCTGGGGTCGCGCCTAGCTTGACAGAGTTCGATCGTCCACAGATACTGAGGTCAGTTCGTTTTACAATTAGGCAAACATTTATGATCATCGGTCATTCTTTCGAAGGCGAATAATATGTCGGACCAGCACGAGCCCGTGGGACCGCCGGATGCGAGCATCAACCCTCGATACTCCGGGTTCGCGACTTTCGCCCGGTTGCCTCGCCTTGACGAGGTGGTAACTGCCGACATCACCGTGGTGGGAGTTCCGTTCGACAGCGGGGTGAGTTTTCGGCCTGGCGCCCGGTTCGGTCCGGCCCATGTGCGCGAGGCATCCCGTCTCCTACGGCCATACAACCCGGCACAGGATGTCGAGCCATTCACGACGCAACAAGTCGCCGACGCCGGTGACATCGTTGCCAACCCATTTGATCTCGACGAAGCCATCAGCCAGATCGAAAGCGCTGCCACGGGCCTCACCGACGGCGGCAGCCGCCTCGTCACTATCGGCGGCGACCACACCATCGCATTGCCCCTGCTGAGGGCTGTAGCTAAAAAGCATGGGCCGGTGACCGTGTTGCATTTCGACGCGCACCTCGACACCTGGGATACCTACTTCGGAGCCCCGGTGACCCATGGAACACCGTTCCGACGCGCATCGGAAGAAGGTCTCATCGACCTGACCACCAGCCTGCACGTGGGCATCCGCGGCCCCCTCTACAGCCGACAGGATCTTCACGACGATGCGCGTCTCGGCTTCGCGATCATCAGCAGCGCCGAGATTGAATCGGAGGGCCTTGCCCATTCGATATCGCGGATGCTGGGCCGACTCAAGAACAGCCCGCTCTACATATCTGTTGACATCGACGTTCTCGATCCCGCGCACGCACCCGGCACGGGAACACCAGAGGCCGGTGGCATGACCAGCCGTGAGCTTCTGGCCATGATCAGGGCACTTCGCGGCCTGAACATCGTGGGAGCCGACATCGTCGAGGTGGCTCCGGCCTACGATCACGCACAGATCACCGCTGTGGCCGCCGCTCACGTGGCCTACGAGATCATCTCTGCCATGACCCCATCCACGCAATCCCGCTGATTTTTACCCTCGCCGCACCAGCTGCCATCAGAAAAGGACAATGATGTCTCATCCCGGTACATCCGAACGCGATTCGGTCATTGAACAGCATTCGATTGACTACGTGCCCGGTTCCGAAAGACACGGGAAGGTGTGGCACCAGGCTCCGTTCTGGTTCACCGGAAACTTTGTGTTGCCCACTATGGTGACCGGTTTCGTTGGTCCCGCAATGGGGCTGAGCGTCGGGTTCAGCGTGCTCGCTATCGTGGTGGGGGTGCTGTTCGGCACATTCTTCATGGCCTTCCATGCCAATCAGGGGCCGCGCATGGGCCTGCCGCAGATGATCCAGTCCAGAGCGCAATTCGGTAGCCGCGGAGCGGTTGTTCCCTTTGCCGCTACCGTGTTCGTCTACGTCGGATTCCTCGTTTTCGACACCATTTTGGCAACCCAGGGAATCCAGCTGGTTCTCTCCGGCGGGAAGTTGTTTTGGTACCCCGTCCTCATCGTGTTGGCCATCGTCATCGCGGTGGTCGGCCACGATCTACTTCACTTCATCCAACGCTGGTTGACCTACCTCCTGATCCTCGTGTTCGCCATCGTCACGATCGTTGCCGTTGTGCACTTCGCTACCGTCCCGATGGTCGAGGCTGCTGCTGCGGCAACGTCGGGATGGAACTGGACGGCATTTCTCGTGCAGTTCTCGCTCGCGGCCGGATACAACATCAGTTACGCGGTCTATGTCTCGGACTACACGCGATACCTACCAGCAAAATCCTCCGCACCGAAGCTCATCACCGCCGTCTATCTCGGCGCTGGCGTTTCTGCTATCTGGTTGATGTCGCTCGGCTCGCTCCTCGCCAGTTACATCCCTAACGCCGACCCGATCACGTCTCTCCAACAAATCGGTGACCTGCTGGTGCCCGGCTTCGGCACCTTCGCCGTGCTCGTCTCGGTCGTCGCGCTTGTGTCGATCATGGGAGTCAACGCCTACGGCGCGATGCTCACGGGAACCAGCGCGGTCGACGGATTCAGGGAAGTACGACCGACAGTTCGCCTGCGTGTTATCGGATTGGCAATCGTGGGACTCGTCTGCCTGGCGATCGCATTGGTCATCCCCGACGACTACCTGGCCAGCTTCAACAACTTCGTTCTACTGATGTTGTACTTCCTGGTGCCGTGGACCGCTGTCAACCTCGTGGACTTTTACCTCGTGCGCCACGGCAAATACGCCATCGCCGAAATCGTCAAACCCGGCGGCCTGTACGGCCGATGGGCCTGGCGCGGCGTCACCGCATACTTCATAGGTTTTGCGGCCATGATCCCGTTCTTCTCCACCAGCTTCTACGTGGGCCCCGTCGCCGAATTGCTGGGAGGGGCGGACATCTCCTTCATCTTCGGGTTGGTTGTTTCCGGCGGTCTTTACCTCCTGTTCTGCCGAAACCTCAACCGGTCGGCCGAGGCAACCGCCGAGGCGAAAAGCAACCAGGAGCTCGAAGGAGTAGCCCACCCGTGACCAACTCCGGCACTATCGTCGCCTGCTGCCAGATCGCGTTGCAGATCGGTGACCGGGCCGGGAATCGTGCCAAAATACATGCCGCCGTCAGTCGAGCAGCTGATGGTGGCGCGCAGGTCATCGTCCTGCCCGAACTTGCCAACACCGGGTATATGTTCTCGTCCCCGCAAGAATTGCACGCCCTCGCGGAGCCCGTCGACGGACCGACCATAGCCGGGTGGCAACAGCTCGCCGAGCAGCGCAAAGTGATCATCGTTGGGGGCTTTGCCGAAAATGGACACGATGGCAAGATCTACAATTCCGCCGTCATCGTCGACGAGACCGGACTGCGAGCTACCTATCGAAAAGCACACCTGTGGGACGGTGAAAAGTTGGGCCTGTTCACCGCAGGATCTGATTCGCCTCCGGTCGTCGACACAGCAGTGGGCCCAATCGGCCTGGTCATTTGCTACGACCTCGAATTCCCCGAATGGGTACGACACGTCGCCGAAGCTGGGGCAGCCCTGCTCTGCGCCCCGGTGAACTGGCCGCTGTACCCACGCCCCGCCGGTGAGAGACCCAGTGAAATTGTCCGCGCACAAGCCGCGGCGAGCAGCAACCGAATATTCGTGGCCATCGCCGACAGGGCAGGGACGGAACGCGATCAGGCCTGGCTCGGAGGGAGCGTGATTATCGACCCGGACGGCTACCCGACAACCACCCTCCGCCTCGATGAAGAGACGATAATTTACGCAACACTCAATCTGCCGGAAGCGACTGATAAGTCGATAAGCGCCGGCAATGACGTCCACAAAGATCGACGCCCAGACCTCTATACGTAACGCACGGGACTGCTCGAGCGCCGTGCGTCATCAGGTCATCGGGCATCCGGGCATCCGGGCAGTCGGGCAATCGCAAGACGGACACGACGATCAACGGGCTGACGTGAGTTCATCCCGCCAACATCGAGCAGAGGTCTCACCGCCACGAGTGCGGGAACTGTCAGCAATGTCGTGACGCAAAAGTGCTGTCGATGTCCTGAGACAGGACAAGGATCAGCCAACCTGCGCAAGCGGGGAAGCTCAGATCCGACTCGTGCCACCAGCACTCTGGCGGGTTAGCATGATCTGCATGACACTCCCCGCGGCATGGGATCTCACCGGTCGCACAGCTTTGATTACCGGGGCGGGAAGCCCGACCGGAATTGGCTTCGCTTCGGCCCGATCCCTCGGGCAACTGGGAGCCACCGTTGCGATCACCGGCACAACCGCGCGAATCCATGATCGAGTCGACGAGCTGCGTGAGCTCGGCATCGATGCCCATGGGTTTGTTGCCCGACTGGAGTCGGCGAGGCTCGCGGGCGAGTTGGGCGATGCACTGATGGGGGCATCCGTGGTGCCGAGCATCCTGGTGAACAACGCGGGTATGGTCTCAACGGGCGACACCGAAATGCTGTCGGGTGACGCGCTGATGAATCCGGATGATTGGGATCGCAGCATCGCCCTGAACCTGTCGAGCGCGTTCTACATGACTCGCCTCGTTCTCCCTCGGATGCGTGCTGCACGCTGGGGTCGCATTGTCACGGTAGCGAGCGTGACCGGGCCGGTGATGGCGTCACGTGGAGACATCTCCTACGCCGCAGCAAAAGCCGGGCTCGTCGGGCTCACCCGGGCCCTGGCCGTCGACGAAGCAGGTGCTGCGATCACGGCGAACGCGGTCGCTCCCGGCTGGATTTCGACCGGATCCCAGCTGCCGTCCGAAGCACTCGAAGGTGCGCATGTACCGGCGGGCAGAAGCGGGACGGCGGATGAGGTGGCCGCGGCGATCGTCTGGCTGGCGACCCCGGGTGCATCGTACGTGACCGGACAGGTAATCGTCGTCGACGGCGGGAACAGCGTCGCGGAACAGCGACTCGCTCCCTGATAAGGCGGCGTCCCCAGCCGACGGTGTCATGGGTCTCGGGAGGTGATGAACCGGGTCCACCGGGAAATGCCGCCATCGCAGCGGGCCGAGTGGGTTGTCTGACAGCTCGGCGTCGAGCCCTGCCCGCCGCCGTGGAGTGAAGCGAGGACTACTCGTTGGAGTGGGATTCATCGCCGCCCAATTATGTTAGGACTATGACATTGCCCAACCAACCCTCGTCGACCGCACTGGTGCGTGACCTGCACACCGTGTTGTCGAACCCACTTCTGGGCATCGCGCCCGCTCTCGCCGAGCTCCTGAGCCCGCTTGTCGGTCATTCCGCCCTCGTGATCTTCACCGAGGACTGCACCGGTCGTCCGCAAAAGCGCGCGGGCGAGCCGTCGATCGCCGATCACGTCACAGTCGCCGAATTGGACGTCATCAGAGAGACAGTGCGATCCGATAATGGAGCGAGTTGGGCAGCGTCCGGCATCATCGCCGGCAGTGATCGGCTCTTCGCTGGTTGGATCGCCTCCAGCGGTGCGCTGATGGTCCTGACAGACCCGATACTCGTTGCGTCAACAGCAGAGAAGCTGGACGAGGTGATGATCATCATCACGGGCCTGTGGGATCTGGTCGCGTTGAGCATCCGCCATCAGGTTGCGGCCGCAACTCCCGCCTACCTGTTCGATTCCCGGACGATGTCAGTGGAACGCGCGGCCATCATCGCAGAGCTATCGGACGCCCACTCCACCACGCTGGAGATGCTGCTGGCCGTTCTGCGTTCGCGTGAAGCCTCGGACGCAGCCGTCCGTCAGGCAGCCACAGACATTGCCGCCACCGCAATGGTCAAACTTCGTGCGGTGTCGGATCGGGATCGAAAGCTCTCCAAAGAGCCGGTTTCCCGGGCGTTTGAGAGCTTGCAGAACGAACTTCGCCCGCTCGCCCGCTTTGGCGATCTCGACATCCAGTTCATCGAGCCCCCGGTAAATGGACGAGCGCTTCCCGGAGAGGTCGCGCATGCGGGCCGCGCGATCGTTCGGGGTGCGGTTTTGGCGCTCGTCGAACAGTCCGGTGTGAGTCGTGTGCGTGTGCAGTGGGATTGCGACGGGAGCAACCTGTTGATCAACATTCGCGATGACGGACCGGGTGACCTCACGGTGGACACCGCCAATGTGTGGCAGCTCAGTTCGCGGGTGACCGCCCTCGACGGCACACTTCGAGTCGAAGCAACCGGCGGGTGGGGATCGGAAATCCTTGTTTCTCTGCCCCTGGATCCCGTCACGACTCACCTGAACATGGCTCCCCTGTGGGCACTGACACCGCAGGAAAGACGAGTACTCGAGCTCGTTGCCTCCGGTACTCGAAATCGAGCCATCGGGGATGCGTTGAACATCACCGAGAACACGGTCAAGTTCCATGTCGCGAACGTTCTCAAAAAAGTCGGCGCTTCCAACCGTGCCGAACTCGCCTCGATTGTCAATATCCGGAGCCTGAACGCCACGTAGTCGCCTGCACATCATTGATAAATGCCTTTATGGCCCCGGAAAATCAAAAACTGCTCTTTCGAGTAGCAGCTTCCATCCCTGCGACCAGTGACTGGAACGCTGTTACTGGTGTTCCGTTAAAAGATGGCAGTTGTTAATACGTTTCCTGTGCTCGACGCCCTGAACATCATCGCCCGCGAGGACGCGACTCTGGTTGATGCACTCGCGGATCTCAATCCGCTTTCGCTTGAGCGTGCCGTCGACGAGCTCCGCCAAGCCAAAAGCATCTTCGTTCTCGGAGCGGGACGTTCTGGTCTTGCCCTTCGCATGACCGCGATGAGACTGATGCACCTCGGGCTCACCGTGCACATCGTTGGGGAGGTTACGACGCCTGCAATCGGTCGTGAAGACCTGCTCCTGGTGGCGAGCGGCTCCGGCACAACAGAAGCCCTCGTGCGCTCGGCCCGGACTGCTATCGACGTCGGAGCAACTGTCATCACCCTGACTACCGCCACAAAATCTCCGCTCGCGAATATCTCATCGGTTCTTATTGAGGTTCCCGCTGCCGAAAAACTTGATCGCGCCGCCACCAAGTCTGTGCAGTACGCAGGATCCCTCTTCGAACAGGCTGTCGTCACGATCGGTGACGCCTTTTTCCACTCGCTGTGGATGAGGTCCGGGCAAAGCGCCGATGACCTGTGGCCCCGGCACGCAAACCTCGAATAGCCGCAGACCCCACACCTGTACTCACCCTGACTCGATCTCCCTTCCCCACCAACGAAAGAATGGAAACACCATGCAACTCCAAGTAGCCATTGACTTCCTCACGACCGAGGATGCCCTCGCTCTCGCGGCGAAGGTCGCCGACAGCGTCGACATCATCGAGCTGGGCACGCCGCTGATCAAGGCCGCCGGCCTTTCGGTCGTCACCGCGATGAAAGACGCCCACCCTGACAAGATCGTCTTCGCCGACCTCAAGACGATGGATGCCGGCGAGCTCGAAGCCGACATCGCCTTCACGGCCGGTGCAGATTTGGTCACTATCCTCGGCGTCGCCGGAGATTCGACCATCGCCGGTGCGGTGAAGGCAGCCCGCGCGCACGGTAAGGGAATCGTCGTCGACCTCATCGGCGTCAAAGACAAAGCCGCTCGCGCGAAAGAGGTGACCGCCCTCGGCGCCACCTTCGTCGAAATGCACGCCGGCCTTGACGAGCAGGTCGAAGCTGGATTCACCTTCGGCACGCTGCTCGAAGCCGGATCGACCTCCGGGGTACCATTCTCGGTCGCTGGAGGCGTGACGATCGCAACCATCGGTGCGGTTCAGGAAGCCGGGGCGCGTGTCGCCGTGGCAGGCGCCGCGATCTATGGTGCCGCAGACCCCGCTGCAGCTGCAGCTGAGCTTCGGGCGGCAATCAAGTAGTTCGATGCTGTCGAGAAGCCGGGCACTGAATGACAGTGCCCGGCTTCACCCGTTTCCCACTGAGGAACAGTGAGTTTTCAGAACGCGCTCCATCACTGTTCTTGTTTGTGGCTGTGTTCCAGCACGTTTTTGGCGCATCGAGACTCGACGGTCCGGCCCGAGAACTTGGTGTTTACATAGGGGCGTGGGTCATACGTAGGCAGATGAGAGTCGCGGCAACGCGGCGCCAACTGAAGCGTCGTACTTTGCCACCAAAAACCCCTGGCTGACCGAGGGTTACGAATCTCATTCGGTTGAGAGTCATCGGTGCGCACGAAGGGATTCGAACCCCCGGCCTATTGATCCGTGGCGAGCGCCGATCCCCCGGACTCATGCGGACGTCGCCGAAATTCCGCCAAAATGCTCGTGACTGGGCGTGACCTCGATGACGCATGCTGACCTCGATGTTCCCCACGTGTCGGTGAAGAGCGGGCAGACGCTCGTAGTTGTGCTGGTGCGACAGCAGCGATTGACCGGCTCCGACGGCTTTGGCGTCTCGAGAGTACCGGTGAAGAGAATCGTCGAAACTATTGCCACGGCTCGTGAATCGGGCCACTACCCGGATAGAAATCCCGCAGAAATCTCCGGCTTCGTCCAGTGTCGCGGTCTCGCACAAGCTCAGTAGCAGACGAATGTCGCGGGTATTGCGGCCGGGTCGGTTCGCACGCAATTTCATCGCCAATAATGCGTCCTTGGATGCGACCTGAATAACGATGCCGTCACTGGCGTAGGTCGTGTCCCACTTAACGGCGCGCCAGTGCGTGTGCAGAGCATCCGCCGTCGTGACCTCGAAGTTAGGCCAGGCTGAGTCCCAATCATGCCGCTGCGCAACTCGGGCCGCCGCTGCGGTGACCGCCTCGTCGCTTCCAGGGCGAACGTAAAAGGGGTCAAGTCCCTGCGCCGTCCCGCGATCAAAGAAGCGCAACGACAGGGCAACCCCACCGACTAAACGGATTCCTGCCACATCACCTGCCGCCCGAAGCTCGGCTATAAGTTCGCGGAGGTCAGGATGAGCCGCTGCCGCGGTCGAGGAGGGTTGGCGCGATCACACGCTTTCAAACGTTGCACGCCACGCCAGAACGCGCCGTTTGGCGAACTCCGCCGGCACCTCGGACAGCGGCGGCACAGGATCGGCCGCATCAGTTTCGGGAGTTCGTGGTCCAGCCAGAAATCGATCGGGGAGATCAACCGAGGTACGCGAAGGGATTCCCTCCTCGCCGATTCGCCAAGCCACGAGCGCTGCGAGCGCCGCATCCCAGACAAGGTCTCGAGTTGACTCCGGCTCGGCGAACCGGAGAATTCTACGCACGAGTCCGTTCTCGGCTACAAGATTGTCGTTCATCTGCAGTAGCGTGCGCAGTGTCCGGTCCGTGTCCCCCGCTGTCAGTTGTCGACGAATCTCCGCAGCTACGGTTGCGGCGTCGTCCCGCGTCGTCGGTGCCGAATATAGTCGGTGACCGGCTCCGCCGGGCAGTCGATCGACGATCTCAAAACTCGCATCGCGTCCACGCTCGGAGCGAGAGACACTGCCATGGTCGATGCGGGTGTCGCGAGCTGCTGGTGGGTGACTTGGCGACTTTTGCGGGCGGCGCCGATCAGCGTAGACGCATGTGTCATGGGTCTACTATCCCGTCATTCCGTGAAGTATGGCTTCCACGTCATATCCAGCATGCCCAGCCGCCAATAAGCGATCAGCTCGCCGCAACCCGGCCGTGCGGCATGCCGAGGTCACTGATCTCCATGAACTCGCGACGCAACACATCGACAGCGAGCTCATCGAGGCTGCCGAATTGGACATAAAGCGTATGCGGGCACGGTGTGCGAGGTTTTCGGGCTGATCCTGATCCTGATCCTGATCCTGATGGCCACAGTGGGTGTGTGCCGGAGATCTTCGCCACCAACATGTGCACTTCTCGGACTGTGTCCGCAAAATCGGGTCTCCCCAGGGCCATAAAGCTCGACATTGAGCATCCCCAGTGCCTGACCCCCGCAAGCGCCGGCGTTCTTGGCGACGCTCGCGAGACCGTGCCGACTACCGGGTGGTCGTTAGTCGACCAAACGCCACAGCTTCGTGCCCGGTTTCGATGCGATCCTGTGCTGCAACTGCGCGCTCGCGGGCGGTATCGAGCGAGTGGCTGAACAACAGGTACGCGATGGCGGAGGCCGCGAGACCGATAAACAGAGCGATGTCAGCGCCACCCAGGGCAGCAGCCACCGGGCCGGTGAACCAGACCGTCACCACAAAGGGGATCATCGCGATGATGCCGATGCCGTATGCGGCGAGGCCGCGCCATCCCCAGCTTCCGTAGACGCCATCCTGCTTGAAAATCTCGCTGACCGCATACTGCCCTCGGCGCACGAAGTAGTAGTCGATCAGGTTGATGGCGGTCCAGGGAACCAGGACGTACAACAGGATGACGAGGAAGCTGCCAAAGTTGCTCAGGAAGTCACCGGTGCTGAGGAGTGAGCCGATCACGGCAGCGGCGGCGATAACCAGGCACGCGACGACGCGTACAGTGCGGGTGGGGCGGATCGGCCGCACGGAATCGACGATGGTGATCAGTTCGAGGGATGCCGCGTAGATGTTGATCGTGATGACGCTGATGAGCCCTGGCAGCGCGGCAACGAGTAGCCAAATTCCGGAACCCGGCAAGAAAGCGTCCGCGGCATCCCTGACACCCTGCAGTGGTGCCGCGCCGACGAAGCCTGCAGCGATGAAAGCACCGAGCGCCATCAGCCAGACCGCGCCGACGAAAACTCCGCCGTAGGTGAACCCGAGAGCACGCGCCGGGCTGGTCTGGGGCGGGAGATAGCGCGAGTAGTCGGAGACATAGGGAGCCCAGCCGAGAGCGTAGGCGGCGGCCCCTCCGAATTGCACAAGGAAAGCGACCCAGTTGATGTTCGCGAGCGACAGCGCGTCGGCCGGCAGCGGCACGACGAAGGGCGCCACGACGGTGAAGACGCCAAAAGTCAGGAGAAAGAGACCAGTCAACCAGGTCTGCGTGCGATGAATCCATGAGTAGCCGAAGATGGCCAGAAGCACCGCGATACCGCTGATAAGGATGTACCAGCCGCCGCCAGCATCCAGCCCCGTCGATGTGGTGAGGATTTCAGCAGCCAGCATCTGGTTGAACATGTTGAAGCCGACCAGGCTGAAAACAACGATCGCGCAGATCAGAATCACGCCGCGATACCCGAACTGCGCGCGTGACTGGATCATCTGCGGCAGGCCGAGCTGCGGGCCCTGGGCTGAGTGAAATGCCGTGAAGACGGTGCCGACGGCAACACCCAGCACGATGGCCAAAAGGGATGCGCCGAACGTCGCCCCCAGGGCCGCGCCGAGCATTCCTGTGGTGAGGGTGGTCACATTCGCGTTCGACATGAACCAGAGCGGAAACAAGGTCCACGGCCGGCCGTGACGCTCATTGAGCGGAACCCAGTCAATGGAACGAGACTCCACAAGTCCCTTCGCGGGGGTGTGGCTGCTGGTCGATGTCGACATGAGGCTCCCATTGGGGATCGAGGCGGAAAGCTGGCGGGGACATCTGGATGATGTTGGTGAACGATAACGGCCACCGGAGTCGGGGATCAATCGCCTCCGGGCTATTGCTGGTATCGGAGAATCCAATGCCAGGCCCGAAACTGCGTCCGTAAGATCGCTGTATGTTCGCATCAACTGCTCCTGACGCACCGCGAGACCTCGTGGTGCGCGCTGTCGAGCTCGCTCCCATCCTCGGTGACCTCAGCGGCAACATCGGCCGGATCACCGAAGCGATTGCGCAGGCGGTCTCGGATGGCGTGCAGCTTCTGGTGCTGCCGGAGCTAGCCACCACCGGATATTACCTTGTAAGCCGTGAAGCCGCACTCGCGGCATCCCTTCGCACAGATGCCCCCCAATTCACGCGGTGGGCGGCTATGCTCGCGCCCGACACGGTCGTCGTGGTCGGCTTCGCCGAGCGTCGCGGCGACATCGCTTACAACAGCGCTGCGGTACTCAGTTCGGGAGGGCTGCTCGCGTTGTATCGGAAGGTTCACTTGTGGGACGAGGAGAAGTCGATTTTCGCCGCCGGGGACGAGACCCAACCCGTCGTTGAAACTCCGCTTGGTCGAATCGGCGTTCTGATCTGCTACGACCTGGAATTTCCCGAGGTGCCGCGCAGTCTTGCCCTCCGCGGGGCGGAATTGTTGGTAGTGCCGACAAACTGGCCATTGCTCGCACGGCCGGAGGGCGAGCATCCACCCGAAGTAATCCAGGCTATGGCCGCGGCCAGAGCGTCTGCAATTCCGGTCGTTTGCTGCGATCGGTGTGGCATCGAAGCTGGGAAGCTCTGGACGGAAGGCACAACCATCATCGGGTCGGACGGCTGGGCTGCAGGCGTGAGAAACTCCCACGTCGTCACGGCCACCGTTACCCTGAACGCTGGAGCCGGGCAGATCGGTCCACGAAACCATGTAATAGCGGACCGGCGTCCCAACCATTACGCAGCGCTTGTCACCGGCGACGAACAGTGATCAAGCCGGCTCGAGCCCTGAGTCAATAAGCATGCGGGTGGCCATCATCGCCAGCTCCTTTGTGACAGGCGACATCGCGCCGCCCTCCCGCTGGATCAGTGCGATGGTGTCGAACAGTGGCTCTTCGAAGCCGACGGTGTGAATCTCGGGCGGGAAGGTTTCGTGGCGAGCGACGGCGCCAGACACGATGGTTTCACCGATGCCCTGTGCGACCAGGGCCAGCGCAGAATCCACGTTCTCGACCTCAATGGATGGCGCGAGGTTGAGACCATGTCGCTGGGCAAGATCCCTGAGCTGGCTGCGGGTGGGGTCCTCCCAGCCGTAGTGTGCATCGTAAAGGATGAGGGGTCGTTGGGCCACATCGACGATGTCGAACGGTGTCGACACGCGTGCAGGCTCGGAACTGCCCCACAACACCTCATCGCGCACGATCGGATAAACGTCGAGGCCATCGGTGCGCACGGGGAGCACGACCAGTCCCGCCTCAAGTTCACCCGAACGGACGGCAGCAGCGACCTCAACTGAATTTTGCCCGACCAGCCGAATCTGCACGCCGGGCCGCTCGCGGTGAAATCTCATTGCGAGCTCCGACAGGAAGTAGAACGAGGCATTTCTCAGGAGCCCGAAGGAGGCCGTGCCACCGGTAACGCCGCGGAGTTCGTCCATGGCCCGCTGCGCATTGTCCAGGTCGTCGCGAATACGCTCCGCCCACGGCCAGAGAGTCTGGCCTGCCGCGGTCAGCACCAGATGACGGCCGGCGCGAACGAAAAGTTCGAGCCCGACATCGACCTCAAGCCGTTTAACGAGCTCAGAAACACTGGGCTGGCTCATTCCCAGCTCGTGAGCGGCCGCGGTGAACGATCCGGCACGAGCAGCCCAGTAGAAAGCAAGCACCTGTGAGTTTCTCATGAGCGGCACCCTATCGCGTTGGCAAAGGGTAAGCCTATGAGCCACTATGGATACGCCCTTGTTGTGCGATATAGGTTCAATTCCTACGATCGATGATTATGCGCTTTACTCCCTCCGTCCTGGCCAAGCACCGCGGCAACTTCCACTTCATCAAAGCCCCGAGCACCAGCCCGTCCGCACAGCGCGACCCCGAGGTCATGCGGACTGTCAGCGAGATGCTGCTCGACATCGAGCGATACGGGCTGGACGCGGTCAAGCGGTACGCCAGGAAGTTAGATCGGTGGGACGGCGCGTCTTTCGAACTGACCGCCGAGCATATTGCGACGAGCGGGTCACGCCTGCCAGACGCTCTTCGCAGCGCCATCGAACTGGGCTCTCAGCGAACCCGTCAGTTCGCTGCCGAATCCCGCCGTCACCTCACCGATTTTGAAGTCGAGCTGGTGCCCGGCGTCATTGCCGGAGTCAAATACGTGCCGGTGAGCAGGGTAGGCGCGTATCTGCCCGCCGGTCGCTTTCCCCTCACCGCGAGCGCGTTTATGACCGTAGGGGTCGCCAAGGAGGCCGATGTACCGAATGTCATCGCCGCGACGCCCCCGCAACCCGACGGCGCAGCCAACGACGCTGTCCTGTACGCAGCCCATCTCTCCGGTGTCGACCGCGTCTTCCTTCTCGGCGGAGTGCAGGCTCTGGCGGCGATGGCGTTCGGCCTCCTCGACGAGCTGCCGGTCAACATGCTCGTGGGCGCCGGAAACGCCTACGTGGCCGAGGCTAAGCGCCAGCTTTTCGGCGCGGTGGCGCTCGACCTCCTCGCCGGCCCCTCCGAGGTAGCCGTTATTGCCGACGAAACCGCCAACCCCGCCATCGTCGCCGCCGACCTTTTGGGCCAAGCCGAGCATGGGCCCAACTCTCCGGCCGCCCTGATCACCACCTCGCAAGCTTTGGCTGACGCCGTGGCGATCGCCATCGACTACCAGCTCACCGGTTTGTCCACTGCGTCTATCTGTGGGCCGGCCTGGCGCGACTACGGATCCATCACGGTCGTCTCCAGTCGCGAGGTTGCCATCGAACTGATGGATGATCTGGCCCCGGAGCATCTCGAGATCATCACGTCGGACGACGATTACTATCACGCCAACCTCACCAATTACGGTTCGCTGTTTCTCGGCCCATGGAGCACGGTCGCGTACTCAGATAAAGGAATGGCAGGCACAAATCACACTCTGCCCACAGCCGGCGGGGCGAAGCACAGCGCCGGCCTTTCGGTATCGCGCTACCTCAAACCCCTCACCTACCAAAAGGTGGCCAGAGAGGGCACTATGGCTCTGGCGCCTGCGGTGCAAGTCATCTCCGACTCAGAGGGGATGTCGGCTCACGCTGCGACAGCCACCATGCGGATGGAGCTGTACCGCGACAGCGAGCACGAGTAGCGCCGTGACGTCGAGCTGATCGCACCGAGCCACACCGCGGAGGCCGCCGAGATGAAGGCTCGCAAGCCGAACGGGTCGAGAAGGAGGGTCATTCGGCCACCAGCGGCCTTTGCGCGGATGCCATCTCCGACTGCGGTGTACCTGCGAAGCAGCATCCGCGTCAGCGGATGATAGGTAGCTTGGTCAGCTATCGCTGGATGCTGGTATCCGTGCCGGGACAAACAGCACGACGGCACGCGCCGCAACCGTCATTGCTCGGAATGGGCTCACCCGCAGGGTCACGACCCCAGACCGCTGTTGCTGCCTTCGGTAACGTCATACCCAGAGCTTGCGTCTCTGAATGGCTCATGCCTCTTCAATTTTTCGTAAAGCGCAAAGATCGCTCTGGTCCAGACATCTGACAGTTGGGCATGCGAGCCGAACTCGATCGTCTGGGCACTATTGCGGCAGCGGGGAAGCCGCTCAACCTCACTCATCCAGGCATATCGGTGCAGCTTTCAAGTCTGGGACGAGAACTCGGCGTCCAACTGACGGCTTGATTGACCACCACCTCGCGTTCAAGAAGACGGCCCGAACCTCGGTGCTTCCCAGCCTTGACGGGTGAATGTGGCGTACTGAACCTTGACGTCTAGAACAGTCGCATTGATGCTCATGAAATGTCCCACTGCTGGCTTGGTAGTTTTCTTCACTGTGAGCGCTTTGGCCGTTGGGCTTGGGGTTCCCGCTCATGCGGATGAGCCCCTGGGCGCGGTCGCGGAGTACGGCATGGAGAGTGTTTCTAACGTCTCGGGCGCCCTTGCCGCGAAGGTAGCTACGGGAGTTAGGGTTGGTTTCTCTGGCCTTGCGGACGCGATTCCTGCGGAGGTATCTAATGTCATCGAGCAACCGCAGGTCGCTGTATCTGACGGGTCGAGATCCCTCCAGCCATTGGAGGTAATGACATGCCGCCGGTGGATCCAGGACAGGAGATTGTGCCGTCGCCTCGATCCAAGGGTCCCGTCATTCAGGTAGCTTCGGCGATTCGCAGGATCGCGCTGCCAGCTCTTCAGCTGGTTTCGGGCCGGTTGAGAACGAGCCCATCTGAGTACATTCCGCACGGAGGGGCATCTCGAAAAACCGAGCGTGGCCGCAGCCTGCGGGTTTCAATGTATGTAGCCGCGAGACCACATGCATTCCCGTCGCCCGGCGTGTAGTAGGAACTACGATCAACCCGAACCAGTTTCGGATCCGGGTCGAGCGGCGCGCCGACACCCGCACAGGAGAGCAAGCGGGACTCCATCAGACCCTCACCGCGACCTGCTTCCCTGCTCGCTGCCTCACACGAAGCCGACGAACGTCAACTAGCTGCTGCAATGTACGACCTCCCTGAAGATCTCGTCGAGCTGCTTGCCAAAGATGATGTGCCCGAGGTCGTTGAAGCCACACTCATGCAGCGGGCAGCGAGCGGCGAGGTCCACGCTGATACCGTGGTCAGGTACCCGGGACTCGCTCAGCAGGTTTCGCTGCATGACAACGCGCCAGCATCGCTTGTCCGACTCAAACCGCTTGCTTACGCGGACGATGCGCAACTAGACCGATTCCTCGAGTCAGTTCTGGCGACACACGATGAGAGCGCCCAACTGAACCTGCTCGCTCGCGCACTCGACCGAGATCATGACACTACCGAGCCGGTCGAAAGTGCGTGGCTCGCCATCTCCGCCAAGCGAGACTGACGCAACACCGAATCTGGCCGCTGATTCGACTCGACCGGCCGACAGCTCAACGGACGGGGGCATCGGGCTCCGAGAGCCCGATGCCGAATGGATCTCGATGATGATGCCACTGAACGTGAGGCGGTCGACCGGGTTATTTTCTTTGTGTTCGGTAACGGCTTGGAAGAGGGGCTCCGCGCCTCTTCGGTCGAGACCCGTGGCGGCAAATCACCCATCGAACGCCGACCCAACCTCAACGAGAAGAACTCGGCGGTGCTCACAGCCTGGTTGGCGCTCGCCGGTGGCGAACTCGTGGTTGGCGCATCCGAGCCCTTCAGCGAGCTGACCCCACAGTTGTCCTCCTCGACGAGGTCGATCTGGCCAGTTGGCTACTGGCCCGACGGGAGGCACCGCAGCTCGAGGACAAGATGCTTAAGTTCGAGGCATCCATGCACCTGAACAACGACCACATCGAGACTCTCGTCGTCTACCTCGCCCACGATCAGGATGTCGGCCGCACAGCTCGCTACCTACATGTGCACGCAAACACGGTGAGGTACCGGCTACACAAGTGCGAAGAGATCCTTGAGACGTCACTCCACGCTGCAGCGACGATCACTAATCTCTACCTGGCCTTCCAAGACGATGTTCTTGCGCTTCAGGACCACATCGCTGCCGCGGGAATCGCTGGCGGCCCCGGTCGCTAGAGAAGCTTCTCGATCTCGACGAACTCGATCGTGCCGCTACCGCGATTGGCCACCGTGTGCTCTGCACCCGCCGGACGCGTGTAGCTCTGGCCGATGCGAATCTCCGCCACGAGCTCCGAGCCGTCAGAGTTGGTCACGTGCATGATGTCATTGACGAGTGGCACCACCACGTACTCGACATCGTGCACATGCATCGGGATCGCGTCGCCACTCTCGATGGTCCACTTGGTGACCCTGAAGATGCCATTGTCGATCTGGGTTTCGCCGGTTGCCATGACTGCTCCCCTGCTCGTTCATGGAATAACGACAATACTCAGGGACGATGCTACTCACGGGGAGAGGCCTCGAAGGCGATGGACCGGGCGACCCGCTCGACGGCCGGATCGGCGCTGCTGTAAGGAGGGTCACACCGCGCTCGATCGAGTGGCTGCGCATGTGGTGCGAGGCCGGGTTCAATCAATTGGCGAGGCTGTCGGGAACCACGAGCACTCCGACACCCGTAGGGATGGGGGCAGCCGCGGGAAACAGCGGGCCACTCGAACCTTCTATAACTACGCACGATATAACCACGCAGGATTTGGCCCGGGCGGTATTACCCCGTGCAGGACCGCATCCGCTGGGGCTGGGCATCCTCCAGCGAGCTCGGCCGAACTGTGGCCGCCCCGCTCACGGCTGCGGATGCGAAGGCCTGTCGAGAATGAGCAACGTGCAGCCAGAGAGCTGACGTCGAGTTGGGGTGACGACCGTCACCTGCTCGGAACTCAGCGGAATGCGGGGATACCGGTGATGTGGTGCCCGATCACGAGGGTGTGCACCTCGTCAGTGCCCTCATAGGTGCGCACGCTCTCGAGGTTGTTCGCATGCCGCAGGGGCGAGTAGTCCAGCGTGATGCCGTTGCCGCCCAGGATCGTGCGCGCCTCCCGCGCGATGGCGATCGCCTCGCGGGTGTTCGAGAGCTTCCCGACGGAGATCTGGTGCGGTTGGAGGCGTCCCGCGTCCTTCAGCCGGCCCAGGTGCAGCGCCAGCAGGGTTCCCTTTTGAATTTCCACCGCCATATCGACGAGCTTCTGCTGGGTGAGTTGGAAGCTCGCGAGGGGCCGGTCGAACGGCAGCCGGGTCTTTGAGTATTCCAGTGCTGATTCGTAGCTGTCGCGGGCGGCGCCCATGACGCCCCAGACGATGCCGTACCGGGCCTCGTTCAAACATTCGAATGGGCCGCGCAGACCTTCCACGTTCGGCAGGAGAGCCGTGGCGGGCAGGCGCACGTCGGTCAGGATGAGTTCGGTCTGGATCGAAGCCCGCATCGACAGCTTCTGCTCGATGAGCTTCGCCTCGAACCCGGGGGTGTTCGTGGGAACGATGAAGCCACGCACACCCTCGTCGGTCTGGGCCCAGACGATCGCGACATGGGCAATGGTGCCGAGACCGATCCAGCGTTTGTGGCCGGTGAGGACCCAGTCGTCGCCATCACGTCGGGCGAACGTCTTCATGCTCGCGGGGTCCGAGCCCGAATCGGGTTCGGTCAGGCCGAAGCAGCCGATCGTGGTTCCCGCGGCCATACCGCGCAGCCATTCGTTCTTCTGATCCTCGGAGCCGTGCTTGTAGATCGCACTCATTGCAAGCGACCCCTGCACACTCACGAAGGTGCGGAGTCCGCTGTCGCCGGCCTCGAGCTCGAGAGCCGCGAGGCCGTAGTCGACGGCGCTCTGGCCCGGGCAGCCGTATCCCTTGAGATGCATTCCCAACAGTCCCAGTCGAGCCATCTCGGGGACGATCTCGACCGGGAACACGGCCCTGTCGTACCAGTCGGCGATGTTGGGCCGAACAACGGTATCGACGAAGGAGCGCACCCGGCCGCGGAGCGCGATCTCCTCGGGGGTGAGGAGGAAGTCGATGTCGATGAGGTCGTCGTGTTCGATCTGGCTGGGGGCGTCGGTCATGACAGGTCCTTCGAGGCGGAGAGGGGAACGGCGGAGGGAACAGGAAGGGTGAGCACGCCGTCGATGCGGCGAGGAATGTGCCACGGGTTCTCCGGGGCGAAAAACACGGGGAGCGTCCGGGGGTCGGCGTTCTGCAGCGCAACGGGCTGAACGAATCGGGAGAGTGCTCCGGCGCCGACACTCGTGGCCTCGGGGCGACTCGTCGCAGGCCAGGGTCCGCCGTGTTGCTGCGACCAGGTGTTTGCGACGCCGGTCGGCCATGCGTTCAATGCGACGCGGCCCACCTTCGGCAACAGGCGAGCGAGGATGCCCGCTGTCTCAGGATCGGTCGATCCGCCGGTGAAGACCGATGCCGCGAGCGAGCCCTGCAGACCGGCCAAGGCGTCTAAGGCCGCAGCACCGTCGTCGTATTCGCAGACGAGCGCGACGGGGCCGAAGCACTCCTCGAGCAGCCGTGACCCGGGAATGAGATCGGCGATAGCCACGCGGAAGACCTGTGCTGCTGCAGCGTAACCCTCCCCAACGAGAGCAGCAGACGCAGCTGAATCCCCGGCGGCAGCAGCGAGCTCGGCAGTCCCGGAAGCGAAGCGGACGGCGATCCCCGCGGTGAGCAGCGGTGCGGCCGGAACCTCGGCAACGTGGCGGGCGACGGCGTCGAACATGCCCGAGCCAGCCGGGGCGAAGATCAGCCCGGGCTTGGTGCAGAACTGGCCGGCACCGAGGGTGAACGATCCGACGTACCCAGCGGCGATGGCCTCGGTCCCAGCGGAATCGGCAACAGCCGCGGCAGTCACGAACGCGGGATTCACGGTGCCCATCTCGGCAAACACAGGGACCCCGCGAACCGCGGCGCGGTCTCGGAGAGCCATGCCGCCGCGCTCGCTACCCGTGAACGCGATCGTCTTGATCGCAGGCGAATCGACTAGTTGCAGCCCGGCGTCGAAGCCGACGACCAGGTCGTACGTTCCGGCAGGCGCTCCGGCCGAGAGAAGCGTCTCGCGGACGATCCCGGCAATCCGCACGCTGAGTCGAGGGTGCGCGGGATGGGCCTTTACGATCACGGGACAGGCCGCCGACAATGCCGAGGCCACGTCGTGGCCGAAGACGCCGAAGCCGAAGGGGAAGTTGCTGGCGCCGAAGACCGTGACAGGCCCAACGGGGATGTTCCAGCGCGCTAATGAGATGCTCTCGCTGACGAGGTCCGAGCTGGCGCCGAGGTAGCTGCCCTCGACTGCAACGCTCGCATAAAAGAGTGTGCTCCGCGCGGTTCCCGCAAGCTCTGCGCGGAGCCGGGGCAGGCCGAGGCCGGTCTCCTCGTCGGCAAGAACTGCGAGTTCCTCCTGATGCTCAAGCAGCGCACCTGCGACCGCACTCAACCAGCTCTCGCGCGTTGCCGGAGACGTCGCCGCGAGCACGGAACCCGCCCGGACGGCGAGCGCCAGCATCCCCTCAACCTCAGCCGGTGACGTGTGATCCACACCGCCGCGCTCAGCCCCGGTGTACGGATCGAAGCTTGCGTCGACTGCGGTCAAGACGGAATCAGTCATGCGGCAACGGTCTCAAGTAACGCGGCCTGGGCCGCGGCATTCACCTGCTGAATCACATCGCGAAGAACGTTGAGGCCGTCGGCAAGGAGTGCCGTTTCGATCACCAGCGGGGGCAGCAGGCGAATCACGTTGCCGTAGCTTCCACAGACCAGCACGAGCAGGCCCTGGGCGTGACACCGTGCGGCGATATCTTTCGCGAGCTCCGACCTGGGCACGAGCGTCCCCCGGTCGGCGAACTCGACGGCGAGCATCGCGCCCCGGCCTCGAACTTCGGCCACGATGCTCGTGTCGGTGAGCAGCGGCTCGAGGATTGCGCGAGCGGTGGCTTCGATCTGGCGGGCATTATCGACGAGCGTGCCATCTGCGAACGCCTCGAAGACGCCGAGGGCAGCGGCACAGGCGAGAGGGTTTCCAGCGTAAGTGCCGCCAAGGCCACCGGCGTGCACGGCGTTCATCAGCTCGACGCGACCGGTGACCGCGCTCAGCGGCAGGCCGCCAGCGAGGGCCTTGGCGGTAACGGTGATGTCGCCCGCGACCTGTTCGTCGTTGCTCGCGAAGAGGGTACCGGTGCGGCCCATGCCCGCCTGGATCTCATCCAGCACGAAGACGATTCCATGCCGCGTTGCGATCTCACGAAGCCCGGGCAGGAACCCGGGTGAGGGAACGATGAAGCCACCCTCACCCTGGATCGGCTCGATAACCATTGCGGCGAATGTTTCGGGGCCCTCGGCGGTGAGAATGCGCTCGACTGCGGCGAGCGCCTCGGCTGTCGCATGTGAAGCTCCAGTCGGCCAACGCAGCGGTGCTGCAAAGGGTGCGCGATGCACCTCGGCCGGGAAGGGCCCGAAGTTGAGCTTGTAGGGGTTCTCCTTGGCTGTCATCGCCATCGTCAACAACGAGCGGCCGTGGTACGCGTCATCGAAGACGAGAACCTTTTGGCGGCCGGTGGCCGAGCGGGCGATCTTGATGGCGTTCTCGATCGCCTCGGCCCCGGTGGAGAACAAGGCCGTGCGCTTCTCGAAGTCGCCAGGGGTGTGCTCGTTGAGCCAGCGGCACACCTCGGTGAACGAGTCGTATTCGGTCACCATGAAGCAGGTGTGGGTGAATCTGGCCAGCTGGTCGCCAACGTGCGCCTGCACCCTGGGGTTGCTGGCACCCACGCTAGTCACGGCAATGCCCGAGGCAAAGTCGACGATGCGGTTTCCGTCGACGTCCTGAAGGATCGCACCCTCGGCCCGGTCGATGAACACCGGCAGCGTAATGCCAAATCCACTCGTGACATGCTTTAGCCGTTCGGCATGCAGCTCAATGGAGCGGGGCCCCGGAATTGCTGTGGCGAGCAGACGGGATTGGGGAACGGATACCAGTGTCATGCTCATAAATTAGCAACGAGCCCTCAGGGCAGCATTAGCTGTATTGACCAACCGATCCTAATTTCTGGTTAGAATATCCAGCAAATCACCAGCCGGGCTGGAGAATCGATGTGTCGCTGTGATCAGCCTGACCCAGCTCTGCGAAAAAATGGGCAATAGACTCCGCCCGATCAACGGCGATCCGGTCGGCAGGGTCGAGCTCACCGGAGTGCACATTTCAGAGCTGGACGACCCGACACCGTACCTGGAGGGCGGGGAACTCCTCCTGACCACGGGCATCCCTCTCGCCGGCGAGCGCGAGACTGTTCGCGACTACATCAACCGTCTGGCGGCCCGGGGTGTCGTCGCCCTCGCCCTCGGCCTAGGTGCCGGCACTGACGCTGTGCCGGCGGGACTCGAGGCCGCCTGTACCGATGCCGGGCTGATCCTCCTCGTCGTTCCAGAGGGCATCCCCTTCATGCATGTCTCCAGGGCCTACTGGGATCTAGTGGGCGAGACCGAGCAGGCCGATCTCGCGGCGAGCCTCAGCCTGCAGACGTCGCTGACCCAGGCGGCGACCCGGCCCGAGGCCGTCGCCGCAGTCGTGAAGGTTTTGAGCACAGCTCTCGGCGGCTGGGCCGTCTACCTCCCGGCCGATGGCTCGGCCGAGACGTATTGGCCGCCAGCGGAGAGCCGAATTCTGCCCCAGCTGCGCGAGGAGACGGCACGCCTCGGCCTGGCGGGCACCCACTCGGCAGCCACTTTTCCGCTTCAAGGGATGGATGTCATCGAGTACTCCATAATCGCCGACCGGCGAACCGCTGGCTTTCTGGCCGTGTGCGCTGGCCGGCCCCCGCGAAAGGCCGATCGACAGCTGATGCTGACGGGCTGCATGCTGCTGGCTGTCACAGCCCGGCGCGAGTGGCAGCTCACTCGAGCGAACTCGATTCTGAGCACCATGACCGCGACCCTCGCCATGAGCGGCTTCGTCGATGCTGCCCGTTTCGTGGCCGGGGATCTCACCGGCCCCCCGCTTGCCGAACGGGTGCAGCTGCTCGCCGTTCGGGGCGACAACCTTGAGTCCCTGTCGACCGCAGAACTCGCGGAACAGGTCGCGGCCATGCTGACTGGCGAGTCGGCCGCGAAGCTCGGTGACAGCATCCGTCGGTCTCGCCTTCGTTCGATGAAAGACGGCTTCTGCTACCTGATTCTGGAGTCGCCGGCCGACTCGGGTCATGGCGTCAGGGACCCTGCCTCCGTTGAGACTGCGGTCTCGCGGAGACTGGGCAGGCCTGCCCAGTTCGCCGCGGCGCTGACTCGACCGATGCCGCTCAGCCAGGTGGCAGAAAGTCTCGGCGAGCTGCGGCGGGCGTGCGAGGTCGCGCCGATCGGGCACCTCTCAACCGGCCAGAGCCTGCTCGATCCGCGCACGGCGGAGTGGGTCGTGCAGCTCACGGACTACCGGCGCGCCGATCTCGTGGGCACGGTCAGGAGCTACATTCGCCATCAGGGCCAGTGGGAGGTCGCCGCGCGCGAGTTGGGAATTCATCGCAACTCCCTGCGACACCGTATCGGCATCGCATCGAAGCTCATCAACGCCGATCTCGATGACCCAGACGTATCGGCGAACCTGTGGCTGGCGCTCCGGAGAGTCAGCTAGGAAGCACCGAGCAGCGGGCTCCCGACTGATGAGAGCCAGTCGCGCACAGCGGCACTGTGCTCCCCGAGGGCGGGCGGCGCGGCAGTTCGAGGGGCGAGCGGCGGCGACCATGTGATGGGATTGCGAATCTGGGTGCCCACAGTCTTACCCGTCGCATCCTGCACCTCGATGGTCGGTTCAAGCCCGAGCGACGCGGCCAGCTCGAGCCCGTCGGCGATCGTGCCGACCTGGCCTGCAGGCACGCCGACAGCGGTGAAGGCAGCCTGCCACGCTGACGCAATACGGGTTCTGAGCCGCACTTCCAGCATTGCGACGAGCTCTGGCCGATTCGTGACGCGCGCACGGTTGGTCGTGAACCGCTCGTCGACAAGATATTCCTCGAGGGCGAGCACGCTGAGAATCGCCCTGAACTGGCCGTCGTTCCCGCAGGCGATAGCGAGCTGCCCGTCGGCACAGTTGAGCAGTTCGTAGGGGGCGATCGACGGGTGAGCATTGCCCATCCGCTCTGGAACGACGCCAGCACCCAAGTACGCCTGGCCCTGGTTCGCGAGTGCACCCTGAAGGCTTGACAGCAGGTTGACCTCGAGGTGGCGGCCAAGCCCAGTCTCGTCGCGAGCGTGCACCGCGGCGAGAATGCCGATGGTGGCGTCTTTTGCCGTCAGGATGTCGACGAGCGCAACACCCACCTTGATCGGCGAGCCCGCCGCATCACCCGTGATGCTCATCAGACCGCCGAGCGCCTGCACAATGAAGTCGTACCCCGGCCGCTCAGGCCCGCCGACACTGCCGAAGCCCGAGATCGAGGCGTAGATGAGGCCCGGGTTGTCCCGACTGAGGCGTTCATAGCCGAGCCCGAGCTTCTCCATCCCGCCGGGCTTGAAGTTCTCGACCACGATGTCGGCCCGTAACGCGAGCTCGAGTGCAACATCGCGGTCTGCCTCGTTCCCGAGGTCGAGGCAAATTGACTCCTTGTTGCGGTTCACACTCTCGAAGTAGGTCGATCCCGTACCAGAGAACGGCGGTCCCCACTGCCGGGTGTCGTCACCCACGCCGGGTCTCTCCACCTTGATCACCCGTGCGCCCAAGTCAGCGAGCGTCATGGTCGCGAGTGGACCTGCCAGCACTCTCGAAAAGTCGGCAACCAGCAGCCCTTCGAGGGGCAAGGCCTGCGATGCACCCGTGGTGTTCTTCGTCATGGGCGCTCCGTTCGTCGGCGTTTGATGGTACCTAACGTATGGGCGCGGGTGTTGGCGTCGCATTGGACATAATCACCATTCCATGGCCGAAATCGCTAAAAGGGACAGCTGTCGGCTTGATTGACGCCGTGACGTGTGGGTCACCGACGGGGCCTTCGTTTAGTGCCATGCTGCCGTCGCCGACGACCGATACCATCATCTGGCCATGATGGGAGATGACGGGCAGGTCCTTCCGTCCGCCAGTTCGAGCCGGAGACGGACGAAACCTCCAGCCCGACGCTCACGCCCAGTCTGCTGAGCGGAATGCTCGCGATGCTCGCCTCGCTGCCCGTCGAGCTCGCAGCTGGCTGATCCGCTCGAGGCATTTAATAGAATGTCCGCTTACCGCTGCGCAGCTCCGATAGATAGGCACCATTGACCGTCTAATCAGGAGCCAATAGGTCAACTTGACCCGCTGGGCCCAAACCCAGACAAACGCTGGACTCGGCAGAACCCGACAGGTCGCATTTCGGCCCGAAATGGGCCTGAAATGGGCCTGAAACTGTTATGAAGCGTGGGCAGAAACCACGACGGGTCGGACAGCACTCCGATAGAGATACCGGTCAGGCTTATTATTTCTGGTGCACCCGGAGCGATGTGAAACCCTCGGCCCATTGATCCGTAGTCGAGAGCCGGATGCCCGGAGTTATGCGGAAGTGGCCGAAAACCTATGAAAACACTGGTGACAGGGCTCGACTTCGGTGACGCGAGTTGACCAGGATGCTGCCCAAGTGTGGGTGAAATGTCGGCATGGTGTTTTCTGAGAAATAATCAGTGATGCGTCTATTCGACCGAGGACCCATCACGTTCGGACGAGTGCCACGGACTACGTCAGAACAGCACCATGCCATTCCCATCTGAACCATCTCTCCACACCTGAATACGCGGAACACTCTGGGCAAACATTCATTTCGGCCTAATCTTCACACCGAGACAATGACCAAACCGCAGGGCAGGGCAGGGCAAAACTGTCACCTATCCGTGCAGCAGACCCGTGTGAGGGATCTCATTCCGGTCTGGTAAGACCGAAGTTCAAAACAAAAGCTTGCGCACACCCTCAACGAGAAGCCGACACACGTTGCTCATAAGCCCGCATCGGTTTAGAGCGGGATTTCGCATCGTCTCGTAGAACGATCGGTTTACGTACAGACGCTAGCTGTGCAATTGACTTTGGAGGGGAGGATATCGGCGAGTCCCAGTCGACCGTCCCGTCTTGGAAAGACCTGCCGCGACTTGAGAGACACAAGATGCAACGAGATGGCTTTATGGGACAGCAACTCCCGCCGGAAATGCTGGGGGCCTCGGCGCAGTGGGGCCAGCTGCTAGTGCCTCGTTAATCTTTAGATTTTCGAGATGCGGGCCTTCTGAGGGTTGACGTGCCCTCTCGCCCTCGGTGTGCACACACTTCGCGTGGCCGAGGCCAGGCCTACTAGCCGAAACTATCGCCACAGGCGATCGCGCTCAGAACCTGACCTGCGGGGCCCACTCACGCCAGAAAAGATTTCAGCCGCAGCCAAAGCGGACCGACTGTCTTTCCAGCTCAATCGCTCACACGAGCCCACGGGACTGTCTCAAGTGCGGCCGAACCGCAGGTACACGGCTATGAATTGTGCTTCTGACCAAAATTTTTGGCGGAACCGGTGGGATTTGAACTCTTATCCGGCCCCAGCAATCCAGCGATCGCAGCCAGAGAACCCAGTGTTTTAGAGCGATTAAGGCACTCTGAGACCCATCACGACACTGGTCGGTTTCAGGCGGTTGCGGGGTTTCTGTGGGGGCTGGGAAGTCCTGATACATAACAGCCCTGATACATGACATAGCGCTGTACTCGTGTGATGTATCAGGACATCGGTGGCACTTTGTTCATCAAGACATCGCTGACACTCGAGGGTGCGAGGTTGCCGCCCTCAGGGTCGGCCGGAGCTGACGTATTCGTTCCCAGTCTTGGCCAGCGGTGCTTCATAAGCTTGGCGCCTTGGTCGCCGAAGTCGATCAGGTGCTGGTCGGTCTCGACGAGATAGACGCTCTGGCCGAGGAGCCGGGTGACATGGAACTGTGCTTGCCGGACCTGGACGATTCCGTTGGCGGCGACCGTGGTGCGGCGGATGCCATCCCAGCAGACAGGACGGATTTGGTCTCCTGGCCTCCCAAGCCTGCATCGAGGCCATCCCCAAAGACCTCATTTTGTCCCACCCGTCAGCCGATTAACCAACTTCCATGGGCAGTACAACTAGAGAACCGAGGATGTTAATTCAAACCCGCGAAAGTCGGTATCTACCGAGAAGACTGCTCCTGCGAGCGAATCCCCCTCAGCCGATTCAACTTGAGAGGTTGTGATAAACAAAGTTGACCGGTCCAGACCACCGAAGGCACAGGAGCTCACTTGAGAGGTGGGTAGCGCTATGACGTGGGTCAGCGACCCGGACGGATCGTATCGCTGTACCCTGCCCGATCCCCAGAGCGCGGCCCATACCCCGCCATCTGTGTCTACGGCCAAGCCATCGGGGGTTCCATCGTCCGCCTCGAACATGACGAATGGCTCACGCGTGGTGCGGCCGCCGTCAACCGTGAGGATGTCTATCCGCCGAGTTGCGCTGTCGACGTAGTAGTTTCCAACGCCGTAAGGACGCGGCACAAATCCGTTTGAAACCGTAACGTTTGTCAAGATGACTTCGGGTTTTAGGTGTTGGTCAATTCGATATAGTGCCCCAAGACTTGGCGTGGCGTCATTGGCCATGGTTCCGGCATACAAGATCCCGTGCTCGTCGCAGCCGCCCTCGTTGAATCTCGTTCGTCGGTCATGAAGTATCTTCCGCCGATCGACTACCGCGAATTCCTCGTTAAGGATCAGAATTGAGTTGGCTGACCCCGCAACCCATCCACCGTCTCGTCGCGGCCTTATAAACGCGAGCACGTCATCGACATGAAGAATCGTCGTCCGTGGGGGACGATGATGAGCGATGCCATCGATGATCACAAGATTGCCCTCAAGCATGTCCACGAAAAGCAATCGGGACTCGGCCGCATCCCAAACTGGACCTTCCGCATGCTGGAATCGGTCCTGGGTTAGTGGGGTCGCGTCGGTCAGCACGGTCGGCATCGACTAGCCTGCCATCCCGCCGAAATTGTGGGGGAAGCCAACCCGAGTCCATCTCACCGGGGTGCCTTCGGCGGCCGCGCTGCTCTCAGACGAGACTGTGACACCAAGAAGCACGTGCACTCTCATTCCCGTGCCTCCACCACTAGCGGCACGTTGGTCGCATCGCGGCCACCGAAGTTTGTCGCGACGATGATTACGCCCTGAGGGGTCTCCGTGGCGGAATCCTTGAGTGGCCACCGAGAGATCCGCCGGTTTGTTTGAGAATTCGCGCCCATGGCCCTACCGCAGATGCTTGTCACGGACGCTCACTCTCTGATGTCCGTGGGTGGAATTTGGATTGTGAATTGGTCATCGACTCACCCATTCGTTGGCATTGGCGCTTTCGACGTCGCTCCATCGGGGAGCACCACCCCAATCGCCAGGTGTCATGCAGACGAAGCCTGCCACGATCGCCGCGGTCTCGAGCCACTGAACGGGAGCTCCGCCCTTGGCTCGCGCGGCGAGGTATCCGGCGGCAAAGGAATCGCCTGCGCCTACGGTGTCAATGACGGGGACTTTGTAGGCCGCGACCTCTATGTACTTGCCGTTGATGACGGCATCGGCCCCATCTGCGCCGCGTTTGATGATCACCTCGGGTATCCGAAATTTCTCGGATAGTCTTGCCGCCAACATGTTGTCGGTGGTACCCGATGGCGCGATCATTCTGGCCTCATCGATTCCGGCAAACAAGATCGACGAACGATCGGCAATATAGGTGTACTCGTCGCGCGCGTCATCGCGGCCCCAGAGTGATTCACGATGGTTTATGTCGAACGAAAGCGCCGTCCCAACGCGGGAAGCGAGGTCGGCGGCGTGGCGTACCGCGTCGCGCGCTGTATCTGAGAGTGCGAGCGTTATACCGGTGAGGTGAACAACCTCGCTGTCTGCAATCGCCCATTCGTGAACATCGCCAACGTTAAGTCGGGATCCCGCACTTCCTCGACGGTAGTAGGACACCTTGGTGTGCTCGACGCTCCGCATCTCTTTGAGTAGGAGGCCCGTGGGGGCGACCGCGTCCACCGTCACCTGCGCGTGGACCCCTTCGCCGCGCAATTCCTTGGTTATGCGACGGCCAAGCGAATCATCCCCGACACGACCGACCCACATGACATCAAGCCCAAGACGTGCTGCCCCAATTGCCACATTGGACTCGGCACCGCCGATGCTGACCTGACAGGTGGACGCACTTTCGAAGAGGGTTCCCGTGGGGGTTTGGATGACGCCCATGCTCTCACCCAAGGTGTAGAGGTTGTAGGTCACGATACGAGGTCCGAGACCGAGGCGGATGCTCGCGCGTAAGTTGCGCCAATTTCCGCAAATCGGCGTTCAATAATCATTGCTCGCGGTGCCAACCAGGAAGCCCCAACGGCTACGACTGACTTGATTGCCAGGTATGCCCGGACATCGGCCTCGGCGATGCCGCCGGTCGGCATGAATCTCGTATCTGGAAAGACCTCGGCGAACGCTCGAAGGGCAGCAACTCCTCCGGTCGCAGCCGCCGGGAAGAACTTCACCAACGTGACATCATTAGCGGCGGCCATCATGATCTCGGTCGCAGTCGCAACACCGGGTATGGCCAGGACTCCGAGATTCTGGGCCTCTGTGACAATGTCAGATCGGAACCCGGGCGACACGGCGAAGTCGACACCGGCCGCACAGGAGCGCCGGAGATCCTCAACGTTTGTCACCGTCCCGACACCGACGGAAAGCCCACCCTGATTGATGGCTGACTCGATAGCACGGAAGGCGTCCGGAGTACGAAGGGTAATTTCGATTGCCGTCGCCCCCGAATCCGCCAAAACGCGCGCGAGTTGCGCAGCGGAACGAAAATCGTCAATCACCACAACGGGAATCAACCCGACCGGATATCCGCTCCTTCCCGCGCTATCCATTGGTGCCCATCAGCGGCAGAGCAACCATCATGCGCTTGACATAGGCATCGGGCTGCGCCATCACACCGGCAAATGCCAGAAGAGCGTCTTCGAGGGGGAACAGCTCCAGCGGAAACGCGCTCACGTCAATCGCTCCCGAGACTAACGCTTCAACCGCCTCGGCAAAGTCCTTCATGGTGTGTGACTTGGAGGCGATCAGCGATAGCTCGCCCTCCACCAGACGCCACGCGCTGAGTCCGAGATCTCGAGTGCTCACACCCAGGAGAACAACAGACCCGCCGGGTCGTGTCGCATCCACGGCGTCGCTGATGGCACTCGGGTTTCCTGTTGCTTCGAAACAGGCATCGAACTCTGCTCGTTTCTGCCCGGCGAGTTCCGTATCAATCACATGAAACCCGAGCTGGGAGGCGAGTTCACGTCGTGCGGCCAAACATTCCACCAGCGTGACGCTGTGTCCGCTATTTCGAAAGAGAAGCGCAAGCAGAAGGCCGATTGCACCGGCCCCGAAGATCGCGATCGAGTCACGTGGTTGAAGGTTTATTCGCGAGACCGCGTGAACCGCCACCGCCAATGGTTCGGCGAACGCTAATACTCTCGGGTCAACCGACTCAGCGACGGCGATACAAGAGGATGCTGGAACGACGACAAATTCTGCCAGCCCACCATTGTCTTGTAGCCCCAAAGCCACTACTGAGGGACAGTTGTTGGATCTCTGATCACGGCATGCCGCGCAGCTACCACAGGGGATGTTGACTTCTACAGCGACGAGCTGCCCCCGCTCGAAGGGGGCATCTCTGCCGGCGTCGATGACTCGTCCGCAGAATTCGTGGCCGAGCACCAACGCCCTTTGCGCCTCCCCCTGAACAAATTCTGCGGGAATCGCGATCGGACCTTCCCGCCATTCCTCGATGTCGGTGCCACATATTCCACACGCCTCAACCGCAAGAAGTACGTCGATCGGCCGATCAACAGCCGGGATGTCGACAATGTCGAGTCGAATGTCTCGCCTGCCATGCCACCTGAGCGCGAGCATCTTGTTACCCAGCTCAGTGAATTCGCTAGAGATTTGAGATCCTTCGAATCGTTGCGGGTGAAGAAAGAAATTCGTCGCGAAGCACCACACCGTGGCCGGCTGATTTTGCGGGAGTGATTGCACCATCCGCAATCACGGGCAGTCCATCGGCAATGTCGTGATACCAGCCGTGGTAGAAAGCGCGTGCAACCTCCTGGACGTATCCGTTGGGTATTGCGGTCACGAAGTGGGTCGCGACCGCAAGCGCAACGGGTCCTGTGCAGTCGTGCGGTGCGATCGGAATCCCGTATTGTTCCGCAATTGATGCGGTCTTCAGACCTGGAGTGATTCCACCGCTCCACCCGAGATCGACAATGGCAATGTCAATGCTCCGAGTGTCGAGCAGTGCCCGGTATGGACTCAACCCACCCCCAATGCTCTCTCCGACCGCGATGGGAATGTTTGTCGATTGCTTAAGAGAGTGCAGGGCGTGGGAGTGGTCTGCTCGAAGCGGATCCTCAATCCATGCAAGTTCGAAGGGCTCAAGTGCCTTGACGAGGCGCCCAGCGCCGCGAAGTGTCCACAACGAGTGCAACTCAAGATAAAGATCCATCGCATCACCCACCGCGTTTCGAATTTCATCCAGAACGTGCAGTCCGAAGTCGAGAGAGGTCTTGTGATCGCCGGCGCTCGCCTCCGCTGCGAGGTCGAACGGCCAAACCTTCATTCCTGTGTAGCCCTCGCCGAGGAGCTCCTGGGCTAGCTCACCCGGCCGCGTGAGGAAGGCCTCAAGGTCTTCGTAGCGCTTCCCCGATCCTAACCCGATCCCCCAGTTCGATGAGGATTGACGCGACTGCGCGTTGACGTAGTCGTTACCGGCGCAGGTGTTGTAGGTGGAAATACTCTCTCGAGTCGGCCCGCCAAGCAGCTCCCGAAGGGGAAGAGCAGCACGTTTTGCGAGAAGGTCCCACAGCGCGATGTCTATTGCAGAATTGCCTCTGACTTCAGAACCAGAGCCGGAATAGCCCACATATCCAGAGAGCAGCCGCGACGTCTTTGCCGGTGAAGTCGGGCCACGATGCTCTCTGAGCAGCGGTACAGCAACGTCGTGAATGTACGCTTCAACGCTTGTGGATCCATAGAAGGTCTCGCCAAGTCCAGTGTTTCCCGCGTCATCGTGTATTGCAACAAAGGTGACGTTGGATTGCAGCGGAGTGCGGATGGTCTCCACCGCAGTGATTCTGGGCATCATTGCGGTGCTGATTTCACTTGGCAAGACTCCAGCCATCTCGTCGTTTTCGATCACGAGCTGACCTTCCTTGATGCTGCCGTCCGTTTTGCCGAGACCCTGAACATCTGGCGGCGACGGAACACGTCCAGACCCGCCGCTGCAACGAGGACAACACCGATGACGAAGTTCTGCCAGGTAGGGTCAATTTTCAGCAACACGAGCCCATTGGACAGGACACTGAGCAGGAGGGCACCGAGTGCGGCACCCGGGACGGTGCCGATCGCACCGTAGATGCTGGTGCCACCGATCACCGCCGCCGCGATCACTTGAAGCTCGTATCCTTGGCCAAACGTTGGTGATCCGGAGCCGAGTCGAGCTGCGAGGACAACCCCAGTGAATGCGGCCGCCGTGCCGCTGAGTACATAAACCGAAATGGATACCTTACGAACGGCTATTCCTGCGCTTCGTGCCGCAATGAGGTTGCCTCCGATCGCCCTGATCGACCAGCCATAGTTGGTCTGACTGAGCACAATGTGTGCGGCAACGACGGCAACGAGCCCCACCATGATCACTATCGGGACACCAAAAATGTCGCCTTGGCCCCAGAAGGTGAAGTCATCGGGAAGTGGGCCGATGGGGTTGCCTCCCGTTGAGGCAACTACTGCTGCCCGCACGGCGAACAGCGAACCCAGGGTGACGATGATCGGCGGAATCTTTGCGAAGTTGACGAAGAATCCGTTGATGAGTCCGATTACGGCCCCGACAACTGTCCCAGCGAGAAAGGCCGTCCCGGCTCCGAGCCCGGCACTAGCAACCGCTGCGGACGCCATTGCCCCTGCAACGAGCACGGATCCGACAGACAAGTCGAGTCCGCCGCTGACCAGAACAATGCAGGCAAATGCCGCAGGCATTGCGATGAGTGTGGCATCCCTCAATATGTTGATCCATGCTTGCGGGTTTGCGAACTGTGGCGACTGGGTGAGCCCGAAAATCACGAACAAGCCGATGGCCACGCTGAGCGCGAAAGACGGGCTCATAACGACACGCTTGATCAGGGATACGTCTAGGTCTGCCAAGTCGACGTCGGACGTGCTGAGGGTAGGCGCGAGCGCATCCGTTGTTGTCTTCTTGTTCTGCTCCTGTGGTGTTGACATCACTCACTCACCTCGCCATCGACGTCACGGGCAATTGCTCCTGTGATCAGCGACACAATTTCGGTTCGGGTTGTTGCCGAGACGTCGCGAACACCTTGAACCTGTCCCAAACGCAGGACTTGAATTCTGTCGGCGTGAGCGAAGATGAACTCGAGGTCGTGGCAGACCAGAATGACGGCCTTACCGTGTTCCCGAAGGGATCGGATGATCTCGCCGACTTGGGCGGTCTCACGCACACCGAGGGCAGCTGTCGGCTCGTCCATCAAGATAATTGGATTGTCTTGACGAACCGCCCTGGCGATAGCGACACCCTGCCGCTGGCCACCCGACAACTCGCCAGCGGCCACCCTGACGCTGGGCACCCGCACTTTCAGACTGCGGAGGATGGCAGCAGATTGGGAAATCATCTGCTTCCGATCGGCGAAGATACCAAACCGCCGAAGCGGTTGGCCCAAGAATACGTTGGCCGCGATGTCGAGGGTCTCGACGACCGCGAGATCTTGGAACACTGTTGAGATTCCTCGTGAGCGGGCGAGACGCGGGTCGGCGCGTTCCAAGGGGACTCCGGCGATGGTGATATTGCCGGAGTCCACTGGGTAAACGCCAGACAGAACTTTGACGAGAGTCGACTTGCCCGCTCCATTGTCTCCAACGAGGGCAAGCACCTCCCCTCCGCGGACAGTCAGTGACACCCCGCGCAAGGCCGACACATGCCCGAAACTCTTCCATGCGTTGGTTATCTCGAGGGCTGGGGGTGCTTCTTCGGCTACCTGTCCACCCGTGCCTTGCGTTGTGAGTGTCATCTGACTGTCCGCGATCTTTCTTGGTGCGTTAGAGGGAGGGGATCAGGGACGGCGGGCATCCCTTGTAAGGCAGATTCGCGGTTGCCACCTGGTCGACCCCGATACCCCACGACTGCTGGGGGTTTGCGTTCCCGCTGGCCTTCGCCTTGATAAGATCCGTGGCCAGCTGCGTTGCGTCGAACCAGCACTGGTTCAGCGTTGCGCCGAGCCAGCCATCTTTCAGCGCTGCCAGAGTCGTGTTGACGGTATCGATACCGAGGACGTAAATGTCGCCGGGCTTCTTGCCAGCCTCCTTCAGGCCCGTGGGCACGCCACCTGGGCACTGTCCTTCAACGCACCACACCGCATCGATCGACGGGTTCGCCTGAATTGAAGCCGTGATCTTTTGCGCGGCCACCGAGGTGTCGGAGTTGTCCGACTCCCATGCAGCTACCGTAATCCCCGGGTATTTGTCAGCAATCGCTGCCTTGAATGCGTTGACCTGCGCGAGCTGATTCGGCGTCGTCTGGTCGGTCGAGATAATCGCTACGACAGCGTTCTTCCCAGCGCCAGCGGCGATGGTGTCTGCCGCGGTCTCTCCGAAGGCGACGTTGTCAGTTCCAACCGAATAGTCGGAGACGTCATCGATGCAACCGATAGTCACCATGACGACACCAGCAGCCTGAGCCTTCTTGATAGTCGACGCGAAAGACGTCGGGTCGGTGTTGCAGAAGATGACGCCATCTGCTTCGTCCGCGATAGCCTGCTCGATTTGGCTGACGTTGGCGGCGGTGTCCAACTTGTTAGGTCCGACGGCTGTGGCCTTGTAGCCGCCAGCGGCTGCCTCGTCCTCAAACTTCTTCATCGAAGCTGCCCATGCCGGGTAGGACGTCAGCGGGTTGACATACCAGATGTTCAGTTGCTTATCTGCATTCGTCGTCGAATCCGTGCTCGCCGAACCGCCCGAGCTAGTCGAACATCCTGCGAGGCCGGCAACGAGCGCAAGGCCCGCGACCAGCGAAATGACTGATCTCTTCTTCATGGTGGCCTCCATTAGCCATGTAGGTGGTGCACTTTTGTGATGGTCGTCGATGCTGACAATCCATTGGGAGTGCTGACCACAGAAGATAAGCGAGGGCACAACCCTAGATTTGTCAAGGAGAAATGGATCAGCAATGGCCTGTCAGTCCGAGTAGAAAGATCGGCGCGCGCGGCTGTCGCGTGGCGCGCGATCGTCAGTGTGTGCTCCATTGCAGCTCCCTGTTAATCTGGTATGACATGTATGATCATTTCAGGTAACGGAATTTTGTCAAGTGGTAATGCCGCCACATCTCGAGGGAAAATTAATGACGAACGAGTCAGTCCAGTCCGGGCCCCATGGGACGAAGCAGTTAGCTCTGATTACTGGTGGGCTTGGCGACATCGGACGTGCGATTGCAAATTCGTTGGCGAGGGACGGGTTTGATTGCCTGCTTGTGGATGTAGTGGATCCGGAGGTTGGCATAGCGCAGAGCGCAGAAATCGCGGCATCTGCCGATGTCGGGCCCGAATCGTTGACCTACGCCCAATGCGACGTCCGAAATGCGGCAGCACTCGAGACACTTATCTCCGGACTGCCGCGCCTCGACGTTGCCGTTGTGAATGCGGGCGTCGTGCAGTCGAGCCCGTTCCTGACTATTAGTGCCGACTCCTGGGAACGGCAAATTGGTATCAACCTGACTGGCGCGTTTTTCACTGCACAGAGCGCGACTCGCAAGATGGCAGCAGACGATCGGTCAGGGCTGGTGATCTTTATGAGTTCCTGGGTAGCATCCCGCCCGTGGCCCGAGATTGCTGCTTACTCTGCATCGAAGGCCGCGCTCGATCAGCTCATGCGCCAAATTGCAATGGAATTAGCGCCTTTGAAGATTCGTGCAATGTCGATCGCGCCAGGCATCGTACGAGCCGGAATGGCTCGCGATCAGCTGGAAAATGAACCGCAATATGCGGCGCGCGTTTCGCGGTCAATTCCGCTCGGCGAACCGCAGCAAGCACAAGACATTGCTGACGCTGTGGCATTCCTCGCGTCCCCCCGAGCGAAGACCATGACCGGGAGCGTCCTGCTGGTTGATGCCGGTTGCTCGCTTGGGGCAGCCGAATAGTCGACCAAGGCAAGACACTGGTCTATTCTGATCGGCAGGTGATGGCTCACATTGCAGGATTCGAGTAGATTGCACCATCCAAGATTGAGGAGTTTCAGCAATTTCCGGCATAAGCAATGGACCAACCGTGATCGGTACTCGCGCGGAGTTAAGCAAGGATCTTGAATCACAGTTGATTAGCGGTGTTCTGCAACCCGGACAGAAGCTGCCTTCCGAGCGCGAGCTTGGAATCACCTACCGAGTTAGCCGGACCGTGGTTCGTGAAGCGCTCAGTGGACTGGCGGAGCGAGGCTTCATCGCGATCTACCCTGGGCGCGGCTCTTTCGTTAGGGCCCCTCAAGCACGAGACCTTTCCCAGCCCGTCGTTCGGATTGCCACAAACGCAGGCGTTACGTCGCGCCACCTTGTGCGCGCACGAGAACTGATCGAGTGCGCTGCCGCGCGAGGAGCAGCGCTTGAAGCAAACCCGGGCGATATTGCGCAGCTACGTGAACTACTCAAGCACCACACGTCCGCAACAACTTTGGCCGACCGGGTAAGCACGGACCTTGATTTTCACCAGCGGATCGCAGACAGCTCGGGGAATCCGGTATTGACCCTCATGTTCGGCGCAATATCGACGTTTGTGATCGACCTGATGTATCGGAGCCACAGCGATTCGCTCGTCCGTGAAATCGGCGACCCTCTTCACATTGAAATCGTTGACCGAATCGAAGCACGAGACCCAGACGGCGCCGAAAACGCTATGCGCCGCCACATCGTCCTTGCGCTCGAAATGTTCGGTGACGACGTGGACCGACCCCTAGCCGATGTTGCACGCGACCTCACTGGTAGAGATAACTAGTGATCTGAACGGAGTGTCCCGTCGCAAGCGTCCAGCCGCTAATTGGTGGGGATTCTGTAGGGTTTTGCCATGCCAAAGGAACACAGAAATACTTGTGACCGGCATAAATTTCGCGGGACCGGTGGGATTTAGCTCTTATTCGACCCGCGTGATCCGGCGACCGCCGTCAAGGTTCCCAGTGTTTTGAGGGAAATTGGACACTCATCGACCCATCTGGATACTGCTCGATCTCGGGCAGTTGTGGGGTTTCTGTGGGGGCTGGGATGTCCTGATGCATAACACTCTTGAGTAAGCGGCAGGCCCAGAACCGTTTGACGCCGGAAACCAAACACTCCCGGCTGACAGGGGTTTTGAATCTCATCTGGCTGAGAATGATTGGTGCACCCGGAGCGATGTGAAACCCCGGCCGATTGATCCGTAGTCGAAGATCGTATCCTCGGAAACCTACGGAAGTAGATGAAATCCCGCCAAAACGCTGGTGACAGCATGCGACCCTGGTGCCATGGGTTGACCACGATGCCGCCCGAGTGTGGGTGAAATGTGGGCAGGGCTTTTCCGGAGAAATAATCGGTTATTGTGATGCCTTAGGACATCGGTAACACTTCGCCGGCTTTGCGTGGTCAGTGTGGGCCTTTCGGTCTGCCGCCGCCGACGTATTTGGTTCCGGGTTCCGGCCACGGGTGTTCGATGAGCAGCGTCCCTTGGTCGTCGAAGACGAGCAGCGAGGTCTCGGTCTCGACGAGGTAGGCGAGGTTGCCGGCCAGGGTCCGGCTGACGTGGAACCGGATCCCCCGCAGGAAGATCGTCCCGTTGCCTCGAACACGCGTCATCCGAACATCGTCGGGCAGTGCCCGCGCAGGCCTGGGCGTCGGGCGGGGCGGTTCAACTTTCGGGGTCGCATCCCACGCTCGCTGCGGGGTGACTCGGCCGGACAGACCCTGACGCGGACGCTCGGTGTATGGATCTGGTCGAAGCGGTCGATCTGCAGCTGCAACTGCAGCTGCTCGAGGGTGCCGGCGAGCGGTTGCTCGTCCAGGAATCGGAACAGGGTCTGGTGGAAGCGCTCATTCTTGCCCTGCGTCGTCGGCTTATAGATTTTGCCGGTGATCGGCTCAACCCCGAGCGAGGTGACATAGGCGACGAGCTGGCCGAGGACTCCGCGGCGGGACGGGTTCAATGCGGCACCGTTGTCGCTGAGCAGCCGCTGGGGAACACCATGAGCGGCGATGCCCTTGGACACGACTGCGATCGCCCCGGCCGACGTTTCACCCCACGCAACGTGGGAGGCGACTGCGAGCCGGGAGTGGTCGTCGATGAGATGGAAGATCACACGTTTGCGACCACCGGTCAGAACATATTCGGCTCCATCCAGCCGCCAGCAGGTGTTCGGCGCCGGATAGACGAACCGACGGTGAAAGGCCCGCGGTGTCTTCTTCGGCTCGAACCGGGCAACCCCCGCGTCGCGGAAGATCCGCGCCAACGACGAGACCGCCGGCACCGGCTCCATCCTCAGAGCGCGCATCTTGTCGTGAACACTGATCGGGCCATGATCGAGCCCCGATTGCTCCAACGCCGCACGAACCCCAACAGCCTGAGCCTTCACCTCATCGGAGATTCGATTCGGGCTCCTCGACGGCCGACGAGTGCGTGGCTGAAGCGCTGCAGCCTGGCCCTCCAGCTGCGCCCGTTTGCGGATCGCATAAAACGTCTTGCGCGAGAGATCGTGCTCAAAACAGAAGGTCGTCACCGACCCGCGCGGCGCATCACTTGGCCACTGGGAGATCGCGAGACGGACACGAGGATCAACAGGCTGAAGTAGGCTCATCCCTCAAACATCGACGAAGAAGTGTCACCACGAAGAGCCCCAGAACCGTCACCCATGCCCTGAGACTTAACAGACGGTTAGCGACATTAGACCTGCCGGAAGTCGATGCCGAGCAGGTTGGCGGCGGCCTTGTAGTCAGCGGCGCGGTGCCCAATGGAGAGCGACCAATGGTGGCCGATGCCGGTCTGGGACCACTCGTCGACCCAGAGGCCGGGATCCATCCCAAAGTCGACGCGGGATGTCGTGTTGCCGATCGCCAGGAGAGGCCCGTCGACGACGACCCCCTCGGAGGCGATGAGCACCAGGGTGCCATCGCGGTCCTGGCCGAGGCCCAGCGTGGTGACAGGGCCGTGCTGCACGTCGAACTCGACGCTCACGCCCCATCCCCGCTTGCCGTGGTAAATCCCGAGGCCGCGCAAGAGCGGGTCTCGGGCGCTCACGGCGAGGTCGGCGGGCCCATCATGGCCCATCTCGACCACGCCGTCCTCGAAGTTCAAGGCTTGGATCTCGGTGAACGAGCCGCCGGCCCCGACGCTCTGGGTGATCAACTGGGCGACCGTGGTACGCAACTCATACTCGCCAGTGACGGGTACCCCGCGCGCGGTGAGCAGCGACGCCCCGAGGATCATGCCCGCCCCGAGCCGCTCATGCTGCTCGCCAGCGAGACCGCGGTGATAGTAGGCGAGGGTGTCGAGATCAAAGTCGTCGACCAGGCGATCGAGGGCGACGGAGACTTTCGCGCCCCACGCAAAGTCCTCACCCTGCACGGAGTCGTCGAGGGTGAAGACCTCACGCGCCAGCGCCATCCGATCGTCCACCTGCGCGTCGGTTACCTCCTCGACGCGCACGCGGAGGTCGTCGAACTCGAGCACCTCCACGTGGGAGCCAAACGTCACCGGGAGAAGGGTGAGGTCGGTCGAGACGTCGAGCATGCCGGGATAGAGGTGGCCCATCAGTCCATGCCGAGCGTGCCGGAGGGTGGCGCGCACGTGGGCGGCGCGGATCCACTGACCGATCCGCTCCCACGCGGAGTCTTGCCGGAGGTATCCGGACACGGATCGAAACGGGATACCCGCCCGACGGAACACGTTGCCCACCTCCGGCACGGAGCACTGGCCGCAGTAGGCCAGCCACTCCCCCGTGCCGAAGGTTGCATGATCCATCTTCGCAGTCGGCTGGAGGTCGATCACGAGCACTGGGGTCTTCGAGCGCTGCGCGATCGGCAGCACCATCGACGACGTGAGGTAGGTGGTGATGAACATGACGATGAGGTCGCAGTCGGCGGCGCGCAGCCTCTCCGCGGCGATCGCGGCCTCCTGCGCGTCGGAGACGAACCCGACGTCGGTGACCTCGGCATCCATCTGCTGGAAACGCTCGACGACACAGGCGGTCGACTCCTTCAGCTGCGGCAGCAACTGCGGGAACTGCGGCCAGTAGGCCCCCAGGCCTCCGGCCACCAACCCGATCCGGGTCTTGCGTCGGGTCTTTGGGGGCAACAGGGATGCCGTCGTGTTGTTCATGGTGTCCAGATCTTCAGGTCGCCGCGTCGATGCAGAAACATCGGATGTCTAGGGGAAGAATACTCCTAAAGCATCCGTGATTGGCTGGATTTCGCGTCCAAACATCTGATTCGTCGACCGTTCAAAGCTCGTGCGGTCTGGCGCCGGCGGCTATATCAAGTCTCTGTCCTCGAGCGCGCTCCAGAGGGATCGAGGAAGCGCAGCCTCCGCGAGCTTCACGTTGTGAGCGACTTGCTGGGCGTTGCGCATGCCGAGCACGACGCTGCACACTGCTGGGTTGCGCAGCGGAAACGCGAGTGCTGCCTGGGGCAGCGTCACGCCGTGTCGCTCGCAGATGTCGGCAAGGACATTCGCTTCACGAATGAGCTGTGGGTTCGCGGGCTCGTAGTTGTACGTCGCACCGGGGCACGGACGATCATTCGCCAACAGCCCCGAGTTGAATACGCCCGCGCTCACGATAGCGCGACCTCTCGCTGCCTCGAACACCGCGTCGGCGCCTCGGGGTTCCATCAAGGTGTAGCGGCCGGCTAGCATCGCAAGATCGATGTCTGCCCGGGAGAAAAGTTCAGCGACGGCCTCGGATGAGTTGGAGCCAATCCCCACTGCCCCGACCACCCCCTGGTCTCGCAATTCGATAAGCGCCGCAGCCCCGGTCTCGGCCGCCTTCTCGATTCCCGATACGTCCGGATCGTGAAGGAGAAGAATGTCGATTCTGTCCGTCCTCAGACGAACCAGGCTCGACTCCACGGAGCGCAGGACCCCGTCGCGCGAGAAGTCCCACTCGCGGCGCCAGTCGCCCGGGACCACGAACATCTCCGGGTCGAGTTCGGTCGGCGGCACCTGGGGAATGAGAAGGCGTCCGACCTTCGTCGAGATCACGTACTCACTGCGGGGCCGGCTCGCAAGCCCGGTTCCGATGCGCCGCTCGGATAGACCCAGCCCGTAGTGGGGCGCGGTGTCGAAGTAGCGGATACCGCTCGCCCACGCCTGGTCGAGAGCGCTGTCGGCGTCCTCCTGAGAGGTCACGCGATAGAGATTCCCGAGACTGGCACCGCCGAATCCCAGCTGGGTGAGACTCACCCCGGTCGACCCGATTTCACTGCTCAGCATCGATACCTCCTACGTGGCAATGGTTGGGGCCGAGGATAAGATATCCGCATGGCCGTTACAGATGTCGCGATCCTCAAGATTAAGGAGATGATCCTCGACGGCGAACTTGCCCCCGGGGACCGACTGCCCCCGGAGAAGGAACTGAGCGAAAGTCTTGGTCTCTCCCGCAGTTCGATGCGGGAAGCCATCAAGGCTCTCGAAGTTATCCGGGTCCTCGATGTTCGGCAAGGTGACGGGACCTATGTCACGAGCCTCGAACCACGTCTTCTGCTCGAGGCCATGTCCTTTGTGGTCGATTTGCACGACGACGCGTCGGTGTTGGAGCTCTTTGCCGTGCGTCGACTTCTTGAGCCCGCCGCGACAGCCTTGGCCACCGCGCACATGACGCCGGACATCATCGAGAACCTTCGCCAGCAGATCAGCTCCGTGGACGACAAGACGAGCGTGGAAGGTCTAGTCGCTCACGACTTGGAGTTTCACGGTGCGATCGTTCACCTGGCCGGCAACTCCTACCTGACGACACTTCTCGAGTCGCTCTCGGGGCACACCGTTCGTGCCCGTGTTTGGCGGGGGCTGACGGAGGAGAACTCGGTGGCGCGAACACTCGCGGAGCACAAAGCGATCGTGGAGGCGCTTGCGATCGGAGACGCATCTCTTGCCGAAGCGTTGACCATCGTGCATGTGTCGGGGGTAGAACAGTGGCTCCGCGGCTGGAGTCAGGCCAGCGAGGCCTAGTTTCTCAACCCTTGGTCGCACCGCTGGCCGGTCCCGCGACGAACCGGTCCTGCATGGCGAAGAAGAACGCCAGCACCGGGAGTGCGGCCAGCAACGTGAATGCAAACATCGCTCCGAAATCCGCCTTGTATTGGCCGATTGATCGATAGATGCCCGTCGTGATTGTGCTGCCTCCACCCGGATCCAGAATGACCAACGGGCTGAAGAAATCATTCCAGATCCAGATCCAGACGCCGACGAAGATCAGCACGCTGGCTGTCGTCGGACGCAGCAACGGGACGACCACCTGAACGAATGTTCGCAGGTGTCCGGCACCGTCCAGCGCCGAGGCCTCCTCCAGCTCGCACGGATTGGTCTTCATAAACCGGGCGTAGACGAACCCGTCGAACGGAACGTAGAACGCGATGTTGAACAGGATCAGACCCAGGTACCAGCCCTGGAGCCCGAGGGTCTTGAGAATCACCGAGAGCGGAAGCAACAACATCTGGAACGGCAGCATGAGACCGATCAGCAGCAGACCCTGCAACAACCGCGACGTCAGACCGGTCGATCGGCCGAGGCAGTAACCGATCATTGAACCGAGCACGACGGTTCCGGCAAGTGACGGGACCACGATGAGGAAGCTGTTGAGCAACGGCCCCCGAAGTCAGGACCGTTTCCGCTGAGAACCGTGATGACATTGTCCAACGTGACGGGAGCCGGAAGCGCCGCGGGCGCCGACAGGATCTGTTCGTTGGTCTTGAAAACATTGACCAGAGCCAAGTAGAGCGGAACCCCTAACAGGGCTGAGACCATGAGGGACACAGCGAGTCAGATCAGGGTGGCCTCCCGAGGAGTCCTCCGGCGGCGGGCACGTGCGGCGGTTCGCTGGATCAACTGGACACCTCCCATCGTTGCAGAAAGCCGACAACGAGGGCCGTGGCGACCGCGGTGAAGATCAGCAGGATTATGGCCATCGCTGAGGCTAGGCCAGCGCGGTTGAGCGTGAACCCAACGCGCATTACTTCCGGGGCGACCGTTGCTGTCGCCCCGCCAGGACCGGTCCCGGTCAGCACCGTGGGGATGTCGAAAGCCTTGAACCCATTGATGAGGATCAGCGTGGCGTTGATGGTGAGCGCCGGGGCGATCAGCGGCCAGGTCACGTTGCGGAAAGATCCGGTCCAGCCGGCACCATCGATTCGTGCGGCGTCGATGAGCTCCTTGGGAACGGTCTGCAGGGCAGCCACGTAGACCACGACGGCGAGCCCGGTCGCCTGCTACCCGGTCACGAAGACCACCGAACCTTGTGCGGTGATGGGGGTTCCGAGCCAGCTCAGGGGCGATCTGCTCAAAACCGAGGGATCGAAGCAGGATATTGAGCACGCCATTGTCCGTGAGCACTCGAGACCAGATGAAGGCGACGATCACCCCGCTCAGCGCGACCGGGATGAAGAAAACGGTGCGCATGACGAAGTAGGCGCGGTTTATCTTGTCGAGAAGAAGCGCGACCGCTAGAGCGAACGCGTTCACGCGGCTGAGCGTCAGTATGGTGAGCCCAGCGGTGAAGGCGAAGCTGGAGAGGAACGTGGCATCGGCGAACAGACGGATGTAGTTGTCCAGACCGACAAACTCAGCTGGGGGGAAGAGCAGATTGCAGTTCGTGAATGAGTAGCTGAGGCTCAGGTCCAGTGGGGCGAGCACGAGCACGCCGTACACGACCAGTCCGGGAAGAGCGAAGGGGCGCCCCGAGCGGGGTCCTGCGAGCGGCTTCCGCCGCCAACCCCGGCTAAGGAGGCCAACGGCGGGAGCTTTGACTACAGAAGACAAGGGTTTCGCTTATCCCTGGGTGTTGAGGTCGTCGAATGCAGCATCCAGATTCTTAAGGAAGTCCTGCACCGAGATCGAGCCAGACAGGAGCTGCTGTGCGCCCTTGTCGAACTCAGCAGAGAATCCGGACGGCAACGCGCGGCCTCCCTGGGTCCAACCGAAGGGATCAACGTAGGTAGATTCTTCCGTGCGGCATGCAGAGACCGTGTCGAGAATAAGCCCCGCGGTGTCGCTGGGAATCTCAAAATCCTTCACCACGGGAATCAGGCTGTCCGAATTCAGTTGAGCGAGGTTGGGGCCTTTTCCGATCGCGCGAGCGACTGCGAAGGCCTTAGCCTGGTGGCGTTCTTAGTGGTCGCCGAAACCCCGAGCGCCTGCCCGTAGTTGAGGCCCTGAACGACATCTCCTGACCTGCTCGGCAGCGGAAAGACGCCCACCTTGAAGTCAGCCTTGGTGGTACCGGCCCAGATGCCCATCGGGTACATAATGCCGTCGCCGGCCGCGAATTTCGCCGACAGCTGGCTGTAGTCAATGGTGAGCGCGTCGGCGTTGAAGTACCCCGCCGCGCAGAGCGCATTCCACTTCTCCACCGCGGAGGCGAACTCCGGGTCCGTGAATGAAACCTCACCGGCCTTGCGCCGCTCAACCCAGTCAGGGTTGGCTCCGACTGCATCGGTGGTGATCATTCCGTCGAGGACGATCGTGGACGCCCACGTGTCAGCGCCTCCACCAAGAAGGAACGGGGTCAGACCTGCCGCCTCGATCGTCTTGGCCGCGGCGGTCAACTCCTCGTATGTCGTCGGGACCTCGATACCGAGGTCCTCGAGCACATCCTTGTTGTAGTAGATCATCGGGATGACCTGCGCGCCGAGGGTGAGCGCGTAGTGCTTGTCTTCCACGAGACCCGCGGTGTCGGGAGCATCGATGTCGGCGAGGTCCGCCACGTCGTAGGGCAGAAGCGCGCCCGCAGTGACGAAGTCCTGCAGCGGAACATCCCAGATCACATCAGGCAGGTTACCCATGGCGAGAAGCTGTTTAGCATATCCCTGACAGTCGAGGTTCGGTGTGTACTGGATCGTCACCTTCAGGTTCGGAAATTCTTTCTGAATCTCGGCGACCTGCTTGTTCCAGAATTCCTTGGTGAGGTTTGGGCTCTGGAACGTGAGGAAGGTGATCTCAGCGGTAGCCTGTGCGTCGCCTCCTGTTTCGGGGCTGGGGCGCTGCAGCCGGTAAGGGCGAAAACGGACACCGCCGCCAGGGCGATGGCACTCCGCATGACGTGCTTCTTCTTGACACTTCTTCGAGTCATTGTGAACAGAATTGTGGCGAGGGATCGATGATGATGCTGTGCCGCCAACGTCTCGACTAGCTCCGAGGAAGCGTCGTGTCGACGGTGACTTCCCTGCTCTAAACGTCGGAGGTTTACCTGTCAACTCTGATGGTCTCCTGGGTCTGAAGCAATAAATTCTCGAAATAACGAGAAGATACTTCGGATGTTTAGGATAGGTTGTCACTGTGACAGCATGGACCAGCCCCCGAATCCTCTCGATTGCGGACGCCTACTCGGCATTCGTTGAACCCCCGGCCTCAACCCACCCCACTCCTTTTTTTTGGTGGAGCGGCGCAGACCTCAGTCGGCCGCGGCTGGAGTGGGAACTCGATCAGCTGAAGAACAAGGGCATCGGGGGCACGATCGTTGGGTACAGCCACCTCCCGGATGGACGCCTGGATCACGGGGATCCGGCGCCGTTCACCGAGGAGTGGTGGGAGCTGTTCAGGTGGTTCGTGGACGCGAGCGCTAATCGCGGCATGACCACCGGCATCCAGGACTATGGAGTCATTGGCACCGTTCTCAAGTCGGTTGCGCCGCAGACCTCGGGGTTAAACGCAGGAACCTTGAGCAACGTCATGACGGACATCGAGGCGGGAGAGCCCGCCATCCTGGACGCGAGTGACGGTCAGATTATCTCTGCGATCGCGTGGCCCGCTTCTCTCAGCATCGGGCAGGCAATTGCTTTGGATCCCGTCACCCTTTCCTCTCCCGCTGTCGAGTGGGAGGAACGCACCGAACCCTGGCACCTCAGCGCCGTGGTGCGCACTCGAGGCAAGATCGGGCTCGACTACACGGACTTCGATCCTTTGCACCCGGACTCGGGGGCCGCGGTCATCGACACCTTCTACTCGAATTTCCAACGCGAGCTCGGTGACCTGTTTGGCACTAGTTTCCGGACGTTCTTCCAAGACGAGCTTGATCTGGGCATCACTATGCCGATGTGGAACGATGCAGTGGCCGAAGCCCTGTCGATCGAATTCCCCGAGCCGCACCTGATCCACGCGCTCTGGCATGACCTTGGCGAATGCAGCACAGCCTTTCGGTCTCGATACAGGGACACGATCGTCGATCTTCTCGTGTCGAACTACTTCCGGCCGATCTACGAATGGTTGGACGCTCGTGGTGTGCTCTTGGTTATGGACCAGATCAGCCGGGGTGACCTGAGGCTCGGCCACACCCACTACGCCGACTTCATGGAAACGATGCAGTGGTATCACGGCCCCGGCAACGATGATCCGGACCTTCGAGGGCCGCGCGGGACGGCGGCGTTCGCGATCAGCGCGTCGATCGCGCGGGCCGCCGAGCGCCCACTGGTGGTCAATGAGGCGTTCCACAGCAGCGGATGGGCCGTCACCCCTTCCGAGATCATCACCGGTGCCAACGTCGGTTTCGTCTCCGGCGCCAACCATCTCGTCATGCACGGGTTGAATTACACGACGGAGGCAGGGTGGTGGGAGTGGGCCTCGCCCGACTTCCACTTCAGGCAGCCGTGGTGGGTGCATTCCGCACCGCTGTGGAAGTACTTCGCACGCGTCAGCTCGATCCTCCGCTGCGGACTCGACGCTCAGGAGGTCGCAGTCCTCGACCCAAGCGTCGACCTCGACCTTGACCCGGACACGGGGTCTCCTGAGATCGCGCGCGAGCTGCTCACCTCTCTGCGGGCGGCGGGGCTTCCAGCCCTCGCGATCTCCCAGAGCACGCTTGCCGCCGCACCCGTGAGTGATCACGGTCTCCAGGTCGGCGGCATGCCACTGCGCGTCATCGTGTTGCCCGGCATGCGGACAGTGCGTGACTCCATCCTCGGGATCCTGTCCGCTTTCGTTGCAAGCGGTGGTCAGGTCATTGCCGTGGATGACCTTCCTCGGCGCACCGAATCCCGCTCACTGGGCGTTCATGACACCGCCGGATGGACGCTCGCGAACTCGATCACGGACGTCATCGCAGAGTTGCGCAACAGCCCGGCAGTCACCCCGACCGCGCCAGGTTTGATGGTTGCCCACCGTCGGCTGGACGACGCTGATATCTTCTTCATCGTCAACTCGACCGATGCGCCGATCGAGGCGCCGTTCATCCTGACCGATGCCCGTCGCCTGGTCGAGAGCTGGGATCCCTGGACGGGTCGGGCGACAGCAGCCCGGCGGTCGGACGGAGCCATCACGCTCCGGTTGGAGGCGGGTCGCGCGGAGGTCCTGGTCGTGCTTGACCAGAGCGATGATCTCGCGCTGGAAGCGATCGACCTGCCAAGCCGGACCTCCCCGTTGCCAGACGCCTGGACCGTCGAGTACCTGTCGGGGCTTGCCAACAACTACAAGGACTTTGCGCTCGATGAGCGACTGGATTTGGGGATCGAGACGGTGCGGTTCACTGTCGAGAACACTACGAAACCCGCAAGAGCTGACGTCGGCACGCGGTTCTTCGTGCTGGGCCCCGTGCGTCCCGAAGAATCACTGACGGTTGAAAAACGGCTTCTGATGAGCGAGCCCGACTTCGAGACGCCCATCGGAAATCTGTCTTGGCGGCCGTACGACTTCTCGCCCAGTTGGGGCATCGATGACGACCCTTTGCAGCGAGACCTCATGATCGGCCCCCACGGCCTCAAAGGTGCGCGGGATGACTTCCTCGATCCCCTCGTGCTTGACCCGATCATCGCCCCCGGATCGCTGTATTACTTTTGCTCGCGTGCTCCGACACCCGAGGGCAGCGAACTCCTCCGCGCAGGCAGTCGCGCACGCTTCACCGTATGGATCGACGGGCGGTTGGCGATTGACAACGCGATCGAGGAACCCGCCGCGTGGTACCCACCATGGTCCTTGCGCGATCTCCGGATTACCGGATCGTCCACTCATGTCGACACACCCCATGATTTCTCGGTCGTGCTGATCAAGCTCACCGTCTCTGCCGATCAACCAACGCGCGGGTACGTCGTGCTCGGCGGGAGTGAGACGGCATCCCCGACCCTGGCCACCATGCGATGGTGGGAGGGGAGCGATCCTGCACGCATGTTTCAACCACGGGCCAAACACGCCGGTGGCGTGCGAGCCTCGCTCACGATGCCTCCGGGCAGCCGCAGCGCAGAGGTGAGAGCGATCGGCCCCGTCGTCACCGCCACCGTAAACGGATCCGAACTTCATGTCGTGGCGATGGATGCGAGCCCGGCGCGTGGTGAACCACTGGTTGTGTCAACGATCACAATTCCTGACGACCTGAACGGAATGCTCGATATCACTGTGCGGGGAGCCGTCGATTTGGGGAATACGGGAGGCATCTTCACGAGCCCGATCCGCTGGACCACTGCGCCCCAGCGCGTGCCGCTGGCTTCGTGGGCGAACTGCGGGCTCGCGGACTTCTCCGGACGGATGAAGTACACGACCACGTTCACGTGGACCCGTCGCCCCGGAGGCGTAGGACTCGGGCTACAGGGTCTCGTCGGCTCGGCTGAAGTGACTCTCAACGGCCAGACGCTCGGGATCCTCTTCGATGAATCGACGACGCTCGACTTGTCCGGTGCCGTTCTCGACGGCGACAACGTCATCGAGATCGAATGCGCCAACACCCTCGGCAATTACTACGGGCGGTGGCCGACGCCATACGCCTCCACCTCGGATGCGGGAGGCGGCTTTCGTGCGGCGGTGCTGGTGTCGGCGGAACTCGACGGCTAGGTGTGCCACTGCCGGCGGCCTTCGACGGAAGAACTTGCGCGCACCCGGAACGACGGGTTGCGCGCCGCAATGGGTCTTGCGTGGTGGCTGAACTCGCCGATGTTGTGTGAGTAACTTCGGTCGCTTCCTGCGGACCATCGCACGATGGCTTCCTTCGGCAATCAGAACGGGATCGATCCGGACTTCGAACCGTGGGCGAAGGGTGAGGCCTTCACGCAAGTACTGAGCAATTGCAATCGCGGCCGACACGGGCGGCAAACTCAACTGGGCCCTGTCCGCGGACTCGATTCGCTCATATCCATCAAAATCGCGCGACACCCCAACACCACGCAAGATATTCTTCTCAAATCACAAAACCGGCCGCACCGTAGCCTCTGAGATTGCAGAACCGGCCCGTCCCGGAGCCAGCCGCACCACCACCTCCCCGTGACTCGACACGTGCTCTTGCAACACCTGATAGGGGCGCTGGGAAGGTGTGAACCGAGCGTGAAGGTGCTCGCGTCGGCTCGTTTCGATCATCTCGGCACCCGACCCAGGGGCGACCGGCGGCCAGTAGCGGCCGCCATGGACGTCGACCGGGGTGACGAAGTGCTCGTGGAGATGGTCGACGAACTCAATCATCCGGCCCTCGCTGCTGCCGGAAACAGCCACCGCATCGAACATCGACAGATGCTGCACGAGTTCGCACAAGCCGACTCCGCCCGCGTGGGGACAGACAGGTACATCGAAGCGGGCCGCGAGAAGCAGGATCGCAATGTTCTCGTTGACGCCTGCGACACGGGTCGCATCGATCTGCAGGACCTGCAGGGCCCCCGCTTGGAGGAATTGCTTGAACATGACCCGATTGGCCATGTGCTCACCGGTCGCGATCCGCACGGGCGACACGGCCTGCGAAATCGTGGCGTGACCAAGCACGTCGTCCGGACTTGTGGGCTCCTCAACCCAGGCGACGTCGAACGGGGCAAGGGCCTTGATCCAATCGACCGCCACGGGTACATCCCAGCGCTGATTGGCATCTACCGCAATTCGAATATCGGGCCCGACGGTCTCGCGGGCGATCTTCAGTCGGCGCACGTCATCGTCCAGGTCGGCACCGACCTTCAGCTTGATCTGCGTGAAGCCGTCCGCGACAGCCTCACGGGAGAGACGACGCAGCTTGTCGTCGTCATACCCCAGCCAACCGGGAGTGGTGGTGTAAGCCGGATATCCTCTCGCGTGCAGTTCAGCGATCCTCTCTTCTCGCCCGGTGGCGGTGCGTCGCAGGATCTCCAGGGCTTGCTCGCGAGAAAGGGCATCGGTGAGGTACCGGAAGTCGACGAGCTCGACCAGCTGCTCTGGAGTCATCCGGCAGAGCAGAAGCCAGAGAGGTAGGCCGGCTCGTTTCGCTTTGAGATCCCATAGAGCGTTGATCACTGCGCCGATCGCCATATGCATGACGCCCTTCTCAGGGCCTAACCACCGCAACTGGGAGTCGTGCACAAGATCGCGCCAGGTCTGACCCATTGATGCGAGCAACTCCTCAACATTGCGACCGACGAGGCGCGATTCGAGTGCCGCGATCGCAACCTGCTGCACATCGTTGCCGCGGCCGATCGTGAAGACGAACCCGTGGCCTTCCAGGCGGTCAGCGGCATCGGTGACGATCCGCACGTAGGCGGCGGAGTAGTCAGGGTCGGCATTCATCGCATCGGAGCCGTCAAGGCTCGTTGAAGTGGGGAACCTGACATCACTGGTTTCCAGTGCCACGATTTCAGACAAGAAACTCTCCTTTAGCACGCAAGTCGAGCATAGACATCCGATGTATTTGATGTCAAGTTCCTCTTAGGGGGCGGTCGTAACAGCTTTCACTTCCGATAGCTCGGAGGTTTAATCCAAATGCCATAGTTCGTCGGCGTCGGCCCACAGGGTGCCGGGCTCGGCGCCGGAAACGGGAATCTGACACGGGTCGGTTAACTGCCACCACTGCCGCGTCGTCGGATCGGCGGCAATCAACTCGCAGTCCCGCTCGAAGTCGCCGCCGCGGTACTCGAAGTATGCGATGAGCAAGTCATCACGGATGAAGATCGAATAGTTCGTGATGTTGCTGGCGGTGAGGCGCTCCTCGACCTGAGGCCACACTGCGGCGTGAAGCCGGAGGTACTCATCGCGCTTTTCAGGTCGCACGTGGACCAGTTGGACGTGCCGTTTCATGATGTTCCCGCGCGGCTGGAGAGCCCATAAACCGACGTGGCCGTTCCGCGCCACAAAGAGTCGCGTTCGGCGGCAGTCAAACCGGGGATCGCCGCCTCTACAAGATTTACGACTTCGCCATACTCCGCCGCCAGCAGGGAGACCGGCCAGTCGGAGCCGAACATGCATCGATCGGGGCCGAAGAGTTCCAGTGCTGCGTTGATGTAGCGCTTCAGGTGCTGCGTTCGCCACGAGCGCCAGTCGGCCTCAGTGACCAGTCCGGAAATCTTGCAGAACACTGCAGGATGCGAGGCCATGGCCACCATCCACGCGTACCAGCTGGACCACTCCCCGGCGGCGATCTCGGGTTTCGCCAGGTGGTCGATCACGAAATATTGATCGGGCATCGACGCCACCAGCCGCAATGCGGCCGGCCGTTGTTGTCGGCGCACCAGCAGATCGAACGGAAGGCCGGCGTCACGGACCGCGCCGAGCCCCTGGATGACCTCCGCCCGGACGAGCCACGCGGGATCAGGTTCATCCTGAGCCTGATGCCGGATACCGACCAACGGCAGGTTGGAGAGCTGCATCAGCCGCTCAGAGACCCCTGGCCGCAACAGGTCCACCCAACCCACGACTCCCAGGATCAAATCCGAGCTCTGCGCTGCATCGAGGAGCCAGCGCGTCTCCTCATCCGTGGAGGTAGCTTGCACGACCACCGTGCCCTTCACGGGGAGTTCGGCGATCGCCGCCGAGAGATCCGATGACTCGAAGGCCCGATCGAGTGAGGGCACGTCCGAAAGCCATGGGTACCGACGCGAGCGGGGATCCCAGAGATGGTGATGGGCGTCGATAATCACACCCTCCCGGATCGTCACGGCGTGCGCATCCTGAGATTCTGCATCCCGCCGTCGACCGCAAGACTAGCTCCCGTCGTCGACCCCGCGCCCGGACTCGCGAAGTAGAGAATTGCCTGTGCGATCTCTCCCATCGACACCAGTCGCCCGTGCGGCTGTCGCGCCGCGAGCGCCGCACGCTCCGCGTCCGGATCCGGCGCCGTCGCAAGAAGCCTGCCGACCCAGGGGGTATCCGCTGTGCCCGGATTAACGCAGTTGACGCGAACTCCATCCGCCAGATGGTCTGCTGCCATCGCCCGCGTCAACGCCAGGACGGCTCCCTTGCTCGCGCTGTAAAGAGCGCGTTGCGGTAGCCCGGCCGTTGCAGCGATGGAAGCCACGTTGACAATGCTTGCCGTCGGCGAGGCCCGCAGCCAGGGCAGCGCTGCTGAGGCCACGCGTGCCATTCCCGTCACGTTCACGGAGAGCACTCTGGCCCATTCAGCGTCATCGACGACCTCGACCGAGCCCTGTGCACCGATGCCGGCGTTGTTGACCAGAATGTCGATCCCGCCGTACTGAGCGACGACCTCGGCGATCGCCGCCTGGACCGACGCGCTATCGGAGACGTCGGCGCTGATCGCTAGGCCTCGAGGATCGGCACTCTCCACATGAAGGTCGAGCACGGCCACGCGTGCACCGAGGTCGAGCAGTTGGCGGGCAACCTCTGCTCCGATGCCTGATGCGCCTCCCGTGATGATCGCGACACGATCGATGAACTCTGATGTCATTCCCGTCCTCCTCATGCTTGGCCAAACACTTGACGCTGGCGCCCGAGACCCTCGATTTCGATCTCGACCACATCGCCCGCGCGCAGATAGGGAAACCTGCCCGACAAAGCGACGCCTTCCGGCGTACCGGTGAGCACCACGTCGCCGGGCTCCAAGGCGAGGAACTGGCTCAGGTGCCAGATCACGTAGTCCACATCGAAGATAAGGTCGGCGCTGTTGGAGTCCTGACGAGGCTCTCCGTTCACCCAACTTCGCAGCCTCAGATCGCTTGAATCGATCTCGTCGGCCGTCACGAGCCAGGGACCGAGGGGGCTGAACCCCGGAGCTGACTTCCCCTTGCTCCACTGGCCGCCGGAGACTTCGAGTTGGAACTCGCGCTCGGACAGATCATTGGCCGCGAGGAAGCCTGCGATGTGCGCCCGAGCCGCGGCCGGGGAGTCGAGATAGAGGGCACGAGTGCCAATGACGACACCGAGTTCGACCTCCCAGTCGGTCTTCCGGCTCTGACGAGGGATGTCGACGGGGTCGTTCGGGCCCACGACCGTGTTCGGCGTCTTCAGAAAGACGATCGGCACCTCGGGCGGCTGTGAGCCGGACTCCGCAGCGTGTGCGGCATAGTTCATCCCGATGCAGATGAGCGCACTCGGTCGGGCCACGGGCGCGCCGATGCGAAGAGTCTCAGCGCCAACCAACTCGGGTAAGCCTCCACTATTCACGACCTCAGCAAGGTGTGCGAGACGGGATGGAGAAAGGGTCGACCCGTCGAGATCGGAAACCACCGAGCTCAGGTCGATGAAGCGATCGCCGATGACGGCGACCGGAATTTCGGAGCCCTGCGCTCCCAGTCGTGCCAACTTCATTGATCCGCCTTCCTTGTCAGGGATACCATACATCGGATGTCTCGTCTTTACTGTGCACCTGAGCACGGCGAGCGAGTCAGCCACTAGACGACTCGGCAGACAAAGGCCGCCGCACCCCGCCGAGCAGGAGGGGCAATGTGCTGCTTGGAACCCCGCCACAGCATCGACCGTGACCCACTGAGCGCCGGCGGTGCAATGCGGCTCTCTGGGCGACGTGTGCCCGGCCCCTTGCATTGGAGGATTCGATGCGGTCACGTCCCCCGGCCGGGCTGCACGTTAGCCCCAGCTGATCAATTGACCAAAGGTCAATAGGTCAACTTCGCCCGTTGGTCAGATCCCATATAAACACTCGGCTCGGACTCCATGTGGAGATCAGATATCAGCCCAGAAACGGTCTCAGATGATTTCAAGTGTGGGCAGGATGTGGGCAGAAACCACAACAGGCCCGACCGCATTCCTATGATGTCTCAGGACATCGGTAAGACTTAGAGAGTTTGGCGTGGTCCGCGTGGTCCGCGTGGTCCGCGTGGTTCGTGTGGTTCGTGTGGTTGGCCGCTGCCGACGTGTTTGGTTCCAAGTTCCGGCCAGGGGTGCTCGATGAGAAGGGTGGCCTGGTCGTCGAAGACCTGCGAGATCTTGTTGAACGGCTACCTGATCGGGCACCGTACTCACCGATCGAACCCAGATCGACGTGGCATCGGCCGTTGGTCCCCGGCACCAACGTTTTGGAGATCGTTCTAGCGAATACGCTCGCCAATCACTGCCGTCATCTCCCATCCCCCTATTCGCGCATGCAGAAACCGGGCGGGGAGATCGTTGGGGTGAAGTTCTGGGCGTCGAAGGGATGAGCAGTTATTCGCTATGACCCTCTAGCCTTGACTCCCACCATGGATCTGATTCGTGTTCCCGGAGCGAGATTTGAAGTGGCGCGGTGAGCTCTCACCACCGCTGGGTTATTGGATCTGCGGCGATGAGTGCCGTGTCGGCGTCCTAGTCCTCGCCGACGTATTCCATGGAGGAGCGGAGCAGTTCGCCGTAACGGTAGATGGAGTAGCTGCGGATGTTGCTCAAACTGAGCCGTTCGAGCACCCCTCGCGATGGAGTTGTTCATACGTCTCCATGTCGCTGCTGGCCACAGCGATGACGGACGCGATCCGCTTCATTGCTCCCCCTCGCCCGGGTATCGGAGCTCGATAACAGTGTGGTGCTCGTCCCACGACTCCATTCGCATAGTGAGTCCGAGTGCCGACTCGGTGACTGACACCCCCACCTCGGCTCCTGATCTCACGCAGAGGGCGCTCCTGGGGATATCGTCGGACGCTCGTCGGGGGAGCAATACACGGCCGCTCGTGGGTCGGCGAAGGACGTGAACGTAAGTCGCCTCGTCGTTCTCAGTCGCGACAACCCAATCGAGGGAAGTGGCGGTGGACCGGTCCGGCGCTGGCCAACGACTACTTGGGCGCGCCCCGACGATCGACTTCCGGATGGGTTTTAGGCGTCGCCCTAGCTCGATCAGCGCCTCGCGGACACCGGGCTCCCACCCGCCACCGACCAGGGGACCGGCCGCAATTGCTAATCCTCCACCGGTGATGTTGACCGCTGTCTGGATGGCCAAGTATCCCAACAGGTCCTCCGGGCTGAAGCCGATCTCGAATTGAGTGGCTCGACCGGCCCACCAGATGCTTCCCAATACGGTTGAGACGCTCTGGGTGCGGTACGCCGGCCAGTGGTCAAGGGTCGATTCGGCGAAGTCTCCCCAGCGGTAATACTCATGGTCCGCGACATCCGCAGAATAGAGATTGCCGTAGAAGTTCTGCTGGATGACAAGGTGTTCCGCTCTGCTGAGAATCGTTTGCCTCAGGCGTTCATAGTCCACGACCCACGTACTGTCGGCCCGCTCGGACCCTTCGTCCCAATAGATCGACTGCACGCGAGACCCGTATCTGTCTACTAGCTCGGCGTACGCCTCCGTTATGAAGTCGTTCCACCGCGAGAACACGAACGAGCGGGGATCCGGATCCGGGTTGCCGATCGGGGCGGTCGCGCCCCAGCCTGTCCGCTCCTGATCACGCCGATCCATATCGTGACCATCGCGGGGGTGAGTGTACAGCTGGGTCGCAATCCCCTCCTTCGATAGAGCTTCGATCAGTTCCCCGATGATGTCTCGTGACGAACTCGAGCGCTCGCCCCGCCAATGTGTCATTACGTCGCTGGGATACAACGGGAACATGCCTTGATGCCACGCCGTGAAACGAACGTATTCGACACCGAATGCAACGACGTCGGCAACGAACCCCTCAAGATCGAATAATGAGCACAACTCGTCCAGGCTGGCGGGCTTTCCAAACCCGTCGACCGAAAGCCCTGGGACGTAGTGGACGAAGATTCCGTAGTTGACATCCAGGCGACGCGGTCCATCTGGTGGGCCAGCCATTCCGCTCGCATTAGGGGCGTGAGCTCGGGGAACGGAATCGACTGCCATTTAAACGAGTCTCTTTCTAGGAATTCATCGGAGCTATCAGGAGTCAAGTCGCAATTATCTCACTATAAGTCGCGGAAAAATAGATAATGTATGTCAACTGCACTCTTATAGTTCGGATGATTACCATGGTCGCGCAACATTGTTGTCGACGAAATAGATAGGAACAGGATGAGATTGGGGCGTCTGGGGCACCCGGAGCGGGAGCTCCCGGTGGCGATCGTCGATGAACGGACTTACGACCTTCGGAGCGTCACGAACGACATCGATCCAGAATTGTTCGAGTTGGGCGGGTTTGACCTTGTCGAGCGGGCGATCCGGGACGGCGCGGTCGTGGAGTACCGCGAGCCGTTCGGACCCCGGTCTCCGCGGATCGGCGCTCCGCTGTCACAGCCAACCGCGTTAATTTGCATCGGCATGAACTACGCGGTGCATGCCGTCGAGTCTGGGTCGGCACCGCCGTCGGAACTCGTCCTCTTCTTCAAGCATCCCCATACGATCGTGGGGTCGAACTACGCGGTTCTGGTTCGGCCGCGCTCTGAGAAGACGGATTGGAAGGTCGAGCTCACGGTGATTGGCGGCAGACGGGCGAGGTATCTGAACTCCGAGGCCGAAGCTGTGACCCACGTCGCCGGGTTTGCAATCTCGAACGATGTTTCCGAACGCAAGAATCAACTTGAAACCGCGGGCGGTCAGTGGAACAAAGGCAAGTCTTCGGAGACTTTCAACCCGTTCGGCCACTGGATCATCAGCGCCACCTCAATTGATCATTCGGACGACCTGCGCATCCAATCGTGGGTGAACGGGCAACCACGCCAAGATTCGAATACGAGCGACCTTATCTTCCGAATCGGGGCGATCATCCAGCAGCTCATTAATGTCATGGTGCTTGAACCGGGCGACGTGATAAACACCGGAACACCGCAAGGTGTAGCGCTTTCGGGCAGATTCCCATTCTTGAGGGCGGGAGATGTCGTCGAGTGCGAGATCGAAGGACCAGGACCGCAGCGCCAGGTTGTCGAGAATGGATGGTCCGATGAGTGAGTCCGAGTTCTCCGGCTTGGTGGCCGAGGTGACTGGAGGGCGATCCGGCCTCGGCCTAGCAAGCGCTCGAGAGCTGTCCCGACGGGGGGCGTCGACCTGGATCCTCGACCTGGATCCTCGACCTCGATGCGTCCCCGCTAGATGGGCAGTTCACCGTCGTCGAATGCGACGTGGCCCACGATCAATCGGTGGAAAGGCCATCGATATCGTTGTCTCCTCCGCAGGGCAGCTGGATATCGTGATCGCCAACGCAGGGATCGGCGCACAGGGGACCATCGAGGACAACGACGGCGCCGAGTGGCGAAGAGTCTTCGAAGTTAGAGTCAACGCCGTCGTCCCCGGGACCGCGGACACACCGTGGATCGGTCGTCTCCTCTCCAGAGCCGCAGATCCTCAGGCCGAACGTGACGCTCTCGAGCAGCGTCAGCCACTGGGGAGCCTCGTGGGGCCTGAAGAAGTCGCCGACGTGGTAGCGCACCTCGCCTCGCCTCGGTCGGGGAGCACGACCGGAGTTATTCTTCCCGTCGATGGAAGAATGAACACTCTGCGCGTGAGACCCGGCAGAACGCATGATCATGGCTGATCGCATCCACCACCACCCGATGGAAGCACGTCGCCCTCTGGGGCGTCACGGTCTGATGGTCGGCCCTATGGCTCTGGGGTGCGCTCCGATCGCGAACCTCGGCCGAGAGGTGACTCCCGAGGACGCGTATGAAGCGATTCGAGCGTCATGGGACGCGGGAGCGCGGTACTTCGATGTCGCGCCCCACTACGGTCTCGGGCTCGGGGAGTCCCGCCTGGGTGCCGCTCTTCGCGACAAGCCCCGCGAAGATTACATTCTCTCGAGCAAGATTGGGCGACTTCTTGTCGAGTCGGGCGACTCTCAAAGCGACGACGAGGGATTTGCTGTCACGACGGCATTGAGGCGCCGGCGAGACTACTCCCGCGACGGAGTTCGGAGGTCAATCGAGTCGAGCCTCACGCGACTCGGAGTGGACAGGCTTGATATCGTCTTCGTTCACGATCCTGACGACTTCCGGGAGATTGCCCTCAAAGAGACTTTCCCCGCCCTTGAGGAGCTTCGCGAGGACGGACTTATCACCTCATATGGAGCGGGGATGAATCAATCCGAGATGCTCCTTGATTTCGTCATCGAGACTCAATCCGACGTCATGATGTGCGCGGGACGATACACGCTCCTCGACAGATCCGGGGCTGAGCTCATGAATGCGGCGATGAGTAGGGACGTTTCGATCGTTGCGGCGGGTGTTTTCAACTCGGGTCTCCTCGCTCGGGATGTGCCGGATGCCAGCGCAACATTCGACTATCTTCCGGCACCGTCCGAGCTCTTGGAACGTGCCCGCGGCCTCGCTGAGGTGTGCGCCGATTTCAAAGTTCCGCTCCCGGCTGCCGCAGCTCAATTCCCCTTACGACACCCCGCCGTCTCGACGGTCTGTCTAGGAGCCCGCACTGCTGAGCAGGCGACCAGAAATGCTGGCCTGTTTGGGGTGGGGATTCCGGAGGCTCTCTGGGCCGCGATCGATTCGCGTCGCTTCGAGCAGTCATCCTATCAATAGCTGTCATTTATGCTGGTGGGCTGCATAAATCTGGCGTTCTTCGGCCTTGTTCGCTTAACACCTCCTACCTTTAGGATGGTCGGATTGCAGAAAAGAGAAATATGAGCGTGATCATATCGATGGAGACCAGTGACATCCGGTTTCCTACCTCGATGAGTCTGGATGGCTCGGATGCGATGAACCTGGACCCCGACTACTCTGCCGCCTACGTACGGATCCGTACCGACGACCCCGACGAGCTCGAAGGACACGGGCTTGTATTCACGATCGGTCGCGGCAACGAGGTCCAGATCGCGGCGATCAGGGCGGTGGAGCACCACCTTCTTGGCCGTGACGTCGAGGAGTTGCTTTCGGACATGGGTGCCACTTCCCAGCTGATGATGACCGACTCGCAGCTGCGATGGCTTGGGCCTGAAAAGGGAGTGATGCACATGGCGATCGGTGCAGTGGTGAACGCGCTGTGGGATCTTCGTGCGAAGCGCGAGGGCAAGCCCCTCTGGAGGGTCCTGTCGGACCTCTCCCCCGAGGAGATCGTCAAATTGGTGGATTTTCGGTACTTGGGAAACGCTCTCACGCGTGACGAGGCGCTCGAAATCCTCCACCGAGCTCTTCCCTACCGGCAGTCGCGGGTGAATGAACTGCTCACCGCTGGTTACCCGGCGTACACCACCACTCCGGGATGGCTCGGCTACGACGACGCCAAGCTGGATCGTCTCGCTAGGGAAGCCGTTGCCGCTGGATTTCGGCAAATCAAGCTCAAGGTGGGAGCAAGCGTCGACGACGACATCCGAAGGCTCGGAATCGCGAGGGCTGCCGTGGGCTCAGAGGTCAAGATCGCGATTGACGCCAACCAACGTTGGGAACCGCAGGAGGCGATCGATTGGGTGGGTCGGTTGGCCGAGTTCGATATCGCGTGGGTCGAGGAGCCGACTAGTCCGGATGACGTTATTGGTCACGCTCAGATCGCAGAGGCCATCTCCCCCATCCCTGTCGCCTCGGGTGAGCACATTCACAACAGGGTTATGTTCAAGCAGTTTCTCCAGGCGCAGTCTCTCTCGGTTCTGCAGCTCGACGCGACCCGCGTCGGCGGTGTCAACGAGAACGTTGCCATCCTTCTTCTCGCCGCAAAATTCGGCCTGCGAGTGCGCCCGCACGCCGGTGGAGTGGGTCTATGCGAACTCGTCCAGCACCTCTCTATGTTCGATCTCGTCTCGGTTTCGGGGTCCTCGGAGAGCAGGATGATCGAGTACGTCGATCACCTGCACGAGCATTTCGTCGACCCGGTCGTGATCAAGGACGGTCAATACATTGCGCCGATGATGCCTGGTTCGGGCGCCGAGATGTACGCGCACAGTCGGATCGCATTTAGTGTTTGATCCTGTCGACCCGCTCGCCACGGTTGACGAGTGCAGCCCGATCTTCCACGGAGTTGGGGCGTCGGACCGTGGGTCCATCCCCATTGGTAATGGCGAACTCTGTGCCAATGTCTGGGTGGAGTCGGACGGCCTCCATTTTTATCTTGCTAGGTCCGATGCCCTGAGCGAACTCGACCGGACTCTTAAACTCGGCGAGTTCGTGGTCGGAGCTGTTCCCAATCCCTTTGACCAAGCGAGCCGCATCACCCAGGCACTGCAACTGCGGTCGGGCTCCATTGAGGTCGTGGTGGCCGGCGATCAAGGTGACGTGCACATCCAGTTCTTCATCGACGCCCAAGAGAACGACGCGTTCGTTCGTTTCCGGTCCGATGTCGAGCGGGACTTCTGGGTTGAACTACGGCAGTGGCGCACCGAGGCGAACTGGGTAACGGCGTCAGCCTCTATGTTCTGGGGAGACGAGGACCAGTCAGGCGCGCCGGGACTCGCTGAGGTGAGAGAATCCGCAGACGCGGTGGAGAGCCTCCCCGACGGGGTGCTCTGCTATCACGCGAACGGCGCGACGATCGTTCCTCACATTATTAGTCTCCACGGCCTCGACAGCGCAGCCGAGGCCGTTCCTGATCTGTTGACCGGGCGAACATTTGGGACTTTCCTCTGCACTGACCGTCCTTCGGAGGTAGTCGGGCCTCGGTTGACTGTGCGGCGCGCGCACAGTGTGAACGCGAGAGTCTCGACATTCAGTTCCCAAACAGGGCGACCGGCGCTCCATGTTTCCGAGGCTCGGCGAAGGCCTATCAACCTGGACGAGTGCCGTGAGCGTACAGCGCAATTCTGGATCGATTACTGGCGACGGAGCTGGATCGTCGTGCGCGGTGACGTGGGGACCCAGGCCGCAATGACCGACGAAGTTCGAAAGGCTTCACAGGGCAATTCGCTCCCGAAGTTGACCGCCACAGCGGCGTCCGCCGTGACTCAAGCCTATGTACTCTCGAAATGGATGAACGCGTGCGGGTCCCGCGGCGCGATGCCCATCCGATACAACGGTGCACTTTTCACCACGATGCCCGGTGGCGGCAAGCACCTCGCGCTCGAGTCGTTCGGCGAAACATTCACGGCGGAGCCTCTGGGCCACCCCACGATTCATTCGAATCCCGACGAGCGCTCATGGACCATTGAGCATTTGTGGCAGAACTTGAGGCTTCCGTACTACACCCTGCTCGCTCAGGGCGAGCCCGACGCTCTGCTTCCACTGTTTGCCTACTTCAGGCGATTCTGGGGAGTAAATCGTGCGCGAGCTCGGCTGCACTACCAAGCCCAAGGTCAATGGAACACCGAGATGACGCTGAGCTGCGGTCTGCAATCGCCGGGAATTTACGGGCTCGACAGGTCAGACGTTGCCGCCGGCTACGCGAAGAATCGATGGGGTGGAGCAATCAATCTCTCGCCGGGTCTGGAACTCTGCAAGCTCCAGTTCGATTACTGGCGCTTCACCGCCGATGATGTTTTCCTCGAGCGAGAGGTCCTTCCCTATGCTCAGGACCTGATCGACTTCGCGCTTTCCTTCTACGGGAACAGTGAAGGCGCACAGATCGAGTTTGGACCATTGAACTCGCTCGAGACCTACTTCGACACCACAAATCCCGTGGCGGTGGTGGCGGGCTTCCATCGACTCTTGCAGGACCTCCTTGGACTGCCAGCTCATATATCGATCGATCGCCGGTCGCTGGAATCCTTCCGTGACGCGCTGCCTGCGATTCCGACGGAGACCGACAGTTTCGGACAGACTTCGATCGCTCCAGCGAGCCAGTATGAGGCCCGCAGGATGAATGTAGAGAATCCCGAGCTGTATTGCGTGTTCCCTTTCGACCTTCGAAATTCGATCGGCTCGGATCTTCTCATGCATACGTGGGACAAGTGTTTGGAGAAGAGTGGGGTCTTCCGGCCGCGAGTGATCGGCGAGGAGCTGGGTGCGCCCTGTTTCGCAGGGTGGCAGTACATGGGGCCCGTGGCGGCAATGCTTGGTCGGCTGGATCTTGCCGCGCATGCGCTCGAATCGAACGCGGCGCTGTCGAACCCGGGATTCGCGTTTCCCGCAATGTGGGGACCGGTCTACGACGCGGTACCTGACACCGACCACGGGGCCAACATTGTGAACACCCTGCAAGCCATCGTGCTTCAGTCCGTGTCGGATCCCGAGTCCAGACTCCGACTGCCGAGCGATTGGACCATCGACTTCAAATTGTTCCAGCCGAACGGCTCAGCGGTCCAGGGAACAGTAACGCACGAAAGTATGAGGCTGTCCGCCCTCTAGAGGAGCCGCGCGATGTCGATGTTGTCCCTCAACCACCGCTCCACTCCAGCCACGTGTGCCATAGCAAGAGCCTCGGCGAGGCGAGAGTCGCCAATCTCGAGAGACTCGATTATTGCGCGGTGCTCAGCGAGGGTTTGCTCGACGGCATCCGACTGTGTTAGTCCGCGCCAGATCCTGGCGCGAACCGTGTTGCTGGAGAGCGACTGAGCGAGGGCCGACAAGTACGTGTTGCCTGAGGCCGCAGCGATCTGGGCGTGGAACTCCAGATCGTGCTCTACCAATTCTTCGACCGAGTTAGCAGTGTCCGCTAAAGCGACGTGATCCCGGAGCGCCTGGATCTGCGCCGGCGTTATCCTGTTCGCCGCCATCCCAGCGGCGGCGCCCTCCCAGATGCGTCTGACTTCGAAGAGCTCGATGACCGAGCTATCGGTGTGGAGATCCACGACGAACGTGATCGCTTCGACGAGTAATCGAGGCTCCAGACTGGTGACGTAGGTGCCGTCTCCCTGACGCACGTCGAGGACCCGGATGACCTCGAGCGCCTTGATAGCTTCTCGCATCGAATTGCGAGACAGCCCGAGTCGCTCACTGAGTTCTTTCTCCGGGGGAAGACGGTCGCCCGGACCGAGCTCACCTGAGATGATCATCGCCTTGATTTGAGTTATCGCTTCGTCGGTAACCGCCATAGCAAAACCTTACACATCCGATGGTTGGTGGGCGCCGTACGGTTGGGCTGTCGCTATCCCTTCGTGGAGCCAGAGGTGAGCCCGCTGATGAAGCTCCGCTGAAGGGCAAGGAACAGGATTAAAAGGGGCACACTGGCCACGAACATATACGCGAATGTTGTCCCGAAGTCCGAGGTGTACTGGCCGAGTGTTCGATAGAGCCCCGCCATGATCGTGGTGCCGGTGGCCGGGCCCAGGAGGATCAGAGGATTCACGAAGTCATTCCAGACCCACACGCTGACGAAGATCGCCACCGAAGCGGCAGCCGGGCGCGTCAATGGGAAGATGATCAAGAAGAAGCTACGCAACGGCCCCGCTCCATCGATGCTTGCCGACTCGTCCAGCTCCTTCGGGATACTCCGCACGAAGCGCGAGAAGATCAGCACCGAAAAAGGAACGAAAAAGCCCACATCGCTGATGATGAGAGCCGCATAGGTACCCATGATGCCAAGACCTCGGAAAGTCTGAGTCAGGGGGATAAGCAGAACCTGCGCCGGCACGGCCAGTCCCAGCAGAAGCGTGAGCATCAGAACCCGTGTCGCGGCCGAGTCATGCCTGGCGACGTAGTAGCCCAGCATGGCACCAAGAAGCACAACGAGAGTAACGACGGTCAAGGTGATGAGGCTCGTTCGCAAGAGGGTTGGCGGGATGTCTGATTCGGGGTTCGTGAGCACATTTATGACGTTGCCCATGGTGAATGGCGCCGGTGCACCGCCCGGATCGGCGATAATCTGCTCGTTGGTTTTGAACGTATTGATGATCGCGAGGTAGAGCGGCAGCGCATAGGCGGCAATCGCTGCGATTGCAACGATGTAGCGCATCGGAGAAGCGTGATCGGGATCGTAACGGTGCGTCATGTTCCTACTTCTCCCGCTTGGCGCTGATGGTGTAGCCCACGACGGAGATGAGCACGATGATGGAGAGCAGGATTATTGCCTGCGCGTTTGCAAATCCTGCCCGGTTCTCCTCAAAGCCGTGGCGGAGGATCTGAAGGGCGGGTGTGTCCGTGGCCCCAGCCGGACCTCCGCCCGTGAGCACGGCCGACACGTCGTAGCTCTTCACACCTCCGATGATCATCATCGTGGAAACGACGAATAACGACGGCTGAAGCAGCGGCCATGTGATGGCCCGGAACGTGCGGACGGGACCAGCGCCGTCAACCGATGCCGCCTCGAGGAGCTCGGACGGTATGGACTGGAGGCCCGCCAGGTAGACGACCGTCGAGAATCCGATCGAGGGCCATCCGCTGATAAAGATGACGCTCGCCTGTGCAGCGAGGGGAGTGCCCAGCCAGCTCGTCTGGAGCTCCGCGAGGCCGAGGAGCCCCAGGGTGTTGTTGAGAACTCCCTTGTCGGTCAGGATGGTAGACCAGATATAGGCGAGCACGACGCCGCTGAGGATCGACGGAACGAACGCGATCGTGCGCAGTCCGTTGAAGACCCGGCGACGACGGTTGAGAAGAAGGGCAAGGAGCAAACCCCCGATATTCGCGGCCAGAAGCAGGTAGACGGTTAGGACTGAGGTGAAACCCAACGCGCTCCAGAAGTCGGGATCGGTCAGCACGTCCCGGTAGTTGTCCAGACCGACGAATGGTCCCTTTGACGTTAGGAGGTTGAAGTCGAGAAGGGAGTATCTGATCGCGAGGGTGAGGGGGATGATGACCGCCACCGCGTACAGCGCGATGCCGGGTAGGCCCAGAACCGCGAAGGTTTGCGCTCCGTTCAACCGCTGGCGACTCAAGAACTTAGACATGGTTGTGTATTTCTCTTCCTACGAACGATCGACGGCCGAAGATGGCAGATGTTCGATTGTCTCGAATGGCGCAGCCGGGACCGGGTATTGAGCGCCCGGTCCCGGCTGTTTAGCTGTCGCCGTCTACTTCGAGAGCGTCGCCCAAGCGTCGTCCAGCGCCTTCACGAAGTCAGCCGATGAGCCTCCACCGATAAGAGCCTGGATCGCCTTGTCGTACTCGCCGGTCCAACCCGACGGGGCCATGTCGTCTCCGCTGAGTGTGTTCGGGAATCCGTACACCTGCTTGATCGACTTGTCCTCGTATAGCTTGAGGCCATCCAGAGTTGCCTGCGTGGTCCCCTCCGGAGGCGTGATGCCATCAATAACCGGGAACTGAGCGTCGTTCTTCATCTGAACCTCCTGAAGCGAAGTTAGTCCGGCCAGGGCAACCGCGACCTTCCTGGCCTCTTCGGGGTGCGCGGTTGTTGCGGAAATGTACAGCGACGGGCCGATGACAGTCGGCAAGATCGGAGTTCCATCGTCGGTCGGCATAGAGAAGACACCGGGGGTGAAGACGTCAGACTTGACACCGCCCCCCCAGCCGCCCATCGGCCACATCGCGTAGTCACCCGTTGCCCAGGCCGCGTTGGCCTGCGAGTAGTTAATGCTGAGCGCGTCAGAGTTGAAGGAACCAGCGTCGCGCAGCTCCACGAACTTGTTCACGGCCTTGACGAATTCCGGGTCAGAGAAGCTGACTTTGTCGGCCTTTCGCTGGATGAGCCAGTCCGGGTTCGAACCGAGCACGTCAGTACAGACCAGCGCGTTGAGGAGGAACTCCGTCGACCAGGTGTCGGAACCACTGGACAGCAGGAAGGGGGTCTTCCCGTTCGCCTTGATCGCCGCGGCGGCGTCGACCAACTCGTCGAAGGTCGTCGGCACACCCACGCCCGCTGCGTCGAAGGCGTCTGGGTTGTAGAAGACACCTGGGTAGATGAAGGTGCCGTTCGCCAGACTGTACTGCTTGCCATCTACGGCATTGAAGCCCGCGGGGATATTCAGCCCCTCGAAGTCAGACGCCTCATAGGGAAGGAGAGCACCGGCGTCGACGAAGTCCGTCAGCGGTACATCCCACAGAATGTCCGGCAACTGGCCGCTGGCCAGAAGTTGCTTCGCATACCCCTGGCGGTCAAGATCCGGCGTGTACAGGAGCTCAATCTTGATGTTGGGATTCTCCGCCTCGATGTCGGCGACGGCCTTCTCCCACGTCTCCTTAGTCACATTGGGGCTCGTGTAAGTCAGGAAGCTGAGCTTCACCTCTTCGGCCGGAGCCGCGGGCGCGCAGCCCGAAAGTGCAAGTGCCATTACGGCGGTAACAGCGGCGACCGCACCTGCTTTGCGCAATCTATACATCAATACTCCTTTGGATTGAAATTCAGTCCTCAGACTGGGACATAGTCAGCACGGAGAATTCCCACGCGAACTTGGTGCGATTGTTAGCATGCTCTTTCATCCGATGTCTGTCAAGCGGAAAGGTGCGCGGAGTGGGAATTGCAGCGGAAAAAGCGGAAAATAACGATTGGTCATTGGATGTATGACTCATGGATAGGGTCTGGCATCACTGTTCATGGTCTGCTCATACTTCTTCGAACTGGATCTGGAGTCGAGGTGCTGCGGTGGAGCTGAGATCGCGCGGAAGGAACACTGGGCGGAACGTCCGGCGATCAGCGGGAACCGTCGCCCACCGCAAAACTCGACCGATCTAGATCATCAATTTGATATCTCGGTGGTTCACCTGCCGACACCAGCAGCATTTGTCCCGCTTGTCACTGAACATCAGTGATTTCACGGGATTAGCGGGTCCGCTGCGTACTTGACGGAAATGCAGGTATCGGGTGGTGCAGGTCAAGTCCCACAATGGACCAGTGGAGCCGCACAATGAGTGGACTCGAGCGACGCGCGAAGAGCTGGAACCATGGATCATGGTCGCGCAGGGCACTCGTCTTGATCGTTTCGCAATCCATAGAATTGGCGCTCCAACCCTGGGCTGATTTCTTCGATCGAGACTTGACGGCGACCCGGTGCACGAGATGACAACTTTCTCTCGGGGGCACCTCGATGCGGCAGTCGATCGTCTGATCTTATGGGCCGACCACGCCGTTCCTCTGAAATTTCATCCGGACACGATCGTCTCTACAAGCCGGTCGTGACGAGCTCCTTGGGGGCGCTCGGTGTGACCCATCGCACGTTCGTCGCCCCGGCCTATCCTGAGATGGCGCGGTTCGCAGCTGAGTTTCTCCGGTCGGCTCTAGCCGGCAGCGGCAGACGTAGCGGTGAACCCCGGCCCCGATCGCGTTGAACGGCTCTGGCGCTCCGAGGCAAGCGCGGCGCACGGCAAGCGCCACCTATTCCATGTAGGAGACGAAAAGCTCTCCGTACCGATAGATCCAGTAATTTCGAACGTTCGAATCGTGAAGCAAACACAGTACCCACTGCCAGACGCTCTTGTGCACGTCCTCATATTGCTGTCGATTTTCGCTCGGGAATACGATTACTGCATAGAGTCATCGTATATCTGCTCCCTGTATTTGATCCGATGAAACAGTAGCGAGCGGGTTCATCAGCGCTCTTTTTCAGCGTTTCCCTTGTTATCCATCCGATGTTTATGGATGATATCGGTAAACGTCTCGGTTCAGTCCGCGCACCAGGAGGAGAGTCAACGATGACAATTTCTGATCACACTCGCGCCAGCTCGAGGCCTTGGTTGCGAAGGGCGGCCATGGCCGTCGCGGTTTCTCTGACGCTGTCGATTCCGCTGTCCGTGCAGGAGACGGCAGGTGCGGCTTACGCGACCACCACACCTTCTAATCCACCCCTCGGGTCGGACGCCAACCGATACAGGTATGGGTTGAACATCACCTGGACGTCAGGTGGCCCCGGATCTGCCAACGCCATCTCCAATAGCGATGGCACAACGACGATTGGCGCAAATCCGTTCGCTGCTTCCTTCGATGTCAACAAACTCGTGACCCAGATCGCCGCATTGGGATTTGACTACGTACAAATCACCGACTTCCACGGGGCCGGGACCGTTTTGCACCCTTCAGCGGTTCTGGACTCCTGGCGTGGTGCTGGATACGCCTCCACGGTGGACGTCATTGGGCAGCTCATTGACGGCCTCGCGGCGCGAGGGATCGCAACCTTTTTGTTCACCCATCCTTTGGACGGCCACGACTACTCCGATGCGCAACAAACACTTCTGGGCGTCAACGATCCAACCGGAGGCTATAAGAAGTGGAATGACTTCATTAACGCCTTCTACGCAGAGTTGACAGATACCTATGGCGCAAGGATTGCCGGAATCGGTTTCGACAGCGAGCTGGGCCTCTCGGACAACCCCCTCTGGGCGGGGAAGCTTGACATGCCGAGACTTCGGAACACTATCCTCTCCCGCCAGCCCGACATGTGGCTGGGCGCGCTGGCGTATCCCGATTTGGGAAATGGTGCCGGGAAGAACCTCGTCGATTTCTCGCTGAAGGAGGGGTTTCGACCTAACTGGTTGGGAGGCGGTTTGTCGCCCACGAACTACGACATCAACCAATGGCCTAGCTTCCGCGCCGCTGCGAACATTGTCACGCAGAATCACTGGGCGACACTGGGCGACTACGCCGGTGCAGGGTTCGAAAGAGGTTCCGCTCTCAACAATTTCGACGCGACAAGCGGTGGATGGTCAGTCGAGAACTCCGAGCTTTCTGGAACATACGGCACGGCAGCTCTGACAATACCGAGTGGAACCCAGTCCGAGACGGGCTGGTCGGACACGTTCTCCGACGCCACCTACCAGTTCGACTTCCGAATTGCATCGGATTCTGGAAACTCCTCAAACTGGGCGGGACTAAATGTTCGAAAGAACCTCACCTCCGACGCCGCGACCTCGAGCGGATATCTGATTATTTTCAGAAATAACGGAGAGATTCAGGTTTCTAAGCCGGGCGCTGTACTTGCGAGTGTCTCAACGGGCTTGAGCTTTTCCGCCATGACTCATGTGGAGGTTCAGAACTCTGGCGGTCGACTTCTCGTTTACGTTGGCAGTGAGTCGACCCCGCGCATCGATGTCTCCGACTCGACGTACTCCTCCGGTTTCACAGGTTTCGCAGCTAGTGGAACTCACTCTTACTTCGATACGTTCTTTGTGGAGCGGCGATGGTCTGACAATTTCAGCACCGCAAACGCGTGGCAAACGGACTCAGGGACGTGGGCGGCGAGTTCGGGCGAATTCTCTGGGGACGAAGGTCGGAGCACAGTCGCCGGCAAGACATGGAAGAACGTCAGCATTAACGTTGATCTTCGGATCACCAGCAACAAGGGAAATTCAAGCAACTGGGCCGGCGTGCAACTCAGGAAGACATCACAAGCCGATCAATTCTTCACTAGCGGCTATCTCGTATACGCCCGCTCGAACGGCGAAGTGTGTATCCACAAGGCCACAGTCGGCAATCTCGCTTGTGCTCAGTCTGGATTGACATTTTCGAACAGCACTCACTTGAAGGTCGTCGCCGATGGCCCACAACTGCGTGTTTACGTTGGTGCGTCCGCGACTCCTTTGGTTGAAGCGGCAGACTCAACCTACGCAAGTGGCTACGCGGGACTATCTACCTCCGGCGCCACAGCAAGGTTCGACAATTTCGCAGTCAATGCCGCTCCCTTAAGCGCGAGCAGGCTTTCTAGCAGCCAAGTCTTCAGATACACGGTACTTCAAGCCGGAGCTGCCACCGAGGGCCCCGGAGTGGGTTGGTCCTACAGCCCCTTCAGCGACGGGCAATGGGAGGTTGGCGCGAAGGAAACTCTGATAGCGGTGAAAGCGTTGATGGATCCGGTCCGGTCTTCGATCATCGGCACCATGCCGAGTAATTCGTACCCGTTAGCCACTTCTCAACGAATCATGGATTTGCCCAACGGTATCGTCGCCACCCGGAAAGTCGATGACTCGAGAGAGTACATTCACGTTCTGAACCCGCCGACTGGAAACACGCTTCAGCTTCCGGCGCCAGCGGACGGGAAGACATTCAGCTCGGCGAGGCTCCTGGCAAATGGAGTTAGTGTCGCACTCGCGCAGAACTCCAGTGGCGTCACACTGACGCTTCCAAGCGGCCAATCCTGGAGTTCAACAGACACGGTTATCGAGCTCGTGACCTCGAACATCGGATCGGGTCGATACGGTGGCACGAACTACATGTTGAAGAGCCTCCAAGACTCGTACCTCCTTCGCGGAACCGGAAATGTCTACACAGGTACCTCAACGACGTTCAACGTCGCTGGGGTGCCGCTCTCATGGGTAGGTGTCGAGGACAGGTGGACACTCGCATACCTCGGCGGCGACCGCTACAAGATCGTCAATGAGTTTCGGGACAAGATGCTCCGGATGATGCAGGATGACTATTCTGGCAATGCTGATTTCAGCGCCGTCGCGATGGTGCCGAATGGAACGCCCTCAACCTCTGATCAATGGGTGATACAAGCCTACGTAACGGGCGGTCTCCGAATCGTGTCCGTCGGATTTGGAAGACCGCTTCACAGAACGGGAGATCCATACATGGGCAGCAGCACTGTCAAATCAATCATTGGCGTGCCGATGTTCTTCAACTCGAACGAAGACCTCTGGTCGCTCGAGCGCTAGGTGGTTGGGCGCCCTCCTCATCCGGGACGGGCGCCCGACCTTCTCAGAGTGTCGGTTCGAGGATCGTATCGGCTTTGTCCCACAATTCGGGCAAGACAGTGATGTGTGTTGCACCGGCGCGACCATGCTCCCGACAGCCTCGAAGAAACCATGTACCCCTGGCTCCCATCCATTGCCCGCGAAAGGGCCAGCGGCCAGAGCCAATCCACCACCGCTCAGATTGGCTGAGGTCTGAGCTACCAAGTGGCTAAAGAAGTCCCGGGCCTTGTAACTGATGCTCGATGAGGGATCTGGATTGCTCGCGCACCACAAATCTCCGACCACGGCTGAGACGCTTCGTGCTCGATACGCCAGGCAACGGTCAGCATCGGCGAGCGTGAGCTCTCCCCAATGGCAGTACTCGTGATCGGCGAGGTCTGCCGTGTATAGGCTTCCGTCGTAACCCTGTTGGACCAGGGTATTCGGGGCGCCGGCACCAATGAGCACATTTTCGGTGGCGTCCAGCAGCCAGCACCCGTTCAGTGGCACAGCATCCCGTTCACGCAACGTCATTGTCGTCACTCGCTGCGCATCGGCTGGCGACCTTAGGCTGCTGCGCCTGCGCAATGCCAGTGCAGATGCCGCCTCGGCCCGGCTGCCAGCGTCGGTTCCGGCAGATTGACTGGAGGTCAGTAGGTCAACTTGGTCCGGTAGTCCAGATCCCATACAAACGCTGGGCTCAGGAGAGCCGGACAGGCCGCATTCCGGCCTGAAATCGGTCCCAAATGTTTTCAAGTGTGGGCAAAATATGGGTAGAAACCACAACAGGCCCGACCGCCTTCCAGAGGAAGTGGAGTTCAGACCTGTTATTTATGGTGCATCCGGAGCGATGTGAAACCCCGGCCGATTGATCCGGAGTCGAAAGCCGGATGCCCGGAGTTATGCGGAAGTGACTGAAAACCGGCCAAAACAGGGGTGACTGGGCACGACTCCGGTGACGCGAGTTGACCAGGATGCTGCCCAAGGGTGGGTGAAATGTGGGCACGGCTTTTCTGATCTTCGCGCCAAGACAATGACCAAACCGCGGGGCAGGGCAAAACGGTTACCGTACCCTGCGGCAGACCCTGTGGAAGATGTACGGGTCAGCTGGAATCATGCGATGAATATACGGACTGATGTCGACTTAGTGTGCTGACTATTGGTCCTATTGAGTGGACCAGCCTTGATCCTTAGCTAATTACCAAAGCGGTGATTACACCGATCGTTCAGTGCCCCGTCCGACCTACGATTGCTCGCCCGGCCTGTCGCACCGCCGCGTCGGGTGAACGCCGTTCCCAGGACCGGAAACGAGACGCGCGCTCTACACCTGGCCGCACAGTAGAGGGTTCGTCGCTTGGCCGTCACAGGCCTCTGACATTCGAGGGAGGTGCAGGGCTGCGTTTCTTTGTAATAATCCAGAGGTTTCGGTCGCCAATCCTTGTGTAGTGCAGGTCGTCGACGAGAGCCTGGATGAATGCGATGCCGCGGCCGGACTCCGCCAGGTCGTCCTCAGGAAGTCCGTGGGCGACCAGCTTGATGCCGCCGTCCTCCGCGCTGTCACTGAGCTGCGCCGTCATACTGTCCTCCTCGACGCGCACGGTGAGGGTGCAGGACACGCCCAGGCCGGTATCGGCGTGCTGGATCACGTTGGAGGCCAGCTCGATGAGGGCGGTGGTGAAGGTCATCCGGTCCATGTCGTTCAGGTCGGGGTGCCGGTTGAGTTCGACCTCGACGAAGTCGTGCACGTCGTTCACGTCGGCCGGCGGGGCGATCAACCGCAGGATGCCGGCCGGTTTAGTCATTGTAGGCTGCCTCGGTCGACTCGTAGCTCTTGAGTACCCGGTCGAGGTTAGATAGCTGCAGCACCATGGTGACTTGAGCAGTCAGCTGGGCGATGCGTAGATCGCCGCCTGCTTGCCGGGCGCTCTTCAGGCAGCCGATCAGCGCGCCCAGGCCTGACGAGTCCACGAAGTCGATCCCGCTGAGGTCGACCACGATGCGCGTGCGACCAGTGCTGAGCGCCTCGCTCACGGTCTCGCGTAGCGCGGCCGCTGACACCATGTTCAGCCGGCCCACGCCACGGATGGCCGCTATCGTGTCGCCGATGGGTAGGGTCTCGAATTTCATGCGTTGCTATTCTCCTTGGGGTTGTGGCCGGTGTATCGGGCCGCGGTGACGAGAATGCCGAGCACGATGAGGTCGTACACGGCCCAAAAAATGTTCACGGCGCGTGCACGGCGTCGGCCACATTGGCGAAAGCCTGCCGGTACGCCGAGGGCTGTTGCCCCCACGACGTCCAGGAGCTGTTCATGTCGGGGGCGAAACGTAGGCAGGCAGGTCCCGTTCGCGCAGATCGTCAACCAACTCGTCGGCGACGCCCGCGTCCACATCCGACAGGTCCACCGTAGGCGTGAGGGTGATCACGGGCAATGCCCCCTGACTTTGCACCTGGTCCAGAAACTGGTCGAGGTAGAGCTTGCTCGATTCCGGTAAGGGCACGCCGGCGGCGTGTTCATACACCGCGCTTGGCGATGCCAGCCGGTCCGCCTGGTCCTCGACGCTATCGGCGGACCAGTCGAGGATGGAGCCGAAATACGCTCCGGAGTCCGGCGTCAGCAAGTCCGCGGCATCGCCGCCGCCATTCGTTTCGCCTTGAAGGGCAGCGGCCGGGAGTGCGGCAGGCCCCATCAGCAGCGCAAGAGCAAGGGTGGCCAGGACCAGGAGGACAGAACGGCGGGACACTCCTCGCACGTTGAGACCTTTCCGGGTCCCCCGCTGCACCTGCGTGAGATACCTGCATACCGTACTTTTTCTCATATTAGTGGACAGTGGACCCCGTGAATTCCGATGACCCCACGATGCCCTACTCTTACGACACAAGAGATTTTCACCGCAGCATCATGCCGTGGTACCCGAGTGAATCTCCCCCACCGGGGGCTTGCATGCGCGCACACCGTCACAGCCGATCTGCGCTCGCGGGTTTGGTCGTGCTACTGACAATCCTGGCCGGATCCGCCAGCCTTACCGGCACGCCCAGCGCGGCGGCCGCGGCCAGTACGGCCACTGGTTCGTTGAGCCCGAACCTCGGCCCGATGGGTTCCACCTCAACCGTCAACGGACGCGGATTCCCAAAGAACACAGCGGGCACGGTAACCATAGGCAGTACCAGTCTTGCCATGAAGACCAGGGCCGACGGAAACTTCAGCACCGACCTCACGGTTCCCGACGCCACAACCAGACTCCTGCCGGTGACAGCAACGCTGGGCAAAGTGACGGCCAGCACATACTTCACCGTTACTTTCGCCGCCGTCTCCACCGCCGCGGACCCGTCCGACGCCACCCTCACCCAGCAGCCCTCTATGACGAGCGCCCCGATCAGCACGTCGAAGCTCCGCTTCGGGGTCGCCACCCCGGGTGGCGCCCTAGCGAACTCCGAACTCGACGCGGTCGCGGTTCTGGTGAACGAGAACCCCTCGATAGTGATGTCGTACAAGGACTTTAACCAGTCCGTTTCGATCGCCGAGCTCGACTCCGTTCGGGCGCGCGGCGCCACGAGCTTGATCACCTGGGAGCCCTGGGCCTGGGGCGGCGGAATCAACCAGCCGGCTTACTCCTCTGACAACATCACCGCCGGCGCCCACGACGCGTACCTAACCAAGTGGGGCCAGGCGCTGGCCACCTGGGGTAAGCCGGTGATGCTGCGCTATGGCCACGAAATGAACGGCAACTGGTACCCCTGGTCGGACGGCGTGAACGGCAACACCACGGGCGACTACGCCGCGGCCTGGCGCCATGTGCACGATGTCGTCGTCGCCGCCGGTGCCACGAACGTATCTTGGGTGTGGAGCCCGAACATCCCGTACACCCGTTCCACACCGCTGACCGGCCTGTACCCGGGCGCCACCTACGTCGACGTCGTCGCATTGGACGGATACAACTGGGGCACCTCGGCCGCCTGGAGCACCTGGCAGGCGCCGGCGACCCTCTTCGACGCCGGGCTCGCCCAGCTGCGGACCCTCGCGCCCGGGAAGCAAATCATTATCGCCGAAACCGCCTCAGCCGAAGCCGGCGGATCAAAAGCCGAGTGGAACACCGCCCTAGTGGCCTACCTGGCGGAGCAAACCGACGTGACCGGCTTCGTCTGGTTCCACTTCCTCAAAGAAACCGACTGGCGCATCAACAGCTCAACGACATCCACGACCGCCCTCAACAAAGCGCTGGCTGCTCGTTAGTGCCATGCGACTGCAGTCACCCCGCGCCTCTTTGCCAACAGTGCCCTTGACAATAGCCCGTCCAAGAAAAAGGTAAGAATGTTCGCGAACGAAATAGTCGGAATTGACAACGCGGTTATTCGAGGGATGAGCCAGCTAAACCGGGTATCAACGTCTCAGTTGGGCGACACCTTTATCGGACTAATCGACGACAATGCCTGAGTGCACGATCGCCTTCCGCACCCCTCCCGATGAAGTCGGCGTCGTGCATTCCGCTCTCGAGACGCTATGGGCGCGGGAAGGCGACGTTGACGAGATGGACCGGATGATGTTCGAGACAGCGATCGTTGAACTCGTTTCCAACGTCATCCAGCACGGCACGTCCGAAACCACGATCATTTGTAACCTCACACTTTCAGCGAATGAAGCCACGCTGAAGGCTGTTCTCGAAGATACTGCGTCTCCTGCACGAATTGACTTGAGTCCACGGGACATGCCGGACGAGTTCGCGGAGACCGGCCGCGGTCTGGCGTTCATCCAGGCACTCGTCGATGACTTCGAGTACCACCGAATGCAAGATCGCAACATCTGGACTCTTACCAAGCTGCGCCACCGCAAACCATGACCGGTCAATCACACAACAAGCACTCGACGATCCGAGCGCTGTCGATTTCGGCGGTGATGTTGGATGGGTTTCCGCCGCTGGTCAAACAGCTCCCGGTTGTACTGCTATTCACGATCGCCATCTTGGTCTCGCTCATCGTGCCCACTGCCCGCATCACCAGCGTGCCTGCTCTGATCGCAGCCACGGTGTTATTGGCCGTCGCGACCGGCCTTGCGGGTTTTCTGCCACGAGTGGACCTGGGCGAGCGGTCGGTCCTGGTAGTTCCTGTGATCGATTTTCTCGTCATCGGAGTTCTACGCTTTGCAACAGGTGAGAGCTCATCGATTTTCGCATCGCTCGCTATCCTGCCAGCCGTTTGGATCGCCGCGTCACCCGGCCGCCGCCACATCGCCTACGCGTTTGTTGGTGTGCTCGGTGGGCTGCTCGTACCCTTCTTGCTCGGGTCGACCCTCGAGAACAATCCAAACGAGATCGCACGTGGCCTGTTCTCCGCTTGCGCATTCACCATGGCTGCCGCCGTGGTCAACGATCTCGTCCGTCTCGCTCGCGTAAATATTAGCGATCTCCAGGCCAAAGAACAGGCGACACTCACGGAACTGCAGCGAGCCTTTGTGGTGCAGCAGGCCCTTTTGCCTACAAGCGGCATGGGTGCCACAGGCTATGACTTTGCAGGCATGTGCCTTCCCTCTAAAGCGATTAGCGGCGATTTTTTCGACTGGTACACAGCCAGTAACGGCATCGCGATTACCTTGGGGGACGTGATGGGAAAAGGTGTCGGAGCTGGCATCATCGCCGCCACAGTTCGCGCCGTCGTGCGAAGCGCCCGCAACCATGACGACCTCGCCATCGCGCTTGATCGCGCATCTGATGCCCTCGCGACGGACTTAGCTGACGCGTCGACGTTCGCGACAATGTTCCACGCTCGACTCGACGAGAACACCGGGATCGTCCGCTACATCGATGCCGGACACGGTCTGACTATCCACGTCCGCGCCGAGGGGGCTTGGAGCCGGCTCACCTCCTTCGACCTTCCCATCGGACTGATCTCCGATGAGGCGTGGACGGTCGCCCAGTTCCGATTAGAACCCGGTGACACGCTTGTCAGTTGTAGCGACGGCATCCTGGACCTCTATGACGGCACGGTCGAATCCCTCCAGCACATCGCAGACATCGTCGATTCCTCCGAGGATGCCGCCGATGTCCTCGACCGGGTTCGCGCGGTCATCACAGGCGCCGACTTGACCGACGATGACATCACCGTCGTTGTCCTTCGTCGCCTTGCCGTGTAGATAACTCGGGTTCTGCACTACAAGCGGCCTGTCGGGCATCACTATATAGCGCGGCGTGGCATCTCCCGCCAAGGCACTCACAGCTGAACTGGCAAGGACGAGCAGAAGGGCGAAAATTCCAGACGTGCCCTACAGCTTGGTTACCTCTCTTGGTGTGGAGATCAGGCAGGGATGGATGTTTGCTCAGAGGTCAATAGGTCACCTTGGCCCAGTGGGCCAGAACTCAGACAAATAGTGGGAGATCACACGCAGAAAAGCCGCATTCGCGGCCTGAAATCGGTCCCGAATGTTTTCAAGTGTGGGCAGGATGTGGGCAGAAGCCACAACAGGTCCGACCGCATTCCAGAGGAAGTGAAGGTCAGGACTGTTATTTATGGTGCGCCCGGAGGGATTTGAACCCCCGGCCTATTGATCCGTAGTCGAAAGCCAGATACCCAGAGTTATGCGGAAGTGGCTGAGAAACCGCCAAAACACTGGTGACTGGGCGCGATCCCGGTGACACGAACTGACCGGGATGCTGCTCAAGTGTGGGTGAAATGTGGGCACGGCTTTAGTGATTACTGCTCATTTTGTGTTGTTATGCTTGAAGATGTTGGTGACAGTTCTGCATCAGAACATCGATGGCAGTCAGAGGGTTCTGGGTCGCCGTCCTCCGGGCCAACCGGAGCGAACGTATTTAGTTCCGGGCTTGGCGGGCCTGGATGATGCCGTCCCCTGCGACGGTCGCGTAGCGGATGCCCTCCCAGTCAACCTGTCGCTGGAAGTTGATCCAGCCGGGAAATCTCCGATGGAATCGGTCGGTCTTATCACTCTGGTTGAGCTGATCACGCTGGCCCTGAAACTCCTCGAGTGTTGCAGCGAGGGGATGCTCGTCGAGGAAGCGAAACAGTGCCCGGCAGGGGCCCTATTTGGTTCCCCGTTTCGGGGTCTTGCGGGGGTGCTGGGCTGCGCTAGATTTTAGCTACACAGCCCCCCGGTCCCGTCGGGTGTAGGTCTGCTGACTTTCCCGACGTAGCGGGTTTCGCTAGGTGCGGGTGGACGCGATATTTTCGCGCCAAGAAAGGTCCTCCCATGAGAGCACTGCACGGTATCGGTCGAGGTAATGGGCGTCGACGGATTACATGGCGGACACGGTCGGCGGCGCTGATCGGCGCGGTCACCCTTCTGGTCCCGTTAGCTGTACTCGGCGGCGCGGCCCCGGCGTCAGCCGCCACGATCTACGGCGTGACCGACTCCATACCCGTCGGCAACCGCCCGATCGGGGTGGCAGTCAACGAGACCACAAACACCATCTACGTTGCCAACATTGACGACGGGACGGTATCGGTGATTGACGGGACCGCCAACGCGGTGACCACCGTGCCCGTCGGCAACCGCCCGGCCTTGGTGGCAGTCAACGAAACCACGAACACCATCTACGTCACCAACAATGGCGACGATACGGTATCGGTGATTGACGGGGGCACCACAGCAGTGACCACCGTGCCCGTCGGCAGCTCCCCGATCGGGGTGGCAGTGAACGAGACTACGAACACCATCTACGTTGCCAACAACAGCGACGGGACGGTATCGGTGATTGACGGGGCCACCACAGCAGTGACCACCGTGCCCGTCGGCAGCGGCCCGTACGGGGTGGCAGTCAACGAGACCTCAAACACCATCTACGTGACCAACGCTAACGACGGGACGGTATCGATAATTGACGGGGCCACCACAGCGGTGACCTCCGTGATGGTCGGCAGCGGCCCGTACGGGGTGGCAGTGAACGAGACCACGAACACCATCTACGTGACCAACTTTGGCGACAACACGGTATCGGTGATTGACGGGGCCACCACAGCAGTGACCACCGTGCCCGTCGGCAGCTCCCCGTACGAGGTGGCAGTGAACGAGACCACGAACACCATCTACGTCACCAACAACAGCGACGGGACGGTATCGGTGATTGACGGGGCCACCAAAGCGGTGACCTCCGTGACCGTCGGCAGCGGCCCGTACGGGGTGGCAGTCAACGAGACCACGAACACCATCTACGTCGGCAACTCTGTCGACGGTACGGTATCGGTGATCGGGCCAGCAACGGCACCGGATGCACCCACGGATGTTTCAGCCACGCCCGGTAACGGGCAGGCTACGGTGACTTTCAGCCCATCGGCCCGTGACGGTGGTTCTGCCATCACCGAGTACACGGTCACCGCCAGCAACACCGCAACACCAGCCCGTGGCGGGCAGACTGTCTCCGGCACCGGCAGCCCAATCGTGGTCACTGGTTTGACCAACGGTGACAGCTACACCTTCACGGTGACCGCAACCAACGCCGTCGGCACCAGTGCTGCGTCCGCCGCATCCACCCCCATCGCACTAGCAACAACACCTGGCGCACCGACGGATGTTTCGGTGACAGCCGGCAGCAGGCAGGCGACGGTGGCTTTCACCCCTCCAGCCAGTGACGGTGGTTCGACGATCACCGGATATACGGTCACCGCCACCGACACCACGACACCAGCCAACGGTGGGCAGACTGCCTCCGGCACTGGCAGCCCGATCGTGGTCAAAGGTTTGACCAACGGTGACAGCTACACCTTCACGGTGACCGCAACCAACGCCGTCGGCACCAGTGCTGCGTCCGCCGCATCCACTCCCGTCACACCGGCAATAACACCTCGTTCACCGACCGGCTACACCGTGACCGACACCATACCCACCGGCAGCGTCCCGGCTGGGGTGGCGGTGAACGACGCTACGAACACCATCTACGTCACCAACTTCGGCGGCGGGACGGTATCAGTCATTGACGGGGCCACCAACGCGGTGACCAACACCGTGACCGTCGGCAGCTACCCGATCGCGGTGGCAGTCAACAAGACCACAAACACCATCTACGTCACCAACAACAGCGGCGACACGGTGTCGGTGATTGACGGGGCCACCAAAGCGGTGACCACCGTGACCGTCGGCAGCCGCTCGTTCGGGGTGGCAGTCAACGAGACCACGAACACCATCTACGTCACCAACCTTGACGACGGGACGGTATCGGTAATTGACGGGACCACCAACGCGGTGACCAACACCGTGACCGTCGGCAGCGGCCCGGTCGGGGTGGCAGTCAACGAGACCACGAACACCATCTATGTCGCCAACAACAGCGACGGGACGGTATCGGTAATTGACGGGACCACCAAAGCGGTGACCAACACCGTGACCGTCGGCAGCAACCCGTGGATGGTGGCAGTCAACGAGACCACGAACACCATCTACGTCACCAACGGTGGCGACGGGACGCTATCGGTGATTGACGGGGTCACCAGAGCGGTGACCTCCGTGACCGTCGGCAGCTTCCCGATCGGGGTGGCAGTCAACGAGACCACGAACACCATCTACGTCACCAACAACAACGACGGGACAGTATCGGTGATTGACGGGGCCACCAAAGCGGTGACCTCCGTGACCGTCGGCAGCGGCCCGTACGGGGTGGCAGTCAACGAGACCACATACACCGCGTACGTGACCAACACCGGTGACAACACGGTGTCGGTGATTGCCCTACCGGCAACGGTACCGGGTGCACCGAGGGATGTTTCGGTAACGGCCGGCGATGGGCAGGCGACGGTGACTTTCACCCCTCCAGCCGACGACGGTGGTTCGGCGATCACCGGATACACGGTCACCGCAACCGACACGACACCGGCCGATGGTGCACAGGCTGCGTCCACGGCTGGCAGCCTGACTGCGACGGCAGCATTCGCTAACGGTACGTCGACTGTGTCCGGCACGGGCAGCCCGATCGTGGTCACCGGTTTAACCAACGGCAACAGCTACACCTTCACCGTGACTGCAACCAACGCTGCCGGAACCGGCGCCACCGCAGCCACCTCCGCCGCCGTCACACCGGCACCATCGGCGGTAAACCCAACACCCATCCCACCGGCACCCGTCGCACCAACAGCAGTCACACCCGCAGGATCAGTGCTGGCGCACACCGGGTCGGAGCTGAAGCTCCCCCTGGGCCTGGCAGGGCTCCTACTGACAGCCGGACTGGTTGTGCTCGGAAGCGCACGAGTGCGCCGCCGCGCACAGCAACAACACACCAGCTGAACCAAAGCTCATCCGGGGTCGCCACCCGCAAAGCTGACGTGCTGACGTGCCCCATCTCCGGTTACCGGACCATGGGGCACGTCAGTTTTCGTTTAACTCACCGACGCAGCATTGGTTTAGCGCCGTCCCCGCCCCCGGTGCCCGCCTCCGATCAACAAGGACGACGACGAGCACGTCCTTCCCTCGATCAGTTCAAGTCGGCAACGGAGCAACTTCAGCTCGACGCTCACACACAGCCTGCTCAGCAGAATGCTCACGTCGCTGCCCGTCGACGTCAAGGCGGGCTGGTCCGCTCACGACATCTCATCACATGCCCGCTTACCGCCTACGCCCCGATAGACGAACACCATTGACCATCTACTCCGAGGTCAATTGGTCAACCTCGCCGAGTGGGCTAAAACCCAGACAAACACGGGGCTGAACACAGCCGGCCAGGGCAAAACCCGCACGAAAATCGGTCCCGAATGTTTTCAAGTGTGGGCAGGATGTGGGCAGAAGCCACAACAGGTCCGACCGCATTCCAGAGGAAGTGCAGGTCAGACCTGTTATTTATGGTGCGCCCGGAGGGATTTGAACCCCCGGCCTATTGATCCGTAGTCAATTGCTCTATCCGCTGAGCTACGGGCGCATGTCGTGCAGCCGGCCGAAGCCAACCTGAAAACTATACCAGCGGTTCAGGGCCCTCATGTTCGCAACAGCGATATGGCATATCCAGGACGACCGTTACTTTTCGATACGGTGGAGGAATGACGGGTGACCCATCCAGCGCCAGACCAGCGAACTCTGGTTGAAGCCCATGCTGCACGAGCTCGGCGCAGCTACCGAACCACAGGAGCTTCCCGAATGACCCACCACCTCGACGCGACAGACCCGCTCGCCGGGTTCACGAGCCGCTTCATCCAGAGCAACGAGGTACGTGCCTACCTTGACGGCAACTCGCTCGGGCGCCCCCTGACCGCGACGCTCGAGCGGCTTGCGGGCTTCGTCTCGCACGACTGGGGTTCGCGCCTGATCCGCTCGTGGGACGAACAGTGGATGCAACTGCCGCTGGCCCTCGGAGACCGCATCGGTCACGTGACCCTCGGCGCTGCCGCAGGCCAGTGCGTTGTCGCCGACTCCACCACCGTCTTGCTCTACAAGCTGATTCGGGCGGCCGTGGACGCGCGGCCGGGCCGCACCGAGATCGTGATAGACAGGGACAACTTTCCGACGGATCGCTTCATCCTCGAGGGGATCGCGGCCGAGCGTGGGCTCACCCTGCGCTGGATCGATACCGATCCCGACGGAGGCGTGACACCGGAACTCGTGGCCGACGCGGTCGGCCCGGACACGGCTCTCGTGGTTCTGAGCCAGGTCGCGTATCGCTCAGGATTCATCGCCGAAGTGGAGCAGATCACCGCGATCACCCACGAGTCCGGTGCACTGATGCTCTGGGATCTCTGCCACTCGGCCGGCGTCGTGCCGACGGAACTCGATGCCTGGAACGTCGATATCGCCGTCGGCTGCAGCTACAAGTATCTCAACGGCGGGCCGGGCGCTCCCGCTTTCGCTTACGTCGCGAGCCGGCTGCAACCCGAACTGCACCAGCCCATCCAGGGGTGGATGGGCGCGGCGGACGTGTTCGCGATGGCTGACGAATTCGTGCCCGCTGATGGTATGCGCAGGTTCCTCAGCGGCACACCGCCGGTGCTCGCCATGGTGCCGTTGCACGACATGCTCAACGTGATCGAGGAGGCGGGGCTGCCCGGAATCCGGAGCAAATCGCTCGCCCTCACCGCCTTCGTCATCGAGTGGAGCGACGCGAACCTCTCCGGGCTCGGCGTAACGGTGGGCAGCCCGCGTGCTGACGAGCACCGCGGCAGCCACGTGACACTGCGGCATCCGGCATTCCGCGAGGTGACCGAGTTGCTGTGGCGACGCGACGTCATTCCCGACTTCCGGTTCCCTGACGGGCTGCGCATCGGCCTCTCGCCCCTCAGCACCACCTTCGCCGAAGTGCAGCTGGGCCTCGAACTCGTGCGCGACATCCTGGCCGAACTGGCCGAGTAAACCGAACCTCGGGGTGCCGTCTTGGCACGGCCGCGAGGCGCGGCGCCGTAGCGCGTGGCGCCGAACTGCTCCGGTCATCGGCCGGGCACATCGCGGTCAACGATGGTGAGCCACTGTTCCGTGCATACGTGACCCGCGTCGATGCGTAGCGACCCATCCCCTGCCTCGACCCTCGATGGCGTCGGCGCTGGGGATGCCGCTCATGGCACTATGAACGTGTGACCGACTCCGTGCATCCCGACCCTATTGCAGAGGCGGCGCGCCAGTGGACAGCGCACGGCTGGGCCGACGCTGTCGACGGGATGTCTGCCGTCACGGCGATCATGCGCACCCAGCAGATCCTGCTCGCCCGCATCGAGAAAACTCTTAGGCCGTTCGGCCTGACTTTCGCTCGCTACGAGCTTCTGACGCTGCTGAGTTTCACACGAACGGGAGCGCTGCCGATGGCGAAGGCCAGCGCGAGGCTCCAGGTGCATCCGACGAGCGTCACCAATGCCGTCGACCGCCTCGAGGGCGCCGGATTCGTTCGCCGCCTGCCGCACCCCACAGACGGGCGCGCGACTCTCGTCGAGATCACCGACACCGGCAGGCGGATCGCGGGCGCCGCCACCGCGGCCCTCAACTCGACGGTCTTCGAGAACCCCGGATTCGACCAGCCCGACCTCGACATCATGATCGAGCTGCTCGGCCGCTTCCGCTACAACGCCGGTGATTTCGGCCAGCCCGAGGCCGAGCAGTTCGACTGAGCTATTCGGCCGAGCAATCCGACCGGGCGCCCCCGTGACCCTCAGCGGTGGGTGAAGTTCGGAGCCCGCTTCTCAATGAAGGCCGTCATGCCCTCCTTCTGGTCATCCGTCGCGAACGCGGAGTGGAAAAGCCGCCGCTCGAACCGCACGCCCGCGGTGAGGGTCGACTCGAAGGCCGCATTGACGACCTCCTTGGCCATCATCACGATGGGCAACGACATGCCGGCGATTGTCGCCGCCGTCGCGAGAGCATTATCGAGCAGCTCGTCGGCAGGCACGACTCGCGCGACCAGCCCGGCGCGCTCCGCCTCGGCAGCGTTCATCGAGCGGCCGGTGAGGATCATCTCCATGGCCCTGGATTTGCCGATCGCCCTCGTGAGTCGCTGTGATCCGCCGATGCCGGGGATGATGCCCAGCTTGATCTCGGGCTGGCCGAACATCGCGGTGTCTGAGGCGATGATGACGTCACACAACATGGCCAGCTCGCACCCACCGCCCAGTGCATGGCCCGACACCGCGGCGATGATCGGCTTGCGCACGGCAGACAGCCGGTCCCAGCCCGAGAACCAGTCAACGAGGTAGGCATCCATATAGGAATTGCCCGCCATCTCTTTGATATCGGCACCGGCCGCAAACGCTCGCGTTGAACCGGTGATCACGATCGCTCCGACGCTCTCGTCGGCGTCGAGCTCGGCGGCCAGCGTCACGAGGTCGTTCATCATCGCGAGGTTGAGCGCGTTCAGCGCCTCCGGCCGGTTGAGGGTGATGAGGGCGACCCGGTCGCGTCGCTCGAGGATGATGGTTTCGTAGTCGCTCATGCTGCTGCCTCATTCGAGTTGTTGCGGATGGTGTTGATGATCGCAGAGAAATCCTGGCTGGCCCCGCCCTCATCGGCGAAGGTGCGGTAGATGCTCGCGGCGAGGGTTCCGAGCTCGGCCGCGACACCGTTGGACTGCAGCGCGTTGAGCGCAAGACCGAGGTCTTTCGCCATGAGCGCGCCGCTGAACCCGGGCTGGTAGTTACGATTGGCGGGGCTCGCGGGCACCGGCCCCGGCACCGGGCAGTTGGTGGTCAGTGCCCAGCACTGCCCGGAAGCGGCGGATGCCACGTCGAACAGCGCCTGGTTGCTGAGCCCCAGCTTCTCCCCCAGCACGAACGCCTCGCTGACCGCGATCATCGACACGCCGAGGATCATGTTGTTGCAGACCTTCGCGGCCTGTCCTGCGCCGGAACCCCCGCAGTGCACGACCCGGCCGGCCATGACCTGCAGGATCGGTGCCGCGAGTGCGAACGACTCGTCGTCGGCCCCGACCATGAACGTCAGCGTTGCCGCGGTCGCGCCGACGACGCCACCGGAGACAGGGGCATCGATCGCACGGTGGCCCGCGGCCACGGCGAGCGCGGCGGCGGCACGCGCGTCATCCACGTCGATGGTGGAGGAGTCGATGAACAGGGTGCCCGGTGCGGCCGCCGCCAGCAGACCGTCGCGGTAGGCGCCGAGCACGTGCGCGCCTCCCGGCAGCATGGTGATCACGACGTCTGCGCCGGCGACCGCACCCGCCGCGTCAGTGGCGATCGTGACCCCGGCGGCTTCCGCCTGCGCGAGCGCTTCGGCGACCAGGTCGAATCCGATGACGGCATGGCCGGCCTTCACGAGGTTGGCCGCCATCGGCCCTCCCATATTGCCCAGGCCGATAAATGCGATGGTGCTGGGATTGACGGTACTCATGCCCTGCTCCTGTCCATTGCGGTGAGGCCGAGTTCCCGCTCGTCGAGTGGGGCAAAGTAGCTCTCTACCTCGGCGCGAGTGACGTCCCCGATGCTCGACGGCGACCACGCGGGGGTGCGATCTTTATCGATCACCTGTGCGCGGATGCCCTCGACGATTTCGGTGCCCTCGAGAAACCTGAGCCCGACCCGGTACTCCTGGTTGAGCACTTCTTCGAGTGTCGACTCCGCCGTCACCCGCCGGATCGCCTCGAGCGCCACGCTCACGCTTGTCGGCGACTTCGCCAGGATCGTGGATGCCGCCACCCGGGCATCCTCGACCGGCGAGGCGGCGAGGCGCGCGACGATCTCGCCGACATCGTCTCCCGCATATGCGGCGTCGATCCAGCTACGGGCGCTGTCGAGCGGCGACGGTGGAGCGGGGGTGGAGTGCCGCGCGATCACCACGCCCGCGGCGTCCGTCTGCAGCTCGACAAGCAGTTGCGGCAGCTCGACCGAGGCCACGAAGGTGTCGGCGAACCCGAGCGCGATGGCGTCTGCTCCTGTGGCCATCCCGCCGGTGAGGGCGAGGTGGGTGCCGAGTTCGCCCGGTGCGCGCGCCAGCAGCAGGGTGCCGCCGACGTCTGGTGCGAATCCGATGCCGACCTCGGGCATGCCGACCTTCGTGCGCTCGGTGACGATGCGGTGCGAACCGTGCGCCGAGATGCCGATGCCGCCCCCGAGCACGATGCCGTCCATGATCGCGATGAACGGTTTCGGGTAGCTGGCGATGTAAGAGTTCAGGCGGTACTCCTCGCGCCAGAACCGCTCTGCATCGCCGCTGCCGTCCCTGGCCGACTGGTAGACACCGACGATGTCGCCGCCCGCGCACAGGCCGCGGTCGCCAGCCCCCGAGATCACGATGGCCTGTACGGCGTCATCCTGTTCCCACGCCCGCAGTGCGTCGGTGATCGTCACGACCATGCCGTGGGTGAGCGCGTTGAGTGCTTTCGGACGATTCAGGATGATGCTGCCGAGCATCCCCGCCTGGCTCACGATCACGTCGCCGTCCATCAGCGGTCGGCCAGGCTGCGGCCGACGATCATCCGCATGATCTCGTTCGTGCCCTCAAGAATCTGGTGCACCCGCAGGTCTCGCACAATTCGCTCCAGCCCGTATTCGGAGAGGTAGCCATAGCCGCCATGCAGCTGGATCGCCGCATTCGCGACCGCGAATCCGGCATCGGTGGCGACCCGTTTGGCCATGGCACACAGCTTAACCTTGTCGGCATCGTCATTGTCGACGGCGAGGGCCGCCCTCGCCAGCAGCGTGCGCGCCGTCTCGAGCTCGGTATCCATGTCGGCGAGCTGGAAGAGCAGCGCCTGGTTCTGTATGAGGGGCGAGCCGAAGGCCTCGCGCTGCTTCAGGTAGGCGACGGACTTGTCGAGCGCGGCCTGGCCGCCACCGACTGAGCACGCACCGATGTTGAGTCGCCCGCTGTCGAGGCCGCTCATCGCAATGCCGAACCCCTCTCCCTCGCCCGCGAGCATCGCCGAGGCCGGCATCCTGATGTCGTCGAGGATAACCTGCCGGGTGGGCTGCGCGCGCCAGCCCATCTTCTTCTCCAGCGGGCCGAAGCTGAGCCCGGGCGTTCCATCGGCGACGAGGAACGCACTGATGCCGTGGCTGCCGGTGTCGGCCGTGCGAGCCATCACGATGTAGAGCCCCGCCGCCCCGGCCCCGGAGATGAACTGCTTCACGCCGTTGAGAACGTAGTCGTCACCGTCGCGCACGGCCTGGGTCGAGAGCGCCCCCGCGTCCGAGCCGACGCCGGGCTCGGTCAGGCAGTAGCTGCCGAGCGCATCCATCGAGGCGAGGCGCGGAACCCATTCGGCCCGCTGCTCGAGCGAACCGTAGGTGTCGACCATCCAGGTGACCATGTTGTGGATCGAGAGGTAGGCCGCGATGGTGGTGTCGCCCGCGGCGAGTGCCTCGAAGATCAGCACCGAATCGGCGCGGCTGAGCCCCGAGCCTCCGAATTCCTCGCGCGTGTAGATACCGCCCATGCCGAGGGCGCCAGCCTCACGCAGCACCTCGACCGGGAAGTAGTGGGTCTCGTCCCACTCGGCTGCGTACGGCGCGAGAGATTCGGCCGCGAACTGCGCCACCATCTCGACGAGGGACGCCTGATCTTCTGTGACCGGATACATCGTGACCTTTCGACCGTTGCCCCACCACGCTGGGGGACGCGGGTCTATAATACAAGGACGTCCTACTAAACACTAGGACGTCAAAGTAAACCGCCTCTGCGCTCCTGCGACTCTGGTGGGACCATGGAATCGCAGCGACGCGAACGGAGAGTGTGATGAAGATCGCCGTACTCGTCAAGGAAGTGCCAGACACCTGGGGTGACCGCAGGATAGATCCGGTAACCCTGAGGGTCGACCGCAGCGCAGACCTCGTGATCGACGAGATCAACGAGAAAGCCGTCGAAGTCGCGCTGCTCACGAAGGAAGCGCATCCGGGCTCCGAGGTCACGGTCGTCACGATGGGCCCGTCGAGCGCCCTGGCCGTGATCCGAAAGGCGCTCGCGATGGGCGCTGACACGGGCATCCACATCTCGGATGACGGCCTCGCGGGATCGGACGCCGTGCAGACGTCAGCAGCCCTGGCCGCGGCTCTCAGCGGACGAGGATTCGACCTCGTGATCACGGGCAACGAATCCACTGACGGCCGTACCGGGGCCGTTCCCGCCATGCTCGCCGAACGGCTCGGCTTCGCCCAGCTCACCTTCATGCGCACCCTCGACGTGAGCACGGATGCCGCCAGCGGCGAACGCCTCACCTCCACCGGACACGTCGAGGTGACCGCCCCGCTGCCCGCACTCGTATCGGTGACCGAGCAGATCGCCGAAGCCCGATACCCGAGCTTCAAAGGCATCATGTCGGCCAGGAAGAAAAAGGTGGAGTGCCTGTCGATCGTCGACCTCGGTCTCGATAGCAGTGAGACGGGAGCCTCCCACGCCTGGTCGGCGGTCGAACAGGTCACCGAACGACCCCCACGCCAGGGCGGCATGATCATCAAGGATGACGGCACCGCCGGAACACAGGTCGCCGAGTTTCTCATCGCAGCGAAACTGATCTAGGAGCACCCCATGACGCAGGTTCTGGTTCTCGCGCAACTGGTGGATGGTGAGCTTGCCGACACCACCGGCGAACTGCTCGCCGCGGCCGCCCTCATCGGTGAGCCCGCCGCCGTGGTCGTTATCGACAGCGGAGTTGGGGGCGATGGATCGCAGATCGCCGCGGTACTCGGCGCTCTCGGCGCCCACATCGTCTACATCGCCACCGCCCCAGACGCCTCCAACAGGCTCGTCACGCCCCAGGTGGCGGCGCTCCAGGCCGCGATGACCGCGGCGAACGCTGCCGGATCCGGTACCGGCGCGGTCATCCTCGGTACGGACACCGACGGCCGGGAGGTCGCCGCACGACTGGCCATCCGGGTCGGCGGTGCGCTCCAGTGGGACGTCGTCGGCATCGACGCTTCGGGCGATTCCGTAGTGGTCACGCAGCAGGCGTTCGGAGGCGCATTCACCGTGCGTTCGGTGGCGGCCCGCGGAATCCCCATCATCTCGCTCCGTCCGAACTCCGTAGCCGGAGCAGCCCCGGCAGCAGCCGGCAGCATCACGGCGCTCGACATCTCCGGCGACACCGCACGCTCGGCCACGATCACCGCACGGCACGTGAGATCTGAGGCGACAGAACGCCCCAGTCTCCAGACGGCTGACATCGTCGTCTCGGGCGGTCGTGGACTCGGCTCTGGCGAGCGGTTCCAACTCGTCGAGCAGCTCGCAGATTCGCTCGGGGCCGCCGTCGGGGCCAGCCGAGCCGCCGTCGATGCCGGCTATGTCGACCACAATATGCAGGTGGGCCAGACCGGGATCACGGTGTCGCCGAACCTCTACATCGCGGTGGGCATCTCCGGCGCCATCCAGCACCGTGCCGGAATGCAGGGGTCGAAGACGATCGTCGCCATCAACAAAGACGCGAACTCCCCGATTTTCGAGATCGCGGATTTCGGTGTCGTCGGCGACCTGTTTACGGTGGTCCCGCAGTTGATCGACGCCATCGCGGCACGAAAGAGCTAGGCATCGGGAAAGCATCTCGCCGGGGAGTCAACCCCTAGAGAGCGCCGACAGCCGCGGCGTACGGTCGGAAAATGACCGACCAGTACACATTCGATAACCCCGTCACCCGTTACCAGCAGTCGGCCCCTGCCGCCGAGATGCAGCAGGCGCCCCCCGGCGTCGAAGAGCGCATCACGCCGACACCCGACCTCGGCGCCGACACCTATCGCGGCTCGGGCCGACTCACCGGCCGCAAGGCGCTCATCACCGGTGGAGACTCCGGAATCGGTGGCGCAGTCGCCATCGCATTCGCACGGGAGGGCGCAGACGTCGCGATCTCATACCTGCCCATCGAGGAGGCTGACGCCGAAAATATCGTCGCGCTCATCGAGGCAGAAGGTCGCACCGCGATCGCCATCCCCGGTGATGTGATGGACGCCGCACACTGCCGCGACCTCGTGAGGAAAGCCGTCGACGGGCTCGGCGGGCTCGACATCCTCGTCAACAACGCCGGCAAGCAGATCGCCGTCGAGTCGCTGGAAGACATCTCGGACGAGCAGTTCGACGAGACATACAAGACCAACGTCTACGCGATGTTCCACATCACGAAGGCGGCCCTGCCGCATCTGAAGCCCGGCTCGACGATCATCAACTGCTCGTCGATCCAGGCCTACGCCCCGTCGCCGAACCTGGTTGACTACGCCTCGACGAAGGCTGCGATCAACAACTTCTCGAAGGGCCTCTCGCAGCAGCTCGCGCCGAAGGGCATCCGCGTGAACGTCGTTGCGCCCGGCCCGATCTGGACACCGCTGCAGGCTACCGGCGGGCAGCCGGCCAAAGACCTTCCGACGCTAGGGGAAGACACCCCGCTCGGCCGCGTCGGGCAGGCCGCAGAGCTCGCGCCAGCCTTCGTGTTCCTCGCCTCACCCGAGTCGAGCTATGTGATCGGCGAGACCCTGAACGTCAACGGCGGCATACCCTCCCCGTAACCCTGCACGACAATCTGATCCCGCGTGAGCCCCGCCTCCCGGCGGGGCCGACCTCGGGCTGCGGCCACGGGCTACGGCTTCAGCACCACCTTGATGCAGCCGTCTTCCTTGTTCCTGAACAGTTCGTACATCTCGGGGGCGTCCTCGAGAGGCACCGAGTGCGTGACGAGATCCACCACACCCAACGGATCGTTCGGGTCTTCGACCAGCGGCCACAGGGTTGCAATCCAGTCGTGCACGTTGCACTGGCCCATCTTCAGGGTCAGGTTTTTGTCGAACATCGTCAGCATGGGCAGCGGATCTGCGTTCCCTCCGTAGACCCCGCTTAGCGACACGGTTCCGCCGCGCTGCACGGCCTCGATTGCGAGCAGCAGTGCGGCCAGCCTGTCGACTCCCACGACCTTTGACAGCGCGGTGGATGCCACGCGCGGAAGCAACCCGACGGTGCTCTGCGCGAACGCCGCCACCGGGTTGCCGTGCGCCTCCATGCCGACCGCATCCAGCACGGAGTGCGGCCCGCGTCGGTCGGTGAGCGCGCGCAGCAGGTCGAGCACGTCATCCGTGAGGCCGAGCGTCTCGACCCCGTGCCGTTCCGCCATCTCGCGGCGCTCCTCGACCGGGTCGATCGCGATCACGCGGTACCCGAGGTGCCTGCCGATGCGGGACGCGAACTGGCCGACGGGCCCGAGACCGATCACCGCGAGGGTGCCGCCATCCGGAACATTCGCGTACTGCACGCCCTGCCACGCCGTCGGCAGGATGTCGCTCAGAAACAGGTAGCGCTCGTCGGGCAGGTCGGTGTTGATCTTCATCGCGTTGAAGTCGGCGTGCTGCACCCGCAGGAATTCGGCCTGCCCACCGGGGATGCGACCGTAGATCTCGGTGTAGCCGTAGAGTGTCGCGCCGGCCTGCTGGTCGCGGTTCTGGGTGGTCTCGCACTGCGAGGTCAGGCCACGCGCACACATGTAGCAAAAGCCGCAGGCGATGACGAATGGAATGACGACGCGGTCGCCCGCCCGCAGCTTCTGCACGGCGGAACCCACTTCGGTGATGACGCCCATGGTTTCGTGGCCCATCACGTCGTGGCGATGCATGAACGGGCCGAGCACATCGAGCAGGTGCAGGTCTGAACCGCAGATGGCGGTAGAGGTGACGCGGATGACCACATCGGTGGGTTCGACGATCTCGGCCATGGGCACGTCTTCGACGATGACTCTTCCGGTGGACTGCCAGGTAAGGGCTCTCATCCTTCAGGTCTACGCGGCGCCGTCGAATTCAGGAACGGGTTGACTGCCAGCGCGGCGCGATCTAGAGAGTGCTGCCATCGGCGGTCTTCCGTCGTGAGAGCCGCCCGGCGACAGCATCGATCGCAACACCGAGAGCGATCGCGACCAGCACCGAGACGATGACGGCGACGACCGGATACGCCGCCAGCCACGCCCCGAACAGCGCCCCGATGACGCAGTTGTACACCGCCCACGACGCGCCGGCGACGAGAGTCAGCGGCAGGTAGCTGCGGTAGGAGAATCCGGTGGCGCCCGCGGTCAGGTTCACGGCGATCCTCGCGAACGGCACGTACCTGGCCGTCAGGATGAGCGACGCGGGCCTGCGGGTGAGCGCCCGGCGCGCATAGTCGAAGGCTGCGTGGATGCGGCGGCGGCGCATCCACCGGAATCGGTCTGTTCCGATGCTGCGGCCGATCCTGTAGCAGAGGTTGTCACCGATGACCGCCCCGACCGCGGCAACCGCGAGCAGCAACAGGATGTTCGGCGCCCCCGTCGAGAAGGCGAGCGAGCCGAGCGCAACCACGACAGTTTCGCTCGGCAGCACCACCACGAACGCATCGGCGATGACCAGCAGGATGACGACGACGTAGAGCCACGGCCCCTGGGCTGCGACCTGGACCCACGGTGCGATACCATCCACACGGCACTGTCTAGCCGCCGAAAGTGAACAACCAGTGTCGCGGGGTCAGCGTGATTGACGGTTTCGGCCGGGCTTCGGCTGGCCTTTGACCGCCGGAGCGCGGCCCTTGCCCTTCGATGCCCTAGCCTTGCCCCCGGGTTTTGCGGCCGAGGCTGCCGCGGACTTGGCGGACTTGTCGAGCTGGCGTTCGGCATCCACCAGGAACGCCTCACCCTCGGGGCTGAGCTGGGTCGACATCGCGCTGCTGTCGAAGAGCTCGTATCCCAGTTGCGCCTCGATGGACCTGATCGCGGCAATCAGGCTCGAGCGGGGAACGCCCAGCGACTTCGCGGCGTGCGCGAAGTGCAGGTGCCGCGCGGCGGCGACGAACTGCTTGAGCAGGGAATGATCCATTGCCCTCAGAGTATGCGATCAAGCCCGACGACGATCACCCATGCGGCCGCCAGCACTCCGAACAGAACTACCCCGAGCGCGACCAGGGCGACCTGCGTGCCGGCACCGGGGAGGGTGTGCGATGCCGTGAGTTCGAGGTGAACGCGGCGGTACCGTGTGGTCGACATCGCATAGGCCGCGGCCGCGAACCCCAGGGACACGATGCCGATAATCCCTGCCGCGAAACCGAGGGTGGGGGCACCGAGCCTGATGGTGATCATCGCGCCGACTGCGAGGGCAAGGCTTGTGCGCCGCCAGGCCAGGAGCGTCCGCTCGGGCTGCAGCCCGGCGCCGAACGGAGCGTCGGTCACCACAGCAACCTGATCACCAGAGTAACCCGATCACCACGAGTACGCTCGCCACGACGATCCCGCCGACGAACACCGCACCGATGCTCAGGCCCGGCAGCGCGGCACCGATCCTCATCGACCTCTCCGTCCTGGCCCAACTGATCCAGCCCTGCACTATGGCGATAAGGCCCAGCGTGATGAGCACGAGAGCCGCCCCTAACCGAAACCCCGGCTGGGCGGGAATCGAGAGCGCCTCAAGCGCTATGCCACCCGCCAGAAGTGCGAGCGAGGTGCGCACCCAGGCGAGGAAGGTCCGCTCGTTCGCGAGGCTGAATCGTGGATCCGGCTCAGCGCCCGCCCGGTACACCCAGCGCGGGCGCCGCGCATCCCCCGGATCCTGTTCGCCGTCACCCATCGCCCGCCGCCTCAGGTGCGCGACGAGAACGCGGCATCGAACGACGCGTGCGGCGGCCTGATCTCGGCGAGCCTGCGCACGAACGCGAGGGCCTCGGGCGCGCCGACGAGTCGATCCATTCCGGCGTCTTCCCACTCCACGCTGGTCGGCCCCGAATACCCGATGGAATTGAGCGCGCGGAACAGCGCCTCCCACGGAACGGAACCGTGACCGGTGGAGACGAAGGTCCAGCCGCGACGCGGGTTCGACCATGGCAGGTGCGAACCGAGCACACCGTTGCGGCCGTCGAGGTTGGTCACGGATTCTTTGCAGTGCACGTGGTAGATCCGGTCGGCGAAGTCGAGCACGAACGCGACACTGTCGAGCTGCTGCCAGACGAAGTGCGAAGGGTCGAAGTTGAATCCGAAACTCGGCCGGTGGCTGATCGCATCGAGGGTGCGCTGGGAGGTCCAGTAGTCGTAGGCGATCTCCGACGGATGCACCTCGAGGGCGAATCGCACCCCCTCCTCCTCGAAGACGTCGAGGATCGGATTCCAGCGGTCGGCGAAATCCTGGTATCCGGCCTCGATCATCTCCTCCGAAGCCGGCGGGAACATCGCGACGTACTTCCAGATGCTCGATCCCGAGAAGCCGGTGACGGTCGAGACGCCGAGCTTCGCCGCGAACCGAGCCGTGTTCTTCAGCTCTTCGGCCGCACGCTGGCGAACACCTTCGGCGTCCCCATCGCCCCAGACCCGGTTTGACAGGATGCCGCGGTGCCGCAGGTCGATCGGGTCGTCGCACACAGCCTGGCCCGCAAGATGGTTGGCGATCGTAAAGACCTTCAGCCCATTGCGCTCGAGGATGTCGAGCCTGCCCTGCACATAGGCCGCGTCATCCCAGCGGGACACATCGATGTGGTCGCCCCAGCAGGCGATCTCGAGGCCGTCGTAGCCCCACTCACCGGCAAGGCGGGCTACCTCCTCGAACGGCAGGTCAGCCCACTGGCCGGTGAACAGGGTGATAGGTCGAGTCATGTCAGAGGCCTTCCGTGGCGGGCGGGTCGATGTGCACCCATCCTGAATTGTGGGTTGCACTCGATTCGACAGCCGCGAGCGCCCGCTGCACCTGAAGTCCATCGCGGAAGGTGGGGTGCGGGTCTGTGCCCGCGACGATCCCCTCGACGAGATCTTTCGCCTGGTGCACGAAGCCATGCTCGTAACCGAGCGTGTGGCCGGCCGGCCACCACGCGCCTACATAGGGATGTGAGGGGTCGGTCACCAGGATCTTCGTGAACCCCCGCATGCCCTCCGGCGCGGTGTTGTCGTAGAACTGCACAGCGTTGAGGTCTTCGAGGTCGAAGGCGAGAGCACCCCTGTCGCCCGAGATCTCGATGGTGAGCGCATTCTTGCGGCCCGTCGCGAACCTGGTCGCCTCGAACGAGGCGAGGGCACCATTCGACAGCCGGCCGGTGAACAGCGCGACGTCGTCGACGGTCACCTCGCCGAATCCATCACCCGCTTCTCCTGTCAACCCTGAGCCGGATGCCAGCAGCGGCCGCCGCTTCACGATCGTGTCCAGGATTCCCGACACGGCGGTGAGGTCGAGCCCTGTCACGAACTGTGTCATGTCGATGATGTGAGCCCCGATGTCGCCCAGGGCTCCCGAGCCCGCGTGCTCCTTCTGGAGCCGCCAGGCCAGCGGCATCCGGGCATCCACGAGCCAGTCCTGCCGGTAGGCCGCCCTCACCTGCTGCACGGTTCCGACGACGCCATCGGCGACCAGGTCACGCAGCAGCGTCACGGCGGGGGTTCGCCGATAGGTGAAGCCGACCATCGCGCGCACCCCGCGGGCGGCGGCACGGCCGGCCGCCTCCGCCATCGCTTCGGCTTGCTCGACGGTATTGGCCAACGGCTTCTCACACAGAACGTGCTTGCCGGCCTCGAGGGCCGCGATCGCGATCTCGGCGTGGGAATCACCGGGTGTGACGATGTCGACGATGTCGATATCGTCGCGAGCGACGACCTCGCGCCAATCCGTCGCCGACTCAGCCCAGCCCCACTTCGCCGCCGCCGCTGCCGCCGCTGGTGCGTTGCGCCCGACCACGACGGCCATCTCGACGGAGTCCGGCAGGTCGAATACCGCTGGCGCCTGCCGCCAGCCGACGGAATGGGCCGCCCCCATGAATCCGTGGCCGATCATCGCTACCCTCAGCGTCACGCGACCACCACCGCGTCGCCCAGGGTTGTGCCGCGAACAGATTTGGGGTCGAATCGCATCAGAACCTCCGGTCGATGGGCCGCAGTACCCTCTCTGCACAGGTCGAGTGAGTCAGCCCTGATCCCCCACCGACTCTAACGCTCGACCCGCCACACGTCGCGATAGTCGTCGACGAACTCTGCCAACGACGTGGCCGGGGCTCCGGTGAGTCGACGGATGGTGCGGTTCGGCACGGCCGAGAGGTTGTAACGCACCACCCGGTAGATCATCTTCTGTGCGGCGAGGTACTGCTCATCGGCGCCGTGGAGCGCCAGGTCATCGAGATACTCGGTCTCGGTCGGACGGGAATACCGGATGGGTCGCCCGAGCACCCGCGACATCATGCGCGCGACTCGCTCGTAGCTGAGCGCGTGCTCGCCCGAGAGCGTGTAGGCGCGACGCAGGTGGCCGTCGGCGGTGAAAACTTCGGCGGCGACGCGGCCGACATCACGGGCATCCACGGACGCGGTGTACGACCGGCCAGCTGGAACGAAGATCTCGTTCGAGTTCCGGATGCGATCCGCGTAGGCGGTGGATAGGTTCTGCATGAAGAAGTTGGGACGCAGCAGGGTGAATGGCGCGTCGACCTGGCGCAGGTAGGCCTCGACGGCGTGGTGCGGGGTCTGGCGGTTGAACTGCACGCCCTGCAGGGAGAGGAACACGATCTGCCGGATCCCCCGGCGCATGGCCGCATCGATCAGGGGGAAGAGGTAACGCTGCACATCTGCGATAGGCGGTGGCCGCATCAGGAAAAGTCGATCGGCTCCGTCCAGTGCCGCCTCGAGGGCGACCGGCGAGGAGTCGAAATCGAACGGCCGAGCCTGCGCACCGTGCGGCAATGACGGGAAGTCCGTTCCCCGCACCGCGGCCAATACCGGCTCGCCCCGTTCCAATAGTCGTTGCACGACGAATTCGCCGACCGTGCCGGTAGCACCCGTCACGAAGACCGCCCGGCCGGTCACGAGCGTCTCGTGACGCGTCGCAGCAGCCCGGACAGCATGTCCAGCTCGGCCGCGGTGAGGGGCTCGAAGTGCGGCAACGACTGTTCGACGGCTCGCGCTTCGAAGACGGTTAACTCCTGCTGGCCCGATCCCGTCAGGGCGAGGGTGATCGACCGGGAGTCGGTCGGTGTCGGAGTCGCGACCACAAGGCCGGCCTCCCTGAGCTTGGCTAGCAACTGGGTCACAGCGCCGGCCGTGATCCGCATGGACGACGCCAGCAGCCCCGGGGTGACGTTGTCACGGTGCGCGATGAGGAAGAGCGCCTCGAGGTGGGAGCGGCTCAGTTCGAGCCCCGCGAATGGTGCGACTCGGGGCCCTGCGAGCATCCGATTTGCCTCAATCAGTTCTTCCAGCACCCGACCGACCGCCAGGGCACGATCCGACATCAGGCCGACACGAAGGGCAGCGCATGCACGAATTTCCTGTCGTCCATCTGGGTCAGGATGAAGTCCGCCAGATCGTCACGACTGATCTGGGTGCCGGTGCCCACACCCACCCAGCCGACCCGGTAACTGCCGACACCCGGCGCCTCCGTGAGCCGCGGGCCGCGCACCACTGTCCAGTCGAGATTGGTCGTGCGCAGCACCTGCAGATGACCCGCTGCATCGGCCAGGACCTTCCCGGCGAGGGTGCGCAACAGCAGCCTGATCACCCGGTCTGCGGCCTTGGGGCGATCGTGCGGATCGTGCAGTCCGCCTCCCGACAGGGTGATGATGCGCCGGATGCCCAGCCGCTGCATTCCGTTCACGATCGCTCGCGTGCCGTCGGTCTGCAGGGTCGGGGGCGAACCTTTCACGTGGCCGAACACACTGATCACCGCGTCGGAGCCCGCGAGCGTCTCGTTGACGGCCCCGGAATCCAGAATGTCGCCAGTTATCACGATGAGGCGCTCACTGGTGGCGCTGACCGCTGTGGGATTGCGCGCGAGCAGCCGCACATCGAACCCAGCCGCGAGCGCCCGCTGCAGTACCCGCCGTCCCGTTCGACCCGTTCCTCCGAAAAGTGCGATCGTTGTCATGATTTTAGTTTAGTCTCTAAAGCACTTGACGACGAGCGTATCTTCGTTCGGTTTAGGGCCACCCGGGGTGACCATGCCTGAGCGCAACCCGCATGCCCACTTCCTCGACGGCGCCATGTCCGCTTGACCCAGCGAGGCCCAGGCGCGCCTCCGCGGCAATGGCTCTCGGCATCGACGCGAATCTGTTCGACGACGACCTCGGCCGGATTGCCGAGGCGCTCCACACTGCGCTGCGTTCTTCAATGGAACCCGTTTCTCAGCGGGGCTAATGAGTCCGATCCATCGATCCGGCGAGTCGGCGCGAGCTTGAGACTGTCGCCGAGCCGCGCAGCCGCCGGATCGCTGACTGTTGCAGGCTACGGCGCCAGGCCAAGCTGTTCGAGCATGCCCTGTTGGTCGCTGCTACCCCACCGCTCGACGAGTATCCCGTTCTCAAACCGGCTGATTTGCATGCCACGAACAGACATCGTTTTACCGCTACCGGCGTGGCCCATCAGCGGACCGCGGTGCGTGCCGGTGAGAGTGTAAGCGAATGCGACATCCGTATCGTTGGCGACGAGGCGCGCAACTTCAAGGTGCAGGTCTGGAAAAGCGGCAATCATGTCGCGGAAGAACGCTTTGTAACCCTCGGGGCCCGGGCCTTGCCCAGGGGCCGGATCGTTGTCGACTGCATTTTCGGCCACGAGATCATCGAGAAGGTCGAGTTGCCCGCTGTTCACGGCGTGACCAAAACTCTTCTGGGCTGCGATGTTCACTTCTTCACTCATGTGCTTTCTCTTTTCGTTGGATGTGCATTGGATGGGTTTGTGTGGGCCACGGAAGACCATGCCGCTGTCAGCGTTTATCGTTTCGCCGGTGACAGGGCGAACTCTCACGGCGTCGGTGCGGGCCCTGTTGCGTTCGGCTACTTCGCGAGGAAGGGAGCACGTGCCGGTTCCACTCGTCCCTATGTGAAACGGTGAGACCGTGAGGGGCATCTTCAATTAGCACAAGTTCGCTGCCGGAAATGGCCTCGTGGGTGCGTCTGCCACTGACCTCGAACGGCACGACGGTGTCTGAGCCACCGTGAATCACGAGGGTCGGCACGGTGATTTTCGTCAGATCAGCACGAAAGTCCGTTGTCGCGATTGCGGTTGCGCAATCCAGCGTGCCCTTCGGCGACGCCATTTCGGCGATATCGAGGTTGTAAGCAATCTGCTCCAGGCTGACCCTCGGCATGTTCACCGGAGATGGGGGCCCAGCGGTGAAGAACATCCGAACGAATTCATGCAGGAATGCCGGCCGGTCACCGGTCAGCCCGTCGTGAAACCACTGGGCCAATGCGGCATCAATGCCTCCATCAGGGTTGTCCTCCGATTTCCAGAGGTAAGGCGGCACGGCACTGGCGAAGACGAGCTTCGCTATGCGATCAGTACCGTACGTGCCCACGTATCGGGCGACCTCACCGCCACCCATCGAGAATCCGATCAGGGAAACGTCCCGGAGGTCGAGCGTGTCGAAAACGACCTTCAGGTCCGCGGCCAGCTTGTCGTAGTCGTATCCATTCCATGGTTGCGACGACTGGCCGAATCCTCGGCGATCGTACGTGCTCACTCGATAGCCTGCATCGACCAGCGCAGGCACCTGGCCCTCCCACGACCGGCTACTGAGGGGCCAGCCATGAACCAGGACGACAGGCTTGCCGTCCCCGACATCGTCATAATGAAGCTCGACGTCAGGATCGTTCTGGCCGGGGACGGTGATGAAGGGCATGCTCTCTCCTCGTGATCGTGATCGTGATCGTTCGTTAGAGGTAACTGAGATTGCGCAAAACCAGACAATCGCGGTTCGCTGGGAGAACGCTGAAACGGTCTTCGCCGAGGGAAGTCGTGTCTCCCGATCGGCCCGACTGACGGGCGCCTTCGGGTGTCACTCGTCGCAGGTTCCGCAGGGTGTGCCTCAGCCCCGGTCGGCGGCGGCTCCTGCGGCACCTCCGATTCCCGAGCTGTGTCATAAACATTTCACCGCGCGCCCGTACCCCGCGCCGTTAGCCGCAGGACTTGACCAATCGGAACAGCTCTGGCTCGGCCTTGAGTGCCACATCCTCACCTGAGCACGCATAAACGCTTGCCGCATCGCTGTCGTCACACCGCGGTTCTCTCAGCCCAGGATGCGACGTATCGCGTCGTGAAGATCGCGCAAGCGTTCTAGAGGATCGCTGCAGGGACAACGACCGTGGAAGGCTCCACCGTTCGCCCATGGCAAGACCGAATCACCCACTGGATCTCGCCGCTTTCACCGAAGCCCTCGAAAAAATGACGCCGTCGAGTTCGACGCCTGGTTCCGGGCCTGCCTGAGGACACGACTCGCACGGCGAGTGAGGCAGACCCCAACGAGTGAACTAAACCGCAAGCTTTTCGCGAACTCGTAACCTGGCGAAGGAGCGATGCCTCCGGATGATGTTGATCCTCGAGAGCGAAGCGGCCAGCCCCGATGCCTTTACTCACGTGCTCGCTGGTAGCAGCGAGGGGCACCTCGACGGCACGGGCCCGCTCGCTCGCGCATGCGAAGGCAAGGGTCACGACAGCGTCACGGGCCGGTTCGTTGGGGCAGTGACGCGATCGCAGGCGCTGCATAGCTCGTTCCGCACGATCTCTCCGCACGATCTCAGGCACCCGGTCGCGAGTCTTGAAATCTCAGCCCGCGCGAACCCCAAAGCCGTGCAGCGGGTGCTCGGTCACGCCTCGGCCGCGATAACGCTCGCCACGTAAGCGGACCAGGTCAAGGACGACCTGGACTACGCGCCAGAACGCAGTGATGCTGCCCATCCCAGACAGTTAGGGGGTTTTCGCGCGCAGCTCAAGCTGCGGCTCGCAGGGCATCCCAATCATGTCGCTGATCCACTCCTAGGCATAAGGCCAGGCCGTCTTCGGCGTCGAAAGCATGCGGACACTCTGGTCCGCCCCCAACGTGGAGCTGAACCTTGGAGGAATATCGGAAGCCGATTTCCTTCGCGAACTCTCCGAACTCATCGGCGACGACAACCCCACCTCCTCCGTTAGCAATAAAGGCCTTTGGCCCACCAGCTACGCCGTGAACGCATCCGGGACGCTGCGGAGTGTGCCGCCCTATCCCGGGGCATGCGGTGATGCTGTCCTCCGGAACCCCGGCAGCCCTCATCGAAACGGGGGCCCTGGATAACAGGCGAACACGCCCGCAGAATACGCGCCTCCATCGCCGCACACGACCCCGACGGTATGCCCACGGTTATCCCGACGCCGACCACAGCAGCCGTGGCCAGGATCGGTGATGTCGCCAAATGGGACGACGAGCCACGCACAGCCACTGGTGCAGCAGACCCGATCTCGAACGCATTCATCGCGCGTTTCCACCCGTGGGTTCAACGGGCCCGTCCTTGTCCGGTCGGGTTCAGACTCATCACCGCGAGACAGACGCATTTCAGTGCAGCGTGCTTGTTTGGGAAGTCACCGCGAGCTCGGACGGCTCTACAGATCCTCCCGCTGACGGATTCGATCGCGTTGGTCATGCACACGATCCCGCGAATCTCCGCATCGAATTGAAGGAAGGCGCAAATCCAGCCCAGCTGCTTTCCCACAGGCGCACGATCGCCGGGTACTTCCTGCCGCCTCTTTCTCACATTTGAGGAACCTCTGCTCCGCTGCTTCCACAGTTTTTTCGTCGTACGTCGGATGGGACGTGGAACGCTGTGTCCTGCTCGAAAGTTTCTCTCCGGGAATGAATACGCTGGCTAGGTGAGTGTGTTGAATGGATTTCATCTAGCAAGTCGAAGTTTCTTCGCCCGAGACGTGCTCGATGTCGCACCTGAAATTCTTGGCTGCATGCTTCAACGCACCGATGCCGATGAGGTTGTGACGATTCGGATCACCGAAGTCGAGGCGTATGCGGGTGAACTCGACCCCGGCGCGCACACCTACCGGGGCAAGACGAATCGGAATAAGACGATGTTCGGTCCCGCCGGGCACCTGTACTGCTACTTCACCTACGGAATGCACCACGCGCTGAACCTCGTCACCGGACAACCAGGTCAGTCATCGGGTTGTCTCGTCAGAGCGGGAGATGTGATCGTGGGCACCGACATTGCCCGCGGTCGGCGAGAAAGTAAACCACGAAAAGTTCCGCTCCCAGATGTCAGTTTGGCGAGGGGCCCTGGTTGCGTTGCTCAAAGCTTCGGGGTGAACCTGGATAACGATGGTGATGATCTTTTCGGCGGGCAGTGGACATTTCTCATTCCCGATAATGGTGTGGTGCTACCGCATCGGATCGGACCGCGCGTTGGCGTCAGCGGGCCTGGCGGCGATGGGATCGATTTCCCCTGGCGATACTGGTTGCCTGAAGCGTCATCCGTTTCGACCTACAAACCGGGGCGCGCGTAACCTTGTCGGTGACACGACGTGCAGGGAGGTTGAAGGATGGTCGCGAAACCGGACGTACAGGTTCGCCGCGTGTATGACGAAGTTGAGGACCAGGACGGATTGCGGGTCCTGGTGGATCGCATCTGGCCACGCGGCATGACAAAGGTCAAAGCGGCCTTGGACGAGTGGTGCAAGGACGTTGCCCCATCGACGGAGTTGCGGAAGTGGTACAGCCACGACCCGGCCAAGTTCGAGGAGTTCACCCGGCGCTACCACGTCGAGCTGGAACAAGAGAAGCGGGGCAAGGCGCTGCAACATTTGCGGGATTTGGCCGCAGATCACCGCCTGACCCTGCTGACTGGGACTAAAGAGCCTGACATCAGCGAGGCCAAAGTCCTCGCCGACATCCTGACCGGGTAGCAGGCGTACATCGTATTCAGGTCATGGCGCAATCAATTTGCAGGGAGACGCTGAGGGATCACAGCGATAATGACCATTGCGGTACCGGGGCTCGAATAACCCGGGCGAGGCGCAAGACAGGGTCTCCGAAGGCCGCCGGAATCCTCGACGAATCGTAGTGGGGTGGACGGACCAGCTGGGTTGGGGGCCGCGACCGGCCTCGGCGATCGGTGAAGCTCAGCTGCGCAGGGTGCCCGTCCACGCGGTCATGACCTGGCAGGAACCGCGATTCTATGGAGCCGCGGGGATTGGGCTTTAAGAACCTGCTCGCATCACTGGAGGTCTTCTCCGTTCTCGGCGGTCCACACGAGGTACTGGATGCCGATGGCTCCAGTGAAACGCGGCGCCCGTTTTCCCATGCTGCGCAGATATAGCTGGTACCCGTCGGAGCTGACCAGAAACGTGGCTTCGTCGCTGCGGATAAGTGGCCTCTCGCCCAAGGAGATCCTGATAGAAAACCACCGACCGGTCCAGGTCGGCCACGAACATCAACGCGGACGCCAGCATCAGGCGTGGTTGCCGGGCGGGTTTGTCGGTCGTATCGTTGGCGTCCATTCGCGGACCTCCGTAAGTTTTCGTGCCGCAGCGACGATGTGCCGCGCGAAGATGCCTGCGGCGTCCAAAGGCTCGGCGGGCTGCCCCGACATGGGGAGGCCGTTGACGCCCAGCAGCGTGACGTGAAGTTCGTCCAGCTCCGCGTCCGCCAAGGCCTCCATCACCTCACCGCTGATTCCGCCCTGCGGGTAGTGGTCCTGCACCACAACCAAACGGCCCTCGGTGGCCCGACAGGTCTCGATCAGCATGGCGCGCTCGAGCGGTTTGACCGAGTACAGGTCGATGACCCTCGCGGCAATGCCGACTTCGGCCAACTGCTCCGCGGCGGCCAGACATTCGTGGAGCGGCACCCCGGCCCCGATCAACGCCACGGCATCGTTTTCCCCGGGCCGGTGGATCTTGCACCCGGCGATGGGAGCCCGGCCCAGCGATGGTCGACCGTGGTACCGGGGTGGTCTGGCGTTGTCAGTGTCATCAGCATTCCTTCGTGGTCGGTGTACGTGCAGGTTGGGGCACGTGAGTGACGGTCGGTGAGTATTGCCGTATGTGACTCCCCGCGTCGCTATCTGTCATGCTCCGCTCGACGGTGGCAGAGAATTGGGGGATGACCGCTGCCAGCCCCGCCCGCCAGATCCGTTTCAACGCCTTCGACATGAACTGCGTTGCACACCAGTCATCCGGAATGTGGCGTCACCCGGACGACCAGGCCTGGCGTTATAAAGACCTGTCGTACTGGACCGACCTTGCGAAGCTGCTTGAGAGCGGCACTTTTGATGGCATTTTCATCGCCGACGTCCTCGGAACGTACGACGTCTACGGCGGCAGCAATGAGGCAGCTATCCGCCATGGCGCCCAGGTTCCCGTCAACGATCCGGTGCTTCTCGTATCGGCGATGGCTGCGGCGACGACACATCTTGGTTTCGGTATCACCGCGGGCACCGCCTACGAGCATCCGTATCCATTCGCCCGTCGCATGTCGACACTGGACCACCTCACCAACGGCCGCGTCGGCTGGAATGTGGTGACCGGCTATTTGCCGAGCGCTGCGCGCAATATGGGGCACGAAGACCAGCTTGAGCATGACGACCGCTACGACATGGCTGACGAGTATCTCGAGGTCTTGTACAAACTGTGGGAGGGGTCGTGGGAGGACGACGCCGTGATCAGGGATCGTGAGACCGGGGTGTTCACTGATCCGAAGAAGGTGCATGAGATCGGCCATGCCGGCAAGCACTACACGGTTCCGGGCATCCACCTGTCAGAGCCGTCGAGCCAGCGCACACCCGTGATCTACCAGGCCGGGGCATCCACTCGGGGAATCGACTTCGCCGCTGGCAATGCCGAAGCGATCTTTGTCGCGGCGCCGACGAAAAAGGTGCTGGCGGGCACCGTTGGAAAGATTCGTGATGCGCTCGAGGCCGCGGGTCGCGATCGGTACTCGGCCAAGATTTACACGCTGCTGACGATCATCACTGATGAGACACCCGAGAAAGCCCAGGCCAAACACCGCGACTTCCTTCAATATGCCAGCGATGAGGGTGCGCTCGTTTTCATGTCAGGGTGGATGGGCATCGACCTTTCGCAATACGATCTCGATGAGCCGGTCGGCAACGTGAAGAGCAACGCGATCCAGTCAGTGATCTCGAACTACGTCGAGTCGGCGGAGAACGGTCAGGAATTTACGGTCCGCGATATCGGCAGGCTCGGCGCGATAGGCGGCCTGGGGCCGATGATCGTCGGGTCGGGCGAAGAGATCGCAGACCAGCTTCAGGAGTGGGTCGCCGAGACCGACGTGGACGGCTTCAACCTCGCCTATGCCATTACTCCGGGTACGTTCGAAGACATCGTTGACCACGTGATTCCTGTGTTGCGCGCCCGCGGCGCCTACCCCGATGCCTACGTAGACGGCACACTGCGGCAGAAACTGCACGGCCGTGGCGACCGGCTTCCGGCGGAGCACAAGGGCGCCACGTTCCGGCTGGGGGGCAGCGGTTCGACCGCACCGCGCTAATCGGCCCGTGAGGATGTGTGGCACCCGCAGGTGACGGCGCTGAAAACAGCGTGGACGATCGCGAACGAGGCGTTCGAGGCATCCGGCGAGCCAGGGTCGGAGGAGTAGGGGCGTCAGATCAGGAATTCGGCGGAAGACCCGTACCTCGAGAATGCCGCCGACGATGAAGTCGATGAAGCTCAGGCCTACACGCTGAACATCGTCGGCACTGAAGACGCCCGCCCGCGCATGTAAAGGCAAGGGTCGAGATGGGCTGATCTTTGGCGATGGGGTGTCTCACCTCAAGGGCTCGCAGAGCGTCACCGGCTGGTTCGTTGCGGCGCTGACGCGATCGCAGGCGCTGGATAGCTCCTTCCCCACGATCACCCCTCACGACCTCAGGCACACTGCTGCGAGTCTTGCGATTTCCGCAGGGGACGAACCCCAAAGCCGTGCAGGAGATGCTCGGTCACGCCTCCGCGGCGATGACGCTCGACACCTATGCGGACCTTTTCGAGGACGACCTGGACAACGTCTCAGAGCGCCTCGATGCAGCCCGGTCTCAGACAGTTGTGGGGTTTTCCTGGGGTCTCGAAGGTTTGGACAAGCAAAAAGCCCCGTAATCACTGAGATTTCGGGGCTTTTACTGGCGGAACCGGTGGGATTTGAACCCACGGTGGACTTTCACCCACACAACTTTTCGAGAGTTGCACCTTCGGCCGCTCGGACACGGTTCCGGGGTCGAGTTTAGTACACGCTCGGGCCACGTACGCTCGCAGGGTGAGGATAGCGATCAGTGCGATAGCGGTGGCCACTGTCGGCGGCGGGATCTGGGCGTGGGCGCGCTGGCTGAAGCGCCGCCAGGACGAGTGGCGCATCCGGTTGGCAAACAACATTCCGGTGAATTCGAAATTCTGGCGTGAGCGCAACAAAGGGGTCGGCGACCTGCTGTACGTCGCCATCGGTGACTCGGCCGCGCAGGGTATCGGCGCCAGCAGGCCCGACCACAGCTACGTCGGGGTGCTGGCAAAGAACATCCGGGGTCGTACCAATCGCACCCTGCGTGTCGCGAACCTCGGGATCTCGGGTGCCACGCTGGGGCTCGCCATCGAGTCAGCGCTGCCGAAGCTGGCGAAGCTCGACCCCGACATCGTGACGGTCTGCATCGGCGCGAACGACATCGCCAACTTCGACGCGCAGCGGTTCGAGCGCGAGATCGCCGTGATCTTCGATGCGGTGCCGCCGCATGCGATCGTTGCCGACCTGCCGAGCTTCTACTTCCTTCCTGGACAGAAGAATGCGCGCATCGCGAACCGGATACTGCGAGCCGCCGCCGCGGAGCGCGGACTCACTGTCGTCGACCTGCACACCCTCACCCACCGGCAGGGGCTCTGGGGCATCACCACCCAGTTCGCGGGCGACCTGTTCCACCCCAACGATCGCGGATATCGGATCTGGGCTGCAGCCCTCGAGCCGGCCGTGGCCCGACGACTGGCCGAGCTGTGACCGAGATCGTGGGGTATACGGGCATCTACAACGCCGACGGCGGCATCATCGGCGAGGTGCGCTACGTGATCGGCCACCTCCTCGGCACCGCCGAATGCGCGCTCTGCGACATTACCCACTCCCCCGTCAGGCGCAAGCCGCAATGGGACATGATGGTGGCCCGCCTCGCTGTGCCGGTGATTGTGCTGCACCGCAACGAACTCGACGCCGACCTGCTGGCCGCCGCCGCATCGACACCGCTTCCCGCAGTATTCGCACACCATGCCGATGGCACCATCACCGTCGCCCTCAGTGCGCAACAACTCGCTGGCATCGGCGGATCGGTCACCGGATTCGAGAACGCCATCCTCGGCCGCTGACGGGCTTACCGCGCCACAGGACCGCCAGCAGGAAGAGTGACGCAAACACCAGCACCCCGCCTGCGATGATCAGGATCGGGCCCGCCCCGGGCTCGAAGAGGTCATACGAAACGAGCTGCCCGTCTGCATCCTTGAAGACGGTTCGGCCCGAGGTGCTGCTGATGGCCAGCGGATGCCCGAGGTAGTCGTTCACGGTGAACACCAGCACCGCGCATCCGACCAGCACCGCAGCTATGCCTGCACCAAGCATCGCCAGGGGCGCGCGCCTCATTCCGCGGCGCGCCAGCGCACGGCGTGCAGGAACACGACACCGACGAGAGCGGCGAGGCCGGTGAGCACCATCCACGGGCCTACCGACTGCATCACGCTCGGCGCAACGTAGCTCGCGAAGCCGCTGGGACCGCTGGCGTACGATCCGCTGAATAACAGCGTCTGCGACCACGCCTGCCCGATCACCCCGCCGAGAACGAACACCGGGGCGATCACCCACAGCACCCTGATCCAGGGATTCCCCTGAAGCGAGACCGGGAGAGGTTCGGGATGCGCCTGCGCCTGCGCCACCGCCGCGTCTCGCGACTCGAGCGGCTCCAGCGGCGCCGGCCCGACCGGCCCTGCCCCCAACCCGAGCGCTTCGATGCCGCGATACGGCTGCGGCGCGCCGGAACCGTCATCCTTGTATCCGCGCTGGAATGCCGGATCGAACCGGGGGTCGAAATTGCGCGTATCACTCACACGGTAACCCTATCTCCGCGTTCGCCGCCCCTCCAGTGTCGCCCGCGCGATCTAGGCTTGCGGCATGGCCAGAGTCACCACCAACTTCCGCTGCACAGAGTGCAGTTGGCAGAGCATCAAGTGGGTGGGTCGCTGCGGCGAGTGCCAACAGTGGGGCACTGTTCAGGATTCCGCGCAGCCCGCCGCGCGGGTCAGCGCCGTGAGCGTGCCCGAGGGCCGCGCTGCCCGCGCGATCACCGACATCGGCGCCGAATCCGTGGCGCACTGGCCCAGCGGCATCGCGGAGTTCGACAGGGTGCTCGGCGGCGGTGTCGTGCCGGGCGCTGCGATCCTGCTGAGCGGCGAGCCGGGGGTCGGCAAGTCGACGCTGCTGCTGGAGGTGGCCTCCCGGGCCGCGGCCTCCGGCCAGCGCGTGCTCTACGTCAGCGCCGAGGAATCCGTCAGCCAGGTGCGGCTCCGGGCCGAACGTACGCGGGCGCTGCAGCCGTCGCTCTTCCTCGCGGCAGAGACAGATCTCGCCACGATCCTCGGCCAGATCGACCAGGTGCAGCCACAACTCGTGATCGTCGACAGCGTGCAGACCGTGTCATCGGGGCTGACCGACGGGCTCGCCGGCGGTCCGTCACAGGTACGGGAGGTGGCATCCACCCTCATCCGCATCAGCAAAGACCGCAACCTGCCGGTGCTGCTCGTCGGCCACGTAACCAAAGACGGCAGCATCGCGGGGCCTCGCCTGCTCGAACACCTTGTGGATGTCGTGCTGCAGTTCGAGGGCGACCGCCAGACCAGCCTGCGCTTCGTGCGGGCCCACAAGAACCGCTTCGGCCCGACCGATGAGGTGGGTTGTTTCGAGATGACCGGCGACGGCATCGCCGAGGTCGCCGACCCGAGCGGGCTGTTCCTGTCCCGAGCGCGCACACCCACCAGTGGGACATGCGTCACCATCGCGGTCGAAGGCCGACGCGCGTTGCCCGTCGAAGTTCAGGCCCTAATCGTCAAAACGCAGGCGCCCCAGCCGCGGCGGGTCGTCAACGGGGTGGATTCGTCGAGGGTCGCCATGCTGCTCGCGGTGCTCGAGCGGCGCGCAGGGCTGCCGCTCTCGAGCTTCGACGTGTACGTCTCCACCGTGGGCGGCATCCGGGTCACAGAGCCCGGCGCAGACCTGGCCATCGCCCTCGCGATCGCCAGTGCCTACAAAGACAAGGCCTTCCCGGTCACCCAGGCCGTGATCGGCGAGATCAGCCTGGCCGGCGAGATCAGGCCGGCGTCCCAAGCGAAGCAGCGCGTCACCGAGGCGAGGAGGCTCGGTTTTTCCACCGTGATCGACTCAGACGCAATGCACCTTCGGGAGGCGATCCGCCTCGCGTTTGCGAGTTCCACGGCTGAGCGGGTTGACATTCCCGACTTTTAGGTGCCGCGGGTACTCGGGTCAGCTGTAATTTTTGAGGCGGTCTTCCTCATCCTGGGGAAGGTCGGCGTCTTCCAGCTCTTTGGCGTCAGCGATATCCTTCGAATGCTCTTCGGCGCTGTGGATGCGGTTGTCGCCCGTTGGCGTGATGTTTGTCATAGCTCCAGCACACTCGTATCGAGTGTTTCCGTATAGGGCTGTCATTCCGCCCGGATTCGTGGCAGGGCTCGTCGGCGTGGTGGCCGGGCTGGCTAGTCTGCCAGCGTCCAGGAGCCCCAGTCCTTCACGCGCCAGGCGATCCAGCCATTTTCACGCTCGAGTGCGATGGAGACGGAGTCCGTCTCCCCGCTGGCCTTGGTCGCGATACAGGCGAACGTGTCGCCGATGACGAGCGGCGGTGTCGGGCAGGCCAGCGTGATGTCGCCGCCGATCGACAGCGCGGTCGCCTGGGCAGACTGCGCGGCTTCGGCAGCGAAGATGCCCGGCAGCGCCGCGATGAGGATTCCGGGCACCACGAGAATGCCGACCAGCACCGACAGCCCGGCCTGCGTGAAGATCACGAGCGGAACGAACCCCTTGCCCGACTGGCGGTAGGTGCGAATCGCCCTGACGACCAGGTAGGCCGGAGCCGTGAGAATTGCCCAGAAGCCACTGGCGGGTTTCGCATGCCCTCGAACCTCGAGCACAAGCCGGTCATACGATGCCAGCCCGATCACGATGAAATACGGCAGCACAATGGTGACGATGATCAGCGGCCAGTTGCTTCCGAGCTCGAGCACGGTCACGAAGATGACGAGGGCTGCAAGCTGAAAAAGTGGCACCAGGGCAATCGCCCACACCGCAACGGTGTAGGTCTTCACCTTTTTGATGGCGCGCGCTGGTGCTGCCTCTTCGGCAACGGGAAGGTCCTCCGCGAGCGCGGAGAGAAATGACTCCATCGGCAGGGCGTTCGTGTGTGAGCTGGCGCGCCGGGGGCCGGGGGTGGCCTCATCGAGTGTGTCGGTGAGTGGCGGCTCGAGCTCACGCAGGGTCATCGCGAGCAGCGGCTGGGCGCTCAGTTCGTGGTGCTCCTCATCGATGTCCAGACCGAGCTCGATATCGGCATCCGGAGTCGACTCTGTGGCTGCTTCGATCTGCATGTCCGAGGCCTGCAGCAGGTCACCGTTCTCACGACGTTCGCGGGCACGCTGTTCGCGCCGAGAGAGAAACTCCTCCTCGTGCGCCGGGGTACGCCGTTCTTCGTCTTCGTCTTCGTCAGCGAACCCGAGGATGGTCGTGGGATGCACCACGATCGGGGCCCTGGCCTCCGAGGTGTGTTCGGTCCAGGCCTGGGAATCCCACCAGCGAAGCTGTGGAAGACCGAGCGGGTCGGGATACCAACCCGCCGCCACACCGAAATTGTCGTCCACAAGATCAGAGTAACGGCAGAGCGAGTTCATAGAAAGCCTGTTCTACCCGCGGCCCACGCCCAAAAAGGGGGACAATTCGGCCATTATTTCCGGAGCAAAACTCAGTGCGTCATTCGCGCAGCCCGAGCAGGTCGTCATTCATCGCGGCGGTAAGGGCGGAATCCATCGGGACATCCACGGCGTCGATGCGTCGGATCGGCGCCACCAACCTGACGCTCGACACCAGCCACGCGGCATCCGCACCGAGCAGCTCGCTGAGGGTGGGCCGCTCGAACGCGGTGTGCATTCCGCGGGCCTCTGCGAACCGGAAGAGGTTGGCCTGGGTGGTGCCGTCAAGCACACCGAGGTCGTGATCGGGCGTCACCATCGTGTCGCCCCGGCGGAAGACGAGCGTCGACGTCGGACCTTCGAGCAGGATGCCGTCGCTCGAGACGAACACGACATCGTCAGCTCCGCGCCGCGCGGCTTCCCGCATCGCCGCCTTGTTCACCGCATAACTCAGGGTCTTCGCTCCGGCGAGCAGCCACGGCGAGGTGCTGGCCACGTCGTGGCGATACCCGCGGTCGAGGGTGACCACCGAGATTCCTGTCGCCCGCACCTGCGCATGGTCGGGCGAATGGGCCGCGTAGACCCAGCCGGTCGGTGCCTCAGCACCCTCGACTCCCCGGCTGAGCACGATCTTCACGAACGACTCATCGGCGGCGTCGAGCTCGAGCACGGCGGCACGAATCGCCCCAGCCCATGCCACCAGGTCGGGCACAGGCAGGTCGAGCATCGCGGCGGAGCGTGCAAACCGTGCGAGATGGTGATCGAAAGCCTGCGGGTACCCGCCGCAGACGCTGAGAGTCTCGAAGATTCCGTCACCGCGGGTGGCCGCGAGATCCATCACGCTGAGTTGTGGTCGCCCGACGTCGGCGATGGTAAACGACGGCGCTTTCGGGTCGTGCGCGGGGGCTTCGACCGAGGGCTGGTTCAGGATGATCAGGACGTGTTCAGGCACCGGGTCATTCTCTCAGGTCGCGTGACTGGGGGGGTATCCAGCAGCACGGAACGGCTGCGGTCGATCAGTGAGCGTAGATCAGTGAGCGTAGATCAGTGGGTGTCGAGCTGGAGTGCGTCGAGTACGTCCTGCGGAGCCGCCTGCATCGCATGCGGGCCCGCCACATCGAACCAGACAGACTCGAGCACTCCGATGTTCTCGGTGAGAAACTCCCGGAGCGCCGGGGCGTCGTAGCCGAGCATCCGATGGTCGTCCTCCTCGGGCACCATCTGCTTGTAGGCGTCCGGCGAGGAGAAGAGCAGCAGCATGTAGCGGTCGGCATCCCCGCGCCGGAATACCCTCACCTGCGGCGGGCCGTCGACCGGGAGCATCGGCACGACCACGTGATCGTTGCGCAACGCGAAGGCCACCGCCGCGACATCCTGTGCCTCAAGCGCTGCAGCGAGTTGCTCAGAGCCGAGCTGGGATGTTTCGTCGCTCATCAGTTCAGCAGGAACGGCTGCTGCGTGACGGAGTCGAGGTCACCGATGTTGACCTCGACGCGGTAGGTAGCACCGCTGGCATCGACCTGCGGCCGATCGGTCTCGCAGGTGTCCTTAGCAGAGCGGGTGCGATCCCAGGTGACCGAGGATCCGGCGAGAGGAACGCCCGGCAGCAGTGTCGCTGTAGCCGCCACGGGGTCGACCTGGCAGTCTTTGGAACTCCAGATGCGGTCGCTGCCACTGGTGATGATGAATTCCTGCTGGTCAGAGCCCGCTGAGATAGTGCATGGATTGGTCATGCGACTCGTGAGCGCGAAGGACAACACCGGGGCGATACCGGCGTCGTAGGCCGCGGCGTCCGTGGTCGGCTCGAGCGTCACCATGGTCGGGTCGCAGGAGACAGTCTCGCCCGGTGCGGCTGTCGGCCCGGTCGGAGCCGCTGAGAGCGGCGACGTCGTGCTGCCGGGAGTCTGTGTCGCCGCCGGCGTGCTGCCACCCGGCCGGTTCACAATGAGGATCACGATGATGATGACAGCGACCAGGCCCAGCGCGAGGAAGAGGCGGCGGCGCCAGTACACCCTGCTGGACTGGGGGCCGACAGGAGTTCGGAACGTCGACATGCACACAGGCTAGGCGCGGCAGGGCGAAACCCGCGCCAGGGCACGCCCATGCTGGCTGGATACTCAGGCAGCGGCTTTCCGGATGAAATCGAGGTACGCCTCGACGCTCTGCTCGGCGGTGACCGCCCGGAGAACCACCTCGTCGACAGACCGCTCGTATTCTGCAACCCGCGCAGCGAGCGCTCCCGACACCGAGCCGTCGATAGTGGTCTCGATCGCGGTCGCACCGATGCGCTCTAAGTTCGACGCGTATGACGGATAGCTGCCATAGCGCTCCGCCTCCGCGTGCAGCGCGCCACGGGCATCCTCGGTCATAGCGGTTCTCACGTAGAGCACGCCACGCACATCACGGGCGTTGCCGCCGCGGCCGCCCGCATCGCGGCGCAGGTCGTTCATCGCATCGGCACTGGCGGCAGGGGTGAGCCAGTTGAAGAGCACACCGTCGGCGGTCTCGGCGGCCATCCTGCGCATCTTCGGCCCGAGTGCTCCCACGAAAATGGATGCCTCGCTGCGCTCGGTAAGCTCCCGAACTCCCCGCGACACCAGGCCCAGTGGATGCCGGGCAGCACCCGAGCCGACGCCGAGCGACAACCGCCCCTGCGGCAGGCCAGCGAGCGCCCCGACGATCTCGGAGGCATCCCGTCGATCGAGCGGGATCACCCCGGTGCCCAGCCGCAGCGTCGTCGTGACCCCGGCCGCGACGGCGAGACCGGCGAGCGCGTCGCCATCCGGGGTGTCGTTGAGCCACAGTGCACGGAATCCGAGGGACTCGATGGCGGGTGCGAGCTCCGCGATGATTGCATGGTCGAGGGCGCCGGCGAGGCCGATCGACACCCGCGAGACATCCATCACAGCAGTTTAAGCATGCGAGTGTTGCCGAGGGTGTTCTGCTTGACGCGGGAGAGATCGAGGAATTCGGCCACGCCCTCGTCGGGCGAGAGTGCGAGCTGGGCGAAAACCTCGGGCGCCACCACGTCTTCCGCGATCGCGCTGAATCCGTGCCGCCCAAAGAAAGCGGTCTCGAAGGTGAGGCAGAACAGCCGCGTGAGCCCGAGTTCGGCGGCGTGCGTCTCGATGTTTCCGAGAATCGCGTGCCCGGCACCCGTGCCGAGCCAGTCCCGCGCGACGGCCAGCGTGCGAACCTCGCCGAGATCTTCCCACATCACATGCAGCGCGCCACACCCGACGACTTCACCCGCCTCGTTTTCGGCGATCCTGAATTCCTGCACGGCCTCGTACAGCACCACCCGGTCTTTGCCCAGCAGGATGCGCTGCTGGGCGAGCGGTTCGACGAGCGCCTGGATGAGCGGAATGTCGCTGGTGCGGGCTGGTCTGACGGTGAAAGTTGTCACGCTGCAGTTTAAACGGATCGAGCCCGCCGGAACCGCCCGAAGGCAAATTCTGACGGGCTCGAAGCCTGGTGAAGCTTTACGCCTCGACCGCTTCCGGCTCCTTCTCGGGGAGACCGGCCTGGCGACTCGTGGTCAGCACGAACTTCGCATCGACGTAGTCGACGTGCACGTGGTCACCGGCGTTCAACTCACCGTGCAGGATCTGCTCACTCATGCGGTCCTCGATCTCGTGCTGCACAGCACGGCGCAGAGGTCGGGCACCGAGCGACGGATCGAAGCCGATCTTGATGAGCTGCTGCTTGGCGGCGAGCGTGAGCTCGACCGTCAGGTCGCGATCCATCAGTCGATCGCTGAGTCGCTTGATGAAGAGATCGACGATCTGCAGCAGCTCTTCCGGGCTGAGCTGCGGGAAGACAATGGTCTCGTCCACGCGGTTCAGGAATTCCGGCTTGAAGTGCTTCTTCAGCTCCTCGACGACCTTGCCGCGCATCCGGTCATAACCGGAGGCGGTATCTGTCGACGAGGTGAATCCGATCGGGGTTCCCGAGATGTCCCTCGTACCGAGGTTCGTGGTCATGATGATCACGGTGTTCTTGAAGTCGACCACGCGACCCTGGCCATCGGTCAGTCGTCCCTCTTCCAGGATCTGGAGGAGCGAGTTGAAGATGTCGGGGTGAGCCTTCTCGATCTCGTCGAACAACACCACGGAGAACGGCTTGCGGCGCACCTTCTCTGTGAGCTGGCCACCCTCTTCGAAGCCGACGAATCCGGGAGGAGCACCGAACAGTCGCGAGACCGTGTGCTTCTCGCCGTACTCCGACATGTCGAGGGAGATCAGCGCGTTCTCGTCGTCGAACAGGAACTCGGCGAGAGCCTTGGCGAGCTCGGTCTTTCCCACACCGGTCGGGCCGGCGAAGATGAACGAACCACTGGGGCGCTTCGGGTCTTTGAGCCCTGCGCGAGTGCGTCGGATCGTCTTGGAGAGAACCGAGATGGCCTCTTCCTGTCCGATGACGCGCATGTGCAGTGCCTTCTCCATGAAGATGAGACGCGAAGACTCTTCCTCGGTGAGTTTGAAGACCGGGATGCCGGTGGCCGCTGCGAGGACTTCGGCGATGAGACCTTCATCCACCTCAGCGGTGGTCGAGACGTCACCCGACTTCCACTTCTTCTCGAGTCGCAGACGCTCACCGAGCAGCTTCTTCTCCTCGTCGCGCAGCGAGGCCGCCTTCTCGAAGTCCTGGTCTTCGATCGCGCCTTCCTTCTGGCCGCGGACCAGGGCGATTTTCTCGTCGAATTCGCGCAGCTCTGGCGGCGCGGACAGGATCGAGAGGCGAAGGCGTGCGCCAGCCTCGTCGATCAGGTCGATCGCCTTGTCTGGCAGGAAGCGGTCGGAGACGTAACGGTCTGCGAGGTTCGCCGCAGCCACGATTGCGCCGTCGGTGATCGACACCTTGTGGAACGACTCGTACCTGTCGCGCAGCCCCTTGAGGATGTTGATCGTGTGCGGCAGGGAGGGCTCGTGCACCTGCACGGGCTGGAACCTGCGCTCGAGGGCGGCATCCTTCTCGAAGTGCTTGCGGTACTCATCGAGAGTGGTGGCACCGATGGTCTGCAGTTCACCTCGCGCCAGAAGCGGCTTCAGGATGCTCGCAGCATCGATCGCGCCTTCGGCGGCTCCCGCACCCACCAGGGTGTGGATCTCGTCGATGAAGGTGATGATGTCACCGCGCGTGCGGATCTCCTTCGTCACCTTCTTGAGGCGCTCCTCGAAGTCACCGCGGTAACGGCTGCCGGCAATGAGCGAGCCGAGGTCGAGGGTGTAGAGCTGCTTGTCTCTCAGCGTCTCTGGAACGTCGCCGCGCACGATCGCGATGGCGAGGCCTTCGACGACAGCGGTCTTGCCGACGCCCGGCTCACCGATCAGCACGGGGTTGTTCTTGGAACGACGGGAGAGAATCTGCATGACCCTCTCCATCTCCTTCTCGCGCCCGATCACGGGGTCGAGTTTGCCGTCACGAGCCGCCTGGGTGAGGTTGCGACCGAACTGGTCGAGAATCTGCGAGCCCTTGTCGGGAGCAGCGTCGCTGCCGCCGACGGCGACAGCCTCCTTGCCCTGGTAGCCCGAGAGCAGCTGGATGACCTGCTGGCGCACCCGGTTGAGGTCGGCCCCGAGCTTCACCAGCACCTGGGCTGCGACACCCTCGCCCTCGCGGATCAGCCCGAGCAGGATGTGCTCGGTACCGATGTAGTTGTGGCCGAGTTGCAGCGCCTCGCGCAGGGACAGCTCGAGCACCTTCTTGGCGCGCGGGGTGAACGGGATGTGGCCGGTCGGCTGCTGCTGGCCTTGGCCAATGATGTCCTGGACCTGCTCGCGCACGGCGTCGAGCGATATGTTGAGGGACTCGAGGGCCTTGGCGGCGACGCCTTCGCCCTCGTGAATCAGCCCGAGCAGGATGTGCTCAGTGCCGATGTAGTTGTGGTTGAGCATCTTGGCCTCTTCCTGGGCCAGGACGACAACACGACGAGCTCGGTCTGTGAAACGTTCAAACATCTTCTTCACTCCTTTAGCACCGGGGAGGATTCGGTGCCGATATAAAGAGAATAACTTCGTGGCCCGTGAAAAAGTCCGCTGTTCGCCCTAGGCGTGACGGGGTTGTGCGGTGGTCGACGCTACGGAAGCGGAATTAGGCCTTCGGTTCGGCCGAGGTCGTTGCAGGGGCCGCAGGCATGCCGAGCTTCGCGCGTTCCTCGGCCTCGATTTGGGCCCTGACCTTGCGCTCAGTTCCGTCTGCCCTGAGGATCGCGCGGATGATGAACCAGAACACGAGCCCGACAAGGATGGTCGGGGAGACCGAGTAGATCGCGTTAGACCAGAAATCCTGAGGCATACCTCAAGGGTAACTGTTGATGATGAACACCACGGCAATGATCACCAGCATCCCAGCCAACGCTAGGCCTGTCACAAGTCGCGAGGTGCGTCGATTCATTGGTTCGCTTTGACCAGGATCCCGATGATGCCCGAGGCCAGCAGGTACAGGCCCACACCGCCGACGAGCACCCAGATCGCGATGCGGTTGAACGAGGGGCCCTTTTTCTTGTCGTCTTCGCCCGGAAGCTTCAAATCGCTCATCACTTCACCAGGGGAAACAGGATCGTCTCGCGGATGCCGAGCCCCGTGATCGCCATCAGCAGCCTGTCTATTCCGAGCCCGATACCGCCGGTCGGCGGCATCCCGTGTTCGAGCGCCCGCAGGAACTCTTCGTCCAGGCGCATCGCCTCGACGTCACCCTGGGAGGCGAGCAGAGCCTGCTCGACGAAACGTTCTCTCTGGATGACCGGGTCGACCAGCTCGGAATATCCGGTCGCCAGTTCGAACCCGCGAATGTACAGGTCCCACTTCTCGACGACCCCGGCGATGGTGCGGTGATCGCGAACGAGCGGGCTGGTGTCGACGGGGAAGTCCATCACGAAGGTCGGGCGAGTCAGGTTCGGCTTGACGAAGTGCTCCCACAGCTCCTCAACGAGCTTGCCGTGAGTGGGATGTTCGACCTCGATGCCGACCTTCGCCGCCTCGGCCAGCAGGTAGTCGCACGGGCTGTCCGGGGTGATGTCGAGCCCGGATGCCGCGGCTGCCGACTCGTACATCGACACCCGATCCCAGTCTCCACCCAGGTCGTACTCGGTGCCATCGGCCCATGTCACAACGAGCTGTCCGGCCACGGCGAGCGCCGCGTTCTGCACCAGCTGCTGGGTGAGGTCGGCCATGCGGTTGTAGTCGCCGTACGCCTCGTACGCCTCGAGCATCGCGAACTCCGGGGAGTGGGTGGAGTCGGCGCCTTCGTTTCGGAAGTTCCGGTTGATCTCGAACACCCTGTCGACACCGCCGACGACGGCGCGCTTGAGAAACAGTTCCGGCGCGATACGCAGGAAGAGCTCGGTGTCGAACGCGTTGCTGTGCGTGGCGAACGGACGCGCGGAGGCCCCACCGTGCATCACCTGCAGCATCGGCGTCTCGACCTCGAGGTAGTCCTGCGCGGCGAAAGTCGCGCGCAGCGAGGCGTTGACCTTCGCCCTGGCGCGGACCGTGAACCGTGCCTGCTCGCGCAGGATGAGGTCGAGGTAGCGGCTGCGCACGCGGGACTCGTCACTCAGGTCGGAGTGCAGGTTGGGCAGCGGAAGCACCGCCTTCGAGGCGATCTGCCACTGCCTCACCAGAACGCTCAACTCGCCGCGTCGGCTCGAGATCACCTCGCCACTGACGAATACGTGGTCGCCGAGGTCGGTGAACTCTTTCCATTCGTCGAGCGACTCCTGCCCCACCTCGGCGAGACTCACCATCGCCTGCACGCGGGATCCGTCACCGGCCTGCAGCGTCGCGAAACAGAGCTTGCCCGTGTTGCGGGCGAACACCATACGACCGGCGATGCCGACAACGTCACCGGTGGTGTCATCCGTCACCAGGTGCCCGTACTTCTCGCGCAGGGCCGGAATCGTCGTCGTCACCGGCACGGCCACTGGGTACGCCTCGCGACCGCTGGAGATGAGCCGCTCGCGCTTGGAGAGACGCACGGCTTTCTGCTCGCTGACCTCGGCTGCGCTCAGTTCATCGGCGGGCGGTGTGGGCTCAGTGGTTTCGTCGCTCATATCGCTCCCATGTTACCGGGGGTTGCGCAGGTGATCAGGGGGCGCACGTGACGTGGGTCGTCGCCGAGGGCCGAGCCTCGAGTCGCGCGGCCGGGATGGGCAGCCCGCAGACGATGCACATCCCGTAGGTGCCGTCATCCAGCCGCGCAAGCGCCGCATCGAGGTCAACCTGCTGGCGGTGCACCTCCACGATGGTGGCATCGAGCTGCGCTCGCTCGAACGCGATGGTCGCGCCCTCGGGATCGTGCTCGTCGTCGGCATTGGACTCCCTGGATGCCTCGACCATCGCCGAGCGTTCCCGCTCGAGTGTGGCCTCCAGTGCTCGAACGTCGCGCATGCGTTCCTCGAGCCGCGCGCGCTGGACTGCCGCACCCATGTCATCCATCAGGAGACGAAGCCTACGCGCGTTCGGCCGGGTACGCGTCCGGCCCGCACCTCAACGCCGGGCGGATGGAGGGGGTGGGGCGAGCACAGCGGAACCTCGGCCGGACGGCCTCAGCCCAGGTAGATCGGCTCGTTGTCGATGAGGCGCGTAGTTCCGAGCATTGCGGCCAGAATCACGATCGCGGGGCCGTGGTGGCCGTCATCCACCGGCATGAAGGTCTGTGGATGCACGATTTTCAGGTAGTCGAGCTGCACAAGCGACTCGCCCATGAGTGCGCCCTGCGCGGCCGCGAGTGTCGCGTCGAGCCCGCGTTCGGCTGACGACGACGCCGCCTCGAGCGCAATGGAGAGGGATCGCGCGGCCCTGCGCTGGTTCGTGTCCAGGAAACGGTTGCGGCTGGAGAGCGCCAGGCCGTCGGCTTCCCGCACCGTCTCGATGGCTTCGATGCGCACCGGGAGGTTCAGGTCTCTCACCATGCGGCGCACGAGGAAGAGCTGCTGGGCATCCTTCTGGCCGAAAGTAGCGACATTCGGGGTGATGATGTCGAGCAGTTTCGCCACGACCGTCAGCACACCGTCGAAGTGGCCGTGACGTGACGCACCCTCGAAGAGCGTGCCGACCCTGCCCGCGGTGACCACGGTCTGGGTCGGCCCATCCGGATACATCTCCTCGACGGTCGGTACGAAGACATAGTGCACACCCGCCGCCCCGAGGGCGAGCAGGTCGGCCTCGAGGGTGCGGGGATATTTGTCAAGATCTGCCGCATCGCTGAACTGGGTCGGATTGACGAAGATCGAGACCACCATCACGTCGGCGAGCTCGGCGGCGCGATCGAGGTGCGACAGGTGGCCGTCGTGGAGCGCACCGAGCGTGGGTGTCAGCGCTATCGTGCGGCCAGCGGCGCGTTCGGCGGCGAGCGCTTCGCACATTCCGCGGACCGTCTCGATCACGACAGGTTTCTGTGTTGCTCTCACCGTGGATCCTCCCCATAGATCGTATAAGCAGCGAACCAGCACGCTCGACAATGACGATGGGCCGCTCTACTCGGCGCCAGCGCCTGGCCGATGGCTGGGCCGGATAATAGGTTGGGCGATTATTCCAGGATTCCGCGCAACCGGTCGATATCCCCACCGGCCGCCTGGAGCGCCGTCTCGACTGACGACCGCAGCAGCGGCCCCAAAACTGTGGCCGGCGACTCGATACCGAGGTCGGCCAGCAGCGCGGTCGACTGGCGCACGATGGATGCCGAGAAGTTCGACGCCGTCGACACCGCCTCCGCGTAGGCGGCCCGGTCCGTCTCCGCGATCACGATCGGCTCTCCGCCCATCTCGACCACGAGCGCCTGCCCGATCGGGAGCACCGGGGTCGGTGCGGTGACAGCGAAGTAGCTCTCGCGCATCCTGACCAGGTCGAGGGAGGTGCCGGTGAAGACCATGGTCGGGTGGATGGCCAGCGGGATGACGCCCGCCGCGACGGCCGGCGCGAGCACGGAATAGCCGAGGCCCGGCGCCGTATGCAACACGAGCTGCCCGGGCTGCCACGATCCCGTCGCTGCGAGCCCGGCGACGAGCGACTCGATCTCGGCTTCGGGGATGGCGAGGATCACCAGTTCACTGCGCTCGAGCAGCTCAGGAATCTCCAGGATCGGAACCTCTGGGAGCAGTGCGCGCGCGCGATCCCTGTTGTCTTCCGAAATCGAGGCGATACCGACAATGGCATGCCCGGCACCCGCGAGCGCGGCGCCGATCACCGGCCCCACCCGTCCGGCGCCGATGATACCGACCCCGAGCCGACCCGATTGCGTGGCCATCAGGGATACCCCGCCCCGGGAGACAGCGGCGGGGGTGGCGGCCCGGCTGCGGTCCCGGGCTGTTCGGGCTCAGTCGACGGCGACGGCTCGGTCGACAGGCCGGTTGACTGTGACACGGACGGCTGTGGCACGGTCGACGGCCCGGTCGACTGTGGCACGGTCATCCGCCATCGATGGCTCGTGTCGATGTCGGCAGAGCTCACGGCGGCACTCTCGATCGCAGCGAATGCTGCGACGGCATCGTCCCTGTCGATCGCGCCGAGTCGTGCGATCACCGGGCCCGCGACGGTGTGAACGGCCAGCGACGCGAGGCCGAGCCTGCGCAGCAACGGACCCTGTCGTAGATCGAGACTCTGCAGCCTCGCCTGCGGCACGACCACTAGTTCGCGCCAGACCGAACCGGTGCGGAACATGACCGCGCCCGGCACGATCGCGAAACCGTTGCGTCGCCACGAGAACCAGCGGAGGATGCGTGCGCGCTTCGGTGAATTGGTGAAGCCGTCGTCCCCACCCCTGGAGCGCATGCCGCGCTCGAGCAGGCCGATCGCGGCGGGGTCGACCAGCCCCGGCAGCACGAGTTCGAGCACGCGCATGGTGTCTTCGGCGTTGCCCACGGGAAGGATCGTTGTAGTCGCCTGTCCGGCTGCGCCACTGGCAGAGGAGTTGGATGCCCGGTTTATCTTGATCTCCCACCAACCGGCCGGGCGCCAGAGCAACGGCTGGCTGACCTGCACCGCGTGGATCCGGCCGGGAGGAAGCGTCTCATTGCTGGTCGAGAGCAACCCGAACCCCACCCGAATCCCGTCCGATGTCGACGCGATGCTGTAGCGGAGGGAGCGCGTGAACCTCGACACGTAGTATCCGCCCATGCCAATGATGGCCGGCACGAAACCTAGCAGGAAGAACGGCTCGCGCGTAGTGGTCGTGACCACGACGAGCGCGATGATCGCCCCGATGATGATGACCGTGAAGCCACTGAGCAGAAGCGACCCCATGAGGCGGCCGAGATTCATCTGCACCACAGACTCGGGCGGGGCCGCATCCGGGTCGAGCTCGGGGCCGAGAAACTCTGCGACTCGCTGGCCGATGACGCCACCCGGCAGGGGCGTGCCTTTCGCGGCGGTCGACTGGGTGCCGGAGGCTCGCAACAGGATCTCGCGCCTCAGCTCATCCACCGCCGCCGACCTGAGATAGGCGAGCTGCACGTTCGCGTTCTGGCCTGCGACGCTGACCTCCAGCTTCGCGGCACCGAACAGCCTCGCGAGGAACGGCCTCGACACATTGACGCCCTGGATGCGGTCGAGCCTGCCCCTGCGGTTCGTGCGGAACACGACGCCGCTCTGCACCTCGACCTGCTCGTCGGTGATCCTGAACCTGTGCATGCGCCACGACACGTAGAAGCCGCCGACAAACAGCAGCACGCCGGCGAGTAGCGCGAGGGCGATGAGCCCGGCGAACTCGTGCTCGTAGATCCAGACCAGCGGATCGTACTCTTCGCCCCGGCGATCGCCGCCGATCACGGTATTGATAAAAATGTCGCGGATGTTGACGATCACTACACCGACGATCGCAACCAGCGCGATGCCGCCCTTCAGCACGGGTGTCGCGGGATGCAGCCTGTGCCACTCACCATCGGCGAGCCTGGAGCCCGTGCCGATGACATCGCGTTGGGTCACAGCCCTGCCCTGCGGCTCTCCGCCAGCTGCACCAGCCTGTCTCTCAGCTCCTCGGCGTCTGCGGCGACGAGCCCGGGGATGACCACTCCGGTCGCCGCTGCAGCCGTCACGAATTTCAGCTCGCTCAGCCCCACGGCGCGATCAAGCGGTCCGCGGTTGATGTCGACGAGTTGCATTCGCCCGTATGGCACGGCCACGAACCTCTGAAACATCAGTCCGCGACGGAACAGCAGGTCGTCATCCCGAAGCTGGTAGCCGATGGATCGCACCCTGCGCGGGGTCAGCGCGAGCGTGATGACGAAGATCACGGCGAGCGACGCGGGGATGGCCCACAGCAGGACGCTGCCAGACAGGACTGCCGGAATCGACGTGACCGCACAGGCAACGATCGCGAACACGAGGGTGCCGACGAAGTCGACGACGACATACCGCGGCGAGACCCTGCGCCACTCGGTGTTCGGGATCTCGAGCCTGTTCGTCATGCCATACCTCGGGGGTCTGGGGCGCCGTCATCCCGTTTCTCATCGCCAGGAGGGATGCTGCACATGTGTTCGGCGACGAGTCCGGCTACCAGCAGAAGTATCGCACCGGCGGCCGCGACAACCGACATGGTCACGGCATTGGGAGACGCCACCAACGACCGGCTGAGCAGGTAGCCGACGATACCGAGCCCGCCACCGCCGAGCAGCGCGCCACCCAGGCTCGATGCCTTCGCGAGCATCAGCACCCTCGTCGCATAGAACGGATCGACTCGCGCATGGGCAACCCCGCGGGAGACTCGCCGCACCGGCAACGCCATCGCGACGATGATCACGCCGATGAGCAGCAGCGCCACCCCGAGAGTGACGGGAGGAAGGACGACGGCGCGACCAGAGGTGGCAAGCGCGGTCTCGATGAACCACATCACTCCACCGCCGAGAACAGCGAGCAGCAACAGGGAGGCGGGTGTGGTGCGGGTCACAGCAGCGGCTCCGCGGGGTATTCGGCGGGGGTGTCGAGCTCGGCGAGCAGGTCGGCGACCCTTCCGCGACCGGGGATCGCGGCATCCTCGTCCAATTGAAGCCATGGCGTGAGCACGAACGACCGCTCGGCGGCGCGCGGGTGCGGGATGGTGAGGGTGGGCGAATCGAGTTCGAGGTCGGCGAACGAGATGATGTCGATGTCGATGATGCGATCGCCCCAGCGAACACCACGCACCCGACCGAGCTCCGCTTCGATGGCGTTCACGGCCGCAAGCAACTCGAGCGGCGCCAGCGACGTGCGCACGGCGACGGCCGCGTTGAGGTAGGCCGGGGCAGCGAGGTCGACGCCGTCTGGCTTAACTGCGGCCGTCTCCACGATCCCGGAGGCCGCGACCATCACCACCCTGTCGAGCGCCGCGATCTCACGCACGGCCGCACGGAGTGCCTGTTCGCGATCGCCGAGGTTGCTGCCGATCGCCAGGATCGCTAGGTTCACCGCCATGGTCAGCCGAATCCGATGGTCTGTGACGCTGCAGATGCGGCGGCCCGGGTGATCGTCACCGCGACATCGACGAAGGGCACGGTGATCGGGGCCTGTGGCTTGTGGATGGTCACGACGGCGAGCCTAACGGCCCGGTGGGAGAGCACCACGGCAGCGACCCGCTCGGCCACGGTCTCGATGAGGTCGACGGGGTTGCTCTCGACGGCCGCGACGACCTCCTCGGCCAGCACGCCGTAGTGCACGGTCTGTTCGAGATCGTCTGAGCGCCCGGCGGCCGCGAGGTCGAGGTGCGCGACGACGTCGACGATGAATACCTGGCCGTCGCGGCGTTCGGAGTCGAAGACGCCGTGGAACGCGTTTGCTCGTAACCCGGTGAGTGTGATCGTGTCGAGCGGATTCATGCGCTTCGTCCCTTCTCCCAGGCCGACCAGACCCCGAGCGCGGCCATGGTGGATGCCACGTCGTGCACCCGCACCGCCCAGGCTCCCGCGTCTGCGGCCAGAGCCGTCACCACGGCGGTCGGCAAGTCTCGTGCGGCTACGGTGGCGTCATCCGAGAGCAGCTCGCCCAGGAATCTCTTGCGGGAGGCGCCGACGAGCACGCGGCAGCCCAGGGACTCGAGGTCACTGAGGCCCGCCAGAAGTTGCCAGTTGTGCTCGGCGGTCTTAGCGAAACCGAGCCCGGGATCGATGATCACCCTCGACAGGTCGACGCCGGCCGAGGTGAGCGAGTCGATCCGCTGGCCGAGCTCGGCGCGAACGTCGGCGACCACACTGTCGTAGTGGTCAATGGCACCGGCGCCGGCATCCGGGGTCCGCCAGTGCATCGCGATGTAGTCGAGCCCGGTCTCGGCGATGACCCGGTGCATGAACGGGTCGGCCAGCCCGCCGGAAACGTCGTTGACGATGGATGCCCCGGCCGCCGCCGCGACGAGTGCGGTGTCGGCGTTCAGGGTGTCGATGCTCACCGGGACCCCAGCGGCAACCAGCCCCCGGATCACCGGCAACACGCGCGCCTGCTCCACTTCGAGATCGATGCGGGTCGCGCCCGGCCGGGTGGACTCGCCGCCGACGTCGACCACATCCGCACCGTGCTCAAACAGCGTGATGCCATGGCCGATGGCCGCCGCGAGATCGGGATACTCTCCGCCATCGCTAAACGAATCCGGGGTCACGTTCAGGATGCCGAACACCTTTGGTGCGGTTCGCGTCACGACGGGCCGCCGATCATGGCGAGTACTCCGGCGCGCTGCACGGGGTCTGACAGCGAACCGCGGGAGGCCATCGTGACCGTGGAGCTGCCTGTCTGTCGAGGGCCCCGCGCCGTCACGCAGCCGTGCACTGCATCCACCACGACCAGCACGCCCTGCGGGGCGAGCCCGGACTGGATGGCGTCGGCGATCTGCTCGGTGAGTTGCTCCTGTAGTTGTGGTCGTGCCGCGGCGGTCGCGACGACCGTAGCCAGCCTGCCGAGGCCGACGATCCGCTCTCCGGGAACGTAAGCAACGTGCGCGGCGCCGAGGAACGGTAGCAGGTGGTGTTCGCAGATCGACCTGAACTCGATGTCTCGCAACAACACGAGTTCGCCGAGGCCGCCGCTGGCGACGCTGTCGGCGAGCACCGCCGAAGGGTCGACGCCGACCCCTGCGAAGAACTCGGTGTATGCCTGGGCGACCCGCTTCGGGGTCGACCGCAGCCCTGGCCGTGCCGCATCCTCGCCTATTGCGGCAAGGATTTCGGCGATCGCCGCCTCAATGCGTCCGGAGTCGACAGCCATGGCCGACCTAGGCGGTGGCGATGCCGGGCGTCTGGAGCGGGCGCGGCGGGCGGTTGGGTGCCGCTGGGGAGTCTGACTCGACGCCGCCGTCGACCAGGCCGACATCCACCGGCGCCTTAGCCGGTACCTTCACGGGCGGACGGTCTGACAGCGGTCGTGAGTCGCTCGAAAGCCACAGCGGGCGTTCGGGCAGCTTCTCGATGCCGACGAAGATCTCGGCCAGCTGGTTGTGATCGAGGGTCTCTTTCTCGAGCAACTCTGTGGCCAGCCTGTCGAGCGTGTCGCGGTTGGTGTTGAGCACCTGCCACGCCTCGTCATGAGCCTCGTCGATGAGCTTTCGCACCTCTTCATCGATCGTCTCGGCGATCGTGTCTGAATAGTCACGGCTCGCACCCATGTCGCGACCGAGGAAAGGCTCGCCAGCGGTCAGGCCGAGTTTCACCGATCCGACTTTCGCGCTCATGCCGTACTCGGTGACCATGCGTCGAGCTATCGCCGTGGCCTTCTCGATGTCGTTGGATGCGCCGGTCGTCGGGTCATGGAACACGATCTCCTCCGCGACGCGACCACCCATGGCGTAGGTCAGCTGGTCGAGCAGTTCGTTGCGCGTGATCGAATACTTATCCTCAAGCGGCAGCACCATCGTGTAGCCGAGCGCGCGACCGCGGGGAAGGATCGTGACCTTGGTCACCGGGTCGGTGTTTCGCATGCTCGCCGCAGCCAGCGCGTGACCACCCTCGTGATAGGCGGTGATGAGCTTCTCTTTGTCATTCATCAGTCGTGTGCGGCGCTGTGGGCCGGCCATGACACGGTCGACGGCCTCATCCAGGGCGCGGTTGTCGATCAGCTGGGCGTTACTGCGTGCGGTCAGCAACGCCGCCTCGTTGAGCACATTCGCCAGGTCTGCCCCGGTGAAACCCGGAGTCTTGCGGGCGAGAACCTCGAGGTCGACCCCGTCGGCCATTGGCTTGCCCTTGGCGTGCACCTGCAGGATCTGCTTCCGGCCCTGGAGGTCTGGCGCGTCCACGCCGATCTGGCGGTCGAAGCGGCCGGGGCGCAGCAGCGCGGGGTCGAGCACATCGGGACGGTTTGTTGCCGCGATCAGGATGACGTTGGTTTTGACGTCGAACCCATCCATCTCGACCAACAACTGGTTGAGGGTCTGCTCACGCTCATCATTACCGCCGCCGATACCGGCTCCACGGTGACGGCCGACGGCGTCGATCTCATCGATGAAGATGATGGCCGGCGAGTTCTGCTTGGCCTGGTCGAAGAGGTCGCGCACGCGGCTCGCGCCGACACCGACGAACATCTCGACGAAGTCTGAACCCGAGATCGTGTAGAACGGCACTCCTGCTTCGCCGGCTGTCGCGCGAGCCAGCAAAGTTTTACCGGTTCCGGGAGGGCCGTACAGCAACACACCCTTAGGGATGCGGGCACCCACCGCGAGGAATTTCGCGGGATCTTTCAGGAAGTCTTTGATCTCTTCGAGCTCTTCGATCGCCTCGTCTGAACCTGCGACGTCAGCGAAGGTGATCTTCGGCGACTCCTTGCCTACCAACTTCGCCTTCGACTTGCCAAATTGCATGACCTTGTTGCCGCCGCCCTGCATGCGGGTCAGCAGGAAGTAGAAGATCACGCCGATGATGAGGAACGGCAACAGGATACCCAGCAGGCTGGTCAGGAAGTTGGTCTGGGGAACTTCGTCATCGAATTTCGCATTCGATGCGGTGATCGCGCTGACGACCTCCGCGCCTCGCGGGGCGACATAGTAGAACTGCACCTGGGTGCCCTTGTCACCACTCGCGCGCGAGAGCGTGAGGTCGACACGCTGCTCGCCGTCGACGATCTTCGCCGAATCGACGGTGGTGCCTTTCAGCAGGTCGAGACCCTCTTGGGTCGAGATGACCTTGAATCCGCCACCCATGAGCAGGGTCGAGCCAATCCACACGGCGACGATGGCGAGCACAATGTAGACGATCGGGCCCTTGAAGATGCGCTTAAAGTCCATGATGTTCGGGCCGTCAGGCCCAGACCTTTCCTGCTGGAGAAACGTCCTGCAAGGTTAGCGCTACCGCGCTGCACGTCTGCTGGATGTTCGCCTCAGGCGTTACTCACGCATAGATGTGTGGCGCGAGCACCGCGATCCCCCGCAGATTGCGGTACTTCTCGGAATAGTCGAGGCCGTAGCCGACGACGAAGGCGTTCGGGATGTCAAAGCCGAAATACTTGACATCGACGTCGACTTTTGCGGCATCGGGCTTGCGCAGCAGCGCGAGGATCTCGAGCGATTTCGGGCCGCGGCTGGCGAGGTTGCCGCGAAGCCACGCGAGGGTCAGGCCGGAGTCGATGATGTCTTCCACGATGATGACGTGGCGCCCGTTGAGGTCGGTGTCGAGGTCTTTCAGGATGCGCACGACGCCGCTCGATTCGGTGCTGAGGCCGTACGACGACACCGCCATGAAGTCGAGCTCGACGTGGATCTTCAGTTCGCGGGCGACATCCGCCATCACCATGACCGCGCCCTTGAGCACCGCGACCAGCAGCACCCGCTCACCCGCGTAGTCCTGCTCGATGCGGCGTGAGAGATCGGCGATCTTGTCGTTGATCTGCTGCTCAGTGAGCAACACCTCGGTGAGGTCGGCGGTAACGTCCGCGAGTTCCATGGCTTCCCTAATCTCGTGCGCTGAACCTCAGCAGGCCAGCGTGCCGTTCCACCCTAACGCCGGGCAGGTCGATGGCGCCCTGCCCGTGCCAGTCGGTGACCAGCCGCGCGACCTCGAGAGTCTGGCTTCGGCTCAGCGAGACGTGGAACTCGCTCTCGACCGCGAGCCTGATCAGCCTCTGCCTGAGCGCCGCAGGGTTCGCGGCAAGCGCCTCCGCTGGCAGGGAGATGCCGGCTTCGGAATGCTCCGCGAGGTCTTCGGCGATCTCCTCGGCGAAGTGGTCGAGCGCAGCGGCGTCTTCTCGCAATTGCTCGGCCGTGCGTGCGAGGGCCTCACTGATGCCCGGGCCGAGCTCGGCTTCGAGCATCGGAAGCACCGTCGTCCGCACTCGCACGCGCGTGAACGCCGGGTGGTCGTTCTGCGGGTCATGCCAGGGCGTGAGCGCGGAGTCGTCGCAGAATTGCACGGTCTGCTGGCGCCGGATGCCCAGCAGCGGTCGCCGGTAGATCCCCGTCTCTGCCGCCATCCCCTGCAGGCTCGCGGCGCCGCTGCCGCGCGCGAGGCCCAGCAGCACCGTCTCGGCCTGGTCGTCGAGCGTGTGGCCGAGCAGCACGGCTGTCGCGCCCAACTCCTTCGCCGCCTCGGAGAGGGCGCGGTAGCGAGCTGTGCGGGCCGCTGCCTCGGGGCCGCCGTCCACCCCCACGGTGACGGTCTTCACCCGCACCGGGTCGAGCCCGAGGGCTTCGGCCTGGTCGCGGGCCCGTGCCGCGGCATCCGCCGACCCCGCCTGGAGCCCGTGGTCGACGATCACCGCGCCTGCTCGTGCGCCAACCCGGGAAGCTTCGAAGGCCACAGCGGCGGCAAGCGCCAGGGAATCGGGGCCGCCGGACAGCGCGACGAGCACGAACTCTCCCTCGGTGAGAGCCGAGCGCACTGCGCGACGGACATCGGCGATCACGGGAGACAGTCTCGGACGCTCGTTCTGCATCCGATAACGTTATCGGCAGCAATCACCAGATTTTTAGGAGTACAGCCATGACCGCTTACGACGTTGTTGTCGAGATCCCCCGTGGGAGCCGCAACAAATACGAGGTCGACCACGAGACCGGTCGCGTCTTCCTCGACCGCTACCTCTTCACGAGCTTCGCGTATCCCACCGACTACGGCTACTTCGAGAACACCCTCGGGCTCGACGGTGACCCCGTCGACGCGCTGATCCTGCTCGACGCCCCCACGTTCCCCGGCGTCGGCATCTCGGTCCGCCCAGTCGGCGTCTTCAACATGACCGACGATGGCGGCAGCGATGCCAAGGTCATCTGCGTTCAGGCGAAAGACCCGCGCTGGGCGCACATCCAGGATCTGAATGACATCCCGGAGTTCACCCGCCGCGAGATCGAGCACTTCTTCGAGCACTACAAAGATCTCGAGCCCGGCAAGTGGGTCAAGCTCGACGGCTGGGGCGACGCAGCAGAAGCCGATGCCATCGTGCAGGCCGGCATTGCGAAGCTCGCCGAGGCTAAGCACTGAGCGCTGCGCGCTGCGCGCTGAGCACTGCGCACTGCGCACTGAGCAAATGGGGCGGCTCCGGATTTCCGGGCCGCCCTTTTTGCAGCCCGAACCAGTCAGGCTGGGCGCCCCACGTGCGACATGAGGTCGTAGCTGCGCACGGGGGCGATTTTCACCGGCACGCCCTCATACTGGGCCTCGATCATTCTGCCGCCGCCGACATAGATGGCCGTGTGGTAGACGTACGAGCCGTCCTCCGAGTAGAAAATCAGGTCCCCGCGCTGGATCTGGCCGATCGGCACGAGCCTGCCCTGGCCGCCCAGGTAGCGATACTGGCTGGTGGATCCGTGCGCACCGATGTACACGCCAGCCTTCGCATACGACGCCTTCGTAAGGCCTGAGCAGTCCCAGTCGTCCGGGCCGTAACCGCCGTACTGGTACCGGTCGCCGAGCTGGGCCGTCGCGAAGGCGATTGCTGCCTCGACCGTGGACGGGGCCGGAGCTGGCGCTGGTGCCGGTGCCGGAGCTGTAGGCGGCGTCACCACGGGCGGCGTCACCACGGGTGGTGTCACCACGGGTGGTGTGACGACGGGCGGCGTGATGACGGGTGGGCTGTCCACGGGCGGAACAACTACGGGCGGTGGTGTGCCCGGCAGCGGGGTGCCGGGCAGCGGCGGGGTCGGCACTGTGGGCGTCGTCGGGGCGGCAGGTCCCGTGGGGGCCACCGGCCCACCCGGTGTCGGCCTCGTCGCAGTCTTGCCCTCGATGTACTGGCGCTCGAGGTCGGCGGTCGTGCCCTTGAGCGTCGCGAGCTGTGCATACAGCTGGTCGGCGGCCTCCTGCTGGTCGGCGATCTTCGCGGCAACGGCCTTCGAAGCATCGCTCGCATCATCGAACGCGGCCTTCGCGTCATCGGCGAGAGACTTGCGGGCAGCCTCGGCCGCCGTCGCCTGCGCCTTCGACGCGGTGGCGACGTTCCTGTCCTGGTTGGCTTCGGCGAGCAGGTGAGCGGATTGCTCCGTCAGCCGGGTCATCGATGCGAGGCTTCCGAGCAGGTCGTCGACGTGCGGGCTGGTCATGAGCGTGACACTGAGGTTTGCGCCACCGCTGCGAGCGAGTTGGGCGATGATCTGCCCCGCACGGCGGCCGGACTGCTCTGCCCGCGCCGCGGCATCCTGAGCCTGGGCGTCGAGCCGTGCCGAGGTGCTGGATGCCGCATCCAGGGCCCCGCGTGCGACGTTGTACGACTCGCCTTTGATCTGCGCCGCGCGACCGAGCTTCGCCGCCTCGTTCTCGAGACTGACAAGCATCCCCTCGATCCTGGCGGCCGTCGCCGCTGTCGCCGTCTGGTTCTGGCGAGCGTTCTGCACGTCGTCCCACGAGGGATATTCGACGGCGTAGGCCGGCCCCGCGACGAGCGTGGCCAGCACCAGGCCCGCCGAGACGACGACAGTGAGCGCCCTCCAGGGGCGGTGATGCGCAGGCATTACCGCTCGGAGACCGCGCCGCGTCGACTAGCCAAGCGAGATGCCCTGGTTGGCCATGAAGGGTACGGGGTCGGTGGGGTAACCATTGACCAGAACCTCGAAGTGCAGGTGGCAACCGGTGGACTTCCCGGTGCTGCCGATGCGCGCGATCTGATTGCCGACCCCCACGGATTGCCCCGCGCCAACAAGAATGCCACCGTCGACGATGTGGCCGTAGCGGGTGGTGATGCCGTCGCCGTGGTCGATGAGGATCATGTTGCCGTAGCCGCCGTTCCAGCCCTGCGCCGCGAACGTGACGACTCCGGATGATGCGGCGAAGATCGGTGCGCCGCATCCACCCGCAATGTCCGTGCCCTTGTGGTAGTTGCTGCCGTAGCCGATGCTCCAGCCGTACACGGCCGAGATGTAGCCGCCTGCGGGGCGAACCCAGCCGCTCGAGCTGATCTCGCCGGCGTCGAGGCTGGCGGCCGCGGCTGCTGCCGCATCCCGCGCTTCCTGGGCCCGTCGAGCTTCCTCGCGAACCTGCACGCCCTGGAGGTAGCTCGCCTCGGTGACGGCGGTGGCGGCGGTTAGAGCGTTGAGCTGTGCTTCCAGCTCGAGCTTGTGCGCCTGCTGGGCTACGACGGCGGCAGCGGCGGCGGCCGATGCGGCCTGTGCCTCCATGAAAAGTTTCTCAGCGGCTTTTTTCAGCTCTTCGAGTTCGGCCTTGGCAACGTCAGCGGCATCCGTCTGCGCCTGCGCGGTGTTGCGGTCGACGATCGCACGCTCGTAGATGGCGTACGCCTGCTCGGAGACCTTGCTCGACAGCCCGAGGTTGTCGAGCAGGTTGTCGGCATCCTGCGCGTTCAGCAGGAGGTTGGTGGTGAGATCGCCGCCGCCGTTACGAACGAGCTGTGCGGCCATCTGGCCGGCGCGCTGCTCTGAGGCGGCCGCTTTGGTATTGGACGCATCAGCCTGCTGCTGCAAGGTGGTGGCGCGTGCAGCAGCCGCAGCGAACTTGCTCTCGGCATCCTGCCAGAGCGTGGCTTTGGCCTCGGCGTCAGCCTGGGTGCGGATTGCTTCGGCCTCGAGCTGGGCGAGCAGAGACTTGATGCGCGCAACCGCATCCGCTGTTGCTGCCTGGTTGTTGCGAGCGTTGGTGACGTCGCCCCAGGTCGGATAGTCGTCAGCGAACGCGTTCTGCGTAGAGATGGTGGTGGCCGTGATGGCGATGCACAGGGCAGCAACGACCGCGATGACACGACTGCGAGACGATCGCAGCGTCACCGCCGCCGCCCCCCGGCGAATATTCGTGTTGCCCATTGCTCCCCATATCGTGTTCCGCGTAGCCCCAGTCACGCCAGTAACACTGTCAACAGTGATCACAGTAGCAACGCAGAGCCCGAATGCCCAGCACAAAGTTGCGCAACCCCATCCGTAAAGGTTCAACAACGGATTGAAACTACCGCGACCTTGATCGGATCCCCCGGACATCCTCACCTTTAGCGCATGTGGGCTGGTTTGGCTTTTGCCCGAAGCGCCCCTATGCTTATCCCTCGGTAGCTAAGAAGTTCTGTGACTTCGCGGCCCCATCGTTTAGTGGCCTAGGACACCGCCCTTTCACGGCGGCAGCACGGGTTCGAATCCCGTTGGGGTCACCAAACACAGACAGTAATGTTTGAGCAGAACTAAATAGCTAGGCCCTGTAGCGCAGTTGGTTAGCGCGCCGCCCTGTCACGGCGGAGGTCGCCGGTTCAAGTCCGGTCAGGGTCGCAAAGCAAAAAGCCTCTTCGAAAGGAGGGGCTATTTGTGCAGTATGGGTGAAAGCTCGTACGGCTCTGTAGCTCAGTTGGTAGAGCGCACGACTGAAAATCGTGAGGTCACGGGATCGACGCCCGTCGGAGCCACCATGAACCCGCCAGTGGTTACGCGGAAGCTCAGGCTCATCGCCGCTGAGGCGCGCCCAGGCGCGCGCTGCACCGCCTTCACGGTTCGCGCCCCCCGCCACGGCGGGCGACGCCCCGGGTCAGAGGTTCTCGCCGCCGCGATACCGCGCGGCGGGGTGCGTGTCGGCGATACGCGCGTGACCGGCGCCGAACAGTTGCTCACGAAATGTCGGGTGCTCGTAGCGCTCGCGATACAGTCCGCGCTTCTGCAGCTCGGGTACGACGAGCTCCACGAAGTCCTCGAGTGTTCCCGGGGTCAGGAACTGGCGCAGGTTGAATCCGTCTAAGCCCGTCTCCGCCACCCACTGCTCCACCGAGTCGGCGATACGCGACGGCGAGCCGATCGCGACGAACGGACCCGCGTCGAATCGGGTCGCATCATCGAGCGCGTCTCCGATCGTTGCATCCTCGGCATAGAAGCGGCGACCCGTCTGCTGGTTGTCGCGACCCGGCTTGGCCTCGGCGAGCAGGATGTCAGCGATGCGCGCCTCGCGAGGATACGCTGCGAGGTCGATGCCACCACCACCGGCGTGCGCGAGATAGCCCTCGGCCCGCGTGAGGCGTTTGAACTCCTCGACCTTGCGCCAGGCGGCATCGTCGTCTTTACCGGCGATGATCACGGCGCTCGCGAACGCTTTGATATCGCCCCGCTCGCGGCCGTAGCCGAGTGCCTTCGTCCTGATGTCTTCGACGTTCTCGCGATAGACCTCGCGCGTGCGCCCGCCAACGAACACCCCTTCGGCGTGCTTCGCCGCGAAAGCCCGCCCCCGATCCGAACTTCCCGCCTGGAAGATGACCGGTGTGCGCTGCATGCTCGGCTCCGACAGGTGCGGGCCGGCCACCGAGAAATGGGCGCCTCGATGATTGATCGCCCGAACCCGGGTGGGATCCGCATAGACAGGGGTGCGCCGATCCTGAACCACCGCGTCGTCATCCCAGGACCCCTCCCAGAGCTTGTACAACACCGTGAGGTATTCGTCGGCGAGGTCGTAACGATCGTCATGCGGGATCTCATCGTCGAAGCCGAAGTTGCGCGCGGCGCTCGGCAGGTACGAGGTCACGACGTTCCAACCGAAGCGCCCCTTGGTGAGGTGATCGAGGGTCGAGGCTCGCCGCGCGAACGAGAAAGGAGGCTCGTAGGTTGTAGAGAACGTCGCGGCGAATGACAGGTGCTTGGTGACTGCCGCCATCGCCGGAATGACAAGTAGCGGGTCGTTGCTCGGAATTTGGACCGCCTCGCGAATTGCGGTGTCAGCCCCCGCGCGGTAGCCGTCGTATGCGCCCAAAACGTCCGCGATGAAGACTGCGTCGAACAGGCCGGCCTCCAACAGTTTCGCCTGCTCGGTCCAGAACTCAAGATCGTTGAAGCGGTGCCGGGTGTTATCCGGGTGCACCCACAGCCCGTGTGAAATGTGTCCGACCGTGTTCATTTCGAACAGGTTGAATCCGACCTGCTTGGCCATCAGCGCCTCATCACTTTTCTCGCGAGCCCGTTACCGAAGAACTGCACCACCTGCACGAGAACGATGATCAGCAGCACTGCGGCCCACGTTACCCAGGGGTTGAACTGGCGATACCCGTACAGCAAAGCGAATGCGCCCAAACCGCCCCCACCCACGAGGCCGGCGACGGCGGCCATGTCTACTACAGCCACGAAAACAAAGGTGTACCCGAGAATGAGTGGCCCGAGCGCTTCGGGCAACAGAATGGTCGGGATGATGCGCAACGGCCCCGCGCCAACCGACCGAGCGGCCTCGATAACGCCGGGCTGTACCGTCAACAGGTTCTGTTCGACCACTCGTCCAATGAAGAAAATCGACGCAAGCGAGAGAGTGAAAATGATCGCAGTATTGCCGATCCCGGTGCCGACGATCGACCGCGCGAGCGGCTGGAAGGCGACGAGGAAGATCACGAAGGGGATCGGGCGGAACGTATTCACAATCACGTTCAGCACAGCGAACACCGTTTGATTGGGCAACAGGCTCCCCCGCCGGGTCGAATAGAGCCCAAGACCGAGTAGCAGTCCGCCCAGTCCGCCAAAGAACAGCGTGAGCGCGACGATGAACAGGGTCTCGACGGCCGACTGCCACAGCAATCCCTGCAGTTCGATGAGCCGATCCATTAGCGCACCTCTGAGACGACGACGAACGACTCGATGGATGCGATCGCCTGGTCGATGACGTCGTCGGGGCCGGTCAGGGCAAGTGTGAGGTGCCCGAATGTTCGTCCCTGGATGTCGTTGATCCCGCCGTAGATCAACTCGAACCCGACAGCGCGCCGACCCAGCTCCAGAAAGACGGAGGATTGCGAGTCGTTCCCGTCCTTGAACGAGAGCGTGACGATCCGACCCGGATGACGCACGCGCAGCAGCGCGAGTTCATCAGGTCCCGGTACCGCCTGCACGACCGTCGATACGAACCGCCTGCTGGCCTCGGTCTGCGGATCGGAGAAGATGTCGAACACCGGTCCGACCTCGATGATTCGTCCGGCATCCATGACGGCGACCCGGTGCGCTATCGACTTGATGACCTCCATCTCGTGCGTAATGACGACGATGGTCGTGCCGAACTGCTCGTTCACCCGGCGCAGCAGCGCGAGTACCTCCTGGGTCGTTTCGGGGTCGAGGGCGCTGGTCGCCTCATCCGCCAGCAGGATGTCCGGGGAGGTCGCGAGGGCGCGCGCAATCCCGACTCGCTGCTTCTGCCCACCCGAAAGCTGGTCAGGGTAACTGGCCGCCTTGTCGGCGAGGCCGACAAAGTTGAGCAGGTCGGAGATGCGCGCGTTTCGCTCGGGCTGTTTGATCCCCGCGACCTGAAGGGGGTACTCGATGTTGCCCCAGACAGTCTTGGAACTGAAGAGATTGAACTGTTGGAAGATCATGCCGATGCCGAGGCGCAACGCGCGCAGCCGGCGCTCGGGCTGGCCAGTGATCTCGGCGCCCTTCACCTCGATGCGACCCGAGGTCGCGGGCTCGAGGGCGTTGATGAGGCGAACGAGAGTGCTCTTGCCCGCACCCGAATAGCCGATGATCCCAAAGATCTCGCCCGCCTGGATGTCAAGGTCGACCGAGTCGATCGCGACGAGCGGAGCGGAGCCGCGCTGAGTGGGCGGGAAGGTCTTGCTGACGTTGCTGAAAGACACGATGGTCATGGAAATCCTTCGCTTTACGGAAGCACCGATGGCGACCGCACGAAGCGACCGCCACCGGTGGGCGGCGTGTGGGCTAGCCCTGGGCCTTCGTGTCGGCGATGACCTTGGTGAGGGATGTCTCAAGGTCGGCCACAGGAACCTTCAGGAACACCGCGGTGCCGCCGAAGCTGTCCTGCACACCGTCGAGAACGTCCTGGTTGTTCTGATAGATCTCGACGAGCTTCAGGAGCACGGGGTTGTCCTTATCCTTCGCCTTCGCGGCCCAGATGTTGACGTAGGGCAGCGCGTTCGGGTCGGACGCGTCATCCTGCGCGATCACGTCGGATGCCGTCAGGCCGGCGTTGCCCACGAATTCGTTGTTGATGATCGCCGCGGCGACATCGGGTAGCGACGTAGCCGTCAGAGCCGCTTCGAGAGCGGTGACCTTGACGCGCGAGTTTGCCTCGTCGACCTGGTCGAGCGTCGCGAAGATGCTGCCGCCACCGTCGAGCTCGATCAGGCCAGCCGACTGCAGCACGAGCAGACCGCGGGCGAGGTTGCTGGGGTCATCCGGAACGGCGACGGTCGCCCCATCCGGAATCGTGTCCACCGAGTCGTACTGTGTCGAGTACAGGCCGAGCGGGTAGATCGCCGTCGAACCGATCGGCACGATGTCGTCGCCCGTCGCCTCGTTGTTCGCCCCGAGGTAGACGTTGTGCTGGAACTGGTTGACGTCAAGCTCGCCAGCGGCCAGCGCCGGGTTTGGCTCGGGATACGACGCGAAGTCGATGATGTCGACGCTGATGCCCTCGGCCAACACAGCATCCTTGAAGGTCTGCCAGTACGGCTCGCTCGCGCCGACCGTGCCGATGCGTACGGGTTGAGCAGCGGATCCGAGTCCCTCGGTAATAGCCGCGGAGTCGGTTCCGTCGACAGCCGCCTCATTCGCAGGATTGGCTGACGTGAGGTTGACGACGCCGATGATCGCAGCGACAATCGCGAGCACGGCGACGATCGCGATTGCGATGAACGCTGGCCTGCGGTTCTTCTTCGGGGGCTGCACCACGGTGGCGGCCTCGGGAGTGTTGGCTGTGGACATGAGCGGCCTCTCGTGGAGTGTAAAACGGGTGGTAGGACGATCTGTCCCACAGTCCACACTGAGGGGCGCGGGAGCACACGCCAAATTGCGGTCCCTACTTTGACCCCATGTGACGAAATGTGGCGATCGGCCAGAAAATGCAACTCGTAGAGCGTCAGGACGCGTTTCGTAACCCACCAGTTCTTTGCGTCACCTCACCGTGCATGCGCCTCATGGGCCTGCCGTCCTGGACAGGCACGAGCAACGTCCCACTCGGGGAAGTGACCTCTCCCGAGCGACATCCAGCCCGAACTGGACGCGCTGCGTAAGGCCCGCGCTCTCCCGCGCGAGGACGCGGTCACGGGTTGGAGAAGCCCGTCGAAGAAGCCCGTGACGCCCCGGTCCACGCCGACGCGCTAGCGCTGCAGGCCGGGCCCCGGCCCGGCCTGCAGGTCGGCGCGGGGGCAGGCGCTCGGCGCCCACCCCCGTGACGACTTAAGCCGCTACTTCCTCAAGCTGGCCCGTCGAAACGTTGAACACAAACCCGCGGATTGAATCCTTCTTCGGGATGAACGGGCTGCTCTTGACGCGTTGGATTGACTGCTTCACGTCGGCGTATGCATCCGGGAAGGATTCGGCAGCCCATGCGGGTCGTGCGCCGGTGTCATCGAGGATCGACTGCTTGAACTCGTCATCGGTGAAGGTCTGCATCCCGCAGTCAGTGTGATGAATAAGGATGATCTCTTCGGTGCCCAGCAATCGCTGGCTGATCGCGAGCGACCGGATCTCGTCCTCGGTAATAACACCCCCCGCATTGCGGATGACGTGGGACTCGCCCTCGTTCAGCCCCAGGATCCGGTAGACATCCAGCCGCGCATCCATACACGCGACGACCGCGAGGTGCCTGCTCGGCGGCAGCGGCAGAGGGCCCGTGAACTGGGCCGCATATGCCTCGTTGTTTTTCAATAGCTCGTCAGTGACGCTCATGTTTCCTCGATGTGATCGGTGGCGCGCCCCGCGGTGGAGCGCGTCGCCATTCTGACGTGAACATACGGCGGATCTCACTTCACGACCGAACATGACGCCCGGCGACGCTCCGTTACAGGGGACCCAATCCGATCACGCGAACACTCCGGCTTCTATCGGCCGGGATGCGCTGCGTGAAGAGCGGTACCTTACTCGATCAGCACCGCCAGCACCAGCATGCCCTCGACCTCGACCTTTGCATAGATTTCCGTTTACTTGTGTCGTACCGTTTAAACAGTTGCTCCAGACCTTGGCGGCGGTAATCCAAACCGTGCTCGGGGGGAATAACCATGGTCTCAAGCCCACGTATCGCGCAGACACTCCAGCAGTTCGATGCTGAGATCAAATTCTGCGCCGATCACAGCCTGCAACTCGAAAGAGCATCCGACTACGGATGGCTGGTGCGCGCGGGAGCCGACGCCCACGTCCTCGGGTGCATCGACCAACTGGATGATGCCGTCGAATTGATGCGTCTGGATGGCGGCTTCACCTGGACGACTTTCCCATCCCTCCACGACGCACTGAAAGACCTGGTGTATTCGTGACCGCCCCGGAGCTCGTCCGTGCAGCCGCACCTCGTCGCTTTGCCGCCCCGCGTTCTTCGACCGCAACCAACGAGGACGCGCTGGCAAACGAGCTGGTGCGCGTTCTTCACCGTTGGATCGAAGACATTGCACCCGCTGAGCCGAAAGACGAGAACCATGGGCCAGTTCTTCTACGCTAACTCCCCCGACGGATTCGACATAGATGATCGAGCACTCACGCATCTCAGAATCGTCATCTATGCCAAACTTCGCCGCAACGAATCGTTCGGCTTCTCCTGGGACAACACGCAAGGCCCTGGCGTGGAGCGCATATCCGTCTGGCTGAACGCATCGGTTCCGCTGAGATTCAGTTTCGCGAGCGGAGAGCCACTCGCAGTGAACCGCTCCTGGCTCGAGCAACTGACGCAAAGCGCAGACACCCCTGCTGGCTTGTATCTGTCGCCTGAACCCTCGACTTCCCGGGCACTTTAACCCCGACGCAGTAATCCCGGACGCCCCGCGGCATCCGAAGCCGCACTGCGACCACTTAGGGTCGGGGCGTGACGAGCATGTGCCGGTCCCGGATGCTCGTGCCCCTGGTCGCAGGTCTCGCCGGCGCCACGGCAGCAGTTGTGGTCGTGCTCGACCGGCAGTTGCGTCCGGGTTCGATGGGCATCGTCGCCGGAGTACTGCTCGCGCTGGGAGTGCCAGACGGCTGGCTCGCGCTGCCAGCCCTCGGGGTGCCGACTCTCGCGCTCCTGGCCGGGGGCCTGATCAACCCGGAGCAGTAACAGTCGCGGTACCTCGGTATGGTCACGATGCCCCCGGCGCCGGTTGCAGCAGCGGCCGCTGTGCCGCATTTACCCGCACCGCGATCGCGGTCAGGAAACTGCCGGCCCGACGTATTTTCCGCACCACTTGATGAGCGGCTCCACCTGTGTCCAGCTCTGGAAGATCCTGGCGGCCGACGTGGAGAGCGGCAGCTTCTCGATCGCCGCGAAATGCTTGAGTCGCAGCAGCTCGATCTGGGGATGCTCTCTGCCGTAACCGCGCGGCGCCGTTTTCAGCGATGGCCCGGCAATCTCGAATCCGTCGCCGGTCAGTTTCGTCACGATGTCATGAAGCGCCGTTGCCCCACGCAGCCGCCGCGAATCTATTGCGATGCGGGCACGCTTGAGTTGGTCGCGGCTGGGTTCGTAGAGGCCGCCACCCACCTCGAGCCCCTCCAGGGTGAGGCTCATGTAGACGCCCCCGACGGCCCCGGCCCACATGCTCGCGTTGGTGCGGTACGGCTCCTTGTTCGGGCTGAAGCGCACGTCACGGTTCGGTCGCGTGACGCGGCCGCTGCCGTATTTTTCCTCGGCCGCTCCCAGCAGATCCTCCATGGGCTGACGGATGCTGCTCTCGTATTCGTCCCGGTGCGCGTCGAAGAACGCTTTCGTGTTGTCCCGCTTCAGGCGCGCGAAGAACCGCAGCGCGGCGGGGTCGAAGCCCTCAAAGGTCATGATGGGACTGTTCGTTGCGATTACTCCGCATCAAGGTCGGTCGGTCCATCGTCAGAATCGTCGGAATGCTCGTCGTACACGGGAGTCGCCTCGAGAGGCTCCGAACCTTCCGGCCCCGCATAGTGGCCGGTTGGCTCGACAGGCTCGCCAGCGACCGCATCATTGGTCACGATCTCTTTCGGATCGATCGACTCATCGGGATATTCGAATCCTGTACCTGAACTCATCATTACCTCCGTTACCGACGTCGCGAGTTGCGCGCCCACCACCAGTCTTGCAGGCAGACTCTGGCGCTGTCATTCGCCGTGGGGCCTGACGATGATCTTCACGGCCGTTTCCTTGTGATGGATGAGGGTCTCGAACCCATCCTCCACGAGCCTGTCGAGCGCGATTCGGCCGGTGATGAAGGGTTCGAGATTGATCTTTCCCTCCTGGACGAGGGCAATGGTGGCCGGATGATCGTTGACATAGCCGATCGTGCCACGCAGATCGATCTCCTTGAGCACCAGCTTCTGCATGTCGACCTTCGCTGGCGAGCTCCAGATCGAGACATTGACGATCACGCCGGCAGGCTTGACGGCGTCGAAGAGCTGGTCGAGCACCGCGTTGATACTCGAGCATTCGAAGGCGACATCTGCTCCGGCCCCGTCGGTCAATTCGAGCACTCGCGCCACTGGATTTTCGGCTAAGGGGTCGATCACGTGGTGCGCGACCCCGGCCGAGAGAGCCATGTCGCGGCGAGCGGCGCCCGGCTCGGACATGATCACGGTGATCCCCTCCGCGGCGAGAACTGCGGCCAACAGCAGCCCGATGGGGCCTCCGCCGCCGACGAAGGCGATGTCGCCCTCCTTCGCACCGCTTCGTACGAAGGCGTGGTGGCCGACGGCAAGCGGTTCGATGAGGGCGGCCTGATCCAGCGGGATATCACCGACAGGATGCACCCACCGGCGGTCCACGACGATCTTCTCGCTCAGGCCTCCGCCGCCCCCGGCCAGCCCGATAAAGCCCATCTTCGTGCAGAGGTTGTAGTGCCCGGCGAGACACGGTGCGCATTCGTTACATACGAAATACGGTTCCACAACCACGCTGTCACCAATGGCCAGGCCGGTGACGCCGTCACCGAGCGCGCTGACGGTTCCCGAGAATTCATGACCCATCGTCACAGGGACCTCTTCATGAGTGAGGGGGTGCGGGTGGTCGGCGGCCGGGATGAAGATCGGTCCCTCGAGGTATTCGTGCAGGTCTGTGCCGCAAATGCCACACCACGCGATATCGATCGTCACGGCACCAGGTCGCAGTTGGGGCTCGGGAATATCGTCGATGCGGATGTCGTGGCGGCCGTGGAAACATGCAGCTTTCATGATGTCAACTCTCTGGCTGGATGATGAGTGCGCTCGGCGGACTGATCCAGCGTGAGAGTCGTGCGGATGATGGTCACGGCAGTCCCTGGACGAGAGCGGAGCAAATTCCGCTGCCGGGGATCGGAGCAACCAGCTGGACAGTAGCACGGCGGGCTGCGGCCCCATAGCGCTGGATTCAGTGCCGAGCACCGCCGACGATATCGCGAGCGCCTGCGCCACCGCGGCATCCCTCGCGCTGACCTCGCCCGCATGCGTGCCGAACAGGTTCATGGTGCCGATGATCCTGCCCCTCAGCTTCATGGGGGTGGCCAGTACCGACCGAAAACCCTGCTGTGACGCAGAGGCACGGAACGCGGGCCAGGGGGCCGATTCGGAGATCTCCTTCACCGAGACTGCCGTGCCGGTTCTGAAGCAATCAATGCACGGCCCAGCTGACACGTTGAGTTGCATCCCCTCGACGAAGCCCGCTGCCTCACTCGTGGAGGTCATGAGCTGGAGTTCGCCCGTGTTGTCGACAAGCATCAGTCCGCCAGCCTGCATCCCGAGTATGCCGACACACTCCTGCACCAGGGTGTGCAGCAGATCGACTATGTCGCAGTTGGTGGCCAGCGTGTCAGCGACCGCCACGAATGCGGCGTTGACACGAGTTTCACGAGAGGTGCCGTCCATGGTGTTCCCTTCCCTCACTGCCGTCGGGAGAGTGCTCCGATGCTCGACACCGATATCGCCTGTATCGTGAAGTCATGTTCTTTCGCACAATCGGCGCCCTCGGTCTCGTCGCACTCTCCGGCATCGGTATCGTCGTGATCCTGACCGCACTGGCGATCATCGCCGCGATCGCGTTCCCTGGCCTCGTGCCGAACTTCGCGAACGAACCTGTTCTTACGAAATAGCTCCCCTCGGGCCATCGGTGGGGCCACTGGATGTCGCGGCGGCGGTGGCGTCGTCATCCTGAGCCTCTGTGTAGGGCTGGCGGAGCTTCACGGGATCGACATGCGTGCCCGACTTCTTCTCCTGGCGTGACCTGTACCTCAGGTTCAGGGCCTCGACGATGATCGCGAACGCGATCGGCACGTAGATGAGGGCCTTGTCGATCTTCACCTCGAAACCGTCGGCGATCAGGGTCACGCCGATCAGCACGAGGAACGCGAGCGCGAGCATCTTCACGGTCGGGTGCTTATTGACGAAGGCGAAGATGTACTTCGACGAGAACAGCATGACGCCGAACGACAGCACGACGGCGACGACGATCACCAGGAGGCTGTCCACCATGCCGACCGCCGTGATCACCGAGTCGAACGAGAACACGATGTCGAGCAGCAGGATCTGGGCGATGACCGCACCGAAGGTCACGGCCTTCCCGTTGCCGCCCTTCTCCCCGCCACCCTCGAGCTTCTCGTGGATCTCGAGCACAGCCTTGTAGATGAGGAACAATCCACCGACGATCAGGATCAGGTCGCGCCCGGAGAAGCCCATCCCGAACAGCTCGAACAGGTCGTTCGTCAGCGAGATGATCCACGAAGCGACGAAAAGCAGGCCGATGCGGGTGATCATCGCGAGCGACAGCCCGAGGTTACGTGCCTTCGCCTGCTGCTCGGCTGGCAGCTTGCTCGCCAGGATCGAGATGAAAATGACATTGTCGATGCCCAGTACGATCTCCAGCACGAAGAGCGTAAGGAAGGCGACGATCAGGTCGGGCGAGAATTCCAAAGATAAGTCCACAATAAAACACTATAGAAATCCGAGGCACGGAATCCACGAATCCACGAATTCACCGACATTCCGGCCGACGCTCAGCGAGCAGTCCCCACGGCCGTCTCGCGGAGTTCGGGGTCGAGGTCATCGCCCGCCGCAAGCAACCGTGGCAGCAGCTCACGCTCCAGCGTGAGCGCGCGATAGCTCAACTCGATCGTCACGTCGTGGTCAGGGCGATGGATGACCATGACCGCATCCCCCGCGCTGATGAAGCCCGGCGTGACCACGCTCAGGTACGCGCCCGGCCGCGCGGCGGCCGTGAATGTCTTCAGCCATCCTCGCTCACCCACCCACCCGCGGAAGGTGTTGCACGGAATTCGCGGCGTGGTCACCCTCAACTGCACGATGTCGCCTACCTGCCAGACCTCACCAAGCCGCGCGCCGTTGACATCGAGCCCGGTCGTGGTCAGGTTCTCACCGAAAAACCCATTGGGCAGTTCGCGGCCGAGCCGAGACTCCCAGTCATCCAGCTCTTCGCGACCATAGGCGTAGAGCGCCTGCGAATCTCCGCCATGGTGGCGGGGGTCGCCGACGAAATCACCCACGAGGCCGCTACGGAGGCCGCCCTGTTTCGGGCCGGGTGCCCGTACCTCCCACCGGCCGGGCTGGGCGAGCTTGTTGATGCCGGTGAGGTGCGTCTTCTTGTGCGGGTTGGCAATGCCCGTGCCGATGTTCACCGATGCGAGGCGGGCGTCGTTCATGGGTTCGCGACCTCGAAGGTATTGCACGCGCCCGGGCCACCATTCAGGCCGGTCGTGAACCACTGCTGGCGCTTCTCGCCAGAGCCGTGGGTCCAGGTCTCGGGCGTGACCTGCACCTGCGTCGATTGCTGGATACGATCGTCGCCGACCGCGATGCCGGTGTTGCGCCCGCGTCGCGACACCCTGCCTGGGTTGATGCGGGCGTTGTCGTTGAACGTCATGGTCAGACGGTACTACCAGCGACCTTCTGACGAACGATGGATGATCTCAATCAGTTGCGCGCGCAAGTGGTCGGGGTGCTCGAGCCGGGGAAAGAGCTCGGCCTCGAGGTCGCGAGTGGATGCCCACGCCGCCGTTCCCGCCTCAGTCCGGCTCACGATCTGCCGCCGACGGTCTCGGGGATCTGCCTCGCGCCGCACGAGCCCTTCGCGCTCCAGTCGCTCCACCGTGCGCGACATGGTCTGGTTCTCGACCCTGGCCGACCGCGCGAGCTCCGTCTGATTGAGGGGCCCCGCATCGAGGAAGTGCAGCGCGATGAGCCCGGCATGAGTGAGGCCGCGCTGCTCGAGCGCATCATTCCAGGAGTGCTCCACGAGCCGCGCCGCCATCGACAGCAGCCGCCCGAGGGGCCAGTCATCGACAGACTCTGACATTCCGGGCCTCCAGTGCTGCGGCTTCTTCAATGCTACGGTCAATTAGTAAGCCAGCTTATCAATTGTTGCCGAGGAGGCTACCGTGAGGGAAATGCGAGACATAGTCCGTCAGATCACCGTCGGCGCGAGCGCAGTCGTCGCTGTGATCGGGTCTTTCGTCGGTTCGGGAGCTGCGGGAGGCACGCCGATACAGGATGCCGCCGGCGGAGCCCTGAGCGCGACCTCGACCCTTGTCGCGCCAGACACTCCCGCCTTCTCGATCTGGAGTGTCATCTACCTCGGGCTCATCGCGTACGCGGTGTGGCAGTTTCTGCCCACACAGTCGAGCGCCGAGCGTCACCGCCGTCTCGGCTACTGGGTCGCGGCATCCCTCATCCTGAACGCGGCGTGGATTCTCAGTGTGCAGTTCGACCTGCTGCCGCTCAGCCTGCCGATCATCGCCATTCTTCTCGGCGTGCTCGGCTGGTCGTTCGTGCTCTGCCTGCGGTACCGCCCGAGCGGCGCGATCGATGCCCTGCTGACCGACGGCACGATCGGGCTCTATCTCGGCTGGGTCAGCATCGCGACCGCCGCCAACGCTGCTGCCGTATTGACGGCGGCCGGATTCGACGGCTTCGGGTTGTCGCCGGATGCATGGGCGGTGTTCGTGCTGGCCGTGGCAGCCGCCGTCGGGGTGATGCTCGCCATCGTCGGCAAGGGTCGCATCGCGCCGGCCATCTCACTCAGCTGGGGCATTGCCTGGGTGTCCGTCGGGCGACTCACGGGTGAGCTGATCTCCACGCCGACAGGCATCGCGGCCATCGCCGGCGTCGTCGTGATCGTCGCCGTCACCGCGATCATCCGCCTCACCCCCGGTGCGGTGAAAGCAGCATGAGCGAGACCGCACAGCCCGACCGCAGACGCTGGATCGGTCTCATCTTCATCAGCGTCGCCGTTGCCCTGATCATCGTCGACTCGACGATCGTCAACGTCGCGATCCCCTCGATCGTCGACGAGCTCGGCATCACCTCGACCCAGGTGCAGTGGGTGCAGGAGAGCTACACGCTCGTGTTCGCCTCGCTGCTGCTCGTGTTCGGCACGCTCGCCGACCGGTTCGGCCGCCGCCGGGTGCTGCTCATCGGCGTCGTCGTTTTCGCCCTCGCCTCGATCCTGGCCGCGCTGTCGTCCAGTGGTGACCTGCTGATCGCCTCACGACTCGTGCAGGGAGTCGGTGGCGCCATGATCCTTCCCTCATCACTGTCGATCATCAACTCCACATTCCGTGGCAAGGAGCGCGCGATAGCGTTCGCGGTCTGGGGCTCGACCATCGGAGGCATGGCGGCCGTCGGCCCCCTGCTCGGCGGCTGGCTGACCACCTACTTCTCCTGGCGCTGGGCCTTCGGCATCAACGTGCCGCTCGGCGTGATCATCGTCATCGGCGTGCTGGTGTTCGCCCTCGAATCCCGCGAGCCTGGTGCGCCCGGACGAGTGGATATCGTGGGTGCCGCGCTGTCTGTTGTACTCTTCGCTTCCCTCGTCTTCGGGCTCATCGAAGGCCGGACCTTCGGCTGGTTCTTCAGCGACACCCCGCCCTCGTTCTGGAGCTTCGAGGTCTCACCGATCCCGTTCGTCTTCGCCCTGACTCTGGTCTCCCTCGTGGCGTTCATCGCGTGGGGCCTGCGCCGTGAGCGGGCTGGCCAGTCAACGATGCTCGCATTCGGGCTGCTGCGCATCTCCTCCTTCCGCAACGGAAACATCGCCGCGATGATCGTCTCGCTCGGCGAGTTCGGCATCATTCTCTCCCTGCCACTCTGGCTGCAGAACGTGCTCGGCTACGACGCGCTTCAGACCGGGCTGGTCATCCTCGCCCTCGCGATCGGTTCATTCGTGGCCAGTGGATTCGCCGGCGCTTTCGGCAACCGCATCGCGCCCGTGCTGATCGTGCAAGTGGGCATCGTCGCCGAGATCGTGGGAGTCGTGATGGTTGCGCTCTCCATCAGCCCTGAAGCTCAGTGGTGGCAGATCGTGCCCGGCCTCTTCGTCTACGGTTTCGGCGTCGGAAGTGCGACCGCCCAACTGACGGGAGTCGTGCTGATGGATGTTCCGGTCGAGCAGAGTGGGCAGGGTTCTGGCACACAGTCGACGGCCCGGCAGGTCGGCTCAGCGCTCGGCATCGCCATCCTCGGAACCATCCTGTTCGCCTCACTCGGGGCTGGGCTCACGGCCAGGCTTGACGATCGGCCCGAGATCCCGCAGGCGGTACGCACCCAGATCGTGGATGCCGTCGTCGACTCGGCCGGCACAGCGATCCCCGGGCTCGACGCACAGTCTCCGGATGCCGCTGCTGACGCTCGCGCCGCCTTCAGCGACTCGACCCGGTATGCGGCCCTCGCAGCCGCCGGCTTCCTCGCGCTCGGCTTCCTCGCCACCCTCAGGCTCGGCGGGGCCCCCTCCGCGCAGCGGGAACAGCGAGAGCAGCGGGAGAAGCAGCAGCAGGGCTGAGCCTTCCGGAGAACCGGAGGAGGCAGCCGCACGAAGGTGGTGGAAAGCCGCACCGAGGTCGAACCATCGTCCCGGTCGCGGATCGACCTCAACCGCCCGGACTACGGTCGAGACCACCTTGCCCTCCTCGCCCACACCCCACGTGGTGAGGTGCGGCAATGACATCTTCGGCGGCACGCTGAGCATGCTTTTGCCGCACCTGAGCCCGTGGACGGCGATGGGTGGGGTGCGGCCGGTGCCTAGTGGCGGCCGCGGCGGCGGAAGACGCGGCGCACACGCTCCGCAACGTTCGCAGGCGGCGGCTCGTTGTATTCGTGGGCAAACTCCTGGCCGCTCATGCGCTGGATCCCCTCCATCACATCGTCGGTGGCGGTGCGACGTGCGCGCCCGGAGGTGGCCGGCCCGTGAGCGGCCAGATCCATCGGGGGCCCGAACTCGACGGTCACCTGCGCCAGCCGAACCCACTTCGCGCCGGGGGGCTGAAGGTTCTCGGTGCCGGTCAGCGCGACGGGGATGACGACACTGCCTGCGGTGAGCGCCAGCCAAGCGACGCCGGTGCGGCCGCGGTAGAGCCGGCCGTCGCGAGAGCGCGTGCCCTCCGGGTAGATCGCGAAGGCGCCGCCATCCTGCAGCACCTTGAGTCCGCTGTCGAGCGCCTCCTGCGCGGCGTGGCCGGCGCCACGCTCGACGGGGATCGCCCCGATTCCGGAGAAGAAAGAACGCGACAGCCACCCCTTGAGCCCGGTGCCGGTGAAGTACTCGGACTTCGCGAGAAAGGAGATGGAACGCGGCGCGACCAGCGTCACCACCACACTGTCGATGAACGAGAGGTGGTTGCTGGCCATGAGCACCGCCCCGGATCTTGGCACATTGCTCTTACCGAGGATGCGCGGGCGAAACACCAGCCGTGCGACCGGCGCGAAGAACGCCCGAGCCATGAATTTGATCATCGGGTCAAGCCTAGGCGCGTAGGCCCTTTATGAGGCTCTTCTCGTCGACCGGCAATGTGCCCGCGTCACGCCGTGCACGGTAGTAGTCCCGCGCCTCGGCCTGGCGCGCCTTCTCTTCACCGAGGGCGATCGGCGCGCCGATGTGCTCGGCGGTGAATTCGAACGCAGCGACCAGGTCGAGCGCGTGCACACGAAGTCGCGGCAGCAAGCGGTCGTCGATGTACGACGTGATCGCCTGAGCCCGTCTGCCCGAAATGCGACCGTGAATGAGATACCACGCAGCATTCTTCTCGATGAGGGACAGGCCGAACAGATCGCGAAGCCAGGTGAGCACCTGCCTGGTGCCGGCATCCTCGATCGCGTTCACGCCGTCGGTGAAGGCCTCCCACTGCAGTAACTCACCATGGGCCCGCGCCGCTTCGATGAGCGCGTTCTGGTTGGAGTTGAAGAGAGCAGCAGCCTCAACCTTCGAGAGCCGTGATGCCGGGCGGAGTCGACCGGCGATCTCGGCGACCATGGACTGCACCCGATCGGTGAGCAGCTGGCGCTGGGAATCCTCATCCCTGATGTTGCCAACGGATCGCGCGGTCGAGCCAAAATCGCGCACGCTCTGCGCCAGGCCCCTCAGCCCGGTGCGGTTGATGGCGGCGTCGTTGACCTGGTCGACGACGAACTGGGCCATCACGCCTGCACCGGCATGGGCGAACTTGCGGCTGTAGTCGGTGAGCAGTCGCTTGGCGACCAGCTGCAGCAGCACGTTATTGTCGCCCTCGAACGTGGCGTAGATATCGAGGTCTGCACGCAGCGACGTGAGGCGGTTCTCGACCAGGAATCCCTGGCCCCCGCAGGCTTCGCGCGACTCCTGCAGGATGTCGAGCGCAGCCCAGGTGCTCAGCGGTTTGAGCGCTGCGGCGATCGTCTCCAGGTCCTGGCGGTCGGCGTCGGTGTCATGTGCGCCGCTGAAGACATCGTCGAACTTGGCGAGGAAGACCTCGTGAGCGAATGACATCGCATACGTGGTGGCGAGCCTCGGCAGCAACCGGCGCTGGTGACGCTGGTAGTCGAGGATGACCTCCTCGTTCGACTCGCTTCCGGCGGTGAACTGCCGGCGTTCAGCCCCGTATGTCAGGGCGATGGTAAGCGCCAGCTTGCTCGCAACCACTGCCGCACCATCCAGCGACACCCGACCCTGCACGAGCGTGCCGAGCATGGTGAAGAAGCGGCGACCGGGGCTCTCGATCGGCGAGGAATACGTGCCATCCTCCGCGACGTTGCCGTAGCGGTTGAGGAGGTCCTCGCGCGGGATGTGCACGTCGGTGAAGTGCAGTCGACCGTTGTCGATGCCGTTCAGGCCGCCCTTGAGCCCGTCATCCTCACCCCCGATGCCGGGCAGGAACCCGTTGTCGTCGCGCAGTGGCACGAAAAAGGCGTGAACGCCGTGATTGACGCCCTGGGTGATGAGTTGCGCGAACACGACTGCGGCGCGGCCGTGAACTGCAGCGTTGCCGAGGTAGTCCTTCCAGGCGGCACGGAACGGGGTGTTCAGGATGAAGCTTCCGGTGTGCACATCGAAGGTCGCCGTGGTGCCGACGGCCGCCACATCCGATCCATGTCCCGTTTCGGTCATCGCGAACGCGCCGGGGATCTCGAGGTTCATGATGCCGGGGAGGTACTTCTGGTGGTGGATCTCGGTGCCGAGGTGCATCACGGCAGCACCGAACAGGCCCCACTGCACGCCGGACTTGATCTGTAGCGATGGATCCGCGAGCACGAGCTCTTCGAACCCGGCGATGTTGCCGCCGTGATTCTCATCACCGCCGACGGATTTCGGGAATGCACGGTGCACGGCCCTCTCGTCGACCAGCACGCGCAACTGGCCCATGGTGCGCTCGCGATGCTCAGCCATGGACTGGCCCTCAATGCGTTTGACGTCGGGCCGTGCGGCGAGGGCGCGAGCCGTGCGACGGACGTCGCCCCAGCGGCCCATGAGGTGCTCGCCGAGTGCTGCGACGTCGACGGTCGGTGTCGCTGGCGACTCCGCGCTGACGCTCGGTGCTGGCTGCGTGGGGCGGTCGGTGAGCTGGGTCATAAAGTTACGGTACGTCGGGCCCTCCGCGACCGCACGAAGTCGGTAGAGAGGCACCAAATGGCAATCGGAACGATATCGCGTGGGTTGTGGGGATCCCACAATTCGAGTTCTATCAATTTGTGGGGTAGCAACTGATGGCGGGGCGGCAACTGTTGATCGGGGCGACTGGATAGAAGGAACCGGTCGACCCCGCAGTGCCGACCGGTAATTTCAGCGATGCAGCGGGATTACTTACCTTTGAAGGCGTCTTTCACGTCTTCGACGCGACCCTTCGCGGAAGCCTTGACCTGGTCGGCCTTACCATCAGCGACAAGTTTGTCGTTGTTGGTGACGTTTCCGGTAGCTTCCTTGCCCTTGCCGAGCAGGTCCTGTGCGGCATTTTTGATCTTGTCGTCTGCACCCATGAGGTGCTCCTTTCGTTAGTAGTGCGCGCACCCGGCCAGGTGACGCGCTGTTCGCGTGCAAAACTCGCACGCACCCGGATGTCACGTGCAGCAACACCGGAACTCTCTACTCCAGCATTGCATCCAGTGGCCTCGAGGCCGCCGTGACCGTGCGGATCAGTCGCAGCCTCAGCTGACGAGCACAACGTATGGTGGGTTCATGGCTACCGTTGCACTCACCTCCGAAGCGTTCGGCGACACCGTCGCCGCATCCGGCATCACCCTCGTGGATTTCTGGGCGGAATGGTGCGGCCCCTGCCGCCAGTTCGCACCCATCTTCGAGGCCGCAAGCGAGGCCAACCCCGACATCACGTTCGCCAAGGTCGACACCGAGGCCGAGCGGGAGCTCGCTGGCGCGGCCGGCATCAACTCCATTCCTACGCTGATGGCATTCCGGGATGGGGTGCTCGTGTTCTCGCAGCCCGGCGCCCTCCCCGCTCCGGCGCTCAACCAGGTGCTCGACGCCGTGCGGGCGCTCGACATGGTCGAGGTGCACAAGCAGGTCGCGGCGCAGCAGGAAACCGTCTCGGAGTAGCTGGTCGCCCTCTATCTCTATATAGATAGAGTTGCAGGATGCAGCCCCTCTCTCGAATCACCCCGGCCACCGTCGACGTACTCCAGTCGCTGCTCTCGGCAGCGGCGCCGACGTGGGGGCTCCTGGTCATCCGGCAGTCGGGCAGGCCGGCCGGCAGCGTCTACCCGATCCTCGAGCGGCTCGAACGCAGCGGCTGGGTCACCTCGGAATGGGATGACGACCGGAACCGACCGGGACCGCGCCGGCGCCTCTACGAACTCACGGGCGACGGGGCGAGCGCTGCACGACAGGCGGTGAGAGCTCGACCGGCACTCGGCGGTGCCGCGGGAGTGACGGCATGAGCCGCACAGCTCGATTCGTGGTCCGGACCGCCGCCCGTGCCCTTCCGCTCGGAATCCGCGAACGATACCGCGGAGAATGGCTGGGAGACATCGCCGGATCAGCAGACGCTGGAGTGCGGGCATCCAGCATCGCCGCCGGGGCCGTGCTGTTCACAGCGACCCTTCGTCGCGATAGGCCGGAGGTTCTCGGGATGCCGCCGTCGGTTGCCGCGCGTCGCCACGCCCGGTGGGCCACCGCGGCCCCTCGGAGCTGTCGCGCCGCAACCTGTTCAGGCGCCCGGTGAGAGCGGGTGAAGCTCGCGCTGCAGGCGCGACCGCGCTCGGTGCTCGACGAGATTCGGGATGTACGTTCGGATGCGGCTATCGGAGAGAGCCGCATACTCTTCCGCGACGGTCGACTCGATGTGCGCCCGATGGCTTTTCGGGAACCGCAGCGCCAGACGTTCCACAAGCCGATCGATGGACGCTTTCGAGGTAAGCGGGGGCATAGCGCAAGTGTGCGCCCCCCGACGAAGCACGTCAACGTATGCTCGCCGTGGCCGTACCGATGCTGCACGAGTGCTGGTCATGCTTCGGATGCCACGACCGCAAGCAACGCCTCACCATACTGTTCGAGCTTCTTCTCACCGACACCACTGATCGTGCCGAGTTCGGCCAGAGTCGACGGCTTCGTCACCGAGATTCCGCGGAGCGTCGCATCCCCGAACACGATGTAGGCGGGCACGCCCTGCGCCTGCGCCTCGGCCGAGCGCCACGCGCGCAGCAACTCGAACATGCCGACCGCCGCCACAGGAAGCTGCGCAGCGACAGCGCGCTTGGCAGCCTTCGACCGCTTGGGGGCTTCCCTGCGCAGCAGCACGGTGCGCGAACCACCGAGCACGGTCGCCGAAGCCTCGGTCAGCACGAGGATGCCGTACTCCCCTTCGACTGCCAGCAACCCCTGGGCGAGCAACTGCCGCACGACGCCCCGCCACTCCTGCTCGCCGACATCCTGCCCGATCCCCCACGTGGCGAGTGCATCGTGACCGTGCTGCGCGACGCGGGGAGTCTGCTTCCCCAGCAGGATGTCGATCAGGTGGCCCGCCCCGAAACTCTGGTTGCGCTCGCGCTTGAGTCGCACGATCGTCGACAGCAGTTTCTGCGCGGGAACCGTGCCGTCCCAGGTCTCGGGCGGTGACAGGCAGGTGTCGCAGTTGCCGCAGGCGCTGGACGGCTGGCCGAAATAGCCGAGCAGCTGCACACGGCGGCACTGGATCGTCTCGCACAGGGCGAGCATCGCATCGAGGTGGGCCGTGAGGTTGCGACGGTGGGCCAGCTCACCCTCGGACTGGTCGATCATGCGGCGCTGTTGCACCACATCCTGAAGCCCGTATGCCAGCCAGGCCGTCGCGGGCAGGCCGTCACGACCGGCGCGACCCGTCTCCTGGTAGTAGCCTTCGACGCTCTTGGGCAGGTCGAGGTGGGCGACGAAGCGCACGTCGGGCTTATCGATGCCCATGCCGAACGCGATAGTTGCCACCATCACCATGCCCTCTTCCCGCAGGAAGCGACTCTGGTTGGATGCCCGCACCCTCGCGTCGAGACCCGCGTGGTACGGCAGCGCGGTGATGCCGTTCTGCACCAGGAAGTCGGCGGTCTTCTCGACCGACGCCCGCGACAGGCAGTAGACGATGCCAGCGTCACCCGCGTGCTCGCTCGACAGCAGCGACAGCAGTTGCTGCAACGGCTGCTGCTTACCCTCGATGCGGTACTGGATGTTCGGCCGGTCGAAGCTCGACACGAACTGCCGCGCATCCTCCAGGTCGAGGCGCTCGGCGATCTCGCGACGCGTGGTCTCGGTCGCGGTGGCCGTGAGAGCTATGCGCGGGATGCTGGGCCAGCGCTCGTGCAGCACAGACAGTTGCAGGTAGTCGGGCCTGAAGTCGTGCCCCCATTGCGACACGCAGTGGGCCTCGTCGATCGCGAACAGGGCGATCTTTCCGCGGTCGAGCAGGGTGGTGGTTGATGAGACCCGCAGTCTCTCCGGCGCGAGATAGAGCAGGTCGAGCTCACCGGCAAGGAACGCTGTCTCGACCCTCAACCTCTCGTCGGACGACTGGGTGGAGTTGAGGAACTCGGCGCGTGCCCCCACGGCGGAGAGGGCATCCACCTGGTCCTGCATGAGGGCGATGAGCGGGGAGATGACGATGCCGGTGCCATCGCGCACGAGCGCCGGAATCTGGTAGCAGAGGGACTTGCCACCGCCGGTCGGCATCAGAACGAGAGCATCGCCACCGTCGATGATGGTCTGGATGATCTCAGCCTGCTGGCCGCGGAAACTGTCGTAGCCGAAGGTCTTCTCGAGAACGCCGAGGGCAGGAAGAGTGGCGGCAGGAGTCACTAGACGAGTGTACGAGCGACCGCTGACGATCAACGCCCATCATCGCGATGTATGGAGGCATCGCACAGGGCGGGCCGACGTGAGCCGACCCGCCCTGTGCAGCACCAGTGGTGGCTGCCTAGAACCTGATCACCGGGTCCGGGGAGCCGATTGAACCCTCCAGGGTGTCGCTACCGAGGTAGCGAGCCGTCAGCAGGTGGATGCCACGCCCGAGGCTCACCGGAACCGTGATGCGACCGTTGTCGGCCGCCGTCAGGGTCACGGTGGTGATCTTGCGGGTGCCGTCGTAGATCGCGACCTCACCGGTCGGAACGACACCGTCATCACCACGAACTGTCACCGTGTACGTCACCGGCTGGTTGCCGAACACGACGGTGCGGTTGGTCGAGCCCGAGGTCGAGCTCTTGCCCTTCGGCACACTCACCTCGGCGGAAGTGGCGGCACCGTCGAGGCTGCCCGCCTTGCTCGCGGTTACCGTGACGGTGATCTTCGCGCCGGCGTCGGCCGCGACGAGCGTGTAGCTCGCTGCCGTGGCGCTGGAGATCGCCGTCCCGTTGCGGTTCCACTGGAACGCGAGGGTGGGGCTCTCGACGCTCCAGGTCCCCCCGGTCGCGGTCAGGGTGCGGCCGATCTTCGGCTTCCCGCTGATCACCGGTGCCATGACGTTCTCGATCACGGTCGCCACTGCGGTGACAGTGATCGGCACCTCAATGGAGGTTCCAGCCTCCGGTACGCTCACCGTCAGCACCAGGATCCCGGCGGGTGTTCCCGCCGGGATGGTGATGGCGACGGAGGCCCGGCCACTCTCGTCCGTGGTGTCGACGATCGCGGGGTCGATGGCGGCGCGCCCGAGTTCGACGTTGCCAGCACTCACCACAGCAGTCCCGGCCCGCGGAGCCGAGGTGCTGAACAGCAGCGATGACAGCGACAGCGTCACCTGGTCGCCCGACGAGTATCCGTCGGCGTCAGGAGCAGAAAGGCTCACGCCTACCGCACGCTGGGCCGAGTCCGGGCTGGCTACCGGCTTCGCCTCGAAGTAGTCGACCATACTCTGCAGGTCGATCTTGCCCGAGTCGGTCGGGTTAGTTCCGGCTCCGAAGGCTCCGAAGTTGTCGCCGCCCGAGGCCAGGAAGGAGTTCACCGTGACCGTGAAGACATCGGTGGGGGCGATGGCGACACCGTTCAGGCTCATTCCCGTGACGGTGCCCGTGACCGGTGTGCCGGCAACGATCGGATTGACGACGTAGGTGTACTCGAAGCCCTCAGACACGCCGAGCTTCAGGAACGGCCGGGAGGCCGCGGCGGGCTGCCATTGCTGCTCGAGCACTGCTTTCAGCTGTGCACCCGTGAGTTCTTTTGTGACAAGCGTGTTGGCGAACGGCTGAACGGCCGCAGCCTCGGCGAACGTCACGTTGCCATCGGGATCATTTGCACCGGTCGACGCGTAGGTCAGGTCGGCACGAAGGCCGCCGGGGTTCATAAACGCGATGTCGGCGCCGACCTCTTTGGTGGCTTCGAGCTGCACGTCGGCAACGAAGTTGCCGAGCGTCGACTCGCCGCCGCGGTTCTCCGCACCGGCCGTCTGCCTGGCGCGGGTGAACGAGGCGGTGATGTCACCGACCTTCACGGCCCCCAGCACCTTGGCGACGGCGACAGCGTCTGCGACGATGGCGGCCACCGCGGGGTCGGGTGCGGCTGCCCCCGCGAGATTCAGAACCTCGGTGTTGAACGACAGCAGCTCACCGGTCTTCGGGTCGACAGAAATCGCGGAGTGAGCGAACTTCTCCCCGTACTGGCCGGACGAGATCACCGGTCGTAGTGTGTCTGTCCCGGTGATCGGGATGAGGTGGTTGTACGCGAGGTGCGTGTGGCCGGAGATAATCGCATTTACGTTCGCGTTGGTGCCATTGACGATTCGACCGAAGGCCGAGTCGTCGGTGGCGCTGGAGATGTTCGTGGTCGCGGCGCCCTCATGCACGAGAAGCACGATCACGTCGGCCTCGCCGTTGGACGGGTCGCCGTCGCTCAGAGCGTCCGCGACCCGGTTGACCTCCGGCACGACAGGCCTGATCTCCAGGCTCGCGATACCGGCGGGGCTGACCAGGCTGGACAGCTCATCCGTCGTCGCACCGACGAACCCGATGGTCACATCGCCGAAGGTCTCGATCGAGTACTCGTCATACGCCGCCTCGCCCGTCGCCTTGTCGAAGAGGTTCGCCGAGAGGTAATCCCAGCTGGCCGCCGGCAGGATGCGGTTGTCGAGGTCAGCGCGACCCTGATCGAACTCGTGGTTACCCAGCGCGCTGGCATCCAGTCCCATCGCGTTGAAGGCATCGATCGTCGGCTGGTCGTTCTGGATGAACGAGGTGAACGTCGATGCACCGATCAGGTCGCCCGCACCGACGAACGCGGTGTTGGGGTTCGCGGCACGGTATTTATTGACGGTTCCGGCGAGTACTGCGGCACCGGCGACGGATCCCGACGCTTCGAGGCGCCCGTGGAAGTCATTGATGCTCACCAGGTCGATGTTGACGGGCGGAAGAGCCGAGCTCAGGCCGATCTTCACCGGGTCGTGGTCGCTCGAACGGAACGGAGTGCCTGCCTCGGCAGCGTCGAACTCGTAGCCGCGGTCTGACCACTCTGACGAGTTGATGTTCCAGACGTCGACGCCGGTGACGGATTCCGCAAGCGCGGGTGACGCGAACGCGTGGTCGAGCGAACCGAGCTCGCCGTTGAACGTGTACGTGTACTCGTCGGTGTTATCCGGGACGAGGTCGACGAAGCCGGCAGCGGTCAGCACCTGCGACGGGTCTTCCTCGTGGTAGGCGTTGAAGTCACCGAGCAGCATGACGTTCGGCCCCTTGGCGGGGTCGCCGATGATGCCGTCGACGAAGAGTTTCACTCGATTGGCCTGGGCGACGCGCTCGGCATTGAAGAAGCCCTGCAGATCGCTCGGCTCCGCGCCACCACCGCTGGGCGGGCTCTTCGACTTGAAGTGGTTCGCGACCACCGTGATGACCTTGCCGTCGACCTCGAAGGTCTGGGCGATCGGCTCGCGCGCGATGTTCCACACGGTCTCGTCGATATCAGCCATGCTGGCCCCGACCGGCGTCGCCGTGGCGGTCTTGTAGATGATCGCGTTGGTGATGAAGTCGGTCGTGGCGGCGTCGAGCAGCGGGGCAGGGGTAGGGACGAACGCCCAGACCGTGGATCCTGCAGCAGCATTGAGCGCGTCGACCAGGTTGCCGAGCGCCTCGTCTGCCGGTTCGCCCAGCTTGACCGAGTTCTCGATCTCCATGAGCGCGACCACGTCGGCGTCGAGGGCGTTGATGGCCGAGACGATCTTGGACTGCTGGATAGTGAAGTCGGCCGCATTGTCGGCTCCACGGGCATTCCCGCCGAACGTCGTGAAGTAGTTGAACACGTTGAACGCGCCGACCGAGAAGTCACCACCCACGTCGATGGGGGCATTCGTGCGGGGGTTCAGGCTCTCGAAGGTCGGCTCGAACGCTGCGTACTCGGCTGGCGAGGTGCTGCTCAGCGGACGCTGCGGCTGCAGGCGCCAGTCGGAGAAGCCCCAGCCGAGGATCATGCCGGCGGCGGGCGAGACGAACCTGTCGCCGTTGCGCACCACCGTCGCCGTGTCGAAGTACGGCTGAGTGCCGGAGTGTGCCGCGTTGGAGACCTGGATGCTGTATCCGTCGTCCACCAGGAGACGGTTCGCGCGGTTGCCGGCCGCGATGACGTTCGCGGCGACTCCGGCATCCGTCGTCTCGGTCGCCTTGACGGCAAGCCCACCGACGTTCAACCAGAGGCTGCCGAAGTTGAACAGCTGGTGGCTCGACGAGAGGTAGGCGCTTTCGGGGGTGACGAGCATCCCCTCGAATGCTTCGCGAGCATTGCCGACGGCAGCGTCCGGCAGCACCGTGGAGGCGGGAACGCCGACACCGGCCGTGACGAGACCGTAGGCCGCGTCGGTCGTTGCTGAGATCTGGGTCTGTCCATTGAACTCGCTGGCCGCTCCGGTGACGGTGATCAGGTCACCGATCGAGACCGCCGGGTTCGCGGTGGCCGAGAAGACGAAGATGCCATCTGAACGGTTGTCAGCGGCATCCCCCACCGGGTCCTGCAGGTAGAAGCCGCGATAACCACTCGCTGTGCTGTTGCGGTAGTCGCCGGTGACTACGCCCTGCACTGTGACGACACTGCCGGAAAGCGGCGTGACATCTGTCGTGCCCTGCACGTCGGCGATCGTGGCTGTCACGTCGGCGGCGGTCGCCGGCACGGCCGTGAGGCTCGTGAACACTAGGGCCAGGGCGGTCGCCGTCGCAACAGCCACCATCCGGCGGTGGGGGCGGGAAGGCAGTTTCTTCTCCGGCTGGGGTGTGAAAGATCGCATGACCTGGCAGTCTCCTTTTTCGCACAGCGTTCTACCCCCCTTCGGGGGATTATTTTCACCATAGGGGTGACGCGGGGAAAAGTCGACCGTGACCTCCGATTGGTAACCTGACCTTCATCGGGCAGCCACCCGATTCCCTCAAGAGACCCAGTCCCGATTGGTTGTCATGCTTACTGTCGTGATCGGGTTCACCAGCGCACTCATCTACGGCTCTGCGGATTTCCTGGGTGGGCTCGCCGCCAGGCGCATGAGTGCCGTGCTCGTCACCGCCATCGCGGCGCTCACCGGCCTCGTCGTGCTCCTGGTCGCGATGCCCTTCTTCGGGGGAACCTGGTCGGCTGGCGCGGTGCTGCTGGGCGCGGCATCCGGAGTCTCAGGGGCGATCGCGATAGGGCTGCTCTACGCCTGCCTCGCGGTCGGGCCCATGAGCATCCTGTCTCCGCTGACCGCGGTCGTCACGGCCATCGTTCCACTCACCATCGGGTTGATCGGAGGCGAGCAGCTCGGCACGATCGGTTACGTGGCGCTCGGCCTTGCGGTCGTCGCGGTCGTCATGGTCGGTTTCGTGCCCGAGAAAGGCGCGGTGCGACCGACGCTGAAGGCGGTGCTGATGGCCGTGGGATCGGGCACAGCGATCGGAACAATCCTGGTTATCATCGACGCAGCCCCGGATGACTCGGGGCTGATCCCCCTCGTCTTCAACCGCGCGGTCAACGCCGCCATCATGTTCACCATCGTCGGGATCACGGTGGTCATGGCCCGACGCAGGAACTCAGGGCCGGCACACGCGACGTGGCGGGACGGGCTTTATCTCGCCATCGCATGCGGAGTGGTTGACACGATCGCCAACGTCGGGCTGCTCATCGGGGTGCGGCTCGGAGACCTGTCGGTGATGGCCGTGCTCACCGCGCTGTACCCCACAGGCACGATCATCCTGGCGGCCGTGGTGCTGCGGGAGCGCATCGCGCCCGTGCAGTACGCAGGGCTCGTGCTGGCGGTTGCAGCCGGGGCGATGCTGGCGCTCAACTGATCCGAGGCAGCAGGTCAGATGTAGTAGATCGTCGAATCCGAGTATGAATCGGTCGCGGCGGGGGCACGCGGCCTCGGCACCGCGGGGGATCCGACGAGCAGTGAACCTTCGGGCGCATCCGTCACCACGACCGCGTTCGCACCGATCATGGAGTGCGACCCGATCGTCACGTTACCGAGCACGGTTGCGCCAGCACCGATCACGATGTCGTCACCGAGGGTCGGATGCCGCTTCTCGTGTTTGACGCTCGTGCCACCGAGCGTCACCCCGTGGTAGAGCAGCACGTCGTCGCCGATGATCGTCGTCTCGCCGATCACGATCCCCATCCCGTGGTCGATGAAGAACCGGCGGCCGATGACAGCACCCGGATGGATCTCGATGCCCGTCAGGAACCTCGTGAACTGCGACATGGCGCGGCCCGCGGTCTTCGCGCCGCGCATCCACAACCAGTGAGCGAACCGGTAGCCCCAGACCGCGTGGAGCCCCGAGTAGGTCAGCCAGATCTCGAAATTCGATCGTGCAGCAGGGTCACGCCGTCGAGCGTTCGCGATGTCCTCCCGAAGCCGGGAGAACGGCGCCGTCACGCGAGATCTTCGTACAGGACAGTGGACAGGTAACGCTCGCCGTAGCTGGCCACGATGACGACGATCGTCTTGCCGGCATTCTCGGGGCGAGCGGCGAGCTGCAGGCCAGCCTCGACCGTGCCACCCGACGAGATTCCGGCGAGGATGCCTTCTTCCCTCGCGAGGCGGCGGGCCATCGACACCGACTGGGCGATGTTGACGTCGATGATCTCGTCGTAGACCTCGCGATCGAGGATCTCGGGGATGAAGTTCGCTCCGATGCCCGCGATCTTGTGCGGTCCGGGGGCTCCACCGTTGAGGATCGGCGACTCTTCGGGCTCGACGCCCACAACAATCACGCCGGGATTCTGCTGCTTGAGGTAGTTTCCGGTGCCCGAAAGGGTTCCGCCCGTGCCGATACCCGCGACGAAGATGTCGACGGCGCCATCTGTGTCGTTCCAGATCTCGGGGCCGGTGGTGGCGAAGTGGATGGCAGGATTCGCGGCGTTCTCGAACTGCTTCGTCAGCACGGCGCCGGGAGTATTCGCGGCGATCTCCGCCGCCTTCGACACAGCACCCTTCATGCCCTCACCGGCCGGCGTGAGCACGAGCTCGGCGCCGTAAGCCTTCAGCAGAGTCTTGCGCTCCTGGCTCATGCTCTCCGGCATCGTCAGGATCACCTTGTAGCCGCGGGCCGCGCCCACCATCGCGAGCGCGATGCCGGTGTTGCCGCTGGTGCCCTCGACGAGGGTGCCGCCCGGCTTCAGATCGCCCGACTTCTCGGCCGCGTCCACGATCGCGACACCGAGTCGGTCTTTGACGCTCGACGAGGGGTTGTAGAACTCAAGCTTGGCCAGCACAGTGGCACCGAGTCCCTCCGCCACCCTGTTCAGGCGAACGAGAGGAGTATTGCCGAAGACCTCGGTGATGTCGTTGTGGATGCGGGCCATGGGAGCGCCTTTCTTGGGAAACCAGTGAGCACCAGACTAGGCAATGCCGCCTGAATGTGTCTCCCGGTTACAGCGTTCATATAGCCCGCTCTATTCCCACGGGGCAGCCCTCGTCAGATCGAGAGCGCACTTCCTGGCGGAAAGGATGCCGTGAAGCGACAGCGGGCGCCCTGACGACGCGACCGGATGGGGTCAATCGTCGCGTGCGGCCCCAACGACGATGGCACCCACCCTGTCGAGTGAGTGCCATCGTGCTACTGCATGCTGTGCAGTCGGGCGGGTGTGACTGGGTGAGACCTACAACGCTGCGAGCTCGGCGAGCATCGCGTCGCCGGGAGCCGCGAAGTCCGACCTGGCGTCGATCTCGGCACGGCCGAGCAGCTCATCCATCTTGCGACGGCGATTGCGGTTAATCAGGGTGACGACGGTTCCAACCTTGCCGGCGCGGCCCGTGCGGCCCGAACGGTGCAGGTAGGTCTTGTACTCCTCGGGCGCGTCGGCCTGGATGACGAGCGTGATGTCATCCACGTGGATGCCACGGGCCGCAACATCGGTCGCCACGAGCACGTTGACCCGGCCGCTGGTGAGCAGCTGCAGGTTGCGCGTACGGCGCGACTGGTTGAGATCACCGTGAAGGCTGGTTGCCGGGATGCCGGCATCCTCCAGGTAGTCGCTCATTTCTTCGGCGAACGCACGCGTGCGGGTGAAGATGAGGGTCTTGCCCTCGCCGCGGGCGAGTTCCTGGATGATCTCGCGCTTGTCTCGCTGCTCGATGAGCAGCACACGGTGATCGATGGTGGATGACGCCTGGTCTTCACCGGCGACCTCGTGCACAGCCGGGTCGACGAGGAACTGCTTGACGAGGGTGGCGACGCCCTTATCGAGGGTGGCCGAGAACAGCAGCTTCTGGCCGCCCTTGCTCGTCTCCTGCAGGATGCGCTGCACGGGCTCGAGGAATCCGAGATCGCACATGTGGTCGGCCTCGTCGAGCACCGTCACGATGACGTTGCTGAGGTCGAGACGACCCTGCTCGATGAGGTCCTCGACGCGGCCGGGCGTGGCGATGACGATGTCGACGCCGCGCTGCAGCGCAGAAACCTGCTTGAACTGGGGAACGCCACCGACGATCGTCGTGGTGAACAGGCCGACCGAGCGGGCGATCGGCTGGACGGTACGGTCGATCTGCATCGCCAGTTCACGGGTCGGCGCCAGGATGAGTGCGCGAGGTTTGCGACCCATCTGGCGGTCCTTGCCACCGTTGTTCTCCATGAGGCGCTCCACCAGGGGGGCGCCGAAGGCGATCGTCTTGCCTGAGCCGGTCTTGCCGCGTCCGAGAACGTCGCGGCCCGAGAGCACATCCGGAATCGTCGCTGCCTGGATCGCGAAGGGGGCCTCAGCACCCATGCTCGCGAGCTGGCGGACGATGTTGCTGCCGAGGCCGAGGTCTGCGAAGCTCACGCCCTCGACATCCGTGGCCGTGATGACGGCGGCTTCGAGGCGCTCGAGCACGACATCCTCGACCGGGCCGGTCGTGGTGCGGGCCGTGTAATAGTCGCTTTCGCGCTTGGGGGCACGGTCGTCGAAGTCACGGCGGGGAGCGCGGTCTGCGCGGTCGTAGCTCGGGCGCTCGGTGCGGGCGCTGTACGCCGGACGCTCAGCGCGGTCGCTGTAGCTCGGGCGGTCGTTGCTGCGCGCCGGACGGTCGCTGTTGTAGCTCGGGCGATCGTTGGAACGTGCTGGACGATCTGCGTTGTACGCCGGACGATCGTTGCTGCGCGCCGGACGGTCCGCGTTGTACGCCGGACGATCGTTGGAACGTGCTGGACGATCTGCGTTGTACGCCGGTCGGTCATTGCTGCGCGCCGGACGGTCCGCGTTGTACGCCGGACGATCGTTGGAGCGCGCCGGACGATCGCTGTTGTACGCCGGTCGGTCATTGCTGCGCGCCGGACGGTCGCTGTTGTAGCTCGGGCGGTCATTGGAACGTGCCGGACGATCGGCGTTGTACGCGGGGCGATCGTTGCTGCGCGCCGGGCGATCCGCGTTGTATGCCGGACGGTCATTGCTGCGCGCCGGACGGTCGCTGTTGTAGCTCGGGCGGTCATTGGAACGTGCCGGACGATCGGCGTTGTAACTCGGACGATCGTTGGAACGTGCCGGACGATCGCTGTTGTAACTCGGGCGATCGTTGGAACGTGCCGGACGCTCGTTGCGGTCGCCGTATGACGGGCGGGCCGGACGATCCGAGTTGTAGGCCGGGCGCTCGGTCCGGGCGGGACGGTCGCCGTATGACGGGCGCTCTACTGCCGGGCGGTCGCCATACGAGGGACGGTCGGGCTTGCGGTCGCCGTATGACGGGCGGGTGCCGCGATCCTGGGCCTGGCGGTCCTGGTAGGACGGCTTCGAGTCGCGCGGGCTCCAGTCTGGACGACGGTCGTCGCGGGCCGGGCGTGCCAAACCGGTCGAGCGGTCGCCAGTACGGGCGGCGCGGTCATCCCCGGTCCAACGCTTCTTGGGAGCGCCGGATGCGCCACCGCGGGCGCTGGATGACGGAGTGGACTTATAGGGCTTCTTGCCGCCAGCGGGCGGCTTGGAGTAATTAGGCATAGCTCTTCCTGGGTTCTCTGTTGTGAATTAACACGCATGAACATCACGCGTGAGCAAACACAGAGCGCATGAAGGTAGGGCGCCGACTGAGCTGGATAGACACAGCCACGCAATACTGAACCCGGGCGATCTTTGACCGGGGCCGTCACATACATTCGTGTGATTGTCGCCAGCTCCTGCATCCATGACGCATTAGCTGGCAAACCGGCCCGCAAGACTACAAACCCATGCGCGATAGATCGCGCTGTCTTGAGCCGACTTGCCAACGTTACTCCATCGGAAGCCACACGGCTACAGCCGTGCCATGCCTCCATCCACCAGCCCGCCCCTCAGCCCACCCCACGACCCGCCCACATGAAGGAGTTTTCGGCAGGCGACCCCGCTGTGGCAGCAGAACGTGCCAGAAAGCGGGAAATCGCCTTCATTTGAGCGAGAAGGGGTGCACCAGACTGGCGGGATGCAGATCGAGATCGAAGCGGCCCGGCAGCCGGACGTCGAGGCCATGTTGGTCGCCGGCGAAGAATTCGCGCTCAGCGTCTACCCCGTCGACGAGTGCTTTTTGCTCGATGTCTCCGAACTCGAGCATCCAGGCGTTGCCGTGTGGGTCGCTCGTCGGAACGGTGTCGCGCTCGGCATGGCCTCGCTCGTCACGAGCGGCGAACTCCCCGAGCTGAAGCGCCTCTTCGTCTACGACAGTGCCCGCGGCTCAGGCGTTGCCGGCCGGCTTCTCGACGCTATCGAGAATCAGGCGCGGGATGCCGCGGCAGCGGTCGACCGCGGCGGTCGCGCTCTACGAAAAGCGCGGTTACCGTCACATCCCGCGCTTCGGCGACTACGTCGATTCGGCCTCGAGCGTCTGCATGGAGCTGGCGCTCTAGAAGCCCCGGCCCTCGCGCCGCTATGCGGCCGCAGGCTCTGCCGCTGCGCGGACGGCGCGCTTGTCTTCGCGCCGCTCCCTGGCGCCCTCGACCAGATAGTAGAGCACCGGCAGCACCACGAGTGTGAGCAGCGTGGATGACACGAGTCCGCCGATCACGATGATCGCGAGAGGCTGTGAGATGAATCCGCCGCTGCCGGTGAGCCCGATCCCCAGGGGAAGCAGCGCGAAGATCGTTGCGGTCGCGGTCATCAGAATGGGCCGCAGACGCCGGGACGCTCCCTGCAGGATCGCCTCCCGAACCTTCATGCCTCGCGTGCGGTACTGGTTGATCAGGTCGACCAACACGATGGCGTTGGTCACGACGATCCCGATCAGCATGAGCACGCCGATGAGCGATGCAACACCGAGCGGGATGCCCGAGATGACCTGGAGCGCGATGGCACCGGTCGCCGCGAACGGCACAGACACAAGCAGCAGCAGCGGCTGGCGCAGGCTCTTGAATGTGGCCACCATCACGACGTAGACGATCAGGATGGCGACCAGCAACGCGAGGCCGAGCTGGCTGAACGCGTCACCCTGCTGGGAGGTGACTCCACCGAGTTCGGCGTCCGCACCGATCGGCAGCGTGGCATCCTGAAGCGCCGCAGCGACAACAGTCGAGGCCGTACCGACGTCGTCACCGTTCGGGGTGACGCTGACCGTGGCGCTGCGCACGCCCCTGATCGCCGTGATCGAGGCCGGGCCGTTCTGCTGGTCGACGGTCGCAAGGTCAGACAGCGGCACGAGCCCCGTGGCGGTGGGGATCGTGAAGTCGCGCAATTGCTGGATCGTCGTCGGGGCGCTCTCGTTGAGGATGTAGATCGACAGCGTCTTCTCGTCGATGACGACAGAACCGACGGCAGAGGGATTCATCGCCGCCGTGACGATTCCGCCGACCTGAATCTCGCTGAGCCCGGCGGCCGCGGCCTTGGCGCGATCGACGGTGATCGCGATGAACGGCTGGTCGTTGGACAGGTTGCTCGAGGCCTCGGCGACGACGTCGAGACCCTGCACCGCCGCGAGCACCGCGTCAGCGGCATCCCGAAGCTCCTGATCCGACGTGGCGGTGATGTTCACTTCGATATTGGATGACGCGAACCCGCTGCCGGCCGCTGTCAGCGAGATGTTCCCGCCGTCCCTAATGTCGGCTACGGCTGCTCGCACATCGGCCTGCAGCCTGGCCTGGTCGGCGTCGGGATCGGTTGTCAGGGAGAAGGTAGAGCTTGCCGTGCCGGAGAAGGCGGCACGCAGCGAACTCCCGCTGGAGCCGATCGACAACTGGATCGTCTCGACACCATCGATGCCCTGCAGCACCTCCTCGACCTTCCCGGCCGCGGTGTCGCGCGCGTCGAGGCTGGTACCTGGCGGGAGGGTCTGGCTGACCGTGAGGGTGTTCTGGCCGCTGTCGCCGATGAAGTTGGTCTTCATGAAGGGCAGCAGTGCGGCGGTTCCTCCGAGCAGCAGGACGGCCGCGAGGATCACCGCGATCGGCCGCTTGAGCGTGAACTCGAGCACCGGGAGGTAACCCTTCTGTAGGCGTGTCGGCGTTTCCAGCTCGCCGGCGGGCCGGCCATCCGCCGCGACGGCACCCACGTGCTTGTGCGGCTGCTTGCTTCCGAGGAACCAGTATGCGAGCACCGGGACGATGGTCAACGAGACGAAGAGGGATGCCGCCAGCGCAATGGTGACAGTCAGCGCGAAAGGACGGAACAGCTCGCCGGTGATGTCGCCGACGAGCGCGATCGGCAGGAACACCGCCACCGTGGTGGCCGTCGATGCTGTGACGGCTCCGGCGACCTCCTTGACCGCGCTGAGGATGGCTGGCAGCTTCTCCTCCCCCAGGCCGATGTGTCTCTTGATGTTCTCGATGACGACGATGGAGTCGTCGACCACTCGCCCGATCGCGATCGTGAGGGCACCGAGGGTGATGATGTTGAGCGTGTAACCGGCAGCCTGCATTCCGATGAAGGTGATCAGCACCGACGCTGGGATCGAGATGGCCGTGACGAGGGTCGAGCGCACCGAGAGCAGGAACAGCAAAATTACGATCACGGCGAAAGCGAGCCCGAGCAAGCCCTCGGTAGCGAGCGAGTTGATTGACTCCTCGATGAACGGCGCCTGGTCGAAGGCGATCGTGAACTTCGTGTTCTGGCCAAGAGCCTTCTCGAGCTCGGGGATGAGATCGCGCACGTCCTGCGACACGGCAACGGTGTTGCCGGCCGGGGTTTTCGTGATCGCCATGGTCAGCGCAAGCTCGCCATCGACCCGCGAGATGCCCGTCACCGGGTCGGTGGCGAGAGCGACGGTGGCGACGTCTGACAGCGGGATAACCGCGCCGGTGTTGCCGCCGAGCAGCGGAAGGGCTGCGATCTCATCGGTCGACGAGATACGCGCACCGGCCTGCACGGTCAGGGTCGTGTCGTTCTCGGTGATCTGCCCGGCCGGCAGCAGCACACCGTTGGCGTCGAGCGCCTCGGTGATGGCCTGGTTGCTGATGCCGCGCTCTCGGAGCGCATCCTGGTTGGGAGTGATCACGAGTCGCTGTGCCGTGGTGCCGAGCAGGCTGACGTCGCTCACGTCGGCGACCTTCTTGAGGTCGACGATCGTCGAGCTCTCGAGTTTCGCCGAGAGGCCGTCGGCGTTCATGTCACTGGATACGGCGATCTGGATCACCGGGAGGTCGGAGAAGCTGAACGTCAGCACCTGGGTGGTTGCGGCATCCGGCAGGCTGGCGAGGCGGTTGATCGCGAGCTGAACCTTCTGCTCTGCGGTGGCGATGTCGGTGCCGTAGGCGAACCCGGCTGTCACGCTCGACAGGTTCGCACTCGAGGTCGAGGTGCTCGACTCGAGCCCGGCGACGCCCTGGATGGCCGCTTCGATCGGGGTCGAGACATCGCTGTCGACAACGGCAGGCGAAGCGCCGGGATAGTTCGTGATGATGAAGATCTGAGGCAGCGAGAGGCTGGGGATCAGCTCCTGCTTCAGCGAGGTCAGCGAGAGGCCACCGAACACGCCGATGACGATCGTGACAAGCGCGATGAGAGCGCGATTGCGCAGGCTGAAGACGGAAAAAAGGTGCACGTGATTACTCTCTGCTGCTCGGAGGTCGTACTGCTTAGCGAGAATCAGCTCGCTCGTGTGCCTGCGTCGAATTATCCCTGCGGATGCTGTGAACCACATGCTCCGTGCGGATTACACCGTGCGGCCCTGCCCATCACACGACGTGCCTCACACGACACTCGATGCGAAGTCGGGTGCGGGCTGGGCGAATGGATGGCGGCCCACGGTCGCCCAGGCTCGCACGAGGGCATCCACGCCCCGCTCGGTCTCGTCGGCGGAATACGAGAATGGGATGCGCAGGAACCGCTCGAAAGCGCCGTCGACGCCGAAGCGCGGACCGGCCGCGATGACCAGCCCCTCGTTGCGCGCCGCGAGTGCGAGCTGCGAGCTGACGGCATGGCCGAGATTCACCCACGTGGTGAGGCCACCCCCGGCGTGCGGAACTGTCCACTCCGGCAGGCGTTCATGCAGCAGTCGCTCAAGCCTGGCGCGACCCTCGCGCAGGTAGGCCCTGCGGGAGTCGAGAATCGAGTCGAAGTCGCGCAGGAGGTTCAATACGATCAGCTGCTCGAGCAGCGGAGTGCCGAGGTCGCCGGCCGATCGCGCTCGCACCAGTCGCTGGATGACCGTGCGATCGGCCCGGATCCAGCCCACCCGCACGCCGCCCCACACGGTCTTACCGACCGAGCCGACGAGGATGGCACTGCCGTGCGCCGCGAATGGCAGCACCCGGCCGTCGTTGCCCAGTCCCAGCTCGCCCATCGTCTCGTCGGCGATGATCGTGGTGCCGTGCCTCGCGGCAAGGGACAGCACTTTCTGCTTCAGTTCCACAGGCATGGTGACGCCGGTGGGGTTGTGGTTGTCTGGCATGAGGTAGCCGAGCGACGGGCTGGTGCGCTGGATGGCCTGTTCGATCGCGAGCTCATCCCAGCCGCCATCCGAGGTGACGCTGACGGGCACGAGTCGCGCTCCCGCCGCTTTCAGGGAGTCGAGCGCGTGCGGATACGTTGGATTCTCGATCAGGGCCCGGTCACCCCTCGCCATGACGGTGCGGGCGATCAGGGCGATCGCGTGCTGGGCGCCGATGGTCACCATGATCTGGTCGGATTCCGTGGGCAGGCCCCTGGCCGTGTAGCGCTCCGCGAGCGCCTCTCTCAGCGCGGGGATGCCCACGGGGTCGAATCCGGAGTCGCCGAGGTAGGTGGGTAGTTGCTCCACCGATTGCTGCGCGGCCGCCACGATCCCCGGGATAGCGGGCAGGGTCGCTTTGCTGAAGTCGAGAAACCCCGGCTGGAACTCGGTCTGCACGGGCACCTTGAAGGGAAGCTGCACCACGCTGCCCGATCCCCGGGTACTGAGCAGGTATCCGGCCTCCCGCAACTCCGCGTACGCCGCGGTGACCGTCGTGCGGCTGACCGCAAGCTGGGCCGCGAGTTCGCGTTCCGCCGGCAGTCGGGTACCGGCAGCGACCCTCCCGTCGAGGGCGAGCAGCCGGATGCGGCCCGCAAGCGAGGTGTAAGCGACTCCGCCGTCGCGCCACCCGGTCAGCATCGAGGCCAAAACGCGTGAGGAAACCAAATTCATGATGCCACTATACGGAATTGGCATCTTGATTACAGTCCAATCCTGCAATTGGATTGCTTTCGTGCTCATGACTCGGCGTATCGCGCAACTGCTCACCGGATTATTCCTCTACGGATTCGCGATCGCGATGATGCTTCGCGGCGGGCTTGGCGCCTCACCCTGGGACGTGCTGAGCCAGGGAGTCGTGCTGAAAACCGGTCTCAACTTCGCCATCGTCACCAACATCATCGGGGTTCTGGTCCTGCTGCTGTGGATCCCCCTCCGCCAGCGGCCAGGGGTCGGTACCGTCATGAACGTGCTGCTGATCGGTCCGTCCATCGAGGTCGGCCTGTGGATACTGCCGGAGCCCGATGGGCTCTGGGCGCAGATCCTGCTGCTCGCGAGCGGCCTGGCGCTGCTGGCTGTGGCCACGGGGCTGTACATCGGGGCCAGGTTCGGCCCCGGCCCACGCGATGGGCTGATGATGGGCATCCATCGTCGAACCGGCCTGCCGATTTGGGCCGTACGCACCTCCATCGAGGTGACGGTGCTCGCCATCGGCTGGCTGCTCGGCGGCACGGTCGGGCTGGGGACCCTCGCGTTCGCATTGCTCATCGGCCCGATGGTGGGCGTCACGCTGCCACTGCTGCGAATTCCGGAAGCGCAGGTTTCGGAAGCGATTGGTCGCGTCGACGGGCCGGCCCCGGACGAGCAGCAACCAAAGGAATGGTCGGCTGGGCATCTCGGAAAGAGCGTCAGCGCCACACGACGGGGTGACGGCGTCCAGTAGCAAAATCACCAGCCCGCCGGTGCTCTCCGATCCGGACTGGGAATACTGGGCGCGCGGTAATTGTTGACAGCGCCTCCGCGAGGAGTAGGGTCGACCCTCGTGACAAACGAAGCGCGGTCGCCCAAGAGGTGGATCATCGGGGAGCCTCTTGCCTCCGAAAAACTCGAGGGCCAGCTGCTTCCGAAGCACCTCGCGCTGCCCATCTTCGCCAGCGACCCGCTCTCATCTGTGGCATACGCTCCCCAGGAACTCCTGATGATCCTGCTGATCGGCGGGCTCGCGTTCCTCTCCTTCGCGCCATGGGTAGCGATGGCCGTCGTCATCCTGCTGATCGTCGTCGTGCTCTCATACCGCCAGCTGATCAAGGCATATCCGAGCGGGGGCGGCGACTACGAGGTCGCGTCGAAGAACCTCGGCGAAAAGGCCGGGCTGGTGGTGGCGTCTGCCCTGCTGGTCGACTACGTGCTGACGGTCGCGGTGTCTGTGGCATCCGGTGTCGACAACATCATCTCGGCCATCCCGGCATTGAACCCCTTCCGCATCGAGATCGCGGTCGGATTCATCATCCTGCTGGCCGCCGTCAACCTGCGCGGAGTTCGCGAATCGAGCAAAGCGTTCGCCATACCGACCTACCTCTTTATCGGCAGCATCGCCCTCATGGTTGTGGTCGGCATCGCCCGCACCATCGCCGGCGACCCTCCCGTCGCCGAGAGCGCCGGCTACGTCGTGCAGGCCGAGAACCTGGCCCAGGCGGGCATGATCCTGCTGCTGCTGCGCTCGTTCGCCAGCGGATGCGCCGCCCTCACCGGCGTCGAGGCCATCTCCAACGGCGTTCCCGCGTTCCGCAAGCCGCACGTGCAAAACGCCCAGAAGACCCTCGTCGCGATGGGTGCGATCGCCATCACCCTCTTCGTCGGACTGATCACACTCGCCCTCATCGCCGGCGTTCACTACGCCGAAGACGCCTGCAGCCTCATCGGCTACGCGAGTTGCGAAGACGTCCCGCAGCGCAGCCTGGTCGCGCAGCTGGCGGCATCCACCTTCGGCAACAACAGCATCCTGTTCTTCATCATCCAGGGCGCCACCGCCGCTGTGCTGCTGCTCGCGGCCAACACCGCGTTCAACGGATTCCCGCTACTCGGTTCGGTGCTCGCCACTGACCGCTACGCACCCAAGTCGCTCTCCACCCGCGGCGACCGACTGATCTTCTCAAACGGTGTGCTCATCCTCGCGGTCGTCGCGGCCATCATCCTGGTGATCTACCAGGCCGAGGTGACCGCACTCATCCAGCTGTACATCATCGGGGTTTTCCTCTCGTTCACGCTCGGCCAGATCGGCATGGTGCGACACTGGCTCAGGGTGCTTCGCGACGGCTGCCCGGATCGCGCCGCAGTGTGGCGCAGCCTCGCCATCAACGCTCTCGGTGCGACCATGACCGCGATCGTGCTGATCGTCGTGACGGTCACCAAGTTCACCCACGGTGCGTGGCTCGTCTACGTGATCATGCCCATCCTGTTCCTGCTGATGCTCGGCGTGAACCGCTACTACCGCGACGTCGACAAAGAGATCGCCGCAGACCCGACGACCATGTTCGGCTCGGACGGCGACCACGCGATCGTGCTTGTCGGCCGCATGCAGAAGCCCGTGCTGAAAGCCCTCGACTATGCGATCGCCGCCCGCCACAAGTCGATCGAGGCCGTGCACGTCTCGATCGACGATGCTGCCACGGACCAGCTCGAGAAAGACTGGATCGCGCAGAACATCACGGTGCCCCTCAACATCCTCGAATCGCCGTATCGCGACATCAGCGCGCCGCTGGCCAAGTACATCCGGTTCCGCCGCGAGCAGCACGGCTCAGAGGTGATCACCGTCTACACACCGCACTACATCGTGGGTCACTGGTGGGAGAACCTCCTGCACAACCACACGGCGAGGCGCATCCGCCACAAGCTCGCACTGACCCATGGCGTGGTCATCGCCCTGGTTCCGTGGCTGCTGGACTCGTCGACGCTCATCTACGGTCGGCGATCGCGGCCGCTGCCCGGCCAGGATCGCCGAGGCGAACTGCGCCGACCTGTCGCCCGCAAGCCGATGCCCCCCGCAGCAGCGGTGGTGCGGCCGAAGTCCCCCGCAGCCAAGGGTGGGCTTTCGAAGGCTACCGCCAAGCCCACGAGCAAGACCGCCACGGCCGTGAAGAAACCACCGAAATCGCCGAAAGAGCCGGAATGACACGTGACCTCGCCGCCGTTATCGCGGGCGGCGCGGTCGGTACCACCCTGCGACTCATGCTCGATGCCCTCATCCCCCACGGCGACGACACGTTTCCCGTGTCGACCCTCGTCGTCAACGTGGTGGGAGCGTTCGCGCTGGGGCTGCTCGTGGCGCGGCTCCGGAGCTCCGCACCGTCCTGGTTGCTGGCCGGACTCGGCCCTGGCCTCCTCGGATCGTTCACGACCTTCTCGGCGTTCGTGATCCCACTCGTCACCCTGGCGTCATCCGACCGATGGATGACCGCGATCGGCTACCTCGCAGCGACCCTGCTGCTCGGCTTCGGTGCTGCTGCCGCAGGCCTCGCGCTCGGGCGCGGGCGCGGGCGGGCCGCCGTGGCTCCCCTTGCTCCCGTGGCTCCCCGGGCTCCCCGGGACGAGGTCGACGAGTGAACGGATCCCTGCCTGACAACGTCCGCGAGCTGCACTCATGATCGTCGTACCCATGACCGTCGCACTCATCACCGTGGCGGCCGGAGCCGTCGGCGCGATGATCCGCTACCTCGTCTCCCGTGCTGTCGCGGGACACGACGGATTTCCGTGGGCTGTGCTCGTCGTGAACGTGGTCGGCTCGGCCATCGGCGGAGTCGTCGTGGGGCTCGCCACCAGCGGGGGCGTGAGTAGCGACATCCGGCTCATTCTGGTCTCGGGGCTCTGCGGCGGGCTCACCACCTTCAGCACCTGGAGCGTCGAGACCATCCAGCTCGTACAGGACGGCAGGTGGCGCATCGCCGCGGCGAGTGTGACCGCGAATCTCGTGCTCGGCAGCGGCGCCGCAGCGCTCGGGTACCTGCTCGCGAGCTGATCCTGCGCGTCGGCCGGCTGCACTCTCCTCCGGTATCCGTGGCTCGGTGCCACCGCCGAATGAAGGAGATCCGGCCGCCACCCGCGCGGATGACCGGCGAGGCAGCCCTCATCCGGGAATTCTCCTTCATTTGGGCGGCCAGGGTGTTCGTTTCGGCAGCGAGGGCGTTCATTTCGGCGGCGGCGGGAGGCAGAGAGTCGGCGCCCTGGCCGCCGTCAGCCCTTCTCGCCGCCGTCCGTCGTGTTCATGAGCCGCTTCTGGAAGATGAAGAAGATCACGACCACCGGGATCGACATGAGTACGGCCGCCGCCAGTTGCAGCGGATACTGGTTTCCTGTGCCGAGTTCGCCCGAGGTGAGGGATGCCACACCCGTCGTCAGCGTGTTCAGGGCGGGGTCCTGGCGGGAGATGACAAAGTGCGAGAACTCATTCCACGAACCCTGGAAGCTCAGGATGAACAGCGTGATGATCGCGGGTCGCGCCATCGGCAGCACGACTGTCCAGAAGGTGCGGAAGACCCCGGCCCCGTCGATCCTGGCCGCTTCCTCCACACTGACCGGAATCGATTCGAAGAACTGCTTCATGATGAATATGCCGGCCGCGTCGATGACCAGCGGCAGGATCATCCCTCCGAAGCTGTCGTAGAGCCCGAGCTCTTTCAGCATCAGGAAGCGCGGGATGAGGAGCACCACGCCGGGGACGGCCATGACTGCCACGACGCCCGCGAAGATGATGGTGCGGCCGCGGAACCGCAGCCTCGACAGCGCGTAGCCTGCGAGCGAGTCGAAGAACACCCTGCCGATCGTGACGATCACAGTGATGAATGCGGAGTTCGCCGTCCACTGCAGCAGCGGAACGCTCGTGAAGAGCCGCTCATAGGCTGCAGAGGTCCACGTCGCCGGGATCAGCGATAGCGGATCCTGGGTCGCGTCACTGTCGGTCTTGAAGCTTCCCGCGATCGAGATGAGGAACGGGTAGATGTAGATGAGCGCCAGCAGGATGAGCACGAGGTAGCTCAGCACTGCGGTGGTTCGGACCCGCGCAGAGAGCTGATGCTTCCGGTTGGGCGGGGTGAGTGTGGCCGGCGGTGTCGCCACTCGGATCGCCTGCTCTGTGGTGGTCATCGTCGTTCTCCCTGCGAAATGGAGTCTTCTTGTTTCCGGGCGATCTGGGCCGCCCCTACGGCTGCTTCGTTTCTGAACTGCTTCTCTCGCTTCGCGGCCCGACGCTCGCCGGATCGGCCGAGGTCACGGTCGCGCAGCACGTAGCGCTGCAACAGCGTGAACGACACGATGATGATGAACAGGATGAACGAGATCGCGGCACCCTCGCCCCAGTTGAGTCCCTTGAAGGACGTGTCGTATGCGAGATAGGCGGGGGTCAGGAGGGTCTTGCCCGGGGCGCCTTTGCCGGTGAGATAGATCTGGTCGAAGACCTGCCAGGTGCCGATGAGGCCGAGGGTGAGCACGGTGAAGAGTGTCGGCTTCAGCATGGGCAGTGTCACCGAGAAGAACTTGCGGAACGGCCCGGCACCATCCACCATCGCTGCTTCGTCGATATCTCCGCTCACATTCTGGAGGGCCGCGAGGAAGAGCAGCATGAACGTGCCGGAGGTGGTGAAGATCGCGAGGATGATGAGCACGCACATCGCCACCGAGGGTCCGCTGAGCCACGACCACCAGTCGAGCCCGAGCGGGCCCGCCGCGAGCAGGGCATCCGGAGCACTCGTGACTCCGACGCCGGCCAACAGGTTGTGGATGATGCCGCTGGGGTCAGCGAACCAGTTGGGGCCGTCTGCGCCGAAGAAGCCAAGGATGGCGTTGACCGCGCCAGAGGCGGTGAACAGGAAAATGAAGATGGTCACGATTGCCACCGAGCTGGTCACCGAGGGGAAGTAGAACGCGGTACGGAAGAAGCCACGGCCGCGCAGGATGCGCCGGTTCACCTGCACCGCGAGGAACAGGGCGAGCGCGGTCTGCAGCGGAACAACGATGATCACGTAGTAGAGGTTGTTGCGAATTGAGAGGCCGAAGTCGCGCTGGGCGAGCCCTGGTTCGACGAGCACCTTGGCATAGTTATCCACTCCGACCAGCGCGGAGTTGTTCAGCGGTGAACCGAGTCCGTTCCAGTTGCTGAAGCTCACGAACAGCGCGAGGAAAATCGGTATGACGAGAAAGACGCCGATGATGAGAATGGCGGGTGCCACGAAGGCCCAGCCGTAGCGGGCCTCAGCGCCACGGATGCCCCTGCCTCGAAAAGTTGTGCCCCGAAGACTCTGTGCCATGGCGCTCTCCCTGGTCAGGTTGGACCGGATAATCAGGATGGTCGGGCCCACCGGAGCTCTCGCTCCAGCGGGCCTGGCTCACTGGTATCGCTATTCGTCGGCTCGCTAGTTGCCGTTGGCTTCGTCGAGCGCAGCCTGCAGGTTGGTCTGCAGGGTGCCGAGGATCTGCTTCGCATCCCCTCCGATGAGGCTTTCGAGCTGTGCATTGAAGTCGCTGATCACGGTCGCGGACCCGGCGAAGTTCACCGGGCTCACGGCATAGTCGGCGCCGGCGACGAACGAGGCGTTCTCCGGGTATTTCGTCGCGTACTCCGCGGCGCCGGACTCGGTCGACGGGATGACGCCGAACGCGTCAGCTGCAGCGAGCTGCTGCGCATCCGAGGTGAGGAACTCGACCAGCGATACCGCGGCATCCTTCGTGTCGGAGTTGGCGGGGATTCCCCAGCAGTTGGTGAACGTGAACGTCGACGGGCCAGCCGGACCTGCCGGAAGCTCGAACGCCGCGTAGTTCGTGTCGGGGAAGTCGCCCTGGATGCCCTTGATCCACGGGCCCTCGATCACCATCGCCGCTTTTCCTGCACCGAGTGCTTCGCCAGCCCAGCCCGCGGAGATCTCGGACGGCCACTTCAGCACGCCGGCATCGTGCAGCTTTTGCAGGTATTCGAGCCCGGCGACGTTCTCGTCGCTGTCGGCGACAACCGTGTCACCGTCGACGAGCTGGCCGCCGGCCTGGTTCATGAAGACACCGGCGCGGGCATATTCGAGCCCGAACGACAGCCCGACGGTGGTCGGCGTGGTCAGCTTCGTGGCGACCGCCTCGAGACCGTCCCAATCGGTCGGCACGTCAGCATCGGTCAGTCCAGCGGCCGCCCACAGGTCGGTGTTGATGATCAGGCCGAGGGTCGAGAAGTCTTTCGGCGCACACGTGAAGGTGTCGTCGTAGGTGAAGGTATCGACGAGGGACGGGTAGAACTCCCCGGCGTTGGCGAGGTCGGCCGCGTACGGCTCGAGGTAGCCGTTGCTTGCGTAGGTCGAGAACTGGTCCCATCCCATGTAGAACACGTCGGGAGCGTCATCGCCCGCGAAACCCTGGCTGAGTTGCTGCGTGAGGTCGCTCGCCGCGATCACCTCGACGGTGGCGTTGTTGTCTGCGGCCCACGCTGTGGTGGCGCTCTCGACAGCCGAGGTCTCGGCGTCACCGCTCGATCCGATCAGCATGGTCAGCTTCTGCGGCCCGTCAGCCGAGTCGCCGCCTCCGCTCGCGCACGCTCCGAGGCTGGCCACTACGCCAGCCGCGAGCAGCACAGCGCTCCATTTCCTGTACTTCATTGCATTTCCTCTCGATGGTGACGGCCGGCCGGGGCAATCCCGGCGTCGGCGCTCTCGGTCTCCTCGACGGGCGCCAGGTGACTCGACCGGCGAACGACAAGTTTCGGGGTGACGAGGCGATGGCGCATGTCTGCTGCGCCTTCCTCGTCGCCAGGCCGTTTTTCCCCGGGGGGAAGCACGCGTCGGCCCGTCGCGCCCATGAGCAGCTCGAGCGTTGCTGCTGCGACCTGGTCGAGCCTTTGTTCCACGCTCGACAGGCCGACCGCCTGGGCGACCGGGGTGTTGTCGAACCCGATGACGGGAAAGGATCTGCGGCCGGCCTCGTTGACGGCCATCATGGCCCCGAGCGCGACAGAGTCGCTGACGCACACCAGCGCCTCGAGGTCGTGTTCGGCAGCGAACATCGTCTCGATGAGGCGGCGCGCCTCAGGAACGCCCTCCTCTGTCCTGGTGGTGAGCAACTCAAGCTCCGCCTCATCCAGTCCGAATGCCTCGTTCATGGCGACGGCCCAGCCACGCCTGCGCTCGTCGCCGGTTCCAGATCCGGCGGGCCAGCCGATGTATCCGATGCGTGTGTGGCCCCGACCGATCAGGTGCCGGGTTGCCTCGTAGTGGCCTGCGAAACCGTCGACATCCACCCACAGGTGATTCGCGGCATCCATGTCGGCACCCCAGGGACGGCCGAAGCTGACGAACGGCACCCGCTCGGCGGTGAGCCAGTCGATGCGAGGGTCTGCGTGCCGGGTCGCGGTCACGACGAAGGCGTCGACATCAGCTCCATCGCGCAGGGTGCGATATTGGTCGATCTCATCGACGAGGTCGTTCGCCGTGAACAGCATGATGCGCATGCCGCGCTCGGCGGCCTGTTCCGTCAGGGCATGGAGGTAACGGTCGAGCACCGAACCCGAGATGCCGTTCGTCACAGGGTCGAGGCGCACCCCGATGGTCGACGACTGGCGAGTGCGAAGCCGGCGCGCTGAGGCGTGGGGGCGATAGCCGAGCTCGGCGATCGCGGCCTCGACACGACCTCGAGTCGTCGGCTTGACGATCCCAGGAGAATTCAGCACATTCGAGACGGTCTGGCGGGAGACGTTCGCTACACGAGCGACATCATCAACAGTCGGCAGCTGTGTCACCCCGGCCTCCTTTGGCCTGTTTCCTGCGATTCTTGAACGATCTAAACACGAAAGTTTGATCGTTCAAATTACAAGTGTTACGTTACCTCGGTAGACGCAAATGTCAACCCGTCGCCCATCGACCGAATCAATGAGGAGTCGTGAGAATACTCATGGATGCCCCGCAGAACACCGAAAACACCGTTCTCCAGCCGCCGATGGAAGCAGCAGCACAGCCGCCACTGCAGCCATTGCTGCACGACGAGACGGTCGTGCTGCGAGCGCCCACGCAGGCCTGGTCGGCAGCCGACGGCTCGATCGGCGGCCAGCCGATCCACGGCATCTATTTCTCCGACGTGCGCATACTTTCGGCGCAGGCCATCCTGGTCGCGGGAGCGCCGCTCGAGCACCTGGCGAGCGTGTCCAGGGGCGCGGATTCCTCCGCCTTCGTCTCGCTTGCCCGCCAGCTCGACGACACGACAGCAGACCCAGGAGTGCGGGCCGAGCACGTTCGTACCGCCACCACCACCGGCATCGAGGAGCGCCTCGAGATCACCTCGAGGCTCGATCATGAACTCGTCACCGAGGTCCGAGTCGACTTCGTCGCGGATGCGACGGGGATGGACTTCATCAAGTCCGGGGCCGGTCAGTCGACGGCTCCCCCGGTCTCGATAGGAGGCGGGACTTCCCACACCGCCCTCTGGAACGGAGAAGACGTCTCGGTGCAGCTCGAGGCTCGCGGCGCATCCATCACCGCCGACTCCGTTTCATGGATCGTGACGGTTCCCGCACGCGGCAGTGCCAGCGTCTCATGGTCGTATAACGCCACCGATCAGCTCGCCGTCGTGAACGGCGCATTGGGACCGGTGCCCTGGGTCGTACCCGAGCTGCACGCCGACGACGACCGGCTGAGCCGGTGGGTCGCGCGAGCGCTCAGCGACCTCGATGCCCTTCGGCTCTCTGCCACCGCGAATCCTGACCAGCAGTTCCTCGCAGCAGGAGCCCCCTGGTTCTTCACGCTGTTCGGACGCGATTCGATCTGGGCCGCGCGGTTCATGCTGCCCCTGGGCACGCGCATCGCCGCAGACACACTCCGCGTGCTCGCGAGCCTGCAGGGCACGGCGCCCGTGGCTGACACCGCCGAGGAGCCAGGCAAGATCATGCACGAGCTGAGGCGCGTCTCCCTCGAGATGCCCGCGGAAGGGCTGCACCTTCCACCGCTGTACTACGGCACTGTCGACTCGACCGCGCTGTGGGTCTGCCTGCTGCACGACGCCTGGAAGTGGGGGATGCCCGTCGACGAGGTCCGCGCGCTGCTACCGCATCTCGAGCGAGCGCTCGAATGGATGCGCGACTTCGGTGACTCCGACGGTGACGGCCTGCTCGAATACGCCGACAAGTCCGGTCGCGGACTCTCGAACCAGGGCTGGAAAGACTCTGGCGACTCCGTGCAGTGGCGTGATGGCACGCTCGCAACGGGGCCGATCGCTCTCGTCGAGGTGCAGGCGTACGCCTACGAAGCAGCGATGCACGGCGCAGACCTGCTCGACGCCTTCGGTGCAGACGGTTCACCGTGGCGCGGGTGGGCGTCGCGACTGCGCACAGCATTCCATGACAAGTTCTGGATCCATGATGCGACCGGAGCCCATCTCGCCATTGCGCTCGACGCCGCCAAGAACCCCGTCGACACGGTCACGAGCAATATCGGGCACGTGCTCGGGACCGGGATACTCGACGAGCACCAGGCCGCACTCGTGGCCGCGCGACTCGTCGCACCCACGTTGAGCTCCGGATACGGCCTGCGCACGATGTCCACCGATTCCGCTGGATACTGGCCCCTGAGCTACCACGGCGGCTCCGTCTGGACGCACGACACCGCGATCGCGATCGCCGGACTGGCACGGGAGGGCTTCAGGAGCGAGGCCGATGAGTTGACCCGTGGACTGCTCGCCGCGGCATCCGGATTCGACTACAGGATGCCCGAGCTGCACTCCGGCGACCCCGCGACCGAGTTCGCACGACCCGTGCCGTACGCCGCAGCGTGCCGGCCCCAGGCGTGGTCGGCGGCGGCGGCGGTCTCGGTGCTGTCGAGCGTGCTGGGCCTGGTTCCGGATGCGCCTGCGGGAACGCTCGGGATCGCTCCCACGGGTGTGGTCGGCGGAGTGACGATGAATGGCCTGGTCTTCGACGGCGTCTCCGGCGGCGTTGCAACTAACGGAGCCGGAGAGGTGACCGCGGGGAACCTGCCGTTCGTGGTCGGCTGACCGGCAACGCGATAGTCCCCGAAGTGGGGCAGGCCTGAGGCATCCTCCAGTTCCTAGACTGTTGCCACACGACAGGGCCGGGGGAACAGTGTCGACGACAACTACAGCACCAGCAGGGTGGTATCCGAACCGATTGGACGCGACAACCCAGCGATGGTGGGACGGCTTTTCGTGGACGGAACACGTAACGCCCGTGATGGTCGCTGCAGAAGAAACGGCCCCGGTAGCAGCAATCGAACCCGCTTTTTCCACTGAGCCGTCAAAACTGACCCTGCCCTCATTCGACACGCTGCCCGGCGGCGGGACTTCCTACTCACCGTTCCCGAAGTCGATTCCGTCCGTGCCGTGGGCCCCGGCAGCCAGTACGACGGCCTGGCCGACCACCGTCCAGTCACCCAATACCATCTGGATCTGGCTGCTCGCCTTCGCGCCGCTCATCACCGGGATCGCCGTCGGCGTTGCCCAGGGGTTGCTGCTCGTCATCGGAACGGCCACCGCGGGCGCAGGAAGCTCTCCCGGGGTGCCTCTCTTCATCGGGCTCGTCATCGGCCTGATCCCCGTCTGGGTCTTCGCCGGCCTCGACATCCGCGCCCTGCGGCAGCGTGGTTACCACACCACGAGCATCCTGTTCATGCTGCTGGCCCCACCCCTGGTCTATTTCGCGGTACGAGGGCGGAGGCTCAGTCGGGATGGAGTTCGCTCGCGAGGACCAGAGATCGCGTTCCTGATCGTCATCTCGATCAATATCGCGCTCGCCATCATCAGGGGGATCGGCCTGGTAGCCTCCAGCACGCTGCTGCTCTAGGCACCCGTGCGCGAGCCTGCGCTGTCGAGGTCGCTACGAGCGCAGCGCCTGCAGTTTACTGAGGGTCGCGATGACCTGGCGAGCGATCATGCGGCCGGCACGGTTCGCGCCGATCGTGCTCGCCTGCGGACCGTAGCCGGCGAAGAACACGCGGGAGTCGCCTAGCGCGACACCGGCCGCGACCGACATCCCGCCCCCCTTCTCACGCAGCTTCAGGGATGCCAGGTGCCGCAGTTCCGGCCGGAAACCCGTCGACCAGATGATGGCGTCGGCCTCCTGGAAGGATCCGTCGGCCCAGCGCACGCAGGTCGGTTCGATAGCGCTGAACATCGGCCGCGGCGTGAGCAGCCCACGATCGATACCGGACTGGATGCGACGGGTGCGTGGCACGCCCGTGCCGCTGACGATGCTCGGAAGCGCCCGCCCGGCGCGCGCCGCTTCATCCTGCAACCGCACCGCTTCGACGCGTGCCTCCAGGTTGAGACCACCGTCGTCAAGGAAGTCGATGGGACGGCGACTCACCCAGGTCGTGTGTGCAGCGACGTTTTCGAGTTCGAGCAGGAATCCGATCGCAGAGGTTCCACCACCGACCACGACGACGTTCTCGCCCTCGAACTGCCGGGCAGAGACGTAATCGTTCGTGTGCACGTGCCTGCCCTGGAACGAGCGCAGGCCCGGGTACCACGGAATGAACGGGGCTCCCCAGGTGCCCGTGGCGTTGACCACGGTCTCGGTCGTGACCTGCTGCACGTGGTCACCGTCGGCGAGGGTGACGATCAGATCTGCGTCATGATTCTCGACGGCCGTGACATCCGCCGGCCTGACGACCTGGAACCCGTGGTGGTCTTCGTACCGCTGGTAGTAGTCGGCTACGACCTCTTTCGCGGGAGCCTGGCGATCGGCTGTCTCGAAGCTGAGGTCCAGCTCGTCCATCCCTGGCAGATCGTTGATCTTGTGGGCGGAACCGATGCGCAGAGCCTCCCAGCGAAACTGCCAGGCGCCACCGGTTCCCGGCCCGCGATCGAGCAGGACGAAGTCGTTCCCCGGGTCGAGCCCGAGTCGCTTGAGGTAGTACGCGACCGACAGTCCGGCCTGGCCCGCACCGATGACGACGACAGAGGTGTCGGTCGCAGCTGAGGTCACGCGCCAACGTTACCCGCCGCGGCGAACATCGGTGATCCCGGCGGCAATCCGTCGGGGGCCGCATGCTAAACTCATGGTTGGTTTTCATCCATCCCTGTTCGCTCGTTCGTCGGCCTGCGCCGTACTGCGCATCCCGGCGCACCGGGACAGACATCTGAGGGGGTCTCGCATGGGACGCGGCCGTCAAAAGGCGAAGCACACGAAGGTTGCACGCGACCTCAAGTACTTCAGCCCGGACACCAATTACGGTGCCCTCGCGAAAGAGCTCGGCACGCCGGGCGCAGCAATCGATCCCAAGCTCGAGGAAGACCTCGGTAAGTGGCCCGAGTTTGCCGGCGCAGCTCCGGCCGACGACGGTGACGAAGATGACCTCTACGTCGACCACTACGCCACCGACGAAGACGACGAAGACGAAGACGAGCCGAAGAGCGCCTAGCCGGCCACGCAAACTTCGCCGATCCTGATGCCAGCGATGGCCGGGCGGCGTACTGTCGCAGTGTGAGAATCACCGTAACCGGCGCAGCCGGCCAGATCGGCTACGCCCTCCTGTTCCGCATCGCATCCGGCGCGATGCTCGGCCCCGACGAACCGATCCAGCTTCGCCTGCTCGAAGTGCCACAGGCGATGCGGGCTGCGGAAGGGATCGCCATGGAACTCGACGACTGCGCGTTCCCGCAGCTGGCATCCATCGATATCTCGGATGACGCGACCAGTGCCTTCGACGGAGCCAGCATCGCGCTGCTGGTCGGCTCCCGCCCCCGTACGGCAGGCATGGAGCGCGGCGACCTCCTGGCGGCCAACGGTGGCATCTTCGGGCCGCAGGGCCGCGCGATCAATGACACGGCCGCAGAAGACATCCGTGTGCTCGTCGTCGGCAATCCGGCTAACACCAACGCCCTGATCGCGGCATCGCATGCTCCGGATGTTCCGGCCAGCCGCTTCACAGCGATGACCCGACTCGACCACAATCGTGCGCTCTCCCAGCTTGCCCGTCACACCGGGGCACCGGTCTCGTCCCTGACCCGGATGACGATCTGGGGAAACCATTCCGCCACGCAGTATCCGGATCTGAGCCATGCGCTCGTCGCCGGTGATCCCGTCTCGGTGCAGCAGGACTGGGTCGAGAGCGAGTTCATCCCCACCGTCGCCCGGCGCGGGGCCGCGATCATCGAGGCGCGCGGTTCGTCGTCGGCGGCCTCTGCCGCCAATGCCGCCATCGAACACCTGCGGGACTGGATCGGAGGCACCCCAGACGGAGACTGGACCTCCGCGGGCATCGTCTCTGACGGCTCGTATGGCGTTCCGGCCGGTCTCGTAAGCTCGTTCCCCGTCACCTCCTCGGGCGGAGAGTGGGCGCTGGTCCCGGATCTCTCGATCGACGCATTCTCTCGGTCACGGATCGACGCATCGGTGGCCGAGTTGCTCGATGAGCGCAATGCCGTCGAGGCTCTTGGACTGTTGGCGGGTCGCGCCTAGCTGTGGATCCCGCTCAGCTGGCGTAAGCGCCGGCCAGGCGAACTGCGCCCCCGTCGACGCCCTTGGCGCCCTGGGTGAAGCCGCTGAGGTCGCGCGCGGCCATGCCCACCCGACCGATCTCCCACGAGGGGATGCCGTCTGCCGACAGCTGGGCGATGACACCGTCTGCCGCCTCGGCACTGACAACCGCGATCATGCCGATGCCGAGATTCCAGGTGCCTTCGGCGCTTTCCAGCGTGGAACCGGCGAACTCGGAGAGCACCCTGAACACCGGCGGCGGCGACCAGGTCGAGCGTTCGACCTCGACCCATGAACCGACGGGAAGCACCCGCGCGAGGTTGGCGGCGATACCACCACCCGTGACGTGACTGAGGGCGTGCACGCCCCCGGTCGGCAGCACCCGCAGCAACGGCGACGTGTAGAGGCGCGTCGGCACGAGCAACACTTCGCCGACGATGCCGCCGAGGTCATCGGACCGATCCAGGTAGCCGATGTTACGTGACGCCAGGATGTGCCGCACGAGTGAGAAACCGTTGCTGTGGAGGCCTGACGATTCCATCGCGATGACGACGTCGCCATCCTGAACCAGATGCGCGCCGAGCAGGTCGTCGGCCTCGACGGCTCCGACCGCCGCACCGGCCACGTCATAGTCATCCGGCCCGAGGAGCCCCGGATGCTCGGCGGTCTCGCCCCCGACCAACGCCGTTCCGGTGGCTGAGCAGGCCCGCGCGATGCCGGCGACGATGTCGGCGATGCGGGCCGGGACCACCCGTCCGCACGCGATGTAATCCGTCATGAAGAGAGGCTGGGCGCCAACCACGATGATGTCGTCGACGACCATGCCGACGAGATCCTGGCCGATCGTGTCGTGCTTGTCGAGCGCCTGCGCGATGGCGACCTTGGTGCCGACCCCGTCCGTGGAGGTCGCGAGCAGGGGCCGCTCGAAGCTCTTCAGGAACGACACGTCGAAGAGCCCGGCGAACCCACCGAAACCGCCAAACACGCCGGGGCCGTGTGTCGCAGCCACCGCCGACTTCATCAGCTCGACCGCGAGGTCGCCCGCTTCAGTGTCGACTCCGGCGTCGCGATAGCTGGTGGATGCGTCGTCAGTCACGGCTCAAGCGTACCGGCGGCGCCGACGCGGTCGATCAACGTGTGAGAAACTTGAACGTACCCGCGCCGGGTACTCCCCCTCGAGCTCGGGAGACCCGCTTATTCATGTGCGGCATCGTCGGAATAGTGTCATCCCAGCCGGTCAACCAGCAGGTCTATGACGCGCTGCTGCTGCTGCAGCACCGCGGGCAGGATTCCACCGGAATCGCCACGGCAGAGGGCAACACCCTGCACATGCAAAAAGCCCGCGGCCAGGTTCGCGAGGCGTATCGCACGCGGGACATGCGCAACCTGCCCGGCAACATGGGCCTCGGACACGTGCGTTACGCCACCAAAGGCAACGCCGCCGACGAGCAGGAGGCGCAGCCGTTCTATGTCAATGCGCCGTACGGCATCACCCTCATCCACAACGGCAACCTCACCAACACCCGTGAACTGACCGCGCAGCTGTTTCACATCGACCGTCGTCATCTCAACACCTCGAGCGACACCGAACTGCTCGTGAACGTGCTCGCCAACGAACTGCAGTCCCAGGTGTCAGGCAGTGATCTCGACCCCGACCAGGTGTTCAACGCCATCTCCCGCGTCCACGAGCGCGTCGAAGGCTCCTATGCCGCCATCGCCCTGATCGCCGGCCATGGGTTGCTCGCCTTCCGCGATCCGTTCGGCATCAGGCCGCTCGTGCTGGGGCGCCGCCAGGTCGGATTCGCCGGGGACGAGTGGATCGTCGCATCCGAGTCTCTCGTGCTGGAAAGCGCCGGTTACGAGTTCGTGCGCGACATCGCCCCGGGCGAGGCCATCTTCATCGCACCGGATGGCGAGATTGCGAGCCGGCAGTGCGCCACCAACCCACGATTGATTCCGTGCTCGTTCGAGTACGTGTACCTCGCACGCCCCGACTCGATCATGAACGGCATCTCGGTCTACGAGGCCAGGCTGCGACTCGGTGACCGCCTCGCCGACACCATCGCCCGATACACGCCCGAGGGTGATATCGATGTCGTCATGCCGATCCCCGACTCGTCGAGGCCCGCCGCCATGCAGGTCGCACAGAAGCTCGGCGTCGAATACCGCGAGGGGTTCTACAAGAACCGCTACGTCGGCCGCACCTTCATCATGCCGGGTCAGGCCGAGCGCAAAAAGAGCGTGAAGCAGAAACTGAACGCGATGGGCAGCGAGTTCAGGGGCAAGAACATCCTGATCGTGGATGACTCGATCGTGCGTGGCACGACCTCGAAAGAGATCGTGCAGATGGCTCGCGAGGCCGGCGCCAACAAGGTCACGTTCACCTCTGCCGCGCCGCCCGTGCGCTTTCCGCACGTGTACGGGATCAACATGCCCTCCCGCCAGGAGCTGGTCGCCCATGGCCGCAAGATCCCCGATATCAACCGCGAGCTCGGCAGCGACTACCTGATCTACCAGGAGGTCGCAGACATGCAGGCGGCCATCATCGAGGGTTCGGATGTCGCCGCGCTGGAGATGAGCTGCTTCACGGGCGACTATGTGACGGGCACCGTCTCACCCGAGTACCTGGACTGGGTCGAGCGCACGCAGTTCAGCTAGCGGGCAGCTCAGGCGGTTGGTTCTTCCGGCCGCTTCTCGGTGATGAATTCGGCCTCACCCGTCTTCGCGCGCTTCTTGGAGCGATAGTCGACGATGAGCGCCAGGATCGCACCGAGCAATACACCTGCCGTCACGCCGAACAATGAGAAGTAGGCGAACAGCGGCCCGAATCCGACAAGCGGGTCGATCGGGAACATCGAAGTGAGGATGAGGGTCGCGATCGCACCGACCCCGCCGCCCCCGATCAGGAAGGCCGGAATCTTCGGTGCGCGGCGCACCGTCACCTTCTCGGTGCCGGCCTCTGGCGCTGGGGTCTCGGGGGTAGCGTCGCTCACGCCCCCATTCTCCCCCACCCGCCTGAGCGCTGCTGCCGAGGCGCCACTCTCGCCGCACGATTCGGGACCCGGTGACACCACCGGCGCCTCGCGGGCCGGTTGGGGACGGTTGGGGACGGGCGGTCAGACCGCTGTGGGCGCAGCGGGTCCGTCGCGCCAGGCGATCGGCAGGTAGTCGCTGAGGTCAGCTCTCTGGCCGGATGCCGCAACACGGCCCGCGCGCACGGCATCGGCCCACGCCAGCCCTCCGGTGGCGAGGGCGAGCCAGGTCGCGGCATCCATCTCGACGACATTGGGCGGAGTCCCGCGGGTATGCCGGGGCCCCTGGATGGCCTGCACTGCCCCGAATGGCGGCACCCGGATCTCGACGGTGTTGCCTTCCGCGCTGTCAGCCAGCAGCTGCAGCAGGTAGCGCACCGCGGTAGCCGTCGAATCGCGAGGGGCTGGGTCGACCATGGCGGCGATGACCGCGCTGTGACCGGCATCGTCGGCTATGCGTTTGGGGGGCATGCTCTTACGGTACTTCGCTGGGTAGTGTTGACCCGTGCGAATCCTGGTTCTCGGCTCCGGTGCGCGAGAGCACGCCATCATCCAATCTCTCCTGAGGGAGAGCCCGGCCCACCACATCACCGCGGCTCCCGGCAATGCCGGCATCGCCGCCGTCGTGCCCGTGGTCGCACTCGATCCGACCCGGGGCGACATCGTCTCGCAGTACGCCCTCGACAGCGACATCGACCTGGTCATCATCGGCCCAGAGGCTCCCCTGGTGGCGGGCGTCGCAGACAAGCTGCGCCAGCGCGGGATTCCGGTCTTCGGGCCCGGCCGCGCCGCAGCTGCCCTCGAGGGCAGCAAGACGTTCGCCAAACGGATCATGGATGACGCCGGGGTTCCGACGGGTCGCGCCACCCGCGTCGGCTCCCTCGAGGAGGCGATCGACGCGATCGACGAGTTCGGCGCGCCCTACGTGGTGAAAGCTGATGGGCTGGCCGCCGGGAAGGGCGTGCTGGTCACCGAGAGCCGTGCCGATGCCGTCGCCCACGCCACATTCTGGCTCACCCACGGCAGCGTGCTGGTGGAGGAGTTTCTCGCTGGCCAGGAGGTCTCGCTCTTCCTGCTGAGCGACGGCCATACTGTGCTCCCGCTGTCTCCCGCGCAGGACTACAAACGGGCCCTCGACGGCGACCTCGGGCCCAATACCGGCGGCATGGGTGCGTACTCGCCCCTGCCGTGGCTGCCCGACACGTTCGTCGACGAGGTCATCGAGTCGGTCGCGCTGCCCACCATCCGCCAACTCGCGAGCGAAAACACCCCGTTCATCGGCCTGCTTTACTGCGGCCTGATCGTCACGGATGCCGGCGTGCGCGTGATCGAATTTAACGCGCGATTCGGCGATCCCGAGACCCAGGTCGTGCTGCCGAGGCTCATCACTCCGCTGAGCGGACTGCTGCTGGCGGCCGCGACCGGCCAGCTCGGTTCGACGCCCCGCCCGGAGTTCTCAACGGATGTCGCGGTGACGGTGGTGCTCGCGAGTGAGGGCTACCCCGAGAATCCGATCACCAACCGACCCATCGGCGGCCTCGCGGACATCGAGAAGGTCACGATCGCCCACGCCGCAACCGCTCTCGTCGGCGGGGAGTTCGTCGCTACCGGCGGTCGCGTGCTGAGCGTCGTGGCGCTCGGAGCCGACTTCACCGAGGCCAGGGCGCGCGCATACGCCGCGCTCGATACCATCACGCTCGAGGGTGGGCATTACCGCACCGACATCGCCCTGCGGGTCGCGCAGTGAGCGCAGTGCCCGAGGGCTGGACACTGTTCTACTCCGGCAAGGTACGTGACCTGTATCGCTCGGACGAACACGAGGGTCGCGTGCTGATGGTCGCCAGCGATCGTGTCAGTGCGTTCGACCACGTGCTGGAGCCGGGCATCCCGGGCAAGGGCGCGCTGCTTACGAGCCTGAGCCTGTGGTGGTTTGCGCAGCTCGATGTTCCGAACCACCTGGCGCCTCATGATTCGGTGCCGGATGCCGCGACCGAGCTTCCCGCGAGCGCCATGCTCGTCACCACCCTCGACATGTACCCCGTGGAATGCGTTGTGCGAGGCTACCTGTCCGGCAGCGGCTGGCTCGAATACCAGCAGTCGGGGAGCGTCTGTGGAGTGCAGCTCCCCGCTGGCCTGAATGATGGCGATCGCCTGCCGGAGCCGATCTACACCCCGGCGTGGAAAGCCCCACTGGGCGAGCACGACGAGAACATCACGTTCGAACGCACCGTCGAGCTGGTCGGCGCCGAGGCCGCCGCAGCCCTGCGCGACACGTCGCTCGCGATCTTCCGGGCGGCGTCTGCGATCGCTGAGAAGCGCGGCATCATCCTGGCCGACACGAAATTCGAGTTCGGGGCAGACCCCGCGACGGGCGAGCTCACTCTCGCCGACGAGGTGCTCACGAGCGACTCGAGCCGCTACTGGGATGCCGCGCTCTATGAGACGGGCAACCGGACGGCGAGCTTCGACAAGCAGATCGTGCGCGACTGGCTCGCCGCCCACTGGGACAAGACCGGCACGCCTCCTGAACTTCCGGCCGAGATCGTGGAGCGCACCGCGGCCCGATACCGGGAGTTGATCGAGAGGCTGACGGGAGCGTGATCGTGCGCGAGGTCGAGTGGGAACATCCTGATTCCGTCGCCATGCGCACCGGCCAGCGGCTCGACCTGGATGTGCGCTACGGCAGCCCGGACTCCGAGCCTGGGCCGCACCCGACTGCCGACGACATCTCGGTGTTCTTCGTGGCATACACCGATGACGGTGAGGCGATCGGCAGCGGCGCCCTGCGGAAGCTCGACGACCAGCACGCCGAGATCAAGCGGATGTTCGTCGAGCCGGCCCATCGCGGATCCGGTGCCGCGAGCGCTATCCTGCGGCGACTCGAAGAGTTTGCCCGCGAGCGCGACTGGCACAGGCTCGTGCTGGAGACCGGCCACCGCCAGCCGGACGCCGTGCGCTTCTACGAGCGGGAGGGGTATCGCCCGATCCCGAAGTTCGGCTACTACGTCGACAGCCAGCACTCCCTCTGCTTCGAAAAGGTGCTCTGAGAGCAGGCCCAGGCGCTGCCGCGTGACCGCGCGCCCGGGTCTTTCGGCAGCACCCAATCCGATGCGCGAAGCGCGCCGAATCTTCTGCGATGGCTCGCTGCCCCAGACGGCGGGCCATCGCCATGCCCAGCGGCATTCTCTTGCGGAATAGTTGAAGCGACAACCGAGTTGTGCTGACCATGTCCGATCACCTGCTTGCCGCAGACACCGCGATGGGCCCGGTCACCCTGAGTGTCGGCGATCTCGACGCCATGACGGCCTACTATCGCGACGCTGTCGCACTCGAGGTGATGGACGCCGCGGGTGACACCGTCACGCTCGGTCGCGGCACCACGCCCGTCGTCATCCTGAAGCACACCCCGGCCCTGAAGCATGCCAGCGGCCGCGACGCGGGACTGTTCCACACCGCGATCCTCTTCGAGACCGAGGAGGCTCTCGCCGCGTCGGTCAACTCGGTGGCCCACAAGTACCCGGCTGCGTTCACGGGCAGCTCGGACCACCTCGTCAGCAAAGCTTTCTACTTCACCGACCCGGAGGGCAACGGCGTCGAGCTCTACTGGGACAGGGAGCGCTCGGCATGGAGCTGGGTGCACGGCAGCATCGAGATGTCGACGCTCTACCTCGACCCGAACACGTTCCTGCAGGAGAACCTCACCGAGAGGGCAGCCACAGAGCCCATGATCGGCGGGGCGGCGGTCGGGCACGTGCACCTGAGAGTGGGAGACGTCGCGACCGCGCGCGAGTTCTATGTCGGCCGACTCGGCTTCGACGAGACCGTCGCATTCGGCGACCAGGCGCTCTTCGTCAGTGCCGGCGGCTACCACCACCACATGGCCATGAACACCTGGAGCTCCCGGGGAGCCGGCCCCCGCCTGCCCGCGCTGGGGCTCGCGCAGGTCGACATCGAGGTTCCTGCGGCAGACGACCTGTTGGCACTGGCCGATCGGATGACTCACTTCGGCATCCAGACCAGGAACGACGGACAGGCCGTCAGCTTCAACGACCCGTGGGCGAATGCCATCAGGGTCGGCGTTGCATCCGCCTGATAGGCCGAGGCGAGAGAAAGCCCGACCGGGTTCTGGATGCGTCCCACTGCAGCCGTCGGTTGCAGCGAAAGTCGAGCGTGCCAGCAGCCTCGATGGGGCGGCGGCTCACCCGGTCGGCGCTAGCCGTCGAGGCGCTCGTCGATCTGTTGGATGACCTCCCAGGCACCCTCCTCCGAGTTCGAGAGCACGACAACGTCGAGCCCGTCATCCAGGTAGTGGCGCACGATTCCCGAGGCTCCGGGATTGATCCCGTCTTTGTAGTACGAGCGCACGGTGCCGTCTTCATGCATGTCGAATTCGAGGCCGAACCCGTACCACGTCGCCTCGTCGTGTTCCACCTGCGGGGAGAAGAACTCGTCGGTGAACTCCTGGTTCAGCAGCTCGCCGTTGCGCAGGGCCTGGAGGAACGTCACGAGGTCTGCGGCGGTGGCGTGGGCGCCGCCATCGGGGGAACCGATCGACGGATAGCTGTAGATATTCTGCACCCACGTGCCATCCACCAGGTCCCAGCCTTCGGCAACCCGGGGCGCGGCATCCCGGCGATCATAGAAGCCCGAATCGTGCATGCCCGACTTCGTGAACACCTCGTCGAACACGTATTGCCGGAACGCGACTCCCGTGACCTTCTCGAGCGCCAGCCCCGCCAGAATGTAGCCGGCGTTGTTGTAGCGGCAGTCGACACCGGGCGCGTTCAGGGGTGGTTTGTTGACGAACTGCGGCAGGAAATCCCTGGTCTCGATCACCGAATAGTTGGGGGTCTCTCGCCACAGGTCGTCATAGTTCTCGCCGTCTTCCTCGTCTGCGTCATCCGCAATGCCGCTCGTATGGGTCAGAAGGTGCAGAAGCGTCACGTCGATGCCGATAGCCGTGCCCTCGAGGTCGACATAGTGGTGGATGGAGGTCTCGAGATCCAGGTTGCCTTTACCCACCTGTTGCAACACAGCCACGCTCGTGAACAGCTTCGTGATCGAGGCTGTGTCGAAGCGGGTGTCCACATCGTTCCGAACGCCCCAGCGCTGGGTGGCGAGGCCCGTCGCAGCTTCGAAGACCGTACGGTTTCCGTCGCGGATGAGCACCATCCCGGCGAAATCCTGGTCGGCGAGAAAGTGATCGAGGCCGGTGGTATCCATGGGAGGAGCCTACCGACCCGGCATCACTGTTCATCTGGTGCTGCTCTCGATCTGGTGTTGCTCTCGATCTAGCATTGGACCATGAGGGCGATCCGCAGGCTGAGCATGGTCGCGATGCTTCCGACCGCCCCCGTGCTGCTGGCGCAGGGCCGACGACTGCGCCGGGACACCATCAGGCTCCCGGATGCCGCGCAGCCCTGGCAGGGAACCCTCAACGGTCCCGATGCGCTGAGACTTCTCGTGCTCGGCGACTCGACGGCGGCCGGCGTGGGGGCGACCACCCAGGATGACGCCCTGCCGGGAAACCTCGCGCGGCAACTGGGTGCGCGCACCGGCAGGGGCGTCCAGTGGACGGCGGCCGGTCGCAACGGTGCCACCTCGCGCGACCTCATCACGGACTACCTCGACACGGCGGTCGCCGAGCGGTGGGATGTCGTGTTCCTCACGATCGGGGCCAACGACGCGCTGGGGTTGCGGACCCGCTCGGCGTTCGCGCGCGACATGCGCGTCATCCTGAACGCACTCACCGCCGTGAGCCCCGTCGTGCTGGTGTCGTCGCTGCCGGCGTTCTTCAGGTTCGAGCTGCTGCCGAACCCGCTGCGTTTCAACCTCTACCTGCATTCGCGCAGCCTCGAAGACGCGGCCCGCGCCGTCGCGGCGACGTTCGACACCGTGCACATGTCGCCGCCGCCACCGCCCTACACCGATGGGTTCTTCGCGACAGACCTGTTCCACCCAAGTGCAACCGGGTACCACGACTGGGCAGAATTCGCGGTAGCGGATGCCGCGGCCGCCGGCATCCTGTGATCCTCGGCTCGCTCGCCGCCGTCGCCACCCTCGTCACCGAGGCGCGCGCTTCGACCCCCGCCGCGCGGCGGCTTCTCGTGGGAATCGTCGGACCGCCTGGGGCCGGCAAATCGACCATCGCCGCGGCTCTGGTCGAGCTGCTGCCGGCAGTGGCGCTGCTGCCGATGGATGGCTTCCACCTCCCCCAGGCCGAGCTGCGTCGCCTCGGCCGCCGCGAGCGTATGGGCGCACCTGACACCTTCGACGTCGACGGGTTCGTGGCAACCCTCGCCGATGTTCGTAATTCGGGCCTTTCGGTCCCGGCCCCCGGCTTCGACCGCGGAATCGAGGAGCCGGTGCCCGGCGCGATCGTCATTTCGCAGGAGCTGTCAACTGTGGTGGTGGATGGCAACTACCTATTGCTGTGGGAGACAGCCGCGGCCCACCTCGACCTGGCGTTCTTCGTGGACGTCGATCACGACACCCGGATCGGCCGGCTCGTCGAACGTCACGAGAAATTCGGCAAGTCGCCGGAACAGGCCCGGGCCTGGGCGCTCGGGCCCGACGAGGCCAATGCCGAGGTCATCACGGCGACGGCGACCCGCGCGGATCACGTCATCCGGCTGTAACAACTACACCAACGGCGCGATCGGCATCGCGCAGGTACACGTGATCGGGACCCCCCATTCAGAAATGGCATGATGGTCTGGCCCCTTGCAGGGCCATGACGTAATGGAGAACCGCCGTGAGCAGACCGAAGGTCATCGAGTTCCCGTCCCGTGTGGCGGGAGCGGGCGTCGCACCACCGCCCACCAACCGGTTCGCGCGATGGCTGCTCACTGACAAGGTGCAGCCCAACGGTCCCGAGGTCGCGGAATCGACAGCGCGCACACACTCCTGGTGGAAGGTCATGACCCTCACCGGAGTCGACTACTTCTCGACCCTCTCCTACCTTCCGGGCATTGCCGCGTTGGCGGCCGGTGCGCTCTCGCCTCTCGCCACGCTGCTGATCGTGGCGCTGACGCTCCTCGGCATGTTGCCGATGTATCGACGAGTGGCGAAGGAGAGTCCCCACGGGCAGGGATCCGTCGCGATGCTCGAGAGACTGCTGCCATTCTGGCGGGGAAAATTCTTCGTACTCGTGCTGCTCGGCTTTGTGGCGACATCCTGGATCATCACGATCACCCTGTCATCGGCTGATGCCACGGTGCACCTTCTCGAAAACCCCTTCGTCCCCGATGCCCTCAGCGGACAGGCCGTGCCGATCACCATCGTGCTGCTGCTGATCCTCGGCGGTGTGTTTTTGAAGGGCTTCACCGAAGCGGTCAATGTGGCCATCCCGCTGGTCGCGGTGTTCCTTGGGCTCAACGCGGCCGTGATCGTGGCCGCATTCATCGACATAGCAGCGAACCCGATCGCCGTGGATGACTGGATTGCCGCGCTGGGTTCGAGCGGTGGCGGCTGGAGCGGCGTCATTCTTCCCGCCCTCCTGGCGTTCCCCCTTCTGGTGCTCGGACTGTCCGGGTTCGAGACCGGCGTCAGCATGATGCCACTGGTCGCCGCCAAGGGTGCAACACCCGAGGAGCGGCTCGAGTCGCGCATCAGTAACACCCGTAAGTTACTCACCTCCGCGGCACTGATCATGAGCGTGTACCTGCTCTCATCGAGCCTGGTGACGACATTGCTGATCCCGGCGAAGGAGTTCGCCGCCGGCGGCGAGGCAAATGGTCGCGCGCTCGCCTACCTCGCGCACGGGTTGCTCGGGGAGGGCTTCGGAACCGTCTACGACATCAGCAGCGTGCTCATCCTCTGGTTTGCTGGCGCCTCCGCCATGGCCGGCCTGATCAACATCGTTCCGCGATACCTGCCCTCCTACGGCATGGCGCCGGAATGGAGCCGCGCGGTGCGTCCCGTGGTGCTGATCTATACGGCAATCAGTATCGTGCTGACGATCGGCTTCAATGCCGATGTCAATGCGCAGGCTGGCGCATACGCCACCGGAATTCTCGCGATGATGGTCTCCGGAGCGGTCGCGGTGACGATCTCGGCGATCCGAAAGAAACAGCGCGCGGCAAGCATCGGTTTCGGCGTGCTCACCCTCGTCATGCTCTTCGCACTCATCGAGAACATCCGCGAGAAGCCCGATGGCATCGCGATCTCAGCCCTGTTCATCGCCGGGATCGTCACCATCTCCCTGATCTCACGCGTCTCCCGCACCACAGAGTTGAGAGCGACGCGCATCGAGTTCGACGGTGAAGCCCAACGTTTCATCGAAGAGTCAGCCCGACACGACGGGGAATTGAACATCATCGCCAACAAGATGGATGGCGGCGATCACGCAGAGTACCGGGCGAAGGAGAGGGAGCAGCGCGGGGTCAACCCCGTGCCTGGGCGCGCCAGCGTGCTTTTTCTCGAAATCCAAGTTGTCGATCCTTCCGAGTTCGGGGATGTCCTGTACGTTCGCGGGATCGACGTCGACGGTCATCGAATCCTGCGCGCAGCGAGCCCTGCCATACCCAACGCGATCGCCGCTATCTTGCTCGCGTTGAGGGACGGTTCCGGGCTCAAACCTCACGCCTACTTCCAGTGGTCTGAGGGAAACCCCCTGGGACACCTGCTGCGCTACCTCATTCTTGGCAGGGGAGACACGGCACCGATTGTGCGGGAGATCCTGCGCGAAGTGGAGAAGGATCCGAAGAAGAGGCCGGGCATCCACGTCGGCTGAGCTCCCCCACCAGCGTCGGCCCCGCCACGGCGGAGTTCAGGCCACCTCGTTGATGGTGATCGCGGCATTCACGAGAGCCAGGTGGCTTAGGCCCTGTGGCAGATTCCCCAGAAACGCGCCATCGCCCGGCTCGATCATCTCGGCGAGGATACCGACGTCGTTGCTGAGCTCGACCAGCTCATCCATCATGGCGACCGCTTCATCGCGGCGCCCGACGCAGGCCAGCGATGCGGCCATCCAGAAGGAGCACGCGACGAAGGCGCCCTCCTCGGCATCGACCCCGGTGTACCGGTAGAGCAGGTGCCCTCGACCGAGCCGTGCCCTCAGCGCGTCGATAGTGGTCGACATCCGCTCGCCGCGGTCGAAGCCACTCGGCGCATGAAGCAGCACTGACGCGTCGAGAGACTCCGCACCAGGCCACGCCACGTACGACTGCATCGCCTCAGACCAGCAGTTCTCGGCGACCCACTGCACGATCACGTCCCGCTCGATACGCCAGTGTTCTGAAGAGCCCGGGATCTGCCCGAGTTCATGGAGTTCGATCGCGCTGTCGAGAGCCTGCCAGCATCCCATCGCCGAGGAGGTGTAACGCTGCAGCTCCGGGAGCTCCCACATGCCCGAGTCTGGCTGCTGCCAGATGTCGCAGACACGGTCGGCAACGGATGCCAGCATCCTGCCCGTCGCGACATCGAGCACGTTGCCCGCACGCACGTAGTTGAGCATCAGCGAGAGGAGGTCGCCGAAGATGCCGTGCTGCGACTGCTCGCCGGCCGGATTACCTTCGACGACGGGACCAATCCCCCGCCATCCCGGCACGCTCAGCCTGGTCGTGCCCGCGGGAAGATCGCCAGCCAGCGTGTAGAAGATGTCGAGTTCGGATTCGCCGCCATGAGCCCGGATGGTGCGCATGAGCCAGGCGACCGCTGCCTGGGTCTCCTCGCGCAGGCCGAACCTCGTGAGGGCGTGCACCGTGTACGCGAGGTCGCGAATCCACGCGAATCGGTAGTCCCAGTTCTTATTGCCGTCGATGTTCTCTGGAACGGATGTCGTGGCCGCGGCCGCGATCGACCCGGTCGGCGCGTAGATCAGCAGCTTGAGTGCGAGCGCGCTGCGCTGCACGTCGGCCGCCCACGGCCCGTCGTAACCGAAGTCTCGCGACCATTCCTGCCAGCCGTGGATCGTGCGGTCGAGCGCTACATCCGTCAGCTCGGGACTCGGCACGTGCAGCGGTTCATCGGCCGCACCCGCGACGACCAGCAGGTGGCGCGACTTCGGCGCAGTCGTGAAGCTACCCACAACCGCTCGACTGCCGCCTCCCCTCGGTCCATGGTCGATTCCGCGCACCGCCATCGTGACGCCGCCCACCCTCAGGATCTTGCCGTGCGTCGTGGTGTCGACCCACGGGGTGGCTGTGGCCAGCGCCGTGCCGGGCGCCACCCTCCATCGGAACGTGACGGCGCCCTTGACCCCGTCGATGCGCCTTGCAAGCTCTACCCACGGCAGGCGCCCGGCAAACCCGGTGATGAGAGCATCGGTGACGATAGCGACTCCGGATTTCGTCGTGAACGTTGTCGTCAGCACATTGGTCGACTCGATGTATTCGCGAGTGACGATGAAATCGTCAGCGGGCGCGAGTTCGATCGATCCGCCGTGCTCAGCGTCGAGCAACCTCGCGAACACCGGGCGTGAGTCGATGCTCGGGATGGGCAGCCAGTCGATGCCTCCGTCGCAGGCGACCAGCGCGATGCTGCGGCCGTCACCGATCGCGGCATAGGAACGCAGATCGACGTAGCCATCGACGCGATCGGTACTCAACTGCTGCGATGACTTTCTCGGTGCGGCCATCTTTCGATCCTAAGTTGGGGGCCAATGCTTGCGCATGGGCTTGACGTCGCCGCTTACAGGCTGCCGGCCGCCCGCTCTGCAAAGACGACCACCTCGTCGTGGTCGCTGTCATAGACGAACTGCAGCGCCGGCGCTCCGGGAAACGCCGTCGTCAGCTCGTCGGGTAAACCCTCCCTCGTCATCACGAACTGGACGGTTGCGGGAAATCCGCCAGCTGAGCAGCCGTTGAAAGCCGGCCCAGAGAACGAGTTGGAATCCGGATCTGAGATGTCTGTATCCACATAGAGGATCAGGCAGTCGTCATCGGGCCCCGAAGCAAAAGCGCCGTACCGGGCGTGCACGATCCTGAGACCGTAGAAGAGCTGAAACCCCTCTGACGTGCTGAAAGTGCTGGTCCGGGGGCCGCTGAAGATGCTCGGCACCTCGTATTCGGGGGCCGCTGACAGGCGGGCAACCTGGTCGGCACCGGTTCGCAGCGGATCGGTTTGCACGCGCTCAACCAGGGTCGGCGACACGGCGACGATCGATCCGATGAACGCCACACCGAGCACGAGCAGGAGGGTGGAACGGCGGATTCTCCACGACTGTTCACGCCGACGGCGCGCCGGAGGTTCCGTGCCGTCCTCGATGGCGGTGACCAGCTTCGGAACCGGGCCAGAAGTCGGGTCAGAAGTCGGGTCAGAAACGCCCTCGACCACGGGCGGCTGCTGTTCACGCTCCTCGCCCTCCAGTTCACGAAGCCGTTCGAGCGCGTCAGGATCCAGATGGATATCTGCGTCCGGCCCGTAGGCCCTTATCCGCAAGGCCCGCAGCTCGTCGTCACTTCCTCGCGCCATACCCCGATCTTGTCACCGCGTCCGCTCGGGGTGGAAGGGTTCGGGGTTTCCCTGCTGGGTGTCATCCGATGACCCGTGAGATCGTTGGGTGCATGGATGGTGATCCTGGGCGGGGCCCCTGATCGGCACGCGACGCAGTCCTGCTCGTTGATCACCCGAACCGCTGTCGCAGTTCGGGTCGATCTGACCCGAGTCCAGCGCCGCCGCTCGACGCCCTTCGTCAGCCCAGCATCCTGTCGGCGGTCCGCAGCGAGAGTGCCATCTGCGTGAGGCACGGGTTCGCACTGAGCGCGCTGGGGAATGTGGAGTTGTCGCAGATCCAGAGGTTGGGGATGTCATGGCTGCGCCCGTCTGCATCCACGACGCCCTGAGCCGGGTCGGCGCTCATGCGGCAGGTACCGAGGGTGTGTGCGGTGCGGGCCAGCACCCGTGTCTCGAGCGCACCCGCCGCGTCGAGAATACGAGTCATGACTGCCGTCGCGTGCTCGTTGATCGCCTGCTCATTCGGGCCGGTTGTGACGGTGACGATCGCGCGCGGGACGCCCCATTCGTCTATCTCGTCGGCCAGCACGAGCCTGTTGTTCTCTGTGGGAAGGCATTCGCCGTTCATGCCGATGCCGGCAGTGAAGCGCCAGGCGTCGAGCTCATCCATCAGCTCGCTGCCCCAGAGCCCGCCTCCTCGTACGAGGCCGGTGGCGTAGGTCAGCGGCATCGCGCCGAGGCTTTGCAGGAGGTATCCGCCCGCGAAGTCGACGCTGTCGGGGCGCACGAAGTCTTCGCTGATGAGGCCGGAGGGATAGCCGCGATAGCTCCGCATCTGCTCGTCGAACCGGCCCCACACCTGCACGGCGCCATGGGCGAGGAAGTTGCTCCCCACCTGGCCACTCGAGTTGGCGAGCCCGGTGTTCAGCAGCAGGCGCGGAGTCTCGATGCCGCCGCCGGCGAGCACGAGGTTCGCGCAGCGCTGCCGGAACTCCCGGCCGTCGTGCCGGTATACGACCGCCGAAACTCGGCCGAGTATGTCTCGTTCGATGCCGTGCACCATGGAGTCGGGCCTGATCTCCGCCCCGGCCGCGACGGCCACGGGAAGATAGGTGTTCGCCGTGGTCGCCTTGGTACCGTAGCGCTCGCCCTGGTGAATAGTGCCGAGGTTCTGGCTGGCACGGCGCCGCCCGTGATGGGGCTGGTCGCGTTCGCGACTCAGGATGGCAGCCGGGGCATCAGTGGCCCGGATCCCGAGGCGCGCGCATCCGGCGGCCATGATGTCGGCTGAAGCATTGCGGTCGACGGGCGGTTCGAGATACTCCCGCTCCGGATCCCATGGATACGGGGTCGCGCCCGAGACGCCGATGGTGCGCTCGACGTCGATAATGTATCGGATCAGCTCGTCGTGGTCGACGGGCCAGTCTGCCCCGAGCCCGGACTCGGTGAAGAGGTTCATGTCGCGGGGGTCGGGTCGGGGCGTGAAGGCACCCCAGTGCAACGTTCCCCCGCCGACACCCCAGCCGCTGTTGTTGAGGCCGAACGCGGTCGGTGAGTCACCACCGCTGAGCCGCTCCGACATCCAGTTGATTCGCGGGGCTTCGACCTCGTCGTTGGTGAATTCGTCGGGGTCGAAGTTGGGCCCGGCCTCGAGGGCGACGACGCGGAGGCCACGTTCCGCGAGCCGCGCCAGCAGGGGGGCGCCGCCCGCGCCGGTTCCGATCACGACGAAGTCGACTACGTCGTCGTGCGCGTAGGTGCGCATGTCATGTAAGTTCACAAGTTGCTTTCCTTGATTAGCTGGTCGGAGCCCAGCTCTGCGGGCTCCCAGGAGTCGCGCGTGCCTGCGCCCAGGTTCACATAGCCGGCGGGCTTGGCGCCTGGGCCACTGGTCGCGAATCCGTCGTAGCCGACGCGGGCAAGCGATGCAGGATGCGCCAGCCAGGTGCGAGCCAGGTCGGTGCGCACATCGTCGAACCATCGCCGCAGCACATCACCGCTCCATGGCCCATCACCGTCGGACCTGCCGCCGTCGAATCTGCCACCATCGAACTCAGCGCCGTCTAACTTGCCGGCATCGAACTCGCCGGCAAGGATCGTGCGGATGAGGTCGTCCTGCTGCGCCCGACCGCCAGGCCAGACGGATGCCACGGTGTCGAGCCCGCGCCGGTAGGCGGTTGCATCATCCGGAAGCTCCGCGGGCCGCCACCCATCACCGCGGCCCGTCGCCAGGTCGGCGTCGATGCGCGCGGCAAGGTCGATGCGTCGATCTCCGGATTGAGGCACCAGCCGGTCTGCAAGCGTGCGAAGTGTCGCGAGCTGCTCCGGCGACAGTGTCGTCGGCGAGTAGTTGGCGTCGTCGGCTATTGCGCGCTGTGCCAGGAGGGCGCGCGCCTCGACTGCGGTGCGGCTGGAGGCGATCATGCGACTCCACTCGGGAGCGACCGCTGGGGCTGCCGACGCCGTCGATTCCCAGAAATGCACGATCTCCGCAGCGACCTCGGGTGCGCGCTCGTAGGCAAGCAGGTGACCCGTCGCCGCGAACGACACGAAGCGTGCCCGCGGGTACACGGCGCTGAGGAGGCCCGGCTGTACCGAAGCCCCGAGATCGTCGTCATCCTCACCCGCCAGCACGATGACAGGAAGGTCGATCACACCGACGGCGGCCGAGACATCCTCCCGGCTGCCCTCGCTGATCCATCGCTGCCAGGCGAGCGGCGACATCCGTCGAACCAGGGCGACGGCATCCTGTTCCAGGTTTACTGCCAGTGGTGTGGCCACGTTCTGCGCCACGTACTCGCGCGCGTCGATCTCCGATAACGCGCCGTCTTCCGCCCAGGAGAGCATGAGGGCACGCTTCTCGTCGCCCATGGGCTCGGGCGTTGGCGGGGATGGCGCGAGCAGGACGGCGCCGGTGAGGCCGAAGACGTTCGCGTGGCCGCTCAACGTGCGTGCGGCCACGAGTGCCGCGGCCTTGCCACCCATGCTGTGGGCTGCGAGCAGCCATGGCCCGCCATCGGCTTCGGCCTCGATCACCGCGAGCGCGGCATCGGCGAGGGCATTCACCGAGCCGTCCGCGGCATCCGGAGCTTCACCGTGCCCCGGCAGATCGATGCCGATAACGCGGAATCGGTCACCGAGAGCCGCGGCCAGCGGTGCCGCCGATGCGCCACCGAAACCGAGGCCGTGGAGAAAGAAGACCGTGCAGTCGTGCCGGGTCACGGGGTGACCATGCCGCCGTTGACGTTGAGGGTCGCGCCAGAGACATAGCTCGATTCGGCGGAAGCGAGGAAGACATAGGCGGGGGCGAGCTCCGCTGGCTGCCCGGAACGGCGGTAGGCGCTCTCGTCGTCGAACGCCTCCATCTGCTCATCTGACACGCCGCCCGAAACCTGCAGCGCAGTCCACACGGGGCCGGGTGCGACCACATTGACCCGGATACCCCGGGGCGCCAACTGCAGCGCGAGCCCCTTGGACAGGTTGTTGATCGCCGCTTTCGTCGCGGCGTAATCGAGGCGATCCGGTGCAGGCTTATAGGCCTCCAACGACGCCGTGTTGATGATGCTGGCACCCTCCGGCAGGTGAGCGAGGGCAGACTTCGTGATCCAGAAATTCGCGAACACGTTCGTTCGGAACGTCAGCTCGAACTGCTCGTCAGTCAGATCTTCGATGCGATCGACGGCGACCTGTTTGCCGGCATTATTGACGAGGATGTCGAGACCACCGAGCACGCGCACGGTTTCATCGACGATCTCGCGACACCGGGCCGGGTCAGTGATGTCCGCGGCAATCGAGTGACCCTTCGTTCCCGCCTCCTCGATGAGGCCCAGGATACGCTCGGCGTCCTGCTGCTCAGCGGGCAGGTGCACGATGACCACATCAGCCCCTTCGCGGGCGAACGCGATCGCCACGGCACCGCCGATGCCGGAGTCGCCGCCCGTGATGAGCGCCTTGCGTCCGGTGAGCCGCCCAGTGCCGCGGTAGGTCGATTCCCCGAGGTCGGGCACCGGCGTCATCTGCGCCTGCACCCCCGGGACGGGCTGATGCTGCACGGGCGGCTCGACGCGCCCATAGCGCTTCACAGGATTTCCGAAGGTGTACTGGTCAGGCATCGTCATAGCTCCTTATTAGGTTGTTCGTTGCATCTCCGGCACGAGGTCTTCGCGCAGGTGGCGGGCGTATCCGCCGGGGGTCCTGCCGACCGCACGGCCGGAGGTGACGACCTCACATGTGGCGCAGGCCACAGCGCGGCCCACGTGCCTGAGCTTCGCGACGAGTTCCACATCCTCGTGCTCGGGCACCGCGTCGTAACCGCCAGATTTGAGGTAGATGGATGCTCGAATTCCGAGGTTCGCACCGTGCACGTGGCCGTTGGCCTCGCCGGGAAGGTGGCTCGCCCGCCACGCGCGAACCTGCTCGTCAGTGAGGTCGTAAAACTCCGGACGAACAGTGCCGATCATCACGTCTGTCCCGGAATCCGCGAGCCGCACCTGCTCGACAAGCCAGTTCGGCGGCACGACGGAGTCGGCGTCGGTGTTTGCCATCCATACCCGTGCGGGATCGGCGGTGATCAGCGACAGCGCGGCCCTGGCCGCCGAAGCTCGAGCGGTTCCGACGTTCGATGAGTCGATCTCGACCACGAGCACGCCGGGGTAGCCACGGGCGACGTGGGCCGTGGCATCCAGGCATCCATCGGCAACGACCACGACCCGCACCGGTATCTCGACGAGGTCGCGAGCCACCAGAACGGACTCGAGGCACCGGCCGATCAGTACTTCTTCATCTCTCGCGGGGATCATCACCACGAGTTCGGCGATCGCTTTCACAGCAGCCTCGTCCGTCGCGCGACGGACCGGGCATCCCGGCTGAAGACCTCGAGCACGAAGTCCTCCTCCTCGTGCCGCACGAGCCGGTGGAGGCCGAGCCCGGCGATCGCCTCGTGAACGGCATCACCGCTCAGCGGAACATCGGAGACGGGATGGCGCCAGTGGCAGGCGACGAGCGTGCCCTGCTCGGGCAGCGCGGCCACAATCGACGCGAGCACGGCGGCGAGTCCCGCGGCGCCGAAATAGTATCCGACCTCGGACAGCACGACGAGGTCGAATTCTCCTTCGGGAAAGTCAGTCGTGACATCCCGAACTTCGATAATCGCCCGATCGCCGACCCGCTCCCGGGCGCGCTGCACCGCCGTGGCCGAGACGTCGACGGAGAGCAGGCTGGTCGCGCGGTCGGCGAGAGCCTCCGTTGTCACGCCGATGGATGGCCCGATCTCGAGCACCCTTTCGTACGACTCCTGCGGCAGCGACGCAAGCAGGATCGCGCGCTTGCGCGACTCGTACCAGCGGGTCGCCAACCCCCACGGGTCGTCGTGGCGTTCATAGGTGGCGTCGAAATACTCGGCTCCGAGCGCGCGATCCCCGGTCACGAAGAACTCCCTGTCACGAAGAACTCTCTGTCGCCGGTGAAGTTCTCGAGAAAGTCGGCCCTGAGCACGGGGTGTTCACCGGTGGTCTGCGAGCTGTAGTGGTCGAGCGCGCGCTGCTTCGTGGCATCCACCGTGACGCTCACCATCCGGTGCCACGGCATGTCGACAGATTCGGGATGGCCCCAATGCCACAGCCAGACCGGATACTCGGCGAACCGCCGCCCCGCCGCCAGCTCGGCCGCGATCTCGCCGACGACCCGGTGGTCGCGATGGCCATCCCCGCGCCACGGCGCAACGACGAGAGCGGAGCGCGACGCCCGCGAGATGTGCTTGAGCAGCGCGGCGGTTATCTCGGCCCGATGCTCCCTGGTCGCACCGTCGGCGAATCCCAGCTCGACGACGTCAGCGCCGAGAATCACAGCGGCCGCCGCCAGTTCAGCCGACCGCGCAGTCGCGATTCCCTCGGCACCACTCGCGGCTCCATCGGTGACCACCACGATCGTGACCCGGATGCCGCGGCCAGAGCACAGCGCGATCAGCCCGCCAGCGCCCAGGGTTTCGTCATCGGGGTGGGCGGCCACGACCAGCAGCTCATCCACCCCGAGCAGGTCGAGCGGAGGGCGGTCGTCGAGGCGGGGATCTGCTCGCCAGGTCGCGGCGGAAGTTCCGGCGACGCCCGCGTCAAAGCTCACCATGGTGCCGGCGCCTCGGCGATCGCACGACCCAGCGACTCGTCGTCGCGTTCGGCGTGGTGTTGGCGGATGTACAACTGCAGGTCGGCGACGCGCTTTGCGTGCGCCTCGTCGAGTGCGAGCGGCGCCGGCCCGAGGGCGTGCCCGGCTCGCTCGATGATCTCCTCGCAGGATTTCGCGACCCGCGCCCGAACCCGTTTTGCCAGCAGCCGGCCGTCGGTCGACCGGTCACCCACCAGCTGGGTCGCCTCGAGTAGCGCTCGCCGGCAGGACTGCAGCAGGTCATCGATGGCGCCGAGGTGGGCGAGAAGGAATGGATCCCGCTCGGCCGCCGCCGTCGCCGCAGTCGCAGCGTGCACAGTGCGTCCAATTCCGACTGCCCCGCCGAACCAGCAGGCGGCGACCCCAATGCCGCCGAATGCGAAGCCCGGGCGCTCGAGGTACCAGCCGGGCCCACCGACGGGCATCGCCGGAACCCCGCTAAAGCTCACGGGCCCGCTCGGGATCTCACTGAGACCCCTCGCCATCCACGTCGCCGGTGCGACCCTGACCCCGGGGTGCTTCAGGTCGACGGCATACAACTGCTTTTGGCCCGTGCTCGTGCTGGCCGTGACGAGAGCCGAGTCGAGTCGATCGGCAAGAGAGCACCACGCTTTGGTGCCGGATAGCGTGACCGCGTCGCCGGTCGATGCCGTGAGCGGATCATCCCCACCCTCTGCCGCGAAGACCCCCCAGGTGCCGCCGCCGGGTTCCATCCCCGCCTGCGCGAGGATCCCCACAGCATCGAGGTGTGGCTCCACAGCTCGCACCACCCCGAGATCATCGGCGCCGAGTGTCGCGAATGCCTCCCAGAGATCCCGGGTGGATGCCTCGGCCGCAACGGGCCCGGACAGCCCCGGCCGGCGTGCAAGCGTCAGCCTGCGTGCAAGCCCCAGCCTGCGTGCAAGCCCCAGTGCAGCATCCACGCCCCCGGTCGTATCGACGTTGGCTGCATCGACGACGGCTGCCGCAGCGAGCGCCCCAGGAGCCTGGGGAACGGGAGACAACGACACGTACACGTATTCCAGCTTGGATGCCCCTGCGACAACCCACTAGGGGTTGCCGCGCGGGCGATCCGGGGCTAAGCGGGGAGACGGTCGTAACTCATCGACCGTAGTCTTGGCGTATGACGAGCGCGGTGATGACGATCGGCCTCCTCGCCGAGGTCTTCACCATCGTCGGCCTGGCGTCCGCTGCGTTCTGTTTCGCGATCCTCTTCATCATGACCTGCGCCCGTGGGCCCTGGCTGAAAACGCCGGCGGCCATCTCCGAAGGCCAGCTCAACTGGCTGTCTCCTGTTGGGCAGGTGCACTCCCGCGAGCTCACGGATTCGGAGCTCGCCATGGACCACGACCACGACAAGCTCGAGGTGTTCCACCGCAAGCGCAAGAGCGCTCACGCTTACTTCACCGCAAGCGCACCAGACGAGAAACTCCTACGCACGCTCGGCCTGATCTTCGCGGGCATCGGCGTGCTGGCCGTGGTCGCCTCGATCGCGGTTCTCTTCTTCGAGTAGAATCGGGGTATTCGCCCTCGAACTCCTGGAGTGTTTCGGTGCCCACCATTCTCGTTGAGGTCATGCCCAAGGCAGAGATCCTCGACCCACAGGGCAAGGCTGTCGCCGGCGCCCTCAGCAGGCTCGGCAAAGACAGGTACACCGCGGTTCGCATCGGCAAGCGATTCGAACTGACTGTCGATGGACCGGTGGATGACGCCATGCTCGCCGAGGTTCGCGGGATCGCCGAAGACATCCTCGCCAACACCGTCATCGAGGATGTCGTCAGCATCACGGTCACCGAATGAGGATCGGGGTCATCACCTTCCCCGGCTCCCTCGACGACCGGGACGCCCAGCGTGCCGTCCGCCTCGCCGGAGCCGAGCCGGTCGCACTCTGGCACGGTGACCACGACCTGGCCGGAGTCGACGCGATCGTGCTCCCCGGCGGTTTCAGCTACGGCGACTACCTGCGCGCAGGCGCCATCGCCAGCCACGCGCCGATCATGGCCGAGGTCATCGATGCAGCCAACGCCGGGATGCCCGTGCTCGGCATCTGCAACGGATTCCAGATGCTGGCCGAGGCCCGCCTGCTGCCGGGAGCCCACACACGCAATGCGCACCAGCAGTTCATACGCCGCGACCAAAAGCTGAGCGTCGAGAACGCCGACACCGCGTGGACCAACCAGTTCGAGACCGGCGCCGAGATCATCATCCCGCTCAAGAACGCCGACGGTCGCTTCGTCGCAGACGACGAGACGATCCGGCGCATCGAGGGCAACGGCCAAGTGGTGTTCCGCTACGTCGACGTAAACCCCAACGGCTCGATGAACGACATCGCGGGGGTGTCGAACGAGCGTGGAAACGTGGTCGGGCTGATGCCGCATCCTGAGCATGCCACCGAGCCCGGCTTCGGCCCCGACATGACGGATGCGATGCGGTCGGGCACCGATGGGCTCGCCTTCTTCACGAGCGCGATCGCGGCACTGACCCGGGCGTAACAATGGTGACACCCCGGTCGCTATGCGGCGCCCTCGCGATTGCCGAGGCCATCACCTGGACGCTGCTGATCACCGGGCTCATCCTGCGGGCGACCGCCGGGCTCGATGTCGCGGTGTCGGTCGGTGGCGGAATCCACGGTTTCGTATTTCTCGCCTACGGCGCAACAGCGGTGCTGCTCGCCGTCAACCAGCGTTGGAGCCTGGGCGTCTCGCTGCTCGCGATCGGTAGCGCGGTCATCCCGTTCGCGACGATCCCCGTCGAGCTGTGGCTTGCGCGCACCGGACGCCTCGACGGTGGATGGCGGGTCGACGCGACCCACGATCCCCGTGACCGGTCGTGGATCAACCGCGCACTGCGCGCGTTTCTGCAGCGACCACGACGGCTGGTCGGGCTCATCATCGTCGCGGTCATCGTTCTGTTCATCGTGCTTCTGTCGTTGGGGCCGCCGCAACTCGACCAGGCCGCACATCACCCGCTGATGGGCACCGGTGCCCATCGTGAGCCCGCTGTCACGCCCCCTATTGTCGACTCGACCTATCAACTCGACAACAGTTGAATTGTCGTCTCGTTAGCCCATTCCTCCGCGGTGCCTGACATGACCGAACGCCGGCCCGATGCCGACCAAGCATGATGCGGCCACGCTCGCGGCCGCTCTGGATGGCGACGCCGCGCAACTCCGCTTCGACAGCGTCACGCTGCAGGCGTTCATCCGGTCCCTTCTCCCTGCCGATGCCGATGCCGATGCCGATGCCGATGCCGATCATGCTGACCGTTTTCAGCCCGCGCGACCTGCGGATGACTCCCGCCACGGGTACGTCCCCGAACGCGATCATGCAGATGCTGCGGCTCAGACTCACCCAGCTGGAGGTCGAGGGCATCGACAACGCGGCCGAGTTGTCGATCGAGGGATCCGAGATACTGCGCATTCGTCGCGAGCAGGTCGAGCCGATGCATCCTGACGCGCCAGGCCACCTCATCACCAACCTCGTGGTCGACTACTGGTATTCGGTGCCCGACAGCAAACAGGTCGTCCTGGCGAACTTCTCGACGCCCCTGGCCGACATCCCCGAAATCATGGTGTCGTTCTTCGACGCGACAGTGCTCGCGTCGTCATTCGCGCGCTGATGACCGAGGTGCGCCGCTAAGGCGACACCAGGAAGAACGGGAACACCCCGTCATTGCGTGCGTGCACGATGACCAGGAAGACCACCGCATCCAGCAGAAGATGCACGGTCAGCACATAGGGCAGGGATTTGGTCTGCGAAAAAATCCAGCCCTGCAGCAGCGCGAAGGGGATCATCAGCAGCGGACCCCACGCCTGGTAGCCGAGCTCCCAGAGGAACGACACGAAGATCACCATCTGCAGCAGGTTCGACTGCCACACCGGGAAATGACGCTTGAACAAGACGAAGACGGTGAGGATGAAGAACAGTTCATCCCAGGTTCCGACCGCGTTCACGCCAACGAAAAGGCGGCCGATCTCGTCGGCCGTGACCGTGTTCGGCCAGTTCAGGTAGACGCCGGAGGTGATGAAGTAGAAAGGCAGGATGAGCCAGCCCAGGACCAGCACGAGAGCGATGTAGCCCCACTGCACCCTGCTCCACGGCCATCCGCCGCGCCAGGGAAAACGGATCAGGCGATCCCGGAACACGAATCGCGAGATCAGGTACGGAACGGTCACAGCGGCCCCGAGCACGACTCCGGTGAGGAAGAAGTTGCCCCAGCTGATGTCGGCCTTCACCGAGATGGTCGAGACGATCACCATCCCGATGGCGATCAGCAGCAGGTCACGGAACAGTCCGTCGGAGCGGCTGGACCGGTCGAACAGCCACGCGATGACGAGCGCCGTGACGAGCATGCCGTATCCCGTGAGAGTCACGGCCAGCGACGTTCCTCTCAGCGCGAAGAGCAGCACTGCCGAGCTGCTGAGCAGCGTCGCAGGGATGAGCCCCCAGCTCAGGGCGGGGCGGACTGTCGTGTCTGGGCTGGTGGCGGCGGGCACACCCCGATTCTGTCACGGAGCCCTCGCGGGCGCCCGGACTTCTCCGCCGCTCACCGCGCGCCACCCGTCACCCGTCACCCGCCACCCGCCGCCCGTTACCTGTTACCCGTTACCAAATGAAGGAGATTCCGCCGCTGGACGCAGATCCGCCGCTAAAACGTGCCCCAGAAGGCGAAATCTCCTTCATTTGGCAATGAGAGCGGGAGAGAGCGGGAGCGCGCGGGGCGCGAGGAGCGGGAGAGCGCGGGGCGCGGGGGCGGGGGGCCGGGGCCCACCGCCGGAGGGCCTGCTCAGGGCCTCGCGGTCGGGGTGGGCATGGTGATGGCGCCGGTGAAGTCGTTTCCGCGCGCCTCGGCCTCCGGCGTTCCACTGAAGAATCCCGACTTGGCTGCGGTGTCTGACGAAGCTTTCGTGCGCGGCTTCTTCTCCTGCGCCTGCTCCCGCTCCACCTCCTGCTCCACCATGATCACGCGGTTGCGCGGCAGTCCTGCCGGGCTCGACTTCTGCAGCCAGTCGACGAGCTTCTCACGCACGAGGCACCGCAGATCCCAGAGCCGGCCGGCATCAGACGCGCTGACCAGAACACGCACGCTCACGAATCCGCCCGTGGCATCCGTCACCTGCACGTTCGCGACGCGACCGTCGAACAGGTCGGTCTCGGCCAGCACCACGTCGAGCTGGGTGCGCAGGTGGCCCGGGTTCACGCGCCAGTCGAGGTCGAACAGGATCGCACCGGTCAGGGCACTACCCTGGCGGGTCCAGTTCTCGAACGGTGTCGTCGTGAAATAGGTGGATGGCAGCACAACGTGCCGCTCATCCCAGGTGCGCAGCACCACATAGGTGAGGGTGATCTCCTCGATGCGACCCCATTCACCGTTCGCCACGACGACGTCATCCACCCGGATCGCGTCACTGAAGGCGAGCTGCATGCCCGCGAACACGGCGGCGAGGGTCGACTGGGCAGCGAGACCGGCGACGATAGTCGCGACCCCGGCCGACGCCAGCAGGCTCGCACCGACGGTCTGCACTTCAGGGAAGGTCAACAGGATCAAGCCGACCGCAAGAAGCACGATGATCGCCAGACCGAGTCGTCTCAGGATCATCACCTGCGTGCGCACGCGACGCGCGACGCGGTTGTCTGGCACATCGATGGGATACCGCGTCAGCGCGCGGTCGATAAGCAGCCCCATGACACCGGCCAGCAGCCAGGCTCCAGCGGCGATCGCAAGGATGCGGAACCCCTGGTCGATGAACGGTCGCCAGTCCATAGCAGGCAGGGTCAGCGAGACTGCGATCCAGATGCCGACAATCGCCAGCATGATGCGCGTTCGCCGCCGCACCCCGCCGAGGGACTCGTGCAGCCCCGGGTAGCGACGCGACGCGGCCCGCACCGCCACCGCCACAACGCCGACGATGACGAGAACGACGACAATGGCGATGATTACGGCGAAGCCGAGACCGATCCACGACTGCCATGAGAACTGTTCGAACATGAGACCTCCTGTCACGACCAAACTTTCAGCGTACGACACAGCTCTGGGCGCCCGATGGGAGCGCGCAGGCACAGCCGCCGATCGAAGTGTCCCACGCCGGTAGAATCGGGATGCATCCTGTCGACGACCCCTGGAGCTTTGTGACCACCTCGCAGTCTCGATCAAGCACATCTCTTCCCGATACAGTGACGAACGCCGCGGCCACCCCCGAAAAAATTCAGCCGTATGCCGCACTCGGGCTCAAGCAAGACGAGTACCTGAAGATCCGCGAGATTCTCGGCCGGCGACCCACGAGCGGAGAACTCGCCATGTACTCGGTGATGTGGAGCGAACACTGCTCCTACAAGAGCAGCAAGAACTACCTTCGACAGTTCGGCCAGAAGGTCAGCCCGAAGATGAAGAAGAACCTCATGGTCGGCATGGGCGAGAATGCCGGTGTCGTGGATGTCGGTGAAGGCTGGGCTGTCACCTTCAAGATCGAGAGCCACAACCACCCCAGCTTCATCGAGCCGTTCCAGGGCGCAGCGACGGGTGTTGGCGGCATCGTCCGCGACATCATCTCCATGGGCGCCAGGCCAGTCGCCGTGATGGATGCCCTGCGCTTCGGCCACATCGACGACCCCGATACCGCCCGCATCGTGCACGGCGTCGTCTCGGGCATTTCGTTCTACGCGAACTGCCTCGGCCTGCCGAACATCGGTGGAGAGACCTACTTCGACTCCGTCTACCAGGCCAACCCTCTCGTCAACGCCCTCGCCGTGGGTGTGCTGCGCCACGAGGACCTGCACCTGGCGAACGCCCGCGGCGTCGGCAACAAGGTGGTGCTGTTCGGTGCCCGCACCGGCGGAGATGGCATCGGCGGGGCATCCATTCTCGCGTCAGACAGCTTCAGTGCTGGCGGTCCGACCAAGCGGCCGGCGGTGCAGGTCGGCGACCCCTTCGCCGAGAAGGTGCTCATCGAGTGCTGCCTCGAGCTCTTCAAGCTCGGGCTCGTAGAGGGAATCCAGGATCTGGGCGCCGCCGGAATCTCGTGCGCGACGAGCGAGCTCGCCTCCAACGGCGACGGTGGCATGTTCATCGACCTCGAGCAGGTGCTGCTGCGCGACCCGACGCTGACCGCCGAAGAGATCCTGATGTCGGAGAGCCAGGAGCGCATGATGGCGATCGTGACGCCCGAGAAGCTCGACGACTTCCTGGCAGTCGTGGCGAAATGGGATGTCGAGACGAGCGTGCTCGGCGAGGTCACCGACACCGGTCGACTCATCATCAACTGGCGAGGCGAAGAGATCGTCAACGTCGAGCCGCGCACCGTCGCCGTCGACGGTCCCGTCTACGACCGGCCCGTCGCTTATCCGACCTGGATCGACGCGCTACAGGCAGACACCACCGCCTCACTGCCCCGCTCCGCCGACCTCCGCACCGACATGCTCGCGCTGCTCGGCTCCGCCAACCTCAGCGACAAGAGCTGGATCACCAACCAATACGACAAGTACGTGCTCGGCAACACCGCGCTCAGCTTCCCCGACGACGGCGGAATGGTGCGCATCGACGAGGAATCCGGTCTCGGATTCGCCGTCGCTACCGACGCCAACGGTCGGTACAGCCAGCTCGACCCCTACCGCGGAGCCCAGCTCGCCCTCGCAGAGGCGTTCCGCAACGTGGCGGCGACCGGAGCGACACCGGTCGCGGTCAGCGACTGCCTGAACTTCGGCTCGCCCGAGAACCCGGAGGTGATGTGGCAGTTCAGCAAGACTGTCGAAGCCCTCTCTGATGGATGCCTCGAACTCGAGATCCCGGTCACCGGCGGCAACGTGTCGTTCTACAACCAGACGGGTGACCAGCCCATCCACCCGACACCGGTCATCGCCGTACTCGGAACCATCGCCAACGTCGGCCGCCGCATCCCCTCCGGATGGCAGGACGAGGGCAACAACATCTACCTGCTCGGCATCACCCGCAACGAGCTCGACGGCTCCGCCTGGGCCGGCACCGTGCACGATCACCTCGGCGGCATGCCGCCCATCGTCGACCTCGGCGGCGAGATGAAACTTGCGGCGCTGATCGCAGCCGGCGGGGAGCAGAGCCTCGTGGCATCCGCTCACGACCTTGCCGACGGTGGCCTCAGCCAGGCACTTGCCGAGGCCGTCATGCGCTTCGGCGTGGGCGCGCGCGTCTGGATCACCGAGATCATGGGCCGCGACAGCGTGGATGCCACGGCCGCCCTGTTCAGCGAATCGACGGGCCGCATGCTCGTGAGTGTGCCGCGTGAAGACGATGTTCGCTTTCAGGGGCTGTGCGAGGGGCGCAAGTATCCGTTCCTGCGCATCGGCGTCACCGAGAACAGCGGCGAGCTCGAGGTGCAGGATGAGTTCACGATCTCCATCGACGAGCTGCGCAGCGTGCACCGCGCGACCATGGCGAACCGGTTCGGGGCGGTCATCGGGCAGTAGCTCAACCCAGCAAGCGCAGGCAGCACTCGTGTTCGCCAGCACTCGTCTGCGCCAGCATTCGTCTGCGCTAGAACTCGTCGAGCAGGCCCAGCCTGTCGGCGAGGTAGATGTCGAGACGGCGCGGCGGATCCGTGGCGTGCCACCGCACCATGACGATCCCATCCTGCAGTGACAGGATGCCGCTGCCGCCCGCGAGGGCAACGGCACTGAGGTCGACCGGGCTGTAGTCGAAGTTCACCACCTCACCCTCGGGAAACTTCCCCCGTGCGGCGGCCCGGCGGTCGTCACGACGGGCCTCGGCCTCGGCGGACCTGTTCGTGACCGCGCGGAGCGGCACAATCGCGCGGGTGACGCTGCCGGTCTCGTAGAGCCGGGCATCCCGATCGATCAGCAGCACCCCCAGCCGCCAGGCCCGACCGGCGTTCACCATCTTCGTGGAGGTGGAGATCGGCCCGAGGCCGCGGCCGGCCTTCACCGTGCCGAGCGCTTCGTCGTGGGTGCCGCGCGCCTCGAGGTCAGCCACCGTGCGCTGCAGCAGCGCGGCGAGCACTGCGGCCGCCCCGGCCCCGGGATTCTCGTCAGGCTGATCCATCCCCCCAGTCTGCCCGGTCTGCGATGCGGTCTCCCCCAGTGCCAGTGATCTGCCCCAGCGCCATTGTTCTGCCCCGAGGCGCCAGTGAGGTGACGCAAACTGCTGTGTACCGCGCCGCATTACCGCTGTTCGCGTCACCTCGGTGGTATGCAGCAGAAGCTGGGGAGGGATCATCCCGTGCATCCCTGACAGCGCGCATACTCTCCGGATGTCCCGGCCGCCGTCACCGCTCCCCCATGACCTGACGGGCCGGGTGTTCACGACGGCGGAGGCTCACGAGCACAGGGTGACCGCGTCCCGGCTGCGCGGCTCGGACCTGCGCCATCCGTTCCATGGGGTGCACACCCTGCGTGCGCCCGTCTCCATCGTGGATCTCGCGCGCGCATACGCCGCACGGATGCCTCAGCACGAAATGTTTTCGCACACGACGGCGGCGAGCATCCATCGCCTGAGAATGCCGGAGAATTTCGCGGAACTGTCTCTCTACGTGGCTGCACTCGCGTCGCACCGTGCACCCAGGTCGCACGGCATCGTGGGGCACAAGAGCACCGTCACCCCAGCGACGGTGGACGGGCTTCGGGTCGCATCACCGATCGACACGTGGGTGCAGTGCGCCAGCATCCTGCCCCTCGACGACCTGGTCGTCATGGGCGATGGCCTGCTGAAGCGACACAGCCCGACCGCGACCATCGACAGGCTCGAGGGACATGTCGACTCGTTGCGCGGCGTGCGTGGGCTCAGGCTGTTGCGGTTGGCGCTGCGGGAGATGCGCCCGCGCACGGATTCACCGCGGGAGACGGTGCTGCGGCTGCTCATCGTGCGTGCGGGATTCCCCGAGCCCGAGGTCAATGGCCGCATCCACAATGAGTATGGCGCCCTGATCGCTCACGGCGACCTCGTGTTCCGCAGGCAGAAGGTCGTGCTCGAATACGACGGTGGCGGTCATCGGGGGAAGCGCCAGTACTTTCGCGACATCTACCGTCTCGACGACATCATGGAGGAGCAGTGGCGGGTCATCCGCGTCGACAACGACCTGCTGAACCGACCGGCCACCCTCTTCTCGAAGCTGCGTCGCGCTCTCGAGCCCTGACTCCGGATACCGCAGCGCGCCGGATGCACCGGATGCACCGAGGTGACCCAAACCGCTGTCATCCCTGCGCAATGACGACGGTTAGCGTCACCTCGGACAGTGCCGCGACGCGGCCGACAGGATGACCGCGCGGCTATACGTCGAAGTCGCGGCCAATCCACTCCTCGGCGAGGGCCCAGATGTGGCCGCCGAACTCACGCGAACCACTCGTTCCGGTGGGATGCTGCAGCACGGGCCGCCCGCGGGTCAGATACTGCGGTCCCACGAGTTCGCCACCGGTGAAGGATGGATCCAGCGCGGCGCGAACCGTGGGAGCGGCTCCACGGTTCTTGCCCTGCGTTGCGAACACGAGCGCCGCCGCACCGGCGCGCATGAGCGGGGTGCGATCCGCGATGCCCGGGCGCAGTGGCGTGAGGCCGTCGATGGCGTAGCCCGGGTGGGCGAGCACAGCCGTGACATCCGGAACCTTGCCGAACGTCGACGACTGACGAACGCGGCGGTCAAGTTCGATGATGAAGCCCTGCATCGCGTGCTTCGAGAGCGCGTAGGCGCGGAAGAAGGTGTAGCCGCGCTTGCTCAACATGTCACCAGGGTTCGGCAACATCAGAAGGGTGCTCAGGCTGCCGAGCCCGACGACCCGGCTGCCTTCGGTGCGGGTGAGGGCCGGCCAGGCCAGGGCGGTGAGCGCGAAGTGCCCGATGAAGTTGGTGGCCATCGTCAGTTCGAAGCCGTCGACCGATTCCTTGCGCTGCCCCGAACCCGTGGTGGCCCCGGCGTTCAGGATGAGCCCGTCGAGGCGACCGTAGTCCGCGAGCCTGCTTCCGGCTTCGTGCACGGAGTCGAGCGAGGCGAGGTCCAGGGTGAGCGTGTCGATGGATGCCCCGGCCACATTTCCGCGGATCGATGAGGCCGCCAACCCGGCCCGCGCGGGGCTGCGCGACGCAAGCACCACGTGGGCACCGGTCGACGCAAGTTGCTCGGCGGTGAAGTACCCGAGCCCGGCATTGCCGCCCGTCACCACGAACGTGCGGCCGTCCTGGCGGGGCGGGTGTGACGGGTTCCAGCTCATACGACGAGCGTACGCGGCGCAACTGGACGAAGGGCGACAGCGCCGCCTATTTCTGTGTTTCTATCGCGCCGGTGGAGGCGATCTGCTCGTGGTGGTGAATGACCTCCGCGACGATGAAGTTGAGAAACTTCTCCGCGAAGGCCGGATCGAGCCTGGCGTCTTCGGCGAGCGCCCTAAGCCTGGCGATCTGCACCTTCTCGCGCCCGGGGTCAGAAGCGGGCAGTCCGGTGCTGGCCTTGAGCCTGCCGACGGTCTGGGTGAACTTGAAGCGCTCGGCGAGGAGGTGGATCAGCGCCGCGTCGATGTTGTCGATGCTGCGTCGAAGGCTCGTGAGTTCGGCCGATGCCTCTTCCGCTTCGTCATTCATGCTCATGGTGACACGCTAGCGGCTGGGGGGATGCTGCGTGAATCTGCATCAGCTGGTGGCGGCAGCGAACCGGGCCACGCGGGCCACGAGCCCGGCCCTGACCTCGGGCCAGTCATCCACGATGATCGAATAGACCGCGGCGTCTCGCCAGGTGCCGTCAGCCCGGCGCTGGTCGCGCCTCGTGACTCCCTCGAATCGCGCACCGAGTTTGGCGATCGCAGCTCGAGATCGCGCATTGGCCGCATCGGCCTGCAGCTTGATCCTGCCAAAACCATGGTCGAAGGCCTCACCCAGCATGAGCAGTTTCGATTCCGGATTGACCGCAGAACCCCAGACCGACGGCGAATACGCCGTCCATCCGATGTGTGCGCGCTCCCTGTCGAGCTCGAAATCACCCAGCGTGGAGGTGCCGACCAGGGTTGGTTCCGGCATGGTGCCGTCGTGCAGCCAGACCCCGTAAACGTTGGCGACATCGCGGCGGTAGTAGTCATGGGCGAACTCGATGAAACCAGCCTCCGTCGATGGCAGCCCCGCCGTACCTCCGCCATACCCGCCTTCGAAGACGTCGGCCCTGCCGATCGCACGGAAAAGGGCCGGGAGGTGCTGCTCCTCGAGGGGAACGAGCCTGATGATGCTTCCTTCGAGCACGCGGGGGGCAGGTCTGGTAGTTGGCATACATCCATTATGTCGGCGCCCCGCCAACACGCCAGAACAGCGCGTCTGTCCCCCCAAGTGGAGCAAAGGTGCACCACAACAGGGGATACCCGTTTCGATGAGAGCGCGGGTTAATGGAACCTCCTGCACCACATGCTTCGAGGAGACCGGATGTCACAACCGCTCCGTCACGGCATCCCCAGGGTCGCAACCATCGCCGCGACAGAGTTCAGCGCACCCGCCCAGGCGGCACGAGTGACAATCCTGCACAGCGTCCCGCTGGTTCCGGTGCGCGACATCCTTGCCGCCGTGCTGGGGGGCGACCGCGACGATCGCGACATCCTCTGGATCGATTTCGAGGGGCACACCGCGCCCTGGGAGCATCTCAGGGCGACCGTGAACGACGCCTTCGGAATCGCTCTGCCAGGCGACCCATTCGGCGCTGTCGCAGGATTCCTGCTGACGCTCGAACGACCGCTGCTGCTGGCCGTGGACCTTCACCCCGGGGTCAGTGCAGCCGTGGATTCCGGCCTGCTCGACCTCCTCGCCACCGCCCCCCACCTGTCGATCGTGGCCGTCTGCACTGGCCGCCGTGCGCTGATGGCGCGAGGTCGTCTGGAGTTCGGTGCCGTCACGGTGTCGCCCTCCGCGCTGGTGCTCGACGCTCGGGGTATCCGTGATGCCGTAGCGAAGGCTGGCCTCACCCTGACCGAAGTCGCCGCGGCGGGGTTGGCCCAGACCGCCCTCGCCCAGGCCGATGTACTGCCTGCAGCACTGGCCATGATGGAATCGGATGCCAATGTCGGCGACGATCCCGACACATACGCGATCCGCCTTCGGGCCGAGATCTCGTTCGTGCTCGAGCTGAGGGCGCAGTCGATGTCAGACGAGCAGCTATCGGCGGCAGCATCCATCGCCGTTCCCGCTGTCATCAGCGCCCGGATGCTCGCCGACATCACCGGCCACGACGTCGACGACCTCCAGCTGCAGCAACTTATCCAGTCACGGGTCCTGCTGCGCGACGGACAGCTGCATCTCGAACCCACCCTGCGCCGGGCGGTGCTGGATGAGGCGCAGTCACGCATCCCTGGGACTCTCGCCGGGCTGCACCGAGCGGTCGCCCGGCATCTCCTCGCTTCGGGCAGGACGTTCGAGGCGCTCACCCACTTCGCGCACGCCGGAGACTGGAAGACGCTTATCGAGACGATCGATGAATCGCTCATCGGGCTGATGGCCGAAGACCCGCAAGCCCTGCAGCGGATCATCCTCGACCTGCCGCGAACGGTTCGCGACGAGCATCCACGACTGAGCCTGTATCTGGAATACGAGTGGAAGCGCAGCGACAACGATTCGCCGCCCTACCTTGCCGTCACCAGAAGAATGCCGGCCACACTCTCGCGGCTTCCTGACGTCATGGCACCGTGGGACCGGCTGCTTTCGCTACTCACGAGGTCGCTCATGCTCCGGCTGAAGAGCGACTATCCCGGTGCCCTGGAGACCGCCGACGAACTCGACGCGCTGCTGGCTACCGACGACATGATCGAGCAACCTTCGCTCGTGCTGGCGGAGGCGCACTTCCAGGGAGGAATGTGTCGGCTGCTCGGCCTCGATCTGGTCGGTGCGCGGGAGAGCTTCCACCGCAGCGCCGAGCTGGCGCGCGGGTTCGACAATGCGCTCCATCAGTCGTCAGCGCGGGCCACAGCAGCGCTCGCACTGACCCGTGCCCTCGAGGGTGAGATCGAGCAGGCATCCTCCCTGCTGCTGGCCCTCGATGTCGATGCGATGGTGGACACGTCCATGCTGGTGGCGAACGCACTGGTGGCCATCAGCAGGATGAATCCGCGGGACGCTCGCCACTGGATCGCCCAGCTCGGCGAACTGCGCGCCGGTGACGAATTCTGGCCCTTCGCGGTGCACGCCGGGAACCGTTACGGCCTCTACTGGGGCGACCCGGTAGAGACCGATTCCGACCTCGACCGCGCCTGGGCCGAGCACGGTGACCAACTCGTCGCGGGGTCGACCGCCCAGGTGCTGCTCACAAGCGATGCCGCAGACCTCGCGCTACTCCTCGGCCAGCTACCGAGAGCCGAAGCCGCCCTCGACCAGGCCACGGTTCGCAACACCTGGATCTCGGTGTGCCGGGCGAGGCTCGCGCTGCTGGCGGGCAACCCGAAACATGCGCTGCTGTTCATTCTCGAGGGGCAGGGGCGCGGCCGCACCGAGCGCCACGGCCAGCTCGACCTCGCTGTGCTGCGCGCGGCCTCCGAGCACGCCCTGGAACGCGATGAGGATGCGACGGCGTCGCTTCTGCGCGCCATCAACAAGTCGAACAGGTCGGGTGTGATCGTGCCGTTCCACCTGCTCCCGCTGGAGACACTGGGCTCGCTCGCTGCGCTTCATCCTGATGCCGAGGCTTTCGTCGCCCGGCACGGGCTGCGTGGCACCAGCTATCTCGCCCCGTACCAGACACTCGCGGGGGCACTCAGCGAGCGGGAACTCGTGGTACTGCGTGCGCTCGACCCTGCCGCCACCATCGAGCAGGTGGCTCGCAAACTATTCGTCGCCAGCAACACCGTGAAGGCGCAGTTGCGCAGCATCTACCGCAAGCTCAACGTCTCGACCCGCACTGAGGCTCTCCTGGTAGCCGCGGAACTCGGCCTGCTCGACGAGGATTCCCGCAGCGCCTGACCCGACTAGCCCCGTTGTTCTAGCTGTTCTCACTGTCCCTGATCGACCTCGGCAGGATCACCGTGTCTTCCAGGATCTCGTCGAGCGACCAATGCAGTTCACGCTGGCTCGCTTCGAGCTGCTCCCGGATGCGGCGCTCCACGAGCTGCTGCTCGAACGCGAGTCGTTCGTCGGCGGCACGCTCCAGTTCGCGGGACTTGAGCGCGTACGTCTCCCTCGCGATGCGTTCGCGCAATATCGATGCCGTGTTCCCCCTGACCGCGGAATAGCGACCCACGGTGACCTTCACGGGCCCTGCCTGTCGGCTGTTCCTGGGTCGTGACGCCTGCCGCAACGAGATCGGGGTGCCCGTCGTCTCCTCGATGGCCGGGTCGAGCGTGGTCGCGGCGGGCAGCGCATCCATCCGCACATCCAGGGGCTCGTCCATCGACGCGGCACTCACCGGCTCAGCATTTACCGGTTCAGCAGTCATCGGTTCAGCAGTCATCGGCTCAGCAGTCGTCGGCTCAGCACTCATTGCGGGGCTGCCCGCCGGCCTTGTCGAGCGACGGGGAGCCGACGGTGACGCGAAGACGGGAACCGCCGTCACCATGGTGGGCCCATTCGCAGCGATGTTCGCTGCGGTATTCGCTGTGATGCTCGCGGCGGGAGGCAGCGTATCTTCTGCGGGAGCGAATCGCGATGATCGCGTCTCGACGACTTTCCCTGACATCGGTGTGGCTTTAGGGCTCAACTCGAGGGTCGGCAATGACTCGACTATCCGTCGGGTCGTCAGCCTCCGCATGGCGAGCACCATCCGTCTCCACGGGGAGCTATGCGACGACGGGCGTATGGCGATGGGTTGCTCTGTTCACGTGATCTGGACGGCCGACGACGCCGTGGATAGTTGGCGCACGACGAAACTCATCGCGGTAAGGGCAATCACCCCTCGACTCGGGGGGGGCGAGTCGAAGGGTGATTGTTGTGTTGGGGGGGGGTGCCGACCGTCAGCGTCACAGGGGGGTTAACGCTGCCGTCGGGTTGTCGGCGGTTCTAGACTACTGTCCCCCAAAATGCGGACATGGATTTCCGCGGTCGAAACGCGGGGTCATGCGCGGGTTAAGTCGGGGGTTAACCGTTCAGCAGGTCGTGTCGGGTGATGATCGCCTCACGATCCGGGCCGACGCCGATGGCCGAGATGCGGGATCCGCTCATCGCTTCGACCGCGAGTACGTAATCCTGGGCGTTCTTCGGCAGCTCCTCGAACGTGCGGACGCCGGTGATGTCTTCGTCCCAGCCCGGGAACTCTTCGTAGATCGGCACGGCATGGTGGAAATCGGATTGCGACACCGGGACCTCATCGACCCTGACACCGTCGACGCTGTACGCGACACAGACCGGAATCGTCTTCAGCCCGGTGAGCACGTCGAGCTTGGTGATGACGAAGTCAGTGACGCCATTGATGCGGGCCGAGTAGCGCGCGATCGGAGCGTCGTACCAGCCGGTGCGGCGCGGGCGACCCGTGGTGGTGCCGAACTCGAAACCGCGGGAACGTAACCATTCGCCGGACTCATCGTTGAGCTCGGTCGGGAACGGTCCGGAACCGACGCGGGTCGTGTATGCCTTGACGATCCCGATGACGCGCTCGAGGCGGTTGGGTGCGACACCCGAGCCGGTGGCGGCCCCTCCGCTGGTGGAGCTGGATGAGGTGACGAAGGGGTAGGTGCCGTGATCGACATCCAGCATCGTCGCCTGGCCGCCCTCGAACACGACGGTCTTGCCTGCGTCGAGTGCCTGGTTCAGCAGCAGCCCGGTGTCTGCGACCATCGGCCGCAGCCGCTCGACATAGCCCAGCAGGTCTTCAACGACCTCGTCGACAGCGATGGCGCGCCGGTTGTAGATCTTGACGAGCAGGTGGTTCTTGGCATGCAGCGCACCTTCCACCTTCTGGCGCAGGATGTTCTCATCGAAGAGGTCCTGGATCCGGATGCCGACGCGGTTGATCTTGTCCGCGTAGGCCGGGCCGATGCCGCGGCCGGTGGTTCCGATCTGGCGCTTGCCGAGAAACCGCTCCGTCACCTTATCGAGGGTGCGATGATACTGGGTGATCACGTGCGCGTTGGCGCTGACCTTAAGCCTCGAGACATCCACGCCGCGCGAGGCGAGTGCATCCAGTTCGTCGAACAACACCTCGATGTCGACGACGACTCCGTTGCCGATGACGGGAATGACGCCATCGGTCAGGATGCCCGACGGCAGAAGGTGGAGGGCATACTTTTGGTTGCCGACGACCACGGTGTGACCCGCATTGTTGCCGCCGTTGAACTTGACGACATAGTCTGTGCGGTCTGCCAGGAGGTCGGTGGCTTTGCCCTTCCCCTCGTCGCCCCACTGGGCGCCGATGATGACGATTGCTGGCACGGTGAGGCCTCTCGTAGAGAACGGGATTACGCTCCATTCTACCCGCCGCAGGGGGGCAGGGCACCCGTGACTGGTTGTTGAGCTTTTCCCGACGGTCCTCCGGCTGTCTCGCACGCTGTTGCGTGAGCTGGTGACCATCGGAGCCACACGCATCTCTGGCGCTATGGCGGGGGTGGATTATCCACGGTCCACAGTCAGGCTCGCCCTCATCGCATCGCGACTGAGGCGCACGGCCCAGACCGGCAGCGTCAACGAGTCGGGAACTTGTGCTGCAAGATCCAGGAGTGCATAGTCACGGCAGCGGCCGCCGAAGCATTCATGCTGCGGGTCGATCCGAACTGGCTGATCTCGACCACCGCGTCGGCCGAGGCTATCGCCTCCGGGCTCAACCCCGGCCCCTCCTGGCCGAAGAGCAGCACACAGCGGCGCGGCAGGTCGAAGGTCTCGATGATGACGCTACCCGGCACGTTGTCGATAGCGACGATCGGGATGCCGGCCTCGTGCATCCGGTCGACGAATGATGCGACATCCGGATGATGCGACACATGCTGGTACCTGTCTGTCACCATGGCACCGCGCTTGTTCCAGCGACGTCGGCCGATGATGTGCACGGTGTCGGCCCCGAATGCGTTGGCGCTGCGCACGATCGAGCCGATGTTCATGTCGTGCTGCCAGTTCTCGATCGCGACGTGGAACTCGTGCCGGTGCTTGTCGAGGTCGGCCACGATCGTAGCCATTGTCCAGTAGCGGTACTTGTCGATCACGTTGCGCGAGTCACCGCGCTGGAGGAGCTCTGGGTCAAAACGCTCGTCGGTCGGAAGTTCGCCGCGCCACGGACCAACCCCATTGGTGCTGAGCTCGACACTCGGGTTGGGTTCGGTCGTCTCGCTCACGAGTCGAGGTTACCGGGGCGTGCATGTGTCTTCGCGCTGTGCTCCGCGCTGTGGATGCCCGTGATTCGTGGCCGCCGGTTCCCTGCTCTGCACTGGGCCTTCGCCCCCGCCCCCGCGAACGCCCACGCCCACGCCCACGCCCACGCGAAATGAAGGAAGAACACTCGTAGCTGCCGCACTCGCGGGCCCGTGACCCGTTGAATCCGCTTTATGTCCTTCATTTCGCACGGCATCCAGGTGTGCGTCGGCCCTGCGATGAACCGAGATCCGAGGGGAAGAGCAGGAAGAGCGGCCCGTCCACAGCTGCTATATCACTTTTTCTTCTTTAGGTATAAGTTCTAAACAATAAACCTTTTAGCGAGGAGCACGGTGAGCGATATCTCCCCGTCCACAAAAGCGGATTCCATGGCCGCTCTTGACCATGCCATCGTTGCCCGGTCGGCCGAGGCGCTGTCCCTTTTGGCTCGACTCGTCGAAGCGCCGAGCGTCGTGGGCAGCGAGCAGGCTGCGCTGCTCGAGTTCGAATCGGCCTGCCGGTCACTCGGCCTTCAGACTCGTCGGCTTCCATTCCCCAATGGACCAGTGGATGACAGTCGCGCCGGTGTCGCCCCAGACGCGTCGCTGGTGACGCTCGACCGGTTCCAGGTGCTTGCCACCACCGCGGGCTCGAGCGACCATATGACGCTTTTGCTCAACGGACACATGGACGTCGTACCCGCGGAAACCCCGGACATCTGGACGAGCGCCCCATTCACTGCTGAGCAGCGAGATGGTCGACTGTTCGGACGCGGTGCGGGTGACATGAAAGCGGGGTTCGCCGTCGGATACCTGGCGCTGGCTGCGGTATTGGACACCTCTCCAGATATTTTCGACGGCCGGTCGCTGGGATTTTTGGCTGTCATCGAGGAAGAGTGCACGGGTAACGGAACTCTTTCGTCGATCGTCGATCACGGGGTCATTGCCGACGAGGTGATCGTGCTCGAGCCCTCAGACGGCGGCATCCTGATCGGCGGTGTTGGCGTGCTCTGGATAGATGTGGATGTGATCGCCCGGTCGTCGCACGCGTTCTCGGCGCATGAGTCCCCCAACGCGATCGACCTGGCACTGCGGGTCGTGCGCGGCCTCGAGGAATGGGCACATCACCTTCTCGAAACCGATCCGGACCCCTCCCTCACGGAAGCCGATAGTCCCTACAACGTCAACGTAGGGCGGTTGACGGCAGGAGACTGGACGTCCACTTCGCCATCGACGGCTCGACTTTCTGTGCGTTGTGGATACCCGCGTTCGTGGTCGGCGGATCGTGCCGAGCGGGAGGTACGGGCCGTTATTACGCGCGTCACGATCGGCGACCCCGACTACCCACAGGCTCCGTTGGTGCGGCCCTCGGGGTTGCGCGCCGAAGGCTATGCACTGGGTGGCGATCACCCCCTCGTTCGCGACCTCGCCGCCGCCCACCTCGACGCGCTGGGAATCGCACCGAATACTTTCAGCCTGGGCAGCACCACTGACGCGCGCATCTACGTCAATGACTTCGCGACGCCTGCGGTCTGCTACGGCGCCACCGCCTATGACATGCACGGAATCGATGAGTCTGTCGACCTGGCGAGCATCGCCAGCGCCGCGCAGGCTCTTGCCCGATTCATCCTCATGCGGTTCACAGCCGATACACCGAGCGACTCAATCGCTGCTGACGTCAGCGCTGCGCGGTGACGGACACTGGCGAACCCGTCGACACGGAATCCCCGATGTCGAGCCCATGGGCGAAACCGATAGTCACCCAGCATGTCGCCGACCACGTCGTCGACCGCCTCGTCACGGCCGTCGCACTCGGTGTTTACGTTCCCCAGCAGCAATTGCCGACCGAGCGGGAGTTGGCCACGATGCTCGGCGTGTCGCGCACTTCTGTTCGAGACGCCCTCGGCCAACTGACAGCAACGGGGTACCTCGAAGTGCGTCGAGGTCGCAACGGAGGTTACTTCGTGCTGGCTGACTGGGGGCCCGCCTCCGCGGAACGGGTTCGGCGGCACCTCGTGCCCAATTGGGCCGAATTCGAGAAGCTTTTCGACGCCCGGACACTTCTCGAGCCACTGATCGCCCGCACGGCAGCCGAGCGCTGCAGTGACGAAGACCGCACAGCCATGGCTGTTGCGCTTCAGGCCTACCTCGACGCACCCGACCACGATGCCTCCCGGCAAGCAGACTCGCGGCTCCATCGATCGATCGCAGAAGCGACGCACAACCCGATCCTCGTCGACCTCTCGGTCGACCTCCGAACCAGGGTCAGCCTCAATCTTGGGGCCGAACCTTACACCGACGAGGTGCGGCGCACAGCGATGCTGCAGCACCGGGAACTGGTTGACGCCGTCTCCGAGGGACGAGGGGATGAAGCGGCCGATATCGCGCGCCAGCACTTCGCTCTCTCCGAGCAGCTCATCCGCGGTCTCGTCTCGCGAGCGCAGCTAGACACAGAGCACCATGACGGCCACCAGGCGGAGGGCCGATGATGAACGCTCGGTTCGCCTTCGTCGTGCGACGAGTCCTCCTCACCGTTCCCGTGCTCTTTGTGATGAGCGTGATCGTGTTCCTGATCATCCGGCTCGTACCTGGTGACCCCGTGCGCACCATGCTCGGATTTCGCGCGACCGAAGCGAACGTGATCGAGATTCGGAGCCAGCTGGGTCTCGACCAGCCGCTGGTCGTTCAATACCTCGACTTCGTCGGAGGCATCTTCCGCGGCGATCTCGGAACCGACATTGTGAGCAAGGCATCGCTCTCAGAACTGCTCGCGCAGCGGTTGCCGGTGACGTTTGAGCTGACGGGGCTCGCAATGATCCTCGCTATTGCGATCGGCGTGCCGCTCGGTGTTCGCGCAGCAAACGGAGGACGCCGCATCCGACGCCTCACCGAGGGTTTCGTGATCCTGGGCATCAGCATCCCAGACTTCTGGCTGGGGATCATGCTGGTGCTCGTGTTCGCCGCAACCCTGGGCATCTTCCCGCCGTCGGGCTACATTCCGTTCGTCGACGACCCTGTGCAGAATTTGCGGTACATGGCGTTGCCCGTGCTCACGCTGGCGGTCGGGGAAGCCGCGTATTTCCTGAGGACCACCCGGGCCGCTGTCGAGGGCGTGCTCGCTCGCCCATTCGTCGGCTTCCTCCGGGCAAAGGGCCTGAGCGAACGTCGGATCGTCGGAGGTCATGCCCTGCGTAACGCCGCGCCCACGATCATTACGGTTATCGGAATCCAGGTGGGTGTGCTGCTGGGTGGAGCGGTGATCATCGAAACTCTCTTCGCGCTGCCGGGGGTCGGCCGTCTCATCGTGACCGCGATCACCCAACGCAACTACCCGACAATCCAGATCGGAGTGCTGGCCATCGCAGCGATCTTCATCCTGGTCTCTCTCGTCACCGACCTGGTCGTCGGGATGCTCGACCCGCGCGTGGCGGACGGAGCATCGACATGACGGCAATTACTGCCGTGCCGGCAGGAACTGTGGCAAGACGTTCACGCTCGACAGCTCGTTCGTTCATGGTCGCAGGAGCGACGGTGCTCGGAATTCTGGTGATCATTGCCCTGGCCGCCCCGATCCTCGCTCCCCATGGACCTGAAACGGTGGACGCAGACCAGGTGCTCGGCGCACCGAGCCTTATCCATCCCTTCGGCTCTGATGTGCTCGGCAGGGATGTTCTCAGCCGCGTGATGTTCGGCTTACGTTCAAGCCTCCTCGTCGCCCTGTCGTCGGTTGCGCTGTCGTGCGTCGTGGCCATCCCCCTCGGCATCGTTGCCGGATATGCGGGTGGATGGGCCGATACCGCGATCTCCCGAACCCTCGACATGATTCTCGTGTTGCCCGCGTTGCTCCTGGCCATCACGTTCATCGCGATCCTCGGACCAGGAAGTACCGTCGCTGCGCTCGCGATAGCGGTGATCTACCTCCCGATTCTCGCTCGTGTCATGCGCGCGAGCACCCTCGTCGTAGTGCGCAACGAATACGTCATCGGAGCGCGGGCGCGGGGAGCCGGGCACTTCCGAACGGTAATCGGGCATGTTGCGCCCAATGCCCTGGCGCCCGTGATCGTCCAGGCCTCCGTTCTCAGCGCATTCGCTCTCCAGCTGGAGGCGGGGTTGAGTTTTCTCGGACTCGGCACGCAGCCGCCGACCCCCTCGCTCGGGGGGATGCTGTCCGACGGCAGGGATGTTCTCACCCAGGCGCCCTGGGTGGAGATATTCCCAGGATTGGCTATCGTCGTTGCCGTTCTCGCCTTCACCTTTCTCGGCGAGGGCCTGCGACGCGCGTTCGATCCCCAGGGGGTCACATCGTGAGCGGGGTGCTCGAGATCGCGGACCTTTCCGTGCAGTTCCCGGCCCAGCAGAAACCCGCGGTGGATCATGTGTCGCTCACTCTGGCAGCCGGCGAGATCTTCGGCGTCGTCGGCGAAAGCGGCTCGGGCAAGAGCACCGTGGCGAATGCGATTCTCGGCCTGCTTCCCCCGTCGGCAGGCATCACCGGGAGCGTCCGGTTGGGCGCAAACCCGACCATGTTTGCGGGTGGACCCAGCACCTCTGACCCGAGAGCGCCCCGCGAACTTCTGGGCCTTCCCGAGCGAGAACTCCGTGCGATCCGGGGAGACATCGTGTCGATGATCTTCCAGGATGCCTCGGCAAGCCTCGATCCCACCTGGCCGGTCGGCGATCAGATCGCTGAGACGATCCGTGCTCATCGTTCGGTCTCACGGGCCGCAGCGAGGATGCAGGCCATTGCGCTCATGGAAGAAGTCGGCATCCCTGACGCCTCATCGCGCTATGGAGATGCTCCACACAGACTCTCGGGAGGGCTACGGCAGCGGATCGTGATCGCGGCAGCGCTCGCCAACGACCCTCGCGTGCTCATCGCGGATGAGCCGACAACAGCCCTCGACGTGACAATCCAGGCGCAGGTATTGCAACTGATCCGCCGGCTGCGTGACAGCCACGGCACGACGGTGCTGTTCATCACCCACGACCTGGGCGTCGTTTCGGAAATCTGCGACCGCGTCGGCGTCATGTATGGCGGAAAGTTGCTCGAGGTCGCGACGACGACGGAGCTGTTCTCGAACCCGCAGCACCCATACACACGCGCCCTCATCGCGGCGTCACCCGCTGGCACTCCGCGTGGATCGCGCTTGCCGGTCATCCCCGCAACGTGGAGTGTCGAGTCCCTTACCCTCGCCGAGGCCGACTCAGGCGCTCGTCATACACAAACGCAGGATGCGGCCGAGGAGTCGAGCACATGACAACGGCGATCGGCGGCGCACCCCTACTCTCCGTCGAAGGGGTCACCAAGTCCTATTCCCACAGTCGTTGGCGCCGGCGCAGCGAACCGGCGCCCGCACTCCGGAACGTCAGCGTGTCAGTTTCGCGCGGTCGCACGCTCGGGATCGTCGGGGAATCAGGGAGTGGGAAGAGCACCCTGGGGCGCTGCATCCTTGCCCTCACCAGGCCGGACAGCGGAGCGATCATCTTCGAGGGCAGTGACGTGTTGGCTCTCAACCGACGCGGGCTGTCCGAATTCCGTCGCAGGGTCCAGCCGGTGTTCCAGGACCCATACAGCAGCCTCGACCCACGATGGCCAGTCGGGCGCAGCGTGCGTGAGTCGCTCGACAGCTTCGGAATCGGCTCCCCCAGCAGCCGTGACGCTCGAATGCTGGACCTGTTCGATCGGGTGGGACTGGATCCGTCTTTCTCCACACGACTTCCTGCCGAACTGTCGGGGGGCCAACGGCAACGGGTGGGAATCGCAGCCGCACTCGCGAGTGAGCCGCAATTGATCATTGCCGATGAACCAGTCAGCGCGCTCGACGTGAGCGTGCAGGCCCAGATCCTGAACCTCTTCATGGACCTGCAGAACGATCTCGGCGTCGGCTGCGTGTTCATCACTCACGATCTCAGTGTTGTCGAGCATGTGAGCGATGAGATCGCGGTGCTGTACCGCGGCGAGGTCGTCGAGCTCGGTCAGACCGAGCAGATTATGGGCAGCCCTGTTCACGATTACACCCGATCGTTGCTGTCTTCCGTGCCCTGTCACCCGCCCCTCGCATCACACCCGCCCTTTCCCCGCACCTAAGGAGACCCGAATGCCACTCGCACACGTCAACGGAATCGACATCAACTATCAACTCGAGGGTGTCGGTGACCAGACGATCGTCCTGATCAATGGACTTGCCGACGACCTGGAGTCATGGGACTTCCAGATGCCGGCCATTCTCGAGGCTGGGTATCGGGTGTTGCGCTTCGACAACCGGGGTATCGGCAAGAGCGATGCACCGGCCGCTCCCTATACCTCTGCCCTGCTCGCCGCGGATGCGAAAGGCCTCGTGGACCAGCTCGGTCTTCGGGACTTCCACCTGATGGGAGTCTCCATGGGCGGCATGATCGCGCAGGAGTACGCCATCGCCTACGGCAACGACCTTGCGTCGCTAACACTGGCCTGCACGTATGCGAAACCCGACCCGTTCTGCCTGGCGATGTTCGCGATGTGGGGTGACCTGGCCGAACGCCTCGGAGTCTCCTTTGTTATGCGAGACGTGTCCTTGTGGGCCTTCACCGGTCCGTTCTTTGAAGACCGCCCGGACGATGCCGCGGATTTTGCCGCCGCGATGGAGCAGCTCGATATGCCCGTCGACGCCTATCTCGCGCAGCTCAACGTGATCCAGACCCACGATGCCACCGACCGGATCAGCGCTATCAGCGTCCCGACGCTGGTGCTGGCCGGCGAGGAGGACATCCTGATCCCGGTGCGGCTCTCAAGACGACTCGCTGCATCGGTGCCGGGGTCGAGCTGGACGACCGTGCCTGGCGGACACGCCTGCCTGTGGGAGTCGCCCGATTCGTTCAACACCGCCTTCATCGACTTCGTGCGCTCTGTCAGCGCCTGAGCCCCTCCCCTTATCAACACAGCTCCCTACAGAATCAGGACACCTCCCGTGAATAACAGCACCAGGAAAATCGGATCGTCCCACAGCCTCACAGCAGCCCTGGGGGCGGGAACACTCGCCCTCGCCCTCCTGCTCGCGGGATGTTCAGGCTCGCCAAACCCTTCGAACCCGGGCGGCGGCACTGCACCTGACGGCGGTGAACTTCGGGCCGCCCTCACCGGCGAGCCCGATGTACTCGACCCCGCTACCTCATCCATCTACACCGGCGCCCAGGTCTACGAAGGCATCTTCAGCAAACTGATCGACGTCGATTCGGACGGAGGTTTCATTCCCGACCTCGCCTCGGAGTGGGTGCAGGACGATCCGACGACCTGGACGTTCACACTGGTCGATGACGCGACGTTCCACAACGGCGAGAAGTTCACGTCGGAGGATGTGAAATACACCTTCGACCGCATCCTGGATCCGACGACCGCAAGCGCCTATGCGGGCCTCTACGAGCAGATCGACTCGATCGATGCGCCGGATGCGACGACCGTCGTCTTTCACCTGAAAGCACCGTTCGGGCCATTTCTCACCAACCTCGCCACCAACGGTGAGATCGTGAACCAAAAGGCGATCGAGTCGGGTGACCCCGCGCGTACGCCCATCGGAACAGGGCCGTTCGAGTTCGTCGAATGGGTGCAGGGCGACCACATCACCATGAAGAAGAACCCCACCTACTTCAAGGAGGGCCTTCCTCACCTGGACTCCGTGACGTTCAAGTTCCTCCCCGTCGACCAAAGCCGAATCGACGCGCTGTCGGCCGGCGAAATCGACTGGGCCGATGCCATCCCGCTTCAGCAGGTGTCGGCTCTCAGCACAGATCCCCGGTTCACCTACGTCACGAGTGCGACTGCCGGCATCCCCGACTTCCTCGCCATGAACACGACACAGGCACCATTCGACGACCCGAAGGTGAGGCAGGCGATTGCCCTGGCGATCGACCGCTCGGAGATCAAGAAGGTCGCCTACCTCGGCACCGGTGAGAACGGACTCATCGAAGTCCCGACCGGATCCTCCTGGTACGACGATCAGGGCGTATTCGCTGCGAAGCCTGATATTGCCAAAGCCAAACAACTGCTTGCTGACGCGGGCTACCCCGACGGCCTCAGCATCGACTACCTCGGACTCTCTCAGTACCCCGAGCTGCTGAAGACCGGCCAGATCGTGCGCGAGCAGTTGAAAGCGATCGGAGTCGACCTCAAGATTTCGGCGGTGGATGTCTCGGTCTGGTACGACGCGTTCGTCTCGGGCAATTACCAGATCACGAGCGCCTACCAGGAGCGCACGATCGACCCTGACAACTTCTATTCGCTCGTACTAAAGTCCGGTGGACCGATCAACACGACCGGATACTCCAATCAGGAGGTTGATGCGCTGATCGCGGAGGCTGCGACAACGGACGGTGACGAGGCCCGCGCAGCGCTTTATCAGCAGATTCGGAAAATAGTCACAGCAGACGCACCCCTGGTGTTCACTCACTACGAGACTCTGAACTACCTGATGAACAAGAACGTCGTGGGGTCAGAGATCACTCCCACCCTGAGTCTGCACATGGAGAACATCTCGCTCAACGACTAGCCGGTTGGCAAGGAAGGCCCGCCGTTGCCCGCGGCGGGCCTTTTTTGTGCAGACTGGAGAGATGGCGCACAAGTCACGTTCCGCGGCATCCACCCCGCCAGCCGATAAGTCGTGCGCCTCCTGCGGCCGCCGCATCGAGTGGCGCGCGAAGTGGGCACGCGACTGGGAGTCGGTCAGGTACTGTTCAGACGCCTGCCGCCGGCACGGGGTCGATGCCACTGACCTGAGGCTCGAAGAGACCATCGTGACACTCCTCGGCCAGCGGGCGAACGATGCCACCATCTGCCCCTCAGACGCCGCGAGGGCGATCGGCGGCGAAAGTTGGCAAGAGCTCATGGAACCGGCGCGACGGGCGGCGCGACGCATGGTCGCCCGGGGAGAGCTGCAGATCACGCAGGGCGGAAGTGTGGTCGACCCCTCCACCGCCAAGGGGCCGATCCGGTTGCGCCGCCCCAGGTAACGGATCCCCCACAAAGTGCTGGTCATATGGGTTTTCCACGGGTTTTTCTGGCCTCGGAATTGACGGTCGGAATGTCGGTGGTGCGATGTCTACTTCAGTTATGACAGCAGCAGTCGCCGCAGTGAGTTTCGCGCCTCTTGACGCCGCTGCTGTCAGTGCACCCCAGGCAGGCGACTCTCTCGGTGGGGCTCTCAGCGACACGATGGCCGAGTTGATCGATGCGATCGTTGCGGCCGACCAAATGATGGCCTCCATCACTGCCTACCGCGCCCGGCTGATCGACCAGGCTCGATCGCTCAGCGAACTCAGCGCGAGAACGACCGCGCCTCAGTGTTCCGCTTCAGACCGCCCAGGTGGATGGGATGCCGCAACCGTCGCTCACCGCGAACTCGTGACCGAACTCGCGTGTGCACTCCGGCTTCCCGAACGATCCACCGAGACACTGGTCGCCCACAGTGCCCTGCTCGCCACTCGACTTCCGTCCACTCTCGATGCCCTCGAGAAGGGAGAGATCAGCTACCGGCACGCGCAGTCCATCGCCGACCATGCGGCCAGCCTTCCTGAAGAAACTGCCGGAGACTTCGAGACTGCAGTCCTTCCCGCTGCCCGCACGCTCACTGTCGCGCGGTTCGAACGCGCGGCGCGCGTGCAACGTGAGCGGATGCATCCGGAGTCCATCGAGGCTCGCCACACCGCGAGCGCTGTCGATCGGTCGGTTTCCGTCACTCCTGCGCGCGACGGAATGGCCTGGCTCAGCGCCTACCTTCCGGCGGCAGACGCCATCGCGATCCACAATCGGCTGTGGGACCTCGCAGGCAGCCTCGCGAGCAAGACCGGCAGCCCCGCGAACAAGACCGGCAGCCCCACGAGCAAGACGGAGCAGCGCACCCGTACCCAGCTCATGTCAGATGTGCTGGTGGATCTGCTCGTCGATGGCGAGATCGTCTCCCCCGACGGCCAGCACAGCATCGGCGGGGGAATCAGGGCGACAGTGATGGTCACCGTTCCGGTGCTCGCGCTTCTCGGCCTCGATTCTCCGCCGGCGACGCTCGAAGGCTTCGGCCCGATCGACGCCCGGATCGCCCGCGAGTTGGCCGCTACGGCGCCGGGATTCACGCGCATCCTGACGCACCCCGAGACCGGCGCGGTGCTTTCGGTCGGCCGCGACAGGTATTCACCTCCGGTCGACCTGCGTCGCTATCTCCGCGTGAGAGACGAAACCTGCCGCTTCCCCGGGTGCGGCCGGCTCGCCGGCAATTGCGACCTCGACCACACCGTCGACTGGCAAACCCGCGGGCCCACCGATCACGACAACCTGGCTCACCTGTGTCCGGGTCATCACCACGTGAAACACCACACGCGATGGTCTGTCGAGCAGCTCGACGGCGGGGTACTGCAATGGACGTCCCCCCTCGGACGCACCTACCTCACCAATCCCGCTCTCAGGATCGGGTCCGCCGCCGCGTGACGGAAGTCGCTACCTGTTAATCTCACACCATGGACCCCGCGCACCTCACACTCTGGAGCGCCGACGGACCCAACCGCGTCATCCACGGCAACAACCTTCCCGTGATCTCCGCGCTGCCGGACGAGAGCTTCAGACTGATCTACCTCGATCCACCCTTCAACACGGGTCGCACCCAGCAACGCCAGGCCATCACGACCAAACGCAGCAGCGATGGAGCGCGCACCGGATTCCAGGGACGCAGCTACGAGACCATCAAAGGCACCCTCACAAAATACGACGACACGTTTGCCGACTACTGGGCTTTCCTCGAGCCGCGGCTCATCGAGGCCTGGCGGCTACTGGATGACCGTGGCACCCTTTACCTCCACCTCGACTTTCGCGAATCTCACTACGCAAAAGTGATCCTCGACGCCCTGTTCGGTCGGCAGAACTTCCTCAACGAGATCATCTGGGCCTACGACTACGGGGCGAGGGCTACCAAGAAGTGGCCGTCGAAGCACGACACGATCCTCGTTTATGTGAAGAACCCCGCGACCTACTTCTTCGACAATGCCGCTGTCGACAGGGAGCCGTACATGGCGCCGGGGCTGGTCACGGCCGAGAAAGCGGCTCGCGGCAAACTTCCCACCGACGTCTGGTGGCACACGATCGTGTCGCCAACGGGGAGGGAGAAGACCGGATACGCGACGCAGAAACCCGAGGGCATCATCCGGCGCATCATCCAGGCGTCCAGCGCCCCGGGTGACTGGGTGCTCGACTTCTTCGCCGGCAGCGGCACGACCGGAGCAGTCGCCGGACAGCTCGACCGCCGTTTCCTGCTGGTCGATGAGAACCCGGAGGCGATCGCCGTCATGCGCCAACGGCTCGAAGGCCGCGCCACCTTCTCGTAAAGGCGCCTCTGCAGCCACGCCCCCTCTTCTCACTAAGCCCCCGGGTACGATGGCCGCATGAGAGATCGTAGAGACATCGAATGCTGGCTCACCGACATGGACGGCGTTCTCGTCCATGAGAATCATCCGGTGCCAGGCGCTGCAGAGTTGCTGCAGCAGTGGCGCGACGAGGGCAAGCCGTACCTCGTGCTCACGAACAACTCGATCTTCACCCCGCGCGATCTGAGTGCACGACTGAAGGCATCCGGCCTCCATGTTCCCGAGGAATATCTCTGGACTTCCGCGCTCGCCACCGCCGACTTCCTCAAATCCCAGATGCCCGGCGGCACCACTTTCGTCATCGGCGAGGCCGGCATCACGACGGCGCTGCACGAAGCCGGCTTCATCATGACCGAGAGCGACCCCGACTATGTCGTCATCGGTGAGACGCGCAACTATTCGTTCGACGCCATCACCAAGGCCATCCGGCTCATCGGAGCTGGCTCGAGATTCATTGTGACGAATCCGGATGCCACGGGGCCCAGCGCAGACGGACCGCTCCCCGCCACGGGAGCCGTCGCCGCCCTCATCACGAAGGCCACCGGCAAGGAGCCTTACGTTGTCGGCAAGCCCAACCCGATGATGTTCCGTTCCGCGATGAACAAGATCGGTGCCCACAGCGAAAACACCGGAATGATCGGGGATCGCATGGACACAGACATCATCGCCGGCATCGAGGCCGGGCTCCACACGATCCTCGTTCTCACCGGCATCAGCGACCAGGCCGAAATCGACCGGTATCCGTTCCGCCCGGATGAAATCCTGGACAGCGTCGCAGACCTGCTGTCAAGCGAGCCCGTTGAATCAGAAATGGATTAGTCAGTACTTGTTACTGGGAGCTCACGTCATCCCGGGCGCAACCGACGTCATGCTGCCGGGACAGCGAGTGACCCGGTCAGGTCTCCCCCACCCGCGCGGGTGACGAAGCAGTACGTGGTGCGTTCTCCGGCATCCCAATTTTCCGCGGTCGCGGGATAGCTCGCCTCGAGCTGGATGTCGTCGACCGCTCCGGCCGCCGCATAGTCGAGGACGGTGGTCGCCGCGCACGCGCCCGTGATGGTCGACTGCAGGACGGCTGGCGCGGGATACGGAGCGCCGGCAGCATCCGGAAGCGTGACCCTCGACAACATCTGCGCGGTGTGGACATCGGCGCAATCGACGACCGTGTGGGTGTCCTGCCACGGTGACTCGTAGGGGGTGAGGCATTCACCACCGAGAAGCTCATCCCAGGAGTGGTCGCCCGGCGCAACAGGACCGGCTGTCGCGACCGGCTCCGCTGGCACCGTTGCGCTGGGTGTTGAGGCGGGAACTGGGGCCTGCTCGGCTGCGGGCGAGCTCTGCCCGATCCGCATGCCGAGCAGGAACAGGGCAATGAGGGCGAGACAGGCGACGAGCGCGCCGGCGACCCACAGGAGAACCTTCTGCGGTCGCGGCATCGTGCGTGGGGCGGCCGAGCTCGGCGCTGGCGGGCGAGGGCCTTCGTAGAGCGCCATTGCCGATGCCGGAAGCGGCGGCTGGGCCTCGAACGGGAGCGAAGACATGGGCGGCAAAAAGCTTGGAAGCGCGGTCGGAGGCAGTGCTCCCGTTGGAGGCAATGCTCCCGTCGAAGGAAAGGCGCCCGTTGAAGACAGCGCTGTCGTTGAACTCATTGCCGTCGTGGCAGGCGGCACCAGTAAACCGGCAGCGGCCGGTCCGGCGTCGTAGTCGACGAATTTCGACTCACCGAACAGCACGTCGATGGCGGATGTCTCGGGCCCTTCATCCACGGGATCGGCGAGTCCGACAGGGTGGACGCCCAACACCTCGGTCACCCCCTCGAGAGCTGTATCGAGCGGGGGTGGGAGCGGGGGTGCAGCGAGCGGCGCCTCGAGTGCAGCGGGTGGCGGCACAAAGGGAGGGGGCAGGAGTGCGGGAGTTCCTAAGGGAGGACCAAGCGGAAAGACCGATCGCGCGATGATCGGTGACGCAGCTGTGGGCACATCCCAGTTGTCGACAGGAGCTTCAGGAGCTTCAGGAGCAGTATTTTCAGGGTCAGGCCCGGGTCGCTCATCGCCAGATGCGCCGGGAGTCAGGTTCCAGCGGAACCCGCCTGATCCTCGACCTTCCGACCCTTGGCCATCTGATCCCCGATCATCCGAGCCCCGGCCATCTGTCACGGGGCGAGACCCAGATCCGCCAATCCGATGGCGGCGAGGTAGGGATATCCCGCAGCTTCGATGCGCTCTCGAGCGCCGGTGTCACGGTCGACGACCACAGCGACCGCCGCGATCTCGGCACCCACCCTGAGCAACGCCTCTATCGCGGCCAGCGGCGAACCGCCAGTCGTCGACGTGTCTTCGAGCACGATCACCCGCTGGCCCGCGAGATCCGGCCCCTCCACCTGCTTGCCGCGACCGTGGTCTTTCGGCTCCTTGCGCACGACAAAGGCATCGTAGGAAAGCCCCCGCGCTGCACCCTGGTGCATGATCGCGGATGCGACGGGGTCGGCTCCCATAGTCATCCCGCCCACGGCGCGCACGCCGGCGACATCGGCGATGAGGTCGAGCATCACCTGGCCGATGAGGGGTGCGACCCTATGGTCGAGACTCACCCTGCGCAGGTCGACGTAGTAGGTCGCCTTCTTGCCGCTGGTGAGGATGAAGTCACCATGGAACACGGCGTCGGCCGAGATGTAGTCGATGAGTTTCTGCCGCGCGTCTGTCACAAACCCACACTACCGACTGATCATCCGCCGTTCACCCGGCTCCGTCTGCGAAGACGAACAACAAACTCGAGACGACGATCGCGAGAAGCGCGACGACGGTGATGATCACGGCCCGCCTGGTCTCCACGGGGGTGGCGGTTGTCGCATCATCCTCCTGGGAATCGTCCTCCTGCGCATCATCGTCCTGGAGATCGTCGAGCTTTGGCACCTGCCCACAGTATTGGCGAGCGCATAGAGCTGTCGCGGCCCAGTTAGGGGGAGACACGGGCGTGGTTCGCACCCTGGTCGCGCGTCTCTCGTCAGCGCATCGGGCTACCGTTGGTGCATGCGAGTTGCCACCTGGAATGTGAATTCGATCAGAAGCCGAGTCGGCAGGGTCGTCGATTGGATGCTGCGTGAAGACGTAGACGTTCTTGGGATGCAGGAGATCAAGTGCAAGGAATCCCAGTTCCCCTTCGAGCAGTTCACCGAAGCCGGCTACGAGGTCGAGCTTCACGGGCTGAGCCAGTGGAACGGTGTCGCCTTCGCCAGCAGGCTTCCCATGGAGGACGTGACGGTCGGGTTTCCCAGCGCACCGGGTTTCGGCAAGCCCGACGATGACGGCTCGATCCCGCAGGAGGCCCGGGCGCTCGGCGTGACGGTCAACGGCGTGCGCCTGTGGAGCCTTTACGTGCCCAATGGCCGGGAGCTCGATAATCCGCACTACCCCTACAAACTCGAATGGCTCGCAAACCTCGCCACCGAGACCCGCGGCTGGCTGGCCGCCAACACGAACCAGCCGCTGGCGCTTATGGGCGATTTCAACATCGCTCCGCTCGACATCGACGTGTGGGACATCGCCGCATTCGAAGGGCGCACCCACATCAGCCAGCCTGAGCGCGATGCCTTCACCGCATTCGAAGACGCCGGCCTGACCGATGCGCTCCGCAGCCGTGGCATCGAGGGCTATACCTATTGGGACTACCAGCAGCTCAGGTTTCCGCGCAACGAAGGTATGCGCATCGACTTCATCCTCGGGTCTGCCGCATTCGATGCTCTTGTCTCTGAGCCGAAAATCCACCGCGAGGAACGGAAGGGTGACGGACCGAGCGATCACGTGCCGGTCAGCGTCGACCTGGCCGTCGATGTGAAAGACGACGACGATCGGCCGATGTTCCTATAGGGTCCGTACTCCACGTGACGAACACCTCTTGAGGAAAAGTCATTGGAGAAGCGGGCCCCAGAGTTTATGATCATGGGATGAGCGCGGATCGCCGCCCCATGATGGGGCAGGATGCATCGGTCATCACCAACAGCAAAGTGGTCACGACCGTGTTCGATCGTGTGCTCACCGCGATCCAGGACGGAACGCTGCTTCCCGGCCAGCACATCAGCGATAGCAACATCGCCGAGCAGTTCGGTGTGTCACGTACCCCGGTGAGGGAGGCGATCCAGCGCCTGCGCGAGATCGGGTTGATCGAAGCCTCGTCCGGCAGGTTCACACGCATCGTGGATGTCACCCCAGAGCAGACTCAGCACGCCTACATCGTGTGGCGAGCCCTGTATTCGGTTCTCGTCACCGAGGTGGTACCTCGCGCCCCTGAGCGCACCTACAACGTGATGCTCCGCGACAACGCGCAGTTTCTGGCAGCACTGCCCGCGCGGGAAGCCCGACCGATCGCGAAAGCAAACCTGAATTTCTTCTCGAGGCTTCCCCCCGAATCAGAGAATGCCGCACTCCAAAGGGCCATCACCTCTGTGGTGCACCTGCTCAGCCTGGGCAGCATGCACCTGCCCAGTTTCATCGACCTGGAGTCGCTCAGCGACGCACAGCGACTGCTTCTCGGTGCCGTTCACGACCAGGATCTCGCCGCAGCGCGCGAAGCTATGGTGCTGCTGGGCGAGATCGAGATACCGGTCTTGTGATCGGCCGCTCTTGTGCCGCGTTGGTCTTGTGCCGCGTTGGTCTTGTGCCGCGTTGGTCTTGTGCCGCGTTAGTCTTCTGCCGCGTTAGTGGAGGGTCAGGGGCGCAGCAGCACCTTGATCGCGCGACGCTCATCCATGGCGGCATAGGCCTCGGCCACCTCGGCGAGTGGCAACTCGAGGTCAAAGACGCGTCCGGGGTTGATCGCTCCCGAGAGCACCTCAGGCAGCAGCTCCTCGATGTAGTTACGCACGGGGGCGACTCCACCGTTTGCTCCGACGTTGTTGCTGAACATGAAACCGATCGGCAACTCGGCACCACCATTGGGAACGCCGACATATCCGACCATGCCGCCCGGGCGAACCGAACGCAGGGCCTGATCCATGGATTCCGTTGTACCAACGCACTCGAGCACGCAGTCGGGGCCGATGCCGTCAAAGAGCTCCTTGATGCGCGCAATTCCCTCTGCGCCCCGCTCCTCGACGATGTCGGTCGCCCCGAATTCGAGAGCCAGTGCCTGGCGGTCCGCGTGACGCGACATGGCAACGATGCGCGTAGCCCCGAGCCGCTTCGCCGCGAGCACTCCGCAGAGCCCTACCGCTCCATCGCCGACCACGACGACGGTGCTGCCAGCCGTGACGCCGGCCGAGACCGCGGCATGGTGACCCGTTCCCATCACGTCGGCGAGCGTGAGCAGGCTCGGCACGAGCTCAGCCTCGGGCTGTCCCGGTGTCGCCACGAGCGAGCCGTCGGCGTGCGGAACACGCACGCGCTCGCCCTGGGCGCCATCTGCAAAACCGCCGAGGCGGTCATCCGACCCCCACCAGCCACCGTGCAGGCACGAGGTGCTGACGCCATTGAGACAGTTGGCGCACGTCATGTCGCAGTCGTAGAAGGGGGCGATGACGAAATCCCCTGGCTTGACCGTGCTGACGTCCGGTCCCACAGATTCGACGATGCCGACGAATTCGTGACCGATTCGCTTGGGAGAGTCTGTGGGGGTGATGCCCCGGTACGGCCACAGGTCGGAGCCGCAGACGCAGGCCGCGACGACCTTGACGATCGCATCGCCACCACTGGACAGCACCGGATTCGGTACTTCTTCGAGTCGGATGTCTTTCTCACCGTGAATTATCGTTGCAAGCATATTTCGAGCCTAGGCTTTTTGACCGCGGCTCTCAAACCTGGGCGGGAATGTGCAAGCCGGATCGAGTGTTGGCTTATGCGGGTCAATGGAGCCCCGACATGTCTCTACTCGGAAGGATCCATTGATGACTATTTCCACGTCAGATCGTCGTGCCATCACGAGCCATCCCATCGCGGATGTGCTCGCCGAACGCTGGAGCCCCCGGTCGTTCGACCCGACAGCGGAGATCGCCGATGCACAGTTCACAACGCTCCTCGAGGCGGCTCGCTGGGCACCATCGGCCTCGAACCTGCAGCCCGTGAGGTTCATCGCAGCTCGACGCGGCACCGCAGAATTCGACGCCATCGTCGACACGCTTGTCGGATTCAACCAGGTCTGGGCGGTTCGTGCATCTGCCCTCGTGGTCGGTATCGCCGTGACCGCTGGCCCGGACGGAACCCCTTACCGCTGGGCCGAGTACGACCTTGGCCAGACGATCGCGCACCTCTCGGTGCAGGCGCACTCAGATGGCCTGCACGTACACCAGATCGGTGGATTCGAACCGCAGGCGCTGGCCCGCCACTTCGGACTTGCCGACACCCTGGTTGCGGTGAGCGTCACCGCGATCGGCACACGGGGGGATGCTGCAGCCCTGGTTGAGCCCTACCTCTCCCGCGAGGTCGCTGACCGCCAGCGTCTGCCGCTCGACGACCTGGTGCTGGTGTTCGCCTAGAACCGCATCGCTGTGAGCCTGTCTCCACCAGCAGGCGCATGCCCCGGTCGAGCCGCGGAGCGTGATGACGAACATCCTCCATCTGGGCGGTGCATGCTGTTCCGGGAATTCTTCGTCCGCGGCCGCCAAGGGTCGGACAGAATTCCTCGTGCGCACCGAAGAATTGGACGGGCAGCGCGAGCCCAGTGTGGCCGAGGCGGTTGCCCTCGACCGGTCGCGGATCGCCCGCGAATTCCACAATCCTGCAATTCCACCGTGTCGTCGCCCACTACAAATCAGTGATGGACGTCCAGGTGGGAGTGGCAGGCATCCGTCAGAATCCACGTCCTCCGTGTTTGCATGCACCGGGTGTGCGTGAAACTGGGTCTGCGCGATCGCATCTGCGCGGTGGTCTTGTCGCACGAGAATGGACTCACGGTTGCCGGGCAGGCACCAACTGATTAGACACATCCTGACCAGACATATCCTGACCAGACACATCCTGACCAGACCTTGAAGCACCACGAAAGGACCATGATGGAATACGTTCGACTGGGCAACACCGGGCTCGAGATCTCGGCCATCACGCTCGGCTGCATGAGCTTCGGCGAATCGGAGCGCGGCTCGCACGCCTGGACTCTGTCGGAAGACGACAGCCGGCCACTCATCAGGCAGGCGCTCGAGGCTGGCATCACCGCATTCGATACCGCGAACGTGTATTCCGATGGCAGCGGCGAAGAGATTCTCGGTCGCGCGCTGCGCGATTTCAGCAGCCGGGACGACTACGTGCTCGCCACCAAGGTGCATGGCCGGATGAGGCCGGGGGCCAATGGCGGCGGGCTGTCTCGTCGCGCCATCCTCGCCGAGATCGATCACAGCCTCGCCAGGCTCGGCACCGACCACGTCGACCTGTACCAGATCCACCGCTGGGATCCGCTGACACCGATCGCCGAGACCATGGAGGCGCTCCACGATGTGGTGAAGGCGGGCAAGGCGCGCTACCTCGGTGCCTCGTCCATGTTCGCCTGGCAGTTCGCGACCGCACAGCACACGGCCGACCTCGGCGGTTTCACCCGGTTCGTCTCCATGCAGGACCAGTACAACCTGCTCAACCGCGAGGAGGAGCGCGAGATGCTGCCGTATTGCCTCGACCAGGGGGTGGGCGTGCTGCCCTGGAGCCCGCTGGCGCGCGGCAGGCTTACTCGCGACTGGGATGACTCGACAGCCCGATCCGAAACCGACCTGTTCGGCCAGGTCCTCTACAGGCAACAGGAGGCCGGTGACCGCAGGATCGTGGATGCCGTCGCCGAGGTGGCCGAGGATCGTGGCGTTTCCCGTGCCCAAATTGCCCTCGCCTGGGTGCGCCAGCAGCCCGCCGTGACCTCGCCGATCGTGGGCGCCACGAAACCGAACCACCTCAGCGACGCCGTCGCGTCGGTCGAGCTCGAGCTCACCAGTGAAGAGCTGGCAAAACTGGCCGCCCCGTACCTTCCGCGCCAGCCCGAAGGCTTCTAACGCGGGCTCGCGCTCCTCCCGGCGCTCCCTCCCCCGGGAGGATGAGCCCAGGAGGATGAGCCCAGGAACCGTACTTCCTCGTCATCCTGTTTTTCGATAACCCGGTCGTGCTCGGCGTCATGTCGTACGTGTCGTGCTCGGCGTCATGTCGTACGTGCCGTACTCGGCGCCTGTGGGCTTGCCGATGCGCGTCTTCCTCGGGACCGCAGAAGGGCTGGGCCGCTAGGTGGGGAGCTTTCCCACCGTGAGCCCTTCGCCCTCGGAGTCGACCTCCACGAGCACCGTATCGCCGTCGCGAATGCCACCGGAGAGCAGTGACTTCGCGAGGGAGTCGTCGATTCGGCGCTGCATGAGCCTGCGCAGCGGCCGGGCGCCGTATATGGGATCGTATCCGCGTTCCGCAAGCCAGCTGCGGGCATCCGGTGTCACGGCCAGTTCGAGTCGACGACCGGTCAGCCGCTTCGCGAGACGGTCGATGTAGAGTTCGACGATCTGGCCGAGGTCGCCCGTCGTGAGCGGTGAGAACACGACGATGTCGTCGAGCCGGTTGATGAACTCGGGCTTGAACGTCTGGCGCACGAGCTCATTGACCGCCGCCTTGCGCTGCTCCCACGGAAGGTTCTGGTCGGTGATGTACTGGCTGCCCAGGTTGCTGGTCAGGATCAGGATGACGTTGCGGAAGTCGACCGTGCGACCCTGCCCATCGGTCAGCCGCCCGTCGTCGAGCACCTGCAGCAGCACGTCGAACACCTCGGGATGCGCCTTCTCGACCTCGTCCAGCAGGATCACGGAGTAGGGTCGCCGCCGCACGGCCTCCGTCAGCTGCCCGCCCTGCTCGTAACCGATGTAGCCAGGAGGCGATCCAACGAGCCTCGAGACCGTGTGCTTCTCGCCGTACTCGCTCATGTCGATGCGCACGAGGGCTTTCTCATCGTCGAAGAGGTATTCGGCGAGCGCCTTCGCGAGTTCGGTCTTGCCGACGCCGGTGGGGCCCAGGAATAGGAAAGAGCCCGTCGGCCGATCCGGGTCTGAGATGCCGGCACGCGTGCGCCTGACCGCCTCGGCGACCGATTGCACGGCCTCCTTCTGCCCGATCAGCCGCTTGCCGAGTTCTGTTTCGAGGTGCAGGAGCTTCTCGGTCTCGCCCTGCGTCAGCCTGTCGACCGGGATTCCGGTCCACGCGGCGACCACGCTCGCGATATCGTCTTCGGTCACCTGGTCATTAACCATGCGGTCACCGATCGGTTCCGCCGATTCCGCCTCGACGACGGCAGCTTCGATGCCGGGGATGGTCTCGTAGTTCAGCTTCGATGCGGCCTGGTAGTCACCCTCGCGCATCGCACGGTCGAGCCGGATGCGGGCCTCATTCAGCTGGGCCTTCAGGTTGCCGACCCCGGTGAGCGAAGCCTTCTCCGCCTTCCACCGCTTCTCGAGCTCCGCGAGCTGTGCGCCACTGGTCGCGAGGTCTGTCCGCAGCTTCTCGAGCCTGGCGCGTGAGGCGTCGTCCTTCTCCTTCTTGAGAGCGACCTCCTCGATGCGCAGCCGATCGACGGCACGCTTCAGCTGGTCGATCTCGACGGGGCTCGAGTCGATCTCCATCTTGAGCCTGGATGCCGCCTCGTCGATGAGGTCGATCGCTTTATCCGGCAGCTTGCGGCCGGTGATGTACCGATGGCTGAGGATCGCCGCGGCCACGAGAGCCGAGTCGGCGATGGCGACCTTGTGGTGGGCTTCGTAACGTTCCTTGAGCCCGCGGAGAATGGCCACCGTGTCTTCGACCGAGGGCTCGCCGACGAACACCTGCTGGAACCGGCGCTCGAGCGCCGCATCCTTCTCGATGTACTGGCGGTACTCGTCGAGGGTGGTGGCGCCGATGAGACGCAGTTCACCGCGCGCCAGCATCGGCTTGAGCATGTTGGATGCCGCGACAGATCCCTCTCCACCGCCCGCTCCCATGAGGGAATGCAGCTCGTCGATGAACGTGATGACCTGGCCATCCGAGTCTTTGATCTCCTTGAGCACGGCCTTCAGCCGCTCCTCGAACTCGCCGCGGTACTTCGCACCTGCCACGAGCGCCGCGAGGTCGAGGGAGACCAGCTGCTTGTCTTTGAGCGAGTCGGCAACGTCACCTGCCACGATCCGCTGGGCGAGACCTTCGACGACCGCGGTCTTACCGACACCGGGCTCACCGATGAGCACAGGGTTGTTCTTGGTGCGACGGGTCAGAACCTGGCTGATTCGGCGGATCTCCGCGTCCCGGCCGATGACGGGATCGAGCTTGCCGCTCCTGGCGATGTCGGTGAGATTGACGCCGTAGGTCTCGAGAGCAGATTTTCGTTCCTGGTCGCTGGCGGGAGCGCCCTGCATGTTGGCCATGGTGCTGTGTTTCTTTCTTCTAATCGTGATTGCGGGTAGGTGCTTCTGCCGGGTTTGCCGTGTTTGCACTGTCTGCCGCCCGCAGCAGGTGCGCCGCGAGCCACCACGACAACCAACCGACGGCAGCGGTCGCCACGATGCTCACCAGGAAACCCAGGAGTCCGATGCCGATGCTGATGGGAAGCGACTGTGCACTGTTGTCGTCGACCCCACCACCGACGACCTGCAGCGGAACGCTGAGCGTCGCCGACACGATCCAGCTCGCCACGATCGCGATACCTGTCGCAGCCCACGTGACAGGCCACGGCTTCGCCACATCATGAGACCTGAGGATGCGCACGCTGGTGAACAGCGCCACGACCATGAGAACGAGCCCGACCCCGGCGATGATCCCCAGCGGGACGATCCACACCTCCAGCTCGAGCTGATCGATGATCGCCTTCCCCTGCCGGTACCAGTCGAGGTTTCCGAAGGTGCTACCGGCGGCGCTAAACATCGCACCGATGAGCCCCACAACAGCCAGGATCGTCAGCGGCACGCCGAGCATCCAAAATCCGACGCTCAGGGCCAGGAAGCTGATGATGCCGGCCAGTCGCGCACCCGCCCGCTGGCGCGGAAGAAGCGCGGGCCTCGGCTGGACGTTCTTCGGCGGCACGGGCTGGTAGAGATTCGTCGCCGGAGTGGTGTTGATGGGGTCGGTCACGATGAAACCCTTCTCTCGATCATCACGGTACTCCCTGGGTGCTGTCGACCACCGTGCTACCGCTTGCGCGACATCGTCACAGTGAACTTGGGGGTGCGCTCGATCTGGCGGGTTCCGCCGACGATGCGTTCGAGGGTTGGCCGGTAGTCGAGGTGCGAGTTGAAGACCGTCCAGAGCTCGCCGCCCGGCCTGAGCATGCGCGATGCGGCCTCGAACAGTTTCGCCGAGACCCCTGAGTGCACTGCCGCACCGGTGTGGAACGGAGGATTGAGTACGACCAGGTCGACGCTGCGGCCGGTAATCGTCGAGGCTGCATCATCCCTGGTCACCGTCACGTCGAGACTGTTCGCCTGCATGGTCAGGGCGGCGGATGCCACGGCAGCAGCCGACTCGTCGGTGGCGAGCACTCGGGCCGCCGGGTTGAGCCGCGCGAGGGACGCCGCCAGGATTCCCGTGCCGCAGCCAAGGTCGACGGCCGACTCGAACGGCGCCACGCGGTCGAGCCTGTCGCCCATCGCGGCCACCAGCGCTCGCGTTCCGATGTCGACGGATGTCCCGGCGAACACTCCACCGGTCGCCACCACCCACAGCCCGAGGTCGGTGTCGAACTTGCGGCGAGGCTCGACGACAGTTTCTGCCAGCGGCTGGCGCGCGATCAGGGCGCGGGATTTTTGGGCGGCGTGCGTGACATCCACTCTCCCGAAGTGCCGACGCAGCACCTCATTCATCGTGACGGTCATGTGCTTGATCCGGCCGCCGGCGATCACGACGACAGCGGGGGCGGCATGCCGGGCGATGAGGGCCGCGATCTCGTCGAGCGCATCAAGCGACCGCGGGAGCCTGAGAAGCACGAGGGTCGCGCCGTCGAGCAGCGCCGCATCCAGCGGGAGCGACACGAACGTACCGGCACTGTTGGCTCCAACACCGTTGGAGGCGAGTGCCAGTTCGCCCGAGAGCCGATCCTGGTGCACGCGCACGCTGGCGGCCCCGCGGTCGAGCGCACCCAGCGTGAGGGCGCCGTACTCGTCACCGATCACCGTGATCTCGGCACCGGGCAGCAGGGCACCTGCTTCGTTGAGCATCAACGTGTCAGCGGTATCCCAGGCCCGCAGTTCGGGCGCTTCCAGGTCAGGCCAGCGGCGCAATTCGTCGAGGCTGAAGGCACTCATTCCGAACGCTGCCCGAGCTGGCGCCACACCACGACGGCGTTTGACCGCTTCGATCGCTCACCCGCACGCAGCGACACGACATCGCCCTCAGACCCGGCCGCAAACACTCGCCGGCCCGGCCTCGCCAGCATCTCGTTTGACAGGGCATGCTCCAGTTCACGTACTCGCACGGTCAGCTCGGACACATGGTTCTCCAGGTCGAGGATGCGCCTGATGCCCTCGAGATTGAGTCCCTCCGCGCTCATGGCCCCGATCTCGCGCAACTGCACCACGTCGCGCATCGAGTATCGGCGCGACTGGCCGGCGGTGCGGGTCGGTTTCACCAGCCCGATGCGGTCATACTGCCGAAGGGTCTGCGGATGCATGCCAGCAAGCTCCGCGGCGACCGCGATCGCGAACAGCGGCGAGAACTCGTCCATTAGTCCCGCAGCCATCAGGCCGATGCGGCCTTCTCCAGCAGCTCCTCGCGAGGGTTGTCTCGCGGCATGGCCGCAGCGAACGCCTCGAGGTGCTTGAGGGCATCCTCGGTCAGTCTTGCGGGAACCGCGACCTGGATCTCAGCCAGCAGGTCGCCGACACCCTTGGGGGATGTCACGCCGCGCTCCTTGACGCGCAGGATCCTGCCGCTCGGGGTGCCGGGCGCCACCCGTAGTTTCACGGATTCACCGCCCAGTGTCGGCACCTCGATTGTCGCGCCGAGTGTCGCCTCGACGAAGGTCACGGGAATCACGATTCGCAGGTTCTGGCCGTCGCGCTCGAACACCGGATGCTTGCGCACGGTGATCGACAGCACGAGGTCACCCGCGAGCCCGCCGTCGGGGCTCGGCTCGCCCTTGCCTTTGAGCCTGATCTTCTGGCCGTCGCTGACCCCGGCGGGGATCTTTACGTTGATCGCCTTCGCACCGGACGGTTGCAGCTTGATCGTCTCTCCGCGAATCGCAGTGATGAAGTCGAGAGTGGTGCTGGCGCTGAGGTCGCGTCCCTTGGACGGTCCGCCAGCCCCACGGAATCCCCCGCTGGTCGAACCGAAACTGCCCCTGCCGGCCCCACCACCGAACATGCCACCGAGGAGGTCTTCGAAAGAGGCGCCCGATTGGCCGCCGCCGTACTGGGGGCCTCCGCGCTGCTGCTGCCCGAACATCCCGCCGAACACGTCTTCGAAGCCACCCCCCTGCTGGCCACCCGCCGTGAACCGGGCGCCGGAGCCCATGGCGCGCACCTGGTCGTACTCTTTGCGAAGTTCGGGGTCAGACAGCACGGAATGTGCCTCGCTGATCTCTTTGAACTTCGCCTCGGCCTTCGGATCACCCGGGTTCGAATCCGGGTGAAACTGCCGAGCGAGCTTGCGATAGGTCTTCTTCAGGTCGGCCTCGCTGATCGTCTTGGAGACGCCGAGTACCGCGTAGAAGTCCTTATCGAACCAGTCTTGGCTCGCCATGGTTGTGCCCCCGCCTGTTTCCTGTTGTGCCTGGGGCCTAGTCTGCCGGAACGAACACAGCGACCTTGGCCGGTCGAACCAGCCTGTCGCCGAGCACGTAGCCCGCGGCGATCACGTCAGCGATCGTGTTGACCTTGACATCCGGGTTCGGCAACTGCACGACGGCCTCGTGGAACGCGGGGTCGAAGGGCTCACCCTTGACGCCGACCTGCTTGAGTCCGTATTTCTCGAAGGATGCGCGAAGCTTCTGGGCCACGATCGTCATGGGCGCACCATCGACGAGGTCGCCATGCGCCTCAGCGAGAGCGAGGTCGTCCAGCGCGGGAAGCAGTGATCGGATGACCTCGGCGATGACAGCCTCGCGGTTGGCAGCACGGTCGCGCTCCACCCTGGTGCGAAAGTTGACGAGCTCGGCTTGCGCACGGAGCATGTCCGAGCGCATCTCGGCGACGAGGTCGGCTGCCGCCTGGTCGAGCAGTGCCTGGTCGTCATCCGAGAGCGAAGCATCCGCTGCTGCGGTGTCGGCCGTGCCCGCCGCCGGGGCGGATGCCGAAGCATCCACCCCGTCAGCTGGCTCACGAATATCGCCGGTCTCGGGGTCTACCCTCCGCTTGTCGCGGATGATGGGCTCCTCGGGCCGTTGTGGGTCATCTGGGCCCTTGTTGTTGTTCTTTTTGTTGGCCATGACTACTTCTGGTCCGACGAAGGCTTCGATTCGGAACCCGCGGAAGGCTCCTCGTCGTCGACGACCTCGGCATCGACGATGTCTTCGTCGCTGCCCTTGTCTTCGGTGGGAGCCCCTGCGTCGGGGGCTGCCTGCTCCTGCGATGCGCTGTAGATGGCCTGTCCGAGCTTCTGCTGGCTTTCGCTCAGAGTGTCGAATGCGGTCTTCACGGCCGCCTCGTCGTCGCCAGCAAGCGCCGTCTTGAGAGCATCCACATCCGCCTGCACGTCGCTCTTCACATCGGCGGGGAGCTTGTCCTCGTTGTCTTTAATGAGCTTGTCGGTCGAGTATGCAAGCTGCTCGGCAGTGTTGCGAACCTCTGCGGTCTCGCGACGGGCCTTGTCTTCTGCGGCGTGCTCTTCACCCTCGCGAACCATGCGCTCGATGTCATCCTTCGACAGCGATGAGCCGCCGGTGATGGTCATCGACTGCTCCTTGCCGGTGCCCTTGTCTTTGGCAGACACGTGCACGATGCCGTTCGCGTCGATATCGAACGTGACCTCGACCTGCGGGATGCCGCGGGGTGCCGGTGCGATGCCCTGCAGCTCGAACGTGCCCAGGTTCTTGTTGTCGCGCGTGAACTCACGCTCGCCCTGGAAGACCTGGATCGCCACGGACGGCTGGTTGTCGTCTGCCGTGGTGAACGTCTCGCTGCGCTTGGTCGGGATGGCGGTGTTGCGCTCGATGAGCTTGGTCATGATGCCGCCCTTGGTCTCGATACCGAGGCTCAGGGGGGTGACATCGATGAGCAGCACGTCCTTGCGCTCGCCCTTCAGTACGCCTGCCTGGAGTGCGGCGCCGACAGCGACCACCTCGTCAGGGTTGACGCCCTTATTGGGCTCCTTGCCGCCGGTCAGCTTCTTGACGAGCTCGACGACAGCAGGCATGCGGGTGGATCCACCGACCAGCACGACGTGGGCAACGTCAGCCAGCTTGACGCCGGCCTCCTTGATCACGTCGTTGAACGGCTTGCGGGTGCGCTCGAGCAGGTCGGCGGTCAACTCTTCGAACTTGGCGCGGGTGAGCGACTCGTCGAGGTTGGCCGGGCCGTTCTCCGTGAGGGAGAGGTACGGGAGCTGGATCGTGGTGCTGGTCTGGCTCGACAGTTCCTTCTTGGCCTGCTCTGCAGCCTCCTTGAGGCGCTGCTTTGCGATCTTGTCCTTTGAGACATCGACACCGGTCGAGTCCTTGAAGCGCTGGATCAGGTAGTCGACGACGCGCTGGTCCCAGTCGTCTCCACCGAGACGGTTGTCTCCGGAGGTCGACTTGACCTGGATGGTCGAGAAGTCGTCATCCTTGCCCACTTCGAGCAGCGATACGTCGAATGTTCCACCACCGAGGTCGAAGACGAGGATGAGCTCGTCTTCCTTGCCCCTGTCGAGACCGTATGCGAGTGCGGCGGCGGTCGGCTCGTTGATGATGCGCAGCACGTTGAGCCCCGCGATCTCCCCGGCCTCCTTGGTGGCCTGGCGCTCGGCGTCATTGAAATATGCGGGGACAGTGATGACCGCGTCGGTGACGGGCTCGCCCAGGTACTGCTCGGCGTCGCGCTTGAGCTTGGCGAGGGTCCGTGCCGAGATCTCCTGCGGGGTGTACTTCTTTGTGTCGATCTCTACCTTCCAGTCGGTGCCCATGTGGCGCTTGACTGAGGCGATCGTGCGGTCGACGTTGGTGACGGCCTGGCGCTTGGCGGTTTCACCGACCAGCACCTCGCCGTCTTTGGTGAAGGCCACAACCGATGGGGTCGTGCGGAAGCCTTCTGCGTTGGCGATGACGGTGGGTTCTCCACCTTCGAGGACGGCCACTACGGAGTTCGTGGTTCCGAGGTCGATTCCTACTGCTCGAGCCATGTGCTCTTTCTCCTTCGATTCAAATGATTCTGAAAGCTGGATGCGACAACTTGAGTCACGCCGTGTCAAGTTTCCACCCGCACGGCTGCAGAGTCAAGTCGTGAAGCTGAAACTTGAGTGTGAGTGACTCAAGTTTCAGGCGGCAACCCATTCACCCGTCGGATACCCCCAGCCGCTAGCGTGTCACCATGACTGAGAAGACGGTTCCTGCCGCAGCCAATACCGGGGCCATCGCTGCCGTCGGGCTCGACCTGCAGGAGGGAAAACTCATTCCTCGCCGGCAGGTTCTCTCGTGGGCGCTATGGGACTGGGCGACGCAGCCCTTCAACTCGGTCATCCTCACCTTCGTCTTCACGGCCCTGTATCTCACCACGTATACATTCCTGCCCCCGGAGATCGCAGCCCTCGGGGCAGGCAACACGATCTACGACCGTGCGCTGTCGCAATTGTCGAGCCAGTACGGCATCGCCATCTTCGTCGCGGGAGCCCTCATCGCGATCATCGCCCCGGTCCAGGGCCAGCGAGCCGATGCATCCGGCCGACGAAAGCTCTGGCTCGGCATCAGCACTGGGGTACTGGTGCTGTGCATGGCCGCCCTGTTCTTCGTGCAGGCGTCACCCCCGTTCTTCATCCTCGGCATCGCACTCATCGCGATCGGAAGTGTTTTCAGCGAGATTGCAGGTGTCAACTACAACGCGATGCTCGTGCAGGTGTCGACGCGCAAGACGATCGGCAAAATCAGTGGGCTCGGCTGGGGCTTCGGCTACCTCGGCGGAATCGTCGCACTGATCATCGTCGTCGTCTTCACCCAGCTCGAGTGGTTCGGCATGTCGACCGACAACGGGATGGCGTTTCGCGTCATCGCGCTCGGTTGCGCCCTGTGGACCGTGCTCTTCAGCATCCCGATCTTCCTGAATGTGCCAGCCGCCGAGCCCGCCACCGGTCGCCCCCACGTCGGGTTCTTCGCCAGTTACGGCGTGCTCGTGAAAGACGTTGCCCGCCTGTACCGCGAGACCCGACCCACCTTCTGGTTCCTTCTCGCGAGCGCCGTGTACCGCGACGGCCTGGCCGGAGTGTTCGCCTTCGGCGCGATCATCGCGGCGGTCACGTTCCAGTTCACCAGCAACGAGGTGTTGCTGTTCGGTGTCGTCGCCAACCTCGTCGCCGGCATCAGCACGATTCTCGCAGGCCGTTTCGACGACATCTTCGGCCCGCGAGCCGTGATCGTCTTCTCCCTCTCGGGCCTGATCATCGCGGGTACCGTCACCTTTGTGCTTCACGACTCCGGCAAATTGGTGTTCTGGGTCGCGGGGCTACTGCTGACAGTGTTCGTCGGGCCCGCCCAGGCCGCAAGCCGGTCGCTGCTCGCGCGCGTGACACCCGCGGGCCGGGAGGGTGAGATCTTCGGCCTCTACGCCACCACCGGTCGGGCAGCGAGCTTCCTCTCGCCCGGGCTCTGGGCTTTGTTCATCGCCATCTTCGGGTTCCAGTACTGGGGCATCCTCGGCATCGTCCTCGTCCTGGTGGTCGGCCTCATCCTCATGCTCCTGGTGAAACTTCCGAAACACGTTCGCGAGAATTGACGGTGACGCCCGAATGCCGGTGGCGGTTGCCAGCGGACTCGGACAGGCTGGGGTCATGACCGACACAGCAGCCAAGGCCGAACTCCTCCGCTCACTCCATATTCCGGGAATCCCGCTCATCGTCACGAACGTCTGGGATGCCGTCACCGCGAAGATCGTGGCCGATGCTCCGGGAGTCCGGGCGCTTGCGACAGCAAGCCATGCCGTCAGCTTCGCCCACGGTGTCGCCGACGGTGAGGGCCTCACCCTCGCGCAGGCGCTCACCACCGCCAGGCTCGTCGCGGCGGCCGTCGAGATCCCGGTCAGCGTCGACTTCGAGAAGGGCTACGCACCGGATGCCACGGGCGTGCAGCGCAACGTCGAGGCCCTCATCGAGGCGGGCGCCGCCGGCTTGAACCTCGAAGACTCGATCGGCCAGCCGAAAGCGCCGTTGTTCGACCTTGACACCGCTGTGTCGAGAGTGGCTGCGGCCCGCGCGGCCGGTGAGGCGACAGGCGTCCCCATCACCATCAACGCGCGGGTCGACACGCTCGCCGGAGGAGGCGAGTGGGATGACGCGATCACCCGCGCGAATGCCTACCTCGCTGCCGGTGCGGATTGCATCTTCATGCTCGGCCTCGGTGACGAAGCGAAGGTCGCTCGAGCGGTGGCCGAGGTCGCCGGGAAGGTATCGGTATTCTCCGGCCCCGGCTCAGTTCCCCTGAAGAAGCTCGCCGAGCTCGGTGTCTCCCGAGTGAGCTTCGGCCCCGGCGCACTGGGTTTGACCCTCGCCCACCTAAGGGCCGCCGCGACCCAGCTGACAGCACTCGGCGACTACCCGGCCGAACTCGGCTTCAGTTACTAGCCGTAGCGCCCAGGCGGACCACCCACCGGGCAGGACCGCACGATGGCCACCCGGCCAAGCCGTTCCGCGCCATGCCGTTCAACTCGCGATGAGCACGGCGAACCTGCTTTGGGCGTTCCCACCGGGTCGCCCGCGGCATAGTGTCGAACCATGCAAACACCTCGACCGATCGGATTCTGGCTGAAGCTCGTCGACCGAATGATTGATGAGCAGTTCGCCTCGACACTCGAGGAGCACGGCGTCACGCGGCGCCAGTGGCAACTGCTGAACATCCTGGCTCGAGAGAACGCGACGGTGCAGCAACTGGATACCGCGGTGGCGCCATTTCTGTCTGCACCGCTACCGTTCGAAACCGCCCCATCCGACACCGCCCCATCCGACACCGCCCCATCCGACACTCTCGACGCTGCGTCCGGCGACTCTGAGACCTCCGCTGACGACCCAGCCGAGACCTCCGCCTCACACCTCGCCGAGCTCGTCGAGAGCGACTGGGTGAGAATCACCGGCAGCGTATACGAGCTGACCGAACGCGGTCGCATCGCCCTCGAGCGTCTTTCAGGCGTGGTGGATGCCCAGCGCACGCTCGCGACCGAAGGGGTCACCCCCGATCAGTACGAGCAGACCGTCGCGGTGCTCGAGCGGGTTGCACGCAATCTCGGCTGGAACGACTGACCAACCCCCCACGACCGCGCTAGAACCCGCAGGACCGCACTAGAAGGCCAGCCGCCACCAGATCATCAGCATGGTGACGAAGAATCCGGTGATGAAGTTGAGCAGCAGGAACCTGCGCCAGCCACGGTTGGCGGTGTCTGCCGCGGCATCCGTCACGTTCCAGAATGGCGCGCACACCGCCGCATACGGAAGCACCAGGATCGACGCGAGCGGCCCCGGCCAGTCTGTGAAGAGCAGCAGCACTCCCCCCAGCATGTAGGCGATCACCGCGAGCCGTACCGTCGCTTTCGCGCCGATCACCGTGGCGACCGACGCGATGCCGCCCTCGCGGTCCGCGATGACATCCTGGACCGCCCCGAACGCGTGTGACGCGATCCCCCACAGGAAGAACGCGAGCAGCAGCGCCCACAGTTGCGGGCTGAACACGGCACCGGCGAGCACGAGCCCGTAGACGGCAGGTGACACGAAGTGGGTGCTGGAGGTCAGGGAATCGAGGAATGGCTTCTCCTTGAAGCGCAGCCCCTTCACGGAGTAGGCGACGACCGCGAATACGCTGATCGCGAGCACGAGCCACGAAAGTGGACTGCCCACGATGACCAGATACACGAGGAACGGGACGTTCGTCACGATCGCTGCGATGACCGTCGGGCGATGCATCCGGCGATCGAGCAGAGCGCCTTCCACGCCGCCCTTGCGTGGGTTTCGCAGGTCGGACTCGTAGTCGAAGACGTCGTTGATGCCGTACATGGCGAGGTTGTACGGCACCAGGAAGTAGAGGGTTCCGAGCACGAGAGTCAGATCGATGCGCTGGGTCGTCAGGAAGTACGCCGCGGCGAAAGGGAACGCGGTATTGATCCAGCTCAGCGGCCTGGACGACACGAACAGCGCCCTAAGCATGGCCGGGCTCCTTCTTGCCGTCCCGGTCACGACCCGGCTTGCGACCCCGACCCAGTAATACCCACAGGGACGGCAGCCCGAAGACGGCGGCCACCGCATAGGCAAAGTCTTCGAGCGGGGCGATCCCGATGAACGCACCGCTGATGAGCGATTCGTTGTAGGCCACAAGACCGATGCCGATCATCACGTTGTCGAAGACGGCGGTCATGAGCAGCAACACGGCGAGCGTGATCCCGAGGGCCGGCCAGCTCAGCCGACGACCACCAGCCCGACGACGGCCGAGAATGGATGCCGCGGCAAGAACCACCACGACGACGGCCAGGAATATCGCATTAAGAGCCCAATAGGTCACTGCGCAGACCCCGATCGCATGAGGCGGCCGGATACGGCGCCGTAGACGTTCATCGTGAGGTAGCAGAGCAGCGTGAGGAAGAAGATCTCCTCAAGAGGGATCTCGGGTGCCACCTGCAGTCCGGTCATGAACGACGTCTCCCCGCGGAAGAAGATCCCGTTACCTACCCCGGCAACATCCCACACGAAGAAGAACAGCACCCCGACAACCAGCACAGCGGCGGCCCTGAGGGCATCCCGCCAGAAGAACAGGGCGAAGCGCCGGTCGAGCACGACCATACCGAACAGCGCCACGAGCAGCGCTGCCAGGTACAGCAGGGTCATGACTTTCTGAGTGCGGCGACGCTCGACACGAGGGGTTCGGCGAGCGGCCCCGCCGTGGTGTCCCCGCGCAGGCGCTTCACGATGAGCTCGGCGCTGATGAGGCACATGGGAAGGCCGATACCGGGGATCGTGGAGCCGCCGACGTAGTAGAGCCCCTTCACCTTCTTCGAGATGTTCCCGGCCCTGAAGAACGCACTCTGTTTGAGGGTGTGGGCAGGCCCCAGGGCCGTACCCTTCCACGCGTTCAGGTCATGCTCGAAATCGCCGGGGGCGAGAGTTCGCCGTACGGTGATCCGCGATGCGAGGTCTGGGATCTTGGTCCAGTCCGCGATCTGCTCGATGACTCGATCGGCGAGCGCCTCGACCCTCGGGTCGCTCGCCCCATTCGTACCCTCGATGGCTCCGCGACCGATGGTCGGGTCTGCGGGGATCGGGACGAGCACAAAGAGATTCTCGAACCCCTCCGGCGCGACATCCGGATCGACACCACTGGGCTTGCAGACGTACAGCGATGCTGGATCGGGAACCGTCGGCTTGTCGCCGAAGATCGCATTGAAGCCCTTCTCCCACTCGCGCGTGAAAAGCAGGGTGTGATGCTCCAGCTCGGGCAGCGCACCTTTCACGCCCAGGTAGAGCAGCAGGGCACTCGGGCCCGCGAGTTTGGTGTCCCAGTAGCGCTGGGGATAGGTCTGCTGCGCGGGCTCGAGCAACTGGGTCTCGGTGTGGTGCAGGTCGGCGGCCGAGACCACGATGTCGGCGGGGACGACCACCGTCGTGCCATCCACCTCGTATCGCACTCCGGTCGTCGCGCCATTCTCGACCAGGATCTTCGTGGCACGCGCCCCGCGGATGATCGTGACGCCCTGTGCCTCGGCCAGATCCTCGATGCTGCTGATGACACGGGTGAACCCACCCATCGGATACAGCACACCGTCGCTCAGGTCGAGATGGCTCATGAGGTGGTACATGCTGGGCGTCAGGTACGGAGACGACCCGAGGAAGACGGCCGGGTAACCGAGCACCTGCCGCAGGCGGAGATCTTTGAACCGGCTCCCGACGAAGCTCGACAGCGGCTGCAACAGCAGCCGGATGAACTTGCCCGCCCGGGCCAGCACCTCGCGATTGAACAGCGGGCGGAAGTCGGCGAAGGTCGTGTAGAGGAAGTATTTCTTGGCGAGCGTATAGGTCTCTTCAGCCGAATCGAGATAGCCGTCGAGCTTCTTCCCCGCGCCTTTCTCGACGGACTCGAAGAGGGCGATGTTCTCGGCCCGGTCGGAATGGATGTCGATCGGCTGGGACTCGTTCTCGAAGAACACCCGGTAACCGGGATCGAGGGTTACCAGGCTCAACTGCGCGTTTGCCGTCGTGCCGAGCAGCTTGTAGAAGTGATCGAAGACCTCGGGCATGAGGTACCACGACGGGCCCGTGTCGAAGCGGAAACCATCCTTCTCCCACGATCCAGCGCGACCACCCACGGCTGGGCGGGCCTCGAGCAGGGTCACTTCATGACCGTCCCGCGCGAGCAGGGCAGACGTGGATAGCCCTGCGATTCCTCCACCGATGACAACGACGCGACTCACGACTGTGCTCCTTCTAGAGATTTTCTTGCTCCTGTTGACGGCTTTGCACCCATCGCTGCGGCGATCGCCAGGCGTGCCTTCACCGGGTTCGGCACGCGGACCCTGGTGTGGATGAGCTCGGTCGCCGGTGTGGCCCGCAATCGCATCGCGAGCTCGGCGAACAGCGACTGTGCCAGCGCGACGGCGCGGCGCGAACTGCGGGGAAGGTCGGGGACGACAGCCGCCGAGACCGCCAGGTCAGCGTCGATATCGTCGAGAAGCCTCGACTTGGTCGCCTCGTCGAAAGAATCGACAGCGACATCCGGAAAATAACTCCTGCCGAGCGTCTCGAAATCGGCCGAGAGGTCGCGCAGAAAATTCACCTTCTGGAACGCCGCCCCGAGGGCCCGCGCTCCCGTCTCGAACCGCGCGTGGTCTGTGACGTTCTCACCGAGCAGAAACGCCTGAAGACACATCAGCCCCACGACCTCCGCTGAACCGTAGACGTAGCGCTCGAAGCTTGCCTGGTCGTGCACCTTCGCGCTGAGGTCTGCGCGCATCGACTCGAAGAACGGCGCCGTCAGCTCGGTGCCGAACGACACCTGCCTCGCCGTGAGCGCAAAAGCATGCACGACGAGATTGCTGCTGAACCCGTGCTCCATCGCGCGTTCTGTCTCGGCCTCGAGTTCGTTGAGCACGCGGCCCGCACCCACCACGTCGAGTCCGGCGTCTTCTGCCGCCCCATCCACGATCTCATCAGCGACGCGAACCAGCGCGTAGATGTTCTCGACATTCTGGCGAACGCCCGGTCCGAGCAGCCTGGACGCGAGCCCGAACGACGTCGAATACCGACGGATGACCACGCTCGAGGTCTGCTCGGCCACACGGTCATACAGCGAAAGCCTGCCGGTGCTCATAACGCCCTGCTCACGTGACACGTGCTCACTTGATTCGCGCCCGCGTGCCACGGGCTCACTTGACGCGGCCTCACTTGACGCGGCCGAGCACGGAGTCTGCAACCGGATGAAGCTCCGCACGCAGCGCGGGCGGGATATGCGGCTCGGCCAACCGTGCCAGAGCGCGGTTCGCGTAGTATCTCGCGAGACCCTCGGCGAATGACCTTGCACCACATTCGATCAGCACGTCGCGCAGTACGCCCGCTTGCTCATCGGTGAGGTCAGGGTCGCCGAACAGGTGGGCTGCGTCCGCCCACTCCCGAGTGCTCGTGGCGTACGCGATGAGCACCGTCCGTTTGCCCTCGCGCAGGTCACCCGTGGTCGTCTTGCCGGTCTCCTCCTCGAGCCCGAAGACCCCGAGCAGGTCATCCACGATCTGGTAGGCGATCCCGATCTCCCTGCCGAAGTCACTGAGAGTGGAGACGACCTGCTCCGAAGCGCCCGCGAGGATCGCCCCTGCCTGCAGGGGGCACTCGAACGAATACACCGCGGTCTTGTAGCGCTCCATGGTGAGGATGTCGTCGACGCGGGGAACCTCGGCCGCGATCTGGAAGTCGACGTCGATCAACTCGCCGGCCGCCGAAGCGAAGAGTGCGTCATCCATCACCTCAAGCAGGCGCGTTCTCATCTGGTCTGAGACGCCGCTGCGGTCGATCAGCCGGTACGAGTTGAAGAGTGCGAGGTCTCCCGCGATGACGGCAGCCGAGATCCCGCTGTGGTTGGCGACCCTCGTGGATGCCCCAGTCGCGATCGCACGATCACGATACGTCCCGGCGATGTTCGGCGAGCCCCGGCGGGTGAAGTCATGGTCGATCACGTCATCGTGCACGATTAGCGCGGTATGCAGCAGCTCGAAGGCCGCGCCGACATTGGCCGCAGCCTCGAGATCGTCACCACCGAGCGACTGGTAGGCGCACATCACCATCTTGGGCCGGAATCGCTTGCCGCCGACCGTGTTGTTCTCGAGCGTCTCCCACAGGGTGACGTACTGCGAGCCGAAGGCGGCCGCACGGTTCTTGGCTAGGCTGAAGAAGCGCGCCAGCACGGCGTCGACCTGCACCTGCCTCTCGTGTGAGAGGTCGAGCAGCCCCGATCCATCCATATAGGCAGACTACCGCGATGAGCCCCCAACATCCTGAGCAGGTCGTCCTGCTCGACAACGACGCGAACCCCATCGGGGTGGCCGGCAAGGTCGAGGTTCACACCACCGACACTGCGCTTCATCTCGCGTTCTCCTGCCACGTCTACAACGCCCTCGGGCAGGTGCTCGTCACGAGGCGGGCCCTGTCGAAGCTCACATGGCCCGGCGTCTGGACGAATTCGTTCTGCGGGCATCCTGCACCTGACGAGGCGATGGATGACGCGATCCGCCGCCGCGCAGAATTCGAGCTGGGCATCACCATCGACTCGCTCGAGATCGTGCTGCCGGATTTCCGCTACCGCGCCGTGGACGCGACCGGCATCGTCGAGAACGAGGTGTGTCCGGTGTTCCGGGCCGTCACCTCCGATGTGGTCACTCCCAACCCCGCCGAGGTCGCGGAATTCGCATGGGTCGCCCCCGAGGCGCTGCACGATGCCGCCGCCGCCGCCCCGTACGCGTTCAGCCCATGGCTCGGATGGCAGCTTTCACAGCTCGCGGCAATTTAGGCCCCCGCGGCTCCCGCGTCTGTCGAACGCACGTCGGTGCGGTAGAAGCCTTTGAAACTGCGCGAGGCGGTCGGCCCGCGCTGGCCCTGGTAGCGCGACCCGGATGGACCTGAACCGTAGGGGTTGTCGACAGGGGAACTGGTGCGGATGAAGCACAGCTGCCCGATCTTCATTCCCGGCCAGAGCTTGATCGGCAGCGTCGCGACGTTCGACAGTTCCAGCGTGACGTGGCCTGAGAAACCCGGATCGACGAAACCCGCCGTGGAGTGGGTGAGCAACCCGAGCCGCCCCAGGGAACTCTTGCCCTCTAGCCGGGCCGCGACGTCATCCGGAAGCGTCACCAGCTCGAAGGTGGAGCCGAGCACGAACTCGCCGGGGTGCAGGATGAACGGCTGGTTGGCATCCACCTCGACGAGGCGCGTGAGGTCGGGCTGGTCTTCTGCCGGATCGATGAACGGGTACTTGTGGTTGTCGAACAAGCGGAAGAACCTGTCGAGACGCACGTCGATGCTCGACGGCTGAACCATGTCGAGATCGAGAGGGTCGAGACCGATGCGGCCGGAGGCGAGTTCGGCCCTGATATCGCGATCGCTGAGAAGCATGCGCCCATGTTACTCAGGCGGGCCCGCTCGCCGGTTCCCCGTCGGCGTGCGCGCGCGGTCGGCGCCGATCCCGACGCGCCTCAACTACGCCCCCTCCTGATCCTTCCGAAATGACGGAGATCCGGGCACCCTCTCCTCGTGCTTCCGCGCACTTCCGCGGGGGGATCAGCTGAAGGATGCGAGATCTCCGTCATTTCGGAAGAATCCAGCAGTCACCTACACTGAACGGAGCCGGAACGTCGGCCACGCGAATGTAGTTCAATGGCAGAACTTCTGCTTCCCAAGCAGATAGTGCGGGTTCGATTCCCGTCATTCGCTCCATTTGTAGGCCCTTCTGTGGGGGGCAAAGCCTCGCCTACCTTGCCGGAAACATCTCCAGCGGAGTGGTCGCCATCGGTGACATCCGTGATGCCCTCGCCGCTGTAGTCAGACTCGACTTTGTCTCCGCCGCGTTCAGCTTGGCCTCCCTCATCCCCATCGGCGGTGACATCGCAGCCGGAATCAAAAAGACAGAGCAATTCATTCGGGCCGCGGACGAGATCCCGTCGGGAGCCGCGCTCCGCTCCGCCATGAAAGACTTCGGCAAATCCACCGCAGACAAGATGGATCTGCAACTAAAAGTCTCGCCGACTGCGGTGACCAAGCTGACCGCCGCGGGACTTCCAGACACAGACATCGTGCGCCTCGCCTCGAGGATGATCAGCGCAAAACACTTCGACGACATGGTCAACTCCGCCAGCGACATCAGGAGGGCCCCGCAGACCTACCGACTGGAGAAGGACGCCGAGAACTTCTTGCGCAGCCCGACACCGGACGCGCTTTCAGGGCAGATAATGACTAAAGCGAACGAGCGTGCAACCAAGCGCCTGTATGACGTGTTGGATCGGGGAGCTGGATTCGCCGACGAGATCAGGCACGGGCGTGGCCGCGGGGTAGGGCGAGCAGCGGACCAGGTCGAGAAGGATTTAAAGATTTTGGCAGATCCGGACTCGACCATTCGAAAAGTCACCTGGCACTTCTTCACTAACACAAACAACACAGTTGGGCCGGACCAAAGGCTTCTGGATCTGTTGAATCAGCGCGGCTTGCCCTTCGTGATATGAATAGCCTGAACCCATGCTGAACATGATGAACGCGTCGAAAGCGGAGATCGCGGCGGCGGATGTGGCATACCGAAATGGCGTTGTCGACGGGCAAGCTCGACTCCGCGCTCATCTTCGCGACACTGGGGGCCCGAAGTCGATGGAAGGCTCGCAAGCCTGGGCGCTTTAGGTACATGGTTCTTACAGCACATCGAAGCTGAGCCCGACAGCGCAGTGCAGGAGTGGATCCCAGCGTGGTGGGATCCTAATCGGCCGTTCGCCGATTCGGGGAGCGAACGGGCAGGCCCGTTCACGGGCCAACAACTCCGCTTGATCGACGAGGTACATGCGTATGTCGCCGAAGTATTGCTCAACGAAATACCTGGCGCAGAATGGACGATCTATAAAGGGGGCAAAAGGGAGGTGAGGAATGGGGAGACCGTTCTCAAGCTGAAGGGTCGCCTGCAGGCCTACCCGCAGACGATTGTCTATAGCGCGGCGATCGACGTGGTTCTCCTCGGGAAAGCGGTCACCGATCGTTGGTTGTTCGACTACGTTTCAGACAAGATAGCCAAGGCCAAAGTCGCATGATGCGGCAGGGGTGCGGCTGATCGCATCCGCAATCTCATGGATGCGTCCAGAGATGAGATCGCGAAAGCGAACATGGCATATTGAGCCGGAATTGTGGCGGGTCAGGCACGAATTCGTCAGCATCTGCAGGTGACGGTTGGCCCGGAGGCTGATGGGACCAGCGAGAACCTCGCCTATCCCAAAAGAGGCCCATTTCTTGTGCGACCTCGAGCACTGGAGCTAACCGTCCGGCCCGCATCATCTCGACCCGGGTGAGGTTCCCATCTGACACAGCGTCGGCACGCTCGGTTCTCAGGCGCATTGAAACCAGATTTGTCGTACTGGCCGTCCGGCTACCGGGCGCCCTCCTCTGGCGAGCTACTGCCTTAGAGCGGACTGAAGTCTCCGAATGGTCGAGCCGAGGATGCCCGACGCGAGAAGTCCTGGACCGAGTGGGCCCGCGGAGTCCGCACCAAGTGGTGGCAACTGCCGAAGCGCCGCCCTGACGTGGGCATTCATGTGCTCGAGTTGCCAGGAGATCTCATCGGAGACTGCCGCGGCCTGATCCGTGGCGGCAAGCCCAGCGGCTTTCGCGGCGTAAGCGGCTGCGCCGAGGGCGTGCGCGCCCATGTGGGCGACGCCGGCAGATTGTGCAGCAGCCCGAGCGGCGGCCACTGCCGAGGGCGAGTTCACGGCTTGCGCGGCCCGACCAGCGACGAAGCGCCTACGAATTTCGCCGGCGGTGTCGAGTTCACCCTTGGCAAATGCCCGAGTACGAGCGATGGCATCACGTGGTCGGCCGTCTGTTGGAGCCTCCGTCTCAAAGAAGACCAAGACTCGCTCGGCACAGTCCGCGGCCCACGCTGCGACGAGGCGTCGGTCAGCTTCGCTGAGTGACTGCGGGGACGGCATGTCTCACTGGCTCGTGCGCCCGCGCCGTCGTAGGCCGAGCACAATCAGGATGATGCCGACGATCGCGAGGATGAGTCCGATAGAAAGCCACATCCGGTTGCCCGTCATGAAACTTCCCGGGATCAGATTCAGGCCCTGCCCGGCCCAGACTCCACCAAGGATTAGAGCGATCACGCCGACGGTGATCAGGGCGATGCGTCCGCTACGGCTAGTCACGTCCACCAACCTACCCTTACCGACTCACCCGTCGCCCGCCCACCGTTCCTCATGCGGGACACCGGTGATCGTCGACGTCGGCATGGAAGAGCTGTGCAGACAAGTGCGCAGATTTGTGCAGTCGAGTGTGGAAGATGACAGTGAGGCCAGAGCCCGGACCCCGCTTATGGGGGCTTCACTGCCTTCTTTTGGGTTATCGGCCGCAGGCATCGATCAGGGCGCATCCTCGACGATTGTCGGCGTCAGAAAATAATGATCATCTGGGTACGAATGCCGTGACTAGAAATCCGTCTTTCCCATCCCCGCAATCAGTTGATTGATGCGCTCCCTGCTTGGTAAAGCTTCCTTAACCTTGACGCGCTCGATTTCTTCGTTGACGCGTGCGGTGTCTAGGCCGCCCATCAATAGGTAGCTGCGGTACCAGTCGAGAGCGCCGAAGTCGTAGGTCTCGTCCGCCAGCTCGGCCAAGATCTCATCGGAGGCGTCCGTCGGCCAGACACCCCACCCCCCGATCACGTCAAAGACTTTGCGTGGTCGGGGAAGTGGCCAGCCTCCGCCGAGGGCACCGATGAGGTCGAGTCGGAGGTCGTCGTCGAGTTCGCGGAATGGAAGCTGGTCGGCGATGGCGAGGATGGCGTCTTTCCATCCTCGATCGTCGGAGGTCGTTCGCGTGAAAACGTAGAAGATGCAGTTAGCCCGGTCGACAAGCGGGATCGACGAGTCGAGAAGAGGAGCGATGAGTCGGTCCGTGACTTCTCGCCCCTTATTGACCGCGGTGATTGTGTCAGCCCAGTCGGGCTCAGTTTTCTCCGGAGGTGCAGGCAGAGGCGGGCCGTACTGGATCAGCTTCAGCCCGCTGCCGATCCCGTCGTACTTCTCCGGGTCCGTCGTGTACAGCGGAGATGAGTAGTGGATGGCGGTCGCCGCGCACAGAACATCCGTGCGAGTCAGTCTGCCAGTCCCCAACTCGGGAGCGTCGTGACAGATCAGGCTCGCCAACTCGATTATTGCGGCGTCCAGGGGTACCGGGATGCTGTGTTTCCAGGGTCTAAAACTCATCGACTTTATGGGGCGCCGATCAGACCCCAGCTTCGCGATGAAGTACACGGCTAGGTCTGCGGCCATGGCCGCACTGACGAAGATGAGATCCTTCTTTCCGAAGTCCTCGGCAAACATTCCACGCAAACAAACGGAGAGATCGATCGTCACGGGACGGCCCATCGGGCGGACGTCACTCTCCCCATAACGAGGCCACCGCAGTTCAACGACCGACGGTTCAACAATTTCCAGAAAACCGTCCGAGCGATAGACCGACTCTGGGGTGGAGACCATTTCGTCATGCAGGGTAGCGCTGAAGGGACGCACCAAGTAGGTCCGTTGCGATGCAATTTGCAACTTTACTTGACGCTCACCATCACCGTCTTCCTCGGCAACCTCCGCCTCAGCAAACTGCGCAGGGATCCCCAGGCGCAATCCAGCATGACGAAGCGTCTTCACTGAATCCGTCATTACCCCGTCCTTTCATGGTGCAGACCTGCCTCGGCAGATCGTTAGATTCACGTAATCATCCACTATCCGAGGCGGACCCGCGAGAAAGCTACCCCAACTCCTGCTTGCTCGCTTCATGGCAGCGATCATTGCTGTGTGTTTGTGCGCGGCGGGCTTGGCTGTGACGGCGCCAGGGGTGGAAGCTGCCCGAATTTCTCCGGCAGTAGGTGCTCCTGGCGGGCAGGCCGAATGCTCGCCCGCTGATTCAAACTGGACCAATGAGGCTCAGGGATACTGCGTAAATGGTTCTTCGATCAACTCGAGGTGTCTGTGACAGGTTGAAATGGTCCCGTTCTGGCGGTTTGTTTTGGCCCCACTTGCGACTTGCCGGGGTGGTTGTGGCGGTTTGATTTGGCCCCACCTGAGGGTGGTGCTCGTCTGAGTTGTTATCGGCGAGAAGGGGCCGGAAATGATGTCAAAAGTGGATTTGTTTGCAAGCATCCGACACGATGCCCGGGTTGAAGGGCTATCTGTTCGAGAGCTTGCCCGACGACATAACGTTCCCCGTCGTACCGTGCGAGCCGCGCTGGAATCAGCCGTGCCACCGCCACGGAAGGTCCCTGTTCGATCGGCAATCCGGTTGGATCCGTTCAAGCCCTATATAAAGGGAATGCTTCTAGAAGATTTAGAAGCTCCGCGTAAACAACGCCACACCGCCCGTCGGATCCTCGCCCGTCTCGTGGACGAGCATGCGGCGACTGAGCTGTCGTATTCCACGGTCCGCGATTACGTTCGAGTGCGCCGAGCTGAGGTCGAAATCGCAGCAGGCCGACGGGTAGAAGCATTCATCCCTCAAGAACACGCCCCCGGATGGGAGGCGGAGGTCGACTTCGGGGAAGTCTGGGTTGTTCTTGCCGGGGTGAAAACCAAATGTCACCTGTTCGCCTTCCGCCTGTGTTTCTCGGGCAAAGCGGTGCACCGGATTTATCCGACCCAAGCCTAGGAAGCCTTCCGCTTACGGGCGGTCGAATCGGTCGAAAAATACCCTTGTGGCGGCTTTCGCGAGGGCACGAAATCGCGTCCGTTGATCGTCCCCTTGTGACATGGCTTGATCATCGGAATGACTGCTGCCAGTCCCTCGGTTCGGCTGTCCCGTTGCTGAGCTGCGTGGCTCGGCAACGGGTGCCAGCGAGTGTGTGCTTCAGCGGTCGACTGATTGTCTTTGGACGGTGCGGTACACGGTGGAGCGGGCGACGTTGAACAGCTCGGCAAGTTCGGCGGTGGAATGCGTCCCTGCCCGATGAACTTCCATCAGGTGACGTTGCTGGGCCGTCGACAGTTTCGGTTGCTTGCCGCGTAGGTGACCTTTCGCTTTAGCCACTTGCATTCCCTCGCGCGTTCTGGCGCGAATGAGGTCGGATTCGAACTCTGCCACCATCGCGAGAACGTTGAACAACAGTCGCCCGACCGGGTCGGTCGGATCGTGGACGGATCCGCCGATGCTGAGTTTGACGCCCTTGACGGTGAGCTCGTCCATGATGTCTTTCGCATCCCGCAGAGAGCGAGCCAGTCGGTCGAGTTTGGTAACCACGAGGGTGTCGCCGTTCCGGCAGGCGGCTAAGGCTTCTCGGAGTCCTGGACGGGCTCGGTTGGTACCGGTGAGTCCGTGGTCGGTGTAGATCAGGTTCGATCGAACGCCGAGGTTTTCCAAGGCGTTTCATTGGGCGGTGAGATCTTGCTTGTTGGTGGATACGCGTGCGTATCCGATCAGGAATTCATTCATAGCGGAACGCTGCCTGTCGGCTGATCCAGAGGTCAAGGATGAGACGGTAAGCGGCCCCATCCCGGGCACCCGTCTGGAGCTGCGAACCCAGCCAATTAGCCTCCCACCAAAGACCCGATTCGGCGCCCGGTGTGCGTCCGGCTTGCAAGCCGCCGGTGCAGGGTGTTGCGGCTGGTCTCTTTGACGGTTTCTCCGGACGTGGGGATGTTGAGGGCTCAGTGTGAACCGCTGGTTGTGCTGGATGCCCCATGAAGACCGCATTTTTCTCGACTCCGATGTGGCCAGGCTCCCGCCTCATGACGTCGCTTAGCTTAAGCGGCTTAAGCGTCTCGGTATCCCTTTCAGCCTGTGGGTAGCCTGAGTCCATGTGGGACACCATGAATGCCAGTCGCGAAAAGCGTGGGGAGCTGCATGAGGCGTATGTGCGGGAGTTGGAGCCGGCGCTGGCGCGTCTTCGGCTTCGGTTGAGCGGGCCCGGTGATCCGCAACTCGATGGCAGTGTCGAAAGTCTGGACGCAGTCAATGAATGGTTTCTGACATTCATCAAGGAACGGCAAGAGACGGAAACGGTGGATCTGCCGTCCTGGTGGAACCCGGCAAGACCCACAGCCGAGAGCGGAGTTCCGGGCAGTGGTCCGTTCACGTCGAGTCAGCTTGTACTGATCGATGAGGTGCAGGCGTATCTCGGTGAAGTGTTGACGAAGGCCCGTCCCGATGCGACATGGGTGATTTACAAAGGCCACAAGCTCGATTCATGGAACGGTCAGACGATGCTGCAGACAGGGAAAGGGATGCCGTTTGCCGTGCGAGGCATTGTGTACAACGAAGCCTTGGGCGCTTTCCTCTATCGGCGTGAGGTTCCGGTCAAGCAACTCTCCGAACTCGTCCGGACGGCTTTAGCTGGCTGAGGGAACTTAGCTGCGCGAGCAAGTAGCGGCTGTGCTCCGAAACCGCGATGGCTCAGGCATACCTCCGGTCTCGGGCTCTACGCCCCTGATACATGCCGGGTTGGCTCAACCAAGATCCCTCGGCCGGGAACAAGCTCTCAGGAATTACTGCCCGGTCAAGGTTCCTTGCGTTCTTGCGGTGATTGCACCAATTGTTGGATGGGTGTTGTCATGGCGAAGTATTCGATCTTCATTCGACCGGATCTGACTCAGGTATTT
>NZ_BMLC01000002.1 GCF_014645015.1 Salinibacterium xinjiangense
TGTAAAATAGCCACCCCAGCTGTTGAAAAACAGCCAGGGTGGCTGTTTTGCGTTAAGCACCAGATGTAACGCCAGGGGCCAGCTGGTGGTGCGCACTGTCAGGTCCAGCCTCACGTGGTGTGCCACGTCAGCAGTCCCAGCGGCGATCTTGGCGGTGTGGGCGCGCGACCCCACCGTCGTCTGGCCCGTGTCGCACTTGTAGTGGGTTTCAACCCGGGCCGAATCAGCAGTTCCGTTGCTTCACCCGCGAGGGTGACTGGGTCAGGCGCTATTACTATGCCGCCGGGCCCGCCGTATAACGAATTTGCGCCTCGCTGGCCACGCGTCGATTCAGGAATGAACTCTGCATCACCCAAAGTAATCCGTGCTGCTGTTTGGCCCGCTGCCCTCTGGCGTAGTGGCCCTTTGGCGCACTGCCTCTCGGGCGCACTGCCTCTCTGGCGCACTGCCTCTCTGGACCGCTGCGGCTAAGCTGCGAGAGTGCGCGGATCTCGGCGGCTGGTGTGGGCCGTTTGCTCGCTGGCCTCCCTGTCGCTCATAAGCTCAATAGTCGCCTGTTCGGCGGTCATCACAGAGCGGCCATCGTTTCCCCGCTCGACGAGCGCGGCAGGTACGTTCCCCAGCGACCGGGTCTTCGACTATCAATTAGGCGGAGGTTACGAGCCGGCTGATGGTGTCGGCGGAGTCGCTCGAGACAGCACCGACTCAGCTGACCCCGACCGGTATTCGTTGTGCTACGTGAACGGCTTCCAAAGCCAGCCAGCGGAACGTGAATCCTGGCTCGCAGAACCTGACCTCGTGTTGTTCGGCGGCGACGGCGGGCCCGTGATCGATGAGAACTGGCCGGATGAACTGATCCTCGATGCCTCCAGCGACCAGCTCCGCGCGCGTATCGCGGCCCGTATCGGCGAGAGCATCACACACTGTGCCGAGGCCGGCTTTGACGCTGTGGAGATCGATAATCTCGACTCGTACACGCGCTCGGAGGGTCGACTTACCCAGGACGACGCGATCGCGCTTGCCCGCAAGTATGCGGTCATTGCGCATACCGCCGGATTGCTTATCGGCCAAAAGAATGCGGTTGAACTGGGCACGAGAGGCCGCGACGAGGTGGGGTTCGACTTCGCCGTCGCGGAGGAATGCCACCGCTACGACGAGTGTGGCGAGTACACCGAGGTGTACGGCGCCGCAATGATCGACATCGAATACACCGATAACCTGCGTGGCTCGTTTGCTGAGGTCTGCGACGACGCCCACACGCCGTTCTCTACGATTCTGCGCGACCGGGATCTCGTGGCCGCCGACCACGCTGGTCATGTCTTCGAGGCCTGCGCGCCCTGAAATCATGTGTTCACGCGGCGGCGGGCGATGCCCGCAGAAGAACGCGACAGTGACAACCGGAGAAAACCACGCGTAGGATCGTGCGATGACCGAGTCGACGTCGCCGGTGCGCAGGGCGACCAGGCCCAGGGTTGCCCGCGTCGTGGGACTCCTGGCCATCCTGCTCTCCATCGCTGGCGGCGGGGTGATCTCCCTTCTGGGTAATGGGCCGCTTGCGGTCGATGTCGCATGGTTCACGTTCAGTAACCGCACTCTCTCGCAACCGATCCTGCAGGTGTCGCGTTTTCTCAACGACGCTGGGGCGCAGGTCGTCGTCGGAGTGGTGATGCCAATTGTCGCCGCAACGCTGTTCGGGCTCCGCGGTCGCGGTTGGGCTGCGGTCGCCGTGCTTCTCTGCGGTATCGCGAGTGCCCCGCTGGTCAACGCGATAAAGTCGGCGCTCGAACGGCCACGACCCGATGACCAGCTGATTCCGGTGTCACTGAGCGCATACCCATCCGGGCATGTCGCCAACCTGGTCGCCGTGCTCGTGGTGCTGGCTCTCATTCTCGGGTGGCGCTGGTTTAGCGTGCTGACAGTTGTGCTCTCCGCCGCCATGGCGCTCAGCCGCACCTACCTCAACGTGCATTGGATCACCGACGACATCGGCGGACTGTTGCTCGGCGCCGGCCTCGCGCTCGTGGTCTGGGGCATGCTCGCCGATCGCCTTCGGGTCGAAAGGGTTCCCCACCGCTGATGCGCAAGACTGTCATTGCCCGCGAACACGCAGGCCGTATTTCATGAACGACGCGAGGAGACGACTTCTGTGGCCCTGACAGCCTCCGAACGGTCCACATTCGACCGGGCTTTCGAGCAGCATTTCCCCCGATTGGAGCTGCTGTTCGAGCGACTGTACGGTGACGGGGCCGAGGCGCGAGGCATCCTCTCCGGCGTCGCTGACGACCTGCTGCGTTCGTTCACAGAGCGCCCTGCCGACATGAAGGCACTCGACGCCACTCGCACCGCTGACCCGGAATGGTTCCGCTCGCAACGGATGCTCGGGGCCGTCTGCTACGTCGACCTGTATGCCATCGACCTCGCCGGGCTCAGAGATCGCATCCCGTATTTCAAGGAACTGGGGCTCACGTATCTGCACCTCATGCCGCTGTTCCGCGCACCGGCCGGCAATTCGGATGGCGGATACGCCGTCTCCAGCTATCGCGACGTGCGCGCCACCCTTGGAACCATGACCGACCTCGCCGCCCTCAGTCGTGAGCTTCGCGCCGCGGGGATCTCCCTGGTTGTGGACTTCATCTTCAACCACACCTCGGATGAACACGACTGGGCGGTGCGCGCGCGGAATGGCGAGCCCGGCTTCGAGGACTACTACTGGATCTTCCCTGATCGCATGATGCCGGATGCCTTCGAGCAGAGCACGCGCGAGGTCTTTCCTGACGACCACCCCGGATCATTCGTCCCGTTGCCGGACGGCAGGTGGGTGTGGGCGACCTTCCACAGCTTCCAGTGGGACCTCAACTACACGAATCCCGCTGTGTTCCGAGCCATGCTCGGAGAGATGCTGTTCCTCGCGAACCAGGGCATCGAAATCCTGCGAATGGATGCCGTCGCCTTCATCTGGAAGCAGCTGGGTACCGCATGCGAGAGCCTTCCCGAGGCGCATATGCTGCTTCAGGCATTCAATGCGGCGTGCAGCATCGGGGCCCCGTCTCTGCTCTTCAAATCGGAGGCGATCGTGCACCCGGATGAGGTCATCGAATACATCGACCCCGACGAGTGCCAGCTCAGTTACAACCCGCTGCAGATGGCGTTGATCTGGAGTTCGCTTGCGACTCGCGATGTCGGCCTTCTCAGCCAGGCGCTCGCGGGGCGAAACGATCTGCCGGTGGGAACAAGTTGGGTGAACTACGTGCGCAGCCACGACGACATCGGCTGGACCTTCGCTGACGAGGATGCCGCGAAACTGGGGATAGACGGACTCGAACACCGTCGCTTCCTCAACGCGTTCTACGTGGATCGGTTTCCCGGAAGTTTCGCACGCGGCGTGCCCTTCCAGGAGAACCCGAGAACAGGAGATGCCCGGGTATCCGGAACTACAGCGTCGCTGGCGGGAATCGAGGCGAGGGACCCAGAGGGGGTTGGCCGGGTGCTGCTCGCACACTCCATCGTGCTGAGCACCGGGGGTATCCCGCTGCTGTACCTCGGCGACGAGGTGGGCCAGTTGAACGACTACGGCTACATCGATGATCCGGGTAAAGCCGGTGACAGCCGATGGTCGGGGCGTCCTCCGTATCCGTCACCGGCATATTCTGAGCGCGACGATCCGGCAACGACAGCCGGCAGGATCTTCGCCGGGCTGCGGACACTCATCGGAGTCCGCAAGCAGACAGCCGAGTTCGCGGCGGGGGCGCTCGAGGTCTTCGATACGTGGCATCCATCGGTGCTCGGCTACCAGCGGTTCGCGGCAGACGGCAGCCGGGTTCTCGTGTTCGCGAACTTCGCAGATGTTGTATCCATAGTGGATGCTGCCCGCTTCGCCGCCGTCGCGCCGCAGTGCACCGACCTCGTATCCGGTGCCTTGGTAGACCTGACGGATGGGCTGATCCTCACACCGCACGAGTTTTTCTGGTTGCGCGAGACAGATCGCTGAGATCGTCGCGCTGTAGGCGCTACGTCTGGATCAGCGACGAAGCATGATCCGGTACGTAGCGGTGCAGTTCTTTAACCGGCCGGTCGTATTTGTCTGCCCGCGGACGATTCGGGATCTTGACCTTCGCGGGGTGGAGTGGTTTATAGGGAACCTGGGAGAGGAGGTGCTTGATGGTGTTGATGCGTGCGGCGCGTTTATCATCGCTCTCGATGGTCCACCACGGCGCCTTGTCGGTGTCGGTGCGTTCAAACATTTCGTCTTTTGCTCGTGAGTAGTCCTCCCATTTGGTGATGGAGGCGAGATCGGTTTCCGACAGCTTCCAGCGTCGCAACGGATCTTTTTTCCGGGATCGGAATCGCTTCTCCTGTTCGCGGTCTGAGACTGAATACCAGTATTTGATGAAGATGATCCCATCGTCGACGAGAAGTCGTTCCAGCACCGGAGTCTGCTGGAGAAACAGCTCATGCTGCTGAGGGGTGCAGAACTCCATGACCTTCTCGACCCCGGCCCGGTTGTACCAGGACCGATCCATGAGCACGATCTCGCCAGCAGTGGGGAGATGCTCGATGTACCTCTGGTAATACCACTGGCCCTTCTCCCTCTGGTCGGGTTGGGGCAGGGCGACGACTCGAGCAGACCGAGGATTGAGATATTGCATAACGCGTTTGATCGAGCCGCCTTTGCCGGCCGCATCCCGACCTTCGAAAATCACCAGGACTCTGGCCCCGGTCTCGATGACCCAGCGTTGCATGTTCACGAGTTCGGACTGCAGTCGAACGAGTTCCTGCTCGTAAGCTCCCTTGGACATTCTTGCGGTGAACATGGCGTGAGTCTAAGACCGGGCGCGCGGGATCGAGAGGGATTGACAGCGGGAAGGGGCAGGAAGCTACGCTGCGACCATGAGTTCACCCGTAGAGAGCGCAGCGCGAGCCGCCCAGGATTCGGTCGCGTTCAGGGCTTTGGCGAGGCTCGGGTTCGCGGTCAACGGTCTGATGCACATTATCATCGGTGTCATCGCGATCGGAGTGGCCAGCGGTGCCGGTGGCAGCGCAGACCAGTCGGGAGCGCTCGGGCAGATCGCCGGCACTCCAGGCGGCACGGTCATCCTGTGGGTGACGGCTGTCGGCCTGGCAGCGCTGGGCATCTGGCTCATCGTCAGTGCAGTCCGCTACCCGAGCCGCAACAAGAAGAAGAAAGCCTCAGAGCTCGTCACCGGCCTGGCGAAGGGTGTCGCCTACCTCGCGATCGGCGGCGCAGCCGTGACGTTCGCGAGCGGTGGGTCCACCGATGGCGAGAGTGCAATCGACACGCTGAGCGCTGCACTCATCGCAGCGCCGGGCGGAATCATCGTGTTGTGGGCGTTAGCACTGACGGTCGTTGGGATCGGCGGGTTCTTCATCGTCACTGGTGCACGCCGGCGCTTCATCGATGACATCACGCTGCCCGCCGGAAAGCCGGGCAGATCGATCATCCTGCTCGGCGTCATCGGATATGTCGCGAAGGGAATCGCGCTCGCGTTCACCGGTGTGCTGCTTTCGATTGCCGCCGCGACGGCGGATCCCAGCCAGGCCGCGGGGCTGGACGGCTCGCTCAAAGCTCTCGCTGGGCTGCCGCTCGGCCGGGTCATCCTCATCCTCATCGGGCTCGGTTTCGTGGCCTATGGAATCTACTGCTTCGTGCTGGCACGGATCGCACGGCTGCGGGGCTGAGGCTTTCGGTAGTGACGCGGCGTGACGGATGCGCTTCGGCCGGGCTTCGGGATCGACGCGCTCGCTGCGGCGATTACCTCGAAATTGCTGCCCGCCGGCCAGACCGCTTCAGGATTGCCGTCGACAGGAAGGCCCAGGCTGGTCGCTGGCGAGACACTCCGCAGGATCCACATCGCTCAGCATCGGAATCGTCCGGAGTGTCCCGCCCACCGTGTACTCGCAGCAGCTGGAGCATCTCGCAGTAACGCTCTGGGGTGCTCTTCAGGATGCCAGCACCGCCCCGTTCTGGTTCGACTCCCCCGGTCGCTCGAGAGTTTCGCCGCGCTGATGGCCGCGCACCCGACGCAATCTTCTATGAGGGCGACGAAATGCCGGTGAGGCAGCTGATGCGCCGAGCGGCGCGGCATCATCGATTCGTCCCGGGGGTTCCACGACTCATAAATGCTGTGCTCGGTCGGCGCGGCGTGCGCCCTACGCTTAAGCGGTGCCCCATGACGAACTCCTGACCATCGCCAGCACTATCGCCCTCAGGGCCGGTGAACTCGCGAAGAAGCGCCGGACCGAAGGCATCGAGGTCGCCGCAACGAAGTCGTCGCCGGTGGATATCGTCACCGAAGCGGACCGTGAGACCGAGGCACTCATCCGCTCCCTGCTGATGGATGCCCGCCCCGACGACGGATTCTTCGGCGAGGAGAGCGGCGCCGATCCCGGCTCGAGCGGTCTCACCTGGATCGTCGACCCCATCGACGGCACCGTCAACTACCTGTACGGCATTCCCCACTATGCGGTGAGCATCGCGGTGGTGGAGGGTGAACCCGACCCGCTGACGTGGTCGGCGCTCGCCGGCGTCGTCATCAACCCGGTGACGACTGAGCTGTTCACCGCGACGCTGGGCGGGGGAGCCGCACTCGGTGGAGCTGCAATCCATGTCGCCGAGTCCGTGGATCTCTCGCAGGCGCTCGTGGCCACGGGATTCTCCTACGACTCCGCGACCCGGGCCGAGCAGGGTGCTGTCATCGCGGGGCTGCTGTCGATGGTTCGCGACATCCGTCGGATGGGTACGGCGTCGCTCGACATCTGTTTTGTGGCATCCGGTCGCACCAATGCCTACTTCGAACGCGGCCTGAGCCCATGGGATCACGCAGCCGGTACCCTCATCGCGCGCGAGGCGGGCGCGACAGTCGCGGGGCTGGATGGTGGGGCGCCCAGCCGGGATTTCATTCTCGCGGCGCACCCTGCCGTCGCCCTGGAGCTTGAAAGAGCGATCAGGGCCCTGGCCCTGTGACCCGCTCGGGGGTTCGCGCCGACCCCCGGCAGCCGGTAACCTTTACCTACCCGTTACATTTCGCACCGCCAGGTGCGTGATCCATTACCCGAAGATTCACTCTGCGCTGCGCGCATTCGTGATCTCTGAGGAGCGAGCTATGACACCGAGCGACAGGCCGGATTCCGTCCTGTCCGCGGTGCCCCATGTTCACGGGGTCGGCGGCGGCGGGCAACTGCCACCACTCACGCGCCGCGAGTCCCGGGCACGGGAAGCCGCTCTTGTGCCATCCGCAGAGGTGCCATCTACCGCGGCACCAGCTGCCGCGGTGCGGCAGGTTTCGTTCCCTGACCCCGATGCCATCTCTGCGGCAGCCCCGCTCACCCGGCTAGAGCCTCCCGCTGACGTCGTCGCAGCCATCTGGCCTCGTGCGGTGCCCGTGCCGAGGAAGACGTTCGCGGATCGCCGGGCATCGAAGCGTGCCGAGCGAGCCGTGCGGTCGGCGACGGCTCGCCCCCGGCACACGTCGAGCCTCGGCTCGAAACTGGTTTCACTCAGCGCCCTCGTCATTGCGGGTGCGCTGCTGGTTGGCTCATCCCTCCCCATCAATGTGCTCACCACCGCTTCGATCGCAACTGCTGCCAACACCGCCGCGTCGTCAGGTGTCATCGCAGGCCAGACCCTGCAGGTGTCGGCTGACGCCATCGAGAGCGCCCCCGTGCGCGACAACTTCGACGTGGTGTCACCCGCCGAGGTGCTGGCATTGAAGTTCGCCGGGGTCGACTATGCCTACACGCTGACGAGCGGTGCCGTGCGTTGGCCGCTCTCGTCGGCGATACCGATCACCGACGGGTTCGGTCCGCGCTCTGGCGGGTTCCACAAGGGCGTCGACTTCGTGCCCGGCGAAGGCTCGCCCATCTACGCGATTGCGGATGGTGTCGTCGTGTCAGCGGGCTACGACACCTCGGGCTACGGCAACCATGTCGTCATCCAGCACAATCTCGGCGGCATCAGCGTGAAGAGCAACTCGGCCCACATGATCATGGACTCCAGTCCGATCGTGGCCGGACAGCAGATCAAGGTCGGCGACTACCTGGGTCTCGTCGGGGACACCGGCATCTCCTACGGCGCTCATCTCCACTTCGAGATCTACGTGGATGATGAGGCTGTGGATCCGTATTCCTGGCTGTCCGCCAACGCGTCCGACTAGGAAGCCACCTTCCCGGCTAGCTGCGCAGCCACACAGCGGTGTCTGCAGGAAGCGCGCCACCGACGATCTCTTCGCTTGCCAGCAGCATTTCGTCGAGCGGCAGTTCGACCGCCACGTCGCCGAAGTTCACGATGACGGTGACCGCGCCGTTGCGCATGGCGAGAACGTCGACGCCGTAGCCATCGAGCCATTCGATGTGGCCGGCACCGAGGCCGTGCTCGGCGCGCAGCGCGAGCGCGGAGCGGTACAGCTCGAGGGTGCTGCCGGGTACTCCCTCCTGCGCGTCACGAGAGTAGGGTCCCCAGTCTGTGGGCTGAGGGAGCCAGCTCTTCGCCGCAGGGCCGAAGCCGTATGACGGCTTGTCGGCCTCCCAGGGAATCGGCACGCGACATCCGTCCCGTCCATACTTCTCGTGGTCGGTGCGGAACCAGGTGGGATCCTGGCGGGCGGCATCGGGAAGTTCCATGTCTTCAGGAAGGCCCAGCTCTTCGCCCTGATAGAGGTAGGCGCTGCCGGGAAGGGCGAGCATCAGGGATGTGGCGGCGCGTGCTCGGCGCAGCCCCTCAGCGGTATCGGGCTTGCCCTCGGTGTCTGGCCCAATGCCGGAACCCTGCGGAACGTCAGCATGCAGCGCGAGCCTGGTCGCGTGCCTGACCACATCGTGGTTTGACAGCACCCACGTGCTCGGTGCGCCGACGCTGGAAAATGCGGCGATGGACTCGTCGATGATGCTGCGCATGGTCGGGGCAGTCCACTCGGTGAACATGTAGCCGAAATTGAAGGCCTGGCTGAACTCGTCGGGCCTCACCCAGAGGGCCATCTTCTCTAGCGGATCCACCCACGCTTCTGCTGCCATGACACGGTCACCCTCATACTCGGCGAGCACCGCGTTCCAACCGCGCCAGATCTCGTGCACTCCCGAGTGTCCCCAGTAGGGCGGGTCCGGGTGCACTTCGGGGGTCACGGGATCGAGGTCGGATGCTACGGCGGCAGTGCCGCCCATGCTGGCGCCTTCGACGGGAGGCGAGTAGTCGGGGAGGCCCTCCTCCTTGATCATGCCGTGTGCGACATCCACCCTGAATCCATCGACGCCACGGTCGAGCCAGAAGCGCAGAATGCCGAAGAACTGCTCGCGAACCCACGGGTTCTCCCAGTTGAGGTCGGGCTGTGAGACGTCGAAGATGTGCAGGTACCACTGCCCGGGGGTGCCGTCGGAATTGGTGGTGCGCTGCCACATCGGCCCACCGAAGACGGATTCCCAGTTGTTGGGGGCGAGGTCGCCGTTCGGCCCCTGGCCGTCGTGGAACATGTAGCGGTCGCGCTCCGGGGAGCCCACCGGTGACGCGAGCGCCTCCAGGAACCACGCATGCTGATCGGAGGTGTGATTAGGGACCATGTCGACGATGACTTTGAGGCCCAGGCCGTGGGCAGTGGTTACGAGCGTGTCGAAATCCGCGAGCGTGCCGAACATGGGATCGACGTTGCAGTAGTCGGAGACGTCGTAGCCCGCGTCGTTCTGCGGCGAAGTAAAGAAGGGGGACAGCCAGATGGCGTCAACACCGAGCTCGGAGAGGGAATGCAGCCGGCCCGTGATGCCCGGGAGGTCGCCGATTCCGTTGCCGGTGGAGTCGGCGAACGACCTCGGATAGATCTGGTAGATGACCGCTGTGCGCCACCATTCCGAGCCTGTCGCGGTCACAACCTCGGTGGTTTCGGGCTGATCTGCGGGCACGGCAAAGGCTTCGGCGCTCTCGAGGGTCATGCGAACACGATACTTCATGACGACAAAGGCGAAAGCGCTTGCACTTTTGCCGCAGTCTGCTACCCCTGCATCGAAACGTCGCGCGACGGGCAACCGGCCGGTTTCGCACGGATGAGGCTCCCGGGAATGCTAGTCTCTTACGGTGCCAAACGGACGGCTAAGTCCTTTGTGCGCCCCCTTAGCTCATTGGTAGAGCACTTCCTTGGTAAGGAAGAGGTAGTGGGTCCGATTCCCACAGGGGGCTCCGCAGTTGCTTCCAGCGGCTGCATGGCTGAGTAGCTCAGTTGGTTAGAGCGCACGACTCATAATCGTGAGGTCGCGGGATCGTGCCCCGCCTCAGCTACCGAAAGAGAAAAGACCCCGCCGTTCGCGTGGGGTCTTTGTTGTTGTGGGCGGGAGCGATGGCTATGGCTACGGCGAATCCGAAACCGCCCAGCAGTAGGTGTGAAGCAGCTATGGCGAATCCGGTGCCGACAGAGACGCCAGCGATCTCGGAGCCACCAGCACCGGACAACCCTAGTTACCGGTCCTTCCCCTCGCGCCGCTGCACCTGAGCGAGGAGCCCTGCCCCCGCACGGAAATCGATCCGCAGGATCATTCCCTGATCGATGATGAAGTCGAACACGACCTTTGGTTCACCAAGGAGAATCCAGGCTGCCCCGGGCCGATCGCCGACGAACACGGGGAAGGCCGTTGTGGCTGCGCCGTTGAAGAACCGTGCGACCTGTTCGGCACCTTCGATGCGTTGCGGGGTTCCGAGCGCGATGGCCGCTGGGTCACCTTCCACGACCACCGCCGGTGCGAGCAGTGCCAGTAACCGGTGGAAGTCGCCTTCTCGGGCCGCAACCAGGAACGCGTCAACCACCTTCCAGTCAGGCAACGGGTCTGTGTCGGTTGGCCGGGTACGTGGTTGATCGATCTTGCTCCGAGCCCTCGACGCGAGCTTGCGGGTAGCTGCCGGCGTGCGCCCCAGGATCTCTGCGATGGTGGCGAAGTCGAAGCCGAAGCTCTCGTGCAGCACGAACGCGACCCGCTCATTCGGGGTCAACCGATCCAGCAGGATCTGGAGGGCGACCCCGACCGTCTCGGCGAGAGCCACCTGCTCCGAGGCGTCGGGGGTGCTGCCGCCGCCGTCGGCGTCAACGTCGATCACCGGGATTCTGCCCCTGAGGCGGTCAAGGCACAATCGGGTGGTGGCCGTTGTCAGCCAGCCCGGGAGGTTGTAGATCTCGCCCTCCACCGACTGCATGCGCAGCCAGGCGTTCTGCACGACGTCCTGGGCTTCGTGGGAGTCACCCAGGATCCGCCCTGCCATCCGCAGCAGCCGGCTCCGCTCTTCCGCAAACACCGTGGTGCGATCCATTGTGGTTCAGCCCTCGTCATCACTCGCTAGCGAGTCGTCGAGGCAAACCTAGCGCTCGGGGAGCGAAGCGAACGCCTTCTTCGTATTGGAGTACCACTCCATGGATTGCCGTGGATGCTTCCAGCGATTTTTCATCTCCAGCCGAGCCGCATCGTGAGTCGCATCTTCGTCTTTCACGGCCTGCTTGAGGTGCTGGTCCTGATCCTTGATGATCTGGTCGGCGGTTTCTGCGTTCAGTTCGAGGTCACACGGTCCACCGAGCTGTCTGCATGTCATGGTCTTCATGGGTTTCGTTCCTTTTGATCGATTGGACAGGCCCCTGTCGCAGGGCCCTGTCTGTATGACGATTCGGGCCGCCCAAGTGTGACCGGAATACCTCGATCGGGGAACTTCGGGCCCTGAGCCCACGCACAACACCGGCTCACGCTGTCACCACGTCCAGAAGCAAACGGAGGAGGAGAAATGCACGCGCTAGTCGCCTACGAATCCCTGTGGGTAAACATCCGGCAGGTCGCGCACGCCATGGGGAACGAGCCCGAGTCGCGCATGGCCGTCGAGCGGGTGACATCAGAGCTGGCATCGTCGAATCTGGTCAGGCACGACCCCGTTGCCGTCGGCGGCCCCACGCACGCGTTTTCCATGACCCGAGTCTCCACTTGGCACGCTGCCATGGGGAACGATGATGCTCTCGAAATCGGCACGACAAAGGGGGCACCACAGAAGTGGTGCCCCCTCTCTGAAGAGTTCTAGACTTCGAGCGTCGCGTCGAGCGTGATCTCGACTCCGGTGAGCGCCTTGCTGACGGGGCAGTTCACCTTGGCCGACTCCGCTGCTGCGAGGAAGGCACCGCTGTCGACACCTGTCACCTCGCCGCGAACCGTCAGCTTGATGCTGGTGAGGCGGAAGCCGCCCGCGGGGTCGGCGCCGAGGGAGACGTCGGCCGAGACATCCAGGGCTTCGATGGTTCCGCCGGCAGCGGCGAGTTCAGCCGACAACTGCATGGCGTAGCACGAGGTGTGCGCTGCCGCGAGCAGTTCTTCGGGGCTGGTCGATCCGTTGGCCTCGTCGGCCGCTCGCTTGGGGAAAGACACGTCGAACGTGGCGAGCTGTGAGCTGGTGAGCTCGACCTGCCCGGAGCCTTCCTCGAGGGTTCCGTTCCAGGCGGTGCGTGCGGTACGTGTTGGCATAGTTGATTCCTTGCTCGTGAGATGGATGACCGGGAATCCGGTCGCGTCGAAAAAACTCAGCCAAACTCGCGCACCTGTGTCGCGAGGGTGGCGATCTGGCCCTGCAGCCTGGCGAGATCACCGAGTGCGAAACCGGTGGACGCGCAGATCTGCTCGGCGATGCGGGGGGCTTCATTGCGCATTTCGCTGGCGGCTGGGGTGAGCGAGATCTCGACCACTCGCTCGTCGAGCGTGGAACGCGTTCGAGTGACGAGACCGAGCGCCTGCAGTCGTTTGAGCAACGGCGACAGCGTGCCGGAGTCGAGTTGGAGTCGATCGCCGAGTTGGCGAACCGTGCTGGTGCCGGTTTCCCACAACACGAGCAACACGAGGTACTGGGGGTAGGTGACGCCCAGCGGCGCGAGAAGCTCCCGGTATCGGCCCGTGATCGATCTCGACGCCGAGTACAGGGCAAAGCAGATCTGTTCCTCCAGTGGGCGGATCGCGGTGTCGGGCATGACGTCACAGTAACACATTGTGCACAATAGAATCGTGGACAGCCCAAACCACACTCTTCCACAGCATCTGGAATTAGTCTTAAGTGATGACAGAACACATCGACGTGTTGATCGTGGGCGCTGGCCTCAGCGGTGTGGGAGCAGCAAGCCACCTCCGCCGCGAATGCCCCGGAAGATCCGTGCTGATCCTCGAATCGCGGAGCTCGATCGGCGGAACCTGGGATCTTTTCCGCTATCCCGGCGTGCGCTCAGACTCGGACATGTTCACGCTCGGGTACTCGTTCAGGCCGTGGACCGATCCGAAAGCGATCGCCGATGGCGAGTCGATCCGCAATTACATCGATGACACGGTCGCAGACGAAGGGCTCGACTCGGTGATCCGGCTTAATCACCGCGTGACCAACGCCGAGTGGTCGAGCGAGATGGCGCGCTGGACGGTGACCGCCCTGCAGACCACCGGTGACGACTATTCGATGGATGCTCCGCCGCAGGGGGAGACCGTCGTCTTCACCTGCTCGTTCCTCTCGGTGTGCTCGGGCTACTACCGTTACGACGAAGGCTTCGCTCCCACGTTCCCGGGGGCGGACACGTTCGAGGGCAGGATCGTGCATCCCCAGCACTGGCCCGTCGATCTCGACTACGAGGGCAAGCGTGTTGTGATCATCGGTAGTGGCGCGACGGCTGTCACCCTCGTGCCGGCGATGGCAAAAGCCGCGGCGCACGTCACCATGTTGCAGCGTTCGCCGACGTACATTGCCCCCGTGGCATCCAGTGACAGGCATGCAGACAGGATCCGTCGCCTGCTGCCCACGAAGCTCGCGTACGGGCTCGTGCGTGCCAAGAACATCGGCTATTCGATGCTCACATACCAGTTGAGCCGCCGTCGCCCCGGCACCATGAAGTCGATCCTGCGCAAGGCCGCGCTCTCGACGTTGCCCGAGGGCTTCGACTACGACAAACACTTGACCCCCGCGTATAACCCGTGGGACCAGCGCCTGTGCGTAATCCCGGACGCAGATCTTTTCAGGTCGATCAGCGACGGTCGCGCAGACATCGTCACCGACTCCATCAGCACGCTGACGCCCACGGGGATCGAGCTGGCGTCGGGAGCAACACTCGACGCTGACGTCATCGTGAGCGCCACGGGGCTGAACATCCTCGCGATGGGGGGGATGACGCTGGTCGTCGACGGTCGACCCGTCGATGTGCCCACAACTCTCACCTATAAGGGGATGATGCTCGCGGGGGTGCCCAACTTCGCGCTTACCATCGGCTACACGAACGCCTCCTGGACACTCAAAGCCGACCTCGTGGCGCAGTACGTGTGTCGCGTGCTGAAGCACATGAGCGACAAGGGATACGACACCGTCGTCCCGGATCCGCCGGAGTCGGTGAGCTCGGGAGATCTCGTTTCCCTCATCGACCTGGATGCCGGGTACGTTCGCCGCGGTGTCTCGCAGCTCCCGCGACAGGGTGCGAAGGCCCCATGGCGCCTGCATCAGAACTACGTGCGGGATTTCAGGCTGCTGAGACTCGGCCGCATCACCGACGACGTGCGTTTCGAACGGCGGAGAGTGAGCGTTCCGCTAGCGCATGAGGGTTCTGCCTTCATGACGATCGGCGGGCTCGGGCTGCGCTACCGGATCACCGGAGAGGGTTCACCGATCCTGCTGCTTCATGGAATCGGTCGAAGCCTCGAGGATTGGGACGAACAGCACGAGTTGCTCTCAGCCCATCACCGGGTCATCAGCATCGACATGCCCGGGTTCGCCTGGTCGGATCGGGCAGCGGGCGCCGCGAGTCTCGCGACCCTCGCCGGTGTGCTCGACCCGTTTCTGGAGTCGGTCGGGGTCGCCGGAGCATTACCAGTCATTGGTAACTCGCTCGGTGGTGCGGTCGCCATGACATTTGCCGTCACCCATCCCGAGCGGGTCTCGAGCCTCGTGCTCGTCAACAGCGTCGGTTTCGGTAAGGAGGTCACCGTCGCGCTGAGAGTGCTCGCCATCAAGGGTGTCGGCGCTGCGCTCGCCCGCCCGAATCCGAAGACCTCGGCGCGCAGCGCGGAATCCCTCTTCTACGACAAGAAGTTCGCGACCGCCGAGCGAATCGATCGCTCATACAGCCTGGCGCTGAGACCGGGACACACCCAGACCCTTCTCGATGTCGCTCACGAACTGGGGACGATCAGGGGCGTGCGGCCGCAATGGCGTGAATCACTGCTCGGCGCCGTGCGCGCGCTCGGAATACCGATCCTGGTGACGTGGGGGGATCACGACCACGTGCTTCCGTTTCTCCACCATGATGCGGCGGTCACGGCCCTGCCCGGTGCCGAAGGGCACGTCTTCGCGAGGACCGGTCACATGCCGCAGATCGAACAGTCTGAGGAGTTCGCCGCAGTCGTCGAAGAGTTTCTCGCACGAACAGGCTCCGCCGCGCGAACCACGGGAGTTCCGCGGGCAGCGGCGGACAGCGCGCACAGTCGGGCCTGACCAGGCCGTTCTGCCCACTCCTAAGCCCGGCTGTTACGGTAGAAAGTCCGCCTGACCCTCGAGGAACCCCGCCATGACCGCATCGCACAGCACCCGCGCACCGCGCATACGGTCTGCTGTGGGCGCCCGCCACGGGCTCGCAGTCGTGGCGTTGGTCGGCGCCTTCGCGCTGGTGACCGTCGGATCGCTCGCGCCCCCGCCGGTGTCCGATGTCGCCGCGGCCGGGCCGAACGCCCAGTCCTACCGCCCTGCTGGTGCGCAGAAACTGGTCATCCCCGAGCGCGCGCAGGTCGTTACCGTCGCGAGGGACGGGTACACGGCAACCGCCGGTGTGCAGAGTCTTGCCGCTGGCGGCACCAACTACGACTGGGCCAAACTGGTGCTGCTGAAAGCCGGCTTCCCCATGACCGACAGCAACGTCACGGTCATGACGAGGTGGATGCGCCAGGAGAACGGCGCAGACGACTGGTGGAACCGCAATAACCCCCTGAATAACGGATGGGGTTCGGGCGGCAACAGCGGTCTCGGCAGCTACGACAGCCTCGAGCTCGCCGCCGAGAACGCCGCTGAAGCGCTGCACAGCGTCGGTGGCTACAGCGCAATCGTCGCGGGCTTCGCGGCCTCCGCTCCGACGGAGGTCATCGAATCCGCGATCTGGGCATCACCGTGGGCATCCAGTCACTATGCCAACGGCGGGCACTGGGCGTACACCGCGGTGCAGGTCGTGACCTCACCCGACGGAACCTGGGCCGGCTAAAACTGCCAGGGGTACGGCCCCCAGTCCGGTTCACGCTTCTCGAGGAAGGCATCCCTGCCCTCGACGGCCTCGTCTGTGCCGTAAGCGAGTCGGGTCGCCTCACCCACGAGCACCTGCTGGCCGGCGAGACCGTCATCGATGGCGTTCAGCGAGAATTTGAGCATCCGGATGCTGGTCGGCGATTTCCCCAGAATCGTCTCCGCCCACTCGAGGGCCGTGTTCTCGAGCTGCGCGTGGGGCACGACCGCGTTGATCGTTCCCATCTCGTACGCGCGCTGCGCGCTGTACTCCTGCCCGAGGAAGAAGATTTCGCGCGCGAACTTCTGCCCGACCTGGCGGGCCAGGTACGCGCTTCCATATCCTCCATCGAAGGAGCCGACATCGGCATCTGTCTGCTTGAAGCGGGCGTGCTCGGCGCTCGCGATGGTCAGGTCGCATACGACGTGCAGTGAATGCCCGCCGCCCGCCGCCCACCCCGGCACGACGGCGATGATGACCTTCGGCATCGTGCGGATGAGTCGTTGGACCTCGAGAATATGCAGGCGCCCGGTGGATGCCGTGCCGTCGGCGTACTGGTAGCCGTCGCGGCCCCGGATGCGCTGGTCGCCACCCGAGCAGAATGCCCAGCCGCCGTCTTTGGGGCTCGGCCCGTTGCCCGTGATGAGCACGACTCCGATGCGGGTGTTCTGCCTCGCATGGTCGAGCGCGCGATACAGCTCGTCGACCGACTGTGGGCGGAACGCGTTGCGCACCTCCGGTCGGTTGAAGGCGACCCTCGCGATTCGACCGCTCGTGTCATGGTGGTAGGTGATGTCGTCCAGGGTCTCGAAACCCACCACATCCTGCCAGCGAACAGGGTCGAATAGTTCAGAAACCGGAGCCATGATCCCAGCCTAACGATCGGCTGCCGACCCTCGCCGCGCGCAGCCTCATGGTGTAAAAACGAAGGTGCAACTTGCGCAGACGGAAGAGGTCGCTATGGCAGGGTCAGTCATCATCGCCGGAGCACGGACGCCGATCGGGCGTTTGCTCGGCTGCCTGTCGGAGTTCACGGCTCCCGAACTGGGTGGTTTCGCTATCGCCGCTGCGATCGAGCGGGCGGGAATCACCGCCGACCAGGTCGATGCCGTGATCATGGGCAATGTTCTGCAGGCGGGGGTCGGCCCCGGCCCGAGTCGCCAGGCGGCCGTCGCCGGCGGGATCTCGCTGGCCGTGCCATCCACCACCGTCAATAAGCTGTGCCTGTCCGGCCTCACCGCGATCGCCATGGCCGACCAGGCGATCGTGAGCGGGCAGCACGAGATAGTGATCGCTGGTGGCATGGAGTCGATGACTAACGCGCCCCACCTTGTGCGCGGAGTGCGCCGCGGAATCAGCTATGGCAGCCGGCAGTTCGAAGACGCGATCGATCGCGATGGCCTCATCGGCCCGATCGAGGGCATCACCATGGGCGCTGCGACCGAACGGGACCAGCGAAAGTTCGGATTAACCCGCGAACAGCAGGATGCGTTCGCCACCGAATCTCATCGCCGTGCACATGCGGCCACGACGAGTGGCCGCTTTGCCGCGGAGATCATCCCCGTCACCACAGCAAAGGGGGTGGTGATTGATTCGGATGAGGGAATTCGCCCCACAACCACTGTCGACACACTGGCCAGGCTTAAGCCGGCCTTCGCTCCCGGCGGCACCATCACGGCTGGCTCAGCCTCGCAACTCTCTGATGGGGCTGCGGCCGTGGTGGTCATGTCGAAGGCGAGAGCACGGGAGCTCGGGCTCCGCTGGATCGCCGAGATCGTCGCGTATGGCACGGTTGCGGGCCCCGACACTTCGCTGCTGCACCAGCCGGCCAACGCCATCCGTGACGCCCTGCGACGCGACGGCACCCTCACCATCGACGACATCGACCTGTTCGAGATGAACGAGGCGTTCGCCAGCGTCGCGATGGCCTCTATTGCAGAGCTTGGCGTCGATTCTGCGAAGGTCAACATCAACGGAGGCGCCATCGCCGTCGGCCACCCGATCGGTATGACCGGCGCGAGGTTGGTGCTCGACCTCGCACTCGAGCTGGGCCGACTTGGCGGGCAGCGCGTCGGCGCCGCCGCCCTCTGTGGCGGCGGCGGCCAGGGCGACGCCCTGCTCATCAGGGTTGGCGGGCAGTAGGGCGACGAGCACAGGGCCGGCCGGAAAGCTCAGGCGAGGGGCTGCTTTTCAGGGCCCCAGTGGCGGAGCAGAGTCAGGCTGCGAAACTGTGTTTTGCGGCATCCACCGTGCTGAAGGTGCCGAGCTGTTCACCCAGGCAGGTCATCGCTGCGAAACCACCGTCTCGCACCGACTCGATCATCCCGGCGAACTCGCCTCCGCGCTTACCGATCCAGAGTCCGCGCTGGATGACTTTCCACTGGATGGGACCGCCTGTTTTTTGCTCGCGGGTGGCCGCTGGTCTTGTGATCGTCATGGCTTGCTCCCCCAATTTTCCTTTAGTGGAAATGCGGAACACTCTTCCCGGCACTGCACACGCTGCTGTAGCCCTGAGTAAACCCCGTGGGACACGCACCTGTCGAGACGTATCGGCGAACTCCAAGCAAACGGGACCCGGAGCTGCCGACTTGGGCAGGCCGGAGGAGGCAGTGTTGGTTCGGCAGCGTGGCCCGGACTTGTGAGGCCCGGACTGGTCGCTCCCTGACACCCCATGGGATCGCCCCGGTGCTGCAGGATGTGCGTGACATGAGCGGGCGATGGAGCTGACGATGCAGCGCGCCAGGCCGCAGCGGCCGCAATGGTGCCGTGGGCAGCACGCAGAGTGGGATTCTCGGAAAAACTTCGCCGACACGCCGAAAACACAACATGTAGTGGAATGACAGGGGTGTCATTCACGTTATATAGTGGAGGTCCAGCCGCAGACAGCGGGTGGCATGGTCACAGATACTGCCTTTGGCAGTCACGGCCACACAAGAACTTGGGGAGGATCGCCATGGATAACGACAGCTACAACAACGACGGTGACAATGTCGGCGGATACGCAGTTCCCGTCGACCCGATGGATCTTCTACAGTGCGACAGCTGCCAGTAAAGCGTCGTACAGCAATAGATTACGCAAACCCCGGTGCCCACGTGGCCACCGGGGTTTTGCAGTTCATCACACGGATGGCGCTGGGCTTGTGGGTAGGCTGACCTGGTGCCAGTGAATCCAGACATTCAGGGTCGGGTGTTCGCCCCCACCGCCCCGTATCTCGTCGGGCGGGAGAAAGTGCGCGAGTTTGCTCGGGCCGTTTTCGCCTCCAGCCCGCTCAATTTCGATGTGGCCGCCGCTGCCGCCGCCGGATACTCCGACTTGGTGGCTCCGCCCACGTTTCCTGTCGTCGTGCAGGAAGCTACCCTCGCGCAATTACTCGCTGAGCCCGACGCGGGGATCGATTTCTCGAGGGTCGTGCATGGTGAGCAGCGATTCAGCTATACGCGCCCGATCATCGCCGGCGATGAGCTCACGGCGACCCTCGCCGTCACCAGCGTCAAATCTCTCGGCGGCAATTCCATGGTGACCGCGGAATCGACCATCGTGGATGCGCGTGGTTCGCATGTGGTCACTGCCATTTCAACACTTGTCGTAAGGGGTGACGCATGAGCGAGCTGACCGTTGGTGACGTGATCGCCGAGCGCACCTTCGCCATCACGCGCGACTCGCTGGTGCGCTATGCCGGGGCATCCGGTGACTTCAACAACATCCATTACCGGGACGACATTGCACACTCCGTCGGCCTGCCCGGGGTGCTTGCACACGGCATGCTCACCATGGGACTGGCCGTCCAACCCGTCGTCGACTGGCTGGGCGAGCGTGGTGTTGTGCTCGACTATCACGTGCGCTTCACACGTCCGGTGCTCGTCGATGCGATCGAGGGCGCGCACATCACGGTTGTTGCGAAGATCGGCCTTGCCGACGAGGATTCGACCCGTATCGACCTGGTCGTGACTGCCGCAGACCAGACCGTTCTCGGCAAGTCCCAGGTCAGGGTCTCGTTCACCTGATGCTGTTGTCTGAGCTCACCACTATGCGGGTCGGCGGTCCGGCCGGTCGATTGGTGGATGCTACGACGCGCGATGAGCTGGTGGCGGCAGCCCGCGAAGCCTGGTCGTCCGGCGATGAGTGGATGGTGTTGGGCGGCGGCTCGAACGTGGTCATCTCGGATGCGGGGTTCGACGGCACGGTCATCCGTGCTCTTTCTCGAGGGATCGACCGTTCGGTCGATGGCGGCGGCAGGGTCGTAGTGCAGGCCGGGGAGCCCTGGGACGCTGTGGTCGAGTTCGCGGTATCGAACGGCCTCTCTGGTATCGAGGCGCTCAGCGGGATTCCAGGATCGAGCGGGGCGGCGCCCATCCAGAACATCGGCGCGTACGGCCAGGAGATAAGCGACACCCTGGTCTCGGTCCAGTTTCTCGACTACCTGACCGGGCAGGTCGAGCACATCCCCGCCGACGAGCTTGTCCTCGGCTACCGCACCTCGAGCCTCAAGGCAGGGCGTCAGGGTGTAGTACTGGCGATCGAGCTCAGACTGGCCAGCAGGCCAGCGGGTGCCGTGGCGTATCCCCAGCTGGCCACCGCGCTGGGTGTGCCGTTGGGCACCGAGGTGCCTTTGGCCGACGTGCGCTCCAGCGTGCTTGCCCTTCGGGCGGCCAAGGGCATGGTCCTCAACCCTGACGACCCCGATTCGACCAGCTGCGGCTCGTTCTTCACCAATCCGATAGTCGACGAGAACGTCGCGCGCCGCCTCCCAAAAGATGCCCCACGGTGGCCCATCGGTCTCGGGGAGCCGGATCTGGTCGTGCCGCTGGGGCAGCAACTCCCCGAACGCAGGTACGAGCAGTCATCCCTCGTGAAGCTGAGCGCGGCCTGGCTCATCGAGCACGCAGGGATCGGTAAGGGCTTCGCGCTGCCGGGATCGCGTGCCGCGATCTCCAGCAAGCACACTCTCGCGATCACGAATCGTGGCGAAGCAACGGCGGAGCAGGTCGCCGAGCTCGCACGGTTTGTCCAGGCGCGGGTACTCGCGGAGTTCGGCCTCACCCTGCAGGCCGAACCGACCGTTATCGGCTTCCAGCTGTAGCGGGTCACCAGATGGTGCTCGTCTCACCGGCGCCCTCACGAGCTCAGTCGGCGATCGCGCCTTCGAGCAGTTCCTTGATCCTGGAAAGGAACACCGCGCCGGTTGCGCCGTCGACTGCCCGGTGATCGCAGGTGAGTGTCAATTCGGCGATAGGGCGCCATTGCCCTCCGCCCTCGGTGAAAACGAAGCGCTGACGGGTTGATGCAACCGCGAGAATCGCAACCTGCGGAACGTTCAGAATGGCGTCGAACCTGTCGATTCCGAGCATCCCCAGATTGGAGATGGTGAAGGTGCCGCCGGTGACGTCGTTCATAGTGAGGCGCCGAGTTCGCGCACGCTCGACTGCGCCCTTCCTCAGTTCAGCGATACCAGCGAGAGGAAGCCCCCCGACCCGGTGCAGGTTGGGAACCGTGAGGCCGGCGTCTGTTGCCACGGCAAGTCCGATATTGACCTCATCGAATGTGGTGATGCCGTTTTCGCCGTAGTGAGAGTTGAGTGCAGGGTGGTCGATGAGGGCTTTGGCGCAGACTGACACGAGCAGGTCAGTGACCGTCGAACCCGGCGCTACCGTTTTGACGGTCAGGGCCGTTGTCATGTCGACCTCGACAGTGAGGTGAAATGCGGGCGCCTCCCACGCTGCGATCATCTGACGGGCTGCCGCGCGTCGTATTCCTGCCAGCGGTTTGGTTGTGCCTTCTACTACGTACGCGTCCGTATTTGCCATAGTTGACTTCCTTGAGAGGTGGGATCGAGGTGTGTGATGGTGCGATCCGGGCCGAGAAATCGGCATTGACAGCACCGTTCTTCTCCGTCATACTAACTCACATGAATCACATATGTGAAGAGTTGCACAGGTGTGAGAGTCACAAGGGCGTTGACTTACCCGGTGTCGATATTCTCATAGTTGGTGGCGGGGTCAATGGGTTGGCTGTCGCGCGTGAAGCGCAAGTTCGCGGATGGTCAGCTACGGTCGTGGAGGCTGACGACATCGGAGCTGGAACCAGCGGCACGTCCAGTCGGCTCGTGCACGGCGGAGTCAGGTACCTCGAGAACCTCGAGTTTCACCTGGTTCGGGAATCTCTGAAAGAACGCGAACGCCTCCTCTTCACTGCCCCGCACCTCGTGCAGCCGTACCCCTTACTGATTCCGTTCTACAAGCACAACAGGCGCCACGGATTCGTCCTGCGTCTCGGAATGGTGCTGTACGACGTTCTTTCGTTCGACAAGTCCACGCCACTTCATCGCACCTTCAGCAAAACGCGGGTGCAGCAGGCGTATCCCGGACTGGACTCAAAAGACCTTTACGGTGCGGCCCTTTACTACGACGCCCAAGCGGCGAACACCGAGCGCCTCTGCGTTGAACAGGCTCTCGACATCGTTGCGCTCGGCGGCAGCGTGCGAAACCACACCCGCGTCACTGGCCTGACCGAGCAGGCCTCCGGCATCTCCGTGAGTATGTTCGACTCCCTTACGGAAACTCATTACACACAAACGGCGGCAATCGTGGTCAACGCCGCAGGCCCCTGGGTCGACAGGGTGTTGGGTCTCAGTAAGACGGCGAGCTCGCAGTTGATCGGCGGTACGAAGGGTTCGCACCTGACCGTTGGTCCATTCCCCGGTGCTCCCTCGACAGGGGTTCACTTCGAGGCAACGAGCGACGGCCGGGCAATTCTGGTTCTTCCGCTCCCAGACGGCAACTACCTGGTCGGGGCGACCGATATCTTCTTCGAAGGCGATCCGGGCTCGGCCGTCATGTCCGATGAGGAGATCGACTACCTCATTTCCGAAGTCAACCGGCTGGTGCCGGCAGCCCACCTCCTCCGGTCGGATGTGCTGCACACGGTGTCAGGCGTGCGGCCGTTGCCGTTCTCGCCGAAAGCCAAGTCGGCCGCACAGGTCAGCCGCAGCCACCACCTCGTGGCGCACCCCGCCATGTCTGGGCTTTTCAGTATCACGGGCGGTAAACTCACGACCCATCGCGCTCTCGGTGAAATGGCGATCAACAAGCTGCAATCCCGCCCAGCAACACCAGGAGCTCCAGGACGGCGACGGTTGCTCTCGCAACTGTTCAATCCTTCGGCGAGCACTCGTCGGCTCAAACTTCCCGGTGCGCGATCGTCAGACCTGACGCGGTTCACCTCATCGTTTCGGCGGACGACATCGCTTCCCGCTGCGTCGATCGATCGGTTGCTCGGCCTCTACGGGGTCCGGGTCGAGAGGCTGGAGCAACTGGTGGCGAGTCGTCCTGAGTTGGCGGCAACGCTACCCGGGCGCGATGACGCGATTGCGGCGGAGGTGGTGATGGCCGTGCAGGACGAATTCGCTCGCACCCTCACCGACATCGTCGCCCGTCGACTCCTGCTGGTCTGGAATGACGACGCTGGCCTGGATTCGCTGGACGGCGTGGCCGCTGTTGCCGCGCAGGAACTGGGCTGGGACCAGGCTCAGATCGATCGCGAGATCGCCTCGTACCGCGACTGGATCCGTCTGCGTCGCCCAGCGGCCTATGAACCCGATGCCAGCATTGCCCGCTGACTCGCCCACTGCCAACCCAACCAACTATCAATGATGAAATTGGAGCACGTCACATGCCACTAGTTCCCCTCCCCGAGCTTCTCAGCCACGCCGGAGCCAATAAGTACGCCGTCGGGTATTTCGAGTCCTGGGATGTCTACAGCCTCCAGGCGACCGTCGCGGCTGCGGAAGCCAGCAACTCGCCGGTGATTATCGGCATCGGTGGCCTCTCGTGCAGCCATGAATGGTTGCAGTCCGGAGGCATTGAGATTTATGGCGCCATCGCCGCCTCTCTCGCCGCCCGGTCTTCCGTGCCCATCTCCACACTCTTCAACGAAGCAGACAGCTTTCGCGAGGCGGCGGGTGGCCTCGGCGCCGGGTTCAACTCGGTCATGATGCACACGCAGGGGTGGGACCAGGACAAACTGCTTGCGGACACTGCCTCCCTCGTGGCGGCATCGCACGCCGTCAACGTGGCAGTCGAGGGTGAAATCGGCGCACTGGCTGAGATCAAGGATGGCGTCCTCGACGCTGCCGGCGCCTCATACACGTCCCCCGAAGCGGCAGAGCTGTTCGTGCGTGAGACCGGCGTCGACTGTCTGGCCGTTGCCGTAGGCAACGTGCATTTCGTCACGGGCAGCCATGTTCCCACTGTGCAGGTCGATCTCATCAAGCAGATCGGCGAGGCTGTGAACGTGCCACTGGTGTTGCACGGCGGCTCGGGAACTCCCGACGACCAGACCCAGCGCGCCGTTCAGGCTGGCATCACCAAGATCAACGTCGGCACCAAGCTCAAGTTCGTCTACGGCAACGCTCTTGTCGCCGAATTGGGAAGTACGGTCGATGACCCCAACCTTGCCTTCGGTTCCCGGTTCGAGGCCGACGTGAACTCACGGGCTGGCGTGGCGCTGGCGAAAGAGATCCAGCGACTGATGGACGTTTTCGGTTCGACCGGCCAGGCAAAGCGCTGATGGCGGGCGAGCACTTCGGGTTGGATGAGAGTCTCCACCTGCTCGAAGAGATGGTTCTGATCCGCCAGTTCGAGCAGGTTGCCTACCTGCGGTATCTCCAGGGGGAAATCCCCGGCACCCTGCACCAATCCCAGGGTCAGGAAGCCGTCGCGGTCGGAGTCTGTTCTCTGCTGCGCAAAGAAGACTGGATCACCTCTACCCATCGTCCCCACGGACACGCCCTGGCCAAGGGGCTTGACCCGTCAGCAGGCATGGCCGAGATCTACGGCCGGGCGACAGGCTGCCTCGGTGGTCGGGGTGGCTCGATGCATCTCGGTGACCCCGAGCTCGGCATCCTGCCTTCGATCGCCATCGTCGGCGGTGGCATCACCATCGCGCCCGGAATTGCGACAGCGTTGAAGATGAAGGGCACCGATAACGTCGTGGTCTGCTTCTTCGGCGACGGGGCTGTGAACGAAGGAGCCTTCCATGAAGGCGTGAACTACGCGGCAGCTTTCAACCTGCCGGTGGTCTTCGTGTGCGAGAACAACATGTACGGCGCGTCTACTCCATTCCACGAGACGACCCGCAACATCAACGTCGCCTCAAGGGGAGCTGCGTACGGCATTCCCTCGGAACAGGTCGACGGCATGGACATCCGCGCAGTCCGCGAGTCGGCCGCGAAAGCCATCGAAACGGCCCGCAGCGGCAAGGGACCTGTGCTCCTGGAATACCTGACCTATCGTTACGTCGGTCACAGCAGGGGCGATGCCCGCGGATACCGCACAAAGGACGAAGAGGCTTACTGGCTCGCGAAAGACCCCATCGCAACCTACGGTGACTCGCTCATCAAGGACGGGATAGCAAGCGAAGAGCAGGTGAAGGAGGCCACGTCGCGAGGTAAAAAGCGCATCTCGGTCGCCCTCAAGCACGCCCAGAATGCTCCATGGCCCGACCCGGTGACAGCGCTCGCTCCCAACATCATGTTCGGTAATCCACCCCAGGTGGTCGAAGGTGCCGGTCCTCTTGAACTCGGGCCCGAGGAGCGGACCAAGTCGATAGCCGAGGCAATCCGCGAAACCCTGGATGCCGAGCTCGCGCTCGACCCGACTCTCATCCTGCTCGGCGAAGACGTCGGCGTGCCAGGCGGCTTCGGTGGGGCCTTCGGGGTCTACCAGGGACTTGCCGAGAAATACGGCCGCGATCGGGTGATTGATACCCCGATCAGCGAGAAGGCCATCATCGGTGCCTCCATCGGTGCGGCGATCGGGGGGCTGCGCACAGTGCCCGACCTGCAGTACGCCGACTTCGTGTTCGAGGCGATGGATGAGTTGGTCAACGAGGCTGCGAAGCAGCGCTACATGTCCAATGGGAAGCTGACCATTCCGATGGTGTTGCGGTGCCCGGTCGGCGCGTCCCAGCGCGGCGCCCAGCACGCCCAGCACCCTGAAAGCTTCTTCATGCACGTCCCCGGAATCAAGGTGCTGTGCATCTCGGATCCGTATACCGCAAAGGGCGCCCTGACCGCGGCCATTCGCGACGACGACCCGGTGCTCGTGTTCGAGCACAAGCTGCTCTATGGCGCCAAGCGCAAGGAGGCGGGCTCGATCGACACCAAGGCATTCGTGCCAGAGGAGAATTTCGCGCTGCCGGTCGGACAGGCGAGAGTGCGCCGATTCGGCACGGACGCGACGATCGTAGCTACGTTCACCGAGCTTTACGCGGCGCTCGAATTGGCCGAGAAGCTGGCAGAAGAGGGAATCGAGATCGAGGTCATCGACCCGGTGTGGCTTTCGCCGTTCGACTGGACCACCGTGACGAACAGCGTCAGGAAGACTGGTCGCCTGGTGATAGCCCACGAAGCACACCTCACAGGTGGCTGGGGTGCAGAAGTGAGTGCTCGAATTTCGGACGAGCTCTACACTGACCTCAAGGCTCCGGTGCGCAGGGTCGCCAGTCGGGATATCCCGATGCCGTTCTCCCCGCCGCTCGAGGCAGCTGTCTTGCCTCAGAAGGAAGATATCGAGGCGGCCTTGCGGTCCGTCCTTGCCATGGATCACAGACGCGAAAAATTAGTGGAGGCGTAATGGAAGCGATTATCATGCCAGCGCTCGGTCAGACCAGCGACGAGGCCTATATCCAGGAATGGTATTTCAAGGAAGGCGACACCGTCGAGATGGGCGACCCCCTTCTCAGCGTCGAGACTGATAAAGCCCAGCTTGATGTCGAGTGCGTTGCTGACGGCATACTGCTCAAGATCGTCGCGGCCGCGGAGACCAGCGTCACCGCGGGCACCGTCATCGCTTATATCGGTGACGAAGGCGAGACCGCCCCAGAATAGCGGCGTGTACGGCAGCAACAAACGGTTTCTACAAGGAAGTAGTACTTTGCCTGGCACCCAAATAATTGCCATCGACTGCGGCACGCAGTCTGTGCGTTGTCTCATCGTCGACGTCGACACTGGTGCACACAGTGTCGGCGCGACAGAGTCGATAGCGCTCAGGCCGATGGTGGGCAACCGCATCGAGGTTGACCCGGGGCTTATTGCCGCGGCAACTATCAGGGTGCTGCGATCAACGCTCGCCCTGTGCCCGACTCCCGTAAGCATCGCCATCACCAACATGCGCGAGACGGCCATCGCCTGGGATAAGAAGACCGGGGAGCCGGTACACGACGGCATCATGTGGATGTCCCAGCAGAGCCAGAATATTGTCGACCGCTGGAGCGACGCAGGCTTGTCTGAGCAGATCCGGGTCAAGACCGGCCTGTCGAACCATACTTTCTTCTTCGGATCCAAAATCGCCTGGCTTCTCGATGCGCGCCCGGACATCGGAGCAGATGCAGCAGCGGGAAGAGTGGCGGTCGGGACTGTTGACTCCTGGCTGCTCTTCGTGTTGACCGGCGGGGCCACCCACGCCACGGATGTTTCTAACGCTTCCCGCTATCAGCTTTTGAATCTTCAGGATCTCGAGTGGGATGGCGAGTTGGCGGAGGCGCTGGGAATCCCACTCGCGGCCCTGCCGGCTATTCACCCCACCAGCAGCGACTTCGGTTTCACCGACGTCGGTATCGTGGGAGCGCGAATTCCCATCACGGGCATGATCGGCGACCAGCAGGCCTCGCTGCTGGGGCACGACTGTGTGTCTGTTGGTGACGCGAAAGCTACCTTTGGCACCTCCTGCGTAGTCGGGGTCAATCTGGGAGCCGAAGCGACGCTGGGTGAGGGTCTCGTGACCAGCGTTGCCTGGTCTCACGCGAATGAGTCAGTCGTCTACGAAATGGAGGGATCAGCCTTCCATTCCGGGTTTACCGTGACCTGGCTGGACCGCATCCTCCAGTTGCCGGCCAACTCAAACGCGCTGGTGACGCGAAGCACTGTGCCACCGGAGGGGCGTGTCGCGGTCGTGCCGTCGTTCACAGAGCTCGGCGCTCCCCGCTGGCTGAAGGGCCGGGGGGCATCAATTCATGGCCTGACAATGGACACCGATGCTCGTGACATCCTTCGGGCAGGCATCGAGAGTATGGCCTTCCAGGCTTTCGACCTCGTGTCGGCAGTTCCGAATGCGCAGCGTCATGGCCCGCTGTCAGTCGACGGTGGCGCGGCCAGCAATGACTACATGTGCCAACTCCTGGCAGATCTGGCCAATCGCGTCATCGTACGACCGCCGAGTCGAGAGTTGACTGGATTCGGTGCGGCGCGAGCAGCCGCTGCCTTCCTCGGTATTGACATTCCGGCAAGTTCGAGAGAAGAAGGGGCGTGTGCCCAGTTCGTCCCCGCGGCGGACAGGTCGTACGCCGAAGGTGGATTTGAGCACTGGCAGAAAGTCACGCAGTCGACTTTAGAAGCCGGCTCAAGGGAGGCTCGAGTCCCCGAGTTGCTAGGCTAGGGACTCACAAATATGGGCGCATGGGGGATAGTGCAATGGCTCGAATGAGGGAAGAGCGATTGGCGCACGCTGCTTTTCTCTACTACATCCAGGGGCAGTCGCAAGCCGATATCGCGGCCACCCTGGGTGTCACTCGTTCCAACGTCTCCCGAATGCTCACCGCAGCCCGCGAGCAGTACATCGTTCGTTTTGAAATCGCTTATCCATTGGACCGCGACCCTGTCCTCGAGCAAAGGCTGACTGCCAGTTTTGCCGCGGAGGGCGTGCGTGAAGTAATAGTCGTGCCCACCCGCGCATCAGGAGTGGGGCGGGCGAGCCACGGGCTGCTGAACGTCGGCCAGGCTTGTTCGGCCTGGCTCGACATCAACCTGCGAGATCAGGATCGTCTTGGGCTGTGCTGGGGCAGCACGATTGAGGCCATGGTTGAAAGCTCTCACTTCGACAGGCGCGTCGATGTGGAAGTGGTGCAGATTGCCGGTGAGCTCAGTATCGATTCGCGCTTCTCCGGCCACGATCTCGTGCGAAACCTGGCCCAAAAGCTCGGTGGGCGCTACCGCTACTTCAATGCTCCGGCGGCCATCCGCGACGAGGAGACGGCCATAGCGCTTGCGCAGACGCCGCAGGTCGCCGAAGCGCTCGCGGCTGCTCGCGGCTGTGACGTCGCTATCGTCGGGGTTGGCCAATTCGCCAGCGGCAGCTCTGACCTGTTTCTGAAGCGGGCCAACGTGACTCCGGAAGAGACGCAGGAGGCGCTGGATCTCGGCGCAGTCGGACAGATCTGCGGCCGTTTCTACAATGACAAAGGCGATCAGATCGACCTTGCGATAAGTCGCCGCACCCTGTCGCTCGACCTGGACGAAATCACAGCGATCCAGACCGTCGTCGTGGTGGCCAGCGGCAGCGAGAAGGCGAAAGCGGTGAGAGCTGCGATCCGGGGTGGGTTTGTGCAGGTTCTGATAGTCGATGATTCACTGGCGCAAGGCCTCGCCGGACTCCAGTGACGTAACGGCGAGCCAGCCGCTTCCCCTGTGTGCTCGTGCTCGCGTGCAAACGTGCCCGGTCAGTGGCGTCCATGGCTCAATCCAGTGTCCATGTCGGGGAGCTGTTACTAGAAAGTCTCATTTTGGTAGCGTCTCTTGCGGGGGAGGTTGACATCGGGCATCTCCGCATTACACTTCTCACAACGGTGATCGGGTGCACAAATGTGAATCCCTTCACTTGGTCGACATCAGTTTGATGAAGCAAAACCACAAATCGGTATCGATATTGCAGGAACTTTCTACCAATCGGGAAGTTTCGGCATATCGGTGTCGACACTGACAACGCTGTCGGGCCCATGCTCAGCCGCACTCAGGTCGATACCCGTTTCAGTGGGAAGCAATCCAGATCCGGCGCGAGCCGGTGGGACCGGGATGGAGTGTCAAAGCAGATGCGCGCTGTGGTTTTTGAATCAGCAGGAAAAATGAGTCTCGTAGATCGGCCTGAGCCGACTGCTGGTGCCAAGGAAGTTGTCGTCGAAGTCGCGGCAGTGGGTGTGTGTGGAACCGATACGCATGTCTTTGACGGAGAGTTCGAGGGAACGGTTTTCCCCCTGGTGCCCGGGCATGAGGCAACCGGGGTGGTCGTTGCGATCGGCGAAGGCGTGAGCCATGTGGCACTGGGCGATCACGTTGCCGTGAACCCCTCAACCACCTGTGGTGAATGTGAATTCTGCCTCACCGGCAAAGCCAATCTCTGCAGATTCTGGAACGGGCTCGGCGTCGTGGCCTCTGACGGCGCATCCCAGCAGCGCTTCACGGCACCAGCAGCCAACGTCTTCAAGCTCCGGCCGGAAACTGACATCTACCACGCCGCGCTCATCGAGCCGCTGGCCTGTGCCATCCACGCCTACGACCTCCTTCCTCGCAGGATGGGTGAGCACTACCTCGTCTACGGTTCTGGGACCATGGGCCTGTTGATGGCCCAGCTGGCTCCCCGTGCGGGAGCCGCCAGCGTGACAATCATCGACGTCAATGAGCACCGCCTCGAGACGGCAAAAGAAGTAGGCGTGACGCAGGCCTTCACCAGCGCCAATGAATCCGATCGTGAGACGTGGGATGTGGTCATAGACTGCACCGGCAACCTCCGTGCCATCGAGGATGGTCTGCCCCGTGTCAAGCCCGGCGGTACTTTCCAGCATTTTGGCGTTGCGCCGGCTGACGCGTTCGCGTCATATTCCCCGTTCAGGGTCTATCGCGATGAGATCTCCGTCGTTGGCACAATGGCGGTCCTGAATTCCTTCGGTCGGGCAGTTGAGATGTTCGAGGCGGGCGCCATCAACAGCGCCGCCATGATCAGCCATTCCTTCAGCCTCGAGGACTACGCCGAAGCGCTGGACATGTTCCGCAAGGGCACCGGCCGAAAACTGCAGATCAGACCCAACGACTCAGGATCAAAGGTGTTCCACGGATGAAGAACATGTCACAAAAGCAGCGGCGTGGCGTCTGGGCCATCGTGCTCATCGTCGTGCTCGTTGCGATCAGTCTGTCGACCAAGGTCATCTCCGGCGCTGAACTCACAGCAAACCAGCCGGTGGAATTCAACTCCGAACAGTTCGGGGCTGAGCATTTCCCTGAAGTGTCTGCCGCGATCATCGAGACCGCGGCCCCGCTGGGTGACGTGGCCACGGCCCTGGCTGCCGACCAGGCGGGTGCCGTTGGGAAATACGGTGTTGTGGAGGGCACGTCGTTTCCGGTGTTCCCCGTGACGTTCACCGCTGTCGCCGGGCCGGCGGATGCAGCTGGCTTCGTTCCGTTCACTGTTGACGGCGTTCCCTCTGCCATCACTGTGCGGATCCAGACCGGCCCGGCCATTGGCGGAACCGATCTGCGTGACGCCACAGGCACCATCCACTTCGCCGACTTCACTAACCAGATCGAATACCAGGATGCTGGAGTCGCCCTGAACAACGAGCTCAAGACGCAGGTGCTCGCCAAGGTGAAGGCGGCAGACCTGAATGGGAAGACGGTCACTGTGACCGGTGCCTTTCAGCTGGTCAACCCGGGGGCGTACACAATCACCCCCGTCGCGATCGAGGTGAACTAGCGATGGTGATGCAGGGTGAGGTTCTCCTGAGTGCACGCTCGGTCGTTAAACGATACGGCGGCGTGCACGCTCTCAAAGGGGTCAATTTCGAGGTGCACCGGGGCGCCGTCACCACGCTTTTCGGAGAGAATGGCGCCGGAAAGTCGACGCTCATGAAAATCCTTTCGGGCGTTGAGGTCCCCACATCAGGACAGCTGATCCTCGACGGTCAGCCCGTTGAATTCACTTCGACTGTCGACGCCCGCGAAAAAGGCATCTCGATCATCCACCAGGAACTCAGCCTTGCGCCGAACCTGTCGGTCCGCGACAACATTTTCATGGGCCGCGAGATCACGACCAATCGCGGCACCGTCGATTATGCAGCAGAAGAAAAGGCCGTGCGAGCCCTCATGGAGGGCCTCGAAGAGAACATCAGTCCGAAGACGCTGGTCTCCGAGTTGCGCCTCGGCCAGCAGCAGATCGTCGAGATCGCTCGGGCACTGTCGGTCAATTCGCGCATCCTGATCATGGATGAGCCAACCTCGGCGCTCAGCGCGAACGAAGTGGAGGTCCTGTTCAGGGTCATCCACGATCTCACCGCATCCGGAGTGTCTATTGTCTACATCTCGCACCACCTTGAGGAGGCCCTGCAGATCACGGACTTCGCGGTGGTTCTGCGTGATGGTGAGATCGTGGCGCAGGACGAGGCCGCCAACATCGACCTCGTGTGGATCGTCTCGAACATGGTCGGTCGCAATTTCGACCTGGGCACACCGCCCACGGGGTACGAGTTCGGTGAGACCGTGTTGCAGGTCAAGCAGGTCAGCGTTGCAGATCCGGCGAACCCCGACCGCTACCTGGTCAACAACCTCACACTCGATATCCGCGCTGGTGAAATTGTGTGCGTCTACGGCCTGATGGGTGCCGGCCGCACGGAACTGCTCGAAGCCGTGGCTGGCCGTGGTTCCATAGCGTCCGGTGAGGTTCTGCTCAATGGCATGGACGTGGCGAAACTGTCGATAGCCCAGCGCATAGAACGCGGTCTTGGACTGGTGCCCGAAGATCGTCAGCGCGACGGCCTCGTGCAGACAATGACAGTCGGGCACAACTTGTCCCTCGCCAGCCTGCAGTCGCTGGTGAAGGGGGTGCTAATGTCTTCCACTTCGGAATCCAGGCTCGTTGATAACCAGATCGCGAAGGTGCACGTCAAGACAAACGGCGGGGGAGCCGCTATCGGCTCTCTCAGTGGAGGCAACCAGCAAAAGGTCGTCATCGGCAAGATGCTGGCCACCAACCCGACAGTGATTCTGCTCGACGAGCCGAGTCGTGGCATCGATGTCGGGGCGAAGGCGGAGGTTTTTGGTCTTCTCTCGTCGCTGGCCAGCCAGGGTGTTGCGGTGCTCTACTCAACCTCCGAAGTCGGCGAATGCCTCAGCATCGCACATCGCATCGTGGTCATGAACAAGGGTCGGATCCTGGCATCCTTCGGGCCTAACGTCACCAAAGAACAGATAATGTCCGCGTCCGGCGAAGCCGTACTCGCCTAGATCTCAGGAGGAGACAACTCATGAGCACGTCAAAACCCACACGCCTGGTTTCGCTTTTCAATGACGGGTTCGATATTCGAGCCACCTTGTTGAGGGGGAGGGCGTGGTTTGCGCTCATCATCATCATCATCGTTTTCTCGGTGTTATCACCCAACTACCTGTCACTGAACAACATCCTTCAGATGTCAGCGCACGTCGCCGTCTTCGCCATCCTGTCGATGGGCATGTTGATGGTCATCCTGAACGGCGGTATCGACCTGTCCGTCGGTTCTACTCTCGGGTTTGCCGGCATCATCGCTGGTTCGCTCATGCAGGGAGTCGACATACCGGCGCTTGGTATCAAGTTGTTCCCAGCAGTGTGGGTCGTCGTCTTGATCGCCGTTGCCTGTGGCGCAGGGATCGGTTTCATCAACGGGGTGCTGATCTCCCGATTCAGGGTCGCCCCCTTCGTGGCCACGCTGGGCATGCTCTACGTGGTGCGCGGCGCAGCTCTCCTCATTACCGGCGGCCTCACGTTTCCAAAACTGCAGGGATCGGCCGACCTCGGAAACACAGGCTTCAACTGGCTTGGCTTCAATCGGGTCTTCGGGGTCCCGGTGGGCGTCGTGATCATGCTCGTGATTGCCATCCTGCTCAGCGTCCTCCTCAACCGCACGGTCTTCGGCCGCTGGATTTATGCGTCAGGTGGCAACAATCGCGCGGCCGAGCTGTCGGGCATCCCGGTCAAGAAGGTGCAGATTCGCGTATATGTCATCTCGGGCATGTGTGCAGCCATCGCCGGGGTGATCATCGCTTCCGAGCTCACCAGTGCCAGTCCGGTCGCTGGTGAGACCTTCGAACTCACCGCTATCGCCGCGGTAGTCATTGGTGGGGCAAGTCTCGCCGGAGGTATCGGAGCCATCCGCGGCACCCTGCTTGGCGCCTTCGTGATCGGCTTCCTCTCAGACGGACTCGTGATCATCGGCGTCTCCGAGTACTGGCAGATGATCTTCAAGGGCGGCGTGATCGTGCTGGCAGTCATGCTGAACGCCATTCACTACCGGGGGCGCAAGAGAGGCCCCGACTCTCCACCCCCCACAGCTTCCTTCGCCGCAGTCTCGTCGGCTCCCGCCGAACCGAGGGCAGAGAAGAACGTCGCCTAGCAACCTGGGCGACTACCCATCACCGAGAGGAAAGCAGTATGTTTCGCAAAATAGCAGCAACGCTTGCCGCAGTAACCGTTGTTGTCGCGATGGCCGGATGTGCCGGCGCGACCCCTACCCCCGATGACAACGCCGCGCCAGCCTCCGATGGCGGAGGGTTGATCTCGATCATCGTCAACGACCCGGCCAACCCGTACTGGACTGCAGAGGGCGACGCGGCCAAGGCCGAGGCTGAGAAACTTGGCTACACAGCTAACGTGTCAGCGCATAAGGGTGATTCCAAGCTCGAGAGCGACCTGATCGACACCGCCATCACCAACAAATCGGTCGCGATCATCATCGACCCGGCCGACGCCGATGGGTCGATCGGTGCGGTTCAGAAGGCGACGGATGCGGGAATCCCCGTCTTCCTCGTGAACGCCGAGATCAACGAGGAGGGCATTGCAAAGGGCCAGCTCGTGTCCAACAATGCACAGGGCGCGGCACTGGGCGCGACGGAGTTCGTCAAAGCCACCGGTGGCAAGGGCATCTACGTCGAACTCAAGGGCAAGCCCAGTGACAACAACGCCGCGACCCGGTCCAACGGTTATGCATCGGTGCTCTCGCAGTATCCGGATCTGAAGTTGGTTGGCCAGGAAGTTGCAAACTGGGACACCAAGGAAGCTCACGACAAGACCCAGACGTTGCTCACTGCTCACCCGGAGATCACCGCGATCATCGCAGGAAATGACACGATGGCACTGGGTGCGATCGCTGCCCTCAAGGAAGCCAGCCGTACCGACGTCATCGTCGGTGGATTCGATGGTTCCCCGGATGCTGCTGCGGCGGTGGCTGACGGCTCCATGGCCTACACGGTTCTCCAGCCCGTCACGATCTACGCGACTGCAGCTGTGACCCAGGCTGATGCCTTCCTCAAGTCCGGCAAGACCGGGGTTGCCACCGAGAAGCAAACTTTCGATTGCTTCCTGATCAACAAGGACAACATCGCCAAGTACGGCTCGTTCAGCATCAACCCTTAACAGATGCCCGGGCCGGAATCGACCAGATGACTGGTGGGTTCCGGCTCGGGCATTCCCTGATCGCAGACGGTTGGCGCCCACTCCACCCCGGCCGGTCGTCACCGCCGCAGTTGTGGAATAGCTGTTACCGGGCCCTAGCTATCCTTGCGGATCCAACGAAACGTCATACGGGTCACCGCGAGTCCGACCACGAGCCAGATCGCCGTGACGATCGCGACGCCCGCGAGATCCCACGTTCCACCCTGCTCGAGTGAGGCGAAATCCTCCGGCAGGAACACGGAGCGCATGCCCTGCGCCATCCACTTCAGCGGGAAGACGCTGGCCACAGTCTGCAGCCACTCCGGAAGCTGCGAGAAGCCGAGATATACGCCCGAGATGAACTGGAGCACGAGAGCGATCGGGATGATGACGGCCGTCGCGCTCTTGCCGCTTCGGGGCAGCCCGCTCAGCGCGATTCCCAGGATCGCCGAGGTCGATACCCCGAGCACGAACACCCAGGCGAAGGGCGCCCATTTCTCCGGCTGCGTGGGCAGCTCCATCTGGAAGGCGACCCGCGCGACTACCAGCAACATCGCAGCCTGCAGGATCCCCGTGACGAACACCTGCCCGATCTTGCCGATGAAGTAGCTCGGCACGGGCAGGGGAGTACCGGCCAGGCGCTTCAGAGTGCCGTCGCCCTTCTCCGCCGCGATATCGATCGCGAGGTTCTGCAGCCCGCTGAGCAGCAGGCCGGCCGCCATCATCCCGGGAAGGTAGAACGCTGCAGCGCTGAGGGGGGCATCTTCCGTTCCCAAGTTCTGCTCGCTGAAGGCCACAGAGAAGATGGTGAGCAGGACCAGCGGAAACAGGAACGAGAAGAAGGCGGAGTCACCCTGGCGGAAATACGTCTTCACCTCGTAGCGGACGCGGCTGAGCCCTAGAAGCACGGTCCGGCCGGCCTGCAGGGTCGGGATGCTCGTGACGGTCATGGCGCGTTCTCCATCAGGTCGGCGGCCTCTCCGGCCGCGTGGTCGGCTAGCAGTTGAAGGTAGATGTCTTCGAGGCTCGGACGGATGATCTCCAGCCCCTGCGGCTCACCGACCTCTGCCACGACTCGCGCGACCACCAGGCCGAGCTCGGTCGTGCGCACGCTCCTCTCGACGCCATCCTGTCTCCAGCGCACGATCGGAACGCGGGATTCGGCTCCACCGATCTCGTCGATCCCGCCGATGTCGATCAGCCTGCCACCGGTGATCACGCCGGCACGGTCGCCCAGGCGGGCGGCCTCGTCGAGGTAGTGGGTGGTCAACAGGATGGTCGTTCCATCCTGTTTCAGGCCCTCGACCAGTTGCCAGAACTGGCGCCGGGCCTCGGGGTCGAAGCCCGTGGTCGGTTCGTCCAGGAACAGCAACTCGGGGCGACCGATGATGCCGAGTGCCACATCCACCCTCCGGCGCTGGCCGCCTGACAGCTTGCGGATCAACGTCTTCTGCTTGTCGACGAGCCCTACCGCAGCGATCACCTCGTCCACGTCGCGAGAGTGAGGGTAGAGACCGGCGAAGTGGGTGAGCTGCTCACGCACTGTCACGTTGCCGCTCTCGCCCGTCGACTGCAGCACGATGCCGAGCCTGGCCTTCCATTCGAGCCCACCCCTGCCGGGGTCGACCCCGAGCACGCTCGCCTCACCGCTCGTGCGATTGCGGTAGCCCTCGAGGATCTCGATCGTGGTGGACTTGCCCGCGCCGTTCGGGCCGAGCAGGGCGAATGTCTCGCCGCGATGGATGTCGAAGCTCACGCCGTCGAAGGCGGGGAAGCTGCCGTAGCGCTTGTGGAGATCACGCACCCTCACGACCGGGTCGGTGGTTGTCATGAGTCGATAGTGCCCCTGCCGGGAGCTGTTCCACCGCCATCCACCGGAGGGCGGCGCATCCACCGAACGCTGGATGCGGGGTCAGGCGAGCAACCCCGGCAGTTCAGCGAGGGTCGTGATGGTGTGGATTCCCGCCGCAGGGTCGTGCGCGGCGACTTCGTCCACGGCGCCGGCGCCGGAGCGATCGAGCCACACCCCGGTCAAGCCGGCCCCCGCCGCTCCGACGGCATCCGTCTCGAGACGATCGCCCACATAGACCGCCTGTGACGGATGCACGTCGAACCTCTCACAGGCGAGAGCGAAGATGCGGGCATCCGGTTTCGCGAAGCCCACGTCGCCACTCGCGATCACGTGCTCGAGGCGCGAATCGAGGCTCGTCAACTCGAGCTTCTCGGTCTGGAACGCGAGATCTCCATTGGTAATAAGCCCGATCCTCAGTCCGGCGGCATCCAGCGCATCGAGACACGGGATGGTGTCGGTGTGCAGCGACCAGGCCCGTCTGTATTCCACGAAGTACCTGTCGTACCAGGCGTCGGCCTCGGTGTCGGTAGTGAGCGCCAGGCCATAGGGCTCAGCCATCGCCCGAGCCCGCACTCGTCGCTGCGGGATGAGCCCGAGCTCCCCAGACAGATAGCGCGGGTAGTGCAGCTCTTCGAGGTCGTGCCAGCGCACGACCTCGGCTGGATCATCAGTGTCGAGGAATCTGGCGATCGCGGTGTCGACGGCGTACCGGTGGGCGAACAGGGTGTCATCGAGATCGAACAGGACGACGGCGATGGTCACAGCGGCCAGCCTGTCTGCGGCTCGCGGTCGTCGGTGCTCAGGATGCTCGCGAACCAGGCGTCGAGGCGGCGGTCGCGATGCGGCAGTGACTGCCGGCGCAGCCCCTCGTATCGCATCCCGATCTTTTGCGCGACGGTTGCCGAGCCGATATTTCCCACGACCGCGCACCAGTCGATGTGGGCCAGCGCGGCGCCGTCGGCACTGAAGCCGAAGTCAATCACTGCCATGGCGGCCTCGGTCATGATCCCCTGGCCACGATGAGGATCCCCCAGCCAATAACCGAGCTCCGCAGAGCGCAGTTCGTGCGGCTTCAGTTCGATCACACCCAGCAGTCGTTGCTCCTCGAGGAGTCGGATCGCCCACAGCCAGGGGGCCTTGGGTGCGTAACCTTCCGTGTAGCTCGCCGCCGCCTGATGCGTGTACGGCACGGGGACAGGGACGTAACCCTGTAAGTCGGTGTCGTTGCAGTACTCGAAGACGGCGTCGTTGTCGGCCGAGCTGATCGCGTCGAGCCTCAGCCGAGCTGTGGTGAGCGTTGCGGGAATCATGCGCGCGCTAGGAAGCCCATGCGGTCGTAGGCCCGGGCGAGTGTGGCGTCGGCGATTCCAGCGGCGCGGTCTGCATTGCCGGCGAGGATGCGGTCGAGTTCGGCGGGGTCATCCAGCAGCTCAAGGGTCCTGGCGCGGATCGGGCTGAACGTGTCGACCGTGACCTCGGCGAGACCCTTTTTGAAGTCGCCGTAACCGTGCCCGTCGTACTCCCGCTCGATGTCGGCGATCGTGCGCCCGGAAAGCACGGCGTAGATCGTCAGCAGGTTCGAGATGCCCGGCTTCTCTACACTGTCGAACCGCACCTCCCGGCCGCTGTCTGTCGCAGCCGACATGATCTTCTTCGCCGTGACGGCTGGCTCGTCGAGCATCCAGACCACGCCCGCCGTGCTCGACGCAGATTTGCTCATCTTGTTGGTGGGTGCCTGCAGGTCGTAGACCTTTGCCGTCTCCTTCTGGATGACGGCCTCCGGCTCGACGAAGGTGTGCCCGAAACGGGTGTTGAAGCGGTTCGCGAGATCCCTGGTGAGTTCGATGTGCTGGCGCTGGTCTTCGCCGACGGGCACGATCTCGGCGTCGTACAGCAGGATGTCTGCTGCCTGCAGAACGGGGTAGGTGAACAGCCCGACGTTGGTGCCGTCTGCGCCCTGCTTCTGCGACTTCTCCTTGAACTGGATCATGCGCGAAGCCTCACCGAATCCGGTGATGGTGTTCAGCATCCACGCGAGTTGTGGATGCGCCGCGACCTGTGACTGTACGAAGAGGATCGACTGGGCCGGGTCGATTCCCGCGGCGATGTACTGGGCGGCGGTGCGCCTCGTGGCCGCGCGCAACTGCACCGGATCCTGGGGAACGGTGATCGCGTGCAGGTCGACGACGCAGAAGATGGCGTCATGCGTGGACTGCAGCTCTTTCCACTGCAGGAGGGCCCCGATGTAGTTGCCGAGCTGGAGGGAGTCGGCCGACGGCTGCATGCCGGAGAAAAGTCGGGGCTTGGCGCTCATGCCACCATTCTCCCAGATCGGAATGCGCGCCTCAGACCCCGTAGTCGACCACAACCGGCGCATGGTCACTCCAGCGCTGGTCGTAGGCGGTGGCGCGATCAACCGTGTAGTTGCTGGCGGATGCCGCAAGCTCGGGGGTTGCGACGTGGTAGTCGATGCGCCACCCTGTGTTGGTGTCGAACGCCTGGCCGCGCTGCGACCACCAGGTGTACGGCCCCTCGACCTCACCCGCGGACCGGCGGCCGATGTCGACCCAGCCGAGCCCGGGCGCCACCGTGCCGTCAACACCCTCTACGGCTTCGCCACGGGGGCCGAAGAACCTGTCGAAGTAGGCGCGCTCCTCGAGCAGGAATCCGGCGCTCTTGCGGTTGCCCTTCCAGTTCTTGATGTCGAGCTCACGATGCCCGACATTGAGGTCTCCCACGATCACGGCGAGCTCGGTATGGGCGGTGATCTCGGGCATCCGTGCCGTCATGGCGTCCAGGAACTTGTACTTCTCGACCTGCTTCGGGGTGTCGACCACTCCGGAATGGACATAGGTGCTGACCACGGTGACGCTGCGGCCGCCGACCTCGTAGTCGGCTTCCAGCCAGCGGCCCGCGCTGTCGAAATCATCGGAGCCCAGGGCCACCCTGTGCACCTGCGCCGGATTCCTGGATGCCAGTGCCACCCCCGCGCGGCCCTTCGCGGTCGCGGCGTCGTGCAGGATGGTCCACTCCGGGCCGAGCAGCCCCTCGAGGTCTTCCGTGGACGCCCGCACCTCCTGCATCGCGAGGATGTCGACGTCGCGTGCCGCCAGCCAGTCACCCATTCCCTTGCGGAATGAGGCGCGGACGCCGTTGGTGTTGACGGATGCAATGCGAAGTCGTGTAGCCATGATTCGAGCCTACCGACGGCTGCCGACGCTGCGGCCGCAGCTACAGCGCCGTCGCGGTGTCGCTGGGTCGCGCGTCGGTCTTCTTACCGTGCTTCTGGCTGCCGGTGAGGCTCACACCCCTGTCTTCCGAGCTCACCGAGATCCATGACGCTGCAAGCAGGATCACCTGGCAGATGACGTTGAACCAGATGAGCAGACCGATGATCACCGCGAACGATGCGAGCAGGGGGTTCTGGGTCGCGCCGCCGAGAAGGCTGCTACCCAGGGCCTTGAGCACGCCGAGGGCAACGGCTCCGATGATGGTTCCCTGCGCGAGAATCCGCCACGGGATGCGGATGCCGGACACCACCCTGTAAAACGCACCGAGCACGACGATATCCAGCATGAGTGCGATCAGGAGGCCGGCGATGCGCACCACGATGACGGTGAAATCCGAGGTGGAGTCGATGCCGAGCCACCCGATGACCGTCGCCAGGGCGGCTGTGCTGAGCACGGTGACCGCGGCGGACAGGATCAGGGCGAGGCCGAAGAAGATCGCGATACCGAGGTCTTTGACCTTCAGCAGCAGGAAGTTGGTGGGGGCGGGCAAGAGGCTGAAGATGTTGCGCACGGCGTCGCGACCCGAGGCGAGCCAGCCCAGCGCGGTGAAGAGGAGCCCGACGGCGGCGATGGCGCCCGTCCAGGTGAGGATCCCGGTCGAGAAGAGTTCGTCGGGTTTGATCGCCCCGTCGCTCCCGTTTCCCCCGATCAGGCCGGGGACGTTGGAGCGCAGCAGACCGAGGAATGCGCCTTCGAATTCGGGATTCGACCTGATCACGAAGCCCGCGATCGCGAATCCGACCCAGATTGCCGCGAACGCCGCGAAGATGGCCTGGAATGACAGGCCGGCGGCCATCAGCGGTCCGTTGTGCGCTGCATAGTGGAGAAACACACGCACGGGTTTCAGTTTCATCACCCGCGCGGTGATTGCTGTGACCTTCTCCATCAACGCCATCACTCCACCATAGCTAGGCTGATGCGGACGGTATCGTGTCGGTCTCGATCGTGCACCGCCACAACCCCGATGGAGAGGACCGGCAGATGGATTTGCACGGCGTAGGAGTCGGCCGCGGAATCGCCGTCGGGCCCATCCTGAGAATGCCCGACCCGCTGCCGGAGCCCACGGACGACCGCCACACCGGCGATGCTGCCGCCGAATACGCCATAGTGCAAAAGTCGCTCTCGGCCGTAGCCGCCGAGCTGGCGGCGAAGGGTGCCTCCGCGGGCGGAGAGGCCCAGGCCGTGCTCGAGGCAGCGTCCATGATGGCGCAGGATCCGATGCTCACCGATGACGTGAAAGAGCGCATCGAGGCCGGTAAGTCGGGCGAGCGTGCGGTGTTCGAAGCGTTCGCGGCGTTCCAGGAGATCCTGGTCGGCATGGGTGGTTACATGGCCGAGCGGGCGACCGACCTCGGTGACGTGTCGCAGCGCATCATCGCGCACCTGCGTGGGGTGCTGGCACCGGGGGTGCCTACCAGCGACACCCCGTTCATTCTCATCGCTGCGGATCTCGCTCCCGCCGATACGGCGCTCCTCGATCTCGACAAGGTGCTCGGCCTGATCACCCGCGACGGCGGCCCGACCAGCCACACCGCGATCCTGGCCCGGTCGAAGTCGATCCCGGCCATCGTCGGGGTGCCAGGTGCGCTCGAGATCGCCGACGGCACTGTTGTGATCATGGATGCCGCGGCAGGGCTCGTCACGATCGACCCCGCCGAGGCGGCCATCGCCGACGCGAACTCGCGCATCGCTGCCCGCGCCGCCGCGTCGACCATCCCGGTCGTGGATGGCGCGCTCTCCGATGGCACGAAGATCCCGCTACTGGCCAACGTCGGTTCGCCGAAAGACGGGCTGGAGGCCGTCGAGCTGGGTGCCGAGGGCGTCGGCCTGTTCCGCACCGAGTTCCTGTTCCTCGACTCGAAGACGGCACCGACCGTCGCCGACCAGCAGGCCAGGTACACCGAGCTCTTGTCGTTCTTCCCCGGCAAAAAGGTCGTGGTGCGCGCTCTCGACGCCGGGGCAGACAAGCCTCTCGCCTTCCTGAATAGCGCCCACGAAGAGAATCCGGCGCTCGGGCTCCGTGGGCTGCGTGCCCTGAGGGCGAGCGAGCAGATCCTGCTCGACCAGCTCACGGCGTTGAAAGGCGCGCAGGATGCGACGGAGGCCGACCTCTGGGTCATGGCACCGATGGTCGCCGACGCCGAAGAGACCCGGTACTTCGTCAAGCTCGGTAAGGCCCTCGGTCTGAAGACGGTCGGAGTGATGGCCGAGATCCCGTCGCTCGCCCTGATGGCAGACCAGGTGCTGGCCGCGGCTGATTTCGTGTCGATCGGTACGAACGACCTGACCCAGTACACGATGGCGGCAGACCGGATGCTCGGCTCCGTCGCGAGCTACCAGGATCCGTGGCATCCTGCCGTGCTCCGACTCGTCAAGATGTTGGGTGATGCCGGGGCCGTCGCGGGCAAGGGCGTCGGAATCTGCGGTGAGGCGGCCGCAGATCCTCAGCTGGCCGTGGTGCTCGTCGGTCTCGGTGCGACCACCCTGTCGATGACACCGGCGGCGCTCGCGGATGTGCGGGCAGAGCTTGCGACGGTGAATCCTGAGCAGGCGCGAGCACGAGCTGACGCTGCCCTCGGTGCGTCGACGGCCGCCGGGGCACGCGCGGCCGCCGCGGCCGTCGGGCCCTGAGCCGGGGCATCCCATTAATATTTGGAATTATTTTGGAGGATCGGCGTCATAATTGCCCCGCTCGGCGGTCTCTCAGGTTGAGGGAAAGCTGGGGGAATTGCGTGCCAGCACGGCACAATGGGGTAGTCGATTCTGGGGGGAAGGGACCAAGGGGATGAATAGTAGCGACGGCGCAGAGCCACCCATCTCGGACCAGGCACTGGTCGAGCAGACTCGCGCGGGTGACCAGCGCGCGTTCGCGGAGCTGTGGCGTCGCCACTTCCGCTCGGGCGCTCGCGTCGCCCGACAGTTCACATCGTCGATAGATTCGGACGACCTCGTTTCCGAGGCGTACACCCGCATCTACCAGCGTGTCCTTACGGGCGGCGGCCCTACCGGAGCCTTCCGCCCCTACCTCTACACGACCATCCGCAACCTCGCCTCGACATGGGGTGCCGCCTCCAGGGACGTGCAGGTCGCCGATATCGCCGACTTCGAAGACCCGGCGACGATCGACGATCCAGCGGCCATCGCCCTGGACCGCACACTCACGGCCCGTGCCTTTCGCAGTCTCCCCGAACGCTGGCAGTCGGTGCTGTGGTACACCGAGGTCGAAGGAATGGATCCGCACGAGGTCGCGCCGGTGCTCGGCATGACCGCCAACGGTGTCGCGGCGCTGTCGTACCGGGCGCGCGAAGGGCTACGAAAGGCCTGGTTGCAGGCCCACATCAACGACGCCACGGCCTCCGGGGAATGCCAATGGACGATCTCGCGCATAGGCGAGCACGCCCGAAAGGGCTTGACGGCACGAGACACCGAGCGGCTGGATGCCCACCTCATGACCTGCGCCAAGTGCGCCATCATCAATGAGGAGGTCGACGAGGTCGGATCGCGGCTGGCCTTCGTGATGCTTCCCATCCTGCTGGGTGGTGTCGCCGGTGGCGCCATGCTCGCCTCGTACGGAGGGGCTGGCTCTGCCATGGCGGCCAGCGTCGGAACTATCCCGGCCGTGCCAGCGGTGTTCGGCCCGGGAGCCGCGACCACAGGGGCCCTCGGGTTCTTCAGCATCGCCGGGACCTCCATCGGCGTGGTGGGAACCCTTGCACTGGTCGTGCTCGTCTCGGGGTCTGCAGTTTCTTTCGGCCCCCTGGACAGCGTTGTCGACGACACCGCGAGCACGTCCGTCTCCGAGCTCGATGAGAGCGCGGCAGCGCAGGGCGATTCCGGATGGGGTTCGGCGCAGGACTCGGGAACGCGCATTGACGACGCTGCCAACCTCGGACTCGCCGTGCCCGAGGCCGTGATGGACTTGCTTGGCGGTCCTCGTGAGGGTGGAGTCACCGACGGGGTGGGAACCGTCCTCGGCGGTGTCGGCCAGGCGCTCGAGGGCGATCTGGGAGGAGCTGTCGGCGGAGTGGTCGACGGAGTCACGGGGGTTGTCGGTTCGGTGACTGGCGGTGCGGTCGTTGCCGACCTCTCCCTCAACCTTGCCGGTTCAGCGACGCCCGGCGCGCAACTCTCGCTGCAGGCAGCGGGCCAGGTGTATGCGACGACAACGGTCAGTGCGACCGGCGGTTGGGTGCTCAATGCGGCTGGGATCCCGGGCGGAGTGAGTTCTCTCGACCTGGTCCAGCACGTCGATCGCGCCTATCTGAAGAGCACGCTTCCCGGAGGCGGCGCCCTGGCGACCGTTCTCGGCACCGCCGACTCTCTGATCGACGCCCTCGTGAAGCCGCTGCTGCTCACCAGCGGCGGCTCGGGCGTCACCGTCAACCTGCTCGGCTGACAACCTGCTCAACTGAAGGCCTGGGCGTTCCGCCGGTCCGGTTGCTTCCGCGGCAGCCTCCCTCAAGCTCGGCACCCGCGGGGCATCCCTCCGGAAAAAGCCCTAGGCCTTGCCCCGGAGGATGGCCTGTTTGACCTCGGCGATGGCCTGCGTCACCTGGATGCCCCGGGGGCAGGCGTCGGTGCAGTTGAAGGTAGTGCGGCAGCGCCACACGCCCTCTTTGTCGTTGAGGATGTCCAGGCGAACCTGGGCGTTGTCGTCGCGGGAATCGAAGATGAACCGGTGCGCATTCACGATTGCCGCAGGCCCGAAGTACTGTCCGTCGGTCCAGAACACGGGGCAACTGGAGGTGCAGGCAGCGCACAGGATGCACTTGGTCGTGTCATCGAAGCGCGCGCGCTCCACGGGGCTCTGCTTGCGCTCCTTCCCGGCCTTCGGGACGCTTCCCGCCATGAGGAACGGGTTGACGCTCTTGAAGGAGTCAAAGAACGGCTCCATGTCGACGACGAGGTCTTTCTCCAGCGGCAGGCCCTTGATGGCCTCGATGTAGATCGGCTTCGAGATATCGAGGTCTTTGATGAGCGTCTTGCACGCCAGTCGGTTGCGGCCGTTGATGCGCATAGCATCGGAGCCGCAGACGCCGTGCGCGCACGAGCGGCGGAAGGTCAATGACCCATCCTGTTCCCACTTGATCTTGTGCAGGGCGTCGAGCACACGGTCGGTGCCGTGCATCTGCACGTCGAAGTCCTGCCAGCGCGGCTCGTCATCCACCTCGGGGTCGAAGCGTCGGATGATGAGCGTGGCCGTGAACGTGGGAATCTCTTCCGGGATGCTCGGCTTGCTTTCCATGACCGCGTTGCTCATGAGACTGTTCCTCAGTACTTTCGTTCCATCGGCGGGTAGTTCGTGATCACGACAGGCTTCCAGTCGAGACGGATGTGCTCTCCGGCGTCGGTGGACTCCGGGTCGCCGACGCGGTAAGCCATCGTATGCACGAGGAATTTCTCGTCGTCGCGGTTGGGGAAGTCTTCCCGCATGTGGCCACCACGGGATTCGTGCCGTGAGCGTGCCGAGTAGACGAGCACCTCGGCGAGGTCGAGCAGGAAGCCCAGTTCGACAGCTTCGAGCAGGTCGGTGTTGAACCGCTTGCCCTTGTCCTGGATCTGGATGTTCTTGTACCGCGCGCGCAGCGTCTCGATGAGATCTGTGACCTCTTTGAGACTTTCCTCCGTGCGGAAGATCTGCGCGTTGCGGTCCATCGAATCCTGCAGCTCTTTGCGGATGACTGCGATTCGCTCGGTGCCGTTGCCCGCGCGCACCATGTCAAGGATCGACTGGATGCCCGCGGTCGGGTTCTCGGGGAGCGGGGTGAACTCGGCGGTCTGCACGTACTCGACCGCTCGCTTTCCGGCTCGCTTACCGAACACGTTGATGTCGAGAAGCGAGTTGGTTCCGAGCCGATTCGATCCGTGCACCGACACGCAGGCGCACTCGCCAGCGGCGTAGAGCCCCTTGACCACGTCGGTGTTGTTGCGCAGCACCTCGGCATGCACGTTGGTCGGGATCCCGCCCATGGCGTAGTGCGCTGTGGGCAGCACCGGCACGGGTTCCGTATACGGCTCGACTCCGAGGTAAGTGCGGGCGAACTCCGTGATGTCCGGAAGCTTCTCGTCGATCACGGCCGGTTCGAGGTGGGTGATGTCGAGGTACAGGTAATCCTTATTCGGGCCTGCGCCACGTCCTTCCCTGATCTCGAGGGCCATCGATCGCGCGATGATGTCTCGTGGCGCCAGGTCTTTCAGGGTCGGGGTGTAACGCTCCATGAAGCGTTCGCCTTCGGCATTTCTCAGGATTGCGCCCTCGCCGCGAGCGGCTTCCGAGAGCAGGATTCCGAGCCCCGCGAGCCCAGTGGGGTGGAACTGGAAGAACTCCATGTCTTCGAGCGGCAGCCCCTTACGCCAGATGATCCCGACGCCGTCACCCGTAAGGGTGTGGGCGTTGGAGGTCGTCTTGTAGATCTTGCCGAAGCCGCCGGTCGCGAAGATGATCGCCTTCGCCTGGAAGACGTGCAGTTCACCGGTGGCGAGCTCGTAGGCGACGACACCGGACGGCTGCTCGAGCCCATCCACCTCGGTCATCACCATGTCGAGCACGTAGAACTCGTTGAAGAAGTTGATGCCGAGCCTGACACAGTTCTGGTACAGGGTCTGGAGGATCATGTGACCCGTGCGGTCCGCTGCGTAGCAGGCACGCCGAACAGGGGCCTTGCCATGCTCGCGGGTGTGGCCACCGAAGCGGCGCTGGTCGATCAAGCCGTCGGGTGTGCGGTTGAATGGCAGGCCCATGTTCTCGAGGTCGATGACCGCATCGATGGCCTCTTTCGCGAGAATCTCTGCGGCGTCCTGGTCGACCAGGTAGTCGCCGCCCTTGACGGTGTCGTAGGTGTGCCACTCCCAGTTGTCATCTTCGACGTTGGCCAGGGCCGCAGCCATGCCACCCTGCGCGGCACCCGTGTGGGATCGCGTTGGGTACAGCTTCGAGATGACCGCAGTGCGCGCTCCCGGGCCCGCCTCGATCGCCGCGCGCATGCCAGCACCGCCAGCACCCACGATTACGATGTCGAACTGGTGGTAGTGCACCCCGTCGACTATCGCGCCGTCTTCGATCATGCCGTTCGTGTTGTCGGCCCCGTTCGTGTTGTCGGCCCCGTTCGTGTTGTCGGCCATTAGGGCACCGGGCAGAAGCTGGGGAGTAGGTCAGCGGCAGTTCCTGCGGGGCAGGGGTCGAACGTATAAATCACAAGGGTTCCCAAAACAATCAGTAGGGCGGTGGAGATGGCAACGGCACTGAGCAGCACCGTGCGCACGAGTTGGTTGTTCGCGTAATCGTTGATCAGGGTGCGCATACCGTTGCCGCCATGGATGAGGGCCAGCCAGAGCAGCGCGGTGTCCCATGCGACCCAGAAGGGATCGGCCCACTTTCCGGCGACGAACGCGAAGTCAATCGCCTTCACCCCGTCGCCCGCCACGAGGTTGACGAAGAGGTGCCCGAAGATCAGCACGACGAGAACGACACCGCTTGCACGCATGTAGATCCAGCCCCACTTCTCCCAGTTGACGCCACCGCGAGGACGGCGAACGGGAGCAGGGGTGCGCGGAGCCTCGATAGTGGTCATTCTCCGCCTCCGAAAATGTGCATGAACTGGCGAGGTACGAAGCCGACCATCAGCACGACCCACAGGCCGATGACGATGTAGAACATGAGCTTTTGGTGCTTCGTGCCTACGCTCCAGAAGTCGATCAGGATGATGCGCAGCCCATTGAGCGCGTGCAGCCCGATAGCCGCGACAAGCCCGATCTCGCCAAGGCCCATGAGGGGCGTCTTGTACTGGTTGATCACCGCGTTGTACGCCTCGGGGCTGACTCGAACGAGCGCGGTATCGAGAATGTGGACGAGAAGGAAGAAGTAGATCGCGACACCGGTGATGCGATGCATCACCCACGACCACATTCCTTCGCGCCCCCGGTAAAGCGTTCCCGCTGGCCGTTTCGGCATGGCAATGATGGGGGTGACGGGCTGTTTGCCCGCCAGGGTACCGGCCGATTTATCGGACACGATCAACCCTCCTCGCGGATTCCAGGCCATCAGTTATGGCCGACGAATTGTCCGGTTGACGGACGCAATCAGTCTATTCGGACGAATGGACCCTCACTGCGCAGGAGGCCCTCAAAACAGCACTGAACGGGTCAGTTTCGAAAGAATTAGCTTTCTTTCATCGCTTTCTCGCATCGCTTTCTTTTATCGCCGGTTGGCGATGACCGAGCGCCTGGCTGGCACGGCCCGGCCGGCGACCGCGTGCGCATAGTGCCCGAGCAATTCGTCGCAGAGGGATTCCCAGTCGCGGGGAAGTACTGCTCGGCGACCCGCCTCCCCCATGCGCGACATGAGCGCGCCATCCGCTGCCAGTGCCTGCACGCTTGCCCGCAACTGCGAATCGTTGCCGGGCTCGTACAGGAAGCCGTTACGGCCGTGGTCGACGAGGTCGATCGGGCCGCCGGCGCGCGGCGCGATGACGGGAATACCGGTCGCTTGGGCCTCCTGGATTGTTTGCCCGAACGTTTCTTCTGTACCGGTGTGCAGGAACATGTCGAAACTGCCGTAGGCGGTCGCGAGATCAGGCCCTGAGAGCTTGCCGAGCCAGCTGACAGGCATGCCAGCGAGTTGCTTCCTGACGTAGGGAACTGACGGGCCGTCGCCGACGATAGCGATGCAGATGCCCCCCACGCCGCGAAGGGCGGCGAGCCGCTCCACCTGTTTCTCCGGGGCGATTCGTCCGACGTATCCCACCACCGTCTCCCCGCGGGGTGCGATCTGCTCGCGAAGGGCTTTAGTTGCCGGGGTCGCCCTGTTCCTCGGGTGATAGGTCACCAGATCCACCCCTCGACCCCACCGGGCGAGCCCGGTGATTCCGGCCTTCTCCAGGTCGGCCATCGATGCGCTGGACGGTACGAGAGTGAGGTCTGCGCCCTCGTGGATCCACCGCACCACCCGCCACGCAAACCCCGTGGCAGCACCGAGGTGATTGCGCCTGGCATAGCCCGCGACGTCCGTCTGGAAGATGGCGACGGAGGGGATACCCAGCCTGCCGCCGGCGGCGATCGCCTGGGCGCCGAGAAGAAAGGGTGATGCCGCGTGGATCACATCCGGCGCGAAGTCGGCGATGAGCCGCTGCACCTGTGGACTCGGAAGTCCCACCGGAAACTGCCGATAGGCGATCGTGGGAACGCCAAACACGGGGAACCCCGCATAACTCGTGGGCGCGCCAGTCGATGGCACAATCACGATGGCTTCGTGGCCACCGCGCTGCAGATGATCCAGCACCTGCCTGACGCTGGTGGTGACGCCGTTGACTGTGGGAAGGAAACTTTCGCTGACAACTGCAACTCGCACACCGACTCCGCTCGATCGCCGTGTTTTCCACGCTAAGCGGGCAGGGTGTCCTGAGAGTGAATGCCACGTTAAGCCTATGGTTGGGGCATGAACAAGCCCTCCGTTTTCGATGATTTCTACAGCGTGATCCCGGCCGGCGGTATCGGCTCCAGGCTGTGGCCGTTGTCGAGGGCCGACGCCCCCAAGTTTCTTCACGACCTCACGGGGTCGGGCAAGACGCTCCTTCGTGACACCTGGGATCGACTGGTGCCTCTCTCAGGAGTCGACCGCATCATGGTCGTCACAGGCAGGGCGCACCGCGCAGCCGTGGAAGAGCAGCTGCCAGACCTCTTAGACCCGAATGTCGTGCTCGAGAGCGAGCCGAAAGACTCATCGGCGGCAATTGGGCTCGCCGCGGCGATCCTGTTGCGTCGAGAACCCAATGTCATCGTGGGATCTTTTGCGGCAGACCACGTCATCAAGGACATGCGAGGATTCCGTCGAGCCGTGGCCGAAGGTGTGGCTGCAGCCCGCGCTGGCTATATCGCCACGATCGGCATCACGCCGACCGATCCGGCGATCGGGTTCGGCTACATCCAGTGTGGGGATCCGCTCTCTATAGCAGGTGCGCCAAACGCCGTGACAGTTCGTTCGTTCGTCGAGAAGCCCGACCTGGAGACGGCAGAGCGGTACCTGGCTGGTGGTGACCACCTCTGGAACGGAGGGATGTTCATCGCCAAGGCCGACGTTCTTCTCGAGCAACTCGGTAAGGCTGAACCGGCACTACTCGCCGGACTCACGGAGCTCGCGGAGGCGTGGGACACCCCGCGTCGCGGAGCCGTCGTCGACAGGGTCTGGCCGGGCCTCACCAAGGTCGCGATCGACTACACCGTGGCCGAACCTGCCGCTGCCGCGGGAAAGCTCGTTGTCATCCCCGGCGACTTCGACTGGGACGATGTCGGTGACTTCGCCTCGATCGCCAAGCTTCATTCCGGCGGCCGAAAGTCTGACCTCGCGATCCTCGGTGAAAACGCGAGAGTGCTTGCCGATGCATCCACCGGTGTCGTCATCAGTCAGAGCGGCCGTCTGATCTCTCTCATCGGCGTCACGGACATCGTTGTCGTCGACACTCCGGATGCCCTGCTCGTGACCACGACGGCGAATGCCCAGCGAGTGAAGTCCGTCGTCGATGCGCTCAAGCTGTCCGGTCGCGACGACGTGCTGTGACGTCGACCTCGAACGTCAGCCAGTAACGAAGTCGTAACGAACTCGGTCGTGCGCGACCTCGACTGGTCGTGTCATCGGCGATGTGGCTAGCGTCATTTCCAATGGAACGGCGTTCAGTCGGCCAGGTCACAGGGAGCAGGGCTCATGTCGAAATCGTTTGTGGTGCGCACAGTCGCTGTTGTCGCCGTCGCGATGCTGTCTCTGGCCGGTTGCGCCCCAGCCCCTGACGCGCCGGGTGCGGACGGTGGAGGCGAGCAGTTCTGCGCTCGTATGGTCACCAACTCCGGTGGATTGGACGACCGGTCATTCAACGACGCCAGCTGGAAAGGCATGCAGGACGCGGCCGGCCAGTTCGGAATCGACGTCGATGTGCTCGTCTCTACCTCCGAGACCGACCTCGCGCCCAACATGCAGCAGGCGGTCGACACGGGGTGCGGATTCATCCTGACGGTCGGCTACGAGCTCACCCCCGCCACCATCGAGCAGGCGGCAAGCAACCCCGACGTCGATTTCGCCATCGTCGACGATGTGGCGGATGCCCCGAATATCAAGCCGCTCGTCTTCGACACCGCGCAGGCGGCCTTCCTCTCCGGCTACCTCGCCGCCGGGGTCTCCACTACCGGGAAGGTAGCGACCTTCGGCGGAGGAAACCAGCCACCTGTCACGCTCTTCATGGACGGCTTCGTCGATGGTGTCGCGAAGTACAACGAGGTGCACGGCACAGCCGTCGTCGCTCTCGGGTGGGACAAGCAAACCCAGGACGGTGTGTTCACCGGTGACTTCGAAGACATCAACAAGGGGCTTACCGTGACGCAAGGCCTGATCGACCAGGGCGCCGACGTCATCCTGCCCGTCGCTGGACAGGTCGGCGAGGGGGCGGCCCGCGCGGCCCTCGATTCCGGTGGTCGTGCATCCGTCATCTGGGTCGACACCGATGGATACGACGTGCTCGCGCCCGAGTTCCGGCCCGTGTTGCTGACCTCCGTATTGAAGAACACGGGAGACGCCGTCGTCACGATCGTCAAGTCCAGCATCGATGGGGAGTTCGACAACAGCCCATACATCGGCACCCTGGAGAACGGTGGAGTCGATATCGCTCCATTCCACGACCTGGCCGGCAAAGTGACCGCCGAACTGTCTGCCGAGATCGATGCGCTGCGTGCCGACATAATCTCCGGTGCGGTGACGGTCACCAGCCCGAGCACGCCGCGCTGACCCGGCCGCGACCTCAGCCCTGCGGCACATGTCAGGTTGATTTCGGAGCAGTCGCGGTTTGGTAACCATTCAGTGTCTGCCTCTATTTCTACTGTCAGCCCTAGCCGGAAATCTGTAGCCTGAAGCCACTATGTCCCAGCCCTGATGGTTGGGCAGCACCCTGGAGGACACCTTGAGAATCACCTCACGCGGCCGCGTCGTCAGCGGCATTGCACTAGTCGGAGCGAGCGCCATCGTGCTCGCCGGTTGTGCAGCACCACCCGAATCCACAGGCGACGGTACAGCTGCCGCCAGCGACTTCATCCCCTGCATGGTCTCTGATAGCGGCGGGTTCGATGACAACTCGTTCAACCAGCTCGGCTTCGAGGGGCTCACCGAGGCTTCAGATGAGATCGGTGTCAAGCCGATCACCGTCCAGTCCGACGCCGAGACCGACTTCGCACCCAACCTCGAGAACCTCGTGGCACAGGGCTGCAACCTGATCATCACCGTCGGATTCGCGCTGTCGCAGGCGACCGTCGAGTCAGCGCTGGCCAACCCCGACGTCGAGTACGCCATCATCGATGACGCAGCTGACAACGACTTCAACGGCGAGGTCGACGCGCCGAACATCAAGCCGATCCTTTTCAACACGGCGCAGTCGGCCTTCCTCGTCGGGTACGCCGCAGCGAGCTACTCGAAGTCGGGCATCGTCGCGACGTGGGGCGGACTCCCGTTCCCGACTGTCTCGATCTTCTCTGACGGATTCGCCCAGGGCGTTGCATACTTCAACACGGAGAAGGGCAAAGACGTCAAGGTCCTCGGTTACGACCCGGCCAGCCCCGACACCTACACGGTGACCGGTGGATTCCAGGCGAACGATGTCGCCAAGTCGACCGCGCAGAACTTCATCGACCAGGGCGCAGACGTACTGCTGCCCGTCGGTGGACCGATCTACCAGAGCGCCATCGCGGCCATCACTGACTCCGGCAAAGATGTCGCCCTCCTCGGTGTCGACGCCGACCTGTTCGTGACCGACCCCACCACCGCAGACGTCATCCTGACCTCGATCCTCAAGGGAATCAAGAGTGCAACCTCGGCCGTCGTCTCTGACGCTGCCGCTGGAGACTTCTCGACCGACTCCTACGTGGGAACCCTCGAGAACGATGGAGTCGGCTACGCGCCGTTCCACAACTTCGAGTCGAAGGTCGACCCGGCACTCGCTGACGAGCTCGACCAGCTCAAGGCTGACATCATCTCGGGAACGATCCCGGTCAAGTCGTACCTCGGCTAATATCGCTCTCACGAGGTTCTCTAGGCAGAACCAAGATCGGGGAGGTCAGCTCAGCTGGCCTCCCCGACCTGTTTAACATGCCGGAGGGCCTGTTTGACATGCCGGAGGGCCTGTTTAACATGCCGGAAGGCCTGTTTAATGTGCCGGAGGGCTGCGGTGAATACCCCGAATAAAGACAATGTTGTCTGCAGGTTAGATTGGTTGACATGAAGCTAGAACTTCGCGGAATCACCAAGAGATTCGGTTCGTTGGTCGCCAACGACCACATCGATCTCACGGTTGAGCCGGGCGAGATCCACTGCCTCCTGGGTGAGAACGGCGCTGGCAAGTCCACCCTGATGAACGTGTTGTACGGCCTGTACCAGGCCGACGAGGGCCAGATCCTGCTCGGCGACGAAGTGCAGCATTTCAGCGGTCCCGGCGACGCGATGGCGGCCGGCATCGGCATGGTGCACCAGCACTTCATGCTCATCCCCGTGTTCACCGTTGCCGAGAATGTCATGCTCGGTCACGAAGACACCACGTTCGGAGGTCGGCTCGACCTTGCGGGCGCACGTGAGAAGGTTCGTGAGATCTCGAGCCGATTCGGATTCGACGTCGACCCTGACGCCCTCATCGACGATCTCCCCGTGGGTGTGCAGCAGCGGGTCGAGATTATCAAGGCGCTGTCGCGCGACGCGAAGGTGCTCGTGTTCGACGAGCCGACAGCCGTGCTCACCCCGCAGGAGACCGATGAGCTGATGGCCATCATGCGTCAACTCAAGCAAACCGGCACCTCTATCGTCTTCATCACGCACAAGTTGCGCGAGGTGCGTGAGGTCGCGGATCGGATCACCGTCATCAGGCTCGGCAAGGTCGTGGGCGAGGCATCACCCACGGAGACCAATGAAGAGCTCGCCTCCCTCATGGTCGGTCGCGCCGTCGACCTGACCGTCGACAAGGGACCGGCGCATCCTGGCAAGGCAGCCCTCGTCGTCGACCACCTCTCCGTGGTTGACTCGCGCAACCAGATCGTCGTCAACAATGTGAGCTTCACTGTTCACGAGGGCGAGATCCTCGCTATCGCCGGAGTGCAGGGCAACGGCCAGACCGAGCTCGTCGAGGCCATCATGGGCCTGCAGCACAAGGTGCGCGGCGGGATCGAGCTCAACGGCCATTCGATCCGTGGTTCGGTTCGGAAGACCCTGGATGCCGGGGTCGGGTTCATCCCGGAAGACCGCACCGAGGATGGACTCGTCGGCGAGTTCACCATCTCGGAGAATCTCATGCTCGATCGGTATCACAAGCCGCCGTTTGTCAGGATGGGAACGCTGCAGCTCGGCTACCTCGATGAGTTTGCTCGGGAGAAGATAACCGAGTTCGACATCCGGGCCCAGGGGATCGGCACCCACGTCGCACGACTGTCCGGGGGAAACCAGCAGAAAGTGGTGCTCGCGCGCGAACTCAGCCGCGACCTGAGCCTCTTCGTCGCGGCCCAGCCCACACGTGGTCTCGACGTCGGTTCCGTCGAGTTCGTGCACACCCGGATCATTCAGACCCGGGATGCTGGCATCCCGGTCATCGTCGTCTCCACCGAGCTCGACGAGGTTGTTGCGCTCGCAGACCGCATCGCGGTGATGTACCGCGGGACCATTGTCGGAATCGTGCCCGGAGACACCCCCAGAGAAGTGCTCGGCCTCATGATGGCCGGCGAAATACCCCGATCGGCAGAGAGCGCGGCATGAGCGAACAACTTCCCCCGCCGGTGCAGCCGGAGGCCACTGAGGCCCCGGCGAAGCCGGTTGCAGACCCCCAGCATTCCTCACGCACCGAGCAGGTGCTCAGGGACATCGTCGGCGGCAACGCGATGATCTCGGTTCTCGCTGTCGCGCTGGCATTGCTCGTCGGCGCGATCCTGATCGCTTTCACCGACGAAGACGTGCAGGCCGCATCCGGCTACTTCTTCTCCCGGCCCGGCGACACGCTACAGGCGATCTGGAACGCGGCATCCGGAGCGTATTCTGCGCTGTTCCAGGGCTCGATCTACAACTTCAGGCGTCCTGGATTTGCTGATGGCATCCGGCCGCTGACCGAAACCCTCACCTTCGCCACCCCGCTGATCGCTGCCGGACTCGGTGTCGCGGTGTCGTTTCGCACCGGGCTTTTCAACATCGGTGGCCGTGGGCAGATGCTCGTCGCCGCTGGCGCTGCGGGCTACGTGGCGTTCGCCCTGCCGATGCCGTTCCCGCTGCACCTGATCGTGGCCGTTATCGCCGGCGTCGCAGCAGGGGCGCTCTGGGGCGGAATCGCCGGACTGCTGAAAGCGCGCACCGGTGCGCATGAGGTGATCGTCACGATCATGCTCAACTACATCGGGCTCTACCTGATTTCCTACCTTCTGCGTACGCAGGGTGCACTGCAAGCGCCGGGATCGAACAACCCGAAATCGCCGGCCATGTTACCCAGCGCCATCTTCCCCGAGCTGTTCGGTGCGAAGTACAACCTGCACTGGGGGTTCATCTTCGCCATCGCAGCAACCGCCTGGGTCTGGTACCTCATCAACAGGTCGACCCTCGGATTCCAGTTCCGCGCAGTGGGGGAGAACCCGCACGCTGCTCGCGTGGCCGGCATCAACGTGAAGAACGTCTACGTCTACGCGATGCTGATCTCGGGTGGCCTCATCGGCCTGGCCGGTGTGTCGCAAGTGCTCGGAACCGTGACCACCGGATTCAGTGAGGGCATCGATGCCGGCATCGGATTCGACGCGATCACGGTCGCGCTGCTCGGTCGCTCGAAGCCCGTCGGAGTGTTCTTCGCCGGCATCCTGTTCGGCGCACTCAAGGCTGGAGGCTACTCGATGCAGGCGGCGCAGGGAGTTCCCGTCGACATCGTGCTCGTCGTGCAGTCACTCATCGTGCTGTTCATCGCAGCGCCCCCGCTCGTGCGTGCGATCTTCAGGCTGCCGATACCAGGAACCATGCGCCGAGCGAGGGCGCTCAACCCGAAGGCGATGGTGACCAGATGAGCGTCGCTACCCCCACCCAGACCGCGACGACGACCGGCCTCGAGCGCGCCGCGGTGCGCAACTGGAAGCCGCCGATCGGCCTGGGAGTCTTCGCGGTCATCGCGCTGCTGCTCTTCACGGTCGGTTCGCGCAGCGGCGTCACCATGTTCCGCCTGTCGACCACCAGCGACCTCATCCAGCTGCCCGAAGTCGCGGCTGATGTGGCGGTCGTCACGATTATCGTCACTATCGTTCTGTTCGGCATCGCCGCGCTCTCGGCCTGGCGTGCATATCGCGCGGCGCCTACTCCACTGTGGCTGACCTCGGTCTTCGCCGCCCTGTTCCTTGTCGCCTTCCTCAGCTGGGCGGCTGCGGGCGCGACCATTCCGGTGCCGGGGCTGCTCGTCGGTGCGGTGGGGCTGAGCGCTCCGCTGATCTTCGGTGCACTCGGCGGCGTCATCTCGGAGCGCGTCGGTGTCGTGAACGTGGCGATCGAAGGCCAGCTACTGGCCGGGGCTTTCGCGTCGGCGGTCGTGGCATCCATCACCCAGTCGCTCGTCGCTGGACTCATCGCCGCCGTCGTCGCGGGTGTGCTCGTATCGTTCGTGCTCGCGACTTTCTCTATCAGGTACGTCGTCGACCAGGTGATCGTGGGCGTCGTGCTCAATGTGCTGGTCATCGGGCTTACGAGCTTCCTGTTCTCGAAGGTACTGAGCCCCAACTCCGCGGTTCTCAATTCCCCGCCCCGGTTCCAGCGCTTGCCCATTCCGCTGCTCGGTGAGATCCCTATCATCGGGCCCGTGTTGTTCCGCCAGACGATCATCATCTACATCATGTACGTCGCGATCGCGGTCGTGTGGTTCGCTCTCTTCAAGACGAAGTGGGGCCTGAGGCTCCGCGCTGTGGGGGAACACCCGCAGGCGGCAGACACCGTAGGCATCAACGTCAACCGCACGAGATTCTGGAATGTGTCCCTGGCCGGTGCCATCGCGGGCCTCGGCGGGGCCTACTTCACCCTCGGATCGGTCGGTGCCTTCAATAAGGAGATGACGGCGGGCGCAGGCTTCATCGCCCTCGCCGCGGTAATCTTCGGCCGCTGGGATCCGATCCGGGCGACCCTGGCTGCGCTTCTCTTTGGTTTCGCCTCGAACCTTCAGAGCGTGCTCAGCATCGTCGGGTCCCCAGTCCCCAGCCAGTTCATGCTGATGCTGCCATACCTCGTCACGATCTTCGCGGTCGCGGGGCTCGTGGGCCACGTGAGAGCGCCGGCCGCATCCGGGAAGGCATACGTGAAATCGTGACCATCGATTCGAACGCCACCGACCCCGCCAGCATCGACCCCATCAGCACCGATCCCATCACTATCGACTCCACCACCATCGATTGGGACGCCCTGCGTGCGGTCGCCAATGAAGCCGCCACCCACGCTTACGTGCCGTATTCGAATTTTCCCGTGGGGGTTGCCGCGATCGTCGACGACGGTCGGGTCATCTCCGGTGCGAACGTCGAGAACGCCTCGTACGGGCTGACCCTGTGCGCCGAATGTGCGCTCGTGTCGTCCCTGCACATGACGGGTGGCGGCAAGCTCGTCGCCTTCACCTGCGTCGATGGTCATGGCGGCGCGCTGATGCCGTGCGGGCGGTGCCGGCAATTGCTCTTCGAACATTCCGCTGAGGGCATGCTTCTCGAGACCGTCTCCGGAATCCGCACCATCGATGAAGTGATCCCGGATGCCTTCGGTCCGCGCACCCTCGCGGCGTACCGGGATGAATAGCTCGACCCGCAATCGTCTCGCCCCCACGTTGTAAGGAATCACCATGGCTGTTGAAGCTTTCGATGTCGTCGACCTCATCCACACCAAGCGCGACCACGGCGCCCTGACCGCCGCGCAGATCGACTGGCTGGTCGACGCCTACACGCGCGGCTACGTCGCAGACGAGCAGATGGCCGCCATGACCATGGCGATCTTTCTCAATGGCATGGAACGCGACGAGATTCGCGACCTCACTCTCGCGATGATCGCATCGGGTGAGACGCTGTCGTTTGACGGCCTCGGCAAGATCACGACGGACAAGCACTCCACGGGAGGCGTCGGCGACAAGATCACGCTGCCCCTCGCCCCGCTCGTGGCCTCCTTCGGCGTGGCCGTGCCTCAGCTCTCAGGCCGTGGGCTCGGGCACACCGGTGGCACGCTCGACAAGCTGGAGAGCATCCCGGGGTGGCGCGCAGCGCTCTCCAACGACGAGTTCTACGCCCAGTTGCGTTCGGTAGGGGCCGTGATCTGCGCGGCAGGCACCGGCCTCGCACCCGCGGACGGCAAGCTGTACAGCCTGCGCGACATCACCGGCACCGTCGAGGCGATTCCCCTGATCGCGTCATCCATCATGAGCAAGAAGATCGCCGAAGGTACGGCGTCGCTCGTGCTCGACGTCAAGTTCGGCTCCGGTGCGTTCATGAAAGACCCTGCGCGCAGCCGGGAGCTCGCAGAGACCATGGTGCGACTCGGTACCGATGCCGGGGTGAAGACGGTCGCGCTGCTCACCAACATGAATGTGCCGCTCGGGCTCACGATCGGAAACGCCAACGAGGTCCGCGAGTCGGTGGAGGTGCTTGCCGGGGGCGGACCTGCGGATGTCGTGGAGCTGACCCTCGCCCTCGCCCGGGAGATGCTGGCGCTCGCCGGCCAGCCTGACGCCGACGTCGAGACCGCCCTCGCCGACGGTCGGGCCATGGACACCTGGCGCAGCATGATCTCGGCCCAGGGCGGGGATCCGGATGCGGCGCTGCCCAGCCCGCGCGAGTCGCAGCCTGTGCTCGCCGAGAGGGATGGCGTGCTCGTCGCGCAGGAGGCTTTGCCGTTCGGCATCGCGGCCTGGCGGCTCGGCGCGGGTCGCGCGCGCAAGCAGGATCCTGTTCACCATGCCGCAGGGATCGACCTGCTCGCCAAGCCAGGTGACACCGTCGTGAAGGGCCAGCCTCTGTTCATCATGCACACCGATGAGCCCGCGCGGTTCGACCGCGCGATCGAGGCGCTCACGGGTGCGTACCGCATCGGCGCAGTCGGCGACCCCGTCGAGAACGGCGGCCCGCTGGTCGCTGGCAGGGTCGGCTAGCTCCTCCAGTTTCGTCGCCGTCTACGACTCGACCCGACCATTCCCGCCGCCGGCGTGCGGCAATTGCACCTTCCGCCGACCCTCGAGGATGCGATTGCCGCACCTCACGGAGTCCATCCTCGCTCGAGAAGTACTCGCCGTGTCCTCGCGAGAATGTAGTGCGGGTCGGCGAGGTCGGCGGCGGAGAGTCGCGTGTGGTGCCAGTTCGCGTCTTGGAGCAGAGGAACGCGGCGAAGGTCCTTGCGCCACTGTCCTGGATCGGTGCGGTGATGGTCGCCCTCGTAGTCGAACGCCATTCGAAATAGAGGGAATTGGAGGTCCGGCATCGCGAGGAACCTGCCCTGCGCATCGAAAACATCTTTATTAGGAATCGGATCAGGGAACCCGGCACGAATGAATCGCAGCCGAAACGCTGTTTCGGGGCTGGAGTCGGACCGTGGACTCGCCAGCGGCAGCAGTTCGAGAAAGCGGGTTCGCCCGCGTCGTGCGGTAGTGCTGGCCAGCGCCGCGGTGATGGTCGGAATAGTTGCACGTATCTGCGGTCTCCTCCGTCTCCACAGAATGTTGTCTATTGCTCCCAGCAGCTCTTCGTCATCGAGCAACGTCGCGAGATCGAGGACCGTGCGCTCCAGAGATGTCACGCATAACCCGGAGATTCGCTGCAGGTCGGGTCTGCGCAGTTGAAGGCGGTGTCCGATGACATCCCGCCCCTCGGGAGCTCGGCGCGGGTCGGGAACAGCGACGTGGAGCGGGAGTGCGCCCTGGAGTCGAAGCGGCAGGGGGATGTCCCATAATTGCGCAGCGGTCACATGTGAGAAAAGCGCGAGAGGTGACATCCGCGGGAGGTAGGACGCTGCGAGCTCGCGAATGCTGGTGCCGGATCCCAGGGCGCGCACTCCCCAGAATGGGCGCGTGAGGTCGGATCCCGCTAGCCTTCCGCGGCCGACTCCCATCGCGGCACCCAGGGTCACTCGGAAGTTCGGGCCGAGGGAGTCAGGAAGGGGGATGCGTGCCGACATTCCGACATCTTGGTCGCCCGCCGGCTCCCGTGCGGGTTGTCCACAGGCCGAGTTGAGCCCGCGCGGCCTGAGGTGCGGCAAACGCATCCGCGGGTGGCCTGCGTAGCTGCCTTTGCCGCACCTCGGCGGCCGGCGGTACCTGGAGACCGGCGCCGGCTACTGCTCCGGATCGCCGATGCGCTCCAGCGCGTCGACCACCAGGCTCCAGAACTTCGCGTGGTCGAGCTTTCCCGCGACCTGGGTCGTGCAGCTGGCCGGCGCCGGCGCGCGGAAGTCAGCCACGGTCATCCCGAGCGTAAGGGTCCCGGTTAGTTCGACATCGAGCGGCACTCGCGTCACCTGCATGACGGTTGGATCGATCACGAAGGCCACGGCGCAGGGGTCGTGCACGGGAGGATGCTCGAAACCCTGCTGCTCGCGATAGGTCTCGCCGAAGAACTCCAGCAATTCACCGACGAACCTCGACGGCGCGGTGTCGATCGCCGCGATGGCTTCGACGACGGTGGGAGTGGCGAGTGCCTCGTGGGTCAGGTCGAGGCCGACCATGGTGAGCGGCCATGGCTCGTTAAAGACGATGTGGGCAGCCTCAGGATCGATGACGATGTTGAACTCGCTTGTTGCGCTCCAGTTGCCGACGTTCACGCCGCCGCCCATCAGCACCACCTGCTTCACCCGCTCGACGATGCGAGGCTCTTTGCGCACTGCCATCGCGATGTTGGTGAGGGCTCCGGTCGGAACGAGGGTGATGTCGCCCACATCGGCCGCCATGATCGTGTCGATGATGAAGTCCACGGCATGGCGAGGATCGAGCTCCAGTGTCGGCTCGGGAAGTCGCGGCCCGTCGAGCCCTGATTTTCCATGGATGCTTTCGGCTACCTCGATCTGGCGCACGAGAGGCCGGTGTGCCCCGCGGGCGAACGGCACGCCGGTGATCCCCGCGACCCGAGCGACAGAGAGGGCATTGCGTGTCACCTTCTCGATCGTCTGGTTACCCATGACGGTCGTTACGCCGACCAGGTCGATCTCGGGGCTCCCCCAGGCGAGCAGCAGGGCTATGGCGTCATCGTGCCCCGGATCGCAGTCCAGGATGATCTTGTTCGGCATCGGATCTGAGGCTACCCCCCAGCGACCACCCGGTAGATTGATCCCTATGAACACCGCGGTCGACGACTACACAATGCCCGGGGGCGGCGCCAACATCGCCAGCCTCCCCAAGGTTTCCCTGCATGATCACCTCGATGGTGGCCTGCGCCCGCAGACGATCATAGAGCTGGCGGATGCCGTCGGCATGGCCGTGCCGGTAGCCGACGCCGCGGGGCTCGCGACGTGGTTCGCCGACCAGGCCGATTCCGGATCGCTCGTGGAATACCTGAAGACGTTCGACATCACCACCGGCGTGATGCAGACAAAGGAGGGCCTCACCAGGGTCGCTCGCGAATTCGTGCAGGATCTCGGCGCGGATGGGGTCGTCTATGGCGAGATCCGGTGGGCTCCGGAGCAGCACCTCGCACGTGGGCTCAGTCTCGACGAGGTGGTGGAGGCCGTGCAGGAGGGCCTCGACGCGGGAGCAGATGACGTCGCTGGCTCCGGCGGGAGCATCCGGGTCGGCCAGCTGATCAGCGCTATGCGCCACGCTGACCGCGGGCTCGAGATCGCCGAACTCGCCGTTCGCCACCGCGACAACGGTGTCGTCGGCTTCGACATCGCCGGCGCTGAGGCAGGCTTTCCAGCGGGAAAGATGCGCGAGGCCTTCGACTTCCTCGCCCGAAACTACCTCCCCGCCACGATCCACGCCGGCGAGGCCGATGGGCTGGAGTCGATTCGTGGCGCCCTGTTCGATGGTCGCGCGCTCAGGCTCGGCCACGGCGTGCGGCTTGCGGAGGACATCACCACCTCGAGCGAGGACGACGAGAACACTTACGTAACGCTCGGGCCGGTCGCCCAGTGGGTCAAGGATCGCGAGATTGCGCTGGAACTCAGCCCCAGCTCGAACCTGCAAACCGGCGCCATCGAGCAATGGGGGGACGAGCTCGTCGACCACCCATTCGACCTGCTGTACCAGCTTGGATTCCGCGTCACGGTCAACGCCGACAACCGGCTGATGAGCGCCACGTCGCTCACGCGCGAACTCTTCCTCCTGTCTGAGACGTTCGGCTACGACCTCTCGGACCTTGCGGTGTTCCAGTTGAATGCCGCAGCATCGTTGTTCCTGCCGTTAGAGGAGCGAGAGGAGCTCGCAGACATCATCACCGCGGGTTTCGACGCGGCCTGATGACCCTTCCCCCGCTTCCTGAGAGTGCTATCGTCCTCGCGGCGGAGGCAGCGGACTGGCGTGCCGCTGTCACGCTGGCGGGGGAGGCGCTGACCCGTTCTGGCTCGGCCGAACCCGGATACTCACGCGAGATGATCCGGATGATCGAGCAGCACGGTCCCTATGTCGTCATCGCACCGGGGCTCGCCCTCGCGCACGCGAGGCCAGGGCCCGAGGTCATTGCCGATGGGCTGTCGATCGTGACGCTCGCGAGCCCAGTCAACTTCGGGCACCCGCACAATGATCCGGTCAGTGTGGTGCTCGGGTTGGCGATCGCCTCCGCCGACACCCATCTCGCGGCTGTCGCCGCCGTGGCGAACGTGTTCAACGACTCGTCCGCCATCGCCGACCTGGCAGCAGCAGTTTCGGCACTCGAGGTGCAGAAGATCATGGGCGCGGTGGAGCTATGAGAATCGCGCCAGCGATTCGGCGACCCCAGCGCCGACTGAGCCTGCGAGGGAGGGTGGAGCTATGAGAATCGCGCCAGCGATTCGGCGACCCCAGCGCCGACTGAGCCTGCGAGGGAGGGTGGAGCTATGAAGATCGTGACCATCTGCGGCGCCGGGATCGGCAGCTCGGGCATCCTGAAGGTCAACGCCGAGCGCGTGCTGGCAAGACTCGACATCGAGGCCATCGTGATCGCCGCCGATGTCGCTTCGGTTCAGGATGTCGCGGCCGACGCCCAGGTCATCCTGACGTCTGCCGAGTTCGTGGAGGCGATCGGCGCGACGTTCGCCGACGTCATCGTCATCGAAAACTATTTCGACACCGCAGAGTTGAGCGCCAAGCTGGAGGCGGCGCTGGGCTGAGCGCTGGCTGTCGATTAACCGGCCAGCAGCGCCCGCATGCCGGCCTCGAGTTCGGCCACGACGGCGTTTGCCGCCGCCCGCCGCTCGCTCGCGTCACCGGCGGTGCTCGATGCGTCGATGTAGACCTTGAGCTTGGGCTCGGTGCCGCTCGGGCGCACGATCACGCGACTTCCCCCCTCGAGGTGGATGCGCAGGATATCCCCGGGCGGGTACTGCTCGAAGCCGTCGATGAAGTCGTCGATGCTGTCGACCGGAATGCTCCCCACCAGGTTCGGCAGCCTCGACCGCAGGGTCGTCATGGTTCCGGAGATCTGGGACAGATCCTCGAAGCGCAGCGAGACCTGGCTTGAGGCATATGCGCCGAAACGGTCGGCAAAGCTGTCGAAATGGTCGTCGATGGTGCGACCGGCCGCCTTCAGTTCCGACGCGAGGGCGAGGAAGTCGACTGCCGCCGAGATGCCGTCCTTATCGCGAACGATGTGCGGGTCGACGAGGTAGCCGAGGGCTTCTTCGAAACCATAGATGAGGTCTGGGGCGCGCGAGATCCACTTGAAACCGGTGAGCGTGTCTTCGTAGCCGAGTCGGTATTCCGCGGCGATGGCGCGCAGGGCCGGGCTCGAGACGATGGATGCGGCCAGCGTTCCGCCATCTGTCGCACCCCCGGCTGTGGCCCGCTCCGCCGCCCGCCAGCCGAGCAGGCAGCCGACCTCGTTGCCGCTCAGCCTGCGCCACACCCCGTCCCGTCCAGGCACGGCAACGGCCAGCCGGTCGGCATCAGGATCATTGACGATCGCGAGATCAGCACCAACCTCGACAGCGCGAGCGAAGGTGAGGTCCATCGCGCCGGGCTCTTCGGGGTTCGGGAACGCGACAGTGGGGAACGTGGCATCCGGCTCGATCTGCTCGGTGACCACGGCGGGCGTGCCGAAGCCTGCCGCCTCGAAGACCAGCTGCGCCGTCTCCCAGCCCACCCCGTGCATGGCCGAGTAGACGAACTTCAATGGCACCACAGGACGACCGACGGTCGCCGTCTGGCGCACATACTCGAACATGACCGTGTCGTCGGCGACGATGAAATCCGTCGAGCGGGGGAGCTCATCGATGGAGACGGTCGAGATCTGGGCAATCGCAGCGGCAATCAGGCCGTCCTCGGGAGGCACGATCTGCGAACCCTGGTCGGCCCGGCCGAGGTAGACCTTATAGCCGTTGTCGTTGGCAGGATTGTGGCTCGCGGTGACCATCACTCCGGCACTCGCACCGAGGTGGCGTACGGCGAATGCCAGTACCGGGGTCGGCAGGTGGCGCGGCAGCAGGGTGGTTGTCACTCCGGCGCCGGCCATGATCGTCGCGGTGTCGCGTGCGAAGACCTCGGAGTTGCGTCGACCGTCGTACCCGATCACGATGCTCGGGCTCGGCTCGCGCTTGAGCAGGTAGGCGGCGAGGCCGGCGGCCGCCTGGGTCACCAGCACACGATTCATCCGGCGCGGTCCGGCCCCGAGCTCGCCGCGAAGACCGGCGGTGCCGAACTCCAGCCGGGCCGAGAAGCGGTCGGTGAGTGCGGCGATGGCGGCGGGGTCGTGGGCCTCGGCGGCGAGGATCAGCTCATCGAGCTCGGCCCTGGTGGTGGCATCCGGATCCTGCTCCCGCCAGCTCCTGGCGTCGGCGAGCAGCCCGGCGCTCACAGCGTGGCCACGATTCGGGCGAGCAGGCTGCTGATGCGCGTTTCGGCATCCTTTCCGGCCTGGATGACCTCCTCATGGCTGAGCGGTGTCTTCTGGATGCCCGCGGCCAGGTTGGTGATCAGCGACATGCCGAGGATCTCCATTCCCGACTGCCGGGCCGCGATCGCCTCGAGCGCGGTGGACATGCCGACGATGTGCCCGCCGATGGTCTTCGCCATCTGCACCTCCGCGGGAGTCTCGTAGTGCGGTCCGCGGAACTGGCAGTACACCCCCTCGTCGAGACCGTTTTCGACCGAGCGGGCGAGATCGCGCAGTCGCACGCTGTACAGGTCTGTCAGGTCGACGAACGTCGCACCCTCGAGCGGAGAGTCCGCGGTGAGGTTGATGTGATCGCTGATGAGCACGGGGGTTCCGGGGCTCCAGGTCTCCCGGATGCCGCCAGCGCCATTGGTCAGGATCATCGTGCTGGCACCGGTGGCGGCGGCCGTCCGCACGGAGTGCACGACTCGACGCACGCCATGGCCCTCGTAGTAATGGGTGCGGGCGCCGATGATGAGAGCACGCTTGCCGCTCGGCAGCAGCACCGAACGCAGGGTGCCGACGTGGCCCGCGAGCGCGGGCTTGCTGAATCCCGTGATCTCGAGCGCCGGGATCGTCGCGGTCGTCTCGCCGATCAGGTCGGCGGCCTTCGCCCAGCCACTGCCGAGGGTGAGGGCGATGTCGTGCTTCTCGACCCCGGTTCGCTCTGCGATTTCTGCTGCTGCAGTGGCGGCGATCTCGAAAGGATCCGCTGCCGGGTCATCGAGTGGGTGCGTGGAGTTCTGCTGCGACATCCCCCCACTCTATTCTGCGATAATTAGGCAATGGCATACGAATTCGAGCGCACGCAACGCATCGCCGTCCTGGGTGGTGGGCCTGGTGGATATGAGGCTGCGCTGGCCGGGGCGCAACTCGGTGCTGAGGTCACCCTGGTGGAGCGTGAGGGCGTGGGCGGATCGGCCGTGCTCACAGACGTAGTGCCGTCGAAGACCCTCATCGCCACCGCTGAAGCCACCAACGGCATCGGCGAGGCCGCCGACCTCGGCGTGCAGTTCTTCACCCGCTCCGAATCGGGGCGAGCGGTGCGACCCGAGGTCACGGTGAACCTCGCGGCAGTCAATGCGCGACTCATGCGACTCGCGCGGCAGCAGTCTGAAGACATGAAGTCACAGCTCATTAAGGCGGGAGTCCGCATCGTCCAGGGGGAGGGTCGCCTCGACGGGCCCCAGCGCCTGGTCGTCTCCACGGGCAGGGGCGCAGCCGGCACCGACTTCGACGAGATCGACGCAGACACGGTGGTGCTGTCCGTGGGCGCACGCCCGCGCATCCTGGACACCGCGGTTCCGGATGGCGAGCGCATCCTGACCTGGACGCAGCTGTACACACTGCAGCAGATTCCGGAGCATCTCATCGTCGTGGGTTCCGGGGTCACGGGGGCGGAGTTTGCCTCCGCGTACACGGCCCTCGGCTCGCAGGTCACCCTGATCTCATCGCGCGACCAGGTGCTCCCCGGCGAGGATGCCGACGCGGCGAGGGTCATCGAAGACGTCTTCAAGCGCAATGGCATGGAGGTGCTCTCGAAATCTCGCGCAGCATCCGTGACCCGCACCGAGGACGGTGTCATCGCGACCCTGTCTGACGGCCGCACGGTAGAGGGCAGCCATTGCCTGCTCGCCGTCGGATCTATCCCCAACACCGCGGGCATCGGCCTGGAGGAGGCTGGCGTGCAATTGACCGACTCCGGCCACATCCGCGTCAACAGGGTAGCCCGCACATCCATGCCCTCCATCTACGCCGCGGGGGACTGCTCGGACTTCCTGCCGCTGGCGTCCGTCGCTTCGATGCAGGGCCGCACGGCGGTGTTCCATGCGATGGGCGACGGTGTCACCCCGATCGAGCTTCGGAACGTGACATCCAACATCTTCACCCAGCCCGAGATCGCGACCGTCGGCTGGACGCAGAAGCAGATCGAGGATGGCATCACCCAGGGCGAGGTCTACAAGTTGCCGCTGGCATCGAACCCGCGGGCCAAGATGATGGGGATCAAGGACGGTTTCGTGAAGCTGTTCGCCCGCACCGGATCTGGCACCGTCATCGGCGGGATCATCGTGGCTCCGCACGCCTCGGAGTTGATCATGTCGGTGGCGCTCGCCGTAGAGCACCGACTGACCGTCGACCAGCTTGCACGCGCATTCTCGGTGTACCCGTCGCTCACGGGCAGCATCACCGATGCCGCGCGCGCCATGCACATCGTCAACTAACGCCTCCTGCGCTCGGCAGGGTGCGTGTCCGGGCCGCTCGACCCTGCTGTGCGTCGTCAACGAGGCGGAGGTTTGAGCCACCGCGTTGTTGCCAAACCGCACCGTTGTCGATGAGCGAAACTTCTCCACCGGTTCGACGCGCACTGCCTCTGCAGCTGGAAGGCAGGCCACCATCGACGGATGGTCCCCATCGATGTGCAGCAGTGGCGTCAGAATGTGATTCTCACCCGAGACCTCGACATCCACACCGACCGCGCCCAGTTCTTCGCGCGTGCCAGGAAAGGCGAATTCACGGCACTGTTCCGAGGGGTCTGGGTGCCCACGCCACTATGGATCAGCCTTAGCCGGGCCGAACGGTATGAGCTCCGTGTGAAGGCCGCTGCGGCGGTCGATTCGGAGGCAACCTTCTCACACGAGTCCGCTGCTGTGTTGTGGAGGCTGCCGATGGTCGGCGCCTGGTCGGTGCGGATCCAGACTCTTGCAGAAGAATCATGCGGTGGGCGAAGCAACGCGATGTTCCAGCGCCATGCAGCGGGTGTGCCATTCGAGTTCGAACACATTCAGGGCATCCGGGTGACATCCCTCGCACGCACAGTCGTCGATATCGCAAGAAGCCTCCCGTTCGGCGTGGCCGTGACGATGACCGATGCCGCGCTGCGACGTTCTGTGCACCCCGCGAGTGGAGTGCCGCCGGTATCACTGTCGCAACAGACACTGCTCGAAGAGCTGCAACTCATTCCGATGCGGCATGGCACGGCGAAGGCGCGGGCGGTCATCGAGTTCGCCAGTGGGCTGGCGGATCGGCCGGGCGAGTCGATGAGCAGGGTAAGCATGCGCCGAGCACGCATTCCTGCGCCTGAGCTTCAGGTTCGACTCCGTGGTGCGAGCGGGAAGACCTATTTCGTGGACTTCTTCTGGCGTGGAGTGGACATCATCGGCGAATTCGACGGGGCTGCGAAATACAGAGATCCGGAATTCCTCCGAGGGAGGACGCCCCACGCGGCCCTGCTGGATGAGAAGTGGCGTGAGGATGACCTGAGCCCGGCTGGTCACGGGATGAGCCGATGGGGCTGGGATATTGCCACGTCGCCCGATCGTCTCCGTGCACAACTGTTTGCGGCCGGAGTGTGCCGTAACGCGGCGGAGGTTCGGTAACGTCGCGGCGGTTGGAACACCCGCGACGTTCACAAACCCCCGCGCAGTTGTTGCAGCGGCGTGGTGGGCGAGACGCTCAGTCGACGATGCTGAGCAGCAGGTGACCGGATGACACGGTGGCGCCGACTGCGGCATTGATACCGGTGATCGTGCCGTCCTTGTGTGCGACGAGTGGCTGTTCCATCTTCATCGCTTCGAGCACGAGGATCAGGTCGCCCTTCACCACCCTGTCGCCCTCGGCGACCGCGAGTTTGACGACGGTGGCCTGCATGGGTGCCTTGAGCGAATCACCCGTGACGGTATTCACCGAACTGGATGCCCGGCGCTTGGGGGAGGCGGTGAGCGCAGTTCCGCCACCCGCCGTCGGCACGAGTTTTGTCGGGAGGGAGATTTCGATGCGCTTACCGCCCACCTCGACGACGACGTTGTGGCGTGCCGCGGGGGGAGTGCCATCAGCCAGTGATCCGCTCCACGGTTCGATATCGTTGACGAATTCGGTCTCGATCCAGCGGGTGTAGACGCTGAAGGGCGACGACGTGAATGCCGGGTCTCGCACGATCTTGCGGTGAAACGGCAGCACTGTCGGAAGGCCCGCGACCTCGAACTCGTCGAGCGCTCGGCGGGAGCGCTCGAGGGCGTCCTCGCGCGTCGCACCCGTGACGATCAGCTTCGCGAGCAGCGAGTCGAACGCGCCACTGATCACATCACCGGTGGTGACACCGCTGTCGACACGGACGCCGGGGCCACCAGGCATCCTGAGCACACTGACCGGCCCGGGTGACGGCATGAAGTTCAGCCCGGGGTCTTCGCCGTTGATGCGGAACTCGAAGGAGTGACCGACCGCAACCGGGTCACCGTAGTCGATGCTGCCACCGGAGGCGATACGGAACTGCTCGCGCACGAGATCGATGCCGGTCACCTCTTCGGAAACGGGATGCTCGACCTGCAGTCGCGTGTTCACCTCGAGGAAGGAGATACTGCCGTCGCGTGCGACCAGGAACTCGCAGGTTCCCGCTCCGACGTAGCCGACCTCGCGCAGGATGGCTTTTGACGACGAGTAGAGCAGCTCGTTCTGCTCGTCTGTGAGAAACGGCGCCGGTGCCTCTTCGACCAGCTTCTGGTGTCGGCGCTGCAGCGAGCAGTCGCGCGTGGAGATGACGACGACGTTACCGAAGCTGTCGGCGAGGCACTGGGTCTCGACGTGGCGTGGCTGGTCGAGGTATTTCTCGACGAAACATTCGCCGCGACCGAATGCGGCTACGGCCTCGCGCGTGGCCGACTCGAACAACTCGGGTATCTCTTCGCGCGTGCGGGCGACCTTGAGCCCGCGGCCGCCACCACCGAAAGCGGCTTTGATGGCGACGGGGAGTCCGTGGATGTCGACGAAGTCGAGCACCTCTTCGGCACCCGAGACGGGGTTGAGGGTTCCAGGGGCGAGCGGCGCTCCGACCTTCTCGGCGATGTGCCGTGCCGACACCTTGTCGCCCAGCTGCTCGATCGCCGCGGGGGACGGGCCGATCCAGATCAGTCCGGCATCGATGACGGCCTGGGCGAATGTCGCGTTCTCTGCGAGGAAGCCGTAGCCGGGGTGCACGGCGTCGGCACCGGAGCGACGGGCGACGGAGAGCAGCTTCTCGATGACGAGGTAGGTCTCGGCGGACGTGGTGCCGTCGAGTGCATATGCCTCGTCAGCGAGCCTGACGTGCCTGGCATCCCGGTCCTGGTCTGCGTAGACGGCGACGGTCGCGATGCCGCTGTCTTTGGCGGCACGGATGACCCGAACGGCGATCTCCCCACGGTTGGCGATGAGGACCTTCGTGATGGGAGCCATAGTTTCCTAGCTTATGGGCGGCGGCGATGGGGCCTTTGGTGAGTGACAACAGAAACGTCGAGTGGACGCTGTGGGTTTCTACAGCGGCTGACGGTTCCACAGGCTATGCCATGGAACGCCGAACTGGAGCAGCAACGTGCGCAACAGCGACACCGACAGCCCGACGACGGCATGGGGGTCGCCGTCCACGCGGGAGATGAAAGGGGCGCCGAGGCTGTCGATAGTGAACGCGCCCGCGACCTGCAGTGGCTCCCCGGTCGCGACATAGGCATCGATCTCGTCATCGGTGATATCGCCGGCGAAGGTGACCGCTGCCGTCGACACTCCGCCGACCGCGTCTCCGAGAACTCCACCGCGGTGGTCGATCAGCCAGTGCCCTGAATGCAGCAACCCCGTGCGTCCGCGCTGCGCCAGCCAGCGCTCGCGAGCGACCTCCGGCAGGTGCGGCTTGCCGAACAGTTGCCCGTCGAGTTCGAAAGCAGAGTCCCCGCCGAGGATGAAACCGTCGATCTCGGATCGCCCGACGACGGCCTCGGCTTTCGCTCGGGCCAGTAGTTGCACGAGCTGGGGACCATCGAGCGGTTCCGCGGCGGCGGCCACGGCCTCCTCATCCACTCCCGACGACAACAGCACAGGCTCGACACCCACCGCGCGAAGGGTCGCAAGCCGGGCTGGTGAGGTTGAGGCGAGGTAAAGCCGCACGGTGCTCCTATGCTCGAATGATGGGTGAATTTGCAGGCCGGTCGATCGAGGTCGACGTTACCAACATCGCGCACGGTGGAGTGGGGGTGGCTCGCCATGATGGGCGGGTGGTTTTCGTGGCCGACGCCATTCCCGGGGAGCGGGTGGTGGCGAGGGTCACCGGAGACTCCAAGAAGTCGTTCTGGCGCGCCGAGACGGTCTCCGTAGTGACGGCGAGCGAGTTCCGCCAGCCTCACGTCTGGACGGCGGCATCCATCGATCGAGACCCGGCAGACAGGGCCGGGGGTGCTGAATTCGGTCACATCCGACTGGACCACCAGCGCGAGTTGAAGCGACAGGTGCTCGCAGAATCGCTCCAGCGCATGGCGAAGGTCACAAGCGACGTGCAGGTTGAGCCCCTGCCCGGCGATGACGAACGGGGCGGCACAGGATGGCGCACCCGGGTCAGGCTCCATGTCGACGACTCCGGGCGTGCCGGACCATTCGCCGCCAGGTCACACCGGGTCATCCCCGTCACCGAACTCCCGCTGGCCACTGACGAACTGTCGGCTGCGGCGCCCCTCGACCAGGATTTCACCGGATCGGATCATGTCGATGTACTCGCGCCATCGACGGGGGGTGTGCGGCTCATCATCGGCGGCAAAAAAGCCCAGAAGCGCACGACCATCACCGAGATCGTGGGGGAACGGGAGTTTCGGCTAGCCGATGCCGGCTTCTGGCAGGTGCACCGCAGTGCGGCGCAGGCACTCACCAAGGCCGTGCAGGATGCCGTGGATCCCGCCAGGTTCGACCCAGCGGCCCACAACCTCGATCTTTACGGCGGAGTCGGACTGCTCGCCGCAGCTGTGGCCGATCGATTCGGCCCCGCGACGAAGATCACGACGGTCGAGAGTGATGCCATCGCCACCGATTACGCTGCAGACAACCTCGCGGAATGGATCGGCGCCCGCTCCGAGACCGCGCGGGTGGAACGCTGGGTGAGTGATCTTGCCGCATCCGCCAGCGCGTCGGAGAGGTCGCGACTCGCCAGGGCGACAATCGTGCTCGACCCTCCGAGGTCGGGTGCTGGCCGGGATGTGGTCGCCTCGATCGCCGCCCTCGCGCCGGCGCAGGTGGTGTACGTGGCGTGCGATCCCGTCGCGTTCGCCCGGGACGTGGAGTTCTTCGCTGGCCATGGCTACACGCTCACGGCGCTTCGGGCGTTCGACCTGTTCCCGAACACGCACCACGTCGAGGCGGTGGGAACCCTCTCACGAGGCTGACCTGACGCATAGCGGCGCGTTTGCCTCGGCGCGAGGTTAAGCTAGGAGCTAACCTCTGCGAGATCGGAACCGTTTTGACTGAGACCACCGTCACCGATGCTCCGGCTGACCTCTCGCATATCAGGGTGGCCGTGGTCGACGATCACGAGTCCGTGCGCCTGGGTCTGAAGGCAGCTTTTATCGAATACGGGTACGACTTCGTGATCGAGGCCGCCACCGTCGACGAGTTCGTCGAAAGGCTTGCCGGTCGCGAGGTGGATGTCGTCGTTCTCGACCTTTCGCTCGGTGACGGCTCGACGGTGACGGAGAACGTCAAGCGGGTGCAGGCGACCGGATCTGCGGTGCTCGTGCACAGCATTGCCGACCGGGTGGCGAGCGTGCGGGAAGCGCTGGCCGCCGGAGCTGCCGGCGTCATCCCCAAGTCTTCCGCGACCAAGACCGTGCTTGCCGCTGCCACGACCGTCGCGAAGGGTGACGTGCTGAACAATCTCGAATGGGCGACGGCGATCGACGCCGACCGTGACTTCGCGAAAGCGCAACTCGGTCGCCGCGAGCGCGAGATCCTGCATCTCTATGCTTCGGGTTTGCCCCTGAAGCTGGCGGCGCAGCAGCTCGGCATCGGTTACTCGACTGCTCGCGAGTACCTCGACCGCATTCGTGTGAAGTACGTGGAGGTCGGTCGCCCGGCTCCCACAAAGGTCGACCTGCTGCGCCGAGCCGTGGAAGACGGCATTCTTCCCGGGCTCGACTCGGATGGCGGAGATGCCCGATAACGGGGCCGTAATCACGTCTGTTCCACAGGTCAAACAGCCCAGAAATCCGATCAGCCGCAAGCAGGTCGAAAAAGTCGTCTCCCGCAGTGTCGCGGGCTTCGGCATAGTGTTCGGGGCGCAGACCATCCCGTGGCTGTTGGGCCAGATCGATGAGTCATATCCGTTGTGGCTCTGGCTCGTGGTGCCCGCCCTGGCCGGTTCGCTCGCCCTGGTGCTGGTGATGTCGATCATGCAGGTCTGGGTCCGGCGCGCCCATGCGTTGTTCGCCATTCTCTACCTGGGTGCTCTCATCAGCTGGCCTTTTGCGGTGATACCGGGGGTGCCTGTCTTTCCCGGAATCCATTGGCTCGACTACATCCTCACCGTCGCCACGGCCATGGCTGCCATCGGGTTCACCGCCCGCTGGGGCACCATCTACCTGCTTGTGGCTCCGATCATCTACTCGGTGGTGCGGATGACCCCACAGGGCGGTGCCGCAACGTGGCAACTGGCCATCGTGGAGGGCGTGTATGCGATCATCCTCGGCGCCGCGATCATCATCATCATCACGATGCTGAGGCAGGCAGCCACGAACGTCGACAACGCCCAGGCGACGGCACTCGATCGCTACGGCCATGCGGTTCGCCAGCACGCGACGGAGGTGGAGCGGGTGCAGGTCGATTCGATCGTGCATGACAGCGTGCTGACGACCTTCATCTCGGCTGCGCGGGCGTATACACCAGAGGCCGAGGCGCTGGCGGCGACAATGGCGGGCAATGCGATCGGACATCTGCGGGATGCGGCCGCGGCAAGCCCAGACGACGGCTCCACGATGCGAGTGACCGCCCTTGCGTCGAGGATCGTCGACAGTGCGTCTGACCTGTCCATGCCGTTCCGGGTCAAAGTGCGGCATCCTGGAAGCGGATCGTTACCGATCCAGGCAGCCGAAGCCGTCCATTCCGCTGTCATCCAGGCGATGATGAACAGCATGCAGCACGCTGGCGAGTCGTCCGTTTCGCGATGGGTGAGCGTGCATGGGATCGCCCCGAACGGCATTGAGGTGGTCGTCGGAGACGATGGGGTCGGCTTCGTGCCATCCGAGGTCCCGGGTGAACGGCTGGGAGTGCGCATTTCGATCATCGAGCGCACCGGAAATGCTGGTGGCCGGGCGGCCATCGTCACCGCCCCCAACGAGGGCACCGTCGTGACCATCACGTGGCCGGACACAACCGAGCCAGCGAACGAGAGATCGATGGATGATTCGCTGAGCGGCGACCAAGCGGTGGGGCGATGAACATCTCAGTTCCGCGGTACATGTTCGTCGGGATCGCTGCGCTGTTCTCGGCGTATCACATTCTTCTCGCCGCATTCACGATCGACCAGCCACAATATCCCGGCCCGGTGATCGTGGCGATGGTGGTCTACGGGGTGGCGACGATCATCAGCCTGCTGTCCTTCGGGCCGACTCGAATGCCCGTCGCGATGGCGGCGTTCAATTTCGCGGTCGTGATCGCGATCACATTGCTCGTGGCGAATGGGCTGGATTTCTCCCGCCCAGGCGGCGCCGGCTATGCGAGCTGGTACGTCGCAGCCAGCGGCACACTGCTCACCATCACCTCGACCCGCGGCCGCCATACCTTTGCATGGCTGGGAATCGGATTTCTCGTGGTGCACACCATCGCGATCGTCGGCGACGTCGGCCCGGCCGGTATCTTCAGCCTGGGAATCGTGGGAAGCGCCTCGTGGGTCGGCGTCTCGCATGTGCTGAGTGTCGCGATGTCCAAAGCATCCAAAGACGCCCAGCGCTTTGCCATGGCGGAGCGGGAGGCGACGGAGTGGCAGGCCGCCCAGGACGCACACGTGTACGAGAGGCAGTTCCGTCTCGGGCAGACCAGCGCCATGGCGCTGGACATGCTTCGCCAGATCGAACTGAACGGCGGACACCTCTCCGATGCCCAGCGTCAGGAATGCCTCTACCTCGAGGGCGCCATTCGTGATGAGATCCGGGGCAGGAAGCTGCTGAACGATGCCGTGCGTATCGAGGTGATGTCTGCCCGCCGACGCGGAGCCACTGTGACGTTGCTCGACGAGGGTGGCATCGACGACCTCTCAGAGGATGAGCTCGACAGGGTTCTCAACCGGCTCGCGCTCGCCATTAGGCAGACCGATGCCGACAAGGTGATCGCTCGCACTGTGCCCGAGGGATCTGACGTCGCCGTGACGGTCGTCGGTCTGAGGAGTTTCGCCGATGGGGAATCTGTTGCCCTGGGCCAGGATTCAGCCATGGAGGACGAGGTCGACCTCTGGCTCGAGATACCTCGGGTACCCGCGACCCGGTAGCGAAGGACGGCCGTAGCAGGGACCGCCGCCAGCAGAGGCCGGCTACAGCAGTAACCAACTGTGACGGGGCCGGTTATAGCTGAGGGGCCGAAGTGGCTCAGTGAGCACTTCTTCGACCCCCCGCTAAATTCCGAGTCGGGGCGATAACCCGAATATCGCCCTGACTCGCCCCCATTCATCGGCGCGCTTACCCTAGTCCGCCGATGAATGGCGATGTTACTCACAGTGTGAGACACCTAGCAGGTACAACTATGCAGTGCCGTGACGATAGTAAATAGTCGTCTCTTTGGGGGACTCTCGGGGGACAATTCGGTTTCCGAGGCGCGGCTTTGCGTTGAACCTGCGCGGATTCACTGATTAAGCTGATGAATGGTCGGGGTACATTTACGCCTTTTGCGCTGCTTTTTGGCCCAATCGGCAGCAGTTGGACCAATTCGGGGCGGTTTAGCTGCGGATTTCGTCGTTTAGGCTGAGCTGTTATGCAGCATCCGCAATTCTGACCCCCATTCGGGGCTCTATCCGGAGAAATTCCGCCAATTACCTGCTCCGGAAACGAGCGTCGAGCGAACGGAACGCTGGCTGCGCTGCCAGGCCGAGGCCGGAGCCGCGGCATCTGTGGCCATGGTGCTGGCGAGCTCATCGAGGGAGGCCGTGATGACAGCGGTCACCGCAGCGATCTCCTCGACGCTCACGCCTTTCGAGATGATGCGAAGCTCGAGAGCGCTGGTGTCCGGTTCGGCCGGGATCACAGTGGGATGTTTCCGTGCTTCTTGGCGGGCATGGAGGCCCGCTTGGTGCGCAGGGCACGCAACGCCTTCACGATAGCCACCCGGGTCGCCGCGGGCTCGATGACGCCATCCAGTTCCCCTCGTTCAGCGGCGAGGAACGGGGACGCAACGTTGTAGGTGTACTCGTTAGCGAGCCGGGTGCGAACCGCCGCAACATCCTCGCCAGCAGCCTCTGCGGCCTTGATCTCGCCGCGATAGAGGATGTTGACAGCGCCCTGGCCGCCCATGACAGCGATCTCTGCCGTAGGCCAGGCGTAGTTGAGGTCGGCGCCCATCTGCTTGGAACCCATAACGATGTAGGCCCCGCCGTAGGCCTTGCGGGTAATGACCGTGACCAGTGGAACTGTCGCCTCGGCGTACGCGTACAGCAGTTTCGCGCCGCGGCGGATGACGCCGGTCCACTCCTGATCGGTGCCGGGAAGGTAACCGGGAACATCGACGAGGGTGAGGATCGGAATGCTGAAAGCGTCGCAGAAGCGGAGGAACCTGGCGGCCTTCTCACCGGCCTCGATGTTGAGCGTGCCGGCCATCGCCTGGGGCTGGTTGGCGATCACGCCGACCGTGCGGCCTTCGACGCGGCCGAATCCGACCACAATGTTGGGTGCGTATAGCGGCTGGGTCTCGAGGAAGTCACCGTTGTCGACGATGTGCTCGATGATCGTCATCACGTCGTACGGCTGGTTGGGGCTGTCGGGGATGATGGAGTTGAGTTTGCGATCCTCGTCGGTGATCTCGAGTTCGATCTCACTGTCGTAGACGGGAGGGTCCGAGAGGTTGTTGTCTGGCAGGAACCCGATGAGGGTGCGCGCATAGTCGAGTGCGTCGTCCTCGTCGCTGGCCAGGTAATGCGATACGCCGGAGATCTTGTTGTGGGTGAGCGCGCCACCGAGCTCTTCCATGCCCACGTCTTCACCGGTGACGGTCTTGATCACATCCGGCCCGGTAACGAACATCTGGCTGGTCTTGTCGACCATGATGACGAAGTCGGTCAGGGCCGGGGAGTACACGGCGCCACCGGCCGCTGGCCCCATGACGATCGAGATCTGGGGGATGACCCCGGATGCCTGGGTGTTGCGCCGGAAGATCTCGCCATACTTGCCGAGTGCGACCACACCCTCCTGGATGCGCGCACCACCGGAGTCGAGCATGCCGATGATGGGCACGCCGGTCTTGATGGCGTGATCCATCACCTTGATGATCTTCTCGCCGGCCACCTCGCCGAGTGAGCCGCCGAAGATGGTGAAGTCCTGTGAGTAGACGGCGACCTGGCGCCCATGGATGGTTCCGAGCCCCGTGACGACGGCGTCACCGTATGGCCGCTTCTTCTCCATGCCGAAGGCATGGGTGCGGTGTCGTACGAATTCGTCGAGCTCGACGAAAGACCCGTGATCGAGCAACTGCTCGATGCGCTCGCGGGCAGTCTTCTTGCCTTTCGAGTGCTGCTTCTCAATAGCGGCCTCGCCGCTGGCGGTGACCGCCTCGTGGTACCTCACCTTGAGGTCGGCGATGCGGCCAGCTGTCGTCGTAAGGTCAGGGATGTGTGGTGCGGCGTCGGAAGTCACGATGTCACTTTACCCACCAGCGACTTGGGCATGTCGTTGGCGGAACCTTACAGAAACGGGGGCCTAACCTGTGGGGATGCACCTTCCACTGTCGAGCGCCATCGTCGCGCGGCTCGATGTGCTGCCGCGGGCAGGCTCCACCAACGACGAACTCGTGGCCCGGGCATCCGGTGGCGATCTCCCGCACCTCTCCGTGCTGGCGACGACGAACCAGACCGCCGGACGAGGTCGGTTGGGGCGCGACTGGGTCGCTCGGGAGGGGAAGGCTCTCGCTGTCTCGGTGTTCCTCGGAACCGGTGCCGTGTCACCTGACCGGCTCGGCTGGCTGCCACTTTTGACGGGGCTCGCGATGACGCGGGCTGTTGGGCTGCTCGTCGAAGGCCACGAGGTGACCCTTAAGTGGCCGAATGACGTACACGTGAACGGCCTGAAGATCTCCGGAATCCTCGCCGAGCTGGTTCCCGGTATCGGCGTCGTGATCGGCGCTGGCCTCAACCTCACGATGACCGCGGCAGAGCTGCCGACACCGACCTCCACGTCCCTCGCCCTCAACGGTTGGGGCGACGGCCGTGAGGCCGTGGACGATGCGATGCTGGATGCCGCACTCAGCACCTATCTCAACGAGCTCGACTCGCTCTACTCGGCCTTTGCTGCCGCCGGTTTCGACGCGGGTGCCAGCGGACTGCGCACCGAGGTCTGCGCCGCGTGCAACACGATCGGTCGCAGCGTCAGGGTGGATCTTCCCGACGGGGACCAGCTGTTCGGTGCCGCGACCGGCATCGACGATTCGGGACGGCTCGTGGTGGCGGGCACGAGCTTCGACGGTGTGCGCGCGATCGCGGCCGGGGACGTGACGCACCTGAGGTACGCGTGAATGCGAGGCCGGAGCGCGACACCGTCATCGTGAAGCTCCGGCCGCATTCACGGGCACTGTTCTGGCCGACCGTGGTGCTGGTAGTGGTCGCTGGGGGTGTCGGATACGTGGCGGGCCTTGTCACCGAGCAGTGGCAGTTTCTGGTTGTGCTCGTGATCGCAGCGCTGCTCGTGTTCACTGGCTGGTTAATGCCCCTGTGCCGCTGGTTGTCACGCCGCACCACGATCACGACCAGGCGCATCGTGGTGCGCAGCGGGATCTTCATGCGTACCAGGCAGGAGCTACTGCACAGCCGCGCTCACGATGTCACTGTGCGACGGAATGCGCTCCAGGCTGTCTTTCGCAGCGGAGATGTCGTTCTGAACTCCGGCCAGGACAACCCGGTAGTGCTCAGGGACGTGCCGTCAGCAGACCTCGTGCAAGAGGCGCTTCACGAGCTCATCGAGGCCGCGCAGCGGGAACAGCCTTCGAATCAGCAGCAGTGACTCTAAGCAGCGTCGATGTGGCAGCGGAACTCTGCGTGGCGCCGCTCTCCTATAATCAGAGCATGATCGAGGCTGATGCAAGTGCGGCTGTCCTTCGCATTGGCGGCGTCGAGGGTGTCGTCTATGTTCCGCCCGGCGCAACGGGGATCCCGGGTGATGTAGTCCGCAGAATGGAATCCATCGGGCGTGTGTTTTGGCAGCGTGTTGCCTGGCTGCACCCTTGGGATGTCATCGTCGAGCTGGGCAGTGGATTCGGTGAGCTGATCGCCACGGTGCCGCTCCCGCCGGGATCTCGTTTGGTCTCCGCCGAGAACGGTGGCGCCGAGTTTCCTTTCCTGCAACGAACTCTTTCCGAAGCTGGCCGGGCGGTCGAGCTCATCGAATCAGAGGTGTCGCTGATGCCCCCACTGCTCGTTGGACTGGCCGTCACTGCCACGCTGGCTAGCAATCCTGGACAATCTCAGAACGCGTGTTTCCGTATCGGATGGCACCTCGACTCTTACTGCGCGATCGCGGAACTCACGCCACTTCTGACGAGGTTCGTTCGCTGGGCAGTCATTATTCCGTTGGCTGGCCTGTCGGCTGGGAGGATAACCGAGCTTGCCCGTGGGCGATTTCTCTTTCTCATCGATCGGCGTACCCACAATTTGATACGGGTCGGTTCTGGCAGGTCCGAGGCCGCAGTCTCGCGAATGCTCGAATCGGGATGGATCTATCCGGACGAAGCGGTGCTCTTGAGTTCGGCTGAATTGGCAGGCACGTGGTGAACCAACCAACTCGCGCTGTGTACTGTGCCCTGATTGGTGGATACGAGCAGTTGCTCGAGCAGCCGGCGGCACTCGAAAGCTCGATTCCCTTCATCTGCCTGACCGATGACCCCACGCTCACGAGCGAAACCTGGGACGTCCGCCTCATCCAGCCAGAATTTCCACTTGACAGGGTTCGCAGTGCTCGCGTGCTCAAAATTCGTGGGCACGAGTTGCTCGATGAGTTTCAGGAAACGCTCTGGCTCGACAACACAGTCGCTTTCATAGGAGATCCCGGCGAGCTCCTGGATGAGTGGTTGGTCAGCGCGGACCTGGCCGTACCCAGGCACAGTTTCCGGGAGAACGTTTCAGCCGAATTTGCTGAAGTTGTGACGTTGAAACTTGACGATCCTGCCCGCATATTCGAGCAATGGGGGCACTATATGGTTGTGGCTCCCCTCGTGCTCGCATCTGAGGTGCTCTGGACAGGTATGCTTGCCCGCAGATCGACTGTCGCAGTGCGCGAAACCATGGCGGTATGGCTCGATCACGTCTTGCGATACTCGCGCCGGGACCAGCTCTCCGTGGGAATCGCACTCGCGACTGCTCGACACGAAATCAACATTGTGGCGATCGAGAACAGCGCGTCACGATGGCACGAATGGCCGCGATCGCGAGGCCGGAACATCCTGGCTGGGGAGCGCGTGGCCCAGAATCCACTCGAAGTGCTGACACTAGAGCTGGAGCAGGCCTATCGCGACCTGGACGCGGCTTCTATCGAGTTGGTCGACATCGTGAAGAAGCGCGAATCTCGCATTCTGGAATGTGAGCTGTCGATTCTGGATCGTGAATCGTCAATCAGGGAACTTGAAGCATCAACGAGGGAATCGGTAGCTGCACTGAACGCCACACTGGCGAGCGGCAGTTGGCGCATAACGGCGCCTTATCGCTGGAGCGTCGGAAGAATCCGCCGGATGCTTTCTGCCCGGGAAGGATCCTCTGGCTCATCCGATTCGGTCGGTAGCTCTTCGGACGACTCCAGTTCTCGAGACCGAAAGACCCAAAGCCGATAAAATGTGAAACGGAAAGCTGTGCCTAATGCCAGGCCCACGCCGTTCGACGCGATATTGTCGGCCAAAAGCGAAGTGAAGCCTAATCCGTAGTGACTCACCCAGAGGCATCCGAGCCCGATCAGCATTCCTCCCGCACTGACGATGGCGAACTCGATTCCCTCCCGTAGCGGATGCGCTCTGCGCTGTGAATTAAAAGTCCAGTAGCGGTTGCCGGCCCAATTGGCCACGATCGCGATCGAAGTTGAGATGATTTTCGCAATCACCGGACCCTCGTGGAGAGCATCAGGTGACAACACGGTGATCCTCAACAGGTTGAACACCGAGACGTCAATGATCAATCCACCGAAGCCGACGATCCCGAAACGTGCGAACTGCTTGAGGAACTTGCGCACTGGGCTCCAGGAGTAGGCGAGAATGGGAAAGGCTAAGGAGTCTATCCGCCCAGAACGCCAGGTTCCCGGATGCTTACTGTGAGGATAGAGGAGAACCGATGGGCTTTAGCGTAGGAGTGGTCGGCGCCGGACAACTTGCTCGAATGATGATCGGCCCGGCAACTGAGCTCGGCATCGACATCTCAGTTTTTGCCGAGGCGGACGGCATGTCCGCGGCGATGGCCGCGTCAATGGTGGGGGATCTCGGAGATGCCAGCGCGCTGCGCCGGTTTGCCAACGGGGTTGATGTTGTCACATTCGATCACGAGCACGTCCCTCTGGAGGTTCTGCATGAGCTTGCAAACAGCGGCATAAAATTGCACCCAGCGCCTGAGGCTCTTCTCTTCGCGCAGGACAAGCTCGCAATGCGCGCGAGACTGGGCGAGCTTGCCCTGCCGATGCCGAGCTGGGCCCGTGTCGATTCGGCCGCGGAGCTGACTGCGTTCATCGAAGATCACGGTGGTCAGGCGGTCGCGAAAACCCCGAGGGGCGGTTACGACGGCAAGGGTGTGCGCGTGGTTTCTCGAGGTGAGGATGTCGCCTCGTGGTTCGACCACGGGCCCGTCCTCGCAGAGGAGCTCGTCAGATACACCCGAGAGCTGTCACAGGTCCTGGCGAGGCGTCCATCGGGCGAGATCGCGCTCTGGCCCGTCGTTGAATCTATCCAGCAGGGCGGTGTTTGCGCAGAAGTGATCGCGCCTGCGCCTCGTGCTAGCCGGCGGCTCCAGGTCGAGGCTGAGTCGATAGCAACGGCCATTGCCGAAAATCTCGGGGTCACCGGTGTGCTTGCGGTCGAGCTATTCGAGACGGCCGATGACAGGTTGCTGGTCAACGAGCTGGCAATGCGCCCACATAACAGCGGCCACTGGACCATAGACGGATCGTTGACGTCCCAGTTCGAGCAACATCTGCGCGCCGTGCTGGACCTACCACTCGGCTCTACGGCTCCTCGGGATCGCTGGAGCGTTATGGTCAACGTGCTTGGAGGCCCGGCATCCGGAACGGTTCCCGATCGGTATCCAGTAGCGATGGCCGGGTATCCTGACGTGAAGTTTCATGAGTACGGCAAAGCGTCGCGACCTGGCAGAAAGGTCGGTCACGTCACGGTAGGTGGAGAAGATCTTGACGACGTCGTGGCTCGCGCTCGAGCCGCCTCTATGGCACTGACTGACTGAAACGTCAGACTCTCCTTCGGGAAAAGGCTTGTGTTTGTAGCGATCCGGGCTACGCTTCACTGACGAACCGGGGGCGGATAGTGGCACAGATATCAGGGGAACATCATCATCGCGCGCATTACTTGAGGCGCCTTGCGGTTGCTGCGGGAGCGTGCTTCGCTCTCGTGGTTGGCATCTCGGTCGCGGCAGTACCTGCGCCCGCGGGTGCCATCACCGGGGCTGACTTCGACCCGGGCTACATCATCAGCGACGCGCAGTTCTACGCGAGCACCTCGCTGGCGGAGGCCGACATTCAATCCTTCCTCGATGCGAAGGGGCCAGTCAGTTGCAATACCCCTCAGCATCCCGGGTATACGTGTTTGTACGACCTCAGCTTTCCCACCTTTGACAAGCCCGCCAATCCGATGTGTCGTCCGTATCAGGGCGCCTCGGATGAGAGCGTTGCGCGCATCGTGTCGAAGGTGGGTATAGCGTGCGGCATCAGCCCCAAGGTACTGCTTGTGATGCTTCAGAAGGAGCAGGGCCTCATCACCGACACCTGGCCTACAACAGGTCAGCTCGCGACGGCGATGGGTGCGGGTTGCCCGGACACGGCAGCATGCGATCCGGCACAGAAGGGTTTCTTCCAACAGGTCTATCTGGCTGCGTATTACATGGTCAGATACGGGATGCCTGCGGGTACGGGTCCAGGAACTGAGTACACCAGCAACTACCGTTCGAATTACCGCATTGGAGAGATAAGCCAGATCCTTTACAAGGATAACAATCCGGACTGCGGCACGCGATCTGTGGTCGTCAGGAACCAACCGACCGCGAGCCTGTACTGGTACACGCCCTACACGCCAAATGCAGCTGCGCTCACGAATCTCTATGGCCTTGGAGATGGCTGCTCCACTTACGGCAACAGAAACTTCTGGACGTTCTACTCCAATTGGTTTGGGAATCCGGCGGGGATCACTCTCGCGGGGGTCGTTCCCACGAGAATCGATGGTATCGACAGGTTCGATACGGCGCTCAAGATCTCTGCAAGGCGAAGTGTCGCGGCTGATGTCATCTACATCGCCAACGGCTACAACTATCCGGACGCGTTGAGCGCAGCACCGGCGGCAGTCATGGGTAACGGCCCGCTGCTGCTAGTACCCGGCGACACCGTGCCTGCGGCCGTGGCGGCGGAAATCCGGCGGTTGACGCCCAAGTTGATCGTCGTGGTGGGTGGAGAAGCCGCTGTCTCGCGCGCTGCCTACGACGCCCTGACGGCACTCGCTCCAACTATCCGGCGGGATGGAGCTGATGACAGGTTCTCGACCTCCAGACTCATTGCAGCCAACGGGTTCCCGACTGGCGCCACACTGGCCTACATCGCTACGGGAAATGGTTTCGCTGACGCGCTGTCTGCGAGTGCAGCTGCGGGATATCGTAAGGCTCCCGTAATTCTTGTTGACGGATCTGCCAGCACCCTCGATGGTGCAACGGCACAAACCCTTGCGACGCTGGGAGTCACCTCGGTCATCATCGCCGGCGGCCCGGTGGCCGTGAGCGCTGGGGTTGAAGCCGGGCTTCGGGCTATCCCGGGTATCACGGTGAACCGCCTCGGAGGGGCCGACCGGTTCGCGGTCGCTGCCGCTCTGAACCGGGATGCCTTCCCGGTCCGGTCTCCAGTTTACGTAGCGTCGGCATACAACTTTCCCGATGCCCTGGCCGGGGCTGTTCTCGCTGGGTCCCAGGGGGCCGCACTTTACTTGTCACCGACTCCCTGCATATACCGCAGCGTCGTTCAGGATTTCATCACCATCCAGGCCCCAGCAGTCACACTTCTCGGCGGGCCAGCAGCGCTCAGCCAAGGCGTGCAGTCATACCTCAACTGCGACTGACCAACCACTCGTAGAACTTCGTTTTCTGGCGGTGGAGATCGTGTCCCTGATCGAGGTCAGCCAACACGAAACTCACTGGGGTGTCGACCATACGTAGGTTCCAGTCGCGCTGTGCCGCGAATCGGCTCATCCAGATGTCCTCCATGAACATGAAGCGCGATGGAAGGTCATCCAGAAGCCGTCGATCGTCGATGAGGGAGGAGTCCCAGACACAGCCACCGGTGCCCACGTAGTCGGCGCTTCCCCCTTGGATGACCACCTGGGTTCGATCCCAGTAGCCGGAGTGAATCCGCCATGCCCACACCCCCGAAATAGTTCGGGGAGACCCGGTTGCTGCCAGGTCCCGGACGAACGAGTGCGACACATCCTGGTCATCATCCAGCATGATCATGAGGCCGCGGGTGCTGTGCTTTCGAACCTCCCTGGCTGCCAGGAAGCGACCGATTCCTCCAACATTGACTGCCGACTCATACAGCTCGATGCTCTCGAGCGAGCCCACCGCAGAAAACCCGGAGATATCTGATCTGATCTTCGCGGAATTCAGGGAATTGTTGTTCCACAGGACAAGTCGGATCGGCGGGCAGTCTGATTGGTCATCGAGCATCCTGAGAATGGTCTTCATCCGTTCAGGCCGTCGCCACATACACATGATGACCGGGATGGCCAACCCGCTTGTCGCACCGAGAAGCGGTTCCAGTCGAATGCCGCAGGCGACGAGCTTCCGATACGCGCGAGCTGCCCGTCTCCGTGACGGGTAGGAGATGATCAGCTTTCGAGCTGCTGACAAGGCGTCACTGAGTTGCTGCGCGCCGGTCCCAGATCCGGTGACCATGCGTCGCCCAGCAGCCGATGCCGTGCGAGCGGCACCGTCGAGGTGGAGCGTGGTGAGTACAGCGATGATCACAGACCGCAATCGAGTATCGACCTTCCGGAGCCCGACGTATTTAGTGAAATACAGCTACCGAGTCTCACAGGGCCGTCGACGACAGGGCAATCCATACGATCATAGGTCTACCGTGTCGCTGGCCATCCCACAGGAATGACACCTACCATTGGCGAGTGCCTGAATCGAAAGACCGTGAACCCGAGATGACGGCTGCCCTCGTCGCGGTCGTGATGGGCTCCGATTCCGATTGGAGCGTCATGGCCGAGAGTGCTCTTGTGCTGAAGGAGTTCGGTATCCCTCATGAGGTGCAGGTCGTGTCTGCGCACCGCACCCCGGAGAAGATGATCGCATTCGGCAAGGCCGCTGCTGCCAGGGGCATCCGGGTCATCATCGCCGGAGCCGGGGGAGCCGCCCACCTTCCAGGGATGCTCGCCTCGGTCACCACACTGCCCGTGATCGGCGTTCCGGTGCCGCTCGCAAAGCTCGACGGTCTTGATTCCCTGCTCTCTATCGTGCAGATGCCCGCAGGCATCCCCGTGGCGACGGTCTCCATCGGTGGCGCACGGAACGCCGGAATTCTCGCGGCGCGCATCATCGGGTCGGGTGACGCGGCATTGACGGAAAAACTCGCCGTGTACGCGCGTAGCCTCGAAGCCATGGTGGAAGAGAAGAACTCCGCACTGAACAGGTCACTGTGAGCCAGGCATCGCTGGCATCGAGCCAGCCGGTCCGCTACCCCGATTCCGGTTCGCAACCGGTGATGACAAGGCGCGCCTGGGTGCTGGTGGTCCTCAACATCCTGATCCCCGGATCAGCCCAGCTCCTCGCAGGCAACAGGCGGCTCGGACGGTTCGGAGTCGGCGCCACCTTCGTACTGTGGGCGCTGATCATCGCGGCCGGCCTCACGTTCCTGCTGTCACGATCGACCATCCTGACGATTGCCAGCATGAGCATCAGCCTGATCGCGATCGCGCTCGTCCTGGCTTTTTACGCGGTTCTCTGGCTGATTCTCACGCTCGACACCCTACGCCTGGTGAGACTCATCAAGGCTGCACCGTCTGCTCGAGGATGGGTCGCGGGCCTCGCGACGATCCTGCTGGTGGCGACCTCCGGCACGGCTGCCTACGGTGCATTCGTTGCGACTACGGCGAGCAACTTCGTCTCCAACGTCTTTATCACCGCACCTCCGAAGCCGGCCATCGACGGTCGGTACAACATCATGCTGCTCGGCGGCGACTCCGGCCCCGACCGGGATGGGCTTCGCCCAGACAGCATCACGGTGGTCAGCATCGACGCGGCCACGGGTGCTGCCACGATGATCGGCCTGCCCCGGAACATGGAATACGTGCCCTTCTCCGAGGGCTCTCCCCTGGCGGCCGCGTACCCCAATGGATACGGTGCCGATCTGGGTTGTGAGGTGAGCGTCTGCCTCCTGAATTCCGTCTACACCGAGGTGGAGCTCATGAGCCCCGAGATGTACCCGGATGCGGTTGCCCAGGGCAGTGAGCCCGGGATCGAGGGCATGAGGGATGCCGTCCAGGGCATCACCGGTCTCTCCATCCAGTACTACGCGCTGATCGACATGCAGGGCTTTCTCGACCTGGTTGATTCGCTTGGCGGGATCACCGTCGATGTAGCAACGGCAGTTCCGATCCACTCCGACGAGACGTTCACCACGGTCGCAGAATGGATCGGTCCGGGGGTTGTTCATCTCGACGGCTATCACGCGCTCTGGTATGCGCGGTCGCGACACGACACATCGGACTATGACCGAATGGCGCGCCAACGCCAGCTCGAAGAAGCGCTGCTCGAGCAGTTCACTCCCGCGAACGTCCTGAGCCAGTTGCAGGGGGTTGCCGCTGCAGGAACCCGGGTGGTCAAGACCGACATTCCGCAGGCATCGCTGGGCTACTTTGTCGACCTGGCATCGAAAACGAAGAACCTGCCCCTGCAGAACGTGGAATTGGTTCCGGATAACGGCGTCGATCCCGAAGATCCCGACTATGACCACATCAGGCAGTTGGTGGCTGCCGGTGTTGCGCCGATCCCGAGTTCAGACACCACCGGCGGATAGCGGCTACAGGTCGGCGTGGAGCTGCCAGACCTTCTCGGCTGAACTGCGCCAGCTGAAGGCATGTGCACGGTCCGAACCCGAGTAGCCGAGCCTGATTGCGAGCTGGCGGTCATCCAGTATGGACTGGATGGCGTCGGCCAGTCTCTCCGGATAGAGGTCGCTGTCGCCCCGCTGCACGACGATTCCGCCACCCGCGGCGAGCTCGACAAGCGCGGGAGCGTCGGAGTGCACGACCGGAGTGCCGAGCGAGAAAGCGTCGAGCATGGGCATGCCGAATCCCTCTTCGATATTGGGGTAGGCGAAGACCGTCGCGTTCTTCATGACGACCGCCAGGTCGGCATCCTCCAGGAATCCGAGACCCTGGACGCGCGCCTGTTCGAGGCCGGCGTCAGCGACAGCTGTGGCGAGGGCACCATCATCGGCGGCAGGACCGACGATCAACAGTGGTTCGTCACTTCTGAGTTGTGACATCGCCCGGATCAGTTGATCGATGCCCTTTCGCGGATCGAGGCCGCCGATGGCCAGGATGTAGCGTGCCGGGAGGGCGAGCCTGGAGGCCCGTTCGTCGGCGTCGACGGGCGGGATGATGAGCGAACTGGCGGCGCCGCTGATGACCCGCACCCGGTCACCGAGATCGGCGATCCCGCCCAGCTGGTCGGCAACTGTGTGGCTGGGCGCGACGATTCCGTCGGCAAAGCGCGTCGCGCGCTTGAGCATCGCCTTGTGCCAGGCGACGACGCGGGGAGGGAGCAACTCAGGATGCGACCACGCGACAGTGTCGTGCACAGTGACCACGATCTGGTCTGCACTGTTCAGTCGATCATGGCGGGACAGTGGGGCCAGCAGGCTCGGCGCGTGCACCATCCCATGGCCGGGGAGCCTCGTGAAGCCGTGCTGCCAGGCCGCCTTTACCTCCCGGCCGGCGAGGGCGCTTTTGTGGAGCCGGGAGAGACCGGGGAGTCTCTGGTTGATCAAATCGTATTCCGGCTCGGTCGATGCTGAGACGAACGCCTCCACGTAGCAGTCGCGCGGTGCCGTTGCGATAAGGGCTCGCGTGAGTTCCTCGGTGTACCTGCCCACGCTCCCGGGGGTGTGGGCGAGCATCTCATCGATGATGACTCGGAGGGTGGTCATGAGGCCCCCAGGGCCCCTGAGGCGAAAGCAGAACCGAGGGCCGCCTTCCAGTCACGCATGGGCTCGAGGCCCGCGGCCGTCCATGCACCGTGGCCGAGCACAGAATACGACGGGCGCGGTGCCGGGCGCACGAACGATGAACTGTCGGTGGGCTTCACACGCTCAGGATCGAAACCACCGAGCTCGAAGATCGCCTGCGCGAAATCAAACCACGTCGCCTGGCCCGAATTGGTGCCGTGGTAGATCCCGGCGGGTACACCCGCGTCGAGCATCCCAACGATCCGTGCGGCGAGATCCATCGTCCAGGTGGGCTGGCCGAGCTGGTCGCTCACCACATCGACCGTGTCGCGCTCCCTGGCAAGCCGCAGCATCGTCGCGGCGAAGTTGCCGCCGTGCTGGCCATATAGCCATGCTGTCCGGATGATGCGGGTGCCCTCAGGGTGGATCGCCAGCGCCAGCTGCTCACCCCGCGCCTTCGTGCGCCCGTAGGCAGAGACAGGATGGCACGGTGCATCCTCGGCGTAGGGCGTCGTCGCAGTGCCATCGAAAACATAATCGGTAGAGACTTGCACCAGTGCCGCGCCGAACCTGGCGGCAGCGGCAGCGAGATTCGCAGCACCCGCCGCGTTGATCGCGAACGCAACATCTTCGTGGGTCTCGGCGTCGTCGACCTTCGTGTAGGCGGAGGCATTGATGACGACGTCATGCCCCTCGACGGCCGAGAGCACGGCGTTCGCATCGGTTACATCGAGGTGAGCGCGGGTGAGCGCTGTGACATCCCGCTCTGACAGCACGCGCTGGAGGTCGGTGCCGAGCATGCCACCGGCGCCGGCGATGAGGTACCTGCGAGACGGGGTCGAACTCACAGTGCGGCGCGCTCTTTCAACGGTTCCCACCACTGGCGGTTGTCGCGGTACCACTGCACGACGTCGGCGAGGCCCTGCTCGAACGGCACGAGGGGCTCGTAACCGAGCTCTGCGCGGATCTTGGAGATATCGACGCTGTAACGCAGGTCATGTCCCAGGCGATCCTGGACCCGGTCGACGTACGACCAGTCTTTGCCCGTCGCATCCAGCAGCAACTGTGTGAGCTCCTTATTCGTGAGCTCCGTTCCGCCCCCGATGTTGTAGATCTCGCCGGCGCGGCCACCGACGAGAACCATCGCGATACCGCGGGTGTGGTCGTCGACATGCAGCCAGTCGCGGATATTGTTGCCCTCCCCATAGAGAGGCACGTGCCTGTCGTCGATGAGGTTGGTGACGAACAGCGGGATGACCTTTTCCGGGAAGTGGTACGGCCCGTAGTTGTTCGAGCAGCGCGTGATCGAAAGATTGAGCCCGTGCGTGCGGAAGTAACTGCGGGCGAGCAGGTCGCTTCCGGCCTTCGATGCGGAGTACGGCGAGTTCGGTTCGAGCGGCCGCTGTTCATCCCACGAGCCTTCGGCGATCGAGCCGTAGACCTCGTCGGTGGAGACGTGTACGAAGCGGCCGAGATTGTGGCGAAGCGCGGCATCCAGCAGCCTCTGCGTGCCGAGCACGTTGGTCTCCACGAAGATGCCCGAGTCGCGCACCGAGCGGTCGACGTGCGATTCTGCGGCGAAGTGCACGATGGAATCCACGCCGGGAAGCAGTTTGTCGAGCAGGTCGGAATCGCGGATGTCGCCCTCGATGAACGAATACCGCGGGGAATCTGCGACCGGCGCCAGGTTCTCGAGGTTGCCGGAGTATGTCATGGCGTCGAGAACGACGACCTCGGCCCCCTCAAGCCCGGGGTACGCATCTTCCAGGGTGCGTCGAACGAAGTTCGAGCCAATGAAGCCGGCACCGCCGGTGACGAGGATTCTCATGATCTTGTGCAACTTTCTTTCGCTTCACCACACGCCGATGGCTACCAATAGGGCAATTATCCTTTGATCCCGCGGTCTTCTCCGCATTTGGCCACTCATGCTGGCCAACGCCAACCGGGATCGGAGTCCGGTGGCGGTGAGCAAATGCAGGATCTGCTCGAGCGCAGCGCGGTCGCCTGATGGTGCCGACTGGATCGATACTCGCGTCAGCAGAACGGCGTGATTGCGTAGCCAGTGGCTGCGGATCAGTCTCAATCGAGTGATCGCGGCGCCGATACCGGTGTTCGATCCGATGACGTTGTCATCGTGTTGGCGGTAATCGACGGTGGACTCGCCGTCGATGTGCCACGACCAGCCGTGCGACCGTGCGATCGCGTAGATGAGCGAATCGTGGAAGTCGACCCGAGGGGCGACGGCATCGGGTCGGGTGAGCAGATCCCTGGTGAGCTGCGCCAGCCGCGGAGTCAGGAGGAAAGTGCTGCCCGGCCCGGGGCTCTCCAGTAGGTAGTCCCGCCCGCGCTGCGGGTAGTCCTTGCGCACCAGGGTGCGCTTTCCCGCGCCCGTGAAGGCCGTGACACTGGATGACACCCCGTCGAATCCGCGCGCGAGCAGCGTTGCGTGGCGCTTCAGCTTTCCGGGCATCCAGATGTCGTCCTGGTCGGCGAATGCCACGAGGGCATCGGCAGTATCGACCGAGGTAAGCAGCCGATAGAAGTTCGCCGACGAGCTGCCCGTCGGCGCCGGATCTTCGAGAACGGTCAGCCTGGGCTCGCGCGACGCCAGTTCGGCGAGCCATTCGCCGGTGCCGTCTGTCGAGCCGTCATCCGCGGCGACAATCCTGACCGCAACACCGGACTGGTCGAGGATGCTGGCGATCTGCTGGGGCAACCATCGCACTCCGTTGAACGTCGCGAGTAGCACGACGATGTCGGGCTCGGCGCCATTGTGATCGCCGGTGTTGAACATGGATGTCCACAGTACCGGAGCGTCGAGTCTGTAAGGCCCGGATGGGGGCCAGCCAGGCCATTGCCTCGTGAACTATGCAGCCCTAGCATCATCACCATGGGTGGCTTTTCAGCACCCTAATTTCTTGCGTGGACAATCGGGTTCCACGCAATGGACAAGGGGATTCCCATGCTGGCCACTCGCTTTTCCAAGCGCCGCTCACGAATCGTCGCCGCAGCGACGACCTTCGCCATGTGCGGCGCGCTGGCCATTAGCCCGGTCATGGCCGCGACAGCGGACGAACCCATCGATACGAGCGGGATCGAAGTGATGGGGTCATACCCCGCCGCCGACTTCGTCGCAGAGGCCCAGGCCCTCCCGCCCGAGCTCGTGACCAGCCTCGACGTCGACCTCGGTATCACCGGTGAAGAGTTCATGGCACAGTCTGAAGCGGCAGCCCAGGCTGTCGAGGTCGTCGACTCGCTTGAGGATGCCGGCATCGTTGTGCTTGGCTCACGCATCGACGGCACCACGCTGACCGTGAACGTGTCGACGGAAGCGGAAGTAGCGGTTGTCGAAGCAGCCGGTGCGGTCGGAGTTGTGGGTGAACCGGCTCCGTTCGTCGCTCCGGAGGCCCCTCTGGTGTTCGCCGCCGACCCGTCGTCCGACTTCTACGGAGGCCAGGGTTACTACTTCGAATCCGGCGTGTCTGCCTTCCGTTGCACCAGTGGATTCAACGGCTTTTCGTCGACCGGCGGGCGACAGTTCCTCAGCGCTGGCCACTGTGTGAAGAATGCACAGAGCCCTGTAACTGCGCTCAACATGTCCAGCCCGAACCAGGAAGCGACCCTAGCCCAGCTTGGCCCCATCCTCGGGGAGGCAGTTCTCTCAAGCGCGAAGCTCGGCGACGGTAACGACGCTGGCCTGGTGAACGTCTCGAACCCGAATGTTCGATCGCAGTCTTCGGTGCTGACGTGGGGAGGCAGTGCAGGGGTTCCTGGTGCAGGGGCTCCTCTCGCTTCGACACCGCTCACCATCACAGGCACGTCGCGAACTGTCGATGGAGCTGCGGTGTGCAAGTCGGGGAGCAGCACGGGTTGGAAATGTGGAACCGTTCTGGCTGTCGACATTACCGCCGACGTGGATGGCAGCCTTGTCAATTCCGTCGTCACCGATGCCTGTACCGTGCAGGGGGATAGCGGGGGGCCGCTGGTGTCGGGAAGTCTCGCCATCGGCGTGACATCCTGGGCGACAATCGGCACGTGCGATGATCCAAATTTTGCTTCGGGTGCATTTCCGATGGCAGGGGGGGCGGGCAAATCGAGCGTCGCTGCTCTCTACGGCGCCAATTGGGAAATCGCCGTGGCGGTGGCCGCACCGGCGGTAACGACTGCTTCCGGGGCTCACCTCTCCGGGATCGGTTCGATCACTGGAACTGTTTCCTCGCCAACGCCGTCCTCGAAGGTGCTCGCATACCTGGACGGGGCGACAAGCCCGTTCGCCACCGTACCTGCAACGTCAGGTAGCTGGAGCATTTCCCTCAATGGTGTTGCAGCGGGGTCTCACTCGGTGAGTCTGGCCGCGGGATCAGGGTGGTCCAGGTCTGCCCCGGTCGTACTGAGCGTCGTAGTAGACAACATCTCCCAGCGCATCAGCGGAACGGATCGCTTCGACACAGCGATCAAGGTTTCGACCTCGTCATATCCCGCAGGCTCGCCAACATCGATCAACGTGGTGTACGTGACGACGGGGCGAAACTTCCCCGATGCATTGTCTGCTGCTCCGGCTGCCGCAAGGCAGGGCGGTGTCCTTCTTCTCACTGAGCCAAATTCGCTTCCTGCGAATGTGAGGGACGAGATCATTCGTCTGGATCCGGCGAAGATAGTCGTGGTGGGGGGTCCGAATTCCGTGTCGGATTCCGTGTTCGCCAGCCTCGAAAGTGTGCAACCGAACATCATTCGAATCGGCGGCGGGGACCGCTACGAGACCTCCCGTAACATCGTCAAGTACGCGTTCCCTTCTGCCGCCAGCGCGTATGTCGCCACGGGTGCGAACTTTCCTGATGCGCTCAGTGCCAGCGGCGCGGGAGGCGCACTTGACACGCCGGTCATCCTTGTACCCGGCCACCTCTCGTCAGTGGATAGCGCGACGCAGGCTCTCCTGACAGCACTCGGTGTCTCGAATATCGCAGTGATAGGTGGGCCTGCTTCGATGACCGAGGGAATGAAAGCTTCTTTGGGACGGATAGCTCCTACGACACGAATAGGCGGGGAAGACAGGTTCGAGACATCCAAAAACATTGCGGTTGCAGCCTTTGGGTCGTCGAACCCGACTGAGGTGTTCCTGGCGACGGGCTATAACTTCCCTGATGCGCTTGCTGGCGCGGTGCTGGCAGGAACCCGATCCGCTCCGCTGATCGTCATACCCACAAGCTGCATACCGGCTTCCGTCATTGCTGCTCTGCAGCAATTCGGCACCACCAAGGTGACGCTCTTGGGTGGTGCTGCTGTTCTTACTGAGGACGTTGCCAGGCTTAAACAGTGCTGATGCGACGGTTTCGGTAGACTCTCCGAGTGCAAATCCGTGAGCTTACGATTCCTGACGTCTACGAGATCACCCCCGTCCAGCGGGCGGACGATCGTGGAAGGTTTCTCGAGTGGTACCGGTTCGACAAGCTCGCTGAGGTGACGGGTCACCCCATCACCCTGAGGCAGGCGAACACCTCCGTGTCGAAGAAGGGAGTCGTGCGCGGGATCCACTTCGCGGATGTTCCCGTCGGGCAGGCAAAGTACGTCACCGCCATGCATGGGGCAGTGCTCGACTTTGCGATCGACATTCGTCTCGGCTCGCCGACGTTCGGCCAATGGGACACTGTGTTGCTCGACGACGTGGACTGCAAGGCGATCTACCTCTCTGAAGGGCTCGGGCACGCCTTCGTCGCCCTCACCGACGACGCGGTGGTGAGCTACCTCGTCAGTGACACATACAACCCGACCGCAGAGCATGGCATCAACCCGCTGGATGAGCAGATCGGCCTGGTATTTCCGCCCGAAGCCGGCGAGGCGTTGCTGTCGCCGAAAGACGTCGAGGCGCCGTCGCTTGCTGAGGCCGAAGCCCTGGGGCTGCTGCCTCGGTGGGATGATGTCAGGGCGTTTTACAACGAGTTGAACGAAGCAAACGGAGCCTGACATGCGCGGAATAATCCTGGCCGGCGGATCCGGTACGCGCCTCTGGCCGATTACCAAAGGCATCTCCAAGCAGTTGATGCCGATCTACGACAAGCCGATGATCTACTACCCCCTGTCGACGCTGATGATGGCTGACATCAGGGAGATCCTGATCATCACAACACCCGCGTACTACGACCAGTTCAGAGCGTTGCTGGGCGATGGCTCAGAGCTGGGCATCCGACTCGAATACGCGGTGCAGCCGAGCCCGGACGGTCTTGCGCAGGCATTCATCATCGGCGAGGAGTTCATCGGTGACGAGAGCGTCGCCCTTGTGCTCGGCGACAACATCTTCCACGGCGCTGGGCTCGGCTCATCCCTGCGGGGCAACGGTGGGATCGAAGGCGGTCTGATCTTCGCGTACCACGTCTCGAACCCGACCTCCTATGGAGTCGTCGAGTTCGACGATGACATGAAGGCGATCTCCATCGAGGAGAAGCCGACCAAACCGAAGAGCAACTATGCGGTTCCCGGGCTGTACTTCTATGACAACTCTGTTGTCGGCATCGCGAAGACCATTGTTCCGAGCGCGAGGGGTGAGCTCGAGATCTCTACGGTAAACGAGCGGTACCTCGATGCTGGAAAGCTGCAGGTGCAGGTGCTCGACCGGGGGACAGCGTGGCTTGATACCGGAACATTCGAGTCGATGATGCAGGCATCCGAGTATGTGCGTGTCATCGAGGATCGCCAGGGGTTCAAGATTGGCTGCATCGAAGAAATTGCGTGGCGTGCGGGCTGGATCGACGACGCGCAGCTTGCGGCGCTCGCGGCCCCCTTGCAGAAAAGCGGCTACGGTACCTATCTCCAGGGGCTCATCGCCGCCGCAGGATGACCGGCTCGGTGGCGCCGCGATGACGGTTGTTCAGAGTTCTAGGCTAAGTTGGTCCTCGGTCTATGGCCCCGTCCGCAGTGAGGTTGCATGAGATATCTAAAAGAGGTCTTCGCAGCTCGCGAACTGTTGGTGAACCTCACCATGCGAGAGGTGCGAGGCAAGTACAGCCGCACCCTGTTCGGTCAACTCTGGTCGCTGGCCAATCCGTTGGCCCTGATGGTCATCTACACCTTTGTCTTCGGGTTTATTTTCAAAACCGAGCCGGACGTCGGTGACCCCAGCGGCCTCGATGCGTTCGCGCTGTGGCTGTTGTGTGGGTTGCTGCCCTGGACCTTCTTTGCAACGGTCCTCAATGTCGGAATCGGTTCGCTCGTCGCCAATACCGGGCTAATCCAGAAGGTTTACTTCACGCGCATCGTGCTCCCTCTGTCGAATGTCGCATCGAGCGCATACAACTGGCTTTTTGAGATGGCAGTGCTGGTGATCGTGCTCTCGATTGCCGGCGCATTCGTGCTGCCATGGGTGCCGCTGATGATCCTGATCATGCTGTTGCTCGCGATGTTCGCCGCGGGACTTGCTCTCATGCTGTCCATCGCCAACGTGTACTTCCGGGATACGCAGTACTTCCTGACGATCATCCTTCAAATTTGGATGTATCTGTCGCCGATCATCTACCCGGTTTCGCTGGTCGAGCAGGCGTCAAAAGACGTCGGCGGCCTTCTGGGTACATCGGTCTCGCTCATTGACATTTATCGACTCAACCCAATGGATCACTTCATCACGGTGTTTCGAAACCTCCTATACGACAACCGCTGGCCCGACCCGGTGGAGTGGCTGGTGTGCTTCGCGTGGGCCTCCATCACCCTGATCCTCGGCGTGCTGGTATTCCAACGCAATGACAAGAGACTGGCGGAAGCGCTGTGAGCGACATCGCAGTTCGCGTGAACAATGTGAGCAAGAAGTTCAGGATGTACCACGAGCGCAACCAGACGCTCAAGTCGACCATCATGCGCGGTCGGCGTTCAGTGCACGAAGACTTCTGGGCGCTCAAAGACGTCACATTCGACGTGCCGCAGGGGTCGACTTTCGGGCTGATCGGCAGCAACGGCTCGGGTAAGTCAACACTGTTGAAGTGTCTGGCGAGCATCTACTTTCCGAATGAGGGAACCATCGCTCATAAGGGCAAACTGGCCGCGATGCTCGAGGTGGGCTCGGGATTCCACGCCGAGCTCTCCGGTCGAGACAATATTTTCCTGAACGGCTCGATCCTGGGAATGTCAAAGAAGGACATCACGAGCAAATTCGACGAGATCGTGGATTTCTCGGGCGTCGAGCAATTCATCGACCAGCCAGTGAAGAACTACTCGTCGGGAATGTTCGTGCGACTGGGCTTTGCGATTGCCATCAACGTCAATCCAGACATTCTCGTGGTTGACGAGGTGCTCGCCGTTGGCGACCAGGAGTTCCAGGACAAGTGCTACCAGAAATTCCAGGATCTACGCGAAGCCGGCCGCACCGTTATTCTCGTGAGCCACTCGATGGGCACGGTGGAGAAGATGTGCGACAAAGCTGCGTGGATCAGCCACGGAACCCTCCGTGCTGTGGGCGATGCCGCGCCCACCATCCAGGCTTACAAGGATTCGCTATCGAGCAATTCCTGAGCAGGTCAACGGCCTTCACCGCTGTCGTTTCGCTTGTGGCAGCTATCGAATGAGGCCCAGGAATGCAGCGCCGCTCAGCGCTACTCCGTAGACGAGGATTATCCACACGGAAACGGAGTTTCGGACCACCGCTGCTACGGCGACGAGGAGCATTGGAGCAAGCACAAGCGCGTAACGTGGCGAAATCGGCGCGATGGTGTGAAGGGCGAGCTGCATTCCCACCAGCATTAGAGGGGCGGCCACCACCGTGATGACCGCAGTCGCGATGCTCCACAAGCGAAAAATACCTGAACCCCGTGCAGTCAGGAACCAGCCCAGGACACCGGTGATGACGAGTAGGTAGTACGGCGCGGTGACGATCTCCGCCATCGAACTCGTATTATTAATCCCGTCGCGCGCCACCAGAAACACGAATGCGGCACTGAGCACCCCGATGATGGACAGGGTAGATGCGAGTCCCTGGTCTGGGCTGGGGCCAACGCTACTGATGCTGCGGAAAGTGAGCCAAATGAGCTCTGCGAGAGCCGAGCTCCCGAGCGCAACGAGCGGTATTGACATCAAAATGGCAGGGGACGGTGCGGGCCCACCCCGAAATGACGCGCCTGCTTTCAATTTGATGAGGGCATGCAACACCAGTGCTATCGCAACCAGCGCAACGATGAGCAGGAAAGCGACCTTGAGCAGCGTCACCATGACGGCCGTTGCAATGAGCCAGCCCCCGAATCGACCCGTTCGGGCAAATTTATAGCCCAGTACGGCTACAGCGGCTCCACTGGCCAGTGCTGGCGCGTCTGTGGTGATGTAGGTGAAAGCGTAGTGACTGGTCCCGAGGCCTATGGTCGCCAGCCCCAGCCCCAATTGCAACAGTGCTGGCACTTTGAATTCTCGAAAGAGCAATACCAACAGGATCAGCCCAGCGCCGAGCCAAAGAACTCCTGTGGCTCGCGCAGCATCCAGGAGGTTGAGTCCACTGAAGAGCATGACAACCTGAGCTCCGGCCCAGGTGATGCCGAAATACAACGGAGAGTAGATATCTGCCGATGTCAGGCCCTGTTGCGGATACAGTTCCGGCTCATCGTAAATTCCGTCTTCGCCCGTGCACGGTTCTCCGCGAGGACCATACAGGTCTCCGGTGCAGGCCATCGCTTGAAGTGCCGGTTCCCCGATTTCCTCCCCTTGGTGCACGAATCCCTGAGTCGGAAATTTCACTACATAATCGTAGTAAACCCACTCGTCGAATGCCGAGAAAACTTCGTCGTGCTGAGACAAATTGGAAATAGAAACAGCAGCGCCGACGACCACAAGCACGATCGCGACGGCCCATTTCGAAATCCATTGGCGAGGGCCCGCTACCGCACGTCTTGTTGTGGGGATTTTGATCATTGCAACCTTTTACATCTCACTGTGGCTGCCGTGGAACCGCTTCGGACGATACCCGGCAAAATACTGGGTCCAGCTTAGGCGCAACCGCTCGCCAGCCCTGTTCCACCGCCTGCCTCCTGAATTGGCTCACCTATAGTTGTGTTAAAGGCCGTGGTGCTACGCCGGTAGCGCTGGTTCGGTGACACCAAAGGACACGACATACGTATGACGCATGACCGCAACGTTCTCGTAGTCACCTCGGACTCCCTGTCGGAGAAGATGGCGGGGCCAGCCATCCGCGCGTTCGAGATAGCGAAGGCGGTCGCGTCAGTCGCCAACGTGAAGCTGGCCTCGACGGTGCACTCCACACTGTCCCATGATGGCCTTGAGATCGTGGACGTGTCCAAGGTCGGACTCGAAAGCCTGGTCGAATGGGCCGACGTCCTGGTTTTCCAGGGCCATCTCCTCAGCTCCCATCCGTGGATCAAGGCCACCGACAAGATCATCGTCGTCGACATCTACGACCCGATGCACCTCGAAGTGCTCGAACAGTCGCGCGGGCGCTCGTTCGATGATCGGGTCTACATCAGCTCCGCCACGGTCGGCGTTCTCAACGATCAGATTCTTCGCGCTGACTACATGGTGTGCGCGTCTGAAAAGCAGCGGGACTTCTGGCTGGGCCAGATGGCGGGCCTGGGGCGGATCAACCCGGCGACATACGACGCTGACACGAGCCTGCGAGGGCTGATCGATGTCGTGCCGTTCGGTTTGCCTGACGCTGCTCCGGTTCAGAACAAGCACGCAATCAAGGGTGCTGTCGCGGGTATCGCCGCAACGGACAAGGTGATCCTGTGGGGCGGTGGGATCTATAACTGGTTCGACCCGATCACCCTGATCAAAGCTGTAGAGAAACTCGCCGAGCGCCGACCGGAAGTGCGTCTGTATTTTCTGGGCGTCAAGCACCCCAATCCGCACGTGCCGACCATGCAGATGGCGTTCGATGCAAAGAAGCTGGCGGAAGAGCGAGGGCTGCTCGACCGGATCGTCTTCTTCAACGAAGGATGGGTGCCGTACGACGAACGCGCGGACTACCTGCTGGATGCCGACGTCGGTGTCAGCACCCACCTGGATCACCTCGAGACTGCGTTCAGCTTTCGAACGCGAATCCTGGACTACCTCTGGACGTCACTGCCCGTCGTGTCTACCGATGGTGACACGTTTGCCGAGTTGATCCAGAAGAACTCCCTGGGCGCCGTGGTTCCTGCGGGTGATGTCGAGGCGCTCGAGGCTGCGCTGGAACTTACGCTGTTCGACGACGAAGAGCATGGGCGGATCACCGCGCGCGTGGCGGAGTTTGCTGAGCTGTACAAATGGGATCGTGTGTTGCAGCCGTTGCTCGACTTCTGCGCGAACGGGACTCGTGCCGCTGACCTCAATGCGAACGTGCAGATTGCCGCTGTTGCTGAGATCGCTAGCCTGAAAGCGAGGGTCGCCGACCTGGAGACGCAGACGGGTGGGCTGCACGCCAGCGCCTCCTGGCGGATCACCGCGCCACTGAGGGCGGTCACGGGTGCTGCGAGGCGCATCCTGAAGTAGCGAGAACAGGGAAGTCCGGCGAATTGGTAGACTTCCCGCGCTCGACGTCAGACTCTGAGAGGTTCGAATGCCCACGTTGAAATCCGGGGTCGTCTCCGTCGTGCTCGTCAATTTTCGCGGAACGGACGACACCCTCGAAGCCATCCGGAACCTGCGCCTGCTTGAGTGGCCGGCCGAACTGCTCGAGATCGTGGTCGTCGAAAACGGATCCGGCGATGACAGCGCTGCGCGACTCCGGGTCGAGGCGCCAGGCATCACGCTCGTCGTATCTGCCACGAACGACGGCTTTGCCGGCGGGTGCAACAGGGGCGTCGCGGCATCCAGCGGAGAATTCATAGCCCTGCTCAACAACGATGCGAAACCCGATCCGGGGTGGGTGAAGGCCGCAGTATCGAAGTTCGGCGAATCACCTCGAATCGGCGCGGTGGCCAGCAGGGTGCTCGACTGGGATGGCAAACTCGTCGACTACATCGGCTCAGCCATGACCTGGTACGGCATGGGCTACAAGCCTTTTACTGCGGAAGCTGTGCCGCCGAAAGTCGACACTGCTCGAGACGTGCTGTTCGGTACCGGCTCGGCGATGTTCGTGCGTCGCACCGCTTACGACGAACTCGGTGGTTTCGACGAACGGTATTTCATGTTCTTCGAAGACGTGGATCTCGGCTGGCGACTCAACCTCGCGGGCTGGCGCTTCGTATACGAGCCTGCTTCTCTCGCATTCCACAAGCATCACGCTTCGATGAGCGCGTTCGGTCCCTACAAGGAGACCTACCTGCTCGAACGTAACGCGCTCTTCACCCTCTATAAGAACATCGGGGACGAAAGTGTCGGCTCCGCGCTGCCGGCGGCGATCGGGCTCTCCGTCCGTCGGGGCATCGCCCGTGGAAAACTCGATTCGACCTCATTCGACCTGCGCAAACCCGGGGGCGACGCTGAGCAGACGATGGAAGTGTCGAAGCAGACAATGGCCGCGACCTTCGCGATCGACCAGTTCGTCGAGGAGCTTCCGGGGCTCCGAGCAACTCGCGACAGGATTCAGGCGGGTCGCCAAATCTCTGATGAGCGAATCTGGAAGCTGTTCGGGCTGGCTGACGCTCCGGTGTTCCAGGAGGAGGGCTACCTCAGGGGATACGAAAACCTCGTAACGGCGTTCGATGTCACGGAACCGCCGTCGGCAACGAACGTGGTCGTCATTACCGGGGATCCGATCGGCGCGAAGATCGCCGGTCCGGCCATCCGTGCCTGGAACATGGCTGAGCTGCTGTCACGACACTGCACGGTGACCCTCGTCAGCCTTTCGAGGGTCGAAAAAGTAGATGCGCCCTTCGATCTCGTTCATGTGTCGATGGGCGACGACCGCTCGTTCTCCAAACTCGAAGCCGCGGCGGATGTGATCGTCTTCCAGGGCAACGCCATGTCGGTGTTCGACTCACTGCGAGATTCGAAGAAGATCCTGGTCGTTGACCTCTACGACCCGATGCATCTCGAGCAGCTCGAGCAGGGCCGGGAACTGCCGGCGGCACAGTGGGACAAGCAGGTGAGCGACGCCACGGACGTGCTGAACCAGCAGATGGAGCGTGGAGACTTCTTCCTCTGTGCATCCGATCGCCAGAGACTGTTCTGGCTCGGACAGTTGGCTTCTCTCGGGCGCATTAATCCGGATACCTATCGGGGTGACCCAGACCTTGACGGGCTTCTGAGCGTCGTGCCGTTCGGGCTGTCTTCCACGCCACCCGAACACCGCAGGGACGTGCTCAAAGGTGTACTACCGGGAATCACCGAACACGACAAGGTGCTGCTCTGGAGCGGAGGGCTGTACAACTGGTTCGACCCGAAGACCCTGATCAGGGCGGTCGGTCGAGTCTCTGAGAAGCACGACAACGTGCGTTTGTTCTTCCAGGGCACCAAGCACCCGCACCCCGGCGTACCCGAGATGGAGATCGTCGGCGAGTCGAGGGCGCTCGCACAGCAGCTGGGGCTGCTCGGCTCAACGGTGTTCTTCAATGACTCGTGGGTCGACTACAGCGATCGCGAAAACTACCTTCTCGAAGCAGATGTGGGAGTCAGCACTCACTTCTCCCACATCGAAACGACATTCTCTTTCCGAACCCGGATCCTGGACTACCTCTGGGCAGAGCTTCCGATGGTGGTCACGGCTGGTGACCACTTCGCCGAACTCATCGAAGCCGAGAACCTCGGGATCGTGGTTCCGGCCGAGGATGTGGATGCGCTAGCCGCGGCCCTCGAACGCGCGATATTCGACACCGAGTTCATCGCAACGGTGCGCGCGAACATCCAGAATGTGCGCGAACGTTACTTCTGGGAGGTGGCTTTGGCGCCGCTCGTCGAGTTCGTGGCAGCGCCGCACCATGCAGGCGACATGCGGATCGCACAGGGTAGCCGCGCAACCGCCGCTCCGAACCGGCAGCGCAGGAGACGATCGGGGCTCCGCCACGATCTCGGGCTCGTGAAGCACTACCTGCAGAACGGTGGTCCGGTCGTCGTCTTCGACAAGGTGAGGCGTCGCCTCCGGCGCGGCTGATTCATGCTGCGTATCTCTGTCGCGCTGTGCACCTACAACGGGGCCAATTTCATCGAGGAGCAGCTGCGCTCGATCCTCGAGCAGCGCATGATGCCCCAACAGCTGGTTATCTCTGACGACGGCTCTCGTGATGACACGCTGGACCGTATCGCAAGGGTGCTAGCGTCGCTGCCTCACCAACACCCTGGTCGGTCGGTATCGATCAATATCCTGAAGAACGCTATCCCGCTGGGCGTCGTCAAGAACTTCGAGCAGGCACTTCTCGCGTGCGACGGCGAGTTGGTTGCGCTTTGCGACCAGGATGACGTGTGGCATCCGGATCGAATCGAGGCAGCGGTCGCGCACTTCCGGAGAGATGACGAGGTCATGCTCGTTCACTCGGACGCGCGGCTGGTCGACGAGTCGGGCAGCCCGATCGGGCATTCATTGTTCTACGCCTTGAGGATCACGGATGCCGAGCTGGCCGAGGTGAGACAGGGCGACGAGCTGGCGGTATTACTGAGGCGGAATCTGGTGACCGGGGCGACCGCGATGTTCCGCAGGGCTGTGGTGGCGCTCGCCGCGCCATTCCCGGAGCCGTGGGTTCACGACGAGTGGCTGGCCGTGATTGCAGCATCAATCGGCAGGGGAGAGATCGTCATGGACGAGCTGGTGGATTATCGCCAGCACTCTGCAAACCAGATCGGTGTCTCGAGACTCGGGCTGTTGGGCAGGGTCGGCAGAGTGCTCGAGCCCCGAAACGGTCGCAACCGCCATCTTGCCGAGAGGGCTCAGGTGCTGGTGTCCAGGCTCGACTCTCTCGGCGATGCTGTCAGGCCTGATGCTCGCGATCGCGCGCGGGAGAAGCTTGTTCACCTCCGCGTTCGTGCCCGCTTCTCCCGTGTGCAACTGCTGCGACTGCTGCCCGTGCTGAAAGAAGTCTCCACGGGGCGCTATGCGCGATACAGCAGGGGCGCTGGCGACATCCTGAGAGACCTGCTCCAACCCGCGGGAAACGAACGGCGCTAGCTCCGCAGATCCGGCACGGGGCGTGTGAGGCGGTATCCCAGCACGCCGATCACGCCCACAACGACGGCGAACGCGACAATGAGAGCCGCAGCGCTACCCGGCGGCGCCCAATCCGGCGCGACAACCATACGCAACCACGAGCCCTCACTGCCGGTGGCGTAGCGATTGATGGTCGAGACGAACGTGAGCAACTGGGTGAAGGCCCAGGCTGCGCACACAAAACCCGCGATGCGCGCCCGTGCGAACCCGGGCAGCTCCTCGAACGGCCGCGCCAGGAGCGATCCGGCAGCCATCAACACGAGAACGAGTAAGGGCAGCGCATACCGGCCCTGCCAAATCCACCCTCCGGTCATAATGAACGCAGCCTGCACCAGCGCGGGGAGAAGAATGAGCGCCGCCACCAGCACAGCCATCAGCGCCAGGCGCCGCCCGCGCAACAGCGCGAAGGAGCCGAGCAGCAGGCCGCCCATCAGCAGCGCCCACAAGGCGTAGGTCTGAATCGGTGCCTCGGTATCCAGCCAACCGAAGACACCGACCATCTCCTGCAGGTGGGGTACAAAGCGCACCATCATCTTCGCAAAACCCACGATCGGAGACGCGCCGATGTCGACCACGCCCGGCCGATCATCGGGAAGCTCGACCGCTGGGGCGAAATTATTCGAGGCGCGGAGCCAGATCAGCGCGAAGCTGACGGCAGCCGCGATCGAGACGATCGCCACCCTGACGGCAGGAGTTCTCAGAAGCTCGCGCATATGCTCCCTCGACGCGAGCATGAACGGCGCGAAAAGTGCCACTGCGAGCCACAGGGGAGAGAGGCCGCGCATATTGGCGGCGATAGCGGCAGAGACGATCAGGATGACTGCTCGCTGCGTGAGAAGGCTTCGGTCGGGATAGCGGACGATGCTGAGCATCGCCACGAAAGCCGCCAGGGTCGCCGTGACCTCGACTGAGTTCGGATTGACTGATCCGTTCAGGAACAGAACCATCGGGGTGATGCAGGTAGCCAGTGCCACCATCGGGAGGCGCCTATTACGCCAGGCCGCGACCATCATCACGGCGATGGCGAGGAATGCGCTGGAGATTATTCCGCTGACGATCCGGATCGCGAACACGCCCGTCGAGTCCTGGAAGATGAGTGAGGGCCAGCCCACCATCAGGTAGTAAGCGGGATTGTAGAGTCCGGCGGTTGTGGCGGAGCCGACGATCTCAGCGGGATCTCCCGGCACCGGTGGGATGCAGTTCGCGGGCACCTCGTCGTTGTTTGCCGGGCATGTCTGGCCGTGGGTGAAGGCGATGTACTGCGGGACGGAGACCTTGCTCCCTTCCGGGCCCGGGTCGCCAACGAACTGTCCGCGCGCTACAGACGCGGCTTTGATCGTGTGGGCGGGCTCGTCGGGCGCCGCGGCAAGGGGAGTCGCTATCGACCACAGGATTGAAAGAGAAGAGAGCAGAACCCAGCTGGCGAGGAACACGAGCCATGGCCTATGGCGGCGCAGCACTGCGGATCCTCGGCCTGCCATGCCGCTCGTTGAGGCTGGTTTGCGTGAGCTGCTGGGCATGCCCCGATACTAGCCGCGCGTGCGCCGCGCACCCTGCCTGCCCGCCCCCAGTCACGCCCTGTGATAAATTGACGACCGAATCTTTTTGGCGACAGGGGCCGTTTCGCGATGGAACATGAAGGCCGTTCTTCCTCGCGTGGTGCACTCGTCGTGCTCGCCGTCGCGGTGGCTGTCGGCTTTGCCTTCGCGGCCATAACGCCCTGGATCCTCGTCGCGGTGACCCTGGCGGTCGTGGCGCTGGCGCTGGCGCAACGCATGGGATGGACGCTTGCTGCCGCGGGATCAGTCGTGGTCATGTTCGTTACAGCCGTTCTTCTGGCCAGGGTGCTGCAGCCCATCGCGGTCGAGCTTGATGTAAAGGTGAGGATCGCACTGCTCGCCATCGCCGTGGGTTCCCTGATCGCGATGTGGCTCGTGCGGAATGACCTGCGTGTTCCGAGCTGGGCCGTCGCGAGGCCTGTTCTCGCGTTCGTGGCGCCGCTTGCGGCAGCAGCGGTCGTTCTGATGGTGCTGGTGACAGTGTCTGCTCCCACCGGCAGCAGGATCTCGTGGGCGATGATCAACGACGCGGTCTGGAACACCGTTTCAGCGCGGTTCGTCGCGGACGACGGTGGGCTCAGTGTTGCGCGCCCCAATTCCTCGCCGCTCACCGCCCTGCTTTTGGCTGTCGCGGTATCCACCGGTCGAGGGAGTGTAGCTGCCGGCGACGCTCTGCTTCACGACGTAACTCGAGAGGCGCAACTCTGGCTGTTGCTCATCCTCGTGTCGAGCGTATTGGCGGGGCTGATTGCTCGGGCCGGGCTGCATATGCTTCGTCCGCTTGCCCGTGGGGTGGCGAGTTTCGCCGTCGCCTGTATCCCGCTTTCCAGCTTCGTCATCGGGTACGCGTTCCAGTTCGGCTTCTATAACGTGACAATCTCCCTGATTGTGCTTCTCTGTTCATGGATCGCGTGGACCCACGCTCGCCGCTCGCCGCTCGCCGCGACCATCGCACTGTCTTTGAGCACCCTCGCGCTGCTATCGGCGTGGGCGCCACTGGCGATAGTGCCGCTGGCGCTCGCTCTGGGTGTTGTCGTGCGGGCCGGCCCCCGGTGGGTGCTGGGGCTGAGGGGATCGAGGTTGCTAGCAGTTCTCGCGGCGATTCTCGCTGTGCCCGCGTACGCAGTGGCTGTGACCATTCCAGACCTACTCAGGGAGGGTGATGCACTCTCTGCTGACGGGGGAATCTTCCTTTTCGCTCCCGCGAACTACATACTCGTGATGACCGTCACCCTCATCGTGCTGCTTTTGACGGCGTGGAGGGGACGCATGTGGTCCAACGCGGTGGGCCTGGGAATAGTCGTTCTTGCGGGGGGCGTCGGGCTTTCTTATCTCGTCGCACAACGGCTGGGTCTGGACCAGGTCTGGGGCTACTACCCCATCAAGTACTCCTGGATCCTCGCGATGCTCATGATCATCGTGCTCGCGGTCACGATGCTGTCATGGATGTCCGGGTCGGCGAAGAGAGCCGGGGCATGGGGAGCGCTCAGAAAGCCGGGGGTAGCGGCTGCCACAGCCCTCGTCATCCTTGGTTTACTCCATTGGCCCGAACTGACTGAAGAGAGCAGGGATTTGCCGCTGTCTTTGATCAGCGGGTCATCCAACATCAGCAGCGATGTGGTGGCCACGCTGTTCGCCCGCTCAAACCCGGAAAACGTGACGGTCCTTGCCCGTTATTCAGACGACCGATCGGATGACCAGTTCGTGAACAGCTGGCTCATCCAGCAGCACGCCACTGACAGCAAGGATCCCATCAGGCCCTATGCGTATTACCTCGACGGATCCGATGCATACCAGCTCTGCGACCTGGCGAGGCTGTTGCCGACCAGGTTGATGGTGCTGACGAAGTCCCCGCCGCTTCGCGCCGAAGTCGACGCGGCGTGCCCTGGGCTGGGGGTGAATGTTGTCGTCCACTGAGCCGGAGAATTCTGGCCCGGGCGGATTCAGACTTATCGCCGGCGCCACGGCGACAGCAGGAATCTGCGCATACGCCATCCAGGCCATCGCCGCGCGGGGGCTTGCTGACTCGTATGCGGTCTTCGCCGTATTCTGGTCGGCCCTCTTCCTGGTCATCGGAGCCCTCGCCGGAGTGCAGCAGGAGGTCACACGGGCCACGATGCCGAGAAGGGCGACGAGCGCTCCGGGCCGCGCAAACATCGTGATCTTCGCCGCAGGGGTGTCGGTGGCCGTAGTGGTACTGCTTCTGCTGACGGGAGTCGCGTGGGGGAACGCCGTATTCGGTGAGCTTGGATACGTGCTCGTCGTGCCCCTCGCGGTCGGAGCCGGACTTTCGGTGCTCCTGGCAAGCGTCACCGGTACCATGTACGGGCTGCGCTCCTGGCGACCGCTGGCGCTGGCTATCGTGCTCGATGTAGCACTCAGGTTGTTGTTCGTGGCCATCGGGCTCGCCCTCGGGCTGCGCGTGACGGGTATCGCCTGGCTCACGGTGATCCCGATCGGCCTCGTAGTCGTGGTCGTACTCGGCATCACCAAAGGATCGGTGCTCACCGGCGGCGAGCTTGATGTCGGGTACGGCGCGGCCATCGCCAACGTGCTGAGGACGGTCGTGGCGTCCGGAGCGACAGCAATTCTGGTCAGCGGGTTCCCGTTGCTGCTCGGGGTGACGAGTCCGACAGTTCAGGGCAGGATGCTAAGCGCGGTTGTATTCGCACTGACGCTGACTCGAGCGCCCCTCGTCGTTTCGACGATCGCGTTTCAGAGCTACCTGATCGTGCACTTCCGTGACGCGAAGCGCCACATCGCTCGATCGCTGCTGCTGATCATGGGTGGCGTCGCCGGCGTCGGCATAGTCGGATCGCTGATCGCCTGGTGGGTCGGCGCCGATCTCATCGTGTGGATAGCTGGTGACCTGTTCAGGGTCGATCCAGGATTCGTCGGACTGATGGTGGCATCGTCCATACCCACGGCCTGGCTGGCGCTGAGCGGCACGGCTGTGCTCGCTCGAGGCGGCCATAACTTCTATTCGGCAGGCTGGCTCGTAGCCGCGTGCGTAGCAGTGGCATTGCTACTGCTGCCAGCTGATATCGAGACCCGGGCGCTCATATCACTGAGCGTTGCTCCGCTGGTGGGGCTAGCGGTCCACTGTGTGGCTTTGGTTCGAGCTGGTCGAGGCGCAGAGACAGGAGAGTGACCTCCTCCGCCAAAGTCCTGGTCTTGTTCTCGAGCTTCGTGAGCTCCGCGCTGTTCTGGATGCACACCAGGAAGAGCACGGCGATACTGACGAAGAAGACGAGGTTGGTGGGCAGGGTGATTCCCAGCAGCCCGGCAGCCCAGTCGAGCACCGTGGGGAACACTCCGATGACGAGGGCGAGTACCCCGGCAACGATCCACCAGATGGCGTGACGTTCGCGCAACCGTCCGCGGCGCAGCATCTCCACGACGACGAGAAGGATGCCCAGCGCTGCGGCGATACCGAATATGTAGGTGATGGGACTCACGGGTGACCACCTTCCTCAACCGTCGTCGGCCTCACGAGCGCGAAGCCCAGGGCAAGGATCGCGCGACCGAGGTAGAGGGCCGCCTTGAATGGATTGTGCGAGGGAGTGCCGCCCGCCCGGGGTCGCATCGACGCCGGGAGTTGACGGATGACGAGCCCGGCCCTTGCTCCGATGACCAGAGCCTCGATCGTGTCGCCCAGATACTCTGCCGGATAGGTGACCGAGAACAACCTGACCGCGCGAGGCCCGCTTGCCTTGAGGCCGGAGGTCGTGTCGGTCAGTTTCGTGCCGGTCGTGCGACTGAGGATGACGGCAAGCACCCTCATGGCCCATCGTCGAGGGCCGCGCACCTCATAGTCGCCCTGTCCGGCGAACCGAGCCCCGATCACGAGGTCTGCCGAGGCGAGACCCTCCAGCAGCGCTGGGACATTACCGGGGTCGTGCTGGCCATCCGAATCGATCTGGACGACATTGTCGAAACCGTGATCCATGGCGTAGCGGAAGCCGAGCCGCATCGCTCCACCTACTCCCAGGTTGAACGGGAGCCTGGCCACGATCGCTCCAGCGGCGGTGGCCTCAGCCACGGTCGCGTCTGTCGAACCATCATCGACGACGAGGCACCCGACGCCGGGCAGGGCGGCGAACACTTCGGTAACCACATCGGCGACTGACGCCTCTTCGTTGAACGCCGGCATCACGATCAGCGTGCGCTCAAATGTGACAACCATGACGGAATTCTAACCTGCGCTCAGCAAGCGGAAAAGAGAAGTCTCTCAGCCACGCGAAAAGGCGTGGCTGGAGAGGGACTTCACCGCTTCTGACTCGCGCCCGACTATAGCTCCGGGAAGTTGGGTGAGGGCATTGAGCCGCGAGGTGAGGTGCACGCGGGCAGCGCGCGACGCCTTGTTCCATCCTTTCGACCGCATCGTCTCCGCGGTTTGGCGGAACAACTCCTTCTCCTCCTTGAATCGTCCACTTCCGCTTCCGGCCCACGATGACGCGCTCGCGGAATGGCGTCGGTATTCGAACACGACAGTGTCGTCGAGAACGAGAACTCCACCGTCCTCGATGATCGACAGCTGGAGAGCGAGGTCGAGGACGATGCGGAACTCTTCACGGAACCCGTGGGCGGCCAACACGTCTGTGCGCCAACAGAGTGAGGGGAAGTATGTCCAGTTTCCCTGAAGCAGGCTCGCGGCCAGCTTTTCGCCGGACAACCGCGCGGGATGCTTTCCTTTTGGTCGAAACAGGGACTTGACCCTGTCCCCCAACGGAGAGGACCTGATGCCGTTATCGTCAATGGTCGCAACGCCGGGCTGGAAGTATGCGGCATCGGGAAACTGTGAGATCAGCGCCGTCATGCGAATCACGTAGCCGGAAAGCATGATGTCGTCGCACCCCATGATGACCGTGAATTCGGCCTCGGCCAATTCGATGCTTCGCTGGAAGTTGCCCGAGATTCCAAGATTTCGTTCGTTCACGACGTACACGATTCGCGGGTCGGCCAGCGCTTCGACGTAGCGGCGCGGTTCCGCGTCAGGGTAGACGTCGTCGAGGATGACGAGACGCCACTCGCCGCGCTGGCTTCGCACGCTGTCGACGGCGAGGATGAACTGCGCCACATCGCCGTAAAAGGGCATCATAATGTCAATCGCCACCGCTGGAGCATACCCGCAAGCGAACCCGACGAGCCAACGGATAGAGTTCTTGGCAGCACCGACCGAAAGCGAAAGAGGCGATTTCCTGTATGAAAAGGGCTCTCATAACCGGAATCACCGGCCAGGATGGAATGTACCTCGGCGAGTTGCTTCTCTCTAAGGGATACGAGGTTTTCGGGTTGGTTCGCGGCCAGAACAACCCGAAGCTCGAGATGGTGCGATCCGTGCTTCCCGGTGCCAAATTGCTGTTCGGCGACCTCACCGATCTCTCCAGCCTGCTGAGAGCGCTGGATGTCGCGCAACCCGACGAAATCTACAATCTGGGCGCCATCTCCTTTGTCGCGTATTCGTGGGAGAACGCCGCTCTGACGACCGACGTCACAGGCAAGGGGGCGCTCAACATCCTCGAAGCAACGCGGTTGCACTCTGGCGATGACCTGGCGCGAATTCGCTTCTATCAGGCTTCGAGCTCTGAGATGTTCGGCAAGGTGCAGGCAGTGCCTCAGCGAGAAGACACTCTTCTCTGGCCGCGCTCGCCCTACGGGGTGGCGAAGGTTTTCGCCCACTACATGACCATCAACTACCGCGAGTCCTACGGCATGCACGCGTCGTCGGGGTTGCTCTTCAATCACGAATCACCGCGCCGAGGGCCTGAATTCGTGACTCGGAAGGTCTCCCAGGCGGTTGCGAAAATTGCCGCAGGCGTGCAGGACAAGATCGTGATGGGAAATCTCGATGCAAGCCGGGACTGGGGTTTCGCGGGTGACTACGTTGAAGCGATGTGGCTCATGCTCCAGCAGGACACAGCTGACGACTATGTGATCTCCACCGGAGAGACGCACACGATCCGTGAACTTCTCACTGTCGCCTTTGCGCACGTCGGCATCGATGACTGGGAATCATATGTGGTGCAGGATCCCCAATTCATGAGGCCAGCCGAGGTAGACCTGCTCGTGGGTGATCCATCCAAAGCCCGCGAGGTGCTGGGATGGAAACCCACAGTGGGCTTTGAGGAACTCGTGACGATGATGGTCGACTCCGATCTCGCCGAGCTGAAGAAACACGGCTAATCGATGCCAGTTGCGTTGATCACGGGGGTTACGGGACAGGATGGGACCTACCTCGCACGGGATCTGCTTGAACAGGGTTTCGAGGTCCACGGGCTAGTCAAACCGGGCGATGCCACCCTGGGCGATCGCTCACCCGGGGTCGTGGGCCACGAGGGCGATGTGACGGACTCAGCGCTGCTTGCTCAGCTAATCGCGAAGGTGAAGCCCGATGAGGTCTACAACCTCGCTGGGCAGACGTCAGTGGCAGCGTCCTGGGCAGACCCCGTGGGAACGGCCGCCTCTACGGGCACCGCCGTGGCCATCATGGCGCAGGGCTGCTGGGAGTTGCAGGAACGCACAGGCAGGCCGGTGCGCTTCGTCCAGGCTTCGAGCGCTGAGATCTTCGGTGCAGCCGCCCAGGTTCCCCAGAACGAATCCACAACCATCTCTCCGGTGTCGCCGTACGGGGCGGCCAAGTCGTTCGGGCATTTCATCGTGGGCGCGTTTCGAAGCCGCGGACTGCACGCCTCGTCGTGCATCCTGTACAACCATGAGTCGCCGTTGAGGCCGCCCACCTTCGTCACACGGAAGATCACACTGGCCGCTGCCAGGATCTCACTGGGACTGCAGGACTCTCTTTCTCTGGGGACGCTCGACGTCTCGAGAGACTGGGGATGGGCGCCGGATTATGTGCGGGCCATGCAACTGGCTGCCCGCCACTCAGTGGCCGGAGACTTCGTCATCGGATCGGGTGTCGAACACACTGTCGCGGACTTCGTGGCCTCGGCATTCACCGCAGCCGGAATAGATGCATGGCAGGACTACGTGGTTCTCGACCCGACGTTCGCGCGCCCGGCGGATCCCCCACGACAACTTGCGGACAGCTCGCGCGCGAGGTCCGTTCTTGGCTGGGTGCCGCAAGTGGGGTTCGATGACCTAGTCCGTCGGATGGTCATGGCCGATCTCGGGCTTCTTGGGGCAGATAGCACGAACTGAAGTCGTCGAGCTCATTTTTGGTCTTCCGGCTTGGTCAGGCCGGCGTCCCGCAGGCCCTTCAGTGCCTTCCGCCAACTGAGATGATGCGCGGCCTTGACAGTGCACGTCACGAACGTGAGCCAGCCGAATTCGAACAGCATCGAGCTCTCTGCAAGCGCCGTGGCCACCAGTACGACCAGGATGAGCGCCGGCCAGGTGAAGACGACGCTCCGTTGGCTCGATGCGAGTAGCCATGACCGGACGAAAGCCAGCCCCACGAGGCCGACGAAGATCATGAGCCCTGCGAGGCCCAGTTGGAGCCAGACGTCCACGAAGGCGTTCGACGCGGTTGTCGGAGTGCGTGAGTTGAGACCGTTGAAGAAGAGGAAGGGAGACAGGTTGCTTCGCCAGGGTCCGATCCATCCCCAACCCTCGATGGGGTTGAGTGCGATGAGATCCCAGGCGCGGCGCCAGATGGCAAGCCTGTACGACAGTTCCCCGGTCGCATTGAAGACCTGCACGATGGGGCTGCGAGCTGCCCACACCGCCGAAGAGATCACGACCGCGGTGAGGAGGAGCCCCAGCTGGAGGAATCGCCGCCGCTCCGGCTCAGCCCGCCTCAATCCGTACAGAGCGGCGGCAGCCACGATGACGATCACGAGTGACCCGGTGGCCAGGGGCGATCTCGTGAGCAGGAGCACCAGAGCGGCGAGCACGGCTGAGCCGATAGCGACTCCACGGGTGACCGACTTCGTCCTGAATTCGATGGCGAAGGTCACGAGCGCGAGCACCGCGAGGATCCCGAGTTGGTTGCGCGCACCAGAGAAGCCCTGGATCGGACCGAACTCGTTGAGCTTGCCCAAGATTTCGAGAAACGGGATGGGACTGTCGATGAGCACTCCGGCGAAGATCTCGATCGACACTGATCCCGCGAGTACAAGCCTGAACACATCCCCGAACGCCCGGACGACCTGGATCGTATCCCGAAGCAGCGCCGTGTAGATGCCGAACACCGTGAAGCACAGCAGGTAGGCCAGACCTGCAAGGGTGGCCCATTTGAAGCTGCTCCAGAAGATCGACAGGCTGGCCCAGGTGATGAACACGATGAGCGAGACAGGGAGGATGCCGTGCCATTCAATCGAGCCACGACGCACCACCATCGAACCGCCCGCCAGGACCACCTGAAGCGAGAGGATCGCGAGAAGTCCGGGCCATCCGATGAGGCTGCGCAGCATGAAGCACAGCACGGAGACGCCCACGATCGACGTCGTGAGGGCTGTGATGAATCTGGGCGAACTCAACACTTCCGTTGCCACGTCGAGGGCAACGAACCGGGGGTTCGGCTCTGTCACCGCGGCTCCCGGTCCGGCCACTTGGTCTTCACGGCGAGCAGCGCCAGCGCAAAGAGACCGAACTCGACGAGGAGGCGGCTTTCAGCAAAGCTTTGCACGATGAGGGCGACGAGTATGAGCAGCGGCAACAGGCTGGCTGGCGTGTAGGGCCCGAAGGTGTTCCGGGAGAGTCGAGGCCTGTCGACGGCATGAAGCCACGTGCGGGACAGCGTCGAGACGACGAGCGAAACAAAGATGACCAGCCCGATGATCCCGAGTTGAAACCAGACATCGATCCATGCATTGTGGGCGTGTAGTTGCCTGATGCCGTTATTTTCGGCGAGGGTGTCGAACGGCTTCGCCCACGGTGCCCAGTAGCTGACCCAGCCCCAGCCCACAGCAGGACGTTGCTGTGCGAGCTCGCTCACATCGTGCCAGATCTCGGTGCGGTTGGTGAGGTCAGAACTCTTACCCAGCAGAGCGAGCAGCGGAGCGCGAAAGATGAGGGCGCCGACGATGCCCGCCGCTGCTACGGCGACGAGTCCGGCGTAGGTAGCGATGACCGCCCGCGGGGTTGTCGCCCGCCGAACCATCAGCACGGCGAGAACCACGGCGGTAACCGCGACCAGCCCGAGGACGTTCGTGGCAGACCGGCTGAAGGCGAGGTTGACGACGGCGACCGCGAGCCACGACAGGCCCCAACTCTTTCGCACGAGACCGCCCGCGAGCTGGATGCTGAAAACGATGATCCCGACCAGCGCCACAAACGAGAGCAGCGTCGAGTTTCCGACGATGCCCTGGATCTTTCCGTCGTCGAACACCTGGAACAGCTCGTTGCGCGACCAGTACAGCATCAGTGGTATTGGATCTGGCAGGTTCGCGTAGTCGATGCCGGGCTGCGGCACGGGAGGAAGCACCGGACGACGGATGAAGGCTGCGACAACGAACTCGAACACGATCGACAGCCCGAGCACGATCCTCAGCGCAAGACTGAATCCGCGCAGGATCTCTGCCCAGCTGAACGTCACGGCGACCGCGATGCCACCGATCACCGTGCACCAGGTCGCGGCGATTCCGAGCGCAGTGGCGCCCGGGTAGAACGACCACACAAGCGACAGCACGGTCAGCAGGAGGAACGCGATGAGCGGATACGGGAGCAGGCTGATCTTCCATTCATCGCGCAGGGCGACGAGCATCAGGATGGAGATGACCGCGAGCAGACCCGCGAGGATCGAGAAGCCCGTCCAACCGATGACGTATCGCCAGGCATCTCCCGCCATCAGCGTGGCGACGGTGAGCACCAGAAACGCGGTGCGCGCCGGCTGGAGCTCGATCATTCGCATTCCGCAAGGGTAAACGACGAAGGTGCTGTGCCGCCGCCGCCCCAGGATACGGCAGGCGACGGCAGTCGATATTTAGACGAATGCGGCCTTACCCGTGATGGCCCTGCCGACGATGAGCGTGTTCATCTCGCGCGTGCCCTCGTATGAATAGATAGCCTCGGCATCGGCGAAGAAGCGCATCACGCCGTAGTCGAGCACAATGCCATTGCCGCCCATGAGTTCGCGGCACCAGGCGACGGTCTCGCGCATGCGACTGGTCGTGAATTCCTTCGCGAGTGCTGAGTGCTCGTCTTTCTGCACGCCCTCGTCGAGCATCTCCGACACGCGAGTGACGAGTCCGATGGATGCGGTGATGTTACCGAGGCTCTTCGCGAGCAACTCCTGAACCAGCTGGTGGCTGCCGATCGGCTTGCCGAACTGGATGCGCTCGCCGGCATACTTCACCGCTGCCTCGTATGCGCCGATCGAGTTGCCCACCGCGGCCCAGGCCACCTCGGCCCGCGTCAGTCGCAGTACAGCTGCCGTCTCCCGGAATGACTGCGACTTCTGCAGCCGGTTCGCCTCCGGCACTACGACGTTCTCAAGAACGATGTCGGCATTCTGCACGATGCGCAGCGCCTGCTTGTTCTCGATGCGCGTCGCCGAGTATCCGGGGGTCGAGGTCGGCACGATGAAACCCTTGACCTGGTTGTCGTCGGCGTCGCGAGCCCAGATGATGGTCACGTCACTGATCGAGCCGTTGCCGATCCAGCGCTTGGCGCCGTTGATCACCCAGTTGTCGCCGTCGCGCTTCGCGACCGTCTGCAGGCCCTGCGCGGTGTCCGATCCAGACAGCGGCTCAGTGAGACCGAACGCGCCGAGTAGCTCGCCGCTCGCGAACTTCGGCAGCCATTGCGCGCGCTGCTCCGGGGAACCAGCCTCGGCGATGGAACCCATGACGAGTCCGTTCTGCATGCCGACGAGCGTCGCGACGCTGGCGTCGACGCGAGCGAGTTCGAGAGCCACCCAGCCACGGAAGACGGCGCTGTTGGGAAACTGCTGTGTTTCCTCCCACGGCTGGCCGAAGAGGCCGAGATCGGCGAGGCCTCGGACGACGACGTCGCGGTCGAAGAACTCGGCCCGAGCCCAGAGGTCATTGGCGAAAGGCCGTACGTTCTCATCGAGGAACGCCCGCAGCCTGACGATCAGGTCTTTCTCCTGGTCGGTAAGTTTGTTCTCGAAGCCATAGAAATCTGCGCCGATTGTCTCGAATGACATAAATCCACTCCATTGCTTAGTCGAAATCCTCAGAAAGACTACGGCCGCATGGTGAAGGTTCCCTCGTCCGTTGGCTATTTGGTCCAACACGTACACAGGAGTCGACCCCATGTTTGTAGGCATCACCAATACCCCACGTGACTACGCGTGGGGCTCAGACGGAGCCATCTCAAGACTGCTGGGAACCGAGGCATCCGGCGCTCCCGAGGCAGAGTTGTGGCTGGGTGCGCACGCGGGCTCGCCGAGCCGGGTTGTGGGTTCGACTGACACGCTGCTGGATGTCGTCGACGGGCGGCTGCCGTTCCTGTTGAAGGTGCTCGCTGCAGGCTCGCCCCTGTCGCTGCAGGCCCACCCGACCATGGCTCAGGCCGCTGAGGGATTCGCTCGGGAGAACGCGCTGGGCATCCCTCTCGATGCACCGCACCGCAACTATAAAGACGCGTTTCACAAGCCCGAGCTCATCTACGCCCTCAGTGACAAATTCGACGCGCTCTGCGGCTTCAGGTCGGCGAGTGATATCCGCGCGATCATCGAGTCGGGGCTGCCTGAGGCAGCGCCCCTGCTCGACCACCTCCACGGCGATGATTCGCTGCGCTCGGTGTTCGAGTGGCTCCTCACCCGAGGTGAGGGCGTCGACGCGCTGGTGGCCGCGGTGAGTGCGGCGGAGGATCGTTCGACCCCTGAGCTCGCAACGGTGAAGCTGCTGGCCGAGAATTATCCGGGCGATCCGGGCATTGTGATCTCGCTCATGCTCAACCGGGTGACCCTTGCCCGAGGTGAGGCGTTGTTCCTTCCAGCCGGTAACATCCATGCCTACCTCTCCGGTGTGGGCATCGAGCTCATGGCGGCGTCTGACAATGTGTTGCGCGGTGGATTGACCCCGAAATACATCGATGTGCCCGAACTGCTCAGGGTGCTGGAATTCACCCCGCTGGCGGTGCCGTACATCCAGCCGCACCATCCAGCAACCGGGGTTGAGGTTTTCAGGCCCGTCGGCGCCGAGTTCGCGTTGCATGTGGTCGTGACGGACTCTGTCACCGAGCTCGACGGATCCGCCATCGCGCTGTGCCTCGACGGTGAATTCACGCTCACCGGAGCGGAATCTACGTTCACCCTGAATCGCGGCGGAGCCGTGTATGTCTCGGATGAGGCATCCCTCGACATTCGGGGGACCGGCGCACTCTTTATCGCAACCTCATGACCGCAACAGGAAACATGCCGTCGCTTATATGCGTGTGCGTGATCGACGAAATCCGACGTCTCGTGGCAGGACCGGTGCTGGTCCACCGCACCCTCTTCGTCGAGCCAAGGACCCGCGGAGGGTTAGCTCGGGGCGAGTGCGCAGGTCTTCACTCCTGAACGCATCATCCTGCACAGCCCCCGGCAGATCATCCGCACCCGCGGCGAAGCTGTCTTCCTCTTCTTCATTCTGTGGCGGATCGTGCTCGCTCGATCGGCTTTGTTGAGCACCTTCGACGGGGTGTGTGCATTCCCAGGAGGCCCTGGCGATCGGGTGTACAGGCGTTCGGGGCGGTGCTACTCGGCGCGCCCGATTAACTGCTCGTACCGCGCACGTGCACCCCGGCATGAGCGACTAGATCACCCTCCATCCGGCCGGATACCCCTGCGACCGGTGTTGAGAGGGTCTGGCCTGGCAGCCGAATGGCCCGGAACGACACCTCCGTCGTGGTCGTCGATGGGCAGGTGCTGTTCTCCCAATTGCTGGCGGCCTACCTGTTCGTCGTGCTGTAGGCGCCGTTCATAAAGCAGGTCATTGTCGCCATCCGGCTGAGCATCATCAGATGCGGAGCGAGCATTGCTGCGCTGCAGTACCCTCCGATGTTCGCCATCGGCACCGCTATGGAGTGCACGGGAAGATGCTGTGGATGCGGGTGTTCTCTTTGCCTGGCACGATTACATTCGCCTCTGCCTGGTGCGCGAGCCGATCATCACGGCTTTCGCCCTTGTGTTTCACGGCTCATTGTTCTCGTTTGTCCTGCTCGCGGTTCTGAGCTTCATCGTCACGCAGCTTTTCTGAATGACGGTCGACCGGCCACCCGCTGGCCATCGACCGGTTCGCCCAGTGCATCAAGCGCTCCTCGACCCCGGAGAACCGGCGCTGGACCATCAGACCTTGAAGACCTGCACGAATTCGTTGTAGGTGAAGAACTTTCCGGTGAAACGTGGGAAGGGGAACGAGTAGTGCTTCTCGGGCTTGAGCCCCAACGAGGCCCCCAACCGCTCGAGGGCGGCGTGGTCACTGAAAGCGACGTGGGTGCTGTCTGAAGCGAAGCCACGCTCCTGCGGGGTGATGAACACGACCGTGCCGCCAGGGCGAACGTACGGCAGGTATGACGCGAAGATCTCCGCGGCATCCTGTGGTTCGAGGTGCTCAACGACATGAGCGGAGAGCACGGAATCGAAGGATGCGGGAGCCGCCACTCCAGAGCCGAAGAACTCGTCGCTGGTGTACGCGGTGAGCCCGGCATCTCGAGCGGTTTGCACGGAGAACGGGTTGTGATCCACTCCCACCGAGTTTTCGTCGAGGTACTGCAGGTTGCGGCCGGTGCCGCACCCCACGTCGAGAGTGCGACCGAGGCGCAGATGCCGGATGTGCGCCCTGAACGGTGCCTGAACGTGGAGAACCTGCTTCCAGCGCGCGCCCGAAAGCCGACTGAGCCGCTCTGCGTAGCTTTTTTCCGCAGTGGGGGGAACGAGAGAATCGCCATCGTCTGGTGCACTCATGTGCTCATACTGTCAGTACGGACGCGGCGGCGCGCTACGACGCGAGGCCCAGCCCGAACGCGCGTCGGTAGGCCAGGGGTGACACCTGCAGCACCTTCACGAAGTGGTGGCGCATCACGGAGGCCGTGCCGAAACCCGTCGCCTGGGCGATCAGTTCGAGGCTGTCGTCGGTCTGCTCCAGCTGTTGCTGGGCCCGGATGAGTCGCTGCCGGTTGAGCCAGGCCGCCGGCGTCGTTCCCATGTCTGCCCGGAAGCGCCGGGCGAACGTCCTGCTCGACATGAGCGCCTGTCTCGCGAGCTGGTCGACAGTCAGGCTTGCTGACAGGTTTTCGAGCATCCATTCTGCAACTGCGGCGAAAGAGTCTGCACATTCGGCCTTCACGGGTGACTCGATGTATTGCGACTGGCCACCATCGCGTTGCGGCGGCACGACCATGCGCCGGGCGATGACATTGGCGGCAGCCGCACCGAGCTCGCGGCGCACGATATGCAGCGCGGCGTCGATCCCGGCTGCCGTTCCAGCGCTGGTTACCACGCGACGATCCTCCACGAAGAGCACGTCGGGGTCGACGTCGACGAGCGGGAACCGGGTTGCCAGGGCCGCGGCGTGCATCCAGTGGGTCGTCGCCCTGCGTCCGTCCAGGATGCCCGCATGGGCCAGCGCGAACGCGCCGCTGGCCACACTGAGCACCCACGCCCCCCTGGCCTCCGCCGCGCGGATCACCTCCAGGTAGCGCTCGTCGACGTGGTCGATGGCATGCACGGGGACGGCAATGAGGTCGGCATCGGACGCGGCATCCAGCCCAGCATCAATGATCATGTCGTAGCCGAGGCTCGTGCGGACGGGACCCGGATCGGCCGTCGCGATCGTGAAGTCGAACCTGGGGCCGCCGGAATCGCTGCGGTCGACACCGAACACTTCGCAGATGACGCCGAACTCGAAGGGTGCGACGCCGGGGAGGGCGAGCAGGACGATCTTGCGCAGCATGACGCTCCCTGGCGGAAATTCAATGGACGTCGCAACTCTGCCATCATCGACAGGATCCGGCAACCCGTCGACTTCCTGCCAGCCTCGCACTTCGTGGTGGGATCGGACGGTAGTTTCGAAGGAGAAGTCGTCGGCATCGGCGACCATGATGACGAGGAGTGAGCATGAAGACGATAGAACTGGCCGGGACCGGAATTTCGGCACCCAATGTCGTACTGGGGCTCATGCGTATCGCCGACAAGAGCGACGACGAGGTTCGCGACCTCGTGAAAACGGCGCGAGACGCCGGCATCGACTTCATCGACCACGCTGACGTCTACGGCAACGAAATGCACGGTTGCGAGCGGCGGTTCGCGGAAGCCATGCAGCTGACGTCGTCGCAACGTGCCGAATTGACCATTCAGACCAAGTGCGGGATCGTGCCGGAAGGTCCGTACTTCGACTTCTCCTACGAACGCATCATCGAGTCGGTGAACGGTTCTCTCGACGCGCTCGAGACGGACTTCATCGACATCCTGCTGCTGCACCGGCCCGACGCGCTCGTCGAGCCCGAGGAGGTCGCCCGGGCGTTCGACGAGCTGGAATCCGCGGGCAAGGTGCGCGCGTTCGGTGTCTCGAACCACACACCGCGGCAGATCGACCTTCTGAAGAAATATGTGAAGCAGCCCATCGTGGCCAACCAGTTGCAGCTCTCCATTACACACTCGCCGATCGTCGCCCAGGGCGTGGCCGCAAACATGAGCGGGCAGGACCAATCGCTCACGCTCGACGGGGGAGGCATCGTCGACTACTGCCGGTTGAACGACATCACGATCCAGGCCTGGTCGCCCTTCCAGGCCGGCTTCTTCAACGGGGTGTTCCTAGGATCGCCTGATCACGTAGAACTCAACCAGGTGATCGACAGGCTTGCCGGGGCGTACGACGTTCCGGCTATCGCCATCGCTACCGCGTGGATCACCCGCCATCCGGCAAACATGCAGGTCGTCCTCGGAACCACGACGCCGGAACGGGTTAGCGGTGCTGCACAGGGCTCCGACCTCCCGCTCACGCGATCCGAATGGTACGAGCTGTTCCGTGCCAGTGGGCACCTCGTGCCGTAGCCCATCGGTCGGCATTCCCGCGCAACTGCCACCGCTATCGTTGTCGCTATGACATGGCTTGTGACGGGTGGGGCTGGATATATCGGATCGCACGTCGCGCGAGCACTCGCGCAGGCGGGCCTGCCCATGGTCGTGATCGACGACCTCTCGACGGGCTTCGAGTCGTTTGTTCCGGATGGTGTGCCTTTCGTACGGGCAACGATTCTCGACGGTGAGAACCTCCAGCGTGTCATGCAGTTTCATAAGGTCACCGGGGTAATCCATGTCGCCGGGTACAAATATGCGGGCGTGTCGGTCACGCGGCCGCTGCACACCTACCAGCAGAACGTCACGGCGACCGCGACCCTGCTCGCCGCCATGGAGTCGTGCGGGGTAGATCGCATGGTCTTCTCGTCGAGCGCCGCGGTCTACGGGACGCCGCCCGCCGAACTCGTGACGGAAGAGACGCCGAAGTCGCCGCAGTCGCCCTATGGCGAATCGAAGCTGATCGGTGAGTGGTTACTGGCCGACCAGGGCGTCGCCCGGGGGCTCAGGCACACCTCGCTGCGGTATTTCAACGTCGTCGGCTCTGCCTCTGAAGACCTCTACGACGCGAGCCCGCACAACCTCCTCCCGCTCGTGTTCGCGGCCCTGGTCGAGGGCAGGACGCCGCGTATCAACGGCAATGACTACCCGACGCCAGACGGTACGAATGTGCGCGACTACATCCACGTCGCCGACCTCGCAGCGTCACACGTCGCGGCCGCCCAGCGACTCGACGCGGGAGTCACCATCGAGCCCGCGTATAACCTCGGCAGCGGCTCCGGCAGCTCGGTGGGTGACATCATGCGCACTGTCGCGGAGGTCACCGGCATCGCGTTCACCCCGGAGATCGGCGCACGTCGCCCGGGAGACCCGGCGCGGATCGTCGCCGCCGGCGATCTTGCCGCGCGCGATCTCGACTGGAAGATGCGTCACAGCCTGCGTGAAATGGTGGAGAGTCAGTGGATCGCAACACGCCGGGCCGCACAACCCTCAGAAGCTGGTTGAAGGATTTATCATCCCCGACTTGACGTGGGCCTAACTACGACGGTGTAATTATGCCTAACGCAATCGGTGGACCGGGCCGTTGCGGAGGGGAGATCAGAGTATGACGGAGAACGGATACCGCGCAGGAGTCCCTGACGACTGGTTCGTAGACCCCGTCAGGCTCGGAGTCCCAGGGGTTCGCAAGACCGTCGTCATCGAAGACGAGAACCAGCTCGCCTGGCAGACCGACTCGCTGTGTGCCCAGACCGATCCTGAAGCATTCTTCCCCGAAAAGGGGGGATCGACCCGCGACGCGAAGAAGATCTGCACCTCGTGCGAGGTGCGCAACCAGTGCCTCGAATACGCACTCGAGAATGACGAACGTTTCGGCATCTGGGGCGGACTCTCCGAGCGCGAACGGCGAAAGCTGCGCAAGCGCGCCTAGCCCGGATCGTCGATAGCCGCCGCACGGACTCTCGACTTTGCAGCGAGTCAGGCGAACGCAGGCGTTCCTCGCGCCTAGTCTCTACACGTTATGCAACCGAGAGTCATTGCGGTGCTGGTGGCCCTCAACGGGGCCAGGTACCTTCCGAGAACGCTTGCCGCGCTCGCGGCGCAGACCCGGCGACCCGACTCGACAGTCTTCGTCGACGCGGGCTCGACCGACGCCTCACCGTCGTTGCTGGCCGCGGCTGGCTCCACCCGACTCGTCACCACCCCGGCCCGGCGGTCATTCGGCGGCGCCGTCACTCACGCCATGCAGGTCTCGCCGCCCGCGGAATCTGAGAATGAGTGGATGTGGCTGCTCGGCCACGACAACGCCCCTGACCCCACGGCGCTTGCTGCACTGCTCGGAGCGGTGGAGGTGGCGCCGTCGGTGGCGATTGCCGGCCCGAAGCTCATGCGGCTCGACGAACCGGATGTGATCGCGAGTTTCGGCGAGAGCCTCACGGCGTACGGTCGCTCGGTTTCACTGGTCGACGGGGAACTCGACCAGGCGCAGCACGACATCCATTCGGACCACCTGGGAGTGGCTGCCGGTGGCATGCTCGTGCGTCGCACGGTCTTCGCCGCCCTCGGTGGATTCGACCCTGCACTTCCGAGCGCTGATGCCGCGCTCGACTTCGCCGTGCGAGCCAGGCTTGCCGGTCATCGAGTCATCGGTGTTCCCGCTGCGAGGGTCACCAGCGCCGGCCCTCCGGAGCTGTTCGGCAGGAAGTCGGTCTCGGTGGGGGCGCAGAACCGCATCCGCCGCTTCGCCCAGCTTCATCGCAGGCTCGCCTGGTCACCCACAGTCGCCCTGCCGCTGCATTGGCTCACGCTCGTGCCCCTCGCCGTGCTGCGATCGCTGGGGCACCTCGTGGCCAAGCGCCCCGGCGCAGTGGGCGGCGAACTCGGTGCGGCATTCCGTGCCGCCTTCGACGGGAGCATCCCGGCCGCCCGGTCGAACATCAGGCGCAATCGCACGATGAGCTGGGCCGCCGTCGACGCGCTCCGGCTGTCCTGGGCCGACATGCGGGAGCGGCGTTCGAGCGAACATTCGGCTGCTGCCTCTGGCTACATGACTGTCCGTGATCGCCCTGGCTTCTTCGTGGGCGGAGGCGCGTGGGTAGTGCTGCTCGCCGCGATCGCCGGTGTCGTGGCCTTCGGCCGATTCGTGGATGCCCCAGCACTGGCCGGGGGAGGGCTGCTGCCGCTCAGCACGACCGTCAGCAAACTCTGGTCACACGTCGGCTACGGGTGGCACGACATCGCATCCGGATTCACGGGAGCCGCCGATCCGTTCGCTATCGTGCTCGCTGTGCTGGGATCCCTCACCTTCTGGTCACCGTCGCTGAGCATCGTGCTGCTGTACCTTGCTGCCCTTCCGCTCGCTGCGCTCAGCGCATGGTTCTGCGCCGCGAGGCTGACGCAGCGCGCTTGGCCGCCCGCCGTCGCGGCCATAGCCTGGGCCGTCGCGCCTCCTTTCCTCGCCTCCCTTACGGGCGGTCATCTCGGTGCGGTTATCGCCCACATCCTGCTGCCTACCCTTGTGCTCGCGGTCGTGAACGCGGCACGCAACTGGTCGATGTCTGCGCTCGCTGCCCTGCTGTTCGCGGCCATAGTGGCGTCTGCGCCCATCCTGGCCCCCGCACTCGTGATGGGCCTGGTGGCCTGGACCGTCGTGAACCCGCGCGGATTGCTGCGCATCCTCGGAATTCCGATTCCGGCGGCTGCCCTGTTCGCTCCCCTGGTCATTGAGCAGGTCTCCCGCGGAAACTGGCTCGCGATCTTCGCCGAACCCGGGCTGCCGGTGGGCGATGTCGTTCCCACCCCGCTACACCTGCTGCTCGGCGTGCCTTCTCACGGACTGGCGGGATGGGACCTGTTCCTCGCCCAGTTCGGACTGCCGCCCGGAATCGCCCCGATCGTGGTCGCGGCTCTTCTTGCTCCCCTGGCGATCCTGGCTCTGGTCTCGCTCTTCGTTCCCGGGTTCCGGCGGTCGGTTCCTGCGTTGGTCATGGCGCTGATGGGTTTCAGTACCGCCGTTGCCGTCTCACAGCTCATGGTGACCACCATCGGATCGACAGCGACACCCATCTGGGCTGGCCCCGCGCTCAGCCTGTACTGGTTCGGCCTCACCGGGGCGATGGTCGTGACCCTCGACGTGGTCAGGAGGGCGGAAGTCGCCCCCGCGCTGGTTGCCGCCGTCACGCTGGTGGCCCTCGCGGCTCCGATGGTCACCGTCGCGGCTACCGGAACAATAGCTGTCGCCGCAAGCAACGGACGGCTACTGCCGGCATTCGCCTCGGCCGAAGCAGCGAACAGGCCGGAGCTCGGCACGCTTCAGATCACCGCCCAGCCGAACGGCGGAATAGCGACCACCGTGCATCGCGGGCTGGGAACGACGCTCGATGAGCAGAGCACACTGGCTGCCACGGACGACAGCCTCGGTCCCAGGGATGCTCGGATCGCCACCCTGGCGGGAAACCTCGCCTCCCGCAGCGGCTTCGATATCGCTGGCGAGCTCGACGCGCTGCAGATCGCCTTCGTGCTCCTGCCCAACGTCACAGACGACGGTGCAGCGGGGACCAGGCAACGAGTAGCCGATGCTCTCGACGGCAACCGCAGTCTCACACCGATCGGAGCGACGGCGAACGGCTTCCTCTGGAACTACGGGAACATCGCCGATGGCCCGGCGCCCGTGGGCCCGGGCCCCCTCGACACCACTCTTGGTGTCTGGGTCATCATCGGCCAGGCCGTGGTCATCGGTCTGACGCTGCTGCTGGCGATCCCCACCACCAAACGCAGGCGAGTCAGGGCCGCGCGAGTGGATTTCAGGATCGATGGCACGACTGCTGACCCGGTCAGCACCGATGGGGTGACAGCGTGAGCGACGAGCCGGGCATGGCCGAGGAACCCAGTGGCGAAGAATTCGTCAAAAACGAGGTCTTCCCCGAGCAGGAAGAGCTGCAGAGCTCGACGCGACGACCTGTCACAGCGCGCGGCCTGGCGATCGTCGGCGGCAGGGCGGCCGTCGGGCTCGCTGGGGTCGGCGTTGCGGCCCTGACGATCGTGGCATCCGTCTTCCTCCAGCTTCCGGTCGTGCAATCGACCGCCCCCAGCACGCTCATCACCCCGGTTGCGACCGCGCAGCAGCTCGTGTGCCCGGGCGGCATCCTGAGGCTGGCCAGTGACAGCGGGCAGGATGCCACCGCCGCATTCGGTCTCGGCAGCGCCACCGTGCGCTCCGGCAGCAGCTCCGGATCGGTCGATTCCGTGGATGCCGCGGCCTCCGATGCAGGCACCGGTGGAACCCCGGCGGCACCGACCATCATCAGCACCCCACCCGATGCGACAGACCCGAGCCAGCGCATCCTCCTCAGCGGCGCCCAGTCTGAGCAGGTCGACAGCGGTGACTACGTCGGCCTGGCCGCAGCGGATTGCGGGATCGCGAGTGGAGATAGCTGGCTCGTCGGTGGTGCGACGACGACGGGACGCACTACGCTCCTGACTCTCACCAACCCCACCGAGGTTTCGGCCACGGTCAACCTCGAGTTGTTCGGCGAGAACGGCGCCATCGCCGCTCCCGGCACGAGCGGGATCATCGTCCCGGCCAGTGGGCAGCGCGTGTTGTCGCTCGCTGGTTTCGCGCCGGGCCTCGTCTCGCCCGTCGTGCACGTCATGAGCACGGGCGGACAGGTGCAGGCGACCATGCAGCAATCGGTGCTGCGGGGGCTCGATCCCGGTGGCATCGACATCGTCGAATCGTCGGGATCGCCGTCGACCATGAGCGTCATCCCCGGGGTGGTGGTCGGCGACGAGACCGCGATCGCCGCGGTGCGCAGCTCAACGAGCGCCAGCGAGGTGCCCGACGACTTCGCTACCGTGCTGAGGCTGTTCGCTCCTGGTGAGGAGGTGGTTCCCGTGACGGTCAGGGTGGTTCCTGAGAGCGGATCCGGAGCGGGTGCATCGTTCTCGTACGACCTCGATGGGGGACTCGTGACGGATGTCCCGATCCAGGAACTCGAACCGGGCACGTACACGGTCATCGTGGAGTCGCCGATTCCGTCGGTCGCTTCGGTCAGGGCCAGCTCCGCGGCCGGCCCGGCTACCGACTTCGCGTGGTTCACTTCCGCCCAGAAGCTCGGTGCTCTGGCGCAGTTCACGGCGGCCGTCGGGCCAAATCCCGTGTTGCACGTCTACAACCCCACGATCGCAGAGTCGACCGTCTCTCTGACGCCACTCGATGGGCCTGCCGTCTCGGTCGTCGTTGCCGCCGGAAGCTCGGTCGCTGTTGCGCTGGTGGCGGGGACGAGCTACAGCCTGGGAGAGTTCGATTCAGTGCACGCGGCCGTGAGCCTTACCGGCAACGGGATGCTCGCCCGCTACTCAGTGCACCCGCCGGGGGTCGGCTCGAGCCCCATCAGGATCTACCCGTAGGGCAGCTCGACTACAGGTGGCGGAACCGGTCTGGCGCCAGGTCCCACGGATCCTTGCCCAGCAGTTCGGCCACGGCCCGGAACACGCAGCTCTCTACCATCATGCGCTTGTGCATCTCGTCATAGCTGTGCAGCCGCGAGAGTCTCTCGATCGGCAGCCGGTACAGGATGACGCGGCGATTCTTCAGCTCGACCCGCCACCGGTCGACGGCGGGAGTCTCGCCCAGCTCTGACGGCATGGCGGCGACCTCGAAGGCGACATCGGCCAGCTCATCTGGCCACAGGTCTTTGAGGTACTCGGCGGTCGAGGCCACGGTCATGTCGAACATGTCGACCCGGTTGCGCAGTAACGGTAGGTGAGGGCCGGTCACCGGGCCGCGGATGCCACGGCCGTGCCGGTCTCGCCATCCAGGCCGTGCTGACCTCGACTGGTCTGCACCGCCCGGACTGGTCACAGCCCCGATTCTATCGGCGTGGCTGTGCCCCGCTGTCTGCGGTCAGACGTAGCCTTAGGAAGAAATGAATGGTCGCCCGTGCAGCAAGGTCGCCTGTAGCCAGCAGGCCACGGCCACCCTCACCTACGACTACGCCGATTCGATGGCCGTCCTGGGTCCCCTCAGCTACGCATCGGAGCCGCACAGCTATGACCTCTGCGACCGGCACGCCGATCGGATGTCTGTTCCGCAGGGCTGGCAGGTTGTCAGGCATGTCGTGATGGGCAGCGACCTGCTTTAGGCAGCGACCTGCTTTAGGCGGCGACCTGCTTGGGCGGGGGCCGCAGATGGGCTGGTACCCTCGGTCATCGTGAGTACCAGACCTGACATCCGCGCCGTCGTGTTCGACCTGGACGACACCCTCGCGCCCTCCAAATCGAGCATGGATCCCGCGATGACTCGTGCCCTCGCCGACCTGCTCGAGCGCGTGCCGGTATCCATCATCTCCGGCGGACGGTTCGAGCAGTTTGAATCGCAGGCCCTCGACGGATTCTCGGCGAGTGACGAATCCCTCTCCCGACTGCATCTCATGCCGACCTGCGGAACCCGCTACTACCGGTGGCAGCAGGGTAAATGGACACTGCAGTACGCCGAAGATCTGAGCGACGACGAGAAGTCCCGAGCGATCGGCACCCTGGAGGAGGGCGCCCGCGAGCTCGGGCTGTGGCATCCGGGACCGTGGGGCGACCTCATCGAAGACCGCGGAAGCCAGATCACATTCTCGGCTCTCGGCCAGCAGGCGCCGGTCGCGGAGAAGCACGCGTGGGATCCGGATGGTGCCAAGAAGCTCGCCCTGTGGGGGTACGTCTCGCCCAGGCTGCCCGACCTCGAGGTGCGGGGCGGCGGGTCGACATCCATCGACATCACGCGCAAGGGAATCGATAAGGCCTTCGGCATCGCGAGGCTCACCGAGAAGCTCGGCGTCGGCATCGACCAGCTACTGTTCATCGGCGACCGATTGGACCCGACCGGCAACGACTACCCCGTGTTCGCGATGGGCGTGCCGTCGGTCGCCATCGAGGACTGGCGCGGTACTTTGGCGGCCGTGGAATCACTCAACGTTTGGTTCGATGATCCGGATGCCGCGTTTCCTCTCATGACGATGGAGCCTTTGTCGCGCAACCCGTAGGCGCAGCTCGCGCGGGCCTGCGAGAATGGAGGCATGACTTCTGTGACATCCACTGCACTATCGTTCAAGGTCGCCGACCTCTCTCTCGCTGAGGCCGGCCGCCACCAGATCCGTCTTGCCGAGCACGAGATGCCCGGACTGATGGCTCTTCGTGGAGAGTTCGGCGCATCGAAGCCCCTCACGGGCGCTCGCATCGCCGGTTCACTCCACATGACCACCCAAACAGCCGTGCTTATCGAGACCCTCGTAGCGCTCGGTGCCGATGTTCGCTGGGCGTCGTGCAACATCTTCTCGACGGAGGATGGCGCCGCCGCCGCGACGGTCGTCGGCCCCACCGGCACCGTGGATGCTCCTGCAGGGGTTCCCGTGTTCGCCTGGAAGGGCGAGACGCTCGAGGAATACTGGTGGTGCACCGAGCAGATCTTCGACTGGAGCGACTCCTCGGCTTACGGCTCGGGCGCCGTCGGCCCGAACATGATCCTCGATGATGGCGGCGACGCCACCCTCCTTGTGCACAAGGGTCGCGAATTCGAACTCGCCGGTGCCGTGCCAGCCACCCCGGCGGACGCATCGCATGAGTACAGCGTCATTCTCGACGTGCTGCGTCGTTCGCTGAACGCGTCGGGCGAGCGATGGACGAAGATAGCCGCCGAGATCCAGGGCGTCACCGAGGAGACCACCACCGGTGTGCATCGCCTCTACGAGTTCGCGAAGAACGGGGAGTTGCTGTTTCCGGCGATCAACGTCAACGACTCGGTCACCAAGAGCAAGTTCGATAACAAGTACGGAATTCGTCACTCGCTCCCGGACGGCATCAACCGCGCCACCGATGTGCTCATCGGCGGCAAGGTCGTCTTCGTCGCGGGCTACGGCGACGTGGGCAAGGGCTCTGCCGAGGCCATGCGCGGCCAGGGTGCCCGCGTGATCGTCTCCGAGATCGACCCGATCAACGCGCTGCAGGCGGCGATGGACGGATTCCAGGTGACGACGATCGAGAAGGCGCTCGCCGAGGTCGACATCTTCGTCACGAGCACCGGTAACGAGAACGTCATCACGGTCGAGCACCTGATGGGGATGAAGCATCTTGCGATCGTCGCCAACGTGGGCCATTTCGATAACGAGATCGACATCGCGGGGCTTGAGAGCCTGGCCGGTGCTGAGCGTGTCGAAATCAAGGCACAGGTGCACGAGTGGCGCATGCCGTCCGGCCGCAGCATCCTGGTGCTGTCGGAGGGTCGTCTGATGAACCTCGGAAACGCGACGGGTCACCCGTCGTTTGTGATGAGCAACTCGTTCACGAACCAGGTGCTGGCGCAGCTCGAACTATGGGTGAACAACACCGAAGGAAAGTACGAGAAGCAGGTCTACGTGCTGCCCAAGCACCTCGACGAGAAGGTGGCTCGCCTGCACCTCGACGCCCTCGGTGTCGTGCTGACGACGCTGACCCCGACGCAGGCCGCCTACATCGGCGTCCCGGTCGAGGGGCCGTACAAGGTCGACCACTACCGCTACTGATTGAGCCGGCAGCCAGCTGCCGGCAGCATGCTCAGGTGCGGCGAATACATGCTCCGGGATGTTCGGAACATGTGATCGCCGCACTTGAGCCGCGGGTGCGTGCGGCAGCGGGCGTGCGAGGGCGGGCGTGCGGCGGTGGCTCAGCCGCGATCGGGGAATCCGCGGGGCAAGCCCCCGAGCACCGGCGCGAGCCGTTCGAGCCCTGATCGTTCGAGGCCGAGGGCCGTAGACTCACGGTCGCGCCTAACCGAGACGACAGCGGCGAGGAACAGTTCGGCGTTGGCGGCGGGGACCGGCGACACGAACACGCTGACTTCATCGGCGAGTTCGCGACTGAACCGCTCCCGCGTGACAGGGGTGAGGGAGGCGGCCTGCGCGAGGAACGCAGCGACCCGGCGAGCGAGTGCGTCGGGGAGAGTGGCGACATCCGCCGTCCTGGCCCACTCGGCGAGGACAGTGGGAACGCCGTAGACCGGGGTGACCGCCGCGGAGACCCGCTCGTTCTGGCTGTACGTGCCAGCCACCAGATCACCGAGCCGTTTCGCGCGGCCGTTCAGCAGGGCGATGATCGCCGCCATGCCACCAAAGGTCATGAAAATCTCGAAGACGCCCGTCAGCGCCCGGATGAAAGCGTGCCTGAAGCCGATCGACCCGCCGTCGTCGCGCACGATGCGTGAACCGATAGCCAGCTTGCCGAGCGACTTGCCATGGGTCGCGGTCTCGACGGCCGTGGGGATCACCACGAGGCAGAGCACGAGCCCGACGACGCTGATCGCCGTCATGAGTGCCTGGTCGAGCCCGAACTGGTCGGCGAGCGAGAACATCACGACGATGATCCCGATGTATGAACCGAAATAGAGCAAGTAGTCGATGATCGTGCCAGCCGCCCGCAGCACGAAACTGGACGACCTGAGGTCGAGCGCGACGGCTTCGCCCGTGACGAGCTCGTGCAGATTTTCGTCATGCTCGACAGAATCGATGCTGGCCATGCCATCATTTAATCAGATGGATCTCGACGCATACTCAGCCGCCCACCGCGAGGAATGGGATCGCCTCGCCGAGCTCGGCGCGAAGCGACGTTTCAGCGGGGTAGAAGCTGACGAACTGATCGACAAATACCAGTCTGGCGCGACGCAGCTCTCGGCTATCAAGACGACCTCGGGGCAGTCCGTGCAGGGCGACCGATTGTCGCTGGGGTTGAGCAGGGCGCGGCTGCGGTTCAGCGGGGCATCCGCCAATGTGCTCAGCCGTATCCCGCGATTCTTCGCCGCGCAGTTGCCCGCCGCCCTGTTCCGGATCCGGTGGTTGTGCCTCGCTGTTGCCGCGGCATCCGTGGTCATCGCGTTCCTGTACGCGTGGTGGGCGTCGTCGAACCCGGCGGTGCTGGCTACGCTCGGCCCTACCTCCGAACTCGAGCGGTACGCGAAGGAAGACTTCGTCAACTACTACTCCGAGAACTCGGGAACATCGTTCACGAGCTTCGTGTGGACGAACAACGCCTGGCTCGCGGCCCAGTGCATCGCCTTCGGAATCGTCGGCCTCTACCCCGCATACCTGCTCTTCACCAATGCGCAGAGCCTCGGGATGACCGCCGCCATCATGAACGAATTCGATCGCCTCGACGTGTTCTTCCTGTACATCGCACCGCACGGCCAGCTCGAGCTGTATTCGATCTTCGTGGCCGGCGCGGCGGGCATGCGCATCTTTTGGGCCTGGATCGCGCCCGGGGCCCGCACCCGCGCCCAGGCGCTGTCTGAGGAGGGTCGCGCGATGTTCACGATTGTCATCGGGCTCATCCTGGCGCTGCTGGTCTCCGGGCTCATCGAGGGACTCGTCACTCGGCAGGAGTGGCCGTGGCCGATCAAAATCGGCATCGGTACCGTCGCGCTCGGTGGGTTTCTGTTCTACCAGTGGGTGGTCGGTCGACGCGCTGCCAGCACGGGCGAGACTGGCGACCTGGAGGAGTTCGAGGCCGGGGCAAGGCAGCTCGTCGCAGGGTAGCCTTGTTTTGATTCGTTCACGATAAGGCTATGATGGCGGAATGACCTTTTCCGCAGAAACCTCGCTTCGCCGGGCTGGGCTTCGCATCACCAACAGCCGTGTGCGAGTGCTTTACGCCCTCGCTGGTCTTCCGCACTCGTCGGCTCTCGCGCTGCACTCCCAACTGGGGGATGCCGCCACCTCCGTGCAGTCCGTGCACAACGCCCTCGCCGCTCTCACCGAAGCTGGCCTGCTTCGCCGCATCGAGCCCGCGGGCTCTGCCGCGCTCTACGAACTTCACGAGAACGACAACCACCACCACCTCGTGTGCAACTCCTGCCGAACCGTCGTCGACGTCGAGTGCGTGGTCGGCCACCCTCCGTGCCTGTCACCGTCAGACAGTTCGGGCTTCCAGATCTCGACGGCGGAGGTGACGTTCTGGGGGCTTTGCCAGGACTGCGCCCGCCTCGATCCCATCCATTCATCGACCACTAACCAGGAGGATTCATGACCGACAATTTCACCACCAGCCAGAGCGGAGCGCCGCTGGCCAGCGACGAGCATTCGCTCACCGCAGGCCCCGACGGCAGCACCGTGCTGCATGACCGGTTCCTGGTCGAGAAGCTCGCCGCGTTCAACCGAGAGCGTGTGCCGGAGCGCAACCCCCACGCAAAAGGTGGCGGGGCGTTCGGCGAATTCCAGGTCACGGAGGATGTGTCGCAGTACACGCGTGCCGCGGTCTTCCAGCCGGGCGCAAAGAGCGAGATCCTGCTCCGCTTCTCGTCGGTGGCCGGCGAGCAGGGCTCCCCTGATACCTGGCGCGACGTGCGCGGCTACTCGCTGCGGTTTTACACGACCGAAGGCAACTACGACGTCGTCGGTAACAACACCCCGGTGTTCTTCATCCGCGATGCCATGAAGTTCCCTGACTTCATCCACTCCCAAAAACGCCTGGGTGGGTCGGGATTGCGCGACGCCGACATGCAGTGGGACTTCTGGACCCTGTCACCGGAGTCGTCCCACCAGGTCACCTACCTGATGGGTGACCGTGGGCTTTCGAAGTCGTGGCGTCACCTCAACGGTTACGGTTCACACACCTACCAGTGGATCAACGCCGCCGGTGAGCGTCACTGGATCCAGTACCACTTCAAGTCGCGCCAGGGCGTGGAGCGCATGAGCGCCGAAGAGGGCGAGAAGCTCGCCGGATCAGACGCTGACTACTACCGCCGCGACCTGTACAACGCGATCGAAACCGGCGATTTCCCGATCTGGGACGTCTTCGTGCAGGTCATGCCGTACGAGGATGCGAAGACCTATCGCTTCAACCCCTTCGACATCACCAAGACGTGGTCGCACGCGGACTACCCGCTGGTGAAGGTCGGCGAGTACACGCTGAACCGTAATCCGCAGAACTTCTTCGCCGAGATCGAGCAGGCGGCGTTCTCACCGGCGAACCTGGTGCCCGGCATCGACATCAGCCCCGACAAAATGCTGATGGCGCGCGTGCATTCATATCCGGATGCCCAGCGGTATCGCATCGGCACCAACTACAACGAGCTTCCGGTCAACAAGCCGCACGCCGCGCCGGTTGCGAACTACCAGCACGAAGGCAGCATGCGCTACGAGTTCAGCGATGCCACAGCGCGCACGTACACGCCCAACTCGTACGGTGGGCCCGTCGCCGACCCTGCGCGCGCCGGCGAGGGAAGCTGGGAGTCTGACGGCACGCTGACCCGCGCTGCGGCAACCCTGCACTCCGAGGATGACGACTTCGGCCAGGCTGGCACGCTCTACCGCGACATATTCGACGAAGGCTCGAAGGCTCGCCTGCTGGAGACGCTCACCGGCCAGGGCAAGGGCATCACGGTCCCTGAGATCCGCGAGCGTTTCTTCTGGTACTGGAGCAACGTGGATGCCACACTCGGCGCTTCGCTGCGTGAGACCGTCGGCGCTTAGTTCCACCCGCTGAACGAACGGCCGGTCCCATCGGGGCTGGCCGTTCGTGCCATTGGGACGGGGTTGCCCGCGAGCCCGCACTGCCCGTGCCCGCTGTGCCAGTGCCTTCCTGTGCCGGTACCTGCCTGCGCTCGATACCTTCCTGTGCCGGTACCTGCCTGCGCCCGATACCTTCCGAAATGACGGAACTGCCGGTGCCGCGGCCGGCATCCACTGGGCTCATGTCTTCCAACCGCGCCAGACTCCGTCATTTCGGAGGGGTGCAGACTCCGTCATTTCGGAAGGGTGCGGACTCCGTCATTTCGGAAGGGTGCGGATGAAGCGGCGCGGCGGGGCTTCACGTCCAGACCTCGGTTTCTGCCAGGTGAATGCCGCAGCAGCTAGCCACGGATCCTCTGGCAGCGGTGAGGCCCGGGGTCGACGCCGAGACCCTAGAGGCGACCTGCTGCTTTCAGCGCGATGTACGCGTCGGCAAGCGCGGGGGGCAGGTCCTGGGGCGCAGCGGTGACGACCTCGGCACCGAGCTGGCGCACAGCCGCAGCCACGCGTGACTGGTCGAGCAGTGCGCGCTCTGCGGCCGCGGCGCGGTAGACGTCGTCGCGATTGCTGCGCTGCTGCGTCGCATCCAGCACTGTGGGATCTGTGACGGATGCCACGACCACCATGTGCTTGCGGGTCAGCTGCGGCAGCACGGCGAGCAGGCCGCGCGAGGTACCCGGCGCGTCGATGGTGGTCGCGAGCACCACGAGCGCGTGGTTGGAGGTGATGGAACGCACGAGCGCGGGCACCGCGGTCCAGTCCATCTCGATGAGCTCAGGATCGACCGGGGCCATGCTGGACACCATGCGCGAGAGCAGCTCAGCTCCCGTGGCGCCCTGCACGCGGGCGCGTACTCGCCGGTCGTAGATGACCATGTCGACGCGGTCTCCCGCGCTCGAGGCGAGAGCGGCGAGCAGCAGTGCTGACTCGAAGGCGGTATCGATCCTCGGCTCGTTGTCGATACGGGCGGCAGACGTGCGGCCACTGTCGATGACGATCACGACCCGCCTGTCCCGCTCGGGCCGCCAGGTGCGCACCACGAGGCCGGGGCCGGATGCCGTGGCCCGACGTGCCGTGGCCCTCCAGTCGATGGAACGCACGTCGTCGCCGCGCACGTAGTCGCGCAGGCTGTCGAACTCTGTTCCCTGGCCACGGACCATGACGCTCGTGGCGCCGTCGAGTTCGCGGAGCCGGGCCAGTCGTGACGGCAGGTGCTTGCGCGAGTTGAACGGCGGCAGCACGGTGATCGTGCCGGGTGCGATCATGGTCGCCTGCCGGGCGGTGAGCCCCAGTGGTCCGAACGATCGGATCGTGACGTGCGCGGCCCGGCGTTCGCCTCGACGGAACGGGGTCAGCGTGGTCGTGATCGTGCGCTGCTCGCCGGCGGGGATATCCAGTGGCGCCCTGCCGGGTTCCGCGACAGCGGATGGCGACCACCCGTCGCGAACCATCCCGCGTACCCGTCGGCGCCCGGGGTTGGCGATGAGCAGGATCGACGCGACCGATTCACCCAGCCTCACTCGCGCAGGGAGCTCCCTGGAGAGTCGCACCGCCCGCGGAGAGCCCGCGAGCAGGAGGTCGAGGGTGGCGAGTGCTGCTACCAGCAGCAGCCACGCCAACAGCGCCCAGGGCTGGCCGATGAGGACGATCGGCGCGACGCCGAATACGACGAGCGCGACGAACCGGCCGGAGACGGCCACTAGAGCACCGCAGCGAGCAGAAGCATCACAGCGGAACCTGCACCTGCTGCAGGATCGAGCGCAGGATGGCGTCGGGCGAGACACCCTCGAGCTCGGCTTCGGGTCGCAGTTGGATGCGGTGCCGCAGTACCGGCAGCACCATAGCCTGCACGTGGTCAGGGGTGATGGAGTCGAATCCGTTCAGCCAGGCCCACGCCTTGGCTGCGGCGAGCAGCGCCGTTGACCCGCGGGGACTCACACCGAGCTTCACCGACGGGCTGTGCCGGGTGGCGCGGGCGAGATCCACCGTGTAGCCGATGACGTCTGCGGTCGCGCCGACGCGGGCGACGGCGGCCTGCGCGAGAGCGAGCTGGTCGGCGTCCAGAACGGCGGTGACTCCTGCGGCGTCGAGATCGCGAGGGTTGAAGCCAGCAGCGTGGCGCCTCAACACCTCGATCTCGGTGTCGCGCTCCGGCAACTCGAGCACGAGCTTGAGCATGAACCTGTCGAGCTGGGCCTCCGGAAGCGTGTACGTGCCCTCGTATTCGATGGGGTTCATGGTCGCTGCGACCATGAACGGCACGGGAAGTGCACGGGTCACACCGTCAGCCGAGACCTGGCGCTCTTCCATCGCTTCGAGCAGCGCCGACTGCGTTTTCGGTGGTGTGCGGTTGATCTCGTCGGCGAGCAGGATGTTGGTGAACACCGGCCCCTCGCGAAACTCGAATTCACCCGCCCTGGCGTCGTAGACCAACGACCCGGTCACGTCGCCCGGCATGAGGTCCGGAGTGAACTGCACGCGTTTCGTGTCAAGGGCGAGCGCATGGCTGAGCGTGCGCACCAGAAGTGTTTTCGCGACACCCGGCACACCCTCGAGCAGCACATGGCCACCGGCGAGCAGTGCGATCGTGAGGCCCGTGACGGCGGCATCCTGCCCGACCACGGACTTACCGACCTCGGTGCGCAGGTTCGCGAATGATCGCCTCAGTTGCTCATCAGCCAAATGTTCGCCCGTCACTTGCTCGCCCGTCACTTGCTCGCCAGTCAGTTGCTCGTCAGTCATGAGTCGATTCTCCAGTGTGTTGAGGTCAGAGCGTGAAACGTGACGGTCATGGGCGCACGGCCACAGCGACGTCCCGCTCGAGTACGAGCAGGGCATCCGACAGCGTGACCAGGTCGGCATCGGTGCCGGGGATCGTGTCGACGAGAAGATCCCGGATGACGTGCCGCTGCGCACCCGTCACGCCTGCGACCGCCGAGACGACCTCGTCAACCGAGGCTGAACGCGGCTGGCCACAGAGCACAGCGAGTCGCTGGATGGCGCCCATCCTGAGGGCGTCGAGCGCCCGAAGCCGCGACGACGATCGCTCGTAGAGTCGCGCGCGACCGAGCATCGTCTCGCTGGACCGCACGATCACCGGCAGGTTCTCGATCACCAGGGGGCCGAAGCGGCGGCCGCGCCACACCGCTGCCGCCACGAACGTGAGCGCGAGCAGCAGCAACACGGGGGTGACCCATGGCGGGGTGAGTTCACCGAGGGTCGCTGGGCCGGCATCCGGAACATCGGCGAGGGTCGGGATGTACCAGACGAGAGTCGACTTCGCACCGAGGAGGTTCAGCGCGAGGGCGGCGTTGCCACTGTCGATGACGCGCTCGTTGGTCAGCGCTGCTGTGAGACCGAGCACGGTCAGTTCCACGCCGTCGCGGTTCACCTGCACGAGCGAGAACACGTCGTCGCCGCTGCCGAAGCAGGTGGCGGTGCCTACGGAGTCGTCGATGACGCGGTAGCCGACAGCCTCGCCCGAAACGCTGCCTGCCCTTGCCGCGGCGGGCACGTCGCACCCCGCGGTCAGCTCGGTGTCGGCGTCACCTGCCTGCGCTATATTCGGCGCGATCGCCTGCAACTGGGTGAAGTTGGCGTCGACGACCACGACAGAGCGAGCCAGGGTCGCGGCTTCTCTCAACTGGTCGTCGTCGAGATATCCGTCGGGATCGTAGAGCAGTACGGTCGTGTCGTCGACACCGGCGACGGCATTTCGAGCCTCGACCAGGCTGGATGCCACGACCACATCGACCCCCTGCTGCCGAAGCACCTCGGCCACCGCCATGGAGCCCCCGGGAGCTGCACTCTCGGGGTCGAGAGGTGCGCCGCCGGCGGTGGAGCCTGCCGTCGCCAGGGCCACGATGGCTATCAGGATCGCGAACGCCGCGACGGCCACCCAGAACAGGGCGCGCTTCGCCACGCGACCGACCGTCGGGGTCAGCACACTCTGGCTGGGAGCCTGGGTCGTCACAGCAGCTCCAGTACCGGCCGGGTGGCCCGAAGGTCGCGCTCGAGGGCCGCGACCTGCTGGAACTGCCCGGCCGTGCCGGTGCGGTCGAGGTAGCGCACCTGGTCGAAGGCCGTTGCGGATTCGCGCAACGCGTCGCTGAGATCGGGGAACGGGGTGCTCGCATTGATCGCGAAGTCCCTGGCCGTGGTTCCCGGGCTCGTAGTCACGATCGCCCGTTCTGCGAGCCCGCGAGCTATCGCACGGAACATCTCGGCGACCGCGGTCGAGTATTCGCCGCGCGCGGCTGCAGCCTCGGCATCCTGACGGATGATCGCCGCCGTTCGGCGGTCGTCCTCGCCGAAGAGGGATCCGGCCACGGCGCTCCTGCGGTTCAGGCGCGGCACACCGAAGATGAGGAACGCGACGACGATACCGACCACGGCGAGCACCCCGACTATGCCGAGCCCGAGAGCGGGTGGACCCTGCACATCGCCGAGACGCAGCGACGAGAGCCAATCCTGTACGGCTTTGGCGAGCAGGTCGAACCAGGTCGGTCGCGCGGCCTGGTACTGCGCTTTGGAGAGCTCGGTGATGAGTAGCTCGGCCGCATCCCGAGCGTCGGGATCGACCGGCACGTCGAGCGGCAGCGCTGAGCCGGTCACGACCACGGCGAGGGCGACGGCTGGGACGGTGCCTGCGGTGCCGCGCCAGCGGTGGTCGCGCGCTGAAGATAGGGGTCTGGCACGCGAGAGTCGCCGGCCTGGCGCGCCTCGACGAACCTGTTCAGTTCCAGGTCGAGCCCCTCCTTGCGCATCCTGATGTCGATGTAGATCAGTGCGGTCGTCGCGCTCTGGATCACGGCGGCAATCGCACCGAACACGATGCTCAGGATGATCGAGAGCACGTACAGCACCACCGCGCCGATGAGCAGACCGTCGCCCTCGCTATTCGGGTTCAGCAGGGTACTGCCGAAGCCCAGGAGGATTTGCAGCGGGACGCTGATGATACCGGCGACCGTCTGCACGATGACCGCCACCAACAGCTGGATGCCGAGCGTCTTCCAGAAGTAGCCGGTAGTCAGCGACCACGACCGGGCGATGGCGGCCCGAAGAGGCAGTCTCTCGAGCATGAGCGCGCTCGGCACGAGGCACAGCCGGGTGCCCAACCAGAACGACAGCACCAGGGCGCCGCCCGCCGCGAGAATTCCGAGAATCACGCCGACCACGATCCCGGCGGTGCCGCCGAAGGCGATGATCAGTCCGATCACGACAGAAAGGATGGTCAGGGCCAGCACCGCGGCACCGGTGAGCAGCAGCGACCACCCGATGACCGCACCGATCCGACCTTTCGCCTGGCGCCACAGGCCCGCGAGCTTCAGCTTCTCGCCCAGTGTTCCCCTGGCGACCTCGAGCACGACGATGGACTGCAGGACCGCGGTCACGACGATGGACAGCACCACCGGAACCAGCGCAGACAGGATGACCGTCGCCACCGACCCGGCCTCGACCGCAGCCTGGTCGGCCCCGGTCGCGCTCGACACTCGCGAGAAGGCGAAGAACGTCACGAAGCCCACCACGAGCAGGGTGAACGCGAAGATGACCCCGGTGAGCAGCAGCGAAAAGCCGAACATCGGCCGCGGGTTTCTGCGCAGCACCTGGAACGCCGCTCCGAGCAGGGTCCCGAGCGTCAGCGGCCGCAATGGGATGAGGCCCGGCTTCGGCGGCGGGGCCCATCCGCCCGCGGGCGGCGGTGGCGTCGAGCCGGGGGCCATATATGGAGACGGTGGCGGGGTAGCTGCACCACCTGCTGGGGACCGCCACGGGGTGTTGTCACTCACAGCTCATCCTTTGCATAGCGGAACAGTCCTCATCATGGTTTCACACTCGACTACTCTTGTGCGAAAGCTCCGGCGCACGTCCGGCTGGCTCTATGCATGGGCGAGGTACAGGTGAACGCGCGAATTCTTGTGGTCGATGATGACACGGCGCTGGCGGAGATGATCGGCATAGTCCTGCGTGCGGAGGGGTTCGAACCATTCTTCTGCGCTGACGGCGCTGCGGCGGTCGAGGCATTCCACGCCTCGAAACCCGACCTCGTGTTGCTCGATCTGATGCTGCCGGGGATGAACGGCATCGAGGTGTGCGCCAGGATCCGCGAGGAATCCGGCGTTCCCATCATCATGCTGACCGCGAAAAGCGACACGGCCGATGTCGTGAAAGGCCTGGAGAGTGGCGCTGATGACTACGTCGTCAAGCCGTTCAACCCGAAGGAGCTGGTCGCGCGCGTGCGCACGCGGCTCAGGCCGAGCCCGGAAAGCGCGACCGGATCGTTGCAGGTTGGCGACCTGACTCTCGATGTCGCAGGTCACGAGGTCAGGCGCGGCGAGTCCAAGATCAGCCTGACGCCCCTCGAGTTCGAACTGCTACTCGCTCTCGCGCTCAAACCCCAGCAGGTATTCACCCGCGAAATGCTTCTCGAGCAGGTGTGGGGCTACCACTACAAGGCTGACACCAGGCTCGTGAACGTGCACGTGCAGCGACTGCGCGCGAAGGTCGAGGAAGACCCGGACAACCCGCGCATCGTCATGACCGTGCGGGGCGTCGGCTACCGCGCGGGCAGCATCACGTAGCACTATGCGTGATTTCCCGTGGCGCGCGATCGTGCAGCGTTTCGTGCGGCTGTGGCGTTCGTCGCTGCAGCTGCGCACGATCGCGTTCACCCTCGCGCTGTCCGGGGTCGCGGTGGCGATCATCGGTGGCTACATGTCGGTGAGCGTCGGTGCCAATCTCTTCGACGCCCGCCGCGACCAGCTCAGCCGAACCACCTCGAACGCTGCCATCATCGGCCAACGGTTCTTCGACGAGTCGACGGAGCAGCTGGGGGATGAAGACATCGATGCGACGACGACGGATGCCGCCAAGGCGATCCTGAACGCAGCCGCGAGCACCGGGGTCACCCAGTTCGCCCTCAAGCGCACGCCGGGCCAGGATGGCCCGCGGACCCCCTCGGAGATCCAGTCACCCGGCCTCGATCCTCTCCTCATTTCGGACGAGCTCAGGGCGACTGTGCAGGGGCTTGCTGAGCGCCGCACGGTGTCGCAGTCGGTCGGACTCGCCCAGGGCGATTCGACGGAGCAGCCCGGTCTCGTGTTCGGCACGGTGCTCGACGTGCGTGGTGCGCAGTACGAGCTGTATCTGGTCTACAACATCCAGGATCTCCAGCAATCGCTCGGGCTCGTGCAGCGCACCCTGTTTCTCGGTGGACTCGCCCTGATCCTGCTGATCGGTGCCGTCACCTACGCGGTCGTGCGGTTGGTAGTGGGTCCGGTGCAGCTTGCTGCGGAAACCAGCCAGAAGCTCGCGGCGGGGCAACTGGAGGTACGCATCCCGGTAAAGGGCGACGACGTGATCGCCACCCTCGCGCGATCGTTCAACGGCATGGCGGCCTCACTGCAGAACCAGATCACGAGGCTCGCCGCCCTGTCGCAGGTGCAGCAGCGATTCGTCTCCGATGTCTCCCACGAGCTGCGCACCCCGCTCACCACCATCCGCCTCGCGGGCGACGTGCTCTACGACCAGCGCGATTCGTTCTCCCCGTCGGCAGCGCGTACCGCAGAACTGCTGCACACCCAGGTGCAGAGGTTTGAATCGCTGCTGGCCGATCTTCTCGAGATGAGCAGGTATGACGCCGGCGCCGTCGACATGGAGACCGAGCCCACCAACCTGGTATACCTCGTCGAGGACTCCATCGACAGCGTCACCACGCTCGCTGAGTCGAAAGGATCGCCCCTCAGGATGGTCGCCCCTGGCGGCTACTTCGAGGCCGATGTCGACAGCAGGCGCATCCGTCGCATCCTGCATAACCTCCTCGGCAACGCGATCGATCACGGCGAGGGGCGACCGATCGTGGTGTGGGTGGACAGCGATAAGGATGCCGTCGCCATCGCCGTGCGCGACTATGGCGTCGGCATGACCGCGGCCGCGATGGACCGTGTCTTCGACAGGTTCTGGCGCGCTGACCCGTCACGACAGCGCGTCACGGGAGGAACCGGTCTCGGTCTCGCGATCTCGCTCGAGGATGCGGCGCTGCACGGAGGCTGGCTCGAGGTCTGGTCTGCTCCCGGCGAAGGCTCATGCTTCAGGCTTACGCTTCCCCGGGTGCGGGGAGCGGAGCTCGTAGGATCGCCGCTGGCCCTTCCCCCCGAAGACCCGGCCCAGGAGGCGATCGATGCGTAAGCAACCAGCAGTCGTCGTGGCAGCGTTCGCGGTTCTCCTGGCGCTCGCCGGGTGCGTCGGCGTGCCCTCTGGCGGCGGGGTGCAGGTTGGTCCGATGATAAACGACCCAGACAACCCCGGTGTCGAGTTCGTCGTCTTGGGCCCGACGCCCGACGCGACTCCGGACGAGATCCTCGCGGGTTTTATGCAGGCTGTGCGCGCGCCGCAAAGCAACTTCCAGGTCGCGCGATCGTTCTTCACCGCAGAGATGGCGAGCAACTGGGAACCGGATGCCGGCACACTCATCCGGTCGGGTGTGGCGACGATCACCGCCGCCGACGCACCGGACACGCTGTCGTACACGGTCACTACCGGCGCCATCGTGGACAACCGCGGCAGGTACTCGGAGCCGCCGCCGGCGGGCCAGACCCTCAGCTACGGCTTCGCGCAGGAAGACGGGCAGTGGCGCATCAGCTCTGCGCCGAAGGGGATCGTGCTCTCGCGCAGTAGCTTCAGTCTCGTCTTCGCCGAGCAGTCCCTGTACTTCTTCGACCCGAGTTATCGATACCTTGTTCCCGACGTGAGGTGGTTCGCGAAACGGTCGAATATCACCCGCGACACAGTGACGGCACTGCTCGCGGGACCGTCTGACTGGCTCGTGCAGGCAGGGGTTACTGCGTTCCCGCAGGTCACGACGCTGGATTCGGTGAGTGTCCAGGCCGGGCAGGCGATCGTCGACCTGAGCAACGAGGTCATCGATTCCAGCCCGGCGGCCCGCGACCAGATGCGACAACAACTGGTCGCCACGCTCGGCATCGCGAACGTCGTCATCACCGTCGGGGGCACCGAGCTCGCGACGCCCATCGCCTCCGGAAACGACGCGATCACGCCCACCGTCGACAGCGCAGCGCTGATCGGCACCGACAAGTCGTTCGGCTTCAGCGGTGGCGCGGAAATCGCGTCGATCCCCGGGGTGTCGAGCCTCGTCGCCGAAACCGGAGCATTCGCCGCAAGCCTCGCTCAGAACAAATTGTCAGCGGCCATCCTTTCCGCCGAGGGTGTGTCACTCGCCGCAGCCGGCTCGAGCTCTGCCACCCTCATCGACGACCGCCCTGGACTCATCCGGCCGTCGATAGATACCTTCGGTTTCGTGTGGACAGCCCAGGGGAACGACGCGTCGTCCCTCGTGACCTTCGGATCCGATGGCGTGCCGCACGCGCTCCAGTCCGGCCTGCCGGCGGACAGCAGCATCGTGTCGATGGCGGTCTCCCGCGACGGGGCACGGTTGCTGGTCTACCTTGCGACCCCGGTGGGGGCGAAGCTGGTGGTGGCAGGCATCATCCGGCAGGACGCCGTGCCGACCAGGCTCGGCCAGTTGTTCGACCTGCCGACCCCGCTGGGTGCGCCGGTGGATGCCACGTGGATCGACGACAGGTCGGTGGCCACGGTCTCGGGCTCAGGTCTCATCACGCTCGTGGAGATCGGCGGGCCCACCCAGTTACTCGGCCAGCTCGACGACACGACGACGATCGCGGGTGGCGCGGGTGGCACGGATGGACTCAGGGTGCTGAGCGCCGGCGAGGTCTGGCGCTCGCAGGGCAGCGGCTGGGTACCGACCGGGATCCAGGCCACCTTCCTCGGCACCAAGCAGTAGCGACAGGCTTCTCCACAGGGGAAGGACGAGAGCCGAGTGTGCGCCTCCGAACGGCGCCATCATCGGTGATGTTTGCATGGCTGCCCCAGGCCCTCGCCGCGATCCTCGATGCGTGGGCCCTGCTCCTACCGGTCGAGTGCGCGGGATGCGGCGCTGACGACCGCGGCCTGTGCGCGGCGTGCGCTAGGGAGTTGCATCCGTCGGCGACCCCGCGTACGACGGCCGGCGGGCTCGAGGTCGTGACGGCCCTGCGGTACGAGGGGCGGGTGCGGCGAGTGATCCTTGCCATCAAGGAACACCACAGGACGGATGTGGCCGCTGCCCTGTCGCGCCCGCTCACCGTCGCCATCCGGCAGTCGCTGGCCGCCGCTCACCGACAGCGACCGGGCGCACGCGTGGAAGTCGCCGCAGTGCCGACGAGCCGGTCGTCGTACCGTCGACGCGGGTACAATCCCGTCGCGGTCGTCCTCGGGCATACCGGTTACCGGCCTGCCGCGGTGCTCGTGACGGTGCGACGTACGGCCCCCCAGAAGTCGCTCGACAGCGCGGGACGGGCGTCCAACCTGCGCGGCGCGATGGTGGCCAGGCGCTCGCTGGAAGGCAGGATCTTCGTGATCGTGGACGATGTGCTGACCACCGGAGCGACGATGGATGAGGCCGCGAGAGCCATTCGAGCGGCCGGTGGCGAGGTTGCCGGGGCCGCAACCATCGCGTTCACACCGAGGATGTTCGCGGTGCGTGACAACCCCAGCCGCAGGGACTACGGTGGGGCAAAAGGCGCAGAACAAGAACCGCCTGGGTTTGACTGAAGGCTCTGGCGGCCGCGCATGAAGGCTGGGAGGTCGCCGTGGAAATTACCGTCAGCGGACGAAACCTGGGGGTTACCGACAGGTTCAGGGAATACGCGATCGAGAAGGCCGAAAAGGTCAATCATCTCTCGGAAAAGGCGATCGCGTTCGAGATCAAAGTCACCCGTCATCACGAGACCAGGGGCGCGAGCGGCGACGATCGAGTCGAGCTCACCCTCATCGGTCCGGGTCCGCTGGTGCGGGCAGAGTCCGCAGGTTCTGACAAGTACGTCGCGTTCGACCTCGCCATGGGTAAATTGATCGAGCGGATGCGCCAGTCGAAGGATCGCAAGAAGGTCCATCGCGGCCAGCACCGTCCCGTATCGCTGCGTGAGGCTTCGGCCGGCGGTTTCGCGGTCGTGGACATCACCCCCGCCAGCCCCGAGATCCTCGAAAAGGTGAGCACCGGCTCCATCGCGGTGCAGACCGCTGAGGCAGAACCGGGTGACGAGGACTACTCGCCCGTGGTGATCCGCCGCAAGGTGTTCCCCACCAGCCACATGACGGTAGAGAACGCGCTCGATCACATGGAACTCGTCGGTCACGACTTCTTCCTGTTCATCGACAGTGAGACCGACCGGCCCAGCGTGGTTTATCGTCGCAAGGGCTGGGACTACGGGGTGATCGGGCTCGAGGAGGAGTCCGGGCAACTGCCCGCGGTCGCAAGCCGGGGTCGCAGCGGCAGGCGCTGATCCGGCTCAGCTTGGTACCATTGGCCACCGGTAACGTGTTCATCGTCGTGCCGGAAACTCGGGCACGCCCGACGAAGACTGGAGTTATCGGTGGCCAACGTTCTTGAACGCGCGCTTCGCGTAGGTGAGGGCCGACTTCTTCGGCGCCTCAAGCACTATGCGGAAGCAGTCAATCACCTCGAAGAAGACTTCAGGGAGCTGACGGACGACGAGCTGAAGAGCGAGACCGTCGAGTTGCGCGAACGATTCTCGAAGGGCGAGTCCCTCGACGATCTGCTGCCCGAAGCTTTCGCCGCTGTTCGCGAAGCTGCGCAGCGCACCCTCGGAATGCGTCCGTTCGATGTCCAGGCCATGGGAGGAGCTGCTCTTCACCTCGGCAACATCGCCGAGATGAAGACGGGCGAGGGCAAGACCCTCACCGCGGTCTTCGCGGCATACCTGAACGCGATCCCGTCGCGCGGGGTGCACGTCATCACGGTCAACGATTACCTTGCGAGCTACCAGTCAGAGTTGATGGGTCGGGTCTTCAGGGCACTCGGGATGACGGTGGGCGTCATCCTGTCGGGCCAGACTCCGCCGGAACGCCGCGAGCAGTACGCGGCAGACATCACGTACGGCACCAACAACGAGTTCGGATTCGACTACCTGCGCGACAACATGGCGTGGCAGGCGCAGGATATGGTGCAGCGCGGCCACGCCTACGCGATCGTCGATGAGGTCGACTCCATCCTGATCGACGAGGCTCGCACGCCGCTGATCATCTCGGGCCCGGCCTCGGGTGAAGCCAACCGCTGGTTCACAGAGTTCGCGAACCTCGCCAACAAGCTCATCCCGGATGTCGACTACGAGGTCGACGAAAAGAAGCGCACGGTCGGCGTGCTGGAACCCGGCATCGAGAAGGTCGAGGATTACCTCGGCATCGACAACCTCTACGAGTCGGCGAACACCCCACTGATCTCGTTCCTCAATAACTCCATCAAGGCGATGTCGCTGTTCAAGAAAGACAAGGACTACGTCGTGATGAACGGCGAAGTGCTGATCGTCGACGAGCACACCGGCCGAATCCTGATGGGCCGCCGCTACAACGAGGGCATCCACCAGTCGATAGAGGCGAAAGAGGGCGTTGCGGTCAAGGCCGAGAACCAGACTCTCGCCACCGTGACGCTGCAGAACTACTTCCGCCTGTACTCGAAGCTCTCGGGCATGACCGGTACTGCCGAAACCGAAGCCGCCGAGTTCATGAGCACCTACAAACTCGGCGTCGTACCGATCCCGACCAACAAGCCCATGCTGCGTAAAGACCAGTCAGACCTGATCTACAAGAACGAGCAGGCCAAGTTCGGCCAGGTCGTGGAAGACATCGTGGTGCGTCACGCTTCCGGCCAGCCGGTGCTGGTCGGAACGACGAGCGTCGAGAAGAGCGAACTGCTTTCACGGATGCTCGCCAAGAGAGGCGTCAAGCACGAGGTGCTCAACGCCAAGAACCACGCTCGTGAAGCCGCGATCGTCGCACAGGCCGGCCGCCTCGGCGCCGTGACGGTTGCGACGAATATGGCGGGGCGAGGAACCGACGTGATGCTCGGTGGAAACGCCGAATTCCTCGCAGTCGCCCAGTTGAACAGCCAGAACCTCAGCCCGAGCGAGACGCCGGACGAGTACGAGGCCGCCTGGGATGAGGTCTATGCGACCGTCAAGGACGAAGTGCAGGTCGAGGCCGAGAAGGTCATCGCGGTCGGTGGTCTCTACGTGCTCGGCACGGAGCGCCACGAGTCCCGTCGCATCGACAACCAGCTTCGAGGCCGCTCCGGCCGACAGGGTGACCCCGGCGAGAGCCGGTTCTACCTGTCGCTCGAAGACGACCTCATGCGGTTGTTCAACAGCGGCGCTGCCGAGGCGCTCATGGGTCGTGGGAACGTTCCGGATGACCTGGCCATCGAGTCCAAGGTCGTCAGCCGCGCCATCCGCAGTGCGCAGAGCCAGGTCGAGGGTCGTAACGCCGAGATCCGCAAGAACGTGTTGAAGTACGACGACGTCCTGAATCGCCAGCGCGAGGCGATCTACGGTGACCGCCGTCACATCCTCGAGGGAGACGACCTGCAGGGCAAGGTCACCCACTTCCTGGAAGACGTCGTCAGCGAGGTCATCGACGTGCACACCGCCCAGGGTCATTCTGACGAATGGGACCTGGATGCGCTGTGGACCGAACTGAAGACGCTATACCCGGTCTCGATCTCGACAGACGAGCTGCTGACGGAGGCCGGTTCGATCGGCAAGGTCACCTCATCCTTCCTGACCAAGGAGATCATGTCTGATGCGCGGCTCGCCTACGAGCGCCGCGAGCAGCAGCTCGGTGAGCCTGCGATGCGTGAGCTCGAGCGTCGGGTCGTGCTCTCCGTCATCGACCGTCGCTGGCGAGACCACCTCTACGAGATGGACTACCTGAAAGACGGAATCGGGCTGCGCGCGATGGCGCAGCGCGATCCCCTCATCGAATACCAGCGCGAGGGATTCGCGATGTACCAGTCGATGATGGCGTCGATTCGCGAAGAGTCTGTCGGGTTCCTGTTCAACCTCGAAGTCGAGGTCACGGGCGGCTCCGGGGTCGAGGCGAAGGGTCTCGCGGCTCCCGCCACGGATGCGAACAGGCTCAGCTACTCCGCGCCGAGCGCGGACGCCCAGGGCGAGGTCGAGGTGCGCAACCAGCGCGGCCAGATCGAGCAGGCGGCAACGGCCCGCGCGCAGCAGGCCCAGCAGGCGCAGAGCGAGCAGCCTGGTCCCCAGCGCGCGCAGCAGCAGCCGCAGCAGCCAGCCTCACGCGGTGCGTTCGGCCAGCGGTCGGAGGGCGAGACCCCGCCGCCCGCAAACCGTGCAGAGCGTCGGGCCCAGGACAAGAAGAAGTAACCGGAGTCCTGTTACGACGAAGGGGCGGCTCCTGCCGGGCCGCCCCTTCGTCGTGACATGGGCGTATGTCTATGCCGGTTCTACCCCGAACGCGCGCGCCAGCTTGTCGATCTTCTGGGCACGACCGAGTCGCGGCGGGTCGCTGCCATCGCGGATGACGCGGCCCCTGGCCTCGAAGTCGGCGAGGAAGTCACGAGCCCACGCCACGTCTGACCGGGTGGGACTGATGACCTCGTTGATGATGGGGAGCTGCTCGATGTCGAGACACAGCTTGCCGGTCATCCCGAGCGCGACGGCGATGCTGCCCTGCTCGCGCAGCACGGGATGGTTCGAGCCGACGGTGGGCCCGTCGATGGGACCGGGGAGGTTTCCGACCCGGCTGGCAACGACAAGGCGGGATCGAGGATACGACATCGCCATGTCGTCCGAGCTGGTGCCGGTGTCGCGGCGGTAGTCGCCGCTTCCGAAGGCGAGCCGGTAGGCACCGCGGGCACGGGCGATGTTCGCCGCCTCCTCGATGCCCAGCGCTGATTCGACGAGTGCGATCACGGGCGTGACGCCGTGCAGCCTGTCGAAGGTCTCCGAGACGTGTTCGGGCGACTCCGACTTGGCGAGCATGACGCCGCGCAGGCCGGGGATGCCCACGAGAGCGTCGACGTCATCCGACCAGAAATCGGACGTGCGGTCGTTGATGCGCACCCACCCGCTGCCGCCGGTGCTCAGCCAGTCGACGACGGCGGCGCGGGCGCTGTCTTTGAGGCGGGGGTCGACGGCATCTTCGATGTCCAGGATGATCTGGTCGGCCCGGGAACCTTCGGCGGCGTCGAAGGTCTCTGGCCTCGTGGCGGCGACGAGCAACCAGGACCGGGAGATCTCGGCTGACACGGTTCGGGTTGCATTCTGCTGCACGACATGACCTCTCTGCTGACGGCGCCCGGGTAGAGGTGCCTCCCACAGGCTAGTCGCACCTCCGGCCCTGCTCCGCCCTGCACCCCGGGTCGAACTCAGACGGTGAGCACGATCTTTCCGTGGGCGAGGCCATCGGTCATCCTGGTGATCGCGGCTGCCGCCTCGGCGAGAGGATACTCGCGGTCGATCACGGGGCGAACGGATCCGGTCGCCACGAACTCGAGCAGCGATTCCAGGTCGGCCGTCGATTCGGTCGAGAACAGGCCGATCGCTCGTTGTCGTGCTCGCGGAGTGAGCAGGGCTTGCAGCTGTCGACCGGTGTTTCCGGCGAAATTCCCTCCACCCTCGGCGCCGACGATCACGACCCGCCCCTGCGGTGTCGCAGTGCTTCGCAGGAGCGACAGCGGCCGGTTACCTGCGGTGTCGATGATGACGTCGAATGGCAGGTGCCCGGTGATGTCATCGACCGTGTAGTCGATGACGGTCTCGGCACCGAGCGAACGCACGAGCTCCAGCTTGGAGGTGCTGCAGACGCCGGTGACCGTGGCCCCGAGGGCGACGGCGAGCTGGACGACGAAGGTACCGATGCCGCCACCGGCCCCGATGACCAGCACGCGCTGGCCTGCTGAGACGAGCCCGGCATCCCGAACCGCATGGAGGGCCGTGCAGCCGGCAAGCGGAATCGCGGCCCCCTGCACGAAGGACAGGGATTCGGGGAGGTGGGCGAGCGAGCCGACGGCAGCAACGGCGTATTGCGCGAAGGAACCCTTCGCCACCCCGAACACCCGATCGCCGACACGGAACCCGGTGACCGCTGGTCCGACGGACTGCACCACACCCGCGACATCCGCTCCCCGCACCGGGTTCTTCGGACGGCGGAGCCCGAACGCCAGGCGGGCGAGGTAGGGCACGCCCGTCATGAGGTGCCAGTCTGCGGGGTTGACCCCGGCGGCGTGCACCCCGATGAGAACCTCGCCGGGCCCAGGAGTCGGCGACTCGATCTCCCGCAGGGAGAGAACCTCCACCGGGCCGTATTCGTCGTGCACTATCGCTTTCATGAGCTGGCTCCTGAGTCTGATGGGTATTGGAAGACCTCGCCGAGTTGCACACTGAAGGCCTGCGCGATCTGGAAGGCGAGCTCGAGCGACGGTGAATAGCGCCCCTGCTCGATGGCGATGACAGTCTGGCGGGTGACGCCAATCTGTTCGGCCAGGTCGGCCTGGGTCATCTCGCCGTTACTGAACCGCAGTGCGCGGATCGAGTTGGTGATGCTGGTTGGCTTCACCATGCCGGCATCCCCCGGCGGTACGACACGAGCTTGGCGATGGTGCCGAGGATGGCCGAGAGCACGAAGGCGAGATACAGCACATTGGCGATCCAAAAGTGGGGCAGCTCGAACATCGCCAGGAGCATCGCGGCGATGGCGCCGGCGACCACGAACGACTGCCCGACGTATTCGCCCATCCGGTAGATCTGGCGGTCGCGCTGGTCTTTCTTGCCGACATCCCTGCGAGACACGATGCCAACGATGATGTGCAGCAGTATCGAGACGACGATGGCCGCCCCGATCGTGCCGAGCATCGCTGGCACGTAGTCGACCTCGGCCAGGGGCATTGCCCGGCCCAGGTTCAGCACGATGAACGCATAGGCGGCATAGGCGACGACTGACACACTGCCCATGATCCAGGCGCTTTTCTCTTCGAAAGCCATGACCCCTCCGGTGTGTGATGTCAAGAATTACTGACATGCACAATGTATGAGAAGCCAGACACCGTGTCAAGAAAACTTTACATAAAGAATTCTTCTCAGTCGGCAAGCACCTTCGTGATGCGCTGCAGGCTCACAGGTTCTGCGGTAGCGATGTGCTGCGCGAACAGGCTGAGACGCAGCTCCTCCAGCATCCAGCGCGCCCGGATGATGCGGGGCTCACCCGCGGCATCGACCGGCAGGGTGCCTCCCGCCGTGACGTAGCGCCCTTGCGCGAGCTGCACCTCGGTCATCCAGACCCTGTCCCTGGCAGGATTCTCGACGAGCTTGCCCACGCGATGGATCAGCCCGTCGAGGTAGGCGGGGATGCGGCGCAGGCGCTCGAGCCCGGTCGCGCTCACGAAACGGTCGAAGACGAGGGCATCCAGCTGGCTGCGGGCGTCGCCGAGGGGTGCGATGAGGGCGAGGCTCGTAGCGGCCTTGATCGACTTGTCAGCCTCGCGGGCTTTGGCGGTGATGCGGGAGACGAGTGCAACGGCCTGGAAGAGCGCGTCGACGATGGTGGCCGAGACCGCATCCCGAGCCGTCTCGAACTCGGCTCGCGTGAACAGCTGGCCATCGCCGATGACGGCGTCGATGCAGGCGATCATGCAGTCCTCGAACAGGGCGGCGTTCGTGCGGTACGGGCTCTGGGCGAGCACCAGCTTCTCCTGGGTGGTGAGGTGCTCCTGCACATAGCCGGTCGGGGATGGGATCGCGAGCAGCAGCAGGCGCCGCACTCCGAGACGATGCGCCGCAGCCTGGTCTTCCGGCGTGCTCATGAGCCTGATGGCGACACCGGACTTCTCATCGACGAGAGCCGGATACGCGCGAATCGTGTTCGAACCGTGCCTGGTGTCGCGGCTGCGGTCGAGCTCCTCGAAATCCCAGGTCGTGATTCCGGCGCGCTCGAGGCGGTCGCTCTGCGGCAGCGCAGCCGAGGCCTTCTCCGTCACGCGCGCGACGCTCGCCCGCGCCACCGGCTTGAGGCTGGCCTGCAGCGCGCTCAGCGCCTTGCCGCTCGCCACACGGTTCGCGCGGTCATCCATCACGGCGAAAGTCACGCGCAGGTGCGCGGGAACCCGGTCGAGGTCGAAGTCGGCGACGGTCACGGGCGTGTAGGTCTTCGCGGTGATCTGGCGCGCGAGGAACGCGACGAGAGAACCTTCCGGGTCACCCGCTTCTGCGAGGAGAGTGCGCGCCCAGTCTGCCGCCGGCACGACATGGCGTCGGATGCTCTTCGGCAGTGACCGGATCAGCGCGGTCACCAGCTCTTCGCGCAGGCCCGGCACCTGCCAGTCGAACCCGTCGGGCTTCAGCCCCGCCAGCAGCGGCAGCGGGACGGAGACCGTGACGCCGTCATCCTCTGTGCCCGGCTCGAAACGATAGCTGAGGTCGAGCGACTGGTCGCCCTGCTGCCAGGTGCTCGGGAAGGCGTCGTGGTCGAGATTGGGCGTCTCGTCGTCAACGAGGTTCTCGGCGGTCATCGTCAGCAGGTCGGGAGAGTCGACCTTCGCTTTGCGCCACCATCCCTCGAAGTCCCTCGTCGACGCCACCTCGGGTGGGATACGCCGATTGTAGAAGTCGAAGATCGCCTCATCGTCGAACAGGATGTCGCGGCGCCTGGTGCGCTCCTCGAGCTGGGACAGCTCGGAACGCAGTCGCTTATTGGCCCTGTCGAAGTCGTACAGTCGCGCCCGCAGGGTCTCTTCCGTCACGTCGCCCTCGACCAGCGCGTGCCTGATGAACAGTTCGCGCGCATACTGCGGATCGATGCGGGAGAACTGCACGCGGCGCTTGACGATGATCGGCACCCCGTAGAGGGTGGCTCGCTCGAAGGCAACGGACGCCCCCTGCCTGCGTTCCCAGTGCGGTTCCGAGTAGGTGCGCTTGACGAGGTCTGCCGCGATCGACTCGGCCCAGGCGGGGTCGATAGCGGCGTTCATCCTCGCAAAGAGTCGGCTGGTCTCGACGAGCTCGGCGCTCATCACCGCGGCGGGCTGCTTTTTCGAGAGAGCCGAGCCGGGGAAGATCACGAATCGTGACTGGCGCGCGCCGATGTAATCCTTCTTCGCTGAATCCTTGAGTCCGATCTGGCTGAGCAGCCCCGCGAGCAGTGACCGGTGGATGCCGTCGGGGTTCGCGTGCGCGTCGCCGATGTGTAGCCCCAGCTGTTTCGAGGTGCGCGACAGCTGCCGATACACGTCCTGCCATTCGCGCACGCGCAGGAAATTCAGGTATTCGTTTTTCACCTCGCGACGGAACTGGTTGCCGCTGAGCTCTTTCTGCCTCTCTTCGAGGTGGTTCCAGAGGTTCAGCAGGGTCAGGAAGTCACTCGTCGGGTCGGTAAATCTCGCGTGCTGCTGGTCGGCCTGTGCGCGCCGTTCCAGCGGGCGCTCGCGCGGATCCTGGATGCTCAGCCCCGCAACGATCACCATCACCTCACGGGTGGTGGAGTGCTGCTTCGACTCGATCACCATGCGTGCCAGCCGCGGGTCGATCGGCAGCTGGCTGAGCTGTTTGCCGACGCGCGTGATCGTAGAATCCGCGGTGATCGCGTTCAATTCGCGAAGCAGGTCGAGCCCGTCTTTGATGCCGCGGGATTCCGGCGGCTGCAAAAATGGGAAGGCGACGATCTCGCCGAGCCCGAGCGAGATCATCTGCAGGATGACGGCAGCCAGGTTGGTGCGCAGGATCTCGGGTTCGGTGAACTCGGGCCGCTTGCCGAAGTCCTCCTCCGAGTAGAGCCGGATGGCGATGCCGTCGCTCGTGCGACCGGACCGGCCGCTGCGCTGGTTGGCCGACGCCTGGCTGATCGCCTCGATCGGCAGCCGCTGGATCTTGGATCGCACGCTGTACCGGCTGATGCGCGCGGTGCCGGCGTCGATGACGTACCGGATGCCCGGCACAGTCAGGCTCGTCTCCGCGACGTTCGTCGCCAGCACTATGCGGCGGCGGGTTCCCGGAGTTCTGCTGCTCTCGAACACCCGGTGCTGGTCTGCGGCGCTGAGGCGACCGTAGAGCGGGAGCACCTCGGTTCCGGGCAGGTGCCGACCCCGGATGGCGTCTTCCGCATCCCGGATCTCGTTCTCGCCGGACAGGAACACCAGCACGTCGCCGTCGCTCTCGCGCCCGAGCTCGTCGACCGCGTCGTTGATCGCCTGGAAGAGGTCGCGGCCTTCGGCGCTGTCTCGGGTGCTGTCGTCGTCAGGGTCTGCGTCCAGGTCTGCATCCGGCACGAGCGGCCGGTAGCGGATCTCGACCGGGTAGGTGCGGCCGGAGACCTCAATGATGGGCGCCGGGGTACCGTCGGCGTCGGCGAAATGCCGCGCGAAACTTCCTGGGTCGATCGTCGCGCTGGTGATGATGACCTTTAGGTCGGGTCGCCTCGGCAACAGCTGTTTGAGGTAGCCGAGCAGGAAGTCGACGGTCAGGCTGCGTTCGTGTGCCTCGTCGATGATGATGGCGTCGTACTTTTTGAGGTCGCGATCACGGTGGATCTCGTTGAGCAGGATGCCGTCGGTCATCAGCTTGATCTTCGTGTCTTTGCCGACCCGGTCGGTGAACCGCACCTGGTAGCCGACGAGCTGCCCCACCTCCTGCCCGAGCTCCTCCGCGATGCGCTCCGCTATCGTGCGCGCTGCGATCCTGCGGGGCTGGGTGTGCCCGATGCTGTCGAAGCCGAGCTCCATGAGCATCTTCGGGATCTGGGTGGTCTTTCCCGAACCGGTGGCCCCGGCGACGATCACCACCTGGCTGCCGCGGATCGCCTCCTCGATATCGTCTTTGCGCTGGCTGACGGGGAGGTCGGGCGGGAAGGTGACGTGCGGGGGCCCGCTTATCGGGGGCGGGCTCTCAGAAGACATCAGCCTCACACTCTAACCCGGCTCGGTGGGATGCGCGGCGCCACCCGGTGCGGCATGCTGGGAAGGTGGACGAGTCACGGACGCCGGCGATCGTCTCCCTCGAGCGCCTGCGGGCGTCCCTCGCTGATGTGGGGCTCGGGTTGCCTCTCGACGCAGCGCAGCAGCACCGCGATGAAGCGGCCGCGGCCGTGCGCCAGATCGACGACTACATCCGCCCCCGCCTTGCCGACCTCGACGCTCCGCTGCTCGCTGTGGTGGGTGGTTCGACCGGCTCGGGCAAGTCGACGATCGTGAACGCGCTTGTGGGCACGCCGACCTCCAGGGCGGGAGTGATCCGCCCGACGACGCGGCAGCCGATCCTCGTGCACTCGCCCGCGGATGCCGGTTGGTTCGCATCAGACCGCATCCTGCCGGGGCTCGCGCGTGTGCGCGGCCAGGTGACGGCGGCGGGAACACCGGCGTCGTCTGCGGGGGATGCGCCGGCGGCATCCCGTATCAACGAACTGATGCTGCTCGGAATCGACCGCGTTCCGCCGTTCCTGGCCATCGTGGATGCCCCAGACATCGACTCGGTCGCCGACGACAACCGCGCCCTCGCCAGCCAACTGCTGGCGGCCGCCGACCTCTGGCTGTTCGTCACGACCGCGAACCGCTACGCGGATGCCGTGCCGTGGCGGCTGCTCGACAACGCGGCGGCCCGCTCGATCACGGTCGGCGTCATCCTGAACCGTGTTCCGCCGGGTGCTGCCGCCGATGTGCTGCCGGACCTGAGGGGGATGCTCGACCAGCGCGGCCTGCCCGGCGCACCTGTCTTCGTCATCGATGAGCAGCCGCTCGACGACCTCGGCATGCTGCCACCGACAGCCGTCGAGGCACCCCGGGCCTGGCTCGAGTCGATCGCGGGCGACCGTGCCGAGCGTGCCAGGGTCGCCGCCCGAACCTTGCGCGGCGCCGTCGACGACCTCGACCGGCGGGTGCAGGTGATCGCGGATGCCCGTCGCCAGCAGCTCGACTGGGTGGAGAGCGCCGTCGCCGCAGTCGCCCACGAGTACGAGCTGGCAGTCGAGGCCGTGGATGACGCCACCAAGGATGGCGCGCTGCTGCGCGGTGAGGTTCTCGCCCGCTGGCAGGATTTCGTGGGCACGTCTGACGTGTTCCGACGGCTGGAAGGCTGGGTGTCGCGTGCGCGGGACCAGGCGACGGCGTGGTTACGCGGTCGGCCACAATCGGTGGTCGAGGTCGAGACGCAGATCGAGCGTGGGCTCCACGCTGTCATCGTCGACCAGGGTGGCAGCGCCGCCGGTGCTGCGTGGGCGAGCCTGCAGCGCAGCGCGGCCGGCCGGTCGATCGCTCAACAGCATCCAGGATTACGTTCGGAAAGTGCGGGATTCGCCGAAGCGTCGGCGACACTCGTGCGCGACTGGCAGGGCGCGCTGATGCGGCTCGTGCAGCAGAACGCAGGCTCGAAGCGGGTGCGGGCGCGGGTGCTGTCGCTCGGCCTGAACGTTGTGACCGTCGCTCTCATGGTGGTGGTGTTTGCCTCCACCGGCGGCCTGACCGGCGGCGAGGTTGCGATCGCGGGTGGGTCGGCCGTGGTCGGCCAGAAGCTGCTCGAGACAATTTTCGGTGAGGACGCCGTGCGGCGCCTCGCGCTCGAGGCCCGCCGCGACCTGCAGCAGCGGGTGCGTGCCCTGTTCGATGGGGAAGCCGCGAGGGTCACGGCGGCGCTCGAGGAGGCGAGGATGGGCGCGTCGCCCGAGGTGCTTCGTCGTGAGTCCGAGGCGCTCCTCCACGATGTGGAGCGGGCCGCGGCATCCGGTGACCGCCCATGACGTCGACGTTGGATGCGCGACTGGATGCCCTACGCATGCTGCTCGACTCGGGGAACGGTCGCATCGACGATGAGACTGCCGCTGGGCTTGACGCCCTGCTCGGGCGGGCCAGCGCTCGCCGCAGCCTCTCACCCGAGTTCACGGTCGTGGGAGTGTTCGGCGCGACGGGTTCGGGCAAGTCGAGCCTCGTGAACGCGCTCGTCGGTGCAGACGTGGCGCGCACCCACGTGCGTCGCCCGACGACCTCGCAGGCGCTGTCGGTGGGCTGGAACGCCGATACGGCTGCCGAGCTGCTCGACTGGCTGGGCGTGCGGGAGCGGGTGGTGCGCCAGGATCCGATCGACCCGAGGGCACAGAAGCTACTGCTGCTCGACCTGCCGGACTTTGACTCGATAGAGCTGGCGAACCGGGATGTCGCGCAGCGGCTCGTCGCGCAGGTGGATGCTCTGGTCTGGGTGGTCGATCCCCAAAAATACGCAGATGAGGTGCTGCACGTGCAGTTCATCGCACCCCATGCTCGCCACGGTGCCGTGACCCTGGTGGTACTCAATCAGGTGGACCTGCTGCCGGAGTCGCAGGTCGCCGGTGTGATGGATTCGCTGCGTGGCATCCTCGCCAACGATGGTCTCGGCCGGGCGAAGGTGCTGCCGGTGAGCGCGCGGACGGGTGTCGGCATCCCACGGTTGAGGGCGGCGATCGGCGACCTCGCGGCAGCGGGGGAGTTGCGGGATGCGCGGTTGGCGGCCGACGTCTCGACTCTGGCCGCCGCGATCCCGGAGCCCGGCGTGTTGCCGCGTCGCACGGACGTTCCACTCGACCGACTTACGAGGGAGCTGGCGGATGCCGCTGGCGTTCCCGTGGTCGCGTCGGCGGTGGCTGGCTCGTACCGCAAGCGCTCGCAGCAGGCGACCGGATGGCCGGTGGTCTCGTGGCTGGTCAGGTTCAGGGTCGATCCCCTGCGCAGGCTCGGGCTCGGGCCGCTCGCTAAGGGTTCCGGCACAGATTCCGATCCGGCACTGCACCGAACGAGCATGCCGGCCCTGAGCGCAGGGGGCCGGGCCGCCGTATCGATGTCGGTGCGCGGGTTTGCGGATGCCGCGGGCGAGGGTTTGACGGAATCGTGGCGGGCGGGCATCCGCTCGGTCACCGATGGCACGATCGCCTCGCTTCCCGATGAACTGGATCTCGCGATCGCACGCACCAGGCTGCCCGCGAAAGGCTCGTGGTGGTGGGCGATCTTCGCTGTCGTCCAGTGGGTGGCGTTGCTGGCCGCGCTTGTCGGGGCGGGTTGGCTGCTCGCGAACGCGCTGCTGCCGGGGGTCGGCCTGCCGAGGTTCGAGGTTCCGACGGTGGAGGGGTGGGCGGTGCCTACACTGCTGATCGTCGCGGGTGTGCTGCTGGGCATCCTGCTCGGTGTGCTGGGGGCGGTGATCGGGAGAGCCGTCAGCGCCTCGCGCCGACGCCGTGCCCGCAAGGCGCTCACAGCCTCGGTGCGCGAGGTCACCCGACGGGTTGTCGTGGGGCCGATCGTCGCCGAACTCGACCGAGCACGAGAGTTCGTGATCGCGCTGGCTGTCGCGCGAGACTGAGGCCTGGCACCGGATGCCTGCGCGCTCCCGCGGCCGCACAGCAGTAGACACTGTTCCCCCACACGGCCAGCCCGAGCGACCCTGTCCTGATTTTGAATGTCAGTTGCGACTGGCATCAGTCGCAACTGACACAGTGTTTTTGTGCACCCGTTCGAAGTGTTGGCGGAGCCCGTCCGGCGTCGCCTTGTCGAGATCCTCGCGTCGGGCGAGCACACCACGGGCGAACTGGAGGGCGTCATCACCACGGAGTTCGGAGTCGGTCGCACCGCCGTCCAGCACCACCTCCGGTCGCTGCGGGACGCGGGGTGGATCGACAGTCGCGATGACTGGCCGAATCGGTGCCATCACCTGAGGCACGGGGTCATCGAACACATCGAAGGCTACGTTTTCGACCTGCGCAGGTTGTGGGACCAACGCGTCGGCTGGAACGGTGAGGAGCAATCACCGTTCGAACCGCAGCACACGCGCAAGGGCAAGAGGGGCCACCGCCGAGATCCTGACGACATCTGGCTGCACGCGCTCGACTAACATCTTCAACCGATATTCTGGGGGTGTGACGACGACCCAGACCTCCGCCACGCGAAGCCGTTGGTGGAAGCTCGCGTGGATCATTCCCGCCGGTCTCGTCGTCGTCGTGCTGGTTGTGCTGGCTGCACAGGGCATCCGGAGCCTTCCCGCCGTGCAGTCGTTCTTGATCGACTACCCCGGTGAGTCTGAGCTACCGGCGGGTTCCCCCGTCGGCTTGCCTGCCTGGCTCGGTTGGCAGCACTTCCTGAACTCGTTCTTCCTGCTGTTCATCATCAGGACGGGCTGGGAGATCCGCAAAGGCAAACGCCCCGCCGCGTTCTGGACCCGCAACAACACCGGCCTCATCCGAACGAAGAACCCGCCGGTACGCATCGGCCTGCCCACGTGGTTCCACCTCACGGTCGACTCGCTGTGGGTGCTCAACGGTGTCGTGTTCTACATCCTGTTGTTCGCCACCGGGCAATGGGTGAGAGTGATCCCCGTCAGCTGGGACGTCATTCCGAACGCGCTCTCCGCCGCCCTGCAGTACGCCTCGCTGGACTGGCCGACCGGGAACGGATGGATCAACTACAACGCGCTGCAGTTGCTCGCCTACTTCGCCACCACATTCATTGCAGCGCCGCTCGCCCTCGCCACCGGCATTCGCCTGGCGCCCGGCTTCTCGGCGACGTTCCGCTCAATGGACAGGGTTCTTCCGTTGTCGGTGGCCCGCGCCATCCACTGGCCCGTGATGATCTACTTCGTGGCCTTCATCATCGTGCACGTCACGCTCGTGCTCACCACCGGAGCCCTGCGCAACCTCAATCACATGTATGCAGCGCGCGACGACGAGGGCTGGCTCGGGTTCGCCTTCTTCGCCGGATCCGTCGTGCTCATGGTCATCGGCTGGTTCGCCGCACGACCGAGCCTGCTGGCGCCCCTCGCCGCGCTCACCGGAAAAGTGCGCCGCTAGACCAAGCGTCTGGTGGATGCGCCGGCGGCCTCCACGATCACCGTGATCGCGCGGGTGTCGTCGATCGTCGGCGGCACCACGTAATCGTCGCCGTCGAAGATCTGCCGCATCGTCTTCCTCAGGATTTTGCCCGAACGGGTCTTGGGCAGTGCGCTGACCACCACGGCATCCCGAAACGCCGCCACCGCACCGATCTGCTCGCGCACCATCGCGACGAGCTCGGCGATGAGCACGGCCTCCTCGATCGTCGTGCCCGAGGCCAGCACGACCAGCCCGAGCGGCTTCTGTCCCTTGAGCGCATCCTTCACCCCCACAACCGCACATTCGGCGACCGCCGGATGCTGCGCGAGAATCTGCTCCATCGACCCCGTGCTCAGGCGATGCCCGGCGACGTTGATGATGTCGTCGGTGCGTCCCATCACGTAGAGGTAGCCGTCGCGGTCCAGGTATCCGGAATCTCCTGTCAGGTAGCGACCGGGGAAAGCCGAGAGGTACGAGTCGATGTAGCGCTGGTCACCCTGCCAGAGGGTCGCCAGCGTGCCCGGCGGCAGCGGCAGGTCGATGACGATGTTGCCCTCCTCGAGGTGCGGAACCTGCTCGCCGTGCTCATCCACGATCGACACCCCGAATCCCGGCAGCGGAAATGACGGCGAACCGGCACGCAGCGGCAGGTGCTCGATCCCGCGGGGGCTCGCACAGATCGCCCATCCCGTCTCCGTCTGCCACCAGTGGTCGATCACCGGTTTCTGCAGCAGCGCGGTCGCCCACGTCCAGGTGTCGGGGTCGAGCCGCTCGCCGGCCAGGAACATCGCGTCGAGCCGGGAGAGGTCGTACCCGTGCGAGAGCTCGGCGTGCGGATCGGCCTTCCGGATGGCACGCAGCGCTGTCGGGGCGGTGAACAGGGTCTTCACGCTGTGCTCGTCGATCACGCGCCAGAAGGCTCCGGCATCCGGAGTGCCCACGGGCTTGCCTTCGTACAGCACCGTGGTGGCGCCGGCGATGAGCGGTCCGTAGACGATGTACGAGTGCCCGACCACCCAGCCGACATCGCTCGCCGTCCACATCACATCGCCGATACCGATGTCGTAGACGTTGCGCATCGACCAGGCCATGGCCACGGCATGTCCACCGTTGTCACGCACAACCCCCTTGGGCGATCCCGTGGTGCCCGAGGTGTAGAGGATGTACAGCGGATCGGTCGCGGCGACGCTCACGGGAGGGTGCGGCACCGCATCGGTAGACCGCGAGCTCCAGTCCCACCAGCGGGTGCCGGGCGTGGCATCCTCGAACTCCGCTGCCGAACCGGGAACCTCAGGTCGGTTCTTGACGATGACGGTCTCGACCGTGTGTTCTGCCAGCTCGAGGGCGTTCACGATGGCCGGCAGGTACTCGACGACCCTGTCGGACTCGATGCCCCCGGATGCGGTGATGATCACCCGGGGTTTGGCGTCATCCAGTCGGCTCGCGAGCTCCTTCGCGGCGAATCCTCCGAAGACGACAGAGTGCACGGCGCCCAGGCGCGCGCAGGCGAGCATCGCGACGACGGCCTGGGGCATCATCGGCATGTAGATGACGACGCGGTCACCGGCGACCACCCCGGCAGCAGCGAGCATCCCGGCGGCGCGACCGACCTTGTCCAGCATCGTCGAATAGCTGTAGCGCTTCTTCTTGAGCACCACGGGGGAGTCGTAGATGAGGGCGGTGTCGTCGCCGCGGCCGGCGAGCACATGCCGGTCGAGCGCGTTGTACGAGGTGTTCAGCCGGGCATCCGGAAACCAGCGGTAGAGCGGGGCATCGGAGTCGTCAACGGCGACGGTGGGTGCAACATCCCAATCGATCGCGCCTGCCGCCTCCAGCCAGAACCGTGACGGGTCCTGCTTGCTGCGCGCGACGACAGATTCGAAATTCTCGGTGGATGCCATGGCGTACCTCTTCATCGAAGTGTGGAATGTATGTATACATTCACTCACAGAAGTATGACACCATGCCCCTTATTCCGCGCTAGAGTCTTTTACTGTATACACAGCACGAGGAGGTGATCATGCGAGCGAGTGAACGCGCCTACGCGGCGTTGCGGGACGACATCCTCGAATGGCGCCTCGAACCCGGCACCGTGCTCGGTGAAGTCGAACAGTCGGAGCGGCTCGGCATCTCACGGACACCGCTGCGGGAAGCCCTCGCGAGACTGCTCTCAGACGGCCTCGTCGCGGCGCAGGGCGGCCGGGGGCTCGTCGTCACAGCGGTCTCGGTGAACGATATCGCCCAGCTGTTCGAGTTGAGGCAGGCGCTCGAGCAGCAGATAGCCCGCCAGGCCGCCCAGCACGGCGACCCCACTGTGTTCGAATCGCTCGCCGTCGAATTTCGGGCAGCGCCCGGGCTGCTCGAGCGATCGGACCACGCCGCCTACTACGAGCTCGTGTCCAGGCTCGATGCTGCGATGGATGCCGCGTCGGCCAACAGCTACCTCGTGACCGCCGTTCGCAGCCTCAGGCCGCACCTCGTCAGGCTGCGCCGCATCTCGCGCGACAACAACTCACGGCTGCTCGCCGCGGCCCGCGAACACCTGCTCATCGTGGAGGCGGTCGCGGCCGGCGACAGGGAACTCGCCGCCTCGGCCACCCACGTGCACCTTCACCAAAGCCTGACCAGCATCCTCGCGACCGCGCAGATGCTCAGCACGCATCGATAAAGGAACTCCAGCATGACAACTCTCCACCACGTTCGCGTCTACAAGAGCGAAGAGAACCTGCCCAGGGAGAGCCAGCTCGCCTGGAAGATCGCCGAGGTCGCCTCAGAACAGATCGAGGCGACGGATGCCGTGGCCGACATGGTCATCAACCGCATCATCGACAACGCGTCTGTCGCGACCGCGTCACTCACCCGAGGGCCGGTCGTCGCCGCGCGTGCCCAGGCCGAGGCGCACCCCGTCTCCCGCAATGGAGCCGGGTCGACCGTGTTCGGCAGCACCCTCCCGACGAGCCCGGAGTGGGCGGCCTGGGCCAACGGGGTCGCGGTGCGCGAGCTCGACTACCACGACACCTTCCTCGCCGCCGAGTACTCGCACCCCGGCGACAACATCCCGCCGATCCTGAGTGTCGCCCAGCACCTTGGCCGGTCCGGAGCCGAGTTGCTCAGGGGCATCGTCACGGGCTACGAGATCCAGATCGACCTGGTGAAAGCGATCAGCCTGCATAAACACAAGATCGACCATGTCGCCCACCTCGGCCCGTCGGCCGCTGCCGGTATCGGCACCCTGCTCGGGCTGGAAACCGAGACCATCTTCCAGGCCATCGGCCAGGCACTTCATACCACCACCGCCACCCGCCAGTCGCGCAAGGGCGAGATCTCCACCTGGAAGGCGCATGCTCCCGCGTTCGCGGGGAAGATGGCCGTCGAAGCCGTCGATCGAGCCATGCGCGGCCAGTCCAGCCCCACCCCGATCTATGAGGGCGAAGACGGGGTGATCGCCTGGCTGCTGGATGGAGCTGATGCGTCGTACGAGGTTCCGCTGCCCGCCGCAGGCGAGGCACGCCTGGCCATCCTCGACAGCTATACGAAAGAGCACTCGGCCGAGTACCAGGCGCAGGCGTGGATCGATCTTGCGCGCAGGCTGAAGCGCGAGCATCCTGGGCTGACGGCCGAGTCGATCGTGAGTGCGGTGCTGCACACCAGCCACCACACGCACTACGTGATCGGATCCGGTGCCAACGACCCGCAGAAGTACGACCCGAGTGCGAGCCGCGAGACCCTCGACCACTCGATCCCGTACATCTTCAGCGTCGCGCTGCAGGATGGCGAATGGCACCATGAGCGTTCGTACGCCCCCGGGCGCGCCAACCGCCCGGACACGATCGCGCTGTGGAACAGGGTCACCACCGTCGAAGACGCCGAGTGGACCCGCCGTTACCACTCCAACGACATCACCGAGAAGGCGTTCGGGGGACGGGTCGAGATCGAGCTGGCAGACGGATCCCGCATCGTTGACGAGATCGCGGTCGCCGACGCCCACCCGCTCGGTGCTAAGCCGTTCGGGCGCGAGCAGTACATCCATAAGTTCCGCAGTCTCGCCGACCGCGTGCTGGAGGCCGGCGAAATCGAACGGTTCCTCGACACCGCGCAGAACCTGCCGAATCTCACCGACCTGACCGGGCTCACCGTCAACGGAAACTTCCCGGCCATCACCCCGAAGGGCATCTTCTAATGCTGTATTCGACCATCACTCCCGCCGAGAAGCGTGTGAAGCTGCGGGCGGCCCTCGCCACCGGTGAACTGCTGCGATTCCCCGGCGCGTTCAACCCACTGAGCGCGAAACTCATCCAGGACAAAGGCTTCGAGGGCGTCTATATCTCGGGTGCCGTGCTTGCGGCAGACCTCGGCCTGCCCGACATCGGTCTCACCACGCTGACCGAGGTCGCCGGTCGCGGCCAGCAGATCAGCCGGATAACCGATCTGCCCACCCTCATCGATGCCGACACCGGCTTCGGTGAGCCGATGAACGTCGCCCGCACCGTGCAGTCGCTCGAAGACGCGGGGGTCACCGGCCTCCACATCGAAGACCAGGTCAACCCCAAGCGCTGCGGTCACCTCGACGGCAAGGCTGTGGTGGGGGCGGATGTCGCGGCCAAACGCATCCGCGCGGCTGTCGATGCGCGACGCGACCCGAACCTGCTCATCATGGCCCGCACCGACATCCGGGCCGTCGACGGGCTGCCGGCCGCCATCGACCGTGCGAAGCAACTGGTGGATGCCGGGGCCGACGCCATCTTCCCGGAGGCAATGGCCGACCTCGCCGAGTTCGAGGCCATCCGCACAGCCGTGGATGTGCCGATCCTCGCCAACATGACGGAGTTCGGCAAGAGCGAACTGTTCACGACCCAGCAGCTGGCCGGCGTCGGAATCAACATCGTCATCTTCCCGGTGAGCCTGTTGCGAATCGCCATGGGTGCTGCCGAGCGGGGACTGGACACAATCGCTCGCGAAGGGTCCCTCAGGTCGGAGGTTGCGGGAATGCAAACTCGCGCCAGACTGTATGAACTGCTCGACTACGAGTCGTACAACACCTTCGACACCTCGGTATACAACTTCCAGGTCCCGCAGGGGAAGTAGGGAACATCCATGACTGACCCAGAGATCCGCAAAGGCCTGGCCGGTGTCTATGTCGACACCACCTCCGTCTCGAAGGTGAACCCCGAGACCAACTCGCTGCTCTACCGCGGATACCCCGTGCAGGAGCTCGCCGCGAACTGCACGTTTGAGGAGGTCGCCTACCTGCTGTGGCACGGTGAGTTACCGACGCCGACCCAGCTGGCCGACTTCGAGAACCAGGAGCGTGCACTGCGTCACCTTGACGAGCGCGTGAAGCGGGTGATCGACGAGCTGCCCCTGAGCGCGCATCCTATGGATGTCGTGCGCACGGCCGTCAGCGTCATCGGTGCGAGCGACCCGGATGCCGCCGACTCCAGTCGCGAGTCGAACCTCGGCAAATCCGTAGCCCTGCTGGCGCAGCTTCCCGCGATCGTCGCCTACGACCAGCGCCGCCGCCGGGGTGAGCACCTCGTGGAGCCCCGTGACGACCTCAGCTACTCCGCCAACTTCCTGTTCATGACCTTCGGGGAGCTTCCGGATGAGGTTGTCGTCAACGCCTTCGACGTGTCGATGATCCTTTACGCGGAGCACTCCTTCAACGCATCCACCTTCACCGCCCGTGTTGTGACGAGCACTCTGTCTGACCTGTACTCGGCCGTGACCGCAGCAGTCGGAGCGCTCAAGGGCGCACTGCACGGTGGGGCCAACGAGGCGGTGATGCACGTCTTCGACGAGATCGGCACGGCCGATAAGGCCGAGGCCTGGCTCGAGACCGCGCTCGCCGAGAAGCGCAAGATCATGGGCTTCGGGCACCGCGTCTACAAGAGTGGAGATTCCCGCGTCCCCACGATGAAGGCCGCGCTCGACACCCTCGTCGCCGAATACGACCGCCCCGAGATGCTCGAACTGTATGTGGCACTCGAGACGGCCATGACGGATCGCAAGAACATCCTGCCGAACCTCGACTACCCGAGCGGCCCGGCATACAACCTGATCGGGTTCGACACCGAGATGTTCACGCCCCTGTTCGTGGCATCACGCATCACCGGCTGGACGGCGCACATCATGGAGCAGCTCGAATCAAACGCCCTGATCCGCCCGCTCAGCCTGTACGTAGGCCCCGACGAGCGGCACGTCTAGTGGGCTGACATAGGCTGAGAGTATGACTGTTCCCACGATCTCTCTCAACGACGGCACCACAATCCCGCAGCTCGGTTTCGGGGTTTTCAAGGTTGATCCGGATGCGACCGAGCGCATCGTCAGTGACGCACTCGAGGTCGGCTATCGCCACATCGACACCGCCGCCATCTACGGCAACGAGGCAGGCGTCGGGAAGGCCATCGCCGCCTCCGGCATTCCGCGCGACGAGCTGTACATCACCACGAAGCTCTACAACAATGACCACGGCACCCAGTCCGCGATCGACGCGATGGATCTCAGCCTCGAAAAGCTCGACCTCGACTACGTGAACCTGTACCTCATCCACTGGCCGCGTGCCGACCTGGATCTTTACCTCGACAGCTGGCTCACGCTCGAGCAGCTGAAAGCCGACGGCAAGACCCGATCGATCGGCGTCAGCAACTTCCACCGCGCGCACCTCGACAGGATCATCGCGGCAAGCGACACCATTCCTGCCGTCGACCAGATCGAACTGCACCCGGCCTTCGCCCAGCGAGAGCTGCGCCAGTTCGGTGCAGAGATCGGCATGCAGATCGAGGCGTGGGGGCCGCTCGGCCAGGGCAAGTACGACCTGTTCGGCGAGACCGCAATCGCGGCCGCGGCCGCGGCTCACGGTGTCTCACCCGCGCAGGTCGCGATCCGCTGGCACATCCAGAACGGCATCATCGTGTTCCCGAAGTCGAACTCGCGCGAGCGCGTCGCGCAGAACTTCGACGTGTTCGGCTTCGAACTCACGACAGAACAGATGGCGTCCATCGACGGGCTCGACCGCGGCCAGCGTGTTGGCGCAAACCCCGACGACGTACCCCGGTAGCCTGCACTCCGATAGCTGCCGCTGGAGCGCCGCCGCCCCTCTCAGCTCCGGAGTAGATCCGGTGCGTGCATCCATTCGCTTCCGAAATGACGGAGTTTCGACCGCTGCTGACGAAGCGAAGGCGGAAAACACGGGGTTCGGTGCCCGCTGTTCCGTCATTTCGGAAGGTGGGGGCAAGGTTGGGCGGCGTGGGCAGGGGGGCCGGGCAACGACAGTGCAGGCGTCGCGCGGCGCCTACAGAGTGACGGTGTCGCCGCGCGGTGTCGTCACGAGCAGCCCCGTGTCGGCGAACGCCGCTTCCAGTTCGGCACGTGACTCCGAGAAGTGCTGCCAGTCTTCGGTGTGGATTCCAACGACGGTGGATGCTCCGAGGGCCGTCGCCGCCCTGACGGCGTCGACCGAGGTCAGGGTGAGTGCGGCGTCTATGCTGGGCACGCGGGCGGCTCCGGCGAAGAGGATGGCGATCGAGACATCCGGAAACCGCCCGGCGATCTGTTCGACCAGCGGGATGGATGCGTTGTCGCCGCTGACGTAGACCGTCGGCTCGTCGTCTGCCTCCAGCACGAAGCCGGTGACCTGGCCGACGAGTCGCTCGCTTCCGGGAGGGCCGTGCAGCGCTGGCACCGAGGTGATCGTGACGCCGTTGACCTCCCAGGATTCCCACGAGTCGAGGCCGATGACGGACCCGCCGAACAGGTCGTTCGCAGCCTCCCTGGTGCTGAGAGTGGGGATCCCGGTAGCGACGAGTTCGAGGCCCTCGTAGTCGAGGTTGTCCTTGTGCGAGTGGTGGCTCAGCAGCACGACATCGATGTGTCCGATGTCGGCGCGTTCGATGGCGGGCCCGGTCGTCTTCACAAGCTCACTGCTGCCGGGTTCCGCGTACGTCTGGGGCGCGTCGAACGTCGGATCGGTGATGAAGCGGGTACCCGCATATTCGAGAATTCCGGTAGGGCCACCAAGATATGTGAAGGTCGTCGTCGACATATCCTGAGACTATGCCCAACCGATTGATGGATGCTGTAAGTCCGTATCTCCGGTCCCACGCCGACAACCCGGTCGACTGGTGGCAGTGGGGGCCGGAGCCGTTCGCTGAGGCCGCCCGCCGCGATGTTCCCGTGCTCGTGTCGATCGGCTACTCGACCTGCCACTGGTGCCACGTCATGGCCCGCGAGAGCTTCAGCGATCCGGCCATGGCCGCAATCATGAACGAGCGGTTCGTCGCCATCAAGGTCGACCGCGAGGAGCACGCCGAGGTGGACTCCACCTACATGGCGGCCGCTGCCGCCTTCACCGGCAACCTCGGCTGGCCGCTCAACGTGTTCGTCACGCCTGAAGGCCGGGCCTTCTTCGCGGGAACCTACTGGCCGCCGGAGCCAGTGCAGGGGCATCCATCGTTCAGGGTCGTACTCGACGCCGTGACGGATGCCTGGCAGCAGAGGCGTGCCGAGGTCGACAAGAACGCAGCGGCGATAGTGGATGCCCTTGCCAGCGTTCCCGCTGCTGGCGAGTCGCTCGTGATCGACTTCGATTCGATCGTGGCCGAGCTCGCGGGCTATGAGGATTCCCAGTTCGGCGGCTTTGGCGGAGCTCCGAAGTTCCCGGTGTCGCCAGTGCAGCGCTTCCTGCTGGAACGGGCGTCGGTGGGGGATACCGTCGCCTCGACACTGGCGCACCGCACCCTTCGCGCCACCCTCGGCCTTCGCGATACCGTCGACGGCGGATTCTTTCGCTACGCGACCATGCGCGACTGGAGTGACCCTCACTACGAGCGCATGCTCTACGACAATGCGCAGCTTCTCCCGGGATATGCCATCGCGGGCATGGAGGACGTCGCCCAAGGGCTGGCCGGTTGGATTGCCTCGATGCAGCAGCCCGGGGGTGGCTTCGCCTCAGCCCAGGACAGCGAGAGCACGGTCGACGGCAAACGGGTCGAGGGCTTCTACTATTCTCTGGATGCGGCCAGCCGCGGCAGGATGGAAGCCCCACCCGTCGACGCGAAGGTCCTCACGGGATGGAACGGTCTCGCGATCGAGGGGCTCGCGGTCGCCGGCCGACTGCTCGGTCACCCGGAGTGGATAGCCACCGCCAGGATTGCCGCTGATTTCCTGCTCGAGCACCATGTCGGCGCCCGGCTGGTGCGTGCATCAATCGGAAGCACAGTGTCGTCCGCGAGGGCCACTCTCGAAGACGTCGGCATGCTGGCCTCGGGGCTCATCGAACTCGCCATCGCGACGGGGGAGGTGCGTTACGTGGTGGCCGCACGCACCCTGGTCGATGACTCGCTGGCCGCTGGCTCCGGAGGACTCACCTTCGGCGTGCCTGGAGGGGCAGACCCCGTGCTCCAGTCTCAGGGGCTCGCGGTTGAGCCAGACCCCAGTGACGGCGCGTTGCCGTCGGGGCTCAGTGCCGTGGCATCCGCTGCCCATCGACTTTTCCTGCTGACGGCGCACGAGCAATACCGCGCCGCCGCGACTGCGGTGATGGCGCGAATTGCCGAGGCGGCAAGCCGCCAGCCGATCTCCTGTGGCGCCGCGCTCGCAGTCATGTCAGCGCTCGCCCAACCGGCTCGCCAGGTGGTCGTCATCAGCGATGATCCAGCGGATGCCTTGGCCGCCCTCGCGCGTCGCTGGCACCGCTCCGGCAGCATTTCGATCGTGCTCACTGGCGCGCAGGCCGCGCAGTGGGCTGACGCCGGCTTCGCGCTGTTGGAGGGCCGCGTTTCCGCGCCAGGGGTCGCTACCTCTTATGTGTGCACCGATTTCGTATGCCGGCTGCCGGCGACCGACGCGGCCAACCTCGCCCGGGAGCTCGACCGCGAGTAAGCGCCTGTCCGGCGGATCGCCCGCCACGAGTTCCGTAGGGACACGCTCCGCTGGTGAGTGTGTCCCCTGAACTGGGGACAGGCTCATGCTTAGAGTTCACCTAACGGCCGATATACCGGTAACCCGGATGCGGCTATTCTGGAAATGCAGCCCCCGACGAAGCACCCGAAGCTTCGACGCTGCGTTCGAAGGATTACCCGAGATCATGAGCTCTAATTCCCCCCTAAGTCACGCCCGAAAACGTCAGTGGGGTGCGGAAAAGCGCACCGAGCCGCTGCCCTCACTCCATCCACGGCCCAGCGACCGCAAAATGATCGCTGGCCGACTGGCCATCATCGCCACGGCGATCTTCTGGCTCACCTATGTCGTCTACACCATCATTCGCCAGTTCATCAACAACGGCCCAGAGAACTTCCGGTTCACGACCGAGGCCATCTCGTACGTCGTCGTGGTCACGTTCCTCACCTTCTCGGCCCTGATGTACCTCGTCGCCAGGCAGGGCGCACTGCAGCGCTTTCGCAACCATGTGCGGGTTCCCCGCGCCGAGCTCGACCGTCATTTCGATGGGCATTGCGATGGCATCACAGTGTTAGTCCCCTCCTACAGCGAAGAGCCGGAGGTCGTACGCGCGACCCTGTGGTCAGCTGCGCTGCAGGAATATCCATCGCTCAGCGTCGTGTTGCTGCTGGATGACCCGCCGCACCCGTCCGACCCGGCTGCAGCCGCGCAACTCGAGCTTTCACGACTGCTTGCGCGGGGAATCCAGGAGGATCTCGCCGAGCCTGCTTCTCGATTCTCGAGTGCGCTGCTGAGCTTCGAGTTCGGATGGGAAACCGACGCAGAGCAGTTGCTCGCACTGGCCAGCCATTACTCCTGGGCGGCCGAATGGCTGGAGAACATGGCGGCGCACGAAAAGAACGAAGACCACGTCGATGAGTTTTTCATCAACCAGGTGCTGCGCGGGCTCGCGTCTGAACTCGACATCGTCTCGACCGCGCTCTCGGCAGCACACGAGGCAGGAGCCGAGTTCGAGCACGATCAGCTGCTGCGTCTGTACCGCAGGCTCGCCTGGATCTTCTCAGTGCAGATGACGACATTCGAGCGCAAGAAGTTCATCTCGGTATCGCATGAGGCGAATAAGGCCATGAACCTCAACGCGTACATAGGCCTGATGGGCGCAAAATATGTGATCGTCAAGACCCCGGCGGGTGATGTGCTCAGGGCCGTCGACGACGGCAGCGGCTGGGATCTTGCCATCCCTGACACGACCTACCTGCTGACGCTGGACGCAGACTCGATCCTGATGCGCGACTACTGCCTGCGCCTGGTTTACTTCCTGGAGCAGCCCGGCAGCGAGCGGGTAGCCGTCACTCAAACGCCGTACTCGTCGTTCCGTGGTGCCTCCACTCGCATCGAACGGCTCGCGGGCGCGACCACCGACCTTCAGCACCTCCTGCATCAGGGCAAGTCGTATCACAACGCGACATTCTGGGTCGGCGCCAACGCGGTGATCCGCAAGCGGGCACTGGACGACATCGTCGAGGAAGAGATTGTCGGCGGCTTCGCTATCAGGCGCTATGTCCAGGACAGGACGGTCATCGAAGACACCGAGTCGAGCGTCGACCTCGGCACCCACGGCTGGACCCTCACCAACTATCCCGAGCGACTCAGCTACAGCGCAACACCGCCCGACTTCGGATCGCTCGTCGTGCAGCGTCGACGGTGGGCCAACGGTGGACTCCTGATCATGCCCAAGCTCTGGCGGCAGGTGCGCGAACGCCGTGCACGCGGTGAGCGGGTGGCCGTCACCGAGATTCTCCTCAGGGTCAACTACATGGCCTCGATTGCCTGGGCGAGTTTCGGCCTGATCTTCCTTCTCGCCTATCCGTATGATGGCCGGCTACTCAGCCCGGTAGTGCTGCTCGCGGCACTTCCGTACTTCCTGGCGATGGCCAGCGATCTCAAATACTGCGGCTACAAATACAGCGACGTGTTCAGGATCTACGGGTTCAACCTGATCCTGTTACCCGTCAACCTGGCCGGCGTGGTGAAGTCTGTTGAGCAGTCGATCACAGGCAAGAAGATTCCGTTTGCCCGCACACCAAAGGTGCGCAACCGCACCGCGGCGCCGCTGCTCTATGTCGTGGTGCCATACGCGATAGTGATTTTCTCGGTGCTGACCCTGTGGCGCGACGTCAACGCGGGAAACTGGGGTAACGCTGTCTTCGCCGGTGTCAATGCGATCCTGGCCGCGGCCGCGATCGTCTCGTACATCGGCATCGGCGCATCGCTGGTCGACATCTGGCTCGGGCTGACGCGATGGCTCTACGTCGAGCGCACCGTGCGCACCTCGGCCACACCAGCGCCGACTGTCGCGCCGACTACGGCGCCGATCGACTGGGCGACGGTGCTCTATCTCGGCGACGTGGATGCGCGAATCGTCAAGAACCCTCACGTGCGAGCCACACGAAGCGGATCGCGCCGCAACCGGCAGGGAGCGAATTCATGAGCATCCCAGGAATGCGCCTTTCGCCCCTTCGTGTTGCCGTGGCCGTTGTCGCCCTTGGAGGGCTCGGTGTCGGCACGGCGTACGGCTACGACATGTGGAGCGATACCCAGTCGACAAGGTCTGAGAAGCCCTGGTTTGCGGGATACGTCGACGCCACGGCGACACCGACTTTCGAGTTCGAGAGCCCCGCTGACGATTCGGGGCGCGAGGTTATCCTGTCATTCATCGTCGCGGCCACCGATGATTCCTGCGCGCCGTCGTGGGGCACGGCGTACTCGCTCGACGAGGCATCCGTCGCCCTCGACCTGGATCGCAGGATCGCCAGGCTCAAGCAGAAAGATGGTGGGGTGGCCGTGTCATTCGGCGGGCTGAACAACAGCGAACTGAGTTCGGTGTGCACAGATCCGGCTGATCTCAAAGCAGCATATTCGGCCGTCCTGGATCGCTACGACGTCACCACCGTCGACCTCGATATCGAGGGTGATGACCTGGCAGACACGCGGGCGGGCGCACGCCGGGCGCAGGTGATGGCAGAACTGCAGGCCGAGAATCGGGCAGCAGGCAACGACATCGCCGTGTGGTTGACACTGCCGACCGCCACTTTCGGTCTCACGGAAGACGGCACCACCGCCGTGGCGCAGATGCTCGCCGCCGGTGTCGACATCAGCGGCGTCAACGCCATGACGATGGACTTCGGAGACAGCCGGGAGAAGACGCAGTCGATGTCGGATGCCTCCATCAGCGCTCTCGAGCAGACGCACCGCCAGCTCAAGGCTCTCTACAGCCGCGCCGGCATCAGCCTCACGGACGCGACGATCTGGCACAAGGTCGGGGCGACGCCGATGATCGGGCAGAACGACATCCAGGGAGAGATTTTCACGCTCGATGATGCAGTCGCCCTGAACACCTTCGCGGTGACGCATGGCCTGGGGCGCATGTCGATGTGGTCGATGAACCGCGACCAGAGCTGTGGGCCCAATTACGTCGACCTGACCAGGGTCTCCGACTCCTGTAGCGGTGTCGACCAGGGTGCTGTGCGATTCGCCACCATGCTGAGCGCGGGGTTTGACGGACGCGCCGTCCGCGCCGCTGGGAACGTCACCACATCTGAGCCGGTCGATCCTGAGAAAATCCTCGACGTCCCCGCCACCAGCCCCTACGTGATCTGGTCGGAATCGTCGTCATACCTGCAGGGAACCAAGATCGTGTGGCACCGCAACGTGTACGAAGCGAAGTGGTGGACGAGAGGCGACCTGCCGGACAGCCCGGTGCTGGCCCAGTGGGAGACCCCGTGGACGCTCATCGGGCCGGTGCTTCGGGGCGAGACTCCCGTTGTCGTACCGACCCTCCCCGAGGGCACCTATTCAAACTGGGAAGGGGGCGTCGCGTATGAAAAAGGCACACGCGTGCTGTTCTCCGGTGTGCCGTTCCAGGCCAAGTGGTGGACGCAGGGCGACAGCCCCGAGGCCGCCTCCTCTGACCCGGATGCCTCGCCCTGGGTGCCGCTGAAGGCCAGCGAAGTAGCGAGTATCGCGGCGGGTCTCGCGGGCTGACCACTGAGCAGTCCTGGATGTGACCGAGCTTCCGCGGGAGCTCGGTCACATGTGAGCGCCTGTTCGGCGAGGATCGCGTCGATCTCGTTCATCGATTGTTCTCCCGAATATCACGGGATCGCCACTCAACACACTGGGCGGGCTTTGTACCCTTCTTGGGGGTAGACGCCGTATGGCACCCCTCAACATCGCCCGGGAGACCGAACATGCAACGTAAGAAACTGGGATTAGCCGCAGCCACCCTCGTACTGGTCGTGGCGTCGTCAGCACTCGTGGCCGTCGGTGCCGCAACAGCCGACAACGAGAAAGCGAAGAACGTCATCTACCTTCTCGGGGACGGCATGGGCCAGACCCATGTTGACGCCGCGAGGCAGCGCTTTGTGGGAGCTGCTGGGACGCTGGCGATGGAGTCGTTGCCGGTTCACGGTACCGTGCGCACCTATGCGGTCGAGAAGAACTCCGGACAGCCCGGAGAAGCAGACTTCGTGCCAAACCTGGTCACAGACTCCGCCTCGGCGGCCACCGCGTGGGCGTCGGGTGTGAAGTCGTACAATGCAGCCCTCGGCATCGATGCCAAGGGAAATGTCACACCCACCGTGATGGAGCTGGCGAAGAACCAGGGCCTGCGCACCGGCAACGTCTCGACATCCGAAGTCACCGACGCGACGCCGGCTGGCCAGATGAGCCACGCACTGGCTCGTGGATGCCAGGGCCCGCTGTATTCCGCGTCGTCATGCCAGGATCTGCAGATCACCGGCACCGCGCTGCCGACCACGGATGTCAGGGTCACCCCGATCGCTGACCAGATCGCCCGCAATGGCACGGCCGACGTCATCTTCGGGGGCGGCCTGAGCCGTTTCGACGCAGACGACGAGACCGCGCTCAAGGCGCAGGGGTATGCCGTGCTCGGCTCTCCTGCAACCCAGACCGTGGCTACCGAGGCAGACCTTGCCGCGTCAGCGAGCGGGAAGGTCTTTGCGCTGTTCAACAAGGGCAACCTGACGGTCGAGAAGTCAAAGCAGGACAACCCGGGCTCTGCGGGAGCTCTGGAGCCGACTCTTGCCGAGATGACGACCAAGGCCATCGCGCTGCTCGCGGAGGGCGGCAAGAAGGGCTTCTACCTCCAGGTCGAGGGAGCCCTCATCGACAAACGCTCCCACGCCAACGACGCCGCGCAGACACTCGAAGAGATCAAGGCCTTCGATGACGCAGTAGCTGTAGCGAAAGCGTTCGCCGAGAAAGACGGGAACACTCTCGTGATCGTCACTGCCGACCATGAGTGTGCCGGATTCAACATCATCGGCAAGGGAAGCTACGCCAACGCCGAGGCCGTGGCACCTCCTGTGAACGTCGACAGCGGGAACATCGCCAACAACTCGACCCCGTCCAGGCCGAAGAACGGAGCGCTCGACCCGGCTCGCTCATCCGGTGCAGTCAATGGAGCAGGATCGGCCAGCGCGACGAACTTCGCGCCAGCCACGTTCCGTACGGCCGACGACCCTGACTCGGTGATCGATGGTTCGCCCCAGGCCTCACTCTGGCTGACCTACCTTTCGGGCAACCACACCGGCGCAGACGTCCCGATCTTCTCGTACGGCGCCGGTTCGGCGAAACTGAACGGCACCATCGACAACACGGATCTCTTCGATATCGTCACCGGGGCGCTGCGTCTTCCCACACAGCCGACAGCGACAGCGACGCCGACAGCGACGCCGACAGCGACAGCAACGCCGACAGCAGGCACGAAGTACGACGTGGTCGTGACAGCTATCGGGCCGCGACGCAGCCAACTGGTCGACGTGATCAAGTCGATCACGAACCTGACAGAGAAGGAGATCAGCGAGATCCTCTCCAAGAAGCTGCCATACGTTCTGTTGGATGATGTGTCACAGCCGACCGCAGAGAACACGAAGCGACTACTCGAGGCCGTGGGAGCCACGTTCGAGATCACGTCGCAGCCGTAACCCGGTGACCACGGGCAGCGGGCTCGGACACGCTCCGGGCCCGCTGCCCGCGAATCCATCGAAAAGCAATGAAAGAACGGGAAACTGATGATGTCATCCATTCGAATCGCGGTAGTTGCGGGGGTCTCGGCCGTGGCTGCCATCGCGGTCGTGGCTGCACTGGTCGTCGGTTTCTCTAACGGCCCGACGCCGGGCGGAGGCGCGGCAGGCGCTGCCGCACCGGTCGCTAAAACCGAATTTCCCGGATTGACAGCTCCGACAGGTGATCCGCAACTCCTGTCCATCGCCCGGCTCGCGCCGGATGCGGGAACCGTTCAGTTGGCGGAAGGGCCATTCGACGACCGGTTCGAGGTGAATGACCTCGCCTTCGACGGCGCAACCGTCTCGGGGAGCATCCTCGTCACGAGCGACGTCAGTGAGGTGATCAACCTGGAGGTGCTCGCAGGCTTCTACGACTCCGCCGGGGCGCTGATCGGAGAAGGTCGGTTCGTGCTCGAAAGCGAGCACGGCACAACCGACGACGCGTCGAAAATCCCTGACGAGACTGTCGCGTTCCGGATCGACGTGCCAGCGGCGATCGCTGGGCAGGCGTCCTCAGCAGCCGTCGGAGTGCCCGTCCTCGTCAACGAGTAGTCGCGAACCGAGGGTTTAGCGGATCGCCCGACGCGAGCTGATGACTCCGGTGTCGAAGCCGAGCAGGTGCAGCCCGCCGTGGAACCTCGCGTGCTCCACCTTGAGGCAGCGGTCCATGACGACCGTCAGCCCCTTTGATTCACCGTAGATCGCGGCATCCTGATTCCAGATTCCGAGCTGCACCCAGACCGTTTTCGCACCGATCGCCAGCACGTCGTCGATGACGGCGGGGATGTCGCTGGCCTTGCGGAACACGTCGACGATGTCGGGCACCTCAGGTAGCGACGCGAGATCCGGATAGGCCTTCTGGCCGAGGATCGTGTCGGCGTTCGGGTTCACGAAGTACACCCGGTAATCGCTGGACTGCTGCAGGTAGGTGCCGACGAAGTAGCTGGAGCGGGCGGCGTTGGGGGATGCGCCCACGATCGCGATCGACTTCGACTTGCGCAGGATGGCGAGCCGCTGTTTCGCATCTGGGCCGACCCAGGTGCGCTGCGACTTCAGCAGCTTCGCCAGCGGCGAGTTCGCGGGCAGCTCGCAGGTGAGCCCGTTCGCGAGCTGGGTGGTCTGCACTTCGGTTGTCGACATCGTCAGCCTTTCGTCGCTTCGGTCAAAGCCTGGTCGATGTCGTCAACAATGTCTTCGGGGTCTTCTATTCCAACGCTGATCCGCACGACGCCGGGCAGAACGCCGGCATCGAGCAACTGCTGCTCGTTGAGCTGGGCGTGGGTCGTCGATGCCGGATGGATAACCAGGGTCTTCGCGTCGCCGATGTTCGCGAGATGGCTGGCCAGCGTCACGCTCTCGATGAACTTCTGGCCGACCGCGCGGCCGCCCTTCACCACGAAGGAGAAGACGGATCCCGCGCCCTTGGGCAGGTACTTCTGTGCCCGCTCGAAATGCGGATGCCCCGGGAGCCCCGCCCAGAACACGGTCTCGATGCGCGGGTCGGCTTCGAGCCACTCGGCGACGATGCGGGCGTTGTCGACGTGGGCCTGCATCCTGAACGGGAGGGTCTCGACACCGGTCGCGAGCAACCAGGCGGAGTGGGGGGCGAGTGCGGGGCCGATATCGCGTAGCTGCTCGGCGCGCAGGCGGGTGAGGAACGCGTATTCGCCGAAGTTGCCATGCCAGTTGAGCCCGCCGTAGCTCGGCACGGGCTGGTCGAACAGGGGGAAGTGCTCGTTGGCCCAGTGGAAGCGGCCGCTCTCGACGACGACGCCACCGAGGGTGGTGCCGGCTCCTCCGAGGAACTTGGTGGCGGAGTGGGTGACAACGTCTGCGCCCCACTCGATCGGGCGATTCAGGTACGGGGTGGCGACCGTCGAGTCGATGATCAGCGGCAGGTTGTGGGCGTGAGCGACATCGGCGAGTCCCTCGATGTCGGCGATCTCGCCCGAGGGGTTGGCGATGGTCTCGGCGAAGATCATCTTCGTCTTGTCTGTGATGGCCGCGGCATAGTCTGCCGGGTCGGAGGAGCGTACGAACGTGGTGTCGACGCCGAAACGGCGCAGCGTGACATCCAGCTGGGTGATGGAGCCACCGTAGAGGTTTGCGCTTGAGACGATGTGGTCGCCGGCCCCTGCCAGCGAGGCGAAGGTGATGAACTGTGCGCTGAGACCGCTGCCGGTGGCGACGGCGCCGAGGCCGCCCTCGAGGGAGGCGACGCGCTCCTCGAAGCTTGCGACTGTTGGGTTCGCGAGCCGGGAGTAGATGTTGCCGTACTTCTGCAGGGCGAAGCGGGCCGCGGCATCCGCTGTGTCATCGAAGACATAGGCGCTCGTCTGGTAGATCGGTAGGGCGCGGGATCCGGTCGCCGCGTCGGGGATGTTGCCAGCGTGGATTGCACGCGTGCGGAAACCATAGTCACGATCAGCCATGAGATCAGGTTACAGAAGCTGCGGCGGGAAAAGCTGTGCCGGCGTAACAGGAGGCCACGCTATCGCCAGGTCGGCAGCCACCAGTGTGCGGCGAGCCAGGGGTAATCGAGCCGAATGCCCGTCCAGATCGGCCAGAAGAAGACTCCGACCGCGATCGAGACAGCAAGGAAGATGATGACGATCCGGATGCCGCTGAGCCGCCGCCAGCTCGGATCCCGCGCCGTGCCCAGCAGAATGCCGATCACCGCCACCAGCGCGAGTATCAGGTACGGCTCGAACGCGATCGTGTAGAACTGGAACACGGTGCGGTTCAGGTACAGCAGCCAGGGCAGGTATCCGGCGCCGAGTGCTGCCAGGATCAGCCCGACGCGCCACTCCCGGAAGCGCACCAGCCGATAGACAAGGTAGAGCGCCGCGGCCGTTGCCGCCCACCAGATGATCGGGTTGGCGATGCCCGAGATGGATTCGCCGCCTGATCCATCCCCCTGGTAGTACATGCTCGTCGGCCGCACGAGGAACAGCCAGGTGAGCGGGTTCGCCTGGTAGGGATGCGGGCGCATCTCGCCCACGTGGTAGTTGTAGACGCTCACCTCGAAGTGCCAGAAGCTCTGCAGGCTCAGCGGCACCCAGGAGAGCGCGCCGGTCCACGCGTTGCCCGCGCCTTCGGCCCACTGTCGGGAGTATCCGCCCGACGTCACGAACCAGCCCGTCCAGCTGACGAGGTAGGTGGCGACGGCAGCCGGGACCATGAGCAGGAAGCTGACGGGCCCCTGCTTGAAGATCGTGCCGCTGAGCCAGAACGGGATGCCGACCTGGCGCCGGGCCACGGCATCCACCGCCAGTGTGTAGATGGCGAGTGCCGCCAGGAAGTAGAGGCCGTTCCACTTGACCGCCGTCGTCGCTCCGAACGCGACGCCTGCCGCAATGAGCCACGGTCTCCACCAGATCGCAGGCCCCCAGTCGCCGCCCTTGCGCTCCAGCCAGCGGTCGAGCCTGGCTCTGCTCCAGCCCCGGTCGAGCAGGATCGCGATGAAGCCGAGCAGCGCGAACAGCATCACGAAGTTGTCGAGCAGGGCCACGCGGCTCATCACGATCGCGTTGCCATCGATCGCGAACAGCAAGCCGGCGATCGTGGCGAGCAGGGTCGAGCGGAACAACATCTTCGCGACGACCATGAGCAGCACAACCGCGACGATGCCAGCCAGCACGGTGGCTATGCGCCAGCCCACTGGGTTGTCCGGCCCGAGCCACCCCATGCCGAGCCCGATCAGCCATTTCCCGAGAGGTGGATGCACGACGAAAGCGGGAGCGGACGTGAAAATCTCGGTGTTGCCGGCATTGAACTGCGTGTTTGCCTCGGCGGGCCACGACCCCTCGTAGCCGAGATTGAAGAGCGTCCAGGCATCCTTCACATAAAAGGTCTCATCGAAGACCAGCGATGCAGGATGCCCGAGGCCGACCAGTCGCGTGAGCGCAGCGATCACGACCACGAGTGCCGGCGCACCCCGGCTGACCATCCGGCGGACAGCGACAGACTGCCGCAGCCACCAGTCGTCGATACGGGTGCCTGTGCCCGCGACGATGGCGTCGAAGTCGCTCGCGGCCCGGGTGGTCATCCCAGTAATCATAAATGTCGGGCGCTGCACCCTCCCGACACCCTGTCTGGTCCGACCTCCCTCCTTCCCTCCTGTCCCCCCCTCCCTCCCCCCCCCTTCCAAATGAAGGACATTTCCGCGGTAAGCCCCGATTTGCGAGCCAAATAATGCCACCGTCCCGATTTCTCCTTCATTTGGCGGGTGGACGGGTGGACGAGTGGCGGTGGCGGTGGACGGGTGGCGGTGGCGGTGGCAGGTGGCAGGTCGGAGTCCGCAGTCCGCAGTCGGCGGGGCGGGTGCGCAGGTGTGTGGCGGGCCTGCTGGGAGAATGGGCGGGTGATCATTCTCGCCGCAACCCCGATCGGCAACCTCGGCGACGCATCGAGGCGGCTCATCGAAGCGCTCACCAATGCTGAGGTCATCGCGAGCGAAGACACCCGGACCACCATCCACCTCATGCGCGCGCTCGGCATCGAGAACCGCCCGCGGCTGATCGCGCTGCACGAGCACAACGAGACCGAGAAGGCCGCCGAGATCGTGGAGCTCGCCAGATCGGTGGATGTCCTGGTCCTCAGCGACGCGGGGATGCCCGCCATCAGCGACCCGGGCTTCCCCCTCGTGGCCGCCGCAGCCTCCGCCGGGGTCACGGTCACGGCGCTGCCCGGGCCGAGCGCGGTACTGACCGCCCTGGCCGTCTCCGGATTACCCACCGACCGTTTCAGCTTCGAGGGCTTCCTGCCGCGCAAGGGACGGGTCGTGTACTTCCGCACGCTCGCGCGGGAGGAACGCACGATGGTCTTCTTCGAAAGCCCCAACCGGTTACCTGCCGCGCTTGCCGACCTCGCGACAGCGCTCGGTGCTGAGCGCAGGGTGGTGGTGTGCCGCGAGTTGACGAAGCTGCACGAGGAGGTAGCCCGCGGCACCGCCGCCGAGTTGGCCGAGAAGTTCAAGGAGGGCGCTCGTGGGGAGATCTGCCTGGTCGTCGAGGGGGCGCAGCCCGCGACATCCGACCTGCCGACAGGCATCACGCAGGTGCTGAAACTCGTCTCGGAGGGCTCGCGCCTGAAGGAGGCGGCGACCGAGGTCGCGGAGGCGACGGGGCTGAGCCGCAGGGATCTCTACGAGGGTGCACTCGCCAACAAATGATGGGCGTCGTGCAGGCTGGCGCGTTCCAGCGGGACCCCGCCATTTGCGGTGCGGCACCGGCATCCCTCGCAGGTTCCACCTTTAGCCCCTGGCGCTGACTCCGACCGCTCGCTGGGGTCTGAAGAACCCAGTCCTCGCCAGGCAGCTTGCGGGACTGGCCCACAGCGGCACCCCGTGTGCCCGAGGATCAGGTCGACGTCAGCCCCACGTACATCGATTGGTGCAGATGAGCGACGTGGTCGAATGCCAGTCGACCGGATAGCGCCGCGTCCTGTGTCGTCAAGGCATCCACCAGCGCCGCGTGCTCGTCATTGGACGCTCGGAGGTAGTCGATCCGGTAGGGAATGAAATAGGAGTAGAGCTCATGGGAGATGCGGTGGTGCAGCGCCGCTGCTGCCGCAACACCAGAAGCTGACGCGAGTTCGGCATGGAACTTCGCGTCGGCATCGCGGTACTCTGCCCAGTCTGAGGCGATTCTCATCCGGTCGACGAGGCCCGCCAATGCAGCGAGGTTCTGCTCCGAGCGTCTGGAGCTGGCCAGGGTAGCCAACCCTGCCTCGAGAGTTGCACGTTGGTCGATGAGTCCGTGGACGTGGTTCACATCGGCCTGATATGCGGCAACACCTGCACCCCTCGTGGCGGGCAGAGACTCGGCGATGAATGTTCCGCCGCTGTGCCCCCGGTGGCGAATGACGAGACCCTCATCCACCAGTGCTCGGTAGGCGCGACGCACGGTCATCTCGCCGACGTCGAACGCATGGGCGGTTTCTTCGGGGGAAGGTAGCTTTTGGCCCGGCGAGAGCATCCCCAGGTGCACAGCGAGCCAGATCCGAGCGCGAACGGTATCAACGGCGGAAGTTCGGCGGATCGCGCCGAGGGTTGGGGACGAGAGGTCGATAGTCTCGCTCCTCGTTCGGTCAGGATCCACAAGGTCCGGATGCCGCTTACCTAGCTGCTGGCATCCATCTCGTCGACATCATCAGCCGAGTGGCGATCAAGCCTGAATCGCTTGCCGAGAACAATACCAAGCGCGAAAGCAACGGCCGGGATGATCGCCAAAATCGTGCTGACGAATGCACTGCCGCCCGTGACGAGTGTGAAATTGGAGAGCACGAGCCACAGGGCAACGCACAACCCCATGATTGCAAGCACCGGGAACACCCGGGAGCCCCAGATCCGCCCGGAGATCGCCGAAGGTCGACGGGCGAAGAATACGAACACGGCGATGGATGTCGTGAGCAGAAGGATCACCATCCCCACGGTTGCGACGCCAGCCATTGAGCCGAATACGCCGACGAGCGGGTCGAGGCCAGAGGCGGCAAGAATGCCCAGCACTACCGCTGCTGTGACAGTTTGCACGATTGACGAAGCGGACGGCGAGTTGTGCTTCTTATCGATCACCCCGAGTCGTCCTGGCAGCACACCCTTATTGGCGAGGCTGAACTGATAACGCGCGATGACGTTGTGGAACGATAGGACACACGCGAAGAGGCTCGTGATGAGGAGCACCTGTACGACATCACGCATGATGGTTCCGAGATATTGCTCGGTTACGTCGAGCAGCATGTTCCCCTCGCCAGCGAGGGTAGCCTGAGCCACCGTGACGACGGAATCCGCACCGACGCCGGTGATCAGCGCCCAGCAGGAGATCGCGTAGAAGGCCCCGATGATGGTGACTGCCAGGTAGGTGGCGCGCGGGATCGTCTTCTCTGGATTGCGAGCTTCATCGCGGAACACCGCTGTTGCCTCGAAGCCAATGAATCCAGTGAGAGCGAACAGCACAGCGACTCCGATGCTTCCGGTGAAGACGTTCGCCGGATCGAAGGTCTCGAGCGCGGGTCCGTTCGCTCCTCCAGTGGTGAAGATCACGAGGTCGAGCACGATAACGACGAGAATCTCAAGCGCAAGAGCCACCCCGAGCACCTTCGCGCTGAGCTCAATGTGGCGGTAACCGAGCACAGCGACGATGGCCATCGTCGCGAACGAGTACAGCCACCACGGCAGTGCTGGTCCGCCGAAGTGGGTTACGAGATCATCCGCAGCCCAGCCCACATACCCGTACACCGCAACCTGTATGGCGGTATACGCGACGAGTGCGGTGAACGCGGCTCCGAGCCCGGCTCGGGATCCGAGACCCGCAGTCACATAGGAAAAGAAGGCCCCCGCCTCTGTGACGAAGGGAGTCATGGTGACGAATCCGACGGAAAATACGAGCAGGATGACCGCAGCCAGAGCGAATCCCACCGGTGCCCCCGCGCCGTTGCCGACGCCGACCGCGAGGGGTACGTTGCCTCCGATGACGGTGAGCGGTGCAGCCGCGGCGATCACCATGAACACGATGGCGCCTGTTCCCAGATTGCCCTGAAGCCGAGGCTTGACCTCGACAAGGGATGGAGTGGTCATGAAAGTCCTTTCCTGTGCAGCAGTGAAGTGGTGCGAAGCGGGCTGGTGCGGGTTGTCAGTACAGCTCGGGGCGGCGATCCGCGAGATAGGGGTTGTCCTGTCGCGCCTGGGCGGTGACAGCAGGGTCTATCGTCGCGATCATCAGACCGCTGCTGTCGGTGCCCCCGACTGACGCGAGAGTTGCACCACGTGGATCGACGATGCTGCTGAGTCCGACGTAGCGGAGTCCGTTTTCTGAGCCGGCGTGATTGACATAGACGATGTACACCTGATTTTCCCAGGCGCGCACAGGGATCAAATGTTCGGCGATGTGGCCGTAGGGCTCCATCTGGGCGGTCGGCACGATGATGGCGTCGGCTCCAGCGAGAGCGGCTAATCGGACGGTTTCGGGAAACTCCACGTCGTAGCAGATGAGGAAAGAGAGCAGCACGCCGTCGATCTCGATGGGGTCGGGCAGGGCGTCCCCGGCGACGAAGAGTGAGCGATCCAACTCACCGAAGAGGTGGGTTTTGCGATACTTCAACAGCAGGGCACCATCCGAGTCGACCACGACGAGGGTGTTGGCGATCTTCCCGTCCGTCAGCAGCTCGGGGAGACCTGCGACGATCGCAATTCCAGCCGTCGAGGCGATGTCAGCGACTCGGTCGACGAGTTCGGGAGACACGAGTTCGGCCACCCTCTCGCCGATGTTGTAGCCCGTCACAAACATCTCCGGGGTCACCAGTATGCGAGCACCCTGTTGAGACGCGCTTGCGGCCGCCTCGGCGAGGATCCGCAGGTTGGCATCGACATCGCCCGCAACTCCGGCGTGTTGAAGTCCTGCGATGGTGACGGGCATGTCTGTCCTCCGGGCTGCTCGTGGGCGGGCACATCTAAATGAATCAAGTTGATCTATTCGGAGAATATAGTGATTAGTGCGGGATTTGTCATGCGGGATTTGTCTGGCGGGACAAGCGCGCCCTCCAACTTCCCCGCTGACGTTTAGGATTAACCCATGGCCGCCGGCGACTCCTTCTACATCACGACGCCCATCTTCTACGTCAACGACGTTCCCCACATCGGGCACGCGTACACGGAGGTGGCCGCTGACGTTCTCGCGCGCTGGCATCGGCAGCGAGGCGACGACACGTGGTTGCTGACCGGCACCGACGAGCACGGTCAGAAGATCCTGCGTACGGCCGTCGCCAACGACACCACCCCGCAGGCCTGGGCTGACAACCTCGTCGAGAACGCGTGGAAGCCGCTGCTGAAGACGATCGACATCCGCAACGACGACTTCATCCGCACCACCGACGAGCGACACGAGAAAGCCGTCACCAGCTTCCTGCAAAAGCTCTACGACGATGGCCATATCTATTCGGGCGAGTACGAGGGCTACTACTGCGTCGGTTGCGAGGAGTACAAGCAGCTTGACGACCTCATGGAGACCACCGACGGCGACTACGCGGGCCAGCTGGTCTGCAAGATCCATAGTCGCCCGGTCGAGGTGCTCAAGGAGAAGAACTATTTCTTCAGGATGAGCGCCTTCGAGAAGCCGCTTCTCGATCTCTACGAGAGCCAGCCGGACTTCGTGCAGCCGTCGAGCGTGCGCAACGAGATCATCCAGTTCGTGAAGCAGGGTCTCGCCGACCTGTCGATTTCCCGCTCCAGTTTCGACTGGGGCATCAAGGTTCCGTGGGATGACACCCACGTCGTCTACGTCTGGTTCGACGCGTTGCTCAACTACGTGACCGCCGCGGGATACGGTGTCGACGACGAGCTGTTCGCGCGTCGCTGGCCGGCCGTGCACATCGTCGGTAAAGACATCGCCCGCTTCCACGCCGTTATCTGGCCCGCGATGCTCATGGCCGCGGGGCTCGAGGTGCCGCGCGCCGTGTTCGGCCACGGCTGGTTGCTCGTCGGTGGCGAGAAGATGAGCAAATCGAAGCTGACCGGCATCGCGCCAACGCAGATCACCGACACCTTCGGCTCCGACGCGTTCCGCTACTACTTCCTCTCCGCCATCACGTTCGGCCAGGATGGCTCGTTCAGCTGGGAGGACCTCAGCGCCCGCTACCAGTCGGAACTCGCCAACGGATTCGGTAACCTCGCGTCGCGCACGATTGCCATGGTCACCAAGTATTTCGACGGCCAGATTCCGGATGCCACGGCAGACGCATCGATCACCGAACTCGCCGAGCGTGTCACGGTGGCAGCGGATGCCGCGATCGACCGTTTCGCGATCAACGAGGCTCTCGCGAGCATCTGGGAGCTCGTGGACGCATTGAACGGTTACATCACGGAGCATGAGCCGTGGGCGCTCGCAAAGGATCCCGCGAACCGCGATCGCCTCGCGCAGGTGCTTGCGACCGTGGTGCACGGCCTCGGCACGCTCACCGTGCTGCTGTCACCGGTGCTCCCGAAGGCGACATCCACCCTCTGGGCGGCTCTCGGCGGAACCGGGAGCGTCGACGAGCAGCGGGTCGACCGCGCGTGGCAGTTCACCGCCGGTTCACGCGTCACGCCGCTTTCGGCCCCGCTCTTCCCGCGTATCGAGCAGGCCGCCACCGAAGGAGCCGCGTGAGCGAAGCGCACCTCCGGCATCGCCAGACCGAGGGCCCCCGGGATCTTCAGTATCCGCCGCTGCCTGAGGCGCTCGTCGTCGGCACCTACGACAACCACACCCACCTCGAGATCTCGGACGGCGGCCCGGACGGGCAGCTCGACTATCACGAGCACCTCGACCGGGCATCCAGTGTCGGTGTGCGCGGTGTGGTGCAGGTCGGGACCGACCTCGAGACCTCACGATGGTCGGCGGATGTGGCGAGCGTCGAACCGCGCGTTCTCGCAGCCGTGGCGCTGCACCCCAACGAGGCGCCGCGGTATGACGCCGAGGGAACCCTCGACGCGGCCCTGGCCGAGATCGACGAGCTCGCCGGGCGGCCGCGCGTGCGCGCCATCGGTGAGACGGGGCTCGACTTCTTCCGCACCGGAGCGGATGGCCGGGATGCGCAGTTCCGTTCGTTCGAGGCGCACATCGAGATCGCCAAGCGCCACAACCTCGCGCTGCAGATCCACGACAGGGATGCTCACGCTGAGGTGATCGAGACGCTCAGGCGTGTCGGTGCACCCGAGCGCACGGTGTTTCACTGCTTTTCCGGGGACGCCGAGATGGCGAAACTCTGCACGGACAACGGCTGGTACCTGTCATTTGCCGGCACCGTGACGTTCAAGAACGCCGGCGGCCTGCGCGATGCGCTCAGCGTGATCCCGCGCAGCCGCATCCTGATCGAAACCGATGCCCCGTACCTCACACCCGACCCGCTTCGAGGTCGACCGAATGCGCCGTACCTGATCCCGTATACGCTGCGTGCGATGGCGGCTCACCTCGAGACCGACGTGTCCATGCTCGCCGCGCAGGTCACGTCGACCACGGAAGAGGTCTACGGCCGCTGGGACGCTGAACCTGTGACCGCGCCGGACGGCCCGTTCGCTGACCTGGCGTGAGCGGCGCGTTGCTCGGGCCGGTCGAGATTCGGGAGCTCGCCCAACTGCTCGACATCCAGCCCACGAAGAAGCTCGGGCAGAATTTCGTCATCGACGCAAACACTGTCAGGCGTATCGTCAAGTCGGCGGGGGTTATGGCCGGGGAGACCGTCGTCGAGGTCGGCCCCGGGCTCGGATCCCTGACTCTCGGACTGCTCGACACCGGCGCCTCGGTCGTGGCGGTGGAGATCGACAAGCGACTGGCCACCCAACTGCCCGCCACGGTGTCGAAATTCCAGCCCGATTCCGAGCTGATCGTAATCACCGAGGATGCACTGCGGATCACGGAGTTGCCGAACGACCCGACGGTGTTCGTTGCGAACCTGCCATACAACGTGTCCGTGCCCGTCCTGCTGCATTTTCTGGAGCGATTCCCGACTATCGATCGCGGGCTCGTGATGGTGCAGGCCGAGGTCGGCCAGCGTGTCGCCGCTGGCCCCGGATCGAAGATCTACGGCAGCCCGAGCGTGAAGGCCGCCTGGTACGGCGATTTCTCGACCGCGGGCCAGGTGAGCCGGCAGGTGTTCTGGCCGGTGCCGAACGTCGACTCGATCCTCGTGCGGTTCAATCGGCACGAGCAGCCGGGAACCGAAGCCGAGCGACTCTCCACCTTCGAACTGGTGGATGCCGCGTTCCAGCAGCGGCGCAAGATGCTCCGTCAGGCGCTCTCCGGTGTGCTGGGCGGCTCGATCGGTGCGTCAGCCACCCTCGAGGCAGCGGGTGTCGCCCCCACGGCCCGCGGCGAGGAACTCACTGTGGCCGACTTCCTCGCAGTCGCCCGGGCTCGCGGCTGAGAGTTCGTCGTGTTGCGCGCTAGATTTGTCGTATGACTTCCGGGCCAGGTTCGAGCATGGTGCACACTCGGGCGCCGGGCAAGATCAACGTGTTCCTGAAAGTCGGCTCCCTGCTCGACGACGGGTACCACGATGTCGCCATCGCCTACCAGGCCGTCTCCCTCTATGAGGATGTTCGCGCCTACCCCGCCGATGACTTCTCGGTATCGGTGACGGGAACCGTCGAGCTCTCCAGAGTGCCGACAGACGGCTCCAACATCGCCATCAAAGCCGCACGACTGCTCGCGCGCCGCACGGCGTTCCGCGGCGGTGTGCGTCTCGAGATCGACAAGCACGTTCCCGTGGCGGGCGGTATGGGCGGTGGTTCGGCGGATGCCGCGGCCACCCTCCTCGCCTGCGACACCCTGTGGGGTACCGGCCTCCCGCGGGAGGAGATGCTCGAACTCGCGAGCGAACTCGGCGCCGACGTGCCGTTCTCGTTGACGGGTGGCACGGCCATCGGCACGGGCCGCGGCGACCAGTTGAGCCCGGCACTGGCCAAGGGAACCTTCCAGTGGGTGCTCGTGCTCGCGGACTTCGGGCTGTCGACCCCGGAGGTCTACCGGGAGTTGGACCGGCACCGTGACCGCCACTCCCAGGACATCTTCCCGGTATCCATCGCACCATCGGTCGACGCGAACGTGCTGCAGGCGTTGCGGGCGGGGGACCCACACATGCTCGCCGAGAGCCTTCACAACGACCTCCAGGCCCCGGCCCTGCACCTCGAACCATCGCTGGCCTCTGTCATCGAGCTGGGCGAGCAAAACGGCGCTCTCGCGGGGATCGTGTCTGGCTCGGGGCCGACCGTCGCATTCCTGACGGCTGACCTCGACTCTGCGCTCGAACTGCAGATCGCGCTGGGCGCGGCACGACACACTGTGGTTCGGGCGACCGGCCCTGTGCACGGCGCCCGCGTCATCACCTGATCCGCAGCACCGCTCAGTCGCGGATGTAGCGCAGCACGTTGACCCGGGTGAAGTTCCACTCGTCAGTCACTCGCCAGCCGATGGAGGCGAGAGCCGCGGTGGTCGCCGGCCGCACGTCACGGGTGGGGCTTGCGATCAGGTAGGCGACATCCGTGCCGGTCAGCCTGTCGAGGCACTCGGCGATGGGGGCACGTGTCTCCCAAAGCTGGGCGGTGTCGGCCGCTGGGGTGCGGATCGTGACATCCACCGTCGAAGCGAACTGCTCAGGATAGGAGTACGCGATCACCCTGGTCGTCGCTTTCGAGTGGCCCCAGAGCTCTCCGTAGATGATGGCCGTCGTGCTGCCGGGGCCGTCTGCCGCCCGCTCGGTGGCGATGAGGTCGGCGACCTGAGCCCAGGACGAACTCTCCTTCGACTCGGGCTCACGCTGCACGATGATCTGCGGAACGGCGAGCACCGCGAGCAGGGCGACGGCCATGATCGCGCCGGGCCGCCAGCGGATCGAGTCGATGCCTGCGGCGATCGCGATCGCCACGAACGGAGTGCACATGGCGAGGTAGCGCGGCTGGTAGACGGGCTGGTGCACGACGCTGATGAGCAGCAGCGCGATGGTCGGTGCAACGAGGGCCGGCATGACCACGGCGAGGAAGGTGAGAGCGGTATCGTCGGTTCGGTTTCGGCGCGAGAGCACCAGCCCGCGCACCAGCACGGCAACACCGAGCACGATGAACGCCCAGGATGCGACGGCGAACCACACGCCCGAATAGAACCACTGCGAGCGCAGTACTCCCCGTATCGTCGAGCCGCTGAGTGGCGGGATCCATGACAACTGCCCGCTCTGGCTGACGACCTCGATGGCGAACGGGATACTCGCCGCCCCGGCGATTGCGGCCGAGACCAGCCAGTTCCGCGCCACGCGGCGTGACGCCGGAGTTCGGGCGCCAGCCAGCCACGCTACGGTCAGGCCATGTGCCACGATCACGAGAGCCAGGTAGATGAATAGTGTCACCGACAGCACTGCGACGACCCCGTAGACGATCCAGACTGCGCGCGTGCCCACGCGAACCGCGCGCAGCAGTGCGACCGTCGCGAGCACGGCGAGCGTGGCGGTGAGGGCGTAGGAGCGGCCCTCGGTCCCCATCCACGTGACGCGGGGGATGAGGCAGAAGGTGATTGCCGCGATGACTGCGAGCCTCGGTCTGCCGAGCTGGCGGCCGAGGATCAGCACGAGGGCTGCGGCGATGCCCACGGCGATGGCGCTGGGCATCCTGAGCGACAGGGGCGAATAGCCGACGACGTCGAAGATGACGTGCAGGATGGCGTAGTACAGGGCGTGCACGGCATCGACGTTGCCGAGCTCCGCCCACAGCTGCGGCCAGCTGCGCGTCGTCGAGCTGACGGAGGCGGCCTCGTCGTACCAGAGGCCGGGGACCGTGATGCCGATCATCGAGATCGCGAACCCGAGGAGGCCTGCAGCCAGCGGTGAGACGAACGGTCGTTGCAGCAAGGGCAGTCTGACCGTCTCGCGGCCCATCGTCGCGGTCATTGTTGCAGGCTACCCTTCCTTACCGTGTGCGGGCCTTACTGTTTGGGGGTCCTGCTGTTTGGGGGGAATGCGGAAAGCCCCGCTGCGCATGAAGCGCAGCGGGGCTTTCTGTGAAGCGGGGGCTGTGGTTACGCTGCAGCCTTGGCCGTGATGGTGGCGATGCCGACGACGAGCTTGTCGGTGACAGCGTCGGTGCCGAACGTCTGGTTCAGCAGCGCAGCGGCGTCCGCGCTGATCAGGACCGTGGTGCCCTGGAGCACAGCGTTTCCATCAGCGTCGGTCTCGAGCGGGTTCAGGGTTGAACCGTCGAGGTTGAAGATGAAGATGTCCTTGCCGACCTCTGCACCGTTGGCGGTGACGGTACCGGTGAGGCGTGAGGTGCCCGGGTCGATCTCGAAGTCGCTGAGGCCGACGACGATGTCACCAGCGGTCAGCGTGATGCCGGAGCCATCGTGGTTGATGAGGCCCTGGACGTAGGGACGGTACGACTCGTTGGGGTCGTAGTAGTCGACGTTTCCGCCGGTGATCGGGAAGTGCAGCGAGCCGTCGACCAGCGTCGCGGTTCCGGTCACTCCGGGGGTGAGGCCGAGGCTCGTGAGAGCGTCGACGAAGCCCTGGTCGAGAGCAACGGCGGTGTCGACACCGTCGAGGGCCGGGATCGAGGCCAGGGGCACCGGGTCGGCTTCAACGGAAGGAGCGGTGGTCTCTTCGGTCTCGGCTGCGGGAGCCGAGCAGCCGGCGAGGCCTGCAACAAGGAGGCTGGCGGTGGCGAGTCCGAGAGTTACTTTCGAGAACGTGCGCATTGTTTCAATCCTTTGTTTGGTGTGGGTTGTCTTGGTGCTGGTGATGGTTCGGGCCCCTACCGCGAATCAGATTGGAATGAGTCTGTTCCGTTACGTTTCCGTTATAAAAGCGGATGAAGATCCGCGCAATTCCGGGGTCTTTCCTCTGCCGAAGGGATGCCGGATCGCCTTTCCGAGCCGGGCGAGCGCGCCGGGGCCCGCCCGATGGATGGTCATCGCGACGATCAGGATGATCGCGAGGGTGACCGTGAGCCGGGCGAGGTCGACCGATGGAATGAGCAGTCGCTCCGTCAGCGCGAGGGGCACGGCCAGCCACTCCCAGCGTCCCGTCATGACGATCATGGGCACGAGCAGCAGGGCGTACCAGGGGTAGCGCGGTGTGACGATGAGCAGGGTCACACCGATCATGACGAGCTGACCGAGCCACGGGTCATCCGGATTCGACTTCCACCAGGTGAGCGCCGCCGTGACCAGGATCAGGATGCCCGCGACCACGAGTGCCGCGAAGCCCGGTGCCACCAGCGAGATCATGATGAACCGGGTGCCCGAGGTGTAGCCCTCCTCGCTGAGATAGCCGGGCAGATAGCCCAGCACGTCGATTCCGCTCGCCAGGATGTATGGCACATAGAGGAGAGCGAAGGTGCCGACCGCGCCCAGGATGACGATGAACGGGTTGCGCTTCAGCAGCGCGAACGACCCGATCGCCGGGATGAGCTTGACTGAGATCGCTACGCCGAGCGCGATTCCGCCCAGCAGCGGTCGACGGGAAGAGATAAGCAGTGTCGCCACCAGCAGGAACATCGCGCCGACGATGTCGATGTGGGAGTTGGTGACGCCCTCGGTGGCCACGAGGGGGCACCACCCCCACAGGGCAGCCCAGCGCGGGTCGCGACCGCGGGCAATGAGGGCCCTGAGCAGCAGCACGGTCGTGCCGAGGCTGATCAGCAGTCCGGCGAGCTGCATGGGCCAGTACTGGGGTGTCGGGCCCGTGACGAACCTGACGGCGGCGAAGAAGATCTCGCTGGCCGGCGGGTAGATCGTGGTGACCTTCGACCTGTTGATGGCTGTGCAGATGATGTCGCCGGTCTTCGGCTCTTCCACGGTCATAATGCGCGGGCCCGCGCAGCCGAACTCGCCGTCGGCCTTCACTACAGGGGTGGGAAACAGCCACTCTGTTCGCAGGCTGGTCAACACGGGGTTGGCCGGCACATAGTCGTACGGCGAGATGCCAGCATTCTGCACGATGCCGTCCCAGGCGTACCGTGCCGAGTCCGTGCTCGTGTTGGGAGGGCCCGCCATCGCCGCTCCGCCGATGGCCACGGAGCCGACGAGCACGAGCACGATCGCCGCGCGGGTGCGAACTCCCTTAGATGCCAGCAGGGAGAGGCCGAACAACATCCAGAGCCCGGCTGTGACGTAGACCAGCGGTTCGAGGTCACCGGTTTTATCGTCATAGTAGGGCAGCGCGGTGATCGACAGCGCTGTGCCCACGGCCGACGCGGCCAGCAGCAGGGAGGTCAGAACAATTCGCACCCGTTCATCCTGTCTGATCGCATGAGCGCTACGAACCATAATGAGACATAGGGTCATCCACGTCCAAAGGGGGTCGCACGTGCTGCTGAAATGGCAAATTCAACGCTTACTGCACCAGACGCAGCACTCACTCGCCTCACCGTCGCGAAATCCGCGGGCCACGGTTGTCATCGGCCGGCTGCTCGGCATCGCGTTCCTCATCTGCTTCGCGACCGGGACCTACAGCCACTTCATCCAGGAGCCGCTGCCGGGCATGGTGTTTCTCACCAGGCCGATCTGGCTCTACCAGGTCTCGCAGGGCATCCACATCACGGCCGGCATCATCTGCTTCCCGTTGCTTTTCGCGAAGCTCTACACCGTTTTCCCCGGGCTGTTCCAGTCGCCGCCGGTGCGATCATTCCCGCACTTCCTCGAGCGCGCGTCCATCGCCCTGTTCGTGGCATCGTCGCTCGTGCAGATCACCATCGGGCTGCTGAACACCTACCAGTGGTACGCGCTGTTCCCCTTCGCGTTCCGCCAGACCCACTACGCCCTGTCATTCGTGATCATCGGCTCGCTGGCCATCCATATCGCGGTCAAGCTGCCGATCATCTCCCGGTATTGGCTCAAGCGAGACGCCGTCACGGCAGACGGCGAGATCGCCGGGCACGAAGTCGTCGACGATCCAGCCGCTCCGGATGAACTGCAGCGACTCACCGGAAAGAGGCAGTACGCCGGGGTCACCGGTCGGATCTTCCAGTGGATCGACTCCTCGCCCGCACCGCGACCGCAGACCAGCCGCCGGGGCTTCTTCGCGACCGTCGCCGTGGCATCCGCAGCCCTGGTCACCCTCACGGCAGGGCAATCGTTCCGCGTATTCGATGCCACGAACCTGTTCGGTGCTCGCAAAAACGATGTCGGACCGCAGGGCCTGCCGGTGAACCGCACCGCGAAGCGCGCCAAAGTGCTTGAGACCGCAACCTCGGCCGACTGGCGGCTGACCGTCAGCAACGGAGAATCCACGAAGGTATTCAGCTACGACGACCTGCGAGCGATGACCCAGTACGAGGTGGTGCTGCCGATTGCCTGCGTCGAAGGCTGGAGCCAGTACGCCACCTGGCAGGGCCCGAGGCTCAAAGACCTCATCGCCGCCGTGGGCGCCGAGCCGTCGTCGACCGTGAGACTGACGAGCCTCGAACAGGACAGCTCGTACGCCCAGACCACCATGCAGCCCGAATTCGTTCGGGATGACCTGACCCTCATCGCGCTCGACCTCGAGGGTGAGCCCCTCGATATTGACCATGGGTATCCCGCCAGGGCGATCGCGCCGGCACGGCCCGGTGTGTTGCAAACCAAATGGCTCAGCACCCTGGAGGTCATGTCATGAGCAACACCACAGCGCCAGAACCGATCCTGGCCGGACGGATGACCGTGACGAGGCGCTGGCAGACGGGGCTCATCCTCGTCGGAATCGCGCTACTCGTGGTCGGGGCGATCACGCTGCTTAACGACGTCGCACCAAAGGACTACATCGGTATCGCCATCTGGTTCCTCGGCGCGCTTGTGATCCACGACGGCATTGCTTCGTTCGTGATTTTCGGTGTGATCGTCGTGATGCGCAGGGCATCCCGCAAGATTCCGCTGGCGGTCATCGCGATCATCCAGGGTGCACTCGCGATCGGTGCGATCTTCTTTGTGATCGTCGTTCCCGCGATCCTGAAGAAAGACATCGGATCGGCTAACACGTCGATCCTGCCGCTGGACTACGGCCTCAACCTCGTGTCGTTCTACGCGGGCCTTGCGGTCGTGACCGCTGCGGCGATCGCGGCTTACCTGGTTTTGGCGAGGCGGCAGAACGCACGCCCGTCAAGCTCCCAAAACTGAACGAGCTGGAGCCCGAGGCGGTCGAGCATCAGGCTCAACCGGTCGAGGCCTATCTCGGCCCACGGGAATGAGTCGCTGCGGTTGCCGTGCGAGTCAGCGACCTCGGCGAAGTAGTGCTCTTCATGGTCGGGGTCGGCGTTGAGCTCGATGACGATCTCACCGGTGGCCGCCAGAAGCTCGCGACAGCGAGCCAGCAGGTTGGGGATGTCGCCGCCGATGCCCACATTCCCATCGACGAGCAGCGTGGTTTGCCACATGCCCTCGCCGGGCACGCGGTCGAATACCGATCCCCGGAAGAACGAGCCGCCGAGGCTGCTCGCCATTTCCAGCGCGGCGGCAGATACGTCGATACCGACGGCATGCATGCCGAGATCCATGGCAGCGCGCACCATTCTCCCTGGGCCGCACCCGATGTCGAGAACGGGGCCGGTTACGCGCGAGAGCAGACTGAGGTCTGCAGCATCGGCGTCGGCATTCCAGCGCGACACATCCATGGTCACGCGAGTGGTCGAGCGGGCACGGGTGTCACTCAGGTAGAGCAGTTCGCCGGCGCGAAGTGCATTGGCGTACGGCTCGGCGCCACCGGCACCGAATGTCGTGGTTGCGATGCTCACGGGGTCACCCGTTCGAACTGCTGGAGGGTGCGGGCGAAAAGAGTGTGCGGAGCTAGTGCCGCTACCTCGCGGGCCGAGTCGATCGTGTCGACGTCGGTGAGCGTGGGGAGGGTGCCCACCTTCAGGCCGGCCTCGTCCAGTCGTGCGAGCTGGGCCGCTCCGGTGTCATCCTGTGACATTTCGACCCCTCGGATGAGGTCGCCGCGGGGTTCGCGCATACCGAGCGCCCAGAACCCGCCATCGCTGGCCGGACCGTACCAGGCGTCCACGTCGGCGTTCTCATCGAGCGGCCAGCCGCCGAAAGCTGGAGCGAGGTCGTCGGAGGTCAGCTGCGGAGTATCCATTCCGATGAGCAGCATCGGTTCATCGCACTCGTCGAAGATCGCGCCGAGGCGAAGGTCGAGAGTGCCGGTTGTTTGCCCAGTCACGTCATAGGATTCGGAGCGCGCGGGCAAGCGGTTGCCTTCGAAAAGCAGAATTCTGCGGGTCGCGGGAAGCGAGTGCATCGCGAGCAGGGTGTCGTCGATCGCGGCTGCTGCCAGCGACGCCGCCTGCTCGAGCGTGAGCGGCGGGTGCAGCCGGGTCTTCGCCTTGCCGGGAAGCGGCTCTTTGGCGATCAGCACGAGGGTAGTCACAATTAGTTCTTCGGAGCCCTCCGCTGCGCCGCTAGGAGTCGTGACATATCTTTTATGGCGACGATGGTGCCCCTGACGGTTCCCGTCACCTTAGACCGACCGACCCTGGGAGAATACGGGGTGTCGACCTCCGTGATGCGCCATCCTGCATCGTTCGCCTTGAGCACCATCTCGAGCGGATAGCCGCTGCGGCGATCCTGCAGGCCCAGCGCGACGACCGCCTCGCGATGGGCCGCCCTCATGGGGCCGAGATCATGGAAGGCGATACCGGTCGCCCGCCGCATCAGGAACGCGAGAGCACGGTTGGCGATGCGGGCATGGATGGGCCAGGCGCCGCGCGTGGTTGGCCTCCTGCGCCCCAGCACAAGGTCGCTCGAGCCGGCGACCACGGGGTCGACGACCAGCGGCAGGTCGGCCGGGTCCATCGAGGCGTCTGCATCGCAGATGGCGACGATCGGTGCAGTCGCCGCCATCAGGCCGGCATGCGCGGCCGATCCGAAGCCGCGGATCGGCTCCGTCACGACCAGGGCGCCGTGTTCTTTCGCTACCGCCGCGGAGTTGTCGGTCGACCCGTTGTCGACGACGATCGCGCGATAGCCCTCCGGCAGCCGGGAGAGCACCCAGGGGAGGGCTCCCTCCTCGTTGAGGCAGGGGAAGACGACATCGACGAGGAGCTCGGGGCTGCGCATTTGTCAGATGCCGGCTGTGTCAACGGCTGTGTCGACGGCGTGATTATCGTCCGGGACGGCGGCCGCAGCGGCCCGACCCGAGCGGTCGATGACCAGCGCCCTGATTCCGGCGATGATCGAGGCGAGGATGACAACTCCCGCGACGATATAGGCGATCGGGCGGAGCTCCGGTTGCGATCCCGCCGCGTAGCCGACGACCGTGATCAGCACGCCCCATGACACCGCGCCCACGAGGTTCGCGGTGAGGAAACGCCAGTACGCCATACCGGCGATGCCCGCGACCGGTGGCACGAACACGCGTCCCCAGGGGATGTAGCGACCCACGACCACAGACCACCAGCCGAACAGCTCGTAGAAGCGCTCGGTGCGCGCGATACCGGCCTGCACCCAGCGCCCGCGACGCCTGCTCAGGTAGGGCCGTCCGAAGTGGCGCCCCAGCACGAACCCGACCTGGTCACCGGCGAACGCCGCGACGCCCACCCCGATGGCGAGGATCCAGATCGAGAGGTTGTCATTGGTCGCCGTCGCGATCCCCGCCGCGAAGAGCAGGGAGTCACCGGTGATGAACGGGATGAAGACACCCACGAAGAGCGCCGTGCCGACGAAGACGAGCCCCCACACCACGAGGTAGAAAGCGATCGGCCCGACCTGCGTCAGAAGGTCGGCAAGCTGGTCCCCGATCGTGGACGGTGCCGTGCTTCTGGCGAGCATGATCTCCTTCAGGGGCGGCCGCGGATGCGGTTCAAGCTTACGCGCGTGCGGCTGTCGGGGGTCGCGTGGTGACCGACTCGCGAGCACCGCAACGTCGGATAGCCAGCAGCAGCAGCGATCGGGTGACCGATACCAGCTCGGCAATGGCTACCTGCTCGCGGGGTGCGTGGGCAAAACGCACATCCCCGGGTCCAAAGTGAAGCGTGGGGATTCCGCCGATTCCCGAATAGAGCCGGAGGTCGCTGCCGTACGGCGCAGCTGCGATCTCGGGTCGCACACCGCCGGCGACATCCACAACCGACTGTGCCATCTCCCCGATGAGGGGATGCCCGGGGTCCAGCCACCCGCTCGCGAACTGCCCACCGGGCCAGGTGAGAGAAATCGGGTGGTCGCGCAGCCAGGGGTCGCGGGCAGACACCGCGTCGATCATGCGTGTAAACGCAGCGCGAGCGTCAGTGGGGTCCTCCCCCAATCGAAGCCCGAAACGACCATCAGCGGTCAGGATGTCCGGGACGCTGCTCGGCCAGTCACCGGCCGAGATCCGACCGATCGAGATGGGGTACGGCAGTACGGTGTCTGGAAACCGAGCATCAGGCACCGCGTTGCGCTCTCGCTCGAGTTCCGCCATGGCGGCGTAGATCGGCAGGAACGCGTCGAGGGCGCTGACACCTTCGAGGCGTGTGCTGCCGTGGGCAGCCCTCCCGGGAACGACCATGCGGAATGTCAGCGCACCGGCGTTCGCGGTCACGATGCGATTGCTCGTCGGTTCGCTGATGACGGCGGCCTCCCCGGTGTGCCCGCGCAGCAGGGTCGCGAACGCGCCCAGACCGCCATCCTCTTCGCTGACAACGGAATGGATGCCCAGCGGCCGATCGAGCGTGACACCGGAGGCAGCGAGCGTGCGAGCCACGGCCATGTTCGCGGCGACCCCGGCTTTCATGTCGCACGCACCCCGGCCATGGAGCAGGCCGCCGCTGATCGAGCCGCTGAACGCGTCGCGATCGTGCCATTTGTCGAGATCGCCGGTGGGCACGACGTCGACATGACCCTGCAGGATCAGTGCTGGGATGCCGCTGCCACCGATGGTCGCGACGAGCCCGTATCCCTCCTCCCGGTCGGTCTCTATGCCGGGAAACAGGGGGTGTGCGGTGAGCTCCTCGAGGTCGAACTTCCAGCTGTCCACGTCGAACCCGTAGAGCGCCAACTCAGCCGCCTGGTGGTGCTGCAACTGGGATTCTTCTGCGGTGCCCGTGACGCTGGGGATGCGGACCGACTCCACCAGGCTGTCTACGAGGCGCTGCTCGTCAAGGGAGTTCAGCATGCGCGCTTCGAACGGGGAGATCGTGGTCATGCTGCACTCTATCGAGAGCTCTCAGCACGGTGCCGACGCCAGAGGTGGTCATCCGAACATCCATCTTCCCTCCGCAATCTTCCGAAATGACGGAAAGTGTGGCGTTGCCGACCCGGTACGGGCGATCCGACCCCGATTGCGGACGAGAACTCCGTCATTTCGGAAGAAAGGGAGGGAGGGAGGGAGGGAGGGAGGGAGGCGACACCCGGGGAGGCGTGCGCTAAGTGACGGCGGGGCGCAGCGGGGCGGTGGCGAATTCTCGCATGCCATCCTCGAAACTGACGGCGGGCACCCATGACAGTTCATTTCTCAGGCGGGCGGATGACGCGGTGATGTGTCGCACGTCGCCGAGCCGGTATTCGCCCGTGGTCACGGGTGGCAGCCCACCGGAATGCAGGCTCACCTGCTGCGCCAGTTCGCCGATGGTGTGCACGATGCCGCTGCCGACGTTGAACGCGCGGAAGCTGCCTGCACTCGCCGTTGACGTCCACTCGAGGGCGGCCAGGTTGGCGGTGGCGACATCCCTGACGTGCACGAAGTCGCGACGCTGGGCGCCATCCTCGAACACCTTCGGCGCTTCGCCGCGCTCCACGGCACTGCGGAACAGGGACGCGACTCCGGCGTACGGGGTGTTCTGGGGCATGCCCGGGCCATAGACATTGTGGTACCGGAGGGCGATGGCCGTGCCGCCGGTGGCACGGGTCCACGAGCTGGCGAGATACTCCTGCGACAGTTTCGACGCGGCATAGACGTTGCGCGGGTCGAGGGGCGCGTCCTCGTCGATGAGTTCGGGCTGCAGCGGATTGCCGTCGGCGTCCAGCGGGTCGAATCGTCCGGCATCGAGGTCGGCGATGGCGCGGGGTGCCGGCCTGGTGAGCCCGTTCGGTCCCGAGTAAGAACCCTCGCCGTAGACGACCATGGAGCTCGCGATGACGAGTCGACCGGTGCCGGCCACTGTCATCGCGGCGAGCAGGGTGGCCGTTCCGAGGTCGTTGGATCCGATGTAATCCGGCGCATCGGAGAAGTCGACCCCGAGGCCGACCTTCGCCGCCTGGTGGCAGACGACGGAGACCCCATCGAGGGCGGATGCCACGGCCTCGGCATCGCGAACGTCGGCGTGCACGAACTGCACCCCCGCCGGCACCACGGGAGAGTCGCCGTGTACGTCTGAGCGCAGCGAGTCGAGCACCCGCACGGTCTCGCCGCGCCGGAGCGCTTCAGCCACGATCGCGCCGCCGATGAAGCCCGCGCCGCCGGTGATGAGCAGCGTCATGATGTGCTCCGTGCCAGCACTGCCGCGACTTCCGCGGGGGCGATCAGCTCCCGTGGTGCGTAGTTCTCGGGAATTGCCGCGACGACAGATTCGAGAGCCGTGATGATGCGGGGCTGCGCCTCGGCGAAACGCGCGAATACGAGCTTGGCGCTCAACTCCTCGTCGGCTGGGGCGGCATCCGCGTCGGTGACGTAGGCGATGTTGACCGTGCCGATGTTGAGTTCGGAGGCGAGCGGAACCTCGGGATAGAGGGTCATGTTCACAATGTGCGCTGCCGCCGCGCGGAACCACAGCGACTCCGCCCGTGTCGAGAATCGCGGACCCTGGATGACGACCACGGTACCGGTCGGGATCGCGATGCCGGCAAGCGCAACTACGGCTGCATCGTGAAGCGCCGGGCAGAACGGGTCTGCCGACGAGAGGTGCTGCACCGAACCCCTGTCGTAGAACGTGTCTGCACGGCCGGAGGTGCGGTCGATGTACTGGTCGGCGAGCACGAGGCTTCCCGGCGGATAGTCCGGGCTGACGCCCCCGACGGCGGCGGTGGAGACGATCGCCTTTACTCCGATCGACGCGAGCGCCCAGATGTTTGCGCGGTAGTTGATGAGGTGGGGTGCCGCGGTGTGGCCGACCCCGTGGCGCGGGAGGAACGCGACACTGCGACCGGCGAGCACGCCCGTCGTGACATCCACCGCACCATAGGGCGTCTGGATCGTGTTGATCAGGGAGGCCGCTGGGTCGAACAGGGAGTACAGGCCCGAACCGCCGATGACGGCGATGGATGTGCGCGTGATGCTCATGGCTAAAGTCTGCCACCTGCTGTTCCTTGCTAGATTTGGGCCTTATGCCCATCCCCTTCTCCCTCCCCCTGATCGATGACGATGTCATCGCGGAGGTGAACGATGCGCTCACGGGCACCGGCTGGCTCACGACAGGTCCGAAGGTTCGCCAGCTCGAGGCCGAGATCAGCGCCATCACGGGCACCCCGGTGCTCTGCGTCAACTCGTGGACGTCCGGCGCGATGCTCATGCTGCACTGGTTCGGGGTCGGGCCCGGCGATGAAGTCATCATCCCCGCGTACACCTACAGTGCGACCGCGCTCTGCGCCATGAACCTCGGTGCGACCGTGGTGATGGTGGACGTCGACGACGACTTCACAATCTCTGCGGCGAACATCCGCGCGGCCATCACGCCACGCACGAAAGCCGTCATCCCCGTCGACATGGCCGGATGGCCGGCAGACTACGACGCGATCAAAGCGGTGCTGGCGGAGTCGGCGGTCGTGGCACAGTTCACCGCGTCGACCGAGCGGCAGGCCAGGCTCGGGCGCATCCTGCTGATCTCGGATGCTGCCCACTCGATCGGTTCGACCTATAAGGGCCAGCCCAACGGGCGGCAGGCGGATGCCGCAATCTTCTCGCTGCACTCGGTCAAGAACATCACCACCGGCGAGGGCGGAGCGATCTGCATCAACCTGCCAGCGCCGTTCGACAACGACGCCGAATACCTTTTCCTTCGTGCCTTCGCGCTCAACGGGCAGACCAAGAGCGCGTTCGAGAAGAACCAGCCTGGCGCGTGGCGCTACGACATCATCGACCAGGGCATGAAGGTCAACATGCCCGACATCGGGGCCGCGATCGGCCTCGCACAGATCCGCAAATACCAGTCCACGCTGCTGCCCGACCGCAAGCGCATCTTCGCCAGGTACCAGGACGGATTCGCGGGTCGCGACTGGGCGATCCTGCCTGTGTCGAAAAACGGCGAGCGGGAAAGCTCGTGCCACCTCTACATGCTGCGTATCGCCGGAGTTGACGAGACCGCCCGCGACGCGATCATCCAGGCGATCGCCGACCACGGCGTCGGCGTGAACGTGCACTACATCCCGATGGCGATGCTCACGCTCTTCAGGAATCGGGGATTCGATATCGCCGACTACCCGAAGACCTACGGACTGTATTCGAACGAGATCACCCTGCCGCTGTACAACGGGCTTACCGACGAGCAGGTGGACGAGGTCATCCGCGTCGTGATCGAGTCTGTCGAGAGCATGCTGTGATGCTGGGACGGCTGTGATGTTCGACCTCGAGAACTTCATCGCGAAGCACGTGACGGGCCGCGACGAGTCGCTGTTCGCGGCAGACCTCGCCACCCACGAGCCTGAGCTGCGGGCCGCCATCGCAGGCCGCTCAGTGCTCGTGATCGGCGGCGCCGGCACCATCGGGTCGTCGTTCATCCGAGCGCTGCTGCCGTTCGAGCCCGCGCGACTCTACGTCGTCGACCTCAACGAGAACGGGTTGACCGAACTGACCCGGGACCTGCGCAGCACATCCGGCCAGTTCGTCCCCGACGACTTCAAGACCTATCCGATCAGCTTCGGCGACCCGGTCTTCGCGAGGATGATGCGCCGCGAGGGCCCGTTCGACGTCGTGGCGCACTTCGCTGCCCACAAGCATGTGCGCAGCGAGAAAGACCGGTACTCGATCGAGGCGATGGTCGAAAACAACGTGATGAACACCGTCGCGCTGCTCGAGCTGCTGATCGAGCAGCCGCCCCGGCACTTCTTCTGCGTGTCGACAGACAAGGCGGCGAACCCGGCCAACGTGATGGGTGCCTCCAAGAAGCTCATGGAGGAGGCGGTGCTCGCGTACTCCGCGAGACTGCCGGCTGTCACGGCCAGGTTTGCGAACGTCGCATTCTCCAACGGCAGCCTGCCCGCCGGATTCCTCGAGCGCATCAGCAAGGCACAGCCCCTGTCTGCCCCGCACGACGTGCGCCGCTACTTCGTCTCGCCGGCCGAGAGCGGTGAACTGTGCCTGCTCGCCTGCGTGCTCGGCGCGCCCGGGGACATCTTCTTCCCCGAACTGGACGAGCCCAGGATGCTCACCTTCTCGGCCATCGCAGACGCCCTGTTGCGCGACATGGGCTACACGCCGGTGCCGTGCGCGAGTGAGGACGAAGCACGGGATGCTGCAGCGCGGCGATCGTCCGAGGATCCCACGTGGCCGGTGTACTACTTCACCTCCGAGACCTCGGGCGAGAAGCCGTTCGAGGAATTCTTCACCGTCGACGAGAACGTCGACCACGAACGCTTCGCGGCGCTGGGAGTGATCGCGGGCACAACGCGCAACGATGTGGCGAGCATCCGGTCGACCGTCGCGGATCTTCAGACGCTCTTCTCCCGCCCGGAGCTCACCAAGAGCGCCATCGTCGAAACCCTCACCAGGCTCGTACCGAGTTTCCAGCACGTGGAAACCGGTAAGAGCCTGGATGCGAAGATGTGACCGTGAGCCGATTCTTCAAGAGGTTCTTCGACGTGCTGGTGGCGGCCGTCGCGCTGCTGGTCCTGACCCCACTGCTGCTGCCCGTCATGCTCGCGCTCAGGCTCACGGGTGAGGGAGAGGTGTTCTACCGACAGAAGCGGATCGGGCTGCACAATGGCGACTTCAACATCTTGAAGTTCGCGACGATGCTGAAGAACAGTCCGAACATGGGCACGGGGAGCCTGACCGTGCGGGGCGACCCACGCGTGACCCCACTGGGGCACGGGCTGCGCGCGACGAAGATCAACGAACTTCCGCAACTGATCAACGTGCTGGTGGGCGACATGAGTTTCGTGGGACCGCGACCTCAGATGCAGGTCGACTTCGACGTGTACCCGGAGCCGGTGCGGGAGTGTATCTATGAGGTCCGACCGGGAGTGACCGGCATCGGGTCGATCGTGTTCCGCGACGAGGAGCGACTGCTGTCGCGCGAGGGCATCGACCCGCGACAGTTCTACAGTGACAAGATCGCGCCATACAAGGGCGCGCTCGAGATGTGGTACCTCGACCACCATTCGCTGTGGCTGGATGCACGGCTCATGGTTCTCACGGTTCACGCGGTGCTCCGACCTGAGTCAGACCTCATCTATCGCCGTTTCCCCGACCTTCCCGCCCGCCCGGCCTGGATGGACTGAATTCACGGTTTCGGGCGCTAGCATCACCGCTATGGACCCTAGGCGCATCACCCTCTGGGCCGCAATCACCGGCGTTCTCGCCGCTGTCGTGACACTGGCCATCGCCGAGGCCTTCGCCGCATTCATGGCCACTCCGGGCAGCAGCCCCCTGTTCGCCGTCGGCGCCGCCGTCGTCGACCTGGTACCGACCTGGCTGAAAGATCTTGTCATCTCGCTGTTCGGCACCGGCGACAAGGTCGCCCTGTTCGTGGTTCTCGGCATCCTGGTGCTGATCCTCGCCATGGTCGTGGGTGTGCTGCAGTTTCGCCGGCCGCCGTGGGGATCGGTGCTGCTCGCCGCCGTAGGCGTGGTCTCGGTGCTCGCCGTGGCCACGCGCGCGGGATCATCGGCGCTGTGGGCGCTGCCCTCCCTCGCCGGTGTCTTCGGGGGCATCATGGTGCTTCGCGCCACCTCCAACAAGCTGCACGACTGGGTGCATGCCTCGGCTCCTACCCCTGCCCCGATTACCCCGGGGCTCTCCTCCACGAGAAACGCCGCACGAGCGTCCGTCACGCGTCGACGCTTCTTCATCCTGCTCGGTGGCACGGCTGCCGGCGCGGTCGTCATCGGGCTCGGAGCGCGCGCGCTCAACGCGGGAACGGCGGCCGTCAACACCGTGCGCCAGGCGCTGGTGCTGCCGGCACCCGCCATCGCGGCGCCCGCGATTGCGGCCGGTGCCTCGCTCGACATACCGGGGATCAGCCCGCTCATCTCCAGCAACGATGGCTTCTACCGCATCGATACGGCTCTTCAGGTTCCGGTGATCGATGTCGCCAGCTGGAAGCTGAAGATCACCGGAATGGTCGACAACGAGATCGAGATCGGCTTCGACGAACTGCTCGAACTGCCCATGACCGAACATGTGGTGACACTGATGTGCGTGTCGAACGAGGTCGGTGGCGATCTTGTGGGTAACGCGACCTGGCTGGGATACCCGATCAGGGAACTGCTGAAGCGGGCCGGCCCGAAGGCTGGCGCAGACATGGTGCTGTCGACGAGCATCGACGGCTTCACCGCAGGAACCCCGCTCGACGTGCTGCTCGAGGAAGACCGGCAGTCACTGCTCGCCGTCGGTATGAACGGCGAGCCGCTGCCCATCGAGCATGGATTCCCGGTGCGGATGGTCGTGCCAGGACTGTACGGATACGTGTCGGCCACCAAGTGGGTGGTGGAGCTGCGCGTCACGACCTTCGCCGCAGACATGGGCTACTGGACCCCGCGTGGCTGGGACGCCCTCGGACCGGTGAAGACGGCATCCAGGATCGACGTTCCATCGAGCGGGTCGTCGACTCCGGCCGGAACCGTTGCGATCGCGGGCGTCGCCTGGGCGCAGCATCGCGGCGTCGAGGGCGTCGAGGTGCGCATCGACGACGGTGACTGGCAGCCGGCGACGATGGCCGAGGCCATCTCAATAGACACCTGGCGCCAGTGGTACCTCGAATGGGATGCGACCGCCGGAAACCACACCGTCGCCGTTCGCGCCACGGGTGCACCGAGCGATACGCAGCGCGAAAACAGGATTCCCGTCGCGCCGAACGGTTCAGAGGGCTTCCACACCATCACAGTGAACGTCACATGATCTGTACCCATTACTGGGGTCCACGCAGTGCATCCTCGACGCCATACAGTTAGACTTGGCGCGGGGGCGCCCTATTCATCGGGAGACAGATGTCGAGCACGGTACAGGATCGGGCCTTCCTGGCAGACGTGCACGCCGATCCCGAGGACAGCGACGAAGCAGAGGGCAATCGTCGCGCTCAGGGTTGGCTCATCGCGATCGGTGCCTCGGTGCTGCTGTGGGCCGGCATCATCGTGGCAATCGTCGGCATCGTCGGCCTCGGCCAGTAACCGCGGGGCTCACACCCGGCACGTTTTGCCGCTGGGATCGAAGCCCTGCGGTGAGAACGGGCGGCACGAAGGCAAGTAGCTAGAACAGCGGAACCGGAGCGGTGGATGCCACGGCACGGCGCACGATCGCAGGGCCGAGCAGCAGCGTGCCGCTGGTCAGGGGCTCGCAGCGCATGCCGCCGCGCTGCCGGAGCGCCCGGTGGGCGCCCGGAGCCAGCACCACATCCATCCATCCACACGGATTCGCGGGCCGGTGTGCGAGCAGTGTGACAGCGCCATGACCGCTGTCGATGCTGAACGTCTCGCCGCGCATCGCGTCGATATCGAGCCCGCGCACGATGATGTTGCGGCGGGTGTCTGCCGCGAGCAGCGGCCCCGTGCCAAGGGTTCGCGCCACATACTCCACCGATTCGGCGGCCATCACGGTGACCGAGGCGGTCACGTGCGCTCGCTGCCCGAAGTGCCGGTCGCCCACGACACCCAGGCCCGCCCGCACCTGGATGGAATCGTGCAGCTCCCTGGCCGTGGCATCCACCGGTCCATCCGATGGCCTGCCCTCGTACCGATGCTGGGGTGAGGCGAGCAGCAGTTCGATCGTGACCGGAGTCTCGAAGGGTAGTCGCACCCGCCAACGGTACCCTCCGCGCGCGGATAAGCTTGCCCGAATGGCACACCTTCTGGGCGCTGAAGCGCTGCACCTCGAATATCCGACCCGCGTCATCTTCGACAAGATCACGATCGGGCTCGATGAGGGCGACCGCATCGGCATCGTCGGCCGCAACGGCGACGGCAAATCCACCCTGCTCAGGATGCTGTCCGGCCGGCTCGAGCCCAACTCCGGCCGTGTCACCCGCCGAGGTGGTGTCACGATCGCCATGCTCGACCAGGCGGACGAGCTCGACGGCGCCCTCACGGTGCACCAGACGGTCATCGGAGACATCGACGAGCACGTGTGGGCCGGGGATCCGCAGGTGCGCGACGTGATCGCCGGACTCATCGCCGACCTCCCGTGGGAGGCGAGCGTCTCAGAACTGAGCGGTGGCCAGCGCAGGCGCGTCGCGCTCGCGGCGCTGCTGATCGGCGACCACGATGTGATCTTCCTGGATGAGCCCACCAACCACCTCGACGTGGAGGGCATCACGTGGCTGGCGCGCCACCTCAAGCGTCGCTGGTCAGCCAACGCTGGCGGGCTCGTGGTGGTCACCCACGACCGGTGGTTCCTCGACGAGATCTGCACCGCGACCTGGGAGGTGCACGACCAGCTGATCGAACCTTTCGAGGGTGGATACGCTGCCTATATCCTCCAGCGCGTCGAGCGCGACCAGATGGCCGCGACCATGGAGTCGAAGCGCCAGAATCTCATGAAGAAAGAGCTGGCGTGGCTGCGTCGCGGGGCTCCGGCGCGCACGGCGAAGCCGAAGTTCCGCATCGATGCCGCCAACGAGTTGATCGCCAATGAGCCGCCGGCCCGCGACAGCGTGAGCCTGGCATCCATGGCCATGCAGCGGCTCGGTAAAGATGTCGTCGACCTCGAGAACATCAGCGTCGCCTACGGTGACAAGAAGGTGCTGACGGATGTCACGTGGCGCATCGCCCCCGGCGAGCGCACCGGCATCCTCGGGGTCAACGGCGCGGGCAAGAGCACGTTGCTGTCTCTCGTCGCCGGGAGCCTGCTGCCCACCAGCGGCACGGTGAAGCGCGGAAAGACGATCAAGGTCGCGACCCTCACCCAGCAGCTCGCTGAGCTCGAAGACGTGTGGAACGATCGCGTCAGCGACGTCATCTCCCGCCAGAAAAGCACATACATCACGGGCGGCAAAGAGATGACGCCGAGCCAGATGCTCGAACGCGTCGGCTTCGCGAGCGCCCAACTCAGCACGCAGGTGAAAGACCTCTCGGGCGGGCAGAAACGTCGGCTGCAGTTGCTGCTGATCCTGCTGTCTGAACCGAACGTGTTGATCCTGGATGAGCCGACCAACGATCTCGACACCGACATGCTCGCGGCCATCGAAGACCTGCTCGACACCTACCCGGGAACGCTCCTGGTGGTCAGCCACGACCGGTACCTCGTGGAGCGCGTCACCGACCAGCAGTACGCGGTGATGAACGGGGCGCTGCGCCACCTGCCGCGTGGGGTCGACCAGTACCTGGAGCTGCGCACGGCCCAGGACAAGGCATCGTCGAACACCACGACCACGACGACGGCCACCGAGCCGAAGCTCGGTGGAGCAGAACTGCGCACTGCCCAGAAGGAGTTCGCTGCTGCCGGTCGCAAGCTCGAGAAGTTCACAGGCCAGATCGCGGAGCTTCACCTGAAGCTCGCGGCCCATGACCAGGGCGACTACGTCGGTCTTGGCGAGATCTCGAAAGAGTTGCAGTCTGTGGAGGCCGCCCAGTCGGCTCTCGAACTGCGGTGGCTGGAGCTGGAAGAACTGCTCGGTTAGCCTCCGGTACGGGAGAATGGTGAGTGTGTCACACGATCATGCACGCCAGGGCACCGGGCACAGCCATGGCTCCCAGTCGAGCCGCAGCCGACTCGCTATCGCCCTCGGGATCACCGTTGTCGTGCTCGTCGCCGAGGTGGTCGGCGCGATAGTGACAGGCAGCCTCGCACTGCTGGTGGATGCCGCACACATGCTCACGGATGCGGGAGGCCTCACCATCGCCCTCGTGGCCGCGACCCTCGCCGGGCGCCCCGCCACAGCCAAGCGCACCTGGGGTTTCGCCCGGAGTGAAGTGCTCGGTGCGACAGCCCAGGCGGCCGTGCTGCTCGCGGTCGGGATCTTCGTGGTGGTCGAAGCCGTACAGCGCCTGTTCGATCCACCCGAGATCGCGGGGGACCTGCTGGTGGTCTTCGGTGTGATCGGGCTGCTGGGCAATGTGGCATCCATCGCCATACTGGCAAGCCAGCGAGGCGCGAACCTCAACATGCGCGCGGCCTTCCTCGAGGTCGTCAACGATGCGCTCGGTTCTGTCGCGGTCATCGTCGCCGCGCTCGTGATCCTGCTCACGGGCTTCCAGTTCGCCGATGCGATAGCCGCGATCATCATCGGCGCGCTGATCGTGCCGCGTGCTGTGCTTCTCTTGCGCGACTCCACCAGCGTGCTGCTCGAATCGACACCGAAAGGCGTCGACCTCGAATCCGTGCGTGGGCATCTGCTCGAACTGGAGCACGTCATCGGTGTGCACGACCTGCACGTGAGCCAGATCGCGACGGGACTGCCCGTGCTCACCGCACATGTCGTCGTCGAAGACTCCTGCTTCTACGATGGTCACAACGCGCAGATGCTCGACTCGCTCCAGCACTGCGTCGCCGAGCATTTCGAGGTGCAGATCGAGCACTCTACGTTCCAGCTCGAGCCTGCCGGGCACAGCGCCCACGAGCATCCGACGCACGACTAGTGCGAGCAGTTTCCGGGTCGCTGGTCAGAACAGCGGCCATGGCACCGCGGGCATCGGGCCTCGCGGTGGGGGAAACAGCGCTGCCGACCGCAGCGCGTCGCAGCGGTCGGCCAGTGCAGCGATCTCGACCCCTGTCAGCAGCAGTGAAAGTGCCTCGCCCAGTTCGCCGGCCAGGGCATCCTGAACCCGCGCGATACCCGCCAGTTCGTCCGGGTTGAGTGGCTCGCCGATCCATCCCCACAGCACGGTGCGCAGCTTGTGTTCGGCGTGGAAGGTGAGCCCGTGATCGCAACCGTAGCGATGACCGCCGTCGACGGGCAGCACGTGCGCTCCCTTGCGATCGGCGTTGTTCACGACGATGTCGAAGACCGCCATGCGACGAAGCGCTGGGGAGTCCTCGTGGATCAGCGAGACTTCCCGGTCGTTCTCGTCGCTGGCGTCGAGTACGTGGCGCCATCCCCGGTCGGGGATCGCGTCGACGGTGACGAGGTCGACAGGGTCCTGGTTTGGCGCACAGTCCTGCCAGAGCTGCACCATGCCCTCACCACCGGGACCGTCACGCAGCCAGGTGCGCGGCACCACATTCCAGCCGAACGCCTCAGAGACCAGGTGGGCCGCCACCTCCCTGCTCGCCAGGTCGCCATCGGGAAAATCCCAGAGCGGGCGTTCGCCGGCGATCGGCTTGTAGACGACCCTTGTGCCCCGGATGCTCGCCAGGAACGTCGCGTTGGACGCTGTCGTGATGCGGCCCAGCAGTTCCAGCTCACCGCAGTCGAGGGCGTCGGCGACCTCGTTCGGCTCGGTGTCCCGCGGGGGCATCGTCAATAGCCGTCGGAGAGAATGCAGTTGTGGCCTTCTGCGTCCATCGGTTCGGCGCAGAACGGACACAACGGCCGACCAGCTCCGACGACCTCGAGGGTGCGTTTCGCGAACGCGCGAGCCGTACCGACGGGGATCTTCAGCAGCAACTTCTCCGCTGGCTCTATCTCGATCACCTCGAGATTTTCGAGGTCGGTGTCGGCATCCACCTCGATCTCGATGATCGGAAAGGCTTCGATCACGAGTTGGGACGTAGCGTAGTCCCAGCCGAGACTGATCCCACCAACGCGAAACTGCTCATCCACAGGCTGCTCGAGCGGATCGTTGTCAACGAGTTCGATCGGGGTGGTGGCAGGAACGCTGAAAGGATTTCCCTCGGTCGCCATGAGCTGGTCGAGCAGCTCGTCGATTTTCTCCGCGAGGGCAGCCGACTGCTGTTTTTCGAGACCGACGCTGACGATGCGGCGTCCTGATCGGGCCTGCAGGTAGAAGGTGCGCTGCCCTGGGGCGCCCACCGTGCCGACGACGACGCGATCCGGCCAATCGAGTTCATGCACGAGTGTTGGCATCCGTTAACTTTACGATCCTGCGGGGGGTGCCGCATCATGTCCGGCGCCCCCGCCGACCGGCGCATCGGCTACCGGAGCGCTGTGGTTCAGCCACGACAAGTCCCCGGAATCCGAATTGGTGGTGATCACCGTCGGGCGCGTCGCACCGTAGCGGACGATGGAGACAGACGCCGGGTCGACCGAGATCCGCTGGAACAGGTCCAGATGCATGCCGAGAGCGTCAGCGAGCACCGACTTGATGATGTCGCCGTGGCTGACAGCGACCCAGACGGCGTTCGGTCCGTGTTCGGCTTCGATTGCTGCATCCCAGCGACGGATCGCGCCGACGGATCGTGCCTGCATCGTCGCCATCGATTCTCCTCCGGGAAATGTCGCAGCCGACGGCTGGGTCTGAACCACCGACCAGAGTTTCTCGAGAGAGAGCAGCGAGAGCGGCTGGCCCTGCCAGTCGCCGTAGTCGCATTCGATGATGGCGCTCTCGACGACCGAGGTCGGCGCCGCCGCCTGCGCATCCAGGATGTGCCTGGCGGTCTGCTCGCACCTCTCGAGCGGGCTCGCGACGACCGCAACGAGGGGAACGACCGTGAGTCGTTCGGCGGTGCGGATCGCCTGGCCCGTGCCGACATCGTCGAGCACGACGCCGGGGGTGCGACCGGCCAGCATTCCTGACACGTTTGCGGTGGTGCGTCCGTGCCTCACGAGGATGACTGTGGCCATGTGCCGAGCCTAGGCCGTGCTGCCTGTGAGAGACCGGTCAGCGAGGTGGACCGGTCAACGAAGTGGACCGGTCAGCGAAGCGCCGGTGCTCCCGCAGCGGTGGCGACGGCGACCGCCCCGAGTGACATCGCGGCGATCGCGACCCACGAGATGGCGGCGACGGCCAGCGGCCTCACGCCGGTGCGCACCAGGGTGCCCACGCGGATGGCTGCTCCCAGCCCGAACAGGGCCATTCCGAGCAGCACCAGCTGGATGAGGTCCGCTGCCTGCAGCACCACGTCGGGCACGGGAAGAAACGTGCGTACCAGAACGGCGGCGATGAATCCGATGAGGAACAGCGGCACCAGCGCCGGCCGCTTTCCCTTGCCGTCGCGCTTCAGCACGAGGCCCGTGATGGCGATCATCGGCGCGAGCATTGCGACCCTGGTCAGCTTGACGACGACGGCGATGGCGAGGGCGGATGCCCCGGCGATCTGTGCTGTCGCCACAACCTGTCCCACGTCGTGAACGCTCGCACCGGTCCACATCCCGAACTGTTCGGCGTCGAGCCCGAACACGGGCCGGAGCGCGGGCAGCAGCGCGATCGCGAGCGTGCCGCACAGCGTGACGAGGGCGATCGGGGTGGCCTGCTCAGACTCCTTCGACCCGGTCACGCTACTCATCGCACCGATGGCGGATGCGCCACAGATCGAGAAACCGGCGGCGATCAGCAGCGGCTCGTCGCCCGGCAGCCGCAGAAGTCGGCCGATGGCGAAGGTGAACACGAACGTGGCGATGACGACCAGCACGATCATCCCGAGCACGAGCCAGCCGAGGCCGGCGATGTCGACGAGGCTGAGTTTCAGGCCGAGCAGCACGATTCCGATGCGCAGCAGTCGCCGGGCTGCAGTGGCAAAGCCCGGCTGGAGCACGGCCCGCACTCGCGGTGACCACCGGAGCGACGTGAAGGCCACGCCCAGCACGACGCACGCTGTCAGCGCGGGAATCCAGGGCGCCAGGAGGTGCGCGAGGCTCGCAAGACCGAACGCGGCGAGAGCCAGTGCCAGCCCGGGCAGCACGGCCACGAGCCGTTTAGTCAAAGTCGAGGCTCAGCTTGCGCAGCAGGCCACTGAGGCGTTCCTGATCGGCTTTCGGCAGCGACTTCAGTAGTTCGTGCTCTGCGACGAGCAGCGTCCTGATCGCGGCATCCACCCGCTCACGGCCCGCATCGGTCATGATGACCAGGATGCCGCGGCCGTCGTTCGGGTCGGTGCGCCGCTCGACGAGCTCGCGCGTGACCAGCCGGTCGATGCGGTTCGTCATGGTGCCGCTCGAGACGAGGGTCTGCTGCAGCAGCGCTTTGGGGCTTAACTGGTAGGGAACACCAGCCCGCCGCAGCGCTGAGAGCACATCGAACTCCCACAATTCGAGGTCGGATGCCTCGAACGAAGTCTTACGCGCCAACTCGAGGTGCCGGGCGAGACGGCCCACGCGCGACAGCACCTGCATGGGTGAGAAGTCGAGGTCGGGCCGCTCACGCGACCACCCGTCGACGATGCGGTCGACTTCGTCGCTGGTGGGCATCCCCCAATTATCGCTGGTGCGGTGCTCGGGTGCCCGCACCCTCGCGCCGGCCTCCGTCCCGCTCACCCTCGCCGCCCACCCGCTCACCGCCCGCCCGTCCTCTCCGCCCGTCCTCTCCGCCCGCTTGCTCATCCAAATGAAGGAGATTTCTTCTTCCTGCATGCTTTCGCGGCCCAGCGACGTGCCTGGCCGCGAAATCTCCTTCATTTGGATGCGGAACGCGGGGGACGGGGGATGCGGGGGACGGGGGATGTGGGAGCGGGGATGTGGGAGCGGGGGATGCGCAGAGCGCAGCGCCGCCGTCACCCCCGGATTGCGGCGGAGGTTGTCGGCAACGGTCCGCAAGGTGAACGGCGACTTATGGTGCAGAAAAGAGTTTGCGAACGGATGCGCGATCGTCACAGGGGCTCGCGCGGTCCGTGCGGCGGGCTGGCACCATAGTGAGGTGAGTATCGGACGAAACCTTCGGACGCGCCTCGGCGCGGTCACGGCCTCGGCCGTTCTCGCGATCATCGTGGGCTCGCTCACACCCGCGGGAGTCGCTGCAGCACCGACGGCTCCGGGCGCGATCGCGCTGTCGCGGACCGTCGTCGTGTGCACGACCGACTCCTGCGATGGCGGGCTGTGGCAGGCCGCCCGGGGTGCGTCGGACCAGATTTCATACTGGGGCATGGGCGCGGGCCACAACTGCACGAACTTCGTCGCGTGGAAGCTGATTTCCAACGGGGTCAGCCGCCCCAACATCGGCCTGGGGGACGCGGGCCAGTGGGCCGAATCCGCGATTGCCAATGGCATCGGGGTCGACAGGGTGCCCGCGGTCGGTGCCGTGGCACAGTGGGATGCCTACGCGTCTAACGTCGGGATGTACGGCCACGTCGCCTACGTCGAGAAGGTCAACGCCGACGGCACGATCCTGATCTCCGAAGATGCCTGGCGGCCGAACAACAAGGGTGGACCACTGACCTTCAAGACGGTGGATGCGGCGACAGTGTCGAACTTCATCCACTTCGGCGACACCAACCGCTGGATTCGTGAGGTCATCTTCGGGGCGCCGACTCCCGTGAGCGTGGCACCGGTCGAAGAGCAGGCAGTGCAGCCGGGCGACGTCGCCCCGAGCATCCCGCCGCAGGAGATTCCGCATCCGAGTTTCGTACTGCCGGGCGAGGCCCCGGCCAACCCATTCATCCTTCCCGCTCCACTCGGGGGCATCGCGGGGTGGACGGTGCCGGATGCCGTGCCACCGACCCCGGAACCAACACCTGAGCCAACCACGGCACCAGGCGCTCCCGAGCCGACCCCGGTGCCAAGCGAGCCGACCCCCGAACCCGTGCCGACTGGGCCGGCCCCGGCCCCGGTCGATCCGACTCCGGTTCCGGCCGAAACGCCCACTCTCACTCCCACTCCCACCGCACTCCCCCTGACGGGCGAGCCAGGAGCGCCCGTGTGGCAGGAGCGGAGCACCGGGCTGCTGACACAGCCGAGCGCGATGAGCGCGGTGGCGATGCGCGCGGTAGATGCTGGCGACAGCGTCACGGGCACGGCGGTCGCGGCATCCACGCAGCTGGTGTTTGCCGACGGCGGCACGCTGAAGACCGCCACCAGGTCGGTCGACGGATGGGCCGTCACCGACACCGCGATCCCGTCGCGCAGCAGGAAGCTCGTCGCCGTCGACATGGGCGGCGCATCGCCGCAGGTGGTGTCGATCGACGACGGTCAGCTGTTCCTCACCGCGGCGAGCAGGACAGGCTGGCAGAAGATGCCCACGGGGATCAAGGTGAGTGGCGAGATCGCCGCGCTCGACACGGGCGGGCTCTGGCCGACGATCATGGTCTCCCAGAACGGGAAACTTTTCCAGGTGCGCCGTGGCATGGCGGGCTGGAAAGTCACCGACACTGGCATCGCGGTGACCGGTGACATCACGGCCGTCAATGTCGGCGGATCGCTTCCCCAGGTGTTCGCCATCGAGGGCGGGGTACTGCAGCAGGTCTGGGCAGATGCCCTCGGCTGGCACAGGAAGAGCACGGGCATTGAGGCGGACGGCGCGATCTCGGCCGTCGTCGTCGACGGCGCGGTGCAGGTCATCCTGAACGAGGATGGCGTCGTCAACCAGGTCACTCTTGACAGCAGCGGCTGGCACAGGTTCTCGACCGCGATCAGGGCTGGTGCTGAGTCGACGCCCGTCGACATCGGGCTCGACCACCCGCTCATCATCCAGGCCGGATAGGTCGAGCCTCTAACGGGTACTGATCTTGCGGAACTTGCGGATCGATGCTGGCACGAAGATGATGAGCACGATCGCGATCCCAGCCAGAACGGTGATCACCGGATGTTGCTGGGTCCAGACGTCTGACACAGGCGCTTCGGCCGGAACATTCCCGAAAAGCTCGCGAGCCGCCTGCACCAGTGCCGACACCGGGTTGTACTCAGCGAAGATGCGCAGCGGGGTAGGCAGGGTGTCGCTCGGAACGAAGGCATTCGACAGGAACGTCAGCGGGAAGAGGATGAGAAAAGAGACGTTATTGATGACTTCCGGGCTTCGCACACTCATGCCGATGAACGCCATCACCCACGACAGCGCATAGGCGAAGAGCAGCAGCAGGGCCACGGCGGCGACAGCCTCGAAGATGCTGGAGCGGATGCGCCATCCCACGATGAATCCGGTGGCCATCATCACCACCATCGAGATCGTGTTGATGAGCAGGTCGCCGTTGGTGCGACCGACGAGCACCGATGACGGGCTCATTGGAAGCGTGCGGAACCGGTCGATGATGCCGTCTTTCAGATCATTGGCCATCGCCGAACCGGAGTAGGTCGAGCCGAACACGACGGTCTGGGCGAAGATGCCGGCCATGATGAATTCGGTGTAGGTGCTGCCGGGAATGTCGATGACACCCGCGTAGACGTAGGTGAACAGCAGCACGAACATGATCGGCTGCAGCGTCGTGAACACCAGGATGTCTGGCACCCTTTTGATCTTGATGAGGTTGCGGCGGGTCGTGATCCAGCCGTCGTTGAGCCAGGTAGCCAGCGATGCGCGGTACTGCTGCTGGGGCGTGTCCACGGTCATCTCTTCGCCTTCTTCTTCGTGGTGGCTGGTGACTCGTCATCCACGGTGGCGGAGCGGCCCGTGAGCTTGAGGAACACGTCGTCGAGGGTGGGCCTGCGCATTCCGGCATCGAATAGCTGGATGCCGCTGCTGCCGAATTCCGCGAGGATACGCTGCAGGGCGGCCGGGGCGTCATCTGCGGTTACCGTGAGCGCACGCCCGTCGGCGGTGACGGTCGGTTCGCCGGAGCCGTGGCGCACCAGGATCTCGCGGGCCGCCGTGGAGTCATCCGGGCTGACGAGGCTGAGTTCTACCCGCTGGCCACCGATCGAGGCCTTCAACTCGTCTGAGGTGCCCTTCGCAATGACCTTGCCGTCGTCGATCACCGAAATGCTGTCGGCGAGCTGGTCGGCCTCTTCGAGGTACTGGGTGGTCAGCAGCACAGTGGTGCCCTCCCCGACGAGGGTGGTGATGATGTCCCACATGCCGAGTCGACTTCGCGGGTCGAGACCGGTGGTGGGTTCATCCAGAAACAGCACCCGCGGCCTGGTGACGAGTGCGCAGGCGAGGTCGATCCTGCGGCGCATGCCACCACTGAAGCCTTTGACCGGTCGGTTCTGTGCCTCGGTGAGATCGAAGAGCTCAATGAGTTCGCGAGCGCGGGCTCGGGAGGCACTTGCTCCGAGGTGGTAGAGGCGACCGACCATATCAAGGTTCTCGAAGGCGGTCAGGTTCTCGTCGACTGCCGCATACTGCCCTGACACCCCGATGATCGGGCGGATGCGCTCGGGATGCGCAATGACGTCGATTCCATCGATCACGGCGGTGCCGGAGTCTGGCGTGACGAGGGTGGTGAGCACCTTCACCGCCGTGGTCTTGCCCGCGCCGTTGGGGCCGAGCAGCGCCGTGACCGTGCCCTGCGGCACGGCCAGATCGAGACCGTCGAGGGCGTGGACGGGGGATGCCCCACGCGGGGTATACGTCTTCTTCAGGCTCTCGGCTTCGATGAAACTCACGGGGAAAACGTTACTCGTCGCGAGCGACATCCAGCCAGAGGATTTCGGCGTCGGGCCGCCCCCGTGTGCAATCGCACAGGGGTTGCTGTGATGATGGGGTGTGCTGACTACTACCACCGACCCTGGCGATCTCGGCGGCATCGTAGGTTTCGCAGCCAGCCTCATCGACGCGATCGGCGAGTGGGGGGTCGGGTTTTTCACCCTCCTTGAGACGGTAATCCCGCCGATTCCGAGCGAGGTGATCCTGCCCCTCGCGGGTGTGCTGGCCCAGCAGGGGCGGCTGAATATGGCGCTCATTATCGTGACGAGCACCCTCGGTGCCTACCTCGGCTCGCTCGTGCTGTACGCGCTCGGGGCGCGGCTCGGCCTTGAGCGTTCGATCCGATGGCTGTCGAAACTGCCGCTCGTCGACCGGCAGGATTTCGAGAAGGCGGCAGCGTGGTTCACGAGGCACGGCAGGCCTGCAGTGTTCTTCGGCCGCTTCATCCCTGGCGTCCGAAGCCTGATCTCGATACCGGCTGGAGCAGCAGGCATGCCCCTGCTCACATTCAGCATCTTCACCATCGCGGGCAGTGCGATCTGGAATGGCCTGTTGATCGGCCTGGGTGCGGCCCTCGGCACCCAGTATCACCTGATCGACGAGTACTCGTCTTACCTCAACTATGCCGTCTACGCCGCGTTCGCCGGGATCATCGTGTGGCTCGTGGTGCGTCGCGTTCGTCGCGCGCGGGTGTCGAGCTAGGAACCACCGCCGATGGTGCAGGAGCCGCCATCCGAGACCGACGACCACGCGTCGTCGCCACCACCGAACTTGGTTCCGAGGTCGGTGAGGACGAAACTGCAATCGCTGAAGGTGACGCTGGCCGCCGCGGTGAATCCGAAGCGCTGGCTCGTCCAGCCCCGGAAGGTGCCGCTGTCGCCCTTCACACCTAACGCGATGGCTCCGTTGCCCATCGTCGAGAACGACTTCGCGTCGGAGCACGGCGCGGTCGCGTCGGCAGCCTCGCGCAGCATCCCTCGCCCGACGACCGGTACGACGACCGGCACGCCGCCCGGTGTCGGTTCGACCTTCAGCGTCGCGTCCGTTGGCCAATCGGCGGTGGATGCGGCCGTCGGCACCGCACTGATATTCGCCCGGGCGAAGCTCCACGCCTCGGCGGCAAACAGGTCGGCGTTGTAGGTCGCGCCGCACGATTCAACGAAGGCTCCCGGCAGCGTCTGGTTTGCGACGTCGTCGAAGGGAATCGGCTGATGCACGCGCATTTCTAGGGCGAGTTGCGCCCCGTTGGCAGCCGTCGCCGTGGTCTTCACGATGAGCGTCGTATCGGCCTCGACCTCGCCGGGAGCCTTAGCCAGGGGCGTCTCATCCGGGGTCGGAGCCGAGACGTTCGACTCCTCAGGAAGCGGGGTGGGCGTGGGGGCTGGCGCGGCAGTGCAGCCAGCGAGCAGGAGCAGGAGCGGGGCAACAAACAGGGGAGTGCGCGATCTCATAATGCGCACATCATAGGGTGGGCCGGTAACGACTTATCGCCCGAACGTTAACGGCAACGGTCCGGACTGGCAGCGCGTCGCCCGGTCGGTCTGGCAGACTTGTCCGGCACGCGTGTGCGGTCCGCCTTGGTGTAATGGCAGCACGACAGCCTTTGGAGCTGTTAGGTCTAGGTTCGAGTCCTGGAGGCGGAGCTGGGAGGGGTTCTGGAAACTGAGTGGATCGGGTTCCGATAACTCGATGTTCATCCGTTCAGCGAGTGAGGGCTAGCACCGCGGCCAGAATGTTGGCCTGTTACCGCTTGGTGTATTGCTGACGCGTTGATAAGTGCGCCTATCCGATCGGCTCCTTCCCTTACTTTTCAGGTGTGCCATAACTCACCGTGTGTACTGCAGTTTGCGCTGGACGTTACGCGACAGAAGCATGCGAATCGCCGCTGGCCGAAAATGGTCGATGCCAAGCACCGTCCCGGTGAATCATCGAGACGCCTCAAATCGCTAGGGATACGAGACGGCCATAAACGTCAACCTGCTGTCGCGTTGAAGCCACCTGAGCGCTATTCGTCAGTAGGCGAGGTAAGCGCGCCACCCTGAGCCTCGTCGACCTACGGAAGGCGTGGGAGGGTCCATTCAACGGCCCGCTTCGTCGCCGCGGTCTTCATGAAGGAGGGCAATAAGTCGGCACTAGGGTCGGCATATGAACTACATGTTTCGATTCCCCTTCGACCTGGCCGAAACACAGCGCATTAATGTCGATGGTCAGGAGATGCTCATTTTTGAGGAGGGCGAACGGCGCATTATTATCCGATCTGGCACTGAGCTCCCGATAGCGCAGGTCGGACGATTGGAAGTCCGCGGTTACGGGTATTGCAGCGAAGATGAAGCCAGAGCGGACGGGGCTCGCTGGAAAGGAGCTACGGCAATGGGACTACTCCGTTCCAACCTCGGGGTAGATTTTCGTGCGAGACAAGTCCCGCACTATCTCACTGAGGAGGGTAAACAGCATTTCGCCCGCTTCTTCGAAGCGCGTCCTGGCGAGCGTCTAGGGAGCGACGTTCCGGGTGTGTCCATCTTTCAGGATGGGAGCGAACCGGCTCGCTTTATCCGGATGTTCACAACCAGCCGCCAGATCTCAACCGGGGAGAGAGCGTTGGCGGCCATCCGTGACTCCTACGATGAGACCGCTGTTCCGGATGCAGCTGCCCTCGTTGCGATTGATATGTTCGGCTCCTACTTCCACATGCCTTCGACAGATGCACAGTTTTTGAGCTTGATGATTGCGCTGGAGGCGCTAGTCGTACCTCTACCGTTCGACGGCGTCAACGCCGACGCGGTCGCGTCAGTGATCACACACATTCGAACACTGGATCTCGACCCATCGGCTCGAGATTCCCTAGCGGCGCGGGTCGGGCATCTGGGAGAGGAGTCCATCGGTCAAGCGGGTAAACGGGTTGCCATGGGTCTTGGCGATCGTTTGTACGGTGGCCTCGACGCACCGTCATTCTTCACGTACTGCTACAGGATGCGCAGCGCGATCGTTCATGGCAGCGAGAATCGGCCTGATCCAGCAGAGCTGCACGACGCGATAGCAGCCCTACTCTCCTTCACTCGGGATCTCATCCAAATCCACGTGCTGGGGAAAACAACCTCCGGCTGACCTCACGCCGACACCGAACTCGGCGACAGCCCGCGAGAACGGGGCTGTGAGATGACGAGCGCTCTTCGGGCACCATCCCGCTAATCATTCGGGTCTGCTGCACGGATTGGTGAGAGTGTGACGTGCAGCAGACCTACTCGCAACTCTCTTCAATCGTCTGTTTATCCTCAGTCGTTTCCTCGTCGAGACGGACTGATGGGGCGCGAGCGCAAGGGGGACACCAGGAAAAGTTGCCTGCCTACAATCGATAAGAGGTCCCGAGTTCCGGGTCTCGCAATGTGAGGAGATCATCATGGCCGCACTGACCGACACGTTCACGCTCCACAACGGCAACACCATCCCGAAGATCGGCTTCGGCACCTGGCAGATCCCGGACGGAGCCGAGGCCTACGACGCGACCGCGGCCGCGCTGAACGCTGGATATCGTCACATCGACACCGCGCGGGTCTATGGCAACGAGCCAAGTGTGGGCCGGGCGGTGCGCGACAGCGGAATCGCCCGCGACGAGCTGTTCATCACCACGAAGCTGCCCGCCGAAGTCAAGGACTACGACGGTGCCAGGGCAAGCTTCGACGTGACGATGGCCGCTCTCGATCTCGACTACGTCGACCTGTACCTGATCCACGCGCCGTGGCCGTGGTCTGACATGGGCAGCGACCATCGCGAGGGCAATAAGCAGGCCTGGCGGGCGCTCGAGGAGATTTTCGGAGCCGGCGGATCCCGCGCAATCGGCGTCTCCAACTTCCAGGTAGATGACTTGCAGTCGCTCCTGACGTCAGCCACAGTCACCCCGCACGCCAACCAGATCCGTTACTTCGTCGGCTACACCCAGAACGATGTCGTGGAGTTCTGCGCGGAGCACAACATTCTGGTCGAGGGATACTCCCCGCTCGCCACCGGCGCGATTCTCGACAACGAGGATGTGACGGCGATCGCCGCGAAGTACGACCGGTCGGTGGCGCAGCTCTGCATCCGCTATGTGCTGCAGAACGGCATCCTGCCGCTGCCGAAGACGACGAACGCGTCGCGCATGACGGAGAACGCCGATGTTGATTTCGAGATCGCCGACGATGACATGGCCACCCTCGATGCGCTGACCGACACCGAGTCGTAGCGAGCTGCGCGCGCCAGTCGTCAGCGATTCGCGCGGCAGGCGTCGGCATGTCGCGGCAGGGCCCTTGTGCGACGGTGTGGCCCTCTGTTGCGTCCGCGAGCAGATTGGTGCTTGCACAAGCTGAAAGCCGATCATCGCATTCGAGATGACTGACTGACTGACTGACTGACTGGCGGTCGCGAACACCTACGCACGCAATCTGGTCAGTGTCCGATCTCGACGCGGTCAACTACATCAGGAGGTGTCTAGCGACCTTCGATCTCATCTGCATGTCGCGTTTCATAGGTGAACGCGCGACGCGAGTGAATACGACGGCGACCGCCAGTTGTCGGAACCCCTCACCGGCCGTACCCCGGTTGTACCCCGAGACATCCACTGTTCACCAAATAAAGCGCTGTTGTATGTGATTGCGACGCGACGCGTTTAGTGCCCGGGATTTGAATGCACTCGCCTCGTTACCCGATGTCGAGGCTCCCGCGTCTCATCAGAAGGTGGCCGACAATGGCTGTTGGACCTCGTGTAGTTTTCGTGCGCTTCCAGAGTGCCGACAGTCCAAAACTAACACCGTGGATCGCTCATGTTTCACGGGTCGTCGGTCGCACCGCGCGAGCCACCGTGCCGGTTGTCGGTGACAGCCGTATCGTCTGGCAACTGGTGTCTGCGAACAACCGCGAGCTGGCCAGGAGCGTGGACGTCTACGGCACCTTCGAGTCGGCAACCGCCGGCGCGCAACACGTCGTCGATTCGAGCGCCGATTCGGTCATCGAGCAGGTGAGCGAATCGGGTCGCGGAGTCTACGGATGGTTCACGACAGTCGATGGCGTGCCGGTAATGACGTGCGCGCGTTGGTACGTCACCGACCGTGACCGCCGCCACTCCATCGAGATCGCACGCAAAGCCATCGTGTCGGCGACGCTGCACACCGGAGCTCGACTCAACCTGCCTGCACTGATGGGAGGCGATCTTGGCCGCCAGCGTTGAGACAGGCAGCGTCGAGGCAGGCGCCGTCGAGACAGGAACGGTTGAGACAGACAGCGTTGAGACAGACAGCGTCGAGACAGGCACCGCGATTCTCGAGGTGACCGAGCCGATGACCGAGGCCTTGCCCGTTGCCGAAGACAAGCCGAGAAAGCTGTCGTCGAAGATCGACCGGCCGGATGCCGCGTTCCGCTGGATCGCGCGCGGTGGCGGCACCATCGTGGTCACCGTCATGTCGCTCGTCGGCCTGTTTCTCGCCTACCAGGGTTTCCAGGCCCTGCAGGTCGCCGGGCCGTCTTTTCTCACCGAGCAGAGCTGGGATCCGAACTCGGGCAAGTTCGGCATCGCCGCGGTATTGGCCGGCACGTTCTTTATCGCCCTCACGGCGATCTCATTCGCCCTGCCCCTGGCACTGGGCACGGCGCTCTACATCAGCGAGTACGCCCCGGCGAAGATCAGGAACGGACTGGTGACGATAGTCGACCTCATGGCGGCCGTGCCCAGCGTCGTTTACGGGCTGTGGGGCGTGTTCTTCCTGAGTCCGAACATCATCCCTGTCTCCCAGTGGCTGTCGACCTATCTGAACTGGATCCCCGTCTTCCGCGTCAATGGCTTCGACACGAACGACCCGCTGGCAAGCCCGACGGTGTTCGCGGCATCCACCTTCATCGCAGGAATCGTCGTGGCCCTGATGGTCGCGCCGATCACCAGTTCGATTATGCGGGAGGTGTTCACGCAGGCCCCGATCGGCGAACGTGAGGGTGCACTCGCGCTCGGTGCCACCCGCTGGGGCATGATTCGCAACGTTGTGCTGCCCTTCGGTCGGGGTGGCATCATCGGTGGAACCATGCTCGGTCTCGGCCGGGCACTCGGCGAGACCATCGCGGTGTTCCTGATCATCTCGCCGGTGTTCGTCATCCAGCCGCACATTCTTGAAAAGGGTGCGAACTCGATCTCGGCCCTCATCGCCCTGCGTTACAACGAGGCGTCGGTCTTCGAGATCTCCGCGTTGATGGCGGCTGGGCTCGCTCTCTTCCTCATCACCCTCGTCGTCAACTTCATCGCCTCGACGATCATCGTGCGAAGCCGCTCAGGGAGCCAAAGCGACTAATGTCAACCACCGAACAGACCGAGGCGCCCACCGCGCTTGCGCCCGCACACGTGGCCCCTCCTGTATCGAGTCCGCGCACCTGGATCAGGGATGCGGCAATGGCAACGCCGCCCGGCGCGGCCGAGGCTCGCCGGTCGACGGCAACCGTCCGCACCGTCGATGTGATCCGGATGCTCGGATCCGCCGCCGCGGCGGTCGGACTCACAGCCTGGCTCTACTTTTTTGCGCTCCCGCTGCAGGGGCAGCTCGGTTTCGTGCTGATCTCCTACCTGATCTTCCTGATCCTGTTCGCGATCTTGACATCGTTCGATGAGAACCGGATCACGGTGAAGGATCGCCTCATCGCCGTTTTCATCCAGTCGCTCGCGTTCATCCTGCTACTCGCGCTGTTCTCGGTCGTCATCTACACCTTCGGTCGGGGACTCGCGCCGTTGGGTAACCTGAATTTTTTCATCGAAGACATGAGCAACGCCGGTCCGCTTGAGCCTCTGACACAGGGAGGCGTGCTCCACGCCGTGGTCGGCACACTGATCATGATCACGATCGCGCTAGCGATCAGCATTCCGCTCGGACTCCTCACCGCCGTCTTCCTGAGCGAGTTCCCCGGACGCTACGCCAGCTTCGTACGCACGATCGTCGAGGCCATGACCGCGCTGCCGTCCATCGTCGCCGGTCTCTTCATCTACGCGACGCTCATCGTCTTTCTGGGCTTCAACCGGTCGGGCTTCGCGGCATCCCTCGCTATCACGGTGATGATGCTGCCGATCATCATCCGTTCGGCCGATGTTGTGCTGCGACTCGTGCCGGGAAACCTCAAGGAGGCGTCGAGAGCGCTCGGTGCCTCGACGTGGCGCACGGTCTGGAACGTGACCCTGCCGACGGCCAGGTCGGGGCTCACGACGGCCATCATCCTCGGCACCGCGCGCGGCATCGGTGAGACCTCGCCGGTGCTCCTGACGGCGGGTGCCACGACATTCCTCAACCTGAACCCGTTTAACGGTCCGATGACATCGCTGCCGCTCACCACTTTCACGTTCGTGAAGTCCCCGGAATTGACGATGGTCGCCCGAGGCTTCGGCACGGCCGCGGTGCTCATGGTGCTCGTCCTGATCCTGTTCGCACTGGCAAGAGCCATTGGCGGCAGGGGCGCGGGTCAGCTCTCTGTTCGGCAGCAGCGCGCTCGGACGAGGCAGTCCCGCGATGACGATTACCGCTACCGCAGGCGTGAGCTCGGTTTGGACCGCAACGGTGGGGGAGCGTCGCGCGGCTCGCTGCGCGCGCGGCTCGGCATCGGCCATCCATTGCCACCTCGCGAATCCCCCGCCACACCGACCAGGAAAGACACCAAATCGTGAAAAAGACGCTGACCGTCCCCAGGGGCATTCAGGGGACGCTCGCCATCGTGATGGTGGTGGCGCTGACCCTCGGGTCCGGTGTTGAAGGTACGACTGCGGCCGACGCCGAGGCCAGTCCTCAGTACCAGTCTGTACAGGGTGCCGGATCAACCTGGTCAGCCAACGCCCTCGACCAGTGGACCAGAAACTTCTTCGACAACTATCAGGGAAGGGTGAGTTATACCGCCAGCGGGTCCACAGCCGGACGAACCCTCTTTTCGCAGGGAACTATTGATTTCGGCGTCTCGGAAATTCCCTACACATTGAGCGGCAGTGACGCCCCCGACCCGAAGCCGAAGCGGCCGTTCGCCTACATCCCGATCGTTGCCGGTGGTACGTCTTTCATGTACAACCTCGCCATCGGTGGCCAGCGGGTGAATAACCTGCGACTGTCGGGTGAGACGCTCGCCAAGATCTTTACCGGCGTCATCACGAAGTGGAACGACCCGGCGGTCGCAAAAGACAATCCAAAGCTCACACTTCCGGCGATTACCGTGGTGCCGGTTGTGCGCTCAGACGGTTCGGGCACCACGGCACAGTTCTCGTCATGGATGAGGTCGCAATATCCGGCAATCTGGAACGCGTATTGCGCCAAGGCCGGTCGCTCGAACTGCGGCATCACCTCCAACTACCCGGTTGTTCCCGGCTCGGCATTCGTCAGCCAACAGGGCTCGGACGGCGTAGCCGGATTCGTCAAGGGCGACGCGGCAGGTGCGATCACCTACGTGGAGACCTCCTACGCGCTCAACGAGGGATTTCCCGTCGCCAAGGTGCTGAACAGTTCCGGCTACTTCACAGAGCCGACGGCCTCGAACGTTGCGGTCTCCTTGCTGGCAGCGGTCGTTAACACGACCGCAGCATCCCCGGACTACCTCACCGCCGACCTGCGCGGCGTGTACGGCAACGTAGACCCCAGAACCTATCCCCTGTCGTCCTACTCCTACATGATCGTCCCGCTCGCGATCGAAGGCAATTTCACCGTGGACAAGGGACTGACGCTCGCCGAGTTTGTGTCGTACTTCCTATGCGAGGGCCAGCAGTCCGCCGAGGTGCTGGGGTACTCCCCGTTGCCGGTCAACCTTGCCTCCGCCGGTCTCGAACAGGCGCAGAGAATTCCCGGGGGAAACCCAAAAAACAAGACGATCGCGAGTTGCAACAACCCGACCTTCTCGCCGGATGGCACCAACAAACTCGCCAACGAAGCACCCCAACCCCAGGCCTGCGATAAGCAGGGCGCAGACCAGTGCTTGACCGGCACAGGCGGTGCGGCAGACACGGTCACCGCAGACAGTTCAGGGAATGCGAGCTCTGCAGCTGCTACGGCCAGCGCCGCCGCAGCGGCCGGTGCTGCGGGCGCCGTCGGTGCAGGAGGTGCCGTCGGTGCGGGAGGTGTGCCGGCTGCCGTCGACGGCAAAGCTGTCGGTTTGACTGCAGGAGGCGACCCGATTGTCGCCGGTTCGCCGGTCGACCTGCCCGGCCGAGGTTTGTCGCTCGCGACACTCGCGTTCATGCTTCTCGCGGCGGTTGCGGCAATTTCGCTGGTGTTTCTCCCTCCGATGATCGCGCGCAGAAGAGCAGCCATGGCGGGTATTCCCCGCGGCCCGACCAGACGTCGGACAGACGGAAGCAAGAAGCGACAGAACTCGTCCCAGAATCGGCTGAGAATTCCCAAAGTTCATCTTGATAACCCCTTTAGGAAACGTGGTAGTGCCGCAGCTTCGAAGGGTGACTCATAACGTGCTCTCTGTGATGCTCTCCCACCCGAAGTCGCCAGCTCAGCGCCGCGTCAAGCGCGTCGTCACGGCAGTCTCCGGCGCACTCGTCACGCTGGCCGTGATGGGGCTGGTCGTCATTGTGCCGGTGGATTCGACGCCAGCGGTTGCCGCGACATCCACCAACTCGGAGTTGACTGTCGCCTGGGACGGCGATGTCTCACTGGCGAAGGATTTCCAACCCGAACGCAACCCTTCGAGCTCCGGTTATGCGGAGTTCAACGACATCAAAGTCTCGGTCTCCCAGACGCAGGGAATTGTCGATCAGACTGTCCGGGTTTCCGTCACAGGGTTCAGCCCGACTATCAGCGCAACGCAGAGCCGGGACGGAGTCGCGGCCGACAGCGCGAAGAACTACATCCAGGCGATGCAGTGCTGGGGCGATGACCCCAATGCGGTTGATTTCAATGAAACCTGCCAATGGGGCGGTCGAGTGGATGGCACGGGCGTCGGTGACTCGGTCATCGCCGACAATCTCGGTCGTGTCGGCCCCCTCGACAATGACTTCGCAAAGCCCACCACCCACGACGTTCCGTTCCGCACCGCCAACGGCAGGGAAGTGAGCGGCAAGCCACGTCTGGTCGATGGTCTCGCCCAGTACGACATGCTCAACTATTTCAGTTCGTCCAGTACCAACGAGGTGAGCGCCGCCCGTATCGGTACGAAGGGATCAGGTTATTTCGAGTTCGAAACGCAGTCTTCCGCGTCAGCACCGCAGTTGGGCTGTGGTTCGGCGAAGCACCTTCGGTGCTGGCTCGTGGTGGTGCCGCGCGGCACTCACTTTGGCGGAAATGGCGATGAGTGCAGCGGGGTCCGGGCTAACCAGGACCCGTACGACCTGTTCAAGAAAGGCCAGGCCAACGTCATCCAGGGGGGAAGCCCGGTAAACGACCAGTGCGACTATTTCGACAATCGCATCGTGGTTCCTCTCGACTTCATGCCGACTGGTGTCACCTGCGCGATCGGCAGCACGGAGACCCGAGTGGTCGGGTCACAGTTGATGACGGCTGCGATGAGCTCGTGGCAGCCGTCGCTGTGCTCGTCAGTGAAGTCGACCTTCAGTTTTTCGACCAATTCTGATGTGTTGGCGCGAGCACAGCTGATTGATACTGGGCTCAGCTCTCCGAATATCGCGTATAGCGGCAACCCTGTGGCTGCGGGTGAGTTGAGCACCGAGAATCAGCGCACCAACTTCGCAAAAACCACACTGAGCTACGTGCCCGTCGGCGTCTCGTCGATGGTGATCGGGTTCGTCGCCGAATCCGCGTCAGGCCGCCAGGAGAGTCTCGTCTTCTCACCACGCCTGATGGCGAAATACCTCACGCAGTCTTATCCGTTCCTGGTGCCGCAGTCCATCTCGAGCCAGGGCAGGAACGCGACTCACCTCGGTGCTGCTAACCAGAAGTACACGAAGCCTTTCCAGGATCCGGAGTTCCAGGTTCTGAATCCGACGAACTACCTGCAGTTCCAGTACGTACCGGCACTCGTGCTGCCGGGGTCCAAATCTGACGGCATCAGGCAGGTGTGGCGCTGGATCCTCGCCGACGCTGACGCTCGGGCGTTCCTTTCCGGCGCGGAGGACCCGTGGGGGATGACGGTCAACCCCTACTACCTCCCCAAAGGCACGGCGGCGGCGACGATCCCCTGGTACCTGAGTGAGTCGCGGGACTATCTCGAGACCGCGGTCACACGGGCAGTGGGACTGAGCAACCTCGACGGCACTCCGCGAAAACTCGTCGACTCTCCGCCCGACGATTTCTCCAAGTACGACCAAACGCTGATGCCCTTGAAGCTCGCCACCGAGCGGTCGAGGTTCGACTCCATTCAGTTCGCGCCGTACTCCGAGACCTTCCTCGCTGGCGCGCGCCAGACATTTCGTGCGGATTCGCGAGCGAAGACCATGTGGGATCCGAACTCGATCAACGCGGTGGGAGAGAAGGGCGACTGGAAGGCCACCGGTGCCCAGGTGCCGGGCCAGCGATTCATGATCACGGTCACCGACAGCGTGTCGGCCCAGCGGTGGGGCATCAGCACCGCAAGCCTCACCGCGCCGGGAACGACGGTCACGGCGAAGACGGTGCCAGCCGATGTGAAGTCCATCACGATGACCCCCGAATCGATGTCGAAGGCGCTCGCAGCGCTCACGGCGACGAGTCTGGATTCGGTGAAGCAGGTCGATCCGTCAAAGGTGGTTGCAGGTGGATGGCCGATGACGATGGTCACGTACGCAGGTGTCAACCTGACCAAAGCCCCGGTCGCGGCGAGGAAGACGATCTCGGCGATGTTGAAGCAGGTCACGACGACCGGGCAGATCCTGGGCACCGCGCCAGGTGAGCTGCCCACCGGCTACCTGCCTCTCACCGACGAGCTGAAAACGCAGGCCGTGGCTGCTATCGCCACGATCGACTCCTTCGTGCCGGTAACGAAAACGCCTGCGCCGAAGCCTGCTGCCGCTAGTCCGGTTGCTCCGAAGGCCATCGCTCAGGATCCGTTCGAGGCGGCGGCCGATTCTGGAGCTGCGGCTGCCGCCGATCCGGCGGTCGTTGCCGGAGTCGACGAACTGTCGACGGCACGCACCAACGCCTCGTCTACCGATCCACTTCTTCTTTCCGGCCTCGTGATCGCCCTTGTCATCGGGCTGGCAGGCCTGCTCATCGCCCCGGTCTTACTCAGAGGCAGAGGTTTCTTCTAAACACCCGAAACTTCCTGTGCGTTTCGCTCCGGCGCACAAGAAAACCCCTCATCGAACCGCAAAGCCAATGAGGGGCTAGTCCATCCGGACTGAACTGCAGGGGCACCCTACCAAACGAAGGTTGGAACACAATGCTCAACAAAACAAAGCTGCGTCTTGGCGTTGTAGCAGCTGCTGCTGCCGCCACGCTCGCGTTCGGCGCAGCGGCCCCCGCGTACGCAGACCCGATCGGCTTCAAGCCGCTCAACGGCGCGGGCTCTGACACCACCCAGGATGTTGTGGATGGTGTCGCCACGGTCGTGACCTCGATCGGCTCCTGGGACGCGATCGGTTCGGCAACTATCCAGACCACGTCGGGTGGCGCGACGTTCAACCGTCCGAACGGCTCGACGCAGGGCGTCCAGGCCCTGAGCGCGTCGATCAACAACACCGGTACGCGCACGTTCCCGGCTTCGGGCGGCGTGAGCATCACCGGCCAGCTCGACTTCGCTCGTAGCTCTAGCGCACCGAGCGGCTCCTTCGTCGGAACCGACCTGACCTTCGTCCCCTTCGCTCGTGACGCCGTCACGTACGCGGTGAGCCAGGCGAGCGACTTCCCGCGCGACATTGCTCTCGGCAGCGCTTCACAGGATGCTGTTTCACCCGCGCCGTTCACACTGCGCAACATCTACCGTGGCGCCGTCACCACCTACGCAGATGGCGACTTCAACGCTGTCACGATCCGTCCGATCATCCCGCAGTCAGGGTCCGGCACTCGCTCCTTCTGGCTCTCAGCGCTCGGCCTGACCGAAGCGACGATCGTCGGAACCCCGACGACGGACATCGGCAACACGGCACAGGAGCACACCGGTACCTACATCAAGAACGCCGGAGACATCGCACCGTTCTCTATCGCGCAGTACATCGCGCAGGGTAACCACGGTGCGCTGCCGACCAACGTCATCGAGCGCCGTGGGAACATCGCGCTGGGCAACGTCGACACGGTCAAGCCCATCCTGCTGACCGCAGGTGGCGGAGTCGAGCTCAACACCGCTTTCCCGATCAACCGTCTCGTGTTCAACGTCGTGCAGACCTCGCGCCTTGCCGGCACGTCGACGGCCGACACCCTGCTCAGGAACACCTTCTCAGGAACCACCTCGAGTGTCTGTGCGGCCTCCGCACAGATCAAGCAGTTCGGATTCGGCACCATCGGCTCCCTCTGCGGTAACACCACCACTTACAAGCAAGCCTTCCGTTACTAACCCCCGCTAGAAAAACGATAAGGACACTTAAAGCAATGAACATCTCCAAAAAGATCGCAGCAATCGCGGTTGCCGCGGCGCTCACGGTTGGTGGGTTGAGCGCTACTCAATCCGCCTCGGCTGCCGAGATTCCCGGAACGCTCACGGTCACGCCCACCTCGGGTAACGTCTCAGACACCTACTTGTTCAACAGCATCGCCCTGGATATCGGCGCAGTCGCGCCGTACAACGTGCTAGCCGGAACGTTCGCCTATCAGAATGGCGTCGAGATGGGGTCGCTCGCGAACGCGCGAAACGCTGGCAACGTGCCCTCAACGGCTGGGACAAGCGGTCTGAACGGTTCTGCGGCATTCCATGACCGCTCGATCAGCCCGACGAATAACTTCGTGAGCAACAAGCAGCTGACAGCGCTTGTCACCCCTCTGGTGACCGGAAATTGGGAGCTGCGCTGGTACTACTTCGCATCGACCACTGCACCGAACCGTACGACGGACCCGTACGTCAAGCTCAACATGACGTTCGATTCGACCACAGGTGCCTGGGCCGTCTACTCCGCTCCTGCTGCTGCAGTGGCCAGCACGACCTCGCTGACGGCCCAGGCCACTGGCTCGGCCGTGACGCTGAAGGCAACTGTTGCACCCGCAGCAGCTGTCGGGACGGTCTCCTTCTCCGAAGGTTCCACCGTTGTTGCTGCCAACGTCGCCGTTTCGGGTGGAGTCGCCACGGCGAACCTCCCGGCCGTCACCGATGGCCCGCACAGCTACACCGCTACCTTTACGCCGACGAACGCTGCCAACTTCACCGCATCCACCTCGACCGCGGCATCGGTGTACGTCGGCGCGATTGTTCAGAGCACGAACGTGACGACGTCGGTCGCTGCGGGTGCTGGTGGTGGGGTTCTGACGTTGACGGGTGTGCCGGCTTCGGTCGCTCTTGGTGCGGCAACGCTCAACGCCGGAACGCTTAACGCTTCCGGAACGCTGAACGCTGTTGTCACCGATTCACGCCAGCTTGATTTCCCGGCGTGGAGCCTCACCGGCCAGATCGCTGACTTCAAGTCGGGTACGAAGGTTCTCTCGGGTAAGTACCTGGGTTGGACCCCGTCGGTGACGGGTGCTCCGAACTCTGTTGCTGGTGCGGTTGTGCTGCCGGCTCCGGGTTCGGTCAGCGGCCTGACGACGGTCAGCACGCTGGCCACTGGTGCACCGAACAATGTCGAGGTCAGCAACGTTTCGGCGCTGCTGCAGCTCAAGGCTCCGAAGAACACTCCTGCCGGTGACTACTCGGCAGTGCTCACGCTGACCCTCATCTAGGTTCAGTCGCTTCACCGGCGGGTTGGGCACAGCGCACTGCTGGGCCCAACTCGCCACCACCATTTCACCACCCCTCATCGTTCCCCCCGACGCTGATAAGGAGCCCCCGACCATGACCCCTGCTTCCGGTTGAGGGCCGCGGCCCTTGCTGGCGCCATCATTGCCGCATCCCTCACCGGATCGCTGGCGGCGGCCCAGCCCGCATTCGCCGGCGGGCCCGTCGTCCAGGTCGCATCCCTCACCGTCTCGCCGCTCAGCGGCAACGCCACCGCGGATTCCACCTTCCTGTCGAGCATCGCCACGAACGTGGGCGCGCCGGCCGGAGCGCGTGCCTCCGGCGCGACCTTCATTTTTCAGGGGGATGTGAGCCGCGGGCCGATCGCGAGCATGCGCACGGTATCCACTCCCGGCACCTATGGCACCTTCGGTCTCGACGGCCAGCCCGGCTTCGCTGACAGGTCTACCGTCGCCGCGAATAACTATGTGAGCAACCTCGAGCTCGATGCGCCGGAACTGGGCCTCACCACCGGCATCGTCGAACTGCGCTACTACTGGTCGGCATCGGCGACCGGCCCTGATGCCGCCACGGATCCGTACCTCCAGATCGCCATCGACTGGAATGCGTCCACCGGAGCCTGGAGCGTGCTGCCACCCCCGGTCGACACCACCGTCTCGCTCGCGGCCTCATCGTCAGGCTCGACGGTGACCCTCGACGCGTCCATCAAGGATGCGGCGACCGGCCTGGTCGACACTTCAGCGCCGGGCCCTGTCACCTTTATCGAGAATTCCGCGATCATCGTCGGAATCGCAGAGGTCGTCGCCGGTCACGCCGTGCTCGTGCTGACGGGCGTCTCTGACGGCCCGCACACCTACCGTGCTGACTACGACAGCTCCAATTTTTACACTCATGTCGGGTCGTCATCTGGCGACGCGTCAGTGAACGTCGGCGGCCAGGGAGGTGGCACGAACGTGACGACGTCAGTTGCTGCGGGTGCTGGTGGCGGTGTGTTGACGTTGACGGGTGTGCCGGCTTCGGTCGCTCTTGGTGCGGCAACGCTCAACGCCGGAACGCTGAACGCTTCCGGAACGCTGAACGCTGTTGTCACCGATTCACGCCAGCTTGATTTCCCGGCGTGGAGCCTCACCGGCCAGATCGCTGACTTCAAGTCGGGTACGAAGGTTCTCTCGGGTAAGTACCTGGGTTGGACCCCGTCGGTGACGGGTGCTCCGAACTCTGTTGCTGGTGCGGTTGTGCTGCCGGCTCCGGGTTCGGTCAGCGGCCTGACGACGGTCAGCACGCTGGCCACTGGTGCACCGAACAATGTCGAGGTCAGCAACGTTTCGGCGCTGCTGCAGCTCAAGGCTCCGAAGAACACTCCTGCCGGTGACTACTCGGCAGTGCTCACCCTGACCCTCATTTAGGTTCAGTCGCTAATCGACGGGCGACCCCGCGACCGGTCGTCCAGACCCTGAATCCGTAGTTAATGTTCCGTTCATATCCTGCTCGCTTCACACTGATTGGATAACCCGGATGTCCCGAATCACCACCCCCATCTCCTTGCTTATGGCCATGGCTTTAGCCCTCTCGCCGTTGGCTGTTTCGGCGTTCGGATTTGCTCCGGCCCCGACCGCGGCAGCGGTGGACGGTGACATCACGTGGAGTGTGGAACCTGCTCCCACGGCAGAGGGCGGTCGCCGCACCTTCGACTACAAGACAGACCCCGGCACGCAGATCAACGACACCGTGCTCGTCACCAACCAGGGCACCACCGCCGCCGAATTCCTGATCTACGCGACCGACGCCCGCAACGAGCTGGAGACCGGGGCGTTCGGTCTGCTCAAGCGCGAAGAAGAGCCTATTGACGCCGGCGCCTGGATCACGACCGACATCGACAAGATCACGCTCCAGCCCGGCACGGAGGCGAGCATTCCGTTCACCGTCCTCGTTCCCTCAGACGCTACCCCCGGCGATCACGTCGGTGGCATCGTTGCATCGGTCCTGACGACGGGCGACCAGGATGGCGCCGCGGTCGTGCTCGAACAGCGCGTCGGCGCTCGCGTGTACCTGACGGTGTCGGGAATCCCGGATGTCGGTGTCGAGACCAGCGGATTCCTCGCCGGCTTCACCCCCGAACTCAACCCCTTCGCGCCCGGCACAATGTCGGTCACCTACGATGTGCGCAACACCGGGAACGTGCGGATGGATGTGAACCAGAAGCTGCAGATCACCGGGCCGTTCAGCATCCCACTGGGAGAGCTCACCCCGGAGCCGATCTCCAACATCCTTCCCCGCCAGACCGTGCGAGTGACCTCGCAGGTGCCCGCCATCGCCGCTCTGCTGATGGCATGGTCGACCGTCACTCTCGTGCCCGGGGCGATCGGCACTGCTGGGAACGCCATCGGCGATAGCCCGACCGCTGGCGCCTCATCCGCGCCGACGAGTCCAGCTGCGGCGGATCCTGCTGTGGCAGCTCCGGCGGCGGCGGATCCTGCGGCTCCGGTGGTCGAGACGGAGGAGGCGCTCGAATTCCTGCCCGTGTCATCCTCGGCGTTCTCGCTCGCCATGTCGTGGACGCTGCTCGCTCTCATCGTTGTCGTGATCCTCGCGATCTTCCTCGTCCACCGTTACGTGACCGGCATGCGAGACCGCCTGTACGACGCGATCGACGAAGCGGCAGAGGCGGCGCGCATCGAGGCGCTCGGCGGGCCGGGCACTACGGGGGTGCAGGCGGTATGAGACGAGTCATCGCCCTCGGGATCGGCACGTTGATCCTGGCCTCGAGCGTTCTGCCGTCGCTGGCAGTCGGCAACATGGCTTTCGCCGCGGCATGCCCCGGCACGAGTTCGTCACTGCCCCTCAGCGTCACCATCCCCGACATCGGCCAGTCGGGCGGCGGTGACGTCGCAACCCCCGCGCCGACGGCCTGTGCGACGACCCCCCCGCCAGCGACGGGTGGAACGACTCCAGGCGGGTCGGGATCGGGAGGCTCGGGTTCAGGCGGCGGAGCTGCCACCCCCACGACTCCTGCCAGCCCCTCGGGCGAAGTAGTCGCGCCGATACCGCCCGCCACCCCATCCGGGAGCGCTTCGAAGCTCGAACTCGACCCCGAGCGCATTTCGGTACACGAATGGATGGCCGCCACCGGCACCGGCTACAACGCCGACGAGAAGGTGCAATTGGTGCTCTATCCCGGTGCCGAGGTCATCGGCAGCTACGTGGCAGACGCCACGGGGACGGTAACGGCCCGCTTCAGGATCCCCGACGAGACCCGTTCTGGCTCGCATGTGCTCGAAGCAACCGGCTGGGCGTCGGAGAAGGTGTCGAATGGTGCATTCACCGTCGTGACGGTCGCCGGTGCCGGCACGATACCGATGCTGTGGTGGGTCATCATCCTGTGCGGATCCCTGCTGGTCGGGCTCATCATCTTCGCGATCTACTTCCGGCGCAATATTGCCCACGCCTTCCGCGGCGGGCCCGAGACGGTGAAGGGAACCCCGTGACGCTGGTAGCCGAACCCGAGGTCGACGGCGCGGCTGCTGCCGAGGCATCCATTGTCGTCGTGGCCCCGACGCCGAAGAAGGCACCGCCGGCGAAGAAGCCGCCGAAGGGACTGCCGTTCTGGCTGCGCAAGCGGCCGAACCGCCCTCGGAACACCCGCCCGGCACCGACCCCGAGGGATATCCGCTGGTGGGTGGGGGTCGTCTGGCTGCTGCTGTCAGCCCTGCTGCTGGGGTTCGTGACGCACGTGACGATCATCGGATCGCTGCAGCATTCGCGTGCCCAGTATGTGCTGTACCAGGATCTGCGCACCGAGCTCGCGCTTGCGACCACGCCGCTGGGTCAGCTCGGCGTCGATGGCAACCTCGTGCCCAACGGCGCCCCGCTCGGGCTCATCAGCATCGATCGCCTGGGGATCAACGAGGTGTACGTGCAGGGAACCGCCCCGACCGACCTCACCAAGGGACCGGGTCACCGTCGTGACACGGTCATGCCTGGCCAGCAGGGCACGAGCATACTCATGGGCAGACAGGCTACCTACGGTGGCCCTTTCGGTTCATTGAGTGCCCTGATCCCAGGCGACAAGATCACTGTCACGACCGGGCAGGGTAAGTCGACCTACACGGTGTTCGGCGTTCGACGTGATGGCGACCTCTTGCCGCAGCCGCTCGAAACGGGGGAGGGGCGACTCGAGCTGATCACGGCGAACGGCGTTCCGCTCGCGCCATCCGGAGCCCTGCACATCGACGCGTCCCTCGAGTCCGAGGCCAACCAAACCCCTTCGCCGGTGTTCACCAAAGAGGTACTCGACCCGTCTGAACTCGAACTCGGCATCGACTCGACGGGGTGGTTCCCACTGCTTTTCTGGCTGCAGTGGCTCACGGTGGCCGTCACAGCCCTGCGGTGGGTGCGAGGCCGCTGGGGCATGTGGCAGACGTGGATGATCGCTGTCCCCGTCGTGCTCGCCCTCGGGGCCGCGACCGCTGATGCCGCGATGACGCTTCTTCCCAACCTGCTCTAGCCCGACCCGAGGAAACGACATGGACGAACCGACGAAACCCATCAGCACTGCGTCATCTGCGCGCACCCGCAGCACCGTCACCTCGAAGAAGCCCACAGCTCCGAGGCCGAAGGGTGCAGCGCAACGCAAGCCGACCGCATCAGCGACCACCACGGCCACGGCAGCTGCGCGTAAGACGACCCCGAAGCGCGCTTCGCTGGCAACCGCTGGAGCCGTGCAGGTGTCGGTCGAAGCCCCGCCGGCACCGGTCGACGACATGACGACCGCGGTGCCCACGATCACCGGGGTCATGAAACGCCCCGAGCTTCCCGAGACGCAGTGGAAGGGCGGAGAACTCGCCTCCAACACCCCGCCGCCCCTGCCTGATGCACCACTCGCCGTGCTGCAGGCGAACTCCATCTCGGCCTGGTTCGGTGACCGCAAGGTGCTCGACCGCGTCGACCTCACCATGGAGGCGGGCAAGGTGACGGCGCTCATCGGTCCGTCGGGTTGCGGCAAGTCCACCTTCCTGCGCATCCTGAACCGGATGCACGAGATGATCCCGTCTGCCTCACTCGCGGGCGAGGTGCTGCTCGATGGGGTCGACATCTACGACGCCAACCGCCGCCTCACCCAGGCCCGCCGTGACATCGGCATGGTGTTCCAGAAGCCCAACCCGTTCCCGGCGATGTCGATCTATGACAACGTCATCGCGGGGCTCAAGCTCACCGGCATCTCGGCCAGCCGCGACACGAAAGACCAGCTCGTCGAGTCGAGCCTCACCAAGGCCGGCCTCTGGAAGGAGGTGCGCGACCGACTTCGCCAGCCCGGCGGTGGCCTCTCCGGAGGGCAACAGCAGCGACTGTGCATCGCTCGCTCGCTCGCGGTGCGCCCGCGGGTGCTTTTGATGGATGAGCCGTGCTCCGCGCTCGACCCGACCTCCACTCGCGTCATCGAGGAGACGATGCTCGAGCTCGCCAAAGAGGTGACGATCGTGATCGTGACTCACAACATGCAGCAGGCCCAGCGCGTGTCTGACAATTGCGCATTCTTCCTGGCCTCGCTCGGCACCCCCGGCGCGATCGTCGAGCAGGGCGACACCGCGGTGATGTTCTCCGACCCGACAGACCCGCGCACCCTCGACTACGTCAACGGCCGATTCGGATGACCCCGGCGGCACGACCGCGTATCGCGCGATCATTATGAGCGACGCGACGCCCGATCCCTTCGCCGCCTATCACCGTGCCGGTCGCCGGATGACCCTGGCGCGGGTCATTCCGGCCGTGATCGCCGCGCTCGCCATCGGCGGCGGGCTCGGGTATGTCGCTGGCGCCGCCCCCGCCGCCCCTCCGGCAGCGGTGGAACAGGATTCCCCAGCTCAGGCTGTCGGTCCGCCGCCGGACGCCGCTCCGCCACCGATCCCCGCAGCCCAGCTGCCGCAGCCCGGTGCGCCTGCCGGCGCGCCGGGCGAGGCGCCCCCGCCAAGGGCGCCCGCACTGCCGACGCTGGCTGCGACCGGTGAGGCGGAGTGGTCCATTTCGATCGACACCACGGGGTATCAGGCCGAGATCGACCAGTGCCTGTGGGTGCGGATGGACCTGGGCGTGCACGCGCCCGTTGTCGGCAAGCACAACTACTGCGGCGGCGACATAGTGCTGGGTATGGCCATCGGCGACACGGTGACGTTGGCCGGGGTCGGCCTCGACGGCACGTACACGGTCGCCGCGACCCGTGACGCGCAGGCCGGCGACTACGCGAAGGTCGCCACAGAGGGGCTCGGTGGCTCGGTGATCCTGCAGACCTGCTACTGGGGAAATACCGGTGCGGAACGGCTCGTAGCCCTCGATCGGACGTAGCGCGCCGCTGGTCCCGCCCACCTGCCGCGCGGGGCTCCGAGTGTTCCGCATCTGCCTCCGCAACGGCGAGTGGGTCGACAGGATCGGAACACTCGCTCGAGGCCACGATTTCTCGGGCGCTGTGCCGGGCTGCCCGCAGTGCGGGACAATGGCAGCATGACTGACCAGAATCTTGCCGTCATTGTTCTCGCCGCAGGCCAGGGTACCCGCATGAAGTCGTCGCGCCCGAAGGTGCTGCACTCCATCGCGGGCCGCTCGCTCATCGGGCACGTGCTCGCCACGGCGCGTGAACTCGAACCCAGCGTCGTCATCGCGGTGGTGCGCCACGAGCGCGACACCGTGGTCGCCTCCATCTCCGAGTTCGTCCCCGATGTGATTTTCGTCGACCAGGATGACATTCCCGGCACCGGTCGGGCCGTGGAGGTCGCGCTCACTGCGCTGCCGGCAGGCTTCGAGGGCGACGTGATCGTGGTCAGCGGCGATGTTCCGCTGCTGGATGCCGCCACCCTCGCCGCGCTCATCACCGAGCACCGCGCCGCGAGCGCCGCCGCGACACTGCTGTCTGCCGTGCTGGACGACGCGACCGGCTACGGGCGCATCATCCGTGACGCGGAGGGAGCGCTCGACCGCATCGTGGAACAGAAAGACGCGACCCTGGCCGAGCGGGCTGTCACCGAGATCAACTCGGGCACCTACGTGTTCAGCGTGGATGCGCTGCGGGTGCAGCTGCCGCTCGTCGGAACCCAAAACCTGGCCGGAGAGAAGTACCTCACCGACGTGATCGGCCTGTTGCGCGCGAGCGGCTCAGCCGTGTCAGCCGTGCCTGTGAGCGACGGCTGGATGGTCAGCGGAGTCAATGACCGCGTTCAGCTGGCCGAGGCATCCCGTCGCATGAATTCCCTGATCGTGCGCCGCTGGCAGGTCGCCGGTGTGACCGTGCAGGACCCTGCCACCACCTGGATCGACGCCGATGTGACCCTCGCCGAAGACGTCGAGCTGCTGCCGGGAACGCAGCTGAAAGGCGCGACCCTCATCCAGCGCGGGGCGACGGTCGGACCAGACACGACCCTGGTCGACTGCGAGGTCGGCGAAAACGCCGTCGTGAAGCGCACGGATGCCACGCTCGCCGTCATCGGCGCCGGTGCGAGTGTCGGCCCCTTCGCCTACCTGCGGCCCGGCACGTATCTCGGTGCCGACGGCAAGATCGGCGCCTTCGTGGAGACGAAGAACTCCACGATCGGCGCGGGAAGCAAAGTGCCGCACCTCAGCTACATCGGAGATACCACCGTGGGGGAGCAGTCCAACATCGGCGCGGGCACCATCACGGCCAACTACGACGGTGTGAACAAGAGCGCGACGGTCGTGGGCTCGCACGTGCGTACCGGCTCGCACAACGTGTTTGTGGCTCCGGTCAGCATCGGGGACGGTGCATATACGGGGGCAGGCACGGTGGTTCGTAAAGATGTGCCAGCGGGATCGCTGGCGATCACGGTCGCCCCGCAGCGCAACATGAGCGGATGGGTCGAGGCCAACCGCGCAGGCACAGCTGCGGCGCGGGCGGCGGTCGAGTCATCCGGCGCCCACGAGGTTTAGCGACAGTTCTGCGCGGATAAGATTGCCGGAGACAAACGCCGACGAAGTGTCGGCAGAGAGCGGGGACTGTGTCCGAGATCAAGATCACCGGACAGAAGAGGCTCGTGATCGTGAGCGGCAGGGCTCACCCGCAGCTCGCCATCGACATCGCAGCCGAGCTCGAAACCGATGTCGTACCCACGGATGCCCGCACTTTTGCCAACGGTGAGATCTACGCCCGCTACGACGAGAGTGTTCGCGGTTGCGATGCATTCGTGATCCAGTCCCACACAGATCCCATCAATGAGTGGCTCATGGAGCAGCTGATCATGGTCGACGCCCTCAAGCGCGCTTCGGCGAAACGCATCACCGTCGTCTCGCCGTTCTACCCGTACGCCCGCCAGGACAAGAAGGGCCGCGGTCGCGAGCCGATCAGCGCCCGACTGATCGCCGACCTCTACAAGGCGGCCGGCGCAGACCGGATCATGAGTGTCGACCTGCACGCAGCCCAGATCCAGGGATTCTTCGACGGGCCCGTCGATCACCTCTTCGCCATGCCGGTGCTGCTCGCGCATTTCCAGAAGATCCTCGACCCATCCACCCTCACCGTCGTCTCGCCCGACATGGGCCGCGTGCGCGTGGCCGACATCTGGAGCGACAAGCTCGGTGCGCCGCTCGCGATCATCCACAAGCGTCGCGACCCGCTCATCCCGAACAAGGTGACGGTGCACGAGATCGTCGGTGACGTCAACGGGCGTGTCTGCCTCCTGGTCGACGACATGATCGACACCGGGGGCACCATCGTGAAGGCCGCCGAGGCGCTCAAAGCCGCCGGGGCCACGAAGGTCGTCGTCGCGGCAACGCACGCGATCTTCTCTTCCCCCGCGCCTGACCTGCTGCAGCACGCATCCATCGACTCCGTCGTCGTCACAGATACGTTGCCGATCCCCGAGCACAAGCGCTTTCCCACGCTCACCGTCCTGCCCATCGCGCCACTGCTCGCACGTGCGATCCACGAGGTCTTCGATGACGGATCCGTGACCAGCATGTTCGACGGCGCCGCGTGACCATCTCCACCCCTCGCCCCTGGCTCGCCTCATACGCCGACGGGGTTCCGGTCGAGCTGGAACTGCCCAGGGGTTCGCTATACGACCTGGTCGAGGCATCCATCGCCGAATTCCCTGACAACGCAGCGCTCGAGTTCTTCGGTCGCGAGACCACCTACGCCGAGATGGGCCTGCAGATCGGGCGGGCTGCCGAGGGTCTTCGCCTGCTGGGCGTGCAGAAGGGTGACACCGTCGCGCTCGTGCTGCCGAACTGCCCGCAGCACATCGTCGCCTTCTACGCCGTGCTTCGGATCGGCGCGATAGTCGTCGAGCACAACCCGCTGTACACCCCGCGTGAGCTTCGCCACCAGTTCGAAGACCACGCGGCGAAGGTCGTCATCGCGTGGAACAACGTCGTCGGCACGATCCAGGCCTTTCCGGCCGATGTCGCGGTCGACACGATCATCTCGGTGGATGTCACGCGCGCGATGCCGTTCGCCACGAGAGCGCTGCTCCGGCTGCCGATAAGCAAGGCCCGCGACTCGCGAAAAGCGCTGACCGCCAACGTTCGCGGCACCGTCGTGTGGGAGGAGCTGCTCAAGTCTGCGCCGATCAAACCCGAGATCGTGCGCCCGGACGCGTCGGACGTTGCGCTCATCCAGTACACCAGCGGCACCACCGGCAGCCCCAAGGGCGCCATCCTCACCCACCTCAACCTCACCACCAACGCGGCGCAGGCCCGCGCCTGGGTGCCGACCGTCACGCGCGGCGAAGGCTGCGTGGTCTATGCGGTGCTTCCCATGTTCCACGCCTATGGACTCACGCTGTGTCTCACCTTCGCGATGAGCATGGGTGCCCGGCTCGTGCTCTTCCCGAAGTTCGATCCTGACCTCGTGCTCGCCGTCGCCAGGAAGCGCCCCGCGACCTTCCTCCCGGCCGTGCCTCCGATCTACCAGCGGCTCCAGGCCGCCGCCAACGAGAAGGGTGTCTCGCTGCAGGGCATCCAGATCTCCATCTCGGGGGCGATGCCGCTGTCGGCCTCCGTGGTCGAGCCGTGGGAGAAGGAGACTGGCGGATACCTCGTCGAGGGCTATGGGCTCAGCGAGACCAGCCCCGTGCTGATGGCCAACCCCGTCGGCCCCACTCGGGTCGCCGGCACCGTGGGCCTTCCCCTGCCCAACACGGAGATCCGTGTCGTCGATCCCGAGAATCCGACGGTCGATCGCGCGCCGGGCGACGAAGGTGAACTGATCGTGCGCGGCCCGCAGGTGTTCTCCGGATACTGGAAGAAGCCGGAGGAAACCGCCGCCGTCTTCGTCCCGACCTCGGATGACGGGGCCGACTGGTTCCGTACGGGTGACATCGTCACGGTCGATGAGGCCGGTTTCGTGCGCATCGTCGACCGCATCAAGGAGATCATCATCACGGGCGGCTTCAATGTCGCGCCGAGCGAGGTGGAAGATACGCTGCGGGCGCATCCGGATGTCTCGGATGTCGCCGTGGTGGGCCTGCCGAGCGCGCACAGTGGAGAGGATGTCGTTGCGGCAGTCGTGCTTGTCGATGGCAGCAAGCTCGATGAGGAAGCGATCCGCGATTTCGCGAGGTCAAACCTCGCGGCCTACAAGGTTCCGCGGCGGGTCTACCAGCTCGATGAACTACCCCGCTCGCTCATCGGCAAGGTGCTGCGTCGCGAGGTGCGAGAGAAGCTGACGGCCGAGGCTGCCGACTAGGTTTCGCTTGTCGGAGCCAGTGGTGTCGCCGGCAGTCGCGCACCACCGGGGATGAGCCCCATGGTGGCGAGCAGCGTCTCGGAGCCGCCGAAGCCGACCGCGTAGCAGTTCCAGCCGATCCCCGACTCGCTGGCGAGTTCGAACCTGGCCGAGAAACCCACGGCCTCCGGCGAGAGATATGACGTGTAGATCTCGCATGATCGCTGCGCCGTGTTGTTGGCGGTCGAGACCCCGATCAGGATGCCCGGCAGCACCAGCCCGATGAGCCCGACCACCACGACCACCCGCATCACGGTGAGCAGGTGGGGGCTGCGCAGCGGCCTGTCGCCGTGCGGCTCGTACCCGGCGAGCTCTGGTTCGTCGTCGTACTCGTGGGAGTTATCTGAGGGAGAAGCCATGACCATTCCATTGTGTCACTGGCGCCGGTGATCCGGCGGGGCGTGAACTAGTGCGAGCTGCCTACGCTCTCGATCTCGGTTCGGTCTCCACTCCACAGCGTGTGGAAGGTGCCCTCTTTGTCGATGCGCTTGTAGGTGTGCGCTCCGAAGAAGTCGCGCTGGCCCTGCACGAGAGCGGCGGGAAGGCGGTCGGCGCGCAGTCCGTCGTAATAGGCGAGCGACGACGAGAATGCGGGGGTCGGGATGCCGGACTGGGCGGCCCCCGAGACCACACGGCGCCAGGCATCCTGTGTCTTCGTCATCACGTCGACGAAGAACGGCGCGGTGACGAGGGCGACAAGGCCGGGGTTCTCGGCGTAGGCCTCGGTGATGCGGTTGAGGAAGCGGGCGCGGATGATGCAGCCGCCGCGCCAAATCTTCGCGATCTCGCCCTTCTCGATGTTCCAGCCGTATTGCTCGGCCCCGGCGACGATCGCATCGAACCCCTGCGAGTACGCGATGACCTTGGAGGCGTAGAGCGCGAGCCGCACATCTTCGATGAATGACTCGTCGTCACCGGCGACCTGTGATGACGGGCCGGGCAGCGAGGCTGCCGCTTCGCGCTGGGCGGGCTTGGACGATAGTGAGCGAGCGAACACCGCCTCCGCGATGCCGGAGACCGGGATGCCGAGATCGAGGGCGGTCTGCACGGTCCAGACTCCGGTCCCCTTGGAGCCGGCCTGGTCGAGGATCACATCGACGAGCGGGCGCCCGGTTGAGGCATCCATCTGCCTGAGCACCTCGGCGGTGATCTCGATGAGATAGCTCTCGAGCTCACCCTTGTTCCACTCGGTGAAGATGTCGGAGATCTCGGTGGGGGTCTTGCCGGTGCCGCGGCGGATGAGGTCGTAGGCCTCGGCGATGAGCTGCATGTCGGCGTACTCGATGCCGTTGTGGATCATTTTCACGAAGTGGCCTGCACCGTCGTGGCCGACGTGCGTAACGCAGGGCTCGCCCTCAGCCACCGCGGCGATGGACTTCAGGATCGGGCCGAGCGTGACCCACGACTCGTCGGAACCCCCCGGCATGATCGACGGGCCGAGCAGTGCGCCCTCTTCGCCACCGGAGATGCCGGCGCCGACGAAGTTGATGCCGGTCTCGCGCACGGCTTTCTCACGGCGGATGGTGTCGGTGAACAGCGCGTTGCCGCCGTCGACGATGATGTCGCCGGGCTCGAATACGCCCAGCAGTTCGTCGATGACGGCGTCGGTGCCCTTGCCCGCCTGCACCATGATCAGTGCGGTGCGCGGAGTAGAAAGCGACGCGGCGAACTCTGCGTAGGTCTTCGAGGCAACGAATTCGGCCTCGGGGTGCTCAGCCAGCAGCGTCTCCGTCTTTTGATAGGAGCGGTTGAAGATAGCGACCGAGTTGCCCTCGCGGCTGGCGAGGTTCCGGGCGAGGTTGCTGCCCATCACTGCGAGTCCAATTACGCCGATATTTGCCTGTGCCACGGTGTCTCCTTGAGAAGTGCCGGATGATCCTGAGAAGTGCCAGATGATGAGGAAGCCGTCTTCTAGGCTAGACCGTTTCGCTGGGAGGCTCTGCGGGTGGCTCGACGAACCCGGCTAGCCTGAGATGGTGAAGGGGCCTCAAATCGTCGTCATGGGCGTCAGCGGCTCCGGTAAGTCCACGATCGGTGGACTGCTCGCCCAGCGTCTCGGCAGCAGCTTTGTGGATGCCGACTCCCTCCATCCGTCAGCAAACGTCGCCAGGATGGCCGAGGGGCATCCACTCACCGATGATGATCGCTGGCCGTGGCTCGAAGCGGTGGGGGACGCGCTCGCCACCGCCGCGGTTCCGGGAATCATCGTGGCGTGCTCGACGCTCAAGCGCAGCTACCGTGAGGCAATCCTCGCGCAGGCACCCGGCACGAAATTCGTGCATCTCCATGGATCTCGCGAGTTGCTCTTCCAGCGCATCGGGCAGCGGGAGGGCCACTTCATGCCGATGTCGTTGCTCGCCTCCCAACTGGCCACCCTCGAGCCGCTCGAGACCGATGAGCCGGGCGTGACAGTCGATATCGCGCCGGAGCCCGCGGCGATCGTCGATCGAATCATGCGCGAGCTGTTCGACTAATCCCGCGTCAGCCTTGCGCGACGTGGCCCGCTCGTTAGTCTCTGAGTATGCTCAGGATCGCCCTCAGTGTCGTGATCGCGCTGGTCGCGAGCGTGTTGGGATATGCGGCTCTCTGGCAGGGCGGCTTCGTGCTGATGCGGGAAGCCGTGCAATTCGACCGGACCACCGATCCCACGGCGCTGCCGTTCGTCGTCGGTGGCCTGGTGCTCCTCGTCGTGGCGATGCTGAGTGTGGCGATGTCGTCGGTCGGCGTGATCACGGTGGGTGTGGTTCACCTGTTATCCGGCCTGGTCGCGGTGCTGGATCCGTCGCTTACCTTCATCAGGCTCATCGCGCAGTCGTTCGGTGAGGGCTCGACCATTGGCGACGGAGTGCTCTACTCCGTATCCACCGGTATCGGCATGCTTGCGGGCGTCGTCTTCCTCGTGACAGGGCTTGCAGCCCTGACCCGTCGCTCTCAGAGACCCGGCGCCGTCGCGCGTGTGGCGAGCGTGATCGTAGCGATCGTTGCTGGACCGATGGGCGTGCTCCTGGCATTCATGGGCGGCGGCCTCGTCTACACAGACCTGATCGTGCTCGCAACCGGAGGGTTCAATCCAACCGGAGCGGTGCTGCTCCTGGTCGGCACCGTTCTCCTCGGCCTTGCGGTGCTCACGCTCCGCTGGTCGTCAGTGGGGCTGATGGTGCTGGGGTCGGCGATAGCGGCGATCGGCTTCTTCGGCCTCGTGGGACCGGGGCAACTGGCATCCATCGCCGAACGTGTGTCTCGAGAGTTGAGCGTCACCGTGCAGTTCGCGGCACCCAACGGCAACCTCGCCCTGCTGGGGATGCTGCTGCTCGCGGCCGCGCTCGGCACCGTGCTTCGCTCCCGTCGTCGGCGCTGACCGGCTAAGGGTTCACTTCCGAATTCGTGTAAGATCGGGCACTGAACTTCGGCGAGGGAACCTGCGGGCTCCGTTATCGACGCGGCGGGTGAGTCACTGATCTTAAGTGCATTGGGCTTTTCCTCACGCTGGCAATCATGCGTTCGAGTTGAATACGATCTGGGCACCTGCCCGTTACGGAGAACATCATGGCTAAGAAAGCCGCACAATCCAAAGACAGCAACTACCTCCTCACCGAGGTGCGCGACACGTTCGGCAAGGGCGTTGCACGCAAGATCCGCGCCCAGAACAAGATCCCTGCGGTCATCTACGGTCACGGCACCGAGCCGCAGCACGTCACCCTCCCAGGACACGAGACCGCTCTGATCCTGCGCAAGTCGAACCAGATCCTCGAGCTCGACATCCAGGGCACGATCCAGCTTGCACTGGTCAAGGACGTCCAGAAGGATCCTGTGCGCCAGATCATCGAGCACATCGACCTCATTGTCATCCGCAAGGGTGAGAAGGTCATCGTCGACATCCCCGTGCACGTCGAGGGTGAGCCGGTTCCCGGCACCACCATCAACCAGGACTCCAACACGGTGTCGCTCGAAGTCGAGGCAACTCACATCCCCGAGAACATCGTTGTCTCTGTCGAGGGCCTCAAGGAGGGCGCGCAGATCCTGGCGAAGGACCTCACGCTGCCGACCGGCGCGACGCTCGTCACCGATGAGGAGACCCTCATCGTCGGCATCACAGGCGAGGTCGAGCAGGACCTCGGCGACGAGGCCGAGACCGACGAGGCTGCTGAAGGCGACGACGCCGCTGAGGGCGACGACGAAGACGCTGTTGCCGCCGAGGAATCCGAGTAGTCCGAAGGTTCCGGCCGATCTGGTTCTCACGTAAGGCGCAGCCCGTGGATGAACTGTGGCTAGTAGTCGGGCTCGGCAACCCCGGGTCCGACTACGCCGGAAATCGCCACAATGTAGGCCAGATGGTGCTGGCGCAGTTGGCCGACCGTCTTTCGGCGAGGTTCAAGAATCACAAGGCCAATGCCGCAGTGGCCGAGGGTCGCAGCTTGCAGGCCGGCCCGAGGCTGGTGCTGGCCAAGCCCAGTACGTTCATGAACGTGTCGGGCGGGCCGGTTTCCGCACTACTGCGCTTCTACAAGATCGAGCCGTCGCGGCTGATCGTGCTGCATGACGAGCTCGACATCCCGTTCGACTCGGTGCGGCTCAAGTTCGGAGGCGGTCACGGTGGTCATAACGGCATCCGCGACATCATCGCTGCGACCGGCACCGGTGACTTCACCCGCGTGCGTATCGGAATCGGCAGGCCGCCCGGGCGGCAGCCCGCCGCCGACTTCGTGCTGCGCGACTTCAGCGGGCAAGAGCGTGCGACGCTGCCCAACCTGCTCGACGAGGCGGCGGATGCCACGCAGCTCATCGCCACGGACGGGCTCACCGCAGCACAGTTGAAGTTCCACACCGCGCGGCCGTAGTTCGCCGGCACCCCGGTGCCGCGCCTGCCCCTGCCGTCCTCAGCCCCGCTCCTCCCCTTACCGTTTAGCCCCCACTTCACCAAATGAAGGATATTTACGTGCCTGGGCACGCGACGCATGGCGTGGAGGGTGTTTCTGCCGAAATCTCCTTCATTTGGTGAAATGGCCTTCATGTGCTGAGATCTCCCTCATTTCGCAGTGGATGACGCGGCCGGGCACTCTCGTGCGGTGGGGTGCGGCACCCACGCAGCCCGCTGTCAGCGGCGCGGCATACACTCGTCCAGTGATACTCGATGGTTTTATCCCGGCCCTTTCGCGCGCCCGGACGTTCGAGAAAGCACTTTCTCTCGGCGCCAGAAGCGCTGACTTCTCGCTCGTCGACGGCCTCCGTGCTCCATTGCTGGCCGGGCTACTCACGCGAAAGGGCGGCCCGCGCGCGCTGCTCGCAATCGTGGCGACGGGCCGGGAATCCGAAGCCTTGCGTCGATCACTGGCCAGCTACCTACCGGGCGCCACGATCGTCGAGTTCCCGGCATGGGAGACCCTGCCGCACGAGCGGCTCAGCCCCAGCTCGGAGACGGTGGGCAAGCGCATAGCTGCCCTCCGCACCATCCGGAACTGGGCGGCCGGCGACCAACAGACCGCGTTCGTCATGGTCGCCAGCGTGCGTGCTGCACTCCAGCCTCTCGCCGACAACCTGACCACCATCGAGCCCATCACGCTGGTGAAGGGTGGTCGTGGATACGACCTCGCGCACCTCAGCCGCCGGCTCGTCGACCTCGCGTATGCCCGCGTCGACATGGTGACCCGACGGGGTGAGTTCGCGGTGCGCGGCGGTATCGTCGACGTGTTCGCGCCGACCGACGAGCATCCACTCCGCCTCGAATTCTTCGGTGATGAGCTCGAGCAGGTTCGCGAATTCTCGGTCGCCGACCAGCGCTCGCTGCCAACGGAGATCACTGGGGCAGAGCTGCCGCCGAGCCGGGAGATGCTGCTGAGCGACAGCGTGCGCCAGCGTGCACGCGAGATGCAGCACGAGTTTCCGAGCCTGTCGACGATGCTCGCGAAGATCGGCGAGGGAATTCCCGTCGACGGAATGGAGTCGCTCGCGCCGGCGCTCGTCGACCGGCTCGTGCCCCTCACCCACTATCTGCCGCAGGATGCCGCGATCGCTGTGCTCTCGCCCGAGAAGGTTGCGACGCGCGCGGTCAATCTCGCGGAGACGAATCGCGAATTCCTCAGTGCTGCGTGGAACGCGGCAACCGCCGGAGCGGAGGCTCCGATCGACCTGGATGCTGGCGACTTCGTCACCCTCGCGAGGCTGCGCGAGGCTGCCGGTGACCGTCGGTGGTGGACGCTCTCTGCGTTCGACTCTGGCGTTCCCGAAGAACTCGAGGCGACGGCACTCGAGTCGTACGTGCGCATCGAGGCACGTACGGTGCCGAACTTCGCGGGCCAGCCAGACGGGGCCCTGGGCCACGTCGGCGAACTCCTGCGGGACGGCTGGACTGTTGCGGTCGTCTCCGAGGGAGCGGGACTCGTGGAGCGCACAGCCAATGTGCTCGCCGAGCATGAGCTCGCCGGGCGGGCAGTAGACGCGTTTCCCGCGAAGGCCGAGCCCGGTGTCGCCTACCTGGTGCAGGCATCCGTCGACCAGGGTTTCGAGCTCGCCGAGATCAAGCTCGCGCTGTTCAGCGAGAGCGAGTTTTACGGTCGCACGGCCGGCTACGACACCCGCCAGGTCAAGAAGCTCGCGAGCCGCCGCAAAAACGTCGTCGATCCGCTGCAGCTCAAGGCCGGCGACTTCGTGGTGCACAACACCCACGGAATCGGCAGGTTCGTCGAACTCGTGCAACGCGAGGTGTCGACGGGTGGACGAAACGCGATCAGGACGCAACGGGAGTTCCTGGTTGTCGAGTACGCGCCCAATAAGCGCGGATACCCCGGGGACAAGCTCTACGTTCCCACCGACCAGCTCGACCTGCTGAGCCGGTATGTCGGTGGCGAGGCTCCGGCGTTGAGCAAGATGGGCGGCAGCGACTGGGCCGCGGCCAAGGGTAAGGCGCGCAAGGCTGTTCGAGACATCGCCGTCGAACTGGTGAAGCTCTACAGCGCGCGCATGGCCTCCAAGGGGCACGCCTTCGGGCCGGATACCCCGTGGCAGCGCGAGCTCGAGGAGGCTTTCGCGTTCGTGGAGACGCCCGACCAGCTCACCACCATCGACGAGGTCAAGGCCGACATGGAGAGGCCGATACCGATGGATCGCCTGCTGAGCGGCGACGTCGGTTACGGCAAAACGGAGGTCGCCGTGCGCGCCGCGTTCAAGGCCGTTCAGGATGGCAAGCAGGTCGCGATGATCGTTCCGACGACGCTGCTCGTGCGCCAGCACATGGAGACGTTTGCCGAGCGGTTCGCAGGCTTCCCCGTGCACCTTCGCGCGCTCTCGAGGTTCCAGACCGACAAGGAATCGAAGGAGACCATGGCGGGCATGCAGGATGGCACGGTCGACGTCGTCATCGGCACACATCGCCTGCTCAGCAAGAACATCGCCTTCAAAGACCTCGGACTCGTCATCATCGACGAGGAGCAGCGCTTCGGCGTAGAGCACAAGGATGCGCTGAAGAAGCTGAAGACCAACGTCGACATCCTCGCGATGACGGCCACCCCGATTCCGCGAACCCTCGAGATGGCGGTCACCGGCATCCGGGAGATGTCGACGCTTGCTACCCCGCCGGAGGATCGCCACCCGATCCTCTCCTTCGTCGGCCCGTACTCTGAGCGACAGGTGGGTGCCGCGATCAAGCGCGAGTTGCTGCGTGAGGGCCAGGTGTTCTACGTGCACAACCGGGTGGCGAGCATCAATCGCGTCGCCAACCAGCTGGCCGAGCTGGTGCCGGAGGCGCGGATCGCCGTCGCACACGGCCAGCTGCCCGAGCACGTGCTCGAGCAGGTCATGGTCGACTTCTGGGAGCGCAAGTTCGACGTGCTGGTGTCGACGACGATCATCGAGACCGGGCTGGATATCGCCAACGCCAACACCCTCATCATCGACCGGGCAGATAAGTACGGCCTGTCGCAGCTGCACCAGTTGCGGGGTCGGGTGGGTCGTGGCCGGGAGCGTGCGTATGCCTACTTCCTCTACGACGACCTGAAGCCGCTCACCGAAACCGGCCACGAGCGGCTGAACACCATCGCGGCCAACAACGAGCTCGGCGCCGGCATGCAGATTGCGCTGAAGGACCTCGAGATCCGCGGTGCCGGAAACCTGCTCGGCGGCGAGCAGTCCGGGCATATCGCAGGGGTGGGCTTCGACCTGTACCTGCGCATGATCGGCGAGGCCGTCTCGGCCTTCCGTGGTGACGTCGCGGAAGGGCAGACGGAACTCCGGCTCGAGCTGCCCGTCGACGCGCACATCCCCGAGGACTACGTCGAGAGTGAGCGGCTCAGGCTTGAGGCCTACCAGAAGCTGTCCACGGCGTCTGCTCCGGCAGCGACGATCGACAGCATCGACAGGGTGATGGAGGAGCTCACCGACCGCTACGGCGAGCCGCCGGAACAGGTCGCCAACCTCATCGCCGTGTCGCGACTGCGCCGCATGGCGCAGAAATCCGGGCTCAGCGAGGTGGTCGTCATGGGAGACAAGCTGCGTGTCGCGCCAGCGAACCTCGCTGACTCGATCCAGGTGCGACTGCAGCGCATGTACCCGGGGGCTCGCTACCACGCCGCAGCCGCAGCCGTGCTGGTGCCGTTACCGCCAGAGCCGACAGACACGCAACTCATCGCCTGGACGACAGACCTGCTCGTCACCATCTTCGGCGCCGAGGTGTCAGCACCTGAGGTGGCGGTCTGACGTGGGGTGGGTGAAGGTTCGCGGGGCGCGTGAGCACAACCTCAAAGACATCGATATCGATATTCCCCGCGACTCGCTGGTGGTCTTCACCGGTGTCTCAGGATCGGGGAAATCATCCCTCGCGTTCGGCACGCTGTACGCAGAAGCCCAGCGCCGTTACTTCGAGTCGGTTGCGCCGTACGCCCGCCGCCTGTTGAACCAGGTCGGTGCGCCGGACGTGGAGGAGATCACCGGGCTTCCGCCGGCCGTTGCACTGCAACAACGACGTGGCGCCCCGAGTTCCCGCTCGACCGTCGGCACGATCACCACGATGTCCAACCTTCTCCGGATGCTCTACTCGCGGGCGGGAACCTACCCCTCGGGCGCCGCACACCTGGCCGCCGAGGCGTTCTCCCCGAACACCGCATCCGGAGCATGCCCGCGATGCCACGGTCTCGGGATGGTCCACGATGTCACCGAGCAACTGCTTGTTCCGGATGCGACGCTGAGCATCCGTGAGGGCGCCATCGCCGCCTGGCCCGGAGCATGGCAGGGCGCGAACCTCCGCAGCATCGTCAATGGCCTCGGAATCGATATCGACAAGCCCTGGCAGTCGTTGTCCCGCGCCGACCAGGAGTGGTTGCTGTACACGGAAGAACAACCGTCGGTGATGATCGAACCGGAGCCGGGCCGCGTCGACCACGGCTACTACGGCAAGTTCTGGAGTGCCAGAAGCCACGTGATGCATGTGCTCTCGCAATCGCAGAGCGAGAGGATGCGGGAGCGCGCACTGCGATTCGTGCGGAGCATCCCGTGCCCGGTCTGCGGCGGAAGCGGGCTGCGCCAGGAAGCGCGTGCGGTCACCTTCGCCGGTCTCGCCATCGGTGAGATGAATGCGCTGCCGTTCGCCGGGCTCGCAGCGGCGCTGAAAGAGGGCATCGACACCGACTTTCGCGGGGAGAGTCGTGAGGCGGCGACCCGGATCGTCACCGATATGATCGGCCGGGTCGATGAGCTGCTCGCCCTCGGGCTCGGATACCTGAGTCTCGGCCGGAATTCGACCACGCTCTCGACCGGGGAATCCCAGCGGCTGCGCATAGCGACGCAGTTGCGTTCAGGGCTGTTCGGCGTGGTCTATGTGCTGGATGAACCGTCCGCCGGGCTTCATCCCGCCGACGCTGCGCCACTTCTCGACGTGCTCCAGCGGCTCAAGGAATCCGGTAATTCCCTGTTCGTGGTCGAACACGACCTCGATGTGGTTCGGCGGGCCGACTGGGTGGTTGACATCGGCCCGGGGGCCGGTGAGGGTGGCGGGCACGTGATCTACTCCGGGCCCGTCGATGGGCTGGAAGGCGTCGAAGAATCCGTCACCGCCGCCTACCTGTTCCCGAAGGACGCGAGGGTCGAGCGCACGCTCCGAACGCCTACCGGGTGGTTGAAACTTCACGGTGTGAGCCGTCATAACCTCGTCGATGTATCTGCCGAGTTCCCGCTCGGGGTGATGACGGCGGTGACGGGCGTCTCCGGCTCGGGAAAGTCGACTCTCGTGACCCAGGTGCTCGCGCAGGTGGTGCGTGATCGCCTTGGCGCGGGCTCCGATGAGGTGGAAGAAGATTCACTCGAGGTCGACGTGTCGGGCGTCACGGGGCTGGAGGCGCTCGATCGGCTGGTCGTCGTCGACCAGCGGCCGATCGGCCGCACGCCGCGCTCGAACCTCGCCACCTATACCGGCATGTTCGATGTGGTGAGGAAGATCTTCGCCGCTACCGACGAAGCGCGCTCGCGCTCCTACGGTGCCGGGCGCTTCTCGTTCAACGTCGTCGGTGGTCGTTGTGAGACCTGCAAGGGCGAAGGCTTCATCTCGGTGGAGTTGATGTTCCTCCCGGGCACCTACGCGCCATGCACCACCTGTCATGGTGCCCGATACAACGCCGAGACGCTCGAGGTGAAGTACCGCGGCGAATCCATCGCCGATGTGCTCACGATGACCGTCGACACTGCGGCGGAGTTCTTCGCCGATGTTCCTGCCGCCTCGCGCAGCCTGGAGACCCTCCGCGAGGTGGGGCTCGGGTATCTCCGGCTCGGGCAGCCGGCCACCGAGCTCAGCGGAGGCGAGGCGCAGCGCATCAAACTGGCTACCGAGTTGCAGAGGGCACATCGTGGTCATGCGCTCTACCTGCTCGACGAGCCGACCTCTGGCCTTCATCCGGCAGACACCCGGTTGCTGCTCGACCAGCTGCAACGACTCGTGGATGCCGGCAACACCGTGGCACTGGTGGAGCACGACCTTGCCGCCATCGCCGACGCCGACTGGGTCATCGACCTGGGGCCGGGCGGGGGCGATGCTGGTGGCTCGGTGGTCGCGGCGGGCACGCCGAACCAGGTCTCGCAGGGAGAAGGCGCCACGGCCGTGCATCTCGCGGCCTGGCTCGCCAGCCAGGCGAGAACGGGATAGTGGCGAAGGCCGCTGCGGCAGCAGCCAGACCCGTCGTCACGTAGGCTGTACCTGTCGCAACTGGCGTTGAGATGGGCAACCATCGGGGAGTGACAGCCGTGATTGTCGAGACTGTGATCGTGCAGACTGTGATCGTCTCAGCGGAAGCAGCACGATTGGGCCGTACGCCTGGGCTCAACGGATACCTCTGTTCTATCCGTTCGAGTGTCTTTAGGAGCGCCCATGTCTGACCCCATCACCTCACCGTTGTCCCGGTTCGATTCACCGCTGGCCGACGTCGATCCCGAGATCGCGCAGGTTCTCGAGCAAGAACTCGGCCGCCAGCGTGGCACGCTCGAGATGATCGCGAGCGAGAACTTCGTGCCCCGCGCCGTGCTCGAGGCCCAAGGCTCGGTGTTGACGAACAAGTACGCGGAGGGATACCCCGGCCGCCGGTACTACGGCGGTTGCGAATTCGTGGACGTCGCCGAGAGCCTCGCGATCTCGCGCGCCAAGAGCCTGTTCGGTGCGGCGTACGCCAACGTCCAGCCGCACTCGGGTGCCACGGCGAATGCGGCGGTGCTCGCCGCGATCGCCCAGCCTGGCGACCGCATCCTGGGCCTCGAACTCGCCCACGGTGGCCACCTCACGCACGGCATGCGCCTGAACTTCTCCGGCAAGCTCTATGAGGCGCACGCTTACGGCGTCGACCCGCAGAGCTACCTGATCGACATGGATGCGGTGCGCGAGAAGGCCCGCGAGGTCAAACCGCACGTGCTCATCGCCGGGTGGTCCGCTTACTCCCGCCAGCTCGACTTCGCCGCTTATCGCGAGATCGCCGACGAGGTCGGTGCGAAACTCTGGGTGGACATGGCTCACATCTCCGGACTGGTTGCGGCCAAGCTGCATCCATCGCCCGTGCCATACGCTGACGTGGTCTCGTCGACCGTGCACAAGACCCTGGGTGGCCCGCGTGCGGGATTCATCATGACCAACGACCTCGAGCTGCAGAAGAAGATCAACTCGAACGTGTTCCCCGGCCAGCAGGGCGGGCCGCTCATGCACGTCATCGCGGCCAAGGCCACCGCGTTCAAGCTCGCGGCCGAGCCGGAGTTCATCGACCGCCAGGCGCGCACCATCCGTGGCGCCCAGATCCTCGCCGAGCGCCTCACTGCGCCCGACGCCGTGGCTGCGGGAATCGACGTACTCACCGGAGGAACCGACGTGCACCTCGTGCTCGTCGACCTGCGGAACGCGCCGATCCACGGCCAGGAGGCAGAAGACATCCTGCACGAGGTCGGAATCACCGTGAACCGCAACGCCGTGCCGTTCGACCCGCGCCCGCCGATGACCCCATCCGGGCTCCGTATCGGCACCCCGGCCCTCGCGACGCGTGGCTTCGGCGACGTGGAGTTCACCGAGGTGGCAGACATCATCGCCGAGGCGCTCAAGCCGGCACCGGATGTTGCGGCCCTCCGCGCGCGCGTACTGAAGCTGACCGACGGCTATCCCCTCTACCCGGGCCTTGAGAGCCCGGGGTCCTGGCACTGATGGTCGCTGTGAAGCTCGACGGAGTCGCCACCGCGAAAGCGGTCAAGGCCGAACTCGCCGAGCGCATCACCGCGCTCACCGCCAGGGGCGTCACTCCCGGCCTCGGCACGCTGCTGGTCGGAAGCGACCCTGGTTCGCTGTCGTATGTTGCGGGCAAGCACCGCGATTGCGCCGAGGTGGGCATCGAGTCGATCCGTGTCGACCTTCCGGGGACGGCGACGGCCGATGAGGTTCGCGCGGCGATCGCTGGCCTCAACGCGAACCCTGCGGTGACGGGCTACATCATCCAGCTTCCGCTGCCAGCGGGTCTCGACGAGAATGCGATGCTCGAGCTGATGGATCCGGACAAGGATGCCGACGGACTGCACCCGACGAACCTGGGCCGGCTCGTGCTCGGTGTCGGTGGTGAGATCACTTCGCCGTTGCCGTGCACGCCGGCCGGAATCGTGGAGATGCTGCAGCGTTACGGCGTTCCGATCTCGGGGCGTCATGTCGTCGTGGTCGGCCGCGGGCTGACCGTCGGGCGCCCGCTCGGCCTCCTGCTGACGCGCAAGGGACTGGATGCCACGGTGACACTGACGCACTCGCGCACCGTCGACCTCGAGAGCTATGTGCGCCAGGCTGACATCCTCGTTGCCGCGGTGGGAGTCGCCGGGCTCATCAAGCCCGAATGGCTGAAGCCGGGCGCCGCGGTGCTCGATGTCGGAATCACGCGAGTGGTCAATCCGGAGACCGGCACGGCGCGACTGGTCGGCGACGTCGATCCTTCAGCGGTGGATGTCGCGGGCTACCTGTCGCCAGTGCCCGGCGGGGTCGGCCCGATGACCCGTGCCATGCTGCTGAGAAACGTTGTTGATGCAGCCGAAAGGAGCTTGTCGTGAAGCGTTTTCCCTGGGGTCGATTCTGGCTCACCGTCGGAGTTTTCGTGGGCATCGTCGGTATCGTCAGCTTCACCCTGAAGTACCTCGAGGTCTTCTAGCCTGCAGCCTGCTCCCGCGAACCCTGTCCCACTCGCGCCACCCTTCCGAAATGACGGAGAACTCGTTGCCTGGGCCGGGTGGGTCGCCGGAATCACGGGGCTTGCGGCTCCGGATTCCGTCATTTCGGAAGGTGGGTGTTTTTTCGGTGGTGTCAGTTGCGACTGATGTCAGTCTGAACTGACATTGACTTTTGGGACGTCGCCCGGTGGCGCCGGTGGCTCAGCGATCGCGCTGGGCACCGTTCGAGGCCGTCACCGTGAACATGGTCGGCTGGCTGAATCCGTGCTCGGCGAACGCGCCATCGATGGCGACCTGGATCCGCGAGATTCCGGACGCCGGCACCAGGGCAATGGCGGCGCCCCCGAAACCGCCGCCGGTCATCCGCGCGCCGATCGCACCGTTCGCCTGTGCCGTCTCCACCGCGAGGTCGAGTTCGGGCACCGAGATCTCGAAGTCGTCGCGCATGGAGAGGTGCGAGGCATCCAGCAGGTCACCGATGGCGGTGGGTCCCTCAGATCGGAGCACCCTGACGGTGTCGAGCACGCGCTGGTTCTCGGTCACGACATGCCGCACGCGTCGGAAGGTCTCATCGTCGAGCGTCTCCCTGGCTCGCGGCAGGTCGTCGGCGCTCAGGTCGCGCAGCGACGACACCCCCATGCCGGCCGCTCCCGCCTCGCAGGACGCTCGCCGATCTGCGTAACCGCCCGTCGAGTGGTCGTGCGACACACCGGTATCGATGATCAGCAGCTCGAGCCCGGCCTCGGCGAAGCCCAGCGGCACAAGCTCTGACTGGAGGCTGCGGCAGTCGAGGAAGACGGCGTGGTCGTCCTGGCCGAGTAAGGATGCCGACTGGTCCATGATGCCGGTAGGGGCACCGACCGCCTTGTTCTCGGCGAGCTGTCCGGCCCTGGCGAGGGCCGGCCGGTCCAGGCCGAGCTGCCAGACCTCATCGAGGGCGACGGCGACGGCGCTTTCGATGGCGGCGGATGACGAGAGCCCCGCGCCCACGGGCACCGTCGACTCGATGTACAGGTCCACCCCGGGCACAGCGGCCAGGTCGGCCCCGGCCTCGCCCAGTGCCCAGGCCACCCCGAGCGGATACGCGGACCAGCCTTCCAGCCGTGACGGCGCCAGTTCGGCCAGCGGGATGCCCGCCATCTCATCCGCGAATTCGCTCGCCACGTTCATCCGGGAGTCGTCCCGGACGCCGAGCGCGACGACGGTGCGTCGGTTGATCGCGAATGGCAGCACGAAGCCCTCGTTGTAGTCGGTGTGCTCACCGATGAGGTTCACCCGGCCGGGTGCGGACCAGATGCCCAGCGGAGCATATCCGTGAACATGCTCGAAGCCTTCTGTGACGTCGTCCCTGATGTCGCTCATGCGCGATCGATGCCTTCCCTGATGAATGCGGCCGTCTGCTCGGGAAGAATGTCACCGATCCACGCGCCCATCGCCGCCTCAGAGCCCGCGAGGTATTTCAGTTTAGTTTCCGCCCGTCGGGGGCTGGTCACCTGCAGCATGAGCCGGATGTCGTCGCGAGCGACCGTCACCGGCGCCTGGTGCCAGGCTGCGATGTAGGGCGTGGGGGTGGTGTACAACGCGTCGATGCCACGGAGGACCCTGAGGTACATGCCGGCGAGTTCTGTGCGCTCTGCATCATTGGTCGCGGCAAAGTCGGGGATGTGGCGGTGCGGCAGCATGTGCACCTCGATGGGCCAGCGGGCCGCGAACGGCACGAAGGCCGTCCAGTGTTCGCCGCGCAACACCACCCGGTCGGACGCGCCCTCGAAGTCGAGAATCGACTGGAACAAGCCGGGGCCAAATTTCTCGATCGAGGCGACCACGCGCTGCGTGCGCGGCGTGATGTAGGGGTACGAGTAGATCTGGCCGTGCGGATGGCGCAGAGTCACGCCGATCTCCTCACCCCGGTTCTCGAAAGGAAATACCTGCTGCACTCCCGGGATCGCACTGAGAGCTTCGGTGCGGTCGGCCCAGGCCTCGATGACGGTTCGGGCGCGGGATTCGGTCAGGGTGCCGAACGATCCTTCGTGTTCCGGGCTGAAGCAGACCACCTCACAGCGGCCGACCGAGGGAAGCGAGCGACCGAGCCCGATCTCGTCGAGCAGTGCTGGATCGAAGGCGTCGTGGGAGGGTCCGAACGACGGCGACCGATTCTCGAAGACCGCGACGTCATAGTTGCTTGGCACCTCGGACGGATTGGCGGGGCTCGCCGGCGCGAGCGGATCCTGGTCGGCGGGTGGTAGGAAGACCCGGTTCTGGCGGGCAGCTGCGATCGAGACCCATTCGTCGGTGAGCGGATCCTGGCGCATGCTCGCGGTCGCGGGGCGCGGGTCGAGCACACGCGAGTCGATGGCGCGCTCTGGGGGGAGGGTGGAGTGCGCGTCGTCGAAGTAGATGAGTTCGCGACCGTCGGCGAGCGTGGTCGAGTGTTTCGTGATTCCTGCCATCAGCATGGTATTACGATATCGAAAGTTGACCTTTCGATATCGGAGGAATTCGTAAGTGGTGCTCCCGGCAAACGCGCGACAGCAGGAACTCGACCGAATGATCACCCAGCGCGGCTTCGTGCGCGTGATCGACGCGAGTGTGGAGCTCGGTGTCAGCGAGGTGACCGTCCGCGCCGACCTCAGCACACTCGAGCGCCGCGGACGGGTGACCAGGGTGCACGGCGGTGCGATGCCCGCCGGTGCGGCCGAGCCCTCCCTGGAGACCGCGCTGGATCGAGATGCGGCGGCGAAGGTCGCAATCGGTCGTGCCGCGGCACAGCTGGTGGGAAACGGCGACAGCATCTACGTCGACGCCGGGAGCACCTCGATGGCCTTCGCGCAGGCCCTGGTCGACCGCCACGACCTGCACGACGTGGTGATCGTCACAAGCGGGCTGACCATCGCGCTCGCCCTGGAACCCGCGATTCCGCGGTTCACGGTGCTCGTCACCGGCGGCACCCTCCGGCCTCTCCAACACTCGCTGGTCAACCCGTTCGCCGCATCGATGCTCGACACCCTCACCCTCGACGTCGCGTTCATCGGATGCAACGGCGTGCATCCTGTCGTGGGAGCCACGAACATCAACCTGGCGGAGGCGGAGATCAAGTCGAGAGTGCGCGCCCGGTCGCGCCGCGGCATCCTGCTGGCGGATGCCACGAAGCTGGGCCACACGGCGCTGGCAGCGATCGGTGGCCCGGGTGACTTCGACACCCTCGTCACCGCGGGCATCGTCAACGGCACCGCCGTGGACGAACTGCGTGAGGCGGGAATGACGGTGTTGGTCGCCGATAAGCTGACCGCGTGAATCAGCTACCCACTGCCCCGACCGGCGAACAGTTCGAGATCACCCGCGACGGAGCGAAAGCGATCATCGCCGAAGTCGCCGCGTCGCTTCGACATCTCTCGATCGACGGCACTGACATCACCGAGTCGTATCCGGAAGATGCGACGCCGCCATTCGCCGACGGGATCGTGCTGGTGCCGTGGCCCAACCGCATCGAAGATGGAGTGTGGTCGCTCGACGGCAAGGCCATGCAGCTCGACCTCACCGAAGCTGACAAGCACAACGCGATTCACGGGCTGCTGCGCAACACCGCATACCGGCAGCTCGAGCGCACCGAGGGATCCGTCACCCTCGGCGCGACGGTGTTCCCGCAGCACGGATATCCCTTCCACCTCGCGACGACCGTCACGTACGAGCTCGTCGACGGCGGGCTCGACGTCACCCACACCATCGAGAACCTGTCAGCGGCGAAAGCACCGGTGGCCGTAGGAACCCATCCGTTCCTGAAGATCGGCGACGTGCCGACCGAGCAGCTCGAGCTGACCGTACACGCATCCAGCTATTTCGAGGTGGATGCCCGGCTGAACCCGATCGCCGAGCGCCCGGTCGACGGCACGGGTTTCGACCTGCGCAAACCGAAGCTCGTCGGGGAACTCGAGCTCGACACCGCGTTCGGCGCGGTCGACACCGTGGATGGCGTCAGCGCCGTGCTGCGCGCACCGGACGGTCGCGAGGTGCGACTGCTGCAGGATGACGCTCACGGTTTTGTACAGGTCTTCACGACCCCGATATTTCCGAAGGATGGTGGGCTCGGCTGCGCTGTCGCGATCGAGCCGATGACGGCTCCGCCGAACGCGTTCAACTCCGGACAGGGGCTGCGGTGGGTGGATCCCGGCGAGACATGGACGCTCGGCTGGGGCATCCGGTATTCTGGCTGACTATGCCAAACGCAGCACCGAGCCAGTCCGACGTCCGTCGGTGGCGCAAATACCTCGCGGCCGAACGCGCGGAGGCCGCCGTCTACCGCGACCTCGCGTCACGCCGAAGCGGGGAGGAACGCGACATCCTGCTCGCGCTGGCCGATGCCGAAGGCCGCCACGAGCAGCACTGGATTAATCTGCTCGGAAACGATGTGGGCCACCCGAGAACGGGTGACCTGCGCACACGGTTTCTCGGATTGCTTGCCCGCCGCTTCGGCTCGGTCTTCGTGCTCGCGCTCGCGCAGCGGGCCGAATCGCGTTCGCCGTACGAGGCAGACAATGACGCGACGGACGCGATGGCAGCGGATGAGCGCATCCACGAGGAGGTCGTCAGGGCACTCGCCGCCCGAGGCCGGCAGCGGCTCTCCGGCACGTTCAGGGCCGCCGTGTTCGGCGCGAACGACGGGCTCGTCTCCAACCTCGCGCTGGTGCTCGGCATCTCCGCCGCCGGGGTCGACAACCGCATCGTGCTGCTCACCGGAATCGCCGGACTTCTTGCCGGCGCGCTGTCGATGGGGGCCGGCGAATACGTCTCTGTGCGCTCGCAACGTGAGTTGCTGGATGCAACGACGCCGAGCCCGGTGACGGGGGATTCCGTGCCGTTCCTCGATGTCGACGCGAACGAACTGGCTCTCGTTTACCGCGCCAGGGGCATGACGGTCACCGAGGCGACCGCCCACGCCGCAGAGGTGATCGGCGGCCGATCAATCGCTCCCGCCCTTCGGCCGCAGGATCACGAGGCCGTGGGCTCTGCGCTGGGGGCCGCCGTGTCGAGCTTCTGCTTCTTCGCCTCCGGCGCCATCATCCCGGTGCTCCCGTACCTGTTCGGTGCCCAGGGGCTGGCCGCCGTCGTCATCTCCGCGGTGCTGGTCGGGCTTGCCCTGCTCGGCACCGGTGCCATCGTCGGGCTGCTGGCCGGGGCATCCCCCCTCAAGCGCGCCCTGCGCCAGCTGGCCATCGGATTCGGTGCCGCCGGTGTGACCTACCTCCTGGGACTGCTGTTCGGTGTGAGCGCCGGCTAGTCTCGCGCATAATCGAAGGATGATCTCTACCGCTCTCGCTCGCGCGCTCCGCGATTCCGGACTGAGGTGGCGCCCGACGGCCGGAGACGCGTTTCGCATCGATGGGGTGGAGGCCGACCAGGAGGTCTACATCCTCAGTGACATGACGGTGGAAGCGCACGATTACGGAACCGGCACGGTGCTGGGCTTTAACGGTACGACGGAGTGGGCGCTCGATTCCGTCGCGCTCGACGACACGCTGTGGTTGCCCCATGAGCACCAGCTGCGGCAGTTCCTGGCCGCCACTTTCCGGTCGCTGACGGCTCAGGATGGCTTCGTCGTAGAGATCGAAACCGAAGGCCAGTCACATGTTTTCGGGGCGGATGACGCGGCCAACGCCTACGCGCGAGCGGCATTATACCTGCTCGACTCCCTTGCCGTACAGGGGCCACGATAAAAACAGGAGACGCCTGTAGGTTCTACGATGACCGCAACGGCGCGCTCATGCACATCTGATCCAGATAGTTAGAAGGAGCCTCACATGCGCCCCCAGTTCCTCATCATTGCCGTCATAGCAATCGCCGCGTACGTTCTCGGAGCCAAGGCAGGCGAGAGCCGCTATAACGAGATCAAAAAGGCCGCAACCTACTACTGGAACGACCCCCAAATGAAGAAGGCACGCAAGAAAACCAGGAAGGCTCGCGAAAACGCCCGCAAGGCCGCAAGCAAGCAGATCCACTCGTTCACCCGGTGAACAGGTCACCGGCCGCGCGCGTGCAGGGCAAATTGATGCGTGCCGTCGCAGCGGGAGACAGCGTCGCGTTCTCGCGGCTCTACGACATCCTGAGTGTTGCGACGTATACGGTCCTTCGCCGATACCTGCCCGACCAGGCTGACGCAGACATCGCCATGAAGGCGATGTGGGTTTCCGTGTGGCAAAACGCGAGCGCGTTGAGTCATGAGCCCGGAACGCCGGCGGAGAAAATTGTCGCGGTTGCAGAGCGCTGGGCGCAAACCGGACCGGGGTGGCAGTCGGCGTCTGAGTCGGGGTCCGTCAGGCGGGCCGCAACGACGTGATCGGGTCGACGTGATCGCGTCGACGGTGGTGAACACGCCATCGCGGTCAATCGAACCCTGCACGATGCCGTAGCGCAGGGTTTAGAAGTCCTCGTCGAGGATCTCGGGGTACACGTCGACGGGAGCATCCCACTTCGGCACCACTGCCACAGGCGCCGGCATATTGAGCAGCACATCGTGGCTGACTGATCCGAGGAAGAATCCCGCGATGGCGCCGCGGCCACGTGAACCCACGACGACGAGGGAGGCGCCCCGCGCCGCGCGGACGATTGCCACGGCCGCTGAGCCGGGGTGCAGTGCCTGCGTAACGGAGAGATTCGGATATGCCGTCTCTACCCGGTACGCGGCGGAGGCCAGCAGAAGGTCATTGGTGGTCATGATCTCGTCGACGATGGCCGCCGGGGTTCCGGCGGAGGTCGGAGCCGCCGTCCAGGTGTGCACGATCATCACACCGACTTTGCTGCCTGACGCCTCGGCGGCGGCGAAGTCGAGAGCCTGCTCGGAGGTCGGGTCGTTGGTCCATCCGGCCACCACCTGACCGGTGCCCGGAGCCCAGTTCACGGGGATCACGACGGTGATGCACGACGACTGGCCTGCTACTTTCAGGGCGAGCGTGCCGTGCAGGATCCCGGCAATGGGAGAAGTCTTGTTCGTCCCGATGACGAGCAGGTCTGACCTCAGCCCCGCAGTGATGAGCGCGTCGTGGGGAAGGCCGCGCAGAATCGTGGTGGTCACGGCGAGACCGGGGACCGCAGCGCGGACTCGGGTTTTCGCTCGCTCGAGCGCGTCCTCGAACGGGGTGCGGAAGTGGGACTCAGCGCCGGTCGGGAGCTCCGAATCCAGGCCGACCGCAGCAACGATGTCGAGCGCCAGCTTCGTCGACCGTGTGCGATGGATCACCCACTCGACGGCAGCGTCGCTGGCCGGCCCTCCGTCGACGGCGACGGTCACTCTCTCAATCACGGTTTTCTCCTTTTTGTCGCGAACTCATCGTGGACGCGAGACGAAACGCCGCCCCGTGACTGATGTCGGCGTGATCCGGATATAGTTCCACTTCGACGACGAGGTCATCGTCGGGAGGTCGAGAACCCCGGAGTCGACGATGTCCGTGTCATACGACATTCGCTCAGCCACCCCGTGCAGCACGACGCTCCAGTGGGTTCGCCACCGGCTGCCGTCGATTTCGAAGGCGACGGATGGCGTCTGCGCGATGTCGACCAGCTTGGAGCCGGGAGCGCTGCGCAGGTACACAGCGTGATCCTTCACGATGAAGTTGACGGGAAAGATGTCGACGCCGTCGCCCGCTCGCACCGCGAGCCGGCCGATGCGCGTGCGTTCGAGCAGCGCCCAGCTCTCGTTCGGGCCGAGCTTCTCGGCCTGCGGTGTCTCTTCCGGTGTCAACCAGGGTCGGGTTGCCATCAGTGGCCCTCTCTCGTGGCCATCCACTCCCAGCCCGTGACATCCGGGCTGTCCTCGCCGTTCTCGTAGGCATAGGCGCGCAGGCGAGAGCGCTCATCCTCGAAGAATTCGATGAGGCTGCTGTAGCGATCCTGGAGCCCGGGGACACGGCGAACCACGTCGATCGCGATCCGGTATCGGTCGAGATCGTTCATCATGAGCATGTCGAACGGCGTGGTCGTCGTGCCCTTCTCGCGGAAGCCGAGCACATGAAAGTTGACATGGTTCGTGTGCTTGTACGCGAGCTGGTGGATGAGCGTCGGGTAGCCGTGAAATGCGAAAATGACCGGCTTGCTCGTGGTAAAGATCGAATCGAAGTCGCCCGACGACATCCCGTGGGGGTGCTGTGCGCTCGTCTGCAGCCTCATGAGGTCGATGACGTTGACGAACCGCAGCGAGATGCCGGGGATCGCATCGCGGAGCAGCGTCACCGCGGCCATGGCCTCGAGCGTCGGCACGTCACCGGCCGAAGCGATCACGGCGTCGGGAGCCGCGCCCGGCTGCTCGGTGCCGGCCCAGTCCCAGATGCTGATGCCGCGCGCCCCATGGGTTCGTGCCTCTGTGAGGCTGAGGAACGTGGGCGCGGGCTGCTTGCCGGCGACGATGACGTTGATGTGGTCGCGGGTCGTGAAGCAGTGCTCGGCGGTCACCAGGAGGGTGTTGGCATCCGGTGGGAGGTAGACCCTGACGATGTCCGGGCTCTTGTTCACGACGTGGTTGAGGAATCCTGGATCCTGATGCGAGAAGCCGTTGTGATCCTGGCGCCACACGTGCGAACTCAGCAGGTAGGTCAGGGATGCGACGGGTCGCCGCCACGGGATCTCACGGGCGGATTCGAGCCACTTTGCATGCTGGTTGAACATCGAGTCGACGACGTGGATGAAGGCCTCGTATGAGTTCATCAGGCCATGGCGCCCGGTCAGCAGGTAGCCCTCGAGTAACCCCTCGATGAGGTTCTCGCTGAGGATCTCGATCACGCGGCCCTGGCGGGCCAGGTGCTCATCGGTGGGTTCGGTGCTTCCCATCCACTGCTTGTCGGTCACGTCGTAGACAGCATCGAGTCGGTTGGATGCGGTCTCATCCGGACCGAACACCCGGAACGTGTGCGGATTGAGTCTTGTGACATCGGCGAGCCAGCTGCCGAGTGCACGCGTCGCCTCTGCTGTCACGCCACGGCCGACCGAGACATCCACCGCCTGCTTCTCGAGGGGAGGCAGTACGAGGTCGGTGAGCAGCAACCCGCCATTCGAGGCGGGGAGCGCGCTCATCCTGCGATCGCCGCGCGGTTGGATCGATGACAGCATCGGCACGGGGGATCCGTCTGCGGCGAACAGTTCCTCTGGTCGGTAGCTGCGCATCCACTCCTCGAGCATTGCGAGGTGCTCGGCGTTCTCCGCCACGTTCGCGAGCGGGACCTGGTGCGCCCGCCAGGTGCCCTCGACCGGCAGCCCATCCACCTCTTTCGGTCCTGTCCAGCCTTTGGGGGTGCGCAGGATGATCATCGGCCAGTTCGGGCGCGGTGCGGGCTGGGGGCTCCGTGCCGCCCGGCGGATCTCGGCGATGCGGTCTGCCGCATACTCGAGGGCGTCAGCCATGGCGGAATGCACGAGCATGGGGTCTTCGCCGTTGACACCGCCGGAGACCAGAATCGGCTCGTAGCCATAGCCCCGGAACAGCTCGAACAGCTCAGACTCGGGGATGCGCGCGAGCACCGAAGGGTTCGCGATCTTGTACCCGTTGAGGTTGATGATCGGGAGCACCGCACCGTCGGTGTCCGGGTTGAGAAACTTATTGAGATGCCAGCTGGCGGCGAGCGTACCCGTCTCGGCTTCGCCGTCACCGACCACGCAGGCCACGATCAGGTCCGGGTTGTCGAGCGCGGCGCCGAAGGCGTGCACGAGCGAGTAGCCCAGTTCGCCGCCTTCGTTGATTGATCCGGGCGTGCCGGGGGAGGCGTGCGAAGGGATTCCGCCGGGTGCTGAGAACTGCCGGAACAGTTCGAGCATTCCCGCGCCGTCCTGTGTGACATGGGGAAACAGCTCGGAGTAGGTGTGGTCGAGCCAGGTGTTGGCCACCATTGCCGGCCCCCCGTGTCCTGGCCCGGCGATGTACAGCACATTGAGCGAGCGCTGCACGACCAGCCGATTCAGATGGGCGTAGATCAGGTTGAGCGCGGGTGACGTACCCCAGTGGCCGAGCAGACGAGGTTTGATATCCGACGGTGCCAGCGGCTCGCGCAGCAGCGCGTTTCCGCGCAGGTAGATCTGGCCGACCGTGAGGTAGTTGGCGGCGCGCCACCACGCATCCACGGCATGCAGCGGGGCCTCGGTGGTGAGAGCGAGATCGTGGGGGGTGGCTGGCATCGTCATACCTCGACGGTAGGACCGGGACGCTGGCGACCCTAGGGCCAAAGGTCCCTGCGCGGTGGCTGTTGTGGAGGACTACGGCTGTTTCGACTCGAGATGCAGCACGGCAGCCTGCGTGCGGCGTTGCAGTCCGAGTTTGCTGAGCAGGCCGGAGATGTAGTTCTTGACGGTCTTCTCGGCGAGGTTCAGCCGCTCCCCGATCTCCCGGTTGGTCAGCCCCTCCGCGATGAGTGGCAGGATCTGCCGTTCGCGGATCGTGAGTGACTGCAGTCGCGGGTCGGCCTCGTGGTTCTCGTTGATCCGCTCAACGACTCGCCGGTTCAGTGCCGGGTCGAGAAGGGAGCGCCCTGCGGCGACAGCTCGCACTGAATCAACGAGACCGCTTCCCCTGATGTCCTTGATCACGTAGCCCGATGCGCCGGCGAGCACAGCGGCATAGATCGCCTCGTCGTCGTCGTACCCGGTCAGCATCAGGCAGCGAGTGCCCGGCAGGGATGACCGGATGTCACGGCACACGTCGATGCCGCTTCCATCCGGCAGGCGCACATCGAGCACCGCCACATCCGGAGTCGTTGCCCGGATGCGACCGATCGCCTGCGCGGCGGTGGATGCCTCACCGACCACCTCGATATCGACCTCCGCGCCCAGCAGCGCGCTGATTCCCCGGCGCACCAGCTCGTGGTCGTCGAGCAGGAACACCCGGATCACCGGGTCACCTCGATAGGGACCGACCATCGCAGGCGGGTGCCGTGGTGGTCGGAGTCGATCGTGAAACTACCGCCGCGATCGAGTGCCCTGTTCTCGAGGTTCACCACCCCGCTCCTGCGGGTGGAGCCTTCGATGCCGTGGCCGTCATCCGTTATCGCCAGCGTCGCCCAGCCGTACTGCACCGTCAGGTCGATGGAGGCGTGCTGGGCCTGGGCGTGCTTGACGACGTTGGCGAGCGCCTCGCGAGTGACCGCCAGCACGTCATCGGCGAGATCGTTGGTGATCATGAGGTCGACGGGCCCGGAGAAGCTCACGGTGGGTGTTTTTGAGAGGCTGGCCGCGAATTCATTGGCGAGATCGATGACCGCGTGGCGCACCGCCGGAGTCCCCTCGCGGGTCGACGTCGAGAGTGCGAAGATGACGGTGCGAATCTGGGAGATGCTGCCGTCGAGGTTGGTGACGGATGCGGAGATCCGTTCGGCGATATCGCCCTGGGTTTGACCCGCGATGTTCTGCAGCTCGAGCCCGGTGGCGAAGAGTTGCTGGATGACGTGGTCGTGCAGGTCTCGAGCGATCCTTCCGCGATCCTCCAGCAGCGCAACCTTTTGGCGGGCGGCGCGGGCGGCTGAGATCTCCATGGCGACGCTCGCCTGCCCGGCGAAGTTGGCGGCCATCTCCAGGTCACCCCGCGCGAATCTGGGACGACCGGCGAGCCGGGCGACGAGCAGCACTCCCCGGCCCGGTGCGGCGAGCGGCACAGCCATGACGGCGCCCAGCTGCTGGCGGTTGCCGGGCAACGACCGCAATCCGGCTCCGTCATCGACCTGACGCGGTTGCCCGGCCTCGATGACGCTTCCGATGATCGAGCCGCCGGCATCCATGGTTATTCCCTCGATGCGCTCCTCGTCGATGCCCCGGGCCGTCGTCACGATCATCTGGCCCGGATCGTTCGTGGGCTGCAGCACCCAGACGACGTCGGCATCGGCGAGAGTGAGCATCCGCGCCGTCAGGATGTTCAGGCTGTTGCCCTCGTCGGTCGACACGAGCGCTGCGGTGATCTCGGCGGATGCCGCGGCCCACGCCTGGCGTCGGAGCGTCTCGGCGAAGAGCCGGGCGTTCTCGATGGCGATGCCGGCGGTGGCGGCAAGAGCGACGACGAGCTGCTCGTCGTCTTCGCTGAACTCCCCGGACGACTGGTTGCTCAGGTAGAGGTTTCCGTACACCTCGTCGCGAACCCGAATCGGCACGCCCAGGAAGCTCGCCATGGGCGGGTGGTGGGCCGGGAAACCGACTGATCGTGGATCCTCGGCGAGCCTGGGCAGGCGGATGGGGTGTGGATCATCTATCAGCGCCCCCAGCAGCCCGTGCCCCTGTGGCAGATTGCCGATATGTTTCACCTGTTGCGGCGTCATCCCGACGTTGATGAATTGTTCGAGCCCGCCGTCTGGTGACAGCACGCCCAGGGCGCCGTACTGCGCACCCACGAGGTTGACGGCAACACCCACGATACGTTCCAGCACCACTGGGAGGTCGAGGTGACCGATGATCGCCTCGTTCGCGCGGAGCAGCGCGCGCAGTCGCCCCTGCGTGGCCAGATCCTGAAGTCGATCCACGTCACACCCCGGCCGTGCGATGAGGAGGGTCATCCTGTTCCAGGCCTCCGTGCCCCGAGCTTACGCGCAGGGACGGTGGGGGACCAATGGCCCTATGTCGCGATACTGCCCGGGTAGAAGCTCGATGGGAAAGGTGGCGGTAAAGGATGGGCGAAACCATAGTCGTCGGAACGATAGTTGTCGGCGCCAACGACTCCGGGCCCAGTCGCGCCGCAATCGACTGGGTGATCGAGCGTGCGCAGGCACTGGGGCTGTCGGTTGAACTCGTCCACGTCATCGACGAACGCTGGCTGGGGCTCGACGACGTTCGCGACGCCATGGTGCGCGACGACGCTGCGGTGGCGCTCGATGCCGAGCTCTCCCGCGTGGCTGCGGGCCCGGGTGGGCCGCCGGTGCGGGGCAGGGTGCTGACCGGACTACCACCCAGGGCACTGCTGGATGCCTCGGCCGGTGCCGACCTTTTGGTGATCGGAACCCACAAGACCGGTTTCACTTACGGCCAATCGTTCGAGTCGAGCTTCCTGGGCATCGCTATGCGGGCGCGCTGTGCCGTCGCGATCATCCCGGAGTTCCACGCACGTTCCCGTCGTGGCGTCGTTGTAGCGGCGGAGGCGGATACGGACGGGGAGCCCCTCGAATCCGCCACTCGCGAAGCCGTGCGGCTCGGACAGGACCTGCTCATCGTCTCGGCCTGGGGCGCGGCATCGGTCGCAGGGCGGGGGGAAGACGGCAGGGCTGCGCGGCTTGAGGCCGCGACATCCACTGCTCGAAGCATCGATTCCCGAGTGACGGTTCGACCGCGCCTCTCGACCAGCACGGTGTCTGAGGCGCTCGTTTCCGCAGCAGCCACCGCGAGCGTGCTCGTGCTGGCGAGACCGGGTGCCGACCCGGATGACCCGATCACAGCGATCAACCATGACGTTTTCGCCAACATCTCGAGCCCGGTGATAGTGCTCGGGCGCCAACCCGAGAGGCCATCATGACCCGCAGCGCCCGCCAGGCATGACTTCGACACCGAGATCCTGATCGTCTTCGCCGACAAGAAGGGCAGCACCCCTGGGGATGCCGCCCTTCCCGGTTCGCTTGAAACAGCCGGAGCCTAGGACAGCCGGACCCTAGAACAGCCAGTGCTGGTTGCGCACGAACGGGAGCCTGCGCCACGCCGCACCGAAACCCCAGGTGTCGCCAGCCGCTGTGGCAGCAACCACGATCAACGCCAGCGCGTAGATGATGTGGTAATCGACGGCAGGATTGGTGGATGCCGTACCTGCGGTGAAAGGCCACTCGGCGAGGTACATCAGCACCATGATCACGGTGCCGGCGACCGCACTGATGCGCAGCCCGATCCCGAGCATGACTGCGAGGCCGATCCCGAGCATCCCGAGCATGAAGAGCACGTCGGTGGCGGGGCTGGCGATCCCGGCGAAGAAGGGCTGCAGCGGGCCTGTCACGGCGTCACTGCCGAGGAAGCCCTGGCTGGGCGTGCCCCCGTTGACCCAGGCTCGCTCGACGGGGGTAGAGAATCCGAGCCCGAACGTCTTGTCGAGAAAGGCCCACAGGAAGATGAATCCGATGGCCAGGCGCAGGATGGCGAGAGCGCGCTGCGCCACCGGTCGGTCGAGCGCTGCTGTGCTCGCGACGGGTGGAGCGGCAGCAGTGACGCGTGCCGCGGGGGAGGCGATGGTGGTCATGACGTTCCAATCGTTGGGGCCGATCGCGTTCGACGACCGGCGGTGATGGGCTCACTGTGACGTGCGGCCACTCTCGCGGTTAGTGCCGAAGGTCCTGTGGGTTTCTCATGTTGGGCGGCAGCCAGCCGGGACTTTCGGCCCTGTCAGCGTGCGCGGGTGAACGTCACCATGGGTAATGGATGAGAGGAAGCGACTCATGATCGAGAAGGTAACCGTCGCTGTGGACGGCGAAGCGGCGAGTGATGCGGCGGTCGCGTGGCTGATCGACCGCGCGAAGCATGTGGACCTGTCCGTGGAGCTCACCGCCGTCATCGCCCTGAACGTGGAGCTGCCACAGGGCCGGGCTGCCGGGTCCCGCACCCCGTACGAGCACGCGCTGGGAACGGCAAGGGCCGAGATCAGCAGCGCTCATCCCCGGCTGCACGTGATGACGAACCTCCGCCATGGGATCGTTCACGATGAGATCGTGGCCGCGTCCCGCCGTTCCGACCTGCTCGTGATCGGCTCGAACAGGCCGTCGGCGCTCGCCGGCATGATCAACGGGACGCTTCCCCTCAGGGTCGCAGGATGGGCCGGATGCACCACCATCGTCGTCCCCGCGGGATGGACGGCATCCACCGGTCGCGTCGTCGTGGGCTGGACCGATGACGGTACGAGCGACCGGGCCCTGCAATTCGCGGCACGAGAGGCGGTCAGGCGACAGGTGGAACTGACAGTCGTACATGCCTGGAGCGCGCCACCGTCGGGATCCATGGTCCCGTCGACACCGGCGTCGATCGTGCAGGAGATCGTCACGACCAATCGCGAACTCGTGGCTGACGCCGCTCAGCGGATCTCCCGGGAGTTTCCTGAACTGGAGGTTTCGCACTCGTTGCATTCCGGTTCGGCCTCTGTCGCCATCATCAGGGCCGCAGCCGGAGCCTCACTCGTGGTGATCGGTTCGCGGGGTCGCGGAGCCATCGCGAGTCTCATTCTCGGCTCGGTCAGCCATGACGTGCTGATGAACATGCCTGCTGTCGTCGCGGTGATCCCGCGGGAGGAATCACCTCATGGAGCTCGCTGATCGAGTTTTCGTGGTGACGGGTGCCGGCGATGGCATCGGTCGTGAAGTCGTCCTAGGGCTTCTCGACCGGGGAGCGCGGGTGGCGGCCGTCGATAGCAGCGGGGCCGGCCTTTCGGTGACCGGAATTCTTGCCGGGCCGGCATCCGGGCTCAGCGTCCACCGTCTCGATGTCAGCGATCGCGCGGCCGTGCTGGCCCTGCCGGAGGCCGTCATCCGGGCTCATGGGCAGGTGGATGGCCTGCTCAACGTCGCCGGCATCATCCAGCCCTTCGTGCAGATCGACAAGCTCGACTTTGCTGACATCGAGCACGTGATGAACGTCAATTTCTGGGGGGTGGTGAACACCACGAAGGCCTTCCTGCCGCACCTTCTCGCGCGGCCTGCGGCGAGCATCCTGAACGTGTCGAGCATGGCTGGATTCCTGCCGGTTCCCGGCCAGGGAGCGTATGGCGCGAGCAAGGCCGCGGTGAAGCTGTTCACTGAGGCGCTCTATGCCGAGACTCTTGGGACCACTCTTTCGGTGACCGTAGTGTTTCCTGGAGCCGTGGGCACAGGCATCGCCGTGAACTCCGGGGTGGACGTTCCACAGCTGAAGGACCCTTCGGCCAGGCTGCCGAAGATGACAAGCCCTGCCGAGGCCGGTCGCCAGGTGATCGGGGCGCTGCGGAACGGCAAATACCGGGTTCGCATCGGCAGCGACGTGACGTTCATGGATCGGTTTTCGCGGCTCGCGCCCCAGCGCGCTACCGCATTCCTCGCTAAAAACATGAAGTCGCTGCTCGGGTGATGCTGCGCTACAGGTTCATCTCGGCGACCCTGCTCGTCGCCGCGGTGGCTGGGATCCTGCTCCTGACGCCGTGGGCGGGCGTCGCGCAATGGGTGGCGAGCGGCTATGCGATCCTGATCGCAGTTCGCAGCGGCTGGTCGATGGTGACGTCGCTGCGAACCGGCACCTGGGGTATCGACATCCTCGCGGTCGCCGCGATCGTCTCGACGGTGGCGATCGGCGACTATTGGGCATCACTCGTCGTGGTACTCATGCTGATGAGCGGTGAAGCACTGGAAGACTTCGCCGCCCACCGGGCACGCAGTGAACTGACGGCGCTCATGAGCCGGGCGCCGAGGATCGCGCATCGGGAATCCGGCGATGCGGTCGATGACGTTCCTGTGGATGTCGTGGTGGCGGGGGACGTTCTCGAGGTGAAGCCTGGGGAGGCGGTGCCGGTCGACTCCACGCTGCTCTCCGACGGCGCGTACGTCGACCAGTCATCGATCAATGGCGAGAGCCTGCCCGTCTGGACGGGAGCCGGCGCACAACTGCTGAGTGGCGCCATCAACACCGATGACGTCATCAGGATCCGCGCGACGACGACGGCGCAGCTCAGCCAGTACCAGACCATCGTCGACCTCGTGCGTGGTGCTGCCGACAGCAGGGCACCCTTTGTGCGGCTCGCAGACCGGGTGGCGATCCCATTCACCATCGGCGCCTTCACCCTCGGAATCGTCGCCTGGATCATCTCGGGCGACCCGGTGCGGCTGGCCGAGGTGCTCGTGGTCGCAACCCCCTGTCCGCTGCTGATCGCCACCCCGGTCGCGTTCATCGCGGGAATGAGCCGTGCCGCTGCGCGTGGCGTCATCGTGAAGGGAGGCGGCGCCCTGGAACAGTTGTCACGGGTTCGCACGGCTGCGTTCGACAAGACCGGCACCATCACCCAGGGCATTCCTCGTGTCGACCGGATCGATTCCCTCGGGGGCGACGACGCGCAGGTGCTCGCACTGGCGGCAGCCCTCGAGACACACTCGGCACACGTGCTCGCGCAGGCGATAGTGGATGGCGCGGACGGTCGCAGCCTCGACCTGCCAGCCGCGACGGAGGTCACGGAGGTGGTTGCCATGGGCCTGCGCGGGCTCGTGGACGGCACCGAGGTGGCCGTCGGGAAGCTGGCTTTCGTCGCACTCGACGCGCCGCAGCCCTGGGGGGCGCTCGCGGCCGGAGAGACGGCCGTCTACGTATCGCGAGACAACGCGCTGGTCGGCCGTGTGGTGCTCACCGACCAGGTGCGACCAGAGGCGGCTGAGGCGATGGCGCGGCTGCACCACCTGGGAGTGGTGCGCACCCTCATGCTCAGCGGCGATGCGCAGGACACCGCGGGCAAGGTCGCGAAGGGCGTCGGGATCGACGACGTGCGCGGCGGGCTCATGCCGATCGACAAGGTCGAAGCCATGCGTTCCATACAACCCCGTCCGGCGATGATGGTCGGAGACGGGGTCAATGATGCACCCGTGTTGGCGGTCGCCGACGTGGGGGTGGCCATGGGTGCTCGCGGGGCAACAGCCGCTAGCGAATCCGCCGATGTCGTGGTGCTCATCGACGACCTCGGCCGGGTGCCCGAGGTCGTGTCGATCGCCCAGAGAACCGTCAGGATCGCCTACCAGAGCATCGGATTCGGTATCAGTCTCAGCGTCGTGCTCATGCTGGTCGCCTCCGTGGGCGTGCTTCCGGCCATCATCGGCGCTGCGTTACAGGAGGTGGTCGATGTGGTGACGATCCTGAACAGCCTTCGAGCCGGAAGACATCAGGCGGTGGGTTCTCGTGACGGGACGTTTGCCCCTGCTTCGCGTGTCAGCCCCGGTGGATGATGGGGTTATGGCCGGAATACACAGTGTGACAGTGCTCGGCTCCCAGATAGCGTTTCAGGTCGCGTTCAGCGGGCACAGCGTCGTGGCGAGCGAGGCTGGAACGCGTCAGTCTGCGCCGAACGCCAGATAGTCGGCGAAGAGTTCCGCGAGCAGCGCTGGCGGTATCTCTGAGAACCGCACCTGCTCGCCTTGGCCCTTGCGGATCCGGCGAACGGAAAAGGCACCCAGCTCGATGGGGATGTTGGTCTCCGGCAGTGCACTGCCGGAAAACCCGACCACACCTTCCAGGCCGGCTTGATCGAATCGCTTGATGTACTCGTCAAAACTGGCGCCATCGCCTGTCTCTCCGCGGTCCCATTCGCGTGCCCTCGCCCGCGACCTCAGGCGGAACGACTCACTCGGCGTTCCTTCGAAGTCGAAACGGTGTGACTCGGTTCCATCGACGTCGACGGCGGATGCGCCGAACTGGTCGAAGCCGAGCGCTACCAGTGTGTGGGTCTCGCGCCAAGCGGCGACCGCTGCGGCCGAAAGGGTGGTCGAATGTGCGACGCTGATCCGTGCATCCTGAGCGATGTCGAGAGCCTGTCCTGCGATTGTGCGCACGACACCCGAGAGGTCGGGTCGCCCGGCGATCCCGTCGATGTGCCAGACGAGACCAGTCGTAAGAACCCCCACGATGGGATGCCCGAGCAGCAGTTCGCACCACTGCGCGCCGTTCCATTCCCGCCGAAAGCACATCGCGTCGTATAGTCGTCGGCGCTGGGCGGCTACCACGGAGGTGAGTTCCTTCCTGCTGGCAGCTAACTGCACTTTGGCGGCAGGTGCACCCTCGTCATCCTGTCGAGGGGATGGAAGCGTGCGGAGGAGTTTGCCGTCGACGGTCTCGAGGCTCAGCTTCAGATTGGTTCCGAGTCGCGCGACAAACGTGCGTGGGCCGTAGTCGAGCTCCACTGTGCGAGAACCGTCGATGCCTGCGGTGGGAATCATGCGGTCAGCGAGTTCATCCGGGGTCCAACCGCGACGGGCGGCGACGACATCGACGAGCATTCGGGCGGCATTCTGGAGGAAGGCCGTGCGGTATCGGCGACCTGTCGCGACGAGCAATTGCACAGGCGCCGGCTCATCAGAGAGTGACAGCACGATAAGGAGCGCCTCTATCTGGGCGCGCTTCAGATGCTGCCGTCGCATGAACTCCCGGGCGATCGTGGCGAGCTCCTCTCCCGGCACGAGGCAGGCGAGCGCGAGAATGCCCTTGTCCGAGATCGCACTCGGGGTCGACTCAGACAATCGCTCGCGGTTCTCCTCGAACAGATCAAAGAGACCCTCGGCATGCTTGCCCGCCTCAGCGTGACCCCTCCCCGACATCGACAGCGCGTGTGCCAGGCGGGTCATGGCCGAAAGCGCGCGATTCATCAGTGTCTCGTCGTCGTGGGTCGCATCGCGGGCGAGCCAGGTTGCCAGCACGAACCTTCCGAGTGACACGGCGCTCGCAGTATCGAGCGCGCGCACGTAAAGGGGAAGTAATCCGGCTCCCGCCGGATCCTTGAGAGTGAACCCCAGAATGACCCACCAGCGGAGCAATGATGCAGGCACCGGTGCACCGTCGAGGTATCGAGCGCTCGGCAGCTCGTCGAAAGGGAACCACATGAGCCCCTTCGGCGTGGCCCTGGCAAGCCCGGCAATGGCTTCGGCTTCCAGTGTCGCCGGTTGCAGATACGCACCGATGTTCTGGCCCAGTCGCTCGAGCGCCCCCAGTAGCGTCGCGCTAACTGCGGGTGTGCGTTCCCTGTCGAACTGGCGAGACAACGCCTCGACCGCCCCGGCGCCCCCGAGCTGCTCCACCCACAGCGCAGCGGCGATTCGAGCGGCCGTGCTCGTCGCTCGCAGCGACTCCTCCGCTATCCGTTCGGCAAGGCCGTGCTTCTCGAGCACACGTTGTGCGCGAGCCCGGTGGGTTTTCTTGTGCCCGATCGCGAGCTCGGTGACAACCGGCAGGTATCGCGTCGCCAACACCGGCGATTCTTCGAGAATCGCGAGCACATCGTCTCGCAGATCGGCCCATGATACCGGTCGCATGCCCAGCTTCAACCCGAGGATCACATCGAACACGTCGGGGTATTGGGCCATGTAGTCGACGAACTGAACCGGCGCGAGCGCTGGCGCACCCCAGCAATTGGTCAGCGCGAGTCGGACAATGACATCGTGGGCCTCCTCCTCAGTGTGGCCAGACCGCACAAGAGCGTCAGCGGCCGGGCGCACATCCGACGTTCCCCGTTCGACCCACGCCCCGTGCAAGACTGCGACTCGGTCGGGCCTTGCCGATATTCGCACGCGATTGATGGGCTGCAGTCCGATGATTCGCTCTCGCACGCCCTGGCGGCTGAGTGGCTCCAGAAGGTTGCTGCCCGGGTGGGGAGCTTTCCCCGAGAGGTAGTCCACAATCGTGGGCATGGCCGCAAGCGTGGCGTCGATATCCGTGATCCACCGTCCATGCACGTTGATCACACTGTTGGAGTACGAGCCTGGAAAGTGAGTGATCGATTCGTCCGTAGCGCTCTTCATGCTCGCGAGCACCCGCTCCTGCGTCTCCCGGAAGGAGACCAGGGCAACGCGCATCGAGTCGACGGATGCGGCGTCCAATGAATGTTCCTCCCAGGGCACCATCGTCGATGCAGTAGCGACCTCGGGGGTGCCAGACAGCTCATAGATCGCAAGTCGCTGGATGGCCCGGTCGATCGCAACTGACCCGAGGCCGCCACGCGAGAGCGCACGCTCGAGGATGCCGATCGCGGCTGCCCGGTCGGGGATCCTTTCGATGGCAGTGATGACCCTGCCGCGGTGGGGCTCCGTCGTCGCCGCAATCAAAGGTTCCAGCACCGCAACCTGGGTGTCGATCGGAAGCGAACCGACAACTGCCAGCGCAGCCCTTCCTAAAGGCGTGTCGAACCTAATGGCGCAATAGGCGAGCACGTCGGCTTGCGCTGCGGCAATCGATGGTTCGATGGACGCCAGCCTCGCGACCTCCAGGAGGGCATCCTCGTTGAATCTTTCGGCCTGTGACCTCAAGGCTTCCGGATGCGCGGCCACGAACTCGACGATTCCCGGTATCGTCTGCAGGCCCCTCACCTTATAATCGGCCGATCGTTGTGATGTGCCCACGAGCAGTTGCACCAGCAGGGCAGGGATTGCGTCCGGTAGCACCCCCTCGAGCGCGAGGAGTGCCGTGATCCTGTCGATAGTGATCGACGTGAAAGTGGGGCTGTCGTTCGCCGGGCCGAATGCGGAATCTTGTGCGTCATGGAGCACTGCCCAGATGGATGCGGGCACATGTTGAGGCCACGGGTACCACGACGGCTTAGTGGCGACCAGAAGTCGACCGAGCCGCACGATCACCTGGTCATCTGCGCGATCAATGGAATCGAGGTGCAGGTAGAACGAGGCGCGTGTCTGTGGCCTGATCGCAGCAATGGCCAGCCTGTGCTTCTCGCGCAGCCGGGACGGGAATTTGACGTCGCGACCGACGAACACGTAGCTGAGCACGTCGCTGAGCACGCGGGAGTCGAGTTCGCTGAACGACTCGGCTAACAACGTGCGCGGGTCGACAGTGGTCATTGCAGCGCACCTCGTCGGTCTCGGAGTTCGCCTCAATATTTACAGGGTTTGGCCCGAAGGGCACCGCCCAGTAAGGGGGGCGTCGCAGATCGTGCTCGTTTGGCTTCACCTACGGCAACTGCCTCTTGCGAATAATTAGTTCGTAAGGTTTACTAACAAACATGACGACGAGGTTTGGCACCGGGCGAGCACTGCGACCCACCACAAAACTGCTTCCCGAGCACACTCGCGGGCACAACCGCTCTCTCGTGCTGCAGACCGTCTATCGCGTCGGCCAGCAGAGCCGGGCAGACATCGCCCGAGAGACCGGTCTGACCCGGGTGACGGTGTCAGACCTCGTCGCCGAACTCATAGCCGAGGGGCTCGTCATCGAGACCGGCCAGCGCGAGGATGCTCGACCAGGCAAGCCCGCAACACTTCTCGAGCTAGACCGCACAGCGTTCCAGATCATCGGTATCGACCTCAGCGAATACGCGATCTTTCGCGGGGCCGTGCTCGACCTCGACGGCCACATCGTGCACCGCGCAGAAGTCCCCCTCGGTCGTGCCACCGGAGCGGATGCCACGGCCTTGGTGATTCGGCTGGCAGAGTCGCTCGTCGCGCAAGCCACCCTGCCGATCCTCGGGCTCGGCGTCGGATCCCCCGGTGTCGTCGATCTTGCCGGAGTCGTGCTCTCCGCGCCCAATCTGGGCTGGCTGGGGGAAGATCTGCAGGGCATCCTGTCCACGCGGTTCGGGCTGCCGGTCGTGGTGGCGAACGACGCGAATGCCGCAGCGCTCGCCGAGCACAGTTTCGGCGATGCCGACAGCGACATGATGCTCGTCAAGGTCGGCCACGGTGTCGGAGCGGGTCTCCTCCTCGACGGAACCCCTCTTTTCGGCAGCCGGTTCGCCGCCGGGGAGATAGGCCACGTCGTCGTGGGGACGGATGGCGGCCTCGAGTGCGTGTGCGGCAAGCACGGCTGCCTCGAGACCTGGCTCGCCACCCCTCGACTGGAGAAGGCCATCGCGGCCACGCCGGAGTCGAGAACTGAGATTCTTACGGAGGCGGGGCAGCGCCTCGGCATCGCACTTGCCCCCGTCGTCGGAGCGCTCAACCTCGCCGAGGTCGTGTTGAGCGGTCCGACGGAACTGCTTGATGGTCCGCTTGCCCTGGCGACCATCGAGACCCTCCGCAGCAGAACGATGGCCGAATTCCACGGCGACCTGACGCTGCGGATGACAACGCTCGGAGAAGACATCGTCATGCGCGGCGCAGCCGTCATGGTCCTCTCCGCGCAGCTCGGGGTCTCCTGACCCTTCGCACCACCGCCCGCACCACCCCATCCACAAAAGGAAGACACAATGAAGCGAAAAATCGGATTGCTCGCAGCAGCGACGGCCGCAGTCGTCGTTCTTGCCGGGTGCTCCACTCCGGCCCCCGCCGACGAATCGGCCGACGGCCAGAACATCACCCTCTGGCTCATGGGGGGTGACACCCCGGATACGCTGCGTGACTTCCTTAAGACAGAGTACGCAGACGCAACCGGGGGCACCCTCACTATTGAGCAACAGGACTGGTCGGACGCCCTTTCGAAGCTGACGACAGCGCTGCCCGATACCGAGAATACGCCCGACGTGACGGAGATCGGCAACACTTGGTCGCCGACATTCACGACGGTTGGCGCATTCAGCGACATCAGCGACATGTACGACGAGGTCGGCGGCGACAAACTGCTTCCCTCGTTCGTCGAGGTCGGTGCGGTCGACGGTGCGAATTACGCCCTGCCCTACTACTTCGGTTCGCGCTATATCTTCATGCGCAAAGACGTCTGGGCCGCGGCTGGCCTCGAGGTTCCGACTACCCTCGCGCAGTTCAATGAGGGTGCCGCAAAGCTGAAGACCGATACGCAGTCAGGTTTCTACATCGGAGGAGAAGACTGGCGCAACGGCATCTCGTGGGTCTTCGCGAACGGCGGGGAGCTCGCGAAGAAAGACGGCGACACCTGGACCTCGACGCTGTCAGACCCCAGGACAGTCGAGGGCCTCACCCAGCTGCAGACGCTGTACACGGAGTCTTCACTCGCCCCGGTCACCGAAGCAGACAGCACCCCGTGGGTCAATTTGAACAATAATGCGGCGACCGGAGCGCCTGAGGCAGCGACCATCATTGCTCCAGGATGGGCGCATTGGTCGATCGGTGACCTCACCCCCGACCCGAAGGACGACACGAAGACTGTCGCGACGTGGAACGACGCGATCTTCGGCAACTTCGTGCTTCCGGGTGTGGACGGCGGCGCTGCCCCGGTGTTCGCTGGTGGCTCCAATATCGCGGTCTCGGCCGCCAGCAAGAACCAGGCGGGCTCCCGCGAGCTGATGAAGATCATCTTCTCGGAGGAGTACCAGAACCTGCTGGGCGCCAACGGGCTCGGCCCGGCCAACCTGGACTACGTGTCATCGCTCGGTGACGACCAGTTCGCCACCGCCCTCTCGGAATCCGCGGCCAACTCGAAGCTCACCCCCGCCGCTCCTGGCTGGGCAGCGGTCGAGGGATCCGGCCTTCTCGAGGAGTTCTTCGGCAAGGTCAACGGCGGCGGCGACATCCCGGCGCTCGCCAAGGAGTACGACGCCAAGATCGACGAGCTGATCAACGGCTGACGATCCGCACTCCGGCTGGGCGACGTGCCAGCGTCGCCCAGCCTGCACCCTCGACTGCCCTGCTGAAAGCCCGAACGCCCTGCCCTGCCCTGCCGAAAGCCCGACTGCTTTACCCTGCCGAAAGGAGGACCAGCCATGTCTGCCGACACTCTCACGCGCTCGAACAACCGCCGCGGCATACGCGCACCGCTCCTGCTGCTCATCCCATCGATAGCGATCCTCGTGCTCGGCATGGGATACCCGGTTATCTGGCAGATCGTCACGTCGTTCCAGCAGTACGGCCTGAAGCAGCAGTTCGGCCAGGCAGCGCCCTTCGTCGGGCTCGACAACTACATCGCCCTCGCCACCGATCCGCAGTTGTGGGTCGTCGTGGGTAAATCCCTCGCCTTCTGCCTCATCACCGCCTTCGTCACGCTCGGCATCGGAACGCTGCTCGCCCTGCTCATGTCCACGGTGACGAAGACTGCGCGGCTCGTGCTGCAGGTCGCCCTCCTGCTCGCCTGGTCGATGCCCGTCGTCTCCGCCATGACCGTGTGGATCTGGCTTTTCGACCGCCGCAGGGGCGCCATCAACTATCTGCTCGACATGGTCCCCGGCATCGAGATGAACCGGTTCGATTGGCTGTCCACACCGTTGACTTTCCTGCTCGTCGCGTCGATCATCGTGGTCTGGATGAGCGTGCCCTTCGTCTCCTTCTCCGTCTACGCCGGTCTCACCCAGGTCTCGGACGAGATCCTGGAAGCGGCGCAGCTCGATGGCGCGACGGGCTCGCAGCGGTTCTGGGGGATCATCCTCCCGATGATCCGCCCGGTCATCTCGATCGTGCTGCTGCTGCAACTCATCTGGGACCTGCGGGTGTTCACACAGATCAAGCTGCTGCAGGATGCCGGCTCCAAGTCGGGCGACTACGACCTGCTCGGCACCTATATCTACAAGCTCGGCACGAGCGCGCAGGACTTCGGGATGGCGTCGGCCGTATCGATTCTCGTGCTCGGGATCACGATCGCGATGAGCTGGTTCTACATCCGCAGCCTGCTGAAGGAGGACGCAGCGTGAACCGCCGTCTTGCGAAGGGGCTCCTGAGCGCCCTCGCCATCGTCATCGCACTGTTCTGGGCGTTTCCGGTTTATTGGATGGTGAGCTCGTCGTTCATCCCCACCGCGATCCTGCAGTCGTTCATCCCGACCTTCTTCCCCGTCAACGGAACCGTGAGCAACTACGCCGGGGCGATCGCCGACGGCTCGTTCTTCAGCGCCCTCGGTATGAGTGTTGCCATCACGCTCACGGTCGTGCTGTTCTGCATAATCTTCGCGTTCCTCGCCGCGGTGGCGATCAGCCGGTTCCGGTTCCGCGGTCGCCGCAGCTTCGTTATCGCCGTACTCATCGTGCAGATGCTTCCGGCGGAAGGGCTCTTCATCGCCCAGTACAAGATGGTCTCGAGTGTGCACCTGCTTGACAGTGTCATCGGCGTCAGCGTGATCTACATCGCTGCCGTCGTGCCCTTCACAATCTGGATGCTGCGAGGTTTCGTCGCGGGCGTCCCCGTCGATCTCGAGGAGGCTGCGATGGTCGACGGGCTCAGCCGGTTCGGAGCCTTCATGCGGATCACATTCCCGTTGCTCGCTCCCGGGCTCGTGGCATCAGGTGTCTATGCGTTCCTTCAGGCCTGGAATGAGTTCACCGTGGCCCTGGTGCTGCTTCCCTCTGAGGCTGCGCAGACCCTGCCGCTCTGGCTGCGCGGTTTCGTGCAGGCCTCCGCGACCCGGGAGACCGACTGGGGCCAGGTCATGGCGGCGTCGACACTGGTTGCCGTGCCCGTCATCATCTTCTTCCTCATCGTGCAGGGTCGACTCACGTCGGGTCTCGTCAGTGGGGCGGTGAAGGGATGACCGACACCCGACTACACGCCGATCCGGCGCTCGCCGCCAGCAGCACGCTGCGCGTCGGAATCGACATCGGCGGCACCAAGACCGATGCTGTCGTCATCGACTCGACCGGGACGATCGTGCAGCGACTCAGGCTTGCCACCGGCTTCGGACCGGATGCCGTGCTCGAGACCGCGGTCGCTGCCGTCACCCAGCTCGCGGAACTCGCGCAGACCGGGATCACCAGCTTCGCCTCCATCGGTGTCGGGATCCCCGGCGCCGTCGACAATGGCACGGGCCGGGTTACCCATGCCGTCAACCTCGGCCTCGAGGGGCTCGAGTTCGGGGTGGAACTCACCCGCAGGCTCGGTCGTCCCGTGCGCATCGACAACGACGTGAACGCCGCTGCGCTCGGCGCGTTCCACCTGCTCGAAAAGCACGAGAGCTTCTCGATGGCATACCTCAACCTCGGCACGGGTCTCGCCGCCGGAATCGTCATCGATGGCCGGGTGTGGCGGGGTTCACGTGGCACCGCGGGGGAGATCGGTCACATCCCGGTCGACCCTCGGGGCCCGCAATGCCCGTGCGGCCAGCGCGGCTGCCTCGAGATGCTCGCGTCGGGGTCCGCTATCGCGAGGCAGTGGCCGACTGACGATCCCAAGCCCGCGCGGGCCCTGTTCGCTGCCGCCGCCGAGGGCGACCCGCTGGCCATGGAGGTCAAGTCCCGATTCGTCGAGAACGTCGCGGCCGCGGTCCGCATCCTCGTGCTGACTGTCGACGTCGACAGCGTCGTGATCGGGGGCGGGCTGTCGTCGCTGGGGCCGATCCTCCTCGACGAGGTTCGAGCCGTGCTCGCCTCATGGGAGGCGGCGTCGGGCTTCCTCGCCTCCACCCGACTCAGCGACCGCATCGCGATCGTTCCCGTCGACTTCCCGGCGGCGGCCGTCGGTGCCGCGCTGGTGGGCGTGGCCTGATGGCGGGGATGGGGTGACGGCAGAGACCGTCTAAGGGCGGAGATGGCCATCGTCGAGTCGATGCACTGCATCACGCAGTAGTCGGTACGCTGCTGCGGGGTCGATCATCGGCGTGATCAGATGCGCGCGCCGTCCGCCCAGACACCGGTCACGTGCCACGTGTGGTTGAGCATGACGGCGTCTGCCGCAAATCCAGGGGCGAGCAGTCCGTGGCGGTGGTCGAGTCCGAGTGCTCGTGCCGGGGTGAGGGTCAGCGCAGTAACCGCGTCGACCGGGGGGATGCGGGCATCCGCTATCGCGTTCCTGAGCGCTGCATCCTGCGTGAGGGTCGATCCCGCGATCGTTGTCGTGCCGCGGATCGTCGCGAGCCCGTCGCAGACCGAGACGTCGAGCGACCCGAGTATGTAGTCCCCATCGACCGAGCCGGCCGCGGCCATCGCATCGGTCACCAGGGCGATGCGGCCCGGCGCTGAACCGAAAGCGAGGCGCGTGATGCTCGGATGCACGTGCATCCCGTCGGCGATCAGCTCGAGGGTCACCCGCTCGTCGTCGAACGCGGCAACCACTGGCCCGGGAGCCCGGTGGTGGATGCCCGGCATCGCGTTGAACGCATGGGTGAGGATGCGCGCACCGGCGTCGAAGGCCCGGTGCGCGAGTGCGTCGTCGGCCAGGGTGTGCCCGACCGCGACCGCGACACCAGCCTCGACCAACACGTCGATCGCCTCGAATGCGTGGGGGAGCTCGGGAGCGATCGTCAGCTGCCGCAAGGTGCTGTGAGCGGCGTTGAGCAACTGGTCGATGATCGCTGGCGAGGGTTCGAGCAGGTGCTCGAGGCCGTGGGCGCCGCGATTGCCCGGTGCGAGGAACGGGCCCTCGAGGTGGGAGCCGAGCACGAGTGGTTCACGCGCCGCGACAGCAGCGATCAACTCGAGGTTCGCGAGGAGTTCGTCGAGCGGGCTCGCGACGAGGCTGATGACCGAACGGGTGGTGCCGTGGGAACGGTGCATGGCGAGGGCGGAGGCGAGGGCATCCGCTCCATTGTCGTAGCTGAAGCCGCCGCCGCCATGGCCGTGCATGTCGAGGAACCCCGGAACGAGCCAGTGCCCGTCCACGTCGACGGTTTCGGCAGCGTCGGGATGCTCGGGTCCGCTCCCGGTCGACGAGATGGTGTCGCCGTCGACGAGCATCCAGAAGTCGTCGACCTGCCCGTGCGCGTCGAGTTTGCGCGCGGAGTGGAAGAGGACGGCCATGGTGCTCAGGCTACTTCGCCATGGTCGATGCCGAGGGCATCGAGCAATGTGACGAATCGTTCGAGGCGATGGCGGAAATCGCCGCCATCGCGCGTTGCTGCCGGTGACCACGCGATCTCTGCAATCGAGGCGAGTCGCGGGAAGGCGAGGTACTCGACGTCGCGGATCGTCGCCGTCGTCTCGCTCCACAGCGGCGCTTCTATCCCGAGCAACTGCTCGTCACCGATGCCCGGGATGATGGTGGCGGGATCCCAATCGTACGACTCGGCGATCGAGGTCGGCCCGTTCGCCCAGATGAGCCCCAACTCCGTCCCGGCGTCGTACTTGATGTCGAGGTAGGCCACGTCGGCTGGCGACATGATGATCGAGCCGCCCTGTTTCACGAACGAGAGCGTGTGCTCGGCTGCGCCCTCCTGCGGGGTGATGAAGCCCCAGTACTGTCCGATCGTGCCGGCCGGCAGTGCCTCGCTCTTGCCCATCTCGTGCCAGCCGATGAGCTTCTTGCCGTGGCGTGCCGCGATCGCGGTCGCCCGCTGGATGAAGTGGAGGAAGTCGTCGTCTGTCGTCGACAACGACTCGTCGCCCCCGAGGTGCAGGTACGGGCCCGGTGTGAGGTCGGCGATCTCGCGAACCACATCGTCGACGAACCGGTACGTTTCTTCGCTGCGGATCGCGAGCGAGCTAAATCCCACCTCGATTCCCTCGTACGGCTCTACCGGGATGTCACTGAGCTCGGGGTAGGCCACGCTCGCGGCATTGGTGTGGCCGGGCAGGTCGACCTCCGGCACGATCGTGATGAACCTGGATGCCGCGTACCGCACGATCTCGCGATACTCGTCCTTCGTATAGAAGCCTCCGCCCCGCCCGCCGATCTCGGTGGTCGCTCCGGCTTTCGTGAGCTCGGGCCACGAGTCGATCTGGATGCGCCAGCCCTGGTCATCCGTGAGGTGCAGGTGCAGGTGATTGAGTTTTAGCAGAGCGATGTCGTCGATGTACTTCTTGACGTCATTCACGGAGAAGAAATGGCGGGCCACGTCGAGCATGGCACCGCGGTAGTCGAAACGCGGATGGTCGTCGATGCGGGTGATCGGCAGCTCGGCGTTCGTGATGCCGGAGGCCTGGTCGGCCGCCAGCAGCTGCCGCAACGACTGCACGGCGAGGAAGAGCCCGGTGGCAGATTCGGCTTCGGCCCGGATGCCGCTGCTCGTGATCTCGAGCGAGTAGCCGCCGGGCGCGGGCGAGGCCCCCAGGGCGAACTCGATCGTTGGATCGTTCGAGATCGCGAGCCCCAGCACGTCGGCGGCGTAACCCGCGACGACGGTTTCGCCGCCTACCGTCGCTGCGCTCGTGAGAGTGAACGACCCGCAGCCGTCGATCCGGCTTACGGGAGCGGGGATGACTGTCGTCATGTCGGTCCAATCTGCGTGGCCACCTCGTAGTTTGTCAGGAGTCCTAACTAACTACCAGATCATTCTGCCAGAGAAGCCGCTGTCACCGTCGAATTATGGCTATCGAGCCGCGATCGCCTGGCCTAGCGCGTCCCCGGAGGCCCACGCCGTCGCCACCGACGAACGTTCACCCCAGGCGTCTCCGCACACCGCGATTCCGTCGTCGAGAAGGAACGGTTCAGCATGCTGCGCCGTCGGCCGCGCGAACGTCCACCGGTACGCGAATGACTGCACCGGTGCATCCTTGAGGGAAAGCAGGCGCCTGACCGCGTCGACCACCGGCACGATCGCGCCATCCGGGTCGTCGAGGTGCTTGAGGGCGAGGGCGGCAGACGTGTGGGCGACGAGGACGGGGGCCGCATCGCCACGCCGGTCCCCGTCGTCGGCCAGCGACGACAGATCGGGCGAGTCGTTGACGAACGCCGCATGGAACGGCGCCCACTCCCGGCTTGCCCACTCCAGTACGATCGCGATGCTGGGGCCCCAGCCGGAGCCGTCATCCAGCTTCTCCCGCAGCGTGGATGCCGCGTCGAGCAGCCGACGTGCCTGCGGGTCTGGCATCGCAAGCACGACGGTGTCATAGCGCTGGCCGTCGACTTCGCCAGCGGCAACCTGCTCGACTGTGACGCCCTGCTCGACGTCGATGCCGCGAGCGAGGTCTACGACGAGCCCCCGCAGTCCGCCCGGCGCGGCATACCGCATCGGGCCGGTGCTGGAACGCTGGATGCCGTCGGGCCCGGCCACCGCGATGGTGTCAGTCCACGGGCGCGCGAGCTCGTGCCCGACCCACCCCGCCACGACGTCGGCGAATCCGGAGCCGGGCTCGGCGGTGAAGTATGCCGCACCGAGGTCGACCGTGCGACCGTTGACCGTGCGGCTCGCCATCCGCCCGCCGGGCTTGTGGCCGCGATCGATCACGCGTGCCGAGACTCCCGCGCGGTGCAGCGCCTGGGCGCAGGCGATACCGGCAATGCCGGCGCCGACGATGAGAACTGAAGGTTTCTGCATAACTCCATCCTGCACCGTCGCGGTGGAATGCGGCACGTCGCGGATGGGTCTCGGCAAAGCCCAAGGTTCGACGATGGCCCGGTCTGCTCAGCCCGGTCAGCTCAGTGTGGGCCCGGTGGGGCTCGAACCCACGACCAACGGATTAAAAGTCCGATGCTCTACCAACTGAGCTACAGGCCCTACCCGACCAGCGTACCGTGGAGTTATGGCCGACGATTTCCACAAGCCCACCCAATACTCGGGCGATAAGTTCGACACGTTCGAGGGTGGGGAAGATCCTGCACAGATCATGCGGGTGGCGCACGACACGGCGAATGCGCTGCTCAGCCGCGCCAGGGCGACCGACGACGCCGAGGTCATCGAACGACTCGTGGCTTACACCGACGCCAACGGAATCGATGCGCTCGCCGAACTCTGGGCACGCTCCAGCCCGCGCAGCCTGCCCGGCGCGCTGTGGCGCATCTACCTCATCCGGGTGCTCATCCGACAGGATGCCACGGGCACCAGTTTCCTGTTCCAGCGCGGCCTCGACATGCTGCCGACCATCGACGCGCTCGTTGCCGGAGCGCCGATGCCCACGGGTCCCGACGAGATCACGGCACTCGCCGACCAGATCCTGCGCGGTCTCTTCCGGGGGGACTTCGCCATCGCTCTCGACCGCGCGGCCTCGTTCAGCCGCATTCTGGCCGCAGGGTGCACCAGCGCTGCGGATGACGCGGATCCGACCAACCCCGAGCGGGCTACCGAGCTGACGACCCGGGCCGACCGTCTCGCGCAGACGGCGGATGAGTTCGCAGGATGTGCGCGCTTGTATCGCGCCGGGAACCTGGAGTAGGGGCCTTCGCCACTGCGGGCGGCACTCAGCGAACGTTGCTAAAGTGACGGAGCCGGGCCGCGGTAACCCCGGGCTCCACTAATAGCCGCTTCGAGCGGCCTCGCGCCGAGAGGTGTTCTGCGGCTCGGCACCAACCTCGTCAGGCGACTTACCTCTCTCTCGCCCCGGTTGAGACCAAACTGCTTCAGCAACGGCCACGAATACCCTGTGATCCGATGCAGCAGGGGAGGTTAAGTGTCATGCTGGAGACCATGTCTCAGGAGAATGATGTTTCGGCCGGACCCAACGCAGGGCGTGCCGCTGCTGCCAGCCAGCAGGATCTTCTCGAGCGAGTCGCGAACGGTGACCAGTTGGCGTTCAGCGAACTGTACGACCACATCTCGCCTCGAGTCTTCGGCCTCATCAAACGGCTCCTGCGCGACCACTCCCAGTCGGAAGAGGTGACCCAGGAGGTTTTCCTGGAAATCTGGCAAACCGCAACGCGGTTTGATCCGAATAAAGGAGCAGCAGCAACCTGGATTCTCACGATGGCTCACCGCAGGGCGGTAGACCGGGTGAGATCTTCACAATCGTCACGAAACCGCGACACCCGTATCGGCATCCGTGATTACAGCCCTGACTACGACAACGTCGCAGAAACAATTGAAGTCCGCATCGAGCACGAAAGGGTGGAGAAGGCAATGTCACGACTTACCGAATTACAACGCCAAGCTGTCTCCCTTGCGTACTATGGCGGGTTCAGCCACAGCGAAGTGGCAGCACAACTGAGTGTGCCAATCGGCACTGTCAAAACACGACTGCGCGACGGCATGATCCGTCTGCGTGATGAGTTGGGGGTGACATCGTGACTCCCCGAAAGCACGAGGTCGAAAGCCTGTCAGGCGCGTATGCGCTCCATGCACTGGACAATGACGAGACGAGGCTTTTCGAAGCCCACCTCGCCGAGTCTGAAGAGACCCGTAACGAGGTGACCGAGTTGACCGATACTGCCGTGCTGCTCGGCATGGCGATCGATCCCGTCGCACCTCCAGCTTCACTGAAGCTGGGCATCATGGCACAGCTCGCAAGCACGCCGCAGCTGCCCCGCGAAGAGGCCGGACGGGTGCAGGATCCGATCCACCCCAGCAGCTTCAACGGCAAAGCCGCAGCCAAGGCGCAGGCCCGCTGGTTCTCGAAGCCCCTGACGGCCCTGGCGAGCATCGCCGCCGCGGTCATTCTGGTGGTGGGTGGTGGCGTCATCGTCAACTCCGTCAACGACAACTCCTTCCAGCAGGCGCAGGCGAACCAGCTAGCCGCCATCGGTTCGGCGAACGACACCCAGCGTGTCGACACCGCGATCGGCAGCGGGGGCTCCGCCACGCTGATGTGGTCGCAAGAGCTCGGTACCTCGGCATTCATCGCCGAGGGCCTGCAGGAGCTTGCCTCAGGCAAGACCTACGAGCTGTGGTACATCGGCAGTGACGGTCCTCGTGCAGCGGGGACCTTCAACATCGACAAAAACGGTAATGCCTGGCGCGTACTGGACGGCGAGCTTCAGAGCGGCGACGTCATCGGTGTCACGATCGAACCATCGGGCGGGTCGGAGTCGCCGACCACGGCCCCCGTCGTCAGCATCCAGAGCGCCTGACCTGGCGTTTCGACCTTCGGGTCCCAGAAGGCCCCCGGTTCTCCGGGGGCCTTTCCTGTCCCCGCATGCCCGCCGCGCCTGCCGCGCGCCGCACCTCCACCTTCACCTTCCGAAATGACGGAAGTGGGCGCATCCTATCCACTCACTCCCGCTTGATTCCGGGCTTGAGGATGAGCAGGATGCCGCCACTTCCGTCGTTTCGGAAGGAAAAGGGGGCGGAAGGGCGCGGCGCGGAAGGAAGGGGGCAGGGAGCAGCTGGCCGACGTGGTGGCAAACGAAAAGCCCCCGAACTCCCAGGGCCTCAGCGCCAGACGGGCAGGATCAGCCGAATTTGCCTGAAACGTAGTCCTCTGTGGCCTGCACGCTGGGCTTCGAGAACATCGTGACCGTGTCGTCGTACTCGATGAGCCTGCCCGGCTTGCCGGTGCCGGCGATGGTGAAGAAGGCCGTGCGGTCGGAGACCCGCGATGCCTGCTGCATGTTGTGGGTCACGATCACGATCGTGTACTCCTGCTTAAGCTCTTCGATGAGGTCTTCGATGGCGAGAGTCGAGATCGGGTCCAGCGCCGAACACGGCTCATCCATCAGGATGACCTCAGGCTCGACAGCGATCGCGCGGGCGATGCAGAGTCGCTGCTGCTGCCCGCCGGAGAGACCTGAGCCGGGGAGGCCCAGGCGATCCTTGACCTCGTTCCAGAGGTTGGCGCCCTGCAGCGATTTCTCGACCAGGGCATCGCCGTCGCTCTTCGACATGCGGGTGTTGTTGAGCTTCACACCTGCGAGCACGTTGTCGCGGATCGACATCGTGGGGAACGGATTCGGACGCTGGAACACCATGCCGACCTGGCGACGCACCAGCACGGGGTCGACACCGGGGCCGTAGAGGTTGTTGCCGTCGATCAGCACTTCGCCCTCGACGAAGGCGCCGGGGATGACTTCGTGCATTCGGTTCAGGGTGCGCAGAAACGTCGACTTACCGCAACCGGAGGGGCCGATGAATGCCGTCACCGTACGCGGCTCGATCTTCAGCGTGACGTCTTCGACGGCTTTGAACTTGCCGTAGTAGACATTGAGGTCGTTGACTTCGATGCGCTTTGACACAGGTTTCCTTTTCTTGCGCGCCGCTTAGCGGCCGAGCTTGGGGGAGAAGATGCGGGCGATCAATCGGGCGATCAGGTTCAGCAGCATCACGATGAGGATGAGGGTGAGCGCGCCAGCCCAGGCGCGGTCGAGGTAGGGCTGCACCTCTGAGCCAGGGTTCTGGTATTGCGTGTAGACGAAGACCGGCAGCGACATCATCCGGTCGCTGAGGAGGTCGTAATTCATGCTCGCGGTGAAGCCCGAGATGATCAGCAGCGGCGCGGTCTCGCCGATGACGCGCGCGATCGCGAGTGTCACACCGGTTGTGATTCCGGCGATGGATGTCGGGATCACGATCTTGAGAATGGTCAGCCATTTCGGCACCCCGAGCGCGTATGCAGCCTCGCGCAGCTCGTTGGGAACAAGTTTCAGCATCTCCTCGCTGGAGCGCACCACCACGGGAATCATCAGCAGCGAGAGCGCGATCGAGCCACCGAATCCGAACCGGATTCCCGGGTCGTCCAGGATCAGGGCGAAGAAGGCGAACGCGAAAAGACCGGCAACGATCGAGGGGATGCCTGTCATGACGTCCACGAAAAACGTGATCGCTCTCGCTAACGCTCCCCGGCCGTACTCGACGAGATAGATCGCGGTCAGCAGCCCGACAGGTACGGAGATGAGCGTGGCCATCCCGGTGATGAGCAGCGTCCCGGTGATGGCGTGCAGCGCACCACCGCCCTCACCGACGACGTTACGCATCGACTGACCGAAGAAGCCAGGATCGAACCTCGGCAGACCATTGGAGACGACGGTGAACAGCAGCGAGATGAGCGGAATCAGCGCGATCAGGAAGGCGCTGACCACGAGAGCTGTGACCAGACGGTCTTTGGCCTGACGAAGGCCTTCGACGAGGTAGGCAAAAACGAAGATCAGTACGATGAACAGGAACAATCCCAGAAGCAGTGCTGCGCTGATGTTGAACTCGGTGCCGGAGCCTGCGGCGATGAGCGCGAAGATCACACCCATGATCGCCCAGCTGCCGAGGAGGATCACCCAGGTCGCCCACCGGGGGAGTCGGCCGGTGGTGAGGGAGTTCACAATTCCGGTGGACTGCGCCGCGGCGGTCATCAGTTTGCTCCCGAGAATGCCTTGCGGCGGTTGATGACGATGCGGGCTATCGAGTTGATCACCAGCGTGATCACGAACAGGATCATTCCGGTCGCGATGAGTGCGTTGACGTCGACACCGTTGGCCTCGGGGAAGTTGAGCGCGATATTCCCGGCGATGGTGGAGGGGTTCTGTGAGCCCGTGAGCACGAAGTTGATGACGAGTGCTGGCGAGAGCACCATGGCGACGACCATCGTCTCTCCGAGTGCACGGCCGAGGCCCAGCATCGCAGCCGAGATCATGCCGGGGCGACCGAAGGGGATCACCGCCATCTGGATCATCTCCCAGCGGGTGGCGCCAAGGGCGAGCGCCGCCTCCTCGTGCAGCCGTGGCGTCTGCAGGAAGACCTCACGGGTGACGGCCGTGATGATCGGGATTATCATGACGGCGAGCACGATGGCCACGGTGAGGATCGTGCGACCCGTGCCCGAGACGCCCCCCGCGAAGAAGGGAAGGAAGCCGAGGTTCTGCACCAGCCAGCCGTAAAGGGGTGTGACCGCCGGGGCGAGCACCTTGATACCCCACAGGCCGAAGACGACGGACGGCACAGCGGCCAGCAGGTCGATGATGTAACCGAGACCCTGCGCGATGCGGCGCGGGGCGAAGTGCGAGATGAACAGCGCGATTCCGATGGAGATGGGAAGTGCCATCACGAGGGCGAGGAACGCTGCCCAGACCGTGCCGAAAGCCAGCGGCCCGACGTAGGCCCAGAAGCTGGATGGTGCGCCCTTCAACTCGGCCGGGTCGACGATCAGGGCCGGAATCGATTCAGCGATCAGGAAGACCGCAACGGCGGCGAGGGCGGCGAGGATGAGACTGCCGGCGATGACCGTACTGCCGGCGAATATGCGGTCTGCGGGGCGGAGCGTGGATCTCGGCTTGCGCGTCGAGGTGGTCGTCATTCCTGTCTTCCTGCGGGACCGTGCCGGGCGGGGAGGGTTGTGATGCTGCTTAAGTCTGTCGGGCTGCGGCAAGGGGTGCAATGTGCACTCTTGCCGCAGCCCGACAAACGGGGAGGAACGGTGTTACTTGATGCTCTCGAGGGCGGTTGCGACCTTGGCTGACAGGTCAGTGGACAGCGGTGCTGCGCCGGCTGAGCTGGCAGCTTCGGACTGGCCAGCATCGCTGGTGATGTACTGCACGTACGCCTTGACGACGGGCGCGACCTCGGCATCGACGAATTCGGTGCAGGTGATGATGTAGCTCACCAGGACGAGCGGGTAGTGCGTCGGGTCGGTCGTTTTGCGGTCGAGGCTGATCACGAGGTCGGTGTCGCTCGCGGTGTCACCGGCAGGCGACCCTGCGACGACGGCGGCTGCTGCCTCCGGGCTGTAGTCGACGAACTCGTCGCCGACCTTGATAGCGGCAACGCCGAGGTCGCCGGCCTTGGATGCGTCGGCGTAACCGATGGTGTTGGTTCCGTTTGTGACGGCGTCAACGACACCCGAGGTGCCCTGTGCTGCTTCGCCCACCTGGTAAGGGAAGGGGTCAGCGGCGGGGGCGTCCCAGATCTCCGGGGCGACCTTGTTCAGGTAGTCCGTGAAGTTCTTGGTGGTGCCCGAGTCGTCTGAGCGGTGCACCGCGGTGATCGGTGCTGACGGCAGCGTGGCGTCGGCGTTCAGCGCGGCGATTGCCGGGTCGTTCCACGTGGTGATGGTGCCCTTGAAGATGCCGGCGATGGTCGGTGCGTCGAGGTTGAGTGCGTCAACACCCTCGACGTTGAAGATCACGGCGATCGGAGAGATGTATGCGGGAACCTGGATGTAGCCGGTGTCGGGAACGCAGGCAGCGAAGCCACCGTCGATCTCGTCCTGCTTCAGGGCCGAGTCGGTTCCAGCGAAGCTGACGCCACCGGAGATGAACGCCTCGCGGCCCGCACCTGATCCGGAGGGGTCATAGTTGATGGTGACGTCGGGGTTCTCGGTCTGGAACGCGGCAACCCACGCCTCCTGTGCCGAGCCCTGCGACGATGCGCCAGACCCGTCGATCGTGCCGGCGAGGTCACTCGCTGCGGCACTGGGGTCAGTGGTGCCAGCCTCGTTTGCTGCACACGAGGAGAGAAGGATCGTTCCTGCGACGGCTATCGCGCCGATGGAGGCGAGGCGCTTGTACCGGGAGAGTACAGAGTTCAAAGTTGTGTCCCTTTCAGGAGGTTTCGCTGGGATTACAGGGTGTGGGCCGGTGCGACCCAAGGGAAGAATCTATGCGCAGCGATTAACCGAGATCGACACCTAAGGTGAACTGGAGGTTAACGCTCGTCAAACAACGCGCGGTCACGCTGGGGTGTGTGTCTCAACCGCAACGATGCCTGCAGCCTTATTGGTGTGTGAAAGATGCAGCACGGTGAAGTCGCCGGTGTCGAGCGACGACGCGGACCGCAGGGCCTCATCCATCGCCGTACCGGAATGCCGGGCAACCTGGGCGATGAGCCTCGGGAGCACCGGACCGTGGCTGCACAGCACCGCGGTCACGCGTTTTTTGAGCCGGCGGGCGGCGACCGACGGCAGGTCTGACGTACCGTTCTCGAGCGCATCCTGGCTGATCCTGTCGCTCGCTTTGACCTCGAGCCCGGTGAGGGCCGCGAGCGGTGCGACTGTTGCAAGACACCGGGCGGCCGTGCTGCTGATGATCTTCCCCGGACCGAATGCGGCGATGCCGTTGGCGATGCCGGCGGCCTGGTCGCTGCCTCGGTGCATGAGCGGCCTGGTGGCATCCGGACCGTCCCACGTCGACGGCGACACGGCTTTGCCGTGGCGGAGGGCGATGATCGCGAAGGTGCGCACGCAGTCGGCGTCGAGCAGTTTCTCGAAACGGTCGAGCACGTCGAGGTCGTGCGGATAGGTCAGCTTCTTGCGGGCCTTCGCCACGGGCAGCCACTCGAGCGCGGCGATCTCTTCGTTGGGCTGGAATCTCGCGAGCTCGAGGGCGTGGTCATCCACTTCTGCAGCCCAGTAGTACACGACCTTGTCGCGACCGCCCGGCAGCGTGTATGCGATGGTTCCGAGCGGTGGCCCGAGAGTGACCCCCAGCCCGGTCTCTTCCCGGATCTCGCGCACGGCCGTCTCCGGCAGCGTCTCACCGGGGTCGAGCTTGCCCTTGGGCAACGAGTAGTCGGAGTGGGTGGCCCGGTAGACGACCAGGACCCTGGCCCTGCCGTCGACGATGCGCCAGCACACGGCGCCTGCCGTGAGCACGGGCGGTACTGGCATGCTCACCGACTGCTGCTGCGCTTGCGCTGGGAAACCTGCTTCATCAGCACGTTCTGCAGGTCCTGGAGGCGGCTACCGTCTGCTGCGAGGTGGTGGCGTGTCCATGACCCGTCGGATTCCAGCCACCACGATGAGGTCTCGTCAGACAGCGCGAGGTCGAACTGCTGCTCGAGTTCGGCAAGGTGGGCCGGGCTCGTGAGTCGTACGAGGGCCTCCACCCTGCGGTCGAGATTGCGGTGCATCATGTCGGAGCTGCCGATGTAGACCTGCGGGTCTCCGTTGTTGTGGAACGAGAAGATGCGCGCGTGCTCGAGGTAGCGCCCGAGCACCGAGCGAATCCTGATGTTCTCGCTCAGGCCTTCGACGCCCGGCCTGATCGAGCAGATGCCACGCACCACGAGCTCCACAGGCACGCCGGCATTGCTGGCACGGTAGAGCGCGTCGATGATGGCCTCGTCCACGATCGAGTTGAGTTTGATCCGGATGCCGGACGCACGCCCGGCCTTCGCATTCTCGGTCTCGGTCTGGATGAGCTTGAGCAGCCCTTTCCGGAGGTGAAGCGGGGCCACGAGCAGCCTCTTGAACTTCTTCTCGATGGCGTAACCGGATAGCTCGTTGAACAGCCGTGTCAGGTCTTTGCCGACGGTGTTGCTCGCGGTGAGGAGGCCGAGATCCTCATAGATGCGGCTCGTTTTGGGATTGTAGTTTCCCGTGCCGATGTGGCTGTAGCTGCGCAGCACGCCGTTCTCCTGGCGCACCACGAGCGCGAGCTTGCAGTGGGTCTTCAGCCCGACCAGACCGTAGACGACGTGCACGCCGGCTTTCTCGAGCTTGCGGGCCCAGTTGATGTTGGCGGTCTCGTCGAACCGGGCCTTGATCTCGACGAGCGCGAGCACGGCCTTGCCGGCCTCGGCTGCGGCGATGAGGGCCTCGACGATGGGGCTGTCACCGCTCGTGCGGTATAGCGTCTGCTTGATGGCCAGCACGTTCGGGTCGGCCGCCGCCTGCTCCAGGAACGCCTGCACGCTCGTCGAGAACGATTCGTAGGGATGATGCAGCAGGATGTCCTGCTTGGCGATCGAGGCGAAGATGTTGGGCGTGGCGTTCGGTTCACTCGGCAGCAGCGCGACGGCGGTGGTCGGCACGTGGCGCGGGTATTTGAGCTTGGGCTCATCGATCTTGGTGAGCTGGAACAGGCCTCCGAGGTCGAGGGGAGCCGGGAGGCGGTAGACCTCCTGCTCGGTGATGTCGAGCTCGCTCATCAGGAGGCCGAGTGTGACCTCATCCATGTCGTCGGTGATCTCGAGCCTGATCGGGGGGCCGAAGCGGCGGTTCAGGATCTGCTTCTCGAGAGCCTTGAGGAGGTTATCCGACTCGTCTTCATCCACCTCGAGGTCTTCGTTGCGGGTGACGCGGAACTCGTGGTGCTCGAGGATCTCCATGCCGGGGAACAGGTCACCGAGATGGTTCGAGATGAGGTCTTCGAGCGGGATGAACCTGAGCAGGCCGCTCTTGTCGTCGGGAAGCTGAACGAACCTGGGCAGGTTCTGCGGCACCTTCAGGCGTGCGAATTCTTCCTTACGGTTCTTGGGGCTGCGCACCCGGATCGACAGGTTGAGCGATAACCCGGAGATATAGGGGAATGGATGTGCCGGGTCGACGGCCAGCGGCATCAGCACGGGGAAGATCTGGGTCGAGAAGATCTCGTCGATGCGGATACGGTCAGCAGCTCCGAGGTCGGCCCAGGTCTCGATGTGGATGTCTGCGGCATCGAGGGCGGGCTTGACCAGCGTGCGGAACGCCTGCGCGTGACGTTCCTGCAGTTCGTGCGCTTTCGCGCTGACCAGTTCCAGCACCTCGGCGGGCGCGCGTCCCACGTTGGTCGGCACGGCGAGCCCGGTCAGGATGCGCCGCTTCAGCCCTGCGACGCGCACCATGAAGAATTCGTCGAGGTTGCTCGCGAAGATGGCGAGGAAGTTGGCGCGTTCCAGCAGGGGGAGCGCGGGATCTTCGGCGAGTTCGAGCACGCGCTGGTTGAAGGCGAGCCAGCTCAGTTCGCGGTCGAGGAAGCGGTCTGGCTCCAGGGTTCCGTCATCGACACTCGACGACTCGTCGAGGTCGTACTCGTCGAGCGAGTCTGTCGCGTCTGCGGCATCGGTGAGGCTGTTGGAACTGTCCATCCACTCATACTGTCACTCACTCGCGCTGTCATTCACTCGTGAACGTCGGATTAAGCCGAGGCCCGCACTGGTTCAGAGTCGCGGCGCCGAGCGGTACTGGATGTCGACCGACCGGTTCGTGAATCCCAAGCCGCGATAGAGCCTGAGCGCGGGCGCGTTGTCACCCTCCACGTAGAGGTGCGCCGTGCGGATGCCGCGCCCGGCCAGCCGCGCCAGACCGGCCTCCACAAGCCGCCGCCCGAGCCGCTCACCCTGCCGCCCCGGATCCACGCCGACCACATAGAACTCGCCCTCGCGCCGACCGGGAGGGCCCTCCTCGACCTTGAGCCAGCAGAATCCGATGATCGATGATCCGTCGCGCAGCACCAGGAAGTCTGCGGCGTCGAACCACGGCTCGGCTATGGTCGTGTCGAGGTCGGCGCGGGTCACCCTGCCCTGCTCAGGATGCCCGGCAAAGGCTCGCGCGTTGAGCTCGAGCCACGCGTCAGCCTCCTCCGGCAGCCGGATCTGGCTGACTCCGGGGTCTGCGGGAACGCCTGCAGGTACCTCGGCCTCGAGGTGCAGAAGCTCGCGCACTGGCTCGAGCCCGTGACTCGCGGCGAGGGCCCGCGCGCCGGGGTGGTCGCCGTGCGACCAGAACAGCAATTGCCCAGGGGCATGTGAAGTGAGGTGCTCGAGCATGCGGGTTCCGAGCCCTCGGCGGCGGGCATCCGGATCCACGACGAACTCGACGGAGTCGGCAGTGACGATCGCGGCCGCGTCACCCAGCCGCTGCAGGGTCGCCGTGCCCTGCGACAGTTCGACGAGCGCCCCATCCGAGAACGGGGGAGAGCCATCGGCAGCGCGAGCGCGCTCGATGAGGCCGAGAAGCGCCGGGTTACTGCGCGTTGGCGAGAGCGGGTCGCTCATTGTCATCGTCATAGACGTTGAAGCGGTATCCGACGTTGCGCACGGTGCCGATGAGCGACTCGAGGTCGCCGAGCTTCGCCCGCAGTCGCCTCACGTGCACATCGACAGTGCGGGTTCCGCCGAAGTAGTCGTAGCCCCACACCTCGCTGAGTAACTGCTCGCGCGTGAACACCCGTGATGGGTGGGTGGCGAGAAACCGCAGCAGCTCGAACTCCTTGAAGGTGAGGTCGAGCGGGCGGCCATGCACCTTCGCCGAGTACGACGCCTCGTCGATGACGACACCGGACGCCTGGATCTTCGATGAACCAGCGCTCTGCGCCTGGCGGCCGAGAGCGAGCCGGATGCGCGCATCGGCCTCAGCGGGGCCTGCGGAGACGAGGATCACGTCGTCCACCCCCCAGTCAGCCGAGACCGCGGTCAGCCCGCCCTCGGTGAGGATGAGAATCAGGGGAACGTTGACCCCCGTGGTCGTGAGGATCTTGCACAACGACTTTGCGCTCGCCAGGTCCTGGCGGGCATCCACGAAAATGAGGTCGCAACTGGGCGCCGAGATCAGCGACGCCGGGGATGCCGGAATCTGCCGGACGGTATGGCTCAGCAGCCCCAGTGCAGGAAGGACTTCAGCGTCGACCACAGAGGTCAAAATCAACAGCTGCGCCAACGTGCCTCCAAAGTGGTGGGGACAGTCTATCGGGCCATCGAATACCATGGCAGATATGAGGTGGCAGGCAGCAAGCGTGATCCCGGTGTGGCTCATTGCGCTCGCCGGATCCATCGTGACCGGGGTCGTCTCGCCCCGCGAGGAGTACTTCACCTGGCTCGGAGTTGTGGCGGCAGCGGCGGTGATCGCGACCTTCGCGCTCCAACTGGCGACGAGGCGTCCCGAGGGGTTCGTGATGCGCGCGATGGCGAGCATCGGTGTGAGCGTCGTCATCCTCGCCGGGGCGACGGGTGTGACCCTGCTCTTTGGATAGGATAATAAGATGCTGCTCGCACTGGAACTCTTCTTCGTCGGCCTCCTTGTGCTGGCGACGCTGTCGATCGGTTTCGTCTCGGTCGTCGTGCTCTTCAACCTGTTCCGCGGCCAGCGCTGAGCTGAAAGGGAGGCACAGTGATTGAACTGGATGCCACCAACCCGGCAGAACTCGCACCGATCTCGTGGCTCATCGGGCTGTGGGAAGGCACCGGCATCGTCGACTACAAGGTCGGCGACGAGACGCGCTCCCTCGAGTTCGGCCAGCGGCTGAGCTTCACCCACGACGGGCTGCCGCACCTGAACTACAACTCGTACACCTGGCTGCTGGATGAGGGTCGCACACCGCACGTCACCGAAACCGGCTACTGGAAGCTGACCAGGCCCGCACTCGAGGGCGACCCCGGGCCGGGGCTGCTACCCGGGATCGGTTCACGACCCTTCACGACGGCCCGCTCGGTCGAGACCCTGCGCCGCTCAGACGGCAGCTTCGAGATCGAGGTTTCGATCGTGCATCCGGGAGGCGTCAACGAGTTCTACCTGGGTCGCGCAAGCGGGCCGCGCATCGACCTCGCCACCGACGCCGTCATGCGCACCGCCAGTGCTAAGGAGTACGCGGCCGCGACGAGACTCTACGGCCTTGTCGACAATCACCTGCTCTGGGCGTGGGATATCGCCGCCCTCGGCCAGGATCTGCGCACCCACGCGTCAGGACGGCTCTCCCGTGTCGAGTAATTTCAGCGCCCGGCCCGGAGCCGTGGGCGACCCTCCGCAGCACTACGGCAACCCGCTCGGCGAGCAGAGGGCACTGGCGAACGGCGAGGCCATCGTCGACCTGTCCGACCGCGCGGTCATCACCATCACCGGGCCGGACCGGCTCACCTGGCTCGACTCGCTCACCTCGCAGTCCGTCGCACGGCTGGTCCCGGGCGAATCGGCCGAGACGTTGCTGCTCGACCCCTCCGGCCGACTCGAGCAGGCCATCCGGCTGGTGGATGACGGCGAGACCGCCTGGCTTCTCGTCGACGCAGCCGAAGGCCCGACCCTGACGGCGTGGCTCGACCGTATGCGCTTCATGCTGCGCGTCGAGGTCGTCGACCGCTCTGCAGACTTCGACACGGTCGGCACCCTCGGCTCGCCAGACCTGCCCGCCGTGGTCACCTGGCGAGATCCCTGGCTGGATGGGCCCGGCCATACCTATGCGGCATCGAGGCCGGATGCGCCCTGGACCTACAGCGAGGTGGTGGTCGTGCGCGACGCCGACCTCAGCGCGTTCCCGGCAGCGGGATCCCTCGCACTCGAGGCTCTGCGCGTTGCCGCGTGGCGTCCGCGGCTCGCAACGGAGGGCGACGAGAAGTCGATCCCGCACGAGCTTGACTGGCTGCGTTCGGCCGTGCACCTGTCAAAGGGCTGCTACCGCGGCCAGGAGACGATCGCAAAAGTGCACAATCTCGGGCATCCGCCGCGTCGGCTCGTGATGCTGCATCTCGACGGTTCTGAGGGCGTGCACGCTGTCGCTGGCTCGCCCGTTCTCTTCGGCGACGCCGAGGTCGGCCGTGTCACCTCGGCCGCGCTGCACTTCGAGTTGGGGCCGATCGCCCTCGCCGTCGTCAAACGCAGCGTCGACCCCGCTGCAGACCTGGTCGTCAAGGCCGACGACACATTCATCGCTGCTGCGCAGGAAGTGATAGTGCCGCCGGACGCGGGCGCCGCGGCGAACGTTCCTCGCCTTCCTCGACTCGGTGCCGTGCGGCGTTGAGCGACTCCGCCCCACTTCGTCGACTCGCTCGTCGGGTCCATGTGCGGGTCATGCTCCGGTCCGCGGTGCGACGTGCCACGGAATCGTTGCCCGCGGTCATGCAGATCGTCGCAGCGGCTGTCGCCTCGTACTCGATCGCGCACTTCGTGCTGGGGCATCCGACACCGTTCATCGCTGTAACCGTGACCATTACCTCGCTTGGGCTGACGCGGGATGCGCGGCCTCGGCGCGTATTCGACAACGCCCTCGGTGTCACGATCGGCATCACGCTGAGCGGACTGATGGTGCTCGTGGTCGGCAAGGGCGTCTGGCAGATCGCACTCGTGCTGTTCGTGGTGCTGCTGGTCTCCCGCGCGTTCTCGCCGAATCCGGCCTTCGCCGTCGCGGCCGCCGTGCAATCGGGGATCGTGGTGATCGTTCCTGACCCGAGCGGCATGGCGTTTACCCGCAGCCTCGACGCGATCGTCGCCGGTGTGGTGGCGTTGCTCGCCACCGCGCTGATCCCGCGGAACCCGAACCGCGACGCCTCCCGCGAGCGGCGGCGGCTGTTCGCAGCCGTCGGCGAGGGCACCGCATCCGTCGTCGACTGCCTGCGGGATGCGGATGAGGCCGCGGGCGAGCTGGGCCTCACCCGGCTGCGCCGAACCCAGCCGCACATCGATGCGTGGACTACCTCGCTCGAGAGCGCCATTGCGGTCGCGAAGATCTCGCCGTTCCTGCGCGCACGGCTGCCGGAACTGCATCGCGACGTGCGCTTCCTGGCGGCGGCGGAACTCGCGTCACGGCACCTGCGCACCCTCGCGAGGCGAGCAGAGTTTCTCGTGCGCGACGGCGTGAAGCGGCCAGCACTCGCCGAGATCGTGGCGCGACTCGCCACAGGGTTGCGCCTGATCGGGGAGGAGGCCGACGACCCCCAGGTGTCGGGTGCCGCGCGATCATTGCTGACGGATGCCGCCCGCCAGCTCGATCCATCCATCATCGTTCCCGACGGCCATGTCACAGACCAGGCGATGGTGCTGATGTTGCGGCCGCTGGCCGTCGACCTGCTGGTGGGTACGGGAATGCCGATCGAGGAGGCGCGGGCGCTGCTGCCCGAGGTGTAGCAGGGTCACGTGGGAAGACCGACGGCCGTTATCCAGCGTGCTCACCACTCGAAGCCGCGCGGCGCCACCGCGTGCCAGTCCACGGTCAGCTCGCCGAGTCGCCACCGTGCTTTCGTGCCGAGAATCGGCCAATCCTGCTTCATGGATGCCGCCACAGCAGTCCACCGCTGCGATGGCCCGTACACCCCGAGCGGCGCATGCACCTGCCACCAGCGGTCGAGGTCGGCGAGGTAGCGGTGCACGGATTCCCCGGGAACGTTGCGATGAATGAGTACCTTCGGCAGCCGTTCGGCGACGATCGACGGCCCGCTGGCACCTGGAGCGGACAGATCGGCGAGGCGCAGGCTCACAGTGAGGCTCCGGGGGCCGTCGGTGGTGACATCCACCCAGCTGGCAACCCTGCCGACCTCGTTGCAGGTGCCCTCGACGAGCACACCGCCCGGCTGCAGACGGTCGACCATGCGCTGCCAGTTGGCGAGCACCTGCGACTCGTCGTATTGCCGCAGCACATTGAGGGCCCGGATGACCGCGGGCCGCTCGCCCGGAATCTCGAAGCCGCCCAGTCTGAAGCTGACTCCGGGGCGCGCGCTCTTACTTGCCTCGGTCACGCGTTCCTGCGAGATCTCGATGCCGACGACCTCCACGTTGGCTCGCACGCGCGCCAGCCGCTGGTGCAGTTCCAGGGATGTGGTGGCGGATGCCCCGTAGCCGAGGTCGACCACCAGCGGCACGCTCGCGAGCCGCAGTGGCGACAGCTGCGCTATCCACCGGTCGACGCGTCTCAGGCGGTTGGTGCCGGTGGTGCCGCGCGTGACCTGGCCGATGGGCATGGGCCTATTCTCCCGTAACCCCGCCACGCCTAACCGCCCACGCGAGCGCTCGTCGGTACGCTGATACCCATGACGCACACCCTCATCCTTCTCCGCCATGGCAATTCAGACTGGAACCAGAAGAACCTGTTCACGGGCTGGGTCGATGTGCTTCTCAGCGAGCAGGGCGTTGCCGAGGCGACGAGGGCTGGCGACCTGCTGGCGGCGTCGGGGCTGAAGCCTGATGTGTCGTACACGAGCCTGCTCACCCGCGCGATCGATACCGCGAACATCGCGCTGGATGCTGCGGGCCGCGCCTGGCTGCCGGTGAAGCGCACGTGGCGCCTCAACGAGCGCCACTACGGTGCGCTGCAGGGGCTCGACAAGGCCGAGACGCTCGAGAAGTTCGGCCCGGAGAAGTTCAAGGAATGGCGCCGCAGCTTCGACGTGCCGCCGCCCGTGCTCGACGATGATGCCGAGTACAGCCAGGTGCACGACGAGCGCTATGTCGGAATCGACGGCGAGATCCCGCGCACCGAGAGCCTCAAGCTCGTCATCGACCGGATGTTGCCTTACTGGCAATCCGATATCGTCCCCGACCTCGCCGCGGGCAGGACCGTGCTCGTCACGGCCCACGGCAACTCGCTGCGCGCGCTGGTGAAGCACCTCGACGGCATCTCGGATGACGCCATCGCCGAGCTCAACATCCCCACCGGCATTCCGCTGGTCTATGAACTCAACGACGACTTCATGCCCACCGGCCCCGCAAAGTACCTCGACCCCGAGGCTGCTGCAGCCGGCGCCGCCGCGGTCGCAGCCCAGGGCGCCAAGAAGTGACCTCGGGCCGGTTCACGGTCAGTGCGCTGCTCGAACCGGCGAGCGGTTTCTCGTTCAACGTCGGAGACTCCGGTGGGCCGGCGAACCGCCGTGGCGGTTTCGGCGATCATGGTGGTTCCAGCGATGGTGGCGGTGGGGACTGAGCGTAAACGGGCTCTGGTCACTTGCCGGTGATCACGTTCAGGTAGATCCACAGCCCGCAGACTGCCGCCGGAACCGCAACCGCGCTGCTCCGCCCTACTCCGTATCGGGCGCCTCGCGCTGACCCTCTTCGGCTGAACGCACTGAGCGCACCTGGTCGTCGAGGTACGCCTGGGCAGGATCCAGCCCGGCACTCGGCGCGGGGGTGTCGCTGCTTACTTCAACGTCCGGGCCCTGCGCCTCGATGACGCCAGTGTCGTCGAACTCTTTACCTGCGTCAGACATTCGGTCTCCCTTGTGTGAACTCCAGTTCACACCCTGCGGCCACACTTTTCCAGTCCTTGTGGACGCTGCGCGGGGGTGGCACGTGCACGAGTCCACTGCGGCACACAGTCGGCCCGCTTCGTTGACCGCATGGCAAACCTATCGGCGACCGATGAGCTGGCGGCGTTCCTTTCCGAGCGAGACTGGAAACGCTTCTGCTCTGGAGATCAGGGGCGCAGAACTTCGCGAGCTAGGCGAGATCCTCTCCGCGTCTTATCCACAGAACGAGACGGGGAGGCTCTCTCCCCAACCTGAAGCGCCACAACGCCAGCGTCGGTATCTGGCGCAACCATATCTCCATGACCAGACCCCGCTACGACGACATCCGCACGATTCCCCTCCCCACCGATCGCGAGTTGATCCCTCACCTGCAGGTCATGCTCGAGACGGCGCTTCGTCGACAGGTCTGGATCATGGTGCTCGACGAGCACTCCTGCCCGCTGCCCATCCTGATGCCGCTCGACGTCGACGCCGAACCGTATGCCGATGATGTGTCAACCTTTGCCGACACGCTGCGCTGCCTGACGATGGATTTCACCGACTCCACCCTCGTGCTGACTCTCGAACGACCGGGACCAGCAGAGATCATGGGGTGCGACAAGCGCTGGCTCAGGTCCATCAGGGAATCGAGCGTCGAGTCGGGCGCCTCGTTTCGCGGACCGTACCTCCTGCTCGGCGATACCGTGAGGCAAGTAGCGCCGGATGACTACGTCAGCACACCGTGGGTGTACTTCGACGACGACGACGACGATCACGGCTCGTTCTGAGCTGCGAGAACGATTCGACGGCGATGCGCGAAGTGAAGGATGCACCGTGGCTGAGATGACCGAGACGCTCTTGCCCGAGCAGCGTCAACGCCACGGTTACGACTCACGAGGCCAGAACCGATGACCGCGACCGCGGAGGGTCACGTCACAGCTTCTTCACGACCGTCAGCAGGATTACCGAATCCTCAACCGAATCGAGGGAATGCATTCGGTCTGGCACGATCATCAGGTCGCCCGGTGATCCGTTCCAGGTCACCTCGCCCGCCCGCAACAGCACTCGTCCCAGGAGAACCTGAATGGTCGCCTCGCCCGGGTTCTCATGCTCCGACATGCCCTCGCCTGCCCGCAGCGCGATCAGAGTCTGTCGAAGCTGATGCTCGTGCCCTCCAAAGACTGTCTTTGCGCTGCGCCCGTTCGAGGCGCCAAGCGCGTGGGCTAATTCGTGGCGCGCCAGCGCCGCCAGTGAGATCTTCTGCATGTCAGACAGTGTGCTCCACTTCGCCCCCGCGCGTCTGCCGCACAGAGAGTTCTGTGCGGCAGACGGCGTATCCCCAGTCGCCCTTTACGGACACGAGCCGCCTCAGCGTGTGCCGCACCCTGACGAGGGATTCGGCATCCGCCATCACCTGGTCGATCGGCTTGTACGCCGCAGGAATCTCGTCGATGAACGAGTCGGTATCGCGGTGCTCGATGCCCTCCATCGCCGTGCGGAGGTCGGAAGCCGTGAACGTCTTCCGGGCCACCGACCGCGAGTACTCGCAACCGGCACCGTGCGGCGACGAGTGCACGGCGACCGGATTCCCGAGCCCCTCCGCCACGTACGACGCCGTGCCCATCGATCCGGGGATCAGCCAGAGCTCACCGAAGCGCGCCGAGATGGCGCCCTTTGGCTCACCCACCTGCCGCACGACCCGATCCATCATCTCGTCACGGTTGAGCAGCGATGGCGTCGATGACGGCATTGCGAACACAGCGACCGTGAGTGACGGTTGTGCCTGTTGGCACAGGTTTGGCAGCCTGCGGGTTGCAGCGCGCTGGCGCAACTGTTTTCCTGACGTGCCGTCGGTCAGGTCTTGCTGCCGGTAAGTGCCAGCGCGCCGCCGAGCCCGATCATCATGACGCCCCCGCCAACACTGATGTGTGACTGGCGTGGGGGCTTACGCGCGAACCAGGCACGCGCGGTTCCCGCGGCAAGAGCCCACATGCTGTCCACGACGATAACTATCGCGAAGAAGATGAGGCCGAGAATCGCCATCTGCAGCGGGATGGCTCCGGTGCGATAGCTGACCAACTGCGACAGGATCACCAAGAAAAACACGATCGTCTTCGGGTTCGACACCCCTACGAAGAAACCCTCGAGCAGAAGCCTCAGAACCGACGGCCGCTTCGAAACGGTGGCAGCAGGCCTTGTGTGATCGCCACGGTGGCGAATCGCCTGCACGCCGAGGTAAACGAGGTAGGCGGCTCCCACGAACGTGATGACTGTGAACACCACCACAGATTCGGCGACGATCGCCCCGACGCCCAGCGAGATCGCAGTGATGGCCGGCAGCGTGCTGAGCGCATTGTCGGCGACGCTCAGCACCCCGCCTTTTCGCCCGAGGGACATCGACCTGCCGATGACGAACAGCACGCTCGGCCCCGGCAACAGGATCAGCGCGAGGGCCGCCACCGACAACGCCGAGGCATTGGTGGCAGGGTGTTGTTTGAATGCAACGCAGTTTATGGTCGTATTTAGTTTCGATTTCTATTATTCAATTAGGGCTGCACTGTAGTAACTCTGTTCGAATTCTGCGAACGTTGACCATGGCCCGAAATTCATCTTCTGACGACACGATCATGGTGTTGCCGTCGGTGGTCGGAGTGGGGTCTCTGGCCGATGATGCGTTGCTTGCTATTCAGGGTGAGCTCGGGTTGGCGCTTAGGCGGTTGGATGCCCGGGCTGCGGTCGTGGCGGCGGAGATCGCGCGACGCTCAGATCGTGCTCTCGGCCAGCAGGGGCTCGCGGCGCGTGCGGGGGAATCTTCGGCGGAGAAGTTGATCCAGAAACTGACCGGAGCCACCGCCTCCGAGGCCCGCGCGCTGACGGCTGCCGGTAAAGCCCTCGACGCGGTGCAGGGTGGCGGTTCGGTGTGGTTGTCGACGGTCGCCGAGGCGGTGTCGTGCGGGGAGCTGTCGGTGGCCAGCGCGGCCGCAATCGCCACGGGTATCGGCGAGCCCTCCGCTGCGGTCTCCAGTAGCGACCTGCGGGAGGTCGCCACGGTCCTGGTCTCCTGCGCCGGCACCGCCACGCCCGAAGACATCGCCAAAGCCGCCCGTCTTGCCCGCGCACGACTGGACACGGACTCGGTGGCAGACCTGGAAGAACACCGCCGCTCCCGGCGCACCCTGAGCTGGTTCGAGACCGCCGACGGGATGACCCGGCTTCACGCGCTACTGGATTCGGAATCCGCCGCGATCATCACCGGCGCTCTTGCCACCGCCCTGTCCCCACGCCGCGGCGGGCCACGGTTCGTCGACCCAGCCGAGGTGCAGCGCGCCCAGGACATGCTGGATGACCCCCGCAGCAACGACCAGCTCGCCGTTGACACCCTCGTGGAGATCGTGCAACTCGCGACCCGAGCTGCCGGCGCCACGGCAATGTTCGGGCAGAAGTCGCCGGCCGTCAGGGTGCACGTGCAGGCCGAAGCCCTCCAGAGCAGCCGGGGGTTCGCCTACTTTGAAGGCCAGTCTGCCTTGGTCAGTATCAGCACCGCCGAACGACACCTCTGCCTCAGCGGAATACTGCCGATCCTGCTCGACGGACACACCCCGATCGACGCAGGACGCACCCAACGGCTCCACAGCCCCCGACAACGCGCTGCTATCACCGCGCAATGGAACGGCTGCGCCTGGGGCGACTGCGACCGGCCACCCCAATTCACCGAAGTGCACCACCTCGACCCCTTCAACGGGACCAACACCACCCTTGTCAACGGGATCAGCCTCTGCCGGTTCCACCACATGCAACTCCACGCCAACAACTGGTCCATCCAGAAACGACCCGACGGAAGCTACTGGCTCACACCACCACCCGGACAGCCCGGACTTCCCGGACTACACGCCCAGCCCACACAGCTGCACTCGAAATGCCCACTCCAACAAACCGGATAACCCTGCCCGAAGGGAGGATCTGCCCACGGGAGAGGATCTGCCCACACACGAGGGACAGTGCGACGGCAGCAGGAAGAGCAGGGCGAGAAGCTGTCGTCCGGATGCAGACCGGCCAAGCTACCGCTGGGCTGAGCTATCGCTGGGCCAAGCTACCGACGGGCTGAGCTATCGACGGGCCAAGCTACCGCTGGGCTGAGCTATCGACGGGCTGAGCTACCGCTGGGCCGAACCGCCGACAACCGGGAGCCGCCGTCAAGCGAAGCAATAAACAACCCAGGCGAACTACTGACTCAGCACCTCAGTCAGGGGAGAGCTACAGCTCAGGCGCAACCCAGTCGCCGGTCGCGAGATACTGCATCTTCTTCGCGATAGAGACGGCGTGGTCTGCGAAACGCTCGTGATACCGCGACGCGAGAGTCGCATCCACGGTGTCGACAGCGCCGCCCTTCCAGGTTTCACCGAGCACCTTGTCGAACACACTCAGGTGCAGCGCGTCGATCCTGTCGTCATCGTTACGGATCTGCTCCGCGATTCGCACGTCGCCAGACGTCAGGAGCTCGACCAGCTTGCGAGCGATAGCGACGTCGAGTGTGCCGAGTTCGGCGAACGTTGCACGCAGCGACTTCGGAACGACCTTGTCAGGGAAACGGTAGCGGGCCAGCTGGGCGATGTGTTCGGACATGTCGCCCATCCGCTCGAGCGAAGCACTGACACGCAGCGCACTGACGACGATGCGGAGGTCACGAGCGACCGGCTGCTGGCGAGCAAGGATGTTGATGGCGAGCTCATCCAGTGCCAGTGCAGCTTCATCGATCCGGTCGTCGTCGGCGATCACGGCTTCGGCCAATGAGACATCGGACTCATTGAACGCACGAGTGGCGTTCTCGATCGACACGGCCACGAGGGTCGAAATCTCGACGAGGCGATCCTGCACCTCGCGCAGTTCCTGCTGGAATACTTCGCGCACGTTTACTCTGGTCCCTTCATCACGGGTCACACCCGAACGGTTCAGACTGTAGCCGGGGTTACCCGCAAGACCCGTGCAATTCAGCTCTCACCCGCACGGATCGGTTTCAGACTGGTCGTAGGAGGTGAACAGCCGGTGTTCCGGATCTGAACATCACCTGAAGTGGAACGGTCTGAGAAGCCACTGACACCGCGTCGCGCCCAATGTAACTAATCTAGTCGATATGGACTCCCAGACGCTGGTGCTAGTCGCATTGGCTTTCGGTGTAATCCTCGGTGTCGGTATCTTCGCCATAGTGCTCGCAGCAGCCCGCAGGGGCCAGACTGCCATGGAGGTGACGAGCACCGCTGTTCCGGATGGCGTCGACCAGGTGATCGAAGCCCTCGAGTCAGCAGCAGCCGTCATCGACCCCTCGAACGGCGTCGTGAAAGCGTCACCCGGGGCGTTCACGTTCGGCATCGTCGCCAACGGCCAGCTGGTGCATCCTCAACTCTCAGACATCGTCGACAAGGTGCGCCGTGACGGCGAACCGGTCACCCAGGAACTGCACCTCAGCCGCGGGCCGTTCGGCGATGCCAGCCTCCTCCTGTTCGTGCGAGTTGCCCGACTGGGGGCACGTTACGTGCTGCTGCTCGCTGAAGACCGCACAGAGTCGTTCCGCCTGGACGAGATGCGACGTGACTTCATCGCCAACATCAGCCACGAACTGAAGACACCGATTGGCGCCGTCGGACTGCTGGCCGAAGCCCTGGTCAGCGCATCGAGCGAACCGGAGCAGGTCAAACGGTTCGCCAAGCGACTCACCAAAGAGTCTGAACGGCTCGCACGCATCACCCAGGAGATCATCGAACTGTCGAGATTGCAGGCGACGGATGCCCTCGCGCGCCCCGAGCTCGTCGACATCGACCTCGTGGTGAGCATGGCCATCGACCAGAACAGGGTCGCGGCGGAATCCCACGAGGTGCTTCTCGTGACAAAAGCAAAGAGCGGCGCGCGCGTCTACGGCGACGAGGCGTTGCTGGTTACTGCGCTCCACAACCTCATCGCCAACGCGATCCAGTACTCCCCGGTGAGATCCCGGGTGGGAGTGGGGGTGATCCGTCGGGATGATGTCATCGAAATCGCGGTCACCGACCAGGGTGCCGGTATCCCGGCCGACGAACTCGACAGGGTGTTCGAACGGTTCTTCCGCGGCGACCCTGCTCGCAGCCGCAACACCGGTGGCTCGGGTCTCGGCCTCAGTATCGTCAAACATGTCGCCCAGAATCACAGCGGCGACGTTCGCGTGTGGTCACAGCTCGGAAAAGGCTCCACCTTCACCATCCGCCTGCCAAAGGCAATCACAGCAATCCCGATCCCGCAGGGAGCACAGAAATGACCCGAATCCTCATTGTCGAAGACGAATCCTCGCTGAGCGAGCCCCTCGCCTACCTTCTCGAACGCGAAGGATACGAAACCCAGATCGCGGACGACGGTCTTGCTGCCGTCGCGGAATTCGATCGCGCCGGAGCCGACCTGGTGCTGCTCGACCTCATGCTCCCGGGACTGCCGGGCACCGAGGTCTGCCGCGAACTGAGGGCGCGCTCCAGCGTGCCGATCATCATGCTGACAGCGAAAGACAGCGAGGTCGACATCGTCGTCGGGCTCGAGCTGGGCGCCGACGACTACGTCACGAAGCCCTACTCCACCCGCGAACTGCTGGCGCGCATCCGTGCAGTACTCCGACGTCGCGTCGAAACAGACGATGACAGCGAGACCGTGCTGGAGGCGGGGATTGTGCGCATGGATATCGAGCGACACACGGTGGCCGTGGATGGAGTCACGACCCCGATGCCTCTCAAAGAGTTCGAGTTGCTCGAACTGCTGCTGCGCAACTCGGGTCGCGTGCTGACCCGCGGCCAGTTGATCGACCGGGTGTGGGGAGCAGACTACTTCGGCGACACGAAGACACTGGACGTCCACATCAAGCGCATCAGATCCAAGATCGAGAAGGTGCCGTCAGAGCCCACCATGCTCGTGACAGTAAGAGGTCTCGGCTACCGCTTCGAGAGCTAGCCGTTCAGCGTGATTCCGGGGAGAACCGGGCGCTAGTTGGAGACGGGATCTGCGCCGAGACCGTCGTAGATCCCGTCGGCACCAAGCACCGGGACCATCAGCTGCACCCCCGCGTTGTCGCCGTACTGCGCGTAGACGGGCATGAGGCCCCCCAGTTCCACGCCCGCGTTCGGTATGACAATCTGTTCTTCGCCCTTATTGCCGAACGCCAGTGCTTCCCCGGCCTTGACCGCCTTGAGGTCGTTGAGGGGTTCGCCACCAGACTCGAACTGCAACTGGACAGTTGCGTCATCGGTGCCGGAGTTGATGAGGGTGATGAGCAGGCTGACGGTCTTGCCATCGTCGCCGCTGATCGCCACGACGTTGCGCAGCTCGACCGATCCGACCTGGCCCGCGACGCCGTTACCGGGGTTGTACTCGATGAGCGTGGCCTGCGGGGTGACGAAGGTGCATCCTGCAGTGCCCGCGAGCAGGGCGGCGGCGATGACGACGGATGCCGCAGCGCGGGCGAGAGGGTTGCGAGTTTTCACCCACTTAGCCTATCTTCTGGGGCGCACAGTAGAGGAGTAAGGCGACCCTAACCTTAAGATCGCCGCGATGACCTATTACCCCGGCGAAAGCACCCTCCTCTTCGGTTCGAGGCCGGTGACGCCGTCGTGTACGCGCATCACAGCGCCGCGACCCCCAGTGACGGGAAAACGTGGATCATCACCGAGGAAGAGCAGGCATTGCTCGGGCTCGACGAGGTTCTGGCATCCTGATGACATGATCGGGATTGTTGTCGTCGCTGCAGGCAGCGGAACCAGGCTGGGTGTCAGTGGGCCGAAGGCGTTTGTCGAACTCAAGGGGATCACGATTCTCGAGCGCGCGCTCGGGGGAGTGTTCCAGTCCGTGGAACCGGCACAGGTCGTCGTGGTCGCGCCGCGATCGCACCTCGTGGTCGCGCAGGCGATCGCCCGGCGAGCCGCGGGAGCGGCATCCGGAGCCATTTCCGTCGTCGTCGGCGCGGAGCACCGCCAGGCCTCGGTTGCGGCGGGGCTCGCAGCCCTGGGTGACGACGTCGACATCGTGCTCGTGCACGACGCGGCGAGGGCGTTGACTCCGGGTGAGGCGTTCGATCGAGTGGCCCGTGCCGTGCGCGCGAGCAACAATGGGGTCGTTCCGAGTCTTCCGGTCAGCGACACGATAAAGCGAGTGGATGGGCCGATCGTGCTCGACACCGTCGACCGCAGCGAACTCGTGCACGTGCAGACCCCGCAGGGTTTCCCGCGTGCTCTACTTGCTGCCGCGTACGCGTCAGCAACCGTCGAGTACACCGACGATTCCGCGCTCTACTCAGCGGCCGGCCACCAGGTCGAGACCGTCGAGGGCGTCGCGCAGGCGTTCAAGATCACCACCCCCTGGGACCTGCAGCGCGCCGGGCACATGCTCGGCGTCTCGACAGCGATACGTACGGGCGTCGGAATGGATGTTCATGCCTACGACCCCGCCCAGCCCCTGTGGCTCGGGGGGTTGTACTGGCCCGACGAGGTGGGGCTCGCGGGGCATTCCGACGGTGATGCCCTCTGCCACGCCATCTGTGACGCGCTGCTGTCGGCCGCGGGGCTCGGGGACATCGGTGGACGCTTCGGTACGAGTGATCCGCGGTTCGCTGGCGCCCACGGTGACGTCTTCATCACCGAAACTGTCGCGCTGGTGGCGGGCGCGGGGTTCGCGATCGGCAACGTTTCCGTGCAACTCGTGGCGAAGCATCCACGACTCGGATCGAGGCGCACCGAACTCGAACATCACCTCACGGCCCTCGTCGGGGCACCGGTCAGCGTCGCCGCCACCACCACCGATGGGCTCGGTTTCACCGGTCGCTCCGAGGGCGTAGCGGTCATCGCGACCGCGTTGGTGCATTCGGATCGCTAAACTTACCCAGTGACAGTGCGAGTTTACGATTCACGGCTGCAGGCCGAGGTCGACTTCGTTCCTCTTGTTGAGGGCAGGGTCGGCATCTACGTCTGTGGACCCACGGCGCAGTCGAGCCCGCACATCGGCCACCTGCGCTCGGCACTCGTCTACGACCTCTGGCGTCGCTGGCTCACGTACCGTGGCTTCGATGTGACACTCGTGCGCAACGTGACCGACATCGACGACAAGATCCTCGCCTCTGCCGATGGCAAGGAGCCCTGGTGGGCTCTCGCGTACCGGTTCGAGTTGGAGTTCACCGCCGGGTACACGGCCCTGGGCATCCTGCCTCCGACGTATGAGCCGCGCGCGACCGCGTCGATCAGCGAGATGCGCGACATCATCCAGCGACTGATCGACAACGGACACGCCTATGCGGCAGACGGCGACGTGTACTTCGACACCGCGAGCTGGTCGGCCTACGGTTCGCTGACCCGCCAGAAACCCGACGAGACGGTGGCGGCGGCAGACTCGGAAGTCCGCGCCAAGCGCGACCCCAGGGACTTCGCGCTCTGGAAGGGCCACAAGCCCGATGAGCCGGCGGATGCCTCGTGGCCGTCGCCGTGGGGCGCTGGACGGCCCGGCTGGCACATCGAGTGCTCGGCGATGTCGAAGCGCTACCTCGGTGCATCATTCGACATCCACGGGGGAGGGCTCGACCTCCGGTTCCCGCATCACGAGAACGAGCTCGCGCAGTCCACGGCTGCCGGGGACGCGTTCGCCACCTACTGGGTGCACAACGGGCTCGTGAATGTTAACAACCAGAAGATGTCGAAGTCGCTCAGCAACTCCATCTTCGCGGCCGAATTCCTGCAGCAGGCGCCGCCGATCGTCGTGAGGTACTTCCTCGGCGCGGCGCACTACCGGTCCACCATCGACTATCACGACGGTTCGCTCGTCGAGGCAGAGGCTGCGCTCGACCGTGTCGAGGTGTTTCTCGCGCGCGCCGATCGTCGGCTCGACTCCACCCGGTTCGCTGGCAGTGGCGTCGAGATCGTGCCCGATGAGTTCGCTGCGGCGATGGATGACGACCTCGCCGTGCCGCAGGCTCTTGGCGTGTTGCATGAGACGGTGCGTGCAGGAAACGCCGCCCTCGACAACGGCGATCTTCGCGCGGTGGCTGACGCCCGCGGTGCCGTGCTCGCGATGAGCGAGGTGCTCGGCATCAATCCGCTGTCACCTCAGTGGCGTGATGCGAGGGCGAGCCCGTCCGAGATGGCGCTCACCTCACTCGTCGAGACGCTCATCGCCGATCGTAATGCCGCACGCGCGGCCAAAGACTTCGCAGCGGCCGATCGGATCCGCGATGAACTTGCCGCTGCGGGCATCACCGTCGAAGACGGCGCCACGGGATCCCATTGGAGTATTGATTAGCATGAAGAGTCCAGGAAACAAGCCACGCGCAGGTGCCGTCCGCAAGGGACGCAAGGGTCCGCAGGTCGGATCGGGAGGCCAGGGACGCCAGGCACTCGAGGGCAAGAAGCCCACGCCGAAGGCCGTCGACCGCCCGTACCACCCCGCGGGCAAGCGCAGGGCCGCAGCCGACCGGTTCGAGGCAGCCGGTGGTCGCAAGAAGCAGGTTCCGGATGGCGCAGCCCCCCAGCGCACCCAGGCTCGCCGCAGCCCGAAGACGAGCGACGAATCCGAGATGGTCACCGGCCGCAACTCGGTGCTCGAGGCACTCAGGGCGAAGATCCCTGTGACCACGCTGTACATGGCGGCTCGCATCGAGTTCGACGACCGCGTGAAGGAGATCCTGCAGATCGCCACCACGCGCGGAGTCCCGATCCTCGAGGTGATGCGCCCCGAGCTCGACCGCCTCGCCGGTTTCGACTCCGTTCACCAGGGCGTCGCCCTCAAGGTGCCACCGTATGAGTACGCGCATCCGATCGAGCTGCTGGAGAAGGTCGTCTCTCGCGGACAGGTGCCGCTTTTCGTCGCGCTGGATGGCATCACCGATCCGCGCAACCTCGGGGCGATCATCCGTTCCGTTGCAGCGTTCGGCGGCCAGGGCGTCATCGTGCCGCAGCGCCGCTCGGTCGGACTGACCGCGTCGGCGTGGAAGACCTCGGCGGGTGCCGCAGCACGCACGCCGGTGGCCATGGCATCCAACCTCACGCAGACGATCAAGGCCTTCAAGGCGCAGGGCGTCTTCGTGCTCGGGCTCGACGGCGATGGCGACGTTTCGCTGCCCCAGCTGGCGCTTGCGAAGGAACCCGTGCTCATTGTCGTCGGCAGCGAAGGCAAAGGCCTCTCGCGACTGGTGACGGAGAATTGCGACGCCGTCGTGTCGATTCCGATCTCGTCGAGCACGGAATCGCTCAACGCGGGCATCGCGGCGAGCGTGACGCTGTACGAGATCTCAAAACTGCGGGCTGCGGCAAAGCGCAAGTAGCTACCCCGCTACACGGCCAGGGTCGCGCGGCCTGCTGGCCCTGTCGCGATGCAGTGGCATGGTTCAACCGGCCTCGCCCGAAAACCTCGTCGACGAGGCCGTATCGAGTCGTGGTGTTCACTTCTGCATCACGTGATTGCAGTGATCGTGTATTTCCCGAGGAAAATTCCGCGTCTTTCTAGCTTTAAACTGTTCAATCGTTACCGAAACCTATTGTGAACACTCCGGGTTGTTGTAAAGTGACGCTGAACAAGGATGTTAAAGCGAGACTCGAAGTCGAGTCAAAGCGTGGGAGACGGAATGCAAGACGCAACGATGCGCGACTCGAAAGCCGTGACTCGATCACGCATGTCGGTGCCCAAGGGTTTCGTCACAGTGACCGTCTCAACGATCGCTCTGTTCCTTCTGAGCACAGCCATCGCTCCATCCAGTGTCTCGCAGGGAGCGCTGCTCGGCATGCTGCCTTTCGCGGCGGTGCTGGCGATCGTCGGCCTCGGTCAGATGCTGGTTGTACAGCAGGGCGGAATCGACCTTTCCATCCCCGGCGCGGTATCACTGGCGATCGTCGTGGTCAGTCGTGTTCCGAACGGTGACGACAGCGTCCTGGTGCCGGCGATCTTCCTGGCCGTGCTGTTCGCCATCGCAGCCGGCCTGGTCAACGGACTACTCGTCGGCCGACTCGGACTCAACTCGATCATCGCGACCCTCGGCACCAACGCACTGCTCTTCGGAGCGGTCCTGGGTATTTCCGGTGGTTCCCCTCGGCGCACGACCGACCTGCTCGCCTCAATAGCCGGTGGCGTGAGTGCCGGAATCCCGAACTCCGTGTTCTTCGCCATCGGTACCCTCGTTGTCGTCGCTCTGCTGCTCAAGCGCACAGCGTCTGGTCGCAGGTTCGAGGCGACGGGCGCGAACCCGAACACCGCACTGGTCGCGGGGCTCCGCGTGAAGCTCCAGCAGACTGCAGCCTACGTATGGGCCCAGCTGCTTTTCTGCCTCGCTGGCATCCTGCTCGCAGGCATCACCGCGCAACCGACCGCGTTCCAGGGCAACTCCTATCTACTGCCCGCAGTGGCCGTCGTGGTGCTGGGTGGCACCTCGCTGCTCGGTGGCAGGGGCTTCCCCATCTCCACCGTGGTCGCCGCACTCTTTCTCAGCCAGCTCGACCAGTTCGTACTCGCGCTGGGCGTGCCATACGCCGTGCGCACACTACTGCAGGCCGCCGCGCTCGCCGCGGGCGTCGCGGTGTACACGATCGACTGGGCCGCCGTGAGACAGAGATTCTCTCGCAGGCAACCCGCACAGGTTGCGTGACCAACAACCCCACCCGACTTTCGGCATCCATCGTCGAAACAGCGCGACAGAGGCGTCGTGCACCAACAGGAGGAAAAGCAATTATGAAGAATCGCAAAATCGGTGCGGCACTCGCCCTCTCGGTTAGCGTCGTCATGCTCGCGCTGGCAGGCTGCAGTTCGACCAGCGGCAGCACGGGTGGCACGGAAGGTGGGCCGCTTGCTGGCGCACCAGACTGGTGTGGCTCGAAAGAGATCACCCTGGGCCTGCTCGACGGCTTCGGTGGCAACAGCTGGAGACTCATTACGACCGCTGCTGGTGCTGACGAAGTGGCAAAGTGCCCCAGTGTGACCAACTACGAATACGCGGATGGCCAGGGTGACACGCAGAAGTCGATTGCAGACATCCAGGGCATGGTCGCGAAGGGAGTGGATGCGCTCGTCGTGTTCCCCGACGCCGGCCAGGCCATGCTTCCTGCACTTCGCAGCGCATACGAAGCGGGGGTCGTCACCGTTCCCTACCGCGTCAACCCGGGCGGAAAAGACGGAGTCGACTACAACGCGTGGATCGGTGCTGACTTCACCACCGATGGCGCGAACTGGGGCAACTGGATCAAGACGAACTTCCCCGACGGTGGCAATATCCTGTTCCTGAGTGGCCCGAAGGGCAACAGCCAGGGCGCGGACGAGCTCGCCGGAATGAAGACAGTTCTCGACGACTCGTACGTGTTTGTCGGAGAGACGCCGTTCGACCCAACCAACTGGGACCCGGCTCTCACCCAGCAGGTGCTCACGGCTGCAATTGCGAAAAACCCGAAGATCGACGTCATCGTCTCCGACTTCGGGCCGTCACTCGTGGGAGCGCTTCCCGAGTTCAAAAAAAGTGGTCGCTCGATTCCTTCCCTCGTAACCTCTGACGGAAACGTCCTGGGCTGCTTCTGGGAAGACAATAAGGCTGCGAACCCCGACTTCAAGCTGATGACGGTTGCCACCGGCAACGACAACGTGCGCCTCGCGGTGCAGTACGCCGTCGCCGTTGCAACCGGTGGCGTGGTGCCGTCGTCGACCACCTTCGACGCCCCGGCGTTCGAGGATTCGGTCAGCGGAACACCGAACCCCGTCGAGTGTGAGCGTGACCTGCCGGGAGACATCTTCCTGTCAGCCGAGATGTCGCCTGCAGACCAGGCAGCTCTACTCAAGTAGCAGCACAGTACGCCAGCAACACCACAGTCGTCGGGTCGGCCACGCGCGTCATGGCCGACCTGACGACTGCATAAACCACATACGACATGCAAAGGCGCAACCGGTGATAACTCAGACTGACAGTGGGCCCACCACGCTCCCCACCCTCCTCCTGTCAGGCATAACCAAGCTCTACTCCGGGGTGGCGGCGCTCACCGACGTGTCGCTCGAAGTCGCCCGGGGTGAGGTGCATGCACTGCTCGGCGAGAACGGCGCAGGCAAGTCGACGCTGATGAACGTGGCATCCGGCATCGCCCAGCCGGATATGGGTTTGATTGCCATCGAGGGAAGCCAGGTATCCACCCTCACCCCCACTCTCGCGGCCCAGTTCGGCATCGCCGTCGTGCACCAGCATCCGGCCGTGATGCCGGACATGACCGTGGAGGAGAACCTGCTCGTCGCCCTGCCTCCCTCGGTATTCGAGGGAGGGAACATCTACGGCGTCGCGACCGCGCTGCTGGCGGATGTTGGCCTGACCGTGCACCTCAAGGATCGGGTCGAGTCGCTCTCGGTTGCGCAGAAGCACCTGCTCGAGATCGCCAAGGCGTTCGCCCTGAAACCAAAACTCCTGGTGCTGGATGAACCGACAGCACCACTCGGCCAGGCCTCCGTCGACCTGCTTTTCGCCCGTGTGCGCTCTGCCGTGCTCGAGGGTACCTCCGTCGTCTACATCACCCACCGGCTCGCCGAAGTGCGCGAACTCGCCGATCGGGTGACGGTGCTGCGCGATGGCAGGGTACGCGGAACCGAGATCGTCTCCGAAATTACTGACGGTGAACTGCTCGCGATGATCGTCGGTCGCCAGCTCGAGTCGACCTTCCCGCCCAAACACGAGGGTGACGGTGCGCAGAACCTCTCCATCGAGGGCTTCAGTGGCCCCGGCTTCACCGACATCACCCTGCAGGGTCGCCGCGGGGAGATCATCGGTATTGCAGGTGTCGTTGGCAACGGCCAAAGCGAGTTGCTCAGGGCGCTCGCCGGACTCGAGCAGTTCACCGGGACAGTGACCGTGAACGGCATGCGACTGACCACAAAGAGCATGGTGCGGGATGTCGCGTACATGCCAGCCGATCGGCACCGTGAGGGGCTCATGATGAGCCTGACCGTGCGCGAGAATGCGGCAGTCTCCGCCCTGTCCCGGTTCAGTAGGGGACTGTTCCTGAGCCGAAAGCAGGAGAACCAGACCGTCGGAGACACGCTCGACTCTCTCGCCGTCAAGGCTCGATCCATGGATGCAGACGTCTCGTCGCTCTCGGGTGGTAACCAGCAGAAGGTCGTCATGGCCAGGGCGCTTCTCTCCGAGCCGACACTCCTGATCGCCGACGAGCCGACGCAGGGGGTGGATGTCGGCGCTCGCGCCGAGATCTACCGCATCCTGCGCGAAGTCTCGGCCTCCGGCATCCCGGTCATCGTCGCCTCGTCTGACGCGAAAGAACTCGAGGGGCTCTGCGACACCGTCATCGTGATGTCCCGTGGGCACGTCGTCGACACGCTTGTCGGCGGGGCCATCAGTGAGGAGCGGATGATCCATGCCGCTGTGAGCTCGACGACCCAGTCGGTCACGGCCATCAGTGACACCCGTGCGGCGAGCCAGCGCGCTTTGGACGGCGACGCCGATCGTCGGTCGGCGGTGCGCCGCTTCATCCAGGGTGACTACGCTCCCAGCGCCCTGCTGGTCGCGGTAGTGCTCGGTCTCGGCGCCTTTGTCCTCACCCAGAACGACCGCTACCTCAACGACTTCAATATCTTCTCGATGCTCATGCTGGTGAGCGCCCTCGGGTTCATCGCGCTCGGCCAGACGATCGCCCTGTTGATCGGGGGGATCGACCTGTCCGTCGGCCCGCTCGCCGGGTTCCTGGTCGTGGTCGGCTCGTTCTTCATCAACGACGACAAACCATTCGGCGTCGTCGTGATCGGGCTGGTCGTGATGTTCGTCATCGCGATGCTCGCGGGGCTCATCAACGGGACCCTGATCCGGATTGGCAAGTTCACCGCGATCGCTGCGACCCTCACGATGTACATTGCCCTGCAGGGCTTGAGCTTCATCCTGCGTGATGCACCGGATGGCTATATCGCACGCTCCGCGACCGACATCATCACCTTCAAGGTTGGGCCACTTCCGGTCGCCTTCATCATCCTGATCCTCGTCACCCTCGCGCTCGAGTTCTTCCTCAGGAAACGGCGGTGGGGTTGGAACCTGCGTGCCGTCGGATCCAACGAGGAATCGGCAAGGCGATCCGGAGTGCGAGTCAACGCCACGATGATCCTCGCCTACGTCGCGACATCAGGCTTCACGTTCCTCGGTGCGATCATGCTCATGGCTCAAATCGGAGTCGGTGACCCCGCGCAGGGCGTGAGCTACACCTTGACGAGCATCACGGCGGTGGTGCTCGGCGGCACGAGCCTGCTGGGCGGGCGCGGAACATTCATCGGTACCGTGCTCGGTGCCGTGCTGCTTGTCCAGGTTCTCAATGCGACCACCTTCCTTGGACTCAGCCAGATGTGGCAGTACATCTTCCAGGGTGTGCTCATCCTGGCTGCTGCCGTGCTGTACTCGCTGGCGCGGGCACGAAAGAAGCGGACTCTCGCATGAAAGCCGGTCTCGCCGCGGTCGAGAGCGACGCGCCGCAATTTGCCCGCCACACAACAGCTGAGCCCAGACTGTCGCTGTGTATATTGGGGAGGCAGTGGCTCTCGGTGCCTCCGCGGCCCAACCTGCGGGTATCCCGAACATTCTCAGTGCGCGAAAGCCGGATGAGTCATGCTTGACATCCGACAGGGGGCATTGATCCAGATGGACAATTTGGGGTCAAGGCTGAAAGACATCCGCCTCAAGTCCGGGATGACGCTGCGCGAGCTCGCCCGCCAGGCCGAAGTGTCGCCATCGTTCATCTCCCAGATCGAGAACGGGAAATCCCAGCCATCTGTGGCGACCCTCTACGCGTTCGCGCAGCTATTGAATGTGTCTGTGGATGACCTGTTCGAGAGCCGTCCCGCCGTCGCCGATGTCTCTGCCGCCGTATTCGATGCTGACTCGATGACGCGCGGGGACCTGCGAAACCCCTCGGACGCCTGGCAGCCGTCCGAATACGCGAACCGGGTGTCTGTCGTGCATCCTGCGCATCGCTCCCACCTCGACATGGCCGCCGGAGTGGAATGGGAACGCCTGGCCGCGACCCCCGAGCGCTCGGTCAACTTCATGAAGATCTCGTACGCGCCGGGTGCCGCCTCCACCGACGGTGGCGAGATGCTCAGCCACGAGGGCTACGAGTACGGTTTCGTGACCCAGGGCACCCTCGACGTGTCGATAGGTGATGAGACATTCACGCTGCACCCCGAAGAGTCGCTCGGCTTCGACTCATCGATTCCGCACTCATTCCGCAACGCCGGTACCGAGATCATGACCGGTGTGTGGTTCGTGCACGGAAAGTGCCAGTAGCGGGAATGTTGCGGACACCGCAGACGGCTAGGGCTGCGACGACCGCGCGCGAGTGATCTCGGCCATCGCTGACCAGTCGCCCTGAGACAGTTCGGGGTCGGCGACAGCCAGGTCGAGCAGCTCGTGCAGCACGGGTGCCGTGGGCAGGGCAACGCCGGTGGCGGCCGCTGCCTGCTCGGCGAGCATCAGGTCTTTGAGCCCGAGCGCGACAGTGAAGAGCGGCGGGTATTCCCTGGCCACGATCATCCGGCCGTATCCCGAATAGGCGGTGCCGGTGTAGGCGGTGTCGGTCAGGATGTCGACGAACGTGCCTCCGTCGATGCCGCCGTGCTCTACCAGGGTGACGGATTCGGCGAGGGCCTGGATGGTGTGCACGAGGTTGTAGTTGACGCCGATCTTGACCAGATTCGCGGCGCTCGGCTTCTCTGACACGACCCAGGTGCGCTTGCCCAGCACGTCGAGCAGGTTCTGGGCTCGCACGATGGCGCTGGACTGGCCGCCCGCGACGATGTTAAGCTGCCCCGCCTCGGCCACATTGGGCCTGCCGAGCACCGGAGCCGAGACGTACTGCACGCTGGCCGCGGTGTGCAGCGCATCGAGCCGATCGGCAGCGGCGACGCTGAGGGTGGCGAAGCTGACGTGCACGCTGCCATCCGGGGCGGTGGCGAGGAGCTCAGCGGTGAAGACAGCTTCCGCCGCGGCGTCGTGGGGGAGCATGGAGAAAACCAGTCCGGTCGCCAGCGCCTCGTGAGCGCTGGCTGCCCTGACACCGCCAGCCTCCACGAGGGCATCGACGGCACCAGGGGACCTGTTGAACAACACGACCTCGTGGCCTGCGTCGATGAGCCTGCGTGCCATCGTGGCGCCCATGGCGCCGAGTCCGATGAAACCTACTGTCGTCATCCCACTGCCTTCCTGTAAACCAATACTGAACAATCGTGCGCGAAGCGGTCTGGGTCAGTACGCAGACTGCCAGATTTCAAGCTGGATTCCGTCTGGGTCGCGGAGATATGCCCAGGTCGATCCGGCGAGGTCGCCATCGGTGAGGGTGATGGGCGGCGCATTGAAAATCGCGCCCTTCGCCTGCAGGTCCGCATACGCCGCCGCCGCGTCATTGACCTCGATGCAGACATGGGATGACCCGACATCCCCATTCGTGCGGTCGAAGTCGCGTCCACGCGGGTTCCGGTACTCCAGGAACTCGATCCGGGTAGTTCCTATGGCGATCATGGAGAACGCGAGGGACGCGTCATCCACCTGCAGAGCTTTCGACAGGGCCTCACCAGACCCCTCATTGATGGGGCCGGGGGTGAGGTCGAACATCCGGGTGTACCAGTCGAAGGATGCCCGGATGTCCCTGACCGTCAAACCGATGTGGTGCACCCCGGTGATGGTGAAAGCCATGAACAACTCCTTTGTTGTCGTTGTGCCGTTCGGGTGTGACCACCGTGTTGACAAGCCACACTCGAATAGTTTGAATGATCGTGTACACACTGTACAGTGGCACTACACACGTTGGGTGAACTTGTCGCGATTCTTCCGGATCGCACCGTAGGTTCCAGCGCTGCAAAGGAGCAGGCGAAGATGGGCGATCGACTCGCGGGACGCACGATCATCGTGACCGGCGGAGCCTCCGGAATCGGCGCGGGGATCTGTCGCGGACTCGCCTCAGAGGGCGCGAACGCCGTCATTGCCGACCTCGACCTGGACAGCGCTGAACGGGTAGCCGATGAGATCACCGCGACGGGCGGCGCGGCCTATGCGGTGCGCGTCGACGTGACGGATCGCGCGTCTGTGGTCGCCGGGATCGAAGAGGCAGTCTCCCGACACGGTCGACTCGATGCCTACTTCAACAACGTCGGCATGAATGCCCCCATGAAATTCCTCGACATCACGGAAAGCAATTTCGAACTCGTAATGCGGGTCAACGCACTCGGTGTGCTCATCGGCATCCAGGAGGCCGCTCGCCAGTTCATCGCCCAGGGCGGCGGTGGCAAGGTCATCAACACCGCGTCGATCGCTGGCCGGCAGGGTTTTGCGAGCTTCGCGCCGTACAGCGCATCCAAGGCCGCCGTCATCTCCCTGACCCAGGCCGGCGCTCGAGCGCTCGCCACGAACGGCATCACCGTCAACGCTTTCGCACCCGGCGTCGTCGCCACGCCACTGTGGACGAAGCTCGACGCCGACCTCGAAGCGATGGGGGAGGGCGATTCCGGCTTCGACTCAATGGCGGCCGGAATCCTGCTCGGGCGACCGGCGCAGCCGGAAGACATCGCGCCGACCGCGATCTTCCTGGCGGCCGCCGACTCCGACTACATCACCGGCCAGGTCATTCCCATCGATGGCGGAATGATCCTCGTTTAGCCCCAGCACGCTCTCATCACCCCAACACCCGTTCCGAAGGGACACCACACGATCATGACCACTGCGACATTCGGTACGAACGCCGTCGACTGGGAGGAGCGCATCAACTTCGACCGCCTGCGATCAGAGCGACTGGCCAAGCTCAAGGCCGAGCTTGCTGCATCAGACCTCGGGGCGGTGCTGGCGTTCGACTTCGCGAACATCCGCTACATGTCAGCAACCCACATCGGCACCTGGGCGATGGACAAGTTGATCCGCTTCTCGCTGCTGACGCGCCACAGCGATCCCATAGTCTGGGATTTTGGTTCGGCGGCCAAGCACCACCAGCTGTACAACCCGTGGCTGAACACGACGACGGCCGAAGCCGACGCCGACCCGCACGCACCGCACCACGGAGCCGTCAAGCCGCGGCTCGAGTCTGGTGCTCGCGCCGGAATCTCGACCCTGCGCGGTGCGTTCAGCCCCGATGCGGGAATCGCGGAGGGCGTCGCGAAGAAGATCAAGCGCGAGCTCGAGAAATTTGGGTTACAGAACGAACCGCTCGGCGTCGACCTGATCGAGCTGCCGATCCTGTTCGCGCTGCAGGCGGAGGGCATCACGGTCGTCGACGGCCAGCAGGTCTTCCTCGGCGCGCGTACGGTCAAGACGGGCGACGAGATCGCGCTGCTCAGTCACGCCGCATCGATGGTGGATGCCGCCTACGAGTCACTCTACGAATTCCTCCGCCCCGGCGTGCGCGAGAACGAGGCGGTCGGGCTCGTGTCGAAGGTGTTGTACGACCTCGGCTCAGAGTACGTGGAGGGTGTCAACGCGATCTCCGGTGAGCGCTGCTCGCCGCATCCGCATGTCTACTCCGACCGGTTGATCAGGCCCGGCGATCCCGCGTTCTTCGACATCCTGCACAGCTACCAGGGCTACCGCACCTGCTATTACCGCACCTTCGCTGTCGGCTCAGCGAGCAACGCCCAGCACGACGCCTACCGCATCGCCCGCGAATACATGGACAGGGCCATCGCCCTGGTACGCCCCGGTGCGACCACCGCAGACATCGTCTCGGTGTGGCCGACAGCACAGGAGTTCGGGTTCCCTGACGAGGAGGCCGCCTTCGCACTGCAGTACGGGCACGGCGTCGGGCTGTCGATCTGGGAGAAGCCGATCTTCTCGCGGCTCATCTCGCTCGACCACCCCGAGGTGCTGAAGGAGGGAATGGTCTTCGCCCTGGAGACGTACTGGCCGTCGAAGGACGGCATGGGGGCAGCCCGCATCGAGGAGGAACTCGTCGTTACTGCCACCGGCTGCGAGGTCATCACGAAGTTCCCCGCTGAAGACCTCCTGGTTGCCGGCCAGCGCTATTACTCGGTGGGTGGCCCGCTGCCGCTGCTGCGCAATCCGCAGTCACACCTCAACACGGCCGCCGGTCGGGGTGAGCCTGCCTGATGACAGGTCTCATGACCGCGGCCGTCTACTATGGCCCCGGCGATGTGCGCATCGAGATGGTGGATCGGCCGGAGCGTCGCCAGGGAGAGGCGATGATCCGCGTTGTTCGCAGCGGCATGTGCGGCACCGACGCGACGGAGTGGCGCACCGGGCCGCTGACGTTCCCCGTCAACCGCGTGCATCCCGTGACAGGCCACACCGGGCCGATGATCCCGGGGCACGAGTTCATCGGCGAGATCCTCGACATCGACGAGGACAGCGACCTTTCCGTGGGCGATCTTGTCGTGAGCGGCGCGGGCGTCTGGTGCGGTGAGTGTGCGCGATGCCTGGAGGGCCGCACCAACCTCTGCTCGACCTACTACACCCTGGGTCTCAATATCGCCGGGGGCATGGCCGAATTTGCGAGCGTCCCCGTGAAGAACCTGGTGCGGGTACCGCACGGCATGTCACCAGATGTCGCGGGGCTGGCCCAGCCGCTGGCCGTCGGCCTGCACGCGGCGAGACGGGCGGGCGTGGCATCCGGCGATCGCGTCATCATCATTGGTGCCGGCGCGATCGGCACCTTCGTGCTCGCCGGGCTGCTGTCACTCGGTGATGCCGACATTACCGTCGTCGACTTCCCGGGGAAGCGGCTGGAGCGCTCGGCGCGGGTGGGTGCGACTCGAGTCGTGCCTGCTGGTGAGGGCGCAGCATCCGACATCGACGCTGCGATCGGAGTAGGTGGAGCCGATGTCGTGATCGAGGCGAGTGGGGCCACCGGCCAGCTTGCGAACGCCCTCTCGCTCGTGCGGGTGGGTGGCCGGGTGCTGCAGGTCGGGTTGCCGTCCGCTGACCAGCCGATCAACGTGCACTCGTTCGTGATGCGCGAGGTGACCATCGATTCGACACTCGCCCACGTATGCGATGCCGACCTCGCTCCCGCGCTCCAGATTCTTGCGACCACATCGCTGGCGGCCGAACTGCTCGACTCCGTCAACCCCCTGTCGGCGCTGCCGGCGCTGCTCGACGATCTCGCCCGTGGCCGCATCGAGGGCAAGGTCCTGTTCGATCCATCGCTGCCGATGGATGCCATACTTCGTGCCGATGGCGGTACGACGACGAAAGGCGTTACCGCATGAAAGCCGCAGTGTTCTACGGGGCGAAAGACATCAGGGTCGAGGATGTCGCGGCCCCCGCCGATCTCGGCGTGGGCGATGTGCTCCTGAAGCCGTACTGGTGCGGCATCTGCGGCACTGACCTGCACGAGTACGCGATGGGGCCGATCGTCATTCCGGCAACGCCCCATCCGTTGAACGGATCCGTGCTTCCGCAGATCCTCGGCCACGAGTTCTCCGCCGAGGTCATGGAGGTCGGCTCCGGGGTTGTCGGCATCAGGCCCGGCCAGCGGGTCTCTGTCATGCCACTGCTCCACTGCGGCAACTGCTATTACTGCAGGCGCTCACTCAACCACCTCTGCCAGTCGATGGCGTGTGTCGGCCTGAGTTTCCAGTGGGGCGGCATCGCCGAGTTCGCCGTCGTGCCGGCGTCGCACCTGAGTGTGCTGCCCGACGAGGTGAGCGACCTGCAGGGGGCTCTCGTCGAACCGGGGGCCGTCGCGGCCTACGGCGTCGACACCGCGCAGGTACGACCCGGCGATACCGTCCTGATCACTGGAGCCGGGCCCATCGGCGCCCTGGCCTCGCTGTATGCCGCTTCCATCGGTGCACGGGTGTTCGTCTCCGAACTCAACCCCACGAGGGCGGCGCTGGCTCGGAGCCTCGACATCGGCGAGGTGCTCGACCCCTCGGCCATCGACGTGAGCGCGTGGATCAAGGATGCGACGGAGGGCATCGGTGTCGATGCCGTCATCGAGTGTTCCGGTAACGAGCGCGCACTGCAGACCGCGCTCACCTCGGTGCGCTCGGCCGGGCGGATCTCCCAGACCGGACTGCACACGCGAGCGGCATCCATCGACCCCATGATCCTGTCAAGGCACGACATCACGCTGTCCGGAACCTGGTGCTTCCCGGTCACCGATTGGCCGCGCATCATCGATCTCATCGCGCGCGGCCGGTACCCCGTCGAGAAGGTGGTCAGTGCGAAGATTGCGATCGACGACGTGGTCGAACGGGGTTTCGAGACGCTCCTCTCGCCGACCGGCGACCAGGTCAAGGTGCTCGTCAACGCGAGGGGCAAATGATGAGGGGCCTGCAGTTCGTCTCCGAAGGTGTCGCGGCGGTGAACGACCTGGCCATTCCGGAGATCGGTCCGGATGAAGTGCTGCTCGCCTCCCGCTCGGTCGGTGTGTGCCATTCCGACATCGACCTGCTGGAGGGGCGTTACATCATCCCGTTCAGCTTTCCGGTTGTCCCCGGCCACGAGTGGTCGGGGCAGGTCGCTCGCGTGGGAAGTGCCGTCGAGAACTTCGCCGTCGGCGACCGTGTGGTCGGCGAATGCGTGATCGGCCAGGAGCACTTCGGCTTCTCGATCAGTGGGGCCGCTGCGGAATATTTCGTCGCCAAAGCTGCGTGGCTTCATAAGCTCCCGGATGAGTTGAGCTACACCAACGGTGCCCTCGTCGAGCCTTTCAGCGTGGCCTACTATGCCCTCATGCGGGCCGGGAACGTGAACGGTAGCGACGTGCTGGTGGTGCTCGGCGCTGGTCCCATCGGACTCGCCGTGACGGCGGCCGCCTCGGCGCTCGGGGCCGTGACCATTGTCGTCGAGCCATCGGCAGAGCGCCGTGCCGCGGCGCTCTCGTTGGGAGCGGCGCATGTGACGACACCCGAGGAAATCGATGCGCTGTTGTCCGTGGTCTCAGGAGGCCGGGGAGCCGATGTCGTCGTCGAGGCCAGTGGCCGTCCCGACGTGATGGCAAGAGCCCTCGAACTCGCGGGATACCGGGGACGCGTCTGCTACATCGGTATCGACGTCGGCCGCGAGGCGCCCGCGAAGCTCGGCCTGATCCAGTCGAAGGAGTTGAGCATCACCGGCTCGATAGGGTCCCCCGGGGTGTGGCCGGAGACCCTGAGGTTCCTTGCCAGCAGTGGCATCGACCTGAGCCCGCTCGTGACCGCGCGGTTCGGCGTCGACACAGCCCTCGACGCGCTGGACGCGGCACATCATCCACAGTCCATGATCAAGGCCCACATAGAGTTCGACGCGCCAGTCCCAGCGTGATCGCGTGAAAAACGGCGCTGGCTGTGGGAGCCAGCGCCGCTTCCTCTGTCACGAATCAGGGGATGATGTGGGCGTCGCGGTAGCGCTGCACCTTGTCGAAGAAGCTGGCCGGTGTCGACCTGAAGTTCAGGAATCCGGCCTCACGGCTCTTCGTCATGTCGGTGAGGCATTCGATGGTGCGGCCGAGATCCCCATCGGTGTGCCACCACGATGCGAGCCTGCCGAGGTCGCTCTCGACCAGTCCGTTCTCGGTCGCGATCTCGCTCCAGGCCTGCTCCATGCCTGCCATCCGTGACTCGAGGGGTCGCATCTCGCCCGCGAATCCCTCCCATTCGATGCCGAAGTGCGCGGCGATCTGTGGCCAGAGCCAGCGCCACCGGAACACGTCGCCGTTCGCGATGTTGAACGGCTCGTTCTCGGCCTCGGCATGAGTGGATGCCCAGATGAGCTGTTCACCGAGGAGGTCGGCATCCGTGACATCCGTCACGAAGTTCCACTGCTCTTCGGAGCCGGGGAAGATGAACGGCTGACCGAGCTTCTTGCACAGCGTCGCGTACACCGAGAGGGTGAGCGCCATATTCATGGCATTGCCCGTGGCGAAGCCGAAGATGGTGTGGGCGCGGTGGACGCTCCACGTGAAACCGTTGCGCTCGGCTGACGCGAAGACCTCGTCTTCCTGGGCGTAGTAGAAGTTGGGGAAGTCGAGTCGCGGCTCGCTCTCGTGGAAGGGGGTGTCAGCCATGACGCCGGTGCCGTACGACTCGAACGGCCCGAGGTAGTGCTTGAGCCCGGTGAGCAGCGCGACGTGTCGCACCGAACCCGAGGCTTCGAGCGCCGCGAGCACGTTGCGCACTGTCGCGCTGTTGACGCGGATGTTCTCCGCCTCGGTGTCGTTGCGCATCCATGCGGTGATCACGACCACCTCGGGGTTCACGTCAGCAAGGGCTGCTGCGAGCGACTCCGGATCGAGCAGATCGGCGCTGACGTTGGTCACGCCGGGGATGTCGACGGATGCCGATCTCGAGAGACCGAAGGTCTCCCAGCCCTGTTCTGCGAACTGCCGGCCGACCGTCTGGCCGACGATCCCGGTGGATCCGACGACGAGAGCCCTGTGTGTTCCTGCTGAGGTGGTGCTTATAGACATTGGCTGCAGCGACCTTTCCGGCTACGTCGTCGTAGCACCTTGCAAATGTACACTCTCACTGAACACTTACCAAGTCCAAGTGAACAGCTGCCTCAGCCCTTCCACACGGTCTTCAGGTTGCAGAACTCCCTGATGCCCGCGGCAGCAAGCTCGCGGCCGTATCCCGACGCCTTGATTCCGCCGAACGGAAGCTCGGGATACGAGATCGTCATGCCGTTGACGAAGACGGCGCCGGCGTCGAGTGCGTCGATGAAGTACTGCTCGTCGACGGCATCCGTCGTCCACACCGCAGAACTGAGACCGAAGGTGGTCTGGTTCGCGATCTCGAGTGCCTCCTCGCGCGACTCCACCCGATAGAGGGATGCCACGGGGCCGAAAGCCTCCTCCATCACCAGTCGCATGCCGTTGTGCAGGTCGGCGATGAGCGTCGGGTTGTAGAACCAGCCGGCGCGATCGGGGGCCGAGCCCCCCGCGAGAATCGTGGCGCCGTGCAGCTTCGCGTCATCCACCAGTTCGGCGAGTTCGTCGCGCCCGGACTCGGTGGCCAGCGGGCCGACCTGTGTCGCGTCATCCATCGGGTCGCCGACGATAAGTGCACTGAGCTTGTCGGCAAAGAGCGCCGCGAACCGGTCGTAGACGTCGGCGTGCACGATGAAGCGCTTGCCGGCGATGCATGATTGGCCGTTGTTTTGCACGCGGGCGGTGACCGCCACATCGACGGCCTTCTCGATGTCAGCGCTGGGCATCACGATGAACGGGTCTGAGCCGCCCAGCTCGAGCACGGCCTTCTTGATCTGGCTGCCGGCGTTGGCGGCGACTTCACGCCCGGCTGGTTCTGAGCCCGTAAGGGTGACCGCCTTGACCCTGGAATCCTGGATAACGGCGGCGATCGCCTGCGAGCCGACCAGCAGCGTAGAGAACGCGCCCTCCGGGAAGCCTCCGCGGGTGAACAGGGTGTCGAGATACAGCGCCGTCTGCGGAACATTGGAGGCATGCTTGAGAAGCCCGGAGTTGCCCGCCATCAGGGCGGGAGCTGCAAATCTCACGACCTGCCACATCGGGAAGTTCCACGGCATGACAGCGAGCACGACACCGAGCGGCTGGTAGACCGAATACGCGGCGGAGGCATTGACGCTCGACGGATTCTCGAGCGGCTCGTCGGCCAGGAACTCGGCCGCGTGCTCTGCATAGAACCGCATGCCCTTGGCGCATTTGAGTGCCTCGCCCCTCGCCTGGGCGATGGGCTTGCCCATCTCGAGGGTCATGATGCGCGCGACCACATCGACATCGGCCTCGAGCAGGTCTGCGGCAGCATTCATCCACCGGCCGCGCTCCTCGAAGCTCGTGGTCCGCATGCCGCGGGTCGCGGCGTCCGCCAGTGCGATGCGCCTGTCGACCTCCTGCGAATCGTGCGCCTCGAAAGTCTTCTCGGTGACGCCGGTCGCTGGGTTGACTGTGGCAATGGCCATGATTATGCCTTTCGCTGGTGGAGGTCGGGAGTGAGGTCGAAAACTTCGGGGTGACGGCCGAGCCCCAGCCTGGTGCGCCGGATATGCCCGGCCAGAATGCGCTCCGCGTCATCCGCATCCCCGTCACGGATCGCGCCGGCGAGCATGTGATGCTCGTCGTGCACGACACGTGCCGCATGCTCGTCGAGCAGCAGCGTGAAGGCGCGACGGTAGTGCTGGGTCGTGTTCCAGAGTCGCCGGACGAGGTCCCCGAGCACGGTGGTCTCAGCCGATTCGTAGGATCCGAGGTGAAACTCGCGATCAAGCCTGAGAAACTCCTCGACGCTCTCAGTGTGCTGCATCTGCGCGGCGAGCTCGTCAAGCCGATCCATCTTCGATTCGTCGATGCCGGGCAAGGCATAGCGCAGCAGTAGTGGTTCGACACGCTCACGGGTCTGGTACACCTCGTCGCATTCGGCGAGGCTGAGTCGCGAGACCCAGGCTCCGGTGTTGGCCACCAGGGTGACGAGACCGTCGGCTTCGAGTGTTCGGAACGCCTCGCGCACGGGAACCCGGCTCGCCCCGAAACGCTGGGCGACGTCATCCTGCCTGATGCGCTGCCCTGGCTGGTACTCGCCCTGCAGGATGGCGGAGCGCAATTGCTCGGCGATGCGGGCACTGGCATTACCGTGGGTAGGCGAGATCGAGGGGGTCATCTGGAACACCACCTCGATCAACCCTCCCTCGCCTGTCGACACGTCGTCGTGCCGCGATTCCTGCAGTAATGTCACTTTACCGCCCGGCCATGGCGGTGCGCTGACTGCAGTGGCTGCGGCGGAGTTCGCCGCGCCTCAGCCCGGCCGGGAGCTGGCTGTGAGGGCCTCGATCATGAGCGCCGCGTTGTCGGGGCTCGGTGCGAGTTCGCCTCGCTCGACTCGTTCAGACAGGCGCAGGATCGCCTCATTCACTGGAGCGGTGGTGCCGAGCTCCCGCTGTTTCGAGACCACGTATCCGCTGAACGCGTCGAGTTCGGCCCGGCGACCCTTGTCCCAGTCCTGCAGCACGGCGACCCGGGTGTCCGGCAGGGAATACGACTCCAGGATCGTGTCGAGCAGGTCGATCGCGTACTGGTCGCTGTCCGGAACGTCTGCAGCCGTCTTCCCGAGTACGGGCACCATCGTGATTCCCAGGTCGATCGCTGTGCGGTACGCCTCGCGAGACATGGCGTCCATGACGGGGCGCATGCCCTCAGTGTTCGCGGCCGTAAGCAGCGGCACATTCATGAGTGCGGACGGCAGCATCTCGGGGATGTTGGCGAGTAGCTTCATCCATTTGGATGAGCGGATGTCGCGGGAGATAGAGATGCGCCCGGCATGGCCCAGCGCCTCCACGACATTCTCGAGCATGGGGGTGCTCGCACCATCGAGCGTGCCGACCGTGAGCCAGGTTCCTGCACGCGAGACCTGGCGAATCACGACCCCGGGATTGAACATGTTGGCCGCGATACCCAGCACCGCCCCAATCGTTCGATGCGGGCCGACAATGTCTGCAACGTCGTCGATGGTCATGCCGTTCTGTAACCCGACCACGACCGAGGAATCATGCAGCAGCGGCTTCACGAGCTCGGTGACCCAGCGGGTGTCGTAGGTCTTGACTGAGATGAACACGATGTCGAAGGTGCCACGAATCTCGGCGACCTGGCAGAAGTGCAGCACCGCCACGCTGGTGTTCTCGCTGGTGCCATCGGGCAGGTGCACGGTCAGGCCGCGCTCCCGCATCGCTTCGACGTGGGCTGGCCACTGCTCGATGAAGGTCACGTCGAGTCCGGCGCGCACCATGTCGGCGCCCATCGACGCCCCGTTCGCTCCGGTTCCGACAACAGCGATCCTGACATTCTGCACGTGCTCAACTCCTTTATCTATTACGGATGCCACAGCAGCACCCGCGCATCCTTCTCGTATGCCTTGCCATCGGGGTAGCTAACGAGTTCGAACTGCATTCCCCAGGGGCTGAGGAAGTAGACCCAACGCTGGCCCAGGCTCGCACTCGAGCTGGCCGTGGGGTCGCCCAGGATGGTGAGGCCTTCGGCATGCAGATAGTCGAGCGCAGCGTCGAAATCATCGACGTAGAACGCGAGATGGTGACCGCCGATGTCGCTGTTTCGCGGTTGCGGCGCCTGGCCATCCGCGGCCTCGTATTCGAATACCTCGAAGTTGGATCCGTTGCCGCAGCGATAGAAGTTGAGCCTGCGCATCACGGTGCGGGCATGCACGCCGAGGTGATTCTGCATCCACTCGCCCTTCTCTCGTGCGAAAGGCCCCAGGGAGTACACGAACTCGCAGCCGAGCACCCTGACAAAGAAATCGTCGGCTACATCGAGGTCTGGCACCGTGAACCCGATGTGGTCGGTGCCGCGAAGTCCTGGCAGAGCCATGCCAACCTCCTTGTTGATGGATTGAATCCAGTTAGCCCCAATCATCCCTTATTTGCGAGATATATCAAGGTCTTAGGTTGCAATTGAATCCAATCGAGGGTTATTGTCGGAGAACGTCGATCAACGGAGATAGAGGGACGATGCCGACAACGCGCACGCTTGAGACTGGGGTCGACTGGGTCGAGATCACCAGCACCACCGATGACTGGAAAGCGGCGGATCCCTCTCTGCTGGCATCGATGCTCGGCCAGCTGCATCTCATCCGTGCCTTCGAGGAGACGGTTCTCGAACTGGCGGGCGAGGGGCTCGTGCATGGCCCGGCGCACTCCAGCATCGGCCAGGAGGGTGGAGCAGTCGGTTCCATCATCGGCTTGCGCTCGACCGACGGGGTGAACGGTTCGCACCGCGGTCACCACCAGTTCCTCGCGAAAGCTATTACCCACGTGAGCGCCGGTCGGCTCGATCTGGATTCCCTCGTCAACCCGCAGATCCAGACCGTGCTGCAACGCACTCTCGCCGAGATCCTCGGACTAGCGCAGGGATTCTGTCGCGGGCGCGGAGGCTCGATGCACCTCCAGTGGTTCGAGGCCGGCGCGCTCGGCACCAACGCGATTGTCGGCGGTGGCGCGGCCATGGCGGCAGGCAACGCCTGGGCCCAGAAACACGGCGGCACGACAGACCTCACCATCAACTACTTCGGCGATGGGGCGAGCCAGATCGGCTCGGTGCTCGAAAGCATGAATCTCGCGGCCGCGTGGAAACTTCCCGTCGCCTTCTTCATCGAGAACAACCTCTACGCCGTATCGACCCGAGCCGAAGAGGTCACAGCCGATCCGCGTTTCTCCGTTCGCGGCCAGGGTTTCGGCATCCCGTCCTGGCGGGTCGACGGCATGGATCCACTGGCCGTCTACCTCGCGACCGAGCAGGCCGCAGAGCGCATGCGCCGGGGAGACGGGCCCGCGATCATCGAGGTCGAGGTATACCGGTTCTTCCACCAGAACGGTCCATACCCCGGCAGTGCATTCGGCTACCGCGAGAAGGACGAAGAGGCGTCATGGCGCGCCCGGGACCCGCTCGACCGGGTTGCACGCGAGATGATCGCCCTTGGGCTCATCAATCAGGCCGGCGTCGATGCCGTGCGCGCCCAGGCGCAGTCGGCGATGGTCGGCGCCGCAGGGGAATTGCTCGAACCTGACCCCCAGGCATCCGGCAAACGCCGAATCCGCGCCGCACTGTGGCCTGATGTCGGCTTCGTCAACGTGGGCGTGCGCGGCGACGGCGGCGAACTCGCGGACGCGAAGGTCGACGACCCGCTCACCTATACCGGTGCCTGGCGTGATGTGAAGTTCGTCGATGCCGTCGCCCAGGTCATGGATCGCCGCATGGAACAGGATGATCGCATCGTGGTCATGGGCGAAGACGTGCACCGACTCAGCGGAGGCACGAACGGCGCCACGAAGGGTCTCTTCAAGAAGTACGGGGAAGACCGTGTGATCGGAACCCCCATCAGCGAGAACGCCTTCACGGGGCTCGGGGCCGGTCTCGCGCTGGACGGACGATTCCGGCCTGTCATCGAGTTCATGTACCCGGACTTCATGTGGGTCGCCGCCGACCAGGTGTTCAACCAGATCGGTAAAGCGAGGCACATGTTCGGCGGAGACAACGCCGTGCCACTCGTTCTTCGCACCAAGGTGGCCATGGGCTCGGGGTACGGGTCGCAACACCTCATGGACCCGGCCGGCATCTTCGCGACCAGCCCGGGTTGGCGCATCGTCGCCCCGTCGACGGCGGCTGACTACGTGGGTCTGATGAACGCAGCGCTCATGCTCCAGGATCCGGTGCTCGTCATCGAGCACGTCGATCTCTATGCCCTGCCCGACAGGGTTCCCGAGGGTGACCTCGACTACGTCCTGCTGCCGGGTCACGCCGCGATCCGCCGGGCGGGCAACGAGGTGACCGTCATCAGCTACCTCTCGATGGTGCGCCACGCACTCGAAGCGGTTGAGCAGTCCGGCATCGACGCCGAGGTGATCGACCTGCGCTGGCTCGACCGCGCATCCATCGACTGGGACACGATCGGTGAGAGCATCCGCAAGACGAACAGCGTGCTGATCGTCGAGCAGGGCGCCCAGGGCACCTCCTACGGCGCCTGGTTGTCCGACGAGATCCAGCGACGATTCTTCGACTGGCTCGACCAGCCGATCGAGCGGGTGACGGGATCCGAGGCGTCGCCGAGCATCTCCCGGGTGCTCGAGCGTGCGGCGATCGCGCGCACCGAAGAGGTCGTCGCCGGCCTCGAGCGAATCCGCACTGGGCTGGGGCAGCGCTGATGGCTACCATCATCCGGATGCCGGAGGTTCTCGCCAACTCGGGCGAGGCGGCGATCCAGACCTGGCTCGTGACCCTCGGGCAGTCCGTCGAGGTCGGCGTACCGCTGGCCGAAGTCGAGACCGAGAAGGCGATCGTCGAATACGCCTCGGAGACCTCGGGCACTGTTTTGAAGCTGCTCGTCGAGGAGGGCGTGCAGGTGAAGGTCGGTGACCCGATCGCCGTCCTGGGTGCCGAGGGCGAGAACATCGACAACCTCGAGTCGCCCGCTCCGGAGGTCGCAACAGCCCCGACCGTTTCTGCGCCCGAGCCTGAAACGGCACCAGAGCGGGCCCCATCACCCGTGGCGGGCGTCCCGGTCGAGGTGCCTGCGGCTGATCCGGTTCAGCATGCCGCGACCGGCGCCGCCGGAGACCGCAGGTTCGTCAGCCCGCTGGTGCGGCGACTCGCTCGGGAACGCGGGGTCGACCTCGCGAGCCTGACTGGCACGGGACCTGGTGGACGCGTGGTCAGGGCCGACCTCGATCGGGTACCGGAACCCGCAGCCCCGGTGGTCACCGCGGCCCCTGCCGTGGCATCCGGAACAGAAGAGGCCTTCGTCGACGTGCCGCACACGGGCATGCGCCGTGCCATCGCGCGCCGGCTCACCGAGAGCAAGTCGACGGTGCCGCACTTTTACCTCGTGGCGGACTGTCATGTCGACCAGTTGATCGCCCTGAGAAAAGCGGTCAACGAAAGCGCGAGCGTCAAGGTGTCGCTCAACGACTTTGTCCTGAAGGCGGCGGCGTTTGCGCTGATGGATGTTCCCGAAGCGAACGTGACGTGGGGTGAGACTGCGACGCGGCAGTACTCCACTGTCGACATGTCGGTCGCGGTGTCGATCGATGGTGGGCTCGTGACCCCAGTGCTTCGATCCGTCGAAAAGCAGTCGTTGACGGAGATCGCGCGAAATGTCGCAGACCTCGCCGAGCGAGCCCGTGCCGGCCGGCTCAAGCAGCACGAGCTCGAGGGCGGCAGCTTTGCGGTCTCCAACCTCGGCATGTTCGGGGTCACCGAGTTCTCGGCAATCATCAACCCTCCGCAGTCGGCCATTCTCGCCATCGGTCTTGCTCGCCAGCAGGCGATCGTCGTCGACGGGGAACTTGCCATCGGCTCGATCATGACCGTCACTCTTTCGGCAGATCATCGGGCCCTGGACGGCGCGCTCGCGGCCCGGTGGCTCGCTGCATTCGTGAAACGGATTGAGAGCCCGCTGGGAATGCTCGTCTAAACCTTCGAGCGCCAGTCACTCGCGTCGATGACCGGCGTCGGGAGCGTGTACGTGCCCGTCGGCGGGTCGATCATGGTCGCCTCATCGCGGCGGTGCTGCAGCACGTTCTCGATGTAGCTCGAGACCGCCTCGGCCAGAGGGATATCGCGGGACTCGTTCTGCGCGAGGTACCACCGGTGATCGAGCAGTTGGTGGAAGATCTCCGCGGGCTCCAGCTTGCCCCGCAGCTCCTTCGGGATGGCCTGGATGACCGGCTCGAACACCCTCGCGGCCCACTCGTGTGACACGACCTCCTCGTCGAGATCCTGCTTTTCGAACGTGGCGCGATACGAGTCGAGGTCGTTGAGCAGTCGTCGCGCCTGGTTCTCCTGTGCGTCGAGGCCGGTGAGGCGCAGCAGTCGGCGGGAGTGGTGGCCGGCATCCACCACCTTGGGCTGGATGCGCACCTGGGTTCCAGACTCGTCGGTCTTGATGGCGAGCTCTTCGATGTCGAACCCGAGCTCGTTGAGCCGCTCCACGCGCTGGTGGATGCGCCAGCGTTCGGACTGGTCGAACTCCTCGGACGCTGTGAGTTCTTTCCAGAGCGTGCGGTAGCGGGCGACGATCCCGTTGCTGATCTCGACGGGGTCGATGTCATCGTCCAGGCGTCCTCCTGCCTGCAGGTCGAGAAGCTCGCCGGCCATATTGACCCTGGCGATCTCCAGGTCGTTCTCGCGCTGGCCATTCGACAGGCCGCTGTAGAGCTTGCCGGTCTCGGCGTCGACGAGGTAGGCGGCGAACGCGCCAGCATCCCTGCGGAAGAGTGTGTTGGAGAGTGACACATCGCCCCAGAAGAAACCGACGATGTGCAGTCTGACGAGCAGCACCGCGAGAGCGTCGACCAGCCTGGTCGCGGTCTCGGGCCGCAGGCTCTGGGAGTAGACGGCTCGATATGGCAGGGAGAAGCGGAGGTGCCGCGTGACGAGCACCGATTCGAGTGGCTCACCGGTGTCTGTGGTGCGGTTCGTGATTACCGCGAGCGGGTCGACGCAGGGGATGTCGAGCCGCTGGAGGTTTCGCAGCATGTCGTATTCTTTGCGGGCGAGTTCTGCTGATGTCTCTTTGATGGCGACCACGTAGCCGCTGAGATTCACGAAACGCACGAGGTGCCGGGAGATGCCTTTGGGCAATGCGGCGATCGTGTCTTCCGGCCAGGTCTCCAGTGGCAACGACCAGGGTAGGTCCAGGAGGGCCGGATCGACGGTCGCTGCGGTGATGTTCAAAGAGCCGCTCATGGTGTCCTTAAAGACGGATCGAGCCTGCCGGGAAATCCGACAGGCCCGATCGTTGTCAAATACTTAGGCTACTGTGACGGCCTTGCTGAGGCGCAGTCCGGACTCGGTCTCGAACACGTGGATGTGGTTGGGCTCCGGGGTGATGAAGACCTTCTCACCGGCGTTCGGGTGGTTGCGGCCGTCGACGCGGGCGACGATGTCTACGCGCTTGCCGCCGATCTCGGTGTGACCATAGAGGTAGCCGTCGGCGCCGAGCTCCTCGACGAGGTCGACGTCGACCGCGAGGCCGTCGCCGGTGTGGGAGACCTTGACGTCTTCCGGACGGATTCCGATGGTGACCGTCCTGGCCTGGGTGCCGCTGAAGGTGTCGCGGTCGACCGCGGCAACCGCGGATCCGAATCTCAGTCCACCGTCGACGAGGTCGGCGTCGAAGAGGTTCATGGCGGGGCTTCCGATGAAGCCAGCGACGAACACGTTCTGAGGTGCCTCGTACAGGTCTCGTGGCGTGCCGACCTGCTGCAACACGCCATCTTTCAGCACGGCGATGCGGTCACCCATGGTGAGCGCCTCGGTTTGGTCATGGGTGACGTAGACGGTGGTGACGCCGAGTCGACGCTGCAGGCTCGCGATCTGGGTGCGGGTCTGCACGCGCAGCTTGGCGTCGAGGTTCGACAGCGGCTCGTCCATGAGGAACACCTGGGGCTGGCGAACGATCGCGCGGCCCATGGCGACGCGCTGGCGCTGGCCACCGGAGAGCGCCTTCGGCTTGCGGCTGAGGTAAGGCTCGAGGTCGAGCAGCTTGGCTGCCTCGAGAACGCGAGTGGCGCGCTCGTCTTTGTTGACGCCAGCGATCTTCAGGGCGAAGCCCATGTTCTCTGCGACAGTCATGTGCGGGTACAGCGCGTAGTTCTGGAAAACCATCGCGATGTCGCGGTCTTTCGGCGGAACATCGGTGACGTTGCGGTCACCGATGAGGATGTTGCCGTCGTTGACCTCTTCGAGGCCTGCAAGCATGCGGAGGCTGGTCGACTTTCCACAACCGGACGGACCGACGAGAACGAGAAACTCGCCGTCGGCGACCGAGAGATCGAGAGCATCTACGGCCGGCTTGGTCGAGCCGGGGTAGAGACGGGTTGCCTTGTCGAATGTGACTGATGCCATGACTTCAAACGCTCCTTCACCGGCAGGTACGTGCCGGACGATCCTTAGTGAATGGAAGTGGTGACAGTGCCACCACCTTTTATTATGGCACCCGAAGCGGGGCCATAGTGATCGCGTTTGGGCATTACACAGGCATCCCTCGTAGAATTCCACAGGCGCGTCGCTCCTGACGCGCATGTGCCGACCTGATGAATGAGGATCGATTGAGCAACGTCACACCCGGCGACGGGCGGCTCTCGAAGAACGAGAAGCGCGAAGCCGCACGCGATAAGGCCCGAATTCTTCGCGAAGACCAGAAGAAGAAAGATCGCCGCACGAAGTTCCTGTTGCAGGGAGGAATCATCCTCGCCTCGCTTGCGACCGTGGCTGTCATCGCTCTCATGATCGTCAACTCCGTTCGACCCGTCGGCCCCGGTCCGCAGAACATGGCCAGCGACGGCATCCAGATCTCCCAGGGTTCCATCGCCACCGAGACCCCCGCGCTGAAGTCGGATGACAAGCCGGTTGCGAATAAGAGGGACGAGGCAGCGGGCATCCTCGACATCCAGATGTATGTCGATTACCTTTGCCCGGTCTGCGGTGACTTCGAGAAGACCAACGGCGAGTACATCTCGAGCCTGATGGAGAACGGTAAGACGACGGTCGAGATCCACCCGATCACGATCCTCGATCGACTGTCGCAGGGTACGAAGTACTCGACGAGAGCAGCCAATGCCGCGGCCTGTGTTGCGAACTACTCGCCCAACCAGTTCTACGACTTCCATAATCTGCTCTATGCGAACCAGCCGGCCGAGAACACCACTGGCCTCACCGACGACCAACTGATCGAGTTCGCGACGCAGGCGAAGGTTGAGTCCGCCAGCGATGTCTCGGCGTGTATCAACGACCAGGAATTCAAGTCGTGGGTGAACGCATCGACGGCCCGTGCGCTCAACGGCCCGATCCCGAACTCGAACATCGACAAGGTGCAGGGCACCCCCACCGTGCTCGTGAATGGACTCAAGTACGAAGGTTCGGTTTCTGACCTCGCCTCGTTCCAGGCCTTCGTGCTGCAGGCCACCGGAGCCGACTTCAACGAGCAGTCGACCCCGACTCCGACCCCGTCGGCAGTGCCCGCGCCGTAATCCAGGCTGGTCGCGCGATCGCCCTCGAGGTGCGCCACGGTGCAGCTCGGGGGCGATTCCCAGTTGCACCGGGAACTATTTACCCTCAGTGACTGTTCTCACCCATGAGGGTCGCAGCCGGCGGCCCACACAATACGAAGGAGGCCTGATCATGGCCACTACTGAGCGCGCAGTTCTTGCCGGTGGATGTTTCTGGGGGGCGCAGCAGTTGCTGCGTCGTCGACCAGGAGTCATCTCCACCCGCGTCGGCTATTCCGGGGGCGACACCCCCAACGCGACCTACCGCAACCACGGCGATCACGCCGAAAGCGTGGAGGTCATCTTCGACCCGTCGCTGATCTCGTATCGCGACGTGCTGGAGTTCTTCTTCCAGATCCATGACCCTTCGACGATAGACCGCCAGGGCAACGACGTAGGCCGTGGATACCGCTCCGCGATTTTCTTCGAGAATGACGAGCAGCAGAGGGTCGCCCGTGACACGATCGCCGACGTCGACGCGTCCGGCCTCTGGCCGGGCAAGGTCGTCACCGAGGTCGAGCCCGTTGGCGGATTCTGGCTGGCAGAGGAAGAGCACCAGGACTACCTCGAGGTGCGTCCGAACGGATACACCTGCCACTCGATCCGACCGGGCTGGAAACTGCCTCACCGCGACGAGTAGAACCTCAGTGACGGGTCGTCCTGGGGCGATCCGTCACTGCTTTTGCTGCAGTAAGCGGGTGTAGTGCTTGTTCCTGATACTCAGGATGATGCCGCCGATAACCGCGGCAATAAGGGATCCGGCGAGCACACCTACCTTGACGTGGTCGTCGGATTCGCTGCCGGCACCGAACGAGAGCTCGCCGACGAGCAGCGACACCGTAAAGCCGATACCGGCGATGAACGCCATGCCGATCATGTCGATCCATTTCAGGCTCGAATCAATGGCCAGCCCAGGCAGGCGGGTGACGAGAAATGTCGTCCCCGTGATGCCGATCGCCTTGCCCAGCACCAGGCCGGCGATGATTCCGATGGCGATCGGGTCGCCGAACGCCTCACCGAGCCCATCGAGACCGCCGACGGCCACGCCAGCGGCGAAGAAGGCGAAGATCGGCACAGCGACCCCGGATGACACCGAGCTCCACCGGTCGGCGAAGTGGGCGGCGAGGCCTTCGTAGACCGGCTCGCCCGCGGTATCCTTGCCGACTTCGACGCGCGCCCTGCGGGTCGCGATGACGGGGACGGCAAATCCGAGCAGCACCCCGGCGACAGTCGCGTGAATTCCGGAGGCATGCACGAGCCCCCAGGTGACCAGGGCCAGCGGAAGCAGGATCCAGATGCTTCGAACGCCACGCTGCACAGCCAGCGTGAAGATCGCGAGCGGAATGATGGCGAGCAGCAGGATGAGCGGTTGTAGGTCGTCGGTGTAGAAGATGGCGATGATCGAGATCGCGAGCAGGTCATCGACGACAGCGAGTGTCAGCAGGAAGGTGCGCAGCGCCGGTGGCAGGTTTCGGCCGACCACCGCGATCACCGCGACGGCGAAGGCGATGTCGGTTGCCGCGGGGATCGCCCATCCGTTGATCGCTTCACCGCCGACGCTCGAGACGACCGCGACGTAAATCAGTGCGGGCACCGCGACGCCGCCGATCGCGGCGGCGATGGGCAGGATCGCGGTTTGCGGCCTCCGCAGCTTGCCCGCGACGAACTCTTCCTTCAGCTCCAGGCCCACCACGAAGAAGAAGATGGCGAGCAGGCCGTCGGCCGCCCAGGATCCCACCGAGAGATTGAGATGCAGCGCCTCTGGCCCGAAGGTGAAGTCACGCAACGCTTCGTAGAACCCGGCAGCGGGGGAGTTGGCGAGAATGAGCGCCAACACAGTGGCTCCGAGCAGAAGCGCACCGCCGACGGTGTCTTGTTTGAGCGACTGGTGGATGCCCGACCAGATCGAGTGTGGCTGCTGGTGACGGAAAGAGTCATCCGGTTCGTGTGACATGTGAACACCTTTCGGGAGCGGTCGTCGAAACGGGCGACTCCGCGGTCACCCCGCCCACCAGACTTTGCGGGATACCAGATCCAGCTTAGCTAAGCTCCCGCTGGGAACCGGCCCGGTGATCATCAACCGATGATGGGTCGCTCTTCGGGAAGGTTGTAAAACAGGTTGCGCTGCTTGAGGGCGAGAGCGGCCGCGAGCCCGACGGGGCCGATTCGACCCGCGAGCATAATCAGGCTGAGCACGATCTTTCCGAATCCGTCGAGCTCTGCCGATAACCCCACCGACAGCCCGCAGGTGGCGAAGGCGGAGATGACCTCGAACAGCACCCGTTCGAGAGACGTCCCGGGGTTCGACGCGAGGATGAGCGAGGTGGCCACGAGCACGAGGGTGGCCCCGAGGAACACCACACTGATCGCGACCCGCAGGCCCTCGCTCGGAATCGACCGCCCCGCGACCCTCAGGTCCTTATCGCCCCGAGCCTCGGCGATGATCGCGAGGAACAGCACGGCAAGCGTGGTGACCTTGATGCCACCGGCGGTGGATGCCGAACCGCCGCCCACGAACATGAGGGCGTCTGTCAGCAGCAGGGTCACGGAGTTCGACGCCGAGGTATCGATGAGGGCGAATCCACCCGAACGCATCATGGTGGACGCGAAGACGGCGTGAATCACCTTCTCGATGGGTGTCTCCCCGCCGATCGTGCCGGGGTTGTTCCACTCGGAGACGCCCCATCCGATGGCACCCAGAACCAGCAGGGCGGTGGTCACCGAGAGGGTGAGTTTGGTGTGCAGGGTCCAGCGCTTGCGATTCCAGCGCTGCATGATGAGGGTGAGAAAGACCGGGAATCCGAAACTGCCGACGAAGACACCCAGGGCGATGGGCGTGATGATGAACAGGTTTCCGGCGAGCGGTTCGAGCCCGCCGGCGTGCACCGAGAATCCCGCGTTATTGAAAGAGGAGATCGCATAGAAAAGGGCATTTCCCGCGCCCTCCCACCAATTCGGCTCGACCAGCAGGAACGGCGGCAGCAGAAGCAGGAACAACGCACCTTCGATCGTGAGGGTGGTGAGCACCACGATCCGCAGCAGCGTGCCGACCTCCCCCAGCTTCGACGTGCCGATACTCTGCTGCGCGAACACCTTGCTCTGCACCCCGAGATGCCGGGTGACGGCACGGGCGAGCAGCAGCGCGATCGTGACGATCCCCAACCCTCCGACCTGAATCCCCAGAAGGATGACGATCTGGCCGAACAGCGACCAATGGCTCGCAGTATCAAGAGTCGTGAGCCCGGTGACCGTCACGGCAGACACACCTGTGAAGATCGCGTCGATGAGGGGAGTGCCCCTGGGGTCATCGGTCGAGATCGGCAACGCGAGCAGCGCGCTGAATACGGCGGCGGCAAGCACGAAGACGAGTGCTGCGGCACGGGCGGGGGAGGTGCGGGCGAATTCCCTGATCGGATGGCGCGGCCCGATTCGCTCCGTAGGCACGTGCCCTCCTCGCGTTGGACGGCTGGGAAATATGCGCCGCGCGTGAGTTTCGACTCTAGGGCACGAGCCATCGCACAACGCGAATAATGATCGGCGACAGCAGAGGCCCACCCTCGCGGAGGGCGAGACGAAAGGCGGGGCCGGCGCGAGCTACCAACCGGTGAACAGCAGGTGCTGCACGATGAGCGCGAACGCGACCTGGGTGGTAAAACCCGGTCGCCTCCATCGCTCGGGAAGCAGCGCCGTGCCGACAAGCAGCCACGGCACGAACGGCAACCAGATTCTCTCGACCTCGGCCTTACTCATGCCAGACAGGTCGGCAGCGAGAATCGTCAGGGATGCTGCCAGCGCCAGGATGACGATCGGTCGCGACAGTAAGCTCCGGATAGGGGCGGCCCCCCGAATTGCGACGGCGACAGCAGCCCCGACCAGCGGCCCGGCGCTGAAGGCGAGAGCCGCGAGGTTTCCCCAGATCCAGTAGGTGATCGGGCGGCGGGTGGCGATGCCGTCCCAGTATCGTTCGACAAGCACCGGATAGGCATCCCACCACACGAAGCCACCCGCCACGAACGCGAGCACGACGGCCACGGCCGCGACGAACGCCCACGGCAGAGGCTTCCAGGTGCGGGCGATCGCCAGCACCGCTACCGAGAGGATTCCGAGAAGCGGGAGGCCGTAGGACAGCATCACGCAGTAGCCCAGCAGCAACCCGGCGGCTATTCCCCATCCCGCGATGCCGCGCATCCTCGGGGAGGTTGCGGCGAACGCGAGGAGGCAGAGCCCCCACGCCGCGAAGGCCCCGAACATCGCGTCGCCTGAGACCGCCATCCAGATCGCGGCCGGTCCCATGACGAGGAAGGGCGCTGCAAGCCGTGCACCCTTTTCGGCACCGAGCCGACGCAGGGTGAGTAACACTGCGACCGGGGTCGTCGCAGCGATCACGATGACGACGAAGCCTGCCGCGAGCCCGCTGCCGAGCCCGAGTTGCACGAGCACGACGAAGAAGAGCAGGGCCCCCGGTGGGTGGCCCGCGATGTGCACAGGCCAATTGTCGACGGAGTCGAGGGGGATATGTGCGATGTATTCGCGCAGCGTCGCGCCGAAATCGGTCACCTCCCTGGCCGTCCGCAGATATTCGTACTGGGTGTCGAGGATCACGCCGATCCCGTCCAGACCGTCGACCGCGGCGAGACTCACCATCCAGGCACCAGCGACGACGAAGCTGCCCAGCAGCAGCCACCGCCACGGCGCCCTGGCCGCGGCATCCGTCGCGTAGCGGATTGCGACGACGGCAAGAATTACGGCGGCGATCGTGCCGGGCCCGACCCGCGGCATCCACTCGGCATGAAGCGGGGGAAACGACCTGACGTACACGTTCTGGTTGAGCGCCCAGGGAACAAGCATCGCGAGGGCCATGAGGGCGACGGCGACCGCCACACCGACCCAGGGGGCGATGGTGACTTTGGATTTCACGACACGCTCGCATACTCGACGAAGGTGCGGTCGCCCTGCACCCACGTCTGGATGAACACGAGGCCAGCGGCTGCGGCATGCTCGTTCAAGGCGTGGATTCCTACCTCCGCCCAGGGAAACGGGAGGCTCGAGCGACCGAGGTCATCGATGACGGTCGCCTCGAACACGCGGTTGCGGGAGGAGTCGGGGTGCGTTTCGGCAAGCACGCGACCATGGCCATGGCCAAGCACCAGTTCTGCGCACCGCTTCAGCAGTTCTACGGGGTCGCCCCCGATGCCGATGTTGCCGTCGATGAGCATCGCGGTGCCCCAGGTTCCCTCGCCCGGTAGTCCCTGGAAGATAGACCGGCGCAGCACGGGCAGACCCTGTTCCTGTGCGATGCGCACGGCGACCACCGAGGCGTCGATTCCGAGTGCGACATGTCCGCGGAGAATGGCGGCATGCACCAGGCGACCCGGGCCGCAGCCAAGATCGATCACCGGGCCTCGTGCCCTCGAGAGGGCCTGCCCGTCATGCACATCGGCTGATGCCAGAAATTTAGCCACATCGATAGTGTCGCGAGTACCGTCGGAGTCGACAAGGTACAGTGCGCGATCGGGGTCGACGAGAGCCCGGTCGTACGGCTCGAGATCTCCGCCCCCGAACGCCCTGTCGGGCTCGATGGTAGTCACAGTTGTCACCCTTCTGACTTTAGGCAACCTCACATCCGAACTGCCCGGCAATCCCTTACAAATCGGAGTCGAGTGGGGTATGCGGGCCGTTTGATCTATCGCGCGCACCGCTGGGCTTCACCCTGTTCGACGCGTCGGGCTCCAACAGAAGGGGCAGCGTGCCGCAAGAAGCCGCTCACAAGACGCCCCTCATAGGGCGGTGCCTTTCGCGCTGCCTCAGGGGGTAACGCTCGGCGTCTCGGGACGTGGGCGCAACCCCTGTTCCGAGATTTTTCTCGTGGCTACCATAATCGGATGGTCGACGCCGAGACAGACAATGGACGACAGGCACACGCCATACCCAAGACCCTCACCGCGGCGGTGGTCTACAACCCCATCAAGGTAGATCTCGACGCGCTGAAAGCGGCGGTGGGTGGCACATCCGGAGCGTCCGAGTGGACGACCCTGTGGTTTCCCACGTCGGCCGACGACCCGGGGCAGGGTCCGGCGCGCGAGGCGATCGAGGCCGGGGCATCCATGATCATCGCAGCGGGAGGCGACGGCACGGTGCGCGCCGTCGCCGAGGTGGTGCGCGGCTCTGGCACGACGCTCGCGCTTCTTCCCTCGGGCACCGGCAACCTGCTCGCCCGCAACCTCTCGTTGACGCTGGATGACACCGCCCACTCCCTTGAGACAGCGTTCTCTGGTGTTGATCGCAATATCGATGTGGCGTCGATCGAGATCAGGCGAGCAGACCGCTCCGTTGACAAGCACGCGTTCCTCGTGATGGCGGGCACCGGTCTCGATGCGAAGATCATGTCGAACACCGACGACGACCTGAAGAAGAAGCTGGGCTGGCTGGCCTATGCGCAGGCGATGGTGAAGGTCATGCGCGACAAGACCCAGCTGCGGCTCGAGTACAAGATCGACAGTGGTAGGAATCGCGTGGCCCGGGTGCAGGCCATCATCGTAGGAAACTGTGGGTCACTGCCCGCCAACATCCTGCTTCTTCCGGATGCCGCCGTCGACGATGGCCTGCTCGATGTGATCGTGGTCAAGCCGGAATCGATTAGGGGCTGGATCGCGGTGGCGGTCAAAATCCTCTGGGAGAACGGCGTCGTCAAGCGAACGAAGCTTGGCAGGGGCGTGCGTGAACTCTCCACAGACTCCGTCGATATGCGCCAGTGCAAGACGCTGACCGTGCGGCTGAACCGGCCCGGGGAGGTGCAGCTCGACGGAGATCCGTTCGGCGAGATGACAGGATTCCGCATCACCGTCGAACCCGGAGCCCTCACCGTCAGGGTACCGGCGGCGTAGTCGGCCGGAGTAGGTGGCACGGTAGGTGGTGGACCTCGGCTCCGGTCGACCCACGCCTTTCGGCCCGAAAGTTTGTAACCTCATGACCAGGCTCGGCGTGCGCAATCGTGTCGAGATAGCGATCTGGGCGCTGGCCCGCCGAGGAGAGTCATGAACGAGAAGACACCGCCGACCCTGCCACCTCGATGGTTTGTGCGAGCCGCATGGGTGGTGCACCGCGCCATCTACCGGGTCACCCGAGGTCGTCGGGGGCTCTGGCTGCCGAAACCGAACAAGTGGGGCGCTATGCGGCTCACCACCATCGGGCGACGCACCGGCGAGAAGCGCAGCGTCATCCTCGGTTACTACGACGACGGGCCGAACCTCGTGACCTTGGCCATGAACGGTTGGGGCGAAGGCGAACCAGCATGGTGGCTCAACCTTCTGGCGAATCCGGATGCGACAGTTGTGCTGGCGAACGGTCGGCGCGCTGTGACGGCGACCGCGGCACACGGCACCGAACGTGATCGTCTGTGGGGCCGATGGCGCGACATGGGCGACGACGTCGACGGCTATGCGAAGCTGCGCTCCGCCGAAACCGCGATCGTGGTGCTCAGCCTGCGCGGGTAGCAGACTGAGCGCTGGCAACGCGGGCCCAGTGTGTCGCGCGGGGCCCGACCTGCCCAATAGGCAGAAGCCTTGGCCATGCGGGCCCCTATAAAAGAGCACAATTCCTGGCTACTTCTGTGGGGCCCCCTGTCGGATTCGAACCGACGACCCCCGCTTTACAAGAGCGGTGCTCTGGCCAACTGAGCTAAGGGGGCAAACGAACCTTCCCCATAATAAGGGACGCGCGGTACGACTAGCGTTGTCCCGTGTCGATACCTGCGCCGAAGCATCCGGAAACCAGAGTGCTCGTGCCGGGAGTGCTCGGCGCCTTGCTGGTCGGTGCTGGCATCGCGTGCCAGGCCCGCATCAACGGGGAGCTGGGTACCGAACTGGGTGATGGATACATCGCCTCGGTGATCTCGTTCGGCTCCGGGCTGGTGCTCATGCTTGTGATCTTGGCGCTGTCGAAGCCGGGACGTGCCGGATTCCGCATCATCCACACGGCACTGCGAACTCGGGAGATCCCGTGGTGGCTGGTGATGGGCGGCGCTTCGGGTGCGCTGTTCGTGCTGTCCCAGGGGCTCGCGGCGGGACTGCTCGGCATCGCCGTGTTCACCGTCGCCGTCGTGTTCGGCCAGACCCTCAGCGGGCTCGTCGTCGACCGGCGCGGTATGGGCTCCACCCCGCCGCGCTCGATCACCCCGGCCCGCATCGTGGGATCGGCCCTCATGCTTGCCGCCGTCGTGCTGGTCGTCTCGACGCAGTTCATCGGCAGCGTGCCGCTGTGGCTCGTGCTGCTGCCGTTCATCGCGGGCCTCGCCATCCCGTGGCAGCAGGCCGCCAATGGCGAGGTGAGAATGCTGTCGGGCTCACCCGTGACCGCGACGGTGGTGAACTTCGTCGTCGGTACGACGCTGCTCGTGCTTGCCGCCGCTGTGCATGCCGCATTCGTCGGTCTGCCGACGGCGTATCCGACGAACCCCGTGCTCTACCTCGGTGGCGCGATCGGAGCCGGATTCATCGGCCTCGGTGCGATCTTGGCGCCGCGTATCGGCGTGCTGCTGCTGGCCCTCGGAACGATCTCGGGGCAACTGGTCGTGGCGCTGCTACTCGACATCGTGGTCCCGGCCGACGGACATCCACTCGCTTGGACTACCGTCGCCGGCACGGCGATCACCCTCGTTGCACTGGTCATCGCCGCGACGCCAGCGCTGCGGTTCAGGGCGTCGAGAGGTGCTGCGAGACCGTAATCTTCGGGCGCGACTGCGACTTCGACTTCGCGGGTTTGCCACCGACATACAGCCAGCCCATGAGCTTCTCGTTCTTCGCGAGTTTGTGCACCTTCGCGACGCGCTTGTTGCGGGTGAGATCGCCGGTGCGCCAGAAAACGCCCCATCCCGCCTCGTCGAGCAGGAGGCTCATCATGTAGGCGACACCGGATGCCACGACCTCCTGCTCCCATTCGGGCTTGCTCTTCGACCGGTGAATGGCCACCACGGCGATCAGCAGTGATGCGCGCAGCGGTTTATCTGCCGAACCACCCTCCTTCGCAAAGGCCTTGCCGAGCTTCACCCTGTCGTCACCGCGCAACTCGATCAGCCGCCACGGCTTCAATGAGCCGTGGTCGGCGATCGTTGCGGCAGCCTCAACGAACGGGTGAAGTTGTTCGTGGGTGGGTGCGTCAGCGGTGACCTGGGGGTAGGAATGCCGACGCATGACCGCCTGCAGAGCAGACAATCAGTCTTCCTTGAAGCCGAGGGAGAGCGAGTTCATGCAGAACCGGTCGCCGGTCGGGGTCTGGGACGCGTCATCGAACAGGTGTCCGAGGTGCGAGCCGCACGTTCCGCACACGACCTCGGTACGAACCATGCCCAGCGACTTGTCGGTTTTCAACTCGACCGCGTCAGGGTTCACCGATTCGAAGAAGCTTGGCCAGCCGGATCCTGAGTCGAACTTCGAACCGCTCGTGAACAGCTCGGCGTTGCATGCACCACAGGTGTACGTGCCCTCGCGCTTCTCGTCGAGTAGCGCTCCAGACCAGGGGCGCTCTGTCGCTGCCTCACGCAAAATCGAGTAGCGATCGCCTAAGTCGTTGCGCCACTCCTGCTCGGTCTTCTCTACCTTGTACGTCATGTGTTTCTCCTCAATACGGGAAAGCGATGTTCCTCCTGTATTAAACTCGCGATCGTGCCCGAATGTTCCGTCGTCTCCCGCTCATGGAGCGAACTCACAACTAACGAACTGTACGCCGCGCTGAAATTGAGAACGGATGTGTTCTTCGTCGAGCAGAAGGTCGACGAAGAAGAACTCGACAACCGCGACCAGGAGCCGGGTACGCGCCACTACTGGATCGCCGACTCCACGGGAACCGTGGCCTACCTGCGCGTGCTCGTGAATGAGTCGCCTGACCACCTCGACGCCCACCACATCATCGGTCGGGTCGTCGTGCGTGAGGATCGCCGCGGTGAAGGTCTCGCGCAGCAGCTGATGGCCCGCGCCCTCGAGGAGTTCTCCGGCGTCCCGATGCTGCTGCACGCTCAGCACTACGTCGCCCCGCTGTACGCGAAGTTCGGTTTCGTAGCCTTCGGCGAGCCGTACGACGAAGCGAGCATCATGCATATCTCCATGTATCGCGCCGGCTCGACGGAGCGTTGAGCTTCGTGGCGAGCCCCCAGCCTCCCGGTTTCGGGGTCGTTGCGGCCTATGATGGCACCGCGCTTTGGAGGTGTGGATGAGTTCGCAGCCGCAGCCCGCGGACGGCCATGAATCGGGCCTGTCTGCTCGCGACACCTCCATCCTCGACTTCGAGCGCGAGTGGTGGCGGCACGTCGGAGCGAAGGAAGAAGCGATTCGTTCGCAGTTTTCGCTGTCTACCGCCCGTTATTATCAGGTCCTGAATGCAGTGATCGACCTGCCCGCAGCTGTGCGACACGATCCGATGCTCGTAGGACGGTTGCAGCGCGCTCGCGACGCACGAACCTACTCGAGAGCGGCCCGAGCATTTCGAAGCCCGGAACGCGGCGCTGGTTCGCCCCCCGACGAAGAATCGACCTCCTGACCCATGGCCTACCCCAAAGACCGGTTCGATGAACTCCCCGACGACCTGCAGCGCATCGGCGCGCACCGTGGCCCGGCGCGTCGAGGGCGTGGATGGATCGCATTCGCGTGGGCAGCGCTCGCCTCGCTCGTGTTGATCCTGGGCGGCATCATCGGGCTCAGGACGTTCATGGGCATCGAGGTCGACATTCCGTTCCTGTCGGCGGCACCGGCGCCGACATCGTCGCCAGCGCCGGCGCCGACATCGTCGCCCACCGCTGAGCCTGTGCTCGACCCATCCAGTATCGATCCTGCCCGTGCGATCACGACCTCGATCTACAACGGCACCACCGCGGCTGAGCTGCAGAACACCGTGGGTGACGCTCTCGCTGCCGCAGGCTGGACTATCGACGCCCGCGCCCGCGCCTCGACCAGCGACGTTGCGGTGACAACCGTCTACTACAGCGATCCGGCGAATGAGGATGTTGCTCGCGGCCTGGTCGTCGCGCTCGGAATCGGGGAGATCTCCCTGATTCCCGCCGAGACCTTCCCCGGCAACCCGCTGAATATCGTCATCGGCGCCGACTATCCGGGCGCAACCCCCGCAGGATAGGGCCGACCGGCACGAGCCATGCCGCGGGTGGGCGACGCTCGACATCCAGCCCCCGTCCGGACTGCAACAGCTCAGGTCAGGAAAACGGAACTGGCCAACGGGACCGTGGGATGGGTCAACCTCGTAAAGGGCTGCGGTTTCATCGCCGTCGATGATGGGACCAGGATCTCGTCGTTCATTTACCCGTCCATCGAGATGGGTGCCTGCAAAGTTCTCGAAGAGGACAGCGCGTGATCTTCGACGCGGGACGGGCGCCAGGCGACCGCGGGCCGACGCGGCCCGATCCGCCCGGTCACCCGACTCGACTGCGGCAGGCGCCGCCCGCTTCGGTGGGCGGTCGCGCCTGCGTTATGGGGCATCCGCACCCCGTCATTGTCTTGCACTCGACACCATCGAGTGCTAATTTAACCATTGGCACTCGCATGTTTCGAGTGCTAACGAATTCGCTCGTACGACGTCCGGGAGGGACGAGAAACACACATGGCAAAGATCATTGCTTTCAACGAAGAGGCCCGTCGCGGCCTCGAGCGCGGCCTGAACATTCTCGCCGACGCAGTCAAGGTCACCCTCGGCCCACGTGGCCGCAACGTCGTACTCGAGAAGAAGTGGGGCGCTCCCACCATCACGAACGATGGTGTGTCGATCGCCAAGGAGATCGAACTCGACGACCCATACGAGAAGATCGGTGCCGAGCTCGTCAAAGAGGTCGCCAAGAAGACCGATGACGTTGCTGGCGATGGAACGACCACCTCGGTCGTTCTCGCCCAGGCGCTCGTTCGCGAAGGCCTGCGCAACGTCGCGGCCGGTGCAGACCCGATCAGCCTGAAGCGCGGAATCGAGAAGGCCACGGCCGCCGTCATCGCGGCCCTCATCGCCAGCGCCAAAGAGATCGAGACCAAGGAAGAGATCGCTGCCACGGCATCGATCTCTGCTGGTGACCCCGAGATCGGCGCGCTGATCGCCGAGGCCATCGACAAGGTCGGCAAGGAAGGCGTTGTCACGGTCGAGGAGTCGAACACGTTCGGCACCGAGCTCGAGCTCACCGAGGGAATGCGCTTCGACAAGGGTTACCTGTCGGCATACTTCGTCACCGACCCTGAGCGCCAGGAAGTGGTCTTCGAAGACCCCTACATCCTCATCGTCAACAGCAAGGTCTCGAACATCAAAGACCTGCTGCCCATCGTTGACAAGGTGATCCAGAGCGGCAAGCAGCTTCTCATCATCGCGGAAGACGTGGACGGGGAAGCTCTCGCAACCCTGGTAGTCAACAAGATCCGTGGCATCTTCAAGTCGGTTGCCGTCAAGGCCCCCGGTTTCGGAGACCGTCGCAAGGCGCAGCTCGCCGACATCGCCATCCTCACGGGCGGACAGGTCATCTCCGAGGAGGTCGGCCTCAAGCTTGAGAACGCGACCCTCGACCTGCTGGGCCGTGCGCGCAAGGTCATCATCACCAAGGATGAGACCACCATCATCGAAGGATCGGGCGAAGAAGAGGCCATCGCTGGCCGCGTCAAGCAGATCCGTGCCGAGATCGAGAACACCGACAGCGACTACGACCGTGAGAAGCTCCAGGAGCGCCTCGCGAAGCTCGCTGGTGGCGTCGCCGTGATCAAGGCCGGAGCCGCAACCGAGGTCGAGCTCAAGGAGCGCAAGCACCGTATCGAAGATGCAGTGCGCAACGCCAAGGCAGCTGTCGAAGAGGGCATCGTCGCCGGTGGTGGCGTCGCACTCATCCAGGCCGGCAAGATCGCGTTCGAGTCTGACGCAATCAAGAACCTGGTCGGCGACGAGGCAACGGGCGCGAACATCGTGCGCGTAGCCATCGACGCTCCGCTCAAGCAGATCGCACTCAACGCGGGCCTCGAGCCCGGCGTTGTGGCTGACAAGGTTCGCCACCTCCCGGTTGGCCAGGGCCTCAACGCCGCGACCGGTGAGTACGTCGACATGCTCGCTGCAGGAATCAACGACCCGGTGAAGGTGACTCGCTCAGCACTGCTGAACGCTTCGTCGATCGCTGGTCTGTTCCTCACGACCGAAGCTGTTGTCGCTGAGAAGCCTGAGAAGAATTCAGCGCCGATGGGTGACCCGTCGGGCGGCATGGACTTCTAGGTCTCCGAAACACACAAAACGGCCGGTCTCCTTCGGGAGGCCGGCCGTTTCGTTGTTCGCGGCTGTCTAGCGCGAGAACAGCCGGGCGTTCGCGGCCTCGATCTCGGCATACTGCTGGCCAGCATGCGTCAGGGCCTGGTTGATCGCCGCGAGGTTTTCCTCGACCCGCTGCTGGGTTGTCTTCCACTCGGTGACGACACCGGTGAATGCCGAGGCGGCCTGGCCGGTCCACGACGATTGCAGGTTTGTCAGCTGGCCGTGGAGGCCTGCGACTTCCGATTGGATGCGGGTGATGGACGACCGTACCGCGCCTGTGGCGCTGATAACGGCTTCACTGTCTACTTGGTATCGGGTCATGGGCGAGACGGTACGCCGCGACGACGCGCGCCGGTCTACTGGTTCGGAGCGACGGGGAGAGCCGGGGCATCCTGCGCACTGTGAAGGAGGGGAAGGCTGACCCGGAAGGTCGCACCACCGCCCGGAGTCTCGAGCACCTCGACCTCGCCGTGGTGTGACTCGACGATCGCCGCAACGATCGCCAGCCCCAGCCCGCTGCCACCCGTCGCTCGCTGGCGCGAACTGTCTGCGCGGTAGAAGCGCTCGAAGATGCGCCCACGAATCTGCGGCGGGATGCCCTCACCGTGATCGATCACGGAGATGACAGCACGACGGCGGGTCGAGTCGACGCCAACGCCGATCTCGAGCGGGCTGCCGGGCACGGTGAAGCGCATGGCGTTGCCGATGAGGTTGGCGACCACCTGGCGGATCTTGTTCTCCTCGGCCATCACGGCGGCGCGGAGGGTCGCATCCGGGGGCTCGACGGCGGCCATGATGGGGCCGTCCTCTTCCCGCGCGCGCGAGCGGCGCGCAACCAGCCGTGCAAGGGTCGCCCCGGCAAAGGCAATGGGGCCGGTGACCTGGATCGACGCGGCCCGGGCCGATTCTTCCTCTGGCTCGGGAAGGAGGAGCTCTTGCGTCGGCGGGTTCACCTCGACCGGTTTGGCTGGAGCGATGTCGGTACCCACGACCGTCACCACCCGATCCGGAGCTGACGCCATCGCATCGAGCGCGGCATCCCGGGCGAGAGGCACCAGGTCGATTTCGGTGAGCTGAAGAGGTTTCGCCTCGTCGAGCCTGGCGAGTTCGAGCAGGTCTTCGACCAACTCACCCATGCGGATCGCTTCTTTCTCGATACGCTCCATGGCCTGCGCGACATCCTCGGGTTTCGTGAGCGCGCCCATCCTGTACAGCTCGGCGTAACCACGCACCGAAACGAGCGGAGTGCGAAGCTCGTGGCTCGCGTCACCCACGAAGCGACGCATGTGGTCGATGATGCGGGCCCGGTCGGCGAACGCGCTGTCGATGGTGCCGAGCATGGAGTTCAGGGAGCGATTCAGCCGCCCGACTTCGGTGTTCGGGGTGGCGCCAGCGATGCGCTGGTTGAAGTCGCCATCAGCGAACCGGGCGGCGGTGGCTTCCACTTCCCTCAGCGGTGTGAAGGTGGATGTCACGAGCAGCCGTGTGAGCGCACCGCCAAAGATCACCACCGTCAGCCCGAAGAACAGGAAGATGGCGGCCAGCCGGGATATCGTCGCGTTGGAAGCCCCGAGATCGAGGCCGATGACTACGGTGAGCGGCTCTGTGGAGGCCGACGTCTTGAGCGGATAGCCACCGACCCGCCACTGTCCGCCGATGGATTCCCCCGCCACCGTGATGGCGCTCTTCTGGCCGATTATCGCGCCGGCGTTGGTCGGCTGGCTGCTCTCGCCGGAACGGTTGCTGCACAGCACCTTGCCGCTGTTGTCCACCATCGCGAGGTAGTAGTCGGTGGGGAAAGGGTAGACGCGGCAGACCATGCCACCGGCGGTGTCTGTGGTGAGCTCGAAGACCTGCCGATCGATGAGGATCAGGGCGACACCGTCGATCTTCTTATCGACCTCGTCGAGCAGGTAGTTGCGCAGGACCGTCATGGTACCGACGCCTGCCACAAGCAGGCCCATCGTCAGTAGCAGAACCGTCACGCCAGTAATTTTGGTGCGGAGCGAGATCCGGTTCCACCACTCGGTGAGAGCATGCATAAGGTCGCTAGTTTATGCCCCCGATGTTGACTAGACCCTGGCAGCTTTCAGCATGTAACCGAAGCCCCGTTTGGTCTGGATGACCGGCTCGTCAGAGAACTGGTCGAGCTTGCGGCGCAGATAGGAGATGTAGCTCTCGACGATTCCGGCGTCGCCGTTGAAGTCGTACTCCCAGACATGATCGAGGATCTGCGCTTTCGACAGCACCCGGTTCGGGTTCAGCATCAGGTAGCGCAGCAGCTTGAACTCGGTGGGGCTCAGTTCGATCTGCTCGGCACCGATGGTCACCTCATGAGTGTCCTGGTCCATGGTGAGCTCGCCAGCACGGATCACAGCCTCTTCGTCGTCCTGCATGGTGCGACGCAGGATCGCCTTGATGCGGGCCACGATTTCATCGAGGCTAAACGGCTTGGTCACGTAGTCGTCGCCGCCCACGGTGAGACCGGTGATCTTGTCTTCGGTGTCATCTTTGGCGGTGAGGAAGAGGATGGGCGCCGTGTAACCGGACGCGCGCAGCCTCTTGGTCACGCCGAACCCGTTCATGTCCGGCAGCATCACGTCGAGGATGATGAGATCGGGTTCTTCTTCGAGCACGGCAGAGATCGCCTGTGCCCCGTTGCCGACCGCTCGCACGGCGAAACCAGCGAAGCGCAGGCTCGTGGTGAGAAGGTCGCGAATGTTGGGTTCGTCGTCGACAATGAGAATTTTCGGTCCGTCAGCCATGAGGAAAGTATCTGCGAGTCACCTGAAAGTAAACTGGGAGTCCTATGTCCTACTACTCAGCGCGTGCTGATGGATCGCTAGAGCGATGGATAGCCGGGCCGCACCCGCGTAGTCTGGGCAGATGACGGATATCGCCCCGACGATGGTGCGCTCCATCGGCCGCCGAACCTTCGATTTCAACCGCCAGGTCGCCGTGATGGCGGTGATCAACCGCACGCCCGATTCCTTCTACGACAAGGGAGCCACGTTCGAGCTCGACAGGGCTGTGGCCGCGGCCCTGGCAGCGGTCGCGGAAGGCGCTGACTGGATCGACATCGGCGGCGTCCCGTTCGGTCGCGGCCCGGTCGTGACGGTGGATGACGAGATCGAGCGGGTGATCCCGGTCGTCGAAGCGATTGCCGCGGCATCCGACGTCGTCATCTCGGTCGACACGACCGTCGCCGCAGTCGCCGAGCGTGCGATCGCCGCTGGTGCCGGGGTGATCAATGATACGAGTGGACTGTGGGACCCCGCGATGCTCGGCGTCGTCGCAGCCAGTGGCGCCACCCTCGTACTGACCCACAGCAAGGGCGAGCCGCGTGCCGAGAAGTCGAAGCCGGTCTACGACGACGTGGTGGGTGAGGTGATCGCGTACCTGCGCGGCAAGGTCGATGCGGCTCTGGCGGGCGGGATCCCGCTCGAACGACTGGTCATCGACCCGGGGCACGACCTGAACAAGAACACCCTGCATTCCCTCGAGATCACGCGGCGATTCGACGAGATCGCGGCGATCGGCCTGCCGGCGCTCGCGGCTGTCTCCAATAAGGACTTCATCGGCGAGAGCATCGGCCGGGAGCAGGGGCAGCGGCTCGCGGGATCCCTCGCCGCCGCGACGGTATGCATCCTGAACGGGGCTCGGATCATCCGGATGCACGACGTGCGCGCGAGCGTCGACGCCGTGCGCATGACGGAGGCGATCCTCGGGATGCGGCAGCCGGTGCAGCTCATCCACAACATGCATCCCGAGCTGAACGTATGACAGCCCGCATCGATCGACTATGGCCGGATCCGGCCGACAACCTCAGCGACGACGACATCGTTGCGGGGCTGGCGACGGCCTCGCCGACCGTCAGGCTCAACTTCGTCAGCAGCGTCGACGGATCCTCTTCCCACGACGGCCTGTCGGGGGGGCTGTCCGGCCCGGCCGACAAGAGGCACTTCGAATTACTGCGCCGCGCGTGCGACGTCGTGCTGGTCGGTGCCGGCACGGTGAGATCCGAGGGATATGGCCCAATGCTGGTCAGCGACGCCTCTGTACGCTGGCGAGTTAGGCACGGGATGCCCGAGCACCCCGTGTTCGCGATCGTTAGCGGTTCGCTGCAGCTCGACCCGCACTCGCGAATCTTCAGTGAGGCGCCGGTGCGCCCGATCGTGGTGACGTCGGCACGGGCATCCGGGCTCGCCGAGATCGCCGCCGTCGCGGACGTGGTGGTCGCGGGGGAGGACCACGTCGACCTGGCCGAGGCGCTGCGGGTCATCCGGGAGCACGGTCACCCGCAGGTGCTCTGCGAGGGGGGACCGTCGCTGTTCGGTTCCCTCATTGCCGACGGGCTGGTCGACGAACTCTGCCTCACGGTAGAACCGACCCTCGAAGCGGGCGACGGGCCCCGCATCGCACGCGGACCCATCGACGAAGCCCAGGGCATGCGGCTGGGTCATGTGCTGCGCAGCGGTGACACCCTGCTGCTGCGCTACATGCGCTGAGGAACTAGGCGGCCTCGAGCGAGTCGGCATCCAGGATCGTGTAGCTGTAGCCCTGCTCGGCGAGGAATCGCTGGCGGTTCTGCGCGAAATCCTGGTCGACGGTATCGCGGGCCACGAGCGTGTAGAAGTTCGCGGGGAGCCCGCTCTCTTTCGGACGCAGCAGGCGACCGAGCCGCTGGGCTTCCTCCTGGCGTGAGCCGAACGATCCGCTGACCTGGATGGCGACCGTGGCCTCAGGAAGGTCGACCGAGAAGTTGGCGACCTTCGAGACGACGAGCACCGTGATCGAGCCTTCGCGGAACGCCTGGTACAGCCGCTCACGCTCGTCGATCGGCGTGGAGCCGGTCAGCTGCGGGGCATCCAGGGCGTCGGCCAACTGGTCTATCTGGTCGAGGTACTGCCCGATCACCAATATGCGCTCACCGGCATGCTTCTTCACGAGCTCTCGCACGACCCCGAGTTTCGCGGGAGCCGTGGCGGCCAGCCTGTAGCGCTCGTCATCGGCGGATGCCGCATACTGCAGCCGATCGCTCTCGGGCAGGTCGATGCGCACCTCGTAACACGAGGCTGGCGAGATGAAGCCCTGCGCCTCGATCTCCTTCCACGGGGCATCGAATCGCTTGGGACCGATGAGGCTGAACACATCGCCCTCGCGACCGTCTTCGCGCACCAGCGTGGCGGTGAGCCCGAGTCGGCGGCGAGCCTGCAGGTCTGCCGTGAGCTTGAACACGGGGGCGGGCAGCAGGTGTACCTCGTCATAGATGACGAGACCCCAGTCGAGCGCATCCAGCAGTGCAAGATGGGCGTATTCGCCTTTCCGGCGTGCCGTCAGGATCTGGTACGTCGCGATCGTGACGGGTCGTACCTGCTTGACCTGCCCCGAGTATTCACCGATTTCTTCCTCCGTCAGCGAGGTGCGCTTGAGCAGTTCGGCTTTCCACTGCCGCGCAGACACGGTGTTGGTGACGAGTATGAGCGTGGTCGTCTTGCCCGCGGCCATCGCGCCGAGCCCGACCAGCGTCTTGCCAGCGCCACACGGGAGCACCACGACTCCGGAGCCGTGCGCGTAGAAATTATCGATCGCCTGGTTCTGGTATGGACGCAGGTGCCAGCCGCCCTCGGAGTTCAGCTCGATCTCGTGCGGGGTGCCCGGGGTGTACCCGGCGAGGTCTTCTGCTGGCCATCCGAGCTTCAACAGCTCCTGTTTGAGCTGGCCGCGCGCCCATGCCTGCACGACGTAAGTGTTGGGTCCGCGCTTCTCGAACAGCAGCGCCGCGACCTTGCGGGCCCGGGTGATCTCCGCTAGCACGGCGGCGTCGGTGGCGGTCAGCGTGAGCGCACCGTCATCCGCTCGCTCGATGACCAGGCGGCCATAGCGACCCACGGTCTCGGTGATGTCGACCGTCACCGACTGCGGTATGGCGAATTTGGAATACTTCTCGAGCGTCGTGATCATGCTCTCGGCATCGTGGCCGGCCGCGCGCGCATTCCACAGCCCGAGGCGGGTGATGCGGTAGGTGTGGATGTGCTCGGGTGCGCGCTCGAGTTCGGCGAAGACGGCAAGATCGTGCCTGGCGTCTTCCGCGTCGGGGTGGGCCACCTCCAGCAGCACGGTGCGGTCGGACTGGACTATAAGGGGACCGTTCGGGGCCGGATTCACCCCGTTAGCTTAGTTTGCCTCGCTGGGAGTCTCTGCCAGCAATCGACTATCGCGCGGAGCTGACGGAAACGATCTTCGACAGGGGCAGCGTGCGTTCGATGTCGGCCTTGCGGTCGAGCGCCCGAAGCCGGCCGCCAGCCACACTGGCAGGTTCCAGCTGGAAGTCTGTGGTCGAGCCATCGTTCAGCTGTACCGTCACCGTGATGGTGACCTTGCCTTTGATCGCGACATCCAGCTGGCGAAGCAACCAGGCGGCGCCGGTCACGTCGGGATCTGACGAGCTGCCCAGCCGCAGTCTCTCGATGAGGCTCGCTGTCGTGTCGACGGTCTCGGCTGGAGCCGCCCTTGCCGCGGTAGGCCGTTTCAGTACGATGACATCGCCGTTCGCATTTTCGGCGGTGACCGGGTACCTGGCTTCGCTGAGCGACCAGAAGACCAGCTCCTGGTCGAACCGGCTGATGAGCCTGTCACCGACGCGTGTGAGGCCGAGACTCGAGATGCCATGATCCACGAGCAGCGTGCGCATCATCGACTCCTCGGTCGAGCGCACCGATGCCCGACCGCCGTCCATTGCGGCCACGCGCACGAGCCCGTACCGGTTACCGGCTTCGGCGATGAGGTATTCGAGCGGCTGCGGGATGCCCGTGAGCGAGATCCCGGAGAGGAATTTCCTGATCGACTGCACAGTCTCGCCCACCGCCATCGCTCGATAGATGCTCGAGGTCGACACCCGGTAGGTCGAGGCGAGGGCGCGGCCCTCCACGTCGGCCATGGTGCGGAGACGGGCATCCACTGCCGGAGCCAGCGGCCCGGGGGAGACGATCGAGAGGTCGTGCTGGAGGTAGACCTGCGTCACCTCGGGCGGGAACAGGGCGACCATCGCCGCGGCAGCGGTCTCCGGCCCCTCGGTGATGAGGGCCGTGCCGGGGGTGCTCGGAACATGGTCGGAGGTGATGCCGAGCAGCTGCGCATCGCGCGTATAGATGAGCACCCGTTCGCGCATGTGCTCGCCGCCCGCCGGGAACAGCCAGTCGACATACTCCTGCAGCTGGTCGCCCCAGACCGCGTGTGCCCGATGGCCGAGGATCACGCGGATATCGGCCGGCAGCCGCTCCAGCCACGCCGAAGCGAGTCGCGCCCAGCGCTGGCCGGATGAGCCGGAGAGCCAGTCGGCGCTCGCGGAGGTCGGCATCCAGCGACCCGAGTCGAGGGCGACGAGCCCTGCCCGGTTTGCGATGTCGAGAAGTTCAGGCACGCGCTCGATGTCGACGCCCATGGATGCCGCGAGCCGTTTGCTGTCAGGAAGGGCGACGCCCCCCCGCGCGAGTTCCCGCGCCGACTCATGCTGCAGCTCCGAGATGAGTTCGACGATCGAGGTCGAGGTGGCGAAGGCATGCTCGGCGGAGCCGGCGTCAGTGACCCGCACCTCGGTCTGGCTGACTGGGACGAGGGCGGCCGACGCCGGCGTCGCCTGTAGTTCGTCGAGAGTGGGAAGCCCGAGGGCCGGCCAGCCTTTCAGTTGCTGCGCAACCGCGGTGGGTACGGCGTAGCGGTCGTCGGCACGCGTGACGAGGGCCATGCGCGCTGCGGCGGCAAGGTGGGCGGCGACGGCCGCGGAGGCTGCGCCGCGCGCCGTGACCAGCGCCGCGGCATCCTGGGCGGTGACTGGGATGTCGGAGTCACTGAGGGTTGCGAGCGTGACCAGGGCAGACCGGTCGAGCCGGCCGAGCGCCAGCTGGATCGAGTCAGGGTCGAGCAGGGCGTCTGCGAGGTCGAAGAAGTCTTTGATCGACGCTCCTCGAACTTCCCGTGCGCCGAGCAGCGCACTGAGTTCGGCGTCGCTCAGCGCACGCAGTTGTGCAGCCAGCGCGAGTGCCGACTCGTCAGTTGCCGGCATTTCTTGTTTCACGACCCCGACGAAGACTGCTGGCGACGATGAGCACGATGATGAGGATCAGACCGATCGGCAACCCGATGAGGGGTAGTACGAACGCGACGGGCCAGAATCCTTCGCCGAAGTTTCTTATGCCAGACGCGGTACCGATGATGATCGAGAGGAAGGCGAGGATCGATAGCCCGACGGATGCTGCGACCATATAGGCGAGGATGCGTTCGCCTCGGTTGCCGCTGATGGAAGTGTCTTGTGCCACAGATCAAGGATACGGGTTGCCGCGAGTCCTCTAGTCTTGTAGCAACCAGCAATAAAGGAGTACCACGATGCCCACCGGCAAGGTTAAGTTCTACGACGAGGAGAAGGGCTTCGGCTTCATCACCTCGGATGACGGCCAGGAGGTATTCCTTCACGCGTCTGCCCTGCCCGCAGGCACCGCGGGTGTCAAGGCTGGCACGAAGCTAGAGTTCGGCATCGCCGACGGCAAGAAGGGCGCCCAGGCGCTCTCGGTGCGCGTGCTCGAATCCCCGCCATCGCTGGCAAAGCTGAACCGTAAGCCGGCAGACGACATGGCGATCATCATCGAAGATCTCGTCAAGCTGATGGATGGCATCGGCACCAACCTGAAGCGCGGACGCTACCCAGACAAGTCGCACAGCACCAAGATCGCGGCGATGCTGCGCAAGGTCGCGGACGAGCTGGATGCCTGAGTCGGCTTTCGAGAGCCTCGCACGCAACTCCCTGGTCGAGATCACTCCGGCCGAGAACGTCGGTGCCTACTTCAGTGAGGTCGACGAAGGGGACGGCGTCGTGTCCGTGCTCTTCGATTCGGCGATGCCCGGTTACCCGGACTGGAAGTGGACAGTGTCGATCGCACAGGTCGATGGCGAAGAGCCGACGGTGCTCGAGGCCGAGCTGATGCCCGGCGAGGGCGCGCTGCTGTCTCCGGAGTGGGTTCCGTGGTCTGACCGGCTCGCCGAGTACGAGGCAGCCCAGGGTGCGGACGAGTCCGATGACGACTCGGACAACGACGATGACTCGGGCGATGACTCGGACGACGACGACGATGACGATGACGACGATGACGAGTCGGACGACGACGACGACTCGGACGACGATGACGATGACGAGTCGGATGACGACGAGCCCAACAACGACGTGCTGCATGGCGGCGACCTCGACGGCGTCGACATCGACTCGCTTGACGAATCAGACGACGACGACGACGATGACGACGACGACGACGACGAGCAGGACAAGTCCTACTAACTGCCCGCCCTCGTAGAGCGTGCGCCTTCTACCGCTCCGGCACAGCGTCAGTAGTCGCGCTCTCGGTGCGTGACCGACGGTCATACCGCCGCGACACCTGGCAGCGCACCGATCCCGTCACGGGATGGGTGGCCCCCGCCGCAGTGCCTAGGAGTTTTCGACCACGTACTCAATCGAGGCGATGAGCTGGCGCACATCCGCCGGGTCTGTGGCCACGAAGGTGGCGACGCGCAACTGGTTGCGACCGAGCTTGCGGTACGGCTCTGTGTCGACGATTCCGTTGGCCCGCAGGGTCGTGGCGATGGCCGCGGCATCCACTGCGTCGTCGAAGTCGATGGTGACCACGACCTGCGAGCGGTGCGAGACCTCGGTCACGAACGGGGTTGCGTATGACGCGGATTCAGCCCAGTCATAGAGCGCGCCCGACGACTCGAGGGTGCGCGAGGAGGCCCAGGCGAGACCGCCGTTGCCGTTGATCCAGTCCACCTGGTTCTCGAGCATGAGCAGCGTAGCCAGGGCAGGGGTGTTCAGCGTCTGGTTGAGCCGCGAATTGTCGACGGCGTTCTTGATCGACAGGAATTCGGGGATGTAGCGACCCGAGGCCGCGATCTGCTCGACCCGCTCGATGGCGGCGGGAGAGAACAGTGCGAACCACAGCCCACCATCCGATGCGAAGTTCTTCTGGGGCGCGAAGTAGTACACGTCAGCCTGGCTGGAATCGAAATCGATGCCGCCCGCCGCCGAGGTGGCATCGATCACGGTCAGGGCGCCGGGCGCTGCAACCCTGGTGACCGGGGCCATTACACCGGTGGATGTCTCGTTCTGGGGCCACGCATACACATCGACTCCGTCGACGATCTCGAACTCGGCTCGCGAGCCCGCCACAGCGTTGATGACCATCGGCGCCTCGAGGAACGGGGCGGCGGCCGCCGAAGCGAACTTCGAGCCGAACTCCCCGAACGTGAGGTTCTGGCTGCGCTTCTCGATCAACGAGAAAGCCGCGGCATCCCAGAAGGCCGTCGATCCGCCGTTGCCCATGACGACCTCGTAGCCATCCGGGATGCGGAACAGTTCGCCAAGCCCGTCGCGCACGCGTCCGACGAGGTCTTTGACGGGAGCCTGGCGGTGTGACGTTCCCATGATCGCGGCCCCCGCGCCGGCGAGATAGTCGAGCTGTTCCTGACGAACCCGGGATGGCCCGCAGCCGAAACGACCGTCGGCGGGCAGGAGGTCAGAGGGAATCGTCAGCGTGGGCATGGGTCCAATCTTATTGTCGGCATCCAGTTAGTCTTGGAGCATGACAGATCTCGTGGACACGACCGAGATGTATCTACGCACCATCCTTGACCTCGAAGAAGAGCACATCGTGCCCCTTCGTGCCCGAATCTCGGAGCGACTCGGCCACTCCGGCCCGACAGTGTCGCAGACCGTCGGTCGCATGGAACGAGACGGCCTCGTCGTCGTGGAGGGCGACCGCCACCTGGAGTTGACGCTCGAAGGCCGGCGCCGTGCCATCCATGTCATGCGTAAGCATCGCCTTGCAGAACGGCTGCTCGCCGACGTCATCGGGCTCGACTGGGCATTCGTGCACGACGAGGCCTGCCGCTGGGAGCACGTGATGAGCGAGCAGGTGGAGCGTCGCCTGCTCGTCATGCTCGGCCACCCCACGGAGAGCCCGTATGGCAACCCGATCCCCGGCCTCGAAGAACTCGGAGACCCGGCGGCTCCCGCGTTCATGGACGGCGTGATCAACCTCGTGGATGCCGTCGCCGCCGCCCGCGGGCCCATCACCGCCGTCATCCGACGTCTCGGCGAGCCGGTGCAGTTCGAGCCCGAATTGCTGCAGCAGTTGCAGGTCGCGGGAGTGCTGCCCGGGGCCACGGCATCCATCTCGTCCGCCGACTCGTACGTCTCTGTGCAGGTCGACGGTTTCGGTGACGGGCTGGAGTTGCCCAACGAGGTCGCCGTGCACATTTTCGTCGCGATCTGATCGGCGCGGCACGGCGCTTCATACGGTCATTTGCCAGGGATTTTCGGGGTACCCTAAAAACCTTGGAGTTCACGAGTGAACCGGAGAGTCGAATGTCGAATGTGTACAGCATCCAAACCGTGGATGCCTGTGCCAACTTCTACATACGACACAGCAGTATGCGGTGTGAGGTAACTCGCGTCCGTTTCCTTTAGGCACTGTCTTTCGACAGTGCCTTTTGTGTTTTCTGCCCTCTCCACGCGTGAATTCCGGGAGCGTTATTGCCTGCAAGCCGTGCAGGCACTTTCGAGAGGATGATCATGCGTACCCTTGTCCTTAATGCCGGCTACGAGCCGCTCGCCATCGTGTCGTTCAAGCGAGCCCTCGTGCTCGTGATGAACCAGAAGGCGACGATCATCGCGGCGGATGCCGATCACCCCGTGTGGGCTGCCGCGGGGGCGTGGGATCGCCCGTCGGTCATCATCCTGAGAACGTACGTGCGCATTCCGAGTGGCCGTCACGTGCCCGTGTCGCGTCGCGGGGTGCTGCGACGCGACAACAACCGCTGCGGATACTGCGGGGGCACGGCCAACACGATCGACCATGTGATGCCGCGATCGCGTGGAGGTAAAGACAGTTGGGAGAACCTGATGGCCTGCTGTCTTCGGTGCAATAACCTCAAGGGCGACCGCACACCGGCCGAGATGGGTTGGAATCTGAGGATGACGCCGCGCCCTCCGCACGGCCACGGTTGGCTGATCCGCGGGGTCGAGAGGGCCCTTCCCGACTGGGAGGAATATCTCGCCCCGGCCGCCTAGCCGTTACCTCTTTGTGATAAAAAGTGGACACGAGGCATCACCTCGGGTAACCTCATACAGGTCCCGGCAGCCCGGAAGGTATACGCAACTTTGGTAAAATTGACGAAATCCAGTGAACTGGATCTTTCGGTCAACCCAGAATCTTCCGCCCCAGGTGAAGCAGTTTCTCGAGGTTCCCGTTCGACCGCACGCAAAACAGAGGCCGCCAGCGCACTCGCGGCCCGAGCCGCTCGCAAAGACAAGAAGCACCCTGCTGCCGTCCTGGTCACGATGCTTGCCGTCGGCGGGATGTTCGGTGTGATGGGGCTCCCCGCTTACGCGATGAACCCGACAGACGCCTCCACCTCGGCGGACGCCAGCAGCCTTCCCGCCCAGAGCGTTGTGTCCAGCGCGTCCACGGCGGCCGCGGCATCCGCTCGCGATGGTTTCACCGCCACCACGCCCGAGGAATTGGAAGCGCAGAAGCTCGCCACCGAGCAGGCAGCAACAGCCGCCGCGTCGGCCGCCGCGCGGATCACGAGCTATGTCTACTCCGATCCGGGTCCGCGCCAGGCTGGCGACGACTACCCCTTCGGGGGGATGGGCACCGGCCTCTCAGTGCTCGGCTACTACATGGGGGAGTGCACCGACTTCGTCGCCTGGCGCCTCAACCGTGACGCCGGCTCCACGGGCGCACCGTTCGCGTGGGCATGGGGAAACCTGACCCCCGGCGGCGGCAACGCAAGCTCGTGGACGAGCGCGTGGAACAACCACGGCTGGCCGGTCAGCGGGGTTCCGGTCGCCGGAGCTGTCGCCGTGACCGAATACATGCACGTTGCCTACGTCAAAGAGGTGCTGGGAGATGGCTCAGTGCTCATCGAGGAATACAACTACGGCAACTACCACCAGTACGGCTCCCGCGTCATCCCGGCCGGTAGCGCCACCTATCTCTACCCCCCCGGCTAACCCCGACCTGACTGCAACTTTGCTGTGACGGTGAGACATGTCGCGGTGATTCACCTGGCCTCGCTGAGGTTCGAAATACCTGAAGGAAATATCTAAACGTGGTCGATGTCATGCCATCCGGCAATCTGGATGACCGGTTCGGCACAGCTGCACCGGCTGGCGCTGTGCCCGCCGATACACCCACCGCGGCACCCGATGCGGCACCCAAGTTCGTCACCCGCCGTGAGCTGCGCGCTGCCGAAGCCGCAGCTGCTGTCGCTGCTGTCGAAGCGGTGGCGGTCGAGGCAGCAGCCGTCGAGGCGGTGGCTGTCGCCCTGGCCGACGTGACTCCGGTGGTGGTGTCCACTGCTGCCGTTGACACTGGCGCGCTTACCCTGTCGCTCATGGATTTCTCGGCTGGCGGCATCCAGATCTCCGCTGCCTCGATCCAGGATGCGCCTCGCCGCCGCACTGGCAGCCGTGTCGGCGCGGCCCGCAAGTTGCGCCGCGCTGAGGTGCGCCGCATCCACGCCGGTGCTACGACCCCCCAGGCATCCCGCAGGCATCCCGCGAGCGTGCTGGCGACCATGGCTGTCGTCGGCGGCCTGTTCGCCGTTGCCGGGCTCCCTGCATACGCCCTGACCGACACCCAGTCAGACGGGGCCAAGTTGAGTTCCGCCAGCCAGTCGGTGACGGTCAGCGACCAGGCCGCCACCGTCGCTGCGGTGCGTGACGGCTACGAAGCGACGACCGCTGAGGAGATCGCTGCGGCGACTCGCGACGACGTGCGTGCGGGCAACAACGCCAAGTATCTTGCATCCGGTGCACGCGAGCTCGGTGACGATTATCCGTGGCCGTACGAGCTCGGTGAGGAGCAGGGCGGCGGCCTTTCGGTGCTGAACTACTACTACCGCCAGTGCACAGACTTCGTCGCATGGCGCATCAACCGCGACGCCGGCTCATACAAGGCCCCGTATAAATGGGTCTGGTCGAACATGACCCCCACCGGCGGCAACGCGAGTCAGTGGAAGTATGCTTGGGAGAAGAAGGGGTGGCCCGTCACCAACACCCCGACCGTCGGCGACGTCGCCTGGTTCGGCTCGATCAACCACGTCGCCTACGTCAAGCAGGTGCTCGACAACGGCTTCATCGTGATCGAGGAATACAACTACGGCAAGAAGAGCGTCTACAACCAGCGCACGATCCTGGCGTCCTCGGTAGAGGCGTTCCTGGGAGCCCCAGTCGGCTAAACTTCACAAACCAGCCTCTGTAGCTCAATGGAAGAGCAGTTCCGTCCTAAGGAAACGGTTGGGGGTTCGAGTCCCTCCAGGGGCACCCTCGTCTACACCCAAACTTCCCAGTAAATAGGCGGAAGTTGGGCCTCTAGAACTCGTCGTCAAACGTTTTTGACTGCATTTTGACTGCAATTGACGCGCTTCTTGCGTCATTGAGCGCTACTGCAACGGCATCCAGATCGTCGTCGAACAGGTCGGCATAGGTATCCAGCGTCATCGCTGCTGACGCGTGACCGAGCATCCGCTGGACTGCTTTCACGTTCGCTCCGGCCGAAATCGCCAAGCTTGCTGCCGTGTGGCGGAGATCGTGGAGTGTGAGCGCGCGCGGGAAAGACGGATCGGTGTCGTGAGCGCGATTACGTGCGCCGGCGAACCAGCCATCGCCGTGAGTGGGCGTCGGTAAGTGCGTCACGCCGTCTCCGAACACGAGGGCGTCGATTGCCTTACCCTCGCACTGCTCGAGTAATAGTTCAGTAAGGAAATCGGGGAAGGGCACGCTGCGAGACTCGTGGCTCTTGGGTGTGCCGGGGATGATCTTGCCTGCGACGTTCACTGCGTTCTCTCGCACGAGCAGGCGACGGCGCACAAGGTCGAGACTGTTCGCTCGGAGTCCGACCGCTTCGCCCCAGCGGATGCCGGTGTAGGCGAGGGTCAGCACGAGCGTGCGGCGCGGGCCGGCCTCGTGCGCGAGGTTCTGAACCTGATCATGGGTGAGGTAGCTGCGCGGCTTCTTACCCTTGCGCGGGAGGTTGACGCCGCGGGCGACATTGAGCGGGAGCCGTCTGTCTTTGACGGCCCGGTCGATGATTCCGGCGAGAACGCCGAAGGCGCGGATGACTACCGTCGCGCCCTTGCGCGACGACAGGAGGCTCACCCAGTCCTGAACCTCGCTGTGTTGGATCTCACCGACGCGACGATGGCCCCATACGGGCTGAACGTGAATGCGCCATGCGGTGTTGAGCACGTGGAAGGACGATGGCTTTAGATGCGTCTGGGCTCGCAGCCAGGCTTCGCCGAGTTCGTCGATGGTGATGCGCGAGGCGGACGCGTCGATCCACTCGCCGGTTGCTTTGCGCACCTCGGTCGACGCGAGGAAGAGTTCGGCCTCGCGCTTCGTGCGGAACCCGCGCTTGCTCGTCGACGTCCGATCCGGTCTCCGAAACTGCACGACGTAGCGCCGACCCTTTGCCGTCTCATACGGCTTGATACTCCCCATGACTAACCCCCGCTCGACTGAGATCTCATTTCGACAGTACGACGGACGTCCGACGCAGCGATATTTGTCCGGGCAGTCACCCTCTGGGAGAAAGCAGGAGGGTGGTCGTTTGGGTAGACACCCCACGCGACCACCCAAACGAACGAAAGTGGGCGTATTTTCCCTGTCCCACCGCCAATCCCTGGCGGAGCCAGCTTCCCAACCTCCCACACCCAACAAGTTGTGCATGGGAGGTTGGGAAGTAAAGGAGTGGCGGTGGGACAGGGAAAGTAGTGATTGAAAGTAGGACGTGGAAAGACGAGGAAGGAAGGAGGGGACCGAGAGATGGCAGAAGGAGGCAGTAGCGTGGGCCTGTGCCGAAGTCATTGTCGATGAATGAGATCCGGACTCGAGCTGCGCGTTTCAGTCGCGATTGGCAGCGTGAGCCCGGGGATGAACGACAGCAGGCACAATCGTTCGTCAGAGATTTGCTCGGCGTATATGGGATCACTCAGACCCGGGCAGCGTTCTACGAAAAGAGGGTCAAGCGGTCCTCCACCGGCGCGCGAGGTTACATCGACGCACTTATCCCTGGACTCGCGCTGATCGAAATGAAATCCACAGGCAAGGACCTTGCGGCTGCTGAGCGGCAGGCGCTCGACTATGTTGACGACTTGCCGGATGCCGAGGTGCCGAGGTGGATACTCACAAGTGACTTCCATAATTTTCGGCTTCTAGATTTACGGGAGGATGCCGGCACGGACGTGATCGAGTTCTCACTCAACGACCTGAGAGGCAACGCCGAGAGGCTGGCATTCTTCGCCGGCTACGGAGAGCGCGCCTTCGGATCAAAGGTGCAAGAGGCGGCTTCGATCAAAGCAGCGAAGCTTATGGCTTCGCTTTATGAGTCTCTCGAGCGGTCCGGATATGACGATGACCACGAAGCATCGATTTTTCTTGTGCGAACCTTGTTCGCACTTTACGCCGATGATGCGGGTGTCTGGGATCGCGATCTGTTCCTCGAGTTCTTGGAGACGCGCACAGTCGAAGACGGCTCAGACCTGGGCCCCCAACTTTCACTCCTCTACCAAGTCATGGGACGCGAGCCATCCCGCCGACAATCTAATCTGGACGAACTTGTAGCTCAGTTCCCGTACGTGAACGGTGGTGTCTTCGAGGATCCGCTGTCGATCCCCTCCTTCGACTCAGCGATGCGTCGTCAACTGATCGAGGCGGCGACTTTTAACTGGTCCGCAATTTCGCCGGCAATTTTTGGAAGCCTGTTCCAAGCTGTCAAGGACAAGGCCGCTAGGCGGGAGCTGGGCGAGCACTACACCACCGAGACCAACATAATGAAGGTAATCGGGCCGATGTTTCTAGATGGCCTACGACAGCGTTTCACCGACGGATTCCACGACGTAAGGGCGTTGAAGAAACTTAGGGCAGACATGGGGGAGATGCGCTTTTTAGACCCTGCGTGCGGCTGTGGCAACTTCCTCGTAGTCGGGTACCGGCACATGCGAGCCCTCGATCTCGAAGTCTTGCAACGGATTCAGGAGCTTTCGGGGGACACGGCTCGAACTATGTTCTTCACTGAGGACAATCTTGCAGTGCGCGTCTCGAGCTTCCACGGCATTGAGCTAGAAGAATGGCCGGCGCAAATCGCGGCCACTGCGCTTCACTTAGTTGAACACCAGGCCAACCAAGCCATGGAACTGGCGCTAGGTGACGCCCCGGACACGCTCCCTCTGAACAAGATTCGCAGCATTCAAGTGGCAAACGCGTTGCTCGTTGATTGGGCCAGCATCGTGGAGCCTAGCGATCACCTCTACATCATGGGAAACCCACCATTCCTAGGTCACGCGACCAGATCGACCGAGCAGGCGCAAGAACTCCGCGATGCTTGGGGTAGAGATGATATCGGCAGGCTCGATTATGTGACTGGTTGGTACGCGAAGTCGCTGGATCTCTTGAGTCGCCCTGGCTACGCCGGAGAGTTCGCATTTGTCTCCACGAACTCGATTTCCCAAGGCGAGCCGGTGCCCGCGCTTTTCGGACCGGTGTTCAGCGCTGGATGGCGAGTGAAATTCGCGCACCGCACATTTGCATGGACAAGCGAAGCTCCTGGTGCCGCTGCGGTGTATTGCTCCGTTATTGGATTTGACCACTTCACGAAAAAGCGGGCTCGATTATTTGACTACTCCGGCAACCTCCGGGGTGAGCCAGTGGAACTCCCAGTCGTTAATCAACTGAACGGATACCTAGTCGACGGCCCGAATGTCCTCGTCGAACAGCGGCGCACTCCACTCGCCTCGAATCTTCCTCCAATGGTCTTCGGCAACATGGCCCGCGACGACGGTAACCTGCTCATCGAGCCCGACGATTTCGACGAAGTTGCGGCAGACCCGGTAGCCGCAAAGTACATTCGTCCCTTCGTCGGCGCGCGCCAACTAATTCACAACGAACCGCGATGGTGCCTGTGGCTGATTGATCTTGACCCGAGCGACATCGCCCGTTCAGCAATTCTTCGACGGCGTCTCGACGCCGTTAGGGAGTTTCGTGAGGCGTCCGCTGCAAAGTCAACCCGGCAGATGGCGGCAACCCCGCATCTGTTCGGACAACGGTCTCAGCCTGATACCGCGTACGTGTGCGTTCCCCGTCATGTCAGCGAAACACGACGATTTTTTCCGGCAGGGCAGTTTGGCCCCGACGTGATCTGCGGCGACGCAAACTTCGAGGCCAATGACCCGGACAGAATCGCGTTTGCCGTGATTTCGTCGTCAGCATTCATCGCATGGCAGCGTGCCGTCGGAGGTCGCATTAAGTCAGATCTGCGCTTCTCGAACACCCTGACTTGGAATACGTTCCCGCTACCGCTGCTCACGGCCTCGCAGCGAGCAGCGGTCATAGCAGGGGGAAGTGCCGTGCTGAATGCAAGACACCTGCAGCCGCAGAGGTCGCTCGCGGATCACTACAACCCGCGAGCCATGTCCCCAGAGCTTTTGCGCGCACATCGCGAGCTCGATGGCGCGGTTGACAGGGTTTTTGGTCTGCGTGGAACGGTCAGCGATGACGCTCGGCTGAGTGCTCTCTTTGCGAGCTATGCGGAATTGACAACAGCGGATCAACTGGCAGTCGAGTCACGTCAGTCACCAAAGCGAAAGCAAGCCTAAAAATGGCCTACGAGATGTCGGTGCACGCACAAGATCCCAAAGTCGGAAGAGTTGGGGTGGTGCTCGATGCGATAGCTCACGCATCCAAGGAGTCTGGCGACTACGAGCACGTTGATATTGCCGTAGCGTATGCGTCGACGAAGGGCGTTCGTCTCTTGAAGGAGAGGTTGTCCAGCGGGGCTTGGACTGCATCCACCAAAAGATTTCTGGTGAGTATCGACTTTGGTTTCACGCAACCCAACGCGCTCAAAGCCCTGAGCGAGCTCGACAACTCGGAGGTGAGAATCCCGAACGCACGCGCAGTTCTGGACTCGTCCGTCCTCCGTCCGCCATCTGCATTCCACGCGAAAATTTTTATGTTCGGCGGGGAGGAATGGAAGGATCTAAGAGCGCTGATCGTGGGATCGGCTAATGTCACCGCGAGTGCGCTCTCGACTGGTGCTGAGGTAGTCACCAAGCAGATTTGGCGCAACAACTCCTCACGCACAGTGGCTTGGGAGCACTTGAAGAGGGCCAAACCGGTCGTGGACTGGTTCGAAGATACCTGGGATAGTGCCGACCTGCTTGCCGATGTGCTCGACGAGTACAGGCAGCGCTACCGAGCCTTGCCCAAGCCGCGCATACCTCCCGAGGAAACAACCCGGACCACACGCGTCTTCCTCGCGTCGCCTACTGAACATGTAATTACAGGCATTCTTCCTGTGCAACTCGCGGCTGCAAAGTCGCTATGGGTCGACGGCTCATCCATCATTCGGAACCGAAAACCTAGGCCCGGAAATCAGCTAAACACTCCCCGCGGAACTAGGGTCTTTTTTGGCTTCGATTCGCGAAACGTGTCAAAAAATACAACCTTGGGGTATGTCGAGATACGGATCAGTGGGCATGACTATGTGAAAAAACGATCGATCCGGTTCGCCGACAACGGCATGGACATCATCGGGCTGCCTATTCCAGAGCGGTACGGCGTCGGCACCTATCAAGACACCATCCTGATCTTCACTCGTGACCCTACTCACGCTCGATTTACTCTGACTGTCACCGACCAAGCAGGACTGGCTGACCGTCGAGCAGCTGCTGCGAACAACGTGGAGCTGTCAATGTCTCACGGCCGACGCTACGGACTCCTCTTCTAGAATCCCCTAGGGCCGACACTCGGGGGAAGACGGCTTCCTGCTGGCTGAAGAGAGATTTATTGACGAACGGCAGTAGCGCACGGGATTGAGATGGGAAATGACAGTGACAGAGCTTTTCGAACGCGGGTACCTCCGCGACTACTTCGGCAAGCGCCTGTCGTTGATTCGGAGCAGTTTCGAGAGTCTGAGCGAAGACGAAGTACTGAGCCGTTCGACGGAAGACCTGATGCAAGAACTCACTGAGCGTGCTCGACTGGAGCCACTAAGCATTTCGGACGATCCGATCGATGGTGGTGTCGCCGAGGGAAGTGTTCAAGTCCGCGATCACTTCGACCGCGCAGTTCGCCAGCCAGTATTCAACGTGCGTGCGGTCTATGAATTCAGCGGCGACGAGGACTTGCTCTACTACCAACCCTCGACCAGCATCGCGTTCACGACCATCCAGGCAGATGTCGGGCGAGGAACCTTGACTGTTCATGCCACGATCTCGGCCAGCCGGGCCAACACCGGTGCCGAGGCTCGACGCGCCTTTGAGGATGAGATCGGGATGATCCGCACCAATGCTGCTCACTCCGCCCGGGATGTCGCGGGTTTCAATAATAATGTCGAGTCTCTGCTCCGCCCTGCCGTCGAGCGTCGCAAGGAGTTACTGCAGCAGCGCCGAGATCTTGCTGGCGCGCTCGGGTTCCCTATGAAGAGGCGCACTGACGCACCCTCGAAAGTCCCCCTCCAGCGTCGCGACATCGGTACACAGCGCAATGCATCGGTGGCAAAGGGACGAACGCCATATCGTGACGAGCCGGCTCTGACTGAGGCGCAGTACGAAGACGCGATCGCCGTAGTTGAGTCGACACTCCTTGCGATGGAGCGCACACCTTCTGTCGCCTCGGGTAAGGACGAGGAAGAACTGCGCGACCAGATCCTGGTCCAGCTCAACGGTACTTTCCAAGGCAGTGCGACGGGGGAGACATTCATACAGGCAGGCAAGACAGACATACTCGTCCGTGTCGAAGATCGCCATGTATTCGTCGGCGAGTGCAAGTGGTGGAGTGGTGAGAAGGGACTGGGTGAGGCAGTCGACCAGCTCCTGAGCTATTTGCCGTGGCGAGACGAGAAGGCGGCTCTCATCGTTTTTATCGACCGGAAAGATGCTTCGGCGGTATTTGAGAAGGCGGAGACCGCTGTCAAGTCGCATCTGTCCTTCAAGCGCGCGGGCAAGAAAAGCGTCGATCCGATGAAGCGACGAAACTTCGTACTCGGACATCCAGACGACTCGGAACGCGAGATCCAGTTGGCTGTCCTTTTTGCCGTGCTGCCGAGGGAAAGTAAGAGGTGAGTCCCCGCCCGAAGTTGCTCACGCTTGACGTCTATGGAGGAGAGCTACACGCTTTCTGAGTGATTTCGCCGCGACTCCGTATTTGCGCCTGGGGACCGAACTGCAAACATGGCGAGTCTCTACTAAGACTCAGCCGAAGTCATTTTTGCCCGCATTTTGACTGCACTTGAAACAAAACAGCCTGACCACCATGATCTTGCGAGGCTACAAATCGCAGATAAAACTGGGTTGTTGACCCTCGCCCGCACGATCAAGGGGCCGGATATCGGGTTCGAAACCCTTCACACCGCGACCGAAATCGCGGCATGAACAACGTGAAGAAGCCGTCCGAAAATCTGCGACAGATCACATGCCCGTACACGATGAGCTCGTCGATGCCCGCCCGGATCTCGGCTTCTTCCTCGATCGCATCCTCATGGGGATCGATTGGCTGGCCTTAGTAGGTGAGCGGGAGGGCATAGATCCCCTTAGCGATGAGCGATAACCGTGGGTCGTTCATCGCGGAGTGAGGTATCGCAGTGTCCACCGCGTTCGGCTCGACGGAGCGTAAGCAGGTTGGTGCGATCCAATCCCTAGCTGGCGACATCACTTCTCGGCCGCGACACGGAGACGGTACTACTTCGTCCTAGGCACTGGGTTTGGAACCGCTTTTCAAGAAAGATATGACCACCGGCACAGCGGCTCCGGCCACAGCCAAGCCAATCGCGGCATTCTGCGCTGCTTCTTTACCAGCTCTATTTCGCTGCTGCGGATCTTTCAGCGCCTCGCGCCACGGTGTGACGCTGAGTGAATCGCGGGTGGAGTCGATGCCAAGGGGGCTGTGGAAGTCATCAACGACGGAAGCCGTGGCGTTGAGTGAGTTGACTATGGATTGTGCGGCTCTCGCGTGAAGAAGGATGTTCTCGTTGGCGATGCCGCCGGCTGAATCCATCTGCGTCATCAGTCGGGATGTGATCTCAAGCACACTGGCGCGCCGACTGGCGCGCGCATCCGCTACCCCGAGCCGGTGCCCGTCGAGGTGGTCGGGGGCGGTGGCGCGCACATAATCGAGTTCGATCACGCGGAACCCGTCTTGTAGTTCGAAGCAACGTGCGAGCACCGCGAGCTGCATCGCGACGTCTTGCTCGATCTGCTTCGTCGCCTTTTTCAGGTCGCCAGTGCTGCTCTTGCCTTCGACCTTGTCAGCAAGCGCACGTAGCGCGAGCAGCGCATCTTCCTGCACCGTGAAGAGCGTCTCGGACACGCCGTTCACTTTGTCCCACCACGTCTTCGGGTCGCCCCCGTGGTCGCGGATCGTCTCCGCTTCAACGATCGATGCGCCAGCACCTTTCATTCGGGCGAGCACGTTGTCTCGCTGAGCGCGACGCACGTCGTCGAGCTTTTCACCGATTCGTACGAGCAGTTCTTTGAGCTCCTGCGCCTCGGCCTGTTGGGCGAACTGGCTGAGAAGCCCGCCCGCTCCCGATAGCACCGCTGGATTGCTCAGCAGCGATACCGCACCATCTTCGGCTTGTAGCCACTTGAGCGACTGCTTGCCTGGTTCGCCGAGCATCATGTGAGAGATGCCTTTGATCTTTGTGGGCATCAGACCGCCGGCATCCTTGAGTCGCTTGGCGGACTCGGGCGTGAGCTTGAGGTACATCGCCGACTGTTCGGCAACGTGGGAGAGAGTGCTAGCGATTTCCGCACCCGCACTCGCCGCAGTGTGGAGTTTGTCTGGGTCAAACGGCTTCGCCTGCGCCAGCAGACCCAGGCGCGTGAGGATTCGTTCGACAGCGGCTCGTTCGCCCACGACGATGGCACCCTCGTCATCGCTCACTAGTTCGATCTGGTCTGCCATTGCCTGACCCTTCACATCCTGCGGCAAGCGTACCGGCCGTCGGCTAAGCGAGACTCACCGTGGTATGCCACGTCTCAACGGGGCTTGACGCCGTCTCGGCTCCCAGTGGCTGGCGCTAAGACTACGACCACTGGGCTTCTTTGATGTGGTGCGCCAGACGTGGCACTGCGAGCACGGAATGGATTCCGGCGAGCCCCGGGTACCTGAGCCGATAATGACATCATTTCTTCACAGTGCGTCGCTAACGTGTTTAAGCAGATTGAGGACCCTGCTCTCGGTTCGACAGAGCTCCCGAATGTAGGCCGTGCCGGTCTCGGTCAGGGTTCAGAGTCTGACCCCGCCGATAGTGTGACTTCACGTCAGTTACTGGCCAAAAAACCAACTAAGCGCGCCTGGGCGAGGAGCAATACATATGACTGAATTCGTGCCGGGTGAAACGGTGGACGCGCAGGCAGCACTGCTTGCCCAGCTTCCAGATCTCGTCCCAACCGCGTTCGCTGACGCAGGAGTCCTTGATCGCGCAGCGTTGCTCTCCCCGGTTGGTCCCGGTGACGAGGACATAGCACCCGCCTTAACTCTTTCGTGGTCGTCAATCGACATGGCACGCACCGAAGCCCGCGGTGCGACGACCTCACCGCTCGTGCCGGATGCGGCTGCCTTGCTTGACTGGGACACGACAAGGAATGGTCTCACCCAAGGTGACAACCTGCAGGCGCTCAAGCTCTTGAAGAATGGCCCCGCCGATTACACGAGCACGACGGATCGTGATGGCGTCCGGATCGAAATGCAAGTTGGGGAGGTCTCATGAGGCTAGTAAAGGCTGAGATTCAAGGGTTCGGACGACTCGCTGAAGGGAAGGTGAATCTCGACAGCAAGGTCATCGCGGTCGTCGGACCTAACGAAGCAGGGAAGACCACGCTCCTGCGGGCACTGGCTTTTGTGGACAACAAGGCAACTCTGTCCCCATCTGAGCGCTCGCGGGGTCTGAACGTCCCCGACGATCGCACAGTCGTTCGCGTGCAGTACTTGCTCACGAAGGAAGAGCAAAAGAGCCTGGCGGGATTCGATCTTGAAGAGCAGCCGAAATCGCTTTGGCTCTCACGCACCGCGATGGATGGCGCGGAGCCGCGTTTGGCTGTTGAGCCCGCGCCGCGCAAGGCTGTTGCGCCGCTCGCGAGGGCCGTAAAGGAACTCCGGGCAGCAGCAATCAAGATGGCGTTCGCTGAACTCGACTACGAAGTTCCTGGACCCAACGATGCCGGAGAGACGCCTCCGGCCGATGAAATACGAGCGACACTTCGTGACCGTTCTGAGACGCTCCTCGCCAAGATCTTCGAAGAACAAGAATCAGCTGACTTGCCAGCTGCCATGGCGCAACACGCAGACTCTCTTCGCCAGATCCAAGCTGAACTCAATGCATACGCACTCGCCGCAAGTCTCAGCGCCGCCATCGGTGTTGTTTTGGCTTGGTGCGACCGAGAGGACCCAACCGAGGCGGTGGCCAATGCGCTCTGGGCGCTCTCACCGAACATCCTTCTATTCGGCGACGAGGACCGGACGCTTGGATCGTCTCACGCGCTTAGCGAAGAGTTTTTTGCTGCTCCACCGGCGTCTCTTCGAAACCTGCTCGGGATGGCTGAACTCGACGCGGCTGCTTTTTGGGCGACATTCGTCTCTGGGGATGAGGGCGAGCGTGAAACCCTCATCGATGAAGCGAACCAGACGCTCGCTACAAAGTTCGCTGCGGCCTGGAAACAGTCAAACATCACTGCGATTTTGAAGACAGAGCAAACGATTCTCTCCATCCGCATCAAGCAGGATGGAAAACGAATCACCCAGTTTGATGAGCGAAGTGCCGGCCTCAAGATGTTCGTGGCGCTCGTTGCTTTCCTTGCGGTGCGCCAGGAGACGGTTCCGCCAATCCTCCTGATCGATGAGGCTGAGACGCATCTACACATTGATGCGCAAGCCGACTTGGTCAACACCTTCATGACGCAGCAGCAAGCGGCGAAGATCATTTACACGACGCACTCGCCAGCGTGTCTTCCCCCGGACCTCGGCTCCAACATTCGTGCCGTCATTCCTGATCCGAGCCACGAATACCGCAGCCTTCTAAAGGGCAGCTTTTGGGAGGGATCTGCAGGATTCTCGCCGTTGATGTTGGCGATGGGAGCAGGTGCCACTGCCTTCTCCACGGCGCGGTACGTCGTACTAGCGGAGGGCGCATCTGAGATGCTCTTGCTGCCCACACTGATCAAGCGATCGATCGACGTTCCTGACCTCGAGTACCAGGTAGCGCCCGGTCTGTCAGAAGTGCCTCCCGAGATGTACCCGGAACTGGACTTGGCCGGAGCTCGAGTGGCCTACCTCGTTGACGGTGACAAGGGGGGACTCAAGCGCCGCGTGGAGCTAATTAAGGGTGGTGTTCCAGAGGACCGGATCATCACCCTCGGAGCGCTCACGCTCGAGAACCTGCTTGAGCCCGAGGCTTACCTCGAAGTCACCCGTACCTTGCTCCAGGAGTGCAATCCAGGAAGTGCGGTTCCTGAGCTGCCTACATTGCCGTCCCCGGGAGAAGAAGTATGGCCTCCGTTCCTCGACAAGTGGGCGAAGGCAAACGACCTGAAGATGCCCGGTAAGCGAGTCGTCGCAAGCCGATTGATTGAGGAAGCTCAAGCTCGGCCCAGCGATTTCGGGGCTCCGATGTTGCGCCAGTTGCACGCTGATCTGCGTGGAGTGTTGAAGCGCGGGTCGACTTGAGCAGCGTAGGCGAGCACATTCGCAGCATTGACGGGGCGGTCTGCAGCAACATTGTTGCACTTAGTGACGACCGCGGGCTTCTGTCTCAGAACATGCTGCTGCAGCTCCGAAACCTCGTCGAGGGCGTCGCGGTTCTCATCCACACGAACGACGTCGACACCGAGCATGACTACCGTGCTATCACGGCCGCAATCGCTCACATCAAGTCGCGTGGGAAACTCGCGTTCTTAAACCGCTTCTACACGCTTCTTCAGCCGAGCACCTCGCACTATACGTTCGACGGTGACAACTCTGAGCGTTTGATGCTCAAGTACTACGAGTATCTCTTGCGAGTCCGCGCGTTCCTCAGCGACACATTCGAGCTCGAGGTGCTCGCCAATCTGGAATCCTTCCCCGTCGACCTCGATCCGTCACTTCTGGAGTACCACGAGAAGATTGCTGCGCGTATTGTCGCAGTGCGGAGCCTCCCGGATGTCGGAGATTCGTCTTCGCGGTTTTACGTCCTCAAGACTCGTCCGTTCTTCGTGAACGGTCGGATCTACTACGAGGTGACCTTCACGAATCCGGTCGACCGCAACAATAAGTTCGATCGGGTGATCGCTTTCACCGATCAGGATGTCGGTGACAAGTACGCCGCGTACCTGACGCTTCGCCCTGAATCAATCAACGTGCTCGGGCAGATGATGCCCATCACGGTTATCCGCAAGTGGGCTGTGTCGATCCGCCCGTGTGAGCTTGAGAACTTCGCGCGTCTCGTCGGTCCGTCTACGAACATCAACTCTGGCGGCCCGGAGTATCGCGCCCTCATGAAGTACCTCACTTCGACCGAGTCGACGTTGGTCGATCTCATGGACCTGCCCGATCAGCGATACGAACGCGTCAAAGCCAAGGTCACCGAGCGTTCCCGAGACCCGAGAATCTTCCCTGGCCTGGACAGGGCCCGGGAGATCATCAGAGGGAAGAGGCGCGGTTACATCGTGCTGCGTTATCTGTTGCTCCAGATGAAGAACGTCGTCGTCCGTCAGCAGTACAACTCCGACGGATGTGCGCGGCTGTCCGGGCTCAACCTTCAGTGGGGCTGCATCCCGTTTGATCAGATGCCCTTTTGTGCATCGCCGATGGGCCACAACCCCCGCTTCCGAGATCTCATAGAAGCCATCGACTCGACCGGTCGAACCCATGAGCTGCTTGCCCGGCGAGTGAAGAACAACGTGGATCGATACGGGATGCTCTACACGCCCATCGGCGACCTCGAAGGGTTTGGCGATGTATCGATACTGATCCGACAGCATAACGACGCGCTCTACGGGAACGCGCGCCACCAGGCGCGAAGACTGGAGGTGGATCGGGGTCACGTCTTCATCCGGGGTTACGAGAATGAGATTGTAGAGATCGTAGAGAAGATCCAAGCCCTCGGGGTTGCGGGCGTCGGAGGTTGGGGGAACGCAATCGACCAATGGTTGGACGACCGTGCTCAATTGATCGACGATCCAAGCAAGGCCGGCGCCCTCCGATCACTCTTTGGGGAGTCGCGAGTTGCACTCGTCTACGGGGCGGCCGGGACTGGCAAGACGACGATGGTGAACTACATCGCGAACTATTTCAACGAGTCGCCGACGCTCTTCCTCGCTAACACCCATCCAGCAGTCGACAATCTTCGTCGTCGCGTTCAATCGCAGCACGCACAGTTCCGGACAATCTCAAGCCACAACTGGCGGAACCAGTCCGACCCGGAGTTCGAAGTCGTCGTCATCGACGAGTGCAGCACGGTGAGCAACGAAGCACTGCTGAAGGTTCTCCAAGGGACTCGGTTCAAGTTGCTCGTCCTTGTCGGCGACGTGTACCAGATCGAGTCGATTCAGTTCGGGAACTGGTTCGGGATGATGCGGTCGTTCTTACCACAAGCGTCGGTCTTCGAGCTGGAGACTCCATACCGCACAACAAACACAGCGCTCCTCGGGCTCTGGCAGAAGGTGCGCAACGTCGAAGACGACATCACCGAGGCGATGACCAGGGGTGGCTACTCGACGATTCTGAACGAGACCCTTTTCGAGCCGCAGCGCGAAGACGAGATTATCCTGTGCCTCAACTACGACGGGCTCTATGGCATCAACAACATCAACCGGTTCTTACAGAGCAGTAACCCAAGTGCTTCAGTTGAGTGGGGACCGGCGACTTACAAGGTCGGCGACCCAGTCGTTTTCAACGACAGCGAGCGGTTCAAGCCGCTTATCTACAACAACCTCAAGGGTGTGATCGTCAGGATCGACCGAGTGCCCGGCCGAGTCCGATTCGAGATCGATCTCGCGAGAGACGTCACCGAGCTTTCAGTCTCGGATACCGAGCTCACTTGGGTGAGGGGCTCGGTGGTAGCTTTCGACGTGTTCGAGTTGGCCAACAGCGACGATGACGATGCGGCCCTAAATACCTCGGTCCCATTCCAAGTTGCCTACGCTGTCTCAATCCATCGAGCTCAAGGTCTCGAGTACGAGTCAGTTAAGGTGGTCGTTACTGATGCGAATGAGGATGAGATCTCGCATAGTATTTTCTATACGGCCTTGACAAGGGCGCGCCAAAATCTTCGAGTGTTCTGGACTCCCGAGACGCAGCAATCAGTGATCGAAAGTCTGGAGCGGAAATCGAGCGCGAGGGACGTGGCGCTGTTGTCGGGTCGCCGTGCTTTGACTCCTGTAGTCCGATGATGAGTTCATTGCTCATACCTGACAAAGCCACTAACTGAACAATCTGTGTGGCGATTCCACGAGCTCAAGTGGGTCTGCTTCGGTTTCGTCAGAGATGTCCTGATGGATCACATCCAGCAGGCGTTAGTGGAATCCATTTTTGACTGCATTTTGACTGCACTTGAATCAAAACAGCCTGATCATGGTGATCGCGTGGGGTCAAAAATCCCAGTAAAACACTGGGTTGTTGACCCTCGCCCGCGCCACCAAAAGGGCGGATATCGGGTTCGAGTCCCTCCAGGGGCACGAATGAGAAGTAGCCCCACCTAGCGTGGGGCTTTCTCGTTCGAACAACTGGGCTGCTTCGCATTCGTGCCCATGGGTGGCCCCTCCGACAACGGGGGTCCCCGCCCGCGCAGTCCGTCGCATCGCGCCTGACGCGGACTTCAGGATGCGCGTAACCGCGTGATGTGTCGGCGGCTCGGGTGGGGCGTCGAGTCCCTCCAGGGGCACTTCGGTAAAATACTGGTCAGAGCGGTTATTGTCTTGCAAAGATGTGGATTTAGAATCCCATTTGCCCACAATTGTGGAGCGTCATTCTGTGATTCCGGGCTTTTGCCCACCGTTTGCCCACATTTGAAAAATTTCTGACGGCGGAAGTGGATCTTGCGACGTTACGTTCGGGGTCCGAGTTTGCCACGACACGGATGATCGCACGATGGCTTCTCGGGTCCACAATGCGACTCTCACCAGCCGGAAATTAGACCATTCTCAGGGGTGTGACCATGTCACCTAACCGTGCGTCTGACCCATTCGTTCACCCGCATCCCACCGATCATCGGCAAAGCCATCGCGGACCTCAGCTCCGAGCAATTCGCTTACAGGCCGGCATCTGGAACGAACACGATCGCTTGGCTCGCCTGGCACTCCGCGCGCGGGCAGGATGTTCAGATCGCCGACCTTGCCGACACCACCGAGCAAATCTGGACGGTATCAGGCTGGTATGGCCGCTTCGCACTACCGTTCGGGCCGGACGAAATGGGATACGGGATGAGTCAAGGCGAAGTCACCCGGGTGATCGCCACCGAAGCGCTGGTGAACGGGTACCTCACCGCGGGGACCGAGGCATCGATCGCGTACCTCGGCGAGCTCTCCGCAGTAAATTTGGACGAGGTCATCGACCCGAACTGGAACCCACCTGTCACACGCGGCGCTCGGCTCGTGAGTGTCATCAACGACTGCCTGCAACACGCCGGGCAGGCGTCATACGCCCGCGGAATGCTTGACCGCACATAGAAAGAGCACCGCCAGGCCGCCGTCCGAGGCCCGCATCGGTCGCCCATGGATAACGACTCACCCCACCCCGAAGCAAAAAAGGGACGATCTCGGGCCGAATTTGAGAGCACTTTCAGAGATCGAATCAAGGGTGCTTTTCAACTTCTGAGATGCCCACGAGTGGACCGGCGTGCGAACCCACGTAGAGACCCAGACCACCGCCACGGTCGTTACCGCGGAAGTATCCCCAAGCAGACCGCAGCGCCCATGCCAGAACCCAGGTTTCGCGAGCGTTTCATTGATGCGTCACGCGCGCCACTTCGGGCAGGTGAGAGAAGTCTCGTCAAAATCTTGACAGACTTTAGCCGGGGAGTGTAAGACGAGCACAACGGAACAGCTGACTCAACGAAGAAGGCGCCCCATGACACTTACCACTCCGTACGACGTACAGGCTTTGAGAGCAACCATGGAGGGTTCCCTGATCGCAGGTGAGGATCCCGAATATGACGAAGCACGCAGGGTTTGGAACGCTGACATCGACCGACGGCCTGCGCTGATCGCCCGGTGTGCGTCATCGTCTGACGTCGCCTCGGCCGTGGGTTGGGCGCGCGAGCATGCTGTCGAGATCGCGGTCCGCGGTGGCGCGCACAGCATGTCTGGTGCCTCCAGCGTCGACGGCGGCTTGGTGATCGACCTCAGTGCGATGCGGAGCGTGATTGTGGATCCGGTGGCCAAGCGGGCTCGCGTCGGAGGTGGTGCTCTGCTCGGGGACCTGGACGCTGCATGTCAGGCACATGGACTGGCGGTGCCAGCTGGAATGATTTCCCACACCGGCGTAGGGGGTCTCACGCTCGGTGGCGGGATGGGCTGGCTGACCCGGAAGGCAGGACTGACGATCGACAATCTGCTTTCGGCCGAGATTGTGCTCGCAGACGGACATATCCAAAGGACCTCCGACCAGGAGCATCCTGAACTTTTCTGGGCGCTGCGTGGCGGAGGCGGGAACTTCGGCGTTGTTACCGAGTTCGAGTTCCAGTTGCTGGAGGTCGGCCCGATAGTGGATTTCGGACTATTTTTCTGGAGCCTCGATCAAGGTACCCAGCTGCTGCGCTTCTTCACAGACCTGATGGCCACGTTGCCTCGCGACCTCAACATTGTGTTCGCGGCCCTCAACGCGCCGCCCGCGCCATTCGTGCCCGAGAGGTACCATTTTCAGCCCGGTTACGCGTTGCTTCTCACCGGTTTCGGTGGCACCGAACAACATGCCGCTGTTGCTGCGCGGATCCGTGCGTTTGAGCCACCACTCTTTGAGATGGTCAATCCCATGCCATACCTGGCTGTCCAGCAACTGCTCGACGAGCCGAACGCGTGGGGACATTTCAACTATGAAAAATCGACGTATCTCACTGACCTGTCCGACGACGCTGTCGATGTGATCACCGACCACGTACCGCGAAAGGCCTCACCGATGTCGGTGACCCTGATCTACAGGCTTGACGAGGCGTACTGTGACGTCGCCGAGAACGACACCGCGTTCGGGGGGAAACGAACGCCTCAGTACTCAGTCTTCATCATCGCCGTTGCACCAGACAAGCAGTCGCTCGGACCCGACCGAGAGTGGGCCAGATCGTTCTGGGAAGCGCTCCAGCCCGCCGCCCTTGGAGCCGGTTCCTATGTCAACAGCATGGCCGAGTATGACAACGAGCTCCTGCGCGCCACCTATGGCACCGACAAGCTCGCGCGGCTGGCGCGTATAAAATCCGAGTACGACCCAGACAATTTTTTCCACCGCAACATCAACATTAAACCGGCTGAGTCTCGGGGCACCATCTGACCGCGAGCCGTCTTGGCTATCTGTAGCCGGACGGACACAATCAGTTCGACGTGGACTCGCTGACTACACCAGACGGTAAAGATGGCTTCGTGGACGAGGTCTATGCCGCGAATATTCTCTTCGGGATACGGCGAGACACCGCCTCGGAAAAGTGGGTCTGCTGCACGGTTAGGTGACAGTTTCTAGTCACGCAGCCAGTGCGGCTGGCGTGTTCATGATGGCCTCGAATTGCGATCCTGAGGTCCTCGCGGGTGGCTTAAGAGCGGCGGTCGAGGACGTTCTTCTGCAGCAGACCCCTTCGACACCACGCACAGTTCACTAATCTACTCGGAGCCATCAGACGCGATCGCTGAGGGAAGCGCGGACCTCAGATCAGTAGTGTTCGCGGGCCTGCAGGACGACGATGCGGTCGTCGGTGACGTAGTAGACCAAGCGGTTCGCGTCGTCGATGCGGCGCGACCACGCGCCGGAGAGGATGTGTTTGAGGGGTTCCGGTTTGCCGATACCAGCGAACGGATCGCGCAGCGAGTCGGTGATCAGTTGATTGATGCGCTTGAGGGTCTTGCGGTCCTGGGTCTGCCAGTAGACGTAGTCCTCGCACCCGTTCGGGTCGAAGGCGATCGTGCGCGTCACGCGTCCAGGAGGTCGTGCTGCTGGAACTCGCCTCGCCGGGCTCGATCGATCGCCGCGAGTAACCGCTCTGCGTTTGCGGGGTTCCGCAGCAGGTAGGCCGTCTCCGTTCGGCAGCATCGGGGAATCCAGCAACCGCTGGGCCGTGCGATGGCGATGGACGACGATGCGTCACAGTAGGCGCCAACACCGGCCTTGACATCACGCGCCGAAAAGGACGATAGTTTCTCCCGACCCGAGGGGATTCGCATGAAGACATCCGACATTTCCATGACCGACGGCGGCATCGAGACCGTTTTGGTTTTTCACGAAGGAATCGACCTGCCCGACTTCGCAGCGTTTCCGCTTCTCTACGACGAGACAGGGCGCGTCGCAATGCGCCGATACTTCGAGACCTTCTTGAGCATCGCGCAGCAGCGTGGGGTGCCGTTTGTCATGGGAACCCCGACTTGGCGGGCAAACCGGGAGTGGGGCGAGCGCCTTGGATATACCCCGGATGCACTGGCGCGGGCGAACGCGGAAGCTGTGGCTTTCGTGCGTGAGGTTGCTGCGAGCCACCCCGCCGTGGAGATTGTCGTCGAAGGGGTTTTAGGCCCACGCGGCGACGGCTACGTGGTCACCAATCGCATGACCGTTGATGAGGCCGAGGCCTATCACTCCGAGCAGATCGCCTCGCTCGTTAACGCAGGTGTCGATCGAATTTCAGCCCTCACGATGACCTACGCGGAGGAAGCAATCGGCGTGGTTCGTGCCGCTCGGGCGCTCGGAGTGCCGGTCGTGCCGTCATTCACGGTGGAGGTCGACGGAAGCCTTCCCGACGGAACAAGTCTCGGCGAGGCGATTGAGCTCGTCGATGCCGCCACCGATGCAGCGGCCGCCTACTTCATGGTCAACTGCGCACACCCGACTCACATCAGCCACGCTCTCGACAACCCGGCGACGGCGGATCGGATCGGCGCCCTCAGAGTAAACGCATCCAAACGGTCTCACGCGGAGCTCGATGAGGCAGAGGAGCTCGATGAGGGCGATCCTGTTGCGCTGGGTATCGACAACGCAGCGCTGAAGATTATGCTTCCGCGAGTGCAGGTGCTCGGTGGGTGCTGCGGCACGGATGCTCGCCACGTCGCTGAGATCATCGACGCCTGGTGAGGTGGCGACGACTGCGATCGGTGAGACCTGCACTCGGTCGGTCACGACAGCCCGTGTGGTGGGGCGAGACGTCGTTCACATTTTTCGCGGGTTTGCCGAAGCAAAAACGAACCAAGCGCGAAGCTCAGCGGAACGTGCAGACGCAACGCCTCTCCAAGCTGACAGACCTAACGAACGCAGAAATCGCGTCCGTTGAACTCGGAATGACGGTCGCCTCTCGTTAAATGACAGGTCACGCTGCACCGGGAACAGACGGTTCGGCTCCACAAGGTCCGGATTGGCTTGTCGCCGAAGTAAACGCATTTACGACGTTCCGCGAGGCCGTGCTGGCTCGTCGTCGCTAGCATCCGGTCTTCTCCGCACCCCCACCATTCGCTGTTTGTCAGCGTGTCCTCACTCCCACCCGACTGAGCACCTTGAGCACAGCGCTCGCGGCGAAGCCCGTCTTGGCGTGATCTGGGCTGTGCGAGGGAACTGCCAAACGTGCGGGATCGAATCGTGGCGGAAGCAACCTACAACTGAGGTCGTTCGGTTTGCGGTTTAGTTCCTCGGCGCTGTAGTTCGCTCACCCACGATTTCTTCACTGAGGAGATGAGCTTCTGGTCCGCTTTCGACAGCTTGACGATGGTTCCGATCAGGTCGAATGCCTCGCCGATCATGACGGGCAGCTGCTGAATGTCGACCGTGGAGGCCCGATCGAGAACCTCCGCAGCAGCCGCGGGGTCGACACCCTCAAGCTTCAACAGCGCGAGAATCTCGCGGGCATCCTTCTGGCCCTTCTCCGAGAAGTGTCGGTCAAGGAGCGCCGCCATCTTGGTGGCGATGTGGGCTTCGAGCCGCAGGAGTGTCCACTTTTCGAACGAGAGCTCGTCGGGGTATTCGGCGAGCACCTCGACCTTCAATCGCAGTTTGCCGCCGAGCTGGGATTCATACGGCAGGTAAATATCGAGGTGCACGTCGTCGATCGTCGCCCGCAGTTTTCGCCCCTGATGGTTGTTGCTGGGGGAGAGGTCAGTCATCAGCTGCTCGAGTTTGTGGCGGCTCTCCTGCGAAGTGATCAAGTCGATGTCGAGACTGATCTCGCCGCCGACGCGCACGAAGGTCGCCCATCCGCCGATGAGGATCGATGGTTCGAGGTCGTGACCGAGCCGGTCGACCAAAGCACGGATGACTCCGCTCTCGTCCTCGTAGAGGTTAGGCACTGGTTCGCTGTTCCCAGTCGGCGTCGGCGAATAGCTTTGCCTTGAGGGCGCGGGTGAACTCGGCTGCCTGCCATCCGGGGCTCGCCCACAGGTCGGCGTAGGTTTGTGCGAGGCTGGCGTATCCGGACTTCCAGGTGCGCGCCGCCAGCGGATCTTCGGCCAGGATGATGACCTCGTCTCCCGTGGGGAAGTCATTCTGCGACAGGGCACGGCTCGTGTAGACGATCCGCCGGCCGAGGTCGGCGACGGTGTTTCGTCCGCCGAGGTAGTGCACGGCGGCAGTGGTGCCACTGAGCGCATAGTCGACCTCATCGTCATCGAGAAGTTCTTGGGCGGCGGGCAAGGTTGTGGAGACCATGGTGTCGGCGCGGAGGTTGCGGTGGGCCGCGAAGGCTTCGAGGAGCTTCTCGGGCGAGACGACTGTGTAGCCGCGGCGCGAGTTCGGGCGGACGGCACCAATGTCGACGAGTCGCCCGAGAGCCTGGTGGGTGGTGGAGGGCGCAACCGATGCAGCATCCGCGATGTCGCCGATGCTGTTCCAGTCGCGCTGTCCTTTTAGTGCGGCGTCTGCCAAAGTGCGCCAGACTATCTCCACGTTCTTCATCGCACCATGCTCGCAGATTTCATATAAATATGGAAACAGGTATCCGTATTTATATGGATAGAAGGGAACGTGGCTTGCCCACCGTTTGCCCACAACTGTGGGCAAACCAACCAGAACGAACGCCGCCGCATTCAACGAACAACGCCGGATTTCCGGGGATGTTGAGCCAGTTCCGCGTGATCAAAGCGCTGCGAATGGGGTTAGAGTCCCTCCAGGGGCATTTCGAATCCCTGGCAAAATCCTGTCATGAACAGTGGGCACTTTCGCGGGATGCGGCGGACAATGAAGTCAGCTTGCCCACAACAAAACGCACATCGCCGAATTTTCGAGGTCCTTGACCATGGTTTGCCCCTATCCCCCGAAGATTCGCGTCTGAGGCTCGTGGGTCTGTGACTGGAGGAGCGGCCAATAAGGGCGGGTCGCTAGAATCGGCGTGGCGCGCGGATGGGCCACATCCCTTGGTGCGGCTGGAGGTGATCGAGCGTTGGATGCCCTTCCGATTGTGCTGCGATTGCCCTTCCGAGGTCGGTGGATTGTGCAGAACAGCCCCGCGAACCGCATTCCTAGCCATGGCACTCACCTGTTCGGAACGACCTACGCGATTGACTTCGTCGCTGTCGACAGACGCGGGCTTTCGGCAAAGCGAGGCTGGCGTTCGGTGTTCTCGACGGAGCCCCCGCAGTCGTTTGTCGGGTTCGGCGCACCAATCCTCGCGCCGGCATCGGGCAAAGTTGTTTCCGTAGTCGACGGCGAATTGGATCACGAGGCCCGCCGCTCGCAGCTGTCGCTCATTGCCTACGCCTTCTCTCAAGCTCGGCGGGTGCGTGAGGGTGCGCGCGCGATCGCAGGCAATTATGTGGTCATTGCAATGGGGCCGGCAGGACCATTTGTGCTCATCGCTCACCTTCAACGCGGATCGGTGTGCGTCGCGGTCGGTTCGCGGGTAGACGCGGGTAGACGCGGGCCGGGCGATTGGATCCTGCGGAAACTCGGGGAACAGCACGGAGACTCATGTGCATCTTCAAGTCACGGACTCAACTGCGTGGGAGACCGCTCGGGGCTTGCCGATCATATTTGAGCGCAGTCCCATCAACGGTGCCAGCTGGCTACCGAGGAACGGCGAGGTCTTCGACGCCGTCAAGGTTGAGTAGAGCGAGAATCTCGCGGGCATCCTTTTGCCTTTCTCGGAGAAGTGGCGGTCAAGCAGAGCCGCCATCGTGGTGGCAATATGCGCCTCGAGCCGCATGAGCGTCCACTTCTCGAACGAAAGTTCGTCGGGATATTCCGCGAGCACCTCGATCCTGAGGCGAGGGTTGCTGCCGAGTTGGGACTCGAAAGACAGGTAGATGTCGAGGTGCACGTCGTCGATCATCGCCCGCAACTTCCGGCCCTGTGGTTGTTGCTGGGAAAGAGGTCAGTCATCAGTTGGTCGGGCTTGTGGCGACTCTCTGGGCAGTGATGAGGTCGATGTCGAGGCAAATTTCCCCACAATACGCACGAACGTCGCGCACCCACCGAGAAGGACCGACAACTAGAGGTCGTGTGCGAGTCAGTCGACGAGAGCACGGATAATTCCGCTCCCGTCTTCGTGGAGGATAGACAGTGGTCCGCTGCTCCCAATCCCTGTCCGCGAACAGTTTCGCCTTAAATGCGCGCATGAGCTCGGCTGCCTACCAGCCTGGGCTCGCCCGCAGATCTGCATCGGTCTGCGCGAGGCTGGAAAATCGGGACTTTCAGGTGCGTGCAGCCGCCGGATCTTCCCGGAGGAAAATGACCTCGTCTTCGTCTTGTAAGTCAGCCTGAGAGAGCACGCAGGTTGTGTAGGCAATACGACGGCCAAGGTTCGTGATGGTGTTGCCGCCACCTGGTCGAATGGTCGACGTGGCACCACGACAACGTCGGGGAGTGGGAAGCGATGGCCGCGAATAGGAATCACCGATACCGACACTTGCGGCAACTTAGATTACGAGTTACGGTAAGTCGTAAATTAACCCTTGCGATAGTGAAGGGTGAAGCCCACTAACGGATCTGGACAATGGCTACCACCGACTCGACGACAAGAAACCTGCGCAGACGCAACCGCTCCGCAGTGCTGCGAGAGTTGCTTCGCAACGGCGAGACCACGCGCGGCCAGCTCGCCGGTGCACTCTCGTTGTCACCCGCGACGGTGACTAACGTCATAGCCGACCTGATGGCCGAGGGACTCGCCCACGAGACAGGCAGTCTGCCCTCTGATGGCGGTCGCCCGACAACTACCCTTTCGATTCGCCCAGAGGGCGCGTTCTTCATCGGCGCCGATGTCGGAGAACAAGGAGTGACCGTCGAGGTGCTCGACCTTGCTCTCATGCAGCGCTCAAAGGTCTTCCGCGATGTGTCTTCGCGTAGCGTCGGCCCCACCGAACTGTCTGAGGCGCTCTACGCGGCCATCGACGAAGCGGTGCTCGCCGCGGGTTCTCCAGCCAACATCTACGGGGTGGGCCTCGGCATGCCGGGCATCGTCGAGTCCAGTACAGAGCTCGACGAGGCGCGCACGATCACGATCTACGCGCAGAGCCTCAACTGGCCGCCGACGCGCCTCGACGCCATCTACGGCCGTGCTGACATTCCCATCTTCGCTGACAACGGGGCGAAAACCCTTGCCACGGCCGAGGCCTGGTTCGGTGCGGCGAAGGATGTCACCGATGGCGTCGTCGCATTGCTTGGCCGTGGCATTGGCCTTGGCATCATCAGCGACGGCCGACTTTTGCAGGGCACGGCGAGCAGCGCGGGGGAGTGGGGACACACCAAGGTCACTCTCGGCGGCCCCTTGTGCAACTGCGGCAGCCGCGGCTGCCTCGAGGCTTACGTCGGTGGTGGCGGCATCGCGCGCCGCTGGCGCGAAGCCGGAGCCGACCCGTCAGCAAACGAGGAACTCGCACTGACCGAGCTGCTGGCCGCGGTTTCACGAGGTGACGCCGTAGCGACACGAGTGCTCGACGAGAGTGTTGAGATCCTTGGGCTCGGCTTGAGCAACCTCGTCAACCTCATGAACCCAGAGCGCATTGTGCTCGGGGGTTGGGCGGGCCTACAGCTGGCCAGTACGCACTTAGCCGAGATTGCCGATGCGACGCGAGGGTTCTCGCTCAAGCGCCCTGCGGCCCAGTTCGACCTCGTTCCATCCAAGATCGGCCGTGACGGCATTGCTCTCGGTGCGGCCCTGTTGGCGGTAGAGAAGCTCGTCGAGACGCCCCTCGTCAAGATACTGGCGGCATCAGAATGACGATCCACGACCTCACTGCTTTTCCGGCTGGATTCCGCTGGGGCGCCGCGACCGCCGCCTACCAGATCGAGGGTGGGGCAGGCGAAGGCGGCAGAGGCGCGAGTATCTGGGACACCTTCTCGCACACACCCGGACTTGTGCTCAACGGAGACAACGGGGACATTGCCGTCGACCACTACCACCGATGGCCTGCCGACCTGGACCTCATGGTCGAACTCGGCATCAAGCACTACCGACTCTCGCTCTCGTGGCCTCGACTGCAGCCGACCGGCGCCGGCGAGCTCAACCCTGAAGGTGTCGCGTTCTACCGCGACCTGCTCGACGGGATGCGAGCGCGCGGCATCGAGCCTCTTGTAACGCTCTATCACTGGGATCTTCCGCAGGCACTGGAAGACGAGGGCGGCTGGGCGAACCGCGACACCGCCTATCGCTTTGCCGAGTACGCCTCCCGCGTCATCGCAGAGCTCGGATTGCTCGCCACCGACTGGATCACCATCAACGAGCCGTGGTGTATTTCCTTTCTCGGCTACGGCTACGGTGTGCACGCCCCCGGCAAGAGAAACACGCGGCTGGCGGTTGCTGCTGCGCATCACGTCAACCTGGCGCACGGGCTCGCGCTCGCGGCAATCCGCCTGATCAATCCAGCGCTGCGGGTCAGCAACTCAAACCTCGTAACCGACATAGTGCCCGCGACTGACTCTGACGACGACGCCGCCGCGGTGCTGCGCCTCGACGCGATGAACAATCGCATCTTTCTCGACCCCGTCTACCACGGCTCGTACTCGGCCGCCGTGCACGAGCTCTTTGATGAGTACGGGCTTGCAGAGCTGATCCACGACGGCGATCTCGAGTTGATCGGCGCCCCGGTCGACTTCATGGGGCTCAACCATTACCAGCGCGTCGTGGTGAGTGCGAGCGAGGATGGCGGGTATCTGAAACTCACCGAGACGCCAGCGGAGCCAGCCACGACATCCTTCGGGTGGAGTGTTGAGCCTGACTCGCTGCGCTCGGTGCTTAGGCGTATCTCGAGCGAGTTCACCACTTTGCCTATCTATGTGACAGAGAACGGCGCGAGTTACGACGACTACGCGGACCCAAACGGATCAGTCAACGACTGGCCCCGCGTCGAATACTTCAGCGGCTACCTCGCCGCTGCCGCAGAGGCAATCCGTGAGGGGGTGAACCTTCAGGGTTACTACGCCTGGTCCTTTCTCGACAACTTCGAGTGGGCCGAGGGCTATAGCAAGCGATTCGGTCTCGTCTACGTCGATTATCCGACCCAGAAGCGAATCCCCAAGCAGAGCGCTCTCTGGTATCGGCAGCTCATCGCCGATCACGAGGATGCGACAGCATCAGCCGTCGCAGCTATCCAACAAAAAATGCGGGAGCCCCTGCGCGAACAGTGACTCCGCTCCAATCCCCGTCCGCAATGCATCAAGAATAGGAAACTCAATGAAGAGGATACTCGTCAGGGCCGTCGCGCCACTGGCTATCGTCGGGCTGGCCGTTGGCCTGGCCGGCTGCAGCACCGGAGCGCCGGCAGCAGAGGTAACCGGTCCACTCACCGTCTGGATAATGGGTGACTCAGGTACCAACTTCGAGTCGCTCGTGGCCCCCTACGTCAAAGAATCCGGCCAGGAAGTCGAGGTCGTCGCAATCCCGTGGGACTCGATCGACGAGAAGCTCACGACCGCCGTCGCATCGGGTGATGGACCCGACCTCATTCAGGTCGGCCTGAGCAAGCTGCGCACCTTTGCGGATGCCGGCGCGCTGATGCCACTCAACGACGAAATTGCCGACCACCCGGGCCTCGACCCCGCGAACTTCCCTTCCGGGGTTGCGAGTTCGGTCGGTGACAGCCAGGTGACCGTGCCGTGGGTGGCCGACACCCGCGTGCTGTTCTACCGCACCGATATCCTCGCTGAGGCAGGAATCGACGCTCCTCCCACCACGTGGGACCAGCTTCGTAAAGACGCGAAGGTTCTGGCCAGTCGCGGCGAAGGCCAGTACGGCTACTACATCCCACAGTGGGACAGCCCCCTGCCGCTCGAGATCACCTGGAGCTACGGCGGCGACGTCGTCGACGGCGATGGCAACATTGACTTCGACACGCAGGCCTTCAACGCTGCAGTCGACACCTACCTCGGTCTCTACGCAGACGGAAGTGTTCCGGTCAACGGCGACTTCGACCAGACCCAGGGCTTCATCAGCGGGATCACCCCGATGCTCATGAGCGGCCCGTACCTGGCCGGCGGCATCGCCAGCGCTGCGCCGGAGCTCGAGGGCAAGTGGGACATCACGACGATTCCTGCCGGTGTCGACGGCGAAGCAACCTCCCTGTTCGCCGGATCCAACCTCGGCGTCTGGTTCAACACCGACCAGAAGACCGCGTCGCTCGACCTGCTCGAGTACCTGTCCTCGGTCGAGGCCCAGCTCAGCTGGTACTCGATCAATGGCGAGCTGCCGGCTCTCTCCGCGGCGCTCGAGGATAGCTCGCTCACGAGCGACAAGCTCGTCGCGATCTACACGGAGCAGCTTGCAAGCTCGAAGTCGCTGCCGCTCGTCGCCAACTGGGACGGTGGAACTGGCGCAGACCTGCTCGCCGCCCTCAACGCCGTCGCCCTCACCGGCGCTGACAAGGACAGCACCCTCAAGGCGTTCTTCGACGCCACGAAGGGTGCGCCGACCAACTAGACAGAACCGATAACTCGGGGGTCGTCGCCAGGCGTCTACAGCGCTGGCGGCGGCCCCCGAACCACGAAGACACGAACGCTGCACAGGAAGGGAGCACGCCGATGAAACGCACACTCACCCCGTACCTCTTCGTCTCACCAGCGATGCTCTTGCTCGTCGCTTTCGGCATCTTCCCGATTCTCGTCGCTGCGGTCATCAGCACGACGGATATGAACATCTCTGGCTTCGTCAGGCCGCAGAACATCAAGTTCATTGGCCTCGAAAACTATGTGACGCTGTTCAACGACCCGAAGTTCTGGCAGGCCCTGTGGAACACCGGCGGCTTCGCCGTGCTCGGTGTTCCGGCCATCGTTGTGCTCTCGCTCGCGGTCGCACTGCTTCTCAACCGCAGCGGCAACGGTTTCTTCCAGACGCTGCGCAGCTTCTACTTCATCCCGGCGATCACGGCGATCGTCGCCGTCTCGCTTATCTGGGGCTATCTGTACAACACCCAGTTCGGCTTCTTCAACTACGTGCTCTCGCTCGTCGGGATTCCCGAGGTCCAGTGGCTCAGCGACCCGATCCTCTCGAAGTTTTCTGTCGGTTTTGTTGCCGTCTGGCGGGGGATGGGGCTCAACACCATCATTTTTCTCGCCGCCCTTCAGGGCGTCCCGAAGGAATATCTCGAAGCCGCATCCATCGACGGCGCGGGTGAGTGGCGAAAGACGTTCATGATCACGCTTCCGTTGCTGCGCTTCGCGATCTTCTTCGTCAGCGTCACAACGACAATCTCGTGGCTGCAGTTTTTCGACGAGCCGTTCGTGCTCACCGACGGCGGTCCACTCGGCGCGACGACGTCCGTGTCGATCTTCTTGTACAAAGAGGGCTTTCGGCTCAACCAGTTCGGCTACGCCTCTGCGGGAAGCCTCGTACTCTTCGCGATCATCGCCGTAATAACGGTCATTCAGCTAAGACTGAGGAGGGCCGACGATGAGTACTGACTCTCGTGCTCGCAGCCGCTCGCGTTCTCTGACCATCACGATTGGCGTCGGCCTGGCAATCGGCGCGGTCATCACAGCATTCCCGTTCATCTGGATGCTCACCTCGTCTCTCAAACCGCAGAGCGAGTCGATTGACTATCCGCCGACCATCCTGCCGCAGGCACCGACCCTTGAGTACTACCAGATCCTGTTCACCGAGCTCGATTTCGGACGCTACCTGGTCAACACGCTCATCGTTGTACTAATCAGCTACGTCGGTCTCATGCTCATGGCGATGGCGGGCTATGCCTTTGCGAAGTTCGAGTTCAAGGGCAAGAAGGGGCTGTTCTTCCTCGTGTTGGCGACCCTGATGATCCCGGTTCAGGTCACGATGATTCCGACCTACCTCATCATCAACGGGCTGAATCTCACCAATACCCTCGTGGGGATAGCGCTGCCAACGCTCGTGAGCGGGTTCAGCATCTTCTTGTTCCGACAATTCATGACAACGATCCCCACCGAGATGCTCGAAGCGGCGCGCTTGGATGGCGCCGGGGAGTTGCGCACGTTCTGGCAGATAGTGCTTCCGATGTCCAAGCCGATCCTCGCGGTGCAGGTCGTGCTGACCTTCATCACCGGATGGAACAGTTTTCTTTGGCCGCTCATCCTCTCCAGCGATCAGAAGCTTTACACACTCTCCGTCGGCCTCAACCTGCTCAACCAGCAACTCGCGGTCAACCCTTCGCTGCAAATGGCTGGCGCCTCGGTGATGGTGCTGCCGATTCTCATCGTCTTCATCATCTTCCAGCGCTATGTCATCCAGGGCTTCGCTCTGTCCGGATTGAAATGAGTTCCATGCAATTTCCCGCCCGCCCAGCCGACTTCGCTGGTTTCATCCACCGCTCCGGCACCGACCTCGTTGACGGACACGGCACCGCCCTGCTGCTGCGCGGCATGGGCATCGGCAACTGGACGCTGCCAGAGGGCTACATGTGGAAATTCGGCCCCGGTGCCGAGTCGCCCCGCGAGATCGAGGCGCTGACCCAGCGGCTTCTCGGCGAGAACTCGGCCAATTTCTGGGCGGGCTTTCGCGCGAACTTCTTCAATGAGTCCGACGTGCAGCGCATTGCAGAGAGCGGGTTTGACCACGTTCGGCTGCCGATCAACTCCCGGCTGCTGATCGACGACGCGGGCACACCGCTCGAGGCCGGGTTCGCGATGATCGATGACGTGATCCGCTGGTGCCGCACCCACCGCCTTTGGGTGCTGCTCGATCTGCACGGGGCGCCCGGCGGCCAGACCGGCACGAACATCGACGACTCTCCCAACAACAAGCCAGAGCTTTTCATGGATGCGCGATACCGCCACCTCACCCTTACGCTCTGGGGCGAGATCGCGCGCCGCTATGCCGACGAAACCGTCGTCATGGGCTACGACCTGCTCAACGAGCCGATCCCCAACGAGTGGACGGAGCTGTACAACCCTGATCTCGTGCTGCTGTACCAAGAGCTGACCCGCGTCATCCGCGAGGTCGATCGGAACCACCTCATCATGTACGAGGGATCGCACTGGGCCACCAACTGGCAGATCTTTGATGAGGTGTGGGACGACAACTCGTGCCTGCAGTTTCACAAGTACTGGTCGCCGCCTGACACCGCAACGATTCAAAAGTTTCTCGACTCGCGTGAGGCCCTCGGCCTGCCCATCTACATGGGCGAGGGCGGAGAGAACAACCTCGAGTGGCTTTACACCGCCTGGCGCCTCTACGAAGGCAACAACATCGGCTGGAACTTCTGGCCGTGGAAGAAAATCGACACCGCCACCTCGCCCACGTCGATCCGGCTGCCCGCGCGCTGGCACCAACTGGTCGAGCACGTTGCGGGCGGGCCTGCTCCCATCAATGCGCAGTCGATCTTCGATGAGCTGCTCGAGAACATGAAGCTCGAGAACTGCCAGTGGCAACCGGAGGTGATTCAGGCCATCACTGCGGTCGAGCCGCACGAGATCCCGGCGTGGGGTTTCGGGTTTCGCGGTCGAGGCGAGTCGTTCGAAACCTCGCGAGCGACACCCCTCGCAGCGATGCGAGACACCGAGGCCGTCACCATCCGCTACGCCGAGCCGGCGACCCGTGACGGCCACTGGTTCGAGCACACCGACGGCCGCGACTACAGCGAGAGCGAACGCATGGTCGTCGATCTCGTCGAAGGGGACTGGCTTGAGTTCGAGCTCAGCCGCCCGGTCGACGTCACGCGTGTCACCGTCGATGACGCGCCGCCGAGCGTCATGATCGAGCCGAGCGAACGCGGCTTTCGCGTGACCGCACTGTCTGCCGTCACCGTGGCGCGCCTGAGGATCGATCAACAGCAGACAGATCTGAACATGACGTAATAAGAGCATGCCGCGAGTACTTCGCTCTTGTCGTTGGGTCGACGGACTAGCCCGAAGGCCTTGGCGACAAAAGTTAAATCTTCCAACCTGTCGATTCGCCGATCCAGATCGAGGACGGTGTTTCGTCCGCGAGGTAGTGCACTGCGGTGGTGCCGCCGCTGAGCGCACGATCAACCTCATCCTCAATAAGAAGTTCTTGGGCGGCGGGCAAGGGTGTCGAGACGATGGTGTCGGCGCGCAGGTTGCGGTGGGCGGCGAAGGCTTCGAGGAGCTTCTCGGGCGAGACGACTGTGTACCCGCGGCGGGGTTCGGGCGGACAGCACCGATGTTGACAAGTCGCCCGCGCGCTTGGTGAGTCGCCGACGGTGCGACCGACGGAGTATCAGCGATGTCGCTGATACTGTGCGAATCGCGCTGATCTTCGAGCGCGGCGTCGGTCAAAGCGCGCCAGATTATCTTGTTATTTGTCGTCGCTGCATGCTCGCGGCTGTTATTTAAATATGGAGGCGAGCATCTATTTAAATATGGAGGCGAGCATCCGTGTTTTTATGGATTCAATCGGGCGCCGTCTTGCACACATCTGTGAGCAAACGAATCAGAACGAGCATGGTCGTAGTCACCAATAATCATTGAGTTTCCGAGGATGTTGAGTCGATGCCGCGTGTTCAAAGGGTGAATATCGGGCACGAGCGCCTCCGAAGTACCTAGTACACCGGAAGCGAGGGGTCGATCTCCTGCACCCATGCGAGAACTCCGCCCTCCAGCTGCTTGACCCGGGAATAGCCCAATCGGCGCAACTCGGCGAGCACGTCGGCAGACCGGGGTCCCGCTTTGCAGTGCAGCACGATGTCCCGGTCTCGAGACAGGGTTGGCAACGCCACCCCTGTCAGGATGCTGCCCTGCGGGACGAGGCGGGCGCCGCGGATATGCACAATCTCGTACTCTCCCGGTTCTCGCACATCGATGAGATCGAAGTCGCGCGTTCCCCGTTCCCGCTCGTCGAGCATGGCCGCGAGTTCGCGAACGGAGATCCCCTCTTCTGCCACCTCCGATCGCGCTGATGTGCCGCAGAAGAGGTCGTAATCGACGAGTTCGGTGATGGTTGCTGCAGCGCGGTCCGGTGTGAGCCCGATCTCCCGCCAGGAACCTTCCAGCGCATTGAAGAGCGCCACCCGGCCAAGGAGGGTGCGTCCGACGCCAGTGATGAGCTTCACCGACTCGGCCACCATCATTGAGCCGATCACGCCGCACAGCATCCCGAATACACCGCCTTCTCCGCACGACGGCGAGGAACCGGCGGGAGGTGCCTCGGGATACAGGTCGCGGTAGGTGGGGCCGTGCTTCGCCCAGAAGACGCTGACCTGCCCGTCGAAGCGATAGATCGATCCCCAGACGCAGGGTTTGGCGAGGAGTGCTGCCGCGTCGCTGACCAGGTAGCGGGTCGCGAAGTTGTCAGAGCCGTCGACGATCAGGTCGTAGTCCGCGAACAGGGCGAGTGCGTTCGTCGAGTCGAGTCGCACGGGATGAAGGCGTATCGACACCAGCGGGTTCAGCGCCGTCACGGCGGCGCGCGCCGATTCCAGCTTCGAAACGCCGACATCGGCGACGCCGTGGATGACCTGGCGTTGGAGGTTACTGAGATCCACGATGTCGTCATCGATGATGCCAAGCGTGCCAACCCCGGCAGCGGCAAGATAGAGCAGCACCGGGGCACCGAGACCGCCGGCACCCACCACGAGCACCCGGGCATTCTTCAGCCTCCGCTGGCCGATGATGCCGATCTCGGGAATGATGACGTGCCGGGAGTACCGTTCCAGTTCCGCGGTAGTCAGCTCTGTCCCGGCTTCGACGAGGGGCGCCAACGCGATCACAGGTCGGGCCGCCCGGCCATATCGGAGGATGCAAGGGCGTGTTCCCGTTTAGGAATGCGGCCGGCCTGGGACGCGAGTCGGCCGGCGATGACGGCGTGTTTGAACGCCTCTGCCATGCGAATCGGATCCTGCGCCCTGGTCACCGCGGTAGCCAACAGCACGGCATCGCAGCCGAGTTCCATCGCCAATGCGGCGTCTGACGCCGTACCGATCCCCGCGTCGAGTACGACCGGCACGCCCGCGCGCGCAACGATGAGTTCGATGTTGTGTGGATTGAGGATGCCGAGCCCGGTGCCGATCGGTGAGCCAAGGGGCATGACGGCGACCGCACCGAGATGCTCAAGCCGAAGGGCGAGCACCGGGTCGTCATTGGTGTACGCAAACACCTTGAAGCCGCGGGCGACGAGCTGCTCCGTCGCATCCACAAGTTCGACCGCATCGGGCAGGAGCGTCTGCTCGTCAGCGATGACCTCGAGCTTGACCCAGTCGGTCTCGAGAGCCTCCCTCGCCAGTTCTGCGGTCATCACGGCCTCACGCGCGGTAAAGCAGCCGGCGGTATTGGGCAACACGCGGATTTTGTGCGTGAGCAGCAGGCCGAACAGGGATCCGGTGTTATTCGCGCTGTGGCGCCGCATGGCGACGGTGGTGAGCTCGGTTCCGGATGCCAGTAACGCCGCCCCGAGACCGTCGAGACTGGGAGCACCTCCCGTGCCCATGATGAGGCGGGAGGTTAGTGGAATGCCGTCGATCACCAGTTGATCGTCGCCCGCGGTCGGAACGGTGTTCACAGCTAACCTCCCTGCACTGCGGTGACAATTTCGATGTCATCACCCGGCGCGATCAGGGTGGACGACCACCGGCTTCTCGGCACCACTGCCGCGTTGCATGCGACCGCAACGCCGAGCCGTGTGCCGTCCGTCGCGTTGCCATCGGAGGCGATCGATCGTCCGGTCATCTCCGAAACAAGGTCGGCAACCGACGCCCCCGATGCCAGGGAGCGTTCGGCACCGTTTACCGTGATGTCGGGGAGTAGCAATTCTTCGGTCACGAGTGAACTCCTTCGTCTATGGGTGAAAATTCTGGGGATGGGGTGGAAAAGCGGTCCGGGCGAAAACGAATCCACCGATCATCGGTGATTCCCTCGATCATGCGGAGACAGTATTGCGCGGCTATCGGGGTGAGCAGCACGCCGTGGCGGAAGAATCCGGTGGCGATGATGAGCCCGGCGATGTCGGGGGAGTTCTCGCCGGTGGCACGGGCAACCCGTCCGAGCAGTGGTGCGTTGTCCGGCGTGCCCGGTCGGGCACGGGCGGTCACCTCCAGGAGTTCAAGCTCGGCGACCGCCGGCACCAGCGCCTGGGCGTCGCGCAGCAGTTGGTACACGCCGCCAGCCGATACCTCGGCAGAACCGTCTTCACGTTGAGTGGCCCCGATCACCACAGTTCCGTCGGAGCGGGGAACGAGGTAGACCGGCACGCCGCGGACGAGGCCACGGACGGTGGCGGTGAGGAGCGGCCGAAGATGCTCGGGAACGCGCAGGCGCAAAATGTCGCCGTAAACCGGGCGGAGCGGGAGGGACAGCGTGGCCGGCAAGCCGTCAAGCGATGCGGCCGCAATCCCATTGGCCACGACCACCTCACCCGCCATCACCGCGGAGCCATCCTCGAGTGTCACTCCCGTGACGCGAGAGGACGAATCCCCTCGGTGCTCATGCAGCAATCCGACCGCGTTGTGCCTGACGGAATGGTCCTCAGACCATCCGTGATCGCGAGCGCTCGCGGCGATTGCAGACTGCAGCCGTTCGGCCAGTTTTCGGGGGTCGACCTGATGATCGCGCTCAATGAGGAACGCACTGGACAGCTGCGGGCTGAGGAGCGGTTCGAGTGCGCGCGCCTCGCGAATAGTCAGCGGCTGTACCGAAAGCCCATTGGCCAATTGCACCTCGCGCAGGTCGGCAAGCGACTGCCGGTCGGCAGCATCCGCACCGACGCTCAGGGTCCTGGTCGTTTGGTAGCCGGTCGCATCGACATCCGTTCCCAGGGATTGCACGAACGCGGGGTAGAGCGAGGCGGAGGCGAGCATCAGCTCGAGCAGGTGCTCTTCCTGGTAGTGCAGTTCGCTTACCGGGGCAAGCATTCCGGCTGCGGCATACGTTGCCCCGGCGGCGGGCATGGGGTCGATCACAGCGACGCTTCGGCCCGACTGGGCGACGGCCCAGGCGATTCCAAGCCCGACGATCCCGCCGCCGATCACCGCAACATCCACCGCGCGGTCAGCCATGATCCGGCCTCACGAGGTGTGCTGTTGCTGGTGCTTCACGCATGCGGGAATGGCCTTTAGAGTTGGCTGAATGGACCACATGACTGCCCGGCTCTACCTGTGCACCGATGCCAGAAAAAAAAGCGGCGACTTCGCGCAATTTCTCGAAGCGGCGTTCGCGGGCGGAGTAGACATCATCCAACTGCGAGACAAGACCATCGAAGCCGCTGAGGAGCTGGAACTTCTCGAGATTCTTCGAGCGGTCGCGGAGCGCCATGGTCGGCTCTGGGCCGTGAACGATCGGGCCGACATCGCCCTGCTGGCGGCGACTCCGGTCCTGCACCTCGGTCAAAAAGACCTGCCGCTGCCGGCCGCTCGACGGGTTGTCGGCGACACACCGCGGATCGGTCTTTCCACTCACTCGAGGGAGCAGATCGATGCCGCAGCGGTAGTCGATGGGCTTGACTACTTTTGCGTCGGGCCGGTCTGGGCTACGCCAACCAAGCCGGGGCGTGCGGCGGTGGGAATCGAGCTTGTGCGTTACGCGGCCGAGCACACCAGCGCGAGCGGAATCCTCCGGCCGTGGTTCGCTATCGGGGGTGTCGACCAGGGGACCATCGAGCAGGTGGTCGAGGCCGGAGCCAGCCGCGTTGTCGTCGTTCGAGCGATAACCGACGCGGATGACCCGACCGATGCCGCCCAGCGGCTGCTCGCCTGCCTGCCGCCCCACTAGGTGCGCGCGGGATTCCCATCGCACCGGAGTCGGCTCAGATCCCGGCATAGCTGACCCCCGCGAAAAGCCGTGGGGCGTCGAAAAACTCGAGTTCCAGCCGCGAAGAGGTCGAGAATGCGGCCCGCATCGCCGCCCGTTCCTCGGTGTTGGCAAGGCCGGCCGCCTCATCGGTGAGGTCGATGGCTCTCCTGGTGGCGGCGGCAAAGCCCTCATCGACATAGGTTTCGAGCCAGGCGGCGTAGGGATGCGAAGCACCGTCGGCCCGCGCCAGGAAGTCTGCGTAGAGCTGGTCACCCACCTCCGAATAGAGCCAGAAACAGGGGAGGATCGCCGCAAGGAGAACGGCATAGTTTCCTCGCTCGCTCACCGCAGAGAGGTGGTTGAGGTAACTCTCGGTGACTGGGCTGGGCAGCTTCGGCGCGTTGTGATCTTGCAGCCAGTTGCGGTGCAGCTCCGACTCGACCTCCGCGCACTGCCGGGCCGACTCTGCCAGAAATACCCGTGCGCTCTCATCTGGTGCGAGCGCACTTGCCCGCTCGAGCACGCGAGAGTACGCGCTGAGGTACAGCGCGTCCTGAGCGAGATAGTAGGAGAACTGCTCTTCGGCCAGGGCACCGCTGCCGAGCGCCGTGACGAACGGCAGTTCGAAGATCGCGAGGCGGATCGCTTCGATATCGCGCCAGAGCACGTCGGTGAAATTCTGCCTGGGCGCAGTGACTTCGGCGAACAGCCGATGAAAGTGATGGATCGGGCCGTTGCCCATTCCGACCTCCAGGTCGTCGGCGTGGGCGAGCGCATCCTGCAGCCAATCCTTGACCTCGGCGAGGGATTCGACCCAGTCGCCCGTGCGCGCCTGTACCGTGGCGATCGCCGACGAGAGCGAGCAGCCCGTGCCGTGGGTGTTGCTCGTGACAATGCGGGGAGAGAGAAACTCGACCACGCTCGTCGGCAGTAACCCCTGGGTGTTCACCAGGGCGTCGGGGCAGTGCGCCTCGGTCAGGTGACCTCCCTTGACCAGCACGGTGACGCACGACAACGACGACAACCGCTTGCCCTGTTCGATGGCCTCTGCCCAGTTTCGGGCCAGCGGTTCCGCCAGCAGCACCGCCAATTCAGGCAGGTTGGGGGTGACCAGATCCACGAGGGAGACCAGGTCGCGCAGCGCCTGCTCTGCCGAGGGGTCAAGGAGCCGGTCTCCGCTGGTCGCCACCATCACCGGGTCAAGCACGACCAAGGGCGGACGGCAGGCTTCGAGCCAGGAACGCACCTCACGGATCACCTCGACATCCGCGAGCATTCCGATCTTGACGGCGTCGATGGTGACGTCATCGCTGACCGCGTCCAGTTGCTCTCGAAGGAACGCCACCGGTGGCGTGTGCACCGATCGCACCCCGCGGGTATTCTGCGCGACGAGGGCCGTGACCACCGCCATTCCGTACCCACCATTGGCCGCGATGCTTTTCAAGTCGGCGTGGATGCCCGCGCCTCCCGTCGGGTCGGTCCCGGCAATGCTGAGGATTCGAGGGGTAGCTCGTAAGACCGGGTTTGCACCGTATAGGTTCAACTTCGACATCCCTCCGCTAGTGCTAACTAGACAGGTTCAACGGGTATTTTTCTCAGCGCACGCATTTTGCGGGGCACCCCGTGTCAATAAAAAGCTTAGCTTGGTGCGGTCGTCAATTGCCCACCTGCGCCAGGAGGATGAGCCCCGCCGGGATGGCGGCTACGACGATCCCGATCCCGATCAGGACAGAGTCGGCGGCTGTCCACGGAGCAGGTTCCGCCCAGGAGCGGCCAACGCCCGAGGCGAGGGGCAACGAGAAGCCCCTCGCCTCCATTGCCACCGCCATCCGTCCCGCCTGGCGAAGCGACTGCAGGAGAAGTCCGAAGGTGAGGGCCGTAGCGGTCCGGATGCGGGCAACCGGGGAACGGCCACCCGCCAATCCCCGAATCCGCCGGGTTCTGGCCAACTGTTGCCACTGATCGACCAGCGTGTCGAATCGTTGCATCGCAGCGACCGCAGCAACGACCGGTCGGGGCGGAAAGTGCAGCCTCTGCGCGAGATGGTCGCCGAGGGCGAACGGATCAATCATCCCTGCCATGAGGATGCCGGGAAGCACAAAGAAAGCAACCCGAAGACCGGCGGTTATCCCCACCGCCACATCCTGGCCGGTGCTGAGCAACCAGCCAGAAAAGCCCACCGAAAACACCGCGAGCAGCCCGGGCAGCAATCGCGCAGAGGGTCGTACCCAACCAAACACCATCGGCGCGAGCACCGCCTCAACCAGAAGGGCCACCGCACCGACGCGAACGTCAGTGATGAACAGTGCTCCGATCGCGAGCAGAATCGACGATCCGAGCAGCGACAGCGGCCCACACCGTGCCGCGAGCCCACGTCCCGACCGTCGGCGAGGCCGCGCCGCCATGGTGGTCACCGGCGGTGGGGTTTCCACTATCGAGGGCGCACCGTGTGCACCCTCGACAACCCGACCGTGGTCGAGGCGGATCACTCGATCGGCCAGCTCGATGAGATGCGCATCATGGGTTGCCACGATAACGGCCAGCCCTGCAGCTCTCGACGCTGTGATGACTCCGGCTACGGCGGTCCAGGTGAGGCGATCCTGACCAACTGTCGGCTCGTCCAATACCAGCACGCTCGGACCGTGGGCTATCGCGCCAACGAGGGCGAGACGCCTGAGTTCGCCGCCCGAGAGCAGATGCGGATCGCTCTCCCGGAGGCCGGCCAGCCCAAGAGCCGTGAGCAGGCCCGTGACTCGCGCTTCAGCGACCTGCTCGTCGCGATCGAGTATTCGACAGGTGCTCATTGCGTCATCCCAGACCGTCTGGGCGACGATAGCGAGCTCGGCCTGTTGGGGAACCCACCCCACGCGGGAGGCAAGATCGGGGGATCTCCAGTTGCACAGTTGAGCCGAGGAATTCGCGCCCACGACCCCGCCAGCGTGCACTGTGCCGCCGGACGGAACGCTCAGGCCGGCGAGCAGCGCCGCGAGCGTGGACTTGCCGGCACCACTGGCCCCTACGACTGCCAATATTTCGCCTGCTCGGGCAATCGCGTTGATCTGCGATAACACGGGCGATGCGAGAACGGATGGCGCCAGCGTGTCAGTGGCGGTCAAACCGACGCGCGGTGTGCGATTCACGGTCACCATGTCAGCAACCACGGCGGGAGTTCCGTGCCCACCGACCTCATCGAACGGAATGACCAGTTCAGGACTGAGCCGAAGCGGTACTGGAGGTGGGGCCTCGGGAATCCAGACCCCCAGGGCTGCCAGGGTCTCGGAATGGGCTGCCAGCGTCTCTGTCGCCGGTCCATCGGCGACGACGATGCCGGCAGCACTCAAGACGATAACTCGATCGATTTTGTCGAGCCAGTTATCGAAATGATGCTCCACGATGATGATCGTCGCAGCGGTATCGGCGACCACTGCGCAGATCGCGTTGCGCACGACCGCCGAAGCGACTGGATCGAGCATTGCGGTCGGTTCATCGAGCAGGATGAGCCGAGGTCCAAGCGCGAGGACCCCGGCGAGTGCCAGGCGCTGGGACTCGCCGCCGGACATGGCATCAACCGGATGCTCGAACCCGTGCGGGAATCCGACAGCATCCAGCGATTCCCGCACTCGTTGCCAGATTTCTTTGCGCGACAGCCCAAGGTTTTCCGGCCCGAAGGCAACCTCTCGACCAACCCGACCGGCGACCATGGCGTCGGCCGGGTCCTGCACGAGAAGGCCGGCGGATGAACCCCCCTCGTGCGGATCCCTGCCATCAACGGAGATAGATCCCTCCAACTGCCCTGACTCGACCGTCGTCAGGACCCCGGCGATCGCTCGCAGCAGGGTTGACTTACCTGAACCGCTGGGACCGATGAGCAATATGCGCTCTCCCGGTTCAGCGTGCAGGGTGACCCCGGAAAGCACCGGTGTGTCCTGACCGTAAGGTCGCCACGTCACGTCACGGACGTCGAGCCGAGCGCCGCCTATGCCGGGTGCGGGTTGTGGGGTGTCGACCTCGTCAGCGGGATCGGCGTGACTCACGTATCTCCTGGCCGACGGGGAACGCGTTGAGTGCGCCGGTGCGAGCGAGTGCACGCACGAGCGCCCATCCGCCAACACCCGCGATGAGTGCACCTGAAACCATCCCGAACCCGAGATAGATCAGTCGCCAGGCCACGGAGTAGCCAGGTACGTAGGCCCACCACTCGTAGCAGGTGATTGCAAGGATGGCGGAAAATACACCGCCGAGAACGGCGATGGCCAGAGTGAAACGCTTCCATCGGAACAGCGCGAAGACAAGCTCGACTGCCAGCCCCTGCAGCAATGCTGACAAGAGCACTCCGGCTCCCCAGCCACTCCCCAGGATCATCTCAATATTGGCCGCAATGAGTTCGATAAAGAGAGCCGCACCCGGCCGCCGTATCACCAACGCGCCAACAACCGCCGGCACCAACCAGACGCCTAACATGATTTCACCTGCGGGCGGAAAACCGACAAAAACCAGGGTCAGGGCCGGGTATATGAAAGTGTCGAAGCCCCAAAAGGCAACTCCGAACGCTACCGCCAGCATCGCGGCCGTGATGAGGTCGACGCCACGCCACGACCAGAGCCGCCCGGATGCGATAAACGGCTTTCGTGCCAGGACGGTTGTGTCGTTGGATTTCTGTGTTTCTTGAATTGCCATGTGAAGCTTCTTTCCCGTGGAGTTTCGATCAATTCCGCGGGGAGGAGCCCCCCTGCCAAACTCGTCCAAAATTTTGGACGTGCGCAGCACGAGGGATCCTGAGATTCCCGACTCCCTTCGCCGGTACTAACCGGTGCAGGTTCGAGGGTCTGCGGCGTACCGCACTCTCAGCGCAATAAAGCGCTCCCCTGTCGTTCTTTGATGAGGTTACACGGCAATCAGGCCGCTGTGTCGACGCGGCACAATTTCGCAGGCCAGTGCAAGATCGACGGGAATGACATGAGGCGCCGCGCACCGCTCACTCTTTCCTGCCTGTGGGCGGACGGATCGGACCGAACGTGGTCGCAGTCGACGGACAACATTAGTTTTTCGGGATCCCGAGCCAATTTCGTATGAGCTCACGGCCGAAATGGGCGTCGAGTGCCACCGCTGCGTGCCGGGCCAGCAAGACCCTTGTCGTGACCGAACTCGACCGGTTGACATGTCCGCTTCGCGACGCAAATGGCACCGTCGACGATCCTCACCGCACCGCACCTCACCGCACCCCAAGCGAAGTGCAGCTCAGCATTGGCGTTTCCGTTCGCGGCCCAACCAATCAGGGTCGGCAGACCTCATTCTCGATGTCCTCGCCATGACTGCAGAATTCGAGGCCGACTTTATTCGAGTGCGCACCTGCGAACGGATGCAGCTTGCCAAGCGACCTGTCGATTGCGGGAGGAGCGACCCACGCTGTCCAGGGTGCGGGGCGGGGCCTGCTCCCTTGTCGCGTCATTTCTTCAGCGGATCATTCCCCCAGTTCATCAACGAGTATCGCCATCGTGAATGCTCGACATCGGAATCCGGCCCCTGTGCCCTGTGCCGCTTCACATAGCCGACCACCTTATGCATGTGCGCGACATCGGACGGGGTCAGATCCGCCTTCTTCGTGCCAAGAATCGTCACGATCCTGCGCCCGGACCTGTGCCCGACGGATTCCCCGCGGCCATCGTTTTTCTGTCCGACCTCCCTGGATTCGTCGGTGTCAAGCCACAGGGTGATCTCACTGGCGGTCATCGTGACGGCGGCTTTCCAGTCATCCCAGATCTCATCGAGATCGTTTGTTTTATCTGCCATAAATCAATCATTTCGCTGATGATGCACGGCAACAAGGGGTTGTCTGAGCCCCGCGCGTGATCTCCACTGTCACGAAAACTGTCGAACCCGCGGCCCGGCCGAAACTCCACGGGGCGGTGGGACGTGACCTATGCAGACCTGCCACGAATCGACACCAGGCTCGATCGCGTTGTGCGGAGGATCATGCTGCGCTCCCCGCCCGTGAACGCGACCTCACCATCCAGATCGCACGAGGCCGCTCTGAAGTTCAGTTCAAGAATCACGCGACAGCTGTCGGCGGCGTTCTCAATGTCGCGCACGAGCGCGTTTCCACTACTGATTGAGGGCCTGAACCATGTTCAAGCGGTGGCTCACCCTCCAGTCGTCGGGCCACGGGCAGGCAGTGCAACTCGATCCTGTTCGGGATCGGCTTGCAGCCGCGGCGATGGTCTCGGGAAAAGCCGAGTGCCCGCAGGATTCGATCGTCGACATACACGTACAGTGTGCTCTGGAAGGTCTTGAGGTCAGTGTTGACACAGGGGGTTACCGCCCGCCGCCGCCGATCAATGGCGTCCGCACGGCCACCACGCAGTTGAACGCACTAAATCAAGACATGCCCTGGTTATTTAGACCTGAATTAGCGCTCAGGCAGCAAATTCGGCGGGCCACATTCGACATGGAGGTCGGAATTGGAAGGTCTGCTACGGCGCCTGTCATCAGATGGATCTGAGGCAGAGAACGCGCTTCGCGTGATTGCATTTTTCGAACGTCTCGTTCAAGCGCGCGGAGGAGTCGAAGAATTGGTCCGCTCATCGGCACGCCTCATCGGAGCGCCCGCAGGATTCACGGACGAGTCAAGTCTGCTCAGCGCAGCGTTCGACGACCATGGGCACCGGATCCCATCTCAGCGTCCGCCGGGGGCTCTATCGAAGGCCGTCGCGAACGATCAGGGAACTTTTGGCACGGTATGGATCAATCAGGCCCCCGACAATCTCTCATTGAGCGAACTTGTCATCGAGAGGATGGCCCTGTCGGCCGCGATCATACTTGGCCGAACAGCGGACAGGCCGATGGCGGTGGAGACGAATGAACTGGCCAAAATACTCGCTCCTGAGTCGTCACGAGAGCAACGAACAATTGCGGCCCGAACATTAGGATTCCGAGCCGATTGGGCTATCAATGTTCTTGTCATCGATTCTGCCGCGCGCCTGGTCGACGCAGACCAATCAGTTCAGGACTGGGCAAAAAAGAACAATCTCCGGTCAACTCACCTTCAGATCGACGAAAAGTTCCTCGTCGCATTGGTGCACGACGTCGGCTCTGCGGTGACCCTGCCGCATCCCTCATGGGAGATGCTGTCGGCTTTTGGGTCGCGCACCGGCATTACGGAAGCACACGATTCTCTTGCCACGGCGATTCAAGCGATTCACCTGGCCTCCAGAGAACTTGGCCCAACCCACGTTGACTACGAATCGCTCGGTCCGCTAAGTCACCTTGTGGAGATCGATCCCCGGTCAGCAGGCTCGAGCCAGATGGTGAAGCAGCTCGTTTTCCTGAGCCAGTCAGATTCTGGCCGCGCGGAGATTAGAGCACTGGATGCGTTCTGCCGACACCGAAGCCTCCGCACCGCCGCGGCGGAGTTGAACCTGCATCACAGTTCCCTGGCGCATCGGCTGAAGAATGCCCAGCGCAAACTCAGCGTCGATCTCTCCAACTCGGAGGGACTCTTCCAGCTTTCCCTGTCGTTGGAGCTCTACCGGATCGCGGCGTGGTCGTAGCAGATTCGCCAAGTGTCGGACTATCTTCCACAACTCTGCGGACGCGGTGAGATAGCGCTGCTGGAAGAATCTAGTGACGCTTTGACCATGCAGTACCTGCCATATTTACAAGTTGCTGAAACGGAATGATTGCCGATGATGGACCCTGAACTCGCCGCAGCGAGCGTTCTCATGGAACGACCGGATATCGAGAACGAGGAGTCAGCACGCGCACTGGCGTTGTCATTGCGGGAATCGACATCATCTGCCGAGCGGGAGACCGCGGGTCAGGTCGTTTTCGAAGACCGCGAAATCGTCGCGTCCGATGGACACACGAGCATGATCGTGAGAATCTACCGCCCCACGAACTCCTCACGATTGAGGCCTGCAGTGGTGTTTTTTCATGGTGGAGCTTTTGTTCTCGGTGATCTGGAATCAGAACATCCCCGGTGCCTGCGCTACGCGGCGGAAGGGGGATGTGTAGTGGTCTCCGTCAACTACCGGCTCGCCCCGGAACATCCTTTTCCTGTGGGGGTGGAGGACTGCTACGAGGGCCTGTTGTGGACCGTTTCCCATGCCGCGGAGCTCAACATAGATCCAACACGGCTAGCAGTCGCCGGTAGCAGCGCAGGTGGTGCTCTCGCTGCGGCGACTGCACTCATGGCTCGCGACAGGAGCGGGCCAGGCATCGCGCTCCAAATGCTGCTCTACCCGGTTTTGGATGATCGTATGCTCACGGCTTCGATGGAGAAATTCTCGGACACACCGGTCTGGGATAGTCGGAACACCGTTGCCATGTGGCGGCAGTACTTGTCCGGTGAGGAAAGGGCCTCGAGTTACGCGGCTCCGGCGCGAGCAGATTCACTGGTCGGGTTGCCGAACTCCTACATCATGACGGCGGAATACGATCCGCTTCGAGACGAGGCAATCGCCTACGGGCTCCGCCTTCTGCAATCGGGCGTTTCGGTCGAGCTTCATCAGGTCGCCGGCGCCTACCACGGCTTCGACCAGCTGGTAGCGGACGCGGCGATCTCCCGCCGGGCGCTCGACGACCAGGTTCATCACCTGAAGCGCTTTCTCCGCGCCTGACAGGCGGCGCTCGGGGTGAAGGCCCCCGGGTTTGCCGCCACGGGGCCCGGATGCAGCATCGAGGGTGCCAGTAGGTTCATCAAAGCCCACTCACTGCAGGCAACACTGCACCAGATAACTCTGCACCAGGTAACTCTGCACCGGGCAACTGCCCTCCTTTCCTGCTTCGCCGGCGCAGCAAAGCAGGATGATTGGCTGCACCACCCTCTCGGGTCTAGCGTGATATCCGAGGGTGATCCGCCAATCGTCGGAATTACATTCACTCGGGCGCGGATGCGGGTCTGGGGTCGGGCTGGGAAACTGGGGCTACTCGACGGGCCACAGCCCGAGCGCGCTCAAAGGAGAGAAAATTGAAACTACGCATCGCCGCCATCGTGGCATCCTCGGCCACTATTTTGCTCATCGCCACCGGTTGCAGTGTTCCTTCCGACACCGCTGGTGGTGGTGACAGTACCGCGGCCCCGACCAGGGAAATCAAGAAGATCTTCTTCTCGAATATCCTTCCGTCCTACCCGCCATTGGCAGAGGCCGACAAATGTTTCCTGGCTGAGGCGAAAAAACTTGGCATTGAAGCATCCACGTCAGGTCCGACCGGTCTGTCAACGGACAACGCCAAGAGCATCGACCTCGTCTCTCAGGCCATCGCCACCGGCTACGACGCCATCGTCATGCAGCCGATCGACAAGGCACAGTTCACGCCCGTGATGGAGCAGGCGCAGGCGGCTGGAATCCTTCTGGCCACAATGAACACCGGGGACACCACGGATACGCAGGACTTCACGATCGGAACCGACTATGCCATCCAGGGCGCGACCATCGGTGAGGCAATCTCCAAACGTTCGGGGCAGCAGAATATCGGGATCATTGGTAACGCGCCAACGGGCACACACCTGCTCTTCACCAATGGAGTCAAGGACGGGATTGAGAGCCAGAAGCTCGACAACGTTAAATTCATCGTGGATGCCTTCGATGATGGCGACCCGAACAAGACCGTGGACGTCGTCAACCAGATGTTGACAGCGCACCCCGAGATCAATGTCGTGTTGTCCTGGCAGGGGTTGTCAGCGGCGGGAATCATGACGGCGATCAAGGAGAAGAACGCCGGCGGAAAAATCGTCGGCGTCACGAATGATGTGACGCCGGAAGTTGCGCAGGGCATCAAGGACGGAATTCTGTTTGGGACCTCGAAGCAGAATTTCTGCCAGATGGGAATCGGCGCTGTCGACAATCTCGTCGCCATCAGTAAGGGCGAAAAAGTTGCCAAGGCCATCGATTCCGGGATCACTTTCGTAACCAAGGACAACATCGACAAAGAAAGCAACTAAATGAACGCTGCTGATCGCTCAACACCGGCACTCGAGCTGAAGAACATCACCAAAAGATTCGGCAGAGTGACTGCTTTGGAGGACGTAAATCTCACGGCCTATTCCGGAGAGATTCTGGCAATCGTTGGGGACAACGGTGCTGGGAAATCAACCCTCATTAAAGCGATCAGCGGCGTTCATCATCAGGATGACGGTCAGATCCTCGTCGATGACCAGCTCGTCAGCCTCTCCAGCCCCGCAGATGCTCGAGCAGCGGGAATAGCCACGGTGTTCCAGGATCTCGCACTCGTCGAGTGTCTCGATGTCTCGACAAACATGTTCCTCGGGCAGTTCCCGCGTCGCGGATGGTTCGTGGATCGTCAGCGAATGGATACCGAATCCCGCCGTTTCCTGGACGAACTGAAAGTTACCGTGGCCGACGTCCATACACAGATTGGCATGCTCTCCGGCGGTCAGCGACAGATTATCTCCATTGCTCGCGCCGTTCGCTCAGGCGCCCACACCATCCTCCTGGACGAGCCCACCGCGGCGCTGGGAGTGCGTGAGACACGACATGCAGCAGACATCATCTCGAACCTGCGCGATTCGGGCAAAGCGGTCATTTGTGTCAGTCACGACATGGAATTCGTCTTCACGACCGCCGATCGCATCCTGGTCCTGAGGCTGGGGAAGGTTGCTGGCGTCAGGGAGGTCTCCGCGACCACACGTGAAGAAATCATTGGGCTCATCACCGGAACGAAGCAGGAGGCAGCATGACAATCAGCCCAGAATCTCCAGCTGATCGTGGTCCGGAGAATACTGTCCCGAAAAATACTGTCACCTCCGCAGCCTGGGGATGGGTTGTTCGGCAGGCCCAAAGCCGAGCACAACTCGCCGGTCTCGCCGGTGTGCTTTTGGTCTTGATCATCGTCTTCCAGATCGGAAACCCGATCTTTCTGAGCAGCGGCAACATCATGGAGATGCTCCGAGCGACGACGCTGTATTTCATCGTCGCCTGCCCCATGACACTGATCCTTGTCAGCGGCGGTATCGATTTCTCCGCGGGAGCCCTCTTCGCGACCGGCGGTGTCACCGCCGGACTGCTGATGGTCCTGGGGATCCCCTGGCCGGTCGCCGTCATCATCGGCATGGCGGTCGGCGGCGCACTGGGAGTCGTGAACGCTTGGCTGTCCGTACGGCTACGGGTGCCGCCGCTCATCGCGACCCTCGGTATGTTCTTCACCGCGAGTGGGATTATCACCGTCATCACCGGCGGCAACAGCATTTATGGTTTCCCCAAAGCGTTCACTGACCTCGGCCAGGGTTTCCTGCTGGGCATTCCGTTTCTTGTGTACTACGCGGTCGTCATTGGCGTCGTTTTCTGGATATTGCTCGAGAAGACATCGCTTGGCTATGACGCTCGCGCGGTCGGTGGCAATCGAGCGGCTGCGTCTGCCAACGGCATCCGCGTCGGACGACACGACTTCATCGTCTACGGTCTCGCCGGAGCGGTCGCGGCTCTTGCCGGCATCATGGGCGCTGCTCGACTGAGCTCAGCAAACCCGGCTGCGGGAGGCACCGCCCTCACCTTTCAGGTCGTCACAGCCGTGATCATTGGCGGGACAAGCCTTTTCGGCGGCATTGGAAGCATCGGAGGCAGCGCACTGGGAGCGCTGCTATTCGCCGTAATCAACAACGGCCTTGTGATCATCAACGTGAACTCCTTATGGCAGAACATCTTCGTCGGCGTGATTCTCGTCTCGGCGGTAGCGATCGATCAGGCTCGACGGAGGCGACAGTTCAGTTCTCGCCGATAATCCGGGTTCGCGGCGGAGGCCGCGAGTGCACTCCACACTCCCGGAGTCTCTCGGCAGCGGAGCTGCTTGTCGCATGAGATGCAGCCATGACGAATGCCGACGTGCTGTCACGATCTCTTCGATCCCTTAATCGCGCGTCGGCTCCACATCAGCACCGGGTCGGCGACCGAACTCGCCGACCGACTCGAACGATCGGGACACATCAGCCGCACCCGTGAGGGCACCGACCGCCGCCGCGTCCAGTTGGTTGCACAGCAGCATGCCGTGGGCCGGATCCTGGGAGAGCTCGGGCCCCTCTTCGTGGACCTCGACAACCTGTCACAAGAGTTCAGCGCGGAGGAGCAGGCGGTCATCCAGCACAATCTGCGTGGTGCAGGCGATCGACTGCGTTTCCATGCGGCGACTCTGAGCGCAGCTACGCACGTGGGGGATCTTCCGCACAAAGGTTAGAGCGTCGAGGCGAAAGGGCTATCGCCGGGTTTGCTCAGAACCGGCGATGCGCTGGGCAATATAGATCGGGATGACGGACACCACGACGAGCACGACGGCGATGACACTGACCACAGGCGCCTGGTTCGGGCGGAACAGATTATTGAGGATCCAGATCGGAAGCGTCTCGACACCGCCTCCAATGGTGAATGTCGTTACGACGATCTCGTCGAAGCTCAGGGCGAATGCCAGCAGCCCCCCGGCGAAGAGGGCGGAGCGTAGTTGCGGGAAAGTGACGAGGCGGAAGGTCGTCCACAGTCCGGCGCCGAGATCTGAGGAGGCCTCCTCGAAATTCGTGCCCATACGCCGCAGTCTCGCGAGCACGTTGTTGAAGACGGTCACGATGCAAAATGTTGCATGCGCGATGATGACCGTCAGGATCGTGAGCTTGAGGTCGAGGATGGTGCGAAATGCATTGTTGAGAGCGATTCCTGTGACTATTCCGGGAAGAGCGATGGGCAGGATCACCAGCAGGCTGACCGTGTCGCGGCCAAAGAATTGGTAGCGCTGCAGGGCGATCGAGATAAGCGTGCCCAACACGAGCGCGATGATCGTCGATGAGAGAGCCACGAGCACGCTCGTCCAGAGCGCCTCGAGCGCACCAGCATTCCGGAACGCCTTGCCCCACCACTCCAGCGTGAAGCCCGGCGGCGGCCAGACCAGATTCTTCGACGTGCTGAACGAGTTGACGAGCACCACGAGCAGGGGCACGTAGATGAGCGCGAGCACAAGCCCGGTGATCGCGCCGAGCGTGACTTTCGAGAGCCTGCCGAGTCGCATCCGTCGTCCTGATTTCGGTTGGTCCTGAGCCCGCTGGCCCTAGAGGTTGTTGAGCGCACCCGTGCGGCGCACGGCTGCGAGGTACACGAACATGATGACGATCGGGATAAGCGCAATGGATGCCGCGAGTGGCAGGTTGTTCGCAGCTCCCACGTTCGTGTACACGAGGTTGCCGAGAAGTTGGTTGGTTCCCCCGACGATGTTGACGGTGATGTAGTCCCCGAGAGAAAGGGAGAAGCTGAAAATCGATCCGGCGATGATTGCGGGCCACAGCATCGGGAGTACAACCAGTCCCAGCGTTCGCCACGTCCTGGCGCCGAGATCACTCGACGCTTCGAGGAGGCTGTCTGGCACCCGCTCGAGCCCCGCGTAGATCGGCAGGATCACATAGGGCAGCCACAGGTAGCTCAACGTGATGACGGTTGCCGGAAGCCCATATCCTGGGCTTTCAATACCAAACGGCGCGACGACGAAGTCCCACAATCCGTCCTGCGAAAGCACCGAGCGCCAGGCGTAGGCCTTCACGAGGTAGCTGGCCCACAGGGGCATGAGTACGGCGATTACGAGTATGCGCTGCAGGCGTGGCGACGCTACTTTGGCCATGAAGAAGGCGATCGGTAGCGCAATGACGATGTCGACGATTGTCACGAGAATAGCGACGCCGACGGTGCGTAGGGTGACAGTCTGGTACAGCGATCCCGTCACGACGGCGACGATATTGTCCAACGTCCACGTCTGGCTGATCTGGCCGGTGAAACTGTCGACAGTCCAGAGAGCCGTGATGAGCAGAGCGGCGAGCGCGGCAACATAGACAAGACCCAGCCACAACAGCGGCGCCGAGAGCAGCACGGCGAGCCTGAGCCTGGCATGTCGCGATAGGTAGGTCGATGCGCGTCTCGCCAGCGTGATGGATGGCGCGGCTACCCGATCGCGCGCGGGATGCGTCGGCGGGGTAGAGGTATCGGCCTCTGGTGCCTTGCTGGTCATTCTGACCCTCTCAACAGCGGGTGATGGCGGAACCGGAGGTCGGAGTTCGCATCCTCACCAGGATGCGGACTCCGACCTGCTGGATCAGTCTGGGTCAGCCCTTGATCTCGCTCCACGCGGCCGTCCACTGCGAGTAGTCGGTGCACGTCACGTCGGTACGACCGTCGAGGCATTTCTCGATCGGGGTTGACCAGTACCAGAGCTTGCTGGCGAATTCCTCGTCACCCGCGTTGAAGGCCTCGCACGAGCCCTCAGTGCGAAACTCGCACGCGGCCTCATTCGACGGTGCCTCGCCGAAGTACTCGGTAGCCTGCGCGTTCGCTTCCGGGCTCGCGATGTAGTTAAGCCACTCGTAGGCGCAGTTGGGGTTCTTGGCCTCTGAGCCGATCATCCACGTGTCAGACCATCCGGTGGCTCCCTCATCGGGGAGGACGACCGCGGTGTTGCCTGTCGTCACCGAGTTCTGGATGACCTGCCAGGTCGTGCCGACAACCGAGTCGCCAGTTTCAAAGGCCTGGATCTCTTTGAGGTAGTCGGACCAGTATTCGCCGACGTTCGCGCGCTGCCCCTTGAGGAGGTCGACGGCAGCAGCAAGCTGGGTCTCATCGAGAGCGTACGGGTTCTCGATGCCAAGCTCCGGCTGGTGTGTCATGAGATAGACCGCCGCATCCGCGATGTAGATCGGCGAATCGTACGCGGTAATTTTGCCGGCGTATGGGGATGACTTGTCGAACACCACGTCCCATGAGGTTGGTGCAGGGCTCACGACATCCGTGTTGTACATCAGCAAGTTCGCGCCGTATCCGTGCGGGATTCCGTAGGACTTGCCATCGACGCTGTTCCACGATTGCATTTTCAGGAAGTCGTAGATGCCGTCATAGTTGGGGATGAGGTCTGTGTTCACGGGCGCCACGTCCCCGGCGGCGACGAGTCGAAGCGATGCATCGCCCGATGCCGCAATCACGTCGTACTCGCCGGTCTTCATGAGGCTGAAGGCTTCGTCAGACGTGCCATAGGTCTTCGAGGTGACCTCGCAGCCTGTGTCTTCCTCGAACGCGGTGACCCAGTCGACCGTGGGATCGTTGCTGCCGTCTTCCACGTATCCGGGCCAGGCGAGAATGGAGACCTGGCCTTCACCAGCACCGACCTCGTCAGCCGCGGTGGTGGGGCCGGCCGATCCTGACGTTGTGCCGCAGGCGGTGAGCACCGCTATGGAGGCCACTGCGACTGCCGCGAGCGCCGCTGAGCGTCGCGCCGAACCAGCGGTCATCCGACGCGACGAGTAGTTCAGGTTCATCTCGATCTCATTTCTATGGGGGTTTTTTCAGAAGGGGCTGTGGGAGGGGTTGTTGGTGATTGAAGGGAGATGACATCGGCATCGCGCCATGACGCGGTGACCCGCGCGCCGCGGTCGTGATCGCTGAAGCGCTCGCGACCGTACGGGGCAAGAACGGTGATGCGCTGGCCAGCGTCGAGGTCGACCAGGATCCGAGTGTTGGTTCCGAGATAGATGACCTCGGCGATCGTCCCTGGCGCGGTGATGCCGTCGGCGGTGTCTCCCACGGTGAGTCCAATGCGTTCCGGGCGGAGGGAATGGGTTCCGCGGCGACCGAGGAGCGCCAGCGATACAGCATCATCGAAGATATTGGATGTACCGACGAAGCTCGCGACGAACGGCGACACCGGCCGCTCGTACAGTTCAGCCGGCGTGCCCAGCTGTTCGATGCGACCGTTGTTGAACACGGCGATACGGTCGCTCAGGGTGAGGGCTTCCTCCTGGTCGTGGGTGACGAAGATGAAGGTGATGCCGAGGCTGCGCTGCAGTTCTTTGAGCTCGACCTGCAGCTGCTCGCGCAACTTGAGGTCCAGCGCGCCAAGGGGTTCGTCGAGAAGCAACGCCTTCGGTTCGACCACGGTCGCCCGTGCCAGGGCTACGCGCTGGCGTTGGCCGCCGGAGAGTTGGGTGGGCTTTCGGTCGGCAAAATCCGCCAGGCGCACACGGTCGAGTGCTTCCCGCGCGCGGGCGTGTCGCGTGATTCGACTCATTCCTCTCACGCGCAGACCGTACGCAACGTTGTCGAGAACGCTCATATGAGGGAAGAGCGCGTAGTCCTGGAACACGGTGTTGACGTCACGGTCGAATGGGGCGACTGTCGTGACATCTCGACCGAACAGGGACACTGTGCCGGAGGTCGGCTGTTCGAATCCCGCGATGAGGCGTAACACTGTGGTCTTGCCCGATCCGGACGGCCCGAGCATGGAGAAGAACTCGCCCTCGGCGATCTGAAGATCGACACCGTCTACCGCGGCCATATCCCCGAACCGTTTGGTGAGCGCGGAGAGCTCGATCGCGACAGGGCGCGATGTGTGGTCGATCACCGGTGATCCTCCTTGGCAGCCGTCTTCTCTGACGCCTGAAATGAATCATATGGAACTAGATGTTCAAATGGGAAGCAGGAATGTTACAGTCATGCATCAGCTTCGAGGTCGTGACCCATGCCGCGCTCCATCCGCTCGTCCAGTCTCGCAAGAGTCGCCGTGTTCGCTCCCCTGACGGGGTCGGGCAGGGCCGCCATCGTGGAGCAGCGACTCACCGATGCGATCGTGCTCGGCGTGCTCGACGACGGGGAGCGACTACCGCGCGAACTCGACCTGGCTCGCAATTTCGGTGTGGCCACCGTGACGGTGCGAGAGGCTCTCGAGTCGCTGCGCGAGAAAGGTCTCATCAGAACGACACGAGGTCGCGACGGTGGCAGCTTCGTCATCTCGGGCGGCCACCGCCACGCGGCGATCCTGCATTCCAGAGTGCGCTCGCTCTCTCGTGTCGAGTTGCGCGATATGGGTGTCTACTATTCAGCAATCGCCTCGAGCGCGGCCGAGCTCGCGGCAGACCGGACGTCAGCAGACGATGTCGATAACCTCAGGCGCATCATCGGAACGATCGATTACGACGATGCCGGCGCGACTCGACGCGGCGAGGGCACATTCCACCTCGAACTTGCCGCACTGAGCCAGTCTGCACGACTCGTACGCGAAGAAGTGAGGCTCCAGGCCGAGTTCGGCCCACTCCTTTGGCTCAGCATGCACGATGTCGATTGCCGGAGTCGATCCCGGGTTGCGCACGCGCGCATCGTCGAAGCGATCTCACGCGTCGATGGAGACTCCGCTCGACGACTGGTCGCGAACCATGTGGGCGATGCGCTTGAGTGGCTCGTAGAGCACAAGGCTGGACTGGAACGCGCGGCAATATCGTCTGTAGATCATCCCGATTCGGGTGACATGAAGGAGGCCGCACCATGACGGTTACGACGAAGGGACAGCACACATCGCTCCCCGACCGTGCCACAACCGAGTGTCTCGATGCGGTGATGACGACGGTATGCGATCTCTTTGGGCAGCTCGATGGTTGGCGGGCGTCGATCGCCGCCTTCGACGAGTCGGCGGTTACGCGCACCAGCGCGGCGATCGACGAACTCGTAGAGAGGCTCGTCGTCGGCCCGTTATCGGAACCGTCTGCGGCGATCATCGGAGCCGGGTTTGTCGCGCAACCAGGATTCGTGAGCGATGCATACTGGCATCTGGCGTGGTGGCTCGGTGAAGGCAACACGCTGCGTGCAGGCCTCGGTGATTCGGTGGGCGCGACTCGTCGCCTCGACGCTGAGACAAATCCGACATCCGAATCATTTCGCGATTACACGGCTCTCGAATGGTGGCGGGTGCCCGAACGGACAAGGTACCGCCACGTCACGGGCCCCTATGTCGACTACCTGTGCACAGACGACTACACGCTCACGCTCTCCACTCCGGTGTATGCCGATGACAGACTGCTCGGAATGGTCGGCGTTGACATCTACGTCAAGCGAATCGAGTCGATTCTCATGCCATGGCTGCTCGGGATCGGTGCTGTGGCGACGATCGTCAACGCATCGGGCAGGGTCGTCGCGTCGACAGATCCGCACCGCGCGGCGGGGTCGATCCTGCGCATCGACGGACTGGGGGAATACCTGCACGCGCGTGTGCGCGACGAGGCTGGGAGTGGCTCGAATAGAGCCGTGAGGCTGGCTAGCGGCGGAATGGTGTACGACTGCGTCGGCACCACACTGGCCCTCGTCGTCGGGCATTGAGCACATCCTGGGGGTCACGACCGTGATCACCGTGGGCGTTGATCTGGCGGCGGAGCCGAAGAAGACGGCGATCGCCGTCGTCGAATGGGCCGGGTCGAGGGCGGTTGTGCTGCAACTGCAGCTGGGGGTCACCGATTCAGAGATCGTCGACATGTCGGTCGACGCCGCGAAAATCGGCATCGATTGCCCGTTCGGGTGGCCCGACGAGTTTGTGGATTTCATCGTCGCTCACTCGCGCGGAGAGATCGCTCCACGGGAACTGGCCGGATCAGACTGGCGCCGTCGGCTGGCCTATCGCGACACTGACCGGTTCGTCAGGGAGCAGGTCGGCCGGTGGCCGCTCAGCGTGTCAACCGACCGGCTCGGTCTGACGGCGATGCACTGTTCGGAGTTGCTCGCCGCCTTCGAGGCTGACGGGAACGTCGTCGTCGACCGGTCGGGAGAGGGGCGATTCGTCGAGGTCTATCCGGGGGCTGCGCTGCGGGTCTGGGGCATTTCCGTCGACGGCTACAAGACCGAACTGCCCGCGCGAGCCTCTGCCACCGCGCACCTTCGAGCCGCCGCGCCATGGCTCGACCTGAGGGATGAACACGTCGCCCTCATGTCGAGTTCTGATGATGCCTTCGACGCGGTCGTCGCCGCATTCATCTCCCGGGCAGCCGCGCAGGGCTCGACGTACGGCATTCCAGAGCAGTCTCGCGAGCGGTCGGCACGAGAGGGATGGATGGCCCTTCCCTCGCGCCCGATCACGACGCTTGTCGGCCCCTGAGTCGACCCGTTGCGCAACGCACTCCCAGCCTCTAAGCTGCGGCGCTGCGGGGCCAAAAGCAACGGATAACGCGGCGAAAGGGCCGCTGCAAGAACGCTTCCGGCATTATAGACATGCTGGCCCCCTCGATTGGGACATTGTCAGCGCAGTCTGCACGGGAGATCATCGTTCTATGTCGATCTACAGGGTCACGGCGGCGTGAACGCGGTGGACGAGCGCGTTCGATCGCAGCTGGCCACCGACCTGCCCGGCGCGTCAGCACGCGGTGAGATCGTCGCGTTCTATCAGCCGCAGATCGACATCGCCAGCGGAGCCGTCGTGGGAGCCGAAGCGCTCAGCCGGTGGTTCCACCCACGGCTCGGGCTGGTCTGCCCCACGGTCTTCATCCCGTTGGCTGAGGCCCGGGGTAGCATCGTCGAGATCGGCGATCATATGCTGAACGCCGCGTGCGAGTTCGGCGTCTCGAGTGCTCGCGGAGGCGCTGCGATTGACATCTCGGTCAATGTTTCTGCCATCCAGCTGCGCGACGGGAATTTCGCGGCAAAAGCACTCCAGACCGCCACCCATCACGGCCTGGATGCTCGCCAGCTCACCATCGAGATCACCGAAAGCCAGGCCGTGCAGAACATCGCCGCGGTGGGAGACAGCTTCGACCTCCTGCGCCTTGCCGGCGTGACAGTCTCGATCGACGATTTCGGCCGCGGCCAGTCATCGGTCGACCAGTTACTCGCTCTGCAGGCGAACGAGCTCAAGATCGACCAGAGCCTGGTCCAGAATTGCGCCGCAGATTCCCGCACCCTGCTCGCCGCGGTCATATCCTTCGCTCATGACAAAGGGCTGCGTGTCGTGGCTGAGGGGGTCGAGACGCCCGCGCAACTCGCTGCGATGACTGTGCTCGGCTGCGATCGAGCACAGGGGTATCTCATGGGACGCGCGATGCCCGCCCGCGCCTTCGACGAGTTCATCACCGCTTCACGGTCGCTGTGATGCCGCACAACCAGCGCATCACCGACGCGCCGCTGCTGCTCAACCGCTACCGGCCACTGAGGATCCTCGCCCGCGGAGGTTCATCGTCGGTCTATCGCGGTCGCGACGAGATTCTCGGGCGGGATGTCGCCATCAAACTCTTCAACGCCGGTGCGATCGCGGATATCAGGAAACAGCAGGAGGAACTGAGGATGCTCGCAAGCCTCAGTCACCATGGCGTCGTTGCCGTCATCGACGCGGGGATCGACGACTCGACGCCGACCGATCCTCGTCCCTTCATCGTCATGGAACTCGTGCGGGGGATCACCGTGCGCCAGGCCATCGCGGGCCGCGAGCTCTCGGCGCGCGAGATCGGCGAGATCGGTTTCGAGATCGCCGAGGTTCTGGAGTACATCCACCACCGGGGGGTGATCCACCGTGATATCACGCCCTCCAACATCATGCTCGTCGACTACGGAACCCAGCATTCCCGGCCGCGGGCGCGGCTCACCGACTTCGGGATATCCATCGACACTCTGTCCCATAAGAACGAGTCGGAAGAGCTGTTCGGCACGATCGCCTACGTGAGCCCCGAGCAGGCGCTGAATGAGCCGCTCGGGCCCGCATCCGACATCTATTCGCTCGGTCTCGTGCTGATCGAGTGCTTTGCCCGAGAGGTCGCGTTTCCGGGGACCCCTGTCGTCTCGGCTGTCGCCCGCATGACGCGTGACCCCGAGATTCCGCCATGGGTCGACGCGAGACTGTCGCCGATACTCGCATCGATGACGCTGCGCGAACCCGATGGTCGGCCCTCGGCCGGGGCGCTGATCGAGGCGCTCAGGGCAGCCCTGCGCGCCTCGCGCGACTGACGCTGTTAGAGCCCTTCGGCGTCGAAGCCAGTGTCGACGTTCGACGTCAGGGTTTCGGGCTCGGCCTCGGCGACCTCGATCTGCGCCCAGACCACCGGCATTCCCGGGGAGAAGAGAATGTCCAGGCCCGGGCCTCCGCGCAGTGGAGGCACTGTCACATAGCCTCCACCCGCTTTGATTGCCTCGAGGATGCTGGCCTTCAGGGTGTCGATCGGAGACGGCAGGAAGTAGTCCCTGCCGTCTACGGTGAGCCGGTGAATGATCATCGAAAGCCTGTCTGGTGGGTGGCGGTTAGCGGCTAACGCTATCGCTATTGGCCGGTCCGCGGTCGAACGCTGTCACAGCGGATCAGAGGCTGTAGTGTTCGATATCGACGGCCATCCCAGAGCCGTGAGATCGACCGGAGGTCTGGCCGTGGGAATCCTGCACTACAGCGGGGAAGAATTCGAGTTCGATGATCGAATTCTCACCCATTTACAGGTTGTCATCAGCACGAAACTGCGTCGCAAGGAAGACTTCTTTCTCTCCTGGCCCGTGCCTGCGGATCGCGGAAGCGGCCGGCACGCCGTGTGGATAGACAATGGCGTGCCGATCCATTTCTTCTACAGCGGCTCGCGCCACGTGTCTATCAACCGCGAGTGGCTCGAGTCGATGATCGCCGGCGCAGGCCGGGCATCCGGTCTGTTGTTGACGGATGAGCCGTCGCCACCGAGCTGAAACGCACGACCGCTCCCATGCACTCGCCCCGTCTCATACCCCCTGCCGACACCGCTGAGGCGCCGGCAATCCTGGGCGCCGTCGAGCGCAACAACGTCATCGTGACGGGCGGCGACGCGGCACGCCCGATGATTTTCGCCCACGGCTTCGGCTGCAGCCACGAGGCCTGGCGGGATGTCGCACCCCGGTTCATCGATTCGCACAGGGTGATCACCTTCGACCAGGTCGGTGCAGGGGCCTCGAACCTCGCGGCCTACGACCGCGGCAAATACGACTCCCTGCATGGATATGCCGACGACCTGATCGAGATCATCGACGAGCTGAATCTCACCGATATCGTCTACGTTGGGCATTCGGTGAGTTGCATGATCGGCGTTCTCGCCTCGATTCGCCGGCCGGAACTCTTTGGAGCGCTGATCCTCATAGGGTCATCGCCGCGCTACGTGGATGCCGAGGGTTACACCGGGGGATTCTCCGAGGCCGACATCGAAGCGCTGCTCGACTCGCTTGACGCGAACTACCTCGGCTGGTCTGCGAAGATGGCCCCCGCCATCGCGGGGAACGCCGAACGTCCGGAGGTCGGTGAGCGGCTCGTCCAGAGTTTCTGCAGCATCGACCCGCAGATCGCAAGCCAGTTCGCTCGGGTGACCTTCTTATCAGATTCTCGCGACGACCTGCCGAAGGTCACCACGCCGACGCTCGTGCTGCAGAGCTCCGACGACATCCTGGCTCCTTTGCCCGTCGGTCACTACGTGCACGAACATATCCGGGGAAGCCAGCTGGTGGTCATGACCTCCCGTGGGCACATGCCGAACCTGTCTAATCCGGATCAACTGGTACGGGAGATCCGGGACTTCCTCTCATGACCATCGAAGAGCCCAATATCGAGAGGCCCAACACCGAAGGGTTCTTCGAGGAGCTCTACCATTTCGCGGCCTGCGGCCAACTCTCAACGGACGTCGACGGCGTCATCAACGTTGTCAACGGCACATTTCTCGAGTGGAGCGGCCTCGCGCGTGAGGAGGTCGTCGGCGTAATGTTCCGGGATCTTCTTACCCGCGGCAGCCAGTTGTTCTATGAAACGCGCTACCAGCCCGTGCTGAAACTCGGCGGTGAGGTTCGGGAGGTCGCGCTGGAGTTGACCCGGGCAGACGGCTCGCGCTTGCCGATCCTGGTCAACGCAAAGGTCGTCGGCGGTTCGACGAGGATCGCGGTCTTCGACTCGACCGAGAGGCAGGGCTACGAACGAGAACTGCTCGCGGCCCGACGGGTCGCTGAGGTCTCCGAATCCAGGGTTCGAGTGCTTCAGGATGCCTCGACCGCGTTCCTCGCCGCAGAAACCGACGAGTCCCTGGCCGATGCGCTGCTCGAGATCGCCCGGGACGCGCTCATCGCCAGCGATGGCGCGGTGGTCCTGCACGAGGAGACCAGCACCCCGCGATTGCTCGCGGGAGCGCAATTCACGGCCCCGCTGTGGGGCCTGCGGGGCACACGACCTGACCAGGCCGGGCCTCTCTACGAAGAGATGATGGTGGTCGAGAATATGCGGGATGCCGAGGCGATGTCGTCCGAGGTGGCCGACATCCTTCGATCCATCCGAATGGAGGCGTTCACGGCCACGCCGCTGATGGGGACGCGGGGGGCGCTGGGATCCCTCGTCCTGATGTTCGGGCGCGAAAGGTCGTTCGACGCGGCAAGTCTCGATCTTCACCGGGCGCTGGCCCGCCAGGCGTCGCTCGCACTCGGGCGGCTGCGCCTTCAGGCAGAACTGGAGAGGATGGCGTTGCACGACCAGCTCACCGGTCTCGCCAACCGCAACCTGCTGCGGGAAAGGCTGACGCTCGCCCTGGATCGCGCCGGTAGTGAGGGTCGGGCGATGTCCATCATCTTCCTCGACCTCGACGGGTTCAAGGCGATCAACGACGGGCTCGGACACCGGGTCGGTGACGTGGTGTTGCAGATTGTCGCAAAGCGGCTCGCGGGTGTGTTGCGTGAAGGAGACACGGTGGGCCGCTTCGGTGGTGATGAGTTCCTGATCGTCTGCGAGCAGGCCGACGCGGAGGCAGCCATGCTCGTGGCGAAGCGGGTGATTGCGACGATTGCCGAGCCGATCGCAGAGATGCAGGACGACCACGAGCTCAGTGCCAGTGTTGGTATCGCCTGCTTCGCCCCGGGCAACCCGCCCCCCAGCCTCGACGCCCTGGTGCGGGCAGCGGATGCCGCCATGTACTCGTCGAAATCGCTGGGGCTCGGAAGAATCACGACTGTAGCCCTGTAGCCCTGTAGCCACGGTGCGCCGATGCTGGACTACCCGGTTCCCCGGGGTCAGCGATACTCGGGGTTGGCCTCGAACCCGAAGCGCTCGCCGCTATCCCATGCGGCTCGCAGGTTGCCCTTGGCAGGAATGCCGCCAGCATCCTTGAGCATTCTCGCCAGGTGCAGGAGGTTCCATGTCATGAATGTGGTGTTGCGGTTGGTGAAGTCGTTCTCGGGGCCGCCCGAACCTTCGTCCAGGTAGCTCGGCCCCGGGCCCACCTCGCCTATCCAGCCGGCGTCCGCTGCCGGAGGGATGACGTAGCCGATGTGCTGCATGCTGTAGAGCAACGACATCGCGCCATGTTTCACGCCGTCCTCATTGCCGGTGATCAGCACGCCAGCTGTCTTGCCGTAGAAGATGTACTGGCCGCGATCGTTGAACATGCCGCTCATGGCATACAGCCGTTCGATGAACTGGCGGGCTACCGACGAGTTGTCTCCGAGCCAGAGCGGCCCACCGATGACCAGCACATCGGCGTCGCGGATTCGCGGCCAGATCTCATCGGGCCAGGCATCCTCGTCCCAGCCATGCTCGCGCATGTCGGGGTAGACGCCGGTTGCGACCGGGTGATCGATCAGCCTGAACGTATCCACCGTCACACCGAGCCGTCTCATCACAGCAATGCTGCGATCCATCAGCCCCTGCGTGTGGCTGAGTTCGGGTGATTTCTTCAGCGTGCAGTTCACGTAGACAGCGCGGAGATCGGAGAAGCCAGTCGGGGTAGAGACCATGCTCCGACATTACGCCGCGGGGGCCGCTTTACGCGATGACGACGGGTTGCAGGGTCGCGCTCTTCGGTTCCCGGTTGTCGCCGGACGACCGGCCAGTGAGTCGCCGTCCGATCCACGGCAGTACGTAGGTGCGCCAGTATGCCGAGGTGCGGGGGCGCGGGATGTCACCATCCTCGCCATGAGGAGCGAGGATCGGCACGCCCAACGCGGCAAGCACGTTTCCGGCGACCCGCGCGTGACCCGCGCTGTTGAGGTGCAATTTGTCGACCGACCAGTAGCGCAGTTGCGCGAGTTCGACATCTGCCCAGTTGTCGACCCACGTGACGCCGTCACGGGGAAGCCTGTCGCGCACGGCCAGAGCGAGCAGGTCGCCACGCTTCTCGATCGACGCCCCGAGCGGGAGGTGTCGGGTCGGATTCGCTCCACTGGCGAGCACCACGTGGATGCCGGCCCCGGTGGCTGAGTCCACCGCTGCGAGAAGCTGGTTGGCAACGGCGGCGATCGAGACGCGCGGTCGCATGATGTCGTTACCGCCGCCGTTGATGCTGATCAGCGCGGGTGCCAGGGCGATCGCGGCATCCATCTGCGTGGTGGCGATGGGGTCGAGGAGTCGCCCGCGAATGGCGAGGTTCGCGTAGGTCACGGTGCCGGTGGACGCGAGCGCGAGCCCACGCGCCACCAGGTCGGCCCACCCCCGGACTGTGCCGTCGGGCAGGTCGTCGCCGACCCCTTCGGTGAAGCTGTCGCCGATGGCGACATAGCTGGAGAACGGCATTGCCCCATCTTCGTCTATTCGGCTGTGACCACCCGGCGCAGCGCCAGCACGCAGTCGACGATCGGTCCGATGGTGCCGTCAGGGCCGGTGGCCTGGCGCTCGACCAGTTCTTTCGTGACGACCGCCCAGTCGGCCAGCGAGAGTCGCGGGTTGTCGTCGAACAGTGACGCGAGAACCTCCTCGGGCGTAGGAAGGTGCCCAGCACCATGGTGGCAGTCTGCGGGGGAGTCGACCCAGTGGGGCACGCCCGAGTGACCGACGACCAGCAGCATCCCACCCGGTGCCACTGCCTCCGCGGCGCGACGCAGGATTCGCTCGCGTGGCAGGTCGACGGTGGAGTGCAGGAAGCACGCGGTGACCAGGTCGTATTCGATGGGGGGATTCCACTCGCTGAGGTCGGCGGCTACCCAGGTGATGGCATCGCCGAGTTGCTGGGCTGCCGCACCGATGGCCAGCGCGGCCGGGGCGATGTCGACCGCCGTGACTCGCCAGCCGTTGCGCGCCAGCCAGAGAGCGTCCCCGCCCTCACCGCTACCGAGGTCGAGTGCGGTGCCGGGGGTGACTCCTCCCACTTCGCGCTCGAGCGCTGTATTGACCTTGCCGCTCCATGACCTGACGTTCTCCAGGTAGCGGTTCTGCCAGTATTCCGCGGCGGTGGGGTGCGGCTCAGGTGAGGTCATGCACCCACTCTGGACGCGCGCTACCGTGAGGGCAAGTTGCGGTGCCCACCCAGCAAAGAACCTGATGCCAGACGCCGCACTCCAGCAGATCGGGCCCCGGCCGCGCCGAGATCGTGGCCATCTTCGGCAGACCGGGTAAATGCATCCATGTGCGAGCCAGGCCCGGCGGTTCCAGGAGGCCCGATAGCGAATACCATTCGGTTACCGCGAACGGGAGGCAAGAGCCGTGAATGCTGCCGAAGAGATCGACGCCCTGATAGCAAAGAACGCAGACTGGCGTGGCGACCTGCTCGCACACCTTCGAGCCACGATCCTCGCCACCGACCCCGCGATCGTCGAGACCTGGAAGTGGATGGGATCGCCCGTGTGGGAGCTCGGCGGCATCATCTGCGTGGGCAATATCCATAAGAACAAAGCGAAACTGACCTTCATGGATGGCGCAGCCCTCGCCGATCCCGACCACCTCTTCAACGCCGAACTCGAGGGCAACAAGCGTCGCGCCATCGACTTCTTCGAGGGCGACCAGACGACGCCGGAGTCGCTCCAGGCGCTCATCCGATCTGCCGTCGCTCATATCCAGGGGCGCGCGAAGATCTAGGGCGGTACTCGACGACCGGGCAATGCGCAATGGCTAGCAGGGCCGAACTGCGCCCACTTATCGTCGAATATGAGCGAAATAACTGCACATCACGGAATTCTCAAGGACGTCAATCTCCACGTGGATGACACGGGCGGGGTCGGCCGCGCCGTCGTCCTGATCCATGGCTGGCCGCTGTCTGGCGAGTCGTGGAGCGAGCAGATCCCCGCACTCACCGCGGCGGGCTTCCGCGTCATCAGCTATGACCGTCGCGGCTTCGGGCGCAGCGACAAGCCCAGGAGTGGATACGACTACGACACGTTGACAGACGATCTGCAGGCCATTCTCGAAACCCTCAACGTGACCGACGCGACACTGGTCGGATTCTCGATGGGCGGCGGCGAGGTCGCCCGCTACGTCAGCCGGTTCGGTGAGGAGCGACTGCACAGCGTCGTCTTCGCGTCAGCGGTTCCCCCGTTCATGCAACAGCAGGCCGACAACCCGGACGGGCCCCTCACCGAGGAGCTTGCCAACGGGATGACCGAGGGCCTGAAAGCCGACCCTGCATCGTTCTACGACGGTTTTACCGTTCAGTTCTTCACCGCAAATGGTGAGCTGAAGGTGACCGAGGCACAGCGCCAGGATGCCCTGCGGCTTGCGAACCAGGCCGACAAGAATGCGGCCCTGCAGGCGATGGCCGCGTTCGGTTCGACCGACTTCAGGGAAGACCTGCCTAAGGTGACGGTCCCGACCCTCGTAATCCACGGTGACGCGGACGGCGTCGTGCCGTTCGAAGGCTCAGGAGCACGCACCCACGCCACGATCACCGGCAGCGACCTGCACGTAGTGGTGGGTGGACCGCACGGAATCAATGTGAGCCACGCCAATGAGTTCAACGCCGTCCTCCTGGCATTCCTCGACAAGTAGCCCGTTCGAGACGAAGGCGCCCTCCGGCTTCGGGGGCGCCTTCGTCGTCAAGGGCGCCGTCGTCTAGAGGGCGCGCGCTTCGTATGGGGCAGCACCACTTCCCCGCCCATGTCTTGCCGAATGCCGAATGCCGAATCCCGAATGGCGGCCCTAGGCTGATTAGACGGAATTCTTTGAAAAACAGAGGGACGGTCATCCATGAAGCAACGCACCATTGGCGATGTACAGGTCAGTTCGATCGGGCTCGGCGGCATGCCGATGTCGATAGAGGGCAGGCCGGACCGCGCTCGATCGATTGCGACGATTCATGCTGCCCTGGAGGCCGGGGTCACCTTCATCGACACGGCCGACGCCTACCAGGAGGTCGGCGAGACGGTCGGGCATAACGAGACCCTGATCGCCGAAGCGCTGGCCTCATGGGGATCTGACACGTCCGGCATTCTGGTCGCGACCAAGGGCGGCCACCTCCGACCGACTCCCGGGGCATGGGGCCAGAATGGCAACCCCGACTACCTGAAGGATGCCGCAAAGGCTTCAGCCAAGCGCCTCGGTGTCGAGTCGATCGGGCTGTACCAGTTTCACCGCCCTGACCCGGAGGTCGACTACGCGGACTCCGTCGGAGCGATCCGGGACCTGCTCGACGACGGGATGATCCGCATGGCGGGGATATCCAATGCCAATCCCGACCAGATCCGCCTGGCCAACGAGATTCTCGGCGGGCGGCTCGTGTCCGTTCAAAACCAGTTCTCTCCCCGATTCCGATCGAGTGAGCCTGAGTTGGACCTCTGCGCAGAGCTGGGAATCGCGTTCCTGCCGTGGAGCCCCCTCGGTGGCATCGGTGGCGCAAAGGAGCTCGGCGGCAAGTGGGCCGAGTTCCAGGCCGTGGCCGACGCACATGGAGTGAGCCCGCAGCAGGTCTGCCTCGCCTGGGAGCTCGCCCTCGCACCGATCGTCATCCCGATTCCCGGCGCGTCGAGGCCGGAGAGCATCAGGGATTCGGTACTGGCTGCCGAGCTGGAGCTCACCGCCGACGAGGTTGCCCGGCTCTCTGCCTAGTCCGGACGAACAGGACGGCCCGGCGGCTGGATCACCGAGGTGATGCAGCCGCCGGGCCGCTGGCTCCTCTTCATCGCGGCGGCAGGGTGAGACGGGCGCTGCGTTCCCAGGCCCTCTCCCGCGACTGCAGGGCGAGCTCGCGCTCGACGCGGTTCGCCCGATGTTCGAAGGTCGAACCGAACCGCGATCGACGGCCCCATCTGACCAGAGCGAGACCCAGGTGCAGGGCGAACCTGTCGATAGCGGTGACTCGCAGGGCGGGCTGGGGCGTGGCGCGTGCGTGTTGGGGTGGATGATCGTGGCGACGCGTGTCGATAGCCAGGGTTATGCGCATGAGCGTGTATTTCTCCGTGATTCTGTGCGCCGTCGGCCGCGGTGCGGCGGCGAGAAGCGCGGGACCGCCGAGTGAACGGCGGGTGGGTTGCGGCTCACGACAATGAGCGGAGCCGGGAAGAAGGGCCGGGCTCAGCGCGACATGCTGCGCTGGGACGACCCTGAAAAGCGAGCCATCGCCAGAATGCGAGCCACCGTCAGTGCGGTGGATGTGTTCGCTACCCGAGTGGCAGAGGCGTACGCAGGGAAGTGCCCGTAATGCGGGTGACCCCCGTGAACTGTGTCATAAAGAACTGTGTCGTAAAGAACTGAGTCATTATCATCGTGGCCTCCTCCGGCTATCGCGTGCTCCACGGTAGCGACCGCGTGTGGCGTGACGCAACCATTAGGAGCGAGTTGTTACAAGTGGCGGGCTAGACCGTGGAGTACAGGCCTTCGAGCGCTGCCTCAATCGTGGGGAAGTTACCGACCGTGCGCGCATTCTCGTTCTTGAGTCGAAACCCACCGGCTGTGCGGAGGACGCTACCCGCCATGACGTCGGTGATCTGGTGCCGGATGATCCACCGGCCATGCCCGTTTTCGATCAGGTAGAAGTGCTGGGAATGGGACATCTTGAGCCTCCGTTCTGCGATCATTCTGACGCTGGTCGCTGACGTCGGTGCGCAGCAAAGATGAAGTTCAGGTGAACTCATCCGGTCACGCCCCGAACATGTGTATCGCCTCCGAGTCCGGGCCTGAGCTTGCGGGCTCAGAGCCGAGTGCGGAAGCGTGGCTATCTTCACTGATCGACACTGCTTGATAACGGAAGGACGAATTCCATGCTTACACTGACCGACACAGCCACGACTGTCGTCAAATCCATCGTCGACAAAGCGCCTCAGTCTGACGCCGCTGGCCTGCGCATCCACGGTGATGCCCCGGATGCCACCAATTTCAATGTCGCCGTCGTCGCCGGCGCAGAGCCGGGTGATTCGGTCGTCGAGAGTTCGGGCGCGCGGGTATTTCTCGAGCCGAACGCATCCAAGGCACTCGACGACAAGGTCCTTGACGCAGAGGTTTCGGACGAGGGCGCAGTGACCTTCGCGCTCACCTCTCGCTGAGCCACAGCAATTATCGGAAGGGCCGTGCCGAAAGGCGCGGCCCTTCGTCATCTACGGTCAGGCGCTGTACCGTGCCAGGGCGTCGGCGTCCCTGGCCAGCGTGACGGCCCGTCGGATCGTGTCGAGCGCTTCTACCGGGTCTGTCTCGACCTGCGCGAGCGCGTACTGGCGCTCAGCTTCTGCCAGCTTGGTGCGGGCGCTCACCCCGCCGCCACGCGCGCCGATGAGGTCGCGCACGACGGCGATCTGGCTTGCGGCAGATACGAGCGTGCCCGCGTAGGCGGCGCGCGCGTGGGCGAGGCGGTCGGCCTGGTTGCGCGCGCTTGCCATGGCAAGGTCAAGCCTGGCGACGGCTTCACCGATCCTGTGCAGATCGTCCACAGGATCGGCCGGGCCACTGCCGGTCGCGAGAGCCTCGTCGACGGCCGCCATCGCGTCGATGATCGCGCGGCCCGACTCGGCATCCGGGGCCGTGTCCCGCTGCTTCTTCGCCTCGTCAAGGTCTGACCGGGTGGACTCGCGCAAGCTGGCCAACGCGACCTCCGCTGACGCGAGATCGCGCTCGGTTCGATCCACGGCATCGAGAAGTTGCTCGGCGCGGCCTGCGATCTCGGATGCCCGTTGCAGGGTGCCTGAGACTGCGCTCACCCCGGCGGACGTCACAGCGGGGGCGGCTTCGTCGGTGATCGCCTCGGACTCCGCGAGCGAGGATTCAGCCGCAGAGACGTTCGAGGTGATGCCGGCCACGACGGCGGGGGAGTAGCTGGCTTCCAGGCGAGCGAGTGTCACGCGGCTGGTATCCACTCGTTCCCGCGTCGCCGCGGTGCGCCTGCGCAGGTGGGCGATCGCGTCGGCCGCGCCCACCTCCAGTCTGCGCAGTCCCGCGAACGCGGCATCCTGCTGGGCAAGGATCGCGCCGGCCTGCTCGCACAGCGCGATGATCTGCAGCGTCCACTCCCGCTGGTGACGGTCGCTGTCGGCGGTGCTGTCGTCGAGCAACTGCCGCAGTCGAAACGCTTCGGCGACCTTCGTTCGCGCTACGGTGATCGATTGCCCGAACCCCCTCGACCTTTCAGCGCCGAACTGCGCGATGGCGAAGCCGAGCTCGTGATCGGCAGCACGCACTGCGTCATCCATACGGACCAGTGCACTGCCCGCGGTCGAGCTGAGCTCGGCCATGGGCGCCGAGCCGAAGCCGAACGCGGCCGAACCTGGCGGCGAGCCAGCAGAGATTGCGCGACCATTGCGTCGACGAAACAGGGCGGCAAAACCGATGACGAGGCCGCCGCCTACTATCACCAGGGTGGTCACGCCGGCCACTACGATGCCTGTGACAACATCCATGTTTCGTATTCTACGGTGCCGCGAGTATGCGAAACCCGGCCGTATCACCCGGCTTTCTCCGCACTGTCGTCTTAGGGTTGCGGTGTGTGGCGTGCCAACAAACCTTCCGAAGATTTCACTGTTGACCCTGATGAGCAGCAGGCGGGCTCCAGCGACCCCGCAGCACATCACGTGAGTGCACAGCCGCAGGTGACGGCCCCGCATGTGATCAGTTTCGGTGATCCGACAGTCTCTGCCGGAAACGTGGCGGAGCCGGTGTGGGCCCAATGGCGCGAAGAACTGGCGGGGCTCGGTGGCGCCAGCCCGTTGTTGCACTTCAATGACTCGCCTCGCACCCACATAGAACTGTCGACGACCCACCCCGGTGGGCTTGCGCAATTCATCACCGGTAAGACCACCCTGCTGTCGAACCTGATCAGGGATGACGTCGCACTGCGTGCCGCAAAAATCGCGGCCGGCGCGATCGCCTCCAAGGGCCTTGAACTCCAGAGTGCTCGCGGCATCGATTCTGTTCACCTCGGCATCGGCATCGCCGAGTGGCGTCACGGGGTCACAGATTTCCGTGCGCCAGTGCTGCTGCGCCCGCTCGCCATCCGCCGCCATGGTCGCGACTTCGAGGTGAGGCTGCGCGGCTCGGCCTTCCTGAACCCTGCGCTTGCACGCGCCCTCGACGAGCAGTTCAACCTCCGGCTTGACGCGCACGCTTTTGTCGCTCTCACGGACGACGACGGCACCTTCAAGCCGAACCCCGTCATCGACCGGCTGCGTGGCCTGACCTCTCACCTCGAGTGGTTCACCGTCAGCCCGAGGCTCATCGTCTCGTCGTTCGCCGAGGTGTCGAGCGGACTGCTCTCCGATGCCGCAAGCCTGGAGCATCCGGTGCTCGACGCGCTGGCTGGTAACACGTCGGCCCGGTGGACCATCGAAGAGGGCTACGCGCCGGTAACGGCTGTCGCGGCCGACGAGCGCGCCCCCTCGACCGACAGCCTGCTGCTGGATGCCGACTCCGAGCAGGAGAACGTGATCGCGCAGATCACCGCGGGTAACTCCATCGTCGTGAAGACGCTGCCCGGCACCGGTGGAACCCAGACGATCGTGAATGTGATCGGCACACTGGTTGGCCAGAACAAACGCATTCTCGTGTCGAGCGCTCGCCGTGCCTCCCTCCTGTCGATCTCTGACAGGCTCTCTGACATCGGAATGCCCGGTATCGCGGTGTCGCCGCGAACGCTTCGTCGCGACATCATCCGATCGATCTCCCGCAGCGAGAAGGCCACGCAGCCCTCCGTCGGCGAAGTGGATGAGGCACTCGTCAGGCTGCGCAAAGTGCTGCTGGATTACCGGCTCGGCCTGTCGAAAACAGACCAGGCGCTCGACATCTCGGTGCTCGAGTGTGTCACCGAGTTGAGCAGGCTCGCTCTGCTGCCGAATCCGCCCGCCACTACCGCGAGATTGTCGCGACGCACGGTGGAACTGCTGGCGAAAGACCGTTCGCGGGCAGCCGAGATCATGGTCGCCGCAGCACGGCTCGGGGAGTTCCGCTACGGTCCGGGAGACTCTCCCTGGTACGGCGCGCAGTTCGCCAGCGGTGAAGAGGCGCTCCGCGCGCACGAGACCGCCAAGCGACTCAATCAGAGCGTGTCTGCGCTCGTGGACTCCGGGATGCGACTCATCTCCGGGACTCACATGCGTCCGTTCCAGAGCGTGACGGAGCTCGGGATATACCTGCGGCTGCTGATCGATCTTCGCGACAGTCTGGACCGTTTCCTGCCCAGGGTGTTCGACCGCTCGATTACCGAACTCATCGCCGCCACTGCTCCCCGCAAAGACTTCCCTGACATGTCCGGTGGAAATCGTCGGAGGCTCAAGAAACTCGCGGTGGAGTATGTCCGGCCCGGCGTCAAGGTCACCGACCTGCACCAGGCGCTCGTGCGCATCCAGCAGCAGAGAGTGCTGTGGCACAGGTTTGTGGCCGAGGGTGCGACTCCGGAGGTGCCCGTCGGCATCGGACAGGTGCAGGCTGCGTTCAACGAGGTAGCGCAGGACCTGTCAGAACTCGACCAGCCCCTCGGGCTCACCACGCGCGAGACCCAGCTCGGGATGCTCGCCGTCCCGTTTTTGCTCGAGAAGCTGTCGAGCCTCGCGGCCGAGTCCGATGTGCTGCACAACCTCCAGGAACGCACCACACTGATGGCGTCGTTGCGCGAACTCGAACTCGATCCCCTCATCGACGACCTCGCCCGCAGGCACGTGCCCGAAAGTGATGTCGCCGCCGAGCTCGAACTGTCGTGGTGGAAGTCTGCACTCGAGTCGATGCTCGAATCCGAGAAGTCCCTGCTCGGGGCGAATACCTCGGTGCTCGACAGGCTCGAGGCCGATTTCAGGCTCGTCGACGAGGCGCACGCCCAGGGAAATGCCCAGCAGCTGAGCTGGCAGCTGGCCGAAAACTGGAAGATCGGGCTGGTCGACTGGCCGGATGAGGCGAAGCTGCTCAAGCGCATGCTCGGACGAGACTCGGTGTCAGCATTCGACCTGCAGACCACCGCTCCTCACCTGTCGCGCACCGTCGCGCCCGTGTGGCTGTCGTCGCCATACGAGATCGACTCGATCGTCGAGACCATGCCGTTCGATGTGGTCATCCTGGTCGATGCCGGTGCCACGACGATCGCGGAGAACGCCGGCGCCATCCGCCGTGCGAAGCAGGTCATCGCGTTCGGTGACCCCGTCACGCAGACTCCCGCCCCGTTCGAGATCGGCATCGTCGACCGCGCTGGGGACGACGTCGACGGCCCGGCCGAAACCGATGAGTCCCGCGATGAACTGCACTCCAATTCGGCCCTCGCCCGACTCGGTGGATTGTTGCCGACACTGTCACTCACGCGCAGTTACCGTCCCGGAGGTGAAGACCTCGCCGAACTGGTAAACCGTCGCTTCTATGGCGGCAGGATCGTCTCACTGCCCTGGGCGGGGACGTTCCTCGGCCACGGCAGCCTCGCGCTGGACTATGTGGTCAAGGGCCACGGCATGCCCGACCCCGATTCCGGAGCTGTCGAAAGCCCCGATGCCGAGGTCGAGCGTGTCGTCGACCTCGTGCTCGACCACGCCGTCAAACGTCCGCACGAATCGCTCATGGTCATCACGGCAAGCCAGAAGCACGCCGTCAGGGTCATGCAGGCGGTGCTCGATGCCGCTGGCACGCGAGCCGGTCTCGTCGACTTCGTGGTCAGTGACCGACCAGAGCCATTCGCTGTCTCGACGATCGACCAGGCCGTCGCACAGAGCCGCGACCGGGTGATCTTCTCCATCGGCTACGGTCGCACCCCGCACGGCAGGGTGTTGTCAGACTTCGGTGCTCTCGGCGAACCCGGCGGCGAACGCCTGCTGGCCGTCGCCATGACGCGCGCACGCCGCTCGATGGTCATCGTCAGTTCCTTCAAGCCGGAAGACCTGGATGACGGTCGCATGAGGCACGGTGCCGTCGCGCTGGCCGAGATTCTCGGGGAAATCGGTGCACGACAGGCGGCAGTGCCCCTGCCGGATGACAGCGAGCCGATGCTGGTCGACCTTGCCCAGAGGCTGAGGTCACGCGGGCTGAACGTCGCGCTGGGTCACCGCGGAAAGCTCGGCCTCGTGGCATCCAGAGGTGGCATGTGTGTCGCTATCGAGACTGACACGGTGCTGCACAAGTCGAGTTTGCGAGAGTCGCTCAGGCTTCGCCCGGAGCTGCTGAGGCGACTCGGATGGCACTACCTGCGGGTACACGCCTTCGAGCTGTTCAGCGATCCGGAAGCCGTGGCATCCAAGGTCGCGGTCATGCTTGGAGCAGACCCGTCACCGGTGACAGAGCCGATCACCGTGATCGGTCCCGCGGTTCCGCGAATCTGATGCCTGGCGACGCTGAATCCGGCCAGGAGGCAGCGCCAGCGCCAGTGCCAGCGCCGCGCATCCGACGGCGCCGAGCGAGTACGCCGCCGCCCCCGGGTTCAGACCCGTCCCCGTTGCCGGAACCTCCGCGGCACTCGTCTACGGAGAATGACGAGCAACTGCGCAGGGATAAGCCCCCACACTGGGGCTGAGCCCCTGAACCCCTGAGCGTCCGAGTGCGATAGAGCCCCGGGGGTCGACGGCCTCAGGAGTCGGCGTGCTTGCCGGTCTCGATGGCAGGTTTGGCCAGTAGGTCACGAATCTCGACGAGCAGGTCGATTTCGGTGATGATCGGCTCCTGTACGACGACCTGGCCGGCGTTCTTACGCGCTGCCGCGCGTTTCTTCAACACATTCACGGGCACGATCAACGCGAAGTAGACCACGAGAGCCACCAGCAGGAAGTTGATGACCGCTGCGAGTACTGCGCCGAAAGAGATGATCGCGTTGCCGCCCGATACGGTCGGGATGGCGAGGGGAAGCGCCTCGGCCAGGTCCGATGCATCGAAGAGCGCGCCGATGGCGGGATTGATTACTCCCTGGACGATCGAGTTCACGATCGATGTGAACGCGGCGCCGATGACCACGGCGACCGCAAGGTCGATGACGTTGCCACGGAGAATGAACTCCTTGAATCCGTTGAGCATCATGCTCCTTGACCTGTTGTGCTCCCAGAGGAAGCAGGGGGGGATGCGGTGGGGGGAGCCGCGGTTTTCTCGGGTGATGCTTTTCCCCCCGCCGCGGGCGAGGATTCGGATGCCGAACTGGATGATTCGGTCTTGGAGTTCGACGAGCCCGATCCGCCGCCTGAGGATCCAGATCGGGAATCAGTGCGATAAAAACCCGAGCCGTTGAAAGAGACGCCCACGGGAGAGAACACCTTGCGCAGCTTTCCGCCGCATGTCGGGCACACCGTGAGCGTGTCGTCGGTGAAGGCCTGCACGATGTCGAACGCGCGGTCGCACTCGGTGCAACGGTAAGAGTATGTGGGCACGTTCAGTCCTTAGAAATTCAGAGGGCAACGATGCCGGAGGGGGTCACCACGCCGTCGACTCGCTGGTCATGTCGTTCGCTGGGAACGGCATCCACGAGTTCATCGTCGAAGATCACAGCATAGACCGGAGGGCGCTGCTGCATTGATCCGAGGGTCTTATCAAAGTAGCCGCGGCCCCACCCCATGCGCATGCCGGTGCGATCCACGGATGCGGCGGGCACGATGATCAGGTCCACGTCGTCGAGCGCGTTGGGGCTGAGCGGTTCGCTCGTAGGGGCGGGCATTCCGAGCTCGTCCTCGAACTCCTCCTCGCCGTCGTACAGGGCCCAGTCGAGCAGGCCGTCAGGACGCGAGACGGGCAACAGCACAGTGATTCCTTCGGCGCAGGCCCACGCCAGGAAATCCCTGGTGCCCGGTTCATCCGGAATCGACAGGTAAGCGGAGAGGGTGCGCGCCTCAAACTGCGTCGCCAGCGCTCTCAGATTGGTGGTGATGGCGGCGTTGGCTTCGGCCCGTCCGGTTGCCGTGGTGATGCGGCGGCGCTCTCGCAATTCGGCCCTCAGAGCACGCTTCTCGAGTCCTACCTCATCAGACATGGCACCAATACTATGAGCAGACTGCCGCTAGCCTGTGTTCATGGCCTTCCGGATTACAAAAGCAGTCGTCCCCGCCGCGGGCCTTGGTACCAGGTTCCTGCCTGCGACCAAGGCCATGCCCAAAGAGATGCTCCCGGTGGTGGATAAGCCCGCGATCCAGTACGTCGTCGAGGAAGCCGTGGCAGCCGGTCTGACCGACGTGCTGATGATTACCGGTCGCAATAAGAACGCACTCGAGAATCATTTCGACAGGATGACCGAGCTCGAGGCCACTCTCGAGCAAAAGGGTGACACCGACCGCCTCAAGAAGGTCGAGTTCTCCAATGACCTGGCCGACATGCACTACGTGCGCCAGGGGGATCCGCGCGGGCTCGGCCACGCAGTACTCAGGTCGAAGATGCACGTCGGCCGCGAGCCTTTCGCCGTACTGCTCGGTGATGACCTGATCGATAGCCGGGACGTGCTGCTGTCTCGCATGATCGAGGAGCAGAACAACCGTAACGCGAGCGTGATCGCCCTCATGGAGGTCGACCCGGCCTCTACCCACATGTACGGCATCGCTACGGTCGAGAAGACCGGGACCCCCGATGTCGTCAAGATCACCGGGCTGGTCGAGAAGCCGGCGGCTGGCGAGGCGCTGTCCAATTACGCGATCATCGGCCGTTACGTGCTTCAGCCCGACGTATTCGACGTGCTCGAGCACACGGCTCCCGGCAAGGGCAACGAGATCCAGTTGACGGACGCCCTGCAGACCATGGCCTCAGAGAACATCGCGGGCGGGGTCTACGGCGTCGTGTTCCGCGGTCGTCGATACGATACGGGTGACCGGGTGGACTACATCAAGGCGATCGTGCAGCTCGCCGTGGAACGTGACGACCTCGGCCCCGAACTGCGGCCCTGGCTCAAGCAGTTCTCAGCCGACCTCGACTGACGTGGCCACAGCGATCCCCACCCTCTCTGAGGGACGCACGACGATTCGTCCGATCCGAGTACGTGATGCTCGGGCACTTGAGCGGGAGCTTGCAGAGAATCGTGGCTGGCTACGCAAGTGGGAAGCTACCAACCCGCACGGGCCCATGTCGTTCGACGTGCGATCGAGCATCCGGAGCCTGCAGCAGAATGCACGGGCTGGGTTCGGTTTGCCGTTCATCATCGAGTGCGACGGAGAACTCGCCGGGCAGTTGAACGTGTCATCGATTGCGTACGGGTCACTGTCGTCAGCGACCATCGGATACTGGGTGTCAGAGCGGTTCGCCGGCAAGGGGCTCACCCCGACGGCTGTGGCTCTCGCGACCGACCACTGTTTCTTTGGCGTGGGGCTGCACCGCATGGAGATCTGCATCCGGCCGGAGAATGAGCCGAGCCTGCGCGTGGTCGAGAAGCTCGGCTTCCGCTACGAGGGTCTTCGGCGTCGCTACATCCACATCAATGGGGACTGGCGTGATCATTTCTGTTTCGCGCTGACCGTGGACGAACTGCCAACCGGGGTGCTCCGACGCTGGCGCGATGGCAAGGCCGTCACGGCAGATGCGGAAGTCCCTCCAGCAGACAGGGCCAGGGCCGCGCGACCACTCGTACCCTGACGCGTTCTTTCGGGGACTTCCGTACGAAGGTGTGATTCGCGTCCGCGTGGTGTCGCGCCAAGTGGCCGCCCGGCTCGTACCGTATGCCTATGGAACTTACGGGAGCGGGTGGCGGGCTCATGCTCGCGATCGCCGCCGCCCTGTGGCTCGCATACCTCGTGCCGAACTGGTTCAAGCGCCGCGAATATCTGGCCACCGAGCGCAATGCGGTGCGACTGCAGCAGACGATTCGGGTGCTTGCCGAGAGCGCCGAAATTCCGGATGCCGTCAGGGCAGACCTCGCTGCGAAGCAGCTTGCGCAGGCCCAGCGCGCCGAGTTGAGGCAGGGCCCCGTTGCCGTCGGACCTGTTCGTCCACCCACGGTACCCCGCGAGGATGCACGGACCCTCGCTGCGCGCCGACTGCGCCGCGGTCGTGCCATCGTCGCGGTCGCGCTGCTCGCGTCGGTGATCGTGACCGTTGTGCAGCTCGCGCTGATGGTTACCGCGGGGGCAGTTGTCGCATCGTGGGTCGTCCTCGCGGCAGGTTCCGCGGTCGCGGTCGGCTCGTTATCCCTACTGACGACAATCGCCGGCGCGTCACGAGTTCGTAAGAATGTCAGCGCTCCAGTCGCACGCCGCACCTCGATGAGCCGCGTTCCTGAGCGCATCAGGATTGTCGAGGAGCGCGGGTCGAGCTGGACTCCGGTGCCTGTTCCCCAGCCGCTGTACCTGTCCCGATCGCTCGCTCCGGCCAGTTCAGGGACAGACATGGGCGCGGGGCTCCGGCTCGCGTCAGCCAGCGCTGAACAGGCCGTGCGGGCCTCCCAGCAGGACGTCGTGGCGATCCAGACGTTGCGGGCAGCCCCCGTCGCGGCTCCAAGTCGCTTCGCACGCATGGGAATCGTGGATGACGCTGCCACCGCAGCACCGGATCTCGACGCCGTGCTCGCCCGCCGTCGCGCCGTCGGCTGAGCGGACCTGCCGCCCCACCGGATCTCGACGCCGTGCTCGCCCGCCGTCGCGCCGTCGGCTGAGCGAACCTGCCGCCCCACCGGCTAGTGATAACCTACCTATGAACTGAGTCGCAAGGCGCAGGGGCCCTTGGCGCAGTTGGTAGCGCGCCTCGTTCGCATCGAGGAGGTCAGGAGTTCAAATCTCCTAGGGTCCACACCGAGGCCCCGGAATCATCGAGATTCCGGGGCTCTCTTTTTTTCCCGACGGGTTGGGATCACGTTGATACGTCACGTGGTGATTCGGATGCTGCGTCCGCCCGCACGATGGCCCGGCGCTGGCTGCGTGGGCGTCGCGGTGATATGAGCCCGTTCTCGGATGGCAATGCTGTCGATGTGGAGGCGCCAGAGGCTCGGAGCTGCGGCACCCGAGCCTTAGTGTGACGTCGGCGATGTCGAGGAGCCGCCGCATTGCTTTGGAGCCCGATTTTCGGGCCTTATGGCCAGGACCTACGGCTAGCGCGCGTACCTGCTTGACTTCGGTGGCGCTGACCGGCGCGGCGCCATGAAGGTTCACTGCGGCCACGCCAGAGCCGTGAACCCGATACGCCTTGGCGCGGCCACCGGCCTCGGAAGTCCGCGCGCTGCCCGGACCGTTTTGAATCGAAAAGTTGGCCGGCCACCCTCTCTCGACAGGACAGCAGCCAAAATTAACTGCGTTACCGAAAGTTGGCTTCAATCGCCTTCACAAATTCTGGGCGTCGCGGCGCAACCCTGGCCCTTCAGGCGCCGCGCAGCGCGATCGCCGTCCATGACACGGCGGGTAGCTCAATTGTGAGCGTTCCATCGACAAGAACTGCCGAGCTGACTGGCTTGGGCGTGACACGGTAAGGCTGATCGAGCGTGTTCGCCGCATAGACGTCATCGTCGGAGATTATGTGGCTTTCGACGATCACGACATCGCCGAGGCTGCTCACGTCGATGGTGACCGTCGTCACGGCATCTGGCGACCGGTTCACGATGAAGACGGCAGTCGCACCGTTTTCGGCATCGTGGGTTGCGACGGCATCGACAACGTTGACCGTGCCGTACTGCACCGTGTCATAGCTGTCGGAGTTCAGCCGTACGTTGAGCGCTTCGCCCCGCGCGAGCCGCGACGTCAACGCGAACGGGTAAAAAATCGTTTGACGCCAAGCCTCGCCGTTTGGTTCGGTCATGATGGGCGCGATCACGTTGACAAGTTGGGCGAGGCTCGCAGAAGTGACCCGCTCGGCGTGTTTGAGCAGGGAAATCAAGAGGCTGCCGAACACGACCGCGTCTGCAACCGAATAGCAGTCTTCAAGCAGGCGCGGAGCAACGGGCCAGTCGTCGACCTCGGTGATTTTGTCAATCTGGTGGTAGCGCTCGATGTACCAGACGTTCCACTCGTCGAACGAAATGTTCATGGTCTTGCTGCTGCCCTTGGCCGCCTTCACATAATCGGCTGTTGCGATAACCGTTTCGATGAAGCGGTCCATGTTGACACCCGACGCGAGGAAGCTTGCGAGGTCGCCGTCCTTCTCCTCGTAGTAGGCATGGCAGGAGATGTAGTCGACATCGTCATAGGTGTGCTCGAGTACGGTGCGCTCCCACGAGATGAAGGTTGGCATTTGCGCACTCGAACTCCCGCACACCACCAGCTCCAGGTCGGGATCGACCTGGCGCATGGCCTTAGCGGTCTGCGCGGCTAGCTTGCCGTAGTCTTCCGCTGTGGAGTGGCCGAGTTGCCAGGGGCCGTCCATTTCATTGCCGAGGCACCACATACGAACGTTGTGCGGTTCGTGCGTGCCATTGGCGATGCGTGCATCGGCGAACGCCGAGCCGGACCTGATATTGGCATATTCCAACACATCGAGGGCGTCCAGCACGCCGCGTGTGCCGAGGTTCACGGCATACATGAGCTCGCTGCCGACACTTGTGGTCCAACGAGCGAACTCGTCTATTCCGACCTCATTGGTTTCGGTCGAGTGCCACGCGAGATCGAGGCGAGTCGGCCGATTTTCTCGCGGGCCGACGCCGTCTTCCCAGCGGTAGCCAGAAACGAAGTTGCCGCCGGGGTAACGAATAGCAGACACGCCCAGTTCTCGGACCAGATCCTTGACGTCTTCACGAAAACCGTCGATGTCGGCTGTCGGATGGCTGGGCTCGTAGATTCCGTCGTAGACGCAGCGGCCCAGGTGCTCGACAAAGGAACCGAAAAGGCGACGGTTGATGACACCCGCACCAGAGCGCGGATCGATGGTGAAGTTCGCAGAAGGCATAGGTATCTTTCCTTGTCGATAGGGATGAGAAGAGGGCTACTTGAGGCTGCCGAGCGAGAGACCGCCCTGCCAGTACTTCTGGAGCGAGAGAAACGCGACGATGAGCGGGATGATGGAAACGAGCGAGCCCATGACGATGATGCTCCACAGCGAGAACCCGCCCCCGTTGTTGCCCGAGGCCAGCCCCTGCCAGAGATCGAGTCCGACCGTGACGGGGTACAAGTTGTTGTCGTTGAGCATTGCCAGCGGCAGAAAGTAGTTGTTCCAGGTCGCCACGATCGACAGCAGTAGTACCGTCACGATCGCCGGGCGCATCAGCGGCAGCGCGACCTGCACGAAGGTGCGGAACTCTCCGGCACCGTCAACGCGAGCGGCATCAAGCAACTCGTCTGGCACAGCATCGGCGATGTAAACCCGCATGAGGTAGACGCCGAAAGGGCTCAGCATCGAAGGCAAGATGACCGCCCAGATGGTGTTGGTCAGTTGTAGTCCCGCCATCATGATGAAGGTCGGGATGACGAGCGCCGTGACGGGCACCATGACCGCGCCAAGCAACAGCGCGAAGGCGAAGCTTCGGCCTCGAAACTTGAACTTGGCGAAACCGTAGCCCGCGAGCACGGCCAGGACGGTCGCGCCCAGCCCGCCCGAGAGCGAGTAGAGCAGCGAGTTGCCCATCCAGCGCAGATAGATGCCACCGTTGAACGTGAACAGGTCGCGGAAGTTGCCGATGAAGTCGATGTTCTTGTCGAACCAGAGCGCACCATTTGTGCCGGCGAAGAGGCCCGTGGCGTCTTTGGAGCTGGCGACGATCAACCACCAGACCGGAATAAGGAAGTAGACGATGAGCGCCCCGAGGAACAGGTGCGCGGTGATGTTCCTGGGAGCACGGCGGGCTCCTGAGGGCCGGCGAGAGGTGAGGAGTGAGGTCATTGGAGGAAGCTCCCGCGCTTACGAGTGAGGAATAGGAAGATGTAGACGCACACAAAGACAACGAAGCCCAGCGAGAACGAGATCGCTGATGCGTAGTTGAACTGTGCGTAGGAAAAGGCCTGGGTATACGCGTACATGTTCGGCGTGAAACCCGGTGTGATTGTGCCGTTGGCAATCGGCCGGAGGATCTGCGGTTCGCTGAAGAACTGCAGAGTGCCGATGAGCGCAAATACCAGGATCAGAAGCAGAGCGTTGGTGACAAGCGGGATCTTGATCCGAAGCGCAATCTGCCAAGCATTTGCCCCGTCGAGTCGGGCCGCTTCGTACAGGGAGGGATCGATTCCCTGCAGTGCCGCGTAGATGATGATCATGTAATAGCCGGCCCATTGCCAGACAACGACATTCATGAGGGACTGGAAGATCAACCCGGAGCCGAGCATTTCCGGTGCGTCCGCGCCGAATGGCGCGAAAATTTGATCGAGGGGGCCGAAGTTGGGGCTGTAGAGGAAGCCCCACATGAGCGCGCCGATTACCCCAGGAATCGCGTAGGGCAGGAAAATCATGAGCCTGGCGATGCGGGAGAACCGCGTCGTGATCGCATCAAGGATGAGGGCGACGGTCAGCGACAGCGCCATTTGTAAGGGGATGAGGGTGAGCGAGAAGCGCACCACGAACCAGACTCCCTCGAGGAACTGAGGGTCCCTGAACGCCTTCGCATACTGCGCGAAGAACGTGAACCGCGTTCCGGTTGCCAGGCCCTTCGTGAAGAGGCTCAAGTAGAACGCGTACGCAAGCGGAGCGACCAGGAACGTGACAAAAACAACTGCAAATGGTGCGATGAAGAGCCAGCCCATACGGCCGTGGCGCCGCTGGCGAGCGCCGATTCCGACTCTCTTCGGAGCCTTGAAAGCATGAGATCCCGGGGGCGCTGAGCCCACAATTCTTGTCGTCACGGCCATGGTCCAACTTCTTCGTTAGGGGGTTTGCGCAGCGGGGCGCGAGAGAGGGGGTGGTGGTCCCGCACGATTCACATCGTGCGGGACCACTGTGGGCGGCGCTGCCGACCGGGGTGCTGCTGGAACTGCCAGTGCTATCGGGTAGCGCCTGGTGTGGTGCTATTTGAGGGTGAAGCCCTGTTCCTGGGCGTACGCAACGAGTCGCTCTTGCACCTGGTCTGCCGCAGCTGAGCCCGTGAGCTCGCCCGCGTTGACTGCGGTGAGAGCTTCCTGCAGTTGTGCGTAGTAATAGACCTGGAACGGGCTGTACACGTAACCCTCATAGGAGGCCGCCGCCGGCACGTAGATGTCCTTGTTCACGGTCTGGCCTCCGAAGAACGCCACTTCGGCGTTCATGAACTCGTCTGAGGTCAGTACGTTTTGGTTGAGCGGGAAGATGACCTGGTTGGACCAGCCGTCCTTGAGTGATGCGTCATCGGCGTAGAGGCCGAGGGCGACCTTCGCCGCCAGCTCCTTATTCGACGCCTGAGCGGTCACGGCGAGAGCCGAGCCCCCCCAGTTGGCGGCGACCGGGTTCGCCGGGTCCCACTGGGGCAGTGGAGCGGAAGCCCAGGTTCCCTGGTCGGTGCCGCCGCCGACGCCGACGCCAGCGCCGGTCAGGTAGCCGGGTGCCCACGCTGCGGAGATATAGGTGGCGTAGTCGCCGTTCACAACACCGGCAATGTACTCGGGGGTGAACTGATCGACTGTGCCGACGAGGCCGTCCTTGACGAGGTCTGCCCAGTAGTCGAGAACGTCTTTGGAGTCCCGGTCGTCAAGGTTGACTTCGATCTCAGTGGGGTTGGCCGGGTCGAACTCGAACGGCTGAGCGCCCTTCTGCTGTACGAGCGCGAAGTACACCGCGGGGGTGTTTGCACCGAGATCGCCGAAGAGAGGTCCGCCTGCATCCTTGACCTTCTGTGCAGCTGCGCGGTACTCGTCCCACGTGGTTGGCGGGGTGATGTCGTACTTCTCGAAGACGTCCGTGCGGTAGATCATGGCCATAGGGCCGCCGTCGATGGGGACAGCGTAGACGGCGTCACCGACGGAAACGTCCTTCCACGCACCCTCGCTGAAGTTACCGCGAACCGCCGCAACGCCGAGGTCGCTGATGTCGACGAGCGAGTCCTGAATCTGGAAGTTCGGAACGCGGTCGGCCTCGAGCATGACGACATCCGGAGCCCCGGTTCCCGCGACGATTGCCGTCTGGAACTTGTCGTATTCATCGGCACCGGCGCCAGCGTTGGTCCAGCAGACCTGAACGTCGTCGTTCAGTGCGTTGAAGTTGTCAACGACCTTGTCCATATTGGGGTACCACGCCCAGACCGACACCACGGGTGCGTCGGTCTTCGTGATGGTGTTCGTGCAGCCCTCAGCCTTGGTTCCGGTTTCGGATCCGTTGGGAGAGGGGGCGCATGCTGCGAGGAGCGCGGCTACCGCAAGAGCGGTCGCGGCGACCGAAACAGTCCTTCGATTCACTGTGTGCCTTCCTGGTGACGTCTTTGTCTGTGTTGATTCGGAGAGGTTTCCAACGTTGTATATAACGTTGTAATGAATAATGGCCTCCCGACCAGACGCTGTCAATACCGATTTGACGTGGTTAGAGAAGCACGGGTGAAGGCAGCGATTCCGGCGCAGTAGCGGGTCGGTTCGGGGCGCTCGACTCCCTCTCAATCAGGCGGAAAGCGGTCAGATGCTCCCTCGGTGGCAGCGGGGTGTCAGCACTGGCGATTCGTTCGATCAGGTATTCCACCGCGACTTCGGCAATCTCCTCCCGGCCGGGATCGATCGACGACAGCGACGGGAGGGTGTACTTCGTCTCGTCGATGTTGTCGAAGCCGACGACGGCAACGTCGTGCGGAATGCGAATCCCAGCCTCCTGCATCACCCGCATGGCCCCGAGAGCAAGCAGATCATTGAATGCCACGACCCCGTCGAAAGGAATGTTGCGTGCCAGATAGTCGCGCATGGCTTTTGCACCGTCAGCCCGAAGCCACAATTCCACTGGGCACACGAGAGTTTCGTCGAACTCGACCCCGGCATTGGCGAGTGCCCGCTTGTATCCGACCAATCGCAGCCCGGCAGATCCGATTTCTTCCCCGGGATGGCTTCCGAACGCCAGCACTCGACGGCGGCCCTGGCCCAGGAGGTGTTCGGTAGCTGCCTGCACACCCTCCACATTCTGCATCGTCACATGGTCTGTGGGGCCATTGAAGATTCGCTCACCCAGCAGTACAACCGGAGTATTGACGCTGTCGAGCACGCCGGCGTCCTCCTCGCCGAGGGCGAGGGCGCTGTACAGGATGCCGTCGACGAGCTGCGTGCGCGGGCCGCGCAGGAGAAGGAGTTCCCGATTGCGGTCATATCCGGCCTGTTCAATGATCACGGAAAGCCCGCGGGCCTCGGCGGCCCACATGACCGCGTCGGCGAGCTCGGAGAAGTAGGCATTCCGGATGTCGGGGACGATCAGGCTTATGACACCGGTGCGGCCCGAACGCAGGCCGCGGGCGCTCAGGTTCGGAAGGTATTCGAGTTCTTCGATCGCTTTCCTGACCCGTGCACGCGTTTCGGCGCGAACGTGGGGAAAATCGTTGATGACATTCGAAACCGTCTTTATCGAAACTCCCGCGATGCGGGCGACGTCATGCATCGTGGCGGCCACAGTGGTGCCCCTGCCTGCTCTGGGTTGGATGGTTGCAAGTGGCAGATTACAACTATCTACCGCCTCGATGCCCCTGTTCAGTGAGCGGCACCGCGTGCGAGCCCGGATTCAGGCGCCACACACTCTGCGGTCCACTGAGTTGCTGCGGACATTTCGGACAGTGGGCCCTTCAACGACGTCGCCATTGCGTACGACGTCGGCCCCGAGACGCTCCGGAACTGGCCGGGCAAATTTGGCGAGCCCAGCGGGGGTACGGAGGGTCTGCTGCACGAGTAGGTGACATCTGACCAGGTTGGCCCGGGAGGATGGCATCGTGCCTCAGTCCTATCCGGATGAGTTCGGTGGCGACGTCGTTCGTGTTGCTCCCGGTCGTGAGCCTGATGACCATCGAGCGCATCGCAAAGGACTTCGGTGGTCACGTGATGACGTTCCAGAAGTGATTGCAGCGTGCTGCGGTGGGCGACGGCGCCGGGCCCGGCCAAACGCGCGCGGACGAAGCCCGCGATGCTGGCCAGGAAATGGCGGATGGCAGTCCGTGGTGCAGCTGTCGTGACAACTCCTGGTGTGGCGCGTTCGGCAAGAAACGAGGAAGGAACGGTGAGAAGTCCGGACCTGTGGTCTACGACGACCTCTGTACGGTGATCGATAGCACCGGGCGCACCCGGCATGAGTTCACCGCCGGGAAGCCGAACCAGTCCTGGCTGGCTGAAATCACCGAACACCGAACCATCACGGAGGGTGAGCTCTATCTCAGCGCGGTTGAAGACGGGTTCTCGAACCGAGATCGTTGGCTACTAGATCGACTCCAGAATGAAGTGCGGTCTGGCCGCCAATGTGTGAGAGAACCCTGTCGCGATGCGGGGTGACGTTGCCGGCTGCGCAGCTCACAGGGATCGAGGATCACAATTTCGAAGCCGGAAGTTCCTGCGCGCTCTTCCCCGCTGCCGGATGCTCGGCTCGGCGGGCAGGGTCACCTCGTGCGCTGGCAATGCGGCGATACAGTCGTCCTTCAGCCTGCCGAAGAAGAACGTCCCCGATCGCCGCTTCTGGGCCACCCGTGAGTACCTGCGCATCGCGATCGTGACCTGGATCGAACGCACCCGCCACGGCCGCTGGCGCAGACAGTCCCGCCTCGGACGTTTGGCCCCGTCGAATTCGAGGCCACCATGAACATGCCAGCCGCACTGGCTGCGTGACAGGAAACTGTCACCCAACCGTGCGGCACACCCATGGACCCGCCCGAACGTGCCGCAGGGAATGTCATGAGCTGAGGCAGCGTCGGGCGATAGGAGTGGTTCCAAAGGGATACCGCGCAGGGGTCTCGCATGAAACAAATCAGGCACAGGAGCTCGAAAGATTTCGAGGCATGTCCCAGCATCTGATGGTCGAATTCAACCCGGATGCCTTGGTTGAATTCACACGCTTAGGCCAGCGTCGAGTGATGCGCGTCGTCTCAGCAGGGAATCCCAGGCCCGGGAGTTGACGTCTGTATCCCGCCGTCACAGGAACCGGGGAACAGGGCCAGCCCCGACATTCACAGGGAGACGATGGATGGTGAGGGCACTGTTTGCGGGGTTCTGCTGTGGTTCTGCTGTCAGGAGGAGGCTTCTCACGTTTTTCTTCCTCATGCTCCGTTAGCCTTTTGGCATGGAGAAAACAGCCGAAAGTTCCTCTGTCGACGGTCACCATCCCGGCGCCCGGATCACGCCGGGCGCGACCCGCTCCATGGTTGCCGAAGTGTCATGAACGGCGACCTTGCTGTAAATATTGTGCTTGTCATTGTGTTCGTTCTGGTCGGTGGTGTCTTCGCCGGAACCGAAATGGCTCTCGTCACTCTTCGCGAAAGCCAAGTCAACGCGATTGCCGCTCGCGGAAAGCGCGGCGAGAAGGTCGCGTCTCTTGCGCGAAATCCAAATAGATTCCTCGCTGCGGTTCAGATCGGAGTGACCGTGGCGGGATTCGCGTCGGCCGCTTTTGGAGCCGCCTCGATAGCCCCTTCCGTCGTGCCGCTCTTTGTTTCGTTGGGCCTGACTGAGCAGGTATCGGCCACCCTGGCAACACTCATCCTCACTCTGCTGATCGCATATCTTTCTCTTGTTCTCGGTGAACTCGTCCCGAAACGCCTGGCCCTGCAACGAAACGCGGCGTTCGCTTACGCGGTTGCGCCGATTCTCAACGGGTTTGCGGTGCTGATGCGGCCGGTGATCTGGCTGTTGTCGGTATCGACGAATGTGATTGTCCGCGTTCTTGGTGGGGATCCACACAAGGCCGGCGAGGAGATGTCTGAAGAAGAGTTGCGGGACATCGTGTCAAGCCATGAGGGTTTGCCCGAAGACGAACGACGTATCCTCGACGACGTTCTCTCTCTGCGCCACCGTCAGCTCAGCCAGGTCATGCGCCCCCGGCCCGAGGTGGCAGCATTGGATGGCGCCGGGACGGTGCGCGAGGTCTCTGTGATGGCGCGTGAGCAACCATATTCGCGCTACCCAGTGCTTGACAGCTCCATCGATGACATCGTCGGCTTCGTGCACGTGCGTGATCTTTATCAAGCGATTGCGGAGAACCCGGACAGGGCTGTGCGGGAAATTGTTCGCCCGATCTCTTACTTGCCGGCCACAGCGCGAGTGCTTCCGACCCTGACGATGATGCGGGCGGAAGGCCAGCACATTGCCGTCATCGTTGACGAGTACGGCGGAACAGATGGCATTGTCACCCTTGAAGACCTCGTTGAAGAGGTCGTGGGTGAAATTTTCGACGAGTACGACACGGACACTGCACCCCTCGACCTTGCCTCGGAAGGTGGCACCGTAGACGGCCGTCTTAACTTCCAGGACTTCGAGGAGACGACCGGGGTGCGCCTGCCGCTCAGTGCCTCTGATACTGTCGCCGGCTTCGTGATTGAACAGCTCGGCCGATTAGCGCAGGTCGGAGATGTCGTCGAGCTTGATGAGGTCACGCTGCAGGTAACCGCGATGGATCGGCGACGTATCTCCGAATTGCTCATCACCCCGCGCGCCGAAGCGCTCTAACCGCGGCGGACGGCGGCCCGGCGTCGCACCCCTCCAGGTCCACGCAGCTCGCTGCGGCGTCGGGGGCCGTTTGCGTTACGCCGATGTCCCTAATAGTTCGGACCTTTCCCGAGTCTTTCTTATAGTGACTTCGTGGACCCACGCGGTGTCGCAGTGCGCACTGAACCGTCCCGGGATGGTGTTTGAGAAACGAGTGTAAAGAAGGATCGGCTTTTTGCAACGTCCAGCTTTCTGTAACACGATGCCGTCATGCCGAGGCCCGCTCATCTGAACCGACCAGGAGCCGTACCGTGAGCAAGGAGTGGTTGTGGCAGGACTGGCCGGGCTGTGATCGCAAGGCCAACTCAGGAATAGACCTGGCCGACAAAACCGAGTGCGCGTTTCTGCGGGTGTACGACAAGACGTTTCTGCGGGTGTGGGACAAGACAGCGATCCGCGCTGATCGCCGTCTCTCCATGACCGCAACCCCGAAGATCTCTGCCGAATCCGTTCGCACGCAAACGGCCGAGAAAGCGGCGGTGCTGGTGAGCGCTGCGGCTGTCTGGTCGTGTCACCTTTGGCTCACGCATTGAATGCGAAGAGTGCCGATTAGCGCGAAAACTCCGTCGTAAGAACCGCCTCTGACGCCCCTGTCACGCAACGTTTACGCGGATCAACCCTGTTTTATGGCGACAATCGGGGCTTTATGGCGACAATTGGAGCGCGGGCGACGAAGAGGAGGTGGAGCGTTCACGACTCCTGGGGTCCACCACCATTAGTGGCCCCGTTCGCGGTCGCTCGACTGCCCTACTGTTAGGCCATGACTTCTCGAGTCATCCCGGCCATCGCTGCCGCCACCCTCGCGATCGAAGCCGTTGTGGTGGGCGTCACCGTCGCGAATGCGCGACCGCTGCTGTTGCCTGTCACGGTCGACCTCGACGATGGCATCACGCTGGCAACGGTGAACCTGGGTGTGGCTGCCATCGTGCTGCTCGCATTCTCGGCGCTGTGCCGAGGGGTTTCAGCACTGTGGCCGGCTCAGGTGATCAGGTGGATCGAGTGGTCGCAGGTATCGGCTGTCACGGTGTTTCTCATCGCGCAACTGAACGGGATACGGGATCTCGCTGCCCTCGTCGTGCTCTATTCACTCACGGCAGCAGCCCGCCTGTTTCTCCTGCTGCACGATCGTTCGGGCGGGCGGTGGCCGTTCGCTTAGGGAGCCGCCGTGGGCATAGTTCCCTGGGGTGTCATTGCCTTCTATCAGATCGGTGCGATCGTGGCGGGTGACGATCCTGCCCCGATCGTCCGGGTGATAACGATCGCCATGCTCGCGATTGCGGCCGGATATTGGTTCGTCGCGTTCCACTACAGGGTCACCGGGCTGGCTCAGACGGTCTTTGTCACCGCGCACGTCAGTCTTTTCGCCTGGCTCGCTATGGCTTCTCTTCAGCAGTCTGTGTAAGACTGCTCCCACAGCGGCGCCTCTCACTCGGTGCGTCGATCTCGCGCCACCCACCGGTTGCCGAAAATCTGTCCAGGCCTTCGCCATGATCTTGGTTGAGCCGCAGCCGATCCGTACGAGTGAGAGAAGAATTCCATGCCGTCATTTCGTGTCAGAGACTTCCATCCTGAAGATGTGGAAGGCATTCTGCACCTCTGGGAAGAGATGCGCGATTCGCCCGCAGAGCCCGTGTACGGGCTCTCGGAGGTGCTGGCGTCGTGCCAGGAAGATCATGCTGTCGTCGCCATCCATGATGAGAAGGTGATTGGGGCGGCCGTTGGTCGCGCCGCCCACGCCCAGGGTTGGATCGTCTTCCTCTCGACCACCCTGGCGTGGCAGGAGAAGGGCGTGGGCCGCGCGATGCTCGGGGCGCTGGAGCGCAAGATGGCGCCATATGGCCTCTCGAAGCTCTCGGCTCTGCTGCCCGATACCGCCATGCGAGTCGATGCGTTCGTCGACCAGGGCTTTCAGGTCAAGAAGAATCTGCGGTACTTCGAGCGCGAGATTCCTGTGCAGCGCAAAGAACTCAGCGTGCTGTCGGAGGTCGGCGGGCGCTTGATGGCCCGTGGGCTTTGGGACGAGATCGGTGGCATGGCTGCCGAGAAGGAGCTGCTCGAGCGGCGACTCGTGATGCCACTCTCCAAACCCGATCTCGCCGAGAGCTACGGAGTGGTGCCGCCTCGCGCCGTCATGCTCTTCGGCCCTCCCGGAACCGGCAAGACGACGTTTGCCAGGGCGATCGCCTCCAGGTTGGAGTGGTCGTTCATCGAGGTGTTCCCGTCGCGGCTGGCCGTCGACCCCAAGGGGCTCGCGGGTGCCCTGCGGGAGACGTTCCTCAAGATCGCCGACCTCGAGCATGCCGTCGTCTTCATCGACGAAGTCGAGGAGATCGCCGCACAGCGCAGTGGTGAGCCGCCATCGCCGCTGCAGGGTGTCACCAACGAGCTGCTGAAGATCATCCCCGCCTTCCGGGAACAGCCGGATCGCCTGCTCGTGTGTGCAACCAACTTCATCAGGGCGCTAGATTCGGCGTTCCTGCGTCACGGTAGATTCGACTACGTGATCCCGATCGGGTTGCCGGATGAGGATGCCCGACGCTCGATCTGGGAGAGATACATCCCCGCCACAGCCGCCGGTGACATCGATCTCGGCGAACTCGTCAAGCGCACGGACGGATTCTCGCCGGCGGACATCGAGTTCGCGGCGCGAAAGGCTTCCCAGAGTGCGTTGGAGAAGACCTTTTACCCGGATGATCCGGCGACGATCGCGACGGGTCCGGTCACTCTCGACTACCTCGAGGCGATCTCGGCGACGCGGGCCACAGTCTCGCGGGATGTTGCAGCGGAATTCCTTCAGGACATCGAGCTGCTCGCCCGGCTCTGAGGCGCTGCAGGCCCCTCTAACGCCAAAACCGGTCATCCACCACTGTGGTGGATGACCGGTTTTGGACGTTGCAGGTTTTACTGGACGTCGTCGTCGACCCAGTCGAAGGTCTTGGTGACGGCCTTCTTCCAGTTGCGCAGCAGGCGCTCGCTCTCGTCCGAATCCATGCTCGGGGTCCAGCGGCTGTCTTCCTGCCAGTTCTTACGCAGGTCGTCCATGTCACTCCAGAACCCGGTGGCGAGCCCAGCGGCATACGCGGCGCCGAGCGCGGTCGTCTCCGCGACGACCGGCCGTACGACGGGTACGCCCAGGATGTCCGCCTGGAACTGCATGAGCAGGTTGTTGGCGATCATTCCACCGTCGACCTTCAGCTCGGTGAGCGGCACGCCCGAGTCGGCGTTGACCGCATCCAGCACTTCGCGCGTCTGGTAGGCGGTCGCCTCGAGTACGGCGCGAGCGATGTGCCCCTTGTTGACGTAGCGCGTGAGACCGACGAGCGCACCGCGCGCGTCTGCCCGCCAGTACGGGGCGAACAGCCCCGAGAAGGCCGGAACGAAGTAGGCGCCGCCGTTGTCGTCGACGGTTGCGGCGAGCGACTCGATCTCGTCGGCCGACTTGATCAGGCCCAGGTTGTCACGCATCCACTGCACAAGCGACCCGGTCACAGCGATCGAGCCCTCGAGCGCGTAGTGCGGCTTCTCATTGCCGATCTTGTAGCCGAGGGTGGTGAGAAGACCGTTCTGCGAGTGGATGATCTCCTCGCCCGTGTTGAAGATGAGGAAGTTACCCGTGCCGTAGGTGTTCTTCGCCTCGCCGGCGTCGAACGCGGCCTGGCCGAACGTGGCTGCCTGCTGGTCTCCCAGGATGCCGGCGATGGGCACCTCGCGCAGCAGGCTGTTGGGCTCGGCAACTCCATAGACCTCGGACGAGCTGCGGATCTCCGGCATCATCGACAGGGGCACGCCGAAGAGGTCGAGAATATCCTGGCGCCACGAGAGGGTCACGAGATCCATGAACAGGGTGCGGCTGGCGTTGGTGACGTCGGTTGCGTGAACGCCACCGTCGACGCCACCCGTCAGGTTCCACAGCACCCAGCTGTCGGTGGTGCCGAACAGCAGGTCGCCAGCGTCAGCCTTCTCGCGCGCACCTTCGACGTTTTCCAGGATCCACACGATCTTCGTGCCGGAAAAGTACGTGGCCAGTGGAAGCCCGACGATGGGCTTGAATCGTTCGACGCCGCCATCTGCGGCAAATCGGTCGACGATCGACTGCGTGCGGGTGTCCTGCCACACGATGGCGTTGTAGACGGGCTCTCCGGTGTTCTTGTCCCACACCACGGCAGTCTCGCGCTGATTGGTGATGCCGATTGCCTTGATGTTGTGTCGCGTCAGGTTGGCGGCAGAGAGCGCCTTGCCGATGACTTCGCGCGTATTGTTCCAGATCTCATTCGGGTCGTGCTCGACCCAGCCCGGCTTCGGGAAGATCTGCTCGTGTTCGAGCTGGCCCGACGAGACGATCGATCCCGAATTGTCGAAGATGATGGCCCGGGTCGATGTCGTACCCTGGTCGATAGCGATGACGTATTCACTCATGAGGATAAACTCCGTTGTTTTTTCGTTGGGTTGGATGGTCGCTACTGGGGTGGGACTAGGCGCCGGCTGCAGCGGTCAGGATGGGCAGGAGAGCAAGCGCTGCCCAGCCCGCCAGCACCCCGCCTACGATCGGGCCGAAGATGGGAACCCAGGAGTAGCTCCAGTCGCTTCCGCCCTTGCCCTTGATGGGAAGGAGTGCGTGGGCGATTCGCGGGCCGAGGTCGCGCGCGGGGTTGATCGCGTAGCCGGTGGGCCCACCGAGTGAGACGCCGATTACGATCACGAGCAGCGCGACGGGTAGGGCGCCGAGGGCTGCGAGACCGCCGTCTCCCTGGCGTCCACCGCCGAACGCGATCACAACGAACACGAGCACGAACGTGCCGATGGCCTCAGTCACGAAGTTCCAGCCGTAGCTGCGGATGGCCGGTCCCGTTGCGAAAACGCCGAGCTTGTTGGCCGGGTCGGGCTCATCGTCGAAGTGCTTCTTGTATGCGAGCCAGCAGAAGACGGCCCCGAGGATCGCTCCGACCAGCTGCGCGCCGATGTAGGCGAGGATTGAGAGGAGGTTGACGGGAACGCCCGATCCGAATTCGGTCACGCCGTTGGCGACGAGCCCGAGCGTCACGGCCGGGTTGAGGTGAGCTCCCGAGTTGTAGGCGACGATGACACCAGCGAAGACCGCAAGTCCCCATCCGATGGTGACCATCAGGAATCCGCCGTTGAAGCCCTTGTTCTTCGCGAGGGCGACGTTGGCCACCACTCCCGTTCCCAGGAGGACAAGCAAGGCCGTCCCCACTATTTCTGAAAGAATTACCACACCGAGATTGTCCACGTTGACTGTCCTATTCTGCGCCGATGCTGGCCTGGGGTCAGGCTCCACGACATTGGGGTTTGAATGTTGCCCCCCGACGCTATCCGCGTCAGTGAGGCTTCAACAAGAGAACCACGGTGCACGTTCGTGCATCATCCCGAGCGCAAGCGTGTCCTCACCCGGTCAGGCTGGGTACATTTGTCACAGGTAAACCTGTCAGCGATCGCGCACATACGTGCAAGGGAGAATGATGCCGAACCGAATCGATGCCGATCAGCCGGAGAAGGTTCGCGAAGCACTGCGAGCTGCCCACCTCTATTACCTGCAGGATCTGACGATGGATGCGATTGCTCGGGAGATGCACACCTCCCGCTCATCCATCTCCCGGCTTCTCGGGTTCGCCCGGTCGACCGGCCTCGTCGACATACAGATCCGCTCACCGTATCGAGGGTCGTCCAGTCTCGAAGACGCTATCCAGAAGCGCTTCCAGATCGCTACCCACATCGTTCCCGTACCCGACCATGCGAGCAACGTCGATCGACTCGAGAGGGTGTGCATGTCGGCCGCAAGGATGCTCGACCGCTACCTCGATTCGAATATGGTGGTCGGTCTCGCCTGGGGTTCGACCCTCACGGCGATCAGCCGACACCTCGTGCCGAAAGAGTTGCACAACGTCCAGTTCGTTCAACTGAACGGGGCGGGCAACAACCAGACGACCGGCATTGTCTATGCGAGCGAGATGCTCCGTCGTTTCGGTGACGCGTATTCCGGGACCAGCCAGCAGTTCCCGGTGCCGGCATTCTTCGACGATCCTCGTACGAAGGAGGCACTGTGGCGCGAGCGCAGCACCCGACGTGTGCTCGACATGCAGGCACGCATGGACGTGGCGCTGTTCGGTCTCGGATCTCCCTTCGCCGACGTGCCCAGTCACGTTTACATAGGGGGTTACCTGGAACCCAGGGATTTCGAGATGCTCGACGAGGCACAGGTCGTCGGCGATTGTGCCACGGTCTTCTACCGTGCGGATGGAAGTTACCGCGACATTCATCTCAATGATCGAGCGAGCGGCCCTGACCTCGACCAGTTGCGTCGCACGCCGCGACGCATCTGTGTGGTCTCGGGTGCATCGAAGGTCGCGAGTCTCCGGGGGGCACTCGCCGCCAAGCTCGTGACCGACCTGGTCATCGATGAGGGCTCGGCGAGGGCCCTTCTCGAGAGCGCAATGAGCGACATCGAGCATGCCTCTGCACACATGGTCAAGCCATAGCGCTCGCGACAGAAGCCGGGTTAGCGTCAGAAGCAACGCGGACGTCGTAGTCGCGCACATGATCACCGAGCGAAGGAGCTCCTCATGACCGAACAGAATAATCACGATAAGAAAAGTGAATCGCCCGACGTCGAGGGTCGTTACACCGAGGTCGATGGGCAGGCTCCCGACGCCGTGGCAGTGCACGGCGATTACACGGCGGAGGAAGGCCACCCCGCCTCTGACAGCCTCATCGAGGGCGAATACACCGACGTCGAGTCCGATCCGGATGCCCACGATCGCGACGGAATCGAGGGCCAGTACACGGACTCGGACGAAAAAGACGAAAAATAGCGCCCTGCACGTACGTGCAAGTTGGTTGGCCTTTCGGTCACCGCCCCGCGACCCCGTAATACTCTGACTGAACCGCCGGACACGGCGCGAAGCGAATCGACGTGCAGGAATAATCCCATGACAGATAGCCGCCTTACCGCCCAAACCCGCGACAGCGCGCTGGCCAGACTTGCTGCCAGCGTGAAGCCCGGCCAAGAACTCGACATCCTCGTCATCGGCGGGGGAGTGACGGGAGCAGGCATCGCTCTCGATGCCGTCAGCCGCGGGCTGTCTGCCGCGGTCGTCGAGGCCCAGGACTGGGCCTCAGGTACCTCGAGCCGCTCGAGCAAACTCATGCATGGCGGGTTGCGATACCTGCAGATGCTCGACTTCAAGCTCGTGCTCGAGGCTCTGAAGGAGCGAGACCTGCTACTGACCGAGATCGCGCCGCATCTGGTGCGGCCGATCCCCTTCCTATACCCACTGCGTCACCGCGTCTTCGAACGACTGTTCGTGGGCGCGGGAATCATGCTCTATGACCTGCTGGCGAGCGCCAGAACGGGGAAAAGGGCACTGCCCTTCCACCGCCACCTGTCACGCAAGGCCCTCAACGAGACGTTCCCGGATTTCGCGAAGGATGCTGCGGTGGGTGCAATCGAGTACTGGGATGCGAACGTCGACGACGCTCGATTCGTGCTCACGGTATTGCGAACCGCCGTCGAGCGTGGCGCCCACGCTGCCGCCCGGACCCAGGTCGTCGAGCTCACCAAGAATGCGGCGGGAGCCGTCGACGGTGCAGTGCTGATGGACCTCGAGACCGGGTCGACCTTCACGGTCAAGGCGAAAACGGTCATCAGTTCGACCGGCGTCTGGACGGAGGAGTCCCAGTCGCTGGCCGGCAATGACGGTGGGCTGCGCGTACTCGCATCCAAGGGCATCCACATCGTCGTACCCCGCGACCGTATCGAAGGTAGCGCGGGCCTCATCCTGCAAACGTCCAAGAGTGTGCTCTTCGTCATCCCGTGGTCGCGCTATTGGGTGATCGGCACGACCGATACCCCGTGGACCGAAGACCTGATGAATCCGGTCGCCACCGCCACCGATATCGATTACGTCATCGCCGAGGCCAATAAGGTGCTCGCACGCCCGATCAGCCATGCCGATGTCGTCGGAACCTGGGCGGGACTCCGCCCGCTCCTGCAGCCGGGGACGAAGACCGGTACGCAGTCTGCGAAGGTTTCACGCGAGCACACCGTCGCATCCTCCGTTCCCGGGTTGGTCTCGATCGCCGGGGGCAAGTTCACCACCTACCGAGTGATGGCCAAGGATGCTGTCGACTTTTCCCTCGGGGCAGCCGCGAAGGGCCGCCCCTCGGTGACCGAGCACATCCCGCTTATCGGCGCAGACGGCTTCAAGGCGGCGGAGCGGGAGCTGCGCTCCATCATCGACGGCCTCGGCTGGTCGTCGAGCATGACCGATCACCTGTTCCACCGATACGGAGCGAACGTCCGCGATATCGCAGAGATCGCGCAAAACGACCCCAGCCTCGCGATGCCGCTGGAGCATGCACCGGCTTATCTGCGGGCCGAGATCGTGTACGCGATCACTCACGAGGGTGCGCTGCATCTCGACGACCTCATGATGCGCCGCACCCGCATGGTGTACGAATACCTCGATGAGGCGATGGATGCCCTTCCTGAGGTTGCGGAGCTGGCGAAGTCCGTGCTCGGCTGGAGTGACGAGCAGGCCGCGCGCGAGACCGAGCTCTATCGCAAGAGGGCAGCCGCGGATGCGGACGCCGCAGACCAGCCGGACGACGCGAGCGCCGCTCGCGTTCGAGCGGCCGCCGTCGAGATCGTTCCGATGGTTGCCCTCGGGGCATCATCGTAACGAAACCACGTCGGCCGGTTTCGGCCTGATCGCCGTATCATAGCCCTCGACCGGTCGTGGTGGTCGGTCGTCGACAGGAGGCCCTGACCCGCTACATGCGGGTTGGGGCTTTTCTGTGTCACCGTGGAATACAGATGCTGCAACGATGGTTTATCGAAGCATGCGTTTGCATTGATATGGTGCAATGATACGAAGGAGCCACCGTGGCACAGCAGGTCGAGTTCGGTCTGGACACGTTTGGGGACGTCACGGTCGACGCCGACGGTTCGGCGATCAGCCAGGCGCAGGTGATTCGCAACCTCGTCGCGGAAGCCGTGCTGGCCGATGAGATCGGCATTGACTTCATCGGGGTCGGCGAGCATCATCGCCAGGATTTTGCGGTGTCTGCCCCGGAGGTCGTCCTCGCTGGCATCGCCACTGCCACGAAGAACATCCATCTCGGTTCTGCCGTGACGGTTCTGAGTTCGGATGACCCGATCCGGGTGTTCCAGCGATTCGCCACCGTCGATGCACTCTCGAACGGTCGGGCCGAAGTCATCCTGGGGCGGGGATCTTTCACGGAGTCGTTTCCCCTGTTCGGATTCGACCTCGGCCGGTACGAGCAGCTCTTCGAGGAGAAACTCGCGCTCTTTTCCGAACTGCTCAAAGAGCAGCCGGTCACCTGGAGTGGGGAACTCCGGCCGCCACTGGCCGAGCAGAGCGTGTACCCGCACACCGAGGGCGGCCGTATCAAAACCTGGGTCGGCGTGGGCGGCAGCCCGGAATCCGTTGTGCGGGCCGCCCGCTACGGCATGCCTCTCGTGCTGGCGATCATCGGCGGCGACCCCGCTCGCTTTGCGCCGTATGTCGACCTGTTCCATCGCGCACTCGCGCAGCTCGAGAAGCCGGACCTCCCGATTGCCGTGCATTCACCCGGATTCATCGCCGACACCGACGCCGAGGCCGCAGAACAGTACTGGCTGCACCACAGGGCGATGCGCGACCGCATTGGTGCCGAGAGGGGCTGGCCCGAGACGAGCAGGGCTGAGTACTCGAACGAGATCGAGCACGGATCCCTCTACCTCGGCTCGCCAGAGACCGTGGCCCGCAAACTCGCGAGCACGATCTCGACCCTCGGCATCCAGCGATTCGACCTCAAGTACAGCGCCGGAACGCTGCCACACGAACTCATGATGCATTCGATCGAGCTCTACGGATCGACGGTCATCCCGATGGTGAAAGACATGCTCGCCTAATCGGTTGCGGGCGTATTGGCCGGTTGCTCTGCCGCGGGCCGGGGCGCCCTCGCCGAGCGACGTCTCAGGATCACGACGACGACCAGCGCGGTGATGCCGATGAAGGTGAGCCACGGCAGCAGCACCCCGAACACGACGAGAAGTCCAGCGAAGAACGCAATGAACGAGGCCCAGCCCGCCGTGATCCCGTCGAAGAAATTGTCGGGCTGCAGGGGCGGGGCGGTGAAGTCCGACACCAGGTTCAGGGTGACCGTCGACAGGCTGACCTGGTCAGCGAGGTAGCGCCGCTGGCTTTCGAGGCTCTCCAGCTGGGCCTGGCGGTCTGAGATCGCCGTCTCGAGGGTGATGAGATTCTCGGTGTCAGCGGCTGTCGACAACAGCGTGAGTAACCGGTCGACGGATGCGCTCAGCGCCGTGATCCTGGCATCCAGATCCTGGGTCTCCATCGTCACATCCGCGGAGTTCAGCGACACCTCCTGCACCGCTCCGAGCTTCCTGAGCTTGTCGAGGGTGGCCGTCAGCGTGTCCGACGGGACGCGGATGGTCAGGGTCGCGCTGCCGTCGTTGCCGTTGACGGGAGCGGTTTCGGAGCGGCCGTCGACCCGGCCTCCCGACTGTTCGACGATGCGGACGGCGTCTGCTGCGGCATCCACCGGCTTATCGACAGTGATGGTGACGTAACCGGTGACGATGACCTGGCGACCCGAGTCTGCTGTCGAGTCTGCAGCGATCGAGTCGCCGCCTGTCAGTTCGCCGCCGTCGCGAGAGAGGAAGGGAGCCTGCTCGGTGGTGATGCCAGGACTGTCGATGGCTGGGCTGTCGCTGCTCGCACCCGAGCTAGCCGAACACCCGGCCAGGGCCAGCGTGACCCATACTGCCGCTGTGGAAAAGATCAGGATTCGCCTCATGGCAACACGGTAGCCCTCCGGCCGAGAAGGCAATACCCAACGTTTCTGTGCGAGCGCGCCGAGGCTGAACTTGGTGCCACCGCGGCGGAGAACGGCGTCAAGCAAGAGCTGCGTAACTAGCCCGGTTCAGCGCAAGGGGGCGACCGGCGGTGCCTCCCGCTTCGACGTTAAGCTGTGCCCATGGGTTGGTGGAGCACGGTAGTCGAGAAAATTCGACCGGTGACAACACCGCTGCTCAACATCGCCGACGATGCGGGGGATGGCCCCGTCATCATCCTGATCCACGGTATCGCGTCGTCCGCGGCCACGTTCAAGCGGCTTGTGCCGCTGTTGACAGACCGCTATCGGTGCATCTCGATCGAACTGCTCGGGTTCGGGGACTCCCCGGCACCCGCCCACTCCACCTACACGATCGAAGCGCACGTGGCGGCGATCCATCACACGATCCGCTCACTCCATCTGACGGCACCGTTCGTGCTGGTCGGGCACTCGCTCGGCAGCCTGCTGTCTGCCCGTTACGCGGCTGTGCATCCGGCGCACGTGTCGCGGCTTGTGTTGGTGAGCCCGCCCGTGTATCTCTCGCCTACCGAGATGGGGGATCCGCGCGCCCGGTGGCGACTCGGTGCTTATATGCGCGCCTACGAATTCATGCGGGAGAACAAGGAGTTCACGATCGGAAATGTGGAACGGATCGCGAGCCTTTTCCAGTTGAACGACGTGCTCGAGGTCTCGGAGCGAAACTGGACCCCGTTCATCCTGAGCCTCCAGAATTGCATCGAATCCCAGACCACCGTCAGCGATATCGCCTCGATCAGGGTGCCGATCGACGTGATCTATGGCACGCTCGACCAATTTCTCACCCCTGGCACGATGAGCATCATCGAGCAGATGAGGCACGTCACCACCCACAGGGTAGAGCTGAGCGATCACCTGATCCGCAAACGGCTCGCGAAGGCCGTGGCCGGCGTCATCAACTAGCCCTCGGATTCCCGCGCGGGAAGGGAGAGTCGCGGCCGCCGCACTCCACGAGTCCGGCCCATGCGCCGCCGCGTTTGGCGAGGATGTCGACGTATGGTCGCACCAGGGGCTGCGCCACGAGTTCGAATCCATTCCTGCCCCCGCAACGACGGCGAGGCCCGCCGGCTGCTCTCCCGACCCGGCAATTCTACGGGCGAGCCGCAGCCCCCTAGGGTGGAGGGATGCGCACAACACCCATGACCAGGCTCGGCCGTTCAGTCTCAGCGATCGGGCTCGGCACGTGGCAACTCGGTGCCGACTGGGGAGATGTCAGCGAGACGGATGCCACGGCGATCCTTGAGGCGTCGGTCGAGTCTGGTGTGACGATCTTCGACACCGCCGACGTCTACGGTGACGGGCGCAGCGAGCAGATCATCGGTCGCTTTGCGGCGTCGCATCCCGAGGTTTTCATCGCCACCAAGATAGGTCGGCGGCTCGAGCAGGTGCCCGAGAACTACTCGATGGAGAATTTCCGGGCCTGGACCGACCGTTCCCGCGCCAACCTCGGCACGGACACCCTCGACCTGGTGCAGCTGCATTGTCCGCCGAGCGCCGTTATCGAGAGCGACGCCGTCTTCGACAACCTCGACTCCCTCGTAGAAGAGGGAGCGATTGCCCATTACGGGGTGAGCGTCGAGACCGCAGACCAGGCACTCACCGCGATTGCGCGACCCGGGGTCGCCAGCGTACAGATCATCCTGAACGCTTTCAGGCTGAAGCCCCTCGATGCCGTACTGCCTGCTGCGATCGACGCAGGCGTTGCGATCATCGCGAGGGTGCCACTCGCCTCCGGCCTGCTGAGTGGAAAATACACGAAAGACACCACGTTCGCGGCCGACGATCACCGCAACTACAACCGCCACGGGGCGGCGTTCGACGTGGGAGAGACGTTCTCGGGCGTCGACTACGACGAGGGCGTTGCCGCAGCACAGGAGTTCGCGGCGCTCGCGGAACAGATCGGATTGACGGCCCCCGTCGCAGCGCTCGCGTGGCTCTCCCAGCTCCCCGGCGTCACCACGGTGATCCCGGGCGCTCGGAATGTCGCCCAGGCCGAATCGAACGCATCAGCGGGTGCGGTGAAATTGCTCGACCTCACCCCGCAGATCCGTGAGCTGTACGACCGTCGGTTCCGCGCCGAGATCCACCACCGCTGGTAGTACAGGGAGTGTTCCGTCAGTGGGGCCTGTCCCCTCAGCGTTGTGTAACCAACGCGCAAACAGTGCTGGTCTAATCTCGGACCAATAATGCTGCTGCACGGCGTGTCGACTTGCGCTCCGGCTCTCACTCAAAATTTTCTTGACGCAGTGGGCGCTCAGCACTAACCTGACTTTACTTCGGAAACCCGACCGAAGCGTCAGCAATTACCCGAAAAATCCGCTGGCTCGTGCACCACCTGTACCCAGCAGGCAAAATCCATGAACGCTCCTCCCGAGGTGTTTTTCGCGCGCCCAATCCAGCCCGAACAGCACAGAATTTTTCTCGCCCCTCTCGCGTCAGTCACGTCTGACTCCCAGGCACGGAGCACGCAGTGAGCGGCATCCTGCGCCTCGGCCTGGCGTCGTCGCGGTCCCGCGCGATCGACATGCCGGCGGCCGCCCCCTCGCGCACGGCCTCAGCTACTCGCGCTCCGAAAGCAGCTTCTGCCTCCTGGGCCCACCGCCAGGTGCACGCTCGCCGACTGACCGATCTGGTCGTCGTTCTCGTCGCGGTCGTGGCGTCCGTCGCCACTGGGATCTGGACCGGGCTCAACTCCTGGGGCCCAGCGGGGCACCAGGTCGAGATCGCCGCAGCGTTCACCCTGATCTGGTTCGGAGCCCTGCGTGTCCGTCGTACGTCTGAGCTTCGGTCTGTGGGTCGCAGCAGCGAACTCGGACGGGTGGTCGGCGCAACCCTCGCGGCATTCGGGGTGCTCGCCGCTGTCAACGGATTTGTCGGCGTCGACGGGCTGCGAGCGTATCTGTTGGTCGGCCTTCCCATCGGACTTCTGCTTCTCGTCGCGGGCCGCACGTTCTGGCGACGTCGGCTGGACGCGGATCGAGCGCTCGGGCTGAGCCTGCCTCGGGTCGTCGTCGTCGGTGCAGCTGCTGACATCGATTTCGTGGTCGAGCAACTCGCACGCTCGACAACCCCCCGGTATGTGGTCGCGGGTGCGGTTCTGTCTGAGGGTCTCCTGGCAACTGGCGCCGCGGCGTCGGCCGGATTGTCCCCCGTCGACAGGACGAGTGCCGTGACTGACGCGATCGCCGTCGCGAACGCTGACCTCGTCATTCTCGCCAGCCACCCGGGGGACGGGGGCGAGTTCGTGCGCGCGCTGTCCTGGCGGCTGGAATCCAGTCAGGCAGAGCTGGTGCTCGCGTGGTGCCTCGATTCGGTCGACCGATCTCGGGTGCGCTTCGACACGATAGATGGACTTCCTCTCATGCATGTCGCCACTCCGACATTCTCCGGTGGCAAGCACCGCACGAAGCGGGCGATGGATGTGGTGGCCTCCGGGCTGGCGCTGCTCTTCCTCGCGCCGCTTTTCGGAGTGATCGCCCTTTTTATCCGCCGTGACACCGCCGGTCCGGTGTTTTTCCGGCAGGAGCGCGTCGGTGTGGACGGCACCAGGTTCTCGATGGTCAAATTCCGTTCGATGACCACGACCGCCGAGGCGGATCTTGCCGCGCTGCTCGAGCAGAACGAGGGCAACGGTCTGCTCTTCAAGCTGCGCTCCGACCCGCGCGTAACCCGAGTGGGCTCCGTGCTGCGCCGCTACTCGCTGGACGAGCTTCCCCAACTGTGGAACATCTTCGTGGGGCACATGAGCATCGTTGGCCCGCGCCCTCCACTCGTGCGCGAGGCCGAGCAGTATGACGATCGAGTACAGCGTCGGCTCTACATCAAGCCCGGTCTCACCGGAGCCTGGCAGGTAGGCGGCCGGTCAGATCTGAGCTGGGAAGAGAGCATCCGCCTCGATCTGAACTATGTGGAGAACTGGTCGCTGCTCGGTGACCTTCTCATTATGTGGCGCACAGTCGGTGTCGTCATCGGACCGGTAGGGGCGTACTGACCATGGCGAGTTTCCCGGCTCGACGCCCACTGTCGATGATCCGCCAGCCCGCCGCGAGCGTTTCGCCAGCCCCGCGATCCCGCGTGGCCCGCTTTGCTGTCGCGACGGCAGCGATCTTCGGACTCGTCGCCAGTCTGCTCATCGGAGTAACAGCCGAGCCTGCGGACGCGGCGGTCGACCCCTGCGGCCTCGCTTCGAACAGGATCGTCTGCGAGAACAGCAAGCCGGGAACCGATCCGGTGATCTGGGACATCCGCGGCGCCGGCGATCCGACGATCCAGGGCTTCGGAACGGATATCAGCGTCAATGTGGGCGCGACGATCGGATTCAAGGTCTCCACGCCTGCCCCGAGCTACCGACTCGACATCTACCGCACCGGCTACTACCAGGGACTGGGCGCGAGATTTATCACCACTGTCAGCCCCTCCGCAACTCTCCCGCAGAGCCAGCCGCCGTGTGCCTCCGAGGCCGCGACCGGCCTGACCGATTGTGGTAACTGGGGTATCTCCGCGTCGTGGGCCGTCCCCTCGACAGCCGTATCCGGTGTTTACATTGCTGTGCTCCACCGCAACGATACGGGTGGTGAGAGCCACATCATCTTCGTCGTGCGCGACGACGCCAGTCGCTCCGATGTGCTGTTCCAGACCTCGGATCCGACGTGGCAGGCCTACAACACCTACGGCGGATCGAGCTTCTATCAGGGCGGTGCCGCCAGCCGAGCATACAAACTCAGCTATAACCGCCCGTTTGCGACCAGGGAGGGCGTGACGGCTCGCGACTTCTACTTCAGTTCTGAGTTCGCCCAGGTGCAGTTCCTGGAGCAGAACGGCTACGACCTGACCTATGCCGCCGGAGTCGATACCGATCGGAACGGCTCGCTGCTGCTCAATCACAGGGTGTTCCTCTCCGTCGGTCATGACGAATACTGGTCGACTGGCCAGCGCGCGAACGTCGAGACGGCTCGCGACGCGGGAGTCAACCTCCAATTTCTGTCCGGCAATGAGGTCTACTGGCACACCCGTTACGAGGCGTCGACCGTCGACCCAACGTCCAACGGTTACCGCACGCTGGTCTCGTATAAGGAGACGTGGAGCAACGCGAAGCTCGATCCGAGTTCTACCTGGACGGGAACGTGGCGCGATCCAAGATTCGCCTCGCCGAGCGCGGGAGCAGGGAGGCCGGAAAACGCCCTCACCGGCAGTATGTACAGATCGAACGATGATGACCTTCCGATTACGGTGACGGCCGATCAGGGAAAGACCAGGCTATGGCGCGGTACGTCGTTGACGTCTCTGGCTGCAGGGGCGAGCCAGCCTCTTGCCCCTCATACCGTCGGTTACGAATCGAACGAAGTCGTCGACAACGGGTTCAGCCCGGCCGGGCTTGTCACGCTGTCGACGACGGTGGGCCCATCGCCGCAGATTCTGCAGGATTTCGGCTCGACCGTGGCTCCCGGCACCACTACTCATAACCTCACGCTGTACCGCGCACCGAGCGGCGCGCTGGTCTTCGGGGCCGGCACGATCCAGTGGGCGTGGGGACTCACGCAGAATCACGATGGTGCTGGTGCCCCTGCCGACCCTCGGATGCAGCAGGCGCAGGTCAACATTCTCGCCGACATGTCGGCACAGCCGCTGACCCTGATGAGCGGCCTCGTTGCGGCGCTCAGGAGCTCAGACGTTACAGCGCCCACCGTCACCATCGTTGCTCCGGCGTCGAACACCACCCCGGTCAATGGCGAGGTCGTGACCGTCTCCGGAACCGCGCAGGATGTGGGCGGAGTCGTCGCCGGCGTGGAGGTTTCGACGGACGGCGGGACGGCCTGGCACCGGGCGACCGGTACGTCGATGTGGAGCTACTCGTACAGCCAGAGCGGCTTGGGCGCTCAGGCGACAAAGGTGCGTGCCACCGATGACAGCGCTAACACCTCCTTGCCGACGACGCTGCCGCTGGCAGTCACAGGACCAGCAAGCGTCTTCGGCGCGGAGACGCCGTTGGTCATTGACTCTGCCGATCCGAGTCCGACCGAACTCGGACTGACTTTCACCCCCGATGTGAACGGCTTCGTTACCGGAGTGCGCTTCTACAAAAGCGCGGCAAACGGCGGGAATCACAGCGGGTCGTTGTGGAGCGCAACGGGCGCCCTGCTGGCACGGGTCACCTTCACGAATGAGACGGCAAGCGGATGGCAGACCGCCCAGTTCTCGAACGCGGTCAGTGCGACCGCAGGGCAGAAGTACACAGTGTCCTACACCGCACCGTCCGGGCGCTACTCGTCGGGCTCCTACTACTGGACGTACTGGTCGAGACTGTCGCCGCCGTTATCGGTGCCGCACGCCTATGGCGCGGCGTCTCCCGGCGTCTTTGGTAACCCCGGCACTTACCCGACGTCGAGCTACCGTGACACCAACTATTACGTGGACGTGCTCTTCTCGACGCAGAATGTGACCCCGCTGTCTGTCTCATCGCGTTACCCGCTCGCCGACTCCACCTGCGCCGGCACCGCAACCGCGGTGACGGCGTGGCTGGCGGGTACGGTGACGCCCTCGACCGTCTCCCTGTCACTCAGGACGGCCTCCGGATCCTCCGTCGCCGGATCCAGTACCTTCGATGCCGGGACGGCAAAAGTCACACTCACGCCGACCACGGCCCTCGCCCCGGGCACCGCTTACACCGCGACGATCACCGCGACCGGTGCGGCAGGAGGTCTTACTACCGGGCAGACCTGGACCTTCACAACCGCAGCAGCGGGGAACGCTGCATCCTGCCCGACGTCGATCTTTTCGACCTCGACAGTGCCGGTCGTACCGCTGGTTTCGGACAGCCCGGTGACCCTCGGGGTTACCTTCAACTCAAGCTCCGACGGTTCTATAGTGGGCATGCGCTTCTTCAAGGGTTCCAAGAACACGGCGACGCACACCGGGACGCTCTGGTCGTCGACGGGAACGTCACTGGCGACCGCCACTTTCGTGGGGGAAAGTGCCAGCGGGTGGCAGAGTGTCTATTTCAGTCAGCCGGTAGCCATCACCGCTGGCACGAAGTACGTCGCGTCATACCGCTCGACGAGCGGCAACTACTCCACGACCACTGCCATCTTCGGTCAGGCCTACCAGAGCGGATTCCTGACGGTTCCGGCCAGCGGTGCCGTCTACGGCTACAGCGATGGCTTCCCCTCGTCACCGTCGTCCACCAACTATTTCGTGGACGTGTTGTTCGCCCCTCCTGGCGGCAGCGGCACGCCGCTTCCGATGGTTACGTCGAGCATCCCGGCAGCGGGTGCCGCGGGAGTCGCCACGTCGACCACGATCAGTGCCGTCCTCTCGACCTCTCCAGTGACGGTGCCGTCCATTGCCGTCTCGGCTGGCACTGTTGCGGTCGCCGGAGCGACGACGTACACCGCCAGCACGAGCACGCTGACGTTCACTCCGACTGCACCACTGGCCGCAGGAACGACATACTCGGCCGTCGTCGCATCCGGATCAATTCCGCTCGCCGGGGGCTCCTGGTCGTTCACGACGGCTGGATCGGCACCCACGGGAACGTCGTACAGTCTGATCTCGGGCCTCCCGGTGACCGAGTCATCCACCGATGCCAGCGCGGTCGAGCTCGGAATGGCTTTCACTGCGTCCCAGGCCGGCACGGTCACCCAGATCCGGTTCTTCAAGGGCGCCGGCAACACCGGCACGCACCGCGGATCGGTCTGGTCGTCGACCGGTACGCGGCTCGCTAGCGTGACCTTCACGGGTGAAACCGCGACCGGATGGCAGACCGCGACGTTGGCGAGTCCTCTCGCGCTCACAGCGGGAACGACGTACATCGTCTCCTACTTTGCGCCGGTCGGGCGCTACTCAGTTACGGCCAATTACTTCAGCGTCGCAAAAACCAGCGGCCCCCTGACCGCGACCGCCACGACCAATGGCAGATATGTTTACGGCTCAACTGGTGGATTCCCGACAGCGAGCTACCAGGCGACGAACTATTTCGTGGATGTGACGTTCGTCACCTCCACGCCGGTTCCCGTGAGCGTGGTGTCGATGACTCCCACGCCCGCTGCGGTCGGAGTCCCGACCTCGACTTCGGTGACCGCCGTTATGTCGGGGGACAGCACCACCGGAACGCCGGCCATCACCCTCACCGGTCCGGGCGGGGCGGTGGCCGGAACCTCAGCCTATTCTTCCGCCACGAAGACCGTCTCATTCGTCCCGAGTGTGGTGCTGGCTGAATCCACCGCGTACGCGGCGACGGTGTCTGTGGGCGCGACAGTTGTCAACGGCGGAACATGGACGTTCACCACCGGGGTGACCACTGCGCCGAGTTCCCAGTATTCGTTGATCTCGGGCACACCGACCATCGCAGCGAACAGTGACACGAGCGCCGTCGAACTCGGCATGGCATTTAGTGCCTCCCAGGCAGGTTCGGTTACGGCGATCCGCTTTTACAAGGGCACGGGTAACACCGGAACCCACACCGGGTCGCTCTGGTCGACCTCCGGAGCAAGGCTTGCCAGTGTTACCTTCAGCGGGGAGACGGCGAGCGGATGGCAGACCGCGACTCTCTCGACGCCGTACGGACTTTCGGCCGGAACGACGTACATCGTGTCGTACCTCGCGCCGAACGGCGGGTATTCGAGCACCCCGTCCTACTTCACCGCTGCGCGCACCAGCGGTCCTCTCACCGCAGACACCAGCAATGGACGATATCTCTACGGCGCGGCTGGTGGCATGCCGGCATCCGTGTGGAACTCGACGAACTACTTCGTGGACATCGTCTTTGCTCCTGCAACGACCTCGACCCTTGCAACGATGCCGGCTCCTGTATCGGCAACGACCTCGACGCTTGCAACGATGCCGGCTCCTGCAACGACCCCAGTGCCGACCGCTTCTGATGTCACCGTCGGGGTAGTGTCGCCAGCGGCGGGGGCCACCGATGTCGCGCCGACAATCTCCATCGCGGCGGCGGTCAGCGGAGCGGATGCCGCAACCGCATCGATCGCGGTGACATCCTCCACGAGTGCGGTGCCAGGGACGAGCACGTATTCCGTCGATTCCGGCCGTGTCACCTTCACGCCAACTGTGCCTCTTGGCTGGTTGACGGGGTACACCGCAACCGTAAGCTCCGGGTCGACGCAGATCGGATCATCCTGGTCGTTCACGACGACGACGGTGCCGGTCACCGTGACAGCCCAGTCGATCTTCGCTGCTGATGCAATGCCAGCGAACGTGAACTGGAACGACACGGCCACGATACAGGTGGGCACTCGGTTCTCGACGTCGGTCGTCGGCACGGTGACGACCATCCGGTTCTACAAGGGGCCGACGAATACCGGCACCCACACCGGATACCTGTGGTCTGCCACAGGCATGCTGCTCGCGACGGTCTCGTTCTCAGGTGAGTCGGCCAGCGGATGGCAGCAAGCCTCCCTGAGCACGCCGGTAATCCTGGAGCCGGGTCTCGAATACCGCGTCGGATTGCTCAGCACCACAGGAATGTACTCGGTCGACCTCAATGGTCTCGGGACGGCGATGACGCGCGGCTCGCTGAGCACACCAGCAAACGGCGGCGCCTATGTCTCCGGAAACGCGTTCCTGAGCACTACGTCTGCCCACAACTACTGGGTCGATGTGGCTTTCGTTCCGATGTCGTGACCACGGATCGCAGGTCATCACCGGTGCCTGCAGAACAGATTGGGGAAGCAGATGAACCGTCCGCTGCGTGTGGCCGTGATCGGGGCCGGATATTGGGGTCCCAACCTCGCGAGAAACTTCCGCGCGAGCACCGATTGGGAGCTCGCGGCGATCTGCGACCTCGATCGCGGGCGCGCCGAGAAGCTGGCTGACTCTCTCGGCGGCATCCCGGTTGTGACCGACCTCGACCAGCTGCTCGCCGATCCTGAACTCGACGCCGTCGCCGTTGCCACCCCCGCACGCACCCATCACTCCGTGGTCATCAGCGCGCTGCATGCCGGTAAGCATGTCGTCGTCGAAAAGCCGTTGGCCGACAGTCGCGAGCATGCACTCGAAATGGTGCGCGAGGCAGATGAACGCGGTCTGATCCTGATGGCGGACCATACCTACTGCTACACCCCGGCTGTGATGAAGATCAGGGAACTGATCGAGGATGGCGCGCTCGGCGACATACTGTTCATCGATTCCGTGCGCATCAACCTCGGGCTCATCCAGCCCGATGTCGACGTCTTTTGGGACCTTGCCCCGCACGATCTCTCGATCATGGATTTCATCCTGCCGGGCGGCCTGAACGCGACCACGGCGGCGGCGCAGGGTGCCGACCCGCTCGGAGCCGGAAAGTCCTGCGTTGGCTATCTCAGCCTCCCGCTTGAGGGCGGCGCGATCGCGCACGTGCACGTCAACTGGCTCAGCCCGACCAAGATCCGCCAGATGGTTGTCGGCGGCACCAAGCGCACGCTGGTGTGGGACGACCTCAATCCGCAGCAGCGCCTTAGCGTGTACGACAGGGGGGTCGATCTCACCCAGGTCTCGACGACGGCAGCCGACCGCGCGGCCGCCACCGTGTCATACCGGTTGGGCGATACCTGGTCGCCGGCGCTGCCCGAACGCGAGGCGCTCTCTGCGATGGCGACGGAATTCGCTGACAGCATCCGCCTTGCGAGAGCGCCGCGCACCGACGGTCATGCGGCACTTCGCGTGCTCTCCGTGCTCGAAGCCGCCACTCGGAGTCTTGCCCTGTCGGGCGCCCCCAGCCCTATCGAATTCATCCCCATTCCCATGGAGCTCGCATCATGACCACCATCATGGGTTCGTCAGTTTTTGTCACCGGCGGCGCAGGCACGATCGGATCACACATCGTCGACCAGCTGCTCGACGCGGGTGCGGCCCACATCGACGTGCTCGATAACCTCGTGCGCGGCCGCCGCGCCAACCTCGAGGAGGCGCTCGCCAGTGGCAGGGTGATGCTGCACGACGGCGACATCCGCGACAGGGACCTCGTTCGCGACCTCACGGCCGGTAAGGACCTCGTGTTCCACGAGGCGGCCATCCGCATCACGCAATGCGCCGAAGACCCACGCCTCGCCCTCGAGGTCCTTGTGGATGGCACTTTCAATGTTGTGGAGGCGGCGTCGGAGCTCGGCGTCGGAAAGCTGGTCTCCGCGTCCAGTGCCTCGGTATACGGGCTGGCCGAAGAGTTCCCCACGACCGAGCGCCATCATCACCATAACAACGACACCTTCTACGGCGCGGCCAAGTCTTTCAACGAGGGCATGATCCGCAGCTTCCGCGCCATGAGCGGACTCGATTTCGTCATCCTGCGCTACTTCAACGTCTACGGCCCGCGCATGGACGTGCACGGCCTCTACACCGAGGTGCTGGTGCGCTGGATGGAGCGCATCGCCGACGGAAAGCCTCCGTTGATTTTCGGGGATGGCCAGCAGACTATGGACTTCGTCGTCACCCAGGACATCGCCCGCGCCAATATCCTCGCCGCCCAGAGCGATGTAGTCGACGGCGTGTACAACGTGGCGAGCGGCCAGGAGACAAGCCTGCTTGAGCTCGCGCAGGCGCTGCTGCGAGCGATGGACTCAGAGCTCAGCGTCGAGCACGGTCCCGAACGCGCGGTCAACGGCGTGACACGTCGGCTCGCAGACACGATGGCGGCCCACGTCGATCTCGGCTTCACCGCCAGGATCTCGCTGGAAGACGGCCTCCGCTCGCTCGTCGAATGGTGGAGCCCACTGCGCGACGAAATCTCGGCCGGAAAGTCGGAGGCCGTCGCATGAGCCGGGTCAATGTCATGAAGCCGTGGCTCGGCACCGAAGAGGCGGAGGCCGTGGCCGAGGTCATCGCTTCCGGCTGGGTAGCGCAGGGCCCGAGGGTAGCGGCGTTCGAGGCTGCCTTCGCGGAGACTATGCGGGCGGAGTACGCGGTTGCGACATCCAACTGCACGACAGCCCTTCATCTTGCGTTGGTGGTCGGTGGTGTCAGTCAAGGGGACGACGTGGTCGTCCCCTCGTTCTCGTTCATCGCCACAGCCAACGCCCCCACGTATGTCGGCGCACGGCCGGTATTCGCAGATGTCGATCGGCTCACCGGCAACGTCACAGCCGACAGTGTGGTCGCTGCACTCACCGACAGAACGCGCGCCGTAATCGTGGTCGACCAGGGCGGGATGCCCGTGGACCTGGACGCGATCCGTGCGGTCACCGAACCCCGTGGCATCCTGCTCATCGAGGATGCCGCGTGCGGAGCGGGTTCCACCTACAAGGGCCGGCCGGTCGGAACGGGCGCCGACATCGCGACCTGGTCGTTTCACCCGCGCAAGTTACTCACCACGGGGGAGGGTGGCATGCTCACGACCTCGAACGGTGAGTGGGCGGGGCGCGCGCGCCGGCTGCGCGAGCACGCGATGAGTGTCTCGGCCGCCGATCGTGCCGCAAGCGTCATCGCGCCGCCCGAGGAATACGGCGAGGTCGGATTCAACTATCGGATGACCGACCTCCAGGCCGCCGTCGGGATCGTGCAGCTCGGCCGGCTGCCTGCGATCGTTGCCAGGCGCCGGGAGATCGCGGCGGAATACCGGGCACGCATCGCCGGGATTCCGGGACTGAGGCTCGTCGCTGATCCCGAGTTCGGCACCTCCAACTTCCAGTCGCTGTGGGTTGAGGTCGACCAGAGCTTTCCTCTGACCCGGGAGCAATTGATCGAAGCGCTCGCCGTGGCCGACGTTTCGGCCAGACGCGGCATCATGGCGGCACACCGCCAGCCCGCCTACGCGCACCGGGACACCGGATCCGTGCCGCTGCCGATCACCGAGCACTTGAGCGACAACACGCTCATCCTCCCGGTGTTTCACCAGCTGACCGACGCTGAACTGCGGCAGGTCGTCGACGTGCTGTCCGGCGCGGCGACGGGCTCGGCCGGGGTGGCGGCATGAACCGACCGCTGCTGCTCATTGCCGCGAGTGGTCTCGCGCGTGAGGTACTGCCAGTGCTGCACGAGTCCGGCCGGGCCGTGCTCGGATTCCTCGACGACCGGCACGGCGAGTTACCGCGAACGATCGGCGGTGCACCAGTGCTCGGAAGTCTCGACAGCATCCGGCTCTATCCGGATGCCGATGTGCTCGTCTGCATCGGTTCCGGAACCGGTCGCGAGCGGGTCGTCGCGATGCTCAGCGGGCTCGGCGTCGACGCCACGAGGTACGCAACGATCGTCGATCCGTCGGTGCGAAACGTCGGCGCGAGTCCGGTCGGGGTAGGGTCCATCCTGCTCCCTGGCGTCGTCATCACCGCGGATGCCGTCATCGGTGCGCATGTTGTCGCGATGCCGCACGTGACCATCACCCACGACTGCCTCGTCGACGATTTCGTCACCCTCGCTGCCGGTGTCGTGCTCGGCGGGGGCGTACACATCGGGCGCGGCGCCTACCTGGGGATGAACGCCTCGGTTCGCCAGGGTGTCTCGATCGGCCCGGGAGCCACGATCGGCATGGGTGCCGTCGTGCTCACCGACATCCACGATTCGGGCATCTGGGCGGGCGTCCCGGCCCGGCCGTTGGGGGTGACGGCATGACCGTGCCATTCCTCGACCTGGCCGCGCAGAGCGCAGAGATCGCCGAGGAGGTACTGCCCGCCTGGCAGCGACTGTTCGATTCCGCTGGATTCATCGGGGGCAGCGAGATTGACGCTTTCGAGCGCGAGTATGCGGACTACCTCGGTGTCGGCCACGTGATCGGCGTCTCCAACGGGACGGATGCCCTCGAGCTCGCCTGTCGTGCGGTCGGTGTCGGCCCCGGTGACGAGGTCATCATGCCGGCCAACACCTTTATAGCCACCGCGGAGGCCGTCTCGCGCATCGGCGCCATACCTGTCTTCGTGGATGTCGACGACGAGCACCTGCTCATCGACCCCGATGCCGTCGAGGCCGCTGTCACGAGCCGCACACGGGTCATCCTGCCGGTGCACCTGTTCGGCCAGACTGCTCCAGTCGAGCGTGTCCTGCCGATCGCTCACAGGCACGGAATCGCCGTCGTCGAGGATGCCGCACAGTCGCAGGGCGCGTCGTCGGCGGCCGGGCGGGCGGGTGCCATGGCGCATATCTCCGCCACGAGCTTCTACCCGGGCAAGAACCTGGGAGCCGCGGGAGACGCTGGAGCCGTGATGACCGATGATGCGGACGCCGCTGCGCTGGTTCGCAAGCTCGCCGCTCACGGCAGTTCTACGAAGTATGTACATGAACACATCGGTATGAACGCGAGGATGGATGCGATCCAGGCGCCGGTGCTGCGCGCGAAACTGCGCAGGCTCGACGGCTGGAACGCCGCGCGTCGCGAGGCAGCGGACCGCTACTCCACCCTGCTTGCCGACCTCGACAATGTGCGTACGCCGACGGTGCGTCCCGGCAACATCGATGCCTGGCACCTGTACGTGGTGCGCCTGCCTGACCGTGAGCGGGTCATGGCGGAACTCACCGCGGCGGGCATCGGCGTCGGCATCCACTATCCGACGCCTGTACATCTGACCGAAGCATATTCCGGGCTCGGATACCAGCGCGGCCAGTTCCCGGTAGCCGAGGCGGCGGCCGACGCGATCCTGTCGCTGCCGATGCACCCGCACCTGAACGCTGGGCAGCAGGAGCGGGTCGTCTCTGCGCTGCGCGCCGCGGTGAACCCGTTCAGGGCATGACCGAGCGCTGACGACATGCAAATCCTCAAACCTGGTGCGCTCGACACCCGTCCCCTCGTGACGGTGGTGATCCCGTGCTACAACTACGGGCATTTCCTGCCTGCTGCCGTCGCATCCGCACTAGACCAGGACGGTGTGGATGTCGAGGTGATCATCGTCGACGATGCATCGCCGGATGGTAGCGCCGAAGTTGCTCGCGGGCTAACCGATCGCGATCCGCGAGTGCGCCTCATAGCGCATTCGACCAATAAACGGCACATCCTGACCTACAACGACGGTCTCGCCGAGGCGGCCGGCGACTACGTCGTGCTTCTCTCCGCTGACGACCTGCTCGCGCAGAATTCCATCACGCGGGCGGTCGCTCTGATGGAGCGTCATCCCGAGGTCGGACTCGTCTACGGGCGCGTCATCGTGTTCGACGAGATCGTGCCGGGACTTGCGGCTTCTGACGAGACATCCTGGGTGCTTTGGGATGGCCGGGACTGGGCCAGCCGTCTATTCGAATACGGCGTTAATGTCATCAAGTCGCCGGAGGCCATCGTGCGTGGCAGCGTGCTGCGGGAGGTCGGGTTGTACGATCCCCAGCACCCGCACGCGGGAGATCTCCAGATGTGGCTCCGCGTCGCGGCAGTCTCAGACGTTGGCTATCTCGCGGGCTCCGTGCAGGCGTTCTATCGGCAGCACGACCAGAACATGCACAGCTCTGTTTTCGCCACCGATCAGGCTCAAGGCATGATGACTGACCTGCAACATAGATTCGACGCCTTCACCACCGCGGCCATGTCGTTCCAGAATGCCGAGCAACTTGTCGTGACCATCCGGCGGGTCGAGGCGATCGAAGCCATGGATCTCGCATCGCGCGCCTACGTCTGGGGCTTGACCGAGTCGTGGCCCGTGGCTGCGCTGCTCGATTTTGCGCGCCGCTGCGATCCTGCGATCGACGACACCGTCGGAGGGCGCGCCTTCCGTCGCAGGCTGCGGCTCGGTGTGCGGCTGTCGCACCGAAACCCTCTCTTCGTCGCGCGCGAGAAGATGCTCGGCATCCGGAGCGCCGCCTCACAGCGGCGCACCCTCAAGGTCGGGTTGCCGGGATGATGCGGCGAGAGGTTTCGCGCTGGGCTCGACTGGGCGCACGCCTGCAGATGCTGGTGTTCCAAGCCGTGACAGTCGTGGTCGACGCGGGCTCTCCGGCGGTGCGATTCGGGATCGGACACGCGGTGCGGCGGCGGCTACTGGAGCGTCAACTGGTCACGTTCACCGCCGCTCCGGACCCCGATTCCGCAGCATCCGTCCCGCGGCCGCGGCAGAAGCGTCACACCACGCGACCGCTTGTCGCCCTTGTTACTCGAACTCTGGGCACCGGGGGTGTCGAGGCCATCGTCGCGACTCTCGCCCAGGGGCTGCCCGGGCACGGGCTCGATTGCGTGGTGCTGTGTGAGCGGGGCGGGCCGACGGCTGATGTGCTGCGAGACCGCGGCGTCATCGTCGTCGAAGCACGTGATCTGGGGTCGGCGAACTCTGCCCTCGCGGAGATGGGGCACATCATGGTCGCCCAATTGCACAACGCACCGGATCACCTCATTGCCGCCTGCATGGAGCGCCGCATCCCGATCGTCCCAGTCATTCACACAACCGACATCAATCTCACCGCCGCCGACTGGGAGGGGCAGGGTGACCTGTTTGATCGATCTGCGTCCGTCATCGCGGTCAGCGAAACGGTCAGAGCGTTCTCTGAGCACTGCCTTTCGCGTCGTCCGCAGCGGGCGGTGACGGTTGTGCCCAACGGCGTCGCTGTCGGGGCTACCCGCAATGCAGAAGCCGCCCGCGCGCACCTGGGCGATGCGCTTGGCACCGAGATCGGCGAGACGACGGTCATTGCCTGTCTTGCCCGCTACGACATCCAAAAAAACATCCCGGGACTAGTTGGCGCGTTTCTCGACATGGCGGCTGCGGGGCATGATGCGCTGCTGGTCGTCGCCGGTCCGGTCGAAGACTGGCTCGAATACGCGCACGCCGATGCGATCCGCCGGGCGCACCCACTTTCCGGTCGCGTGCATCTGCTCGGGTCGAGCTCTTCCCCACACATCCTCGATGCGGCGGACGCATTCGTGCTGGATTCCTTTTTCGAGGGATGGCCCGTCGCGGCATCCGAGGCGGCGATGGCCGGGTTGCCGCTCGTCCTCTCCGATGTCGGTGGAGCGTTGGAGCTTGTGGGTGACAGGGGCGATCGAGGCCTGATGTGCCGAAACCCTGCGGCGGATCCGGCCGCGACCACCCTCGCTCAGATCCGGGCAGCCCGACGGCGGGCTGTGCAGTCGAACCGTATCGAACTCGCGACTGCCCTCGGGGTCATCTGCCAGAACATCTCAGTGTGGCGGGCCCGTCGCGAGCAACTCGCAGCCGATGCCTCGGTCTGGCTGGGAGCAGACACCATGGTCGCCCGTCACGCGAGCCTCCTGCAGGGTGTTGGAGCTGCAGCAACACAATCCCTCCGGACCCCCCGGGGGACCCACCGATGAACGGTCGGCGCGGGGACGCTGATCTCGAGCGATCCGCGGAGAACGAGTGGGCACCACCCAGCGCTATCCCGAGTGCAACGCCCGGATCGACGGACGCGGTGGAAGAGGCGGCTGTCGGGCGGCAGGCGGCCTCCGGCGTGCTGTGGCTCACAGCGCAGAAGTGGACGATACGCCTTCTCGGCTTCGTGACCATTGCTGTGCTTACCCGACTGTTGAGCCCAGAAGATTTCGGCACGGTTGCTGCGGCATCCACGATTCTGCCGTTCTTCTACCTTCTGGCCGATCTGGGGTTCGCCGCATACATCGTGCAGGCAGCGAAAGTTAACCAGCGGATGCTCAGCACGGCTTTCTGGTTCTCGGTGAGTGCTGGCGCGGTGCTGTGCGCCGTGCTGTTCGTCATCGCGCCGCTGATGGGAGCCCTGTTCGGAGATCCCGGAGTCGTACCAGTGCTGCAGGCCCTGTCGTTCTGGGTGATCCTCACCGCGTTCGGTTCCGTCCCCATGGCTATGCTCCGGCGCAGCATGCGTTTCGCCGTGCTCGCGGGGCAGGGCGCGATCGCTGCGGTCATCGCCCAGGTGGTCGCGATGGTGATGGCGTTCAGCGGCATGGGGGTGTGGGCCCTCGTCGGGCAGAGCCTCGTGGCGCCGACGATCACGACGATCCTGGCCTGGATCAGCACACGCTGGCATCCCAACCTCATGTTCTCGCGGCGCGAGTTCGCGACCCTAACCCGCTTCGGTGGGCAGGTTCTCGGAGTCGAGTTCGTTGCGATGGTGAGGGCCTCCGGTGAGGCCGCGGTCATCTCGTCGACGCTCGGGCTCGCGGCCCTCGGTTACATGAACATCGCGCAACGCCTCGTGCAGGTCGTCCAGGACCTCACGGGGGGCGCGATTGTGCCGGTGACGACTGTCGCGTTCGCTCGAATCCGGGAGAACCAGGATCGCCTGCTCAGCGCTTACCTGCGTGCCCTGCGCATGTCGTATGCCGCGCTGTCTCTTCCCCTCACGATCGTCGCGGTGGCCGCACCGATGATCGTCCCGATTCTGTTCGGTGCGGCTTGGGAAACGAGTTACCCGGTCGCTCAGATCCTGGCCATGGCGGGTGCTCTCACCGTTGGCGCGTGGCTCGACCATGGCTTGTTCTATGGTGTGGGGAAGCCGGGAAAGTGGTTCGTGTACGCCCTCGTCATCGATGGAATCACGTTCGGTATGACCGCGATACTCGTGCACAGTGGACTGATCGCCGTGGCCTGGGGGTTCCTCGGAGTGTGTGTGGTCGCCACGATCAGCCGATGGTTCCTCGTCGCGCGGATCCTGTCGGCGCCTGTTCGTCGGATTGTCGGTCCTTTCCTGTTCATGATCACCGCGGTCGTGACCTCCGGTGCTGCTGGATGGGGGGTCATGCTGATCACCACCAGCCTGCCCGACGTGGTATCGATCGTGCTGGTCGGAGCGGCCGTGACCCTGGTCCACGTGACGGTGACCAGGATGCTCGCGCCACAGGTGATCTCAGAGGGGCTCATATTTATCGCTCGCTCCCGGTGGGGGCGACGCATCCCGATCCTTCGAAACAGACGGGTCACCAGTGATGCGACGAGCTGACATCACACCTCACGTGCTCATCATCGTGCAGAACCTCCCGGTGCCCCTGGATCGGCGGGTGTGGTTGGAGTGCCAGGCGCTCATCGCGCGTGGGTATACCGTGAGCGTGATCTGTCCCAAGGGTCCAGGGGATCCCGCGCGCCAGCGCATTGATGGCGTCGACATCTACAAGTACATGCCGGCTCCGGAAGCGCGGGGGCTGCGTGGATACGTCTGGGAATTCGCGTACAGCTGGGTGTGCACGGCATGGCTCTCGCTGGCGGTATGGCGTCGCCAACCGTTCGAGGTCATCCAGGCGTGCAACCCGCCGGACACGTTCTGGCTCCTGGCGCTCATCTGGCGCAGTCGTGGAGTCCGGTTCATTTTTGACCATCACGACCTCAACCCCGAGCTGTTCCTCTCCCGGTTCGGCGCGCCGAAGAGCATCGGGCAGAGGCTCCAGTACGCGGGGCTGAAGTGGCTGGAGCGGCGATCCTTCCGCACCGCGGACCGCATCACGTCGACGAACGAGTCGTACAAGGCGATCGCCATCCGTCGGGGCGGGCGCCGTCCGGACCATGTGACCGTCGTTCGCAGCGGGCCGGACACGAAGCAGATGCGCCCGATCTATCCGGCGAACCCTCGCCCCGTGGACGGGATCAACCTCGCGTACCTCGGCATCATGGGGCCGCAGGACGGCGTCGATCAGGTCCTCCTGGTCATGGATGAGCTCGTGCACCATCGCGGCCTCACGCAGGTGAGCGCGACCCTGCTTGGATTCGGCGACTGCCTCGAGGATCTCAAGCGGCAGTCGACGGCGTTGGGGCTCGACGATCACGTCACCTTCACCGGGCGGGTCGATCGGGTCGCGATAGCCGAGCATCTCAGCCGCACCGACATCGGCCTCTGCCCTGACCTCAAGACACCACTCAACGACCTGTCCACCATGAACAAGACGATGGAGTACATGGCGTACGGCTTGCCCGCCGTCTCGTTCGACCTGGTGGAGACGCGGGTGTCCGGCGCGGACACGCTGCTCTATGTGCCGAGCGGCGACATCGGCGCCTTCGCCGACGCCGTCGAGAAGCTGATCGCCGATCCGGTGCTGCGCGTTCAATTGGGAGAGAAGGCGCGCGAGCGGGTGTCGTCGCAGCTCGACTGGCGTCCGCAGGCGGAGGCCTACGTCGGGGTCTTCGACCTCGTCTCCGGATTCAGCCAGCCGGGGCCGGCCGTTCCGGACGACGGGACGAAGCCGCAATCCGACGCGCAGGGACGACGGTACGTCGACCTCGACGATCCCGCCGAGTTCGCTCGCTTCCTTCGCGAGCGGAGGGCACAGTGAGCCGGATCCGAACGAACCTCCACCATCTGCTGGCGCAGGCGGCCGAACAGGCGCCGGGCTCGGCGGCGCTCACGTACAAGAAAAACACCTTCACCTACGGTGACCTCTGGGACACGGTGCGCGCCGCCGCCGGACAGTTGCAAGAGCTCGGGCTCCAGCCGGGCGACCGCGTGGCGATCTACCTCGAGAAGCGCCTCGAGCTGGTTGTTGCGATGTTCGCGACATCGGTGGCAGGCGGCGTATTCGTCCCGATCAATCACGTCCTCAAGCCCGCGCAGGTCGGGCACATCGTCGCGGACAGCGGCGCGCGATTCCTGGTGACCTCGGCCGATCGGCTCGCCCAACTGTCCGCCGTGCTCGAGGACGGCTCGGTGGAGCACGTCGTGGTGGTCGGCCCTGCGGCGGAGGCGGCTTCCTCGCACTATCGCGTCTCGCTGCTGCGCGACCGCATCGACCGCGGGAGCGTCGACGGCGAGGCCGAGCCGCGCGAGTCTGCGGCAATCGACCTCGACCCGGCAGCGATCCTCTACACCTCGGGAAGCACGGGCAAGCCCAAGGGGGTCGTGCTCAGCCACCGCAACCTCGTCGTCGGGGCGGAGAGCGTGAGCACGTATCTCCGCAACACCGCTGACGACGTGATTCTGAGCATCCTGCCGCTGAGTTTTGACGCGGGGCTCAGCCAGGTGACGACCGCATTCTCGGTCGGTGCGCATTGCATCCTCATGAACTACCTGCTGCCGCGGGACGTGCCCAGGCTGTGCGCGCAGCACGGCGTGACCGGCATCACCGGGGTGCCTCCGCTCTGGCTGCAGATCGCCGACGCGGCGTGGCCCGAGGAGGTCGCCCTGCGCGTGCGCTACTGGGCCAACACGGGTGGTCGGATGCCGCGCGCCGTCCTCGATCGGCTCCGCGGCATCTTCACGAATGCCGACCCGTACCTGATGTACGGGCTGACCGAGGCCTTCCGCTCGACGTATCTCGACCCGAGGGAGGTCGACCGCCGTCCGGACTCGATCGGGAAAGCGATCCCCAACGCGGAGATCCTCGTGTTGCGACCCGACGGCACGCGGTGCGAACCCGGCGAAGAGGGCGAACTGGTGCACCGTGGAGCACTCGTCGCGCTGGGGTACTGGAACGATCCCGAACGGACGGCCGAGCGGTACCGTCCTGTGCACCACACCGGTCAGCCGTGGCGCGCGCCGGAGCTGGCCGTCTGGTCGGGCGACACCGTGGTTGCCGATGACGAGGGATTCCTGTACTTCGTCGGCCGGACCGACGACATGATCAAGACCTCGGGGTACCGAGTGAGCCCCAGCGAGATCGAGGAGGCGGCGTATGCGACCGGTGTGGTGCGGGATGCCGTCGCACTCGGAATCGAAGAGGTCGGGATCGGACATCGGATCGTCCTCATCGCGACGGCCGTGGACGGGGTCCTGGACACGACAGCCCTGCTCACCGCGCTCCGGCAGGCGTTGCCGCTGTACATGGTGCCGTCGCTGATCGATGTCCGCGACGAGCTGCCGCGCTCACCGAACGGTAAGTTCGACCGCAATCTCTTGAAAGCACAGGTGTCCGCATGAAGCCCCACGAGCACATGGCCACGTTCGGCACCCTGGACGGCGAGCTTCGCGTGGGTGGGATGCCGCTGTCGCGACTGGCGGCGCGCGTCGGGTCGACCCCCTTCTTCGCCTACGATCGCGACATCCTGGATGACCGTGTCGCGAGACTCCGTGGGGCGTTGCCGCCCCGCGTCGAGCTCAGCTATGCGATGAAGGCCAACCCGATGCCAGCGGTGGTGCAGCACCTCGCCACCCGGGTCGACCGCATCGACGTGGCATCCGCGGGGGAGATGCAGGTAGCGCTCGACTCGACGATCCACGCCGACCGGGTCAGCTTCGCGGGGCCGGGGAAGTCGCCAGCGGAGATTCGTCAGGCCGTCGCGGCGGGGATCATCGTCGAAGTGGAATCCACCACCGAGATCGAGCGGGTGATCAAGGCTGCTGAGGAGCTCGGACTGACACCCAGGATCGCCATCAGGGTCAATCCGGACTTCGCGGTGAAAGGGTCGGGCATGCGCATGGGCGGTGGCCCGCAGCAGTTCGGCATCGATGCTGAGCTCGTGCCGGCTGTTCTGCGTAGGTACTCCACGGCAGGGCTCGACATCATCGGGTTCCACATTTTCGCCGGATCGCAGAATCTCAACGCTGCCATCATCGCCGAGGCGCAACGCAGTACGGTCGACCTCGTGAGCCAGCTCGCCGAGCACCTCGCCGCACCGGTGCGGTACCTGAACCTGGGAGGCGGTTTCGGCATCCCCTACACAGCGAAGGATCAGCCCCTTGATCTCGATGCGGTAGCTGCCGGCCTCCACGCTCTGGTCGACGGGCCGATCACCGAGCGGATGCCCGAGGCGACGCCGGTCATCGAGCTCGGCCGCTACCTCGTCGGCGAGTGCGGGGTGTACGTCACCCGCGTGCTCGATCGCAAGGTCTCTCGCGGCAAGACCTACCTCGTCGTCGACGGGGGCATGCACCACCAGCTGGCGACGACCGGCAACTTCGGGCAGGCGATTCGGCGCAACTATCCTGTGATCGTGGGAAACCGTACAGACACTCCCGCCGACGAGAATGCCACTGTCGTGGGCTGTCTCTGCACTCCCCTCGACCTGCTCGCAGACGATATCGAGCTGCCGCTCGCGGGGATCGACGACCTCATCGTCATCTTCCAACAGGGCGCCTACGGCCTGACCGCCAGCCCGACCGCATTCCTGGGGCACCCTGCACCTGCAGAAGTGCTTGTCTGACATTGAACGGAGCAGCCATGACCGATACTCTCGACGCCGTACGAAGCGTGCTGATCGACACGCTCGAGCTTGCGCATCAGCCGTCCGACCTTCAGCGCGATACCGTGCTCTTCGGTGCACTCCCCGAACTCGATTCCTTCGGTGTCGTGCAGCTGGTCGCCGAGCTCGAGCAGCGCTTCGATATCACGATCGACGATGACGAGTTCGGTGCCGATCTGTTCGAAACGGTAGGAAGCCTTACCGACTTCGTCGATGGCAAGCGCGCGAGGGGATAACGGCCTCGTGCTGCTCTCACCACGCGACGAGTGTGAGTTCGCTATACAGGTAATCGATGTCCCGGGCGTCGATGCCATCCCCGCGGAACATTTTGGGTCGCGGGTTGCGCAGCGCGGTGCCTGGACCGCGAGAGAAGCCGAGCACCCGATGTTCGGCGAGGGTGAAGAGCAGCCCCTTTCCCAGCAGGTGAGACCGGATAGCCCCCCACGCGCCCTCGATGTACTCCGTGCTGCCGCCCGCGTACAACGGTGTGGCGAACAGCCGAAGCCCTTTGCGGCGATCGCGACGGAACATCAGGTATCCGTACTCACCGTCACCCTCGACGAGCAGATGTTCCACGGCCGCAGCATGGAGATGGTCTCGGTAGACGAGCGAATCCCGTCCGACGAGAACGCGTTCGAGAGTCGCCGGATCGCTTGTCAGTTGACGATGACGAGGTGGCAGGTGCGGGAGGTTCACCACGAGTCGTGTCGAGGTGTCGAGGCGCTTAAAGCCGAGTCGCTCGTTCATGGCGACGACATTCCCGCTGGGGGAGAGGTCGACGAAGACGAACCCGGGTTGTTTGAGAATTGCCCGGATGAGCTTGAGACTGTGCGCCCGGAAGCCCTCGAGCACACAGAATGCCGCCAGGTTGCAGACGTCGATCGTGGTCCCGTCCACCTCCCGTTGCGAGTAGACCGCAACATAGGCGCCGACGACAGCGCCGTCATCACTGGTGAGCTGGAATCCGCGATTGGGGCCGGTGTCTTCCCACGGCGGCATCAGGAGTTTCTGCCACGCCTCGGACGACACCCTGCTGTTGAGGTTCTGGTGCAGGAATGCGCTCACGCGGCCGGCATCCGCCGAGGTTATCGGATGCACGCCGGGGTTCGCCATGCCGCCAGCCTAGGGGGAGCACGGGTCGGCGCCGAGGAGGGTGGCGCCGGATGACGAGCGTCATCATCGCGGCCCATAATGAGGAAGCCGTGATCGGAGCGTGTCTCGATGCGCTGCTTCACCAGACTGCCTCCGATCAGCTGCACATCGTCGTCAGCGCCAACGCCTGTTCGGATGCCACGGTCGACATCGCTCGGGCTCGAAAGGTGACGGTCGTAGACCGGCCGGAGCCCGGGAAAGCCGCAGCCCTCAATGCCGGCGAGCTCGTCACCTCCGGATTTCCCCGCATCTATCTCGACGCCGATATCGTCGTCCCGCCGAACGCAGTGACGGACTTCGCGGCGGTTCTGGCCGAAACGCCCGGCATCCTCGCGGCCGTGCCGCGCCGACGGCTGAATATGGCCGGGCGACCCTGGCTCGTGCGCGCCTACTTCTCTATCAACGGGTGTCTTCCGGCTTTCACCGAAGGGCTCTTCGGCCGGGGGATGATCGCTTTGTCTGCCGAGGGGCGAGCCAGATTCGCCGCGTTTCCTGAGATGGTTGCCGACGATCTCTTTCTGGACTCACTGTTCCTGGCAGACGAGAAAGTAATCGTCACCGCGGTGGAGGTCGTCGTCGAAGCGCCGTTCACCCTCCGCGACCTGATGAATCGGCTCGTCCGGGTTCGCCGCGGCAATCGCCAGTTGCGCGACGCGGCACGAACAGGCCAGGTTGGCCTTCCGGTGCGGCAATCTGACAAGCGTGCCTGGCTGCAGGTCGTTGCCCGCGAGCCGCACCTGGTTCTCGCGATCATCCCCTACGTGGCGATCACGCTCGTCGCAGCGCGACGCGCCCGCAGAACGATGTCGAGTTCAGACTGGGGTCGGGATGAAAGCACGCGGGTGGGCCCAGTAATTCGGGAAGGTGACAATCGATGATCACCAATCTCTGCTTCCACGGGGTGGGCGTGTGCGCACAGGAACGTGAGCCGGGGGAGGCCAGGTACTGGGTTTCCGAGCCGGCGTTCCTGCGCATTCTCGATCTCGTGCTCGATCGGCCGGATGTCTCGATCAGTTTCGACGACGGCAATCGTTCCGATCTGGACATCGCCTATCCTGCGCTCAAGGAACGAAACCTGCCGGCCACCTTCTTTGCGCTGGCAGGGCGACTGGAGGATTCCGCGAGCCTCAACCCCGTCGACCTCCGGGAGCTTCGAGCCCAGGGAATGGATGTCGGCACGCACGGCTGGTCGCACATTCCGTGGACGAGGCTCTCGCCAGCCGATGTGGTCCGGGAGTTTAGCGACGCTCGTGAGTTGCTGGCCGAAGCGAGCGGAGGAGAGATCCTCGATGCCGCACTGCCGCTCGGCCGGTACGACCGACGAGCTCTCTCGCAATTGCGTGATGCGCGCTATCGCACGGTGTTCACGAGCGATCGTTTCCGGGCTAACGCCGGATCCTGGCTGCAGGCTCGCTACAGCGTCACTGCCACGGACACCGTTGACTCGATGCGAACACTGCTCAGTCGCCGGGCGACGCTGTTGGAGGCACGAAACGTCACGGCAAGCCTGGTGAAGAGGATTCGTTAGCTCGCGCCTCGATGGCCCCCCGCAGGACCTGCGCGTGCAAGCGCAGCATGTCGGCTGCTCCCGCGGCTGAGCGCGGCACTGGCGGCCCGGTCGCCCTTCGTGACTGCTCAGCGACAGCGAGCACCGCGGCCTCGAGGGCGTGCGTTCCCGGCTGATTGCGGGTTCGCCTGCGCGCCTTCCTGACGAGCGCATCACTGATTCCGGCGGCATCACCGGCGGGGTTCGGGACCATGACCGAGAACGCAGAATCGCGGGATTGGAGCTCCATCGCTCCGCCCGTTTCGCTCAGGATGAGGGGAAGTCCCGCCGCCGATGCTTCGGTCGCAGCAACCGGCCAGCCCTCGAAGAACGAATTCAGCAAGAACGCATCACCCGCAGTGAGCAGTGTCACGGCATCTGAGTTGCCGAGGAAGTGGATGCGGCGGGGCTCACCGGTCACATCGCGCAGCGACTGGGCGCGACGCAGTTCCGCCCAGTCGGACGGATCGCCCGCGAAGACGAGGTGGATGTCATCGGCCTGCCGAGCCGCGCGAGCGAACGCCACGGCGGTGCCAGCGATGTTTTTCTGCGAGTCGTATCGCGCAAGGCAGACGAACAGCACCTCGTGGTCGATATTCACACCGATGACCTGGGATACCGCAGCTCTCGCCCTGTGCCGGTCGTCGGCCGATGCAACGGGGAGCGTCAGGGCCCCATTGGCAACGACGGTGATCCGTTTCCCGAGTTCGGGCGACAGGCGGCGAACGTGGTATTCGCGAACGGTATCGCTGACTGCGACACCGGCCGCTGAGCGTTCCATGAGTGCTGAAAACGACGACCACCTGGCCGCGGTGTAATGGATCTCCGTGTTATGCATGACCGTGATCACCGGCAGGCTGGTCGCCATTCCGGCGTGCTCGAGATAATCCGGTGCACTGTGAAGCTGGAGGACGTCAGCGCCGGAACTGGCCAGCGCCTCGAGCGCGGACGTGCTGTCAGTGACACTGCGCACGTCGATGCCGAGTCGTCGAAGCCTCCGCGCGCGATCGCCGTCGCCGTGGCAGACGATGACAACTCGCACACGCTCGCTCGCGAAGCCGGTGGCCAGCATCTCGACCACGGCACCGATTCCGCCGACATCGAGGTGGTCGGCGAGGATCGCGCAGGTGAGATTCGGGGTTCGGGCGACGCGGGCGTCACCCGAGGCGGCACTCCGCGAGATGGCATTGTTGACGACCGGGAGCGCAGCGGAGAACATCATCCTGGTCAGCCGATGCGCGTATCCGTATCGCAGCCGTGGTGGCAGGAGGTCGGTCAGCGTAACAACGGTGCCGAAGAACAATGCTCGGAGTCGAGGCGTCACGAGTGCGCACCTCCCATCACTCTGCGACCGCTCATGGCCTGCGCTCGGGCACGATGCCGGCGAATGGTCGATTCCGAGCTGTCGACCACAGCGGTGCCAGCGTGGCGGAATCGATTCCCACGAGCATCCACAGTCCGGTGGCGCGCCAGAACCCGATGATGTGCGTCCGTTCGCCGGGCAGGTGCAGGCTCGAGAGATCGGCGCGTTGCATACCCGTCAGGAGGATCGCCTGGTCGACGGGATGATCGTTGACGATCTTCTGCGCATTGGTGAGCGATACGGCACTCACGTCGTAGTCCCGGTCGAATCGAGCGAGTCGATCCACCGACGTTCCAGGCGTGGACGCGAGGTCAAGCACCCGAAGGCCGCTCATTTCGCCACGACGCAGGGCCTCGTCGATGATGAGCCGGATGTCGGCCAGCACGACCGGGGCGTGCGACTCACGCGTGATTGCCCGCGCCTCCCATGACTCCCCCCACCAAATAGCAGCACCTCGCACGCGCCGCAGTGTGTGGACGAGCTGACCGAGCCTGCTCCGTTTGTGCACGGTGCCGCATGTGGTGTGGATCGGAAGCAGTTCGGGATAGTCGACGCCGACTTTGCGGTGGGCGAGATCCAGCCGGTCGAGATTGGTGGTGAGGCTGTTGTGCGTGATCGCAAGATCCATCGCTGTCGCTCTCATGCCCGCTCGGCGGACGCGCGCCGAATACTCGACCCCGTAGGCATGCCAGGCCAGCAGGGGATCTTCGCTCAGAGGACTTGCCAGCACGAGCTCGCGACGCACCATGAAAAGCACCTCATCCAGGCTGTCGACATCGCGGGGAACCGGGGTGGACTCACCGATCTGCACCACGCGGTCACGCATACGTCCGACGATGCGACGGCGACCATCGATTCCGACGGCGCCAATGACGCCGATAGTGGTCTCGCTCATGAGGATGTGGGCAGCGCGCTCTAGTTCGGCCAACGAATGCAGCACCACGTCCTGGTGCACGAAGACGACGACGTCGTTGCGCGCGGTGCGCGCAGCATGGTTCAGCGCAGCTCCCGCACTGGGGTAATCGCCTTCGCGATTGTCCACCGGTAGGAATTCGGTATCCGGGGCATCGCTCAGCCCCGCGGCCACGGAGCGCGAAAGGCATTGCTCGAACACGACAGAGTCGTTGTAGACACACACGATCGAGACCGGAGTTCGCAACCTGACTGGTGCGCTCATTGCCCCACACTCCCGTGCGACGATCCGGATTTCGCGGGCGGATGAACCGCCATTCGAGACCACGAAAAGCGCACTGCGGTGCAGCCCGCCGAGCCGAGTCTACCGAGGCGAGTCCGCTGGGCAGTAGCGGGCCGGCCGAGGCGGATTTTCCGACGCTCGGAAGATGAAAGATTGTGTAGTACGCGCGCAGGTGCGGCGATGGCCTTGAATTCCCCTATATTATGTGCCACCATCGCTTCACATGACCTTCTCTCGGCCACGTTCCATAGTCGCGCTTATCGTTGCGCTGTCAGTCTTCTCTACCGGAGCAGTCGCATCCGCCGCCATCGCGGCCCCCTCCGGGCCTGAGCTTCGGCCCGCCGCGTCCGCCGCGACCATCTGGGGAAACTCGAAGCCGACCGGTGTCTCCCTGGATAAAGATACGAGCGCTGCTGAGCTCGGTACCAGGTTCACTCCCAGCGTCAGTGGCCAGGTGACATCGATCCGCTTCTTCAAGCCAGCCGGTGCAACCGGGGTGCACACAGGCTCGATCTGGGCGCCAGACGGTACCCGGATGGCGAACGTGACCTTCAGAAACGAAACCGCATCGGGATGGCAAACTGCGGCGCTGGCGAAGCCTGTGGCGCTCAAGTCCGGAACACCGTATGTCGTCTCGTACCGGGTTCCCGCCGGGGGCTATTACGCCTCGACGGAGAACTTCACGGGAGGATCCGCTTCGTCGCTGGTTTCGGTCTCACAGCGAAACTCGGGCGTCTACACCTACTCCGCGCCGGGAACTCAGCCCCGCTCACAGTGGCGCTCGAGCCAGTACTGGGCTGACGTCGTGTTCAGTGCGGAGGGAACGCGGAGCTTCAGCGGCCCCCTGAAGCCCATGCCGCTGCCGGTGCCCACCGTGACGCCCACACCGCCATCCGCCCCGGCCCCCACAAAGGGGTTCCCGACTCGGGACAGCGCAGGGTTGCCCAATGGTTGGCAACCGACCCAACAGGTCAGCGGCAACTACTATGTGCGCCAGGCTGGCGCAGTCGTACAGGATCTCCGCATCACCGACGGCACGATCATCATCGAGGCAGCGAATGTGACGCTGCGTCGCATCGACTACGTAGGCTCCACCGTGATCAATGGGATGGGGTCGACGTGTTACCCAAATCTTCTCATCGAAGACTCGGACTTCACCGCCAACGGCAGGACGAGTGACACCGACAACCCCGTCATCCAGTTCGGAGGCTACACGGCGCGCAACATCGTCGTCGATGGGGTTCCCGAAGGGCTTCGAGTCGGTGGATCTGACATCAATTGCGGGCCAGTGTCGGTCATCGACTCCTTCATCCGGGTGAAGTCCCCTGACGCGTGCACAGATTGGCACGGAGACGGCATCCAGGGGTACGGCGGAAGCAAAGTCACTGTACGCAACACCACCCTAATCATGCAGGTCGTCAACGAGTGCTATGGCACATCGCCGTTCTTCTACCCCAAGAACCAGGGCAACACCGAGGTGGATATTGACGGTTTGCTCGTGGGCGGGTCGAGTGGATATCCATTCCGAAGTGGCATGCCGGGACCGGTCAAGAATCTGAACGTCATCGACGGTAGTTGGGTCTACGGGCCGGTTGACGTGAACTGTTCTGTGGTTACCGCATTCCAGGCCCAGGTCGTCAAGCTGGATGCCGCAGGGCAGCCTGTCAGCACCGGCAAAGCAATCGATTGCACGGGGCAGGGAAACTAAACAGTTCGACGTCCATCTCAGGAGGGTGCCTACCTAGCCCGTACCGCCTCCGGCTCGCTATTCTTGCGGGGTGGGGGTGAGTCGATGACCGTACGTGACCTGGGCTGGGCCATGCTGCGCCGTTGGTACGTTATCGCTGCCGCCCTGATCCTTTCTGTTGTCGGTGGCTTCCTTCTCCAGCGCGGTGGTGGCCTTTATGCCACCGAGACTGTGGTGTCGTTTCTTCTTCCCGACAAGACCAGCCTGTCGCTCAACAGTGGGCTCGATGACGCGAGCGTGATTGCGTTCGCCGGAGTGGTTGCCCGCGAGGTCAACGACGGCGGAGCGCCAGCGAGCTATTCGACCGATGACGCGCCGCTCTACGGTGCCGGGCTCCGGGAGGGGTCGTTCGTGTCCCTGCCGAACGCCGGTAACCAATGGAGTACGAGTTACTTGCGCGCCGAACTCGTGCTGCAGATCATCGGCCCATCTGAACAGTGGGTGTCACAGCGACAAGAGGACCTGCTGGCAAAAGTAGTCGAGGTCTCCGACGCACAACAATCTTCCGTTACCGCTCAGGATGCCCGCATCAAGGTAGCCTCAGTTCCCCTGACCAAGCAGATCTTTCACGTTCTCCCGTCTCGGACTGCCGTTATTTCCGCGTACGTTGCACTGGTGATTGCCGCCCTCATGGTCGGCGGTTGGGCGGCGGTCGCACTGGACCGCGTCTCGAGCACGCGAGATAAGGTGCCGAGAGAGCAGATGCTCGCGCGGGTTTCCCACGAAGGGGTGGAACAGTGAATCTTGCGGACACGCTACGGGGTCTGTGGCGGCGATGGTACATCGTCATCCCGGGACTCGTCCTTACCATCATCGTCGCCATCGCGGCATGGCAGGTCATCAAGCCCGACTACGAGCGGGCGGGAACCCAGCTCCTGCTTCCAGGATTGGCGAGCATCCCGGAAGCAGGCAATCCGTACCTCTACCTGGGTGGGCTATCGCAGGCTGCCGACGTTCTCGTCACCGCTATGTCGTCAGAGCGCGAGCTCGGTCCTATCCTGGAGGACCATCCCGGGGCTGAGATCCTCATCCACCGGGATCCCCTCACCTCGGGTCCGCAGATTCTCACCACCGTTACGGCGAGCAGCAACGCCGAGGCAGGTGAGACCCTCGATGCCGCCATGGCGAGGACGACTCGTGTGCTCGGCGGTCTTCAGGATGTTGATGGGATCACCCAGGGAAATCGGATCGGGATTAAGTCGATCACCGTGGACAACCAAAGCACCCTCATCCAGAGAAACAGGGTGCTGGGTGCGGGTGGGGCGACATTGGGGATGCTGTTGATTACGCTTCTCACAGCTGGCCTCGTGGAGGGACTGAGCACCCGCAGGCATCGCCGTGATTTCCACGATTTTCGTATCCTCGAACTGAATGACGACGACCTCCCCATTCCGGATGACATGCTTCCATCGGCGCTGGCGCCAAGTACGGGCCGGAGAGTTCGGCAGCCTAAGCTCACGAGGCGCTGGCGACCTCTTCGACGAATGCGCTGATCGTGGCGACGGGGATCAGGGCGCCAGGGCCACCACCGGCGTCGCCGCAACAGCAACAGCAATCGCGTTCGTCGCGCGGCACGGGTGCGGTCTCGATGCTCACGGTGTACCTCGTGCTGCTGCTGGGGATGCCGTCGGGCGCAGCCATCGGCGCACTCGGATCCCTTGGTCGACCTGCCATGCTGTGGGGTGTCGTCATGCTGGCGTGGTGGGTCATCGCAAAACTTCAGGTGCGTGTGGGCGAGCTGCATCCCGTGCGCCAGCCGGTCCGGTTCGCGTTCCTGTTGTTCTTTATCGTCGCGTTGGTCAGCTTTGCCGTGGCGATGTTGCGCGGCCAGCCAGACGACCAGGTCAGTCCGGCGTTCACCGCCCTCATCCGATTGTTGTCGTGGGCGGGTGTGCTCCTGATCACGATCGACGGCATTCGCACCAGGGGTGATCTCGAGCGAATTGTGAGTCGCATCGGCGTCGCTGCCGGTCTGCTGGCAGCATTGGGCATCGTACAGTTCATCACGAAGAGTTCCCTCCTCGACTTCTTCGGTCTGATCCCCGGCATCACTGTGCCGATCATGGATGTCGCCGAGCGCGGCGGAGTTGCTCGTGTTCCCGGGACGGCAGTCCACCCGCTCGAATATGCGACGGTACTCAACGCGGCCCTTCCGCTGGTGATTGCCGCGGCGGTGTCCCACGGCTTCAAGTGGCAACTCACCAAAAGCAGGATCGGCTGGTGGGTTCCGGTCGCGCTCATCTCCCTGTCGGCACTGATCGCCGTGTCCCGGTCAGCGATCATCGGATTCGGGGTCGCTGCAGTGACGATGATCCCCGTGCTACCGCGTCGCTATCGAGGCGTTGTCATCGTCGGCGGGATCGTGCTGGCGGCTGCCGCCGTCGTTGTGATTCCTGGCTTGCTCACGACAACCCTGAACCTCTTTGCGGGAGCATCGAACGACCCAAGTACCCAGTCCCGCACCGGTGGTCTTGCCCGCGCCCCAGGATTCATCGCCGCTTCGCCCCTCGTGGGCGCAGGATTCGGCACCTTCCTGCCGAGGTACTACATCTTCGACAACGAGTGGGTGCTGGTCGCCATCGAATTGGGAATCGTGGGCGTCATAGCGTTCGGCGGCATATTCGTGACCGCGATCTGGAGCGGCATCACTGCCCGGAGACGCTCGACTGATCCTGCAACCCGGCTCCTCGCTTACGCTCTCGCCGCGTCGGTGGTGAACATTGCCGTGCTGTTTGCCTTCTTCGATGGACTGTCATTTCCGCAATCGAGCGGGATGTTCATCCTGATCGCAGGATTGTGCGGTGCCATCGAGGTGATCAGTGCAGCTGAGGCGACGAAGGTAACGTTGCTGGAACCCGGGACTTAGGAGCCGGGCGCACCCGCGAGGGCTCAGGCCTTGACGTGGGCAAGCCAGTCAGGGCCGCGGCGTTCACGGAGTCGGGCCGGGCTGATGAGGTCACGAACGGCAGCCCGACTGGTCTGCTTGCCGATCAGTGATCGGCTGGCTTCCCGAAGCACTACGGCGCACCAGAACGCGGCCGTCGAGACCCTACCGTGCATCGATCGGAAGAGCTTGATGCGGTTAGCGACGAGCAGGGACCACTGTCGGGGGTTGTCGGCCGATCCTCCCTCAAGATGTTGGGCCGTCGCCCGAGGCTGGTACCACGCGACCATACCGAAATCCCGGACCCTGAGGTCGTACTCCGTTTCCTCCGAGTAGAGGAAGTATGACTCGTCCCACTCACCGCACGCCTGCCAGCATGCTGCACTGATCAGCTGGGTCGATCCTTCTGCCCAGTCTGTCGAGTGCTCGGTGTCATAGGCATTCGGATCGGTGACGATCTCTCCGAGCCAAGGAAAACGACCGACGCGCTCGGCGCCGAGCAACGCGTCCCCCCAGGCGCGAAGCACGGTCGGTGCACGACGCAGCGACGAGATTCGCACCCCGCGGGCATCCCTCAGCTGGGGGACGACGATGCCGATCTCCGGCGTCAGGGTCTCGAACAGTGCGCGCACACACCCTGGATCGAGCCGGACATCTGCATTGAGGATCAGGTAGGCATCCTGCGGCCCTGCGGCTCTCACCGCAGCGTTGACTCCGGCGGCGTACCCGAGATTTCCTGGATTACGCACCACTGTCGCCCGAGGGGCGTGGCGCTCTATCTCTGACACCGTGTCATCGCCGGAGGCGTTGTCGGCCACGACGAGGGTGAACGTGACTCCTGCCGTTCCCCGCTCGAGCGAGCTGGCAAGATCCGCGATGAGCGGAGCGCTGTTGTAGGTAACAACGCAGATAGCGACCCTCGGTGCGGTCATCATGCCTGCCCGGGGCAGCGCTGGAGATTATTCATGGCCGCACTACCGAGGGCGACCACGCGTGTTGGATGAGCACAGTGGGAGGGGCAGATCCATCGGCGGGCACACTCCAGATGTCGCTGTCGCCGACGACGTCGGCGCGCGGGAGTCCATAGAGCAGCGTGGAATCGTCGAGCCACTCGACCTGGTCGTCGACGCTGTGCTTGTCCGAGACGACCGTCTCGGACATGGTCTGCAGGTCGAGCACCGCGATGTGCCAGTCAGGTGCGCTGAAGGAGCCACCGTTCTTCTTGAACGCGATCCGGGTGCCATCGGGCGACAGCGACGGGCACTCCACGTCGTCGTGCACCGACGTGAGAGTCCGGTCGACGAGGTCTCCGCGCACGAGCCAGGTCGAGCCTCCGGTCGCCGCGGTCGCGTAGAAGTGGCGGTCGTCATCCGTGAACGTCACACCCCAGATATTGCGATCGGCCGCGGTCATCTGCACGCCATCCACCAGCAGTGTGAACCGCTCGATGTTGCCGTAACTCTCGCCAGCGGCGGTCGCAATGATCGTCTCGGTGGCGAAGCCCACTGCCGCATACGAGACGCCCGTGACGAACGAGGTTTCGGCGACGAGTTGCGAATCCGCCGAAATCCTCGTGCGACTCGGCACACCGGGCAGCGACCAGTTCTGCTCCTGCGACCCGGTCTGCAGCGCGCTCCAGGTGGTGACGATGCCGGCGTCCGTTTTCAGGCACATCGTGAGCTTCGACGTGGAGTAAACCCGGTCGCAGACCTGCCGGGAGACGGAGCGTTCACCCGCCGGATCGTCGAGCGAGACGCTCGCCACTCTGCCGAAGTCTGCTCCGAAGGCCGTATTGCGGAACTCGATCCGCGCCCCGGCAAAACTCGTCACGGGCGTCACGGCCACTGCACTGGGAGCGTTTCTCTCCGCCTGCGATTGCAGGTAGGCGACGCCACCGAACGCCACCACGACGATGAGTGCTACCACCGAGATCGCCGTCAGTAGAAGGATGCGCTGTCGCGGGGTCATACGTCGGCCCGGTATCGTCGGGCACCGCGCAGGATGACCGCGACGATCGGGATCGCGATGGCGATGCCGATCGAGACGACGGTCATCGACCACTCGCGACCGATCGCGAACCACAGGATGCCGAATCCTGCCGCCGAGATGAAGCGCGCTATCGCTACGACAGTCTGGGCGGCGGCGATCGCGGTGGCACGGGTTTCGGAGGTCGTGAACTGGGTGGCCAGCACAGACAGGATCCCGTCGGTGGCCGCGTAATATGCGCCAAGCAGTATCAGGCAAACGATCGTGATCGCGGCTCCCGTGATCGGAAGCGTCGCGGAAACGTAGGCAGCGAGAAGCAGTCCATGGCCGAGCACGAAGGTGCGCGCCCGCCCGAAGCGGTCGGCGAGCCGGCCGATCGGCACGGCGAAGGCGAGGAAGGCGACATTCGTGCCGACGTACAGGAGCGGGAAGAACTGCGCAGCGAACGAACTCCGGCTCTGCAGCACGAGATAGATGAAGCCGTCGCCGATCGTCAGCAGCCCGAGGATGCCGGCGACGATGAGCAGGCGTTTGAGTCCGGGATTGTTCAGCTCGCGCCAGCGATTGCGGCGGCGAGCCGCGCGAGGCTCGACCGTGGTCTCCGCGATGTCCTCGGTCTCCGTGATGTCCTCAGTACTACGAGCACGTGTGTTCGAGCGCCGGTTGGGAACGATGATCCCGAGCACCGCGACGCCGACGAGAGCGAACGTGACAGAGACCATGAAAACGGTGCTGAAGCCGTTGGGGATGATCGACAGGATGATGAACGCGAGTAACGGCCCGATGGCGGCTCCGGTGTTATCGAGCGCGCGGTGCATTCCGAATGAGGCGGCGAGATTCTGCGGCTGCGAGGCTGCCGTGATGAGCGAGTCACGCGGCGCTGTTCGGATGCCCTTGCCGAGCCGGTCTGCGGTCAACACGGCGGTCAGTGCACCGAAGCCCGACGCGAACAGCAGCCCGATGCGCGCGATGGCGGACAGGCCGTACCCGAAGAAGGCCACCCACTTCGGTTGGTCCCCGAGGTCGGCGACCCAGCCCCCACCGATGCGCACGATCGCGCTCACGCCCTGGTACAGCCCGTCCAGGATGCCGTACGCGACGGTCGACAGCCCGAGCACACCGGTGACGTAGAGCGGAAGGATCGCTGCCACCGACTCCGACGAGATGTCGGTCAACATGCTCACGACGCCGAGCGAGATCACCACGGACGATACGCGATTGGCGGCCTTGGGCCCCTTGGGGGTTCCCTCGGAACCGCCGGGCCTGTTGGTCAGGGAGATGTACACGGCGTCAACTGCTCACGGCCGTCAAGCGCCGGATTCGACGAGGGAGAGTTGACCATCGACTTCGCGGTACAACGCGCCGGACACCGGGCAGTGGAAGCCGTCTCCATCGGCGAGCAGCCGGGCGCCCGCGTGACCGACCCAACCGATGCGCCTGGCAGGGTTTCCCGCCACGAGGGCGAAGGCCGGCACGTCCCGGATGACTGTCGCGCCAGCGGCGACGAGCGCCCATTCGCCGATCTCGACCGGTGCAACACAGACCGCGCGCGCTCCGATCGCCGCGCCGGTGCGCACGGTGACACCGACCGCGTGCCAGTCATCTCCGGATTTGCGCGAACCGTCGGGATTGATCGCTCGGGGGTAGAGGTCGTTGGTAAAGACGACCGCTGGCCCCACGAACACGCCATCCTCGAGGACCGCGGGTTCGTAGATGAGTGCATAGTTCTGGATCTTGCAGTTACGACCCAGGATCACTCCGGGACCCACATATGCTCCCCGACCCAGGCTCGATCCCGCGCCGATGACGGCGTGCTCCCGCACGTGTGCAAGTTCCCAGACGACGACACCGGATTCGAGGCGCGCCCCGTCGTCCACCTGTGCGGTGGTGGCAATTCGCGGAGCGGGTTCGGGTGACACGATCTGCCTATCGGGAGTGGCGAGTCTCAGCTCTCACCGGTCGATGCGGAGCACGGGACTTTCCGCCACGGGAGGGTGGGTGAATGGTAGCGTATTCGCACTCCACTCTGCGGGGGAGGCTGCCGATCGGGCGACATCAGGGAAGGTTCGACGCGATATGGACGACTACCTGGTCATCGGTGCAGGGCTCGTCGGCCTGGCTACCGCGCGCGCCATCCTGGAGAAGATCCCCGAGGCGCGCATCACGGTGCTCGAGAAGGCATCGGATGTCGCGACCGGGCAGACCGGCCACAACTCTGGAGTGATCCACGCCGGCATCTACTACGCGCCGGGTTCGCTCAAGGCCGAACTCTGCCGCCAGGGCCGCATCGAGACGGTCGAATTCTGTGAACGATACGGCGTCCCATACTCCCTGGTCGGCAAGCTCATCGTGGCCACCGACCAGACGGCGAAGACTCGCCTCGACGATCTGGAGCGCCGCTCGATCGAGAATCGGATCGTGGTCGAGCGGATCGGTGCCGGTGGTCTCGCGGAGCTCGAACCGAACGTGCAAGGGGTGGATGCGCTGCTGTCGCCGACGACCGGCATCGTCGACTACCGCCGGATGGCGTCGGTCATGGGCGACGAACTCGTGAAGGCGGGGGTTACGCTGCGCTTCAACGCCGAGGTGGTCTCGATCGTCGAGGAGGACGGCATCGGCGGCGGCGTCGTGCGGGTGCGCTCGGCGGATGGCGGCGAATGGGCGGCCAGGCACCTGGTCGCCTGCGCAGGACTGCAGGCAGACCGCATCGCCGGTATCGCCGGAATCGACATCGATTTCAGGATCGTCCCGTTCCGCGGTGAGTACTTCGACCTGCCTCCGGAGCGCAACGATTTCGTGAGTCACCTCATCTACCCGGTGCCGGATCCCTCGATGCCCTTCCTCGGCGTGCACATCAGCCCAACCATCGACGGTCGGGTGACGGTCGGACCGAACGCCGTGCTCGGCTGGTCGCGCGAAGGCTACCGCCGTGGCTCCGTGCGGCCCTCAGACGTGCTCGATTTCGCGACCTACGGTGGTTTCTGGAAGATGGCGTCTCGCAATCTCCGACCCGCGGTCATCGAGCTGAAGAATTCGCTCCTCAAGTCCGGCTACCTGCAGGAGTGCCGCAAGTATGCATCCACGCTGACGATGAAGGATCTTGGTGCGCGCTCGGCGGGCATTCGTGCCCAGGCGGTGCGCCGCGACGGATCGTTCATCGAAGACTTCCAGTTCGAGAGCACGCAGCGGCAGATCCATGTCGGCAACGCACCGTCCCCTGCTGCGACCTCGTCGATTCCGATCGGGCGGATGATCGCCGAGCGGATGTTCGCTCGGGCCTGATCGCCCGGTCCTGATAGCTCGGGCCTGACAGCCCGGTTGCGAGGGCCAGGGCGTCCCGCCTCGGCGAACCTCAGCGGCGAACCTCAGCGTTGAAACTCAGCGGCGGGCGATTGCGACTGTCGCAGCTACGGCAATGACGGCAGCACCCACGAGGCCCCAGAATTTCAGGGGCTTCAACCGGTAGGTGTCTGAGATCGTGAGCGCGGTGTTGCCCGCCACGTGCTGGACGGTCGTGACAGTGTCGAAGCCCAGCGCGATCGCTTTGTCGGCGACTCCCTGCGAATTGGTCATCTCATGCTCCCTCGTGGTGGACCGACGCCGTGGAGATCGCCGTCACCTCTATTTTGCGACAATCCTCATGCTGTCGTTACCAGCTGGTCAGCTGGGCTGGACCGCGACCGGTTCGGTGTCAGCGATGGGACTTGCATCCTTGCCTCGAAGATCGGGATGCGCTCGCCGGAACACCAACGGCACAGCGAAGCCGAAGGCCGCGAAGACTGCTCCCGTGATGAACCCGCCGATCGAGCCGTTCCCGTCGATCAGGAATCCCGCGACAGCAGAGCCGATTGCGGCGCCGATCAACTGCCCGGTACCGACCCAGCCGTACGCTTCTGCGGTGTCACTGAACTTGACGCTCGCCGACACGATGGCGAACATCACGGCGAGAGCCGGTGCTATGCACAGCCCGGCGACGAGGAGGGCGAGAGCGAGTGACCAGAAGTCCCACGCGAACAGGGCGAGCGTGCATCCGGCGAACACGACGGCCATGCGACGCGCGAGCGCCCAGGGGCCGACGGGGACGTGCCCGAGGGTGAGGCCGCCGGCGAGCGACGACAGCGCCCAGAACGCGAGCATGATGCCGGCCTGCGGGCCATCTTCACCGAATCGTGCGACGACGCCGGTCTCGATGGCGGCGCAGGAGCCGACGAGCAGGAACCCGACGACCGTCGCGAGCAGTACCGGCGGCCGGCTCAGCACGACGCCGAGCTTCCGTTTGCTGCGCGGGATGCGAACCCTGCCCACTTCCGGGCTGGAGATGAACCACGCACCGCCTCCGATCAGGAAGACCATGGCCACGACGATTCCGAGCACTGTGGAGATCTGGATCGAGACGAACGTCACGAGCACGGGGGCGGCGATCCAGATGATCTCCTGGGCTGAGGCATCCAGTGAGAACAGGGGGGTCAACTGTCGGGAGTTCACCATCTTGGGGTAGATGGTGCGCACAGCCGGCTGCACCGGCGGCTGGCTCAGGCCGCCGAGGAATCCGACGATCATGTATCCGACGAGCGGCATGGCGACGAATGCGACGATGCCCATGGATGTCGCGGCCACCACCGTCGTCAAAATGAGCACGGGACGCATTCCCCACGCGCCCATCCATCGGCTGGTAAGAGGGCCGGCAATGGCCTGCCCGATGCTGGTGGCGGCGAGCACGAGTCCGGCCGCGCCGTAAGAGTTGAAGATGTGCTCGACGTGGAGGAGATAAGCGAGGGAGAGCATGCCGCTGGGGAATCTCGCGGCGAGCTGTGCGGCGATGATGCGCGCCACTCCAGGCGTTCGCAGCAGGTCCAGGTAGCTCTTCACAAGAGTGCAAGCTTAGCGTCGGGCGGGGCCAGGTTCGGGGTAGGCAGCGTGCTCCGGCCCGTAGTGCACAGGGTGTGCATAAGTCCCCGGACTTATACACACCTGTGGATGACACGCCCACTAGATGTGGTGTTGGCGTCATGTCGGTGGCACGATATATAGTGTTAGAACAGCCTGGCCGGGGGTCGCGGCGAACAGCAGTTTTTGGGGTCATGAGCCCCGCAAAAGAGCATCCAAGGGAGATTTCTGTGGGAATTACAGTCGTCAAGCGCAGTGGCGAGCGGGAGCCATACGACGCGAACAAGATCAACCTCGCGATCGAGGCCGTGACGGTCGGTCTTGATGACAACATCACCTGGGTGACGCAGATCGCCTCGGAGCTCGAGTTGACCCTGTTCGATGGCATCACCACCCAGCAGCTCGACGAAGCGGTCATCCAGGTCGCCCTGCAGAACGTCAAAGACGATCCCGCATTCGATGTCGTAGCAGCGCGACTGCTTCTCAAGACGATCTACAAGCGTGTGCTCGGCGACTATGAGACCTCGGCCGAACTCAAGGACCTCCACCGGCAGCATTTCGCCGCCAACGTCGTCCGCGGTGTCGACGAAGGGCTGCTCGATCCGCGACTCGTCGAACTCTTCGACCTCGACTTCCTGTCGACGCAGCTTGAGCCCGCGCACGACGAACTGCTCAAATACATCGGTGTCGTCACGCTGAACAACCGCTACGGCATCAAGGGTCGCAATGGTGACGCCCTCGAGGTTCCGCAGTACTTCTGGATGCGCATCGCCATGGGGCTCTCGCTCAATGAGGCCGACCCCACCCAGGCCGCACTCGCCTTCTACAAGAAGATGTCGACCCTCGAGTACCTGGCTGCCGGCTCGACACTCGTCAACGCCGGCACCGTGTATCCCCAGCTGGCCAACTGCTTCGTCATGGAGATGCAGGACGACATGGAGCACATCGCTAAGACCACACGCGATGTCATGTGGCTGACCAAGGGCACAGGCGGAATCGGGCTCTCGGTTACCAAGCTTCGCGCCCAGGGATCGCCCATCCGCTCGAACAACACCTCGTCGACGGGCCCCATCCCGTTCATGCACACCATCGACTCGATCCTGCGGGCGGTCAGCCGGGGCGGCAAGAAGTTCGGCGCCCTGTGCTTCTACATGGAGAACTGGCACATGGACTTCCCGGAGTTCCTCGAACTCCGCAACAACTCGGGCGACCCGTACCGCCGTACCCGTACCGCCAACACCGCGGTCTGGATCAGCGATGAGTTCATGAAGCGCGTGCAGAACGACGACGACTGGTACCTCTTCGACCCGCTCGAGGTCACCGATCTTAACGAGCTGTACGGCAAGGCGTTCTCGGCTCGCTACAACGAGTATGTCGCGATGGCCGAAGCGGGCCAGATGCACATGTTCAAAAAGATCACCGCTCGCGAGCAGTTCAAGTCGATCCTCATCTCACTTCAGACCACCAGCCACCCGTGGCTGACCTGGAAAGACACGATCAACAACCGCGCGCTCAACAACAACACGGGCACGATCCACCTCTCCAACCTCTGCACCGAGATCACGCTGCCGCAGGATGAAGACAACGTATCGGTCTGCAACCTCGCCTCGATCAACCTCTCGCGGCACCTGGATGACGCCGGGCGCCTCGACTTCGTGAAGATCGCCGAGAGTGCACGTCTGGCTGTGCGCCAGCTCGACAACCTCATCGACATCACACGCTCGAGCGTGGCAGAAGCCGACTTCTCCAACCGGGAGAACCGTGCCGTCGGACTCGGCGTGATGGGCTTCACCGATGTCATCGAGAAGCTCGGCATCAGCTACGAGAGCGAAGAGGCATACGACCTGATCGACGAGATCATGGAGTACGTCTCGTACGCCGCCATCGATGCCTCGACCGAACTGGCCAAGGAGCGTGGTGCCTACGCGAACTTCGAGGGCAGCCGCTGGGCACAGGGAATGGTTCCACTCGACTCGATCGCGCTTACCGAAGCCGACCGTGGCATGGAAATCAAGGTCAACCGCACAACTCGCCTCGACTGGGACGCCCTGCGCGTCAAGGTCAAGGGGGGAATGCGCAACGCGACGCTCATGGCGATCGCGCCGACCGCATCCATTGGTCTTGTCGCGGGTACGACCCCGGGCCTCGACCCGCAGTTCTCGCAGATCTTCAGCCGCTCCACTTCGAACGGTAAGTTCCTGGAGGTCAACCGCAACCTCGTGGTCGACCTGCAGAAGCTCGGAATCTGGGAGTCGACTCGCGAGGCGATCCTTCGCAGCCAGGGTGACATCCAGAACATCGCATCGATCCCCGACCACCTCAAGGCGGTGTACAAGACCAGCTTCCAGCTGTCGCCGTACTCCTTCCTGGAGGTTGCCGCCCGTGCCCAGAAGTGGATCGACCAGGCCATCAGCCGCAACATGTATCTCGAGACGCGTGACCTCGGCGACATGATGGACATCTACTTCGCGGCATGGGAGCGCGGCGTGAAGACCACTTACTACCTGCACATGAAACCGCGCCACACCGCCGAGCAGTCGACGGTCAAGGTCAACAAGTCCGAAGACATCGCGTCGTCGAACGCGACACCGGCGGCAGGTGCAGCGCAGTCTGCTCCGTCGTCGGCTCCTGCCCGCCGAGGGTTCGGCGGACTCGCACCCAAGGCGGGTGCCTGATGCTCGCTGGAACTACGGGAATTGCACTGCTATCTCGCGACACCAGCGCCGAGGCAGTGATGCTGCCTCGGTTCGACACGGAATATCTCAGCACCGAATATTACGTACCGGTCGATCCGATGGACGACCTCCAATGCGACAGCTGCCAGTAAACGATCAAAGGAACTAATCATGGGAATTCTCGGAACAGGCCTCCAGGACGGCCTTCTGCTCAAGCCAATCAAATACCAGTGGGCCATGGACCTCTACGACCAGGCCGTTGCGAACACCTGGTTCCCGAACGAGATCCAGCTCGGTGAGGACATCGCCGATTTCAAGAAGATGACGGATGAGGAACGTCACGCCGTCACCTTCCTGATGAGCTACTTCAACCCGAACGAGCTGCTCGTCAACAAGGCTCTGGCCTTCGGCGTGTACCCTTACGTCTCCGCTGCGGAGTGCTCGCTGTACCTCGCGAAGCAGATGTGGGAAGAAGCCAACCACTGCATGAGCTTCGAGTACGTGCTCGAGACTTTCCCCATTGACCGCGAGGCCGCGTACAACTCTCACGTCAACATCCCGTCGATGGCCCGCAAGGAGGAGTTCGAGCTCAAGTACATCCGCCGTATGACCGAGCAGACACTCGACATCAACACCACAGAGGGCAAGAAGGACTTCGTCCGCAACCTGGTTGCGTACAACGTCATCCTCGAGGGCGTCTGGTTCTACTCGGGCTTCATGGTCGCCCTGAGCTTCCGTCAGCGCAACCTGCTGCGTAACTTCGGTTCGCTCATGGACTGGGTCGTGCGTGACGAGAGCCTGCACCTCAAATTCGGCATCAACCTGATCCTGACAGTCCTCGAAGAGAACCCCGACCTCCAGACCGAGGAATTCGCGGCAGAGATCAAGCAGATGATCGTGGATGCGGTCGAGATGGAAGAGCAGTACAACCGCGATCTCCTCCCGAACGGCATCCTCGGGCTGAACGCCACGTACATCAACCAGTACGTGAAGTACCTGGCCGACCGTCGTCTCGAGGAGCTCGGTTTCGAGACTCACTACAACGTGTCTAACCCGGCGAAGTGGATGGCCGCAGCCAATGACACCCTTCAGTTGGTGAACTTCTTCGAGTCGACGAACACGTCGTACGAGTCGAACGCTTCGGCAACCGTCGGGGCGAAGGTCTGACCGCCTGTAGAACGGTTTTCTAAAGAACGTTGATCGCCGTCGCGCGCCAGCGGCTGTCTAAACCCTCGAGTCTGAGGGCGACAGCCCTGGTGCGCACTCGGTTGTGCACAATGACGACCGCTTCGACCGCGCCATCCCGCGGTTCGAATTGGGAGATGGAACCGATCGAGAAGTGCGGCCGGGTAACCGCGCGCCCGGTGGCATGGCGGGCGCGGGCGCTCAGCACAACGCGCTTGAGCAGGTGCCGGTAGACGTCGTCGGTCACCCACCGGGAGATCTGCTCGAGATCCCGCGCTCCGGCCAGTATCTCGATTACAGCTCGAGTGAGGTTCTCGATCAGCGGTGACGGGTCGGGAAGCGCCGAGGTGCTGCTCGGTTGCTGCCCGAAGAACTCGTCCGGAACGAACCTCTGGCGCGTGGCGTGTAAGGGCGCGGCCGCGGACGGCGCGGTCGCTGACATGGGGCCATCGGGTTGAGCTGCTGTGGTCACGCGATGCCCCAATCGATGGATCTGTGGAGTTGCGAATCGTTCCACCCCCGTACGGGGGTAGGCATACTAAAGCAGTACGCGGGCCCCCGTGTCCATAGATATTTTGGCGCTGTGGATAACCTCCGCGATGTTCGCGCCCGCGCCGCTAGCGTCGCCGTCATGCGCTGGGACAGTTTGTTCGACGACCTCGAGAGTCAGCTCGAGCGCGAGATCTCTATCGAGGAGAGCGACGTCGACGCTGAGGAAGAACGACTGCGGCTGGGAAGGCTGTCACTTCGTGATCGCCTGGTGGCTTTGCACAACGCCGCGGCCCGCGGCGACACCGTGCAGTTGGGGGTGACCCTCGCGCATGGCGAGCGGTTTGCTGTGCGTCCGGTGCTCGTCGGGCGTGACTGGTTCTCGGCCGACGTGATCGATGGCTCGAGCCGTCAGCGGCAGTGCATCATCCCGCTGTATTCGGTGCTGGGTGTCAGCATCCCAGCTGCACGAGCACCGGGGAGTCTTCGGGACAGCGAGGGCACCACGCATCCGGAATTGTCTGCTCGGCTGGGTCTCACCTTCGTACTGAGAGACCTGTGCCGCAGGCGTCGGGCCATCGATGTCGTCACCCCGGCTGGAACCCTGCACGGCACCATCGACAGGGTAGGCAAAGACCACTTCGACCTGGCCATGCATGAACCCGGAGCACAGCGCCGAGCATCCGAAGTGAAGGAGCTGCGTCTGCTGCCCCTCGTCTCTGTGATGATGGTGCGGCTCTCGTAGGTGCCGCCGTTGGTCAGGTGGCGTTGCCGGTCAGGTGCCGCTGCCGGTCAGGTGCCGCTGCCGGTCAGGTGCCGTTCGGCTGACCGAACGGGATCTCGATGAGGTTCGAGTAGTCGGACTGGTTCCAGAGATTTATACGCCTCGTCTGCTCGTACATCGCAGCGATGTACGACTCGAGCACGCTGCGTTCGATGCGCCACTGCCCGCTCGCTCCGACTTTGATCGCAGGTAATTCGCCCGATCGCACCAGCGCATACGCCTGGTTTGCCGAGATGTTGAGCAGCTCGGCCGTGTCGCCGAGCGTGAGGAACCGCCCGAGTTGTTCGGTAGAAGTCGCGTCATCCATGTATCGAGTATGAAACGGGAGCGGCGTCCGTGGGCGGCATGTGGATAACTTTCGCCGTGAATATGCTGCACTCGCGACCATAGTTCCGAGGCGCCAGTCGGGACGCCGCAGGGAGTGGACCCATGAAGAATCATTCACGGCAGGGGCGCGGCTTCGCGGTAGACCCGCGGCTTCTTATCGGTCTCGTGCTGGTCATCGGTTCGGTAGCTGCGGTCGTCGCCATCGTGTCGACGGCCGACGAAACCGTGCAGGTCTACTCCGCCAGCACCTCCTTGACGCCCGGGGACCGCATCTCGCTGGCCGACCTCGACACCAGCAACGTGCGACTGGCCGGGGTCGGCTCGCTCTACCTGCTGCCGGGAGACGTTCCGGACGGTGGTTTCGTGGTCACGCGGGCTGTCGACGAGGGTGAACTGATTCCAGCGTCGGCAGTCGGCAGCGTGAGCGGACTGCGGTTGACCTCGCTCGTGCTCAACGTGAATGGCGCGCTCGCGGCATCCATCGAATCAGGCTCAATAGTCGACGTGTGGTCGTCCCGAGAGGTTGCGAACGGCCAGTTCGGGCCACCCGCAGTGATCGTAGCCGGTGCCACGGTCGTACGACTCGTGCAGTCGGAGACGATCATGGCTGGCGGGGTATCGATGGCGGTGGAGGTGCTGGTGCCGAAGGCGCGGATAGCCAGGGTGCTGGAGGCTGTGTCTAACTCCGATGCGATGTCGATCGTGCCCGCCACCATTCCCGGCCGGCGCTGAGATGGCACGCATCGCGATCGCGCTGCCCGTCGCGCTTGAAGACCGCGTGTCTGACGACGCCGTGAGGCACGGGCACGACGTTGTTGCCCGCAGCGCCAGTGCGCTTGAGCTTGCATCCCTCGTCGGGCCGGTGGCTCCGGATATCGTCATTGTCGCCTCAGAGCCGCGATACCTCACCGACAGGGTGCTCGCATCCTGCGACGACGCCGGGGTGCGACTCATCGCTCTCGCTACCGATGATGCCGGGCGCAGGCATGCTGCCTCGCTCGGAATCTTCGAGTCGATGGATGCCGCGTCCCCCTGGCCCGACATCGAAAAGGTGATCGCGGGCGCGGGCCGCGAGCTGATCCCCGCGCTACGACGGGCCGCCCGTGGTTCCGTCATCGCGGTATGGGGTCCCGCCGGTTCCCCTGGCCGCACGACCATCGCGATCGGAATCGCTGCAGAACTCGCAGCGATGGGGCACAGTGTCGCGCTGGCCGACGTGGACACGCACGGAGCATCCATCGCTCCCGCCCTCGGCATGCTCGACGAGGCACCCGGTTTTGCTGCAGCCTGTCGCCTCGCCGGCAATGACACTCTCACCCAGCTCGAACTCGAGCGGATAGCCCAGCGCTACGAATCGACGCTTGGCGGGTTCTGGGTGCTGACCGGCATCGGGCGGCCGAGTCGATGGCCCGAACTGTCGGGAGAGCGGGTGGCGACCACGATCGCCCGGTGCCGCTCGTGGGTGGACTACACGATCCTCGACACCAGTTCGAGCCTGGAGAACGATGAAGAGATCTCCAGTGACCTCTTCGCGCCCCGACGCAATGCCGCGGCAGTGACCGCCGTGCGTGAGGCCGACAGCATCGTGGCAGTCGGGTCGGCGGATCCTGTGGGGCTGTCGAGATTCCTGCGGGCACACGTCGACATGATTGAGACGGCCTCGACGAACGATGTGACGGTCGTGATGAACCGGATTCGGGCATCCGCGATCGGAATGAATCCTCACGCCCAGGTGACCCAGACGCTGTCGAGATTCGGCGGAATCGAGTCGCCCGTGCTCGTGCCGCACGATCAGGCGGGTCTCGATGGGGCCGTCTTGAGCGGCAGGACTCTCGCGGATTCGGCGCCACGGTCACCGGCTCGCACCGCGATCCGGTCGATGGTGATGTCACGGCTCGTGCCGGAACCGCCACCGGAGCGGAGGAGCCTGCGCAGCCGGTTCAGGCTGGCCCGGGCCACGGGCTAACCTGAAAGCATGTCGACGCTCAGTGAACTCGTGCAGGCCCAGGGACGCGCGAGTGAGGAAGACATCGAATGGCTGCACCTGCTTGTCGGTGACTGGCAGCTTCTCGCCGACCTCGCCTTCGCCGACATCGTATTGTGGGTTCCCACCACGGATGGTGGATTCGTGGCCGTCGCCCATGCCAGGCCGTCCAGCTCGGCGACGCTCTTCTACCGTGACTTCGTCGGCCAGGCCGTGAAATCAGAGTGGAAAGCCCAGATCGACGAGTCATTCCAGTCCGCGAGCATCGTCGACACGGCCGCTCCCGACTGGTACGAAGAAACCCCTACCCGGGTGCGCGCCGTGCCAGTTCTTCGCAGGTTGACACCCACCGGCAACAAGACCACCGACCAGCCGATCGCCGTGATCACCCGCCACACCAACCTGAGCGAGGCCCGCACCCCGAGCCGCCAGGAGCTGACGTTCAACGAATGCGCGAACGACCTGTTCGCGATGATCGCCTCGGGCGACTTCCCGGATCTGGGAGCGCCGAGTGGGCCGCGCCGGGGTGCACCACGCGCATCCGACGGCCTGATCCGGCTCGATGTGGATGGACTGGTGACCTTCGCAAGCCCCAACGCATTGTCGGCGTTCAACCGCATCGGCTTCCCGAACGAGCTCGAGGCTGAATCACTCGCCGAGGTCACAACCGGCCTCATCAGCGGCCAACTGACCGTCGACGAATCCCTGCCGCTCGTGGTGACCGGCCGGGCACCATGGCGTACCGACATCGAGGCGCGCGGAGTGACGGTGTCGTTGCGCGCAATCCCCGTCCGCAACCACGGTAAACGGGTCGGTGCGATCGTGTTGTGCCGCGATGTGACGGAGGTGAGGCACCAGGAGCGCGAACTCATCACGAAAGATGCCACGATCCGTGAGATTCACCATCGGGTGAAGAACAACCTCCAGACGGTGGCGTCGCTTCTCAGGATCCAGGCGCGACGAACCCACTCAGACGTTGCGCGCGACGCCCTCGGCCAGGCCATGCGACGGGTGGCGGCCATCGCGGTCGTGCACGACACCCTCTCGGAGGGACTGACACAGGATGTCGACTTCGACGTGGTCTTCGATCGCGTGCTGATGCTCATCGCGGAGGTGGCATCCAGCCACAGCACGACCGTGCGGCCCATCTCCAAGGGCAGTTTTGGGAACCTGCCCAGCGAATACGCTACGCCGCTCGCACTCGTGCTCACCGAGCTCGTCACCAATGCCGTCGAGCACGGCCTCGCCGACCGCGAGGACGGCGAGGTGCAGATCGTGGCCAAGCGCACCGACGACAACCTCAGCGTCAAGGTACGGGACAACGGGGTCGGACTCGCTGAGGGCAAAGTCGGTTCCGGTCTCGGCACCCAGATCGTGCGCACCCTCATCCAGGGCGAACTGGGTGGCACAATCGACTGGCACACGCTGGTCGGCAGTGGTACCGAAGTGACCATCGAAGTTCCGATGATGTGGCTCAACCGACGTTAGTGGGCGGTTCGATCAGCACTCAGCCCGCATTCGACTACGCCAATCGTGGCGGCGATGAATGTGGATGTAGCTAGTTCGCGAGGCGACTAGCTTGCGGGGTGATCAGGACGCGCGGCGAGCGCGAGCAGCGCGACGCTTGAGCGCGCGACGCTCGTCTTCGCTGAGGCCACCCCAGACACCCGAGTCCTGCGAGGTGTCGAGGGCGTACTGCAGGCACATCTCGGTCACCGAGCAACGGCCGCAGACGGCCTTCGCCTTGTCGATCTGGTCGACAGCGGGGCCGGTGTTACCGACGGGGAAGAAAAGCTCTGGGTCTGCTGTGAGGCAAGCAGCTCTGTCGCGCCAATCCATAGTTATGCTCCTTCAGTGCGTGCGGGGGGCTGGCCCGCTGGCAGGCCTGCATCAGTTGTATCGAGACCCCCCGCCGCGAAAGGCTGGGGTTTCGTAGCGACTGCTCAGACCCGGATTTATCGGATTCGTAGAAATGGGGGACCCGCTCGCAACACTGAGAGCTGGAAATCAACCTCATATAGACTCTCATATCGGTAGATGCAAATCAATGGTTGTATATGGGGCCACACTGTGAATGATGTACGGAGAGGCTCTGGCAGGCATCCGTTCGTGGTCGCCCTGGCCGTGTTGATTTTCGCCCAGTGCGCATTGCTGGCTGCGGCAACCGGGTATCTCGTGATCGAGCTCATCATCGATACCCCGGATTCCTATGCGAGTGCCGTCGCACTCGCCGTGCTCACGACCATCGCTGCGGTGTGGCTCGCCATCATCGGTGTGAACGTGCTGCGCGGAAGCCCGTGGGTTCGCGGGGCCACGATCGTGGTGCAGGTGCTGCAGATCGCTGTCGCCATCGGTGCATTCCAGGGGTCGTTCGCACGACCCGATCTCGGATGGCTGTTGCTCATCCCGGCCGTCGCCGCGCTTGTGTTGTTGTTCACGTCGCCGGTGCTGGCAGCCACGGTGCGCCGCCCATAGTCTGCTCACCGTCACGCTAAGGAGCACATGTCACAGCTCATCTCCGTCGCCGAACTTGTCGCGGCGCTCGCCAGCCCCAGGCCGCCCGTGCTGCTCGACGTGCGGTGGGTGCTGGGCCGTACTGACGGAAAGGACAGCTATCTCGCAGGGCACCTCCCCGGTGCAGTGTTCGTGGATCTCGACCACGAGCTGGCCGGGCACGGTGACCCGGGGGACGGGCGGCATCCATTGCCCGATATCGCCGACCTGCAGGCCTCTGCGCGGCGCTGGGGGATCAGCCCGGACAGCGTGGTCGTGGTCTACGACGACCTGAAGGGCATGGCCGCCGCGCGGGCGTGGTGGCTGCTGCGGTGGGCCGGGCTCGACGACGTGCGCGTGCTCGATGGAGTGCTGCCGGCCTGGGCCGCGGCAGGCCGCGCTCTCGACGAGGGGGATGTGGTTCCGGATGTCGGCACCGCCGTGCTCGAAGCAGGACATCTGCCGGTGCTCACCATCGACGAGGCCGCGGCATTCCCCGAGCGCGGGGTTCTGCTCGACGCGAGGGCGCCGGAACGGTTCCGTGGCGATGTGGAGCCGATGGACCCTAGGGCCGGGCATATTCCGGGCGCTGTCAACGCACCATCGGCCGGGAATGTGGACGTTGACGGGCGGTTCCTGCCCGCAACCGCGCTGGCCGAGCGCTACAAAGCCCTCGGTGTGACCGCCAGCACTCCGGTCGGTGCGTACTGCGGCTCAGGAATCACCGCAGCGCACGATGTGCTCGCGCTGGCGATCGCCGGGGTGGATGCTGCACTGTTCCCGGGTTCGTGGAGCGCATGGTCGAATCATCCTGAGCGCCCGGTCGAACGCGGCTAGCTGTCGATGCCGAGCTTTTTGCGCAGCGAGGCGACATGGCCGGTGGCCTTCACGTTGTAGAGCGGAAGGGTGATGGAGCCGCTCTCGTCGATGATGAATGTAGAGCGCAACACCCCCGTGACGGTCTTGCCGTAGAGGTTCTTCTCGCCCCAGGTCGCATAGGCGTTGTGGACAGTGAGGTCGGGGTCGCTCAGCAGCGGGAAGTTCAGGTTGTCTTCGTGGGCGAAAGTGGCGAGCTTGTCGGGGGCGTCTCGTGAGACACCGATGACGCTGTACCCCACGGACTTGAGCGAGTTCAGACTGTCGCGGAAGTCGCAGGCCTGGGTCGTGCATCCGGGAGTCATTGCTTCGGGGTAGAAGTAGAGGATCACCTTCTGGCCGGAGAAATCTGCGAGGGAAACCGGGGTGCCGGTCTGGTCGGGCAGGGTGAAAGCCGGGGCAGTTTCGCCGGATTCGAGTCGGTCTGTCATGGTTCTCCGCATCAGGGTCGGCGTACGGTCCGTACATCCATTTTTGCCATGCTAATCTTATTTGTCGGCCTGAAAATTCATTTCGCGCCCAGGCACCTCTAGCTCAATTGGCAGAGCAACTGACTCTTAATCAGTGGGTTCCCGGTTCAAGTCCGGGGGGGTGCACCAACGAATTCCGTGTGCAAAAGGGACCCGCTCGATCGAGTGGGACCCTTTTCCTTTGGAGTCCTGATTTAGTCATGATTGCTGGAGTTCGGCCCAAGGAATAACGCAATGTCTGCTGCGTCGCCAAGTCGACATCATGCTCGTCGTGAAGAATTCGTCGAAGCAACGGGCGCGGAGGCTAGCGGATGTCCGAACTCGATCTAGCTTCGCCAGGTTCACGCAGGCTGGTCGCGCCGAAGCGCGCGAGCGTGAGGTCGCGCAGACGACCCTGGGATATGAGTCAGCTGCGGAGGGTGGCGATCAATTCGTAGCTGAGGAGCTAATCGCCTGAGCAGTGATCAGGGCGCCCCGGTGAGCGTTGTGATCCAGCCCAAACGCATGACGTTCGTATCCGATGCTTCCAGGGAGAAGCAGATGGACGCTCTTGAGGAACGCCCGGTCCATTTTCACGTCCGTGTTCTCCTTCCGCACCCGCACCCGCACCCGCAGAAACTGGGCCCCTTCGGACCTCGTGACATCCGTCTCACCAGCGTCGTCAAGGGCTTTGAACGCGGTCACCCACCGACCTGGGTCGCCTCGTTAATTCCGAGCCCTTGCGCTACGCTCGCGACCGCCCGTTCCACGGTGAGGATCAGCTTTACAGCCTCGTCTTCGTGCTCGGAAGTGAATTCCCGACGTGCTCTTGCCTGGCGAACATTTCCACTTATGAGATGTTCACCCAACGGGGGCAAGGCCACCGTCGCGTCATCGACGGTGGCGGCACAATCGTCTCAACCGACGTCCTAAACGAGGGTTTCTCGAGCCCGGGCAGAACTTCCCTCACGCTACATTCCGCATAGTTTCTCGACAGTCGGAGACCTGGACGAAAGGCGGCGTGCGCTCGTCGAGGGCACTCAGGAAACAGCGGATACGTCAGTCAAGCCGGGACGTGCGGTGTTTTTGGTGATGCTCCACAGGTTGCGGTCGCCGACGCGCTCGTAGCGAAGGTCGTCGACGAGGGCCTGGATGAGCGCGATCCCCCGGCCGGATTCGGCCAGCTCGTCGGCAGGCATCTCTCGAGCGACCAGTTTGATACCCCCGTCCTCCGCGGTGTCGCTCAGCTCAGCTTCGATGCGATCGTGCCCGACGCGCAGGGAGAACGTGCAGGTCACGCCAAAGCCGGTGTCGGCGTGCTGGATGACATTGGTCGCCAGCTCGACCAGCGCCGTCAAGAAGACCATCCGGTCCATCGCGTTCAAGTCAGGGTGTCGGTCCAGCTCCGCGACGATGAAATCGTGCACGTCGTTCACGTTGGCGGGCGGCGTGGTCAACCGCAGCACGCAAGCACCTTCAATCACTGTAGGCCTCCTCTGTCGAGCCGTAGCTCTTCAGCACCCGGTCGAGGTTCGACAGCTGCAACACCATTTCTACCTGCGCGGTGGGCTGCGCGATACGCAGGTCACCACCCAGCTGGCGGGCGCTCTTCAGACAACCAATCAGCGCGCCTAAGCCCGACGAGTCAACGAAGTCAACCCCGCTGAGATCAATCACGATGCGCGTCCGGCCGGCCGCGAGTGCCACGGCCACAGTCTCGCGCAGCGCCGGGGCTGACACCATATTCAATCGCCCGACGCCGCGGACGGCTGCGATACCGTCGCCGATCGGTGAAGTTTCGAATTTCATGCGTCGGTCTCCGTAACGTAGTGCCCGGTATAACGAGCTGCGGTGATAAGAATACCGAGCACGATGAGGTCGTACACGGCCCAAAAAATGTTCACGGCGGTGCCGATCGGCTCCGCGCCGTCCAGGAACAGGCGCACGCAACCGATCAGGATCGCCATCACAAGCATGACTGCAACAATGATCTGCGTCTTGATGAGGTGCCACTGCGGTCCGGTCGAAACGGGCCGGGTCTTGGGGGTGACGGCAAAGCCCAGCGGGATGCGCAGGACCACGTTGTTGAAAGCCGTGCGGCAGGCCTCGATCCACACGGGAAACAAGGCGAGGCTGTACTGCTGGCCGCGCCAGGTGGGAATGCCGCGGGCCACCACCAGGAACAGCACCTGGTTGGCGATCATGAACGGGATGAACCTGATGAAGAAGTCGAGCGCCAACGTCGACACAGGCAGGATGCCGAAGACCAGGAACACGATCGGTGCGGCAAGGTACACGACTGCGGCGAAGCCACTCAGATAGCTCCACATGGTGGCGAAATACATCAGCCGCTGCGGCCAGCTCAGCCGTCGCTGCAGCAGCGGGTTCTCCCGCAGCAGCACCTGCATGGTGCCCTGCGCCCAGCGCAACCGCTGCGTCAGCATGGTGCCGATATCCTCGGGCGCCAGGCCGTCGGCGAGAGTCTCATGGTGGTAGACGCTCTTCCAGCCCAACCCGTGCAGCCGCATCGAGGTTGCCATGTCCTCGGTCACCGAGATCGTGGCCAGCGGCATCACCGGCTGCGCTTCATCGGCGCGATCGATGTCAATGGCCCGCAGCACGGCCTGCACGGTTTCCAGGGCGTTCAACGGCGACATTTCCCGGGTAGCGAGCACCGCGATGGTCGACTCCAGGTTGAGGAAGTGCTCTATGTTAGGGCCCCCGTCGCCGCTGGTGACGGCGGCGAGCTCCCGGATCTCCGCCAGGTCGCTCTGCAATTCGACGAGGTCGCTGGTCACGATTGACAACGCAGCGGTATCAACCTGGCGCTGCAGGTCGTAGGTGATTTCGGCATAGTGGTCTCCTTTCCTGAGTCGGGAGCGGGCGTGTGCGATCGCGTCGTGCACGTGGCTGAGGGCCTCCTGAATGGCGGGCTGCCCGGCGGCATCATGGGCACGGGCCCGCCGCACTACCCTGGCAGCCGTGCGCAGCGTGGCCCGGATAGACCCGTCCAGCTCTTTCACGTAATCGATGATGCCCAGTTGCATGAGGGCGTCCCGGCGCAGGATGGCGTTCGACCCGCAGAAGAACGCCGCGTTCCAACCGTCTTTGCCCTGCTGGATCGGACCGTAGAACAGGGGGGCCTGGCTGCCCAGCGGGTCGGTCAGCGGCACGTTTTTGAACACCTGGGGCGTCTGCACGAGGGCAACCCTGTCATCAGTGAAGTACCCGAGGGTGTTGTCGAGAATCTGCGGCCGCGGAATCTGATCGGCGTCGAGAATCAGGATGTACGCCCCGGACGTCTGCATCAGCGCGTTGTTGACGTTGCCGGCTTTCGCGTGCCGGGGCTGGCCGATCCACTCATCGCCCCGGGTGATGTAGCCGACCCCGGCGTCCTCGGCCGCGGCGCGCAGCTCGGGGCGCGAGCCGTCGTCGAGGATCCACGTATTGTGCGGGTGTCGGATGGCCTGCGCTGCCAGGGCGGTGTCCATCACCATCTCGACAGGTTCGTTGTACGAGGTGATGAGCACGTCCACCGTGGCACCCTCGGCAGGCTGCGGGGGCGCTGGCCGGATGCGGGAGCGCCACACGGTCATACCGAACAAGCAGACGTCGATGAGGCTGTAAGTTTCGGCGAGCACGAGAGGAATGGCGATCCACCACGCGTCGAAGTTGAGAGAAAACATCCAGCGCCAGACGACGTAGTTGATCCCCAGGGCAAGAGTGATCACGATCACGATTCGCATGACTAACATCCGCATCAGGGCGCGCTTTTCCTGCGCACAGCGACCACAACCACGTCGTCCGAGCTTTCCGCGTGCTCGGCCATCATGGTCAGGACAGACACAGCGTGGGCCGCTGTCTTCGTCTGCCGCACGATGTCGGCCACGTCTTCGAGGGACGCGAGGGTCCCGTCGAAGAGGTCGAGTACCCCATCGCTGAAACTGATCAAAGTATCGCCCTCGTTGAGCCATACGGTGTGACGCCGCCAATCAAGTTCTAAGCCGGTGCCCAGCGGCAGGTCCGTTTGAGCAAGCCGTTCGCTCTTCCCATCAGCGCGCACGATGAGGGTAAGGCCGTGCCCAGCGTCGACATAACGGAGCCGACCGTCGTCCGGACGCAGATGCGCATGAAAGAGGGTGACGAACGACTCGGTACCATCAAGGTCAAGCTCAAGCAGTCGGGCCGCGCGGCGCACCGTGCCGGCGACGCCCCAGTTGCCGGCAGCGGTACGGATGACCGCGCGCACGGTGGCCGCGAGGATCGCGGCCCCGACGCCCTTGCCCATCACATCGGCGAGGGTAAGACCGAGGCCACCCGGCACGGGGTACCAGTCGAAGAAGTCGCCGCCCACAGCACGGGAGGGCGTGGAAGTGCCAACAACCTCGTACCCGGACAGTTTCACCTCTATTTTCGGCCGCAGCGCGTACTGCACCTCCGCGGCCCTGGTCATCTCGCTTTGGTAAGCGAGTTCTTCTTCGAGCCAGGTTGCGATGCGTTGCACATGGGTGCGCTCCGCTTCGCTAAACAGACGGGTTCGCGTGCTCGACATGGTGAACGTGCCGATTGGCTCGCCGCCAGGAGATCGCAGGGGGATGCTCACATACAAGCGCACGCTGTTGGGGTCATCGACGATCGAGTTGCCGGCGAACCGGGGATCGGTGCTGGCATCTTCGATCACGAGTAGGGTCTGGGTTTCGGTGAAGCTCCCGGAGAACGCCGGTCGAACCAGATCATCACCGAACTGGCCCTTCACCAGAGGAGAGTCCCGGCCAGCGAGCACAATCGCGGCTTGGTCCATACGGAAAAAACTTGCCGCCATCGCCATCACACGGTCGAATCTGTTCTCCCGCTTGTCGTCCGGTAGGTCGGGTGGGCTGAGCACGGCGTCTCGGCGGTCACCGGCGATTGTGGTCTCGTTGCGCTGGCTTGTCGTCATCTTGGTACCACCTTGAACAGGAATCGGGTCTTGACCATTACCCAGAGCAGCCCCAGGATGGCGATGTAAGCGGCGGTGTTCAGCCATGTGTTGCCGGTGGCGAGCGCCGTGATGTTCGCAACCAGCAGCGCGAAGAACACGTGCATGATGAAGACGTACAGGGTGGCCTGGCCGAGCGGAACGAAGAACCAGCCCAGGGCAGCATGTATCGGGCGCCAGAAAGCGCTCATCACCGCGAAACCGGTCACCACGAGCAGGAGCACGTTCACCAGCCGGCCTATCCCGAGGGAGGTGCGTTCGAAGAGGCTGTCGTAGACCAGGCGAAACGTGTTGTCGGGAATGAGGCCCAGACGCACATCGACAGCGCTGGAGAGGTACGGGTTGTTCCACGAAAACAGCATCAGCGCCACGAAGGCCAGAACGATCAGGCCGAGGATGATGGTGCCGGCCCGGGTGCTGAACCAGGCAAATATCTCACGGCGGTGGTAGCCGGCGACTATGCCCGTGACGAACAACACCTGCCAGATGAGGACGGGGAAAGAGTCCTCAGACTGCGAAGGCAGCAGGCGCCAATGCGTCAGGGCGCCGACGGCATACAGACTCCAGCTGCACGCAAGGATTCCGACGGCCCAGCGGCGGGACAATGCCCAGAGGATAAGCGGGGACACCGCCAGCAAGACAACATAAAGGCCCATCACGTTGAACTGCCATGGGCCCAGGCGCATCATGGCCAGATCGAGAAAGATTTGCGGGTTGACCGGATAGGCCAGCAGCTGGTCCGCATTGGTATACAAGTCATAGACCCGCCCGGTGGCCGAGCTTCCGGAGGCGCCAGCACCCTGGTCGGTGTAAGTGGTGACGGCGACGTCGTTCACGAACGGCACCAGGCTGAGCAGGAAGATCAGCAGGACCACCGCCAGTGCCGTGCGATATAGCTTCCAGGCTCGCTCACCAGTACGGATGATCACCTCACCCAGCTTGCCCGCCTCCAGTCGGGGCCGGTAAACCATGCCAAGCACCACACCGGAAAGCAGTACGAAGAGTTCTGCGCCGGAAACCATTCCGACGGCCTCCTGGGTGCCGTTCTGGAACAGGGAGACCAGGCCCACGTGGTTGATCACGACGAAGACGATGGCGATGCCCCGGAACATATCAATGCGCAGATCCCGGTTCTGCTGCTCCCGGTACAGCACCCTGACTCGATTGCGGGCCAACAGCGCCCAGGCGAAGAGACCGGACGCGGCCAGGGCGACGCCGGCTACCACCAGCCAGGCAGGCCACCCCGTGACCGAGGCTCCGGTGAACGCGGCTGCCCCCGGGGTGGCGGTACCCACCGGTTCGAGCACCGGGCCGAGCACCAGGCTGCTACTGGCAAGGTCGTCCGAAAGAGCGTCGACGATGTGGGTCCTGAGGGTGCCGCTCCAGTCGATCGAAACCTCTCCCACGACGGCCCTGGTCGAGGTGGTGTCCCGCCACAGGACGACCCCAAGATTGTCGTACATGCCGTCCTCTGACCCGGCGAAAACCTGACGCCACCACGTCTGTTTGACCGCCAGCTCAGCACCCCCTGCCGCGGACGCGCTGTAGAACGCTGCGGTTTCCAGCATCAGCGGCGTGTCCGTGTTTCCGGAATACCGCGCATAGAAGTCATCATCAGTCGGTACCCTGGCACTGACTGGACCAAGCCGGCTGGCGAACTCGCCACCCGCCGGCACCACATTCACGACCTCACCCCCGTCGGTATCGCCGTGGTAGAGGGAGAGCCCCACCCAGTCCACGACGTTCGCGCCCGGAAAGTAGGGGGCGTAGGCGTCGTCGGCCGTGTCCACCACACCGCTTCCGTCGGTATCGAGCTCACGAAGCAGATCAGTGTCCACCGGGCGCGCCCGAGTGAACGGGTAGGCGTCGCCAGCGGCGGGCGACCACACCATTACCGCGTCGTTGAGGCGAGCGTGCACGGCCTCGGCAACGACGGTGAAGGCCTGCCGATACGCCGACGGCTGCTGCCCCCAGGCCGTCCAGGTACCGTTCATGTTCGGCGCGAATCGCAGATAGGCCGGTAGCTCTCTGTCGCCGATCACCTCGACTAAGGCGTCGACGAGGGCGTCCGCGACGCCCTGGTCGATATCCGCCAACGCCACGGTGGGCGTGAGCGTGATCACGGGAAGCGCGCCCTGCCGCTGCACCTGGTCGAGGAACTGGTCGAGGTACAACTTGCTGGACTCTGACATGGGCACGGTTGCTTCGTGCTCATACACCGCGCTTGGCGCGCCAAGCCGATCAGCCTGGCTCTGGGCGCTATCGTCGGCCCAATTAAGGATGGAGCCGAAGTAAGGCCCGTCCTGGGGCTCGAGCACGTCTGCGGCATCGCCGTCGACAGCGGCCGAGACCGTGGAGGGAAGCGTCGTGAAGGGAAGTGCCGCGGCAGGAGGGACAGCAGGCCCGAAGACCAGCGCAAACACAAGGGCAGCCAGCACCATCCAGCCGGCCGCGAGGCAAGACCCTCCCCGCACGGTACCACCCCCTTGTTGCCCCGTGTGCCCGCACAAAGTACATGCAGACGCATAATCATCCTAGTGGCCAGCAGGCCCCGCGGATTTCGCTAGTCCCCTCGATGCCCTACTCTGACGACAGAAGAGATTTTCACTGTGGCACTGTGCCGTGGTACCCGAGTGAATCTCCCCAACGGGAGCTTCCATGCGCGCACACCCTCACATCCGATCCGCAGTCGCGGGTTTGGTGGTGTTTTTGACCGTCCTGGCCGGGTCCACCGGGTTGGCTGCCGGGGGCAACGCGTCGGCCGCGTCAAGTAACACCACCCTCTCGTTGAGCCCGAACACCGGACCGGCCGGCTCCACACTCTCCGCCAGCGGACGCGGATTCCCCAAAAATACCGCGGGCACGGTGACCATAGCGACTACTCATCTTGTGATTCAAACCCGGGCCAACGGAACCTTCAGTGCCGATCTGACGGTTCCCGCCACCACAACCAGCATGCTGGCGGTGACCGCAACAGCAGGTACCGTGACGGCGAGCGCGTCTTTCACCGTCAGCGTCGCCCCCGTCTCCACCGCGGCGGACCCGACAGCCGCCGCCACCCTCACCCCGCAAGCCACGACGACAAGTGCCCCGATCAGCAGGTCCCGGCTACGTTTCGGGGTGGCCACCCCGGGTGGCGCCCTGGCACATTCCGAACTGGACGCCGTCGCCACTCTCGTAAACGAGAGCCCCTCGATCGTGATGTCGTACAAGGACTTCAACCAGGCCTTGTCGATCGCCGAGCTCGACTCCGTGCGGGCGCGCGGAGCCACGAGCCTCATCACCTGGGAGCCCTGGGCCTGGGGCGGCGGGCTCAGCCAGCCGGCCTACTCCTCTGCTCGCGTTACTAATGGCACTTATGACGCCTACCTCACCCAGTGGGGCCGGGCCCTGGCGGCCTGGGGGCAGCCAGTGATGCTGCGCTACGGCCACGAGATGAACGGCAGCTGGTATCCCTGGGCGGATGGCGTCAACGGCAATGCCCCGGGCGACTTCGCTGCGGCCTGGCGTCACGTGCACGACGTCGTCACCGCAGCCGGAGCTACCAACGTGTCCTGGGTCTGGAGCCCGAACATCCCGTACACCGGTTCGACGCCGTTGGCTGGCTTATACCCAGGCGCCGCTTACGTCGACGCCGTTGCGCTCGACGGGTACAACTGGGGAACCTCGGCGGGCTGGAGCACCTGGCAGGCACCGGCAGCTCTCTTCGACACCGGGCTCGCGCAGCTGCGCGCACTGGCGCCGGGTAAGCAGATCATTATCGCCGAAACCTCGTCGTCTGAGGCCGGCGGATCGAAGGCGAAGTGGAACACTGCCTTAGTGGCCTACCTGGCAAAGCAACCCGACGTCACCGGTTTTGTCTGGTTCCACTTCCTCAAGGAGGCCGACTGGCGCATCAACAGCTCGACAACCTCCGCCAGCGCCCTCGCCAGGGCACTAGCGGCACGCTCGGTGAATTGAGCCACCAGGTTGGTGCACGGGTGCGCCCGGCAGGTAGATATCAATACAGGATTCGCGTGGCGCTGTTAAGCTCACCGGCCACAGCCTTGGATGCGTGCCCCGTGCGCGATCATGGCGAGTCTGCTGCACGGCACAGCGCCGGTCGCCGACGCCGCACCCTCCACGCCGTCCTTTTCCGGATCTCGGCAACATGCGTCTGATCGAGCTCACCGTCGGCGTTCTCGACCGGTATGTCAGACGGCTGGCCGTCGATCACGCGTCCCGATCGCGACGCGGAAAGGTCGGCCTTCCGCCGGCGGCCCAGCAGATCGCCCAGGGACTCGTCGTCATCTGGCGGTGCTGCTGACGCGCGACCGGCGCGATGACGCACGCGTCAATAGAATGGCCGCGAGACGTACCTCCGCGACCCGATCGCGGGCGTGAGGTGTGCTTGGTACTCAATCCAGGAGAAATTAATGGCCGTCACGCATTTGCTCGGCATCGACTTCGGGACCGGAGGCGCAAAAGCCTGTGTCATCGATGACCAGGGCCGTGTGCTCGCGTATGCATTTCGTGAGTACCCCATCCTTCATCCACGGCCGGGCTGGTCCGAACACGACCCCGAGACCTACTGGCGTGTCACCTGTGAGATCGTCACGCAGGTGCTCCGTGAATCACAGTGTCTTCCCCACGAGATTGCCGGAATCGCCGTCTCCAGTGCGCAGCCGTCCATGGTCCTGGTCGACGGCGAGGGCAACCCCGTCGCGGCCGCCACCAATCTCATGGACCGACGCGCCCTCGACGAGGTCAACATCATCCGGAACATCGTCGGAGAGTCCACGATCGAGCAGGTGACCGCGAATCGCATCGAGGACCATCCAAACCTGGTCAACCTCTATTGGTACAAGCGAAACAGACCTCAGATCTACCGACGGATACACAAGGCCCTCACGGTCGACGGGTTCATCGTCTCCCGACTCACCGGGCGTTTCAGCCTCAACAGCAGTTCTGCCGTCTTCTATGGAGTGGCATTCGACATCCGCACGGGCGTCTTTCGGGAAGACATCCTCGACAAGCTGGAAATAGACCCAGCGATCCTCCCGACATTGTTCGACCCGACCGATCTCGTCGGGGAAATAACGGCCGATGCCGCTCGGATCACCGGGCTCAACGCGGGAACTCCTGTCGTTGCCGGGCAAGTGGACTGTAATGCCGGGTGGATAGCGGGAGGTGCAATCCAGCCGGGGGACATGCAGTTGAACCTGGGAACCAGCGGCGTTCTGGGAGTGGTACATCAGAACATGGACTTCCTGGAATCGCAGGATGGGCTCCGAATGGTCAACATTCCGTACACCACCTCACCGAGGGATACATTCGCGGCCGTGGCCGTCACAACCACGGGTGGTCAGGCGCTCAGGTATCTGAGGGACACGTTCGGGGCTGGAGAGGTCGACGTCGAACGCCTGCTGCACGTCAGCGCATATGATCTCATCACCCTTCAAGCGCGCGACGTACCACCCGGCAGCGATGGTTTGTTGGTTCTGCCGTATCTCATGGGTGAGCGGTCCCCGATCTGGGATACCTCAGCTCGGGCCGTCATCTTCGGCCTTTCGCTGCATCACCATCGCGGCCACATCTTCAGGGCGTTCCTCGAGGGCGTCGCCTATGCGCTCTACGACTCCTACTCAGTGCTCCAGCGCACCGGCTTGAAAATCACATATCCGCTCATATTCAATGAGGGCGGGGCCAAAAGTGAGGTGTGGCGTCGAATTATCACCGACGTCTTCGGCGTGCCCACGGCCCTTCTCAAGGGGCGCACCGGGGCTCCGCTCGGCGACGCCATCCTGGCGGGAGTCGGCGTAGGAGTCTTCAAAGACTTCGCGGTGGCGAAGGAATGGTCTCGCTACGGGGAGCACCTCGAGCCCGACACGCAGAACCACGAGCTGTATATGGAGTACTTCCAGCTGTACAAGAGTGTCTATTCCAACCTGGAGGGCAATTTCAAGGACCTCCAGGCGATCGCGCGACGAAACAACAACTGAACAATTCAGCCGCAGCACAATGCACAAGTGAACGAATTCCACCCCGCAATCCCGTCCTGATCACAAGGAGTCGCACCATGACCGCACCCGTATTCAGTCTTCACAACCGCGTAGCTGTGGTGACCGGCGCAAGTAGCGGGATTGGGCGCGCGATCGCGCGAGGGATTGCAAGCTCCGGGGCATCGGTTGGCTGCATCGACCTTGAGGGCAGCGATCTTGACGGCGTCGTTGCTGAGATAGAAGATGCTGGCGGCAAGGCGCACGCGGCACCGACGAACGTCACGGACCCGGACGGGATGGCGGCAAGCATCGCTCTGGTCGAAGACGCCCTGGGCCCGCTGACCCTCGCCGTCAACGCGGCGGGAATCGCCAACGCAGCACCAGCAGCCGTCATGTCGCTCGCACAATGGCAAGGGGTCATCGATGTCGATCTGACCGGTGTGTTCGTGTCATGCCAGGCGGAGGCTCAAGCCATGCTGCGAAACGGCGGAGGAGCGATCGTCAACATCGCCTCGATGTCGGCCACGATCGCGAATCGCGGGCTCCACCAGGCTCACTACAACGCAGCGAAAGCCGGCGTCGTGCATTTGGGGAAGAGCCTGGCGTGGGAGTGGGCTGAGGGAGGCATCCGAGTCAACAGCATCAGCCCCGGTTATACCTACACACCCATGACCAAAAGACCGGAACAGGCGAATGCAATGACCGGCTACGCGGCGGATACGCCTCTGGGCAGGAACGCCCAGCCCGAAGACATAGTCGGCCCCGTTGTGTTTCTTCTCAGCGAAGCCGCGTCATTTGTGACCGGAGTCGATCTTCTCGTCGACGGCGGGTTCGTCATCTGGTGACCGACCGTTCTTGACGCGACGCTTCGCCCTGCTTGCCGGCACCGGGGACAACATCCTCACGGGGTTGCTCGCGCATGCCGATGCGGGCGAGTTGATCGAATGGTGAAGTGTCGGTGGACTCGACCATGTGCCGCGCGAATCAGTTCGGCGCGAACCCTGGTCGTGCCGCAGCTAGTCGTGACACAAGGGGAACTGTCGAGTTGCACGAATTTGCGCGTCGAGCACACTTCGCAGGAGTACGTGAGTCCATGGTCACGCGTTACGTCCGTTCTCGAAGAGGAGACCCCGTTCTCAAAGAGGACACCCTGGGTTGCTCTGGCGGCCTGGGCAATTTCGACAGACCAACGGCGCCACCTGAATCGCGAGCCCTGCATCAGCGGGCAGGTGCCCCGCGGCGGTGGTGACTCCGCCTCACCGGGATTCGACGACACCGACGGGGGCCGGGCGACGACGCATCCGGTGGCAAAGGTGTCTCGCCGGTATGACGGGTGAGGTGGGAGACCGGAAGTAATTAGGGTAGCCTTGCCTAAACCACCCAATGATCGGAGCTCCACCACCATGCGCGTTTCCCTCGCCATTGCTGCCACTGCGACCGCCCTCGCCCTCGTGCTCACAGGCTGTTCCGCCCCGCAGTCGAGCCCCGCCGATGGTGCTTCCGGAGCGCCCGAGGGCGACGGCGAGCTCACGCTCTATGTCGGCCGCGACGAGGCGCTCGTCGCCCCGCTGATCGAAAAATTCACGGAAGCCACCGGTATCGAGGTCACAGCCCGGTACGCGTCGAGTTCTGAGTTGAACGCCCTCCTGTTCGAAGAGGGAGACAACACTCCCGCCGAGGCATTCCTGTCGCAGGATGCCGGAGCGCTCGGCTCGCTGTCGAACGCCGGCCTGCTCAGCAAGTTGCCCGCCGATCTCACCTCCATCATCCCCGCCGGATTCACCTCCGCGAATGGCACGTGGCTGGGAATCACCGGTCGTGCGCGCGTCATTGCCTACGACTCTGAGACGGTCGACGCGGCCGATGTTCCCAAGGCCATCGCAGCGCTCACCGACCCCAAGTACGCGGGTGAGGTCGCCTTCGCGCCCGGTAATGCGAGCATGCAGTCGTTCGTCACCGCCCTGCGGGTTCTCGACGGCGAGGATGCGGCAGAGGCGTGGGTGAAAGGGATGAGTGAGAATTCACCCGTGCTCACCGAAAAGAACGGTGAGACCCTCGACCTCGTGAATTCGGGTGAGGTGTCGTTCGGCCTCATCAATCACTATTACTGGTTTGAAGATGCGGCTGAGCTCGGTGAGGATGCCATGCGTGCGCAACTCGCGTTCCTCCCGGGCGACGCCGGCGGCATGGTGAACGTCACCGGTGCCGGCATCCTGAAGGGTTCGAAAGATGACCCGGATGCGCTCGCGTTCCTTGAGTACCTCGTATCGGAAGCCGGCCAGCAATATTTCGTCGAGCAGACCTACGAGTACCCGCTGCTTCCCGGAGTCGCCGCGCCCGAGGGGCTGCCAGCACTCGACAGCCTGGTGAACCCCAAGCTCGACCTGAGCGATCTTGAGTCGCTCTCCCAGACACAGGAGTTGCTCGCCAAGTACGGTCTTCTGTAGGAGCGCTTCCCTCCCCGAACCGAGAGTCGAATGACCGAGCATGTCATCGAGGTCGCCGCACCCCCTGTGGGATCGCGGCGGCCTCCGCCTGCGCTGCTGGCGCTGGCGATCCTCGCGTGCGCTGTGTCGGCGATTCCGCTCGTCTACCTCCTCGTGCGGGTTTCCGGTGGCGCGCCGGACGAGATCGCCTCGATTCTTGCCCGGCCCCGGATGCCGGCGCTGTTGCTCAACACGGTGTCGCTCGTCGTCACCGTCACGCTCTCCTCGCTCGTGCTGGGCATGCTCACGGCCTTCCTGCTGGTGCGGGTGCGGCTTCGCGCCCAGCGGGTGTGGATCGTGCTCGCGGCACTGCCGCTCGCGGTGCCCTCATACCTCGCGGCGTTCGGATGGCTGGCCCTTATTCCCGGAATGCAGGGGTTCTGGGGCTCCTTCTTCCTCCTGACAATTGTCTCCACCCCGTACGTGACTCTGCCGGTCGCAGCCGCGATCCGTGGTGGAACGACTGGGCTGGATGACGTCGCCCGCACCCTCGGGCACGGGCCATGGCGGGCTTTCTGGCTGGGCACATGGCCCCAGATCAGGCCTGCTGCTCTCGCTGGCTCACTGCTGGTAGCACTGTATGTGCTCTCGGAGTTCGGAGCGGTCGCGCTCATGCGCTACCCCGTGCTCACGACTGCCATCCAGCAGGCGTACGGGGCGAGCTTCAATCGCAATTATGCGGCGATCCTGGCCATTATTCTCGTGGCGATCGCCATGATTCTCGTCTTTGGCGAGCAGCGTGCGAGAGGTCGTGTGCGGCGCCAGTTCGGAGCGGTCACCGGGGTGTCGCGAGTTCGTATGGTGTCGCTGCGTGCCGCTCGTATCCCGAGCTACCTGTTGTTGGCGGTCGTTCCGACGTGTGCAGTCGGGATTCCGGTCTCCGTGCTCGTAGGTCGACTGTTGCAGGCGGAAACGCTGCGCGAACTGGACGTGCTCTCGCTGGGACAGGCCATCGCGAACACGCTGGGGCTGGCGCTCGGTGGTGCTGTGACTGCCGTGCTTCTCGCCATACCCATCGCGGCTCTTGCTGCGCGGTATCGCGGGCGCGTCGTGAGGGCCATCGAATCGACCGGATACCTCGCGCTCGGCCTGCCGGGAATCGTCGTAGGGCTCTCACTCGTGTTCTTCTCACTCGCGGTGATACCTGCGCTCTACCAGACGGCGATCGTGCTGACCTTCGCCTATGGCGTGCTGTTCATGCCCAAGGCAATCGGGGCAATCCGAAGCTCCGTGGCGCAGGTGCCGGAGTCTCTCTCCGATGTCGCCCGCACCCTCGGCTATAGCCGGTGGCAGACATGGCGACATGTCACGGTGAGACTCGCACGCCCCGGGATCATGGCGGGGGCCATGCTCGTCGCGGTCACCGCCATGAAGGAGCTGCCCGCGACCCTACTGCTGCGGCCGACCGGCACCAATACGCTGGCCACGGAACTGTGGGCGCGCACCGATGTCTCGGCATATGGTGCCGCAGCTCCCTACGCCGCTGCGCTCGTGCTGGTGGCGTCAGTGCCGGCGTTCCTGCTGTCGGGTGCCCGGCGTGGCCGCACTGATGAGGTCCCGTCATGAGCCAGCTCAGCCTGACCGACGTGGTGGTGGGTTTCGACGCCGAACCGGTGTTGCGTGGCATCACACTCGACGTGCCGAGTGGCGCGCTGGCGGCCGTGGTCGGTCCGAGCGGGTGCGGCAAGACCACCCTGCTGCGTACCATCGCCGGGCTCGTCCGAGCCAGGTCGGGGGAGATCAGGATTGGGCAGCGGATGATGGCTACCCATGGCATCCATCTGGCACCCGAGAAGCGCAGGGTCGGGTGGGTTCCGCAGGATGCCGCGCTGTTCCCTCACCTGACCGTCGCAGAGAATGTGGCCTTCGGGCTCGGCATCGGGACGCGCGCGGCCCGTCGCGCGGCGCGGGGCGCTGAAGTCGCGCGATTATTGGGGCTGGTGAGCCTCAGCGCACTGGCAGACCGACTGCCTTCGCAGCTTTCCGGCGGGCAGGCGCAGCGCGTCGCCCTCGCGCGGGCACTGGCCGTCAGTCCGGAGATTGTGCTGCTCGACGAACCCTTCGCGGCACTTGACCCCGTGCTGCGGGCCGAGCTGCGCGCCGAGGTTCGCGCCCTGCTCGCAGCCGAGGGTGTGACAGGAATCCTTGTCACCCATGACCAGGCTGAAGCCCTGTCGACCGCGGACTTCGTCGCTGTCATGAACGACGGTCAGCTTCTTCAATTCGGCACTCCGCGCGAGATCTACGAACGGCCGCGAGATCCGTGGGTAGCGGGCTTCGTCGGCGAGTCGAACCTTGTACGCGGAATGTGGAGCGATGGATTCGTCGAGTGCGTGCTAGGCCGTGTGGTCGCGCAGTGGGGTGGTGCGAGCACCGCCGTTCCGGTTGATGGGCAACCGGTGACGCTTCTCCTGAGACCTGAGCAGCTTGTGCTCGGCCCGGCGCCGACCATGCCCGCGGCGTTCTCGGCAACGGTCACCACGATGAGCTATGGCGGCCACGATGTGCTTGTGGGCCTCATGCTCGCCGATGGCACTCGCATGATCTCTCGGGTCGTGTCGGCAGGCGCCCTCTCTGCGGGTGCGCCGGTGACGGCGTCAGTCTCAGGGCCAGCGCTGGCGTTCTCACCGCAGTAATACGCGTCGAGGGCCGTAACCTCCGCACCACGCCACCCCGGCTACCGGCACGATGGCGGTGCGCCGGCTTATCGGAAGAGTCTCACTCCAACAAGCGCGATCTCGACAGCCCGCTGGCAGGTTCCGGGGTGCACCGCCAGAACCCAGCTCTCACGCGAACGCAGAAGCCATGCGCTCCACGGCTTCCTCGAGCACAGTCGGGTCGCAGGCGAAGTTGATGCGAGCGTGGCCGCGGCCCGCCGCGCCGAATGCGGGCCCGGAGTTGAGGGCGACCCTGGCATCCTGCAGCACCCGCTCCGCCGGATCCATTCCGAAGCCCAGGTCTCTGAAGTCGAGCCACCCGAGGTAGGTTGCGGTTGGGCGGCGGTAGTGCACGACCGGCAGCTTGCGGTGCAGCAGGTGAGCGAGCAGTGCGTCGTTGCGCATAATCCGGGAGATCGTGGCGTCGAGCCATTCCTCGTCGCCATAGGCCGCAACATTGGCATGCAGGCCCAGGATGCTCGTGCGTGACGCGACCTCCTGGGGGAACCTGTCGAGCATGGCGAGCGTGCGGGCATCCGACGGCACCATCAGGGCGCACTTCATCCCCGCCATGTTCCAGCCTTTGCTGGCGGAGGTGACGGTGACGGAGCGCGCACCGACCTCGGCGGCGACGGTTGCGAACGGCGTGAATACCGCGCCGTGATGGGTGAGCGGCGCGTGCACCTCGTCGGCGATGACGAGCACGTCATGCCTGGCTGCGAGCATCGCGAGGTCTACGAGCGCCTCGCGGTCGTGCGGAACCCCGAGCGGATTGTGCGGATTGCAGAGCAGCACAGCGCGAGCACCAGCGATAAAGGCCTCCTCGATGCGCGCGAGATCCAGCTGCCAGCCTTCGACGCGTTCGAGCATGGGCACATCGACGAGCGGCAGTCCCGCCTCCTCCACCAGCTCGAAGAACGGCGGGTAGACGGGCGAGCACACGACGACGGGGGAGCCGGATGCTACGCCGAACCGCAGGCTCTCGACGATGCCGACGCTCACATCCGTCGCCACGCGCACCCAGGCCGGATCCACTGTCCACCCCCAGCGCCGCTGGGCGAACCGGGAGAACGCGTCGGCGAGTGGCCCCGCCGAGTCGATGTAGCCCAGGTCGGAGGTTCTCACCCGCTCGATGATCGCCTCGCGGATGCGTTCAGATACCGGATAGTCCATCTCGGCGACGAACAGTGGCAACACGCCCTCCGGATAGCGGGTCCACTTGAGGGACGAGCGCGACGACCTGAGAAGATCCGCCGGGCCGGATGAGGCGATGGACATGACCCAAGCCTGCGCCACATCGGCGATCCGCGCCACTGCGGCGCGTCATCCGGAGTCGCACGGGGCAAGCCAGACCGAGTGTTTGCTCGACGCCAGTCCCGGGCCTATCGTCATTTCATGGCACCGGATAGCAGAGGAATCGCGTCCACCAGTAGATCGTCACGGCTACCCTCAGGGCTGCAGCGATCCACAGGTTGACGACCCGAAATCGAAGCACGGTGAAGATCGCGGCAAGCGCCGTGAGGAATGCTGCTCCGGATAGGGAGATCCATTCCATTCGGACGCGGTCGGGGTAAAGATCGATGTAGCGTTTGTCCGGGATCTCCGCGCCGCCGATCGGCGACAGCCCCAGCGACGCTGCTCGAATGGTATGGCACATCCAGTCAGATTGCGGCCCGGAAGATCTGCGCACCGGTTAAATTCCGGGCGGCGGGAATACTCCAGCACTCTATGCGTTTGTATTGACTAGCCGTACACAACACTCAGCCGTACACACCACTCAGGGAGAAATCATGGTCGCCGCTACCTCCGGTCTTCATCACGTCACCGCGATTGGTGGGGATCCGCAGAAGAACATCGACTTCTACATCACCGGGCTGGGGCTGCGGCTCGTCAAGCGCACCGTCAACTTCGACGATCCGAGCACGTACCACCTCTACTACGGCGACGAGGCTGGCCAGCCCGGTTCGCTCATGACGTTCTTCCCGTGGAAGGGTGTGCCCAAGGGCCGCATCGGTGCAGGGCAGTCGACCTCGACCGCATTCTCGGTACCTGCCGGAAGCCTCGGCTGGTGGAGCGAGCACTTCGCTGCGCTCGGCGTCTCGAGCGAGATCACCACGGAAGGTTCAGAAGAGGAACGCCTCTCGCTGCGCGACCCCGACGGCCTGCAGCTCGACCTCATTGCAAGCTCCATCGCCGATCCCCGCAATCCGTGGGATTCGGCATCCGTGCCTGCCGAATACGCCGTTCGCGGCCAGCACTCCTCTGTGCTGACGGTTCAGGATGCCGCAGGCACCGTCGCGCTTCTCACCGACGACCTCGGGCTCAAGGTCGTGTCTGAGGTCGGGGATCGCACCCGGCTCGCCGCCGGGGATGCGCTGCCCGGCAACATCGTCGACGTGATCTCCGACCCCTCCGCTCCCGTCGGGCTGACGGCCGGAGGCACCGTGCACCACATTGCGTTCCGTGTGCCGGACCACGAGACCCAGGAGCTCTGGCGCCAGGACCTGGTCAGCCGTGGGCACCAGGTCACGGCAATCCTCGACCGGCAGTACTTCACCTCGATCTACTTCAGGGAGCCGGGTGGGGTGCTGTTCGAGATCGCTACAGATACACCCGGATTCGACATCGACGAGCCGCTGCTCGAACTCGGCCGCAGCCTGAAGCTTCCGCCGTGGCTGGAACCGTCGCGCGACGACATCGAGCACGCGGTCATCCCAATCGTGGTGCCCGGGGAGAACAACCCGGCCGACCATGGCTGACCTTGAGAGTTGGCCGCACCTGTTCGAGGCGGGAGATGGGCCTGTGCTGCTCGCACTGCACGGCACGGGCGGCAACGAGCGTGACATCCTGCCGCTGGCGCGAGCCATCGACGAGACGGCAGCCGTGCTCGCGCCCCGCGGGCAGGTGACGGAGGGCGGTGCGCTGCGCTGGTTCCGGCGCCTCGCCGAAGGAGTCTTCGACGTGGATGACGTGGTCACTCGCGCGAGCGACCTCGCGGAGTTCGTGGAGTGGGCCGTCGAGCATTACGGGCTGGAAGGTCGTCGCATCGTCGCTGTCGGATTCTCCAACGGCGCGAACGTGGGCCTTGCGACGGCAGCCCTGCACCCGCAGGTGCTCCCGGAAGCCATCGCATTCTCGGGCATGTACCCGTTCGGGGACCGGCCGTTGACGACCAGCCTCGACCGAAGCAGGATGCTGCTGGCCAACGGCACGGCAGATCCGATGGCCCCGAGCCCGAGTGTGGCAAAGCTCGCGACCGAGCTCGGTGAGCAGGGGGCCAAGGTCACCCGCCACGAGCGGCCCGGCGGCCATGGGATCGATTCGGGGGACGTGGACGCGGCACGGGAGTGGCTGCGCGGGCTGTAGTCAGGCCTTCCGATGCTGTAGTCAGGCTTTCCGAAGCAGGTCCCGTGCCGCCTCGACGGCCTCTACCCGGCCCTGCCGAGTGGATGCCACGGGCGCGATCATCACGGTCGTCACCCCGGATGCGACCAGGGCTGACAGGCGCCGCGCGACCTCGGCGGCTGTTCCGATGAGGCACGTCTCGCGCACGAGGTCGTCTGGGAGGGCATCCGCTGCCGCCTGCTTCTCACCGGCAAGGTAGAGCTCCTGCACCCGCGCGGCCTCATCGCCGTAGCCGTAGCGCGTCGCCAGGTCGTTGTAGAAGTTCGCCCCGATTGCTCCCATGCCTCCGACATACAGCGCGACCCGCTGGCGATGGGCCTCGAGCACCTGCTCGTCGTCGCCGATGAAGAAGGGCGTGGAGACCATCACATCGAGCGCTGCCAGTTGCGGGCTGCGTTTTGCGGTGCCCTCGGCCAGCGCTTCTCCCCAGGCCAAGTGGGCCTTCTGCGGGTGATAGAGCAGCGGTAGCCAGCCATCCGCAATCTCAGCGGCCTGCGCCACCGCCCTGGGAGTCAGGGCGGCGAGCGCGATCGGGATGCTGCTGCGCACAGGCGTGTTGATCAGTTTGAGAGGCTTGCCGAGCCCGGTTCCTTCGACTGCGGTGAGGGGGATCGTGTAGTGCTTGCCGGAGTGGATAAGTTTCTCTCGACGCCAGACGGCCCGGCAGATCTCGACGGTCTCGCGCAGGCGGCCGAGCGGGGCGGTGAACGGAACACCGTGGAATCCCTCGATCACCTGCCCGCCCGATGATCCGAGCCCCAGCTCGAACCGCCCGTCCGACATCGAGTCGAGACTCGCGGCGGTCATGGCGATCAGCGTGGGGGTGCGGGAGTAGATCGGAATGACTCCCGACGACAACCCGATGGTGGATGTCACTGCCGCCAGGTAACCGAGCCGGCTCACCGCGTCGAAGGAGTACGCCTCCGCGACCGAGACGATATCGGCACCGGCCCGTTCGAATTCGATGACGTCGAGGCTGGCTTCGATGAAGTCATCCGAGTAGTCGACGATCACGCCGAGTCGTGCGCTCATCGCTGTCCGAGCCTCATCGCTGTTGGGGCGTCATCGTCATGAGCCAACGCTAGCCTGATCGGGTGGTTGAGACAGTGCTGGGGCCGTGGGCCAAGTCATTCCCGCCGTCGAGCTGGGGACAGTCGATCCGCCAGTTCGTGCAGTCCCAGGCTCGGCTCTCGCACTTCGCCACCCCGTTACTCACGATCGATCACAGCGCCACCAGGCACAACGTCGGAGTGATGGCGGCCTGGCTGGCCGAGCGCGGCCTCCAGATCGCTCCCCATGGTAAAACGACCATGGCGCCGCAACTGTGGCAGCAGCTTCTCGACGGTGGCGCATGGGGTATCACGCTCGCGACGGCCTGGCAGGTGCAGCTCGCGCGATCCTTCGGCTTCTCGCGCATCATCATGGCGAACCAGTTGATCGATCCGGTTGGCCTGGCCTGGCTGAAGGCCGAGCTGGTCGACCCTGGCTTCGAGTTCGTCTGCTGGGTCGACAGCGTGGATGCCGTGGAGCTGATGCGGCGCGGGCTCGCGGGCGCCGCTCGCCCCGTGAACGTCGCGATCGAGCTCGGTGCGGCGGGCGGACGTACGGGAGCGCGCTCTACCCAGGAGGCTCTCGCCGTGGCCGCCGCCATCGAAGCAGCCCCCGAACTGAGACTCGGCGGCGTTGCCGGGTACGAGGGCTCATACGCAAACGACAGGAGCGAAAGCTCGGTCGCGGCCGTCCGTCGATATCTCGACGAGCTCGTCTCGCTGCACGACGCGATCCGGTGGGAGGCCAAACCCATCGTCACCGCGGGCGGCAGCGCGTTCTTCGACCTGGTCGGCGACGCACTCGCGCCGTTGAGCGACAGGGCCACGGTCATCCTGCGATCGGGTGCGTACCAACTTCAGGATGAGGGCTTCTATGGCGCGCTCACGCCTCTACCGCAACTGCGATCGGCCGTGCACGGCTGGGCGCGCGTGCTTTCTCGGCCAGAGCCGACGCTGGCAATTCTCGATGGTGGCAAGCGGGACTTTCCCTATGACCTCGGCCTGCCCGCCACCAGCTTCGGCCGCGTCGACAGGGTCAACGACCAGCATGCCTACCTCCCCGTGACTGGTGAAGGTCTTTCCATCGGGGACGTGCTCAAAATGAGACTGTCACACCCGTGCACAGCGTTCGACAAGTGGCGCGCCATCCCGGTGATCGACGATTCAGGAGTCGACGATCCGACGGTGGTCGACATCGTCACGACCTACTTCTGAGTCAGAGCAGGCTACGGCAGCCACGGCGCCGGGTCGGTCTTCGAGCCATTCACCCAGACCTCGAAGTGGAGGTGGGCGACAGTCACGTACCCGGTGTCTCCGACTGATCCGATCATCTGGCCTGCTTCGACGGCCTGGCCCGCAGACACGAGCTGGGAACCGGTGATCATGTGGGAGTACAGCGTGGTGACGCCGCCGCCATGGTCGATCTGCACGTACTGGCCCCAGCCGCCATCCTGTGAGACAGCGCTGACGACACCGGGTGATGCTGCGACGATCGGCTGGCCGTAGCCAGCCATGATGTCAATTCCACCGTGGAACTCCGAACCGCGGTAGCCGAAGCCGTCGTTGACGCCGCCGGAGGCTGGCCACACGGCGAGCTTGCCTGTCACGTTGGAGTAGGCGACGGTGAACTGCGGAACAGCGATGGGCTCAGGCGGTGGTGGAGGTGGCGGCGGGTCTGTGATGCTGAAGCCGTCGCGGGCGGCCGGCGCGGATATTGCCGCCGATGCGACGAGGGCCTGCGGGTCTGCCGTGCGAGCACTCGCGTTCGACGCGGCTCCAGCCTCGGCGAAGGCCACCTGCGGGGATCCGGGGAGAGCTGAGGTGGGGATACTTGCACCCATGACCAGCGCAGCGACGGCGCAGATTGTCAGTGTTCGTTTCACGAATCTCGTTTCGGGTTTGCGTGCGCCCGGGATGGACACCGTCAGTTGAAACCATGTTTCGCCACCCTGGTTGCGACCGCTTGTGGCGGGCTCGGTAACCGGTGGCACTGACGACCGTTTTGCTGCGACCGGGGCCGAAGCGTCTAAACGGGACCCTTAAAGTTACATTCCCATCACAAAAGACACAACTGTGAGGACGAAGTCGTGCGTAATTCCGGCCTCGACGGCGTCATGGACGCCACACCATGAGCACGACGACGGCCACGAGAAGCAGGGTGACCAGACCCGACAATCCGGCAATCCGGCCGTACACCCTGGCATCTGCAGTGGTCCCGTCCGCGAGGTGAAAGCCAGCCCGGCTGAGCAGCGGCGCAACCAGTGAGAGGCTCACCACCACCGCCACAGCGTTGAGGATGATCGAGGCCAGCAGCCAGGGCGTGCCGATCGTGAGCTGGTCCTCCGGATCGACGAACGACACGAGCAGGAAGCCGGTCACTACAACGACGAGGGATAGCCATGAGAAGAATCTCGTCGACCTTGCGATGCTCGCGACCTGATCGGCGCTACCCGAGCGAATGGCACGAAGACCGATCATCGGGAGGATCGCCATCGGCCCGACGATGAAGACGCCAGCGGTGACGTGGAGGATGGTCAAGAGAGTTTCCATAGCCGAAGCCTGTCGCTGACCCGTGACCGCCGGCAGGGCCGAAAGTCCCCCCGGCAACGAGGATGGCCCCGGATTCCGCATCCGGGGCCATTCTGTTGAGCAGCGATTAGTCCTGTAGTGCAGCGACTAGGTGGTTGTGCCCGGTCCCGTCTTCGCGGCAGGGTCGAACATCTCTGACTCCATGGCGTCGTATCCCTCGGCCTGCGGGTCGCCGTGAAGGCCACCACTCAGGGCGTACTCCTCCTCGGGGGAGAGCACGAGACGGTGCCGCCCGATGAGCGCGAAGAGGGCGAGCATCACTGCGTACACGACCGCGATCGCAACGATCGCCGGTCGAGCGGGCTCGTTGATGAAGAAGCCGAAGAAGATCGCGATCGAGAGCACGCCCGCAATGACAGCACCCGGGATTCCCCACGGACTCTTGTACGGGCGTTTCGCGTTCGGGTACTTCTTTCGCAGGATCACGAACGAGACCATTTGTAGCGCGTAGGCGATCACCGCGCCCCAGATGGCGATATTGAGCACGATCGCTCCAGCGACTCCGGCAGCGCCACCGAGCGAGTCGACGAGCACCAGCGCTATGAAGCCGATCACCGCACCGACGAGCAGCGCGATCCCGGGCGTCTGGCGCTTGCCGGTAAGCGACAGGAACTTCGGGTAGTAGCCGGCGCGAGAGAGTGAGTACATGTTTCGACCGTACGCAAACATGATTCCCTGCAGCGAGGCGAGCAGCCCGATGAGGGCAAACAGGGCGAGCACCGCCGCGAGTTGGTCGCCGACGATCGCCCTGAACCCGTCCAGGAGCGGCTCGCCAGCGGAGCCGATCGCTTGCGATCCGACAACGCCCGTGTTCAGGAACAGCACGAGAAGGCCGGTGACGATGAGCGTTCCGCGAGCGATGATGCCGGCGCGCGGAATGTCGCGCACAGGGTCATGCGACTCTTCGGCCGCCAGCGGCAGTTCTTCGATGCCCAGGAAAAACCACATCGCGAACGGCAGCGCGAAGAGGATCGGGACGATTCCGTGTGGCAGGAAAGCTGACTGCCCGGGATCGGGGACGATGTCGAAGACCTTGTCCCAGCTGAACTGGCCCGAGAAAGCGGCCATCGCGGAAAAGACTAGGAGGATGACGATGGAGATGATCGACACCACGATGGCGAACTTGAAGGAGATAGCGGCACCAGCGGTGTTGAGGCCGATGAACACGGCATAGAGGACGAGCCACCAGACCCAGGTTGGCAGGGAAACGCCCAGGAGTACCGAGGTGATGCCGTCAGCGTATGACGCTGAGAAGTACACGATTACCGCGGTCGTTGCCACATACTCGATGGTTTCAGCGAGCCCGGTGACGAAGCCTCCCCATGGCCCCATCGCTGAGCGAGCGAACGAGTACGCACCGCCAGTATGAGGCTGGGCTGCCGCCATCTCCCCGATGCTGAAGATCATGCCGTAGTACATGACCACGAGGATGGCGAAAGCGATGAGCATCCCGCCGAAACCGGCGTACGCGACACCGAAATTCCAGCCCGAGAAGTCGCCGGAGATGACGGCAGCAACTGCCAGGCCCCACAGGCCCCAGATCCCGGCGCTTCGCTTGAGTCGGCGTTTCTCAAAGTAGCCATCGCCGGCCGTGGTGTAGCTGACGCCTGAGACACTCCTGCTGTCTGCCATTACTGTCCTTCCAGAGCTGGATCGGGTGCGCAACGCCAACCAGACGACGGCGTCTGCGCTTATCCGAGAGCTTGGCCTCTATTGGTACCGGGTGTCTACCTTTGGATGTTAAATACGCGTTACATTAGGCGAGCACTCGTCGGATCGGCTGTGGTGTAATGGTCGGGTTAGGCGCCCGCCGGCAAGTTCAGAGGAGCAATCGATGACGTCGACGCCACATACGGGCAACCTTTCGATAGAAGAACTCGGGGCCTCGGTCTCGGCACATGAGGTCGATACCGTGATCATCGCGTTCACCGACATGCAGGGTCGACTCGTCGGCAAACGCGTGTCTGCGCGCCTGTTCCTGGAAGAGTTCGCCGAGCACGGAGCAGAGTGCTGCAACTACCTGCTCGCTGTCGATGTCGAGAACAACACCGTTGACGGCTACGAAATCTCGTCCTGGGCGCGTGGATACGGCGACATGGCGATGATGCCCGATATGGACACCCTGCGCCGCGCCCCCTGGCTCGAGGGAACGGTGATCGTGACCGCCGACCTGACCTGGCTCGATGGCACACCCGTGCCGCCCGATCCGCGCCAGGTGCTGAAGCGCCAGATCGCCAGGCTCGCCGAGAAGGGGCTCACGCCATTCGCGGCGACCGAGCTGGAGTTCATCGTGTTCGACGACACATACCGGGATGCGTGGAAGAAGAAGTACGAGGCTCTGACGCCTGCCAGCGACTACAACATCGACTACGCGCTCATGGCATCCACGCGCATGGAACCCCTGCTCCGCGACATCCGCAATTCGATGAACGGCGCCGGCATGTACTGCGAGGGCGTAAAGGGCGAGTGCAATCTCGGCCAGCAGGAGATCGGCTTCAGGTTCACCGATGCGCTCGGCACCTGCGACAACCACTCCGTCTACAAGAACGGCGCGAAGGAGATCGCGGATAAGCACGGCAAGTCCCTGACCTTCATGGCGAAGTTCAATGAGCGTGAGGGTAATTCCTGTCACATCCATCTCTCCGTCGTCGGCAAGGATGGCGAGGCCGTCATGGCTGATGAGAACGGCCCCCACGGCTTCTCGAAACTGATGGAGCACTGGATTGCCGGCCAGCTGAAGACCATGCGGGAACTCACGTTGTTCTTCGCCCCCAACATCAACTCGTACAAGCGCTACGTCGCCGGGAGCTTCGCCCCGACCGCCGTCGCCTGGGGGCTCGACAATCGCACCTGTGCCCTGCGCGTGGTCGGCCACGGCCGGTCGCTGAGGGTGGAGAACCGCGTTCCCGGAGGGGACGTCAACCAATACCTCGCCACTGCGGCGCTTATCGCTGGCGGGCTCTACGGCATCGAGCATGAACTCGAACTCGAGCCGATCTTCGAGGGGAACGCCTACGAATCCGATGCTCCCCGGGTTCCGACCACCCTGCGGGACGCCGCCCAGCTGTTCTCCCAGTCCGCCGTCGCACGCGAAGCGTTCGGCGACGATGTCGTCGAGCACTACCTGAACAACGCGAGAGTCGAGCAGGCCGCATTCGATGCCGCCATCACCGACTGGGAGAGGGTGCGCGGCTTTGAACGCTTCTAGTCGACCGACCGCGCCGGTCATCGGCCTCACCACCTATCTCGAGCAGTCGCAGACAGGGGTCTGGAATGTGCCCGCTGCCTTCCTCCCGAAGGTCTACTTCGATGCGGTCAATCGCGCCGGTGGCATCGCCGTGCTGCTACCGCCCCAGGCCGTCGATGCCGCCATCGCGGGCCGAGTGCTTGACGGACTCGACGGACTCATCATCAGCGGCGGCAAAGACGTCGACCCGGCGCGCTACGGGCAGGCGGCTCATGCTGAGACTGACGAACCGCGCCGTGACCGTGACGCGTGGGAAGACGGCCTGCTGACGGCCGCTATCGCCCGGGACCTCCCTTTTCTCGGGATCTGCCGCGGTGCACAGATGCTGAATGTGACTCTCGGTGGCACCCTGCACCAGCACCTGCCGGACGTGATCGGCTCTGAGCGCTACAACGCCGGCGGTGGGGTGTTCGTCGACAACCATGTGCTGGTGGATGCCGACAGCCACATCGCCGGCCTTATCGGCGGGGCGGTCATCGGCAAGTCCTACCACCACCAGTCGATCGATCGCGTGGCGGACGGGCTGGTCGTCACCGCGCGCACAGACGACGGAACCGTGCAGGCTGTCGAGCTGCCGAACCTCCGTTTCGGAGTGGCTGTGCAGTGGCATCCTGAGCAGGATTCCGACGATATCAGGCTGTTCGAGGGGCTCGTCTTGGCGGCTCGCGAGTACAGCATCGCCCGACAGGAAGGCTCGATGTGAGCAGCTCCATTCTCGTCAATCCCGCAACCGAGGCCCAGATCCGGGAGGTCGAACACACGACGGTCGAGGGCGTGGATGACGCCGTCGCCCGTGCCGTGGCCGCGCAGAAACTGTGGGCAGCGCTGGCTCCTGCGGCCCGCGCCGGAGCACTGCGCGACTTCGCGAGCGCCGTGGGCGGTGCCGTGGAGGAGCTCGCAGCGCTCGAGGTCGCCAATTCAGGGCATCCCGTCACGCAGGCTCGCTGGGAGGCCGGGCATGTCCGCGATGTGCTCACCTATTATTCGGCGGCGCCAGAGAGGATGCTCGGCAAGCAGATTCCCGTCGCTGGCGGGCTCGACGTGACCTTCCTCGAGCCGCTCGGCGTCGTCGGCGTCATCGTGCCGTGGAACTTTCCCATGACCATCGCCAGCTGGGGCTTCGCGCCGGCGCTCGCGGCCGGTAACGCCGTCGTGCTGAAGCCGGCAGATTGGACGCCGCTGACGGCGATCCGTCTCGGCGAGCTCGCGCTCGAGGCCGGGCTTCCCGACGGGCTGTTCCAGGTGCTGCCGGGCCGGGGATCGGTGGTGGGCGAGCGCTTCGTCACCCACGAGAGCGTGCGGAAGATCGTGTTCACCGGTTCGACCGCTGTCGGAAAGCAGGTCATGGCCGGATGCGCGGAGCAGGTCAAGGCGGTCACGCTCGAACTCGGTGGCAAGAGTGCGAACGTGATCTTCGCCGATTCCGATCTCGAGAAGGCCGCAGCGACCGCGCCGTATTCCGTGTTCGAGAACGCCGGACAGGACTGCTGCGCCCGGTCGCGAATCCTCGTCGAGCGCAGCGTCTATGACAGGTTTCTCGAACTGCTCGAGCCCGCGGTCAAAGGCGTCGTCGTCGGCGACCCCACTGCCGAGGCGACGGAGATGGGCCCGCTCGTGTCGAAGACGCACTTCGATTCGGTGAGTTCCTACATTCCGGATGACTCGCAGGTGGCGTTCCGCGGAAGCGCGCCGACCGGACCGGGCTTCTGGTTCGCGCCGACGGTGCTGCTGCCCGAATCACGCAGGGACCGCACGGTCACCGACGAGATCTTCGGCCCGGTCGTGACGGTGCTGCCATTCGACGACGAAGCCGACGCGATCGCACTCGCCAACGACAGCGTCTACGGCCTGAGCGGCTCGATCTGGACGAGGGATGTCGGCCGCGCGATCCGGGTCTCCAGGGGCATCGAGAGTGGCAACCTCTCGGTCAATTCGCATTCCTCGGTGCGCTACTCCACTCCATTCGGTGGGTTCAAGCAGAGCGGCCTCGGCCGGGAGCTCGGCCCTGATGCCGCAGCGGCGTTCACCGAAACCAAAAACGTCTTCATCAGCACCGACTAACACAGCGTCTAGCGAAGGATTCCCATGGCCATCACTCCCATCGACCTCACCCAGCGGCTCAAAGGAAAAGTCGCCGTCATCACCGGCGGCGCCGGAGGCATCGGATTCGCGACAGCGCGCCGTTTTGCCGCTGAGGGCGCGATCGTCGTCATCGGGGACTTCAATACCGAGGCCGGCACGGCCGCAGCGGCGGAGATCGGTGGCCTGTTCATCCAGGTGGATGTCACCGACGAAGCCCAGGTGAACAACCTGTTCGACACCACCGCCGCCACCTACGGCTCAGTGGATATCGCGTTCAACAACGCGGGCATCTCGCCGCCGGACGACGACTCCATCGAGACCACGGAGCTGCCGGCGTGGGATCGCGTGCAGGACGTGAACCTGAAGAGCGTGTACCTGTGCTCGAGGGCCGCGCTGAGGCACATGGTGGCGCAGCAGAGCGGATCCATCATCAACACCGCCTCGTTCGTCGCGGTGATGGGCTCGGCCACCTCGCAGATCTCGTACACGGCCTCGAAGGGCGGCGTGCTCGCGATGACGAAGGAGCTCGGTGTGCAGTTCGCTCGGCAGGGCATCCGCGTCAACGCGCTCTGCCCCGGACCGGTGAACACGCCCCTGCTGCAGGAGCTGTTCGCGAGCGACCCCGAACGCGCACAGAGGCGACTCGTGCACATCCCGAAGGGCCGGTTCGCCGAGCCCGAGGAGCTTGCGGCCGCTGTCGCGTTCCTGGCCAGCGACGACGCGAGCTTCATCACCGCCTCGACGTTCCTCGTCGACGGTGGCATCAGCTCGGCATACGTCACGCCGCTGTGATCCACCATGGTGGCCTCGAATGAGTGATCTCGCGCCAGCCGGGCTCGCGGACGGCGTGCTGTTCCGGCCCGTTCGCGGGGGCAACGCGTTCGAGGACACCGTCGCGAGACTGCTGCAGACCATCCGGCTCGGCATCGTCGAACCCGGGGGAGCGCTGCCGCCCGAGCGCGAGTTGGCCACCCGATTCTCGGTCAGTCGTGACACGGTTCGTGAAGCGATCAAGTCCCTGTCCGAGGCCGGATATCTCGTCTCCCGGCGTGGTCGGTATGGTGGCACGTTCGTCAACGACCCCCTCCCGGAGCGCGAGGTTCCGGATGCAGCGCCGCCGACGCAGGCCGAGATCGACGACGTGCTCGGCCTGCGTGACATCCTCGAGGTCGGAGCTGCTCGTGCGGCTGCCGCCCGCGAGCTGGGGGCGGTCGATCGTGAACTACTCTGGACGCGCCTCGGAGAGGTGAGCACGGCCGCGGTCGACGACTACCGCAGGCTCGATTCGCGGCTTCACCTGACTATTGCCGAGCTCACGGGGAGCCCCTCGCTCGTGCCGCTGCTGGCCGACAACCGCACCCACGTCAATGAGCTGCTCGACGGGATTCCGCTACTCGCGCGCAATATCGCGCACTCGAACGAGCAGCACGAGGCGATCGTGGTGGCTATCCTGACCGGCAGCCCCGACCGCGCTGGCGACGCCATGAGCGAGCACCTGGCAGGTTCGGCCGCGCTGTTGAGGGCGTTCCTCGGCTGACATCTTCTGGATCACCCGGCAGGAGCCGCCGAGTGTTCCGCTTCTGCTGCCGCCGCGAGATTCTTGCCCCGCGTGGCATCCGTCTTCGCGGCCTCCCGCGGGGCGAGGAGCGCCTTCTGCTGCGAGGCGGACAATGACTCGAACGTCAGCAGCACGCCAGCCCCGGGCGGATCGATTTTCAGGGCACTCGGCATCCCCGTGACCCTCGGTGCATCGTGACTGTCGCATCGTCGATCTCGAGCGGGAGGTCGATCTTGTCATGCCCGGAGATCCCACCGGATATCGCTTCACGAGCCCGAGAGCTGCCGCACGACGCGTCCGCACGACGCTAGGCCAGCACGCTGGTGGACGAGACTATCCCGTCAGTCCGCCGGAGGAGCCGGAGGATTACGCGGGGTGCGCGGAACGCGCGGCTTGGTGGCTGATTTCATGACGGGAGGGACGGCTGCCGCCGGTTTCCTGACAGGGAGTTTCTCCGTGGGCGCCGTGTCCTCAGACGTGGTCACGGGGGGCACGACTGTCGCCGGTTTCGTGACCGGGTACTTCGCCGTGGGCGCCGTGTCCTCAGGTGCCGAGGCGGGAGGGACGACTGCCGCCGATTTCGTGACGGGGTACTTCTGCGTGGGCGCCGTATTCCCGGGTGACGTGACGGGGGCGGTGGTCGAGGTCACAGTGGCGGTGGTCTCCGGGGTTTTGAATGTGGGGGTGGCGGGAGCGGGCCCCGCAGGCGCTGCTGGCGCAGGCGCAGCGGCTGCTGGTGCCAGTGTCACGGGGGAGTTCTTGACCACGTAGATCTTCGCTGCGACGGTCGCTACGAGCAGGAATCTAACGAGCAGGAACACCAGGGCTGCGGCGACGAGGATCAGGAAGAAGCAGATGAGGCCGCCGACGAGCGTCGTGACGAAGTTGAGTGCATCCCAGCCATACAAGTTATCGAACACGGTTAGTCTTCCAGTTCGTCGTCGCCGTTAGCCTGTTTGACGATGGTGCCGATCGCGATCGCGACGGTCGCGCCCCAGCTGATCCACATCAGGATGAGCCGCCAGTCACGGGGACCTTTGCGAGTCGACTGCAATGTGCCCCAGCCGCCGACGACGGCGCTGAGAAGGGTCGTGTTGAACAGGAACTTTCGCACTGTGCCTCCGAAGCTTTTCTTCAACGGTACTCGGTTCACCCCGGTGCGCGCTTCGGGTGATTCCGGCCACTGGGAAGACATCGATTCTCGGTGGGGGACTGATCGTCGTCGCCGTCTTCCTGTCCCTCGATGCCGGTGTCGTGCTGCTGGTCCCGGTCGCGGCAGTGATGCTGGCCCAGGGGAGGCGCGGTGAACTGGAAATTAGCTGACAGGATAAACGATTCTGAAAGTGCTGACCGATCGGTCAGCTATTCTCGAATCCATGTCTACCCAAGATGAACTGCGCGTCATCGCGCTCGCGGAATTCACCTCTGCGGGCTACTCGGCGACCTCGCTCCAGCGCATCGCTGAGCTTGCCGGAGTCTCGAAATCGAGCGTGCTGTACCACTTCACATCCAAGGAGCAATTGCTCGAGGCCGCGATCAGCCCCGCGATCGACCAGATGGAGACCGTGCTCGCGCCGTTGGAGACCATCGGGAGCCTCGGAGACCGCCAGCGGTTCCTCGAGGATTTCGTCGATTTCCTGCTGATGTACCGGCTCGAGGTCAACATGTTCATCAACCAGGGGCCCTCCCTGGTCGATGTCCCTGTGATCGAGCGCGGGAGCGCCTTGGTGGTTCGGCTCGCGCAATTCTTCTCCCAGAATTCGCAATCCGTCGAAGAGAACATGCGCTTCGGTATTGCCCTCGGTGGGGCTGCGTACATGTTGTGCACCGCATCCACCTATGGCCTCGAATTTCCCGCCGATGAGACCAGGGCTGCTCTCATCTCCATCATGAGCGAACTGCTCGCACCGATCAGCACCCGCTGATCCTCACCCGATAGTCACTCTCGAAACCACCCTGGGGTCACCAATGGCAACTCTCCTCTACCGGCTCGGCCGCTTCGCGTACCGGCGTCCCTGGCGCATTCTCGGGGTGTGGCTGTTGCTCATCGTCGGAGTGCTGGGCGGTGGCATCGCCCTCGGCGGCCAGACGCAGGAATCCTTCGTCATTCCCGGCACCGAATCGCAGGATGCGCTCGACCGCCTCGAAGCCGTGTTCCCCTCCGTCGCCGGGGCTAGCGCGACAGCCGTCGTCGTGGCCCCGGCCGGGGCATCCATCGACGATGAAAAGGCTGGCATCGAGAACCTCGTCACCACCATCGGAAACGTCGAAGGAGTCGACTCCGCCCTCAGCCCGTTCAGCGAATACGCAGGAGACGCCATCAGCAATGACGGCAACATGGCGATCATCAGGGTGCAACTGGTCGGCTCCTCAGCCGAGGTCTCAGAGCAGACGATTGCCGACCTCAAAGCGACCGCCGGTGTTGCCCAGGGTGATGGGCTCAGGGTCGAATTCGGCGGCCAGGTCTTCCAGGACAACACGGTCGGCATCACCGTCACCGAGGTGTTCGGCGTGCTCTTTGCCGGGGTCGTGCTGTTCATCACCTTCGGTTCGCTGCTCGCAGCAGGAATGCCCCTGATCAGCGCCCTCATCGGCGTCGGGATCGTCATGGGCGCGATCATCTCGCTCTCGGCGTTCACGACAGTGTCGAGCTCGGCTCCACTGTTGGCGCTCATGATCGGCCTCGCGGTCGGGATCGACTACGCGCTCTTCATCCTGTCCCGGCATCGAACCCAGCTGGCCAGGGGCGAAGACCCCGAGGAGTCGGCGGCGATGTCCGTCGGTACTGCGGGCAGTGCCGTGGTCTTCGCAGGGATTACCGTCATCATCGCACTGCTCGGGTTGCTTGTCGTCGGCATCCCGTTCCTCAGCGTCATGGGGGTGGGCGCCGCCGTCGCGGTGCTCATTGCGATCGGGGTAGCCACCACCCTGCTGCCAGCGTTCCTGGGGCTTGCTAAGGGCCGCCTCGCGCCGAAGACCGGCTCCCGGTCGTGGAAGCGCGCCAATGCAGAGCCCGGCCAGCAGAAGACCATGGGCATGCGCTGGGTCAAGGGTGTGATGAAGCATCCGATCCTCGCCACCATCGCGGTGATCGGCATTCTCGGAACGCTCGCCATCCCCGCGTTGAGCCTCGACCTGAACCTGCCGGATGGCGGGTCAGAGCCCGCGGGCTCCACCCAGCGCGAGGCGTACGATCTCGTAAGCGACGGCTTCGGCGCCGGCTACAACGGACCGCTCATCGTCGCTGTCGACATCACCCAGACCACGGACATCCTGGGCGATCTCGGCTCGATTGCTGATGACCTGCGGACCCTGCCGGATGTCGCGTTCGTCTCGCAGGGCATCCCGGATGAGGGCCTCGACACCGCGATCCTGCAGGTGACCCCCTCCAGCGCCCCCGACGCGGTCGAGACCAAGGAACTCGTCGAGGCGATCAGGGAACTCGGCCCGATCATCGAATCGCAGTACGACACCCCGATCTTCGTGACCGGTGCCACCGCCATCGGCATCGACATCTCGAACCGACTGACAAACGCTCTCGTGCCATTCGGACTCATCGTGGTCGGGCTGTCGATCATCCTGCTCATCGCCGTATTCAGGTCGGTGCTCGTGCCGATCAAGGCGGCCCTCGGGTTCCTGCTCTCCGTCGTCGCGTCGTTTGGAATCGTGGTCGCCATCTTCCAGTGGGGCTGGTTCTCCGAACTGCTGCACGTCGAGAACCCCGGCCCGATCCTGAGCTTCATGCCGATCATCCTGATGGCCGTACTGTTCGGCCTGGCCATGGACTACGAGGTGTTCCTCGTCTCAGGGATGAGGGAGGAGTACGTCAAGACGGGCGACGCAAGACACTCGGTCAGTACCGGGTTCGCCAACGGTGCCCGGGTCGTCACGGCCGCGGCCCTCATCATGTTCTTCGTGTTCTTCGCCTTCGTGCCCGAAGGCAGCGGGACCATCAAGGGCATCGCCCTGGGCCTCGCGGTCGGCATCGCGCTCGACGCGTTCCTGGTACGTATGACGCTCGTGCCCGCGCTCATGACCCTCTTCGGCAATGCTGCATGGTGGATGCCCCGCTGGCTCGGTCGCGTACTGCCGATGCTCGACATCGAGGGTGAGCAGTTGCGCGAACACAAGCACTCCCTCGATTGGGCTGCACGAACCACGGCGGTGCTGAGTGCTGACAACCTCGTCGTCGGTTCAGCGGACGACAGCGTCGGACCCTTCACGATCTCGGTGGCCGAAGGTTCCGTGGTGACCGCCAGCGGTGACGCCATGGATCGTCGACGGCTGGCCGCGACCCTGGCCGGGAGGCTCGAGCCACTGTCGGGACAGGCACAGGTGGGCGGGCATCCACTTCCGTCGGAAGCTGCAGCGGTGCGCGCGATCGTGGCGCTGGCCGACATCGGCGGAAGCCAGAGTTCCGAGTCGGGTGTCACGGTCGGGGAGCTCCTCGACGAACGTCTGGAACTGACCCAGCCCTGGTACCGCATGTTCACGATCACCAGGCAGTCACAGCGCTGGCTCGACAGGATGAATGCCGTGCTGGGCGAGGGTCGCAGGGAAGTCCAGCGGGACAGCACGCTGGTCGGCCTGCCGCAGCTCGAGCGCGCTGTCGCACTCGCGACTGTGGCCATCGCCGAGCGACCGACGGTGGTCATGCTCGACCAGCTCGACGCGTTTGCCGACCCCCGCGATGAAGCCGCGTTCGTCGCTGCCGTGTGTTCCCTGGCGAGCGCGACGACAGTGATCGTCATCGGCACACCACCGGCCTCGCGACTCGGTCGCACCGCATCGTTCGCGAACGCGACGGGCGGCAGGAAGCACGTCGACATCGATCTCTCGGAGCCACTCGACCTCCCTGAATCCCGCCACCTCAGCACGGAAGGAGTCGTCCGATGACGACCACTACTCGAGCGTGGCGCCGCGTCGGCCTCGCCGCCGTTGTCCTGATCCCCCTCGCCTTCACCGGACTGTTCGTCGGGGCGCTCGGCCAGGGGGAGAAGTCGCTCGACAGCATCCCGGTGGCCATCGTGAACGATGACACCCTGCAGAACACCACGGCACCCGATGGCACAGAGACACCGGTGTTCGCCGGTCGACTCCTGGTCACCGAACTCACCGGCGCCGATGGTTTCGACTGGACGATTACCAATGCTGAGGATGCCGCGGCAGCTCTCGACGCGGGCGAGGTGTATGCCGTGCTCACTGTGCCGTCCAACTTCTCGACGTCGATCCTGTCGCTCTCCAGTGCCACACCGCAGCAGGCGGACATCTCGATCCGCACCGACGACTCCCACAGCTACCTGACCGGATCGGTTGCGCAGGTCGTGGGCCAGACGATGACAGACACGTTCGGCAAGACCATCACCGCCCAGTACATCGGCGGCATCTACGCGAGTCTGGGTGACCTTGGAACCTCGCTCGGAACCGCGGCCGAGGGCGCCACCCAGCTATCGATGGGCGCGACGTCCCTCTCCAGTGGGCTCGGCGAATACACCGCAGGAGTCGGGTCGCTGGCCGGTGGCCTGGACGATCTCCGGGATGGTGCATACGGGCTCATCGATCTCACCGACGGTATCGCGAGCTACACGGGAGGGGTGTCCCAGCTCTCGGGCGCATTGTCGCAGCTCACCCCGGCCATCGAGGCCAACCCGACCGTCGACCCCGCCATCTCGGGCGGGCTGCGGGCGATCGCCGACAAGCTCGCTGGAGCCGCGGCCGGCGGCTCGACACTGAGTTCCCAGGCGACCTCGGGCATCGAGGGTGTGCAATACGGCATCTCCCAGAGCGCAGACGGGGCCGCACAGTTGAGTGCAGGCGGGCCCGCGCTGGTGAGCGGGGCGACTGGACTCGCCACCGGTGCCACAGACCTCGCCACGGGGCTGCAGTCCGGTGCCGATGCTGTGCCTGCCGCTGACCCTGGCACCGCGGCATCCATGGCCGAAATTGTGGCCGACCCCGTTACCCTCTCGGTATCGACCGCCAACCCGGTGTCGAACCTCAGCCAGGTGGTGGCGACGTTCTTCATTCCGCTGGGCCTGTGGGTCGGAGCTCTCGCGGTGTTCCTGGTGATGCGCCCGGTCACAACCCGAGCTCTCGCGTCGACCGCTCGCAGTGGCCGCCTCGTCTCAGCAACGCTCGGTCGAGCCGCCATCGTCACCGCGGCGCAGGCTGTGCTTCTCGTCGGCCTGCTGCACGGTGCACTCGGGGTTGGCTGGAGCCTACTTCCGGCGACACTCGGATTCTCGCTGCTCATCGCCCTCGCTTTCACCGCGTTCCACTACCTGCTGACGACGGCATTCGGTCGCGGAGGGCTTGTGATCTCGCTGTTCCTGCTGGCCCTGCAGCTGACCTCGACGGGCGGAATCTACCCGATCCAGGCCCTGGCAGCGCCGTACCAGGCGGTCAGTCCGTTGCTGCCCCTCACCTATGCCGTGAGCGGCATACAGGGCATCGTCGCGGGTGGGAGCGCAGTGACGGTGGTCTCCGCTGCCGTGATCCTGTTCATATTCGGCGCGGCAAGCACACTGCTGGCGGTGGTCGCCATGCGGCGTTCCCGTCGGGCCAGAGCGCTCGGGTTGACACCGGTCACCGCCTGAGAGTGCGACGATAGACACCGCGTTTTCGTTCAACTGGTCTGAACCGAAATATTTTCATTGAAAGGTTCGGCCATGGGCACAGCGCATCTCATGGGGCCTGCCATGGTGGTCATCCGGGCACTGTTGACATGACCTGTGTCGCGTTCGGCACCCTGGGCACCCGGCCAGGAGGAATGCTCCCCGTTTGGCGCTGGGCGCTCATCGTGGGGGTTCTTCAGCGGTGGCAGCGTCAGTCCGGACGGTTTTGCTCTTCCATCGTCCCTACGATGTCAACGGTACATACGTCACTGCCGGGACAGCAATGATTGCATGTCCCGCATATCCCGCATATCCCGCATGTCCCGCAGTGACCGTCGCGGCTGTTGTGTGCCGACGTCCCGGGCACGTCTCGGTCTAGAGCGCGCCCGGTTTCGACCTCGCATCCAGCTGCGTATCAGCGGAAACCTGCCGGCTGCTCATCGCCCGAAGAGGTCGTCCAGCCCGGGAAGGGTGAAGCCGGATCCGAGCTCGCTCACCTGGTCACCGAGCCCCGAGACCGTATCGCCGGCGCTGGTCGCAAGCTCGTCCACGCCCCCGCTGAGGCCCCCAAGATCCACGCCTCCGGCGATGGACTCCAGGTTGATGCCGCTCGCGAGGGACTCGAAGTCGACTCCGATATTCGCCGCCTGCTCCAGAAGGGGGCCAGCGACGGAACTGATGATGGCTCCGCCGGCGACCGCGGTGAGAACGCCGCCAGCTGCGAGGCCCGCTCCCGCTGCGGCTCCACCGATAAGCGCGCCACGACCAGCGCCATGGCCGGCCCCACCGCCAGCGCGCGCCAGGAGGCCCCGAAGGAGCCCGGGGCGGCTTGCCTCGGTGCGCGCAGCGGTTCGAGCGAGGTCGTCGGCGGTAGAAGTGCGCGGTCGTTCGTGTGCGGGCAGTTCTGCGTGCATCCGCTGCTGGATCTGATCTCGCTGCGCAGGTGTCAGCCGTTCGAATGCCTCACGGTGCACGAGTTCTACCTGGTGCGGGTCTGCAGTCTGCAGCAGGTAGTCGTACCGGGCGATCGCGGCCCGATCCGCGTCGCTGACCGGCACGGGGGGCACGGTGCTACGGCCCTGGACCGGCTGGGCGGCGGGGGAGCTGTTGGACGGCTCAGCCTGACGGCCGGGCTCAGGATTGCGGCCGTCGCCGGTCAGCGCCCCTGCCGCCGTGCGAACGATTGCCCGCCAGTCGGTCTGGCCAGAGTTGCCACCCTGGTTCGACGAGCCGGACTTGTCGAGTGCCTTCTGTGCGAGGCCGGTCAGCTTCGAGAACATGCTCAATTCGAGTACTCCTTTTTGATGGACGGATCGATGGCGGGAGGCGTGTCTGCGTCTGGACGGTCTTTGCGAGTCTTCAACAGGCTCGCGACGGTCGCAACGGCAATCGTGGCGCCGATGAACAGCAGGGAGAACGAGATCGGAATCTCGGGCACCCACAGCAGCGGCTCTCCACCGTTGATGAACGTCAGTTCGTTTACGTGCAACGCGTGGAAGACGAGCTTCACACCGATGAAGGCCAGGATGACCGCGAGGCCCTGGGACAGGTAGACGAGACGCTGCAGCAGTCCGCCGATGAGGAAGAACAGCTGGCGCAGGCCCATCAGGGCGAAGGCGTTCGCTGTGAACACGATGTACGCCTCGTTCGTGAGCCCGTAGATGGCGGGAATGGAGTCGACCGCGAAGATCAGGTCGATGAAACCGATCGCAACGATCGTGAGAAGCATCGGGGTGACGAACCGCTTGCCGTTCTTCTTCACGGTGAGCCGGTCTCCGTGATACTCGTCGGTCACCGAGAGGTGGCGGCGCACGAACCGCATGAACCGGTTGTTCGCCGGATCGGTCTCATGGCTCGAGAACGCCTGGCGGTAGGCCAGGAAGAGCAGCAGTGCACCGAACAGGTAGAAGATCCACGACAGATTCTCGATCAGGGTCGCGCCGATCGCGATGAAGCCACCACGCAGGATCAGCGCGATCACGATGCCGATCATCAGCACCTTCTGCTGGTAGGCCTTCGGCACAGCGAACGCGCTCATCACCAGCAGGAACACGAAGAGGTTGTCGATCGAGAGTGCCTTCTCGGTGAGGTAGCCGGCGAAGTACTCACCGCCGAACGTCCACCCTGAAACCACGCCGATACCGACACCGAACAGCAGGGCGAGACTGATGTAGAACACCGACCAGCGGGCCGATTCGCCAATGGTGGGTTCGTGCGGTTTGCGCACGTGGACGAAGAATTCGTACACGAAGAAGAGAATCGTCACCGCGATGGTGAGAATCCAGGTCAGGGGTGTGATCTGCATGAAATAACTCCAAGGGAGGGTTGGCGTGAATGTGGCGCCAAGGTCTCCTCCGCCCGAACCGATCGATAGAGATCAGTTCAGAACCGGCGGCCCGGAACGCGACGATGCATTCGTATTGACGGACCGACCGCAGTCGGGAGTACTCCCCTTGTTGCCCATCAGTCTACAAGAGATCTGATGGATCGCCAGTTGAGGGGCCGCTAGGGGCGGGTCGCACCGAAAATCGCCGCGATGCGATCCCACCAGGCAGATGACGCGGCGTGGGCGCTGGGTGCCAGCGCGGCAGCTCCGGAGCGGATGACGTCACGATCGGCCCACAATCGCGCGACCAGGGCCGCGCCCCTGCCCGCCAGCAGTTCGTCGACGCCCAGCAGGCCGTCCTGGCCGAAGTTGCCGAGCGCTCCGCTCAGTTTGACGCCGGTGTACCCGTCGACGGGGATCCCGATCGTCGGAACGCCGGCGGGAACGGCGAACACCACGGGATGGTACCGGCTACTGACGACCATGGCGGCTTTCCTCGCCAGGCTGGCGCCCGTCACCGAATCGACGGGCGGCACGATCCTGGCCGGGCTGGCCATCGCGGCGATCACGGCATCGTGCATGACGGCGTCGCCGCGAGAGGGGCCATCCAGCGGTCCGAAATGGGCGAAGAAGACGATCTCGAGGCCAGTCTCTGTCGCAACGGTGTCGAGCAGTGCAGCGAGTGCCACCACGACCTCCGCCCGGGAGGCATCGCCGACATGGCTGGCAACGCTGACGAGACAGTAGGTCGACGAGGCCGGCACGTCATCGCTGACGAGGAAGCTGGCGTCGTCGATCGTCTGGGTGAGGTCGGTCAGTCCCAGCCGCCCGCACAGCGCAAACGAACTCGGTTCGCGCAACCCGACCACTTCGGCGCTGCCCAGCAGGTTACGCACAAGGGCGGAGTCGGCGTCATCCAGCTCGGGCCCGATCGTCTGGCCGCTGACGACGACGGGCTTGTCGAGGGCGACGGCGATGCGACCCAGCGCTGTGCGCTCGAAAATGTGGTGCGGCCAGAGGGTCGACATGTTGCCGCCTCCGGCGATGGCCAGTCCATCCGAGTCCCGGATTGCCGCGATGACCTCGTGTGCGGGGTCGTCGGCATCCAGCGTCGACGGGGTAGACACCGCCGCGACGACTCGGGCCAGTCGTTCCTCGCGATCGGCGCGGGAGCCTGGCCACCCGATAGTGCGGATGGCCGAGATGTTATACCGCTCCGCGCTCTCGGCGGGTGTCGTCGAGATGCCCGTGATATCGGTGATTCCGCGTTCCCGCAATGCGTTGACGGCCGCTTCGAACATCGCTTCGTCACCGATGTGGATCATTCCGTCGACGACACCGATATCCCCGATGACGACAATTCGCTGTGGCACCCATTCTCCTTTTGGTCGCGTTTACGTTAGCTCATCCTTTCCCCTGTCTCGGACGCATATCATCGAGATGCATTGTCAATTCAGGCCGCACGGCCGACATCCGGGAGGGGAGTGAACCGTGGGTATTCTCACCGCGCTCGACTCTGTTCGACACGCAACCAGGCTCGTGGATGCCATGCGGCTCGCCGATGAGCTCGCCTTCGAGGCCAGCCGCGAGGGCGGCGTCAGGACTATCCGTGTCTTGAAGGCAGCCATCGCCGACGATAACCAGCTCGTCGCCATAGCCGCCACGCACGCCCTGTCCGGTATTTTCGACGAAGACGCAGACCGGGCGATATCGAAGCTCCTGTCGAGCCGGAAAGGCTTCCTGCGCGAGCATGCCGCCTGGGCGCTCTGCTCGCGACTTCCCCAGGTCGACGCCGTCAGCCGGCTGATCGGGCTCGTGATCGTCGGGGGATTCGGCGGGATGGTCGCCCAGCGCACCCTCGAGCAGTGGTCGCATTCGACCCCGCAGATCATCGCCGTCGGGCTCGAAGGCGCCCTCCTCGGTGTGCGCGACGAAGATGCACGGTACCGGCTCGTCGAGACCCTGGGGCTGGTTCGCAGCGGTATGACTATCGCGCCACTGCTGCGAATGGCGGCAGACGAGAACGAGTTCGAGGTCGTGCGCGTGGCCGCCGTGTCGGCCCTCGGGCAACGCGGACCCGATCCACGTATCGTCAGTTATCTCGATGGTGTGGCAGCAGTAGCAGATAGCTACCTCGCCGATGTCGCGAAGCTCTCGCGGTTCGATATCTCCGAATTGCCTGCCCAGGCGAATCCCGGTGTCCTGACCGTCGCGCAACTTTTCCTGCACGCCGATATCGACGCCAATCTGTTGCAGGTGGGTAGCGGCGACAACGGCGGAATCGCGACACTGCTCGTGCGCCTGGGCGACGCCCTCATTGCGGCACCGGATGACTCGACCAGGGTCGAGCGGGTGATCACCCTGTCTCGGGGAACCGCCACAGACGCCGTGGCGAGCGTGTCCGAGATCGCGACCACGGCATCGGGACACGTGTACGGTCGCGTCCCGACCCTGAGTGAGCCGATCCAGTCCGCAAGCGCCTGGCCGCTGCGTGTCGCAGTGCGGCGGGGCATCCGGAGGCTGCTGCGAGCCGCGGGTGGCGTCGATGTGCTCCACCTCAGGATGGCCGATGTCGGTAGCCTCGCCGCGGCCGATGTCGCCCGGGAGCTCGACATCCCCGTCGTGTTCACCGTCGCTCCAGACCCCCATGCCGTCATCGATTCGCTCGACAACTCGGGCGCCCTCACCCAGCAGAACTTCGGCGACGTCGACGAACGCGAGCATTTCTGGTTCAGGGTCAGGCTCGTGCAGCGGATGGCGGCGAACGCCGACCACACGGTGCTGTTTCCGAGGCCGAATCTCGAGAGCGACATGCGCGAGCTCGTCGGCATCGATATCAACGCGCATCCGGAGCGGCATTCGATCGTGCCGGAGGGCATCGACATGGGTGTGGTGGATCGCGCCGTGGACGAAGCCGCAGACCTGGCGGCGGGCCTCCCGGGCTCGAAGCCGCTGGAGCAACTGCGCGACCTGCTCGAGGCCCTGCCGGAATGGCGCAGGGGCCTTCCGCTGCTGGTCAGCGTCGGCCGGTTCCACCGGGTCAAGGGCATGGCGACGATCGTCGAGGCCTGGGCGAACGGGCCGCTGGCCGACCGCGCCAACCTGCTGTTGATCGGGGGAAACCTGCAGTCGCCGTCAGCGGATGAACTGCAGCAACTCGCGGCGATGGACGCGGTCATCCCCGCCGACAACCGTGTGCAGCACGGCCTGCTGCTCGCGGGCCACCAGCCCAACGACACAGCGGCGCGATGGGTTGCCGCCGCCCGGTTCGGTGTTCCAGGGCTCGCGGCACCGCGAGGTGTCTACGTCTGTGGAAGCCTGAAGGAGGAGTTCGGCATCGCGCTGCTGGAAGCGATGGCGACCGGGCTCTTCGTGGTCGCGCCTGCTGGTGGCGGGCCCGCGACCTACGTCCAGCAGAACGTCACGGGACTGCTCGTGCCCACCTGGGATCTCGAGTTGCTGCGCGCGGCGATGGTCGACGCGCTCGACTTCGCCTCTGCCGAGACCGATGACGAGCGCCCGGCCCTCTCGCGAGCCACGGTCGAGGAGAGCTTCACGATCCAGGCGATGGCCCGATCGCTGGCCGAGGTCTACAGCGACGTGTCCACGGCCCAGGCCGGACTCCGGGAGTGGATCGTGCCCACATCGTGACGCTGCTCATCATTTGCCCCGACTACGCGTCGCACCTGCTTCCGCTGGCGACTCTGGGCACCGCCTGGCGAGACTCCGGCGAGCGTGTCGTCGTGGCCACGGGCCCGGCGATAGCCCCCATCGTTGAATCCTTCGGTTTCGAGAGGGTGCACCTCCAGCTCGGCAAAGGGTCAAACCCCGGTGTGATCAGGGCTGAAGACCAGCCGCAGGGCGAAGACGACGCCCTGCGCGGCTTCTTCGATGCGACCAGGCGCGGAATGGTCGACACCCTCGCATTTCAGGCCGAGGCCCGGCTCAGCGACTTCATGTGGGAGCCGGTACGGGTGGCGCGCGCGGTACAGGCGGTCGTCGAATCCGTCGCGCCCGACGCGATCATCGTCGATCACCTCGCCTTCAGTTCGAGACTTGCACTGGATGCCGCGGGCATCTCGTACGCGGATGTGCTGGTGGGGCATCCATCCGCGCTGCCGCTCGCCGGCGAGGTGTACGGATTCCCGCCGGCCTGGCCTGCCGCCTTCCAACCGGGTTCTGGCGACCTCCGCGCTCTGCGCGAGCTTTGCGACCGCGTGAGCGAATCGTTCACCGCCGAATGGAATGCCGCCCTTGCCGAACTGAATCCTTCTGCCACACCGTCGGCGAATGCTTTTGCGGAGCACGGGGAACTGCTGATGCTGAACTATCCGGAAGAGCTCGCCGACGACGCGAGAAAGCAGGCGCTGCCGAAACACGTGTTTCTCGGGTCGTCTGTGCGTGAGGAAAACCCCGACGCAGAGGTCGACGCCTGGCTGGCGTCGAGTGACGAGCCGTTCGTTTACGTGAGTTTCGGCAGCTTCCTTTCGGTGCGGACGGACGTCACGGAGAAGGTCGTGCGCGCCCTGGAGTCGGTCGGGGTCCGGGTCGCTCTCGCGCTCGGCTCCGGCGACCGGCGCGACCTCGGCGACCTGCCGGACGGGTGGCTGGTGCGCGAGTTCCTGCCCCAGGTGAGGCTGCTCGGCAGCGCAGCGGCAGCTGTCACCCACGGAGGCAACAACAGCGTGACGGAGGCTGTGACGTTCGGTGTGCCCCTCGTCGTGCTGCCATTCTCGACCGACCAGTTCGCAGGCGCTGAGGCGATCGAGCGAGAGGGTTTCGGGGTGGCGCTGGCGCCCAACGAGGCGACTGTCGCCGAGCTCCAAGCAGCGATCGCGAGTGCGCTCGCGCTTCCGCGGTTACGCCTGGACGAGCTGGCGCTGAACCTGCGTCAGGCGCCGGGCAGTGCTCGCGCGTTCAACGCCATGTCTGAATAGGATTCCCCGACCAGCACTCGCATCGCATCGACATCCCCCGCTGCGGCCCTGTAGCGCTCCATCAGCGCGGCGTTCGCGTCATAGTGCTCGCCTTCGCGGGCCTCGGCTTTGTGGTGGAGGGCGAAGACCGTGCCTTCCGAGCGACGCGGAGGTTCGCCGAGCAGGGTCGAGTGCGCGAGGTACCAGGCTGCATCCTCGAAACCCCAGCCCCGGAAGCGCTCATCCTGAGCACCATGGCTCTCCCAGGTGCGCCGGGTTGTGACGTACACGCCGGAGCAAGCCCCACGCACCAGCTCGAACTCGCAGTCGTCGAGGGCGGTTCCCGCCGCCTGCTGGGCCGAACCGGATGCCCCGAGCCAGTGATACCGGGTATACGGCAGGTGCACGCGCCCCGAGTCCGCTGCCGCAGCGATCGCCTCCAGTAGGGATTCCCGCTGGGGGATGGTGTCTGCGTCGTTGACCACGACGACCCGGTCAGGGTCGGTGATCGAGGCGATTCCGGTGTTACGAGCCTGCGAGAGATTGAAGATCTCGTCGCGGGAGTCGACGAACACGAAATCGACGTCGCCGATCTCGTCGAGATACCAGGTGCGCACGGAGTCGAGGGCGGGGATTCGTGTCGGTTGCGCGCGCCACGGGATAACCACTGTCAGCATCAGACCAGCCTAAACGAGCGGATGCCGCTGCCGTGCAGGACTAGGCGGCGTGGTGGAGCAGGGTACGATGCTGCGCCATCGCGATCTGACGATCGACGTCTGCCGTGATGGTAGCGGGGCCGGTGGTCTTGATTCCCAGCTCACCCTCGATGTGCTTCCACAGCTTTTCGTGCTCGGCCATGGGGGTGGGTTCTGCGACCCGGCGACCCTCGGTGAGACGGACCGGGTTGAATGCCGTGGCGACCTCGTGGGCGATGGTGTCAGCGACGGTGGCGACGAAAAATGCGTCGTCTGCGGCCGGGCGACCCATTGTGATGCGGAAGCTTCCACCCGGACCGAACATATCGATCAGGCGCTCGCGCATCAGGTCGAACACAAGTTGTTGTTCGACCTCGGTGGCTGCAGTGTGTCGCACGGACATACCCCCAGTGTGAGGGACGCTACCGCAGGTGGCCGGAAGCGACACGCCGCTACAACCAGTCGCGCCTTTTGAATACGAAATACAGGCTCACGGCCGACCCGAGCATCAGCAGCAGGGCGAGCGGGTAGCCGAAGGTCCATTCGAGTTCGGGCATGTATCTGAAATTCATGCCGTAGATGGCGGCGACGAGGGTCGGCACGAACAGGATGGCGGCCCATCCGGAGATCTTCTTGACCTGGTCGCCCTGGCGGATGCTGGTCTCTGAGAGGTTTCGCATCTCCTCGTTCTGGCGCTGCATCACGAGCGTGGACTGCACGGTCAGGGCATTCTCGAGAACCGCCCTGAACGAGTCCGCACGCTCGACGACCTTGAGGCTGTGGTCGAGCACATCCCGCAGGTTTCGTTGCAACTCGATGTCGACGTTGTATTTTGCGAATCCGGCTTCGAGCGAGCGCAACATGTCGATGAGCGGATGGGTTGCACGCTGGAAGGCCATGGTCTCGCCGGCCAGTTCGTAGATGCGCCGGAGAACCGAGGGATCGCGGTCGAACAGCTGGTCCTCGATCTCGTCGACGTCGTTCTCAAGACCCCGGATCACCGGAAGGTACTCGTCGACGACCTCGTCGAGCACCGCGTACAGCACGGATTGCGGGCCGAGGGTGAGCAGCGCCGGTGCCTTCTCGAGCCGCTTACGAACTCGCCCGAGGTCGGGAGATTCGGCGTGACGGATCGTCACCGCAAAGTTCGGTCCGATGAACAGGTGCACTTCGCCGAACTCCACCTCTTCCGGCGCGTCCAGGTATCGCGCTGATCGCAGGACGACGAACAGGGTGTCGCCGAATCGCTCGAGCTTGGGGCGCTGGTGGCCCTTGAGGGCGTCTTCTACGGCGAGGCGATGGAGGCCGAACTCGACGGCGACCGCTCGCAACTCCTCCTCGGTTGGCCGGTACATGCCGATCCAGGCGAAGCCGCCGTGATCCCGCAGGGCTTCGAACGTGAGATCGAGGGTGACCGGGTGTGCGTCGCGCACACCATCGCGATAGATCGCATTGTCGATGATGGGCATTTCGCCATGATAGGCCGCGCCGTCGGCCGGTGGATCGCGCTGGTAGCGTGGAAGCACATGTCTGACTCGACGCCTCTCACTGCAGCCGAATACGATTTCGTCATCGTCTCGAACCGTTTACCCGTCGACCGTGTCACAGACTCGGACGGCGTGGCCAGCTGGACCCGATCTCCCGGGGGTCTCGTTACCGCGCTCGAACCGGTGATGCGTGACGCCGAAGGCGCCTGGGTGGGCTGGGGTGGCCAACCCGATCTCGAGATCGAGCGGTTCGAGAATGACGGCATTCACATCATCCCCGTTGCGCTCAGCGCGGTGGAGATCGAGGAGTTCTACGAGGGGTTCAGCAACGACACCCTCTGGCCGCTTTACCACGACGTGATCTCGTCTCCCGCCTACCACCGTGAGTGGTGGGAGTGTTATGTGAAGGTCAACCAGCGCTTCGCCGACGCGGCGGCGGCGGTGAGCGCCCAGGGCGCGGCCGTTTGGGTGCAGGATTACCAGCTGCAGCTCGTGCCGAAGATGCTGCGTGAGAAGAGACCAGACCTCACCATCGGCTTCTTCAACCACATTCCGTTTCCGCCATACGGTATCTACTCGCAGCTTCCCTGGCGCACCCAGATCATCGAAGGACTGCTGGGGGCCGACGTCATCGGATTCCAGCGGGTTGCGGATGCTGGCAATTTCCTCCGGGCAGTGCGCAGGCTCACCGGCTACCAGACGAAGAATCCTGTCATCGAAGTCACCTCGAGTTCCGAGCGGCCCCGGCGGGTGGTTGCCCGGGCCTTCCCGATCTCGATCGATGCCTCCAGCTTTGAGAAACTGGCGCGACAGCCGCACATCCAGGAACGCGCGAGGAAGATCCGCGAGGGCCTCGGTAACCCGAAGACCGTCATGCTCGGTGTCGACAGGCTCGACTACACGAAAGGTATCGGCCACAGGCTGCAGGCATTCGGCGAGCTGCTGGCAGAGGGCAGGGTCGACGTGCAGGACGTCACGCTCGTGCAGGTGGCAAGCCCGAGCCGTGAGCGTGTCGCCGCATACATGCAGCTCAGGGATGAGATCGCGCTGACGGTGGGCCGCATCAACGGTGATTTCGCCACGATGAGCCACACCGCGATCAGCTACCACCATCACGGCTATCCCCGCGATGAGATGGTGGCGCTGTACCTCGCGGCCGATGTGCTTTTGGTGACAGCCCTTCGGGACGGCATGAACCTCGTGGCCAAGGAGTACGTGGCGAGCAGGTTCGACGAAGGCGGAGTGCTCGTGCTCAGCGAGTTCACCGGCGCGTCGGACGAGCTCAAGAAGGCGCTGCTGGTCAACCCCCACGACATCGACGGGCTGAAGGACACGATTCTTCAGGCCATTGCAATGCCGGAGAAAGAGCGCAGCTCCCGGATGCGATCCCTTCGCAAGCGCGTGCTCGAGAACGATGTCGCCCGCTGGTCGAACAATTTCCTGAAGACCCTGGAGCAGGCCCGCGCCAGTCGCTACGACCGACTGGTGCCTGTGCAGCTGCCAGACGAGCTCGAGTGGACTGTAGACAAGCGGTGGACGGACTGATGGTCGACGTCGACACCGACCCTCCGTGGTCGAAACTGCCTGAACCTCTCATCGGGGCACTCCGCGAATTGGCTCGTACCAAGCGACTGCTCGTCGCGCTCGACTTCGACGGCACCCTGGCACCGGAAGTGGACGACCCAGAGAAGGCACGCGCGCTTCCCGAGGCGAGAGCGGCCGTGCTCCGGCTTCTCGCGATGCCGTATACGAGGGTCGCGCTCGTCTCCGGCCGTGCGATGAAGAGTCTCGAGCAGGTCGCCGACCTGCCTGATTCGGCGCTGCTGGTGGGTTCGCACGGCATCGAGATCCGGCTCGATCCCGACGACGACCATTCCGCGCTCGACTCGGCCGAGCAGGCCAGGGTCGACGTGCTGAACCTCGTGCTCGGCGAGGTGGCTGACTCGATGGATCAGGTCTGGCTCGAAGAGAAGCCTGCCGGCTTCGCCCTGCACACGAGGCTTGCCACAGAGCACAACAGCAGGGTCGCGCACCTCGTCGCGCGATCTGAGGTCGCGGCCGAATTGTCGGGTGTCACGGTGCGCGAGGGCAAGAATGTGCTCGAGTTCTCTGTGCGCTCGACCACCAAAGGCGAGGCCGTTGAGCACCTGCGCCAGTACACCGGGGCGGACGCCGTGTTCTTCGCGGGCGACGATGTCACGGATGAAGACGCCTTTGCCGCGCTGGGCGCAGACGACCTGGGGCTCAAGAGCGGGGAGGGATCCACTCTCGCCAACTTCCGGGTGCAGGGTCCAGAGCAGGTAGCCCGCACCCTCGCACTGCTGGCCGACCTCCGCGAAGGCGACGTGCACGAGCAGTAGCCGTCCCATCCGCCGCTCGTCGCGCACCCCGAACCCTTCCGAAATGACGGAGATCCCGGCGATGGTGGCATCCACTGCCTGGAAAATCCGGGACAGGATGCCTCGGCTTCCGTCATTTCGGAAAGTAGCGGCGACCGTTTGCGGCGGGACTACGGCTGCAGTCGCTCGATGCCCCAGCCGCCATCAGCGGTGGGGGTGTAGCGCAGCCGATCGTGGATGCGCGACGTACGACCCTGCCAGAATTCGATAGACCGCGGCACGACCCGCATGGCTCCCCACCACGACGGCCGTGGGACAGTATCGGTTGCAACGAACTCCCGGTCCATCTCGGCGATGCGGTGCTCCAGGGCGGCTCGCGAGCCGACCGGTTGGGATTGCTCGCTCGCGATCGACGCCAGTTGTGATTCGCGCGGCCGTGATGCCCAGAGTGCGTCGCTCGACTCCGGAGTGCCTCGCGACGCAGAGCCGAGCACGATCACCTGCCTGTGCAGCGCGTACCACGGGAACAGCAGCGAGACCGCTGGGTTGCCGTCGAGTTGAAGGCCTTTCGCCGAGCGGTAGTTGGTAACGAACTCGAAGGCCCCACCCCCGAGCCCTTTGAGTAACACCGTTCGACTCGACGGTCGGGCTTCGGCGTCGACAGTGCCGACCACCATCGCGTTGGGTTCGTAGACCTCCGCGCGCTCCGCGGTGTCGAGCCACAGGGCAAACTGCTCGAACGGATCGGACGACACCTCGCTCTCGTCAAGCGGTGTCGATCCATAATCCGTGTGCCGTTCGAGCGAGTCCATGACTCCATCCAACCGGTAGAATTGGCCTGCGGCAACGGTTGACTCCGATGCTCTCCAGTGCCTTACAGATGCTGCGACGCGCATATGCCGCCGCCCTTCGATCGATCAGCGCCCTGGAAGGACAGATGCTCGCAATCCTGCTGGCCTTCGGCGTTGGCTCCCTCGTCATGCCCTTCGTTGTGGGACGCTTCGGTCGCAACGCTTTCTTCATCGCTGCCCTGGTTCCGCTGGCCGCGTTCGTCGACGCTCTTGTCGCTGGTCCGCGGGTGATGGCAGGCGAGCCGATCGCCCAGAGCGTCGACTGGGTCACAGAGCTCGCGATGACGATCTCGGTCAGGATGGATACGCTCTCGTGGTTGCTGGCACTCGTCGTCAGTGGTGTCGGCACTCTTGTGCTGGTCTACTGCGCGCGGTATTTTCGCAGCGACGAAGACTCACTCGGCAGGTTCGCCGCGGTCCTGCTCGCGTTCGCTGGAGCGATGTACGGGCTCGTCGTGGCTGACGACGTCTATCTGCTCTTCGTCTTCTGGGAAGCCACGAGTGTGCTCTCCTACCTGCTGATCGGGCACTACAGCCGCAAGAAGGCAAGTAGGGCTGCGGCTCTGCAGGCCCTGCTGGTTACGACCTTCGGCGGGCTCGTCATGCTCGTCGGGCTCGTGCTGCTCGCCGTGGAGACCGGTACCTCGAGTCTTTCCGGGATCATCGAGGCCGCGCCATCCAGTACCCTCGCCGTCGTTGCGATCATGCTCGTGCTCGTCGGAGCGCTCTCCAAGTCGGCCATCTTCCCCTTTCACTTCTGGTTGCCGGCGGCCATGGCGGCGCCCACACCGGTGAGCGCCTATTTGCATGCTGCGGCGATGGTGAAGGCCGGCATTTACCTGGTTGCTCGGCTCGCCCCCGGATTCTCGGAGATCCCGGGCTGGCACGAGGTCATCATCGGGCTCGGGGTGTTCACCATGCTGCTCGGTGGATGGAACGCGCTCAAGCAGCACGATCTCAAGCTGATCCTGGCCTACGGCACCGTCAGCCAGCTCGGATTCCTGGTCATCGTGGTGGGTTACGGCACGCGGGATGCGGCCCTCGCGGGTATCGCGCTTCTCCTCGCGCACGCCATGTTCAAGTCGACGTTGTTCCTGGCCGTCGGAATCATCGACCACCGTACGGGCACCCGTGACCTGCGCAAGCTCTCCGGCCTCGGCCGGGACGCGCCGGTTCTCGCGATCATCACGGCGCTTGCCGTCGCGTCGATGGTCGGGCTGCCGCCCACTCTCGGGTTCGTCGCCAAGGAGGCGGTGTTCACCTCCCTGCTGGAGGATGCCACGGCAGGTGAGCCCTTCGGCTGGATCGCACTTGTCGGGGTCGCCCTGGGATCGGTTCTCACCGTGGCGTACAGCGCCCGCTTCCTGTGGGGAGCGTTCTCGCGTAAGCCAGGGGTCGAGTCGCGCCGCTTGGTTCACGAGCACACCGACTTCTTCCTCGCTCCTGCGGTGCTGGCGGCCGGCGGACTCGTTCTCGGGACGCTGGCCAACCTCGTCGATGGCTGGTTGAGCGGATATCCCGCGGAGTTCCCGTCACCCGGGGAGGCGTACCACCTTGCGCTGTGGCACGGTGTCGAGCCTGCCCTCGGTATCTCGCTCGCGACCCTCGCCGCAGGGACCGTGCTCTTCCTCGCGCGCCAACGGGTGTCGAAGCTGCAGAAGAGCCTCGGCACCGGGATCTCGGCCGCAGACGCCTATGGCGCGACGATGCAGGCCGTCGACCGCACCGCGGCCCGCATCACCAGCCTGACCCAGCGCGGATCGCTGCCGTTCTACCTCGGGGTGATCCTTACGGTATTCGCGGTATCCATCAGCTCGGCGCTCATCCTGAACCGCACCTGGCCTGTGGAGTTCAGGCCGTGGGACTACCCGGCGCAGGTCGCGATCGGTGTGATCATGATGGTGGCCGCGATCGCCGCGACGCGTGCCGGAAAGCGATTCCAGGCCGTCGTTCTCGTCGGTGTCACGGGGTTCGGGATGTCTGCACTGTTCGCGCTGCAAGGGGCGCCAGACCTCGCGCTGACCCAGATCCTGGTCGAGATCGTGACGCTTGTTGCCTTCGTGCTGGTGCTGCGCAGGCTGCCGGCTCGCCTCGGCCAAAAGCACGGCACCGCCCACGGTGGCATCCGTGCCCTGATCGGGGCGAGCGTCGGAATCCTGATGGCGGTCGTCGCAGCTGTCGCGCTCGGTGCACGCACCGAACTCCCGATCTCGCTCGAGTGGGCAACTCTCGCCTATGAGCAAGCGCACGGCCGCAACATCGTGAACGTCGCCCTCGTCGATCTCAGGGGCTGGGACACGATGGGCGAACTGTCGGTGATCATTGCTGCGGCGACCGGTGTCGCCAGCCTCATCTTCATCAGCGGTCGGGGTGTCGACAACCTGCCCACGGTTGCGCGGGGCGTCGCGCGGAAGACCGCGCGAGACCAGCTGCTGAAGTCGAGGGACCCGGCAAACTCCGACCGCGGGTCGTGGCTGCTGGCCGGTCGCACTTTGGCGGACCGCAACCGATCCATCCTGCTCGAAGTGGTCGTGCGGCTGATCTTCCACCCGGTGATCGTCGTGTCGCTGTACCTGCTCCTCGTCGGCCACAATGCCCCGGGCGGCGGATTCGCCGGCGGGCTGGTCGCCGGGATGGCGCTGGTCGCACGCTACCTCGCTGGCGGTCGCCACGAGTTGGGTGCAGCAGCACCGGTCGACGCGGGCAAGCTGCTGGGCGCGGGACTCGTGCTCGCCGTAGGGACCGCACTGGTACCGCTGTTCTTCGGCGTTGACGCGCTCACGTCGACCTTCTTCGAATGGGATCTCGGCCTCTTCGGACGGCTGGAGTTCGTGACATCCACCATCTTCGATATCGGTGTTTACCTCGTCGTGATCGGGCTGGTGCTCGACGTGCTCCGCAGCCTGGGCGCCGAAGTCGATCGGCAATATGAGGAAGACGGCGTGCACGAGAAGCCAGCGGAAAAGGTCGCCAGCGGCGAACGGGAGTCGACATCGTGAGCGTGTCCATCGTGATGCTCGCCGTCATGGCGACGCTGTACGCCTGCGGTGTCTATCTGCTGCTCGAGCGCAGCATGACGAGGGTGTTGCTCGGATTCCTGCTCGTCGGCAACGCCACGAACCTCCTCATCCTGATCACCGCGGGCAAGGTCGGTTCTGCGCCGATCGTCGCCGATGGTGTGGCCCCGGAGGACATGACCGACCCACTGCCCGAGACGCTCATTCTCACCGCTATCGTGATCACCTTCGGGGTCTCGGCGTTTCTAATGGCCCTGATCTACCGTTCGTGGCGACTCGCCCACGAAGACAGCGTCGAGGATGACGCAGACGACATCGCGCTTCGCGCCGGCACGTCGATGGTGCCGAGCGACGGCAACGAACAGGATTCGTCAGACACCGAGTTCGGCACTCGTGGTGAGGCCGTGATCTCGACCGCTCGAGAGTCCCGACCGCGGGATGATGCCGCAGTATCTGATGCGCCTTCCGACGATGGGGGACCACGATGAACTGGCTGGTTCCGCTCGTCGTGCTGGTTCCGCTGATCGGTGCGGCCGCAGCGCTCATCCTCGGCAAGAACCCGTCAGCCCAGCGGATCGTTGCGATCGTCTCCCTCCTGATCGTGCTGGGCATCGGTGGGACCCTGCTCCATCTCGTCGACACCCAGGGTCCGCTCGCGATGGAGGTCGGCGGTTGGGCCGCGCCCTTCGGCATCGTGCTCGTGGTCGACAGGCTCGCGGCCCTGATGGTCATCGTCTCGGCCCTGGTGCTGTTGGCAGTACTCGTGTTCTCCGTCGGCCAGGGTCTCGCGGACGGCGACAACGAAACCCCTGTGTCGATCTACTATCCGACCTACCTGATCCTTGCCACCGGGGTATTCAACGCTTTTATCGCGGGCGACCTGTTCAACCTGTACGTCGGCTTCGAGATCCTCCTGGTGGCGAGCTTCGTGCTCATCACCCTCGGAGGAACCGAAGCGCGCATCAGGGCGGGCACCACCTACATCGTGGTCAGCATCGTCTCGTCGATGCTTTTTCTCGCGTCGATCGCGATGATCTACGCGGCGGTCGGCACGGTCAACATCGCGCAGATCTCGATCAGGATGGCCGACATCCCGATCGACGTCCAGGTGATCCTGCACATCATGCTGCTCGTGGCCTTCGGCATCAAGGCGGCCATGTTCCCGCTGTCGTTCTGGTTGCCCGACTCCTACCCGACGGCCCCGGCTCCTGTGACCGCCGTCTTCGCCGGTTTGCTGACGAAGGTCGGCGTGTACGCGATCATCCGCACGGAGACGATCATCTTCCCCGGCCCCGAGCTGAACATCGTGCTCATGGTCGTGGCCTTGCTCACGATGGTCGTCGGCGTGCTCGGAGCGGTGGCCCAGGCCGACATCAAGCGACTGCTGTCGTTCACCCTCGTCAGCCACATCGGATACATGATCCTCGGGGTATCGCTCGGTTCTGCCCTGGGCACCTCCGCAGCGATCTACTACATCGTGCACCACATCGTCGTCCAGACGACCCTGTTCCTGGGGGCGGGGCTGATCGAGCGAGCCGGCGGCAGCACCTCCATCACCAAACTCGGCGGGTTGCTGAAGTCGGCGCCGATCGTGGCCGTGCTGTTCTTCATTCCCGCTCTGAATCTTGGCGGCATTCCGCCGTTCTCCGGTTTCATCGGCAAGCTCGCCCTGTTCCAGGCGAGTGCTGAGCAGGGCTCGGTGCTCGCGTATGTGCTTATCGGCGCTGGCGCAATGGTCTCGCTGCTCACGCTGTACGCGCTCATCAGGGTGTGGAACATGGTGTTCTGGAGGCCTGCCCGCGATGTCGAGGGTTACGAGTCCCCGCTGCTCGACAACGTGACCGAGGCGCCGGGCGGCCGGACTGTGCAGGCGACGAGACGACTCCCCAGGCTGATGATCGGCGCCACGGCGGGAATGGTCGTGGTGAGTGTCGCACTCACGGTGTTCGCCGGGCCGCTGTTCGCCCTCAGTACCCGCGCTGGCGAGAACCTCGAGGGGCCGTCCACCTACGTCAACATCGTGTTCCCGGGAACGTCAGAGTCAGGAGGCGACGATGAGTGACCTCGCAACAGACGGCAGCGGCACCGCCGAAATAGGTGAGCCCGAGCCCGTCGTCCACAGGGAACTCCACTGGCGCATCTGGGTGCAGCTGCCGCTGATCGTGCTGATCGTGCTGCTCTGGATGCTGCTGTGGGGAACGTTCAGCTTGTTCAGTTTCGTCACCGGAGTCGTCGTGGCGTTCGCGGTGACGAGGGTCTTCTACCTGCCCCCCGTCGAGCTCTCGGGCAGGTTCAACCCGTTCTGGTTCGCAGTCTTTCTCGGCAGGTTCGCCTTCGACCTCGTCGTCGTCGCCTTCCAGGTCGCCTTCCAGGCGATCGGCCCGAGAGGCATCCGGCGCAACAGCGTCATCGCTGTCGATCTCGTGACGCGCTCAGACTTCATCATGACCCTGACCGCTGTCGCCATCTCCCTGATCCCCGGTTCGATCGTGGTGGAGGTGGATCGCCGCCAGTCGATCCTGTACCTCCACCTTCTCAACGTCGGGGATGACAACGCCGTGACCCGGACACGGCTCAAGGTGTTGTCGGTGGAGCGAAGCCTCGTTCGGGCCCTGGGCTCTATGGCCGACGTGCGAGACACCGGCGTGCTCGCGAGAAGCGGCCCAGCCGCGGGAATACCGGCGGTTCACCCTCGGGAGGGAGCAGGGTCATGACGAGCATCCTCTATATCGCGGCCACGATCCTGTTCGTCGGGGCGGGGTTGCTTGCGCTGTACAGGATCGTTCGCGGTCCGTCGATCCTTGACAGGCTGATCGCCTCAGACGTGATGCTGACGACGCTGATGCTCGTGATCGGTGCCGACATGGCGATCAATGGCCATACCCGCAGCATCCCGGTCATGCTGGTGCTGTCGGCCATTGCCACCTTCGCCACGGTCTCGGTTACGCGATATGTGTCAAAACAGGACAGGGCGATCACCGGCGTGGAGCGGCAGCCACAAGATCCGCTGGCGAAAGGCGACTCATGACCTTCGACGACGTACTCGACCTGCTCGCGGCCGTGGGCCTGCTGCTCGGAGCCTTCCTCTCGCTTGCGGCGGGGGTGGGGCTGGTGAGATTTCCGGATGCCCTCAGCCGCCTTCATGCCGCGACGAAGCCGCAGATCCTCGGGCTGATCTTCATCGTCGCAGCCATCGCGCTGATGTCGCGCAGCTGGTCGACACTTCTCGCACTCGCGCCGATCCTCGTCTTCCAGATGCTCACCGCGCCGATCTCGGCTCATATGGTCGGCCGGGCGGGATATCGCACCGGCAACTTCAATGCGGACATTTTGCACGTGGATGAACTCGATGAGGTCATCGAGCGCGCTACCCGGGATTCCGCTGACGGAGCAGCAGCGCCTTCTGGCGGGGCTTCTGGCGAGCGCACCGACCCTTCCGGCGCTGTACCCTTGTAGTATGCCCCAGGGTCCACAATCACCACAGACGCCTGATCTCAAGCCGCGCTCACGCACGGTCACCGATGGGATCGAAGCCACCACCTCACGCGGAATGCTGCGCGCCGTCGGCATGGGCGATGCGGACTGGGACAAACCCCAGATCGGCATTGCGAGCTCGTGGAACGAGATCACGCCCTGCAACCTCTCCCTCGACAGGCTCGCGCAGGCCGCCAAGGAGGGCGTGCACGGCGGCGGCGGATACCCGCTTCAATTCGGCACGATCTCCGTCTCCGACGGAATCTCGATGGGACACGAGGGGATGCACTTCTCGCTCGTCAGCCGCGAGGTCATCGCAGACTCCGTCGAGGTCGTCATGCAGGCCGAGCGCCTCGACGGATCAGTGCTGCTCGCCGGCTGCGACAAGTCGATTCCGGGCATGCTCATGGCTGCCGCCCGACTCGACCTCGCGTCTGTGTTTCTCTACGCCGGTTCCATTGCGCCCGGCTGGGTGAAGCTCTCGGACGGCACAGAGAAAGACATCACGATCATCGACAGCTTCGAGGCCGTCGGCGCGGTCAAGGCCGGCAAGATGAGCCTCGAAGACGCTAAGCGCATCGAGTGTGCCTTCGCACCGGGCGAAGGTGCGTGCGGCGGCATGTACACGGCAAACACGATGGCGAGCGTCGCTGAGGCCCTCGGAATGTCGCTGCCGGGATCCGCGAGCCCGGCATCCGCCGACCGTCGCCGCGACTACTACGCGCACCGCTCGGGTGAGGCGGTCGTGGGCATGCTGGAGCGCGGGCACACGAGCCGCGACATCCTGACCCTGAAGGCTTTCGAGAACGCGATCGCCGTCACGATGGCGCTAGGCGGTTCGACCAACGTCGTGCTGCACCTGCTTGCCATCGCCTATGAGGCCGAGGTCGCGCTGACCCTCGACGACTTCAACCGGATCGGCGCGAAGATCCCGCACGTGGGTGACCTCAAGCCATTCGGTAAGTACGTCATGAACGATGTCGATCGTCACGGCGGGCTTCCCGTGCTGATGAAGGCGTTGCTGGATGCCGGACTCATGCATGGCGACGTGATGACGGTCACGGGCAGGACGATGGCCGAAAACCTCGCCGAACTGAACCCCGAGCCGCTGGACGGCGAGGTGCTCCGTACGCTCGACAACCCCATTCACGCCACCGGCGGGATCACAATCCTGAGCGGTTCGATGGCACCGGAGGGTGCCGTCGTGAAGACTGCGGGTTTCGACGCGGACATCTTCGAGGGGCCGGCTCGTGTCTTCGAGCGCGAACGCGCGGCCCTGGATGCGCTCACCGAGGGCACGATCGAGGCGGGAAGTGTCGTCGTCATCCGCTACGAGGGCCCGAAGGGCGGTCCGGGCATGCGCGAGATGCTGGCCATCACGGCAGCCATCAAGGGCGCCGGCCTCGGCAAGGATGTATTACTCTTAACAGACGGCAGGTTCTCAGGCGGCACAACCGGACTGTGTATCGGCCACATAGCTCCCGAAGCGGTGGACGCAGGTCCCATTGCCTTCGTGCGCGATGGTGATCTAATAAGGGTCGATATCGCAGCTCGCTCGCTCGACCTACTTGTCGATACGGCTGAGCTGGAAGCTCGCCGAAATGGCTGGGCTCCCCTTCCTCCCCGCTACACGCGTGGCGTTCTCGCGAAGTACTCGCGTCTAGTGCACTCAGCAGCCGAGGGTGCGGTGACCGGGTAGTACCCGCGATCACACCCCGTCCGATTCAAAGGAATTCACTATGTCCACGGATTCAATGCCGCGGCCGAAGAGTTCGACGTCAGAGTCCCCAGCACCCGAGATCCTGACGGGCTCAGGCGCAATCCTGCGCTCGCTCGAAAATCTCGGGATCAAGGATGTCTTCGGTCTCCCGGGTGGCGCGATCATGCCCTTCTATGACGAGCTGATGGCCTCCACTGCGGTTCGCCACATCCTGGTGCGCCACGAGCAGGGCGCCGGGCACGCTGCCGAAGGCTACGCGTCGTCCTCGGGCAAGATCGGCGTGGCTATCGCAACGTCCGGCCCGGGTGCCACGAACCTCGTAACGGCGATCGCCGACGCATACATGGACTCGGTGCCGCTGCTGGCTATCACCGGCCAGGTCTTCTCGACCTCCATGGGAACCGACGCGTTCCAGGAGGTCGACATCTCCGGCATCACTATGCCGATCACGAAGCATTCGTTCCTCGTGACGAGGCCCGAAGACGTGCCGGCGACCCTCGCGGCCGCGTACCACATCGCGACCACCGGCCGACCAGGACCGGTGCTGGTGGATGTCACGAAAGACTGCCAGCAGAAGAGCGCGCCGTTCATCTGGCCACCGAAGGTCGACCTGCCCGGGTACCGCCCGGTGGTGAAGGCCCACGGCAAGCAGGTGCAGGCCGCAGCGCAGCTGCTGGTCGAGGCGGAGCGCCCCGTCTTCTATGTCGGCGGCGGAGTGATCCGTGCCAATGCGTCAGAGGAGCTCTTCGAACTCGCCGAGCGGGTCGGAGCGCCGTTGGTCACGACCCTGATGGCGCGGGGCGCGTTCCCCGACTCGAACAAGCTGAACCTGGGGATGCCCGGAATGCACGGCACGGTTCCCGCGGTGCTCGCGCTGCAGGAGGCGGACCTCGTCATCTCGCTCGGTGCGAGATTCGACGACCGGGTCACGGGCAAGCCGAGCGAATTCGCTCCGCTCGCCAAAATCGTGCACGTCGACATCGACCCGGCCGAGATCGGCAAGATCCGCGCGGCGGATGTGCCGATCGTCGGCGACGCGAAAGCCGTGATCGTTGACCTGAGCGCGGCCTTCGCCGAGGCATCCACATCGACGACCCCGGACTACTCGGACTGGTGGGTTCGACTCGACGCCCTGAAGGAGCAGTATCCGCTGGGCTACACCATGCCTGACGACGGGCTGCTGTCACCGCAGCAGATCATCGAGCGCATTGGCCAGCTGTCGGGTCCGGAGGCGATTTACGCGTCCGGCGTCGGCCAGCACCAGATGTGGGCAGCGCAGTTCATCAAGTACGAGCGGCCGAACGCGTGGCTGAACTCCGGTGGCGCCGGCACCATGGGCTACGGCGTCCCCGCCGCCATGGGCGCGAAGGTCGCCAATCCCGAGCGTGTCGTCTGGGCGATCGACGGTGACGGTTGCTTCCAGATGACCAACCAGGAGCTCGCGACCTGCACGATCAACAACATCCCGATCAAGGTCGCGATCATCAACAACTCGTCGCTGGGGATGGTGCGCCAGTGGCAGACCCTGTTCTACGACGGTCGCCACTCGTTCACCGACCTGAACACCGGCCACGGCACGGCGATGATCCCCGACTTCGTGAAGCTCGCCGACGCTTACGGGTGCCTCGCGATCCGTGTCACGAAGCAGGAGGAGGTGGATGCCGCGATCCAGCTCGCTCTCGAGACCAACGACAGGCCCGTGGTGATCGACTTCATCGTCAGCCGTGACGCGATGGTGTGGCCGATGGTCCCGCAGGGCCTCAGCAACTCCAGTGTGCAATATGCCAGGGATCATGCTCCCGAGTGGGAAGAGGACTAAGCGCATGAGCCACGTGCTGTCACTGCTTGTCGAAGACAAGCCGGGTCTGCTGACCCGCGTCGCTGGACTGTTTGCGCGACGCGGCTTCAACATCGAGTCGCTTGCCGTCGGCAAGAGCGAGATCGATGGGCTGTCACGCATCACTGTCGTCGTCGACGTCGAGGAGCTGCCGCTCGAGCAGGTCACCAAGCAGCTCAACAAGCTGATCAACGTCATCAAGATCGTCGAACTCGATCCCGACACATCCGTCACGAGGGAGCATCTGCTCATCAAGGTGCGTGTCGACAACACCACCCGTTCGCAGGTGCTCGAAGCCGTCAACCTGTTCAGGGCTCGAGTGGTGGATGTCGCAACAGACGCCCTCGTGATCGAGACGACCGGCGACTCCGGCAAGATCCAGGCGTTTTTGCGTGTGCTCGAGCCCTACGGCATCAAGGAGATCGCGCAGAGCGGTCTTCTGGCCATCGGCCGTGGTGGCAAGAGCATCACCGAGCGCGTCTTCAAAAACTAGACGATCAATTCACCGAACAGAAAGAAAACAAAGTGGCTGCAGAACTTCTCTACGACCAGGACGCCGACCTCTCCCTCATCCAGGCCAAGAAGGTCGCCATCGTCGGCTACGGCTCGCAGGGTCACGCGCACGCGCAAAACCTGCGAGATTCGGGCGTCGAGGTGAAGATCGCCCTGAAGGACGGCTCGAAGTCGACCACCAAGGCGCAGGAAGACGGCTTCGAGGTTCTCAGCGTCGCGGATGCCACCGAGTGGGCAGACCTGATCATGATCCTCGCGCCCGACCAGCACCAGCGCGGTATCTACAACGACAGCATCAAAGGCAAGCTCGCTGAGGGCAAGACTCTCGCGTTCGCGCACGGATTCAACATCCGCTTCGGGTACATCGATGCACCCGAAGGAGTGGACGTCATCCTGATCGCGCCCAAGGCTCCCGGGCACACGGTTCGTCGCGAGTTCGTTGCCGGCCGTGGCATCCCCGACATCATCGCTGTCGAGCGCGACGCGTCGGGCCAGGCGTGGGATGTGGCCCTCGCCTACGCGAAGGCGATCGGTGGCACCCGCGCCGGCGTCATCAAGACCACCTTCACCGAAGAGACCGAGACCGACCTGTTCGGTGAGCAGGCCGTGCTCTGTGGCGGAACTTCGCAGCTCGTCATGTACGGCTTCGAGACGCTGATCGAGGCCGGTTACCAGCCCGAGATCGCATACTTCGAGGTGTTGCACGAGCTCAAGCTCATCGTCGACCTCATGTGGGAGGGTGGCATCGCGAAGCAGCGCTGGAGCGTTTCAGACACCGCCGAATACGGCGACTACGTCTCCGGCCCGCGCGTCATCGACCCCTCCGTCAAGGAGAACATGAAGGCCGTGCTGGCCGACATCCAGTCAGGCGCTTTCGCCGCGCGCTTCATCGCGGACCAGGATGCCGGAGCGGTCGAGTTCCTCGACCTGCGCGCCAAGGGCGCCGCCCACCCGATCGAGGCGACCGGCCAGAAGCTGCGCTCGCTCTTCGCGTGGAAGCAGACCGACGAGGACTACACGGAGGGATCGGCCGCGCGCTAGGCTCACGTTTCGTCGAACGGCCCGGTCTTCGGATCGGGCCGTTCCTGCGTTGCCCGCCCCTGAGCCTCGTCTTCCGAAATGACGGAAGCTGCGCACTGCAGGCCACCGTTGGCGTGGCCATCGGCGCGTTTGACGCCGGATCTCCGTCATTTCGGAAGGACGGGTGCGGGGTGCGGGGTGCGGGGTGCGGGGTATGGCGGGATGCCATACGTTGTGAAAGTGGAAGCCGTCAGGCTGGCCAGCCGTGCTGGGCGGCGATGGCGGGTAGCTGCTCGTGCACCTTCGCCGTGGCCTCGGCCGCGAGAGGGCTCGTCGATATGCCGTTCTCGTTGACGAGGCGGCCACCCACGTATACCTGTTTCAGGTTGCGCAGGCTCGACGACAGCACGTAGTTGTCGATCGGATGCCACAGCGGTCCCATATCGGGGGAGCGGGGGTCGACCACGACGAAGTCGGCGAACTTGCCCGGTTCGAGACTGCCCACGCGGTCGGCGATGCCGAGCACCTGCGCTGAACCGAGGGTGTGCATCCTGAGCATGTCGGCCGGGGACATCGCGTTCGGATCGCCCGTCGCGGCGCGCTGCTGGTAGATGCCGATCCGCATGTTCTGCCAGGGATCTGAGATGTCGGTGCAGGCCTGGTCGTCGAGGCCGACACCGATCGTCATGCCCTTCTCGCGCATCCGGGGAAGATCGGCGATGCCGGAAGCCAGGCGACCGTTCGAGGCCGGCTGCCACGACATCCCGCTTCCCGCGGACGCAGCGCGATCGATGATCTCCGCGGTGGTCTGGATGAAGTGACCGAAGACCAGCGATGGCCCGAGTGCGTCGGCCTCCGCGTACCACTCGAACTTTGACCGTTGAAGCTCCACCTCCTCCCGGGTCTCCAGGAAGTGCGCCTGGTTGATCACGCCGAACCGGCGCATCGCCTCCACCTCGAGCTCGGCGGCATCCCGACGGGGTGACCACTGCACGGCCCCGAACACGGCAGAGCCGAGCATCTGTGACGGATCGGCCCGGGCGTCGTGGGCGACGACGGCGGCGAAACGCTCGAAGATCTCGTCGTCACTGCCGACCGTGACATCCATTCCGACGGCATTGATGTATCGGATGCCACTGTCGGCCTTCGCATCGGCCTGGCGCAGCACATAGTCGATGTCGCGCAGGACGCCGTTGCCGCTGCGCACGCCGTCGATCATCGGCACCCAGCTCAGGCGCGGATCGGTGAAGTCAAACGCGGTCGTCACGCCGTTGGAGAGAAAGTCGAGAGAACCGTGAAGGCTCGACCAGTAAATGTTCTCGGCGCTCGCGTTCGCGGTAAACCCCAGCATCGAGTCGCACCAGCCATACAGCGTCGCATCGACGCCGAGGCCGCGCAATCCACTCGTGAAGAGATGGCTGTGGGATGACACGAACCCGGGCGCCACGAACGAGCCGCCCACATCGAGCACCTCGGCCGCCTCGACCCGTGGCGGGGTACCGGAGCCGACAGAGTCGATGCGCCCATCGTCGGCGACGAGCATCCACCCCTCGTCGATCACGTCGGGTCCGACAGGGGCGATAGTGATGAGCCTGGCATTGGTCACGAGCAGCATGACTCGATTCTGCACCAGCCAGATGTCGTGCGCGTTACCGGCTGTTTCCTGCATCGCGTTGCAGCGCACGACAGGCGGGTGACCCGGTAATCTGGGCGCGTGCCAGAGACGCCGCCCGCCCGCCGCATCGTCGGAATCCTGCGCCTCGCAGCAGGCCTCACGCTCGCCGTGGCTTTGGCCTTTCAGATCATCGAGAAGGTGGCCAATAACGACATGGTGGCTCATGAGTACTTCAGCTACTTCACCGTCCAGTCGTCGATGATCGCTGTCGTCGCGCTGGTCTTCGGCGGTATCGTGGCGCTGCGCCTGCCCATCGACACCGTGCTGTACACGATGGTGCAGATGTCGGTGTTCTCCTACGCGGTCGTCACCGCGGTCGTGTACAACGTGCTGCTCCGGGGAATCCCCGAAGAGGGCTTCATCGAATCGCGGTGGCCGGGCGAACTCATGCATGTCTGGATTCCGCTATTCATCGCGCTCGACTGGTTCGTCTCGCCAGGCCGTCCCGCCCTGCGCTGGACAGGGCTCAGGTTCGTCGTCATTTACCCGCTCGCGTGGCTGGCGTTCACCATGCTGCGCGGAGCGGCCACAGGCTGGTTCCCGTATCCATTCCTGGAGCCATCGACCGGGGTGCTGAGCATCGCGGTCTACGTGATCGGGATCTCCGTGTTCATCGTCGGACTCGCCTCCATCGCGATCGCCTGGAGCCGTGTGCGGGCGCGTGAGCGTGAACGAGCGACGTTGGCGGCCTGAGGGTCAGCTCAGCACGTCTTTGGTGGCGAAGCGCCCGTAAGCAAGCGTGCCAAAGACAGCAATGTAGCCCAGCTGCAGCAGCGCGTTGCTCTGGAATGAGTCGAACGAGATCGGGCTCGTGAGCAGGTCGGCGATCCCCAGCCAGTAGTGGCTGAACAGCCAGGGATGCAGCCAGGCGAGCTGCGGAAGGACATCCAGGATCTGGGATGCCGCGGAGAGCACGATCGTCGCCGCCATCGCCCCGACGGGCACCGTGGTGAGGGTCGACAGGAACAGCCCGATCGCGCTCAGCCCGAGCATAGACATCGAGACGTAGGCGATAAGCAGCAGGCAACGGACGGCGTATTCTGCCCCGTCGATCGTGTCGCCGGACAGCAGGGTCACGGGTCGCACGGGGAATAGTGCTGCCCCGATCGCGACACCGGCGATGACCACGATGGCGGTGGCCGCGAGACAGAAGGCGGCGGCGCCCGCATACTTCACCAGCAAGAGCCGCAGGCGACCGGCAGGCGAAATGAGGAGGTAGCGCAGGGTGCCCAGATTCGCTTCACCGGCGATCGTGTCCCCGGCGACAACTCCGACGGTCAATGGCAGGAAGAGGGGAATCGATACCGTGAGCGCGGTGAGCGCCACGAACAGCCCGTTCTCGCTGATGCTCGCAAGAAACGCAGGCCCACGGCCCGAGGTGTTGCTTGACAGCCGCACGGCCACGGCGATCAGGATGGGGACCGCGGCTAGCGCGAGCAGCATGGCCTGGTTGCGTCTGCGGCGGAACACGATGGTGATCTCAGACCCGAGCAGCGCCAAACCCAGGTTGCGGCGGGTGTCACTCTGCGACATCGAACCCCTCCCCGGTGAGCGCCACGAAGCGGTCCTCGAGGCTGGCGCCCTCTGCGGTGAAGCCGCGCAGGCGAACACCCGCGATAACGAGTGCCTCGGAGAGCTGTTCGACGGGGACGCTCGTCGTCAGCGCCGCCGTCAGGGATGAGTCGATGGGGCCGGGCTGGCTCTGGAGCCCCCAGCGAGCGAGCACCTCGCGCGCGAGGTCGAGATCCGGAGTGCGCACCTCGACACGGGTCACGCCCTCCGCGCGCAGGTCATCCAGTGTGCCCTGGGCGACGAGCCGCCCCGCGCTCATCACGGCGACATGGCTGCAGGTCTGTTCGATCTCGGCGAGCAGGTGGCTCGACACAAACACCGTCGTGCCCTCGGCTGCGAGCGAACGGATGAGGTTACGCATCTCGCGGGTGCCCTGCGGGTCGAGACCATTAGTCGGCTCGTCGAGGATCAGCAGGTCGCGAGGCGTGAGGAGCGCATTAGCGATGCCAAGGCGCTGCTTCATTCCGAGCGAGTACGCATGCGCCTTCTTGCGCGCGGCATGGGTAAGTCCGACGCGGTCGAGCGCCGCATCTACCCTCGCCGTCCTCGTGCGGGATGACGCGAAGCGGTCGGCCGAGTCCAGTCTGGCCAGATTTGCGCGGCCGGAGAGGAATGGGTAGATCGCAGGCCCCTCGACGAGAGCTCCGACGCGGGGGAGCACGGACTGCAGCGATTGCGGCATCGCCGAGCCGAGCATCCTGATCTCACCGGATGTTGCGGAGGCGAGCCCGAGCAGCATGCGTATCGTCGTGGTCTTTCCTGAGCCGTTGGGGCCGAGAAATCCGAAGACCGATCCGCTGGGAACCGCGATGTCGAGCTGGTTCACCGCGAGCTGCGAACCGAACCGTTTGGTCAGCCCGTGCGTCTCGATGGCGAGCGCGCCATCCGTCACTGCGCTGCTGCAGCCTGGAGTTGGTCGATTGCGACAGCGCCGACGAGCACACGACCGTCGTTGGCCAGGAACACGGATACGAGCGAGGTCTCGAGTGCGCGGCCGCCAGTGACCGGCACAAGCACCTGGTCGAGAAGGGCGGATGCCTCGGAGTCACCGAGGTCACTCGCGGTACCCGCGGGAAGTTCGGCGATGCTGCTCCAGCCGGCACCGGTGACCTCGGGCTTCGTGAACTCGCCCTTGTCCGGGGCCGTGTCGCTGTTTCCGTCAACCTGGTGCTCTTCGACGGTCGCGCCAGCCGGGGGTGTGAAGTTGAAGAGGCTGGCATCCTGCGCGGAGAAGTCGATCGAACTGAAGCCCACTGCGAAGGCGGCGTCGCTCTGGCCGTCGGCGAAGATCCGCACGTCGAGCGGCAGGCCGGTCTCGGAGTCGACGGAGAGGATCACCGAGCCGACAAGGGTGGCGTCATCATCCGGGGTCAGCACGAGCTGGTAGACGGCGCGTCCGGCAACCCTCGCGGTCTCGGTCACACTGATCGTGGTGGACGGCTCGAGGCCGTCGATGAACTGGGTCGCGAGCTCGGCTGGAGTCCTGGTGGCGCCGGTGTCTGGCCTGGTGCCGGGTGTTGCCGTCACGTGCTGCACGGCGTTGGTCTTCGAATCGTACGTCCACGCCTCGGCGCCATTGCGGATCACGTCACGCTCGGCGAGGGTGTCTGTGACCTGGATGCGCGCGGTGTCGGGCCCGCCGACGAAGACGCGAGCGGAGTTGGTTCCGGTGAGAAGCTCCACTGCCGCCGACACGGGGGAATCTGACCCGGCTCCACCTCGGTAGCTCGATCCGAGCGACGACAGGTCCGGCAATCCGAGATGGGAACTCTGCTCTACGGTCCCGGAGTACTGGGCGTCTGCGCTGCCGGCGATGAACTCGAGCAACTGTTGCGGCGATTTCTCGGGCAGCGCTGGCGTGGCATCTGCAGCGATCGGGATCAGCACAACCCCCGCGACGGCGACGATCGGAACAAGGGCTGCGGGAATCCAGCGAGTCCACTTCGATGGCATGACGGCTCCTCCTGAACAAACGATTTCCTGTTGTTCCAACGGTACTCCCGAGTCGCCGTGTGGCGGCTGGGAAAGCAGCGCAGGGTCGACGACCGGGGAGTGCCCCGAAGAGGTGACTATCGTGTCCGCCTGCGGCTCCGAACAACGGCCGTGAACACATTCCAGCAGGCGCGAACCCGCGCAGAGTATGTCGAGAACGCAAAGAACACAGGGGACACCGAACCAGTCACGCGGCGTCGCCGGCTTCTCGGTGCCATCCGGATCGCCGTCGGGATGTTCGTGCTGGTCACGGTGGTCATTCAGATTACAGACCGCCTGCTCAACAACGCGTTCGATCCCAGGGAATACTTCAGCTACTTCACGATTCAGTCGTGTCTCATCAACATCGTCGTGCTGCTCGTGGGTGGCGTGATGGCGCTGCGCCACCGGCGCGACACCGTGCTGTACACCTCGATCAGGATGTCGATCGTCGCCTATGCCGTCGTCACTGCGGGCGTCTACAACCTGCTGTTGCGCAGCGTCCCTTATGAGGGATTCCAGGGCCTGCAGTGGCCCAACGAGGTGCTGCATGTCTGGGTGCCGATCTTCATCGCGCTCGACTGGCTCTTCGCGCCCGGGCGACCCCCTCTCCCGTGGCGCACCCTTCTCATCCCGATCGGCTACCCGGTGCTCTGGCTCGGATTCACGCTGGTGCGTGGCGTGTTCACCGACACCTATCCGTATCCGTTCATCGACCCGGCGACCGCGGGCTGGGGCAGCGTGGTCACGTATATCGTCGCGCTGACCATGTTCATCCTCGCGATCGCTGCCCTGTGTATCGCGTACAGCAGGCGCGGCGGGCGGGCCAGCCGATAGCCGGGTTGCTCTAGCTGCCGCCGAAGCGTTCGGTCTTTATCGAGACCGGATCGTGTCCGAGGTCGACGAGGGCGGATGCCACGGCCTCCACGAATCCCGTGGGGCCACAGACGAACACCGCGGGGTTTGCGGTCGCGGGGGTCGTCGTCGAGGCGATGAGCTCCTTCGTGACGCGACCGGGCGCCATGGGCCATCCGTCGGGAACTTCGCGTGTGTAGACGAGGGTGAGGTCGACACCGGATGCCGCGACGAGTTCGTCGGCGAAGAAGCGGTCGGAGGGCGACCGCACGGAGTACAGCAGCCGCATGGGCACGGAGCTGCCTGCGGCGGTATGCGCACGGATCATCGCGAGCAGGGGGACCACACCGGATCCACCGGCAATGAGTTGCACGGGAGCCGTTTGCTCTGGCTTCCAGACGAACCAGCGGCCCAGGGGTCCGCGGAACTCGAGCTGGTCGCCGGCACGCAACTCCTCGACGAGGTAGGGCGAGACTTCGCCGTCGTCGATCAGGTCGACCGCGAGTTCCACCTGCTGGCCCGGCCCCGTGGAGGCGAGGGAGTACGCACGAACCGCCGTGTAGCCGTCGGGTGCGGTGAGCCGTACGTCGACGTGCTGGCCAGCGGTGCTGCCATGCCAGCCCGGCACATCCAGCACAATGCTCTTCGCGTTCGGGGTCTGCTGTGTCGCAGACACCACGGTGCCCACCAGCCAGTCGCGTGGACTCATCTAACGAGTCACCTAGCTGTACCGCTCTTCACGCCACGGGTTGCCGTAGGTGTGATAACCGTTCTGTTCCCAGAAACCGGGGGCGTCGCTGCGCTGCATGGTGATTCCACGCACCCACTTGGCGCTCTTCCAGAAGTAGAGGTGCGGCACGATCATGCGGGCGGGACCACCATGGTCTGGCTCAAGCGGTTCGCCGTCGAACTCGGTCGTGATCCAGGCCTGGCCGTCGAGTATGTCTTCCAGCGGCAGGTTCGTGGTGTAGCCACCCGTGGAGTGCACCATGACGTAGTCGTAGCTCGACTCGACGTCGGCGAACAGGGTGTCCATCGAGACGCCGCGCCAGTTCGTGGCCAGCTTCGACCAGCGGGTGACGCAGTGGATGTCGGTGTGCACGTCTTCGAAGGGCAGCGCCTGCAGCTCATCCCACGACCACGAGTGCGTGGCACCCAGCTCGGTCTTGATCGTGAACGACCAGTCAGCTTCAGCGATCGTCGGGGTGGGGCCGGCGGAGAGCACGGGGAAGTCTTCGGTGAGGAACTGACCGGGGGGAAGGTCGGGCTGCGCCTCGCGGGGGCGACCCGTAAAACCGCGGGAGAAGATGGCCATGCTTCAGGGTACCGAACCCTCAGGCCCACAGACGTAGGCTTACGTAATGACTTTGTCGCTCGGCCTGCCCATGATCCGGCGCGACCCCGCCCGGATGCCGTCGATTGCCGGGCGACCGGATGTCGCGGGGCTCATCGACAGCCATGGGCGCACGGCCCGGGACCTCCGTATCTCGGTCACGGAGAAATGTTCGCTGCGATGCACGTATTGCATGCCCGAGGCTGGGCTTCCCGCGATCGCCCGCAATGACCTGCTCACCCCGACGGAGATCGCGCGGCTCGTCGGCATCGCCGTCCGGGACCTGGGCGTACACGACGTCCGTTTCACGGGCGGTGAGCCGCTGATGCGTGCAGACCTGGTGGAGATCATCGGGCTGAGCTCCGCGGTCGCCGGTGGGGCATCCATCTCCATGACCACCAACGGCATCGGTCTCGACAAGCGAGTCGACGAGCTCGTGGGGGCCGGCCTGACGAGGCTCAACATCTCCCTCGATACTGTCGACCGCGATCACTTCGCGAGGCTCACTCGCCGGGACAGGCTGCCGTCCGTGTTCGCCGGGATTGATGCAGCGAAGCGGGCGGGAATCGCTCCGCTGAAGATCAATGCCGTGCTCATGCGCGACACCCTCGGTGGGGCGGCAGACCTCCTCGAGTGGGCGCTCGCGAATGGCGCACGGCTGCGCTTCATCGAACAGATGCCGCTCGACGCCGACGAAGCCTGGGCCCGCGACAACATGGTCGACGCCGCCGAGCTGCTCGACGTGCTCAGCGCGAAATTCACGCTCACGCAGCCTCACCGCGACGATCCGTCAGACCCGGCCGAAGAGTGGCTCGTCGAGGGGCACACCTACAACGGCGGCCCCGCCACCGTGGGGATCATCGCCTCGGTGACGCGCAGCTTCTGCGCGGCCTGCGATCGCACCCGTGTGACGGCGGAGGGCACCGTGCGCTCCTGCCTGTTCGGCGACGATGAGACCGACCTGCGCGCGCTGCTTCGCAACGGATCGACGGATGCCACGATCGCCGAGTGGTGGCGGGCCGCGATGTGGGGCAAGCAGGAAGGTCACGGCATGGAGCGTTCAGACTTCCAGCGCCCGGTGCGCAGCATGGGGGCGATCGGTGGTTGAGGTGCGCTACTTCGCCGCGGCCGCGGACGCGGCGGGTGTCGTCGAGGAGTCGCTGCCCAGTGTCGCGACGGTCGGGGCACTGCGGTCGGTGCTCATCGACCGCTATGGCGACGCGATGGCGAGGGTGCTCGCCTCTGGATCGTTTCTCGTCGACGGCGTCGTGAGCCGCGACGACTCACGAGCGCTGGGATTGCGCGTCGACGTGCTGCCGCCGTTCGCCGGCGGCTGAGCCCCGGCAGCTGAGTGCCGGCTACAGCCCGACCCACTCGGTCGCGCCGCCCGCGAGATGCTGGCGCTTCCAGATCGGCACGGAATGCTTGATCGACTCGACGAGCTTCTCGCAGGCAGCGAAGGCCTCGGCGCGATGCGGTGCGGCGACGGATGCCACGAGCGCAACATCCCCGATGGCCAGCGATCCCGTGCGATGGCCGGCTGCCACCCGCAGTCCAGACTCGGCTGCCACGGCGGCGCAGCACTCCTCGAGGAAGCGCTGCGCTTCGGGATGCGATTGGTAGTCGAGCGCTGACACGGGCTGCCCGTGGTCATGATCTCGCACGACCCCGCGGAACGTGACGACGGCACCATTCGCGCTGTCGAGCACAAAGGCTTCGAACCTGTCCTGGTCGAGCGGTTCGCCAGTGATCTGCGCCAGCACATCACTCATGCGCGCCACCACCGGCCACCTGTGCGATGAGATGGTCGAGCAGCTCATCGAGCACGGCGAGCCCGTCCCTGACGCCACCGGTCGAGCCCGGGAGGTTGACGATCACGGTATTGCCTGCGGTGCCGGCGAGCCCGCGGCTGAGAGCGGCGGTGGGGGTCTTCGCGATTCCGCGAGCCCTGATCGCCTCGGCGACTCCGGGCAGCTCGCGCGTGAGCACCGCACGAGTGGCCTCGGGAGTCTGGTCCGTCGGGCTCATGCCGGTGCCGCCCGTGGTGATGACCAGCGCGGGGGTGGTGGCGACGACACGAGCGAGCTCGGCAGCGACATCCGCATCGGCGACGACCGTGACGGCATCCACAGTCCACCCGCGCTGGGTGAGCCAGTCGGCGATGTGCGGGCCGGTCGTGTCGTCACGGGTGCCGGCGGCCCCACCCGTGGAGGCGACGACGACCGCGGCCGCGGAGGCGCGCACGGCACTGCGGCTCTTGCCGCCGGTCTTGGACTCCAGCCTGATGTCGCCGAGTACGGAGAACGGATCCACGGCCTTCGTCATGTCGTGCAGGGTCAGCCCCGCAATAGCGACGGCCGTGAGTGCCTCCATCTCGACGCCGGTCTTGCCGGTCGTCGTCGCGGTGGCGGTGATCTCGATCGAGGTGTCGTCGAGGGAGAAGTCGACGGTCACCGAACTCAGCGCGAGCTGGTGGCACAGCGGGATCAGGTCGCTCGTGCGTTTGGCGCCCTGGATTCCGGCGATGCGGGCCGTAGACAGCACGTCGGCTTTGGGCAGGTCGTCGGCGCGCACCAGGGCTATCACCTCGGCGGTGCTCGAAAATCTGCCTGTGGCGATCGCTGTGCGTTTCGTGACAGCTTTATCGCTGACGTCGACCATGCGTGCACGCCCATCGCCGTCGAGATGGCTGAGGGTCGCGTCGGTCATAGTTCCCATGTTTCCACGGAATCGCCCGCGACGAGTTCCGTCACATCCTCAGGCACGATGACCAGGAGGTCGGATGCCGCGAGCCCGGCGACGAGGTGCGAGCTGGGCCCACCCGCCAGGGTCACGGCAGACTCACCCACGGCCGTTCCTCGCAGAAACTGCCGCTTCCCGGCGATGGACGCGGTGCCCGCCGTGAGCGTGCGCCTCCGTCGTGCTGGGGCCGCAACCCCGCCGACGTCGCGCAGCAGCGGGGCAGCGAACACCTCGAACGAGATCTGCGTGCTGACCGGGTTGCCCGGAAAGCAGATCACGGGCACGCCCTCGAACACCGCAGTCGCCTGTGGGCCGCCGGGCTGCATGGCGACGTGACCGACCTTCGCGCCGAGCGGTTCGAGGGTCTCGCGCACCACCTCGTACTCGCCCATAGAGATGCCGCCCGAGGTGAAGATCAGGTCCGCGGATGCCGCGGCCTGCTCCAGCGCGGCTAACATCGCGGCGCGGTCGTCGAGCACGTGCGAGCGAAAGGCGACGACCGCTCCCGTCGCACGCACCGCCGCGGCCAGCGCCGTCGCATTGGAGTCGAAGACCTGCCCCAGCGAGGGCACAGCACCGGGCTGGATGAGTTCGGAACCGGTCGTAATGATCGCCACCCGCACCCGCGCGAGCACGGGAACCGAGGTCAGCCCGGCCGCGGCCAGCACCGCAAGGTGTCGCGAGCCGAGCCTGAGCCCATGCGGCAGCAGCCGGTCGCCCTGGCGGATGTCGCTGCCCCGGTAGCGAACATACTCACCCGCCGATCGTGCGCGCGTGATCGTGACGGAAGCGCCGTCATCGGTGCTGTCCTCGACCGGAACCACGGCATCCGCCCCCGCGGGCATGACGCCGCCGGTCATGATGCGCACCGCGGATCCCGGCAGCAGCGGCAGCGGATCACTCGGTCTCGCCGCGATCTCGCCGACGATCGGGAGGGTCGCGGGCAGTGTCGCCAGATCGGCGGACCGCACGGCAAATCCATCCATCTGGGAATTATCGAACAGGGGGAGGTCGACGGGGCATGGCACAGACGTTGCGGTCACCCTGCCGAGCGCGTCGTCGATGGCAACACTCTCGGTGCGGGGTTCGAGCGCGGGGCTGAGCAGTGCCGCGACGTGGGCTGCGTGTTCGGCGACGGTCGCGTGGGCCATCAGTACCGCGTCATCGCCGGGTCGAGGTCGACGGCCCAGGCGTCGATTCCGCCGGTGAGGTGGCTGGCGTCGAAGCCGGCGGCGGCCAGGATGGCGCGGGCTCCCGCTGATCGCACGCCGTGGTGGCAGTAGGCCATGACCGGTTTCGAGCTGTCGATCTCGGCGAGGCGCTGCGAGAGGCTGCCGAGCGGGATGAGTGTCGAGCCGGGAAGCGAGACGAGCACCGCCTCCCATGGTTCGCGCACATCGAGCAGCGTGAACTCGTCGGTTCGCTCGGCCAGTGTGGCCGGGGTTATGCCGTCGGCGGTGGATGCCCCGCAGAACGTCTCGTAGTCGATGAGGCTCGTAATCGGGGCCGCCGTCGGGTCTTTCGCGAACGATAGTTCGCGGAATGAACCCGTGAGCGCGTCCACGATCGTGACGCGACCGGTGAGCGGAGCGCCGATGCCGGTGATGAGTTTGATGGCCTCCGTCGACATGATCGAACCGACCAGCGCGACGACGGTGGGCATCACGCCGCCGGCCTCACACGAGAGCACGGAACCGGGTGGGGGAGGCGAGGGGAAGAGGTCCCGGTATCCGGGCCCGCCGGGAACTGCGACGCTCGCCTGCCCGCCGTATTGCGAAACGGAACCCCAGACCAGCGGGATGCCGGTGAGGGTGGCAGCGTCACTCGCGAGGTATCGGGTCACGAAGTTGTCGCTGCCGTCGAGCACGAGGTCGAAGTCGGCGAACAGTTCGAGGGCCGTGGCCGCCGTGAGTCGTTCCGGCACGGCGATGACCGTCGTCTCTGGATTGAGGGCCGCGACGGCCGCAACAGCGGAGGCGACCTTGCTGCGACCCACATCGGCCATGCCGTGGATGAGCTGGCGGTGAAGGTTGCTCAGCTCGACCGTGTCATCATCGACGATGCCGATGGTTCCGACTCCGGCCGCCGCGAGGGAGGGGATTACGCTGCTGCCGAGGCCGCCAGCGCCGATCACGAGCACTCTGGATGCCGCGAGCCGGGCTTGCTCGTCGGCTCCGAAGCCGGGCAGCGCGAGTTGGCGCGAGTAGCGGAGATCCATAATCCTATTCTCGTGCCTGCCGTGCTTCATCCCGCATCTGACCGCATTCGCGGATCTAATAGAATAAAGTGCACGCGAATACGGAAGAAGGACGGGATGGCAGCAACGCGATTCACCGTGATCGAAGCGGCGGCCCTGCTCGGAGTCAGCGATGACACCGTGCGCCGATGGGCAGAGGCACGCAGGCTCACGCTCGTTTCCGGTGCGAACGGACGATCGCTGGTCGACGGCCTCGAGCTCGCGGGCCTGGCGCAGGAGCTTGCGACCGAGTCTGCGCTCGCGGCGGCCTTCCCCACATCGAAGGCCTCGGCGCGCAACCGGATCACCGGCATCGTCACCAGGGTCGTCAAAGACGGCGTCATGGCGCAGGTCGAGTTGCAGGCTGGGCCGTTCCGAATCGTCTCGTTGATGAGCCGAGAAGCCGCAGACGAGCTCCAACTCGAACCTGGCACCCTCGCAACCGCGAGCGTGAAGGCTACGACCGTTGTCATCGAACTACCGGAGGCACATAAATGAAACGCGCGCTCGTAACCCTGGTCGCCGCAGGGCTGCTTCTGGCCGGATGCTCGGCTGCCCCCGCGACCCAGCCCACCCCGGAGCCCACCGCAGAAGACACCCTCACCGGAACCGTGAATGTCTTCGCCGCAGCATCCCTCACCGAAACATTCGGCGCTATCGCGGACGCGTTCACGAAGGAGCACCCCGATGTGAATATTGCCTTCAACTTCGGCGGCAGCTCGGCGCTTGCGACCCAGATCGTCGAGGGAGCACCCGTCGACGTCTTCGCTGCGGCCAGCGGCACGACCATGAAAACGGTCACTGACGCCGCGCTCACCGACGGTGAGCCGACCGTCTTTGTGACGAACACTCTCGAGATCGCGGTTCCTGCGGGAAACCCCGGCGGTGTCAGCGGGCTGGCAGACTTCGCCAACCCCGACCTCAGCATCGCTATCTGCGCGGTGGAGGTGCCGTGCGGTGCGGCCTCGAAGACGGTGTTCGATGGTGCCGGAATCGTGGCAGCCCCGGACACGCTGGAGCAGGATGTCAAGGCAGTCCTGACCAAGGTCGAACTCGGCGAGGTCGATGCTGGGCTGGTCTACAAGACCGACGTGCTCGCTGCCGGGGATAAGGTCGAAGGCATCGAGTTCTCCGAGGCGTCAACCGCCGTCGGAAAGTATCCGATCGTCCAGCTTGCGGCATCCACCAATAAGAATGCGGCCGCGGCCTTCGTCGCCTATGTGCTCTCTCCGGCCGGAAAGAAGATCCTTGACCGTGCAGCGTTCGGCACGCCGTAAGCGGCAGGGCTTCCTGTCGCCTGCCCTGTGGGTTCCCGCGGGGCTCGCACTGGCATTGCTGGGGCTGCCATTGGTCGCCCTGGTCGTCCGGGCTCCCTGGTCGCAGTTGCCCGAACTTCTCGCCCAGCCGAGCGTCGGTTCGGCTCTCGCACTGTCGCTCGCCACGGGCCTGATGTCGACGGCCATCTCGTTGGTGCTGGGCATTCCGCTCGCCCTCGTGCTCGCCAGGTCGGCACAGTGGGCCGCCGTGCCGCGACGACTCCTCCGTGCGCTCGTCACAGTGCCGCTCGTGCTGCCTCCCGTGGTCGGCGGTGTCGCACTGTTGTTGTTGCTGGGCCGCAGGGGGTTACTCGGGCAGTTCCTTCCGTTCCAGCTTCCGTTCACGACGGCGGCTGTGGTCATCGCGCAGGTCTTCGTCGCGATGCCTTTCCTCGTGCTCGCCGTCGAGGGTGCCCTTCGAGCTTCCGATCGACGGTTCGAGACGGCAGCAGCCACCCTCGGGGCGTCGAGGTTCACGATCTTCCGTCGCATCACACTGCCGCTCGTGTTTCCCGGAGTCGCCGCCGGTGCGCTGCTGTGCTTCTGCCGCGCGCTGGGCGAGTTCGGTGCCACGATCACCTTCGCCGGCAGCTTCCCCGGTGTCACCCAGACCCTGCCGATCGCGACCTACCTGCAGTTGCAGACGGATCCGGATGCCGCCATCGCCCTCTCGCTCGTACTGATGATCATCTCTGCCGCCGCCCTTGTCAGCCTGCGCGACCGCTGGGTGCCGGGGGTAACGGCATGAGCGTTGCGGCCCGGCTCAGGCTCGCGCGTGGAGCCTTCACCCTCGACCTGGAGCTCGTGGTCACCGTTGGCCGCACGCTCGCCCTGCTCGGACCGAATGGCGCGGGAAAGTCGACGGCATTGGGCATGCTCGCGGGCATGATCGACCTCGATTCCGGTTCGATCGTCGTGGGCGGCCGTGTGCTCGACGACGACTCGACGCATGTCGAGACCGAGCATCGTCGCGTCGGGGTGATGTTCCAGGATTACCTGCTCTTCCCGCACCTGAGCGTGCTGGAGAACGTCGCCTTCGGCGCGCGCTCCACCGGAGTGCCGCGGGCCGCGGCGCGTGGTGCAGCGCTCGAATGGCTCGACCGGCTCGGTATCGCCGACCTTGCCTCGAGCCGCCCACCACAGCTCTCCGGTGGGCAGGCCCAGCGTGTCGCACTCGGCAGGGCGCTCGCCAGCGATCCTAAACTGCTGCTGCTCGACGAGCCTCTGGCGGCCCTCGACGTCGAGATCCGCGAGGAGGTGCGCGCAGAGCTCGGCCGGCACATCCGGGAGTGGGGCGGACCGACGATTCTCGTCACACATCTCTTCGATGATGTGGTCGCCCTCGCAGACGATGTGGTCGTCATCGAGCGCGGGCGCGTCACGCAGCGCGCCACGGTTCGTGAGCTCGTGCAGGCGCCGGCGACTTCCTACGTCTCGCGACTCGTCGCCAGCTGGTCAGACGACTGACGCGGCATCCATCCGCGACTCGCCCCACCCCGGCCTTCCGAAATGACGGAGTTCTCGTTCCGAGATGACGGGACGGGCAGGGTTTGCCGCGTGATAGTGCGTTCAGTGAACGGGCAGGATGCCGCAACTCCGTCATTTCGGAAGCGGGCGGAAGGAGCGGCGGCAGCGGGGACCGGATGCCGCGGCGGGGGTGCTTCGCCCGGCAGCGGTTACTCGGCGGGGGTGCCGGTGGCGTGTGGTCGCCCGAGATGGCCGACGAGCGTGGTCAGCAGGGTGATGCCGGCGGCCACGAGGATTCCGGCAGGGAGGGAAATCTGCAACAGGAGCGCGCCGACCGCGGCTCCGGCGCCGATCAGGGCGATCGCGAGCACGCGGCGCGGCCACGGGTGACCCTTGCTCCTGGCGGCGAACACCGAGTCGTAGGCCAGCCCGACGATTGTCGAGGTGACGACGACGGTGGTGACATCCTTCACACCGATATGCCTGGCGGCACCGGCCTGCATCCCCATCGCGAGACCGAGGGCTCCGGTGACGGCGAGCTTGACGGGTTCGATCGGGTCGGCGATCACGAGCATGGGCACCGCGGCGGCGGCGAGCACGAGCCCGACGATCGCAAACAGCACGGTGGAGCGGCCCGACCAGCCGCCGGCGACAGGCCTGAGGGTCCTGCCCGAGACCGCAGCGCCGAGCATGAACAGCACGAGTGCGATGATCGGGCCGATGATCGGCAAACCGTCTGCTCCGGTCAGCGCCATCCCGAGAATCACGACGTTGCCGGTCATGTTGCCGGTGAAGACGCGGTCGAGGCCGAGGTACCCGACAGCGTCAATCACACCGGTCGAGAAGGTGAGCGCGAGCATGAGCGAGAGGTGCAGGCGGTCAGGATTGCGGCGCAGCGTGTCGATCACGGTTTCTCCCTGGGGTGTGCGCGACCCCCGGCCGCTGGCTTCAGTCGCTAGTGTTCTAGACACTAATGGAACCGATAAGGGACTTTGTCACCATGGATGCCCTGCAACCCGGCCTCGGCCCCATCCGGTCGGCGACCTACCTCCCCGTCGATCCCGCCACGGTGCTGTGGGGCCGGCTCCCGTGCGCCACGGATTCTGCGGTGCTCACGATCGACCCTGGCACCGAGGTCACGATCGACACGATCAGCCATGAGGGCGTTCTCGAAGACCAGGGCAGGGATCCCCGCGCCTTCTTCGGCGGCTTCGGAGTCGTCGAGGTGCTCGACGATGCGGTGGCGCTCGCCGCCTCCAATTACGACCGGGCGGATGGTGGCCCCCACGTGATCTCCGGCCCGATCCGTGTCACTGGCGCTCGCGTCGGCGACCTGCTCAGGATGACCGTGCTCGAGACCCTCCCGCGGGTGCCGTACGGCATCATCTCGAACCGCCATGGTCGCGGGGCGCTGCCCGGCGAATATCCGGAGCGCGGCGACATCGTGAGCGTGTTTGCCGGGGTCGACGGTGACCATGGGACGATGCCGCGGGTGCTCGGCGGTGTGCACGATGTGCGGTTTCCGCTGCATCCATTCCTCGGTGTCATGGGGGTCGCCGTCGCCGGAAACCAGCGCCCGCATTCGGTGCCGCCCGGCAGTCACGGCGGCAATATCGACGTGAACCTGCTGACCGTCGGCGCTTCGCTGTACCTCCCGGTGCAGGTCGACGGCGCCCTGGCTTACATCGGCGATCCGCACTTCGCGCAGGGTGACGGCGAGGTCGCGCTGACGGCGATGGAGGCGTCGCTGCGGGCGACCATCCGGTTCGAAGTGGTGGCACACGAGGTCGCGGTGACGGAGTTCGGCGAGTTGGTCGGGCCCCTGGCCGAGACGCACGAGTTTCTTGTTCCGACGGGAATGGATACCGACCTCGACGTCGCCATGCAGGACTGTGTGCGTGCGGCGATCGCCCTACTGAGGGCTCGCTACGGAATGGATGCCGCCCACGCGTACGCCTACCTCAGCGCCGCGACAGACTTCAACATCTCCCAGGTGGTCGACCTCGTCAAGGGTGTGCACGCCAGAATCAGGAAGGCCGACTTTGCCTGAGCGCGACGGGCAGCCTGAGCGCGACGGGCAGCCTGAGCGCGACCAGCAGCCCGGGGATGTGCAGCTTCTTGGCGCGTTCTGGCGCTACGAGAAGGCGTTGGCAACCAACGATCTCGACACCCTCGACCTGTTGTTCGCACCCGGAGCCGGCACGATTCGCGGCGATGCTGCGGGAATTCTGGTCGGGCACGACGCGATTTCTGGCTTTCGCAGGGGGCGCGGGGGAGTTGCGGCCCGCGACATCCTGCACGTGCAGGTCATCGATATTGCGGATGATGCGGCTCTCGTCATCGCGGTCACGGCGCCGCTCACGGGCGGTCGCGGCCAGCAGTCGCAGTTGTGGAGGCGCGAGGCCGGATCATGGGTGGTCGCCGCCGCGCACGTGTCGCTGCCCGCGCCCGCCGTGAACCCGTCGATCTGGCGCACGGTCGGCACCCCGCTCGTCGTCGGGGCGGCGACGGGGGCTCTCGCGGGTGAGACGGTCGCGGTGAAGGACCTGTACGACATAGAAGGGTTCGCGGTGGGTGCCGGAATCCCGGCATACCTCGCGGAATCTGCGCCAGCCTCGGGAACGTCCCCGGCCGTGGCGTCGCTGCTTGCGGCGGGCGCATCGATCACCGGGATAGCCCAGACTGACGAGTTCGCGTATTCGATCGCCGGACGGAACCCGCACTACGGCACGCCGCCGAATCCGGCGGTGCTGGGAGCGCTTCCCGGGGGTTCATCGAGCGGACCGGCGTCGGCGGTCGCCACCGGGCAGGCTTCGATAGGCCTCGGCACCGATACTGCGGGATCCATCCGTATTCCTGCCTCCTACCAAGGGCTGTGGGGTCTTCGGTCGACCCACGGCGCGATCAGCATGGATCGGCTCGTCGCGCTCGCTCCGACCTTCGACACTGTCGGGTGGATCACGCGGGACCCCGCAACCCTACGAGCGGCATCCCAATCGAGTCTCGACGCTGCCGTGCAACGCGCTGTGGAGCCGCGATTCGCGATCGCTCCGGCGCTTGCGGTCCACGTCGAGCCGGCGGTGGGCGACGCATTTACCGCTGCCGTCGATCGGCTGGATGCTTCCGAGGTCGACCTCGGAGACATTGACGAACTGTTCCTGATTTTCCGCACTGTTCAGGCCGCGGAGGCCTGGCGCACGCACGGAACCTGGATCCGCGCTCATCCTGGTGCGCTGGGCGCCGATGTTGCCGCGCGGTTCGCCTTCGCATCCACGATCACCGCGCAGCAGGAGTCCGCGGGGCGGCGTGCGCTTCAGGATGCGCGGGCCAGACTCGAGGCCGTGCTCGGCCACAGGGTGCTTCTGGTGCCATCAGCGTCATCCACTGCTCCATCGGTGGGGGCGGACGCAGAACTCATCGAGCGCACGAGGCAGGACACACTTCGATTGACCTGCATCGCGGGGCTGACAGGTCGCCCCGCGTTGAGCGTTCCGCTGTTGGGCGTGCCGCAGCCCGGGGCGCTTCTGCCGGCGCCCGCCGGTCTATGCCTGGTCGGGCCGCGATTCGGTGACCTCGCGCTGATCGGCCTCGCAGAAGACCTCACCACAGCCGGCTGACGGCCGCTGTGAGTCGTAGATCAGGCGCTGAGGCGCCGATCAACCCGGTGGGTGCAGGCGACGCTGGTGTCAGGTGTCACCATCATGGTGACCAGTGGGCCGTCGCGGTTGACGACGGTGAACCCGAGCCTTGTCGCCAGCGCCATCGATTTCGCGTTGCGCTCATCGACCACCGCGAACACCCACCGTGCATCGATGCGGTCGAACAGCATGTCGATAACGGCGCATACGGCCTCGGTGGCCAGTCCGGCTCCGCCATGGGCCGAACCAAGAATCCAGCCGATCTCGGCCGAACGGAAGTCGGGATGCACCGTCCGCAGGTGCACCGACAGGTCGCCAACAAGTGTGCCGTCGCGCTCGATCGCCAGGGCCAGAAGATCGTCAGCCTGAGCGAGCACGGTGTGCTGGGTGCGATCTTTGAGGTGTTGGAGTGATTCCGCGCGATTACGCAGGGGCCATGACAGGAAGCGGGTCACGCCCTCATCCGACTGCATCTGGTGCCACGCATCGGCGTCGGAGAGCCGGTGCGGACGAATCACGAGCCGCTCGGTGCGAACGATCGGCGAATCGAGCGGCTCGTCCAGGCGCGAGCCGCGAAGCAGACGGGGAGTGCTGAAACCGAGCGACGAAAGACGTCGACGAAGGCGGCGTGTCAGTGGGATGGAGCTTCTCCTGGAGTCAACAATGGGGTGTTTCGTGAGTGTGATCACATCTCCCATCGTAGATACGTAATCTATGAATTTCCCCGGAACAGGTGAACTCGGGAGGGGCTTGCGCAATTCGGTTCGATCTGAAAGATGCTGGAAGCACGAGATCCGTACCATGGACTCATGCCAATAGAGCCGATCAACCCGCCAGCACGACTGCTCATGGGCCCGGGCCCGATCAACGCTGATCCACGCGTACTCAGGGCGATGTCTGCCCAGCTCGTCGGCCAGTACGACCCGGCTATGACGGGCTATATGAACGAGACGATGGAGCTGTATCGCGGAGTCTTCGCGACCGCGAACGAGGCGACCCTCGTGGTGGATGGAACCTCGCGCGCTGGCATCGAGGCGGCCTTCGTCAGCCTGATCAGGCCCGGCGATGTCGTGCTGATCCCGATCTTCGGCCGGTTCGGCCATCTCCTGCGCGAAATCGCCGAGCGTTGCCAGGCCGACGTCCGCGTGATAGAACGGGAGTGGGGCACGGTCTTCACCACCGCCGAGATCGAGGCGGCGATCATCGAGCACAAGCCGGTGCTGCTCGGGGTCGTGCACGGTGACACCTCGACGACGCTCGCCCAGCCGCTCGACGAGATCGGGCTGATCTGCGAGAAGCATGGCGTGCTCTTCTACAGTGACGTCACCGCCTCGCTCGCTGGCAACACCTTCGAGACAGACGGCTGGGGGCTGGATGCCGTCACCTCCGGCCTGCAGAAGTGCCTGGCCGGCCCGTCGGGCAGTGCCCCCATCACGCTGTCGCCCCGCGCTGTCGAGGTCGTCAACAGCCGCAAGAGCATCGAGGCGGGAATCCGTTCTGTCGGGGACGCGGTCAGCGAGCACCCCATCCGGAGCAATTATTTCGACCTCAGCCAGATTCTCGACTACTGGGGCCCCAAGCGGCTCAACCATCACACCGAGGCCACGAGCATGCTGTACGGGGCGAGGGAGTGTGCGCGGATCCTCATCGAGGAGGGCATTCCGCAGTCTGTCGAGCGTCACCGGCTGCACGGCACGGCCATGGCGGCGGGCCTCTCCGGTCTCGGTCTCGAACTCTTCGGCGACCAGTCGGTGCGCATGAACAACGTCGTCGGGGTGTTCGTGCCGAGCGGCATCGATCCCGATGGAGGCCGCAGCACGATGCTCACCGATTACGGCATCGAGATCGGCACCTCGTTCGGCCCGCTCGCTGGCAAGGTCTGGCGCATCGGCACCATGGGCTACAACGCACGCCGCGACACGGTGCTCACGACCCTCGCCGCCCTTGAGCAGATGCTGCGCCGCGGCGGCATGACGATCACCGCGGGCAGCGGTGTCGGTGCAGCCCTCGATTCTTATGGGAACTGACGGCCATGAAGACTGACGGCTATGAAGACTGACGCTCTCGCCCGCGTGATCCTGGATCGCTGCGATGAACTCGCGGCGCTGTCGAGCGAGCCGGGATTCCTGAGGCGTGTGCACCTGAGCCCAGAACATGCCGCGGCCAACGAGCTCGTCGGTCGATGGATGACCGAGTCCGGGCTGTCGACGTGGCAGGATGCCGCGGGCAACCAGTGCGGTCGCATCGAGGGTCGCGAACCAGGACTGCCAGCGCTGCTGCTCGGGTCGCACATCGATACGGTGCCGAATGCCGGTCGATACGACGGGATGCTCGGGGTGCTGCTCGCAATCGCCGTCGCCGGTCGTATCGAGCCCGGCACGCTGCCGTTCGCCCTCGAGGTCGTCGCGTTCAGCGACGAGGAGGGCACGAGGTTCGGGACGGCGCTGCTGGGGAGTCGTGCGGTTGCCGGTAGCTGGGACGACGAGTGGTGGAACCTCATCGACGACGACGGCATCACGCTCTTCGAGGCCTTCCAGGACTTCGGGCTGGATCCGGCGAGACTCCCCGGCGCTGTTCGCCGCCCGGAGGAGCTCATCGGGTATCTCGAGGTGCACATAGAACAGGGGCCGGCGCTCGAGGATGCCGGTCGCGAGCTCGGCGTCGTGACATCCATCGCCGCCGCCAGGCGGTTCGAACTCAGCATGCTCGGGAAGGCGGGGCACGCCGGTGGCACACCGTTCGAGCGCAGGCAGGATGCGCTCGTGGGAGCCAGCGAGCTCATTGTCGAGATCGAGCGGCTGTCGCGCGCGCGCGGGGTCATCGGCACCGTCGGCAGGCTCGAGGTGTTCCCCGGCGGCGTGAACGTGATTCCGGGACGGGTCGATTTCAGCCTCGACCTGCGCGCAGAATTCGACGACGACCGTGACGAGGCGTTCAGGATCATCGCCGATGCCGGAAAGTCGATCGCCGAACGCCGAAGGCTCGACTTCCACTCCCGGGAGTTCTACCGTGCCGATGCCGTGGTCTGCGACCTCGACCTGCGCGCGGCGTTCGAGGCGGGAATCCGCGCGACCGGCGACGGCGAGCCGATGGCGTTGTGGAGCCGGGCCGGCCACGACGGTGTCGCGATCGTCGCGATCACGCCGATCGCCATGTTGTTCCTGCGCTGCAGGGGTGGCGTGAGCCATCATCCGGACGAGGCCGTGACGGTACACGATGTCGCGGCGGCACTCACCGCCTTCGAGGCGGCCGTACGGGCTCTCGCCGCGGCCTAACCTGGCCCGTCGACGTCCGCGCCGTTCCACAGGTCGCCGCACTCGATGTCGTGCACACCATGCGACGCCAGGTACCGGCGGGCTCCGGTGTCGCCGTCGAGGGAGTCGGCAGCGGGTATCCAGTGCGCAGCCGAGAGGTAGACGGGATGACCGGGTGTGCCGTCGAATACGGCCTGTCGTAGCTCGCCGCTGCCCTTCAGCACCCGACGCACGACGGATGCGGGAAGCGAGGGGAGGTCGACGAGGGTCACGAGTGCGGCATCGCCGCTGGCAGCCGCGAGCCCCACCCGCAGTGATTCAGACATGCCCCGCTCCCAGTTCGGAGCGACGACGATCTCGACGCCCTCCGGAACCAGTGGCCGGGCCATATGCTCCTGCGCGCCGAGCACCACCACTACCCGGGAGCAGCCACCGTCGAGCAGTGCGGTGCAGGCGACGCTGAGCCAGGATTCGCCGGACGCGAGCAATCGCAGAGCCTTCGGCCCGCCGGCGCGGGTGCCTGCACCCGCGGCGAGCACGATGCCCGTCACCTCGCTGTTCGTCTCGGTTGCCATCGCTACAGTTATACACACCATGATCGATGTGACAGATGCAGACCTGCGTGCCGCACTGGCGGCGAGCCTCGCCGTGCCCCGCTGGGTGGAGGATGTTGCCTCACGCGCGCCCTTCGATGACCTCAGCGAACTGTTGCTCGTCGCCTACGCCGAAGCGACCCCGCTCGCGGCGACCGAGATCGACGAGGCCATCAAGCATCACCCGCGCATTGGCGAGCAGCCTGTCGGCTCTGGCACTTCCCATAACTTCAGCCGGGCAGAGCAGGGTGACGCGACCGAGCTGGCCGAAGAACTCGCCGCGGGCAACGCGGGGTATGAGGAGAAGTTCGGCCGAGTGTTCATCATTCGGGCGGCCGGTCGCACGCGATCTGAGATCGTCGACGAACTGAACCGCCGCATGACCCTGGATGACGCGACCGAGCTGCAGGTCGTCGGCGAGCAGTTGCGCGACATCGCGTTGCTGCGCCTCGAGAAGCTGTTCGGCGGGGAGGCCACCGCATGAGTCACGTCACCACGCACATCCTGGATGCGGCGCTGGGCATGCCCGCCGCCGGAGTTTCGGTGGCGTTGAGCGGCCCGACGGGAGAGGTCATCGCGACGGGGATCACCGATACCGACGGTCGCATTCCCGAGCTCGGTGACGATCGGCTTGCGGCCGGTGACTACCGGCTCGAATTCGACACGAGAACATACTTCGCCCGCACCGGTCGTGAATCGTTCTACCCGAGGGTCACCGTGGACTTCGTGGTGAGCGATGCCGCGCACTACCACGTGCCGTTGCTGCTGAGCCCGTTCGCGTACTCCACCTACCGCGGCAGCTGACGCGGCCCGTGCGGTTGCGGTCTCCTACGTCGCGAGGTCAACGAGCGCCTCCACCAGGGGCGGCCAACCGAAAATCACCAGGACGATCAGATTGACGGCTGCCGTCACCCAGAAGATCGAGATGAAGGCGGGCTTGCGGGTCTTGTGCCTCAGCACCCGCTGGGCGATGACGCCTCCCGGCCAGCCGCCGATGAGCCCCAACGCCAGCAGCCGGGCTTCCGATACACGCCATCCACCCGTCACCGCGGCGAACTTGTCGACGGCGTAGGCCGTGAAGCAGCCGACGCTCAGCACGAAGTAGGCGACGCTGACCCAGATCGGCAGCGCGAAGAACACGGTGAGAGCCACGATGAGCAGGATGAACACGACGACCGCGATCCATCCCAGCAGTTCCGGGGCGCGCAGCCTCACGCGGGGGATGGGCGCGGTCAGGGCAGTCATGCCCGGTGGTGACACGCTCACGGCCCTCGGCTTGCCGTTGGGGTCGATGACGGTATTGAACCTCACGGGATCGCCCTCCACGGGGCGTGGAAGACCGGAGGCGAAGTCGTTGACGTTGACGAAGATCCTCGCCCCGCCTGCGGCCGGCTGGATGAAGCCGAACCCGCGGTCGTCTTTCCAGATCGTGATGACGCCGTCGCGGAACTGGGCATCGACGGTCATGGCTCGACCCTAGCTTTTATTTCCGGGGTCTGTGTTCAGCAGCCGGTATGGTGCGAATGGTCCAGCCAGGCGTCGGGCAGGCGCACCGTCACCCCTCACGCTAGTCCTGCCGATGCACGCCACGCGTCGTGCGCTGCAGGCGCGTCATCCCGGAGCACCTGCGCTTCGATGAGACCGTACGGGCGATCTGCCGCGATGAATACCTCCCCGTGATTTTCGAGGCCGAACGGCGCCAGGTCCACGACGAAGTGGTGCTTATTGGGCGCCGTCAGTCGAACCTCCACGATGGAGGGGATCTGTTCGATGACGGCCTTTCCCATGTGCCAGAGGGTCTGCTGGAGCGCGAGCGATTGCACGGTCGCGAATTCGCGGACCATGATCGCCTTCACTTCGGGGTAGACCGCATTCCAGTCGACGTCGCTTGAAGCGAAACGCCATTTCGCCACGAGGGACGTCGCCATCACCCGGTCTTTCGTCTCCTGAAGAGTCGTGTATTCGTCTTTCAGGAATCCGGCGAACTCGCTGCCCGTCGACTTCAGGATAACGAGGTCCTTGAAGCCGCCGATCACGTATTCTCCCGTGGCATCCACGGTGACGGCGGCGGTGCGGATCTCCCGTCCGGCACGCATCCAGGTGTGGTCGTGGGGCACCCCGTCAACGACAGCGCGTTCCCATGCGAACTCCTCGATCTCGATGCGGGCGCCGTCCACCGGCTCGATATCGCGCACGAAATGGCGGGCGAGCTCGAGACCGTAGTGCTCGATCGAGTCGATGCCGTGCGACTTAGCGAAGGCGAATGCCGTGTTCTTCTGGGTGTCGGTCGGCAGCACGTTGGACTGGTCGCCGATGAGGTGCGCGGGGTCGAAGGGACCACGCATCGCGGTCGACACGTTGAGGTCGCGGATCTCGTGACGCGGGCCATCGCGGTAGATCCGCACGACTCGAGACTCAGCTTTGCCGTACTGCTGTTCACCCAGGATGATTGCCATACGCGGATTCTCGCACTGTGGTGTTGCTGGTAGGTTTCGGTCAGCGCTCAAGCAGGTGACCCTGGGGTGCAACACCGACTCGTTTGCCGCGCAGCCATGTGCTTCGCACTATTCCGCGCAGCGTTCGACCGTCGTAGGCGCTTACCGGATTCCTGTGCAACAGCTGCCGAACGTCGACGGTGAAGGTGGCCTTCGGGGCGAAGACGACGAGGTCAGCCTGTGCCCCGACCTCGAGGCGGCCCTTGCGGCTGAGGCCGACGAAATCTGCCGGGCCTCGAGACATCCACCTCACGACCGTTTGGAGCGGGATGCCGCGGCGCGACGCCTCGGTCCAGACAACTGCGAGGCCGAGCTGCAACCCCGCGATACCGCCCCAGGCCTGGCCGAAGTCCCCGGCGCCCGCGAACTTCAGTTCTGCGGTGCTGGGAGAGTGGTCGGTGACCACGATGTCGATCTCGCCGTCGAGGAGCGCCTGCCAGAGCGCGTCACGGTTGGCCTCGTCGCGAATCGGAGGGCAGCATTTGAACTGGGTGGCGCCGTCGGGAATCGACTCTTCGGCGATGGTGAGGTAGTGCGGGCAGGTCTCGACGGTAATGGGCAGGCCTTCGGCGCGAGCGGCACGCAGGGCGGGAAGGGCGGCGGCCGAGGAGAGGTGCAGGATGTGCGCCCTCGCTCCCGAGCGGCGCACTCCGGCGATCACCCGCTCGATCGCGGTGATCTCTGCCTCGTCGGGGCGCGACTGCACGAAGGCGTGATAGTCCGTGCCACCGTGGTTCTCGTGGGCGTCGAGCACTCCAGGGTCTTCGGCGTGCACGATGAGCATGCTGCCGATCGCCGCGATCTCGTCGAGAGCGGTCGAGAGTTGCGCGTCGTCGAGATGGCCGAATTCATCGACTCCGGATGGGGCGAGGAACGCCTTGAATCCGAAAACCCCGGCATCGTGCAGGGGCCTAAGCGACCCGAGGTTCTCGGGCACGGCTCCGCCCCAGAATCCGGTGTCAACGCTGACCATGGCGACGGCGCGCTTCGCATCGAGGGCGGCGACCGTCGTGGTCGCAGGAATGCTGTTCAGCGGCATGTCGATGATGGTCGTCACCCCGCCCGCAGCGGCGGCGCGGGTGGCGCTCGCGAATCCTTCCCACTCGGTGCGGCCGGGCTCGTTGACGTGCACGTGCGTGTCGACGATGCCGGGGATCAGGACCTCGTCGTCGGCCAGGGTGAGTGTCTCTACTCCGTCGAGCGGCCCCTCGGAGATCGCGACGATGACGCCGGCGTCGATGCCCAGCTCGGCCGGGCGAAACGTCCCATCGATGAGAGCCGATTCTGCCCTGACCACCAAATCGTATGACTTCGCCATACGCCCATTATCCGGGCAGTGAATCCTCAGTCAGACGCGACCGCGAGGCTGGCGTCGATGAGAGTGGATGCCGCGGCGCGGGCCTGCGCTGCGACATCCGCCGTGCCGAGAATAGCCGCGGTGGTCTGCGCGCCCTCGGCCAGCAGCACGAGCTGTGGAGCGAGGTAGGGGGGCGCAGCCGCCTGCAGCGCCAGGTCGGCGACATAGGCCTGGAACGACGACTTGTGGTCGCGCGCTGCCGTGGCGACAGTGGGTGCCGTGGTGCCCAGCTCCCCGAAGGAGTTGATGAAGGCGCAGCCACGGAAGTCGTCCTGGGCGAACCAGTCGGCCAGGAAGTCGAAGATCGAGAGCAGCTTCGCCGATGACCTCAACGCCGTGCTGACCGAACTCGGCCTGCTGACGTCGTGCTCGTCGGCTTCTCGATGGGAACCGGCGAGCTCGCCCGCTACGTCTCGAAGTTCGGGGCGGATCGGGTAACGAAGCTCGCGTTCCTCGCCTCGCTCGAGCCCTTCCTGCTGCAGACCGACGCCAACCCCACAGGTGTGCCGCGTGAGGTCTTCGACGGAATCGTGGAGAACGCGAAAGCCGACCGCTACACGTAGTTCACGAACTTCTACCGGGACTTCTACAACCTCGACGAGAACCTCGGCAGCCGCATCAGCCAGGAGAACGTCACCAACAGCTGGAACATCGCCGCCTCGAGTGCAGCGATCGCCGCATACGCCGTCGTGCCGTCGCGGCTCGAAGACTTCCGCGGTGACGTGGCGAAGGTGCGCGAGTTCGGCATCCCGAGCCTCATCCTGCACGGCACGGCAGACAACATCCTGCCGATCGACTCGACCGGTCGTGAGTTCACGAAACAGTTTCCCGAGGCCGAGTACGTCGAGATCGACGGCGCCCCCCACGGGATGCTCGAAACCCACTACGCAGAGGTGAATGCTGCGCTGCTGGAGTTCCTCGCGAGGTAGCTCCACCCGTACGCGGCCGGGTCCCGACCGGGGCCGGCCGTTGGCGCAGGCCGGACGTCAGCCAGGGCTGCCACTGGCCGTTCGGCGTGGTTCGCGGAGGCGCTCGCGGATATCTCGCGGCAGCTGCACTGGTTCCGGGCGGGATCAGCCCTGCAGCGCAATAGCGTCACGTTGGGCGCGAAGGCTGGCGATCTGCGTCGGGCCCGCGCCGCAGCATCCGCCGATAAGCCTTGCACCAGCGTCGATCCACCGTGCCACGAGCGCAGGATCGTCGGCGGGGACCGGTTCGCCCTGCCAGTGCGCGCCTGCCGCATTCCATGACTGGCCGCTGTTGGCGTACGCAACCAGCGGCAGGTCGGTGACGGCCGCGGCGCGGTTGAGTAGTGGTCCGATCAGCCGCGGATCCGTGCAGTTGACGCCGACCGCGACGATACCCGGGATGCTCGCAGCGACCTCTATCGCGTCTTCGATGCGGTCGCCGCCGGCCGTGTGCTGGGCGTCGCGGCACACGAACGCGAACCAGGACGGGGTGGGCGCGATTGACAACATAGCGCCGGCGACGGCGCGTGCCTCAGCCACGCTCGGGATCGTCTCGATTGCGAGCAGGTCCGGGCCGGAGGCGACCAGCACCTCGAGACGTTGCCGGTGGAAGTCGAGCAACTCCGCTTCATCGATGCCGTAGTCGCCGTGATACTCGGAGCCGTCGGCTCGGGTCGCACCATATGGCCCCACCGACGCCGCGACGAGCGCGGCTGAGCCGTGCCGGAGCGCCGCTTCGCGGGCGAGAGCGGTGGTCGACGCCAGCGCGGCCTCCGCCGCCTGCCGACTGAGCCCCAGGTGTTCGAGACCGGCCACGCTCGCCTGGTAGCTCGCGGTGATGAGCACCTCTGCGCCGCAGCGCAGGTAGGCGAGATGCGCCTTGACCAGGGCCTCGGGCGATTCTGTGATCAGCCGGCCCGTCCAGAGTGGATGCCGCAGGTCGAAGCCATGCGCATCCAGCACCGTCGACAGCCCGCCGTCGACGACGGTGAAGGGAGAACCCGGGATCACTGCATCATTCTTCCGGGTTATCCGGGTGCGCGTACGTGCAGGACCGGCGCCGACCACCGGCGACGCAGCCAGCGGTCGTGGCTCGCGACCACCACGGCACCCGGGTAGGTTCCGAGCGCGTCCTCCAGCTCGGTGGCCAGGGTCAGCGAGAGGTGGTTGGTCGGCTCATCCAGCAGCAGCAGATGTGGCGGCCGCGCGATGATGAGAGCCAGCGCTGTGCGTCGCTGCTGGCCGATAGAGAGCACGCCGACCGGGCGGTCGAGTTCCCGTTCGCTCAGCAGGCCCAGCGCCGACAGTGGGGTGGATTCCGCCCGCTCGTCACCGAGGTACCGCGTGTACAGCGCCCGGGGAGTCACGCGAGGGTCACTCCAGCGCACATCCTGTTCGAGCAGCGCGAACCTCGTGCCCTCGCGACGGGAGAGCGACCCGGAGTCGGCCTTGATGCGACCGGCGAGCACGCCCAGCAGGGTCGATTTTCCTGCGCCGTTAGGCCCGAGCACGAGCAGTCGCTCCTGCGGGTGGATCGACAGCGAGTCGATCGCGAGCCGGGTGCCCACGCGGATGTCGTGGAGTTCTAGCAGGGGCTCTGTATCGTCGGGCGACAGCGAATCGACGGGGATGCCGGCGAACGTCAGCAGCTCAGGGGGCTGTTCTACACGCGATTCCTCCAGGTCATGGATGCGGCCGCGCGCGTCACGCACCCGGTGCGCGATCTGCTTCTCGACCTTGCCGCCCTTGAACTTGGAGATGAACTTGTCGTTGTCCCTCGCGCCACGATTATGCGAGACGGCCATACCGCTGACCGCGACGACCTCCTCGAGCGCCGTGAGCTCGGCTTCGTCTGAGGAGAACTGCGCCTCCCAGCGTCGCCGATCCGCCGCCTTCTGGGCCAGATATGCCGTGAACGTGCCTCCGCGGGAGTTGCCCCCGAACCGTGTGGCACCCTTGCTCGACGAATCGATGTCGATGAGGTCGGTGGCCACCTCGTCGAGGAACGCACGGTCGTGGCAGGCGAAGATGACGACACCCTTCCACTCGAGCAGGATCTGCTCCAGGAATGTGACGGAAGCATCGTCGAGGTGGTTCGTCGGTTCGTCGAGCAGCACGGCGGTCGGCTTGCCGAGCAGCAGGGCGGCGAGGGCGAACCGGGAGCGCTGCCCGCCGGAGACGTCGCCGATCGGGGTGTCGAGGGGGATGCCGGCGACCCCGAGACCGGTGAGCAACTCGTCGCGGCGCCTGTCGATGGCCCAGATATCCGCTGCGTCCGCGAGCTCGAGCGTCTCGGTGTAGCGCGCGCCTGCCGTGGGGTCCGTGGTCATGGCGGCCGCAGCATCCTGCAGCCTCGTCTCGATACCCCGGTAGTAGCTGATGCCGGCTTCGATGATGGCCGAGAGGGGTTTGGCCGGGTCGATCCGGACTTCCTGCTCGAGCAGGCCGGTGCGCCGGGGGCGCACGAGGCTGCCCCGATCCGCGCGCTCGACGCCGGCGAGGATGCGCAGCAGGGTGGACTTGCCTGCGCCATTCTCGCCGAGCAGGCCGATGCGCTGGCCGGCGCTCGCGGTCAGGCTGATGTCGGAGAGCACCGTATGGTCGCCGTAGGCGTGGGAGAGTTCACGGGCGCGCAGCGCGATGACAGTCTTAGATAGCACGGGAGTCCTGTTCGTGTGAACGAATCCCGCCGGGCACAGCCACGGACGCGGGAATGGCAGGGGTCAGTTCGTTCTCCCAGTTTACGCGGCTCTCCGCGGTCTGTCGACTCGGGCGGCCCGGGTCAGCCGGGGAGGTAGCTCGACACCCAGTCGCCGCCGTCGAGGTTGAACTCCTCGCGGCGGGATGCCGCATCCTGGTTGCTGCCCCAGAAGGTGAGGCGCGTGGGTCGCACGAGAAAGCCGGTCCACGTGCTCGGCGCCCCTGCCGGAGGCTGGAACGCTGCCCATTGTGACCGTCGCTCGTCGAGGTCGAGCTGCGCGAATTCACTCGAGTTCTGCCAGGCGAGCTGCTGGAGGTAGGGCGATCTCGTCTCGAAGGCGGCAGCGAGTTCGGGCACCGAAGCGACCTCGGCCCGCCCCTGCACGACGAGTTGGCGGGTGAATCCGGGCCAGAGGAACGTAAGCGCCACGGCAGGATTTCCCGTGATGTCAGCCACCTTCCGTGAGCGCGAATCGGTATGGAAGTAAAGCCCTTCGCTGTCGAACTCGGTCAGCAGCACGGTACGGGCATCGGGAACACCGTTGCCGGACACCGTGGAGAGGATCATCTGCGGCCGCTCCTGGTCGTGATTGGCGGGCAGCCACTCGTCGAGAAGCGGGAAGCTCATTTATTGAACCGCGCGATCTCGCCCAGCTCGGCAACACCTTTCGCGATCGATCGTTCGACCAACTCCGCCCCCCACTGCACCGTTGACGCCGTGGGGTCGCCGATCACGCCGGACGGCCCGAAGTCGTCCGAGGTCCAGCCGAACGCGACAGCACCACCGTTGAACTTGATGTGCTCGAAGTCTGCAATCTGGTCGGGCACCGAGCGTTCGGCCAGCGACAGGTCGACGAGCTCCGGCCTGAGCGCCATCACGATCGAGGTCTCGGCATGCCCACCGTGGATACCGAATCCGCGTTCATCGGGCCCGTCTGTGCCGTCGCCCGCAGGCACACCCGCGTTCATGAGAAACGTGCGCAGGCCGTACGCGATCCGCAGTTCCCTCAGCGCCACCATCAATAGCGCGGTGTTGCCTCCGTGCCCGTTGTAGAACACGAGGGTCTTCGCGGGCGTCGACGCGACCGACCGGCCGATGTCCATGAGCGTGCGCATCAGCGTGTCCCAGCCGATCCACATCGTGCCGACCGCCCAGTGGTGTTCGTTCGACTTCGTATACGCGAGGGGAGCGAGTCGCCAGATATCGAGACCGGTGGCGGCAGCGGCATCCACCACCTGTGACGACAGCAGGTCGGCGATGATCAGGTCGGTCGCGAGCGGCAGGTGAGGCCCGTGATGCTCGATGGCGCCGGTCGGCAGCACGATGATCGAGTCGGCGGTGAGGGCGGATGCCGCGGCCGGCCCCGAGAGTTCGGCGAGCTCGCGCGTGCTCACACCTGGCTCCCCGTCGCGACGGTGGGCCTGGCGAGCAGCTTGCCTGGGTTGAGGAGCTTGCGAGGGTCTGTGACGGCGGCGTGTGCGGCCGTACGCTCGGGTTCGAAGTCGACGTTCCACTGGTGAGGATTGTGATACCCGACACCGAGCGCGGTGAGCTTCTCGAATCCGGCAACGACCTGGTCTGCCGATTCGTAGACGCCAGCCAGCATGCCGATCGGGCGGCTTTTCTGGGCCTCGATGTGCAACATGCCCCCACGGTAGACCGCGTGCACCTCATCGATGCGGTCGATGAGCGCGTCGCCGGCGACCTCCACATGGAAATACGTGTTCGGGTAGGCCTTCTGCAGCCACTCGATGGGGTGGTTGTAGCTCATCATGCTGATCTTCATCGAAGTCTGTGCGCCCTCGCGGACGGCGTCCACGCGACCCCCGGCCGCCTCGACGAGGGCCTGTGCCGCATCGAGGGATGCGACATCCAGGATCGCCCGCAGCGACGCCCGGTCTGCAGGAATGCCCGGGTCGGCCGGCAGCGCATTCGCGAGGGTCGCAAGATCGGCCGAGACCAGGCGTGGGGTCGGTTCGAGGGCGGCGAACGGGCGGATCACCGAGAGGGCCTGTTCGAAGGTGTCGAAGCTCGCGAAGAATCCGTGCCACTCCTGCAGCGGCTCGAGCGCAACCGTCGCTCGCGCGATGATTCCGGCGGTGCCGTAGTTGTGGATGTACGGCTCAGCGGCCTCGCCGTCGACGTGCAGCAGCTCGGCATCCGGCATGGCGTGCACGACGTCGAGCGCCAGCACGAACCCCTGGTGGAGCATCCCGTGTTTGATCGACCCGGTGCCGCCAGAGCCGCCGGAGATGAAGCCGCCGAGAGAGGACTGCGCGGTAGACGGGTACATCAGGATCTGCTGCCCGGTCTTGTTCGCGGCGAGTTCGACCGACACCATGGTGGCGCCTGCCTCAGCCGTGATGAAGCCATCGCCGACCTCGGTGATGGCCCTGGCCCGGCTCATGTCGAGCACGAGCCCTCCCGACATCGGGATGGCCTGCCCGTAATTTCCGGTGCCCTTGCCGCGAGGGGTGACAGGCACGCCGTGGCGCACGGATGCGGCGATCGTCGCGGCGATCTCCTCGGCGTTCGTGGGATAGGCCACGAGGTCGGCGAGCCCGAGGGGAAGCAGTTCGCTGATCACCGGCGACATGCGAGAGCCGTCGACGGAGGCGCGCTCGCGGGCGGCGAGTTCGACGCTCACTCCCTTGGCTCCGAGCAGGTCGAGCAGTTCGGCGTGCAGCGCTTCAACGGGAGAAGTCATGGTGGGATCCTTCGGTGCCGGGTTGCGATTCAGTGCGGGTCGCTAGTGCATGAGCATCCCACCGGTGACGTTGACCGCCTGGCCGGTGAGATAGTCGGCGTCGGATGACGCGAGAAAGAGGGCGACGGCGGCGACGTCCTCGGTGGACCCGAGGCGGCCGAGCGGTGAAAGGGCCGACCAGGTGTCGATGTCAGCCTGTGTGCGCGTGGCCGCGCCCATCTCGGTGAGGATGTAGCCGGGGCACAGGCTGTTCACGGTGATGCCGTGGCATCCCCATTCCAGTGCCGCAACCCTGGTGAGGGCGACGACCGCGGCCTTCGACGGCGGATATGCTCCCTCGCCGGCGCCGCCCTTCTTGGCGGCCATGCTGGCGAGATTGACGATCTTTCCGCCGTGGCCAGCGGCGATCATCGAGCGAACACACACCTGCATGGTGGTGAGCATCGCCCTGGTGTTGATGGAAAAGGTCTCGTTCCAGTCCTGCACGGTGAGTTCGAGCAGCGGAGTGAACCGGAGGATGCCGGCGCTGTTGACGAGCACGTCGACTCCGCCCATCGCCTCCACCGCCGACTGCGTGACGGTCGCGGTTGCGACGGGATCGAGCAGGTCGACGGGGTGAAAGGTTCCGCCGATCGAGGAGGCTCGAGCCGTTCCCTCGTCGACGAGCAGGTCCAGGATGGCGACTGCCGCCCCTTCGCTCGCGAATCGGGAGGCAATTTCGCCGCCGATGCCGCGAGCCCCGCCCGTGACGATGACGCGTTTGCCGAGGAGGCGTTCGGTCTGTGTCACTGGCGGGGCTCCCTGCTGCTATTGCGTGATGCTGCTGAGTGCTGTGAAAGCTGGCAGCGTTACTTCAGGCCGAGGGACATGTCCACGAATTCATTCGTGTACAGGTCGGTCGGGGCGAGGCCGTCAGCGATCGTGATGTCCTGCTTGTTGAAGATGGGCGACACGATGTCGAACAGTTCGGCGACACGGGCGTCGTCGAAGTTGCCGAGCGTTGCGTCCGGGCCATTCGAGACGATCTCGTCTGCGAGCTGGGTCTTGACGGAGTAGTCGGCGACGCCCTGGCTGTAGACCCATCCGGTGTCGTACTGGTCGACAAGGTCGAGGATCAGTGCGTTAGTGGCGTCGAGCGTGGTGCCGTCGTAGTAGTCGATCTCAGCCTGCTGCATGACCGGCACGAGGGCGGTGAGGCAGTCGGCATACGCGGTGACATCGTCGGGACGTACCGAGACCATCGCCGCATACTTGGGGAAGCCCGCGTCGTTGACCAGCTGGTACTTGACGTCCTTGCCCCACTCCGCGACCTCGTTCTTGTAGATGTACGGCTCGGCGGAGGCGAAGCCCTGCTGCGCCGTCTTGCCGCCCTCGGACACGAACACGGCGGGTGAGCCGTCGTAGGTCGCGTCGATCTGGTCGGCCGAGAGGACGCCCGTACCGATGAAGTAGTCGATGTAGACACCACCAGGGAAGACGCGGATGGGCGCATCCGTCTTGCCGAGGTCGGCAATCGACTCCACGTCTGGGTAGGTCGCCGGGTCCCACATGATCATCTGCGGGTCTTTCTCGAGGGGCTGGAAGACACCCACGGTCGGCAGGTCGACCGAGTGCGCGATCGCTTCGTCGGTTCCGACGTATGCCATGAAGATCGAGTCGTCGCTGTAGAGCTGCGCGTTCGGCTGCGAGAAACCGACGGCGGGGCCACCCGCGAGAATGGTCACGTTGACGCCAGTGGGCTCGCCGCCGACCACGAGTGGGCCCGTGACGGTCTTGTTGGTGGTGTCCACGGTGTAGTCGGAGCCCAACAGGCCGTACAGATGACCGTGCTCGGCCTCGGGGTTCCAGTCCGTCTGGATCTTGATGTCGGCGGGGCAGCCCGCGGCGGCCAGGTCGATCGCCCCAGCGGCGGAGGGGCTGGCGGGTTCCTCGGCGGCGGGGGAACTGCAAGCGGTGAGCGCCAGCGAGCCGGCGACGAGGCCGGTCACGATGATCGCACGCGTACGGGTGATGCGCATGGAATATCCTTTTGTGGTTGTGATTGGTGCTGTGGATGTGATTGGTGGTGCAGGGATCCGACGCGTCGTTGGGTCAGGCTGTGTAGCCGATCGAGTCGATCAGCCGAAGTCGTACCATTTGCCGACGGCGCGTCGACCGAGCCATCCGAAGAAGAGAAAGATCACGACGCCGAAGAGTGCGGCGACGAGAACCGATGCGTATAGCTCGGCCGAGTTGAGGCGCGCGCTGTACTTGGCGATGAGGGCTCCGATGCCGGGCGTGCCACGCTGGAAGAAGAAGTCTCCGACGATCGCGCCGACGACACTGAGGCCCGCCGAAATGCGCAGTCCCGCAAAGATCGCCGGAGTGGCCGCGCGCAACTCAAGCTTGGTCAGGATGGTCCAGCGAGACGACCCCTGCAGCTTGAACAGTTCACGATGGGCTTGATCGACCCCCTGCAGGCCGAAGAGCGTGTTTCCCACCATCGGGAAAAGCGAGATCATCACGGCCACGACGACGCGCGACGGGAAGTCGTAGCCGAGGGAGAAACCGATCAGCGGCGTGATCGCGATGATCGGGATGGCCTGCAGCACGACCGCATAAGGGAAGAGCGTACGTTCCACCCAGCGCGCCTGACTCATCGCGATCGCCCACACGATGCCGATCACCGATGCGAGCGCAAGGCCCGTGAGAGCGACGAGCGCCGTGTTACCGAGCGCCTCGAAGATATCAGGCGCGGTCCTGGGCTCGATGAGCTTGCCGAGCACGACGTGCGGTTGCGGAAGCAGGAACGCGCGCTGGCCGAGCAGCGCGTTGCCCAGATAGGCCGCTCCGATGAGAGCGGCCAGCAGGGCGAGAGGTGGGGCCCAGAGTCGTACCTTCAGGGGGCCAAAGTTGCTGCCACGGCCGCGCAGTCGCGGGGTGGTCGCGGTGTCGGTGCTCACGAGTGCGCCTCCCTCAGTGCGTGCGAAACTTCGCCGACGAGCGCGGCGAATTCTGGAGTGAATCGAATCTCCGGATCCCGGGGCATATCGAACGGCACATCGAACGTGCCGACGATCTTGCCGGGGCGACCCGACATGACGATGACCTTCGTCGACAGGTACACCGCCTCCGAGACAGAGTGGGTGATGAACAGCCCAGCGAATTGCTTCTCGGAGAACAACCGAAGCAGCTCGTCGTTCAGTCGTTCGCGGGTGATCTCGTCGAGGGCACCGAACGGCTCGTCGAACAGGAAGATCTCGGGGTCGAGTGTCAACGAGCGAGCGAGCGAGGTGCGCATGCGCATCCCGCCGGAGAGTGCCCTGGGAAGGAACTTCTCGAAACCCGAGAGCCCCACGAGGTCGATGGCTTCTTTCGCCTTGGCTGCGCGAGCAGCCTTCGGGATGCCGTGCAGCTCCGCGAGGAGTTCGACGTTAGCCTGCACGGGTCGCCACGGCAGCAGCGTCGCATCCTGGAACACATAGCCGATGCGGTCGGTGTTGAGGTCGACCGAGCCGTGGGACGCCGTTTCGAGACCGGAGGCGATGCGCAGCAGCGTCGACTTTCCGCAGCCGGATGGCCCGACGACGGTCACGAACTCTCCCCGTTTGACGGTCAGGTCGACGCCCGAAAGCGCCACGGTGCCATCCGGGAAGGTCATGGCCACGTCACGGAAGTCGAGCAGTATCGCTGGATCTGTAGCCAGGGTCGTGTCACTGCCGGTGGTGGTTGTTGAAGACATGTGCGCTGTCACCTCAATTCGTTGTGCGGGATAGTTCGAGTTCGTGGGTGCCGATCAGCTGCGGGGCTGCGACGTCGTGCAGCACCCGCGATTGCGAGACGAGCCGGCCACCATGGATGACGAACCGGTCTGCGGATGCCGCGCCGATCACCTCGGACAGGCTCGACCCGCGCACCGCGAGTAGCTCCGCCCTGGCGCCGACCGCGACTCCAGCGACCGGTAGCGACATGACGGATCGCGCTCCCGTCGACACCGCGTCATACGCCTCGTCGAGCGAGAGATGCGCGGCGGTGACCAGCAGTGATGCCGTCTCCAGCGCGTCGCTGCGGCCGACCGGATTGAAGGGATCGCGAACGTTGTCCGCGCCGGCGCCCACGCGCACGCCGGCGTCGATGAGGCTGCGCATCGCGGTGATCCCGCGCGGTGTCGAGACCGGATGGTCCCAACCCTGCAGGTAAAGATTGGTGATCGGCAGGCTGATGATCCCGATGTCGCTCGCCAGGATCTCGACGATCACCTCGGCGAGTTGTTCGGGTTCGAGGGTGCCGAGGCGCACGCAGTGCCCCGCGCTCACCGGGACCGTCCATTCCCGCACGATCCGCGCGAGCTCCACTATGGTCGGCGTTCCGCCGAGGCCTTCGTCGGTGTGCAGGTCTACGCCGACACCGCGCCGCTTCGCGATGGCCAGCAGGCGCCGGAGGTCATCACCCGGCGATGGTGCGAGGTGCGGTGCCCCGCCCACGAGGTCGACCCCGAGGTCGAGTGCGGCTTCGACCGTGGCATCCGGGATATCGGATCCGGCGAGCGCGACGAGCTCGATATCCATCAGTTCGGCAAGCTCCCGTCGCACCTGCACCAGTGCCTGCACGCCTCGCAGGGGCTCTGGGCCGATGAGGGTGTCGACGTGGCAACGGATGGCGGTCGTCCCGTTGCGAAGCATCGCCATGGCCTGCTCGCGTGCCCGGTCGGCGATGTTTCCGACCGTCATCACGCTCGAGTACGCCCGCCACGATTCGATGGCCAGCCCCAGGTCACCGGCCGGTGGGTTGATCAGGTCCCACGAGAGGGCTTTGTCGAGGTGGGCGTGCGGCTCTGCCGGCGCGGTGAGGAGCATGAAGCCGGCCAGGTCAAGCTCCCTGCCGGGGACCGGGAGGCCCGAAGCCGGTCGTACTGCCGTGACGATCTCGCCGTTCAGCTCGACGTCGACGAGCGAGCCATCGGGGAGCGTGGCATTCCTCAGCAGGGATAGCTGGCGAGGAAGTGAGGTCACGATACATCGTCTCTGGAGGAGCGGGTGGAAGCGCAGCCCCCTCACCATAAGGTTGACTGCGCAGAAATGGTTGATGTGTTCAGCAGGAGCGAATCTACGGACGCGACGTTTCTAGCGTGTGACATGGTGATTTCCACGTATTAAATTCCGGCTATCGCCACCCTGCGCCGTGGTACAAAATTACCGGGCCAGGGAGAAAGCCGCCCACCCCAACGATACGCTGTCGACCGGCAGGCCGTGCCGCTCGGGGCGAGCATCCGCCGGCGACGCACTCGTCGGGGCTGACGATGTCACGCTCTGACAGTACGCGAACAGCCCGGCTCGCATATTCGTGCACTGGGATCGGCGCTTCCACCGCGGGGGGTTCACCAGAAACACCCTCGTGGGCGGCGACTTTTTCGTCAACGACGAAGACGAATTAATCACCGTGATTGACGGCGTTCCCGGATGGATCTCATCGCCGGCAGCTCGCCGTTTTGCGCGCGGGTGATGCGCTCTATTACGTTGGCGGCACACCATATCGATCACCTGCACTGGACTCCACCGGATAACGGCTGTTCGTCATACCGGCTGTTCGTTATCTGGCTGTCTGTCGTATCGGCTGTTCGTTACCAAGGAGAAACCCCAATTATGAACGCTCTCGACGATTCAGCATTCGGCATGGTCGTGACCGGCCGCACGAGGGGTGCGGCCGAGGTTGAATTCATCGACCTGCAACTCCCTCATGGCGGCCCGCTGCCACGTTGGCAACCCGGAGCGCATATTGATCTGCTGCTTCCGGATGGCGATTCACGCCAGTATTCCCTGTGCGGAATACCAGGGTCTGACACCTGGCGTATCGGCGTGCTCCGGGAGCCAGGCGGTCGGGGTGGTTCCCTCTGGGTGCACGATTCGTTGCAGATCGGAGCATCCATCCGCGTGTCGGGCCCGCGAAACCACTTCGAATTCATCCCAGAGCGCGGCACGAGATACCTGTTCATCGCCGGGGGCATCGGCATCACACCGATCTCGACGATGCTGGCATCCGCCGCAGCCGTCGGCGTCGACTTCAGGCTCGAATATGCCGGGCGCTCGCGCGAGACCATGGCCCTGGTCAGCGAGTTGCAGGATGCGTATCCCGGCCGGGTGACACTGTACGCAGGCGACGAGGGCCAGCGGATGGATCTCGCTGCCCTGTTCGCGGATCTGCCCCCGTTCACCACAACGTATTGCTGTGGTCCCGCTCGACTCATCGAAGCCGTCGAGGTCGCCGCGACCGGCAGGCAGCTCAAGGTGGAGCGTTTCGCGCCGAAGGAATTGGAGGCGCCGGTGCTGGCCGAGCCGTTCGAGGTGGAGCTCGCGTTCTCGGGCCTGGAATTGACGGTGCCACCCGGGCGCAGCATCCTCGAGGTCGTGGAGGAGGCTGGCGTGCTCGTGTTGTCGAGTTGTCGCGAGGGCACGTGCGGTACCTGTGAGGTGCGGGTGATGGATGGTGAGATCGACCACCGCGATTCGATCCTCACGTCAGACGAACAGGCGGCCAACGACGTGATGTACGTCTGCGTCTCCCGTTCGGCCGGACCGAAGCTGACGCTCGAACTTTAGGTTGTGCGGGCGAGGCGCCGGTTCAGGGCGTCAACCAGGTCACGTTCGTCTGCGGTGACCAGCCGGTAGTCGCGCACGACGACACGACCGGCGACCACGACATGCTTCGGGCGTCTCCCCGGGTTGGCCCAGAGCAGCCCGGCCACCGGGTCGGCGACTCCGGCATCGGCTACTCCCGATACGTCCCAGACGCACAGGTCGGCGGCCGAACCCTCGCGCAGGTGCCCGAGCTCTGCGCGGCCGAGTCCCGCAGCGGAACCGGCGGTCGCCATCCCGAGCACGGCGCGCGCCGGTATCGGCGGCCCCACGAGCGGAGCCACCTGCATGGCCAGCCTCGCGTCGGCGAGCAGCTGGCCCGCGTCGTTGCTGCCGCCGCCGCTCGTGCCGAGACCGACGACGACACCGGCGGCCTGGAGTGCGGCGACGGGTGCGATTCCCCATCCCATTGGCAGGTCGCAGCCTGGGGCGTGGGTTGCGGTGATTCCGGATGCCGCCAGCCGCCGGATCTCGTCGGTCGTCACGTCGCACAGGTGCGCGAGTGTGACATCGTCGGCCAGCCAGCCCCACTCCTCGAGAAGCTCGATCGGCCGCCTGCCGTACTTTTCCAGGGCGATGGCGACATCCACCTGCTCATTGGCCTGGGTGCGTCGGCGCAGCCCGTGCCTGAGCGCCACCTCGCCCAGCAGTTCGAAGGTCTCGCGAGGGTCGCTGTGCACGCCGGCCGGGCCGACCGCGAGCTGCAGCATCCCGTCGTCACTGACGCCGCCAGGACCGACACCACCACGACCGACGCCAGTGGGGCCGGGCAGCAGCGCCTGCACGATGGCTTCGACCGATGCCGCAGCCTCCTGGGGATCATCCCGAGCGGCGCCGCGCACGAACACGAGTCGACCGCCGAGCAGGCGCGCCGTTGCTGCGACCGCTGTCGCGATGGCCACAGAATCCGCACCACTCGGCCAGGTGAGGTGATGATCGGCGACCGTGGTCACGCCGCACAACAGCCCCTCCGCGATACCGACGGATGCGGCGGCGGCGGCCAGTTCCGCGTCCACTCCCGCCCGCGCATACGCGGCCGCCATCGTCGGCAACCAGTGCGACATGGCAACCCCGCGCGTACCGGGCATGGTACGGAATGCGCTCTGCATCAGGTGGTGGTGCGCGTTGACGAGGCCCGGGGTGATGACGCAGCCTGTCGCGTCGATGGCATCATCCGGAGCGTCGGCGAAGTGCAGGTCGCCGCTCGACTCCGTGGCGACGTCGATGACGATCGCTGTCGCGTTCGTGATGATCAGCATGGAATCGTTTGTAGCACCGTGATGTGTCCGGCGTATGACGGGCCGTCCGGCGAGCCGGTTGCAAACGTTTACGCTGAAAGCTCGCTACGACAGGAGCACGAGAATGCCAGGCAGGACCATCCTCCTCACCGGGGCCAGCGACGGTATCGGGGCAGCGGCCGCCAGGGAGCTGTCCGGCAAGGGCGACACGATCGTGCTCGTGGGTCGCTCACCCCAGAAGACCGAAGCGATCGCGAAAGAACTCGACGCACCGTTCCACGTCGCCGATTTCTCGAAGCTGGATGACGTACGTCAGCTCGCGGCCACGCTGGAATCCGCCTATCCCCATATCAACGTGCTCGCGAACAACGCCGGTGGCATCATGGGCGCGCGCGAGATCACGGCAGACGGCTTCGAGAAGACGTTGCAGGTCAACCACCTCGCCCCGTTCCTGCTCACCAACCTGCTGATGCCGACCCTCGTTGCGAGCAGCGCGACCGTGATCGGCACGGCGAGCGTGGCGAACCAGCTCTACGCGAAGCTCGACATCGACGACCTGCAGAACGCCAGGAAGTATTCGCCGAACAAGGCATACGGCGACGCGAAGCTCGCCAACATCCTGTTCGCGAGAGAACTGGATTTCCGCTTTCGCGAGCAGGGCATCCACTCCGCGTCTTTCCATCCCGGCGTCATCGCCACCAATTTCGCCGCAGACAGCTCGAGCCCGCTGCGCATCGTCTACCGCTCGGTGCTGAGCCGCTTCCTCGGATCGGCCGAAACCGGGGCTGACACCCTCGTCTGGCTTGCCACCTCCCGCCCGGGCGTGGACTGGCCGCTGGGGGTCTATTTCAGCAAGCGCCGCGTCACGAAGGCCAATCCGCAGGCCTACGAGACAGGGCTCGCAAACAGGCTGTGGGAGGAGAGCGCGAAAATGGTCGGGCTCTCGTAACGCTAACGAAACGCGAATGTGCAACGCTTGGCCCATGTTCGACATCGCTGATCGTCTCCTCGCCGCAGTGGACGCCGGGCGCACCCTCGTCGTCGCGACCGCCGTTGCGATCGATGGCAGCGCTCCGCGCACCGTCGGCACCTCGATGGCGTACGACGGTGAAGCGGTGATCGGAAGCATCGCGGGAGGCTGCGTCGAGGGCTCAGTGGTCGACTCGTGCGAGCTCGTGCTCGACGATGGCGTGGCTCGCACCATCGACTTCGGGGTCAGCGACGAGACAGCGTTCAGCGTCGGCCTCACCTGCGGGGGGCAATTGCGCATCCATGTACAGCTCGTGACTCCGGCCATAGTGACGGCGCTTCGCGAGCGCACGAGCATCACCACCATCGTGTGCGACAGCGAGGGCGATGCCGCCGAGGTGTTCGTGGTGCGTCCTCCGAGGAGGCCCCGGATGATCATCTTCGGAGCCATGGAGTTCTCGGTGGCCCTGGCCCCCGCCGCGACCGCACTGGGCTACCGCGTGACGGTGTGCGACCCCCGGCCGCTGTTCGCGACATCCACCAGGTTCCCCACGGCCGAGGTCGTGGTGTCCTGGCCCACGGAATACCTGGCAACGACCGAGGTCGACGAGCACACCGCGATCTGCATTCTCAGCCACGACGCCCGGTTCGACGCCGAACTCGTCGCGCTCGCGCTCGAACTGCCGGTTGCCTATGTCGGCGCGATGGGATCCCGCAATACGCACGACCGCCGCGTGGCCTCGCTTCGTGAACGCGGCGTCAGCGAGTCGGCGATGCTGCGCCTGCACTCGCCCATCGGGCTCGACCTCGGCGCCAGCACGCCCGAGGAGACGGCTGTGTCGATTCTCGCTGAGGTGCTCGCCGCGCGCACCGACAGCACTGCGCTGCCGCTGGCGGTCACCACTGGGTCGATCCACACCGAGTCGAGCGAGGTCAGCGCCTGAGGGCTAGCTTTCCTGCGCGGATGCCAGCCGCCACAGTCGATCGCGCGACATGGGCAGCTCGAAGCTGCGCACCCCCATCGCATCCCTGATCGCGTTGGCGAGCGCCGGGGCTACCGGGTTGTACGGAGCTTCACTCATCGACTTCGCACCGAGCGGCCCCAGCGGGTCGAAGGTGTCGGCGAACAGCACCTCGGTGACAGGCAGGTCGACGAAGCGGGGCACGTAATAGTTGCGCAGGGCGGTCGTCGTGACCCGGCCTTCGCCGTCGAGCAGCACCTCCTCGAACAGGGCGCTGCCGATGGCCTGTGCCGTTCCGCCCTCGATCTGCCCCCGGAGTTGCTCGGGGTTGAGCACCACTCCGGCATCCGCAGCCTGGATCGACTGCAGGATCTGCACCTCGCCGGTCGCCGGATTCACGGCGACCCTGAAGGCGTGCACGTTGAACGAGACGCTGCGGGGGGTTCCGTCGTGGTCGGCGGTGGCCGATAGCCCGACCGAGAGCCCGTCCCGATCGATCGTCTCGTGCAGCCGCTCTGCGGCCACCAGCAACGCCTTGCCAGCGACGACGACCCCGGCCGAGCCGAACGCGCCCGAGTCGTAGCTGGTCGCATCGGTGTCTGATTGCCTGATCCGGATGCGGTCGACCGTGGTTCCGAGCGCCGTCGCGACGAGCTGGGTATGCACCGTGGTGGTGCCGTTGCCGAACTCGGCGGTACCGACCGCGATCTCGAAGACGGCGTCTGTCACGACCCCGCCGCCGTCATCCAGCACCGAGACCGTCGCGGTCGCGAAGTGCCCACGCGGGGCGATGGTCGCGATCATGGCGAGGGCCATGCCTGTGCCGACCGGCCAGCCGACGGGCCCCGTGAGGCTGTGGTCGAGCGCGGCCTCGGCGAGATCCAGGCACTGGTCCAGGCCGTAACTGGCCATCGAGAGGTCGCTCTGGGCTTCGGCATCCGTGACGACGAAGTTGTCGCCGGGGACGATCACGTTGCGGCGGCGGAGCTCGAACGGATCGATGTCGAGTTCGCGAGCCAGTTCATCCAGCGCCGATTCGATCGCATAGATGACCTGCCCGAGCCCGTATCCGCGGAACGCGCCGGAGGGCAGGTTGTTCGTATAGACCGACTGCGCATCCACCCGTTTATTCGCGCACCGATAGACCTCGACGGACTCGTGGATCGAGTGGAACATCACGCCGATGCCGTGGTTTCCGTAGGCACCGGTGTCCATGAGCTGGTCTACGGCAAGGGCGGTCAGCGTGCCATCGGCGCTCGCCGCGACGGTCACGGAAACCTGCATCGGATGCCGCGTCGGAGCCAGCGTGAACTCATCCTCACGCGTGAACTCGTACTGCACGGCCCTGCCGGTCTTCATGACCGCGAGCGTGACGAGGTCTTCAGTGAGCAACTCCTGCTTGCCGCCGAATCCGCCGCCGACCCTCGCAGTGAACACACGCACGCGCTCCGGTTCGAGGCCGAAGATGTGGCACAGCTCGTCGCGGACGAGGAAAGGAACCTGGCTGGAGGTGCGCAATACGAGCCGGCCGTCGGCGTCGATCCAGCCTCTCGTGGCGTGGGCCTCGAGCGCGACGTGGTTGACGCGCGGGGTGGTCCAGGTGCCGCTGACCGAGGCCGCCGCGCTCGCGACCGCGGCGTCGACGTCACCGAGTTCACCGTGGAACTCGGCCACGGTGTTGCGCTCAGGGGCGGCGATGCGTGACTCCGGTCCCTTGTCGCCGTGCACGAGCGGGGCTCCGGGCTCGCGCGCGCGCTGGGGATCGAACACGGCGGGCAACAGCTCGTATTCGACCGCGATGGCCGCCAGCGCGAGCTCGGCGATGCGGACGGTATCGGCGACCACGGCTGCGACGCGTTGGCCGCGGAACCGCAGGATCCGGTCGAAGACGAGCGAATCATCCGGATCATCGTTGCGATCCTCATGCCGACCCGTCGAAAAGTGCACACCGGGGGAGTCGTGGTGGGTAAGCACGGCATGCACGCCGTCGATGGATTCGGCCGCGCTCGGGTCGATCGAGACGATCCTGGCATGCGGATGGGGGCTGCCGAGCACCGCGAGGTGCACGAGCCCCGTCGTCTTCACGTCGAGCGTGAACGGCTCGGTGCCGGTGACCACGCGCATGGCCGCCGGGGGAGCGATCGAGGCTCCGGCGGCTTCACCCGCGCTCGCCGTCGCGGTGTTCGAGACGCCGATGATCGCGTCGTGGATGGAGCGGTAACCCGTGCAGCGGCAGAGGTTGCCCTTCAGTAGTCGCGGGAGGTCGTCGTGGTCATCCTCGGTGAACGTGGACGCCGTGACCACGAGCCCCGCCGTGCAGAATCCGCACTGGAACCCACCGGCCGCCACGAACGACTGCTGCATCGGATGCGGGGCATCAGCTGTCCCGAGCCCGGACACCGTGGTGACGCTCGAGCCCTCGAGCCTGTGCACGGGGACGAGGCAGGAGTGCACCGCGCCTCCGTCGAGCAGGACGGTGCACGCGCCGCAGTCGCCAGCGTCGCAACCCTTCTTGACGTCGAAATGGTCGAGCTCACGAAGGAGGCTGCGCAGCACCTGGCCGGGCTGCGCCTCAGCCTCGACGGTCTCGTCGTTGATGGTGAACTTCATGACAGCTCCTGCCGGATCTGCTCGGCGAAGAGCATGCTCATGGCGCGTCGCCAGTCGGGGGCGCCGTGCGGGTCGTCGTACCAGTCGTCGATCGCATCCACGGCGGATGCGACATCCTCCGCCCCGGGCGCGGCGTCGAACCTGAGTTGGCGGGGTCGGGTCGTGCCACCCGTCACGGTGATGACCGTCTCGCCCGAGGTGTCCATCCGACCGATCACGAGCGTACCGGTGCGTCCCATCGGAGACCGGGCGATGCGCCTGAATGCCGTCCGGTGTAGCGATGCCGCCGGAATCTCGATGGCGCGCAGGATCTCGCCAGGGGCCAGCACCGTCGTGACGACCCCGGTCACGAACTCGGTGACGGGCACGCGGCGTTCGCCGCCATCCGCGGTCCAGATCACGGCGATACCGTCGAGCGCTGAGGCGAGGGATGTCATCGGGCCGGCAGGCAGAGCGAGCGCGATATTGCCGCCGACCGTTGCCGTGCGCTGGATTTTCCACGATGCGAGTAGGGAGTCTGCGCACTGCTCGAACAGCGGCTCCGGCAGCGCTCGCAGCGTCTCGATCGTGCAGGTCGCGGCAACCGTGATGGTCTCGGAGGTGCGCGTGACCGGCTCCCAGCCCATGCTGGTGAGGTCGAGGATTCCGGTCAGCCCCGGCTGTGGCTCGGAATACAGCCAGGTGCCGCCGCCCATGGCGCGTTCGCCCGGGCGCAGCACCATGTCGGCGCGGGAATGGGCCACCCGAACTTCGCGAACGTCGATCAAATCCATATGCCTCCGAGTCAACAGCATGAATGTGTCGCTGGTGTAACGCCACGATGTGTGTCAGCCGGGGAATCCGCGCGGAGCGGCATGCAGCCCTGCACCGCCCCACATGAAGGACATTCGTGCCGAAGGACGGCCGGCGCGCTTCGACGGCCCGGAATTCAGGGGCAATGACCGCGGCATCCGCGATATCTCCTTCATCTGGCCGGGCGGCGGCCAGCGTGGGTGTCGCGATTACGGTGTGCCCGGCAAAGCTCCCGCCGATCCGCAAGCCGACCCGCATAACCGATCCGCACAGCCGATCCGCATAACCGACCCGCACAACCGATCCGCGTAACCGACCCGCGCAACCGACGTGCACAGTGGAAATTCAGGAAGCCAGCACGGAATCCGCCGTGACACATCGCCCGAGTACCTGTCATCGCCGGGCGTTCCTGAATTTCCGAAAGCAGCGCCAGCGCGAAGCCAGCCAACGGGCAGCGCACGGGGATAGGGTCGGTGGCATGGCGAAGACGGCTGTACGTTTCGGGGCACGCACCAGCGAGCGCGTGGGGCGAGGCCCGCTGCGCAAGCTCAGCCGCGGGGACCGTGTCATCGGGCCGGCTGTGGAACTCGCCGAGCACGGCCTCGAGGCCTGGAGCCTGCCCAACGCGGTCGGAGCCGCGCCCCGTTTCGACGTGGAGGAGGATGCGGGGAGCGTCGAGTTGCAGGTCATGCTGCGCAGTCGAGCGGCGGCGGATGCCCTGGCCGAGTCGGTCACGGGGCTCGAGCCGACGCATCCACTGTTCCCTCATGTCGTCGAGGTCATCGAACTGAGGCTGGCCCATTAGCGGCTCAGGGCTGCCCGAGCCCGAAGAGGATGCGTTCGCCTGGGCCGGCGATGAGCGGCCCGAGCCGACCCCGGCTCGCGTTCGGAGGGACGTCGAGACCGCGCCACAGTTGCCCGCTGTGCTTCTCGTCACCTACGGCATCCTGGGCGGAGTTCACCTGATCTACCTGGCGGGGTGGGTGATCGCCCTGCAGCGACTCAACGCCCTGAGCGTGCCGTCGGCCGACGCGCTGACCGAAATCATGTTGCAGCTGGGGGAGGCGCTTGCGATCGTCAGCCCGGTGGCGTGGTTCGTTGCGGCGTTCATGCTGACGAAGGGTCGCCGACCGATCGTGAGGCTGTTGTGGCTGCTGGCGGGGCTCGTTGTGGTCGCCCCGTGGCCGTTCGTGCTGGGAGCGTGGACGGCATGAGGCGCGTGATCTCGACTGTGGTGCTCGCCGTGGTGTTTGGGCTCTTCTTCGCGTGGGACACCTGGGAGGCCGTCTCCAACCTCGTCGCCCTGCCGGGGTTCTACGACTACGCGGGATTCGGCAGCGAGAATGTGCCGTGGTGGCTGCTCATCATCGGCGTGGCGGTCCCGGTGTTCGTGTTTGTGATCGCGCTGTTGCTGGGAAGAGGGCGACCGCTGCTGGTGAAGGCGGTGGTGCTGGTGGTGGGTCTCGCGGTGACCTCGGGTCTCGGCCTCGGCGTGATCGCACTCGAAGACGTGCTGCGCCCGACCATCCTGCTTGTGCCGCGCTGAATCTTTCGAGACATCACAAGAGGCCGACCCAGAGAATCAGGCCGATCAGGGCCACCTGTGCCGCCAGTCGCGGCCAGAACGGGATCGACAGTGACCTGAAGGTCTCAGGATGCTGGCTCGCGTAGATGTTTGCAGGGAACACCGCCACGAGGAACAGTGAGAGGGCGATCGCGGCAGCCGGTCGCGTGACCGGCACGGCCAGCCCGATGCCACCGAGCACTTCGCACGCTCCCGTGAAGTAGACGAGGACGATAGGCCTGAAGGGCCTTTCGAACCTGAGGAACGGCGGGATCATCTTCGCCATGATCCTGGCCGGTTTCGGCCTGAAGTGATTCAGTCCCATTACGACGAACACGACGACGATGGCGGCGAGCACGATGAACCGGATAACGTCGACGACTGCGGGAGGCACGATCCATTCTCTCTGCATCGGCCCTGGAGTTTTTATGGGCGAGCCGTATGACGAGCGTCTCCAAGCCGCTCGGGCTGGCGAGCTCGGAGTGGGCACAGAAAGTTGGACGCTCAGAGGCAGTCGCTCATCGAGTCGACGGAACTGTCTCGTGCCCACAGCGGTCGCGAGCCGTCATGCGCCGAGATATGCGCTCCGCCTGCAGTAAAGTTTGCTGGGGTCGCGGTCAACGCGCCATTCAACTTCCACCTAATCGAAGGACTCGATCCCGTGGCCAAGCCGATCGTGCTGATCGCCGAAGAACTCTCCCCAGCTACCGTCGAGGCCCTTGGCCCCGACTTCGACGTGAGATACGTCGACGGCACCGACAGGCCGGCGCTGCTCGCGGCGCTCGCGGAAGCCAGCGCAGTGCTGATCCGCTCCGCCACGAAGATGGACGAAGAGGCGATCGCGGCAAGCGCCATCCTCAAGGTGATCGCCCGTGCCGGCGTAGGTCTCGACAACGTCGACATCAAGGCGGCGACGACCGCCGGTGTGATGGTCGTGAACGCTCCGACCTCGAACATCATCTCGGCCGCCGAGTTGACCGTAGGTCACATCCTGAGCCTCGCCCGCCACATCCCCGCGGCCCACGGTGCGCTGGCCCAGGGCCTGTGGAAGCGCTCGAAATACACCGGCGTCGAGCTCTACGAGAAGACCATCGGCATCATCGGGCTCGGGCGCATCGGTGCGCTCATCACCGCGAGGATGCAGGCCTTCGGCACCAACGTCGTGGCGTACGACCCGTACGTGACCTCGGCACGTGCCCAGCAGCTCGGCGTGACACTGCTTCGACTGGATGAACTGCTCGCCCAGTCTGACTTCATCACCATCCACATGCCGAAGACGCCGGAGACGACCGGCATGATCTCGACTGACCAGCTTGCGCTGATGAAATCGACGGCATTCATCATCAACGTGGCCCGGGGCGGCCTGATTGATGAGGATGCGCTGTACACGGCGCTCAAGTCTGGTCGCATCGCCGGAGCCGGTCTTGATGTCTTCGTCAACGAGCCGCCCACCGACTCGCCCCTGCTTGCTCTCGAGAACGTCGTCGTGACCCCGCACCTCGGTGCGTCCACCGATGAAGCACAGGAGAAAGCCGGCGTCTCAGTCGCCCGGTCGGTGCGACTCGCCCTCGACGGTGAACTCGTGCCTGACGCCGTCAACGTCGCGGGAGGGGTCATCGACCCGAGCGTGCGTCCCGGCATCCCGCTCATGGAGAAGCTGGGTCAGGTGTTCTCGGCGCTCGCCGACGACCCGATCACCAACATCGATATCGAGGTCCGCGGTGAGATCGTCGAATTCGACGTCAACGTGCTCAAGCTCGCCGCCCTCAAGGGCATCTTCTCGAATATCGTCAGCGAGTCGGTCAGCTACGTCAATGCGCCCCTTCTCGCGGAGCAGCGCGGCATCACCGTACGACTGCTGACGGATGCCGTCAGCGAGGAGTACCGCAATGTCCTGACGATCCGCGGTGCCCTGGCCGACGGAACACAGGTCTCCGTCTCGGGCACGCTCACGGGCACCAAACAGGCGCAGAAGATCGTGGAGATCAACGGGTACGACGTGGAGGTGCCGTTCGCGGAGCATCTGATCGTCATGACCTACGTCGACCGCCCCGGCATTGTGGCCGTCTACGGCAAGGAGTTCGGTGACGCCGATATCAATATCGCGGGCATGCAGATTGCCCGTCGGAAGGCTGGCGGCGAGGCTCTCAGCGTGCTGACCGTCGATTCGCCGGTGCCGGTCGAGTTACTCGACAAGGTGCGCTCGGCGATCGACGCGACATTGCTCAAGGAGATCGACATCCTGGAGGCGTGAACCACAGCAGGCCTGAAGCGTGCAGGCTGTGGGTTTAGATGTCGTCGGGGGTGGTGCTGGTGCGATGCTCCCGAACGGAACGGCCGTTATCGTCGACACCGGAGTGCACCGTGGTGACCGACTGGCGCTTACGCAGCATCAGGATAAGCCCGATGATGAAGACGAGCGCGCCAGCTCCCATCAGGAGATAGCCGACCAGCTGGAGGTCGATGAAGTCGACCTGCAGGTTCAGTGCGAAGGCAAGGATTGCGCCGATGACGAAAAGGACGATTCCGGTTCCGATACTCATGGGAGAAGCCTAGGCCGACGGTGGCGCGGCAACAGGGGGTTGTGTCCTTCGTCGAAAGTGCGCTAGCGGTGCGATCTCGCGGCGATCAGCTGGTCGACGGCGCCCAGCAGCTCATCGGTGTCTGGTGTGACGTTTTCTCCGCTGGGAAACAGCGCTGAGCGGTAGTACAGGCCGTCGCTCATCAGGAGCACCATCCGCGCCACGACCGGATCCCCGAGTGCGTCGGTGAGCATCCGGAGCCAGGTGTTCTCCACCTTCTCGAGGGCGACGATGACGTTGGGATACCGGCCAGACTGTGCGAGCCGGCTGGCGATCGTAAATGCGCGATCGAGCGGGGTGTCTTCGGCAATCGAGAGGCGCATGAATCGCGAGACCATCCCATCTGGTGCGGCCATCAACTCGGCCACCTCTTCTTCGGCCAGCTTCGTGAGCCTCTGGATCTCGCCGTCGACGAGTTCGTTCTTCGATGCGAAGTGATAGAGCAGGCCGCCCTTGGAGACGCCGGCCTGCTTAGCCACCGCGTCGAGGGTGGCTGTTCGTTCCCCGTTGTCGATGACGATCGACTCGAACGCGTCGAGGATCAGGTCCCTGGTCGAGGTTGTGGAGGTCATACCGACACTATAACTGGATACTGTACCGTCTGGACGGTATAGTAATCCAGTGATTGTTGACGAAGTAACCGTGAAAGCGGGTCCGCGCCAGTGGGCCGGGCTTGCGGTGTTGATGCTGCCCGTTCTGCTCATTTCGATCGATAACACCGTGCTGAGCTTCGCGCTTCCCGAGATCTCAAGAAATCTGCGTCCTAGTGCTGCCGGCCAGTTGTGGATCGTCGACGCGTATCCACTCGTGCTCGCTGGCCTGCTCGTGGCTATGGGCAACCTCGGCGATCGTTTCGGCCGTCGCAGGATGCTCATGATCGGCACCGTGGGATTCGGTGCGGTGTCCGCGCTGGCGGCTTTCGCGCCATCCGCAGACCTGCTGATCGCCGCTCGCGTGCTGCTCGGATTCTTCGGGGCGATGCTCATGCCGTCGACCCTGTCGCTGCTGCGGAACCTCTTCACTGACCGTCGGCAGCGCAGGCTGGCCATCGCCATCTGGGCGGCTGGTTTTTCGGCCGGCTCAGCAATCGGCCCGGTCGTGGGCGGGGTGCTGCTCGAGCACTTCTGGTGGGGATCGGTGTTTCTGATAGCCGTGCCGGTATTGCTGCCACTGCTGGTGCTCGTGCCGTTGCTGGTGCCGGAATCCAGCGACCCGTCACCCGGCCCGTTCGATCTCGTGAGCATCCTGCTCTCCATGGCCGCCCTCACACCGATCGTCTACGCGATCAAGAGTGTCGCCACCGACGGCATCGGTGTGCTGCCCATCGCGCTTGTCGCCATCGGGCTGCTCTCGGGGGTGTTCTTCGTGCGCCGTCTCCTCGCGCAGCCCAACCCGATGCTCGATATGCGGTTGTTCAGGGTGCCGACGTTCAGCGGGGCGGTCATCGTGAACCTGGTGAGCGTGTTTTCGCTCGTCGGGTTCCTCTACTTCCTGACGCAGCATCTCCAGTTGGTGATCGGGCTGTCGCCACTGAATGCGGCGCTCGTGCTCATCCCCGGCGTGGTTATCATCATCGTGACGGGACTGCTCGCCGTTCCCCTGGTGCGGATCGTGCGTCCCGGTTTCGTGATGGCCGCTGGGCTCGGCCTGTGTTTCACCGCATACGCGATGACGGCGATCATCGGCAGCAGTTCCACGGTCACCACGCTGATCGTCGCCTTCTGCCTGCTCGGAGCGGGAATCGGGGCCGCGGAGACCCTGGCGAACGACATGGTGATCGCCAGTGTGCCCCCGGAGAAGGCCGGTGCCGCATCCGGTGTCTCAGAGACCGCCTACGAACTCGGCGCAGTGCTGGGAACGGCCGTGCTGGGGAGCATCCTGGCCGCGTTCTACCGCAGCTCGATCGTGATTCCGAACGGTGTGAGTGCGGTGGATGCGCAGGCCGCTCGCGACACCCTCGGTGGCGCTGTCGAGGTCTCATCCGCCCTCCCCGGCGGCGTGGGCGAGGCCCTGCTCGAGTCGGCCCGCAGCGCTTTCGATTCCGGAGTGACGGTGACCTCGTGGTTCGCAGCGGCCATGATGATCGTGGCCATCACCGTCACCCTGCTCACCCTGCGGAAGGCCCGCGGCTAGTCGCTTTGCGCCGGGCCGGGCGGGTTGCCACGCAACGGTACTGTGAATCCATGGCACCAACCCTGAATCTCGCAGTCATTCCCGGTGATGGCATCGGCCCTGAGGTCATCGCAGAAGCGCTCAAGGTGCTCGAGGCGACGGGGGTGGATGCCGCGACCACCGAGTTCCCGTTCGGCGCCGGGCATTTCCTGGCCACCGGTGACATCCTCGGCGATGCCGATCTCGAATCGTTGGCGCCGTTCGACGCGATCCTGCTGGGGGCGATCGGCGGAGATCCGCGTGATCCACGGCTGGCCGGCGGGATCATCGAGCGTGGGTTGCTGCTGAAGCTCAGGTTCGCATTCGACCACTACGTGAACCTCCGTCCGACGGCACTGTTCCCCGGTGTGGCGTCGCCGCTCGCCGACCCCGGCACCATCGACTTCGTGGTCGTTCGTGAGGGTACAGAGGGGCCGTACGTCGGCAATGGTGGTGGCATCCGGGTCGGAACCGAGCACGAGATCGCGACAGAGGTGTCGATCAATACGGCGTTTGGTGCGGAGCGGGTCGTGCGCTTCGCCTTCGCCCAGGCGGTGGCGCGCCGCAACCAGCTCACGCTCGTGCACAAGACGAACGTGCTCACCCACGCCGGCAGCCTGTGGCAGCGCACGGTAGACCGTGTGGCTCTCGAATTCCCCGCGGTGGAGGTGGGGTACCAGCACATCGATGCCGCGACGATCCATCTGGTGACCAACCCGGGTCGATTCGACGTCATCGTCACCGACAATCTCTTCGGCGATATCCTGACCGATCTCGCGGCCGCAATCAGCGGTGGTATCGGGCTGGCGGCCTCGGGGAACATCAACCCTGACGGAACATTCCCCTCGATGTTCGAACCCGTTCACGGTTCGGCACCGGACATCGCAGGCCAGCAGCGGGCTGACCCCACCGCGGCGATCCTCTCTGTCGCGTTACTCCTGTCGCACCTCGGCGAGCAGAATGCGGCGGCGAAGGTCACGGCGGCCGTGGAAGCCGACCTCGCGTCGCGGGGCGCGACAGCACGATCGACGGCGGAGGTTGGTTCTGCGATTGCGGCTGCGGTAGCGCAGAATTAGTAGTACGTCCAATCAAATCCATGAAGGATCCCCATGAAGAACCTGCTCGCGCCCGTATCACTCCAATTCCTGGTGAAGAAAAACCAGGACGCCCGCTCTGAGCAGGAGCATGCCGACATTCTGGCCGAGCCCGGTTTCGGCAAGCATTTCACCGATCACATGGTTGACATCTGCTGGAGCGAGAAGGGTGGATGGCACCGGGCACGCGTGCAGCCCTACGGCCCCATCGCCCTCGATCCGGCAGCCGCCGTGCTCCATTACGCCCAGGAGGTGTTCGAGGGGTTGAAGGCCTATCGGCACGCCGACGGGTCGATCTGGTCATTCCGGCCCGAGGCGAATGCCGCACGCATGCAGCGTTCGGCCCGCCGTCTTGCGCTTCCCGAGCTGCCCACCGAAGACTTCATCGAATCGCTGAGGCAGCTCATCGCGGTCGACTCGCGCTGGGTGCCCTCCGCCCCCGAGACCAGCCTGTACCTTCGGCCGTTCATGTTCGCGAAGGAGGCCTTCCTCGGCGTGCGCCCGGCCGCGAAGGTCAATTACTACGTGATTGCGAGCCCCGCCGGCGCCTACTTCACCGGCGGCGTCAATCCACTGTCGATCTGGGTGTCTACCAGCTACGCCCGCGCGGGCAGGGGCGGGATGGGTGCAGCCAAGACCGGCGGTAACTACGCGTCGTCGCTCGTGGCGCAGCAGGAGGCGTACGACCACGGTTGCGCGCAGGTGCTGTTCCTCGATGCCGAGCAGGGCACGTACCTTGAGGAGCTCGGCGGCATGAACGTCGTGTTCGTCTATAAGGACGGCCGCCTCGTGACTCCGGATTCACCGAGCATCCTCGAGGGCATCACGCTCGACTCGATCCTGCAGCTCGGTGTCGACCGCGGGCTGACGGTGGAGCGCCGCAGGGTCGGTATCGACGAAATCCGTGAGGGTGTGGCATCCGGCGACATCGTGGAGATGTTCGCTTGCGGCACCGCAGCGGTCGTCACCCCGATCGCGCAGTTCAAGGCCGAGGGGTTCACCATCGGCGATGCGGATGCGCCCGCCGGTGAGCTCACTATGTCCCTGCGCGAGGAGCTGACCGACATCCAGTACGGCCGCCGCCCTGACACGCACGGCTGGCTGACGAGGCTCGACAGCGAGGTTTAGTTCGTGAAGATCGCACGCTTCAGCATGCGCTCGGGTTCTGGCGCAGCCGGGGACCCCCGGTTCGGTATCGTCGACGGCGACGAGCTCGTCGTGCTGAAGGGCGACCCGATGTTCGCCGGCTTCGAGACGACCGATGAGCGGGTGCCGCTGTCGGAGGCGAAGCTGCTGGCCCCTGTCATCCCGCGATCGAAGGTCGTCGCCGTCGGTAAAAACTTCGTGGATCATGTCGCCGAGTTCGGGGGAGAGGTTCCGAAGGAGCCCCTGCTTTTCCTGAAGCCGAACACCTCGGTGATCGGCCCCGGTGACGCCATCGTGGTTCCCCGCCAGAGTAAGCGTGTCGATTTTGAGGGCGAGCTCGCCATCGTCATCGGAAGTATTGCCCGCAACGTTGCTGAGGCAGACGTCGATTCGGTGATCTTCGGCTACACGATTGCGAACGACGTGACGGCGCGCGACCTGCAGAAGTCCGACGGCCAGTGGGCACGGGCGAAGGGTTTCGACACCTTTTGCCCGCTCGGCCCCGTGATCGAAACCGAGTTCGAGGTCGCGGCCAACACCGTCCAGTCGCGGCTCAACGGTGAGTCCCGTCAGAGCGCCCCGTTCACCGACATGGTGCACTCCGTCGCATCGATCGTCGCTTATGTGTCCGCGGCGTTCACCCTCCTGCCCGGCGATGTGATCCTGACGGGCACGCCCGCTGGCGTGGGCAGGATGGTCGACGGTGACGTTATCGAGATTGAGATCTCCGGCATCGGCATCCTGAGCAACCCGGTTCGCGGCTGACCTGGCGCGGCTGACCTGCCGGGCTGGCAGTTGTGCTGAGGTATCTGTTGCCGTGCTCACCTCCTCGTAGACTTGACGGCGATGACCGCCTTATTCTCCACAGCCGCAGGAACCGACGTGCGCGTCAGGTTCTGTCCGTCGCCCACCGGGACTCCGCATGTCGGACTGATCCGCACGGCCCTGTTCAACTGGGCGTACGCCCGGCACACCGGTGGCACGATGGTCTTCCGCGTCGAAGACACCGATGCAGAGCGTGACAGCGAAGAAAGCTACCTGCAGTTGCTCGACGCGCTGCGTTGGCTGCACATCGATTGGGATGAGGGCATCGACGTCGGTGGGCCACACGAGCCGTACCGGCAGTCGCAGCGCACCAGCATCTATCTCGAGGTCATCGAGAAGCTGAAGGCCACCGGCCACCTTTACGAGTCATTCGCGACCGCGGAAGAGATCGAGGCCCGCAACGTGGCCGCCGGCCGTGACCCCAAGCAGGGTTACGACAACTTCGAGCGCGACCTCACCGCCGAGCAGAAGGCTGCGTTCACAGCCGCAGGGCGCCAGCCGGCCCTTCGCCTCCGCGTCCCTGATACCGACCTGAGCTTCGACGACCTCGTGCGTGGCGAGATCACCTTTCCGGCCGGATCATTCACCGACTTCGTCGTGGTCAGGCCCAACGGTGCGCCCCTCTACACCTTCGTCAATCCTGTGGATGACGCGCTCATGGGAATCACGCACGTGTTGCGCGGCGAAGACCTGCTGTCATCGACCCCGCGCCAGATCGCGCTCTACATCGCGCTCATCGAGATCGGAGTCGCCACCGCGATCCCTCGTTTTGGCCACCTGCCCTACGTCATGGGCGAGGGGAACAAGAAGCTGTCAAAGCGCGACCCCGAGTCGAGCCTGTTCCACCACCGCGATCGCGGGTTCATCCCCGAGGGGCTCATCAACTACCTCGCGCTGCTCGGTTGGTCGATCGCGGCAGACCGTGACGTGTTCTCGATCGAGGACATGGTCGCCGCATTCGACGTCGTCGATGTGAACCCGAATCCCGCCAGGTTCGACGTGAAAAAGGCCGAGTCGATCAACGGCGACCAGATCCGCCTCCTCGAGGTGCACGAATTCGCCAAACGACTCGAGCCCTACGTCGCCGACATGCTGAAGGATGACGGCGACCGCGCCATGCTGCTCGCGGCCGCACCTTTCGTGCAGGAGCGGATGCAACTGCTCGGCGAGTCCCGCGAACTGCTGGCCTTCCTGTTCACCGCAGACGACGACCTGACGTTCGCCGCCGACGCTATGCCCGGCACCGACGGTGTCGATGTTCTGGATGCGGCGTCCGCCGTACTGCCTGCCGTCGCGCCGTGGAACACGGAGAATATCGAAGCGGCACTTCGCGCCGAACTGATCGAGTCGAGGGGCATGAAGCCGCGCCTGGCCTTCGGCCCGCTGCGCACGGCAGTCTCGGGCCGTCGCATCAGCCCGCCGCTCTTCGAGTCGATGGAACTGCTCGGTCGCGAATCCACCCTGCGGCGCATCGAGAGGCTTCGAGCGAGCCTCTAGTCACGGGGCAGAGCACGCGCCGGGAAAGCCTAGAGTGGTACGGTGCCATCCGATCATGACGTCGACCTTGTCATTCTCGGCGGTGGCTGTGCCGGCCTCTCGCTGGCATCGCGGCTGGCCGACGCTCGCACGACGCTGAGGGTGGTCGTGCTCGAGGCCAGGACCGGTTACGTGGATGATCGCAGCTGGTGCTTCTGGAGGCCAGAGCACCACGACCTCAGCCATCTCGTGTCGAAGTCATGGTCGTCGTGGACCTTCGCGGGCACCGACGGGCGCACCTCGACCCGTTCGGTCCCCGGACTGCGCTACCAGTATGTTCGCGGGTCTGACTTCTATGCCGACGCGCTGCGCCGGGTGGCGTCATCCACATCCATCTCGATCCGCACCGGGGTGCAGGTGTCCGCCGTCGAACAGGCGGGCGATGGCCTGCGAGTGCAGACCGATTCGGGCGACCTCATGACCCGCTGGGTGGTCGATACCCGACCTCGGCGACTTCCGGCGATGCTCTATCAGTGCTTTGCGGGCGTCGAGATCGAGTCTGATGCACCGCTTCCGTTCGACATCGACGAAGTTGGACTCATGACCGGGATGCGCTCCGACGATACCGGTCTCGGATTCACCTACATTCTGCCGTTGACTCCCACGAGTGCCGTGATCGAGTGGACCAGGTTCAGCGTCACGCCGCTGCCCGAAGCCGACCTGGTGGCCGGGCTCGACACCGTGCTCGCCGGGCAGGGCCTCGCGTCTGCGCGAGTGATCCGGCGCGAAGGGGGTGTGCTGTCGATGGGACGGCCCCCTGGGGTGCCAGGCACTCTGCCCGGGGTGGTGCAGGCCGGGATGGGGGGTGGCGCGCTGAGGGCCGCGTCGGGCTACGCGTTCCTGCGCATCCAGGGCTGGGCCGAGCACTGCGCCAGGGAGTTGATACGCGGTCGGGCGCCGGTCGGGCATCCACCAGAGCCGTGGGATCGCAGGGAGATGGACAGGATCTTCCTGCAGGCCGTTCGCGCGCGGCCCGCAAAGACCGGTGACTACTTCCTGTCGCTTGCCAGCAGGGTTCCCCCGAAACGGCTCGTGCGTTTTCTCAGCGACCATGCGACGATCGGCGACTACGCACGCATCATCGCCAGCCTCCCGCTGTTGCCGTTCCTCGCCGAGTTGCCTCGCAGGCCCGAGCTTTTTCAACATACCGAGGAGGTTGCAGGATGACGACCATCGCCGTACGGCGTCCCCCGCTGGAGACGTACCTGTTTTGCGGATTCTCCCTGGTTGCCGTGGTGGTGTTCCTCACCCCGGCTGTGGCACCGCCCCTCCAGGCTCAGGTGGTCGTGCTGGGCGTGCTCGCCGCGGTACTCGGCTTACCACATGGGGCACTGGATCCGCTCATCGCCCGTCGGCTGGGGCTGTGGAAGGGGCCAGCCGGGTTCGCGGTCTTCAACCTCGGCTATCTCGGTGCCGTGGTTGCGGTCGTGCTGCTGTGGCTGCTGAACCCCATCGCCAGCCTCGTGGTGTTCCTGGCCGTGTCTGCCGTGCATTTCGGGGCAGATTGGAATGGCGACCGACCGATCTGGCTTCGCATCACTGCAGGCGTGGGGCTGCTCTCTCTGCCCTCCCTGGGCCATAGGGTCGAGGTCGCCGGACTCTACGAGACGCTGGCCCCGGGCGGCGGGGAGGCGATCTCGACAGTGCAATTCTGGATAGCGCCGGTCGCCCTGATCGGAATGCTCGTCGGGGCAGTGCTCGCGTTCCGCCGTCGACGACCGAACGAGTCGGTGGAGCTTGTTCTCGCTGCTCTCCTCGCCGTCGTCGCGCCGCCGCTGGTGTTCTTCGCCATCTACTTCTGCGCACTTCACAGCGTGCGGCACCTGCGGTCCGGTTTCCGTGCCGAGAGCCGCGGTCGGCTGACGGCCCTCATCGTCGTGCTGTACACGGCCGTGCCGATCCTGGCTGCGGTAGCCGTCCTGCTCGTGTCGTTGTCTGCAGGCCCGGTCGTCGCCGTGGATGACCGGCTGCTGCAGATCGTCTTCATCGGCCTCGCCGGCCTCACGGTGCCGCACATGATCCTCGTCGGGCTCGAGTCGAGGCGAGGCGCCCGAGCAATGGTGGACGCATGACGCCGTTCGACGTGAAGCGAAATCGTCCACGCTGGGTGGGATGGATTCCTGCTGCCGTGCTGGTGCTGATCGTCGCCGGGGTGGGCATCACCTCCGCCGTGCTCGTCGGCAACGGGCTGGGCGGGCCGGCGCCAGCGCCGACCGTGGGGGAGGTGACCGAGCTCAACTGGTCATCCTTCACTGACGACGGACTCGCCTACATCGAGAGGTCGCGCGATGTGCGCATCGACCTGTCACGATTGCCGACGGATGCGGCGTCCCTCGCCCTCGCGGCGGACGGCACGACCACCATCGGCCCGAGCGAGAACTTCGACACCGACAACGACTATTACCTGATCGTCAACGGCGGTGGTGAAGGTTTCGGCGGAAAACGGTTCACGGTGAGCCAGCTCGACATCACCACGAGCGGAGGGGAGATCTCGCACATCGTCGCGCAGTCGAGCGAGATCCTCCCGTTCAGGCTTGCGGTCAACACCCTCGGGGCTGAGGCCGCTGAATTCGGCTGGCAACCCCTGGATACCGATGCGATCTTCGCCGACGTCAACAGGTCGGTGGCGGCGGGGGAGCCCTTCGGGTTCACTGTGGCGCCAGGGCAGCGGCTTGGGATGGGTGTAGCGGCCAGCGCCAACTGCGGCCAGTCGGGGTCCTGCACCGTCGAGTACGACATCACTCCTGCGGTACGCTAAAGTTGGCAGTCGGCCCGACCTCGGTGGGGCCCTGTGGGGTATGGTGTAATTGGCAACACGGAAGATTCTGATTCTTTTGTTCTTGGTTCGAGTCCAGGTACCCCAGCCAGATAATTTGCATAGGGCTGCTCGTGTCAGGCAGCACTCCCGGAGCCGCTTCCCTCACGGAGCCGCTTCCCTCCCGGAGCCGCTTCCCTCACGCAGGCCCACGCGCTCGTTGCGGCCGTCGCCGTCTGACACAGCTCGGTCTCGGAGTGGCGATGGCAACCGTCAACGCGAAAGACAAGCCAGGTATTTTCATGGCGGGTTGCCCGACCTCGTGCAGCCCCTGACGGAGCAGAAATTGTTCCATTCGCCGTATGTCGAGACGTCGATCAGCACGTCAACACATGGACAGTGCCACTATGGACAGTGCCGCTATGGACAGTGCCACTATGGACAGTGCCACTACCGATAGTTACACTATCGACCATGAAGATATCGGAACTGAGCGAATGCAGCGGCGTGAGCATCGCGTCCATCAAGTTCTACCAGCGCGAAGAACTGCTCCCCGAGCCAGAACGGACCAGCCCGAATCAGGCCCAGTACGACACACAGCACGTCGATCGGCTGCGACTCATCCGCGCACTCGTCGATGTCGGAGGGTTGTCAGTCGCTACGGTGCGCACCGTGCTCGCCGCCGCCGAATCCGACATTCCGATGGACTGGGCGATGGGAGTCGCCCAGCGCGCCATTCCCGGATCGGTCGAACTACCGGCGACAACCACGCGTGGGGTGTCAGAGATCGACACCATCACCGAAACGTTGGGCTGGAAGGTATCTCCGGACAATCCCGGGCGAGGGATGGCGGCGCGGGTCATCGACTCGTACGTCCAACTCGACCACGAAGAGATCCTGAGCGTGCTGCCGGAGTACTCGCGCGCGGCGATGATCGTTGCCGCAGCAGACCTGGCCTCCGTGGGACTGCAACCCAGCAGGATGCGGATGTCTGAGACCGTCGTCGTCGGAACTGTGCTCGGCGATTCCCTCTTCGCGGGGCTTCGCCGGATGGCGCAGGAAGACGAAGCGCGCCGACGTTACGCCCAGGTGCAGTCATGACCGGCCACCGGCCCCTGCTGTGGCTCGCGGTGGGGATGGCTGCCCTCGCCGGTGTCGCGATCGTCGGGATGGTCATCGACCCGCGCGAGGTGCTCGGCGCGCCCCTCTGGGCCAAGCCGCTGAAGTTTGCGCTATCCATCGGCATCTATGCGCTGACGCTCTCGTGGCTGATCGGGCAGTTGCACAGGATGCGCCGGCTCGCCCGCATCGCTGGCACTGTCAGCGTCATCGGCCTGGTCATCGAGGTGGTCATCATCGCGGGGGCGGCAGCGCTCGGCGACACCAGCCACTTCAACGTATCGACGCCGTTGCACTCGGTTCTCTGGTCGGTGATGGCCTTGTCGATCGTGGTGGTCTGGCTGATGACCCTTGTCGTGGGGATCGCGCTGTTCCGCAACCCGCTGGGGGACCGCGCGAGAACCCTCGCCATCAGGGCGGGCGTGATCATCGCGCTCGTGGGCATGGGCCTCGCGTTCCTCATGACGGGACCCACCGCGCAGCAGCTTGACGACTTCCAGGGCGTCGCTGGCGCTCACGCCGTCGGTGTCGCCGACGGTGGCCCCGGCCTCTTCCTGCTCGGCTGGAGCACCGTGGCCGGTGACCTCCGCATCCCGCACTTCGTGGGCATGCACGCCCTCCAGGTGCTGCCGATCGTCGTGATCACGCTCGAACTGCTGTCGCGCAGGATCCCGCGGCTCACCTCACCGCTGGTTCGCCTGCGGCTGGTGCGTGTGGCTGTCGTCGCTTACGCTGCCACCGTGCTGGTGTTGACCTGGCAGGCGCTGGCAGGCCAATCGATCGTGAGTCCTGCCGGGGCTATCCTCGCCGCAGGGCTGACAGTGGCGGCAGCCACCGTCGTCTCAGCGCTGGCCTCCGTGCTGGTTCCCGATCGGGATGCGCGATCATTGATGGATGCAGATTCGGCCCGCTGACGACTCCGACCTCGATGCCATCCTCGAGATCCACAACCACGCCATCCGCGAGACGACCGCGATCTGGACCGAGATCGAGGTCGAACGCGGCGACCGCGAACGGTGGCTGGCCGCACGGCAGGCTGCCGGGCATCCTGTCATCATCGCTGAGGTTGATGGGGTGCTCGCGGGCTACGCGGCGTATGGCCCGTGGCGGGAGAAGTCGGGGTATCGCTTGACCGTCGAGAACTCCGTGTACGTCGCGGGGAACTTCCAGCGACAGGGCGTGGCGATGGTGCTGATGGTGGAGTTGATCCGCCTGGCGAAGGAGCGGGGCATCCACGTCATGATCGCGGCGATCGATGCGCAGAATGCCGGGTCGATCGCGCTGCACCGGCGGCTCGGATTCGGTGAGCCAATGGTGGTCACCGAGGTCGGGCTGAAGTTCGACCGATGGCTCGATCTCGCCTTCATGCGCCTGCAGCTGTCAGGCGACTGAGACTGAGCCCGATCGGCCAGCGCAGCTCCCCGACGACGTCCCGGGCGGGCCCGATGGTGCGACGATGCGATGGTGCGACGGGATGCGGTCGCCTTCGCAAATGCACGAGCTGCCGAGCCCGCACTACAGGTCGAGTGACTGCCCTGCGGCAAGCTTCACGTACTCGCCTCCACCCTGCTGGGTTGCGGCTTCGAGGCGCTCGCCGTTGATCGAGATACCGATCTGTGACAGCACCGCCTCGTGAACCGGGAACGCGCGGCGGGGAGCGACAGCGAGAACGTAGTCGATAGCTTCGCCGACCTTCAGCCAGGGTGCCCCGATGGGTGCGGCGAGAGTGTCGACAGGCACGTTCGGCAGGGTGAGCGAGTCGCCGGCGTAGTAGAAGCTGTCGTCGATGAGCACCGCGACATTGTCGATGACCGGGATCGATTCGTGGATGACAGCGTGCTTCTCCCCGATGAACTTCAGTGAGAACGGCCCAACCTGGAGTTCATCCCCATTCTTGACCGTCTCGACGGTGAGGTCGTGGTCTGTGACGGCGGCAGCTACTCCGCCGGGGCCGAAGATGCGTGCGTCGGGGTTCCGCTCGAGGATGCGCCTCAGCTGCTCCGGGGTCCAGTGATCGGCGTGCTCATGGGTGACCACGATGGCGATGACCCCGGTGACATCGTTCAGGGGAGTGGTGAATGCTCCCGGATCGATGATGATCGTCGAACCGCTCTTCTGCACGGCCATGCAGGCGTGCTCGTACTTCGTAATCTTCATTATTCGACACTATTGCGACCTGCCCGCAGATCGGCCTCCCTGTACTGCGGGGCTGCCGTGGGGTATGCACCCGCTGCTGCATAATGACGGTGTGACGATGAAGCCGCTCCGCCTCGTAGTGGCGATCAACCCGACAGCGTCATTCGGCAAGAGCAGCAGTGTCGGCCCCGCCGTCGTGCAGACCCTGCGGGCGATGGGCCACGATGTGACGAGCCTGCAGGAGCCAGACTTCGAGCAGCTGATGGAGTCCGGTCGCAAGGCCGTGTCGACCCGTCCGGACGCGTTCATCGTGGTCGGCGGCGACGGGATGGTGAGCCTGGCCGCGAACCTGCTGGCTGGCACGAAGGTTCCGCTCGGGATCGTGCCGTCCGGCACTGGCAACGACATGGCCCGTGGCCTCGGCATCCCGCACGAGAACACCGAAGCTGCGATCAGGATGCTCACCGACCTCCTGCAGGGGCCACCCCGCACTATCGACGCCGGTCGCGTCGAATACGTCGACGACGAGACGGGGCGCGCATCCACCCGCTGGTTCGCCGGCTGCCTGTCTGCCGGATTCGACGCCGTCGTCAATGAACGAGCCAACCGGATGCGGCGCCCGACCGGTCCGAGCCGGTACACGATCGCCATCGGACTGGAGCTGCTGAGGCTCAAACCCATCCCGTACCGACTCGTGCTCGACGGCCAGCCGCTCGAGACGTCGGCGATGCTCGTGAGCGTCGGCAACAACGTGTCCCTCGGGGGCGGGATGAAGGTCACCCCCGACGCGAAGGTCGACGACGGTGCGCTCGACGTGCTGGTGGTGCAGCCGCTGTCGCGCATCCAGTTCCTGCGCATCTTCCCCAGGGTGTTCAAGGGAACGCATCTCAGCGACCCGAGGGTCGCCGTACACCGGGTCAGGACCATCCGCATCGAGTCGATGGTCGCGGTCGTCTATGCGGACGGAGAGCGGATCGGCCCAGCCCCCGTCGACATCACGGTAGTGCCGGGCGCGCTCAGGATCTTCGCGCCCGCCTGACGTTTTGGGAGTGGTGCCCAAGGTGTGGCATACTCGTGTAGTTGTCGCGACGGCCCCATCGTATAGCGGCCTAGTACGCTGCCCTCTCACGGCGGTAACACGGGTTCGAATCCCGTTGGGGTCACCACCGCCCGGCTCTCTCGTTTGTCGAGAGAGCCGGGCATTTTGTTTTCCGGAAAGCAATCGACTTGTTTTCCGGAAAGCAACCGGCAGCGTGAAGTGGACTCGGCGCGCATACGCCGCTAGCTTCGATCTTGACATTGTCGCCCGCAGCTTTGCAGCGGCGATAATCGTCGGATCGCACATATCGAAGGAGCTATCGCATGAGCCACTACGCCGTCATCAATCCCGCCACGGGCGAGACGTTGAGTGAGTACCCGGAGATCACGGATGCAGGTCTGCATGATGCGGTCGGATCGGCTCATGCTGCCTACACGGAATGGTTGCGAAATGCTCCCGTCGCCTCGCGTGCTGCGTTGATCGCCCGGGTTGCCGAGCTGCACACCGAGCGTCGCGACGAGCTCGCCGACATCATCGTGCGCGAGATGGGCAAGCCACTCGACCAGGCATTCGGTGAGGTGGATTTCGCGGCCGCGATCTACCAGTACTACGCAGACAACGGCGAGGCGTTCCTCGCGGACGAGCCGATCGCGCTCGCTGATGGCGGCGGATCCGCGTTCATCCGACGCGCGGGGCTGGGTGTGCTGCTCGGCATAATGCCGTGGAACTTCCCGTACTACCAGGTCGCCAGGTTCGCGGGCCCGAACATCGTGGTCGGCAATACGATCCTCCTGAAGCACGCTCAGCAGTGTCCGGAATCCGCCGCGGCCATAGCACGCATCTTCGATGACGCCACCGCCGAGGTTGGGGCCCACGCCGGGGTTTACGTCAACATCTACGCCTCGAACGACCAGATCGCGACGGTCATCGCCGACCCCCGGCTGCAGGGCGTATCGGTCACCGGCTCTGAGCGTGCCGGCGCAGCGGTGGCCGAGCTCGCTGGCAGGCACCTGAAGAAGGTGGTGCTCGAACTCGGGGGCTCAGACCCGTTCATCCTGCTCTCGACCGATGATCTCGATGCAGCAGTGCAGGATGCGGTCAACGCACGACTCGACAACAACGGGCAGTCGTGCAACGGCGCGAAGCGCTTCATCGTGATCGACTCGCTCTACGACCAGTTCGCGGCGAAGTTCATCGAGCTCTTCACGGCAGCACAACCCGCAGATCCGATGATGGATGGCACTCTCCTCGGCCCGCTCTCGTCGGCGGCAGCGACCGAACGACTCGACGAGCAGCTCGCACGGGCCGTGGAGCAGGGCGCGACGGTGCTCGCCAGCGGAACGACGAGCGGCAACTTTTTCCCGCCCGCTGTGCTGGCCGACGTCACGCCCGACATGGACGCCTATCACGAGGAGTTCTTCGGCCCCGTCGCAGCCCTGTACCGGGTGTCGAGCGAGGAGGAGGCCGTGACGCTCGCCAACGACACTCCCTATGGGCTGGGCTCGTATGTCTACACGACAGACCAGGAGCAGGCGCTGCGGATGGCTGACGCGATGGACGCCGGAATGGTCTGGATCAACCTCGTGCTGGGCGACTCGGCCGAGCTTCCCTTCGGTGGTGTGAAGCGGTCGGGCTCCGGCCGCGAGATGGGGCGCTTCGCGCTGGAGGAGTTCGTCAACAAGAAGCTCATCCGCATCGCTGGCTGACCCCCGAGCGGCCGGGGCCGGCTGTTCCTCCCATTGACGTTACGTACGCGGTCGATGGGCGATTTGCCGCCGATGCCGATGCCGATGCCGGTGCCGATAGCGGGTTTGCGGTGATTGTAGCTGTGGACCCAGTCGTCGCAGGTGGCGGCTAGGGCGGCGTCGGAGTTTCGTTTGCCGTGCTCTGTTTGTTGTCGCTGAGGACCTTGGAGTACACGACCCGAGGGTGGTCATCGATGGTGGAGTGAAGGTAGGCGTATCCGGTCGGGACAGAGGCTCGCCGGTTCGTCCTGCTGGCTGTTTCGCCCAGGGTTCTCCAGCCCACCGTCAGGAATCCGGCCAAGTTTCTTCGCGTCGATATGGACCAGCTCGCCCGGGTTGGCATGCTCGTAGCGGACCAGTCTCGGCATACGAATCGTGAGCCCGGTATTCAGATCGATATGTCCCACCAGCGGCATCCGGTAGCGGGCGATGACCTCCGACTCCGTCGACGGTGGCAGATGCAGGTGGTAGCCGATGTGGTGCGGACCCCACCCGCGAATGGACCGCAACGCGATAATTTGTCGCCCTGTCCGCCGACTCGACTGGTTCGGTGAGCTGTGGGGTCGTGACGACCGGTCGGCGGGAGAGCAGCATCTGTGGCGGCCCGCAAAGAAGACTTCGGTCTAGATTTGACTTATTCAAAACAACTGGTAATGTTCTTGTTATGACGCAGCTTGATCTCCCCGCATCGGCCACCTTGGCCGATTCAGTTCGTGCTGCCGGCCTGAAGGTCACTTCTCCACGGCTGGCAGTTCTGACAATGCTGCAAAATGCTCCGCACTCCAGTGCCGAAGATGTCTTCGCCGGTGTGCGGAACGAATTGCCAGGAACCTCGGTGCAAGCCGTGTACGGAGTTCTGGCTGCGTTTACGGCTGCGGGCCTCGTGCGTCGCATCGATCCGGCAAACTCACCCGCGCTGTTCGAGTGTCGTGTGGGAGACAATCACCATCACATCCTCTGCGTCAGTTGCGGAGAACTGAAAGATGTCGACTGCGTCATCGGCGCTGCCCCGTGCTTAGCTCCATCTGACACCTCGGGCTTCACGGTATACGCGGCCGAAGTTACATTCACCGGACTGTGCGAACCATGCAACAAGCAGCTCGCACTCGAGGATTCTGCAGAGTAAAAAATCAGGAGCAATAGCGCTCCCCGCGGTAGTCGGCGTTCATTGCGTCGAACAGCTGCGTTTCTCGCCCTACCGGTCGCGTTTATCGTCGACCGGTCAGGACCCGACATCCACCCGTCCATCGCGCCATTAATACTTCATCAACGTCCGACTAACGCCCAAACAAAGGAATACACCATGACGATGACCCATGAAATCGACATCTCCACCATCTTCGACCTCATCACGAAAAGCGACTCTGTCACTCCGACCCTCGCCCCGCAGGCGGGTACCTTCGTCACAACGTACGCTCCGTTCGTGTCGGTCGTGGGAACCTACGTGACAGCGTCACACGGTGCGGCGCCCCGCGATCAGGTGCACGGTCGCTACGTGAGCAATGCCAGCCCCGTCGCAACTGCCGACGGTTCTTATGTGACCAGCCAACTCCGCTGATCTCGTAGCGCTTTTACCCGGCGCACGCTACCGCGCAAGCTACCGCACAGGGCGAAAGCCCGGGAGCGAGCAGTTCGATCGCGTGCTGGCGTGCGCCGGGCCCCGCACCGGTGAAACTGGCAACAAACCACCGCAACAAACCACCGCAACAAACCACCGCAACAAACTCTCGCGCAGCGTGTTTTGGCGGCACGGCTCTCTGGTGGGGAGATCAGGTCGTCAATTGGCCAAGTGCAGTCGCACCAGATCGTCCGGCCAGCCCATATCGCCTATCAGCACCAGGGCATCCTCGGCGCATCAGCGGCCGGGGATGTTCCGCTCGCGCTCGACTGGTCCGCGAGCCCACTGAGGGCGCCCGCAACCAGCTTCTGTAGAAGTTCGATAGCGGGTCATTCCTATGACCATCACCGTCGCGGTACCCGACATCGCGATGCTCGATCGCCTTTCTCCCTCGGGGGACGACGTCGTCATGACGGTGTGGATGACAGAGGTCCTCACCCTTTCGCGTTCCGCCACCCACACAACCTCCGCGGGAAGAACGCCTAGGCAGCGACCAGGCGGGCTTCGGCCAGCCGCTCGGCCGCATCCAGCGTCGTGATCCCCTCGGCCACAGACTCTCGAAAGATGGTTGCGACGGTCTCGCCGATGGCTTCCACCCGCAGGGTGATCGCCTCAGCGTCAGCGTCGGGTCGCGTCGCCATGTCGAGGTAGATCACGCCACCGCCGTTGACGACGAAGTCTGGCGCCCACAGGATGCCCCGGCCGGCGAGCTCTGCGGCACCATGACGATAGGCGAGCTGGTTGTTCGCGGCCCCGACCACACCATCGACCTGCAACTCGGCGATCACCTGGGGGCTGAGAGCGCCACCCAGTCCGCACGGCACAAAGAGGTCGGCATCGACCCGGTGCGCCTCATCGGCGTCGACCCACGTCGCTCCGAGTTCGGCGGCCAGCAACTTCCGGTCGAGATTGATGTCGCTGACGGTCAACACGGCGCCGGCCGAGGCAAGGGCTCGAGCAAGCCGACCGCCCACCTGGCCGAGTCCCGAGATCACGATGTGGCGGCCACGAACATCACGGGAGCCGAACAGGGCCTCGCAGGTGGCGAGAATGCTGGCATACACGCCGGCCGAGGTCGCGTCTGCCGGTTCCCCGACTCCGCCCAGGTCGGTGGGCAGCCCGCACACGTGCTCGGTGCGCTCGGCCACGATCGCCATCAGTTCTGCGCTTGTACCGACATCCTCTGCCGTCATGTACGCGCCGTTGAGGCTCTCTATGGCGTCGCCGAGGTCGAGCATCGCATCGCGCTTCTCGGCGTCGGTCAGAGTGACGCCCATGGGCAGGTGGATGACCGATTTGCCTCCTCCGCGATTAAGGCCCGCGGCAGAATTCTTCAGTGTCATGGCCGCCGAGAGTCGAAGCGCGTCGGCAACAGCGTCGGTCCAGTGCGGATAGTTCCACATCCGCGCGCCACCGAGCGCCTGGCCGAGGGCGGTCGAATGAACGGCGACACTGATGACGAGCCCGGATCGCCTGCCGGTCGAGATGAGCACGTTTTCGTGGCCGAACTCGGCATTCGCGATGAAGGAAGGTGCGGCATCCAGCGTCGTCGGTGGGTGCAGTGTCATGACATTCTCCTGAGTCTGGGCCTCGTGGGCGCATCAGTAATAATGGGGTGGAGCAGGGCGCGAGGGTGTGCACCCGAGGTCAGCGTATCGCCATGGAACTCCCGCGTCACCCCTCGCACCGGTGAGGCTCGCGGCGGGTTATGGTCGGAAGATGAGCCATGATGCGCAGGATGCCGCTGCCGACCGCTTTCTCAGTTCCGAGGGGCTGCAGTTCGTCACGGACTACCACCTCGCCACCCTGTCGACGCTCGCCGACGATGGCACCATCCACTCTGTGCCGGTGGGGTTCACCTATGCCGACGGCATCGCCAGGGTGATCACGGGCGGGGGCACCCAGAAGGTGCTGAACGCGGCGCGCGGGGGAATCGCGACCATCAGCTCGGTGGATCGTGCGAGGTGGCTGACGGTGAGCGGCACCGTGAGCATCCACGAGGATGCGGACACCGTCGCCGATGCGGTCGAGCGCTACGCCGCGCGCTATCGACAACCCAGGGTCAATCCCTTACGCGTAGCCATGCTCGTCGAGGTGAACCGCGCGATGGGCTCGGCCGGGATGCTTGCGAGCAACCAACCGCAGCGACCCTGAAGGCGCAGTAGGCTGGTTCTAGCGAAGGGAAGTATCCCGCCTCGCTGGGTCCGTCACGGTGCGCGTCGTCGCTCGCCCGGGCCAGCGGCATCCATCCCACCATCACGGTGCTGACGGCTGCGGGAGAGACTTTCACCTGTCCCCTAACCAACCCTCCCCTGAACGGAAGTACATGGAAGCCTCCCTTCCCGTCTGGTTCGAGATCACCTCCTACGTGGTGCTGCTCTCGATCCTCGCGTTCGACCTGATCCTCGCCTATCGCCGGCCACACGTACCGTCGACGAAAGAATCGGCGATCTGGGTGAGCATCTACGTCGGGCTCGCGCTCGTGTTCGCGCTGCTCATGCTCTGGCAGGGATCTGTCGACCACGCCGCCGAATTCATTGCCGGCTGGGTGACGGAATACAGCCTCAGCATCGACAATCTGTTCGTGTTTGTCATCATCATGGCGCGGTTCTCCGTGCCGCGGAAGTATCAGCAGGAAGTGCTGATGGTCGGCATCCTGATCGCGCTCGTGCTGCGCGGGTTGTTCATCCTGGCGGGCGCGGCGCTCATCGAGAACTTCAGTTTCGTCTTCTACATCTTCGGGCTGTTCCTCGTCTACACCGCGATCCAGCAGGCCCGACAGCACCACGACGACATGGAGCAGCAGGAGAACGCCATCATCCAGCTGCTGCGCAAGCGGATCGCGATCTCAGACACCTACAACGGGGCGAAGCTGCGCACCACCATCGACGGTAAGAGAGTTTTCACGCCGATCCTGGTCGTCTTCGTCGCCCTGGGCATCACCGACCTGGTGTTCGCGCTCGACTCGATCCCCGCGATCTTCGGCATCACGACCGATCCGTTCATCGTCTTCACCGCGAACATCTTCGCGCTGATGGGTCTGCGCCAGCTGTATTTCCTGCTCGGCGACCTGATCGACAAGCTCGAATACCTTCACTACGGCATCGCCTTCATCCTGGCCTTCATCGGTGTGAAGCTGTTCTTCCACGCCCTGGCCGAGAACGAACTGCCGTTCATCAACGGTGGGGAGCACGTGGAGTGGGCTCCCGAGATCTCGACGTGGGCGTCGCTGGCGGTCATCCTGTCGGCGATGACGATCTCCGTGGTCGCGAGCCTGGTCAAAATCCGCATCGACAAGAACCGCGCGAGCAAATCGACGGAGTCGGTCGACCGCTGACGACGCACCGCACCGAGGCATGGGCAGCACTGCCCATGCCTGCTGGTGCAGGGTTTCTCCCGGCGATTGGTACCGTGTAGACACCTGCGTCTCAAGGGTTGCGCAGGGCAAGCGGGGGAGAGCCGGATGTCGGTCGAGATCAGTCGCGAGTTTGCGCTGCCCGGGGTCACGGTGCGGTTCCGTTTCTCGGGGCACACCGATCGCGGTGCCGTCAGGCGCATCAACGAAGACAGTTTCCTGATGTCTGCCCCGCTGTTCGTGATCGCGGATGGCATGGGTGGGCACGCCTTCGGTGACCGGGCCAGCCGGGCGGCCATCGCCGTATTCGCCGATGCGCTCATGGATGGCGCCCCCGCGAGCGCCACCGCCATTCTCCAGACCGTCACGCGGGCCAACGCTGCGGTGCTCGAACTCTCCGTCGGTAGCGACGCCCTGTCGGGTACCACGCTGACCGGTGTGGCGTTCGTCGATCTCGACTCGGCTGGCAACTACCACTGGATGGCCTTCAACGTCGGGGACTCTCGTTCGTACAGCTGGGACGGCCGCACGCTCACCCAGCTCAGCGTCGATCACTCTGCCGTGCAGGAGCTCATCGATTCCGGTGTGCTGTCGAAGGCGGAGGCTGAGCGGCACCCGTGGCTTCACCCGTCGCACCGCGGGTCGACGACGACCTGCACGCGCCTGTTGCGACCGAAACCGTCTCGGCTGAGGTTCCGGCCGCCGTCGACGACGCGACGAGTATCAGCGTCTCCCGTCACACCGCTCCAGCTTGGTGCCTCGTGATCGAGGGCCGCGAACCGGTTGCCATTGAAGGTCCGCTCTACCTCGGGCGTAATCCTGTCGCTGCTGCCGATCATCCTGAAGCACCTGTGCTGGTCGTGGATGACGCGTCCAAGTCGATCTCGAAGACGCACGCAATGCTCGAACTCGACGCCGACGGCCTCTGGGTGCACGACCTCGACTCGACCAACGGCGTCTGGGTGGTGCCGGCCGGGGAGGACGCGACCGAGGTTACACCCGGGCAGCGGATGTCCGTGCCTGCGGGCGCCGACCTCGAACTGGGAGACCTTGTCATCCAGGTGGAACAGGGCTAGCTGGTCTAATTGACATAGTGGCGCATCGATCGGCGCGCAACTCTCGTGGGCCGGAACTGTGCCTACTGGCAGCTAAAAAGGTGAAGGTACATGACGCAAGAGCAAATCGCGCAATGCCCGCAGTGTGAGCGGACGTATCAGGAAACAGATCGATTCTGTCAAATTTGTGGAGTCCAGCTTCAGTTGGTGGCGCCATCAACGGCGCCGGTCGCGCCGCAGCCCCATCCTCAAGTGCTTGCCTCTAAACCTCTGGCAAATTCCGCCGTGCAGGTGCGCTGGAATACTCAGGCCATCCTCGGTTTCGTATTTCTACTTGTGGGGATAACTGTTGCCGCAATCCCTTTTGCGCATGTCGCGTTGGCCAAGTTGAAGACGACGGGCGAACGTGGGAGACCACTGGCGATTGTCACTCTCGTATTGGCCTACCCACTCTTTGCTCTCGTGATGACTCTGTTCATCACCTCAATCGTCATAGCTGCCACCGGAGGAGCCGGCTGACGCGAACAATCGGTAAATTCGTAAACCGACTTGTAGCGAAGGAGTAATTTATCCGCTACCGTGAGGGGCTCTCAACTGTCAATATACCGGGAGCAGGCCCAAGCGTATTCCGACCCTGCACCGTGAGGTTTTCTCTTGCCGTTTCTCGCCGCTCGCGCAAGTACCTTGTGCATCTTCGACCGATTCTGTGACCATCACTGATGGCGCCGGATGACTTCGACTTCGGCGTATATAACAGACCTTCGTCGTCTCCGGCCGGAGATGTCAATGGAACGAAGTACGATCAGAACGATTATTCGGCCGCCGCATTCGTTGACGAATCAGGCTTCTCTAGCGCTGCTTCATTCGAAAGCGCGGGGCCCCCAGTGCGTTGGGTTTCAATCGGTATCGCCGCAGCTGTCACCGGTGCGGTTGTCGCGATCGTGCTCGGACATGCCCCGCCGCTCGCTTGGTTGGCGTGGGCGCTAGCGGGCCCCATCGCGATTGGGCTGTTCTCGATCTTCTCGTTACGCGACACCAAGCAGCGAGCGATGCCCCTGTACGGTGAGCGCGCCGCCGTGACCTGGACCCTGCGCATCGGATGGGTCCTCGCGTTCGTCGGCGTTGTACTTGCCGCGCTGCGCCTTGCGGATTGGGCGGGTCGGCTGTGAGCGCGCGCGGGGTCGCAGGCCGCGTAGCCCTCGTCGGCTACGTCGTTGCCTCCTTGCTCGTTGGAGTTCCCGCGACGGCGGCGCCTATTGCCCCAGTCTTGCCCCGGGTCAATCAAGTCGAGAGTCGTGACACCGATCCCGTCTCCCGCTTTGGCGCATGCCTCATCGCTGGCGGTCAGGGGGACCTGCTCATGCTCATCGACGAGTCGGAGAGCCTGAAGACCACCGACGCCCAGAGCACCCGCGTGAGCGCCGTGCACTACCTCCTCGACCAGTTGTCGTCGTTCGTTGACACGTCATCCGTCACACTCGACGTACGCTTCGCCGTCTTCGGTGATGCGTACACGCCGCTCAACGGCTGGACGGCCCTCGGTTCGGCGAACCTTCCCGGCCTTCAGTCGGTCGCCGCAACCCTCGCCGACCGCAATTCGGGCTTCGACACCGACTACTGGACCGCGCTGGAGAACTCCCGCCGAGAACTCGCCGACCGGAAAGCCGCGCGCGCGGGCGCCCCGACATGCCAGGCCATCGCGTGGTTCACCGATGGCCTCCTCGACTTCGGAATCCGCACAAACGGCTACCAGCGCGACAACTTCCCCAATAAACAGTACGCGCCCGACATCACGATCGACAGCGAGGCGAAGGCCGTGCAGGTCGTTGGCATCGCACGTGAGCTCATCTGCACGCCCGGCGGCCTCGCCGACCAGCTGAGGTCTTCCGACGTTGAGATGTTCGCCATAGGTCTGCAATCGGGTGGGCTCGACTTCGGGCTCGTTAATTCGATCGCCACAGGCCCCGGATGTGGCGCCATTGTCGATCCGGTGCCCGGGCTGTTCACCATGGCCTCCGACATCGACGGGCTGCTCTTCGCCTTCGACGCACTCGGCCGCCCTGGCGAGGCGGCGATCCACACCGAGTCCGGCATCTGCCAGATCTCGACGTGCTCCGAGGAGACCCACCGCTTCGTGCTCGACGAGTCGACCCCGACCGTGCACATTCTGGCATCGGCGGAGGTCGGTGGCCTGAACATCTCGCTCATCGCTCCGACGGGTGAAACGATCTCGCTTGAGCCGAAGACCGTCGACGAGACTTCGACGGCGCAGAACGCCTCAGCGGCGACCGCCTACTCCTGGCACTCCGACAAGACCGTGTCGATCGATCTCTCCGAGGTCGCGCCCGGCGGCTGGTCTGGCTTGTGGCAGCTCGCCTTCGTCGACCCGACGGGTAGCTCCGCCGACAAGAAGTCGTTCTCCAACGTGCGCATCTCCTCTGACTTTGTGCCGGTGGTCGTTGGGCCGGCCACCGACAAGTGGTTCCGTGATGACACTCTCGAGCTCCAGCTGGGGATCGCGGATGCCTCCGGCCGGAGCGTGGACGTGTCGACGCTGCTCGGCGAGCTCGCGCTCGATGCGACGTTCGTCGACGCGAAGGGTAAGCGCACCGAGATCGCGAGCGGATTGGACAAGACGACCATCAGCGAGCCGCTCGACATCGATCTGAAGGATGTGGCGATCGGCGAGGCCACCCTTGAGCTCGACCTCGTGCACACGACGGCCGCGGTGACGGGTGCTGACGGCGCCGTCGTGGAGCCGGGTACGGAGTTGCAACCGCAAAACATCGAAATCCGGATCCCGGTGGAGCCCCCGCTCGACTTCCCGTCCACGCAGTCGACCGTGAACTTCGGCACGCTCGAGGGCGGGACGACCGTCGAGACCACTATCCGGCTCGAAGGCGAGGGCTGCATTTGGCTGGACTCGACGACCGTCGAGTTGCTCGCATCGCCGGCTGAGGCCGGCGCGGTGACGGTCACGAGCCCCACCGCCTCAAGCGCGGCCGACTGCCGTACGGGCGTGTCGCTGCCCGTCGTGCTGACCCTCGACTCGAGTGCCAACGGCACGGTCAACGGCTCGTTCGACGTCATGCTGTCACCCTCGGGGGAGAGTGAGCGGGCGATCCCGGCGACGGTCACGTTCACCGCAGACCTGCGCAAGCCGTTCAACGAGGCCATCGGCACTGGAGCGTTCCTCGTCGCGCTAGTCCTCGGTATCGGCATCCCGCTCGGCCTCGTGTACTTGCTCAAGTTCGTGATCGCGAAGATCCCATCGCGCGCGCTGCTCTCGCAGCGCATCTCGGTGACTGTTTCGGGCGAACGCGTGCTGCGTGAGGGTGCGACCTTTGCGCTGCGCGATACCGACCTCACCGATCTCACGGGCATCAAGCCCGGCGGGGCACGTTCGCTCGACCTCGCGGGCGTCTCGCTCTCCACGCGAATCGGCCTGTGGCCGTCGAGAGCCGGCTACGTGGTCGTCGACGCCCCGGGATTCGTGTCGGCCTCTGACCAGACTCCGGCCTGGGTCTCGCGGAAGGCTCCGCGCGCACGCCTGCCACTCGCCGTGCACAACCACTGGATCGTGCTGCGCAGTCCGGGCGGCCCGGCGGACCAAGCCGAGGTCATCCTGTTCGTTAGCGGCGACGCCGACAGTGATCGCAAGCAATCGCTCGTCGAGCACCTGAATGACCACCTGCCCGTCGTGCTCGAGCGCCTTGTCGAGGCCGGGGGAGACACCCCTTCCGAAGGGCCCGTCGACGAGTGGGGCTCGGGTGAGAGGGCGACCTCCAACGTGGGCGCCGGCTTCGATATTGATCCGGGGTACCCAAGCGGGCCTTCGGGTCCCGCCCCGGGCGGCAACTCGCCGTCCAGCGGTTCGTCCTCGGGCTTTGGCTTCGACGACTAAGTGCTGACCCTGCATATCCCGTTTCACCCCGAAAGATTGGCTGGATGACGTGAGAAAGTTCCTTGTCGTAGGTTGCGGCGGTTCGGGCGGAGCAACGCTCGCGTACATGATGGACCAGCTTCGCTCGGAGGTCGCGGCCAAAGGTGTCGACCGCATCCCGGACGGCTGGCAGTTCATCCACATCGACGTTCCCGTGAGCCCAGAGAGCGAGGCACCGGGCCTCGGATCCGTGCGCGATCTTGGCGGTACCTATTACGGGACCGGAGCCTCCGGAGTGAGCTACGCAGAACTGGACCACAGAGTCAGCCAATTGCTTCGCCAGACGAATAGCCTCGGTTCAATCGCCACATGGTCACCGAGAACTCCCGAAGAGGTCGACGTACCCATCAGCGCTGGTGCGGGTCAATACCGATCCATCGGACGGATGATCACGCTCAACAAAGCAGCCATGGTGCGACAGTCCCTCGAAGAAGCATGGAAGCGCCTGTTCAAGGTGGAGACCGACGGCGAAATGGCTGATCTCCTCTTCAAGATGCCAGCCTTGGGATCGTTCAACCCAGAGGATCCGCCCATCGTAATAGTCGTCTCCTCCATGGCGGGCGGTGCGGGCGCCTCGATGGCTATCGATGTGTGCCGGCTCCTCACCCTCATTCCCGGCCTCTCGTCGACACTCATGGGCGTTTTTATGGTGTCGGCTGACCTCTTCGACGGCTTGCCGCAGGCAGCGAGGACTGGAGTGAGGGCCAACTCGCTTGCGATGTTGGGAGAGATAGTTGCGGCGCAATCCGGCGCGGCTCGCGAACACGATGTCGCGCTGCTGGAGGCGCTGGGGCACCAGAACGGCGATGGTGAACGAGTGCCGTTCGCGCGGGTGTTCCCGGTGGGACGGTATATCGGAGCACAGGGAACGCAGTTCGGCGATGGTTCTGCACAAGCGGTCTATCGCGGTCTCGGTCGTGGTCTTGCCGCGATGATGTCGAGTGGATCGGCGACCAAGCAGTTCGTGGCCTACGACCTGGGTAACACAGGAGCATTGCCCATGGATCGCGATCACTTCGGATGGGGAGTCACAGGAAACTCTTTGCCGTGGGGCTCGTTCGGTTTTGCGAGCCTCAGCATGGGCCGCGAGCGATACCGGGAGTACGCGGCGCAGCGGCTAGCCCGCACGGCGGTCGACCGCCTCATCGCCGGCCACATGCAGAAGGGGAGCACCGCGTCGCCGAGCCAGCAGATCGACGTACTGCTCGGCAGCCAGTGGGCGCGCATCTGCGCCGACCTCAGCCTGCCAGCCGACACCGGCAAACCCGACACCGGCAAACCCGACACCGGACCTATGCTCGATTGGTTCCTCGGCACCGCCTACCCGCGCGAGCAGGTAGAGGGCACCGCCCGCACCCTCGTCGAGAGCCAGCTCTCGTCGTTCATACCGTCGCCTGGCGGCGTCGCGGCAGCCCAGTGGCTCCCCGTGCTGAAGACCAAGCTGCGTGAGCGTAGGTCGGCTATGGCCGCGGGGGTGAGCCAGGCCGCTCACCAGTGGGCGTACGGCTGGCAGCAGAGCTTCGTCGAGCACCTCATCGCCGTGACCGAGGGCGCCGTGGCGACCTTCGGCGTGCCGTTCGCTACCGCGATGCTCGACCGCGTCGAGGAACACCTCTCTAACACCGTCATCAAGGGCCTCGAGGAGCTCTCCAAGCGCGGGCCGCAGGATATCGCGAGCGTCCCCCAGGACTTCGAGGCGAAGATTGGTGCCATTCGCGGTGCGATCTCCAACGGACAGGATGTCGTCGACCAGCTCAGCGGGAGCTACCGCAAAGTGTTCCGCGACGGTCTCGCCGCGCAGTCGGCGGGGCTCGCTGGGCAGATTCTTGCGACCTCCGCCTCGGGCCTCACGGGCCCGCTCAAAGCGTCGCTCAACGAGGGCCACACGCTGCTCGCGAACGCCAAGGCATCGAATGACCAGCACACGGGCATAGCGAATCTTGCCACCGAAATCTACGGCGCGTGGCCCTCCGATCACGATGCAAAGGTCCCGAATCGCTTCGATGTCGCTAACAACGAGGTGCTTCTCACTCGATCGAGCGATTTCCCCGCCCAGTACCAAGGTGACGTCATGCTCGCAGTCCAGACACCCGGCGATGAGGCGCTCAACTTCGTGGGCGCTCGTGCGACGGCGATCGGCCAGATCATTGGCGGAACGTGGCGCACAACGGGTGCCGCGCGTCCACCGCTCGGCCTCATCACCCAGTCGGCGCCGTGGCGTACGGCAGTGTTCGCCGTTAACCCAATCACGAACGCCGTCCAGGTGCCGACCAACGCGCAGTTCGACGTTCACGTGCGCCCAGCAGAGGTGTTGGCGCGCGCCCGCCAGTTCGTGGGTCGCCCGATGGAGTCGTTCGACAGGTTCTGTAATGTCTCGCTCGGGGAGTTCGTCAAGGGCATCGGCGCAACGGAGTCGGAGATCGCTGGCCGACGACGGGACATCTCCTCGAAATTCCGCGATGCATTGACCCTCGCGCGACCGTTCGTCAGCGTGAACACCACCGCTGTCCTCACGATGCATGGAACCGAGATGGCCTACCGGTACAAGTTCTCCGACATCCCTTTCGACAAAATCCAGGTCGTGGTCAACGAGCTAACTGCAGCGTTGGAGTCAACGCCAGCTATCGATTCGTCCAGTTTCGACAACCTAAGGGAGGCTCTTTCCGACACTGAAGGCGTGACAAAGATCGACATCTTCGGTTCGTATCCGAACTACTCTCCAATAGTTTTCGATTCCATCCTGGAACCGGTAGCGAAGGAGTGGGCAATGATGCCCACAATGGGCAGGAGTGATTTCTGGAAGTGGCGGCGATCGCGCCCGCTCACGGCGGCTTTGCCCATGGGCGCTGAGGAGCGGCGGGCGATGGTTGGCGGATGGTTCATCGGCCAGATCGTCGGTCACATCCGTATTCCAGAGGCTCCCTACACCACTGGGGTGCAGATTTGGGATCCCGAGACGACGAGGTGGGTCGGGTTCCCCAACCCTCTTCTGACTCCCCCGACCAGCAAGGGGTTTGCAAACTACGACTGGCTACCGGCGGTTCTGGAGTCGATTCTCCTTGCTATCTCGCGTGCTCACGAGGCCCCGGTCATGGGCTCGCTGCGGGCATACCGACTCCTGCGAGAGCTCTCTGACGCGGGCAGCCAAGAGCCTGCGGGTGGATTACTCGAAGGCTCGGCCAAGAACACGATCGGCGCTTGGCTCGCGACTGGTGTCACAGCGGGCGGCTTGCCGTCCAGAGTTCCCAACATCGCATCCGCGCAGACCGGCCAAGAGCGCCTTGAGCTCACTCGCGTGTGGCTTCAGGGAATCGAGAAGCTTGCTGGGGAGCAATTCCTCGCGGCGGGTGAGTCTGGGGCTACGGGAGGGGGTGCGTTCAGCGCCATCACCTCGCGCGCTCAAGCATCTTCGACCCCGATCTTCCACGATGTTGCCGGAGACGTATTTGTGGAGGTCCGAAAGATCTTGGGGATGCTGGAAGAGGCGCTCGCGGTCGGCTCGGGGGTGGGGCCCTTGCCAGTAGCGGCACAGTCCCCCCCGGAACGCCCCGAGGACTTCACGTTGCCCGAGGGTGGGGTGTTCTAGGGTGGCGTCTCTCGTCGTCCTGCTCGCACCCACCGGCCCCGTCTCGGTGGTGCGCGAGGTGCTTACTGACCTATCGGCGGTCGGCCTCGTCGAACCATTCGTGTGGGTGGCGGCGGATGCTGTGGAGCACTCGCCGATCGTTGCGCTCTCGGTGTCCGGGGGGCGCTCTTCCGGGACGACCCTGCAGGCGATCGCGATGGGAGCCGGCGTCGACCGAGTGCGCCTCGTCGTTCTCGTACCAGTCGTTGAGGGTGCTACGCAGATCAAGTCGCGCCTCGAGCAGAAGGTGGCCGAGCTCCTCGGCAACACCATGGGCGGCGTGCCGCTCACGAGGATCCGCGCGATCATCACGCGCGCCGGCGACACCACGACCACGCCGCACCTGGGTCGCGTCGGGTGGCACAACGTGCTGCTCGCGCCCGAGCAGGCCTCCGGCCCGGGCCTCGGGCACTCCCTGCTGCAGACTACAACCGACAGCTTCGACATCGGCACGCAAGCGGCTACCGCCGTCGCCGGCGTCGCGGGCCTGTGGGCGGGTGTCGCGGGCAGCCCCCTCGATTCCGAGACCGTCGACCCCGGCGAGAGCGTGCGCCTCGCCCGCTCGTTCTTCCGTCGACTGCAGAGCAGCGCGCTCGAGACGCAGCTGCGACGACGTGTCACTGCGACGTCCGAGTCGCTTCCGCTTCCCGTCGAGGGTGGCAGCACGTCGGTTTATGTGGATGACAACTCGCTGGCCACGAGCACAATGGCGAAGGCCCTGTGGGCCCGCCACCAAGACGTGCTGCGGGGCCCTCGCGACACCCCCCCGCGAAACGCTGCTACGGCTATCGGCTTCTGGGGCGCATTGAAGATGTTCTTCGGCTTCCTGTGGGCGTCGGTCAAGGGCGCGCCGGGTCGGTGGGTCGACGGCGTGCTGACCAAGGTCAAGTCGGGTGTGGCAGAACGCGTGCACGCCGCGGTCTTCGGAGACAGCCCGTCGGCGTACGCAGTGGTCGTGGGCGGCGTGACCGCGAACGGCCTTCCCGCGTCGTGGCTCGACCTGGCCGACGCCGCGGATGCCCTCGAGGACGTACTCGAGGATGCCGGCGAGGCGCGAGAGCACCATGCCGTCAGCGACCACTCCGCCCTGTGGAAGGATTTTTGCGCCGGCGCCTTCACCCTCGCCGACGGGGGTGACCGCGTGCCCGGTCTGTCCCCCGTGCAGATCGGCACCCAGCGCGCCGTGCTGCGCACAGTGGACCTCGTGGTGCCGACGCCGTCGTCGCGCTTCACAACACTGCCCGGCCACATTGCCGCGCGCATCGAGGTGGAGGGAGTCGACGCGTTCGACGTGCTCGCCATCAACAACCTGCACCAGCGACTCCTGCACCTGCAATCCGAGCCCGCGCTCGGTCTCGAGGTCGGTGGGGCCCTTGAGGAGCTCGGCGTCTGGAACACCGCACACCGCGGCAGCTATGCCGGTCGCGTCGGCTCGGTGCTGGGTGAGGCGGTAGTCAACACCGGCGCCGAGATCAAGGAACTGATCGAGCGCCTGCGCGCCGCTGGGGCCGCTGAGGATCTCGCGAGCAATACGACCTCGCGTCAGAAACGTCTATCGCGTACGCTGCGCGTGCTGGGCGTCATCGCCATCGTGCTCGGTATCGCGGTGGGTGCGGCCTTGGGGCTCGGGTACCTCGAGGCGACCCTCGCGATCATCCTCGGGGTGGGTATGCTCGTGGCGTGGTTCGTGGCGAGCATCGTGACGTTCATGCGCGGCCAGCGAGACTTGTTTCGGCTCATCACCTCGCGCACCGAGCTCATCGCTAACACCGAGGTGATGAAGCGCAACCTCCGCCAAGCCGTGCGTGATCTGCGCCGCCTTACGGACGCGTACTCGCAGTACCTGACGTGGTCGCGCCTGCTCGGCGCGATGCTCGCCGCGCCGCTCGGCCGCGCCCCCGAGGCCCATGAGGACGGCGCGCGCCTGAGTCCCGGCCTTCCGCTCTCAGTACGGCTCGGTTCGGCCGCGGTCAACGACGAGGCCCTCGCCAACGCTGTCGTCGCCCTGCGCCGTGACATCTTCCGCACCGGCTGGCTCACTGAGCCCTGGGAGGCGCTCATCGCGTCAGCGCCGGCAACCATCGGCGCCGAAGGGTACGAACTCAAGGACGACCCGACCCGGATCTTCAGCCAGCCCGGCACCGGTGACACCTCACTGCTGGTGAAGTGGGTGTCGATCGTGGCCGAGAAGGGCGTCGACTCCAAGGTTGCTGACCGCCTTTGGGGTTCGGTACAGGCACAACTCGATGGCGACAAGAAGGAGCTGTCGGATGCGCTCCTCGGCTCGATCGTCGAACTCGGTCAGCCCGGGACAACCCGCGTGCCCTACGACACGTTCATGGCGCGTGTCGACTCGCCCGACTTGGTCGGCGCTACGGGACAGTTTGATGGCGCGGTGTTCACGCTCGAGTCTCGTGCGGCAGCACCCTCGGGCGTGGATCGCTCGTGGGGTCTGCAGCAGCGCGTGGGCCTCTCGCGCATCGCCGTGCTCACCCAGCTGTCGCAGGGCGCGCCTCCGTACATCTTCGTGGCGAATGCTGTTGAGGACATCGGTCCGACCGTTGTCGACAACGGCCTGACCTTCTAGCCGACCGAGTCCGAAGGAATCATATGCCACAGGCCACTCCCCACCAGAGGTTAGAAGTCCTCACGCGGTGGCGTACCGAGGCCGCTGCCGCCGGACACCCCGTGCCGTCGGACGACTTCGCTAGAGAGCTCTCCGAGGCGGGTTCCCACGCCAAATCCTTCCTCGAGTCGACGAACGATAGCGCAGTAGCGGCATGGGCGCCCACCCTTAACTTCTTCGTGAAACAGTGGAAAATGAGCGTGATTCTGCCAGACCTGCCGAATCACCTCAAGGCACCGGCCGACTCCGCAGCAGCTCCCACTCCGGTGAAACCAGCGGCGGTGGTCGCCACCTCGCCACCGCCGAATGCAGGTGACATTGCTGCCCCGAGCCTCGCCGACGCGCGCTTCGAGGCACTCAAGGCTTGGCGCACGGCGGCCATTGAGTCGGGAGCGGAAAGCGTAGGTAATATCAGAGAATCGACCCTACGCCGGATCTCCGGTTCGGAAGTCGTCACCGAGCCGGAAGTCGCGCCATTCATTCCCGCCTCGCTCTCGGGCTTCGCCGGAGATATCGCGGGGGTGCTCGGGGGAATAGCCTCGAAGTCGACGAGCGTCGCGGCAGTCGCGGCCGCGCCAAGAGCCGCGATCGCACCTCCACCCCCTGCGCTGCCGAGCACCGACGCACAGGCCGCAGCCGGGCCCGAAATGGAGCCGACGTTTTCAGCATCGTCGACCACGGCGCCTGTGCACGATGTGGCGCCCGAGGGCTACGAGGGCTTCGACTTCTCGCGTGCTAGCGAGGAAGTGCTTGCGCTGCGCGGCAGTGGTACCGAGCAGACTGGGCTCTTGCTGGCATGGGACGCGCTCTCAACTGCCGATCCCGTGGTCCTATACCGAGTCGTGTCGGGCGACCAGTACGCACCGTTCAACCCTGACACGGCCGACCTCGTGATTTCGACTGCCAAAACCTCCGTGAAAGACTCCCGTCCGTTCGGCTCGGCCGTGCGCCATTTGCAGGTTTGGGCGAACTCGGGCACGAGCGTCGAGGAGTCCAAGGCGTCGCAGCCCGTGCTGCACGCGCATGCCTCCTTCGTGGCGCCGCCACGCCGGGTTGAGATCCGTGTCGACGAGAAAAAGGTCATCGGCCAGTGGGAGACGTGGCCGGAGACGACTCGCGTGCTCATTTTCCGCGTTCCGCGCGAGCGTGCGGCGCAGGAGTCGATGGCGCCGCAGCACCAGATCCTCTCCGGGTCGGATAACCTGGGCGGCTTCGTTGACTCGGATCCGGATATCCGGGGCAAGTGCTTTCTGTACCAGACCGTTGCCGAGGCGCCTGTCGACGGCACTCGCCAGCGCTCGGTGCCCGTGGTGCAGATCGTCGACGTGCCCGACGTGCTCGAGCCGGTGCTCGATCTCGTGATTAAGCGGCACGGTGATGAGGAGCCCCAGTTCGACCTCACCTGGACCACGCCCAAAAGCGGCCAGGTCGCGATCTACCGCACGGAGCAGTCGCCTCAAGCGGGAGTCGACCGAAGGGCCTTGAGCGAATCCGCCCTCGAGCAGGCGGGCCTTGTCACGCAGGCCCGGCTCGCGCACCCGATCTCACGCTCCATCGATGGCACCGCCGAGATGCTAGACGTGCCGTGGCCACGTGAGTGGAAGTTCGCGTACTTCACGCCGGTTACGCTGCTCAACGGGCAGGCCTTCGTGGGAACGTCGGTCGCGGCAGTCGACCCGCCCCGCATCAAGATTGCGAAGATCGTCGAGCGGGTCAACAAGCAGATCCTCACCTTCGAGTGGCCTCAGGGCGCTGCATCCGTTTTTGTCTACGAGGGCGTGACTGATCAGGCCGCTGAGGTAGCGACGCAGAGCAATCAGGCCCACGAGATCACTCAGGAGCAGTACGTGCAGCAGGGCGGTCTCACCTTCCCGCGTCCGCTGTCCCCCAAGGGCTGCGACATCCACCTCGTCGCCGTGGCGTTCCTCGCCGGGCAGCGCGTGGTGGGTCCGCCGGCCACTGTGCGCTACGACCGCCTCTTCCGCCTGCGCTACGATGTCAGGCAGTTGCGCGGTCTCACGGGCACCATCACGGCTGTTTCCGTCACGCTTCGGTCCGAGGAGGAAATGAGCGGGCCTCCTGGATTCGTGCTCGTGCACAACCCCGATCGGATGCCGCTCAGCAAGGCCGACGGCCGGGTACTAACCGTAGCGCCCGAGGCCGTCGAGGGAAGCCCGCGCGCGAAGCGCATGGGGTTCTCCCAGCTCGGCAACGTCGTGAGCAAGGCGTGGAGGACCCCGGCGGATACCTGGAAGCTAGAGGTCGGCAAGCCGCGTGGCTATGTCCGCGTCTTCGCCGACCTCCCGCCCGACGGTAACGTCCTCCTCGCCCTCGTCGACCCGGCCCCGTCGACATTGCGGCTCGAGTCGCTCATGGGCAGGATCGGCGGCCTGATCGGTGGCTGACGAGCGCTGGCCACAACTGACCTATGCGTCGTTCGACGCAGGCACCGGCGCTGCCGGCGGATGGGGCGTCAAGGATGTTTCCGGCGTGCTGACCACTGCCGAGACCGAGGGCCTGCGCTCGCGCGTTGTGACACTTTTCGGGGCGATCGATGACATCCCGCAGTTCCCCAGCCACGACGAGATCGCGAACCTTCCGCGCCGCCTCACTTACGCGCCGGTGAGTGAGTCGAAGGGCTATGGGTACTGGCACTCCGTGCCGAGCGGCCTCGACGGAACGGGCCGGCCCGGCAACGTGTTCAGCCACGTGCTGCTCGATCGACGCCCGGATGAGCAGTTGCCGTCGCTGCGGCCGATCACGCTGTGGCGTTCGCCGAGTTGGCTCACACCCTTCGGCCAGCAGGAGATCCTCGCGGCCGCCGTGCAACCGGGTGCACCGTCGGTGGGTTCTGCGGTCGCGCGAGCGAGCATCATCGATTTCCTCCTCGACCCAGTTGTTTTCCGCGGTGCCACCCTCACCGTGCTCCTCGACGCGGTGGCGGCCGCCGTAGCGGGCGGACCGCGCGTCATCATCGTGACCGAGACCCCGGATGTCGCAGCCCTTTGGATCGGCGCAGTCTCGCAGCTCATGGCGCCGCGCACGAGCCGCGGCCTGCCGTTCTCCGTCTTCGAACGTACGGCTGGCCTCGGCTCGGTGCTGCGTCGTGGCGCCCTGATTGTCGGAGTGCCGCACGCCGACGCCGAGGCCGCGGTGAAGATCGACAACGTCGTCGTTATCGACGACCGCACAACCCCCTCGCTCGGCGATCTAGACGGCGAGCCCCACCGCGTCGGCGATGCCGTGATCGTCGTCACGGAGTGGTCGGTCATCGCCGAGGTGGCCCTGCAGGAACCTGACCTCGCGAGCGCCGTGCTCGACCGGCTCGACGCCGTGTGCACCGAGCTCGCCGACACCGACCTCGCCCCGGCATGGCCGCTGGCCATGGTCGTTGCTCTCATGCCAGACGACCTCGCCGACGGCACGCGGGAGGCCGCGCGCGTGCTGCGCGATACGTCTCCGGCCGGCCTGCGCACCCATCCCGCGATGTGGGCTGCGATATCTGCCGCAACCCAGGGACTGTTCGGCTCGACCGTGCAGCAGGCGCTCGACCAAGTCGAGGCGACCTCCGCCGAGTCAAGCCCGATCATGCACGACCTCGCTGTCGCTGTCTATCAGGAGCGCGTGCTCGAGAGCCCCGAGTTCCTGTCGGACGCCCGCCTGGCCCCCGTGTATCGGGCGTCGACCGGCAGCGGCGACTCCGTCTCGCAGCGCGCCCTGGCCGCCGTGCGCCGTCTCGGCGCCGGCGAGGTCTCGTCGACTCTGCCGCGTGAGGTCCTGCGCCTGGCCGACTGGATCATCGCGTCCGGCCTCGTGGCTCCCGGCGATGTCGCGCTGCAGGCGCCGCTCGAAACGCTCGTGCGCGAGCGCGTGCTGCCCGTGTTGCTCGACCCGCTGACCGGTCCCACTTTCGTGGGCTCGGTCGGGCCGGTCTCCGAGGCTTTCGCGGGCGACTGGGTGCGCCCGCTCGTGGAAGCAGCGCTCGCAACCGGGGTGGGTCTGGCGGGGTCCCGCGTTGCGCCTTCCGTCGTGCAGTGGCTGTTCCCTGTGCCGCCGGCACTCGACACTGGCCGCCCGCTCTCCGACCTCGATCTCGAGTACGTGATCGAGGGATGCGCCACAGGTCGCTCCGAGCTACGCTCGGTGCGGGCGGCGTCGTGGCTTGCCCTCCTGCAGCGCGGCGCCGCGGGTGAGGACAATCCACGTTCCCTGTTCCTTGTCGATGCCGCTTTACCGTGGAGTGCGCGCGAGGTGCTGTCCGTCGAAGCACACCACCCGGGGGGAGTTCCTGCTCACCTCGTGATGCGCGCGCTCATCGACGTCGCCCCTGGCCCCGACTTGACCGAGTTCGTCAACCTCATCGCGCTTACCTCCGACCGTGTGGGCGCCGCACCCTTGCTAGCTGTGAGTCAAGCACGGATGCTCGCCGTGCGCGTCGCGGCGGGTGGAACCATGTCCAGGGCCGAAGCATGGGAGACCTTCGAGACGTCGGCGGAGCTCTTCAAGGTCGCGCCGAACTGGATGGACGGCGTTACACTTATCTCCTCCTATATCATGGGCATCTCGGGCAGACCAGAGTACGACTTCACGCGGGAGCGCTTCGATTTCCTGCGCTCGGCGCTCGGCAGAGTAACCCTCGATGCGTTCGAAGTGACCATAAAACTGCACGCCGCCGCCGGGGCCTTCTCTCCCCTCGATTTCCCGCGGGCCGTGCAATTAGCGCTACTCGGGGCGCCCGATTGCCCCGTGCCTCCTCTCGACGGTCAACGAGGCATCGCGAGGCTTGCGGGCGCGTGCGACGATGACAGCGACGGGCGCCTCATCGTCGTTGTCGCGACGAGCCTCGCCGAGGAGGGCGTCGGCAAGCTTGAGTGGGATCTCGGCGTTGCCGAAAACCTTATTCTCGCCATGATCCCCACCGGTCGTCTCGGCGATAAGAGGGTCGTTGAGTTCGACCGTTTCGCGCGCGACTGGTGGAAGTACTTCAAGTCGTTCGGTCCAGCGCCGGGCAAAACGCGTGCCAGTCGTCGCAGACTTTTCGGAATCACAGCCTCTGACAAGGAGAACATCTGATGCCCACCTACGTGCTCGAACCGAACACGCCCGCGAAGCTGGAGGCGAACCGACCGCTGCGCTTCCAGGTGCACGCTGGCGCCCTGACCGGCGAGGTTTTGTTCGCCGCCACCGACGTCACGGGTGCGCCCCTTGGCAGAACGGTCACGCGACGGGGCACCCTCGTGATCCCCAAGCTCGCCGACTACACGTCGGTCACGGTTTCTCGTCTCAGCGGCGGTGTGTTCCCGGCCAATACCGTGCTCGACCTCACCATCGCTTACGAGGGTGCGCTGCATGCCGACGCTGTGACGCTTGTCGCGAAGATCGAGGTTTCGGGTATCCCGAGCCGTCAGCTTGCCGCGCTGCGCGTCGCCGACGGCGTCGTCTCGGTGGTCTACGAGGACGAGAGCAACGGCGAGCGACCCCCACTCACCGGTCTCGCGCTGCTCGCGCAGCTCGCCACGCGTGAGATCCTCGGTGTGAGTGCCGTCGATCCCACCGCGGCCATCAACATGGCAGTGGTTATCGATGGCTCCGCGTCCATGCTCGCTCCCACGAACGACGGCGGGGTGGGGGCTCTCGTTGAGGTTCTCGCGGGCCTTTCCTCGGTCGTCGCACCGAACCGGACGGTACGCGCGGCGCTCGTAGGCAACGCCGTTGAGTGGATCATCTCCGACTCCCGGGCGACCCTCGCCGCCGATGTTAGGCGTGCTCAGATCTCCGCCACGCTCAGTACGGGCTTCCGATCGGCAGACCCGGGCCTCATCGGGCACCGTCCAGACGAGAACACCGTGACGTGGGTGCTCACGGACGGGCTACCGTCGGACCTGCCCGAGCTGAGGCTAGCCGACGGCATTGAGGGAGAGGCACGCCACCTTGTGCTGTTCGCCGACGTCCAAGCCGTTCGCCTGCAGGGAGAGGCGGGTATCCCGACAACATTGGTGCAGCCCGTTGGGTCGGAGGAAGGCATCGCCGGTCGCCTTGAGTATGATCCTGCCAACTTGCGCCGCACCATCAAATCGTTACTTGCCGGGTGCTTCGTGCCCGGGACCCCGTACGCAAAGCGGGTAGCGGAATGACCGCGTGCCCCAGCTGCTTCGAGCAGCTGCGCGCGAGCGAATTCGCGTGGATCTGCCAGGCGTCCGGATGCACACAGGCGCTCGACCCCGTCGCATCAGGCTTCGTCGGTTCCGAGGTGCACTCCGGCCCCATAATTTTGTTGTCCCGGCCCGCCGACGCCGCACAGAACTGGGCCCCCCCCGCGAGAATCCACTGCCGGCAGTGCGCCGCGATCGCGCAGGAAGCGTGCGCCAACTGCCACTTTCCACTTCCCGAGAACTGGCGCTCGTTCGACGTGACGACCATCGCTATGAGCGGTGCGCGCTGGTCGGGCAAGAGTTTTTACATTGCCGTCGCCGTGCAACAACTGCGCAATGTGCTCACGCACCTTCACACGAGCCTTGACTTCGCCGACTCACGGTCGCGCGACGTCTATCGCATGTATTTTCAGGATCCGCTGTTTGGCAAGCTCAAGATTATCCAAGCCACACCCCGGTCAAACACCGAGGCCCCGCCCCAGCGCTACCCGCTCATCTTCCGTTTGGGCAGCCTGAAGGGTGCGCAGCGGATGCTCGTCATCCGCGATGTGGCAGGGGAGGACCTGGAGGCCACTTCCGAGGATATGACGAGCCTCTCGTTTCTCAGGCACGCTGACAGCGTGTTCTTCATGTTCGACCCTCTGGCAATCCCCGCGATCCGCGAGCACCTGCGCGGCCTCGTGCCCGACCAGCTCAACACGGGCGGTGACCCGAGGCTCGTGCTCGGCAACATCCGTCGCCTCATGGGCAACGCATCTCCCGCGCTCGCTATAATCGTGTCAAAGTTCGACGCCCTCCAGGCGCTGCGCAACGTCGATGACATGGAGTGGAAGCCGATCATGTCGAACCCGGGCGCGGCCTTTCTCCGCGACCCGAGTCTCGACTCGGGCACCTACGACAAGGTCGACGGGGAGCTGCTCTCGCTCGAGGTAGAGAGCCTGCTGCACAAGCTCGGCGCTCAGGACTTTGTGTACGCCCTTGAGGGCGGAAAGCCTATCCCGCACCGCTACTTCGCGGTCTCGGTGCTCGGCGAGTCGACCGACGGCGAGTCGATCAGCCGCCTCGGCATCTCGCCGTTCCGCATCCTCGACCCGATCAAGTGGGTTCTCGACCTGAAAAAAATCATCTAGATTTACCCAACCCGAAAGGCACTATAAATATGTCAGTCACCCTGAACAAAGGCCAGAGCGTCTCTCTGGCTAAGACCTCCCCCACAAAGCTCTCCAGCGTGCGCATGGGGCTCGGATGGGATGCCATGAAAGTCCGTGGATTTTTCGGCGGCTACAAGGAGCAGGCGATCGACCTTGACGCCTCGTGCTTAGTGTTCGACGCAGCCGGAAATCTCATCGATCAGGTGTGGTTCAAACAGCTCGCAAGTGCTGACGACGCGATTAAACACATGGGCGACAACACCACGGGTGCGGGAGATGGTGACGACGAGTCCATAGTTGTGGCGCTTGAGTCGCTACAGCTGGCCGCCCATACCCTCGTTTTTGTGGTCAGCAGCTACTCCGGCCAGTCCTTCAGCCAGATCGAGAATGCGTTCTGCCGTCTCGTGAACAGCAGCAACGAGGCGGAGCTTGCGCGCTTCGACCTTTCTGGTTCGGGCCCGCACACCGCTCAGGTTATGGCCAAGCTCGCCCGCAGCGGCGATTCGTGGGAGATGACTGCCATCGGCACCAAGACCGACGGCCGGAGCATCCGCGACCTTGTTTCCGCCGCCGCCGCAGCACTCTAGACAGCACACGCTCCACACGAAAAGGAAGGCATCATCATGACCGTGAGTCTCAGCAAGGGCGGAAGCGTTTCGCTCACAAAGGAGGCGGGTGCCTCGACGCTCTCTTCCCTCACCGTGGGTCTCGGGTGGGATAAGTCGCAGGGCTTCGCCCATGATCTCGACCTATCGGCAGTGCTTGCCGGGTCGAGCGGTAAAGTCGCGTCCGAGACCGATTTGGTGTTTTACGGCGCCGTTACGCACGTGAGCGGATCAGTGCGCCACGGTGGCGACAATCGCACGGGCGAAGGGGACGGTGACGACGAGCGGATTGTCGTCGATCTCACAACGGTTCCCGCCTCCGTGCACTCGATCGTATTCATCGCTTCAATCGATAAGGCCATCGAGCGCGGGCAGTCGTTCGGATCGGTCACCGCGGCCTACATCCGCGTGGTCAATAATGCCGACAACCGCGAGCTCGCGCGCTTCGACCTCACCGACGGCGCCTCATCCGATATCGCATTGAGCTTCGGCGAGGTGTACCGCGACGGCGGCGACTGGAAGTTCCAGGCCATCGGCGACGGCTACTCCACCGGTCTCGCTGGTGTGCTTGGCGCCTATGGCATCGACGCTGCGTAGCACCAATTCATAAAGAATTCATAGAGAAAAGGAAAATATATGTCTGTCAGCCTCAACAAAGGCGGAAGCGTCTCCCTCACCAAGGAGGCCGGCGCCTCGCGGCTCACCTCGATCACGGTCGGCCTCGGATGGGACCCGCGCGAGGGCTTCGGCGCCGACTTCGACCTCGATGCCTCTGCCATCATTCTCGGGAAGAACGCCATGGCGCTCTCCGACGACGACCTCGTGTTTTACAACGCGCTCAAGAGCCCAACGGGCGCCGTTACACACACCGGTGACAGCCGCGACGGCCGGCTTCCCGGCGACGACGAGTCGCTCATCGTTGAACTCGACCTCGTGCCGGAGGCCGGCCACGCGATCGTCTTCATCGTGAGCATCCACGACGCCCGCTCGCGCGGCCAGTCGTTCGGTGTCGTCGACAACGCGTTTATCCGCGTCGTCAACAATGCCGACGGCCGTGAACTTGCCCGCTTCGATCTGAGCGAGGGTGCCACGTCCGACACGGCGCTCACCTTCGGAGAGCTTTACCGTGACGGCGTGGAATGGAAATTCCGTGCCATTGGCGACGGGTTCCCGGAGGGCTTCGCAGCGGCGCTGCACAGCTACGGCATCAACGTCGGTTGACACTCAGTGATCCTTCGCACCTTCGGCTGGTCTTTCGGGATCACCGCGCTTGGCGCAGTCCTTGGGTTCCTCTACGGAGGACCTATAGGGCTTAGCCTCGTTCTAATTCTCATAGTCCTCGAGATCTCGCTCTCGTTCGACAACGCTGTGGTAAACGCCACGGTTCTCGAGCGAATGAATGCATACTGGCAGCGCCTCTTCCTGACGGTCGGCGTCGTCATCGCCGTGTTTGGCATGCGGCTCGTGTTCCCGCTCGTCGTCGTCGGGGTCAGCGCGAGCTTGTCACCATGGGACGCGGTCTCGCTCGCGCTCAACAAGGGCGACATCAAGGAGCCCGGCAGTTATGCGTACGTGCTGCACGAGGCGCACCCGGCGATCGCGGCCTTCGGTGGTATTTTCCTGCTCATGCTCTTCCTGAACTTCGTGTTCGAGGAGCGTGACGTGCGCTGGCTGCGGTGGATCGAAAGGCCTCTCGAGCGCATCGGGCGCCTGGACTATGCGGCGGTCGTCGTGGCGCTTCTCGTCCTCGCACTCTCCGCGCAGTTCCTCGCGTCTGAGGAAAACCGGGGGACCGTGCTCTTCGCGGGAGTCATCGGGCTGGGCTCCTACCTGCTCATCAGCGCGCTTGGCAGCATTTTCGAGAAGTCACAAGGGGACGGTGAGGCTGACGGTGACTCGCCGGTGCCGTCCGGCAACAACCAAGTGGCTAAGGTCGCCGGTCGTGCTGCGTTCTTTCTTTTCCTTTACCTTGAGGTGCTCGACGCGTCGTTCTCGTTCGACGGGGTTATTGGGGCGTTTGCGATCACGTCAGACCCGGTCATTATCGCGATCGGCCTCGGCGTCGGCGCGTTCTACATCAGGTCGTTCACGATCTTCCTGGTACGGAAAGGGACGCTGCGCGAATTCGTCTACCTCGAACATGGTGCGCTGTGGGCGGTGGGTGCGCTTGCGGTGATTCTGCTCATCACGATCCGCTGGGAGGTACCCGAACTCGTCACGGGCCTCTTCGGTGTGGGCTTCATCGCCGCCGGGTGGATCTCGAGTGTCGTGCACACTCGCACGAAGCAAGTTCGCGGCGAAGCCGAGCTCGTGGGCTGAGGTGCGTCATTTCAATCACCTGGCCGACACCGCTCGCGATGTCCTCTTCGGCCACCAGCCGCAGCACATCGCGAGCGATGTAACGGCCGTCGAACTGGGATCGTGGCTGGGCGCCACGTTATATCTCCCCGCTGCGCGACCAGCGGTAGTTGACGACCTCGCGCGCCAGCGCGCGCGGGGCGTATTCGCAGCGGTCATTGACTTCGAGGACTCGATGACTGACTCCGACGCCCTCTACGCCCGCCCGCGTGCGGCGCGGTTGCTCGCAGATCTCGCCGCGAGCAAGCACGAACTTCCGCTAGTCTTCCTGCGCCTGCGCAATCCGTCCGACATCGCGGGCGCGCTCGGGCTCGCCGACGCGGTGCCACAGCAGCTCGCGGGTTTCGCATTCCCCAAGTTCGATCCGGCGACCAACGGCGCCGCGTGGCTTGGGGAGCTCTCAAATGCCTCCGCTATCGCTGGGCGCCGATTAGTCGGCATGCCGATCCTTGAGTCGACGGCGCTCGCTCACATCGAGACGCGGCGCGAGTTTCTGCTGTCGATAGCGCGGATGCTCGCCCGCGAGCGCGACTCGATCGCGTGCATCCGTGTTGGGGTTGCTGATATTGCGGGAGTGTTTGGGCTGCGTCGGTCACCGGACACCACGATCTACGACATAAAGGTCGTGGCTGACGTCATCGGTGACGTGGTCAATACCTTCGCGCGTCCGGCGTCTGGGGCTATCCCGGTCTCGGGCCCAGTGTGGGAGTATTTTGCGAAGGCGGAGCGCGTGCTCAAACCGCGCCTGAGAGTCACACCCTTCCTCGATCACCACGCCACGGGTATCCGTGAGTCGATGATGCGGTCGGGTCTCGATGCCCTGCTCTCCGAGATCGCGATGGACCGCCTGAACGGCCTGTGGGGCAAGACCGTGATCCACCCAAGCCACGTCGGTGTCGTACACGCGTTCTCGGTTGTCAGCCACGAAGAGCACCAAGACGCCATGTCGATTATCGAGCGTGAGAGCGATGGGGGGGTGCTCGCCTCTCCTGCCGGCAACAAGATGAACGAGGTGCGGCCACACATGGCGTGGGCGCGTGGCATTCTGCAGCGCGCGCGAGTATTCGGGGTGCTGCGGCCGGCGGTCGATTTTGTTGACCTCCTCATGGAGGCCGACGAGCTGACCGTGGCACAGCTATGACTACGTGGCCGGGAGCGTGGATAGCGGAGCGCGCCGAAGTTCGCTACTCGGGAGTGTCGACGGCGGTCGACGCGGTCGACGTGCGGTCTCTCGCTGGACTTGCACTACGACGCAACCAAAAGCGGCTTCTGCTCATCGTATCGACGGTGCTCGGCAAGCACATCCCCGCGGCTCCCGTTGATGTGACCGGCGCTGCCCACCGGCTCGGCGCCGCCGTCGAGGCCCTCGGCTTACCCAGCCCCGTGCTCGTGATCGGGTTCGCGGAGACCGCCACTGCGCTGGGCTATGGTGTCTCGGAGATGCTTGGTGACGCGCACTATGCTCACAGCACGCGCGCCCCGTCGCGTGCCCCACTCGTCTCGTTCGTTGAGGAGCACTCGCACGCGACCGTCCACCACCTCGCCCCCACTGACCCTTCCATCGTGCGGGCAGCGCGCTCGATCGTGCTTGTCGACGACGAGATCTCGACGGGGCGCACGTCGATGAACATCATCCGCAGCCTCATGGGTGTGGCCGACTGCCGCAGGTTCGTGATTGCGTGTCTTCTTGACTCCCGACCCGCACGGGAGCGTGGCACCATGAAGCGCGAGGCCGCTGAGCTTAGAGTCGACCTCACCCTCCTGGCGCTTGGCGAGGTCGCGCTTGAGATACCGGGCAGCGCTGCGGGGGCGCTCAAGCCATGGCTGGAGCACAGCTTCGCTGCCGAGCTAGCCGCAGGCGGCTCGCTCGAGACGGTTCCGGTGGTGTGGCCGGCGGGCGCGGTGCTCGACGGACAGGATGGATTCTCGCGAGCAGACCGCGACCGCGCGACGAAGGCCGCACGCGGCATCGCTGCGGGTATTCACACGCTCCTTGAGGGTTCGCCGAGCGTGCTCGTCATCGGTATCGAGGAGTTCATGGCCGTACCGCATGCAGTCGCTAGTGCTCTCGCTGTTTCTGGCCTCAACGCGCGCGTGAGCTCGACGACACGCTCGCCCGCTGCCGCGATCGATGAGGACGGCTACGCTATCCGCTCTGTGATCGAGTTCGCGGGCGATGCCGACCAGGGCGACTACCCGCGCTTCCTCTATAACGTGCGGGCGGCCGAGTATGACGTCATCGTCGTGGTTGCTCCGAGGCGGGGGCCGTTCGCGGCGTCGCGGGCACTGCTCAAATCCCTCGCTGAGGGGAGCCGTGTGCTGTCGGTGCAGATCACGTCGCCCGTCCCGCTCGAAGGCCCACACTTCTCTAGTTACCCAGCCCGCGACGTACGGTGGCTGCTCACCGATGTGACCGATTCGGTGCCGGAGTCGTCGGGCGTGGAGCGCGAGCTCGCGATCCAGTCCACGCATCATTACTCTGAGTCGCTGCCCATCGAGTACACACCCGACGCCGAGTACCTCGCACTTTTCGACGCGGCGCTTGAGACCCGGTCGCGCACAGTCGCGGTCGCCGTGGCCCGCCTCGGCGAGCAGTTGCTGGTGGCGCGTGGCGAATCACTCGTGCTGATCTCCCTCGCGCGGGCTGGCACCCCTGCGGGCGTGCTTGTGCGCCGCTGGCTTGCGGCAGCGCACGGCCTCGATGTCGCGCACTACACGATGTCAATCATTCTCGACCGGGGTCTCGACCCCGTCGCCCTCGACTACCTGCGCGCCCACCACGAGCCTGCGGGTATCGCGTTCGTGGACGGCTGGACGGGCAAGGGCTCGATCAGTTCCGAACTGCGGCGGTCGCTCGCCGGCCTTGGTGCGCGCGCGCAGGGGTTCGGGCCTGACCTCGGAGTGCTCGCTGACCCAGCGTCGACGGCGACATGGGCGGGCACGCACGCCGATGTCCTCATCCCCTCGGCATGCCTCAACTCGACAGTCTCCGGCCTCATCTCTCGCACTGCTCACAGTTCGAAGTTCATCCCGGAGGGGTGCTTCCACGGTGCCAGGTTCTACGCGGAGAGGGCGCGCGAAGATCGGTCGCGTGACTTCCTCGACTCGGTCACCGCATGGTTCAGCGACATTGCGCCCGAGGAACTTGTGGTGCCCGCGCGCATCGCCGGATCACGGGATCTCGTGATGGCAGAACTCACACGCCTCCGGGAGCGCTATTCGGTGGACCGAGACGCACTCATCAAACCCGGTGTGTGCGAGGCAACGCGCGTGTTGCTGCGGCGCGTGCCCGAGCTTCTGGTCGTGCGCGAGGCGGGGCTGCCGGATGCCGTCCATCTCGAACTTCTCGCTGCCATGCGTGGCACCCCCGTAGTCGTCGACCCCGACTCGCTGTTCTCCGCCGTGGGCATCATCCGCTCGTTACGGACGAAGTGAGCACACCCGGCGGCGGTGTCGCCTTCCTCGACATCGACAACACTCTCGTCTTCGCCGAGCGCGAGTTCGGCCAGGGCACGGGCCCGCGCACGTGCGTTGACAGCACCGCAGAGCGCCGGGTCGCGTTTGCGACTGACCAGACTCTCAAGCTGCTCGTTCAACTTGGTGATGCTGTCGTGCCGACTACCGCGCGCAGTGCTGAGCAGCTTGCGCGTATGACCCTGTTCAGCACAATGCCGTCCGTGGCGATCATCGCTGCAGGCGCCACCGTGCTCGTCGACGGCGTCGCCGATATCGAGTGGCGGCGCATCCTCAGTGCGAGCATCGCGCTGAGCGCCCCCGTCCATGACGTCGTCACAGGGCTCAACGTTCGCGCGCGCTCGGTGTCGGTGCGAGAGGGCCTGCTCATCGTTCTCACCTACGACGCGGCGCAGACTGCTGCCCATGACGCGGTGCAACTCGCGGAGTCTGCGCGCGAGCAACGGTGGACGGCGCGCACGGACGGGCGGCGGACCTATCTACACCCCGACGCGCTCTCGAAGGCCGCGGCGGCTGAGTATGTGGCGCGACTCTGGTCCGCCACGACCACGGCGGCCGCCGGCGACTCGGCGCTTGACCTCGGCCTGCTTGAGTGGGCGGACTACGCGATAGCGCCCGCGGGGTCGTGGGCGGCATCCGTTGGACGCCCCGGAATCGACGTAACGCGCCAACAGGGCCCGAGGGCTGCGGAGGAGATTTGCGCGCGCATCCTGCTCGCACTGGCCGCACAACGCAAAGGGAAGTAGGAGCGATGCAGGCATTGTGGGATCTTGGTGGGCGGAGCATCCTCTTCATCGTGCTCTCCGGTGCGTTGTTTGGAGCCACCGCCGGTTATGCGCTGGCGACCTATGGTCGGCTACCACGGAGCGTGGCGATCGCCGTCGGCGCGGTCTTCTCAATATTCGGGGTCGTGATCCTCAGCATCGTGGTGCTCGTTCGGCGCTTCGGCCGACACTCTGAGCATCCCGTGGGTGAACGTGCTGACATGGCGCCCGCGAGCGAAACACTGACAGGCTACGAAGGATTCGACGACTGGTCGAGCGCGGCGTCGTCCGATGCCCTGGTCGGCGCCGAGACGATGAAAACCGACAACAGTTGGGGCTTCGATTCGTGGGACACCGTGCAGCCTCCGATCCTTGCCACACCCAACGCTGCGAGCTCGTCGGCTGCGCGCCGCACCATCACAGACCGGTTCTCGACGGCCTGGGGGCGCACGCCGCTCGGCCGCATTGCCGCTGGTCTGGGCTCCGTCGCCGGCGTGCTCGTAGTGGTGAGCATTTTTACGGGCTGGCTCTCAATCAACGCCGCCATCGTCCCGCGCTTCTGGGTCTACCCGATCGGCACGGGGCTCGACATCGCTCTGCTCGTAACGGCCGTCATCGTAGGCTCTGTGGTTGCCAGCGTTGCGATGCGCCCATTCTGCTCCCTCGCCGTGCTGCTGGCGTGGGTCGCCGACACGTGGCTCGTTCTCATGGCGTTGCTCGTCAGCAGCCGCGAGGCTGCCACCTACCTCCTCAACGAAATCGGCGCGCTGACCCTGTCTACGGGCGACCTGCTCAAGTCGGTCGGCATCGACACGTCTGCGGGGGTCGTCGAGCTGCCGCAGGGGGTCGACCTGTCGAGCGTGGGCGTGAGCGGAAGCTCAGTCGACCTTAGCGGCCTTGACCTCGGGCAAATTATCCCCGACATGTCCGTGACCATCGGGCCCGGTGTGTACCTGATCATCGCCTTCGCAGTGCTCGCCAACGCGGCAGTCTTCGTCATTCTGAGAGCGGCAGACCATGCAGCACATGCCCCCCTCGGGGAGAACCTATGATTTGCGAGCATTGCGCCGCCGCCATCGGCGACGATCTCTGGGCGCTGTGTTTGCGCCAGCCCGGAGGCGGAGTCCACACCGCTCCGGCACAACCTGAGCAAGCCTTCGACGGAGGGAGCACCGCCCCCGTGGAGCGAGCTCGCCGGCATTATCGTGCGCGAGATGGGCAAGCCTCTCGACCAGGCATTCGGTGAGGTGGATTTCGCGGCCGCGATCTACCAGTACTACGCAGACAACGGTGAGGCGTTCCTCGCGGATGAGCCGATCGCGCTCGCCGATGGCGGCGGATCCGCGTTCATCCGACGCGCCGGGCTGGGGGTGCTGCTCGGCATCATGCCGTGGAACTTCCCGTACTACCAGGTCGCCAGGTTCGCGGGCCCGAACATCGTCGTCGGCAACACGATCCTGCTGAAGCACGCCCAGCAGTGTCCGGAATCCGCCGCGGCGATCGCGCGCATCTTCGATGACGCCACCGCCGAGGTCGGGGCGCACGCCGGGGTGTACGTCAACATCTACGCCTCGAACGACCAGATCGCGACGGTCATCGCTGACCCCCGGCTGCAGGGTGTATCGGTCACGGGCTCTGAGCGGGCCGGCGCAGCGGTGGCCGAGCTGGCAGGCCGGCACCTGAAGAAGGTCGTGCTCGAACTCGGGGGCTCAGACCCGTTCATCCTGCTCTCGACCGATGACCTCGACGCAGCAGTGCAGGATGCGGTCAACGCACGACTCGACAACAACGGGCAGTCGTGCAACGGGGCGAAGCTGCGCACCACCATCGACGGCAAGAGAGTGTTCACGCCGATCCTGGTCGTCTTCGTTGCCCTGGGCATCACCGACCTGGTGTTCGCGCTCGACTCGATCCCCGCGATCTTCGGCATCACGACCGATCCGTTCATCGTCTTCACCGCGAACATCTTCGCGCTGATGGGCCTGCGCCAGCTGTATTTCCTGCTCGGCGACCTGATCGACAAGCTCGAATACCTGCACTACGGCATCGCCTTCATCCTGGCCTTCATCGGTGTGAAGCTGTTCTTCCACGCCCTGGCCGAGAACGAACTGCCGTTCATCAACGGTGGGGAGCACGTGGAGTGGGCTCCCGAGATCTCGACGTGGGCGTCGCTGGCGGTCATCCTGTCGGCGATGACGATCTCCGTGGTCGCGAGCCTGGTCAAAATCCGCATCGACAAGAACCGCGCGAGCAAATCGACGGAGTCGGTCGACCGCTGACGACGCACCGCACCGAGGCATGGGCAGCACTGCCCATGCCTGCTGGTGCAGGGTTTCTCCCGGCGATTGGTACCGTGTAGACACCTGCGTCTCAAGGGTTGCGCAGGGCAAGCGGGGGAGAGCCGGATGTCGGTCGAGATCAGTCGCGAGTTTGCGCTGCCCGGGGTCACGGTGCGGTTCCGTTTCTCGGGGCACACCGATCGCGGTGCCGTCAGGCGCATCAACGAAGACAGTTTCCTGATGTCTGCCCCGCTGTTCGTGATCGCGGATGGCATGGGTGGGCACGCCTTCGGCGACCGGGCCAGCCAGGCGGCCATCGCCGTATTCACCGATGCGCTCATGGATGACGCCCCCGCGAGCGCCACCGCCATTCTCCAGACCGTCACGCGGGCCAACGCTGCGGTGCTCGAGCTTTCTACCGGTAGCCACCCCGACCGTCGCTCAGCTCGACGCTGACGGCACTGCGCTCGCCGAGATTGCCGTACCGGGCGTCGACGACGCCACCAGCATCAGCGTCTCGCGTCACACCGAACCCCGGTGGCACCTCGTGATCCTGGGCGGCGAGCCGGTCGTCGTTGAGGGGCAGCTCTACCTGGGTCGCAACCCGGTCGCTCCTGCCGATCATCCATCAGCCCGAGTTCTTGCCGTGGATGACCCGGCCAAGTCGGTCTCGAAGACTCATGCCATGCTCGAGGTCGATGCCGACGGCCTCTGGGTGCTCGACCTCGACTCGACCAACGGTGTCTGGGTGGTGCCGGCCGGGGAGGGCGCGATAGAGGTCGAACCCGGGCAGCGGGTTGCGGTGCCCGCTGGCGCCGACCTCGAGCTAGGCGATCTCGTCATCCAGGTCGAACGGGGCTGAGGAGCCCGCATCCACCCCGGGTGATACTCTCGAGTCATGTATTTCGGTCGGCTTCTTCTTCCTTGCCGCGACGAGGCTTAGCCACCTGCCTCCCTCGTCGCGGAGCGGTGTTGCACAGCAACACGAACGAAGGCCGGGCCCTCGATCGACGAAGGACACGAGCATGAACAGCACTCCTAAAACTCTGGCCGAGAAGGTCTGGGAAGACCACCTGGTCGTCAAGGGCGAGAACGGTACGCCCGACCTCATCTACATCGACCTGCACCTCGTGCATGAGGTGACGAGCCCGCAGGCGTTCGACGGCCTCCGCCAGGCCGGTCGTCCCGTGCGCAGGCTCGACCTCACGATCGCCACGGAAGACCACAACACCCCGACGCTGGCCATCGACAAGCCGATCGCCGACCTCACCAGCCGCACCCAGATCCAGACCCTGCGCAATAACGCCGCCGAGTTCGGAGTGCGCCTGCACTCGCTCGGCGACATCGAGCAGGGCATCGTGCACGTCGTCGGACCGCAGCTCGGGCTCACGATGCCCGGCATCACGGTCGTCTGCGGCGACAGCCACACGTCGACGCATGGCGCGTTCGGCGCGATGGCGTTCGGCATCGGAACCTCGGAGGTCGAGCACGTGCTCGCCACCCAGACCCTCCCGCTGAACGCGTTCAAGACGATGGCGATCACGGTCGAGGGCACCCTGCGACCGGGCGTCACGGCGAAAGACATCATCCTCGCGGTCATCGCGCAGATCGGTACGGGCGGCGGGCAGGGTTATGTGCTCGAGTTCCGCGGAAGCGCCATCCGGGCCCTCTCGATGGAGGGTCGCATGACCATCTGCAATATGTCGATCGAGGCTGGCGCGCGCGCGGGTATGGTCGCGCCGGATGAAACGACCTACGCCTACCTGAAAGGCCGGGCCCACGCGCCGGAGGGCAGGGACTGGGACGACGCTGTCGCATACTGGGACACCCTCCCCACCGACGATGGAGCCGTGTTCGACGCCGAGGTCTTCCTCGACGCAAACACGCTGGAGCCGTTCGTCACCTGGGGCACCAACCCCGGCCAGGGCGTCTCGTTGAGCGAGAGCGTGCCTGACCCTGCAGCATTCGACGACGTGAACGACCGGGCAGCAGCCGAGCGCGCACTGCAGTACATGGACCTGGATGCCGGCACCCCGATGAAAGACATCAGGGTAGACGCGGTGTTCATGGGTTCGTGCACCAATTCCCGCATCGAAGACCTGCGCGCGTTCGCATCCATCATCGAGGGCCGTACCAAAGCCGACGGGGTGCGCGTCATGGTCGTGCCCGGCTCGGCACGAGTGCGGATCGAGGCCGAGGCCGAGGGGATCGACAAGATCGTCCTGGCGTTCGGTGCCGAGTGGCGCTTCGCCGGGTGTTCGATGTGCCTCGGGATGAACCCCGACCAGCTCGCGCCGGGGGAGCGTTGCGCTTCCACCTCCAACCGTAACTTCGAGGGCAGGCAGGGCAAGGGTGGCAGAACCCACCTCGTATCACCGCTGGTCGCCGCGGCGACAGCCATCAGGGGTACCCTGTCGAGCCCCTGGGACCTGGAGAACAGCCCCGTGCCGCAGTCTGATCCGACAACGCAGGCCGCCGCAAAGGTAGGTGCCTGATGCAGAAGTTCACTTCCGTCACGGGCATTGCGGTTCCGCTGCAGCGCTCGAACATCGACACCGACCAGATCATTCCGGCCGTCTTCCTCAAGCGCGTCACCAAGACCGGATTCGAGGATGCCCTGTTCCACGGTTGGCGCCAGGATCCTGAGTTCGTGCTCAACCGTGAGCCGTTCACCCAGGGCACGGTGCTGGTAGCCGGGCCGGATTTTGGCACCGGATCGAGCCGCGAACACGCAGTCTGGGCGTTGAGGGACTACGGATTCCAGGTCGTGCTGAGCTCGAGGTTCGGAGACATTTTCAAAGGAAACTGCGGAAAGCAGGGGCTTCTCGCCGCCCAGCTCAGCGAGAAAGACATCGAGACGATCTGGCTGATCATCGATGAGCAGCCGGGCGTGGAGGTGACAGTCGACCTCATAGCCAAAACCGTGACGGCTGGCAAGTCTGGCTTCGCTTTCGAGATCGATGAATACACTAGGTGGCGTTTGCTCGAAGGTTTGGACGATATCGGTCTGACCCTGCGCGATGAAGCGCGAATAACCGAGTTCGAGGCGAAGCGTGAAAGCTGGCGACCGAAGACTCTTCCCGCTCGCTGAGCTGGACATTCGAAATTCAACGGCTTAAGTGATAGCAATACAGAGGTGAGCATGAACTCTCTTACCAAAGACGCCCAAAAGGCAGCAAAAAGGGTGGGACTCCTGTCAGACAAGATTGTGATCAACGGCGGTAAACCGCTCGTAGGCCGCATCGAGGTGCGGGGAGCGAAGAACCTGGCGACCAAGGCGATGGTCGCGGCGCTGCTGGCCGACACACCGAGTGTGTTGAAAGACGTCCCCGCGATCAGCGATGTCGTCATCGTGACGGGCATGCTCGAGGCGTACGGTGTCGCGGTGTCGAACGACGGCAACGGAACACTCAATCTCGACCCCAGCAACGTGCTGAAAGCGCACTTCGCCGAGATCGATGCCCTCGCGGGTTCGAGTCGCATCCCGATCCTGTTCTGCGGCCCGCTGCTGCACAGGCTCGGCGAGGCGCTCATCCCCGACCTGGGTGGATGCCGCATCGGCGACCGCCCCATCGACTTCCATATGGATGCCTTGCGAGCGTTCGGCGCTGTCGTCGACAAGAGCTACGAAGGCATCCGCCTCACGGCACCGAACGGCCTCAAGGGTGCAGCGATCGAGCTGCCATACCCGAGCGTCGGAGCGACCGAGCAGGTGCTGCTGACGGCCGTGCTGGCTGAGGGCGTCACTGAGCTCAAGAATGCGGCGATCGAGCCGGAGATCATGGATCTCATCGCCATCCTGCAGAAGATGGGAGCGATCATCACGGTCGAGCCGAACCGCGTCATCTTCATCGAGGGGGTTGAGAAGCTCCACGGCTACGAGCATCGCGCGCTCTTCGACCGCAACGAAGCCGCGAGCTGGGCATCCGCTGCGCTGGCCACCGAGGGCGACATCTTCGTCGGCGGGGCGAAGCAGCAGGAGCTGATGACGTTCCTGAACATCTTCCGTAAGGCCGGGGGAGCGTTCGACATCCACGAGGACGGCATCCGTTTCTATCACCCCGGCACTCCACTGAAGCCGGTCATGGTCGAGACCGATGTGCATCCTGGATTTATGACCGACTGGCAGCAGCCTCTCATCGTGGCCCTGACGAAGGCCGAAGGGCGTTCTGTCGTTCACGAGACCGTCTATGAGAATCGCTTCGGCTTCACCGATGCGCTGATCAAGATGGGTGCAGACATCGTCGTGCACAAGGATGGTCTGGAATCGATCAGTCGCAGGGTTCCCCGTCGACCTCTCGAGCAGGCCGCCGTCATTACAGGCCCCACCAAACTGCATGGTGCCGAGATCGAGATCCCCGACCTTCGTGGTGGCTTCAGCCACCTCATCGCCGCGCTGACCGCCGAGGGGCAGTCGACTGTCACCAATGTGGGCATCATCAGCAGGGGATACGAGCACTTCATCGACAAGCTCGAACTGCTCGGTGCCGATTTCGTCTACGAAGGCTAGCTCTTCTTCGTTAGGTTGTGTGCATGAGAGCTGGGTTCATGAAGGCTGTTCGACGGTGACCGAAGGCGTTCCAGCGACGGCGGGGTCGACACGCTCGACGTCGGAGAAGACCGCGATCTTCTGGTTGCTCGCGGGGGTTCTCATTCCGCTCATGAACATCGTCGGCCGGTATCGCGTGCGCGGTCTCGAGAACGTGCCGGAGGCGGGCCCGTTCGTGGTGGCTCCCAACCATTACAGCAACGTCGATCCGATCGTGATCGGGATCGGCCTGTGGAAGTCCGGCAGGATGCCTCGCTACTTCGCCAAGGCCTCCCTGTTCCGCATCCCCATCGTCGGGGCGATTCTGCGCAAGGCCGAGCAGATTCCGGTCGAACGCTCAGGCAACCCGCGTGATGGGGCTGGCCCGCTCCGACAGGCCCAGCAGATCGCTGCGGCCGGTCACGCCGTGGTGATTTACCCGGAGGGATCGCTGACGCGAGATCCTGACGGCTGGCCGATGCGCGGAAAGTACGGGGCCGTGCGCACGGCACTTGATGCGGGGATCCCCCTCATTCCTGCGGCCAGCTGGGGCGCGCACCTGATCATGCCGCAGTCGACGAACCGCCTGAGCCTCTTCCCTCGCAAGTCGGTCGACATCGTCTTCGGCGAACCCGTCGACCTCAGCGAGTTCGCCAACCGGCCGCGCGACTCGCGCGTGCTGGCCGAGGCGACCCTCAAGCTGATGACCGCGATCACCGCCCTCGTCGAGGGGCTGCGCAATGAGGCAGCGCCGACGCAACGCTGGAACCCCACCGAGCATGGCCAAACCGAGATCGGACGCTTCAATGACAAACGCTGAACCACTGGCCCTGCAGGCTCGCAGGGTCGCTGTGCTCGGTGCAGGGTCGTGGGGCACCACTTTCGGCAAAGTCCTCGCCGATGGTGGCTCAGACGTCGCCATGTGGGCGCGTCGACCGGAGCTTGCACGCGAGATCTCCCAGTCCAAGCGCAATAGCGACTACCTGCCAGGCATCAACCTGCCTCGCGGGCTCTGGGCCTCGTCGAGACTGCCCGAGGTGCTGGATGGCGCCGAGCAGGTCTACCTGTCAGTGCCCGCCCAGTCTCTTCGCGAGAACCTGCGGATCGTGCGCGAACTCATCCCGGACGGTGCTGTGGTCGTCTCGCTGATGAAGGGTGTCGAGAAGGGCACCCGCGCGCGGATGAGCGAGGTGATTCGCCAGGAACTCGGCATCGATAGTGACCGGGTCGCCGTGGTATCCGGGCCGAACCTGGCGCTGGAGATCGCGAAGGAGTGGCCGACCGCCGCCGTCGTCTCGTCAGACAGCCTCGACACGGCAACCCTCGTCGCCATGACGTCTACCAACCGCTATTTCCGCTCGTACGTGAACACCGATGTGATCGGCACCGAGTTCGGCGGCGTGCTGAAAAACCTGATCGCGGTGGCGATCGGCATCGTCGATGGGGTCGGCTACGGCGAGAACACCAAGGCATCCATCATCACGAGGGGGCTTGCCGAGATGACGGATTTCGCCGTCGCGTACGGGGCGAAGGCCGAGACGCTTGCGGGGCTTGCCGGGCTCGGCGACCTCATCGCCACGTGCGAGTCGTCGCTCTCCCGCAACAACACCGCGGGAAGGCTGCTCGGGCAGGGGTACAGCTTCAGCGAGGTTATCAAGCAGATGAACCAGACTGCGGAGGGGTTGTCATCCGTGGCACCGATCCTCGAACTGGCGCTGGCCAAGAACGTCGAAATGCCGATCGTCAGCCAGGTGGCCGAAGTACTGGCCGGTACGCTGGCTCCGCGCGATATCGCTCCGCATCTCACGACCGACGACATCCCGCAGGGGGAATAGTTGCCCAAATTGACAGTCGCGCTGCTTTTCGGCGGGCGCTCCGCCGAGCACACGATCAGCTGCGCCACCGCTGGAGGCGTACTGTCTGCGATCGACCGCGACAAGTACGACGTGATTCCGATCGGTATTACCAGGGACGGCGCGTTCACACTCCAGCCCGATGACGCCGCGCTCTTCGCGCTCAACCCGACAGCGATGCCGGCGGTCACCGACAACGGCAGCCGCGTGCTCTGGCCGGATTCTGCTGCCACCCGTGAGCTATCGGTGACGGCTGCCTCAGGGCAGCGCCGCTCACTCGGCACCGTAGACGTGGTGTTCCCGATCCTGCACGGGCCCTTCGGTGAGGACGGCACGGTGCAGGGCATGCTCGAACTGCTCGGCCTGCCGTACGTCGGAAACGGTGTACTGGCCTCGGCGCTCGGCATGGACAAGCACTTCACGAAGACCGCACTCGAAGCGGTCGGGGTGACGGTAGCGCCGTGGGTGACCGTATCGCCGGCGCAGTGGGCGGCAGACAACGAGCTCTGGCGTGGTCGTGCGGCGTCTCTGGGCCTGCCGGTGTTCGTGAAGCCCGCGCGAGCCGGCTCATCCGTCGGCGTGACGAAGGTCACCGTCGCCGAGAAGCTGGATGCTGCACTCGAGACCGCGTGGGCAGAAGACGGCAAGGCGCTCATCGAGCGAGCCATCGTCGGACGTGAGCTCGAATGTGCCGTGCTGTCCGGACGCGACGGTTCGGCCACCAGGGTCAGTCTCGCTGGGGAGATCATCGTCCAGGGTGATGGCTTTTACGACTTCGAGGCAAAGTACATCGACGACTCGGCTGCGCAACTGGTGTGCCCGGCCGAATTGACCGAGGGCGAACTCGCCGAGATGCAGAGAGTCGCGGCCCGCTCGTTCGAGGCGATCGGTGGATCGGGCCTCGCGCGGGTCGACTTCTTCTACACCGGCACCGAATTCGTGGTCAACGAACTCAATACGATGCCGGGGTTCACGCCGATCTCGATGTTCCCCAAGTGCTGGGCGGCGAGCGGTCTCGCGTATCCGCAGCTCATCGACGAACTTATCGAGCTGGGGCTGCAGGCGATCCGCTAGTTGACGGCGCCGGTGAGCTTCTCGCCAGGGCCCTTGCCCGGGGCATCCGGAATGGATGACGCTTCGCGAAACGCCAGCTGAAGCGATCGAAGGCCGTCGCGCAGGGGCCGCGCGTGCTGGTCGCCGATCTCGGGAGCGGCGGCAACCACCAGGCCAGCGAGCACCGTGATGAGCTTGCGCGCTTCGTCGAGGTCGATGTCGGCCGTCGCGTTCGGGCTGTCTGACAGCCCGAGCTTCACCGCTGCAGCGCTCATGAAGTGCACCGCAACCGTGTTGATCAACTCGACAGCGGGAACCTCGGAGATGTCCCTGATCTCGTCATCTGCGTCGAATCGTGCGTCGCTCATGGAGTCCTTTGTTGATTGGGCTTGGTCGTTTGGCGCGGTAGCTGCTATTCTTCTACAGGCTTCGGGGCTTGCCCCGGCTAAGAAAGTGGAGATTCTCCCACCTGTCAACCGCTTCTCAAGGTTACCGGGTTGTTACACCCCGTTTGATTGATGCAGCGGCCATATGAACAGTGCAGTAGCTGTGCGAATAGCCGCACAACATGTCTAGCTGCACGAAGTAGTTAGTCGCATGATCGAATAGCAGGGTGGATCAAGGGTTTCCCTCTTTCGTGCCGTGCGACAACCGTCGCGACTACACGTACTAGAAGGAGAACACGCATCAGCGATCCCCGTACCAATGACCGAATCCGCGTTCCGGAGGTCCGTCTTGTTGGCCCCAACGGCGAGCAGGTCGGTGTCGTCCGTATCGAAGACGCTCTACGTCTGGCTGTGGAGGCAGACCTGGATCTGGTTGAGGTTGCTCCCAATTCCAAGCCTCCCGTTGCCAAGATCATGGATTACGGCAAGTTCAAGTACGAAGAGGCACAGAAGGCCAAGGAAGCCCGGCGTAACCAGGCGAACACGATCCTCAAGGAGGTTCGCTTCCGCCTCAAGATCGACACCCACGACTACGAGACGAAGCGCAAGCGCGCCGAGGGGTTTCTCGCAGCTGGCGACAAGGTCAAGGCCATGATCCTGTTCCGCGGGCGCGAGCAGTCCCGCCCCGACCAGGGCGTGCGCCTGCTCCAGAGATTTGCCGAAGATGTTTCGGAGTTCGGTTCCGTGGAATCGACCCCGATGATCGACGGCCGCAACATGGTCATGGTGATCGGCCCGCACAAGACGAAAGCAGCGGCGAAGGCAGAGGCTGACGCTCGCAAGGTCGCCAACAAGCCGGCACGTGCACAGGAAGACGCGGCTCCGGCCGCAGCACCGAGCATCCCAGACGTAGCCGAGGCGGCTCCCGCCCCGGTGGCAGCAGCAGTACCAACCAAAGAAGAGGAAAAAGATGCCTAAGCAGAAGACGCACTCCGGTGCCAAGAAGCGCTTCAAGCTGACCGGTACCGGCAAGGTCATGAAGCAGCAGTCTGGCATGCGACACAACCTGGAAGTCAAGAGCGGCAAGCGCAAGCGCTCACTGAACCAGGAACAGGTCCTTGCTCCGCAGGACGCCAAGGTCATCAAGAAGCTTCTCGGTAAGTAAGGGTCAGGAACAGAACAATGGCAAGAGTAAAAAGGGCAGTCAACGCCCACAAGAAGCGTCGCGTCATACTTGAGCGTGCCAAGGGTTACCGTGGACAGCGTTCGCGCCTCTACCGCAAGGCCAAGGAGCAGGTCACTCACTCCCTCGTCTACGCGTACCGTGACCGTCGTGCCCGCAAGGGTGACTTCCGTCGCCTGTGGATCCAGCGCATCAACGCGGCATCACGCGCCAACGGCCTCACGTACAACCGCCTCATCCAGGGCCTGAACCTGGCTGGCATCGAGGTCGACCGTCGCATCCTCGCCGACCTCGCTGTCACCGAGCCTGCCACGTTCGCGGCGATCGTTGCCACGGCGAAGGCGGCTTTGCCGGCCGACACGAGTGCACCGCGCGTCAGCGCCTGATCGGGCTCCATTACCGTCAGAAACCCCGGGCAACTGCCCGGGGTTTCTGTCATTACCCCGCGGGCACACGATGGCGCCGCGGAATCGCTGGTGCGATTTTCAAGGCTGCAGCGCGCACATAAGCTTGAGCCCATGATCGATAATCCACGTTCTCCCAGGGTCCGAGCTGTCGCCAAGCTGGCGAAGAGGGATGCCCGGTCCGAGACCGGGCTTTTTCTCTTGGAGGGCCCCCAGGCTGTTTCCGAGGCGCTGGAGTTCAGGCCCGAACTCCTGGTTGAGCTGTTCGCAACTCCCACCGCATCGGAGCGGCACGGGGCGATCGCCCGCATGGCCGCCGAGGCGGGCCTCGAGGTCGAATTCGTGACGGAGGATGTCATCGATGCGATGGCAGACACTGTCACCCCACAGGGAGTCATCGCGGTCTGTCGCCAGTTCCCGACGTCCCTCAAAGACATTCTCGGGGGCGAGCCGAAGCTCATCGCGGTGCTCGAAGAGGTGCGCGATCCGGGTAACGCCGGCACGATCATCCGGGCCGCGGATGCTGCAGGTGCCGACGCGGTCATCCTCACCGGGCGCAGCGTCGACCTCTACAACCCGAAAGTCGTCCGAGCGACGACCGGCTCCCTCTTCCACATTCCGGTTGCGGTCGGCGTCGAGCTCGAAGCCGTGCTCGAGAAAACGAAAGGCGCTGGGCTGCAGGTCATTGCGGCCGACATCAAGGGCGTCGACCTCCTTGTGGAGCGCACTGCTGGCACCCTCAGCGGGCCGACCGCATGGCTGTTCGGCAATGAAGCTCGCGGGCTCTCTGACGAGCATTTCGCCCTTGCTGACCGGGCCATCAGCGTGCCGATCTATGGTCACGCCGAGTCGATGAACCTGGCCACCGCCGCGTCGGTGTGCCTCTATGAAAGCGCGTTCGCCCAGCGCTCGGTGTAGCACGAATCGCATGTTTGCGGGGTGTCACGCTGGGGTTACGAATCCTCAGCTCGGTTGACCCCCGTTCGTGGGATGTGGTTGGGTGGCATTATGGAGCCACTGATTGTCGTCGATCATGTCAACAAACATTTCGGTGAACTTCACGTATTGAAAGACATCACGACGACCATCCATCGTGGCGAGGTAGTCGTCGTTATCGGGCCGAGCGGTTCAGGAAAGTCAACGCTCTGCCGTGCCATCAACCGTCTCGAGACGATCGACAATGGCACCATCACGATCGACGGACAGGCGCTGCCGTCCGAGGGCGCCGCGCTCGCGAAGCTGCGAGCGGATGTCGGCATGGTGTTCCAGTCATTCAATCTCTTCTCGCACAAGACTGTGCTCGAAAACATCACCCTCGGGCAGTTGAAGGTTCGTAAACGCTCCAAATCCGACGCTGACAAACGCGCGATGGAGCTGCTCGACCGCGTCGGTGTCGCGGACCAGGCCGCGAAGATGCCATCGCAACTGTCCGGTGGCCAGCAGCAGCGTGTTGCGATCGCGAGGGCGCTTGCGATGGACCCGAAGGTCATGTTGTTCGACGAGCCGACCTCGGCGCTCGACCCCGAGATGATCAATGAGGTCCTGGATGTCATGGTCGGGCTGGCGAAAGACGGCATGACGATGGTCGTAGTCACCCATGAGATGGGCTTCGCTCGCAAAGCTGCCAAGCGCGTGCTGTTCATGGCCGATGGCGAGATCGTCGAGGAAGCCACCCCGGAGAAGTTCTTCACAAACCCCCAGAGCCCGAGAGCGCAGGACTTCCTCTCGAAAGTGCTTACCCACTAACCAGTGGGCAAGAACCACAGCAACCAGGAGGAAACATGAGACTCAAAAAAGGTCTGATGGTCTCAGCCATCGCGCTTACCGGCGTGCTTGCGCTGAGCGCGTGCACCGATTCAGGTGCCCCGACCGCCGGCGAGTCGGAGGCTCCCGTCGCGGAGGTGACTTTCGAAGCAGGGTCGACTATGGCGGCGCTCAACGAGGCTGGCGCCATCACCATCGGCACGAAGTTCGACCAGCCGCTCTTCGGCCAGGTCGACGGCAGCGGCGATCCCCAGGGATTCGACGTCGAGATCGGCAAGCTCATCGCATCCAAGCTTGGCATTGCCGAGAGCGGCATCACATGGACCGAAACGGTGTCCGCGAACCGCGAACCGTTCATCCAGTCGGGTCAGGTCGACATCGTCGTTGCGACCTACACGATCAACGACAAGCGAAAAGAAGTCATTTCCTTCGCTGGTCCGTACTACAACGCCGGTCAGGACATCCTCGTTGTCGCGGGCAATCCTGAGGGCATCAAGGGCCCCGAAGACCTCGCGGGCAAGCCGGTCTGCACGGTCGCGGGTTCAACATCAGAGGCGAACATTGCTGAGTACACGGACCAGATCACATCTCTTGGCGGGTACGCCGAATGCCTGCCCCTGCTGAGTTCGGGTGCGGTCGTTGCCGCGACGACAGACAATGTGATCCTTGCGGGTCTTGCCGCAAACAGCGCCGGTGAGTTCGAGGTGGTCGGCGCTCCGTTCACCGAGGAGCCCTATGGCATCGGCCTCGCGAAGGATGACACCGAGTTCCGCTCGTTCATCAACGACGTGCTCGAAGAGTCGTATGACGATGGTGACTGGGCCGCGGCCTGGAACAAGACCGCGGGAGCGGAGCTTCCGCTGCCAGACCCGCCCGCAGTCGACCGCTACTAGGCGAACATGACAGGCGGCCCACCCGGTATTACCGGGTGGGCCGCTTCCCAGCCACCAGCACCCAACCCCCCAGCAGCACCCAGCCACATCACCACCTGACCCGAGAGGAGACCCATGGATGCCATCATCGAAAACCTTCCCAGGTTCGTCGACGCCTTCCTTATGACACTTCGCCTTCTTGTCGTCTCGGGCATCGGCGCCCTCATGATCGGCACCCTGGTCGCGGCCATGCGCATCTCACCCGTTCCCGCCTTCCGTGGCTTTGCAACCGTCTATACAGAGATCATCCGCAATACTCCGCTCACTCTCGTGCTCTTCTTCTGTGCCTTCGTTCTGCCGCAGCTCGGTGTTCGGTTCGACTATGCGATCGCCGCAACTATCGGTCTCACCGTCTACACCTCGCCTTTCGTGGCTGAGGCTGTGCGCTCCGGGGTCAATGGCGTCTCCGTGGGCCAGGCCGAGGCGGCTCGCGCGATCGGGCTCGGGTTCGGTCAGACTTTGACGATGGTGATCCTGCCCCAGGCGATCCGGATGGTCATTCCTCCCCTCATCAACGTGCTGATTGCACTGACCAAGAACACCTCGGTTGCCGCGGGTTTCGCCGTGCTCGAACTCGTTGCAGTGTCGCGCCAGGTCATCCAGTTCAATGGCAACGCGACGGTGACCATCCTTGTCGCGGTTGCCGTCTTCTACCTCGTGATCACTGTGCCGCTCGGGCAAGCTGCCAACCTGCTCGAACGAAGGGTCATGGTGCAACGATGAGCGTGCTCTACGACGTTCCCGGGCCCAGGGCCCGCCGTCTTTCCCTGATCTTCTCCATCGTCGGCGGCCTGCTCATCGCCGCCGGGCTCATCGCGATTTTCGTCTTCCTCTCCCAGCCCCGGATCAATGCTGGAGGGGTCGCCCAGCCGGGTGTCTTCGATGGAAGTCGCTGGGACCTCCTGGGCGACAGGGCCCTGTACCGCGCCGTGTGGAGGGGTCTTTCTGCGACGCTGCTGATGGCTGGCGTAGCCGCTGTGTTCGCCATCACGTTCGGCATCCTGCTGTCGATGGCGCGCACGGCCACAACGGCCGCCATCCGCATTCCGGCGATCGTGCTGATCGAGTTCCTGCGCGGGATGCCCGTGCTGCTCATGATGCTCTTCATCCTGCTGGTGTTCTCGACCGGCCAGTTCTGGGCCGGTGTCGGGGCCCTGGCCGTCTACAACGGAGCGGTGATCGGAGAGGCTCTCCGTGCGGGAATCGCATCACTTCCCCGGGGCCAGCGTGAGTCGGGGCTCGCGGTGGGCCTCACCCCACTTCAGACGCGATTCTCGATCGAATACCCGCAGGCGTTCCGCCAGATGCTGCCGATCATCATCGCCCAACTCGTCGTCCTGCTGAAAGACACGTCGCTGGCGTACATCCTCGGTTACCAGGAGTTGCTCAACGTCGTGCTCAAGCAGGGGCCGACCACCTTCGGTCCGACCTATCTCTTCACGCTTTTCTTCGTGGTGTGGGCGGTTTACCTCGCCGTCAACATGGCACTCTCCTGGATCGCGCGATTCGTTGCGCGCCGCACGGCCGCAGGTCGCGGCGGCGGCAAGAGCAGGCGCACCGAGAAGATCATCGCCCAATTGGGCGGAGCAGGCATGGCGGGCGCGAGTGATCCACTGAGCGTGCCCGGTGCCAGATCCGACCACGACACGGGGTACCAGCCGTAGCCTGACTAAACTTTGGTGTTGTGCCAGAATCCACCCCCATCACCGCGAGTGCAGTAGCCGAGGTCGTCGACGCGGCATTGGCTGCTGTCGCCGCCGCGACCTCCATGTCAGAACTGCGGGCCGCCCGTGCCGAACACGCCGGTGACTCATCCCCACTCGCACGACTCAATGGCAGCCTGAAGTCGATCGATCCGGCCGATCGCGCGGCGGCAGGAAAGCTCGTCGGCCAGGCCAGGGCCAGGGTCGGCCAGGCGTTCGCCCCGCGCGAGGCCGAGCTCGCCGTCGCAGAGGAGAGCCAGCGACTTGCCGACGAGGCGATGGATGTCACGGCTGTGGCGTCACGCTGGAACGCCGGCGCGCGGCATCCGCTCAGCCTGCTCATGGAACGCATGAGCGATGTCTTCATCGCCATGGGGTGGGAGATCGGCGACGGGCCAGAGCTCGAGAATGAGTGGTTCAATTTCGATGCGCTGAATATGGACGAAGACCATCCGGCTCGCAGCGAACAGGACACATTCTTCGTCGACCCGATCGACAGCCACCTCGTGTTGCGCACGCAGACGAGTCCCGTGCAGATCCGCTCGCTGCTGGCCCGTGAGCTGCCGGTCTACGTGGTCTCGCCCGGCAAGGTGTTCCGCAAAGACGAGCTCGATGCGACACACACGCCGGTGTTCCACCAGATAGAGGGCATCGCGATTGATAAGGGGCTCACGATGGCGAATCTTCGCGGTACCCTCGAGCACCTGGCGCGCGCGATGTTTGGCGAGGATGCGCAGATCCGCCTGCGCCCCAACTACTTCCCGTTCACCGAGCCGAGCGCCGAGATGGACGTGTGGCAGCCGAACGCCAAGGGCGGTGCGCGCTGGGTCGAGTGGGGTGGTTGCGGCATGGTGAACAGCAATGTGCTGCGCGCCGCTGGTGTCGATCCCGACGTCTATCAGGGTTTCGCGTTCGGCATGGGTATCGAGCGCACGCTGCAGTTCCGCAACGACATGAATGACATGCGTGACATGGTCGAGGGCGATATCCGCTTCTCACAGCAGTTCGGGATGGTGGTCTGATGCGCGTTCCCATCAGTTGGTTGCGCGAGTTCGTCGACATCCCGCTGGATGTCACGCACGAGCAGATCCATGCCGCCCTCGTGAAGGTCGGCTTCGAGGAAGAAGACGTCCACGGCTTCGAACTGTCCGGGCCGATCGTCGTCGGCCAGGTTCTCGAGTTCACTCCCGAGCCCCAGTCGAACGGCAAGACCATCAACTGGTGCCAGGTGGATGTCGGTGACACCGAACCCCGCGGCATCGTCTGCGGAGCGCACAACTTCTCCGTGGGCGACAAGGTCGTTGTCTCGCTGCCTGGCGCGGTGCTCCCGGGGCCGTTCCCCATCGCCGCGCGAAAGACCTACGGCCACGTGTCCGACGGGATGATGGCGTCGGCCCGCGAGCTCGGCATGGGCGAGGAGCACGACGGCATTCTGTTGCTCTCGAGCCTCGGTCTCGACCCCGTGGTCGGCACCGAAGCCGTGCCGCTGCTGGGTCTCGATGACTTCGCCGTCGAGATCAATGTCACGCCCGACCGCGGCTACGCGTTCTCGATCCGCGGCATCGCCCGCGAATACTCCCATTCCACCGGCGCGACGTTCCGCGACCCGGCCCTTGCGCCGACGCCGGTGGCTGGCACCGGATTCGCGGTCACGGTCGACGACGTCGCGCCGATCCGCGGCAGGGTAGGCGCCACCGTCTTCGTGACTCGCGTCGTGCGCGGCATCGACGCGTCAAGGCCCACCCCGCCCTGGATGATCGCGAGGCTCGGGCTCGCCGGCATCCGGAGCATCTCGCTCACCGTCGACATCACGAACTACGTGATGCTCGAGCTCGGCCAACCCACGCATGCCTACGACCTCGACAAGCTCTCGGGCGGCATCGTTGTGCGCAGGGCGATCGCGGGGGAGACCCTGACGACCCTCGACGACAGGTCTCGAAACCTCAGCACCGAAGACCTGCTGATCACTGACGGTTCCGGCCCGATCGGCCTTGCTGGCGTGATGGGGGGCGCCTCGACCGAGATCGATCCGGCCTCGACGAACGTGCTGGTCGAGGCCGCGAACTTCGATCCGACCTCGATCGCGCGCACGGCCCGACGCCACAAACTTCCGAGCGAGGCATCTCGCCGCTTCGAGCGCGGAGTCGATCCCGCGGTGGCAGAAGTCGCCGCCGCCCGTGTCGTCGAGTTGCTCGTCGAACTGGGGGCGGGAACGGCTGAATCCCTCGGCTCCGTGTTCGACGACTCCACCGCACGCACACCGATCGCGCTGCCCGATGGCTACATCGCCGGGCTCATCGGTGCGCAGTTCAGCGCCGACGAGATCACCGGTGCCCTCACCGACATCGGCTGCCTCGTGGATGCCGCAGCCGACGGTCTCTCTGTGACGCCGCCGTCCTGGCGCCCCGACCTCACCGACCGCGCCACCCTCGCCGAGGAAGTGGCCAGGATCGTCGGCTACGACCGCATCCCCTCGGTGCTCCCCGTGGCGCCCCCCGGGCGTGGACTGACGCGCGAGCAGCGACTGCGTCGCTCAGCGTCTGCGTCGCTCGCGTCTGCCGGGCTTACCGAGGTGCTCGCGTACCCGTTCCTCAACCAGGCGTCGAATGACCTGTTCGGTTCGCCCATCGCGGGCACGATTCCGGCCGTGAAGCTCGCGAACGCGATCGACTCCGAAGCCGCCTGGCTCCGGACTTCCCTGCTCCCCGGGCTGGTGACCGTCGCGAGGCGCAACCTGTCGCGTGGGCTCACTGATCTCGCCATCTTCGAGGTCGGCACCGTGTTCCTGCCGGAGTCGGGGCGTAGCTACGGCAGCGACGCGCTTCCCGCAGGTAACGCGTATCCATTGCCAGAGGTACTGGACGAACTGCGCGGCAGCATCCCCGCACAGCCCTGGCATGTCGCGGCCCTCTTTGTCGGTGACGCCGTCGCTAAGCAGCCTGGACAACCGTCTATCCAGCGCGGGCTGTCGGATGCGATCAGCACCGCACAGCATCTCGCAGCAGTGCTCGCCTCACCACTCACCGTCGTGACGGGAACCCACCAGGCTATGCACCCCGGTCGAACGGCCGAGCTGCGATCGGGTGACCGTGTGGTCGGCTACGCGGGAGAGCTGCTGCCATCACTAGCGGCAGAACTCGACCTGCCGAGGGTTGTCGCCGTGCTCGAACTCGACCTCGACGCACTCATCGAGCTCGGCGCCGAGCAGATCGCCCCGACTCCGATCGTGTCCTATCCCGCCGCAACGCAGGACCTGACCCTCGTCGTGCCCGAGGCGGTGCGTGCCGGCGAGTTGCTGGCAGTGCTGGTCGAGGGTGCCGGCGAACTGCTCGAGAATGTGGCGCTTGTCGATGATTACCGCGGTGCGGGGATTCCCGACGGCAGCAAGTCACTGACGTTCGCCCTCAGGTTCCGGGCGACCGACCGCACCCTGACGGCAGCGGAGGCGACCGAAGCGAAGACCGCCGCGGTTGCTCTCGCCACGACGATGATGGGAGCGGTCCTGCGCGAGTAGCGCTTATCGCCTACCTTTTCCCGCCACCGAGCAGGTCGCCGAGCAGGTCGCCTGTTCCGCCGGGCGATGCTGGTGCGGCAGCGGGTTCTGCCGGTAAGGCCTGCTTCTTGCCGAAGAACTGTGAGGCGAGCCAGCCGATCACGATGGGTGCCGTAGTCGACAGGACCTTCGCGATGACGTCCTGGGTGATGTTGCCGTCGCCATCGCCGGCGCCGGGGTTCGATTGGGCTTTCGCCGCAAGGCTAGCGATTCGCTCCAGCCAGCAACAGTGCAGTACTGTCGGAGCGTGATCACGATTCCCGCCACCGACGCACGCCTCAGGCTGCGTCTCTCGGCGGGTCGTGCACCCGGGCTGCGACGCCAGCCCGACGAGCGACGATAGGCGACGTTCCCCTCCGCAGCCACCTGCTCCCGCGAGCAGGGTCGGCTCTCGTGAACGGCGCCGCAGCACTCCCCTCGTCCCTCCTCTCGTTAAGGTAGTGTCATGTCTCTTTCCGTCGCCGTGGCTGGTGCCAGTGGCTACGCGGGTGGTGAGCTTCTGCGGCTGCTCTCGTCTCACCCCGAGTTCGAGGTGACCACGGTCACCGCATTCCAGAACGCCGGCCAGCCGCTGGTCACCCTGCAGCCTCACCTTCGTTCGCTCGCTCACCTGCAGCTCCAGCCGACGGATGCCGCGACTCTCGCAGGCCACGATGTCGTCTTCCTGGCCCTGCCGCACGGCAAATCCGGGGAGGTCACCGCCGCACTGTCGGCGGGCACCGTCGTCATCGATTGCGGGGCCGATCACCGACTCGAGAGCGAGGCCGACTGGGCGGAGTTCTACGGCGGCGAGTACTTCGGCGCCTGGACATACGGACTGCCGGAACTGCTCACTCAGACCGGCACGCAGCGTGATGCTCTCAGGGGTGCCACCCGCATTGCGGTTCCCGGATGCAACGTCACGGCGATCACGCTCGCCCTCGCCCCGGGCATCCACTCCGGCGTCATTTTCGGAGACGACCTCGTCTCCGTGCTGGCGGTGGGACCATCCGGGGCGGGCAGGGTGCCCAAGACCGAGCTTCTCGGCAGCGAGCTGATGGGTTCGGCGAATGCCTACCAGGTGGGCGGTGTGCACCGTCACAACCCCGAGATTCGCCAGAATCTGCAGATGGCGGGAGGGGTTGACGTCAGCATCTCGTTCACCCCCGTGCTCGTGCCCATGAGTCGCGGCATCCTCGCGACCAGCACGGCGAAGCTCGTGCCGGGAACGACCGAATCGCAGGTTCGCGAAGCCTGGGAAACGGCGTACGCCGCGGAGCCGTTCGTGCACGTTCTGCCCGCTGGCCAGTTCCCGCGGACGGCCGATACTCTCGGCGCGAACACGGCACTCATCGGCCTCGCCGTCGACGAGGCGGCCGGTCGGGTCGTCGTCATCTCGGCCATCGACAATCTCGTCAAGGGCACCGCGGGTGCCGCCATCCAGTCGGCGAACATCGCGCTGGGCTTTGCAGAGACGACAGGACTTTCCGTGGATGGGGTAGCGCCGTGAGTGTGACAGCAGCGAAAGGCTTCGAGGCTTCGGGCGTCGAGGCAGGCTTGAAGTCGAGCGGCGGGCTCGACCTCGCACTGGTTGTCAACCGGGGGCCGCTCATGAATGCGGCCGCCGTTTTCACGAGCAACCGGGCACTCGCGAATCCGATCATCTGGTCGAAGCAGGTGATCGCCGACGGCACGGTGTCGGCGATCGTGCTGAACTCGGGTGGAGCCAACTGCTTTACCGGGGCGCAGGGCTTCCAGGTGACACACGCGACAGCCGAAGCCGTCGGCTCCGCGCTCGACGTGAGCTCGGGCGACGTGCTCGTGTGCTCCACCGGTCTCATCGGCGATCAACTCCCGCTCGACAAATTGCTGCCGGCAGTCGCCGTCGCGGCGGCGGCTCTGGGGGATCACGGCGACGAGGCATCCAGGGCCATCATGACCACGGACTCGAAACCGAAGCGGTCGATCAGGCTGGGCAACGGCTATACCGTTGGCGGCATGGCGAAGGGTGCGGGCATGCTCGCGCCGGGGCTCGCGACAATGCTCGTGGTCATCACGACCGATGTCGTGCTCTCGTCGGCAGAGCTCGACATCGCGCTGCGCAGCGCCACCCGCGTGAGCTTCGACAGGCTCGACTCCGACGGCTGCATGTCGACTAACGACCAGGTGTCGCTTCTCGCGTCGGGCGCCTCGGAAGTGGAGCCCCCGCTCGATGCGTTCACCGCCGTGCTGACGGAGGTCTGCCTCGACCTGGCCGAACAGCTGCAGGGCGACGCCGAGGGCGCGAGCCACGACATCCGCATCGAAGTGACGGGCGCCGCGACAGAAGACGACGCCGTGGAGGTGGGTCGCTCCATCGCCCGCAACAACCTCTTCAAGGCTGCGATCTTCGGCAACGACCCCAACTGGGGCAGGGTGCTGGCCGCGATCGGAACCACGGATGCCGCGTTTGACCCGTACGACGTCGACGTCTCGATGAACGGGGTTCGGGTCTGCCACGAGGGCGCCCCCGACCGGCCGCGCACCGATGTAGATCTCACGAACCGCAGGGTGGACCTGCTGGTCGATCTCAAATCGGGAACAGCTACCGCGACCATCCTGACCAACGACCTCACGCATGATTACGTGCATGAGAACAGCGCGTACTCCAGCTGATGCCGCATCTCTCTGACAACCGGGCCCAGAACCAGGCCGCTGCCAAAGCTGCCGTGCTCATCGAAGCCCTCCCGTGGCTGAAGCGATTTCACGATGAGATCATCGTCGTCAAGTTCGGCGGCAACGCCATGATCGACGATGACCTCAAGCGTGCGTTTGCCGAAGACATGGTCTACCTGCGTTATGCCGGAGTCAAGCCCGTGGTGGTGCACGGTGGCGGGCCACAGATCACCGCCGAGCTCACGCGCCGTGGCATCCCGAGTGAATTCCGCGGAGGTTACCGGGTCACGACCGCGGAGAGCATCGGCGTGATCAGGCAGGTGCTCGCAGAGCAGGTCGGCGGCGAACTTGTGCGCCTGGTCAACGAGCACAGCATCAGTGATCATGGTGATCTGGCGCGCGGCATCTCCGGTGACGACCACGGGCTGTTCACCGGTGTGACCCGGGGAGCAGTCGTCGATGGTGAGACCGTCGACCTCGGGCTCGTCGGTGAGGTCACCGAGGTAGACACCGCGAGTGTGATCGCCGCTCTCGACCAGGGACTCATCCCGGTCATCTCGACCGTGGCGCAGGGGCCGGATGGGCTCCTCAACGTCAACGCCGACTCGGCGGCAGCGTCGCTGGCCATCGCACTGAACGCCGCCAAGCTCGTGATCCTGACCGATGTGGCGGGCCTGTACAACGACTGGCCGAACCGCGATTCCCTGGTCAGTGTCATCACGACCACCGAGCTGGAGCTTCTTCTACCGAGCCTCACCTCCGGCATGATCCCCAAGATGTCGGCCTGCCGGGATGCGGTCGTCGGGGGAGTAGCGAAGGCGGCCATCATCGATGGTCGTGAGAAGCATTCCATCCTGCTCGAGGTCTTCACCCAGAGCGGAATCGGCACGGAGGTGGTACCGGCATGACCTGGCAGCACGACTATTCAGAGCGGATCATGAAATCCGCAGCACTTCCCAGTGCCGAGCTGGTGCGCGGCGAGGGTGCGTACGTCTGGGATTCCGAGGGGACGAAGTACCTCGACTTCCTGTCCGGCATCGCGGTCAACTCGCTCGGCCACGCGCATCCCGTGCTCGTGGAGGCGGTCAGCCGGCAGATCGCGACACTCGCCCACGTGTCCAACTACTTCGCCACGCCCCCGCAGCTCGAACTCGCCGAACGCCTGCGCCGGCTGTCCGGTGCCGGTGAGCGCGGCCGGGTCTACTTCGCAAATTCAGGAGCCGAGGCCATCGAGGCCGCGATCAAGCTCGCGAGGCGCACCGGGCGGCCGCGCATCCTGAGTTTGCAGAATAGTTTTCACGGTCGCACCATGGGGGCGCTCTCGCTGACGGGCAAAGCGTCACTGCGTGAGGCCTTCGAGCCGCTGCTGCCCAATGTCTCTCATCTCGAATCGACGATCGAGGCGCTCGAGAAGGCCATGGGTCCGGATGTCGCGGCTCTCATCGTCGAGCCGATCAAGGGTGAGGCAGGAGTCATCGACCTGCCGGCCGGATACCTCGCAGCAGCCAGGGAGATCACCGCATCACACGGCGCTTTGCTGATCATCGACGAGATCCAGACGGGTGCGGGACGCACCGGCGAGTGGTTCGGGTTCCAGCACGACGGCATCGTCCCTGACGCCATAGTGGCAGCGAAGGGTATCGGCGGTGGAGTGCCGATCGGTGCTCTCGTGACCTTCGGTGAGGCATCCGATCTACTGATCGCAGGCCAGCACGGCAGCACGTTCGGGGGCAACCCGCTCGTCACTGCGGCATCGAACGCGGTGCTGGGCGAGATCGAGCGAGCTGGACTGGTCGAGAACGCCGCCAGGCGCGGGGAAGAGCTCAACGCCGCCATCGCCGGGCTGCCACTGGTCGATGAGGTGCGTGGCAAGGGCCTACTTATCGGTGTCGGGCTGTCGTCCCCTGTCGCCAGTGCCGTCGTCACCGAGGCAGCGGCACGTGGCCTGATCATCAACGCCCCCAATGACTCGAGCATCCGTCTCGCGCCACCGCTGATCATCGGTGACGCCGAGGTCGCGGAGTTCATCGAGAAATTCGCCAGCGCGCTGCTCGCCAGCGCATCGAAAGGAACATCGTGACCCGCCACTTCCTGCGTGATGACGACCTAACCCCCGCCGAGCAGGCCGAGATCCTCGATCTGGCCGCAGAAATCAAGGCGGATCGCTGGGCTCTCAAGCCCCTCGCGGGCCCGCAGACCGTCGCCGTCATCTTCGACAAGTCATCGACGCGCACGCGCGTGTCATTCGCTGTGGGAATCGCCGATCTCGGTGGTGTGCCCCTGATCATCTCCACGGCGAATAGCCAGCTCGGCGGCAAAGAGAGCCCATCAGACACCGCGCGCGTGCTCGAGCGCCAGGTTGCCGCGATCGTGTGGCGCACCTACGGGCAGTCCGGCCTGATCGAGATGGCGGCGAATACTACGGTGCCCGTCATCAACGCCCTGAGCGACGAATTCCACCCGTGCCAGTTGCTCGCCGACTTCCTGACGATCAGGGAGCATAAGGGCGCGCTCACAGGGTTGACCGTCACTTTCCTGGGTGATGGAGCCGACAACATGGTGCACTCCTACCTCCTCGCGGGAGCGACGGCAGGAATGCATGTACGCGTGGCGTGCCCTGCCGACTACATGCCGGATAGCCGCATCGTCGCGGATGCCGACGCCATCGCCGTGCAGACCGGCGGATCGGTGACGCTTTACACCGACCCGCTCGCGGCCGTCGCCGGCGCAGACGTCGTCGTGACAGACACCTGGGTGTCCATGGGGAAAGAGGTCGAGAAGGCAGCACGGGTCGCCGCGCTCAGCTCCTTCACGGTCGACGCCGAGCTCATGGCGCTGGCCAAGAGCGATGCGATCTTCCTGCACTGCCTTCCCGCCGACCGCGGGTACGAGGTGACCTCGGAGGTCATCGACGGCCCCCAGAGCGTCATCTGGGATGAGGCCGAGAATCGCCTCCACGCCCAGAAGGCGCTCATGGTCTGGCTGCTGGAGCGCGCTGGTTGACCTCTGACACGCGGATTGTCGGCATCGATGTCGCGCGCGGGCTGGCCGTGCTCGGGATGTTCGGTGCGCACATCGGCGTGATCATGCCGTTCGACTGGCTCGAGCCCGACACGTGGTCCGACGTGGTCAGTGGTCGGTCGTCGATCCTGTTCGCCACGCTGGCCGGGGTGTCGATCGCGATCATGTCGGGCCGCACGACGGTGGTGTCGGGCGTCGACCTTTCCCGGGTCAGGCTGCGCCTGGCCGTTCGCGCGTTCCTCGTGTTCGTCATAGGGGGGCTGCTCATAGCGCTCGGCACCAATGTCGCCGTGATCCTCCCGGTGTACGCGATGCTCTTCGCGATGGCGCTCCCGTTCCTGCGAATGCCACCACTGGCACTATTCGGCAGCGCGCTCGTCATCGCCGTGGCCGTGCCCCTGTTTCTCGCCACCGTCGGTCCGCTGCTCGGTGATCCACCTAACGAGGGGATCGCCCTGGCCTCGGACCTGTTCCTCAATGGCAGCTATCCGGCGCTGTTGTGGATCGCTTTCGTGCTCGTCGGCCTCGGTATCGGTCGGCTCGATCTCGCAGCGCGTTCTGTTCAGGGAGGGCTGCTTATTCTCGGCGCGATGCTTGCCACGCTCGGGTACAGCGTGGGGGAGTTCGCGGCCGCCACGCTGGGCGCGTCATCCATCGCCACGACGGAGCCCCACAGCGGCAGCCCCTTCGAAGTCGTCGGCTCCCTCGGATTCGCGCTTGCAGTACTCGGGATCTGCCTCTACGCGAGCCGGGTCATCCACCGGCCCCTGTTTCCGCTCGCTGCCGTCGGGTCGATGGCCCTGACGGTATACACGGTGCACATCGTCGTCATCGCGATGATCGGCGCGAGTGTGCCCGGTGAGGATGACAACTCGCTGTGGATCATCTTCGTCGTCGTGGCGCTCGCCGCGGCCTCACTCTGGAAGATCTTCATCGGAAAAGGCCCGCTCGAGTGGCTGCTGGCCGTGGCATCCCGCAGCGCAACCCGACCACCGCGCGCCGATAGGCTTGATCCAGCAACCCCCCAGCAAAGGAACCCAGAATCATGACAGAACGCGTCGTCCTCGCCTATTCCGGTGGCCTCGATACCTCGGTAGGCATCGGGTGGTTGAAGGATGCCACGGGCAAAGAGGTCGTGGCTCTCGCCGTCGACGTGGGCCAGGGTGGCGAAGACATGGATGACATTCGCCAGCGTGCACTCGACTGCGGCGCAGTGGAGTCGATCGTCGTCGATGCGAAAGATGAGTTCGCGGATGATTTCCTGATGCCGGCCCTCAAGGCCAACGCGATGTACCAGAAGCGCTATCCGCTGGTCTCGGCGCTCAGCCGGCCGGTCATCGCGAAGCACCTTGCGATCACCGCCAAGAAGCTCGGTGCTGACAGCGTCGCCCATGGATGCACGGGCAAGGGTAATGACCAGGTGCGCTTCGAGGCAGCGGTGGCAGCTCTCGCGCCCGAGCTCACGAGCATCGCCCCCGTTCGTGACCTGGCTCTCACTCGGGATAAGGCGATCATCTACGCCGAGCAGCACAACCTCCCGATCCGCCAGTCTGCGGCGAACCCCTATTCGATCGACAAGAACGTGTGGGGTCGAGCCGTCGAGACGGGCTTCCTCGAAGATCCGTGGAACGCCCCGATTGAAGACCTGTACGAGTACACCCAAGACCCGTCCATCCCTCGCGACGCTGACGAGGTCATCATCACGTTCGCGTCGGGCATCCCTGTCGCCATCGACGGTGTGCAGCTGAGTGCTCTCGCCATTATCGAAGAGCTCAACGCGCTCGCCGGCAAGCACGGTGTCGGTCGCATCGACGTCGTCGAAGACCGCCTCGTGGGCATCAAGAGCCGCGAAGTCTACGAAGCGCCCGGGGCCATCGCCCTCATCGAAGCGCACGAGGCACTGGAGGCACTCACCCTGGAGCGCGACCTCGGCCGTTTCAAGCGCGGTGTCGAAGCTGAATGGTCGAACCTCGTTTATGACGGACTGTGGTTCTCGGGCCTCAAGCGCTCGCTGGACGTCTTCATCGACGACACGCAGAAGTACGTGAGCGGCGAGATCCGCCTGAAGCTGCAGGGCGGCCGCGCGACGGTCACCGGCCAAAAGAGCGAGCAGAGCCTGTACGACTTCAGCCTCGCCACCTACGACACGGGCGATACCTTCGACCAGTCGCTGTCGAAGGGATTCATCGAGATCTGGTCGCTGCCGTCGAAGATCAGCGCGCGCCGCGACCTTCGCGGCTAGTCGGGATGCCTGTGCCGAATTCCACCGAGGGTAAGACAGGCGAGGGTTCACTGTGGGGTGCGCGGTTTGCCAGCGGCCCGTCGCCCGAGCTCGCCCGGCTGAGTCGCTCGACGCATTTCGACTGGCAGCTTGCCGCCTATGACATCGCCGGATCCCACGCACACGCCAAAGCGCTCGCCGCGGCCGGGTATCTCGACAGCGAGCAGGAGCAGGCCATGCACTCCGGGCTCGTCGAGGTGCTGCGTCGCGTCGACAGCGGTGAACTGCAGCCCCAGCCCGATGACGAAGATGTTCACGGTGCCCTCGAGTCGGCGCTCATCGGCGTCGTCGGCGCCGAGCTTGGCGGCCGATTGAGAGCGGGGCGCAGCCGCAACGACCAGATCGCCACCCTCGTGCGGATGTACCTGCTCGACCACGCGGCAGCCATCGGCGATCTCGTAGTCGACCTGATCGATGCGATCAACGCGCAGGCGGAGAAGAGTGGCGAGGCGATCCTTCCCGGGCGCACGCATCTCCAGCACGCCCAGCCCGTGCTGCTCGCGCACCAGCTGCTCGCGCATGCGTGGCCGCTCGTGCGCGACCTCGAGCGCCTGCGTGACTGGCGCGTTCGGGCATCCACCTCGCCATATGGTGCCGGCGCGCTTGCCGGCAGCAGCCTGGGGCTCGACCCTGCCCTGGTCGCCCGGGAGCTCGGCCTGAGCCGCCCGGGCGAGAACTCCATTGATGCGACGTCGAGTCGCGACGTCGTCGCCGAATTTGCGTGGATCGCCGCCCAGGTCGGAATCGACCTGTCGCGATTCGCCGAGGAGCTGATCATCTGGAACACCCGCGAATTCGGTTTCGTGCGGCTTCACGATGCGTACTCGACGGGCTCGTCGATCATGCCGCAGAAGAAGAACCCCGACATTGCGGAACTGGCCCGGGGAAAGTCGGGCAGGCTGATCGGCAACCTGACCGGGTTGCTGGCCACCCTCAAAGGGCTGCCCCTCGCCTACAACCGGGACCTGCAGGAAGACAAAGAACCGGTTTTCGACTCGGTTGAGACACTCGAGGTGCTGTTACCGGCCTTCACCGGCATGGTCGCAACCCTCAGCTTCGACACCGATCGCATGGCTGAGCTTGCCCCCATGGGATTCTCCCTCGCGACGGATGTCGCAGACTGGCTCGTGCGACAACGCGTTCCCTTCCGCGAGGCCCACGAGATCAGCGGAGCCCTCGTGAGGCTGTGTGAACAGGAGGGCCTCGAACTCCATGAGCCCACGGACGAGCAGTATGCGAGCATCTCCGCTCACCTGACAGGCGAGGTGCGTGACGTGCTCACCATCCGCGGTTCAGTGACCAGCAGGAGCGGGGTGGGCGGAACTGCGCCGGAGCGGGTCGCGGAGCAGCGCATCGAGCTGACCAATCGGGTTCGCGCCCTCGCGACGGGTCGACTGCTCTGATCGAGCTACTCTCGCTGCCCGCCACCGAGGTGGCTCCGCGACTGCTCGGCGCAACGATCACGGTCGGCGCGGTGACGGTGCGACTGACCGAGGTGGAGGCCTATCTCGGCGAGGATGATCCGGGGTCCCACGCGTTTCGCGGACCGACCCCGCGCACCATGGTCATGTTCGGGCCGCCCGGTCACCTATACACCTATTTCACCTACGGCATGCATGTGTGCGCAAATGTCGTGTGTTCGCCCGATGGAGTCGCGTCGGCAGTGCTCCTGCGCGCCGGAGAGGTCGTCGAGGGAGTCGAGCTCGCCAGGTCCCGCCGCACGACCAGCCGCTCCGACCGGGATCTCGCCCGCGGCCCGGGCCGGTTGTGCGTCGCCCTCGGGATCACCCTGACCGATGGGGGAGCGGACCTCGCCGTTTCCCGCATCCGATTGGAGCTGGCCGAAGAACCCCAGGCGTTCGAGCAGGGTCCACGAACCGGGGTGTCCGGTGACGGTGGCCGTGCATCCTTTCCCTGGCGATTCTGGATGCCCGGGGAACCGTCGGTTTTGCCGTACAAGGCCCACGTGCCACGGCACCGCTGACCGGCAACACCGGCTATCCGTGATTCCTCCGCTACGGTGGCACGATGACGCTGCACCGAGACCAGGATCCCGGCTGGTGGAGACGCGGGATGTCACGCCGCGCCATCACCATCACTGTCGTCGTCTGTTTCCTGTTGATCGTGGGCGGTCTCGTCGTCATGGCCCTCAACGGAATCTCGTTTTTCTGAGCCCGAAGCCTGAACGACTTCCCGGTTATGGCCCGGGCGGCGATCGAGGTGGCGATGGTTGCCACGAGACTCGAGGGGTGGCGTGAGATTCGGGTGATCATCCTGTTCCACATCGAGGGCACGGGCATGGAACGCTTCAAGACCGGCATCGGATCGTGGCTGCGGGTGGGCGACGGCGTTCTGCACATCGGGGGAGTCCCATTCTGCGGCGGATCCATCTACACCGCGATCGACCTGTGGATGGTGCGCGTCTAACGGCTGACAGGTGGCTCTGGCAAGACGCGGTCCGTGGTTCCTGCTCATGATCATCTCGGTGGTGCTGGTCACGTGGGTGTACCCGCCACGGTCCTCGGAGCAGCCAGTGACGGATTCGACCCGCACCGGTTAGCCCGGCGAGTCTCCGCTACGGTTATGGCGTGCCAGCAGCCGAGACGATCCAGCAGAACGACCCATCTTTCCCTGACATCTGGGAGGAGATCACGTGGCGTGAACTCGTGCACGTCTCCACGAATGCCGATGAACTGAAGACACTGCTGGCGGGGCCACCGATCACGTATTACTGCGGGTTCGATCCGACCGCGCCGAGTCTTCATCTCGGAAATTTGGTGCAACTGTTGTTGCTGCGCCGCCTTCAGTTGGCCGGCCATAAGCCGCTCGGGCTCGTCGGAGGATCGACCGGTCTGATCGGGGATCCCCGGCCGACTGCCGAACGCACCCTCAACGATGAGGCGACCGTCACCGAGTGGGTGGGTTACCTTCAGGGGCAGGTGTCGAAGTTCCTGAGCTTCGAGGGTGACAACGCGGCACGACTGGTCAACAATCTCGACTGGACGGCCCCGCTGAGCGCGATCGACTTCCTGCGTGACGTCGGCAGGTACTTTCGCGTCGGCACGATGTTGAAGAAGGATGCGGTGAGCGCGCGCTTGAATTCCGACGCCGGAATCAGCTACACGGAATTCAGCTACCAGATCCTGCAGGGGATGGATTTCCTCGAGCTCTACCGCAGCTACGACTGCGTGCTCCAAACCGGAGGCAGCGACCAGTGGGGCAATCTCACGAGCGGAACCGACCTCATCCACAAGGCCGAGGGTGTGAGCGTGCACGCGATCGGTACACCCCTGATCACCAACTCCGACGGCACCAAGTTCGGTAAGAGCGAGGGAAATGCCGTCTGGCTCGACCCCGCGATGACCAGTCCCTACGCGTTTTACCAGTTCTGGCTCAATACCGATGATTCGGATGTCGTCCGTCGGCTGAAGATCTTCACCTTTCTCGCGCGCGACCAGATCGCTGCGCTCGAGACGGCGGTTGCAGAGGCGCCCTTCCGGAGGGAGGCGCAAAAGGTCCTGGCATTCGACGTGACGACGCTCGTTCACGGCAGGGACGCGACCGAGGCGGCCATCGCGGCATCTGCGGCTCTATTCGGCCAGGGTGAGTTTGGATCGTTGGATGAGGCCACCCTCGCCGCAGCTCTTCGCGAGCTCGCCCATGTCGACGCAACTGCTGACACCACGATCGTGCAGCTCCTCGTCGACACGGCACTCGTCTCCAGTTCGAGTGAAGCCAGACGAGCGATCGCGCAGGGCGGGGTGTATCTCAACAACATTGCTGTCGCCGATGACCAGGCTGTGGTGGGAGGCGGAGTCTTGCAGGGCAATGTGGCAGTGCTGCGTCGCGGCAAGAAAACTCTCGCCGGCATCTTCATCGTCGGGTAGCTGTCGCGGGCGGGGGCTGGGCTCGGGTGCGAATTCACGACACGCCCGGGATGCGATCAAATTTCGTCCGTTGGCCAACATGCACGTAAAGTCATCTCTTGTCACCCCAAAGGTGCGGAAAGCCCGGTGCGGATCAACTCCCCACAGCTTCCCGGCCTCAAGAGGAACAAACTCCGAAGTCACACAGCGATTCACCTGTCACAGGGTTTCGTCTTCAGATCTTCGGATGGAAAACCCACTCCGTCAGTTTCGTCCGGACCGGTTGGTGCGCGCTTTTAGCTCGCTTCGATTGGTTAGACAAACGCCGCCGGGATGGTAAGTTATACAGGTTGCTTTCCGCTGGTTGCGGGGGTGATTGTGATGGTTGTGTGGCCCTGAGTGATGCCGGTTTCGGTGGAGGTCAGGAGCGTCCGATCCTTGAGAACTCAACAGCGTGCACAA
>NZ_BMLC01000003.1:0-59075 GCF_014645015.1 Salinibacterium xinjiangense
TGTAAAATAGCCACCCCAGCTGTTGAAAAACAGCCAGGGTGGCTGTTTTGCGTTAAGCACCAGCAATTTGCTGTCATTCAGATTTAGGCTCAGGCAGGGCCCGCAGGGCGCTGGGATTCCAGAAAGAGGCAGCATCGTGAGTGATACACCCAGGCGTGACGGCCCATCCAGGGATGGCCGGCCTTCCAGCGGTCGTTCCGGAGCTGCCGGTGCTCGCGGTACCAGCAGGGGCGGTTCAGACCGCGACCGCGGCGAACGAACCCAGGGCGGCCAGGGCGAACGCGGTCGCGTCGAGCGCGGCCAGGGTGACAGCGGTCAGAAGCCGTCGTGGTCGAAGCGGCCCGAAAATGTTCCGGGGTCGAAGCCCGGTGAGAAGCGCCTATGGACCAAGGGCGGGGCACCGGCCCGTGGTGACAGGGACGCCCGGGAGCGAGAGGTTCCCGAGGATAGGGACCCTTTCGGCATCCGCTCTGTACGTGCGTATCACGAGGCACCCGAGATCCCCGAAGATGTCACTCCGAAACAGCTCGATCGGGTTGCGCTCAACGAGCTGAAGACCCTGAGCAAGGAGAACGCAGAGGGCGTAGCGAAGCATCTCGTGATGGCCGCACGTCTGATCGAGGATGACCCGCAGCTCGCTCACAGCCATGCCATCTCGGCAGCGAGGCGCGCCGGTCGGATCGGCGTGGTCCGCGAAACCCTCGCGATCACGGCTTACGCGATAGAGGATTACGCCCTCGCGCTGCGAGAACTGCGCACCTACCGCCGCATCACCGGGCGCGACGACCAACTGCCGATGATGGTGGACAGTGAAAGGGGGCTCGGTCGCCCTGAGAAGGCGCTTGAGCTCGGTCGTTCCGTGTCCCGGTCCACACTCGCGGTTGGCGTGCAGGTTGAGCTTGCGATCGCGATGTCAGGTGCGCGACTCGATCTCGGCAATGCTGAGGCCGCCCTGGTGGAGCTGGAGATTGCGCAACTCGATCCGGAGACGGCCTTCTCCTATAGTCCGGGCCTGTTCGGTGCCTACGCGACAGTTCTCGAGGAGCTCGGTCGTGGCGCCGAAGCCGAGCAGTGGTACGCCCGGGCGGAACAGGCTGAAGACGCGCTCGACGAGCTGGGCGGCGACGATGACATGATCGAGGTCATCGAGGAGGACGCGATCGAGGTCATCGAGGAGGACGCGATCGAGGTCATCGAGGAGGACGCGATTCGGTCGGATGCCGTCGACCAGCAGGCCCCTCAAGAGCAGGCCCCTCAAGAAAACATCGCTGACGAGAAGACCGCTAACGAGCAGATCGAGGATGTGCGTGATGACGCCGAAGTTGCCAGGTCCCTTCAGGCGGCGGAAGACGACAACGTCGATGACTGACATTTCGTCGATGACTGACATCTCGGCGCTGGCGGGGACTTCGGTGCTGGCGGGGATCGACCTGGTGCTCACCGACCTCGACGGAGTGGTCTACCGCGGTCCGACGGCGTTGCCGCACGCGGTGGAGACTCTCAATCGCATCGCCGAAACCTCACGAGTTGCGTACATCACCAACAACGCATCACGCACTGATGCGTCGGTCGCCGCGCACCTGACGGAGCTCGGGCTCACCGTGGTGCCGACAGACGTCGTAACGTCGCCGCAGGCGGCTGTCGCCATCCTGAAGCAGACCGTCGACGCGGGTGCGGTGATCCTTGTCGTCGGGGGTGACGGGCTCGTCGATGAAGTCAGCAAGGCCGGATTCATCGTCACGCGGTCAGCGCTCGATGCTCCAGCCGCGGTGATTCAGGGTTTCGCACCGGAGGTCGGATGGGTGCATCTCGCCGAAGCTGCCTTCGCGCTCAACGGGGACGGTGCCTCGGGAGACCTGCCCTGGATCGCCACGAACACTGACTGGACTATTCCGCAGTCGCGCGGCACGGCGCCGGGCAACGGCACGCTCGTGTCGGCGGTGCACACCGCGGTGGGTCGCCTTCCGATCGTCGCAGGGAAGCCCGAGGTCGCGATCTTCACTGAGGCCCTGGACAGGTTCGGCTCGCGAGCCGCATTGATGATCGGCGATCGACTCGATACCGACATCCTGGGTGCCAATCGCTCCGGAATCCCGTCGGTACTCGTGTTGACGGGCATCGATGGGCCGAAGCAGGTGCTTGCTGCCGTCGAGGCAGAGCGCCCGACGTTCATCGTCGACGATCTTCGGGGGCTGCTCGAGCCATATCCGGCCACGGAGACCCGTGAGATTGCGGGCGGAACGATCACCATCGTGGGGAACGCCGCTGTTCGCCGCGTCGGAAACGTGCTCACTGTGGACTCGGGCAACGGTATCGACCTGCTCAGGGCGGGTTCCGCGGCAATCTGGAATTCCGGGCTCGCGATCTATGCCCTCGAGGTTCCACCGGAACTATATTCGTGACCATGACCGATTCGGGCGACGAGGAACCGACTGCAGACGCCATCGAGCTCGATTCGAATTCCCTGCTGTCACGCTTGCGTGTTATCGAGGATCAGCCGCTCGAATCCCGGGCTGCCGCGTTCGCACGGGTGCATGACACGTTGCAGCGCAGGCTCGAGGGTGGAGACTCGACGGCCTCGCGTGGTTGACGGCGCCCAGCGGCTCGACGCAGCCCTCGCGACCCGGGGCCTTGCCAGGTCACGCACCCACGCCGCGAAGCTGATCGCCGACGGACTCGTCAGCGTCGATGGCACCCCCGTCGTCAAGTCCTCGGTGCAGGTGACGCAGAGCCAGGGCATCACGGTGGCCGACAGCGACCACTACGTGAGCCGGGCCGCGCACAAACTCATCGCGGCGCTCGACAGTTTCAGCGTGGATCCGACGGGGCTCCTCGCGCTCGACGTCGGGGCGTCGACCGGGGGGTTTACGCAAGTGCTGCTCGAGCGTGGCGCCAGGCACGTGATCGCGCTCGATGTGGGGCACGGCCAGCTCGCGGCATCCATTCGCTCTGACGCGAGGGTGTCGGTCGTGGAGGGCTCGAACGCCCGCTACATGACTGCTGCGTCGCTCGCAGCCGATGCTCGCACGACCGAGATCCCGACACTGGTTGTCGGCGACATCTCCTTCATTTCGCTCACAACAGTGCTGCCAGCGCTTGTCGCATCGATAGGACTCGATGCTGACTATGTGTTGCTGGTGAAGCCGCAGTTCGAGGTCGGAAGAACGGGCATCCGCGAAGGGATCGTGCGTGACGCCGGACGTCGGGACGATGCGGTGATGGGGGTGCTCTGGGCGGCCTGGGATCTCGCCCTTCCGACCGCGGGCATCATCCCCTCCCCACTAGCGGGAAACTCTGGAAATCAGGAGTATCTCGTCTGGCTGAGCGCGAGCTCGGGCAGCAATCCGACAGAATGGACTGCGCAGGTTTCTGCGATAACCGCCAACCGCTGACACAGCCTGGCGACGAAAGTACTGGACAATCAGCAGTGTTCGACGATGAAGGGGCATTCACCGTGACATCCGACCGCCACATTCTCATCGTGGCGCACATGGGCCGCGCGGAATCTCGCAATGCCGCCATCAGCGTGTGCCGTCAGTTGATCGCTGACGGACTGACCCCCGTGCTGTCGCGGGACGAATACCATGACGTCCTCGCCGTCGCCCACGACCTCGCACCCATCGCACTGCTCGGCGACACCGTGCAGATCGGGGAACTCGAACTCGTCATAGTGCTCGGGGGTGACGGAACGATTCTGAGGGCAGCCGAACTGGCTCGTGGATGCTCCGTTCCGCTGCTGGGGGTCAATCTCGGTCACGTGGGATTCCTCGCCGAGAGCGACAAAGAAGATCTCACTGACACTGTAACCAGGGCCCTCGCCCGGGACTATCTGGTCGAGGAACGCATGACGCTGTCCGTGCGGGTCAAAGTGGATGCCGAGGTCGTGTTCGAGACCTGGGCGCTCAACGAGGCGACGGTGGAGAAAGCGAGCAGGGAGCGCATGCTCGAGGTCGTCATCGAAGTCGACGGTCGACCGCTCTCATCGTTCGGCTGTGACGGGGTCGTGATGTCGACACCGACAGGTTCTACCGCATACGCGTTCTCGGCGGGAGGGCCTATCGTCTGGCCGAGCCTGAACGCGATGCTGTTGGTGCCGTTGAGCCCGCATGCACTCTTCGCGCGTCCCTTGGTCGTCGGTCCGGATTCGACGCTCGCCGTGGAAGTTCTCGACCGCACGCAGGGTACCGGGGTGCTGTGGTGCGATGGCAGGCGCACCCGCGATCTTCCCCGCGGCGCCAGGGTGATCGTGCGGCGTTCTCCCGTTCCGGTCAGGCTCGCGCGGCTCTCGCAGGGACCGTTCACCGATCGTCTCGTCAACAAGTTCAACCTGCCGGTCAACGGGTGGCGTGGGCCACTCGACGACGAGGACCAGCGACCGTGATCGAAGAGATCACCATTCACAATCTCGGTGTGATCGGCGAAGCGCGACTCCCGCTCGGGCCGGGCTTCACCGCACTCACCGGCGAGACCGGTGCCGGAAAGACCATGATCGTGACGGCCCTGGGCCTGCTTCTCGGAGACCGGGCGGACAGCGGGGCCATCCGCTCCGGAAGCTCGCAGGCGGTCGTCGAAGGACGCTGGCAAATCGACGACTCCGGCTCTGTCGCCGAGCGGGTGAGGGATGCCGGGGGAGACCTCGACGACGGCGAACTGATCCTGAGCAGGTCCATCTCGCAGGAAGGCCGCGGACGCACCGTCGTCGGCGGGCGCAGCGCTCCCGTCAGCGTGCTCCATGAGATCGGTCACCAGTTGGTGGTCGTACATGGCCAGTCCGACCAGGTTCGGCTGCGATCATCCATGGCCCAGCGCGAAGCCCTCGACCGGTTTGCCGGGGCGTCGGTATCGCGTGTGCTCGGCGAATACCAGGACGTCTTTGCGCGCTGGCAGTCCCGCCAGGGCGAACTCGACCTGCTCATGGCCGAAGGCGATCGGCGCGCCCGCGAGGCCGACGACCTGCGAGACGCCATGGCGCAGATCGAGGCCGCGGGCGCGACCCGCGGTGAAGACCGTGCACTGGGTGAGCGAGCGGACCGACTCGGCAATCTCGAGGAACTGCGGCTCGCGGCCGGAGAAGCCAGAGCCATGCTGTCGTCAGAGGTGTCGGACGAATCCACGGATGTCGTTGGCCTGCTGACGGCCGCCCGACGGCAACTCGAGCGCGTGGCGGACCATGACGCGGCGCTCGCGGCGATCGCCACGACCGTTGCCGAGGCGTCCATCGCCGTCACTGAGATCTCGGGGGAGCTGTCACGCTACCTCGCCACCCTCGATGCGGATGGTGCTCGCGAGCTCGACGTCGTAAACGACCGTCTCGCCCAGCTGAACTCCCTCGTTCGAAAGTTTGGCCCCAGCCTGGACGACACCCTGGACTACCTCGACTCTGGCAGCAGCAGGCTGTTGGAGCTCGACAACGACTCCACGCGAATCGAATCACTGGAACGTGAGGTCGAAACCGATCGCGAGAGCGTCATCGAACTCGCGCAGCAACTCAGTTCCATCCGCAGTGAATTCGGCGTGGCCCTGTCGGAACGCGTCACAGCAGAGCTGGCGGCGCTCGCGATGCCCAACTCGAGGGTGACTGTCGTCGTCGACGACCGCCCGGACTACTCGCATACCGGAAAAGACCAGGTCTCGATCCTGCTCCAGGCGCACTCCGGTGCGGAACCACGGCCGCTCGGGAAGGGCGCCAGTGGCGGAGAGCTATCCCGTGTGATGCTCGCCATCGAGGTCGTCATCGCGGGCAATGACCCGGTTCCCACCTTCATCTTCGACGAGATCGATGCTGGCGTAGGCGGGGCATCAGCAATCGAAGTGGGCCGGAGGCTCGCGCGACTGAGCCGCACTGCGCAGGTCATCGTCGTCACCCACCTCGCCCAGGTCGCGGCATTCGCCACGAATCACCTGCAGGTGAGCAAGGACAGCGACGGCGCAGTGACGGCCTCCAGCGTGACCCAGCTCCTGGGCGAAGACAGGATCTCTGAGATGGCGCGACTGCTGTCTGGACTCCCGGATTCCCAGAGCGGACTGGCTCATGCTCGCGAGCTGCTGGATATAGCGCAGGAGCTCCAGCAATAGCATCGAGCACGACCGTGCTCCACATCTGCCGGATCCATGACCAATACCTGCGAGTCACAGCGAGCGGCAGTGATCGGGGATAAGATGAAATCCCGTGGTGGATAACTCTGAGCGGTTCGTAACTAAGCATATTTTCGTCACCGGTGGAGTCGTCTCCTCCCTCGGTAAAGGGCTTACGGCTGCCAGTCTCGGCAACCTGCTCACGGCTCGGGGCCTGCGGGTCGTCATGCAGAAACTCGATCCATATCTCAACGTCGACCCCGGCACGATGAACCCGTTCCAGCACGGCGAGGTGTTCGTCACCGACGACGGTGCAGAAACCGACCTCGACATCGGGCACTACGAGCGATTCCTCGACATCAATCTCGACCAGGCAGCCAATGTCACGACGGGCCAGATTTACTCTCAGGTGATCGCGAGGGAGCGCCGCGGCGAGTACCTCGGCGACACGGTCCAGGTCATCCCGCACATCACGGACGAGATCAAGCGAAGGATGCGACTGCAGGCGCAGGCCGGACCAGGCGGCGAGCAGGCTCCCGACGTGATCATCACGGAGATCGGTGGAACCGTCGGCGACATCGAGAGCCAGCCGTTCATCGAGTCTGCACGCCAGGTTCGCCATGAGCTCGGCCGCAAGAACGTGTTTTTCGTGCACGTCTCACTCGTGCCCTTCATGAATGCCTCGGGCGAGCAGAAGACCAAGCCGACCCAGCACTCGGTGGCGGCCCTCAGGTCGATCGGTATTCAGCCGGACGCCCTCGTGCTTCGCTCAGACCGACCGGTGTCTGACAGCAACAAACGCAAGATCGCCCTCATGTGCGACGTCGACGAGGACGCCGTCGTCAACGCCGTCGATGTGCCATCTATCTACGACATCCCGACCATGCTGCACGACCAGGGTCTCGACGCGTACATTATCGAGCAGCTCGGGCTGACGGCATCCGACGTCAACTGGGACGGCTGGAGTGAACTGCTCACGGCAGTGCACGAGCCTCGACACGAGGTCACGATCGGCCTCGTCGGAAAGTACATCGACCTGCCCGATGCCTACCTCTCGGTCACCGAAGCACTCAAGGCTGGCGGCTTTGCGCAGCAGACGAAGGTCAACATCCGCTGGGTGCCGTCTGACGAATGCGAGACGTACGAGGGTGCAGCGCGCAAGCTGGGCGACCTCGAGGGAATCGTGATCCCCGGAGGTTTCGGGGTCAGGGGCATCGAGGGCAAGCTCGGAGCACTGAAATTCGCCCGTGAGAACGGACTGCCCGCGCTCGGCCTGTGCCTGGGAATGCAGTGCATGGTGGTCGAATATGCGCGGGATGTCGCCGGGCTCTCCGGTGCTTCATCGTCGGAGTTCGATCCGGACACCGAGTTTCCCGTGATCGCGACGATGGCAGAGCAGGTCGACATCATCTCGAGCGGTGACATGGGCGGCACCATGCGACTCGGGCTCTACGAGGCCGCGCTGGCGCCGGGATCCATCGTCTCGGAGCTTTATGGAGCCACCACGATCGCGGAACGGCACCGTCACCGCTACGAAGTCAACAATGCCTACCGGGAGCAGATCGGCGCGGCCGGCCTCCAGTTCAGCGGAATCTCCCCGGACCGTACCCTCGTCGAATTCGTCGAGTTGCCCCGCGACGTGCATCCGTTCTACGTCGGCACCCAGGCGCACCCCGAGCTGCGCTCGCGACCGAACCACGCGCATCCATTGTTCCGCGGCCTGATCACCGCGGCGCTCGAGCGCCAGCAGGCCAGCAGGCTGTTCGAGGTCGCCGAGAGTTCCGACGACCCTGCGGTCACCGCGGTCGATGCCTGACAACCCGTCCGGGTCCGGCCGGCTCGTCGATGATGCGATCGAACTCACTGTCGCCAGCACCGACATCGTGTTCGAGGGCAAGGTATGGAACATTCGGCGCGAAGCCTTCGAACTCGACGGCCACCGGATCACCCGCGAATTCACGGATCACCCCGGGGCCGTCGCCGTGCTCGCCCTCGACGAGCACGACCGCGTGCTGCTGATCAAGCAGTACCGGCACCCCGTGAGGCTGCGCGAGTGGGAGCTGCCGGCAGGCCTGCTCGACATAGCCGGTGAGCCACCACTTCTCGCGGCACAGCGTGAACTCGCCGAGGAGGTCGACAAGGTCGCCGCCGACTGGAACCTGCTGGCCGATTTCATGACCTCGCCGGGGGGCAGCAACGAAGTGCTCCGCGTCTACCTCGCTCGGGGAATCACCGACACCGCAGAGGTATTCGACCGCATCGCGGAGGAAGCCGGAATCGAGGTGCGCTGGGTTCCCCTCGATGAGGTGGTCGACGCGGTGCTCGCGCGTGACGTGCAGAACTCGATTCTCGTGATCGCCGCGCTCGTTGCCGCCGCCGGCCGCGCAAGAGACTGGACGACTCTCGGTGATGCCAACGCTCCGATGACGAGGCACCCATTGGAGCGCGCGGCGCGATGACTTCCGGGGCGGTCGACATTGCGGTCGCCGTCGACCGCTACCTGCGCCACGTCTCGATCGAGCGCGGACTGTCGCCCAACACCGTGCAGGCTTATCGCCGCGACCTCGGTGCGTACACCGACATGCTCGCTGGTCGCGGCATCCACAACCCGTCGGCGATCGCGACACAGGATGTCGTGGCTTTCGCCCACGAGCTGCGCACCAGACATGAGCGGCCGCTGAGCGCGTCATCCACAGCCAGGATGCTGTCATCGGTGCGCAGTTGGCACCGGTTCCTGCTCGATGAATCGATCGTGGAGGTGGATGTCGCATCCGAGGTGCAGCCGCCGAAACAGTCGATGCGGCTGCCGAAGGCGATCTCGATCGAACAGATGGAATCTGTGCTCTCGGCAACCGATGGCGACGACGTGCAGTCCCTGCGGGATAAAGCACTACTGGAGCTGCTGTATGCGACGGGTGCCCGAATCTCGGAGGCTGTCGCACTGAACGTCGATGACCTCGTCGATGGCGACATCGTGCGGCTGTTCGGCAAGGGCAGCAAGCAGCGCATCGTGCCGGTGGGCAGCTTCGCAAGATCGGCGATCGATGCATACCTCGTGCGTGCGCGACCCATATTTTCCGCGCGCGGAGCTGCCACTCCCGCGTTGTTCCTCGGTTCCCGGGGCCACCGGGTGTCGAGGCAGAATGCGTGGCTCATCATCAGGGCGGCGGCGGAAAGAGCGAAGCTCGGCCTCGAGATCTCACCGCACACCTTCAGGCACTCGTTCGCCACCCACCTGCTCGCCGGCGGAGCCGATGTGCGCGTGGTGCAGGAGCTGCTGGGGCACTCATCGGTTGCCACGACCCAGATATATACGATGGTCACTGCCGATACGCTGCGCGATATGTACACGACCGCGCATCCCCGGGCGCGTTGACGAGTAATAACCTTCAACCTCTGGTAGAGGCGAACCGCGCGCGCCGCTCGCGTGGCGGCAGTTGCTCCCAAAATCGGCACCGTACAGTGGAGCCATGACGGTGCACAGGGACGATTCGGCGGTGCTGTCCGGCATGGAAGCACCGGTCAAGGGGCCCACTGGCAGGCCGTTGCGAACCTTCGCAGAACCGCCGGTTTTGAAGGGCCACGGACCCGCGCGCATCATCTCCCTCTGCAACCAGAAGGGCGGCGTCGGCAAGACGACGACCACCATCAACCTGGGGGCGACACTGGCCGAACTCGGCAGGCGTGTGCTGGTGATCGACTTCGATCCGCAGGGTGCGCTCTCCGCCGGGCTCGGAGTGCAGACGCACGATGTCCCGACGATCTACGACCTGCTTCTCGGGACCGTGAAGAACCCGGTCGAGGCCATCGTCCACACGAACTATCCGAACCTCGACATCATCCCGGCGAACATCGACCTCTCTGCGGCGGAGGTGCATCTCGTCAACGAGGTCGCCCGTGAAACAATCCTCGCCAGGGTGCTGCGCAAGGTCAGCGACCAGTACGACGTCATCCTGATCGACTGCCAGCCCTCGCTCGGCCTGCTGACCGTCAACGCCCTTACGGCAGCGCACGGGGTGCTCATCCCGCTCGAGTGCGAGTTCTTCGCCCTGCGTGGGGTTGCCCTGCTGGTCGAGACGATCGAGAAGGTGAAGGATCGGTTGAACTCGGCCATCGAGCTCGACGGAATCCTGGCCACCATGTACGACTCCCGCACCCTGCACTCGCGCGAGGTGCTCGACCGGGTGGTCGAGACCTTCGGCGACAGTGTCCTGGAGACCGTCATCGGCCGTACTGTCAAATTCCCTGACGCCAGTGTCGCCGGTGCCCCGATCACGAGCTTTGCTCCCGAGCACGCGGCATCGCAGGCGTACCGCCAGCTGGCCAGAGAACTGATCTCCCGTGGCGCTGTCGCCTGACGGCGTCGGCACCGGACACGCAATCGCTGCCGAACCGGTGGAGCCCCCCGTCGGCTTCTCCGTCAGCCTGAACAACTTCAACGGTCCGTTCGACCTGCTTCTCTCCCTCATCACCAAACACGAGCTCGACATCACCGAGGTGTCGCTCTCGAAGATCACCGACGAGTTCATCTCTTACCTGCGCGGGCTCGACTCCGAGGCAGAGCTCGACCAGGCGACTGAATTCCTTGTCGTGGCAGCGACACTGCTCGACCTGAAGGTGGCTGGGCTGCTCCCGCAGGGCGAACTCGTCGACGCCGAGGATGTCGCGCTGCTCGAAGCGCGGGACCTCCTTTTCGCCCGGCTGTTGCAGTACCGCGCCTTCAAGGAGGCCGCCCAGTGGTTCTCGGCTCAGTGGGACGCCGAATCCACCCGGCATATCAGGACGGTGCGGCTGGAGGAGAAGTACCGAAAGCAGACGCCCGAGCTGGTCTGGACCATGACGCTCGACGACTTCTCTGCTATCGCCTCACTCGCCTTCGCCCCTCGCGAGATTCCGTCGGTCGGTCTCGACCACCTGCACGCGCCCCTCGTATCGATAAGGGAGCAGGCTGCCTACGTCGTGGCGATGTTGAGACGTGGTGAGGTCCTGACCTTTCGCCAGCTGATCTCGGGTGCAGAGCAGAGGGGCGTCGTTATCGCGCGCTTCCTGGCTGTGCTCGAGCTGTACCGTGGAGCGTTCATCGGTTTCGACCAGGTCGAACCGCTCGGCGAGTTGCACATCCGCTGGTCGGTCGAACACTGGACCGACGACAGCCTCGCCAACCTCGGGAGTGACTATGGAAACTGAGACTGAAACGAACTCGACAGCCCAGGCAGTCGTCGACCTCGAACGCAGCATCGAGGCGATCATGATGGTCGCAGACGAACCGCAATCGCTCGTGGCGCTGGCGACCGCGCTGGCAGCGCCGGTAGCGGCCGTGCGACAGTCGATCGAGCGACTCGTCGCCGACTACGACGGTAACACCGGCGGCACGCGTCGCGGATTCGAGCTTCGCGAGGTTGGCGGGGGTTGGCGCATCTATGTGCGCCCCGAGCACGATGGCGCCGTGCGCGATTTCGTACTCACCCAGAATCCGACGAGACTTAGCCAGGCTGCGCTGGAAACCCTGGCGGTGATCGCCTACAAGCAGCCGATCAGCCGCGGCGCAGTGGCATCCATTCGCGCCGTCAACGTCGACTCGGTGGTGCGCACCCTGCTCGGGCGTGGGCTGATCACCGAGGCGTTCACCGACAACGAGACCGGTGCGATCCACTACGAGACCACCGACCTTCTTCTTACACAGCTCGGGATCAACTCGATCGACGAGCTTCCCCACATCTCTGAACTGCTCGACGATGGAGCAGACGGTTTTTCAACGGCGGGAGCCTGATGAGCAACGGCAGCAGCAGTGACAGCAACAGCAATGGCAGCGACGCACCGAACCCCGAGGGCGAGCGGCTGCAGAAGGTCATGGCGGCGGCGGGTGTTGCCTCGCGCCGGGTATCCGAAGACCTGATCGCGCAGGGGCGTGTCACCGTCAACGGCGAGATCGTCACAGAGCCGGGCCGGCGCGTGCTGTCGACAGACAGGGTGACAGTCGACGGCACCGCGATCCAACTCGACACCACCAAGCGATACGTCATGCTCAACAAACCCATCGGGGTCGTCAGTTCGATGCAGGATGAGGCCGGCCGGCCGGACCTGCGCGAATTCACGCGCGACTACGACGAGCGGCTCTTCAACGTGGGCAGGCTCGACGCCGGCACGTCCGGCCTCCTCGTGCTCACTAACGACGGAGAGCTCGCACACGTGCTGGCCCATCCATCATTCGGGGTGTCCAAAACCTACATCGCCAAAGTCTCAGGTTCCATGAGTGCCCAGACTGTCAGCATGCTGACAAAGGGCATCGAGCTCGACGACGGCCCCATCCACGCCGACAAGGCGCGAATGCTGGGCACGGCATCCGGGGGCGCATCCATGGTGGAGGTAACTCTGCACTCCGGCCGCAACCGCATCGTGCGCAGGATGCTCGACGCCGTCGGTCACCCGGTGATCGAGCTGGTGCGGCGCCAGTTCGGACCCCTCCACCTCGGGTCGCTCGGTGTCGGCCGCACCCGTGACCTCACGAAGGCCGAGCTGGGCGAGTTGCTGACCATTTCCCGGGGTGGCCAGGACGCTGCCGCTCCCGAGGCGCCCGTCGAGCCGGAGAGTAGCGCCCGTGAGTGACCGCCGGCTGGAAGGTCCGGTGCGGATCGTGGGGGCTGGACTCCTCGGGGCGAGCATCGGTCTTGCGCTGAGGGAGCGCGGCGTCGACGTCATTCTCGACGACGTGTCGCCGTCCGCACTCGACCTCGCGATCGACTACGGCGCCGGCCGGCCAGCCGCTGACGGCGACCTGCCCGCACTCGTCGTGGTCTGCGTGCCGCCCGATGTGGTTGCGCGGGTGGTGGCGGCGGAGCTCGCCGCACACCCGATCGCGCTGGTGACGGATGTCGCCAGCGTCAAGGTGGCCCCGCTCGAACAGCTGCGCGCACTGGGTGTGGACCTCTCCCGGTACATCGGTTCACATCCGATGGCGGGCCGCGAACGAAGCGGAGCGATTTCGGCCAGGGCCGACCTCTTCATCGGCCGACCCTGGGTGATCGCCGGTCACGACGCCATCAGCTACGGCAGGGCAGCCCAGGTTGAACAGCTCGCCCTCGACCTCGGGGCGATCCCGATGGAGATGACGGCTGGGGAGCACGATCGCAATGTCGCCCTCGTCTCGCACACTCCGCAGGTCGTGGCATCCCTTCTGGCGCGCAGGCTTTCCGGAGCCACCGATTCCGCTGTCGCGCTAGCCGGCCAGGGCCTGCGTGACACCACACGCATCGCGTCGAGCGAACCCGAGCTCTGGGTACAAATCCTGGGTGCCAACGCCGAGCCGGTCGCAGAGATCCTGGCGGCATTCCGCGACGACCTCGACGCGATGATCGCCGCCCTCCAGCAGCCGACGGCACCGGGAGCCCGCCGCGCCATCGCCGAATCGCTCGCCGGTGGCAACGCGGGCGTTGCCCGCATTCCCGGCAAGCATGGCCAGGCGAGTCACTTCAGCCAGATCGTCGTGAAGGTGGATGACACCCCGGGCGAGCTTGCGCGGCTGCTCACCGACATCGGTGAGGCCGGGGTCAACATGGAAGACCTCAGGCTCGAGCATTCACCCGGTGCGCAGATCGGCCTTGCCGAGATCTCGGTGCTGCCCGAAGTCGAAGAACGACTCGTCTCGGAGCTGTCGGCCCGGGGCTGGAAGATTGCAGGAGCATTCGCATGAACACGACCGTCGTCGCGATCGATGGCCCAGCGGGGAGCGGCAAGTCGAGCGTGTCCAAAGCCGCAGCGGCGAAACTCGGGTTCGCCTATCTCGACACGGGAGCCGCGTATCGGGCGCTGGCGTGGTTCTGCCTGGAGCGCGGTATCGACACCGTCGGTGCTGACGGCATCACGGATGCCCTGTCGGAGTTCGACTTTTCGATCGGCACCGACCCCGACGCATATTTCGTACGCGTCGGCGGTGACGACGTGACCGGCGACATCCGGGAGCCCCGCGTCACGAAGATCGTCAGTAGCGTAGCGAGGGTTCCCGAGGTGCGCAGCTATCTGGTGGCGCTGTTCCGGAAGATCATGGCGGGCGTGCCGAACGGCGGGATCATCGTCGAGGGCCGCGACATCACCACGGTCGTGGCGCCCGATGCGAGAGTGCGGATTCTGCTCACGGCAACCGAAGAAGCTAGAATGGGCAGGCGTTCTGCTGAACTCACCGGGGTCGACGCCTCGACCACAGCACGGGAGCTCAGTTCCCGGGACGCGCAGGATTCGCGTGTCGTGGACTTCATGAACGCCGCAGATGGTGTCACCACCATCGATTCCACCGATCTCGACTTCGAACAGACCGTGCAGGCTGTCGTGGGTCTCGTGCACAGTGCTGTTGATAAGCGCGGTGCTGTTGATAAGCACCGTGAAGCTGACAAGCACAGTGCAGTTGATAAGCACCGTCCGCATAACCCCTAAGGAAAAGCCATGGCTGACGACACCGCCTCCGCAAAAGACGACTTCCCGCAGATCGACGAGGCGCTCGCCGAGCGCATCAGGGGCATCGACGACGACGAGGCCACCCAGCGGGCCAGCGCGCTGCGCCAGGGTCTCGCCGACTATGACCTCGACGACGAAGACTTCGGCATTCTCGATCTCGCATCCGAAGACCCTGACGCGATCGTCTACCTGCCAGCGCTTCCGGTGCTCGCGATCGTGGGTCGACCGAACGTCGGCAAGTCCGCGCTCGTCAACCGCATCATCGGTCGTCGCGAGGCCGTCGTCCAGGACACTCCCGGCGTCACGCGTGACCGCGTCAACTACAAGGCCGAATGGGCTGACCGCTCCTTCACCATCGTCGACACCGGTGGTTGGGAGCCGGACGCCAAGGGCATCAACGCCTCCGTAGCGGCGCAGGCCGAGATCGCGATCGACCTGGCAGACGCCGTGCTGTTCGTCGTCGACGCCACGGTGGGAGCGACATCCACCGATGAGCACGTCGTTCGCATGCTGCGCGCTACCAGGAAGCCCGTCATCCTCGTCGGCAATAAGGTCGACGACGTGCACCAGGAACCGGATGCCGCAGCGCTCTGGTCTCTCGGACTCGGCGAGCCGTGGCCCGTCTCGGCCGTCCACGGCCGTGGTGTTGCTGACCTGCTCGATCACGTCCTGACGATCCTTCCGGAGATCTCCGCCGTAGCCAAGGAGGAGGTGGGTGGACCGCGTCGCGTCGCCATCCTCGGGAAGCCGAACGTTGGAAAGTCGAGCCTGCTCAACAAGACTGCCGGGGAGGAGCGAGTCGTCGTCAACGAGATGGCCGGCACCACCCGTGATCCCGTCGATGAGCAGATCGAGCTGGGCGGTAAGTTCTGGCGCTTCGTCGACACCGCCGGAATTCGTCGCCGCGTCAACCTCTCCCAGGGTGCAGATTTCTACGCCACCCTGCGTACCTCAGCCGCGTTAGAGAAGGCGGAAGTCGCCGTCGTCGTCATCGACGTGTCTGCACCGATCAGTGTGCAGGATCTCAAGATCGTCGATCTCGTGCTCGAATCCGGTCGCGCGCTCGTGCTGGCCTACAACAAGTGGGACCTGCTCGACGACGAGCGCCGCGTGTACCTCGAGCGTGAGATCGAACAGGACCTCTCTCATGTGTCGTGGGCTCCCCGCGTGAACATCTCGGCCAAGACCGGTCGCCACCTCGAGAAGCTCGTTCCGGCCCTTGAACTCGCGCTCGCCTCCTGGGACACCCGCATCCCGACAGGCAAGTTCAATGCCCTGCTCGCCGAACTCACGCAGGAGCACCCGCACCCCGTACGCGGAGGCAAGCAGCCGCGCATCCTGTTCGGCACACAGGCAGCATCGCGCCCGCCGACGTTCGTGCTGTTCACCACCGGATTCCTCGATCCGCAGTACCGCCGGTTCATCACGCGTCGCCTGCGTGAGATCTTCGGCTTCGAGGGCAGCCCCATCAACGTGAACATGCGAGTGCGGGAGAAGCGCAAGCGCACCTGACCCGGATAGACCCGGTGGCCGTCACTGATTCGCCAGCGTGATCGGCTAACGTCGAGTTCATGGATCCGCTCCCCAACAGCCTCCCCCGCCGACCACGAGGACCGGGCGACGAGTGGGTGTACGGCGAGAACGGTGAGAAGTTCTGGGGCAGTTTCGGTGCTGCCGGGCTACTGGTCTGGCATCGCGATCTCGGAGTTCTTCTGCAGCATCGCTCCCTGTGGAGTCATTTCGGTGGAACGTGGGGCCTTCCCGGCGGTGCGCTCAAACCCGACGAGGGTGCGATTGCGGGTGCGATGCGGGAGGCCAACGAGGAAGCCGGTGTCGACCCCGAGCTGTTGCGGGTGATGTTCTCCACCGTGCTGGACAGGGGCGTCTGGACGTACACCACGATCGTTGCGGAAGCCATGGTGGTGTTCGAGCCGGTCATCGGCGACGCAGAGAGCGTCGCGCTCGCGTGGGTGGCATTGGACGACGTGGTCGGGCTGCCGCTTCATCCGGGATTCGAAGCCACCTGGGTGGATCTCAGGTCCCGGCTGGTCTGACTTTCGGTGCCCGCGCCTCGCTCAGCTGCCGGCAACCTCCGGCGAGACGCATGTGCGATCGGCCGGGATCTCGCTGACCGAGGCAGCCAGCTCGCTGAGCACATCGAAACCGGAGACCCCATCGTTGGTCACGTCAGGGTTGCCATCGCTGTCGATGATCACCTCGACAGCGGGGGTACGGCCGTAGGTGGTGAAGACGAAGTTGGGGTCATTGCTGTCGTCGCGCAACCAGTCGATGCCGTCGACGGTGATGCACGGAAGCGTCGCGGTGGGCGCAGGAGACGGAACCCCGCACCGTAGCAGTACGAACGCGGGTTGGCCCCAGGCGGCCGTCGACTGGGCGTCGGTCTCGCGGGCCGCCAGTTCGCCCACGGTGTCGGGCAGTCGCACCATGGCGGGTGCGCATGCGGGATTCGCGGCGTCATCCGCGGCATCCAGCACGACCGCGGGCGTGCACCCCACCAACAGCAGCAGGAGGGGTGCGGTCAGCGCAATGACCAGGGTTGCGCGGGTCGATCTCATCGGAATCCAGGTTACCGTGTGAAGTATGACGACTGCTGAGATCCCTGGGCCTGCTGAGATCTCCGGCCCGGCCGGGACTCTCGGCATCCTCGACACTCTCGGCAGCCTCGGAGAGCAGGCGGTTCTGGCACGGATCTTCCCTCGGCTTCCCGCGGCGGCGAGCGAGCTACTCGGGCCCGGTGATGACGCAGCGGTGGTCGCTGCACCGGACGGCAGGGTCGTGATAACGACGGACATGATGATCCACGGCCCGGATTTCAGGCTCGCGTGGTCGACCCCTTATGACCTGGGATGGAAGGCCGCGGCATCCAACCTCTCTGATATTGCGGCCATGGGAGCCGTGCCGACTGCGCTCGTCGTGGCGCTCGCCGTGCCCGCAGACACTCCCGTGCTCGTGCTCGAGCAGTTCAGTGACGGGCTTCGCCATGGCTGCGACTCGCTCGCCCCGGGCTGTGGAGTCGTCGGCGGTGATCTCTCTGTCTCGACGGTGTTCACTATCGCCGTGACAGCCCTCGGCGACCTCGAGGGCCGTGCGCCGGTGCTCCGTTCCGGTGCCGTGGTGGGTGACGTCGTGGCGGTGTCTGGCGTGCTGGGGGCCGCCGCCGAGGGGCTGCGACTGCTGTTCGAGCACGGAACCGTCGACTCGGTTCCGGATGTCGCATCCGCCGCCCGGCTCAGGCTCGAGCACGCCGCCGCCATCGCCGCCCAACTGGCGCCCCAGCCCCCGATCGCCGACGGGCCCGCCGCCGCGATCGCCGGAGCGACCGCCATGCTCGACCTCAGCGACGGGCTCGCCATCGACGCACGTCGGCTTGCCGCGGCCAGTGGCGTAGCGCTCGACCTGTCGAGTGCGGCCGTGGGCGGAAAGCTGCAGCTCGATGGGGGAGAGGATCACAGCCTGCTCGCCACGTTCCCGGCGACGACGATTCTGCCGGGCGGTTTCCGGGCGATCGGGATGGTCGTGGCCGGTGTCGGGGTGCTGGTCGACGGCGAACCGTACATCGAATCGAGCGGCTGGGACCCGTACCGCGGGTGGGATGGCGAGGCCGGCTGACCTGCGCGGTGCTGTAAGCAGGGCTAGAGCGCGCTGAGCCAGTACAGGGCAGTGTCGCCGTAGTCCTTACGGCGTTCGAGCTCGAGCCCCTCGGGCCACTCCGGTTCCGGGGTGCGCGAACTGCGCTCGAGCACCACGATGGCACCCGGCGAGAGCCGCGGCACGAGGGCGTCGAGGTTGTGCGCGAGTTCGGGCAGGCCGAGATCGTAGGGCGGATCCATGAACACGAGGTCCCAGAAGGCGCGAGCCGAGGTCAGAAACGGCTGCACAGCCTGCCCCGACGATTCGATGGCTGGCTTGCTGCCTTTCGGCGCCTGCTTCAGGATGCGCGCAGCGTTCAGTTTGCCGGTCTGGATGAAGCGGTCGACGAGTGTCACGTGGGTCGCGCCGCGGGACGCCGCCTCGAGCCCCAGCGCGCCCGATCCGGCGTACAGGTCGAGCACCCGCAATCCGGCAATGGCGTCTCTCGCCTCGAGCGCGGAAAAGATCGCCTCACGAACGCGGTCACTGGTGGGCCTGGTGCCGGATCCGGGCACGACGATGGTGAGCGATCCTGCCCACCCTGCGATTATCCGGGTCATAGCGGCAGTCAAATCCAGAAACGGAAGAGGGCGAACCCGCTGCCGACGAAGACGGAGGGAACGCCCAGGAACGAGGTGAGCCCGATGATCGCGGTGAAGAACGCGGCATTGATGGCGGGCACCCACAGCAGGGCGAACAGACCGAAGATGGCGAATGGCGCGATCGGTGCAACCGCCGCCAGGGCACGGTCAGAGAGGTAAGGCTCGATAATTCCGAACCCGTCGAGGCCAGGCACAGGCAGCAAATTGAGCACGGCCGCCGTGACCTGGAGAAACAGCAGGAACGACAGCGTGAACCAGAAAGGGCTCGTGCCCTGCCTGAAGCCCAGTGCGAGGGCCAGTACCAGCGCGATCGCCAGGTTGGTGAGCGGTCCCGCAGCCGAGACAGCCGAGGTGGCGAAACGGGTTCGGATCGCCGCTCGATTGATGAACACTGCGCCGCCCGGAAGCCCGATCCCACCGGCGATGAGGAAGACGAGAGGAAGCACGAGGCTGTAGACCACGTGGGTGTAGCGCAGGGGATCGAGTGTGAGGTAGCCGCGGTGTACGACAGAGACGTCGCCGTTGCGGTACGCCACGAGGGCATGAGCGAATTCATGAAGTGACAGCGAGACGATCCAGAAGAGCAGCACGAACACGAACGACATGATGGCGGGAGGGCCGATCCCCGACCAGAGCGCCCAGCCCGACACGATTGCACCCCCGACGAGCGCGAGAAAGATCGGCGATGGACGGTGACCGGAGTGCGGGGGTGTGGATGTCGGGCCAGACTCCTCGCGGTCCTCGCTGCCGGTTCCACTCATCGTCACGCTGGCAATCCTGTCACAGGGCTGTCCTGTCACAGGGCTGTCGACCATCAGTCGCAGTGGCCGCCTTGGCGCTCCAGTCGGTCCTCGTGGCGTGCAACAGCCTCAGGCTGCAGTCCTTCACGGCACGGAAGAGGAAGGCGCGTGCTGGTCGGCCTCCGCCGTGCCGACCTAGACGCGAGCGAGGACCTTGTTTGTCCAGTCGCTTGAGACCTCGACGCCGGCCCGCACGAAAAGCTGGGTCAGTGGGCAGCGACGGCCCACCTCCGCGACGAACTCATCGAAGGCCGCGTCATTGAGCTCGGTTTCGAGTTCGACCGTCAACTTCACCCGTGAGAAGTTCGGATTGCCCTCTGCCCCGAGGACCAGCACGGAGTTGTCGAGATCTGCCTCGATACGACCAGTGAACTCGCCCAGCACGATGTTCTGGCCGAGTGCAACGATCTTCGACGTGACCTGGTTGCACGAGACGTATGCGGCGAGTACGTAATCGAGCGGGCTGGGAGCACTGTCGGTTCCCCCGAACGCAGGGTGGCCTTCCGCGCGGATCGTGTGTGCGCTTCCGGCGATGGAGACTTCCTGGAGCACCCCCTCGCCCGTGGCGGAAAGATCAAAGGCCAGGATGGTGCCTTTTTCGTGGATCGGCATGGTGTTCTTCTTTCTCGCTGTCGGACTCTGTTACCCGTCACGATAGGGGGGCGAATTCCCGCGTCGCTGAAGATGACAGATTGTTTCCTGCGGCCCCAGACGCTCTCGCACGTGATCGGTCGGTATGCCCGCGCTCGACATGGTCATGTCACCGCGCTGTCCATGTCACGGGGCTCTCCCGTCACGGGGCTCCTGTCCTCGCGCTCCTGTCCTCGCGCTCCTGTCCTCGCGCTCCTGTCACAGGGCGCTGGCGGGTAGCGTTGGATCGTGGCATCCCCCCTCGACCAGAAGCTCGCCGACATCCTCGGCGGGCGTACGGCTGCGGCATTCGCCAAGGGGCTGGGGCTGGAGACAGTCGGCGACCTGCTCAGCCACTATCCGCGGAGGTATGCGCGCCGGGGGGAGCTCACCGCTCTCACCCACCTGCCCGTCGACGAGAACGTGACCATCGTGGCCGAGGTGCTGCGCGTGATGAACAGGCCGATGCGGGCGAAGCGTGGCTCCATCCTCGAGGTGACGATCGGCGACGGCAAGGGCATCCTGACCCTGACCTTCTTCAACCAGGCCTGGCGGGCCAACGAGCTGAAGGCAGGCGCGAGGGGCATCTTCACGGGAAAGGTCGGTGACTATCGGGGCAGTCTGCAACTCGCGCATCCGGACTACGAACTTTTCGAAGCGGATGACGAGACCGGCGCCGACCCCGAACGCGCAAAGGCCTGGGCAGAACTGCCGATCCCGATCTACGGCGCCACCTCGACGGTCGCGAGCTGGCAGATCCAGAAGGCGATCGGGGTGGTTCTCGACACCCTGGATCCCATCGACGACCCTGTGCCGGTAGAGCTTCGAACGACCCTGAAGCTGATGGATTTCTCGCGGGCGCTGCAGCTCGTGCACCGGCCGACCGTCGACGCCGAATGGGGTGCCGCGCGCAAGAGCCTGCGTTTCCAGGAGGCGTTCGTGCTGCAGGCAGCCCTGTTGCAGCAGCGCCAGCGGTTGAGAGAGACGGCGGCGACGGAGCGGGTGGCCGGAGCCATCCTCGACGGGTTCGACGCCACGCTCCCGTTCACACTGACCAGCGACCAGGCTCTCGTGGGGTTGCAGGTCGCCGACGACCTGGCCGCCCCGGTGCCGATGAACAGGCTCGTGCAGGGGGAGGTCGGATCGGGCAAGACCCTGGTCGCCCTGCGGGCCATGCTGGCCGTTGCGGAATCGGGCGGGCAATCCGCCCTGCTCGCTCCGACCGAAGTGCTCGCGCACCAGCACCTCCGGTCGATCGTGAAAACCCTGGGTCCGGATCTCGCCGCGCGACTGCGGCCCACCCTGCTGACGGGCCAGCTCCCGGTGGCGGAGCGGCGCAAGGCGCTGCTCGCGGCGGTCTCGGGTTCGGCGCACATCGTCATCGGCACCCACGCCCTGCTCGGCGACCGGGTCGAGTTCTTCGACCTTGGCCTCGTGGTCGTCGACGAGCAGCACCGCTTCGGGGTCGAACAGCGCGAAGCCCTGCGCCTGAAGGGACGACAGCCTCCCCATGTGCTCGTGCTGACGGCGACCCCGATCCCGCGCACCGTGGCGATGACGGTCTTCGGCGACCTCGACATCTCCACCATCGCGGAGCTGCCAGCAGGCCGGTCGCCGATCGAGAGTTTCGTGGTTCCCCTGGCCGAGCATCCCGGCTGGGTCGCGCGGGTGTGGGCGCGGGTGGCGGAGGAGCTCGCCAAAGGCCACCAGGCTTTCGTGGTGTGCCCCGCCATCGACGCCACACCGGTCGACGCCACACGGGTCGACGACAGCGACCTTCCGGCACCGGATGCCGTCGCCACCGGTGCCCCGGCACCCAGGCCGACCGCTAACGTGACCGAGGTGCTCGCCTCGCTGCGGGCCAACCCGGTGCTCGCGGGCAGGCGCATCGAAGGATTGCACGGTCGAATGCCTGGCGACGAGAAAGACGAGATCATGAGATCGTTCGCCGAGGGGCGCATCGACGTGCTCGTCGCGACCACCGTGATCGAGGTGGGCGTCGACGTGCCCAACGCCTCCACGATGGTCGTTCTCGACTCCGATCGCTTCGGGGTGTCGCAACTGCATCAACTCCGCGGGCGTGTGGGTCGCGGCGGGGTGCAGGGGCTTGCGCTCTTCGTGACCGGTGCGGAGGAAGAGTCGCTCGCGCGCGAGAGGGTGGAGGCTGTGGCATCCACCCTCGACGGATTCGAGCTGGCCAATAAGGATCTCGAACTGCGGCAGGAGGGTGACGTGCTGGGTCGGATGCAGTCTGGCGGCCGATCGAGCCTGCGCCTGGTCAGGGTGGCGAAGGATGGCGCCCTCATCGCTGACGCGCGCGAGCGTGCGGCGGCAATCCTCGCTGCCGACCCGACACTTTCTGCTCACCCCGCGTTGCGTGAAGCACTCGATCGCCGGCTCGACGAGACGGCCGAATCGTTCCTGGCGAAGAACTGACAATCGCCGCCCGCGTGGTCGGTTGGGTGCCCATTCGGTAACGAACCCGCAACTTTGGCCCGGTATGGTGAAAGCATGCACAGGATCGCCGTCGTTCCTGGGTCTTTCGACCCGGTCACCCTTGGACATCTCGATGTCATAGAACGAGCGGCGGGTTTGTTCGACGAACTCCACGTGCTGGTGGTGCACAACCCGGGGAAGGCCGCGTTGTTGCCGATCGCGCAACGGGTCACGCTGATCGAGCAGGCGATTCGCGAGGCCGGTTTCGGGGGCAACATCCGAGTCACCAGCTGGAGTGTCGGCCTGCTCGTCGACTACTGCACCGAGGTGGGGGCAACCGTCATCGTCAAGGGAATCCGTTCGCAGGTGGATGTCGCGTACGAAACGCCCATGGCGATCGTGAACCGTGATCTCGCCGCTGTCGAGACGATCTTCCTGCTTCCCAATCCCGCGCATGCCCATGTCTCGAGTTCGCTTGTGCGCCAGGTGGATGCGCTGGGCGGGGACGTCGCGCCCTATGTTCCGCCCGCGGTCTCGCGCTTCCTGCGGCAGGGCTAGCCAGCACCAGCCGCAGCACCGGGCTCGCGCGCCGGGCTTGCGCACTGCAACGATCGTGGCTGGCTGAGATCACGGCCCGCCGGCCTGCGCTGGCCTGAGGAGTGGGCAGGCCAAAGGAGTGCGCAGGCCTCGCCGCTGAGCCAGCCCGCGGTATCGCCACGCACCCGATCGAGCGCAGAATGGTGTCGTGACCCTCAAACTCGGATACAAGGCATCGGCAGAGCAGTTCGACCCGCGAGAGTTGGTGGAGATTGCGGTCGCCGCAGAAGCGCACGGCATGGAGAGCGTCGCGGTCAGTGACCACTTCCAGCCGTGGCGGCACGAGGGTGGGCATTCACCATTCTCGCTCAGCTGGATGGCCGCGGTGGGTGAGCGCACCTCCACCATCCAGATTGGCACCTCGGTGATGACGCCGACGTTCCGCTACAACCCGGCCGTGCTCGCCCAGGCGTTTGCGACGATGGGATGCCTCTACCCGGGGCGGATCATGCTCGGCGTCGGTACCGGCGAGGCGCTCAACGAGATCGCGACCGGTTTTGCAGGTGAGTGGCCGGAATTCAAGGAGCGCTTTGCCCGGCTGCGCGAATCCGTCGCTCTCATGCGCCAGCTCTGGACCGAGGATCGCGTGAACTTCGAGGGCGAGTACTACACGACCGTCGACGCCTCGATCTATGACAGGCCGGATGTGCCGGTGCCGGTCTATATCGCCGCTGGCGGCCCTGTCGTGGCGCGTTACGCGGGTCGCGCGGGCGACGGCTTCATCTGCACCTCGGGTAAGGGTATGGAGCTGTATACCGAGCAGCTCATTCCGGCGGTGAAAGAGGGCGCCGAGAAGGTCGGCCGGGACTACGACGACATCGACCGCATGATCGAGATCAAGATCTCCTATGAGAGCAGCCGGGAGGTCGCCCTCGAGAACACGCGGTTCTGGGCGCCACTGGCGCTGTCGAAGGAGCAGAAACACGACATCACCGACCCGATGGAGATGGAGAAAGCTGCGGACGCGCTGCCGATCGAGAAGATCGCGTCGCGATTCATCGTCAGTTCCGATCCTGACGACGTGGTCGCCCAGGTCAAGCAGTACGTGGATGCCGGCATGAATCATCTCGTTTTCCATGCACCCGGGCATGACCAGCGTCGATTCCTGGATCTCTTCGAGAAGGATCTCGCCCCGAGGCTACGCGCGCTCGACGCGTGACCGACGACCCGAAAGAGACGTTGCACCGCTACCTCCGGCAGGCGCGCGAGGCGCTGCTCTGGAAGGTCGAAGGCCCCAGCGAGTAGGACATCCGTCGACCGCTCGTGCCGAGCGGCTCGAACCTGCTGGGCATCGTCAAGCATGTGGCGAGCGTCGAGGCTGGTTACTTCGGCGAGATCTTCGGGCGGCCGTCCCCAGACCCGATGCCGTGGTTCGACGAGGGCGCGGAGCCGAACGCGAATATGTGGGCGACCGCCCACGAGTCACGCGAGTGGGTCATCCATCTGTATGAGCGAGTGTGGGCCCACTCTGATGCCACGATCGATGCGCTCGGCCTCGATGCACCCGGTCTCGTGCCCTGGTGGTCTGAAGAGCGTCGAAACGTCACCCTCCATACGATGCTCGTGCACATGGTGACCGAAACAAATCGGCACTGCGGCCATGCCGACATCCTGCGCGAGCTCATCGACGGCAGCGTCTGGCACCGCCCGCAATACAGCAATATGGGTGAGGGGGATGCCGCGGCCTACGCCGCGCACGTCGATCGTCTCGAGGCCGTGGCGAAGACATTCTCCCGAGCCTTGCCCTAGGTGGCGAGCGGTCCGGCGATCTCCCAGATGGTTCCGGCGGGATCGGCGAAGGCGGCGGTGCGAATTCCCCACGGGCGGTCGAGGGGGCCGTTGATGAGGGTGACCCCCTTGCCGACGAGTTCGGCAGCCGAAGCATCCACGTCGTCGACGTCGAGAGTGAACTGTGCCCGCGCACCGTCGTCGGCCGCTGCGACCTTTGCTGGGGCGATCAGGTTGGGCGCTTCCCTCGTGGCAAGGAGGTTGATGAGAATGTTGCCGAATGTGAAGACCACCGACGAGTCGTCTTCGAAGAGCACCTGCAGTTCGAAGACGTCGAGGTAGAACTGTCTCGCGTCGGTGAGGTCATCGGCGAAGATGGTGATCGCACTGATATTTCCAGGCCATGTCGTCATGCTCACAGCATATATTTCCGGCATATCCGGGCACCTCTTCTGCACCGGCATCGACCCCCTCGACGGGCGCTCCGGATGAAGAAGTCCACGGGTTCATCAGTCCACGGGTTAGTCAACGACCTGGAGTGCCCGGTCCGCACCTGCCCGCCGGGCAGGCGCATGTTCGAGGTGATCAGCGGCTGGGCACGATCCCGCCCGACCCGATCATCCTGTCATCGACGACTTCGCTGCGAGCCGGCGCGCCGCGATCTGGCACCGCGCCCCCTCCCGCTCCCTTCCCTTTCCCGCGCGCGCTCCTTCCCAAATGAAGGAGTTTTCTCGTCTGGCGGGAGTTTCTGGCGGCAGTTTGGGTCATGAGTGCGAAATCTCCTTCATTTGGCAGGAGGGGACGACGGAAAAGGGAGGTGACGGGAGGGCGGGGAGGGGACGGAAGGGGGCGGGGACGGAAGGCGGGCGGGGACGGGAGGGAGGAGAGAGGAGCGGAGGTGCGCATGCGGCACGTGCCCGAGGCGCGACCCGCGCCTAAACTGATGCGATGATGCTCTCGGTTTTCGCGGTCGGCGGGCTGCCCGAGTTCGTAGCCGGGGACGATCTGGTGACGATTCTCGGGGACGCGGTCGACGGCATCCTGCATGACGGCGACATACTCGTCATCACCTCCAAGATCGTGAGCAAGGCCGAAGGCCGCCAGGTGCACGCGGATGATCGGGAAGCCGCGATCACCTCGGAGACCGTGCGGGTCGTGGCCACCCGTGAGCACGCGGGAGGTGTCACCCGCATCGTCGAGAATCACCTCGGGATGGTCGCGGCCGCAGCCGGTGTCGACTCCAGCAACGTGCCTGACGGCATCGTGTTGCTTCTTCCCGTCGACCCTGACGCGACAGCGTTGCTGCTCTGCCGTGAATTTCGCAAACGGTCCGGCCGGCGTATCGGCATCCTCATCACCGACACTCTCGGCCGGCCGTGGCGACAGGGCCAGACCGATGTCGCGATCGGTGCGGCCGGCATCCGCGTGCTCGACGACTTACGCGGTTCGACCGATGCAAATGGCAGGCGACTGGATGTCACGGTGCCGGCCGTCGCGGATGAAATCGCCGCCGCGGCCGACCTCGTCAAAGGCAAGTCGCTCGGGCTGCCGGTAGCGGTAGTGCGCGGTCTCGGCCATCTGCTGGCCGAACTGGATGCGCCGGGCGCCAGGTCAATCGTGCGCACGGGCCCCGATGACATGTTCAGGCTGGGGACCGCTGAAGCCTGGGCCGAGGGATTCGAGGCCGGGCGCGCGAGTGCCCACTGACTGGATCGTCATCGTGCCGGTCAGGGTCGCGTCGGCCAAGACCCGCTTCGGCCCGCACGACAACAGTGAGCTGGCGCTGGCAATGGCGATCGACACCGTGGTCGCTGCGCTCCAGGTCGCGCGCGTGATCGTGGTGACCGACACCGCGCAGTCTTTCCTGGAGCTCGGTGCTGCTGTGCATCCTGATCCCGGTACCGGCCTCAACGCCGCCATCGAAGCAGGGCTTGCGCAGGCCGGGATCGGCGCCCGCCGGGCGGTGCTGCTGGGGGATCATCCTGCTCTCACCCCCGCCGAGCTGGACGAAGCTCTGGACGCCGCAACCCATCCGCTGAGCATGGTTGCCGATGCCGCGGGAACCGGAACCGCCCTGACTGCCGCACTGCCGGGGGTCGGGCATCGGCCCGCGTTCGGCGAGGGTTCGAAAGCGGCGCACGAATCGGCCGGCTACATCCCGCTCAGCGGCGACTGGCCGGGGCTCCGCACCGACGTGGACACCGCGGCAGATCTCGCGCGCCTCAGGCGAACCGGCCCGCACACTGCTGCCTGGTCAGCCGACAGCCGCCGCTAGCGCGTGCCTGCCGAGCGTCGCGCTCGACTCCGGGTCGCGCATCCACAGTGGGACGACGTGCGCCCGGATGCCCGCAGCCTCGATCGCGGAGGTGAGCTGGGAGTCAGAGTTATCGACGAGCCAGTCATCCAGCACCCCGCCGTTCGACCGAGCGCCGTAGTGCAGCGCGACCGCGTCGGCAGTGGTGGAGACGCCGATGGCGGTCAGGCACGCGTCGGCCATGCCCCGCACGACGGCGCCCGAGATGATCGGCGAAACCCCGACGACACGTGCCGAGGTTGCGGCAAGTGCCGTCCGAATCCCGGGGATCGCGAGAATCGGGCCGATCGAGACCACCGGGTTCGATGGCGCGAGCAGCACGGCGTCCGCTTCCGTGATGGCGTCGAGTACACCGCGAGCAGGAGTCGATTCGGCAACGCCACGGTAGTCGAACGACAGGGCGGGGATGGATGCCCGATGCCGGGTCCACCACTCCTGGAAGTGCATGGTGGCCTCCGCCGTCACGACGTGGGTCTCGACCTCGTCATCGGTGGCAGGGATGAGGCGCACACCGAGCGGCCATCGCGACGCGATGCGTGCCGTCACCTCACTCAACGGCAGCCCCTCGCGCAGCAGGTGGCTGCGGGTGAGGTGGGTGCCGATATCGAGGTCGCCGAGGGTGAACCACGGCCATCCCACTCCATATGCACGAAGCTCACCGCTGACCCTTTCGGTCTCACCAACGCGACCCCAGCCGCGCCGCTCATCGTTCTCGCCCGCCAGCGTGTACATGATCGAGTCGAGGTCTGGCGCGATGCGCAGCCCGGTGAGCCACATGTCGTCGCCCACGTTCACGACCGCGGTGACCTCGTCGGTCGGGGAGATGGCGTCGCGCAGCCCGCGCAGGAAGCGCGCGCCACCGACGCCGCCGGAGAGAACAGTGATCTTCACCGGGCTAACGCTACGGCGTCGGCGGAGGGAGCAGGCGCTGGCTCTTCCGCCGTCGGCTTCCGACTCCTACAATGCGAAGCATGATTCAGGTTCTGTTGACGGTGGGGTCGCTTGCTCTGATGATCTTCGCCCTGGTGGACGTCATCACGTCGGACTCGTGGAAGTTCCGCTACCTCGACAAGGTGGCCTGGGTATTCATCGTGATCCTGCTGCCGTTGATCGGCTCGATCCTCTGGCTGATCGTCGGCAAGCAGCCGGTGGAGTCCACAGATCGGGGTACCTTCGGTGATCCCCGCAGGTACGAGACACCCGTCAGCCAGCAATCGCCGCAGGATGACGCGGCCGCCGTCGAACGTGAGATCGAGTTTCACGAGCGGGAGGCTCGCATCCGGCGTCTCGAAGCGGAGCTGAAGACGAAGCGGATTGCGCCCTGAACCTTGCCAGCTAACTGGCAGGGTTATCTATTCGTTATGTCTGGCAGACTCAGAAGGTGGACAGTGCAGCGTTGAACATCGATACAGGTCACCCCGATGCCGCCGGGACGGCTATGCCGCACGACGAGTTCTACGCGAGGACCCGTGAGATCCTGCGCATGATCGAGACCGTCATCGACGGCAAGCGCGACGCCGTCGAGATGGCTCTCACGGTGCTGCTGGCCGAAGGGCACCTGCTCATCGAAGACGTGCCGGGCGTCGGTAAGACGATGCTGGCCCGCACGCTGGCCCGCACCATGGACTGCTCGGTCACGCGAATCCAGTTCACCCCGGACCTGCTGCCCGCCGACATCACCGGCGTCTCCGTCTACAACCAGGGCGACCGCGAGTTCGAGTTCAAGCCGGGGCCCATCTTCGCCAACATCGTCATCGGTGATGAGATCAACCGCGCGAGCCCGAAAACCCAGTCGGCCCTGCTCGAGAGCATGGAAGAGGGGCAGGTCACCGTCGACGGCCGCAGCTACTCGCTCGGCACGCCGTTCATCGTGATCGCGACCCAGAACCCGATCGAGATGGAGGGCACTTATCCGTTGCCCGAAGCCCAGCGCGACAGGTTCATGGCACGCATCTCGATGGGGTATCCGGATGCCGCGGCAGAGCTGGCCATGCTCAGGCAGCGTGCCACCTCGAGCCCCCTCGACGCGGTGCGGCCTGTGGTGGGCATATCCCAGCTCGCCGCCATGATCGCGACAGCACGCAGCGTCTTCGCGAGCCGGGCGGTGGAGCAGTACGCGGTCGCGATCGCCCAGGCCACCCGCGACGACAGGGAACTGAGGCTCGGCGCGAGCCCCCGCGCGACCCTTCAGCTGCTGCGCGCTGCCAAGGCGCGGGCGGCCCTCGACGGTCGCGAGTTCGTACTCCCGGACGACATCGACGCTCTGGCCATCCCCGTATTCGGTCACCGGCTGATCGCCGCCCGTCGCTCAGGCGGGGGCTCCACCGGCTTCGGTGGAGGCACCATCTCCGATGTCATCTCCGCCATAGTCGCGGCCACTCCGGTACCGATCAGTGCGGCCGGCCCGGCCTGACGGCGGGGATCCGATCGTGCGTCGAGCAGGCAGGCGGGACGGGGTCGGGCGCCCGAGTGGTGTGCGGCCGACACGGCGCGGGGTGGTGATGCTCGTGGCATCCGCGATCGCATTCATCGCCGCGTACGCACTGGGATTTCGCCAGTTGCTCTATGTCGCGGTGGCGCTCGCCGCACTGCCCCTGATCGCGCTCGCCATGGTGCGGATGCACAGGCCGACGCTCTCGGTGACGAGGAGCTTCTCGCCGCACGTCGTCGAGGCCGGGAGCGCTGCGACGGTCTCCCTCCTCGTGCACAACCTCGGCGCCTCGCGAACCATGCGCGCGACCTGCTGGGACGAGGTTCCGTGGGTCGAGAGCGGAACGAGCGCTCTCGAGTTGCCGGTGACGCAGCCGCGCAGCCCCCGGTTCAGCCGGCGCTCGAGCACTGCCCGGCTCGTTTACGACCTGCGCCCACCCCGGCGGGGGATCTTCCCGATTGGTCCGTTCGTCGTCCAGCTCGATGACGCCTTCGGTTTCGCGACGATGACGTACCGGGTCGGCGTCACGCAGGATGTGATCGTGACGCCCGAGGTCGTCGTGCTCGCAGAAACCGGACTGTCGGTGTCGGCCGGTGATGGGGAGTCACGGCTCGTGCAGCGCCGGTCGTCCGGGGATGACGACGATTCGATGACGAGGGAATACCGAACCGGTGATGCGATGCGTCGGGTGCACTGGCGCGCGTCTGCCCGGCACGGCGACCTGATGGTGAGACAGGAGGAGCAGCGATCCTTCCCGGCGGCTCGCCTGATCCTCGACACCCGCGGCATCGGCTACGAAGACCTGTCGGGGGATGAGCGCACAGGGGAGTTCGACAGCGATTCCTTCGAATGGGCGGTGCGCATGCTCGCCTCCGTCGCCGTGCACCTGCGGCGGTTCGGATTTCTCGTGACGGTGGAGGAGTCCGGATCTCCCCAGCTCGAGATCGACATCTCTCGCCGACACCACAGGCTCGATGAGGAATTCCTCGCCGAGCTCGCCGAACTCCGACTCACTCTCTCATCGGACAGTGCTCCCAATCTCTCCGGCTCGATGGAGAAAGGCCGGGGCAGCAATGGTCCGATCGTCGCCATCGTGGGCGCCCCGGACGGACAGACCCTTGAGTGGATGATCAGCCAGCGTCGACCCGGCGACGTCGCTGTGGCGTTCCTCGTGCAGGCCGTGTCAGCGATCGACTCCGACGGCCGAAGCCCCGGCGTGCGCGAGTCGTCTTCGCTAGCCGCAACCACCACGCGACTGGTGAACGCTGGCTGGCTGGTCATTCCGGTCCGTTCAGACGATGATCACGCTGCGGTGTGGGAAGCCGTCGTGTTCGAGACGGGTCGCTCACGTGTCACCGACTAGCGTCGCCGTCCGGCCGAAGGTGACGCCGAAGCTGGACGTGGCATCCAACTGGCTGCTGAGTGCTCTTATGCTGGTCGGCCTGGGAGCCGCGGCTGCGGGCCTCAGCTCGATCATCTCCGATGCCGTGTGGTGGTTCGTGATCATGACGGTGGCGCTGCTCGTGTTCGCGGCCGGTGCAACCGTGCGATCGTTCGCGAGGCGCCGGATCTGGCCGAGCGTGGCGACGGCCGTCACCGCATTCGGGGTCATCACGCTCATGTTCGCGCCCTCCGAGTCCCTCCTCGCCCTGATCCCCACCCCGGGCACATTTGAGAGGTTCGGGGAATTGCAGGCGCTGGGGGCGGCATCCATCTCGAGGCAGGCGATTCCTGCGAACGCCGATGAGGGAATCCTGTTCCTGCTCTGTGTCGGAGTGGCACTGATCGCCGTCGCCATGGACACGCTCGCGTTCACCCTGCGGGTGCCGGCGACCGCCGGTGTGCCGATGCTGGTGCTGCTGCTCGTGCCGAGTTTCGTGCGTTCAGAACTCGACAACGGTTTCTCGTTCGTGCTCACCGCAGCAGCCTGGATCGCGATCCTTCTTGTGGGCTCACGGCGACCGGGTCGGCGGATGGCGGCGGGCATCGCTGTGGCCGCGGTCACCGCCGGACTCGTGCTTCCACTCGCGCTTCCGCCCCTCGAGTCGAGCCAGGCAGGCGGGGAGAGCCCAGCCGGCTTCTCCACCGGCATCAACCCGATCATCACTCTCGGCGACGACCTCAGGCGCGGCACGCCGTCTCTTGCCCTGCGATACACCTCGAACGAGGCCGAGGGCCAGTACCTCAGGCTGACCGCCCTCACTGACTTCAGCGGTCGCTCATGGGGAGACGGCGATCCCGAGATCTCGCCCGAGAACAGCGTGGACGCCATCGGCGCCGCTCCTGGGCTGGGGCCCGACGTGCCCGTGATCGCGGTCACGACAGACATCAGTGTGTCGAACATCCTGAGCCGCTGGCTGCCTGCGCCGTATGCGCCCACCAGCGTCACGGGGCTCGTCGGCGTGTGGGCCTGGGATCCGGACGCGTTGACCATCCGCACCGAACTGTCGAGCGCTCGCGGGCAGCAGTACACGGTCGAGAGCCAGCGGATCGCGCCATCCATTGACCAGCTCATGGCAGCCGGCACCACCGTGGAGTCCGGATTCGAGCGGTATGTGCAGGTGCCGGAAGACCTGCCTGCCGTCGTCGGTAGCACCGCGCTGGAGGTCACCGCCGCCGCCACCAGCAATTACGAGAAAGCAGTGGCCCTGCAGGACTACTTTCGCGGCGGCGAGTTCACGTACTCCGAGGATGCACCGGTCGACAACGGTTACGACGGCTCGGGGGCGAGTGTGCTCGATGCCTTCCTCGCGGCGAAGGCCGGGTATTGCGTGCATTTCTCGTCGGCCATGGCATCGATGGCGCGCACCCTGGGAATGCCAGCCCGCATCGCCGTCGGGTTCACTCCGGGGCAGGGCACGCTGCAGGATGACGGCACCACGGAATACACGGTGACCACTTTCAACCTGCATGCCTGGCCCGAACTGTATTTCGCGAATATCGGCTGGGTGCGCTTCGAACCGACTCCCGGTCGCGGCACGGTGCCGGAGTTCGCACCGCTCGCCGTCGATGACCCCGCGACCCCGGGTGTCGACGAGTCCGTGCCGGCTGTCGTACCCACGAACGCCGCGACTGCTGCGCCCGATCTGCCTGCCGAAAAAACGCCGGTCGACCCCGATCTGCAGGCGGCGGGCTTTGGATCGTCGACAGGAGCCGTCCCGTGGTGGATCGTCGCGGTGGCTGCCCTGGCCGCGGTGCTGCTCGTGCCCGCGGTCGCCCGCTCGGTGCAGCGCACGCGGCGACTCGCGCGGGTCGCTGCCGGGTCGGCCGAGACCGCGTGGGATGAACTCCGTGACACCGCTGACGATCTCGGTCTCAAAACGGATCGCGGGCTGACTCCACGTCAGTTGCGTGACGATCTCCGGCAGCACCTCTCGCCCTCCGGGGTCGACGCGCTGGATCGGCTGCGCGCCGCGGTCGAGTCCGAGGCTTTTGCTGAGCACGCTGGCGCTCCGGATGCGGCCGACGTGCGGACGGTCATCCGGTCGCTCCGGCGCTCGGCCGGGGTGTGGTCGGCCATGCTCGCGACGTTCGTGCCACGATCGCTCGCGTCGCGCTGGCGGCCGGAGCTCGTGCGCGCGTAGCGACGAGCAGCTAGCGTCGAGCGCCGCGCAGCCAGGGACGGCGGTGTCGGCTCGGGCGGGAAAGCTATCCTTAACTTTCCCCTCCCGATCGAAAGCAGGGCGTGACGATTTCTGGGACAACTGTGCAGGCTGGCGTGCTCAGCGCCCTTGAGCGCGCTGCGAGTGGTGAATCGGTGTCGGTGCACGATGCCGAGCTGCTTCTGCAGGTCCGCGGCGACGACCTGGAACGGCTGTTCGACGTCGCCAGCCGACTTCGCGACGAGGGACTGGAGCGACTCGGCCGACCCGGCGTCATCACGTTCTCGAAGAAGGTGTTCCTGCCGATCACGAACCTCTGTCGAGACCGCTGCCACTACTGCATCTTCGTCGACACCCCCGGCAAGCTCGCGAAGAAGGGCAAGTCGCTCTATATGTCGCCTGAGCAGATCGTCGCGGTGGCCCGGCAGGGCGCGGCGATGGGCTGCAAGGAGGCGCTGTTCACCCTCGGAGACCGGCCGGAAGAGCGCTGGGACGATGCCAGGGCGTGGCTCGACGAGCACGGCTATACCTCGACGCTGCACTACGTGCAGGAGATGGCGGCGCTGGTGCTGAAAGAGACCGGACTGCTTCCGCACATGAATCCAGGCGTAATGAGCCACGACGAGATGCTCGCGCTCAGGCCATTCGCCCCGTCGATGGGCATGATGCTCGAGACCACATCCGACCGGCTCTGGTCGGAGCCCGGGCAGGTGCACTTCGGCTCGCCGGACAAAGATCCGCGAGTCAGGCTGAAGGTGCTGGAGGATGCCGGTCTCGCTCATATCCCGTTGACCACGGGAATCCTGGTCGGCATCGGCGAGACGGTGCGTGACCGGGCGGAGTCCCTCGTTGCGATGCGCGAATCGCATGCGAGGCACGGTCACCTCCAGGAGATCATCGTGCAGAACTTCCGGGCCAAGCCCGCGACGGCTGCGCAGAATGACGTGGATCTCGACGCCATCGAGTACGCCGTCACCGTTGCTGTCGCGCGACTGGTGATGGGCGCAGATGCGCGCATCCAGACTCCACCCAACCTTTCGGATGACGCGGCGCTGGCGATGCTCGTGCGTGCTGGGATCGACGACTGGGGCGGGGTCAGCCCGCTCACGGCAGATCACGTCAACCCGGAGCGACCGTGGCCGAACCTGGATCGGCTCGCCGAGATGACCCGGTCGACGGGCTTCGAACTGCGCGAGCGACTGACCGTGCACGCCGGATACATCCGGGACTCGGCGACCTGGATCGATGCCGCGGTCATGCCCCAGGTGACGGCGCTGCTCGACCCTGTGACCCTCCTTGCCAACGAGGATGCGCGAGCGGCCGGCAGCAACCCGGCGGCTCCCACGTTCATCAGGCTCTCGACGAAAACTGCCGCAGCAACCGGATTGCGCGAGTTGATCGCGCGGGCCGAGCAGTCGCCGGCAAGCCTCGCCGACGAGGACTACGCCGCGCTCCTCGGGGCGACGGGAGACGATCTCGACGCCCTGGCAACCCTCGCGAGTGACGTACGGCGCTATACGGTGGGCGAAGCCGTCAGCATCGTCGCCAACCGCAACCTCGACTCCACGACTCTCGGCCGAGGGATAACGCTCGACGATGTCGCATCGATTGCGGACGATGCCTGGGAGCTCGGTGCCACCGAGTTGTGCATACAGGGGACGGTTTCGGGCGACCTGCCGTCGGGCAGCTACTTCGATCTCGCGGCTCGGGTGCGGGCGGCCCAGCCAGGGCTGCACCTGCATGCGTTCCGACCGGCCGACCTGGTTGACGGCATCCTGCGCACCGGGCTGACCGATGTGCAGTTCCTGACGCAGCTGCGGGCTGCGGGAGTCGACACCATACCCGGCACCGGTATCAAGCTGCTCGACGAGCGTCGGCGGCGCGCGGTCGCTCCCGACGATCTTCCTGTCGACCGGTGGATCGAGATCGTGCGAGCCGCACACGGCGTCGGCCTCAGGTCGACGGCCGTGATGGTCTACGGATTGGGGGAGTCGGCCGCAGACCGGGTCGCTCACCTGCGGGCGCTGCGGGTGATCCAGGACGACACGGGAGGATTCACCGAACTCGTGCCCATGCCTGCCATCGGTCACCGGATGCCTCCACACGAGCACCGCGCGGTGCACGCCGTGATCCGGCTCATGCTGCAGGGCAGCATCGATCACCTCCAGGTGCCGTGGACGCGGCTCGACCCGGAGCTGCTCATACCCCTGCTCCAGGGTGGAGCCGACGACCTCGGTGGCATCCTGCTCGACGGCCGGGTGTTGCCGCAGCACGGTGCCGAGTTCGGTCGCGAGTTGGGCATCGCGCGCGCCAGGACGCTCACGCAGGCGATCTCCCGGCCCCTCAGGCAGCGCACCACGACCTATGGCGAGCCGCCAGAGGAGCGAAAGCAGGCCCTCGAGCGGAAGCCGATCCCCGAGTGAGCGCGAAGCCCACGCTCGTGCTCGTGCCGGGGCTGAGTGGCCGATCTACCTGGGACTTTCCGTTCATCGCGCCCATGCTCTGCCGCCGGTTCGAGGTGACCGAGGTGGACTTCGATGCCGCCGCTCCCGACCTGGACTCGCTGCTGGCGATTGTCGATGCCGCTGTCGCCCGATGCGCCACGCCGCCGGTGCTCCTCGGGTATTCGCTTGGCGCAACGGTGGCCGCTCGGGTGAGTCGCCCGCTCGCGTCGCTGGTGCTGGTGGCCGGATGGTGGCGTCCCTCGCCGAAGCTCGTCGCGTTCGCGAACAGTTGGATGACCCTGCGCGCGGAGGAGTCGACCGCCCTCGACGAGGTTTCGGCGCTCGCGCTGTACAGCGCCGAGGGCTGGGACGCGGCACGGGCCCTTCCTGCCGACTCCGTCACAGACGCCCTGGTCGCGCTCGCCGCAGGGGTGGACGTGTCCGAGGTCGACCTCTCGGCGACCGCGCCGACACTCGTGATCGGTGGTTCCCACGATGAGGTCGCGACCACTCGAGAGACGCAGCTGCTGTTCGGCGCGATCCGGGATGCCCGCTATGCGGAGTTGCGCAGCGGCCATGCCGTCACGCACGAGCGCCCGGCCGAGCTTCTCGAACTCGTGACGTCCTTCGCCGCGCACCCTACGGAGTTTCCGGCCGGGTCGATCATCAGCGAGCAGTCGCCGTGAGCCTCTTCGAACCGGACGTGGATGTCGCGATCATCGGTGCCGGGATCGCCGGGATCGGTCTCGGCATCCGGCTGCGCCGTCGTGGTGACCGGTCATTCGTCATCTTCGAGCGGGCCAGCCAGCCCGGCGGGACATGGCGCGACAACACGTATCCCGGGGTCGCATGCGACGTTCCCTCCCACCTTTATTCGTACTCGTTCATGCCGAACCCTGGCTGGTCGAGGTTCTTCGCACCGGGAGCCGAGATCCAGAGCTATCTCCTCGCCAGCGCGGCCGAGGAAGGGCTCGACGAGCACATCCGGCTGGATACGGATGTCACGGGCGCACGGTGGGACGCCGGGCGCGACCTCTGGGAGCTCGAGTCGAGCGCCGGTACCGTCACCGCCAGGGTGCTCGTGCTTGCCGCTGGCCGGTTGAGCTCACCGCGGTATCCGTCAGTGCCGGGGATCGATGCCTTTCCGGGCCCGGCGTTTCACTCGGCGCGGTGGGACCACGACGTGGACCTGTCTGGCAAGAGGGTTGCGATCGTCGGCTCCGGGGCATCCTCGATCCAGATCGTTCCCGAGGTGGCGAGGATCGCATCCCGGGTGAGCGTCCTGCAGCGCAGCGCCCCGTATGTCATCCCGAGGGCGAACCCCGAGTACACGGCGGCTGAGCGGTCCCTCCTCGAGCGCGACCCGGCCGAGCTCGCCCGGTTGCGGGCAGCCCTGTTCTGGCGGGCCGAAGAGGCCTACGCCCAGCGCGCCGCGGAGCCCCAGGCTCTGGATGCGGCTCGCACCAGGGCGCTCGACCACCTGCACGCGCAGGTTGCTGACACCTCTCTTCGAGAGAAGCTCACCCCGCACTACGAGATCGGCTGTAAGCGCGTACTGATCTCGAGCGACTACTACCCGGCGATGAGCCAGCCGAACGTGAGCCTCGAGGCGTCAGCGCTCGCTGCCATCGAGGGCAACACCCTCGTCATGGTGAACGGAACGCGACACGAAGCCGATGTCGTCATCTTCGCGACGGGATTCCATGCAGCAGAGCAGCCATACGCTGAGACGATCGTCGGTCGGGGTGGCGTCACGCTCTCTGAACACTGGGCGCACGGTATGACAGCGTTCGCCTCCACCGCTGTCAGTGGATTTCCGAACATGTTCGTGATCAATGGGCCCAACGCCGCTGTCGGCCACAACTCGGCGATCTACATGATCGAGGCGCAGATCGACTACATCCTCGGTGCCCTGCAGTACCAGCGCGCCGAGGGTGACCCGGTGCTGACGGTGACAGCGGAGGCTGAGCGCGAGTATGTCGACCTCGTCGATGGGCTGAGCGCATCCACGGTCTGGATGACGGGACGCTGCGACAGCTGGTACCTCGACCCGCGCAGTGGCAGGCTCACCCTCATCTGGCCGGACTTCGCTTTCGCGTTCCGGGAGCGGAACGGTCGCTTCGATGAGCACGCTTACGAGGGCGTTTCACGCAAAATCCCTTCGGCTTAGGGCAGCACGACGAGCAACACTCGGCTCCCTCGCCGGTATTGGCCCAGTCTATTTACGTGCCGGTCACAAACCGAAACAATGGGGAAACGTTCGCCCTCGATGATGAGGGTCAGATCCCGGAGGTTCCATCCATGACTGTTGTACGCGCCGCTATCACTCAGACCACCTGGACGGGCGATAAAGAATCAATGCTCGCCAAGCACGAGCAGTTCGCCCGGGATGCCGCCGCCGCCGGCGCCCAGGTGATCTGTTTCCAGGAGCTGTTCTACGGCCCGTATTTCGGAATCACCGAAGACAAGAAGTACTACCGCTACGCAGAGCAGGCTGACGGCCCGATCGTGCGGCGCTTCGCCGCGCTCGCCAGAGAACTCGGCATCGTGATGATCCTGCCGATCTACGAGGAAGACATCACCGGGGTGTACTACAACACCGCTGTCATCGTCGAATCGGATGGGACGATCCTCGGCAAATACCGCAAGCACCACATCCCGCACCTCGACAGGTTCTGGGAGAAGTTCTATTTCCGCCCGGGCAACATGGGCTACCCCGTCTTCGACACTTCGGTCGGCAAAATCGGCCTCTACATCTGCTACGACCGTCATTTCCCCGAAGGATGGCGCGAGCTGGGGCTGAACGGAGCGCACATGGTGTTCAACCCCAACGCCACCAAGCCGGGTCTCTCGAACCGGCTGTGGGAGGTGGAGGGCCCATGCGCCGCTGTCGCCAACGGATATTTCGTGCTGCAGCCCAACCGCGTCGGACGTGAAGACAACGAATACGGTGACCTTGCCGTGGACTTCTACGGCACCAGCCAGGTGATCGACCCGCGCGGCAATTTCGTCGGCGAGCGCGGCTCAGGCACGGATGAGGAGATCATCATCCGCGACCTCGACATGGACATGGTGCAGCAGATGCGAGACGACTGGCAGTTCTACCGCGACCGTCGTCCCGACTCCTACACGAGCATCCCGAAACCGTAGTCACGAGGAGCAATCAATGAAGACGCTCATCACCAATGGAACGGTCGTCACCTCGACCGGTCGATCGCGTGCCGATGTGCTCATCGACGGCGATACCATCGCCGCCGTGCTGGCACCCGGGTCGAGCCTGCTCGGCTTCGACGTGGCGGGCAACGTCGACGTCGTGATCGACGCCGCCGGCAAATACGTGATCCCCGGTGGGGTCGACGCTCACACCCACATGGAGCTGCCGTTCGGTGGCACCGCTGCGTCAGACACCTTCGAGACCGGCACACGGGCTGCCGCATGGGGTGGCACGACGACCATCATCGACTTCGCGGTTCAGACCTACGGCCAGCGGGTGCTGGATGGCCTCGCCTCCTGGCACCAGAAGGCCGCCGGCAACTGCGCGATCGACTACGCGTTCCACCAGATCATCGGTGACGTCAACGACGACTCGCTCGCCGCTATGCGCACGCTTCCCGATGAGGGGATCTCCAGTTTCAAACTGTTCATGGCGTATCCGGGCGTGTTCATGTCGGATGACGCGCAAATCCTCAGGGCGATGCAGGTGTCGGCCGACACCGGCATGATGACGATGATGCACGCCGAGAATGGGCCGGTTATCGACGTGCTCGCCCAGCAGTTGATCGACAAGGGCAACACCTCGCCGTTCTACCACGGGGTCGCCCGCGCCTGGCAGATGGAGGAGGAGGCGACGCATCGCGCGATCATGCTCTCGCACCTGACGGGGGCGCCGCTCTACGTGGTCCACGTCAGCGCGAAGCAGGCCGTCCAGCAGCTGGCCTGGGCCCGTGACAACGGCCAGAACGTCTTCGGGGAGACCTGCCCGCAATACCTGTACCTCTCGCTCGAGGAGCAGCTCGGCGCCCCGGGGTTCGAGGGCGCGAAGTGGGTGTGCTCCACCCCGCTGCGGTCGAGGGAGGAAGGCCACCAGCACGCAATGTGGCAGTCGCTGCGCACCAACGACATCCAGATGGTCTCGACCGACCACTGCCCGTTTTGCATGAAAGACCAGAAAGAGCTGGGGCTCGGCGATTTCCGAAAGATTCCGAACGGGATCGGCTCGGTAGAGCATCGGATGGACCTGCTCTACCAGGGCGTCGTCGACGGGCAGATCTCGCTCGAGCGCTGGGTCGAGATCACCGCGACCACGCCAGCCAGGATGTTCGGTCTGTACGGGAAGAAGGGCGTCATCCAGCCGGGAGCCGACGCCGACATCGTCATCTACGACCCGAACGGTCACACCTCGATCGGCTTGGAAAAAACCCACCACATGAACATGGACCACTCGGCATGGGAAGGTTTCGAGATCGACGGTCACGTCGACACCGTGCTCTCGCGCGGCAAGGTCATCGTCGACGACAACCAGTACCTGGGCGCCAAAGGCGATGGCCGGTTCGTCAAGCGTTCACTCTCGCAGTACCTGATCTAAGCGGTACCTGGTTCAACAGAAAGCGGCACCATGGAATTCGGAGCAGTTCTCCAAACCAATCCACCAGCATCACGCACGGTCCACCTCGCGAAACTCGCGGAGCAGCACGGCTTCGAATACGTGTGGACGTTCGACTCGCACCTGCTGTGGCAGGAGCCCTATGTGATCTACAGCGCGATACTCGCCGAGACCAACCGCGTGATCGTCGGGCCGATGGTGACCAACCCGGCGACCCGTGACTGGACAGTGACGGCCTCGGTATTCGCGACCCTGAACGAGATGTACGGCAACCGCACGGTCATCGGGATCGGGCGCGGCGACTCGGCGGTGCGCGTCACCAACGGGGCTCCAACGACGTTGAAGACGTTGCGCGAGTCGATTCACGTGATCCGCGAGCTGGCGAACAGCCGCTCAGTCGAATACAACGGCGCCGAACTGCAGTTTCCGTGGTCGCGCGGCTCCGAGGTCGAAGTGTGGGTGGCCGCCTACGGACCGCTGGCGCTGAAGCTCACCGGCGAGGTCGGGGATGGGTTCATCCTGCAACTGGCCGATCTGGACATCGCGGAATGGATGATCAAGACGGTGCGGGATGCCGCGGAAAAAGCGGGTCGCGATCCGATGTCGATCAAATTCTGCGTGGCGGCGCCCATGTACATCGGCGACAACATCGAGCACATGCGAAACCAGACGCGATGGTTCGGCGGGATGGTCGGAAACCACGTCGCCGACATCGTGGCGAAGTACGGCGAAGGATCGAGCGTGCCCAGCGCACTCACCGACTACATCAGGGCGCGCGAGGGCTACGACTACAACCAGCACGGGCTTGCCGGAAACAGCCATGCCGACTTCGTGCCGGACGAGATCGTTGACAGGTTCTGCGTGCTGGGCACGGCCGAACAGCACATCGAGAAGCTCACGGCACTCAAGGAGCTCGGGGTCGACCAGTTCGCCGGTTACCTGCAGCACGACAACAAAGAAGAGACGATGCGCCAGTATGGCGAGATCGTGATGCCGGCGCTGCGCGAGCACATCGTCGCTAAAGCATGACGCGACAGCGGGCAGGCATCGCGTGGGGAGCGCTCGGCGTGTTGGCCGTCATGGCGCTGTGGGAGCTTTACAAGGCGCTTGGGCCGGCAGAAGGATTCGTCGTCGGGGCGATTGCCGGCAAGACGGGCTCCGGCGTCATGCTGCTTCCCCGCACCAACGACCGGGCCATGCCTCACATCTGGGACATGGTGGCGCGGCTGTTCCAATCGACGAGTGGCGGAGACACCCCACCGCTCATAGTCCCCGTGGTCACGGCCTGTCTCACCACACTCGGAATCGTGGCCGTCGGATGGCTCATCGGAGTAACGGTTGGCCTCCTGCTCGGCCTCGTGATGCAGCGCTGGCGCCTCGCGGAATGGGGCCTGCTGCCCTGGATCGTCGTGAGTCAGACGGTGCCGCTCATCGCCTTTGCGCCTATCCTTGCGAGCATCGGCAGCCAGGTCGATCGCGCTGGATCCATCCCGTGGCCACAATGGCTCTCCGTGGCGATCATCGCATCGTATCTGGCGTTCTTCCCGGTCGCGGTCGGTGTGCTGCGCGGCCTCGAGGCGCCGGACCGCATCCACCTCGACCTGATGCGTACCTACGCGGCCGGGTACTGGCAGACGCTGTTGAGCCTTCGTCTGCCGGCGGCCGTGCCGCACCTGCTGCCAGCGCTGCGACTCGCCGCGGCCAGTGCCGTGGTCGGTGCGGTCGTCGCCGAGGTCTCCATCGGGATGCGTGGAGGGATCGGCAGGATGCTCATCCAGCTTGCCGGCCAGGGCTCAAGTGATCCAGCCGCCCCATGGGGCCCCACGTTCGGCTCGATCGCGCTCGGACTCGTCGCGGCCGGAACCGTCGCACTCATCGGCTTCGGCCTCAGGAACTACCGCAGGGGAGAAGCAACATCATGATCGAGCTCGCAGTCAATGCACGGGGAGTGGGGAAGACTTTTCCCACGAAAGATGGTGACGTCGTCGCTCTGACCGAGGTCGAGCTCACGGTCGAGGCTGGCGAATTCGTCTCCCTCATCGGGCCGTCGGGCTGCGGGAAGTCCACGCTGCTGCGTCTGATCGCCGACCTCGATCCGGCGTCGACGGGAACGCTCGAGATCTTCGGCAAGCCCGCAAGCCAGGCTCGTGTCGACCAGGACTACGGCATCGCGTTCCAGCAGGCGGGGTTGCTCCCGTGGCGAACGGTGGCGGGCAATATCGCGCTGCCGCTGGAGCTGCACGGCATGGCGAAGCCAGCCAGGGCGGCCAGGGTCGCCGAGCTCGCCGAGCTCGTGGGGCTCACCGAGTTCGTCGACCGGTATCCCGACCAGCTCTCCGGTGGTATGCAACAGCGTGTCGCCATCGCGCGGGCGCTTGCCGAGCAACCGCGGCTGCTGCTCATGGATGAACCGTTCGGGGCGCTCGACGAGATGACGCGCGAATACCTGCAGGGCGAGCTCACGCGCATCGCCGCAGAAACAGGAGCCGCTGTCGTCTTCGTGACGCACTCGATTCCCGAGGCGGTGTTTCTCTCCGATCGTGTGGTCGTGATGAGCCCGCGACCGGGCCGCATCACCGAGATCCTCAGCACCGGGCTCGATGACATCCGGGATGAAGCGCTCAGGGAGTCGCCGGAGTACTTCGAACGGGTCACGGCGGTGCGCGAGGCACTGCACGGCATTCCCGTCGAACGGGCGAACGAACGATGACCACCACGAGCAACGCCGTGCGCACTCCACCGGTGTGGGTGCGAGTCGTCGCGCCGATCACCGTCGGCGTGGTTATCCTCGTCATCTGGATCGTCGCCGTCGACGTGGTGAAGGCTGCCCCACGCGCGCTGCCAAGCCCGATCGCGATCACCAACGAATTCGTGTTGCGATCCGGAATCATCGTCGAAGACATGGGCATCACGGCCTCCAACGCACTCATCGGGCTGGTGGCTGGCGCGATCGTGGCCATCGTGCTCGCGGCCCTCGCCGCGACCTCCCGCCCCGTCGACGGCATGCTCGCCCCGTTGGTCGCGGCGATCGCCGTCGTGCCGATCGTGGCGCTCACCCCGATCCTCAACACGATGTTCGGCGCATCGAGCCAGTTCGGGCGCCAGTCCGTCGCGGCGATCGCGGCGTTCGTCCCGGTTTTCGTGAACGTGCTGCGAGGGCTTCGACAGACGAGGCCCGTGCATCGCGACGTCTTGCGATCGTCGGCGGCGACCGGGCTGCAGACCTTCAGGGTGCTGACGCTGCCGACCGCGCTCCCGTACCTGATGAGCGGACTTCGCATCGCGAGCTCGATCGCGGTGATCGCCGCCCTCGTCGCCGAATATTTCGGAGGCCCGGCCGACGGTATCGGTACGGCGATCGCCACGTACGCGAAGTCCGGCCGAGCCTCCCTCGCGTTCGCCTATGTCGCCGGTGGCATCGCCATCGGGCTCGTGTTCTTCCTCGTCACGTCGCTGCTCGAGTGGCTCGTGTCGAGGCGAAAGCCGGTCTGACCGGCACCCGCATCACAGCACAGTTACGCATCATCCATCACGAAAGGGAACAGCATGAGACACAGCACCAGGCGCCTGCTCACCGTGGCATCAGTCGTCGCCATCTCGTCACTCGCGCTCAGCGCGTGCTCCGCTCCGGCGGAAGACACCGGATCGGCTTCGGGCGATTTCGAGCCGATCACCGACATCAGCCTCCAGTTGCAGTGGCTGCCGCAGGCGCAGTTCGCGGGCTACTACGTGGCTCTCGATAAGGGCTACTTCGAGGACGAGGGTTTCGACAACGTCGACATCATCCCGTCGGGCGGCGACATAGTCCCGCAGGATGCGCTTGTGGCCGGCGACGTCGACTTCGCCGTGGCCTGGGTTCCGAAGGTGCTCGGCACCCTCGAAGCAACCGGCGCGGAACTCACCGATATCGCGCAGGTCTTCCAGAAATCCGGCACCCTGCAGGTCTCCTTCAAGGGCGACGGCGTCGCTGACGTCGCTGACTTCGAGGGGAAGCGCATCGGGTCATGGGGCTTCGGTAACGAATGGGAGATTTTCGCGGCGATGGCTGCCGATGGCCTCGACGCGTCGTCCGTTTCGATCACCACGCAGGACTTCTCGATGAATGCGCTGCTCGATGGTGACGTCGACGCTGCCCAGGCCATGACCTACAACGAGTGGGCGCAGATTCTCGAGGTCGTCAACCCGGCCACAGGCAAGCTGTACCAGCCCGGGGACTTCGACGTCGTCTCGTATGAAGACACCGAGGGCGCGATGCTCCAGGATGCGATCTGGGCCGACACCGCCAGGCTCGACGACCCCGCCTACGCCGATGCGGCCGTGAGGTTCCTCAAGGCGGTCACCAAGGGCTGGATCTTCGCCAGGGACAACCCCGAGGAGGCCGCATCGATCACGTACGACGCCGCGGTCAACGCCGAGGCCGCGTTCCCCGTCGGTCCAGTCCACCAGACCTGGCAGATGAACGAGGTCAACAAGCTCATCTGGGCCGGCGGTGACTTCGGTCTCGTCGACCAGGCAGCGTGGGACAAAACCGTCGCTGGCGCACTCGCGGCAGTCAACCAGGACGGCATCAACCTGATTAGCGGCGAGCCCGCGGACTCGGCATATTCGAACGAGTACATCAAGAAGGCACTGGAAGAACTCGCGGCTGAGGGCATGACAGTAGGCGGCGAATACACGCCGATCGACGTCGTGCTCACCGAGGGTGGCCAGTAGCACTCATCCCTACCAGCGGGGCGGGCGACTTTCGGGTCGCTCGCCCTTCTGCATGCCCCTGTGGCATGAACCGCTGGCAACCATTCGAGGGAAATAATGTCATTCTGCGCCCGTATTATCGAAGGATGATAGAGCAGTTCAATCCCACTCGGGGCGCAGCGCTGGCAGCCCTGGCGGAGTTCGTTCCGCGGGCGGGTCGCGCCTACACGCTGGACCGCAATCACGACCGTGGACCGGAGGATCGCAGCAACGTATCGGCGTTGTCGCCCTACCTGCGGCACCGGCTGCTGACCGAGAGCGAAGTGGTCGAAGCCGTGCTCCAGCGGCACAGTCTCGCTGCGGCCGAAAAGTTCGTGCAGGAGGTGTTCTGGCGCACCTACTGGAAAGGGTGGCTGGAGCTTCGACCCGAGGCCTGGCGGCGCTACCGGCGAGAGGTCGAGACGCTGGTTCCCGACATCGGTACGGCCGAGTGGTCGAATGATTATGCCCGCGCCTGCGAGGCCCGCACGGGAATCGAGTGTTTCGACGCCTGGGTCACCGAGCTGGCCGAGTTCGGCTACCTGCACAATCACACCCGCATGTGGTTCGCGAGCATCTGGATCTTCACGCTCGGCCTGCCGTGGCAGCTCGGTGCTGACCTGTTCTACCGTCAGCTACTGGATGGCGATGCAGCATCCAATACCCTCTCGTGGCGCTGGGTCGCCGGCCTGCAGACTGCGGGCAAGACGTATCTCGCACGGCCCGACAACATCCAGCGCTACACGGATGGGCGATTCTCCCCAACAGGGCTCGCAAGCTTCGCACCAGCGTTGGCAGAACCGGCGCTTCCTCCGGCCCGGGAGCTGGAGGCCGCTCCCGGTCTGCCCCAGGGCCGGGTAGGCCTCCTGCTGCACGAGGAAGATCTGCACGCCGAGAGCCTGCCGTTAGGTAACGCAATCGTGCATGCAATCGCGGGCTGGCACCGGGCGGCTGATCGTTCGCCGCTCGGCTGCTCAGACTCCGTCGCCGCTTTCACCTCCACCGCTGTCAGTGACGGCCTTGCCCGGGCCTCAGCCCACTTCGGAGTGGATTCGGCGCCGCTACTCGAAAGCGACGCCTCGGCTGTGCTCGCCTGGGCCCGCGAGAGCGGTGTGACCACGATCGTCATCCCGTTCGCCCCGGTCGGGCCCGTACGCGAGCGCGTCGACGGGATGTCGGCGGAACTCGCGTCGGCGGGCGTGTCCCTGATCGAAGCTCGACGACAGTGGGACTCGGTGGCGTGGCCGCACGCTGGCCGCGGCTTCTTCCCCTTCCGCGAGCGGATTCCGAAACTGCTCAGAGGGCAGGGGATCAGGACTCAGTAGAACCGTGCTGACGGGGCTTCAACGTAATACTCTGTACTGGTGACCACGACAGTTGATACCGATAAAACCCCCGCCTCCGTTCCGACCGCGCCGACGCCGTCTCCTGAGGGCACGCGAGCATACGATCTCGACCGCGCGCACGTCTTCCATTCGTGGTCTGCGCAGGGCGCCCTCAACCCGATGGTGATCGCGGGCGGCAGGGGCTCCGAGGTCTGGGACTTCGACGGCAACACCTATCTCGACTTTTCCAGCCAGCTCGTCAACACCAACATGGGCCACCAGCACCCGGCGATCATCGACGCGATCAAGGCGCAGGCCGACATCCTGGCGACCGTCGCCCCCGCAGCAGCCAACCTTGCCCGTGGCGAAGCAGCCCAGCGCATTGTCGCGAAGGCCGACGCCCACTTCGGCAAGGTCTTCTTCACCAACGGCGGGGCCGACGCGATCGAGAACGCCATCCGGATGGCTCGCATCACGACCGGCCGCGACAAAATACTCTCCACCTACCGCTCGTACCACGGCAATACGGGCGCCGCGATCGTCGCCACCGGCGACTGGCGCCGCATGCCCAACGAGTTCGCCAGGGGGCACGCCCACTTCTTCGGCCCCTTCGAATACCGCTCCGAGTTCTGGTCGACGTCGCAGGAGCAGGAGTGCGAGCGTGCGCTGCAGCACCTCGAACGCGTGATTGTCTCGGAGGGCGCGTCCACTATCGCTGCCATCCTGCTCGAGACCGTGCCCGGCACTGCTGGCGTGCTCGTGCCGCCGCCCGGCTACCTTCCCGGTGTGCGCGCGCTGTGTGACAGGTACGGCATCCTGCTCATCCTCGATGAGGTCATGTGCGGCTTCGGCCGGACGGGCCAGTGGTTCGCCTGGCAGGGCTTCGATGTCGTGCCAGACCTCGTCGCCTTCGCGAAGGGCGTCAACTCGGGCTACGTGCCCGCCGGTGGCGTGCTCATCTCTGAATCGATCGCGAACGAATTCGAGACGCAGGTGTTCCCGGGTGGGCTCACCTACTCCGGCCACCCGCTCGCGATGGCCTCCATCGTCGGATCGATCGATGCGATGGATGCCGAGGGCGTCGTCGAGAATGCCCGCACCATCGGCACGGATCACCTGGGACCGGGCCTGGCCGAGCTCGCCGAGAAGCATGAGATGATCGGCAACGTGAGGGGGCTCGGCGTGTTCTGGGCACTCGACCTCGTGGACGACCGGGAATCCCGCCAGGCCGTCTCCGGCGGGGTCATCCTGCAGCTCAAGAAGGCGATGCTCGCCCGCGGGCTCCTGCCGTTCTCTGCAGATAACCGCATCCACGTGGTGCCACCGTGCATCGTCACGCCAGACCAGGTGGCCCAGGCGCTGTCCATCTACGACGAGGCCTTCACGGAGGTCGAGGCGAACCTGTAGCGGGCACGAGCACCTCCTTTCGGTGGTGCGCAGCGCCATCCGGCCCAGAAGCGTAGAATCTTCTCTCGTGTCACATCTCATTCAGTCCCCGTACACGGTTGCGGTCTACGACCTCATGCACCGCCCAGGCGAGATGCGCGAGAAGGATCTCGATGTCGTCGTGCCGGAAGGCTTCGGCAATGCTGTCATCGGGGTGGCGACCGGTTCCCAGATGCATATCGACGTGCGACTGGAGTCGCTTCACGACGGCATCCTGGTGTCAGGAAAGATCCGCGCGACGGCCGACGGGGAGTGCGTCCGATGCCTCATCGAGGTGCAGCTTCCGGTTCGGGTCGAATTCCAGGAGCTTTTCGCGTATTCTTTTGACGAAGCTTTTGACTATACGGTTCACGACGACCACGTCGACCTGGAACCGGTAGTCAGGGATGCGGTGGTGCTGTCACTACCGTTCCAACCGGTCTGTCAGGAAGATTGCCTCGGCCTGTGCCCAGAGTGTGGGGTGCGGCTTCTGGACAACCCGGGTCATGAGCATGAAGCTCCCGTCGATCCACGATGGGCTGCTCTTGCTGGACTCGACAACCTGAACGACACCATCACCACAGACCCTGTCGATTTCGACACAGAAGAAAAGAGTTAGCCATGGCTGTACCGAAGCGCAAAATGTCGCGGGCAAGCACCCGCATGCGCCGCGCCCAGTGGAAGGCCACCGCCCCCACGCTCGTCAAGACCATCGAGAACGGCAAGACCGTCTACAGCCTTCCGCACCGCGCGAAGGTTGTCGAGGACTCGACCGGCACTCCCCTGTACATGGAATACAAGGGCCGCAAGGTCGCCGACGTTTGAGCTGATGGCTCGCCCTCAGGGGCGAAGCATCGACGAGAAGATCGTGACGCTGAACCATGACGCCGAACGCTGACGAGCTATCGTCGGTACTCGGCCTCGTGGTGGTACCCGCGCTCTTCGAACTGGCGCTGATCCACAGGTCGTTCGCCTACGAGAACGGCGGGCTCGCCCACAACGAGCGGCTCGAGTTCCTCGGAGATTCGATTTTGGGCCAAGCCGTCACGGTGATGCTCTACACCGAGAATCCGGCCCTCGACGAGGGAGAACTGGCCAAGCGACGGGCCAGCCTGGTGTCGAGCGTTGCGCTTGCCGAAGTGGCACGCTCGATCGGGCTTGGTGCGTATATCCGTCTTGGTCGTGGCGAAGAGTTGACGGGTGGCCGCGACAAGTCGTCGATTCTGGCCGACACGGTCGAGGCGCTCATCGGCGCCACGTACCTCGACCTCGGCGGTGAGACAGCAACTGCTCTCGTGCTGAGGCTTATTCGCCCGCTGCTCGAGAATCCGAACCGTTTCGGTGCATCGATGGACCCGAAGACCAGTCTCCAGGAGCTGGCAGCCAGGCAGGGCCGTGGGCTCCCGAAGTACGAGGTCGCTGATAGTGGCCCGGATCACTCCAAGCGCTTTCACGCGACCGTGCTGCTCGGCACTGAAGCGGTCGCGGAGGGTCACGGCTCGAGCAAGAAGCAGGCCGAGATGGCGGCAGCGCTGCAGGCGTGGACGCTGCTGCAGACACCCGTCGCCTGACCGTGCCCGAGCTGCCCGAAGTCGAGGTTGTGCGTGCCGGGCTCGAGCCGGCCGTGACCGGTGCGCGCGTGGCATCCGTCACCGTCTTCGACGGGCGTTCACTGCGCCGTCATGACGGCCCTGCCGAAGACTTCATCGATCGCCTGGTCGGCCGCACGCTGCTCGCGCCGCAGCGCCGGGGCAAGTTCATGTGGATCCCGCTCGCGCCCCTTCCCCTTTCGGAAATTCAGGAAGTCGCGGGGCCAGCGTCCAAGGCGCCGGGGCAGGAGAGTTCCGCCCCCACGTCGCTCCCTGAATTTCCAACAGAGGCGGTCGTGACCCACCTCGGCATGAGCGGCCAAGTGCTGCTTCGTGACACGGCGACGGATGACCTGCGCACGAGAATTCGCATCGACCTGCAGCATCCCGTGCACGGGCCGCTGCGGCTCAACTTCGTCGACCAGCGCATCTTTGGCTCCATGGCGATCGACACTCTCGTGCCCTCCGTGGACGGCGGTGACACGGTGCCGTCGAAGGTCGTGCACATCGCCCGGGACCCGCTGGATGAGCGATTCGACGACTCCCTGTTCCTGGCGCGACTGGCGCGAAAGAACACGACGATCAAGCGTGCTTTGCTCGACCAGACCGTCATCAGCGGCATCGGTAACATCTATGCCGACGAGTCTCTGTGGGCCGCGAGGGTGCACTACGACCAGCCGACGGCGACCCTCAGTCGCCCCAGGGCGAAGCTCCTGCTCGCCGAGGTTCGGCTGGTTCTTCGCAGGGCGCTGGCGGAAGGTGGCACCAGTTTCGATGCGCAATACCTGAACGTCAATGGCCAGTCAGGCTACTTCGCCCACTCGCTCAACGCCTACGGGCAGCAGGGCAAGCCGTGCCCGCGATGCGGGAGGCCCATCATCCGCGAATCATTCATGAACCGTGGGTCGCACTTCTGCGGCTTCTGCCAGCGGGTGCGTTAGCTCTCGTCGCCGCTGCCGGTCTGCTTGAAGAACACTTGGCCGTGAAAGTCGATGCCGAGCGCGCCCATTGCGGCGAGCAGGTCTGCGGGGATGAGAAATCCGGCCTGCATCCGGTCGGAGTAGCCGTTCCAGGCGATCTCGATGAAGTAGTGCTCGCGCAGCTTGTCGAGCGCTGTGCGTTTGGGCTGCAGCGTCTCGATGAGCCCATGCACGCTGGAGAAATCGGATTCCTCCGCCGAGAGCATCTCGGGCGAATCCAGAACCCAGATCGAGTGGGTGCGTTCGCGCATGGACGGCTTGCCGTCGGACCCGGTGCGAACCCGACCCACAGGGTCACCCAGTTCGGCGGTCGCCGTGGGCTCGAGCCCGAGCACTGCGGTCACCGCTGCTGCTGTGTGCGTGAGGCTCTTGATCGAGAGACTCGCTTTTCCATCAATGACCACCCGATAACCCTAACGACCCTTCGGCACCGCTGTCGCACCCCGGCCCAGCGCCGCGGATAATTTTGCCCCCGGGGGCACGTTCGAGACGTCCGTCGTCTTCCGAACCTCGACCAGCCGCACGGCTGGTCGACACCCTGCGGCAGGTCGACACCTCGTGCAGATCAGACCAGATCCTTTCGCCAGGCACTCTCGCTGGCGATCGGCACGAAGCCGACCGCTTCATTGACATCGAGCATGTGGCGGTTCTCCTCAGCGTTGAAGGTGATGACCGATGGATGCCCCGGCGCGACTCGTTCGAGGTGCTCCAGGTTCGCGACCTTCAGCAACATGCCGAGCCGGTGCCCGCGGTGCTCACGCAGCACGAGCGTGGCGTACTGGTCCACTGCGCGGACGAGCTGTTGCGGAACCGACAACACCGTGAATCCGACCAGGCTGCCGCTACGCAGGTGCTCGTCGGCGGCGACCACTCGTCGTCGGGGGTTGAGGCGGGCGTTGCGATCGTCGAACTCGATCACGCGCTCGACGGTCCAGACATCCTCGGGCTCCTCGAGACCCGCGGAGGGGGCATCCGTGCTCATCCGAGTGGCAAGGTGGGCGAAGCCTTCGAGCCAGCGTTCCGGAGTGCGCCCCTCCCAGTAGCGCAGAACGTAGTCGACGCCACTGGACTGCTCGGCGTCAGCCAGGCGCGTCGCGAGACCGTCGACGGGCAGCCCGAGCCTGCTCGCCCGTTCCACCTGTTCGAGCCGGTAGCCGCGTCGCAGCAGAAAGCGGGTAGCTGCGTGGTCGCGAACGACAGACCCGAATCCGGTGGGCGGTGTCAGCTGCTCGCCGCTCATCGGTGGAATCGGCGTGTAGACGAGCGCTTTCGACTTGCCCGCGGATGCCGCCATCGTTTCGACGGCCTCCGCGAGGGCGGTGCCGATGCCGAGCCCGCGAAACTCGGGCAGCACCTGTGCGGCCAGCCACGCCGAATCCGCATCCTCACCGGTCTGGGTTTCATAGATACCGCGACCGGCCATGCGACCGTCGACCCTGGCCACGAGTAGCGTCATCGGTTCGTGGGGGTTGAGAAAGTGCGGCAACTCCTCAGCGGGTTCGTAGTTGATGTCCGTCGTGCCGTAGCCGAGGGCGTTGACGGCATTGCCGAGGTCGATAGCCTCGATGAAGTCGACGGCTCCGGGATCAGCAATACCGCTGGGGATCGTCACCTCGTCGATGGTGAACGTGGTCACGGCGGTGGCTCCCCTGGTGCTGTGTAGTGGATGCCACCGATCGGCAGCCGTCCAAAATACGACCTCGCGGCACTGTGTCGACACACGAAGAGGGTTGAGGCTATAGACCGAATCCGTTGCTGACCGGCGCGATGATCCTGGAGACCACCCCTTCGCCCGCAGTCGACGTGACGACAACCGAATACGAAAGATTCGAACCGCTGGCTCCAAAACGAGCTTGGTCGTCCGGGAGCGCGATGGTCCCCATGTGAAAATAAGTCCGATCAGGTTGATAAGGAACGCTGTAGTGCTCTGCAAAAGCCGGATCATCCGCTGGGAGAGCCAATACATCATCCCCGACCCTGGCGTGGTCGACTGTGTCGACGATGACTCCGCGAACGGACGGGGCAGTCACCCAGACCGTTGTTACGGGAGCGTATGGAGGCTCCCCGGGCGTATTGCTGTCGCCGGAGGTGTTTCTTTCCCCGAGGAGGAAGCCGTCCCAGTTGTGCTCGAGGCGGAAGCGGCCATCGCAGGCACATTCTTCAGGGATCACGCTGTCGGGTGCGAAACCGAACGCGTCGGTCAGCACTCGCAGTACCTCAACCGGGGCTGTGAAGTAGTCGACAGTATCCACTATCGTGCCCGTGGAATCTATGACCCTGATCGCGTCGGCAAGAACCGAGACCCGGGCGACCGTTGGGGCTGGGGCTGGGGTCGGACTGGCCGCCTCGACGAGGGGAGTCGGAACGGACGTCGAGGTCGACGCTGGCGTTGTGCTCGCGCAACCGACCATCGGCAGTGTCAGCGCGATGAGAAAGACAAAATGGCGACGAGTGATTCTCATAGTCGCATCACAGGTGCCGACGGCATTCAGATCCCATAATTCCGATCCGGGGCGATGATGCGGGTGACTTTGTCGAAGGGTGCCGTTCCGGAGACCTCCACGGCGACCCAATTCTCTGGGAATGGCACGTCCGGGTTGGGCGAAGGAGAACGCCCGACAGTTATTCCGAGGACACCGAATTCGTTGAATGCAAAATCTGGGTATTCCTGGGCTAGAGCCTGGAGGTCGTCACCGACGGTGCTGCCCTCGAAGCTCGAAATCTCCACCTCGCCCACCTTCGCTACCGTGGTGCTGACCGTCGTCTCAGTAAATGGGCCGTCTGGATACCAGGCGATCTGAAACCCTGTCCATGTTGCCGTCGTTCGGGCGACGAAGCCGCCTTCGAAGCTTTCATTGATGGTTTCGATCGCAGGTGCACCTCCGAAGATCTCGGTCAGGGCAACAACCGACCCTGGGTCATGAGGTTGGTGCGCCCAGGAGTGGACGAGTGTGTCCCCAACAAAAGCGTCGAGGGTAATTGCGGAGATGACAAGACGAGTCGTAGCCGTAACACTCGGCCCTGCGGTGGGCTCCGTGGTGGTCGGCATCCCGTTGGACGGGCGGGTGGGCTCTGTGGTTGTCGCAAGCGCGCATGCGTTGAGAGCGAACAAAGTTGCCACAGCGAGAGCAATCGCGGCGCTGGGTTTTAGCTTCATGAACAAAGAGTATGGTCAACGCGCTGGCTGAATGCATCCTCACCCGGCACGATTACGTGACCAGAAGAGTTCACCACCTCTCAAGTTTCTGATCGTGATGGAGTCGACCAGGATCGGTGCCCGCGCGATCGACGGTGATCGGTGATCGGAGATCGGGCTCGCGATCTCGGCGATTCCCGGAGCCGGTCCCGCGGTAGGGGTGGCATGCTGGGGCCACCATGCGGCGTGAACCCGTTCAGGGCGGTGTCGCGGTCTGGGCTCCGCGCTCCGGTACCGTGGTTGCAGCATCCGAGACCACTGAAGGGCGGCGACTTGTACCTGAAAAGCCTGACCCTGAAGGGGTTCAAGTCTTTCGCGCAGCCGACGACTTTCGCCTTCGAGCAGGGTGTCACGTGTGTCGTCGGTCCGAACGGTTCAGGCAAATCCAATGTGGTGGATGCCCTGGCCTGGGTCATGGGGGAGCAGGGGGCCAAGACCCTCCGCGGCGGCAAGATGGAAGACGTCATCTTCGCTGGAACGGCGACCAAAGGGCCGCTCGGGCGGGCAGAGGTCATCCTCACCATCGACAATGCCGACGGCGCCCTGCCGATCGAGTATTCCGAGGTCACGATCAGTCGAACACTGTTCCGAAACGGCGGCAGCGAGTACGCGATCAACGGTGACCAGTGCAGGCTTCTTGACGTTCAGGAGCTACTGAGCGACAGCGGTCTCGGCCGCGAGATGCACGTCATCGTCGGGCAGGGCCAGCTGGATGCCGTCCTCCGCGCGACACCGGAGGAGCGGCGCGGGTTCATCGAGGAGGCCGCCGGCATCCTGAAGCACCGTCGCCGTAAAGAGAAGACGATCCGCAAGCTCGATGCGATGCAGGCGAACCTGCTGCGACTATCTGACCTCGCCGGGGAAATCAGGCGCCAACTGAAGCCGCTGGGCCAGCAGGCCGAGATCGCGAAGGAGGCGGTATCCATCGCGTCGATCGTGCGGGATGCCAGGGCGCGACTTCTCGCGGACGAGGTGGTCGAGCTCCGGGCCGCGATCACCGGCTTCAGTCGCAGCGAGTCCGAACGAAAGACAGAGCGGATCGTGCTGCAGGAGCAGCTCGACCAGGCGAAGCTGCGCGAGGGCAGGCTGGAGCACGCGCAGGTCGGTGACGCGGTCGACCTCGCGCGCCGCACCGCGTTCGGGCTGGAGTCTGCTCAGGAGCGACTGCGCAACCTCTATACGCTCGCGAACCAGCGGCTCGCGCTACTCGGTCAACAGGGTGAGGGGCCGTCTCTCGGCAACTCCGTGAGCCAGGCCTCCGTCACCGAGGCGCAGGATGAGGCGAAGCGGCTGGCGGCGGGGGTCGCCGACGCGGAGGTGGCCGTGGGCATCGCCGCTGCGGCGTCCGCTACGGCAAAAGCGTCACTGGATTCGCTGGACGACGAGATCTCGGCCCAGAGCGCGCTCGTCTCTCGTCACGAGCTCGAACTCGCCGGTCTCGCGTCCCGCGTCGATGTGACCCGTTCCACACTCGCCGCAGCCCGGGGCGAGTTGCTGCGCCAGCAGAACGCGATGGAGCAGGCCGAGCAGCGTCGGGACACCTCACGCACCCAGTTCGTTGCGCTCGAAGCGACGGCCGCAACCGCCGACGAGGGCGACGGCTCGCTCGATGCCGCGTATGAGGCCGCCGAGGCGCTGGTGGCGCTGGTGCAGGTCGACATCGAGACTCTGCGCGACCAACTGCACGCCGCTGAACGTGAACGCGATGCGCTCGCCGCGCGAAGCTCGGCACTATCGCTTGCGGTCGACCAGAAAGACGGCTCCAGTGCCCTCGTCGGCGCGAAGCTCCCCGGCATCCGCGGGCTTGTCGCCGAGCATGTGAAGATCGAACCGGGCTTCGAGGCTGCTATCGCGGCCGCCCTCGGCTCACTCGCGGATGCGGTGCTGGCGGATGACGCGGACAATGCCTTCTCGGCGCTGGAGGTTTCTGCGGCGAAAGATTTCGGCCGCGTCGAGGTCGTCCTCGCCGCGACCGCAGTGACAGCCGCTTCGCGAAACCTGCCGGGTGTGCGGGCCGCTATCGACGTCGTGACCGCCCCGAATGGAGTGCTCGGTCTGCTGGCCGACGTGTACATCGCAGATGACCTGGACACCGCCCGAGCGGCCTTCGCCGACATCGATGATGCAACAGTCGTCACGCGCTCGGGAGACGTCTTCACGAGGTTCGTGTTACGCGGCGGGTCCGGTGCGAAACGCTCGCGGCTCGAACTCGTCGCCGAGCGTGATGCCGCGGCCACCAAACTTGCTGTCGTCAGCACGCAGATCGAACGCTCGAAGTTCGCCCTGGCCGAGCGTCGCGGTGCGCTCGAGACCTCGAAGGTCGAAGCATCGACCTCTCTTTCCGCTCTGCGGGATTACGACGCCGCACTCGCCGCCCAAGCTGAACAGCTTGCCCGGTACCGCATCCAGCTCGACGCGGCTCAGGCCGAGTGGGACCGGCTGTCGCACGGTCTTGACCTCACCGCCGAGAAGGTTCAGGATGCCGAATCCGCCGTGGAGCGCGCGACCGTGACACACGATGACTACGCCTCGACCCCGCGACCCATGCTCGACGTCTCGGCGCGCGAGGGCGTGCTCGACGAGGTGGAGGCGGCTCGCAGCGCCGAACTGGAGCTGCGCATCCAATTGGAAACGATTCGCGAGCGGGTCAGGGCCGAGCGGGCCAGGGCTGAGGCTCTCGCCGCCCGGCTCATCGCCGAGCGCGCAGCAGCCGAAGAGCAGGCGCGATTGACGATCATCCGGCAGCGACAGGTTTCTGCGGCGACCGATGTGATCGCGGCGCTTCCCGCCGTGCTCGACGCAGCAGACCGTTCGGTGTCTGAGGCGAGAGTGCAACTCGCAGCCAGGGAATCCGAGCGGTCGGCCCAGAACGAGGAGCTCGCGCAGTTGCGCCGCGAAGAGGGCGCGCTGCGGCAGCGACTGTTCACGGTCAGTGAGAACGTGCACGGGCTCGAGATGCAGATCTACGAGAAGAAGCTGCACCTCTCCACATTGCTCGAACGTTCGGGGAACGAGCTCGGCCTGGTCGAAGATGTGCTCGTGGCCGAGTACGGCCCCGAGGTTCCCGTTCCTTCCGAAATGACGGACTCCCCGAGGGCTCAGGCTGATATCCAGGATGCTGCTCGCGAGCAATCGCCCAGTTCTCCGTCATTTCGGAACCCGGCCGACAACATCCGGCGCTTCGTACGCACTGAACAGAAGGCGCGGCTGGCCGCAGCCGAGCGCAAGCTTGCACAGCTCGGTCGGGTCAATCCGCTCGCGCTGGAGGAATTCGAGGCGCTCGAGCAGCGACACAGGTTCCTCACGGAGCAGCTGACCGACCTCACGAACACCCGCAAAGACCTGCTCACGATCATCGAGGAGATCGATGAGAAGATGCAGGATGTCTTCGGCGCAGCCTTTGACGACACTCGCGCGGCGTTCAACGAAGTCTTCCCCGTGCTGTTCCCGGGAGGCACGGGCAGCATCCACCTGACCGACCCTGAGAACCTGCTCACCACGGGTATCGAGGTCAGCGTGAAGCCTGCAGGCAAGAAAATCGAACGGCTCTCGCTGCTCAGTGGTGGCGAGCGATCCCTGGCGGCCGTTGCGCTGTTGATCGCGATCTTCAAGGCGCGCCCCAGCCCGTTCTACATCATGGACGAGGTCGAGGCGGCGCTCGACGATGCCAACCTCGGGCGGCTGCTCACCATCTTCCAGGACCTGCGCGAGACATCCCAGCTCATCGTCATCACGCACCAGAAGCGCACGATGGAGATCGCAGACGCCCTGTACGGCGTGAGCATGCGCGCCGACGGCATCAGCGCGGTCGTCGGCCAGCGGATCGCGGCCGCAGCGAGCTAGTTGCGATCGGCGGTGGAATCGAGTGGTTGCCCGTTGACGGTGAGCACATCCCACTCGTCGCCGTCGAGCCTGAAGGTCGAAATCGATCCGTTGTGAATAGCGTCGAGCGGTCGCCCGGCCAGGGCCGCGAGCGTGTACCGGATGATCGTGCCGTGGCAGACGATCACGACGTTCTCGCCGGGGTAATCTGCGGCGATGCGGGCGAGCCCCGCGCGACCACGCTCCACGACAGAGACGACGCTCTCTGCGTCCGGGTACTGGCGGTCGGGCCAGCGCTGCAGCGCCTCTTCTGTCGAGGTGCCCTCGAGCGAACGGTAGTCGCGCTCGGCGAGCTCCGGATAGGCCGGCCCGAGCTCGATCCCGAGCTCGGCGGCGATGATCCGAGCGGTTTCGCGCGCGCGCTGCAGCCCGGACGACACGATCGCCGTCCAGTCGCCGCCGGCCAGGATGGTCGCGGCCTCCGCGGCCTGCTGCCTGCCGAGATCATTCAGCGGGATATCACTCGAGCCCTGGAACAGCAGATCGCGGTTCCAGTCTGTCTGGCCATGGCGGATGAAGGCGTACGTCACGGATGTTCTCCTCGGGGTTAGTCACCAGTCTGACAGGGTTGTGAACCGACCTCGTGCTCAGCCTTTCACCAGCCGTCCGAGCTCGGCGCCGTCACGGTCGAGCAGCACCAGGACGTCGCCATCGAATCCCGCGAGTTGGGCCTGGGCCACCCAGCTGGGCACGGACGCACCTTCGCACGCCATGAGAGTGGATACGCCGGAGGTTGCGAGGAATCCGCCACTCGCGTCAGCGGCCCAACGCCCAGATCCGCCGTTGCATCCATCAGAACCGGTCCACGTGCCATCGGCGGCGAACTCGACCCCGGCGCCGGTGGAGACATCCGTGCCCTCGGCCGCCCACTGCCCCTCGTGGGAGGCGACGGTGAGCGAAGAGGGAAGTGGATCGGCCGCGGCGAAATACGCGCGGGTGTCATCGGTGACCTTGGGAGGTTCGGCGTAGAAGTCTGCCGCATCCGGGATGGGGTCAGGAGCGCCGTCGATCGTGAGTGACGCCACGGGTGAGCCAGCGGCATCCACCAGCATGAAGCCGTCAGCGGTCTTCACGAAGAGTTCGACTGACTCGAGCCATCCGACCACAGGCAGGGTCTCGGTAGCGCAGGTTCCGGAGGAGCCAAACGCGGAAGCGAGCATGAGGCCGTTGGAGGCGCGCCACGATCCCATGATCATGCCGCAGTCGCGCCAGAGCTGGAACTCGCCTACATCGAGCCGCAGCCAGGTTTCTGCGGACTCGCCGTCGGCGTCGGTCACCCTCCAGAGGTTGACGAGATCGACTGGCGATGAGTCGGATGGTGCGACCTCGACTGGCGCAACCTCGGCGGCCGGAGGCGTGCTCGCGCATCCGGCGAGGAGCGCGACGGCGATCAGCGGGGCAATCAGCTTGGCGACAAGCGGGGCGAGCAGTCTCCTGGACATGATCCAAGCATGACGACGACCTCCCGGTTACGCTACCCACTGCGCGTTTCCACTGCGCGTTTCCACTGCGCGTTTCCACTGCGCGTTTCCACTGCGCGTTTCCACTGCGCGTTTCCACTGCGCGTTTCCACTGCGCGTTTCCAC
>NZ_BMLC01000003.1:59108-343082 GCF_014645015.1 Salinibacterium xinjiangense
CTGCACTGCGCGTCTGCACTGCGCGTCTGCACTGCGCGTCTGCACTGCGCGTCTGCACTGCGCGTCTGCACTGCGCGTCTGCACTGCGCGTCTGCACTGCGCGTCTGCCCAGCGATACCCTTGGAGCATGGCATCACCGTGGTCTCTCTCCAGCGCGCTCAAGGGCATGTTCGCGCGCCCCACCATCGACGACACCACATGGGATGACCTCGAAGACGCCCTCATCTCCGCCGACTTCGGGCCCGACATCACCGAATCGGTCATCGACGAGCTGCGCGCGAGCGTGGTGAAATACCGCACGACGGATCCCGTAGACCTCAAAAGGATGCTCCGCGAGACCCTCGAAGAACGCCTCGCGAAACTCGATCCGACGCTGCACCTCAGCAACCGTCCGGCGGTCGTGCTGGTGGTCGGCGTCAACGGGGTCGGCAAGACGACGACGATCGGAAAGTTCGCGAAGTTCCTCACCAATTACGGTCGCACGGTCGTGGTCGGGGCGGCGGACACCTTCAGGGCGGCCGCCGTCGAGCAGCTGGCAACGTGGGCCGAGCGTGGGGGAGCCGAGATCGTGCGCCCGCAGCAGCCGGGCCAGGATCCGGCATCCGTCGCCTTCCAGACCGTCGAGCGTGCCCAGCGGGAAGGCATCGAGATCGTGCTGATCGACACGGCGGGCCGGCTGCAGACCAAGAGTGGGCTGATGGATGAGCTCGGCAAGATCCGCCGCGTCGTCGAGAAGCAGACCGAGATCGCCGAGGTACTGCTCGTGCTCGACGCCACGACCGGCCAGAACGGGCTCTCGCAGGCCGAGGCGTTCATCCAGCACGCCGGAGTCACCGGGCTCGTGCTGACCAAGCTCGACGGTTCGGCCAAGGGCGGGTTCGTGCTCGCTGTGCAGGAGAAGACCGGCATCCCGATCAAGCTGGTCGGCCAGGGTGAGGGAATCGGCGACCTGACGGGCTTCACGCCCCATGTCTTCGTGCAGGGGCTGGTCGGCTAACCCTCCGAAGCGAGCCTGTGGCCGGCGCTGATGTCGAGGTAGTGACTCGCGTTGTCCCGGATGCTCGCCTTCTCGCCTTCGGTCAGCTCACGTCGCACCTTCGCAGGTACCCCCGCCACGAGCGACCCCGGCGGAACTACGGTGCCCTCGAGCACCACGGCACCGGCCGCCACGAGGGATCCTGTCCCGATCACTGCGCCGTTGAGCACCGTTGCGCCCATCCCGACCAGGCTGTCGTCTTCGACGGTGCAGCCGTGCAGGATCGCGCCGTGTCCGACGCTCACCCGGGCGCCCACGGAGGCCGGTTTCCCGGAATCGCAGTGAATGGTGACGTTGTCCTGGAGGTTGGTGTCGTCGCCGATCGTGATCGAGTCGACGTCGGCGCGCAGCACGGCACCGTAAAACACGCTCGCGCGCTCGCCCAGCGTGACCCGGCCGATGAGGGTCGCATTGGGCGCGACCCACGCGGAATCTGCGATGGTGGGCGACATTCCGGCATACGCAACGATGAGAGCCATGGATTCAGGCTAGCGGGTGAGATCTCCGCGCTGGCGAGCAGTTAAACTGGCCTCACCATGGCACTTTTTGGAAACCTCACTGATCGCCTCGCCGATACGTTCAAAAACCTGCGCGGCAAGGGCAAACTCAGCCCCGCAGATATCGATGGCACCGTGCGGGAGATCCGGCGCGCCCTGCTCGAGGCCGACGTGGCGCTCGAAGTCGTCAAGGACTTCACCGGGCGCGTGCGTGATCGTGCACTCGGCGATGAGGTCTCAAAGTCCCTGAACCCGGCCCAGCAGGTCGTGCAGATCGTCAACGACGAGCTCGTGGCGATCCTCGGGGGCGAGGCCCGTCGAATCCAGTTCGCCAAGACCGGGCCGACCGTCATTATGCTCGCCGGCCTCCAGGGCGCAGGTAAGACCACGCTCGCCGGCAAGCTCGCGAAGTGGCTCAAGTCAGAGGGCCACACCCCCATGCTGGTCGCGGCCGACCTCCAGCGACCCAACGCCGTCACGCAGCTTCAGGTCGTGGGTGAGCAGGCCGGGGTGGCCGTGTACGCACCCGAGCCCGGCAATGGCAAGGGCGACCCGGTGAGGGTAGCCAAAGACGCGATCAAGGAAGCTAATCGCAAGCAGTACGACGTGGTCATCGTCGACACCGCGGGTCGACTCGGTATCGACACCGAAATGATGAAGCAGGCTGCCAACATCCGCAAGGCTGTCGATCCTGACGAGGTGCTCTTCGTCATCGACGCGATGATCGGACAGGATGCCGTCACCACAGCTCGCGCCTTCCAGGACGGCGTCGATTTCACGGGTGTCGTGCTCTCCAAGCTCGACGGCGACACCAGGGGTGGAGCAGCACTCTCCGTCGCGAGTGTGACAGGACGCCCGATCCTGTTCGCGAGCACGGGTGAGTCGCTCGACGACTTCGAGCCGTTCTACCCGGATCGCATGGCGAGCCGCATCCTCGACCTCGGTGACATCCTCACCCTCATCGAGCAGGCGCAGAAGAACTTCGACGAAGAAGAGTCGCTCAAGATCGCCGAGAAGTTCGCGACAGACACTTTCACCCTCGAAGACTTTCTCGTGCAGATGCAGCAGCTCAAGAACATGGGCTCCATCAAGAACATGCTCGGCATGCTGCCGGGCGCGAAGGGCATGCGCGAGCAGCTCGAGAACTTCGACGAATCCGAGATCACGCGCACCGAGGCGATCATCCAGTCGATGACCCTGCAGGAACGGCGCGTTCCCAAGCTGCTGAATGGATCCCGTCGCGTGCGCATCGCTCGCGGGTCGGGAACCACCGTCACCGAGGTCAACGGCCTCGTCAACCGCTTCGAGCAGGCGGCCAAGATGATGAAGACCGTGGCCCGTGGTGGAACGCCGCAGATTCCAGGCATGGGCCCGATCCCCGGGCAGAAGTTCGGATCGTCGAAGCAGCAGCCCAAGAAGAAGGGTTCGAAGTCGGGTAACCCTGCCAAGCGAGCAGCGGAGAACGCTGCCCTGGCTGCGCCGAAGCCGACGGCTGCGGCCGGATCGGGGTTCGGTCTCGGCTCCACGCCGGGCGGCCCCTCCGAAGAAGAACTCGCCAGCCTGCAGAAGTTTCTCGGCCGCTGATCATCCTGGTGTGAGGGCTGGCCTCGTGTGAGGGCCGGCCTGGTGTGAGGGCCGTCACAGCCTGGAGGCCGTCGTAGTCTGAACCTATGACGACACGAACGATCAGACTGGGCGTCCAGGTCCAGCCGCAGCACGCCGATTACGCCACGATCCGCGCTGCTGTGCAGGAGCTCGAGCAGCTCGGCGTCGACATCCTGTTCAACTGGGATCACTTCTTTCCGCTCACCGGCGAACCGGACGGCCTGCATTTCGAGGCCTGGACCGAGCTGGCCTCGTGGGCCGAGCTGACCAGCCGCGTCGAGTTCGGCACCCTCGTCAACTGCAACAGCTACCGCAACGCCGACCTGCAGGCCGACATGGCCCGCACCATCGACCACATCAGCGCGGGAGCCACCGGCACCGGCCGCTTCATTTTCGGTACGGGATCGGGTTGGTTCGAGCGCGACTATGACGAGTACGGCTTCGAGTTCGGCACGGCCGGGCAGCGGCTGGATGCCCTGGCCGAGGCCCTGCCCAGGATCGAGCAGCGCTGGGCGAAGCTCAACCCCGCCCCAACCCGCACGATCCCCGTGCTCATCGGCGGTGGCGGCGAGAAGAAAACCCTCAGGATTGTGGCGCAGCACGCTGACATCTGGCACAGCTTCGCCGCCCCGGACGTCCTCGAACGCAAGCTCGCCATCCTGGCAGAGCATGGCGCCGCCGTCGGCCGCGATGTCAGCGAGATAGAGATCTCGAACGAACTCCGCGGCCGGGCCGAAGCCGATGCCGACGCACTGCTTGCGCACGGTGTGACATTGTTCACGCTCGGGATCACCGGGCCCGACTATGACTTCTCCGAGGTCAAGCGCTGGCTCGCCTGGCGCGACGCCCAGAACGGCTGAGCCGGCCGCGAGAGCCGGTTCCGATTGCCGATCGCGAGAGTGGTTTACGAGCGGCGATCACGAGCGCCAGTCGCGAGCGCCAGTCGCGAAAGCCAGTCGCGAAAGCCGATCAGGAGATGCTGCCCGGGAGTCCCGGGCAGCATCTCTCCGTTAGAGCGCCTCGACGGCTTCCAGGATGACCGGCACCTCGGTGCGCCTCGTGTAGTCGACGTGGACGTCGGCGAAGGTGACGACTCCGTCGGCCCCGATGACGAGCACCGTCGGGAAGGGGATGGCAGCCGTGGCGTCAGCGTTGCTGTCTGCGACGGCGAAACCGAGCTGCCCGTGAGCATCCTGGGCTCCGGCACTGGGTGCCGTGACGATGCCGAATGTGCTGGCGAGGGCATTGCCAGGATCGGAGAACACGCTGAAGGAAAGGTCGTCCTTGAGGATCGCGGCTTCGGTTCCGGCGGGCGTCTGCGGGCTGATGGCGATGAGTCGGACGCCGCGCCCGGCGAGCACCGGTGCGAGGTTCTCGTTGTAGTGCTTGAGGGTGATGTTGCAGTAGGGGCACCACGCGCCCCGGTAGAAGACCAGGACGGCGGGGGAACCGGCGAGCTCGTCCGACAGGCTGACGGTGGTTCCGTCGGCACGCAGCAGGGTTGCCTCCGGAAGGGTGTCGCCGGGGGAGACGACCGTGGCCGGGAGGCCTGCAGTCACGAGGTCCTGCTGCTCGAGCGCGAACACCTCGGCCAGCGCGGGCCCCACGGCCTCGTTGAAGCCTGTGTTGAATTCGGTCACGCTCGACTGGATGCTCGTGACGCTTTGGGTGCTGCTCATGGCGGTGCCTCCTCGGTATGGTGTGCTCTGAACTTATGCACTTTCCCCGAGAGGATGGCTGGGAGCGCGTAACGAAGCGTCATAGTGAAAATTGCGCAGACTTCGTCGACTTCCCGCCATCCTCTCGCCATCCTCCCGCCGGTCGCGTTCGAGGCCGGTCGTGGTCGTTAGCCTGTCGAGGTGAGCATCGATAGCATCGCCGAGGGTCCCGGTCGCCGCGTGGTTCTGGCCATGGTGGTGACGGTGCTCGCCTGGGCCAGCGCGTTCATCGTGATCAGGGGCACCGGCGAGTTCATCTCCGGCGGTGCGCTTGCGCTCGGACGACTCGTGGTTGGGGCCATCGTGCTCGGCATCATCGCGCTCGCGGGCGGTGCATGGGTGCGGCCGACGAGTCGCGAATGGCTGCTGATGGCTGGATTCGGTGTGCTGTGGTTCGGCGGATACAACGTCGCCCTCAATATCGCCGAGCAAACCCTCGACGCTGGCACCACGGCGATGATCGTCGGCATCGGGCCCGTGCTGATGGCGCTCGGCGCTGGCGTCTTCCTGGGGGAGGGCATCCCGAAGTGGCTGGCCGTCGGAGCCGGTGTCGCCCTGTTCGGCGTCATCCTGATCGGCATCGGTTCTGGCGCATCGCGTGTCGGTGACGGCAGCGGCATCATCTGGTGCCTCGCCGCAGCGCTGGCGTACACGGTCGGAGTGCTGCTGCAAAAGCCCGCACTGAGGCGACTTCCCCACACCCAGGTCACGTGGCTGGGGTGCGTGATCGGCATGGTGGCCTGCCTGCCGTTCTCCGCAGACTTGCTTCGTGAGGCGATGGATGCCCCGGCCAGCGCCATCCTCGGCGTGATCTATCTCGGTGCCGTGCCGACCGCGCTTGCATTCACGACCTGGGCCTACGCACTCTCGAGGATGCCCGCCGGCCAACTGGGAATTACCACCTACCTCGTGCCCCCGATCGTGATCGTGCTCGGCCTGGTCGTGCTGGGCGAGGTGCCGGCGGCACTCGCGGTGGTGGGCGGGGCTGTCTGTCTCGTGGGGGTCGCGTTGTCCCGCCGGCGCCCGCGTACACCGCCTGCTGTACTGCTCGGTACCGGTCCGGGCAAAACCGTGGCAGAATAGCGAGTCGAGTCCTTCGCAGCCCGACCCTCTAATCAGGCGCGAGTGGAATCCATCAGAGCTTTTGTGCCGAGTGTGCCCCCACGCTCACGGCTAGCGGTTCGCCACCAAAACCAACTCTTCAAGAGTTACACACCAACAGGAGCATTGTGGCCGTCAAAATTCGTCTCAAGCGCATGGGTAAGATCCGCGCGCCGTACTACCGCATCGTCGTCGCCGACTCACGCAACAAGCGCGACGGTCGCTCGATCGAGGAGATCGGCAAGTATCACCCCACCGAGGAGCCGTCGTTCATCGAGGTCAACTCAGAGCGCGCCCAGTACTGGTTGGGTGTCGGCGCACAGCCGAGCCCGCAGGTCGAGGCCATCCTGAAGCTCACCGGCGACTGGGGAATCTTCAAGGGCGACAAGAACGCCGTCAGCACCGTGAAGACCAAGGAAGCCAAAGAAGCTTTCCAGGCCGACGAGAAGAAGAAGCCGGTCCTCAAGCCCAAGGCCGAGAAGCCTGCTGAAAAGCCCGCCGAGGCTCCCGTCGACGCTGACGCGTCCGCTGCCGTGGCCACCGAGGCGCCCGCCGCCGAGGAAGCCGCAGCAAACGCCGACAAGGCGTAGCCCATGCTCGCGCCTGCTCTCGAACACCTGGTCAAGGGGATCGTCGATCACCCCGACCAGGTCCAGGTCGTCGCAAAAAGCTCGCAGCGCGGTGATGTCCTCGAGGTGCGCGTGCACCCCGAAGACCTCGGCCGTGTCATCGGGCGCGCAGGCCGTACCGCGAAGGCGCTACGCACCCTGATCTCGGCTCTCGCCGATGGCCAGCGCGTGCGCGTCGACGTGGTCGACACCGACGCTTAGACAGTCACGGTGTCAGAGCACAAGGTCGCCCCAGCGAAATCCACGACGTCGAAAGACGGCGAGGTGCAGGGTTCGGGTGCCGAACAGGCGATCCCGAAGCCGAGCAAATCGCAATTGAGGGTGGGGCGCCTGACCAAGGCGCACGGCCTCAAAGGCGCCATCAAGGTCGAGCTCTACACGGATGCCCCGGAACGACGTTTCGTTCCGGGCGCCGTGTTCTCCCTGCAGGTGCCGACCAGTTCAGACTGGCACGGCAAAACTCTCGAGCTCATCGAGCTCAAGTTCTATAACGCCCAGCCCGTCGCTTTCTTCGCTGGCGTGCTCGACCGTTCGACGGCCGAGACTCTCATCAAGGCCATCCTCTGGATCGAACACGATCCGGCAGAGAAATCCGACGAAGAGGATGCGTGGTTCGACCACCAGCTCATCGGGCTCGCCGTGATGCGAGATGGCGCAAAGGTCGGCACGATCTCACAGATCGACCACTTCCCGGCCCAGGACCTGATCACCGTCGACACTCCGACCGGCGATGTGCTCGTCCCGTTCGTCAAGGCGATTGTCGCCTCGGTCGACATCGAGGCTGGCACCATGACCGTCACGCCTCCACTGGGGTTGTTCGAGGAGATCGCGGACGACGTGCCCGATGAGGCCGAGTCCACCACCGGAAACTAGCCGTGAAGATCGACATCGTCACGATCTTCCCGGAATTCTTCGGGGTACTCGATGTCTCCCTGCTCGGCAGGGCACGCCAGTCCGGGCTGATCGACGTCGACGTGCACAACCTGCGTGACTTCACCCACGACAGGCATCGCACGGTGGATGACACACCCTACGGCGGGGGCGCCGGCATGGTGATGCGACCCGAGCCGTGGGGGGAGGCGCTCGATTCCGTCGTGGTCGAGTCATCCGTCGTCATCTTCCCCTCACCAGCAGGCGAGGTGTTCACCCAGGCCACGGCGCGTCAGCTCGCCCTGGAGCCCAGGCTGGTGTTCGGCTGCGGCCGGTACGAAGGAATCGACCAGCGAGTGATCGACTCCACGAGGTCGAGAGCTCGCGTCCGTGAGATCAGCCTCGGTGACTACGTGTTGAACGGCGGTGAGGTAGCCGTCATGGCGATGATCGAGGCCGTCGGTCGACTCGTGCCCGGGGTGATCGGCAACGCCGCGAGCCTCGACGAGGAGAGCCACGAGGGTGGGCTCCTCGAATACCCGAGCTACACGAAGCCCGCGCGGTGGCGCGACCTCGATGTGCCGCCGGTGCTTCTCAGCGGCAACCACGGGGCGATCGCAGCATGGCGGCTCGAGCAGCAACTCGAGAGAACCCGTCGGGTTAGACCAGACCTGCTGTCGTAGCCGTCCAGCTGTCGCTAGCGGCGCGCGGTCAGCACGATGGGGCCGTTCTCGGTGATCGCGACGGTGTGCTCGGCGTGTGCGGCGCGGGATCCGTCTTCGCTGCGAAGGGTCCAGCCATCCGGATCGGTGAAGATCCGGTCTGTGCCGATCATGAGCCACGGTTCGATCGCGAACACGAGCCCGGCGCGCAGGGGGAGACCCCGGCCCGGCCTGCCATCGTTCGGGATATGCGGGTCACCGTGCATCGTGCGACCCACGCCGTGGCCACCGAAGTCGACGTTGACGCTGTAGCCGTCCGCGTGCGCGACGGCGCCGATCGCGGCCGAGATGTCGCCCACCCTGTTGCCGACAGTCGCCGCCGCGATTCCTGCATCGAGCGCGCGAGAGGTGGTATCGATGAGAGCCGTATCTTCCGGGGCGGCAGTACCCACAACGAAGCTGATGGCCGAGTCAGCGACCCATCCGTTCACGGACGCAGCGAAGTCGAGCGAGACCAGGTCGCCGTCACGCAGGGTGTAGTCGTGCGGGAGCCCGTGAAGTGCCGCGTCGTTGACCGAGGTGCACAGCACTTTTCCGAAGGGCGACGCGCCGAACGATGGGTGGTAGTCGATGTAGCAGCTTTCGGCGCCGGCCTTGCGAATCATGTCATGGGCCAGCTTGTCGAGAGCTATCAGGTTCTTGCCGACAATGGATGCCGCGGCCGTGGCCTCCAGTACACTCGCCACGAATCTTCCGGCGGCGCGCATCTGCTCGATCTCGGCGAGGGTGCGTAGTTCTATCACTCGTCCGATAGTACGGCGTGCCCGGTTGCGGCCTCGCGAGATGGCCCACGAAGTAGCCGTAGGTGTGCCAGATGTGCGAGAATGAACGCTTGTGCCCACATCCGGCTCTGCCACAGGGGTTTCGGTTGGTCTCTTCGGAGATTCACCGGGCACACACTCCATTTTTTCTACTGAACACGCGTTCGGCCTGTGGCGGGCGCAGAGAGCGAAAACTCCATGCATATTCTCGACGCAGTCGATGCACCGTCACTGAAAGACAACATCCCGGACTTCCGCGCCGGTGACAACGTCAAGGTGCACGTCAACATCATCGAAGGCACGCGCGCACGTATCCAGGTATTCCAGGGTGTCGTTATCGGCCGTTCCGGCGAGGGCGTCCGCGAGACGTTCTGTGTTCGCAAGGTCAGCTTCCAGATCGGCGTCGAGCGTACCTTCCCGGTTCACTCCCCGGTCATCGACCACATCGAGATCGTCACCCGCGGTGATGTTCGACGCGCCAAGCTGTACTACCTCCGTGCTCTTCGCGGCAAGAAGGCGAAGATCAAAGAGAAGCGCGACTTCTAAGTCTGCGCATCGCCTGTCGGCCCCATTGTCGACGGCGTTGTGAGCATTTCCTGAGCTCCCGGCAACATATGCTTGCTGGGAGCTCAGGGGTTTAATGACAAGTGAAGTGCAGCCTGCCGTTGCCGATGGCGCTGGTGCGACTCGACCGCGTAACGGTCGCGGATGGAGGATCTTTCTCCGTGACATCCTGTTGATCTTCCTGGCAGCGTTGTTGATCTCGTTTCTGATCAAGACCTTCCTGATCCGCTCGTTCTACATCCCGTCAGACTCGATGAACAGCACCCTCATCCAGCAGGACCGCATCATCGTCAACCAGCTCGAGCCCGGACTCATCCCCATCGCGCATGGCGATGTCGTGGTTTTCCGTGATCCGGGCAACTGGCTTCCCCCGAGGGTCGACGTGCCGGTGAACGGTTTCGTCGGCGCGGTGGATGCCGTGCTCGGCTTCGTGGGTCTCAGTGCGCCCGACAGCAACGACCACCTGATCAAACGTGTCATCGGGCTGCCGGGTGACACGATCAAGTGCTGCAATGACTTCGGCCAGATCACGGTCAACGGAATCCCGCTCGAGGAGCCCTACATCCTGCTGCCGGATGGCGTCACCAAGGCGACGCGTGATGACTTCGAGGTGACCGTCCCGGAAGACAAGCTCTGGGTGATGGGGGACAACCGTTACAACTCGGCGGACTCCGCGTATCACCGCGACGACCCGACGGGCGGTTTCGTGCCGATGAGCAATATCGTCGGGCGCGCCCTGCTCATCAGCTGGCCCGTCGACCGCTGGACCTGGCTCGACAACTATCCGGTGACGTTCCGCGATGTCGGCAGCGGCACCTCCGGGCAGTAATGCCTGTCGCTGATCCCACACTCGATCTCGAGCGCCAGCTTCACGGTGACGGCGCCAGGTTCGTCATCGGCTGCGACGAGGTCGGGCGCGGAGCGATAGCGGGCCCGGTCGCTGTGGGGATGTCGGTGGTCGGCCCCGGGGTGGGCGCACAACCGACGGGCCTGAGGGATTCGAAGATGCTCAGTGAGAAGCGGCGCGAAAGCCTGGCGCCGCTCGCACAGGAGTGGTCGTTGCACTCCGCAGTGGGCCTCGCAACGGCGGCAGAGGTCGACACGTTCGGCATTATGGTGGCACTGGGGCTCGCGGGCAAGCGCGCCCTGGCCTCCCTGCATGAGTCGGGGGCATCCATCATGAACTGTGTCGTGCTGCTGGACGGATCGTTCGACTGGCTGACTCCGGCGCTCTCGAGCCCGCCGCGCGTTCGCACGCAGGTCAAAGCCGACCGGGACTGCGCGTCGGTGGCTGCGGCATCCGTCATCTCGAAGGTGCATCGCGACCGCTTGATGATCGCGGCAGACGACTCCCTGCCCGGCTACGGATGGAAGGGCAATAAGGGATATGGATCCGCGGAGCATTTCGCAGCCATCGCGAGTCTCGGTGCGACCGAGCTTCACCGGCATACGTGGCTGCGCTCGCGCGGCCGCAACGGTGACTTCGTGAAGGATTAGACTCGACTCAGCATGGATGAAGACGAGTTCGAAGACTACGACCGCGAGGTCGAGCTTGCGCTGTACCGCGAATACCGCGACGTCGTGAGCCAGTTCCGATATGTGGTCGAGACCGAGCGCAGGTTCTATCTTGCTAACGAGGTCGAGCTCGTTCGCCAGGACACGGAGCACGACTTCTACTTCGAGCTCACGATGAATGACGTGTGGGTGTGGGATGTCTACCGCTCAGACCGTTTCGTGAAGAGCGTCAGGGTGCTGACGTTCAAGGACGTCAACGTCGAGGAGCTCTCGGCGAAAGAACTCGAGCTGCCCAAGGAACTCGCACTCGACGAATAGCACCTTGTCTACCGCCGCTGCCGGTCTCGGGCTGGAGCGCTCTCTCATCGTCGCCATCGTCTTTTGCCCACTCCGTCGTGCGGGGCAGCTTAATGCCGACAGGCCCCGTTGATGCCGGATCCGAGGGCGGATCTGGGCTCAACAGGGCCTGCACCCAGCGCGACGCCAGCTCTTGGCGGAATCCTTAGCGCAGGACTCCACAGGCGGCTGGGTCGGTCGCTTCAGCCGGCAGGTTCGGGTCAAGCTCGCTTGCACCGCTGCTGAAATCGTACGTGCCGTTACCGTTGTAGTCGACGCCGTGGATCACCACGACGCCTTCGCCCGCGCGGATGCCGTCGGCAATTTCTTTAGCCGTGCCCGTTCCCGCCACCTTGGTGATCCGAATGCCGTCGCGGCTGTAGTCGTAGCTGCCGTTCTCAGAAACCGGGAAACGGCTTACGTCGAGGAAGCTGGCTGGCGTCGTGTCGCCCGTCGTATTCAGCGACACTACGACCGGCCCGTAAGCCGGGGTTCCTTCCGCGGTGTCGAGGCGACCGTCACCGTTGACGTCGAGTGCCGCAGCGGGGCACTCGTGCAATGCTGTCGCGCCATAGTGGATGTGCTGCGCGTGCGGGGCGTTTGGTGTGAGCCCCGAAGCGTGCACCTCGATGTGTTGGATCTTCTGGTTACGAACTACCGCGGTTGCAACGGCGGATGCCCCGGAGTCGTTTAGCTCGGTGAGGTTGGCAGTCAATGTGACCGTCTTGTCAGAACCGTTGGATTGAGGACTATGAGCCTGAGCTGCGCCTACTCCGAGCACTCCCGCAGCGAGTAGCGCAACGGTGGAAGCCCCAAAAATCCCCTTAAAGTACCGTTTCACGATTGTCTCCTTGATCAATGTCCAACGAGAAGGTCACGTCGGACGGAAGGCCATCGGCAGCATCACCACTCCTAGGACGTTTGCGTTGCCGTAGTCGATGGGTTCATGCTCTTACGCTAGGCAGAGACATCTACGTTGGCGACCCGGTTGACAGCGCGGTCGAAATAGGTAGGAGCACAGGTCGGTCTATCCACAGGAGAACAGGGCGATCGCATCCATCACTGGTGAAGATGTCGAATACCCAACGCGTTGGTCTCCTGCTGAAGCCCGTACTCGGCACCCTTCTTCCGATCAACGATTTCCAGGACTGGCCGGTGCTGACCGGTGCTGACCTTCCACGCGATGCGCACCCTCCGATGGTGGGATGAGGCACACCACTAGTTCCCCACAGCGGCCTGCCCGGGTCGAAGGGCACTGGTTTGGCGCCCGAGACCCCGGTGGCCGCACGCTCGGCCACTCTCGAGGCATGGCAGCAAAAGATGCACTGGGTGTTCGCGGTGAGGCGGTCGCCGCGAGATACCTCGAACTCGCGGGGCTGTGCATCGTCGACCGCAACTGGCGGTGCCCCCAGGGCGAGATCGATCTCGTGGCACAAGACGGCCACGAACTCGTCTTCGTCGAAGTGAAGACCCGGTCGAGCGTCGCATTCGGGCATCCCCTCGAAGCAATCACGGCCAGCAAGCTCGCGAGGCTCCGGCGGCTCGCGGCCGCCTGGTGCGAAGCCCACCCCGGCAGTCATAACAGCATCAGAATCGACGCGGTCGGCATCATCATGCCTGCCGTCGGTGAGGTCGAAGTCGAGCATCTCGAGCGGGTGTTCTGATGTTCTGGAGACACCGATGACGATCGGTCGCACCTGGTCGGTGTCGCTGCTCGGTCTGCGCGGGGCCGTGGTCGAGATCGAGGCAGACATCTCGAGCAACCTCCCGGCCTTCGTGCTGATCGGCCTGCCGGATGCGGCGCTCGGCGAAGCAAAAGATCGCGTACGCGCAGCGGCGACCAATTCAGGATGCGGGCTGCCCAACCGCAAGATCACCGTCAACCTCTCGCCTGCCGCACTTCCGAAGCACGGCTCAGGCTTCGACCTCGCGATCGCTCTCGCTGCACTCGCAGCAGCGGGCACGGTCAGGGTGGAGTCGATTGACAGCGTGCTGCATCTCGGCGAACTGGGTCTCGACGGGCGACTGCGGCCGATCGACGGCATCCTGCCGTGTGTGCTGGCGGCATCGCGCGCGGGATTCACCACGGTGATGGTCGCGACCGGCAACGCAGACGAAGCCTCCCTCGTGCCAGGCGTCAGGATCGTTCCCGTCGCATCGCTGAGGGACGCCGCGATCTGGCACGGCGGCGAGTTCCAGCCCGAGCCGGTCGACGCGATCCTGCGCCCGGTGGTGCCTGACCGCAGCGACGACGCAGGAGACCTGGCGGATGTCGCGGGCAACACCGACGCGGTCGAAGCCATGATCGTCGCTGCCGCCGGCGGCCACCACGTTTTCCTCCTCGGCCCACCTGGAGCAGGCAAGACGATGCTCGCTTCGCGGCTGCCGGGGCTTTTGCCCGATCTCGACTCCGAGGCGGCGCTGGAGGTGAGCTCGATCCGCTCGCTGTGTGGGCTGCCGGTCGGCGGGTCGCTATCCCGCAGGCCGCCGCTCGAGAGTCCACACCACACGGCGACCGCGGCAGCCCTCGTGGGTGGCGGCAGCGGGCAGATCCGCCCGGGAGCCGCGGCGCGGGCATCCCACGGCGTGCTTTTTCTCGATGAAGCGCCCGAGTTTTCTCCGTCGGTGCTTGACGCGTTGCGCCAGCCGCTCGAATCCGGAGTAATCAGCATCCATCGTGCCAACGCAGTGGCCCATTTCCCCGGTCGTTTCCAGCTCGTCATGGCGGCAAACCCCTGTCCTTGCGGCCAGTATGGGGCTCGGGACTCGGAGTGCACCTGCCCGCCCAACTCCCGCCGGAAGTATGTCGGCCGGCTTTCCGGTCCGCTGCTCGACCGTATCGACATCCAGTTCAGGGTGCAGCGCATCACGGCTGCACAGTTGAGGGTGTCTGCCGATGGCTCGCACACGTCGAGTGCCGAAGCCCGAGCGAGGGTCGTGGATGCCCGGGCGGTCGCCGCTGATCGGCTGGTTCGCACACCGTGGTCGTTGAACTCGGAGGTTCCGGGAACGTGGCTTCGCGGTCCGTCGACACGGCTCGGGCTCTCTACGACGACATCGATCGACCGCGCGCTCGAACGCGGCGGAATCACCATGCGTGGGTATGACCGCATTCTGCGGCTCGCGTGGACCATCTGCGACCTCGACGGCGCGACGGCACCTACCGCCGCGCACGTCGGACAGGCGCTGTTCCTGAGGAGGGCGATCTCGAGTTGAACATGTTCGGTTTGAAAGAAGCGGAGGTCGCCGAGCTGGTGAGGACTGTGGCGGGCTCCGACCTCGACCGCAGCGAGATCGAGGAGAGATTCGCCCGAGCGGCCTGGAGCGGAATCTCAGAGCCCGGAGACGGCGTCGCAGGGGAGGTCGTCGCGATGCTGGGCGCGCCGACGGCCCTGACTGCGGTCATCGACCGGTGGACTCCCGAGGTATTCCTCGACAGGCTCAGGTCGACCAACATCATGGCCGATGACATCGAGAAGGCGCTGGCGCGATGGATGCCTCGGCTCGAGTCCGGCCCCACCATCGTGGCCCTTCGCCAGGCCGCACGCTTCGGCGCCCGACTTCGAGTACCCAGCGACGAGTCCTGGCCCACCTCGCTCGACGATCTCGGGCATTTCGCCCCGCTTGCACTGTGGACCAGGGGCACCGAGCACGCCCTCGAGACCTTTCATCGATCGATTTCGCTCGTGGGTGCGAGGGCTGCCACAGGATATGGGGAACACGTCACGATGGAGGCGGCGGCCGGGCTCGTGGATCGAGGGTATGCGATCGTCTCAGGCGCTGCCTATGGAATCGACGGGATGGCCCACCGGGCGGCGCTGGCCAGCCACGGCATGACCGTGGCATTCCTCGCCGGCGGGGTAGACCGCTTCTATCCCAGCGGCCATGACGCGCTGTTGGGCAGGATCGTCGACCACGGGATGGTGATCTCCGAACTACCGTGCGGATCACAGCCCACCCGCTGGAGATTCCTGCAGCGCAACAGGCTGATCGCCGCCGCAAGCCTCGCCACGATCGTCATCGAAGCAGGCTGGCGTTCAGGATCGCTCAATACCGCACACCACGCCCTCAGCCTGTCGAGACCCGTGGGCGCCGTACCGGGTCCGGTCACCAGTGCGGCTTCGGACGGGTGTCACAAGCTGATTCGCGAGTCTCTGGTGACCTGCGTCACCTCCGCAGACGAGATGGCCGAACTCGCCCCACTCAGCGGCCAGTCCCGGATGCCAGCCGAACAGCCCGCCGAACAGCCCGTCGATGCTCGAGATGACACCGACTCGGCCAGCAGCAACCCCACCACCGCACGGGTTGTCGATGCACTCAGCGCCCGATCCCCACGCGAAGCGGGTGACATCGCGACGAGATCAGGGCTCTCGATCGGGGACGTGCGCGCGGAGCTCGGTCGGATGCTTCTCGACGGGGCCGTGCGTGAGGCAGAGCGGGGGTGGACCAAACGCGCCGAACCCGCACAGAAACCACGGCAGTCACGCGCATCGGGTTAGACCGGCGCTGGAATCGACCCCTGTCAGAATAGTCTGGGCGGGTGATCCAACTCGGTCAGTATCCTGTCGCATCCCATGTCATCGCGCACGTCAGCGATACCCACCTCCTCGGCGGCGGGCGTCCGCTGTACGGCCAGGTCGACACCATCGAACACCTCGCGCAAGCGATGGCCCAGCTCGAACGATCGAGCGCCAAACCCCAGGCCATCGTGTTCACCGGCGACCTCGCCGACCTGGGAGAGCCGGACGCTTACGAGCGTTTGAGAGAGATCGTTGAACCGGCTGCTGCCCGCATGGGCGCGCAACTGATCTGGGTCATGGGCAACCACGACGAACGCATCGAATACTCGCGACAACTGTTCGATGAAGAATCCGAGGCGCCGCAGGACCGCGTGTACGACGTCAACGGGCTCCGCATCATCTCCTTCGACACCACGGTCCCGGGATACCACCACGGGGAGATCACCGACGACCAGCTCGACTGGTTGGCTGACGTGCTGGCGAGCCCCGCGAAGCACGGCAGCATTCTCGCCATCCATCACCCGCCGATCCCCACGCCGATGCTCGAAGCGATGGGCATGCTCGAGCTGCGTGACCAGCCACGGCTCGCCGAGGTGCTCAGGGGATCCGATGTTCGAGCGATCCTCGCCGGGCATCTGCACTACTCCACCCACAGCACGTTCGCCGGAATCCCCGTGTCCGTCGCCTCCGCGACCTGCTACACCCTCGACCTCAGCGCCGAAGACAGCCTGCTCTCCGGGGTCGACTTCGGCCAGTCCGTCAACGTGGTGCATGTCTATGACGAGCAAATCGTGCATTCCATCATCCCCGTCGGTGACACGCCAGAGGTCTCCGGTTTCCCGGCCTCCGCATTGGCGCAGCTCGAGGCCATGACGGCCGAGGAGCGCCTCGAGGCGTTCTCCTCGAAGAACTCGACCTTCAACGTGGCCGAAGAGGAGAGTTCGGGACAGGCATGACCCTCGCACTCACCGTCGAGAAGTTCATCGAACACCTGGCCGTCGATCGCGGATTCAGTGAACACACCGTGCGGTCATACCGGTCAGACCTCGTGCAGCTCACGGCATTCGCCGCGGAACGCGGTGCCATCGACGGTGATGACCTCGACCTCGACCTGCTGCGCGACTGGCTCTGGCGGTCAGCACAGGATGGGCTGTCCCGCGCGACCCTCGCCAGGCGGGCCGCATCAGCTCGAAGCCTCACCGCCTGGCTGGCGCGCACCGATGCCGTCGCGTCGGATGCCGCAGCACGACTGAAGGCGCCCAAGTCCGACCACCACCTGCCCAGAGTGCTCAATCGTGACCAGATGGATTCGATCCTCGGTACGGTCGCACATCGCGCCCGCTCCGACGATCCGGCGGCGCTTCGCGACCTCGCGATTATCGAGCTGTTATATGCATCGGCTCTCCGCGTCAGCGAACTAACCGGGCTCGCGATCGGGGATGTGGACCAGGGGCGGCTCACCGTCCGGGTTCTCGGAAAGGGCTCGAAGGAACGGGTTGTGCCGTTCGGCGTGCCGGCGCGCGACGCGATCCAGGCCTACCTGCGACTCGGCAGGCCCGCGCTCGTAGTGGGAGGGCTGGCAGTGGATGCCTCGGCATCCGCCGCACTGTTCGTCGGCGCCCGCGGTGGACGACTGGGTAACCGCAGTGTGTACGGTCTGGTGTCGGCCCTGCTCGAGTCGGTTCCCGGATCCGGTCCCGCCGGGCCGCACACCCTGCGCCATACGGCTGCCACCCATCTTCTCGATGGGGGAGCAGATCTCAGGGCCGTGCAGGAGATGCTTGGGCACACCAGTCTCGGCACGACGCAGCTGTATACCCACGTGTCGACCGAGCGGCTCAAGGAGAGTTACCGCATCGCTCATCCCCGCGCCTGAGGCGGGGCGCTCGGAAAGCGGAGGAGGCTGTCGAATACGGCAGGAGAGTGGGAATGATCCGTGCCCTGCCCCTGATCACCCTCACTGAGATCGGGATCATCGTAGGTATCGGCACGCTTTTGGACAGTCCGCCGGTCAGGACGGTCAGCGTGCCAACGCTCGCCGTTATCGCCGACGCGGGGTTCTGGTGGCCGAGTCGCCCGGCACGCTGGCACACTCACCGCCTCGTCGGGAGCAGCACTGAGGGTTCGATCCCGCCGAGGTAGAGCAGCGGAGACACGTACTCGCCGTCTCGCCGGACTCCGAAGTGCAGGCAGGCATGGGAGCAGTGGCCGGGCAGCGCCGGGTCAGTAGGCACCGTGCCGATGACGTCACCTCGAGCGACGGTGGCGCCCTTGTGCAGTGTGGTCTCGACCGGTTCGTAGCTCGAGATAAGGCCGCCGGTGTGCCTGATCGACAGCACGGGGCGGTCGACGACCACACCGGCGAAGTGCACGACACCATCGGCCGGTGCGTAGACACTGCCACTTGCCGTGGCGAGGTCGACTCCCCGATGTCCGCTGGAATAGGCGGTCATCGGCGCGATGAACTGGCGCACCAGCACCCTGGGCGGGTCTACCGGCCAGTCCCAGCTTGGTCTGGGTGCGGCGGGAGCCGCAGACGCCGGCACGAGTAGCATGAGCGCGATGGCGACGATGGATCGGAGCATCCGCCCATCATTGTCGCGGTGGAACGTTCCCGATCGTTCGTCGTCGCATCCGTGAGGAGAACGCTGTAGCGCGCACGGTGGGGGAGCGGTGCTATCCTTTTCGAAGCACTCGGCGCAACCCGAGTGACTACGCGTGCCCGTGTTCGCCCGGTAAACGGAACAGAACACCTTCGGCAAACACATCCATTCAGTCCTGGAAACAGGCGGGTGTGTGCCCGGGCACCAGGTTCCGCACCGACCGGTAGCGGGAAAAACTGAGAAATGGCACGAGGCTGCTGAAAAGTGGCGTGCCGAGAAGGAGCACGGTCATGGCCGTTGTCACCATTCGCCAGCTGCTCGACAGCGGCGTTCACTTTGGACACCAGACCCGTCGGTGGAACCCGAAGATGAAGCGCTTCATCCTGACCGAGCGTTCGGGAAGCCACATCATCGACCTCCAGCAGTCGCTGAAGCACATCGATGCGACCTACGACTACGTCAAGGAAACCGTCGCCCACGGCGGCACCATCCTTTTCGTCGGTACCAAGAAGCAGGCCCAGGGCTCCATCGCCGAGCAGGCACAGCGTGTCGGCCAGCCCTACGTCAACCAGCGCTGGCTCGGTGGGCTCCTCACCAACTTCCAGACGGTCTCCAAGCGCCTTGCACGCATGAAGGAGCTCGAAGAGGTCGACTTCGACGACACCACGCGTGGTTTCACGAAAAAAGAGCTGCTCATCCAGAAGCGCGAGCTCATCAAGCTCCAGAAGAGCCTCGGTGGTATCCGCAACCTGACGAAGACCCCATCGGCTGTCTGGATCGTCGACACCAAGAAGGAGCACCTCGCGATCGACGAGGCGCACAAGCTCAACATCCCCGTCATCGCCATTCTGGACACCAACTGCGACCCGGATGACGTCCAGTACCCGATCCCGGGCAACGATGACGCCATCCGCTCGGTCGGCCTGCTGACCCGCATCATTGCGGATGCAGCCGCTGAGGGGCTCATCCAGCGCCACCAGAAGCCCGAAGACGGCGCTGAGGTCGAGCCGCTGGCCGCCTGGGAAGCTGAACTGCTCGCGTCGTCGGAGACCCCGTCCACCGAGGCCGAGAAGATCGAGGCCGCTGATGGTCGCGTCGAGTCGACCAGCGCAGACTCCGAAGCGGTCGCCGAGGTTGTCGCCGCTGCGGTTCCAGTCGAGGAGAACGACGCTGACGCTGTCGCTGCTGAGCACGAGGCCGTCGCTGACGAGACCATCGTTGCCGAGCACCACGTCGAGTCCGATGAGGTAACCGAGGCGAAGATCGAAGCCGAGGCGACCGACGCCGAGAAGGCCCCCGCTGACGAGAAGACGGCAGCCAAGGCCGCTCCCCGGAAGCCCGCAGCCGCAAAGTAATCTTCGGCGCTGTCGATTATCGACAGCGCCAGACCAACAAGTGAGGAAGAACAATGGCAGACGTTAGTCTCGCTGACATCAAAGCCCTGCGCGAGCGACTCGGCACCGGCATGGTCGACACTAAGAACGCTCTCGTCGAAGCCGAGGGTGACTTCGAAAAGGCTGTCGAGATCCTGCGACTCAAGGGTGCGAAGGGCAACGCGAAGCGTGCAGATCGTTCCACGAGCGAAGGCCTCATCGCTGCCGTCGAGAGTGCAACCGCGACGACCATGATCGAGCTCGCCTGCGAGACCGACTTCGTCGCCAAGAGCGACAAGTTCGTTGCGCTGGGCAACGTCGTGCTCCAGGCTCTCGCCGACTCTGGTGCTGAGACCCTCGAGGCTGCTCTGGCCGTCCACTCCGATGGTAAGAGCCTCGCGGCAGTTATCGACGACGAGGCCGCCATCCTGGGCGAGAAGGTTGAACTGCGTCGTGTCGTTCGTATTCCGGGCGATAAGTTCTCGGTGTACCTGCACCGTACGAACAAAGACCTGCCTCCGCAGGTCGGCGTCGTGCTGTCGTACACCGGCGACGATGCGGAGACCGCCCGCAGTATCGCGCAGCACATCTCGTTCGCAGACCCGCAGTACCTGACCCGCGACGACATCCCGGCTGCTGACGTCGAGAACGAGCGTCGCATCGTCGAGGAGATCAGCCGCGGCGAGGGTAAGCCAGAGGCCGCACTTCCGAAGATCGTCGAGGGTCGCGTGAACGCCTACCTCAAGCAGGTCGCCCTGCTCGAACAGGACTATGCGCGTGACAACAAGCTCACGATCAGCAGGGTTCTCACCGACGCGAAGATCGGCGTGACAGGCTTCGCCCGATTCAAGGTCGGCGCCTAGATACCCACGACCGCGATTCCCGTATCTCCGAGCCTGTCCCGCGTCGCCCATCCGGCGGTCGTCGGGGCAGGCTCGAGATCTGTCCGGGCGCAGGCCGGTCGGGATAACCTGTATGAACCCGCTCCCGAGTCAACGCCGCCTCATCGAACCCCCCACGAAGGAGAACCATGACCGACGGTCGCAAGCGCCGAATACTTCTCAAGCTATCGGGCGAGGCCTTCGGCGGTGGTTCCCTCGGGGTCAACCCTGACGTGGTCTCCTCCCTCGCGAAAGAGATCGCCGCGGCGTCATCCGATGTCGAGATCGCGATCGTGGTCGGTGGTGGAAATTTCTTCCGAGGGGCCGAACTCAGCCAGCGGGGAATGGATCGCGGCCGCGCTGACTACATGGGCATGCTCGGCACGGTGATGAACGCCCTCGCACTCCAGGACTTCCTGGAGCAGGCCGGCGCTGCCACCCGCGTGCAGTCGGCCATCTCGATGACGCAGGTCGCAGAGCCGTACATCCCGCGCAGGGCCGAGCGGCACCTCGAAAAGGGTCGGGTAGTCATTTTCGGTGCCGGTGCGGGCCTTCCTTATTTCTCCACTGACACCGTTGCCGCCCAGCGTGCTCTTGAGATCGATGCGAAGGTCGTACTTGTCGCGAAGAACGGAGTCGACGGTGTCTACGACTCCGACCCCCGCAGTAATCCGCAAGCCAGGCGAATCGACGAGCTCACTTACCAGCAGGCACTCGTGCAGGGTCTCAAGGTCGTCGATTCCACAGCCTTCAGTCTTTGCATGGACAATTCGATGCCGATGGTCGTGTTCGGCATGGAGCCAGCTGGCAACCTGACGAAGGCGATCCGAGGCGATCGCATCGGTACCCTCGTCTCCAATTAGTCCATCACCCGTGCCGGCCAACCGGCTGGCAGGCCCAGGGGTGCTCTCCCTCTAAACTTGAGCGAGACGCAAAGGAGTTGCCGTGATCAGCGACGTTTTGGCAGAAGCCAAAGAGAAGATGCAAAAGGCTCTTGAAGCCGCAAAAGACGACTTCGGCACCGTGCGAACGGGTCGGGCGAATCCGGCGCTGTTCCAAAGGGTGCTTGTCGACTACTACGGCACGCCGACGCCTCTCGCGCAGCTGGCCTCGATGGTCAACCAGGAGGCTCGCACGCTCCTCATCACCCCGTACGACAAGAGTGCGCTCAAAGACATCGAGAGGGCCATTGTCGGCGCATCCAACCTCGGTGCCAGTGTCGGCAACGATGGCAACGTCATCCGAGCGACCCTGCCCGAGCTCAACGAGGAGCGTCGGCGTGAGTTCGTCAAGATCGTGCGAGATAAGGCCGAGCAGGCTCGAGTGAGCCTCCGAAACATCCGGCGCAAGGCGAAGGATGACCTCGATAATCTCAAGGAGGTCGGTGACGACGAGATCGCTCGCGCCGAGAAAGAGCTCGAAGCCGCCACCAAGCAGCATGTCGACGCGATCGACGACGCACTCAAGCGCAAGGAAGCTGAGCTGCTCGAGGTCTGATGGCGAGTGACTTCGAGGCGCAGGTTCGCGCTACCAACGACAAGATCAACGCGCGAACCGGCAGGCCGCTCGTCCGCGCGATCGTCGTTGGCCTGCTGCTCGGCCTCGCACTGCTCGCCAGTCTGCTGATCGTCAAAGAGCTTTTCATGGTCTTCGCCGGTGCGCTCGTGGGGTTCACCGCCTGGGAGCTGGCGAGCGCCCTGCGATTCGCCGGTAGGCGCGTGCCTCGGGTCCCTGCACTCATCGCGGCCCTGGCGGTCGTGCCGGCAGCCTTCTACTGGCTCGCCACGGGCCACTGGCTCGTGACCCTGGCCGGCATCGGGCTCATCGTCGCATGGCGGCTTGCTGAGCTGGCGAGGCCAGCGGCGCGTACCTCGCCGCGCGAGGTGCTGCTCGACCTCGGCGCCGGCGTGTTCATCATGATGTACATCGCCTTCATGGCGGGATTCACCGTGCTGTTGACGGCCCAGGATGGCGGACAGGTCTGGACACTCGCCTTCCTCATCGTGGTCGTCTCCGTCGACGTCGGGGCTTATGCGACGGGATTGACCTTCGGGAAGCATCCGATGGCGCCGACGATCAGCCCGAAGAAGACTTGGGAGGGCTTTGCGGGCTCGGTCGCCGCGGCAGTTGTCGCCGGCATCCTGACCGCCATCTTCATGCTCGACCAACCATGGTGGGTGGGTCTCATCCTCGGAGGGGTGCTCGTCGTCACGGCGACCGGCGGTGACCTTGCGGAATCGCTGATCAAGCGCGACCTGGGCATCAAAGACATCAGCACCTGGTTGCCCGGGCACGGTGGTTTTCTTGACCGCGTCGACTCGTCGTTGTTGTCTGGAGCTGCCGCGTACGCGCTGTTCCTGATTTTCACCTAGGTCTGTCGTCAGGTGTAGCGGAAGCTTCTCCGGCACAATGTAGGGGTGAGCACAACATTTCCCCGGATCCGTAAGTCAAAACTCGGATACAACGTCGACCAGGTCGAAGACTTTCTCGAGGAGGCGCGGCGCGCATATACGGCTGCAGTTGACCAGCCGAACGTGCTGGGCGCAGATAACATCCGGATCATGGCATTCGCGATGCAGAAAGGTGGATACTCGACCACCCATGTCGATGCAGCGCTGGAGCGATTGGAGGAAGCGTTCGCGTCACGCGAGAGGGAGCGGGTCGTTGCCAGCGAAGGTGACGCCGCCTGGTACGCCAAGGCACGAAGCTCGGCCCAGACCATCCTCGACAGGCTCGCGCGAGAAGATGGACATAAGTTCTCGAGAGTAGGTCCGTTCACCAGCGGCTACCACCCCGTCGACGTAGATGCGTTCGCTGAACGCATGGTCGGCTACTTCCAGCACGGCAAGACTCTCAGCGTCGAACACGTCCGTACCGTGGTCTTCCGGACGGTCAAAAGAGGGTACAACGAGCAGCAGGTCGACCTCCTGCTGGATTCCGTCATCGACGTCATGCTGGCGGTCAAGTGACCCCGAGTACGACTTCCCAGCTTTTTGGGCTAAAATCCTGTAATCGTGAGTAGACATTCTCGAGTTGACGAACTCCGCGCACAGTTGAAGAGCGCTGGCGGAGACGTCTCAGGACGGCACAGGCGGGCTGCCTGGTCGCTTCCCATCTTCGCGACGCTCGCCAGTTTCGCGTTCATCGCCGTCAGTCTCGCCCCGCCGTCTGTGTCATCGGCCGCCGCTGCGTCGGGTGTCGAATTCGGTTCGATCGTCGCTCCTGCGGACGTGCGCGTCGCCCAGTCCCAGTCGGTGACTGCGGCTGCGGTGGCGGTGTCGGTGGCAGGTCGCGACGCATTCTCGATCACCGATCCCGTCGTCGTCGTCGCGCCCCCGGTCGTGGTCGAAGCGGCCTCGGCATCCGCCGCTCCAGCAGCGGGCGTGCCCGACCCGGGCAGTGCGCAGGCCATCGCGCAGGGCATCCTCGCCTCGATGGGCATGGGCGACGACCAGTACAGCTGCCTCGTGGCACTCTGGAACCGCGAATCAGGCTGGAACGTCTATGCGTTCAATGAGTCGAGTGGTGCGTACGGGATCCCGCAGTCGCTTCCTGGTGACAAGATGGCGTCGGCCGGTGCCGACTGGGCCACCAACCCCGCGACCCAGATCTCATGGGGCCTCAGCTACATCACGAGTCGCTACAGCACTCCCTGTGGTGCCTGGGAACACTCCGAGATCAACGGGTGGTACTAACCACCGACGGCGTGTCCGCTCTGTGCCGTGAACGACGTCACGTGGGGCTGGCATACAGTGGAGGGATGCCACGTTCCAATCGCCCGCGCGGTCGCCGTTCGGGTGGAGCTGACGACGAACCGGATCTCTCCCGGGCTCTCGCAGGCATGCGGCACATCCAGGACAAACGTGATGGTGCCTGGAACGTGCAGCCACTGTCTGGTGTCGGCGCCACGAAAACCTACGTGTGCCCCGGTTGCGGTTTGGAGATCGGCGTCGGCGTTGCGCACACTGTCACCTGGCGCGCCGATGGAATCATGGGCGAAGTGAACGATCTCGCCGCCCGCCGCCACTGGCACCTGCACTGCTGGAAGTTGAAGTCATGAGCGACGAGATGGTGCGGGCTGGGAATCCTGACCCGGTCAAAATCCGCGGTGGCATCGAGCTTCCTGCGCACCGCGAGGATGTGGAGCTGCACACGAGCGACGGCCTCACGCTGGTGGGGGAGTTGGCGCTGCCGCTGCACGCCGAGCCCGTCGCCACGCTCGTGACGCTGCATCCGCTTCCCACGGCTGGCGGCTTCATGGACTCGCACATTCTGCGCAAGGCTGCAGCTCGCCTCCCAGCGCTGGCCGATATCGCCGTGCTCAGGTTCAACTTCCGCGGGGTCACGTCACCGCGGGGAACGTCCGACGGTGAGTTCGGCCAGGGCGTGGATGAGGGCCTGGACCTCAAGGCGGCCATGGCCTTTATCACCGCGCGCGGGCTGCCGAATCCGTGGCTGCTCGGGTGGTCATTCGGCACGGATGTCGTGCTTGCGCACGGTCGCGACTATCCGGTGATCGGGGTCATCCTGCTGTCGCCGCCTCTGCGCACCACGACCCCGGCCGAACTCGCAGCATGGGCGGGGTCGAGCGCGACGATGGTCGCACTCATCCCGGAGTTCGATGACTTTCTACGGCCGGCCGAGGCTGCCGTCGCTTTCGCGGCAATCCCCGAACTGGAACTCGTCAACGTCGACGGAGGAAGGCACCTGTGGGTCGGGGAAGAACAGACCAGCCGTGTTCTGTCGGAGATCGTCGCGAGGCTGAACCCCGGAGTGCTTCCGCTGCCGATGACCTGGAACTTGTAGATCCCGGTCAGAGGTCGTTCTGCCGCGGTACGAAGACCTGGTTGATCACCAGCATGATCGCTGCCGCGACAGGGATGGCGATGAGCGCACCGAGAATACCCAGTAGCGTCCCACCCGCAAGTGCAGCAATCACGACGATAGCCCCGGGGATCCTGACTGCCTGGGCCATGATCCGCGGATTGAGCACGTATGCCTCGACCTGCATATAGACCACATAATAGATGCCGACGGCGATTACGCTCGGCGGACCATTGAACAGCAGCACCAGAAGGGTGATGATCACCGAACTCGAAACGGTGCCGACCAGGGGGATGAGCGACCCGAGGAACGCAATGAAGGCCAGCAACGCCGAATACTTCACCGGCAGCCCGAAGGCGGGGTAGATCAGCGTCAACACAATGAACGAGAGCGCACCGTTGACGAGGGCAAGCGAACCCTGGCCGATGACGAACCGGCCGACCGCCGCGGAGACCTGCTCGGCCAGGTCGATGAATCCGGGCCTTCTAGAGGCAGGAACCAGCTGGTACAGGCCACGCTTGAGGCTGGTGAGCGACGACACGAAATAGATCGTCAGGATCAGCACGATGATCGTTCCTGTCACCCCTGTCGCGATGCCGATTCCGACGCTGAGGACACCACCGCCGATGGAGGTGAAATCCAGCGTCCCGAGCCAGCCCTGAAGTCCGTCGAGAGCTCCCTGCACGTCGAACCACGGCACAGCCTTCTCGATGTTGTCGCGCAGTGTGCCATCGATGAACGCGTTGATGAGGCCGGGGGTGGCCCTGATCGCGGTCTGGACCTGTTCAGTGACGACAGGGATGATCGCGAACACAAGCCCGGTGAAGACGCCCAGCACGGCTACCAGAACCGTGGCTATCGCGATCGGACGCGGGAATTTCTTCTTCTCGAGCCAGGTGACGAGCGGATCGAGACCCAGTGCGAGGAAGAGAGCCGCTCCGATATAGGTCAGGATCGTCGCAAGTGAACCGATTGTTGCGCCGATGGCGATCGCGACGAGCACACCGAGTCCACCGAGTAAGCCGAAAAGGAATGGGTTATGGATCTTCACGGCGGTCCTCAGTGTTCGGCGACGAGTCTGCTGTCGTAGGTCGAGACTTAGTTGGCAGACATCTTCTCTGCCTGCTGCAGCACACCGCGCAGGTTCTCGAGGTAACCGGCAACCGTGTCACGCTCGAGCATAATCTTGGCGAGTCGCTCTTCTGCTTCAGACACCAGTTGCGAGCTGCGTTTTTCGGCGTCGTCCATCATGGCCGCTGCGCGTGCCTCGGCATTCTCGAGCACGTCCCTGGCACTGGCCGCTGCGGCGTCCCGCGTCTTCTTGGCGGTGGCCTTCGAGGTCGAGTCGAGAGAGCTGGCCTGCTGGCGCTTCGTGTCGGTTTGCCGGATGAGGTCGGCGAGTTGGGCCTGCGCCTCGTCGAGATACTTCTGGGTCTGGCTGCTGGCCTCCTGGTGCTTCTGCAGGAACTCTTTCTCAGCCAGATCGCGACGTGCGGTCATGTCGAGCTCGTGGTCGATGCGCGCCTGCTCAGTCTCGGTGGCGAGCGTCGACCTGGCCTCGTCTGTCTCGTGGGCAAGGGCTGCGCTCGTCGACTCGGCCTCGCTCGCAAGTTCGGCACGCTGGCGTTCGATATCGCGCGCGACATCGGTCCGCTGCTTCTCGATGTCGTGCTTGAGCGACGCGCGGGCTCCGGAGATCTCCGCTTCGAGGGCTGCGCGTTGTTCGACGATCTCGGCAGTCAGGCTCGCCAATTTCTCCGCGGTGTCGGCCTCAAGGGTTGTGTGTGCGGTCGCCGTATTCTTCACCAGTGTGTTCTGGGCGGCCCTGTTTTCGGCTTCGAAGCTCACCCGTGCCGACGCAGTGTCAGCGTCGAGGGCACCGCGAGCGGCCGTAGTATCAGCCTCGAGAGCAGCCCAGGCCGTGGATGTCTCGGTCTCCAGCGCAGCACGAGCCGTCGCTGTCTCCGCCTCGAGTGTGGCGCGAGTGTTCGCGGTGTCGGTTTCCAGCGCGGCACGGGCCATCTCGGTTTCCGTGGCAAGCGCCGACTGCGCTGCCTCCGTCTCGGCGGTGAGAAATGCACGGGCGGCTTCGGTCTCTGCCTCCAACTCGGCCCGCGTTGCTTCGGCGTCGATGCGCAACTGGTCCTGGGCGCGGGCCGTGTCGTTCGCCAGCTTTTCGTGCTGCGCGCTTGACTCGTTCTCGAAGGCTTCGTGCGCTGTCGCAATCTCTGTCGCGAGCCCGGTGCGGCCGGTGTCGAGTTCGCGTGCGAGATCCGTCCGTCCATGTTCGATATCGCGAGAGAGGTCGGCGCGCAGCGTGGCGTTCTCGTTTTCGAAGGTGGCGCGCCCCAGTTCGGAATCACGCGTGAGCTGGTCTGCGATCTCCCGCGCTTCGGCGGCGTCCCTGCTGGCCGTGGCCTTCAGCTCCGCTGCCTCGTGTTCGGCCTGGGCGCGAAGCGCTGCCGCTTCACGCTTGGACATGGTTCGGAGTTCGGCGGCTTCGGTGGCGACAGCGCCGCGGATGGCTCCGGCTTCGCGCATGGCATCCTGCGTCATCGCGTCGGCATCGACCCGGGCGCTGGAGAGCACGGCGTCAGCTTCAGCGCGTGCCTCCTCGAGCAGCGTCTTCGCGGCCTCGGATGCGACTTCTGTCGACCTTGTGTTCTCGAGCTGCGCGTCTGCCTTGAGCTTGGCTACTTCGACTGCTGTCGTGGTGCGCAGCTTCTCGGCGTCGATGTCGGCCTGGCTGATGAGGCGTGTCGACTGCTCCTCGGCGACCCTCAGTGTGTTCTCGAGTTTGGTTCCCAGACCGGCATAGGTGGGGCTCCCGCTTTCGTCGAGTTCGGCCTGCAGGTCTTCATTGACCGCAAGAAGCCGTTTTACCTCTTTCGCTGAGTCGTTTCGACCCGTGTTCGCCCTGATGAGTTCGGTGCGGAGTTGCTGGAGGGTCCTGTCGACCTCTTCCTTCTTGTATCCGCGCATTTCGGTGCCGAAAGTGGTGTCGTCAGCAGCCATGACATCTCCTTGGAAGGTGTGGGGAACGCTGCGAGTTTAGCGTGCTGGTAATCACGGAACTCGACGGGGCTGGACGCTCGAAATTCGATGCTGACGTATTGTCGCGTCGGAAACATGCAGCATATTCCCAGACGAACGGTTAGTCCTCCCCGGATCGATCCGCTAATCTTGAAAGTCTTTGTTGCTACTATTCCCCGAAACCGGGGGCCCCTCCTCTCGTCCTGAGTGTGAGCATCCGCTTCCCGTGGCGGAGGGTGTCACGACTGTTGTCTGGCTGAGTAGTGCGAAAGGAGTAAGTCGTGCGATTTGTACTCGCCATCATCAGTTTTGTGCTCGCTGCCGTCATGATCGGCGCGGGCATCGCACAGCGCACTATCTTCGCCGAGCCTGACCAGGCGGTGTTGTCGACCTCGGTGTCGACCGACTCTGCCGTCACAGTCGTCGATGGAACCGCACTCAACGCCTACGCGGGCAACCAGTCGTTGACTATCTCTGGCGCAGACACGATCTTTGCAGCGTACGGTCGCACGACCGATGTCGTCGCGTGGGTCGGAGATGCGACCCACAACGAGATCGGCTTCGACCCGGAATCGATGGAACTGACGGACACGCTCGTTCGAGGTACCGATTCTGAGGTGCCTGACCCCACCGGTTCCGACCTCTGGCTCAACGAGTACTCGAGTCAGCAGCAGCTCGCCCTCCGCGTGAGCGTCCCCTCCGATTTCTCCTTCGTGGTCGTGTCCGATGGCATCGAACCAGCCGCGGGCACCGTGAGCGTCGCGTGGCCGCTCGACAACGCGACACCGTTCTCCGGGCCGCTGATCGTGGGTGGTGCCCTCGCGCTGCTGCTCGGTCTCGCCTTCCTCCTTTGGGCGATCACCCACATGCGCAAGCTGCGTGGCCCGCGACGCAAACCACTGAAAATGCCAAAACTTCCACGCAAGCCTCGCTACAAACTGCCCCGCAGGTCCATCGCCAAGCCCGCCGTCGGGCGTCGAGCGATCGGCCGGGGCATGGTTGCGGCACCGGTGATGCTCATCGGCGCACTGGTGCTGAGCGGATGCACTTCCGGGCCCTTCTCCGCGGGCGTCGCGACCAGCCGGCCGACTCCTAGTGCGTCAGCGACGACCGGCGGAGCCGAAGCCGCAGTAGCCGACCCGCCAGCCATCACGGTGTCGCAGGCCGAGCGCATCATCGCTGACGTCTCGAAGGTCGTGGCGGCGGCGGACAAGGCGAAAGACCCAGCGCTACTGGCGACGCGGTTCGCTGGCGCCGCCCTCGAGATCCGCACAGCGAATTACGCGATCACGACCGCCGACCCCACGCTGGCCGCTTTGCCGGTGATTCCCGCCGGTCCGGTGAAGCTGACCCTGCCACAGCGGACCGATACCTGGCCGCGAACAGTCTTCGCCGTAATCCAGGATGATACTGACGACACTGTGCCGTCGATCGCCCTCTTCCTCGAGCAGGATGACGCGCGCGACCCGTACAAGGTCAAGTACGCCGTCACTCTCGAGCCGTCGCAGAAGATTCCGGATGTCGCCCAGGCAGACGTCGGGGCAGACCGCCTGTTGCCCGACAACCCCGTGCTCAGGTTGACCCCCACCGAGATTGCTCTCGCGTACGCCGACATCCTGGACAAGGATGTCAACAGCGAGGCGTACCTCGACTTCGACCCGCAGGGCGACAGCCTCCGCACCGCGGTTGGTCCGGCTTATAAGGCATCGGTGCGCGCTGCGCTACCCACCACCGCAAGCGTCACTTTCGGCAGCGGCATCGGCGAGGCCGAGGCGATCTCGCTCGGTACGAATGACGCTGGTGCTTTGATCGCCGTGAATCTGAACGAGACCACGACCGTTGCTCCGATCGAGGAGGGCGCGGCGGTGAACACCTCGGGCCAGGTGAAGGCGCTTTCGGGCCTCGCCGTCAGTTCCAAGGGAGTGGTCGCCACGTATGGCGACCAGTTGCTGTTCTACGTCCCACCGGCCGGCAGCGGCGGCAAGATCGTGCTGCTCGGATATACGCAGGGGCTCGTCAAGGCTGGGGAGATCCAATGACCAACACACCTATAAGCGGAGCCAACATCCGGGGAGCTGTCGACCTCTCGTCGCTCGTAAGACCTGCGGCCACTGCCCCGGGAGCAGCCGGATCGCCGGCTCCCACCGGTGGGGGCGTGGTGAGGTCGTCGACCGACTCGACGTTCACGCAAGTGCTGGAACTTTCCTCAACCGTTCCCGTGATCGTAGAGTTCTATGGCCAGGGTGTCGAGGCCGCGCTGACCACGTTCGTGCCGCAATACGGCGGTCGCCTGGTGCTGGTGACTGTGGATGCGACGACCAACCCCCAGCTCGCGCAGGCGTTTCAGGTGCAGCAGGTTCCCACCGTCGCGGCGGTCGTCGGCGGTCGCCCGGTGCAACTGTTCACCGGCACGCTGACGGATCCTGAGTTGCGCGAGGTCATGGACCAGGTTTTGCAGCTTGCGGCGCAGAACAACGTCACGGGGTCGATTCCGGTCGATACCGACGCCGGTGTCGATGCCGAGCCGGTCGAAGAGCCGCTGCCTCCCCACCACCAGGAGGCCTACGATGCGATCGCCATCGGTGATTTCGCGACGGCGATCAGGGAATACGAGACGGCTATCGTGCAGAATCCGCGCGACAGCCTCGCGGTGGCCGGCCTTGCACAGGTATCGCTGCTGGCGCGGCTGGACAGCACTATCGCCGATACGGTGCGCGCTGCCGCGGCTGCTGCTCCGGATGACGTCGATGCGCAACTGGCTGTGGCCGACCTCGACGTCTCCGGCGGTCATCTGGAGGACGCGTTCGCGAGGCTGCTCGACCTCTTCCCGAGCCTCGATGCCGCTGGCAAGAACCGGGTGCGCGCCCGGATCCTGGACTTCTTCGAGATTGCTGGTCCCGATGATGAGCGCGTCGGCGCTGCTCGCCGGCGACTGACCCTGCTGCTGTACTGATCCTGTGACCGGAAATCTCGTGTCTGCGGGTCGCTGGGAGCTGCGGCGCCGGCTCGTGCTGCTCGTCGCCCTCGCGGCCTTGATCCTGGTTCTCGTCCTTGGTGCATCGAGGGTGCTCACCGGCCAACTGCTCGGCGTGGTCACGGTCATCATCGTGATCGCCACCACAGCGGTGCTATGGCATGTAGGGCGCAACCAGACGGCCTCGGTCGCCGCGGAGAAAGCCGCCGGATTCTCGACCCTGTACGACTTCGACGGAGTCGAGTTGCGTGATTATCGCACGGACGAGGTGATCCGGGAGAGAGACATTTCGCCGGGTAACGGAATCCGTCGCTCCCTGATCAGCGGAATGTTGATCGTGCCCGCAGGCTCGCAGTTGGCGCGCCGCCTGGCCGACGAGGCTGACGCACGCGACCAGCCACGTCATGATCAGCCCGGCGCCGCCGGACCGGGCGACGGCCAGCGCTGAGCTAGCGGCGTGGCTTCAGCCAGAGGCCGCCGAGGGGCGGAATGGTGAGTTCGACCGAGGCCGGTCGCCCCTGGAACGGCTCATCGAGGGCCTGCACCGAGCCGAAGTTGCCGACACCTGATCCACCGAAATCCTCGGCATCGGTGTTGATGACCTCGTCCCACGTTCCGGAGAACGGCAGCCCTATGCGGTACGGGCCGACGGGATTGCCGCCGAAGTTGAAGATCGCGACGAGCGGCTCGCCCGAGCGTGACCAGCGCACGAACGCGACCACGTTCTGTAGCGAGTTGCCGCCGTCGAGCCACTCGAACCCGGCGGCGTCATTGTCCTGTTCCCAGAGCGCCGGGCTCGCGGTGTACGTGTGGTTAAGGCCGGCGACCAGCTTCTGCATCCCCTGGTGCATCGGCTGGTCGAGGATCCACCAGTCGAGACCGCGCTCCTCGCTCCATTCCGACGGCTGCCCGAACTCGCTGCCCATGAACAGCAGCTGCTTGCCGGGATGCGCCCACATGAACGCGAGGTAGACGCGCAGGTTGGCGAGTTTCTGCCAGTGGTCGCCGGGCATCTTGTGAAGCAGCGATCCCTTGCCATGCACGACCTCGTCGTGGCTGATCGGCAGCAGGAAGCTCTCGCTGAACGCGTAGACGAGCCCGAAGGTCAGCAGATTGTGGTGGTACGAGCGGTTGATCGGGTCTTCCTGCATGTACCGCAGGGTGTCGTTCATCCACCCCATGTTCCATTTCATGCCATAACCGAGACCGGATGAGGTGGTCGGCTTCGTGACGCCGGGCCACGATGTCGACTCCTCGGCGATCATGATGATGCCGGGGTTGCGCTTGTAGGCCGTGGCGTTGACCTCCTGCAGGAATGCGATCGCCTCGAGGTTCTCACGGCCGCCGTACTGGTTCGGCAACCACTGGCCTTCTTCGCGGGAGTAGTCGAGATAGAGCATGGATGCGACCGCATCGACCCGCAGGCCGTCGATGTGGAACTCTTCGAGCCAGTACAGGGCGTTGGCGACCAGGAAATTGCGCACCTGCGAGTCGCCGAAGTTGAAGATCAGCGTGCCCCAGTCCATCTGCTCACCGCGGCGGGGGTCGCTGTGCTCATACAGGGATTCGCCGTCGAATTTCGCGAGCGCCCACTCGTCTTTCGGGAAGTGGCCGGGGACCCAGTCCATGATCACGCCGATGCCGGCCTGGTGCAGGCAGTCGATGAGGTACTTCAGGTCGTCAGGATGCCCGAACCTGCTGGTGGGCGCGTAGTAGCCGGTCACCTGGTAACCCCAGGATCCGCCGAATGGATGCTCCGCCAGCGGCATGAATTCGACGTGGGTGAAACCGAGCTGGGTCACGTAGTCGATGAGCTCGATGGCGAGGCTGCGATAGTCGAGCCCCGGACGCCACGATCCCACGTGCAGCTCGTACACGCTCATGGGAGCGTTCTGCGTGTCGGTGGACGCGCGTCGTGACATCCACGAGTCGTCTGCCCATTCGAACCGGCTCTGGCCGACCTTCGAGCCGGTGGCGGGCGACACCTCGGTGTAACGTGCCATCGGGTCGGCCCGGGTGACCCACTCTCCCTGCTGGGTCAGCAGCTCGAACTTATAGGTGTTTCCGGGCTGCAGGGCTGGGACGAATATCTCCCATACGCCGTTGTCGTCGAGACGGCGCATGGAGTGCCCGACACCGTTCCAGGAGTTGAAGTCACCGACCACGCGGACCGCCTTCGCGTGGGGAGCCCACACTGAGAAGCTCGTTCCGTCCACGCCTTCATGCGGGCGGAAATGGGCACCCAATACCTGCCACAGCTGCTCGTGTCGACCTTCGGCCCAGAGATACAGGTCCATCTCGCCGACCGACGAGACGAAACGGTATGGGTCGTCAGCTGACCAGGCCGGTGCACCGTCATAGCTTGCTTCGACGTGGTACGCCAGTCCGGCTCCCGCAGCGTAACCCTGCCAGAGCCCATCGGCGACGTGGTCGAGCTCGACTCGCGATCCGTCACCACGCACCGCAGCGACAGTGGAGGCGAGCGGGCGCAGGGCGCGGATCACAAATCCATCCCCCACGGCGTGCTGGCCCAGGGTGTCGTGAGGCTGCGGGTGGCTTCCGCTGGCGATCGAGGCGATGAGTCCGGGGTGAAGCTCGGGAAGAGCGGGACTGGTGGTGTCAGCCATTAGTTTCCTTTCGGGTACACGACGCGCAGGATATGCACAGGCTGGGTGAATGGATCGAGGCGCACGTAGTTGTCGCGGCCCCAGGTGAAGGTGTCGCCGGTGATGAGGTCGACGACGTGGATGCGATCATCCGGTGCGAGGCCGAGGCGGGTCAGGTCAAGGTGCACCACGGTCTCCCGCACGGCGTGGGAATCGAGGTTGGCGACGATGATCAGCCCGTCAGGGGAGCCGGAACCGGTGAACCTGGCGGGCAGGAACTTCGAGTACGCGATGATCGACTCATCGTCTGTCCACTGCACATCGAGGTTGCGCAGCTGCCTGAGTGACGGATGCGCCGCCCTGATCAGGTTGAGCCGGGTGAGGTAGGGCGCCAGGGTCGTGCCTGTCGCGTCGGCGGCAGCCCAGTCGCGCTGCTTGTACTCGTACTTCTCGTTATCGAGGTTCTCTTCGCTGCCGGGTCGAGCCACGTTCTCGACGAGTTCGTAACCCGCGTATACGCCCCAGGATGGTGATGCGGTCGCCGCCAGCGCCGCACGCACCTTGTAGGCGCCTCGACCGCCGAACTGGAGGTATTCGGTGAGGATGTCGGGAGTATTGACAAAGAGGTTGGGGCGGAAGTAGTCCGCGGATTCCCGTGACAGCTCCTCGAAGTATTCCTCCAGCTCGACTTTCGTGTTGCGCCACGTGAAGTAGGTGTACGACTGCTGGAAACCGGCACCGGCCAGGCCGCGCATCATGGCCGGACGAGTGAACGCCTCGGCGAGGAAGACGACCTCGGGGTGACGGTCGTAGATGACGCCCAGCAGCCATTCCCAGAACGCCAGCGGTTTCGTGTGCGGATTGTCGACGCGGAAGATGTGCACGCCGAGCGAGATCCAGTATTCGACGATGCGGAGTACCTCGACTCGGATACCTTCCGGATCGTTGTCGAAGTTCACGGGATAAATGTCCTGGTACTTCTTCGGAGGGTTCTCGGCGTACGCGATCGTGCCGTCGGGGAGGGTCGTGAACCACTCGGGATGCTCGGTGACCCAGGGGTGGTCAGGTGAGCACTGGAGCGCGAGGTCGATCCCTACCTCGAGTCCGACCTTCCTCGCGGCGCCCAGGAAGAACGTGAAGTCCTTGACGGTTCCCAGGTCGGGGTGGATGGCGTCGTGCCCCCCTGAGGTAGCGCCGATCGCCCAGGGCGAGCCGGGATCTTCGGGCCCGGCGTCGAGCGTGTTGTTCGGGCCCTTGCGGTTGGTGACACCGATGGGGTGGATGGGCGGCAGGTAGAGCACGTCGAAGCCCATGGCCGCCACCCCCGGCAGTCGCTTCGCGGCGGTGCGAAAAGTACCAGACACCCACGAGCCATTCTTTGCCTTCTTTGCGCCCTCGCTGCGGGGAAAGAACTCGTACCAGCTGCCGACCGCGGCCCTGGCACGCTCCACCCGGAGGGAAAGCACCTCGCTCACAGTGTCGAGGCTGGTCAGCGGCTTCGCGTTGATGGCTGTCACGATGGCGGGATCGGTGACGGCAGCGAGTCGGCCCTCGGGGGAGAGGGTGCTGTTTTTCAGCGACTGGCGAGCGTTGGTGAAGATTCTCTTCGATCCCGCGCGGGCGAGCAGCCGGTCCGCCATGGTGAACATGAGGTCAACATCCACTCCCGCCGGGATCTTCAGCTCGGCATTGTGTTGCCAGGTCTGCCAGTCGTCGGTGAACGCTCGGATGCGCCACGTCCATGTTCCGGGAGAAGTGAGCTGGGCATCCACTGTCCAGCCATCGGTGCCTGCTGCCATCGGAGCCATGCGGTGTACATGCTCGAGGCCGGTCGGATCCGTCAGCAGCAGCTGCACCCCGATCAGGTCGTGACCCTCGCGGAACACTGTCGCCGTGAAGGGCACCACCTCGCCGACGAAACTTTTCGCGGCCCAGCGGTTCTCGGGTTGTTGCGGTGAGAGATTGCGAATAGGGATGCGGCCGATGGCCGGCGTGCGGATGTCTGTGGCCGGCGAGACCACGCTGTCAGATTTTGTCTTTGCCACCTTTCGAAGTTAGCGCACACGCTCGAATAGTCGTCAGTCCCTGGCAAATACGGCAGGCAAGCGGCAACGCAACACCGGCCCATTTCGGTGGGTCATAGGGGGGACACGATTTGTCCCCCGTTTTGGGTGGGGTACAAAGCTTGTCCCCCCTAGTGCCCACCCGATATATTTCTTGTGGGGGGAAGAGAGCTCAGTGTTTTGGGGCAACATTCTCGGCCTGACTCAGAGCAGGCAATTCATCGGATATCAACCAACCCGCCGCATACCAGGAACCTGGTGCGCGATCTCACACCAACACCTGGTGCCGTTTGTGGCGCCCTCGAAAGGAAACACAATGAACAAGCTCGTCAAGGGTGCAGTGGCAACGGCCGCTGGTGTTGCACTGCTCATGGGTGGCGCCGGTACCTTCGCGTACTGGAACGACTCGGTCGGCATCACCGGTGGCACGATCACCGCCGGCAACCTGGTCGTCACCGACGCCACACCCACGAGCGGCGTGTGGACGGTGTTGAAGAACGGTGTGGGAACCGCAACCACCATTACCAACATCGCGACCTTCGTGGCGTCACCCGGCGACAAGTTCACCTACACGAAGAGCGTCACGATCACCGCGACCGGCGACAACCTGACCGCGACGCTCGCACTCGGCGCCGGATCGATTACTGCCGCTGGCACCGTTCCGACCGCAGCCAGCACGGCGCTCGCCGCCTACCTGACCAAGACGGCTGGCATCACCGCCATCGGCACGGGCGTCACCGCTGGTGCGGTTGCCGGCACTTACATCATCACCCCCGGCACCGCAGGCGTGACCGCCCGCACCGTCGTTGTCTCCGTCGTGATCGAGTTCCCCAAGAACGCATTGGCGACCACCGTCGAGAACACCACGAAGCTCGGCTCCGTGACCCTCTCCGGCCTGAACGTCACGCTCGACCAGCAGTAGCCGCTCAGCTGTGGGCGTGCCGAACCCGAACCTCGGCACGCCCACGCTGACACCAGCACGAACACTCGTCATGATCCGGCCGACACGGCCCCTCCCAGCCTTCTGACCATCGGCTATCGAAAGCAGAGACCGCCATGCCTCGAATCGCACAGACGCCCAGCGTCACTGCGTCGAGGCGTCGTCGGTCTCTTTTCAGTTTCTCGAACATCCTCAAGTCGATGGTCACCGTCACCGTCGCGATCTCGCTCTCGGTTTTCGCGGCGGGTGGCACGTACGCCTACCTCAACTCGAGCCGTCCCATCAGCGTCGGAACATCGGGGGGAACATCCGCCACGATCAACAGCGGAACCTCCGGTCTCGTGGCCAGCACCAACACCATCGCATTCGCTGGCCTGTATCCCGGCGTCACCCAGACCGCCGATTTCAGCGCATCTGCATCAGGATCCGCTGACCTGATCCTGAGCGTCACGTCCATCACGGGCCAGGGTGCCAACGGGCTCACCATCACAGTCGCACCGGGTACGTGTGCAGCCCCCGGAACTGCCATTGTCGTCGGATCGCTCGGCGTCAAGGCCGTCGCCGCGACGACCTACGACGCCGTAATCACGCCGGCCTCTACGGTGCAGTTGTGTCTCGTCGTCAGCATGCTGGCAAACGCACCCGCCAGCGCCGCCGGAACCACCACTGCGATTCTGGTCAACCTCCAGGGAGACCAGCCGTGATGCGCCAGCGGCTGGCCATCGCGATCGTCGTGGCCGCAGGCGCCATACTCGGGGCAGGAATACCTGTCGCCGCGACGGCTGCCGCGCCCACCGTCGAATACAGCCGTGATGGTGGGCTGACGTGGTCGGCGGCTCCGCCGTCGTTCCTGTTCTCGTCGTCAATGCGGCTCGTTCCCGGTGACGCCATGACCGAGAACGTGCTCATCCGATCACTGCGTGCTGACCCGACGCTCATGCAGTTATCGCTCGCCAATGCGACAACCGCCAGCGCGCTTCTCGAATCGGCGCTCACAGTCGAGGGAGCCGATGCCGCCGGCGCAGGGCTCACACCGACAACGCTGGACGCGTTGACCACGTGCCAGACCGTCGTACCCGACCGTGTGCTGGCCCAGGGCGAGATCGTGTCTGTCTCCCTGACGATGCGCGTATCGTCTTCGCTCACGGGGCAGGAGGCGCAGGACTCGATAGGTTATTTCGACCTGGCGCTGGCCATGTCTGATCCCGGCACGGCGATCGCTCCCAACGGTTGTGCGGTGAACGCCGTGCTCATTCCGGGCACGGGTGAAGGGCAGGACACCCCGCGCTCTATCCCAGCGGGCCTTGCGTACACCGGGACGACCCTGGCATATCCTGCAATCATCACCACCCTGGTTAGCCTCGGCGTCGGAGGGTTGTTCGTGCTGATAGGTCGGCGGCGAGGGAGGGAAAGCGAATGACGTCACGAAAGCCGGCGCGGTCACGCAACCTCGGACGTTTATCGCGCCTTCCCGGATGGCGCCCCGCGGCGGTCATCGGGCTGGCGATATTCCTCATCGCAACCGGGACCCTGGCCGGGAATGCATACTGGTCTGCTGTCGTCTCGAGGTCGGCGACGGTCACCGCAGCGACGCCCGCAACCACAACTTCCGGTATCGATGGGCTTACCGCCACGTATAAGCAGGGGCTCACCTTAGGCGGCTCCGTGGTGATCTCTGCTCCGTTGCTTGCCGACACGGCGCCGATCACGATCACAAATACCGGCTCTACCCCGCTGAATTACTCGGTGTCGGTGTCTGGCGGTGACGCCGCGGTGACTCTCCTGCTCTGGAAGCGGGGTGCGACCTGCGACGCTGGCACCGTTCCGGCGGCCGGGGCGACCACGGGGACGTTGTTGGCACCACCGGTGATGCCGGCAGATGCCACCTCGGCCGCTGCAGGCGTAAGCCTTCTGCTGTGTGCGCGCACGATCCTGACCAGTACCTTCGCTGATGCCGCCGGCGTCACGATCACACCGACAATGACCTTTACCGGCAGGGTCGGTGACAACTGGAGTGTAGGGAGTGGAACCGCATTCACCCAGACCGCGACGCATAGCTGGTTCAGGATCAAGCACAGCTTCAGCGGGAAATGTTTCGATGCCAATGGCGCACCTCTCGTGCTGGGTACGACGATGGTCCTGTTCCCCTGCAAGTTGCCCGACAAGACAGATAACCAATCGTTCAGGTTCGAACCCGTAGGCAGCCAGTTCCGCATCTACATCGGCAATGGAACCGGCATCGGGCCGGTCGTAGCACCCACCGTCGATACCCAGAACGCGCAGGTGCAACTCGTCGCGAAGACGACGACGACCGGAGCTCTGTTGAACCGACAACTGTGGAATGTGGTGGCGAACGGCGCGGCCGGTGACTACCGACTGGTCAACCAGCAGACCGGCCTATGCCTGACCATGAACAATTCGAATGATCTCACGGTGTTTGTGATGACGACATGCTCCTCGAATTCCGGCACTAACGAATACCGCGCAGAGCACTACAGCTTTGTCGAAATACCCTGATTCGTTGGGATACCCGATGGTGATGATCGTGCAATATCATTCAACCGGAGTGGCTGATCCGGGGGAGTCGTATGGCACCGCCTAGGCACAGGGCCGCAGCAGGTCGCACCGGCATGCGCCCCGCCGGCACGGGCTTCGGCAGCAGGGCTGCCGGCAGAGGCTCGGGGGAGATCGGGATTCCGAAGGAGAAGGGGCTACTCCAGTATCTAGGCCTCGCGCTCAGCGGCGCCTTTCTGGTGTTGGTGCTGGCTGTAGCGGTTCTCGTTATCGCGCTCCCGCTGATCTCCGGCGGTGCCGCGCTGACCGTTCTCACTAATTCGATGGCACCGAAGTTCCCGCCCGGCACGCTCATCATCATCAAGCCGACCCCGATCGCCGACATCAGGGTCGGCGATGTGCTGACCTACCAGATCACCTCTGGTGACCCTGCCGTGATCTCCCACCGGGTCATCACTCGCAGTGTGAGTCTCGAGGGCGAGACGACGTTCATCACGAAGGGCGACAATAACGATCTGGCCGATCCGAAGCCCATCAGTGAATTGCGGGTGAAGGGCACCCTCTGGTACGCGATCCCGTACCTCGGCTTCGTCAACAATGCCGTGAACGGCGAGGCCCGCCTGCTGGTGACCCCGATCATCGCCGGGCTCCTGTTCGCATATGCGGTATACACGGTGATCTCGAGTATCGCGGGTCGCCGGAAGAAGCTCGCGGCGGCGGCGGCGGCAGCGGCGGCGGCGGCAGCCGACGCAGGCGGGCCTGATGCGCAGCTGCCGGCAGCACTGGTCGAGGCGCGAGCTCCGGGTCGGAGCAGCTCCGAACAACACGAACCCGAACAGCTCGACCCCGACCTCTCCCACTGACCCGGACGGGTCGCAACGGCGTAGCTCACCTGACAGCTGCCCTCCTGCCGTAGGCTTGCCGAGTGAAGGCAATCAGACGGTTTACGGTTCGCACGGTTCTCCCGCAAGCGCTTGCGGGCCTGGAGGAGCTTGCGTCCAATCTGCGATGGTCGTGGCACGAGCCGACCCGCCAGTTCTTTCGAGCGATCGACCCGGTGCTGTGGGATGAGACGGGGCACGATCCGATCCGGATGCTCGGAGCCGTCGAACCCACCAGGCTGCACGAGCTCGCGGTCGACGAGGATTTCGTGGGCACCGCGACCTTTCTGTTAGACGGGTTGCACCAGTACCTGCGCGAGCCGCGCTGGTACCAGCAGCTCGAGGGAGCGCCTGCATCCATCGCCTATTTCTCACCCGAATACGGGATTGCCGCAGCGCTACCGCAGTACTCCGGTGGGCTCGGTATTCTTGCCGGCGACCACCTGAAGAGCGCCTCAGACCTCGGTGTACCGATCATCGGTGTCGGGCTCTTCTATCGCGCGGGGTACTTCCGCCAAGGCATCTCGCGTGAGGGTTGGCAGCAGGAGAGCTATCCGGTGCTCGACCCCGACGGCCTCCCCTTGCGGGTGCTCAGGCAGCCGGACGGCCAGCCAGCCAGGGTGACCCTCGCGCTACCGGACGGCCAGGGTCTCTCGGCGATCGTCTGGGTGGCGCAGGTCGGACGCATCCCGCTGCTGCTGCTTGATACCGACATCGCTGAGAACAGCGACGACCTGCGCTCTGTCACCGATCGCCTCTATGGCGGAGGGGGTGAGCACCGGCTCCTACAGGAGTTGCTGCTCGGCATCGGCGGCGTTCGCGCCATCGGCCTCTACACCGAACTCACCGGTACGCCGCTGCCCGAAGTGTTCCACACCAACGAGGGTCACGCCGGTTTTCAGGCGCTCGAGCGCATCAGCGACCTGATCGGTGAGGGTCTTGGTTTCGCGGATGCCCTGCAGGCCGTTCGCGCCGGAACCGTCTTCACCACCCACACGCCGGTTCCCGCTGGCATCGACCGTTTCCCCGTCGACATGATCGACAGGTACTTCTCGACCGACCTGCTTCCCGGCGTCGCCTCGGCGGATGTGCTCGCCCTCGGCACTGAGAACTTCGATGGCGGTGATCAGGGAATGTTCAACATGGCCGTAATGGGTCTCAGGCTCGCACAACGCGCCAACGGGGTCTCAAAGCTGCACGGCGAGGTGTCGCGCGGAATGTTCGGTGCCCTGTGGCCCGGATTTGACAACGCAGACGTGCCGATCACCTCCGTCACCAACGGTGTGCATGCGCCGACGTGGACGGATCCGCAGATGCTGGAGCTCGCCCAGAAGAGGTTCGGCACCGTCGACACGACAGCTGTCGACTGGTCGTCACAGGCCGTCACCGACAGTGACCTGTGGGAGGTGCGGGGCCGGATGCGCGCGCAGCTGGTCGCGGACGCGCGCCGACGCACCGCCGAGGCCTGGCACGAGCAGAACCCCGGTGTGGGCGCCCCTGCATGGTTCTCGGGGCTGCTCGATCCGTCAGTGCTGACGATCGGATTTGCGCGCCGCGTTCCGACCTACAAGCGCCTCACCCTGATGCTGCACGATCCTGAGCGGCTGCGCGCGCTTCTGCTCCACCCAGAGCGACCTGTGCAACTCGTGATCGCCGGCAAGTCGCATCCGGCAGACGATGAAGGCAAGCGACTCATCCAGAAGCTCGTCGAGTTCAGCCAGGACCCCGAGGTCCGCCAGCGCATCGTGTTCCTTCCGAACTACGACATCGCGATGGCGAAGCTGCTGTACCCGGGAACCGATATTTGGCTAAACAACCCGTTGCGCCCCCTGGAAGCGTGCGGCACATCCGGCATGAAGGCAGCCCTGAACGGGTCTCTCAACCTGTCGATTCTCGATGGCTGGTGGGCTGAGTTCTACGACGAAGAGAATGGCTGGGCGATCCCCTCCGCTGACTCCGCAGGCGACGGTGCTGAGCGCGACGAGGTGGAGGCGAACAGCATGTACGACCTCATCGAGCACCAGATCGCTCCCAGGTTCTACGACCGCCGGGCCGACGGAGTGCCCTCCCGCTGGGTGGACGGGATACGCCACACCCTCGCCACGCTGTCGCCCGCGCTGTCGGCCGACCGCATGGTGCGTGAATACGTCGAGCGGCTCTACGTTCCGGCGGCGGACGCAGCCCGCGTAATCAGCGCAAACGCCTACCAGCCGGCCAGGGAGCTCGCGGCCTGGAAATCGCGGGTCATTGCGGCGTGGCCGAAGGTGCATGTCACCCACGTCGAATCAGGCGGAGTCGACACTGTGCCCCAGGTCGGTGACGAGCTGCACCTGCGTGCCACCGTCGACATCGACGGGCTGGATGCCAGTGACCTCAGCGTCGACGTCGTCTACGGCCGCGCTCGCGACGGTGACATGCTCGAGAACGTCGAGCAGGCGCCACTCGAACTGATGCCGTCGTCGCCCGGTCAGCCGAAGGTATTCGGCGGGACTGTTCCGCTGTCGCGTGCCGGAAGTTTCGGCTACACCGTCCGGGTCGTGCCGCGGCATCCGCTGCTGGCGTCGCCATCTGAGCTGGGGCTGATCGCGGTAGCCGAATAGCCAACTAGCGGATCGTTGTCGGCCGAAACCGCAGGATCTATGAGCGACCGATGGCTGCCACCACCGCACCGGTGGCAGCCCGAAGGTCGTGCGGTGTGAGCTCGATGTCGAAGCCGCGGCGCCCACCAGAGACGAATACCGTGTCATAGAGTTCGGCGGTCTCGTCGAGCACCGTAGGGTTCACGGTCTTCTGCCCGATCGGGCTGATCCCGCCGACCACGTACCCGGTCCGTCGTTCGGCGAGCCTCGGGTCGGCCATACTCGCCTTCCTGCCAGCGACCGCGGCGGCAAGGGCCTTCAGATCGAGCGTGCCCGAAACCGGGACGATCGCCACGACCAGCCGGCCGTCGACATCCGCCACCAGCGTCTTGAACACCTGCCCGGGATCGAGCCCGAGCACGGTTGCAGCCTCCAGTCCGAAATTGGTATTGCCCGGGTCGTGATCGTATTCGTACTCCACGAACGGGATACCCGCCGCGGTGAGCGCGACAGTTGCCGGCGTACCGCCCATCGTTCAGTGTGCCCTGAACAGCTGCATCGAGGTGCCAGCGACGATCAGATCATCACCCGGCACGTGCTCTGTCATCCACTCCGTCGCATCCTCGACCGCGGAATCCCACAGCAGTGTGTACCCGCTGACGCCGGCGTGATCCGGCAGCGTGACAGTCACATCGTCTTCGAGGCCGTGCACGATGAGCAGGATTCGATTGAGCTCCTCGAATTCGGGCGTCGACGCGGCGAGGTACTGCAGGGTGCGTTCGGCGGGGGAATCCCAGTCCTTCTCAGACATCGACAGGCCCTCCTTGTTGTACCAGTCCATCTGGGTTGCCGACGGGATGGTTTCACCCGCGATCCCGTAGCGTCCGGGTCGGAGTGCCGGATTGTCGCGGCGGAACTCGATGAGCTGTCGAGCCACCTCGAGCAGATCGTCCTGCCAGCCCTCACGCTCCCACGGCAACCAGGTCAGCTCGCTGTCCTGGTTGTAGGCGTTGTTGTTGCCGCGCTGGGTGCGGCCGAATTCGTCGCCAGCGGTGAGCATCGGGATGCCGGCCGACAGCAGCAGGGTGCCGAGCAGGTTGCGCATGGCTTTGTACCGTGCATCCCGGATCTCGTCGTCGTCGGTGGTTCCTTCTGCGCCGTAGTTGAACGAGTGGTTGTTGTCTGTGCCGTCCCGGTTCTTCTCGCCGTTGCCGAGGTTGTGCTTCTCGTTGTAGGCGGTGAGGTCGGCCATGGTGAATCCGTCGTGAGCCGTGATGAAGTTGACCGACGCCATGGGCCCGCGGTCGAGTGCAAACACGTGCGCTGAGCCCGCCAGGCGGCGTGCGAGCGAGCCGATGCCGTTCGGGGCAGAACCCGTGGCCCGCGCGGTGCCGATGTCTGTCAGCCAGAAGTCCCGCATACGGTCGCGATAGCCGTCGTTCCACTCGCTCCACCCAGCGGGGAACCTTCCGACCTGCCAGCCGCCCATTCCCACATCCCAGGGCTCGGAGATGATCTTGACCCCGGCAAGCTGCGGGTCGTCCCGGATGGCGAGCAGCAGCGGATGCTCCGGGTCGAATTCGTTTCCCTCGTCGCGACCGAGAGTGGCGGCAAGGTCGAAGCGAAATCCGTCGATCTGCACGTCATTGGCCCAGTAGCGCAGCGAATCGAGGATGAGGCGCTGGGCGGCGGGCGTCGCGGTGTTGACCGAGTTACCACAGCCCGTCACATCCACATAGGTGCCATCGGTCGTCTGCCGGTAGTAGTTCCTGTTGTCGAGGCCACGAAGGCTCGTCGTCGGGCCCGTGCGGCCTTCCTCGGCCGTGTGGTTGTAGACCACGTCGAGCACGACCTCGAGCCCGGCCTCGTGCAGGAGCTTGACCATGCCTTTGAACTCTCGCAGCACGGCGCCGGTTCCTCCGTGCTGCGCCTCGCGGCTTGCGTATGCCGCGTGGGGGGTGAAGAAGTTGAGAGTGTTGTAGCCCCAGTAGTTGGTGAGCCCCTGCTTGATCAGGCGCTGCTCACTCACGAACTGCTGCACGGGCAGCAACTCGATGGTCGTGACGCCAAGATCCTTCAGGTACGCGATCGTCGACTCGTGTGCGAGCCCCGCGTAGGTTCCGCGGAGGTGCTCCGGAACATGGGGATTCAGTTTCGAGATGCCTTTGGCGTGTGCCTCGTACATCACCGTGTGGTCCATGCCGATCTGCGGCTTGGTCGACTGTCCCCAGTCGAAGGTGTCTGGTTCCTGGACGTATCCGCGCCAGTCGCCGCTCTTCGTGCGATCGAGCCCGCGTGCGTAAGGATCGATCAGGTGCAGGTCGGGATCGAACGCGTGCCCGGCGCTGGTGGGGCCGGTAGCCCGCACCGAGTAGCGCACACCCGGTCTCAGATCGGTGGATGATACTGACCACACGTCGGCGTCGTCGCGGTGCAGCGGTAGCCGTTTTGCGATCCAGTTGGCGTCCCGTTCATCGAAGAGACACAGCTCCATAGCGGTGGCACTCGCGGACCAGATTCGCAGCTCGCCGCCCTTTGGGCTAAGGGTGACGCCGAGGTCGGCAAGGAAATCGGCTTCGGGCATGCGTTCTAGAGTAATGAATGGCTGAGTCGTCTATGTCCAACGCGAAGCCCTGTGAGGTAGGGGAAGGGAATGGGCCATGGCCATCTATCTGGATCACGCTGCCACCACGCCGATGTCGACTGCGGTCATCAGCTCATACGCTGACGCTCTCGGGCTGGTCGGAAACCCCTCGTCGATTCATTCGCAGGGCCAGAACGCGAAGCGGATGCTGGAGGAGGCCCGCGAGAGCGTCGCAGCCTCCGTGGGTGCCGATTCGGTCGAGGTGACTTTCACCTCCGGCGGGACCGAGGCCGTCAACCTTGCTATCAAGGGGCTCTACTGGGCGCGACAGGGTGATATCCCGCGACCCCGCATCCTGTCGACCAGGGCCGAACACCATGCCACCATCGACGCTCTCGAGTGGCTGGAGCAGCACGAGGGCGCGGTGATCGACTGGGTACCGGTCTCGCCGGCGGGCCGCATCGACCTCAAATACCTCGAGGCTGCGCTCGCCGACGATGTGGCGCTCGTCACCACCCTCTGGGCGAATAACGAAGTGGGAACAATCCAGCCGATCGACTCGATCGTGGCTCTTGCGGCTGCTCACGGCGTCCCGGTGCATTCAGACGCGGTGTCGGCGTACGGCTACCTCGGTATCGACTTCCACGCATCGAAGCTGGCCGCGATGAGCATCTCGGCGCACAAGATCGGTGGGCCCGTGGGCATCGGCGCACTCGTGATCGCGCGCTCGGCCACCGTCACGCCGCTTATTCACGGAGGCAACCAGCAACGCGCTCGCTCGGGGACCATGGACTCGGCGGGAGCCGTCGCGTTCGGCGTCGCAGCGGGCCTCATCGAGTTCGACCGGGTGCGCGGCATGCGCGACCGGCTCGTCGACGCGGTTCACGCCGCGATTCCCGAGGCGATCCTGCGAGGCGATCCCGTCGACAGGTTGCCGGGCAACGCGCACTTCACGTTCCCAGGCTGCGAAGGTGACTCGCTGCTCTTCCTGCTGGATGTCGCCGGCTTCAGCGTCTCAACCGGCTCAGCTTGCCAGGCCGGTGTTCCGGAGGCATCCCATGTGCTGCTGGCGATGGGCCTCGACGAACCGACAGCGCGCGGAGCGCTGCGCATCACGCTCGGGCACCAGACAACTGCCGCCGAGGTCGATGCCTTCGTGGACGCGCTGCCGGCCGCCGTTTCCCGGGCCCGCTCCGCAGGCTACGCGGACCGCGATACGCAACTGGGGCACTGACCCGGCATCCAGCCTCCACGCTTCGTCGACGTTTACACTGGAACCCATGAAGGTTCTGGCGGCGATGAGTGGTGGGGTCGATTCGGCCGTTGCCGCGGCCCGGGCCGTCGACGCTGGTCACGAAGTGGTGGGCGTGCACCTCGCACTCAGCCGCCAGCCCGGCACGCTCCGCACCGGTGCCCGTGGCTGCTGCACGATCGAAGATTCGATGGATGCCCAGCGTGCGGCCAATATCATCGGCATCCCGTATTACGTCTGGGACTTCTCGGAGCGATTCAAGCTCGACGTCGTCGACGACTTCATCGCCGAGTACGCCGCCGGTCGCACTCCCAATCCCTGCATGCGCTGCAACGAGCGCATCAAGTTCGCCGCGCTGCTCGAGAAGGCCATCGCCCTCGGATTCGACGCCGTCGTCACCGGCCATTACGCGAACATCGTCATTGACGCCGACGGTAACCGGGAACTTCATCGTGCGAGCGACTGGGCCAAGGACCAGTCCTATGTGCTCGGTGTGCTGACGACGGAGCAACTCGCCCACAGCATGTTCCCGCTGGGCTCCACCCCATCCAAGGCCGAGGTCCGCGCCGAGGCTGCGGCCCGCGGTTTCAGCGTCGCGACCAAGCCTGACTCCCACGACATCTGCTTCATCCCCGATGGCAATACCCGCGGCTGGCTCGCCGATAAAGTCGGTGCCGAGCAGGGCGAGATCCTGGATCGCAGCGGCGACGTGATCGGGAAGCACGATGGTGCGCTCGCCTTCACGATCGGACAGCGCAAGGGCCTGAACGTCGGTTTCCCGACGGACGACGGCAAGCCCCGTTTCGTGCTCGAGATCCGGCCGAAGACAAATGAGGTCGTCGTCGGCCCGCGTGAGGCGCTCGCCCTGGGCGAGCTTGCCGGATCGAAGTTCAGCTGGGCCGGGCTGGATCCCGTCGCATCCGGCATCATCGCCGTCGCCGATGATTCTTTCGAGTGCCACGTGCAGATCCGTGCGCACGCCGACCCCGTACCGGCCGTCGCACGACTGGTTGCGGATGCGGCCGGCGTGAACGAACTGGTGATCAACCCGGCGGATCCGATCATCGGGGTCTCCCCGGGCCAGACCGCGGTGCTGTACGTCGGCACCCGGGTTCTCGGGCAGTGCACGATCGCCCGCACAGTGAGTGCCGCACCCGCGATTGTCTAGCCGTCACGAGTGTCGCCGCGCGATCATAAGCTGGGGTTGTGGCTGACATCGACAACCCCATCGCCGACAACCCCATCGCCGAGAGCTCCATCGCCGGCCACACCGCGCCTAGCCTTGCTGCCGCGCCTGGCCCTGCCGTGGAGCCTGACCTTTCTGCAGGGAAACGCGAGGCCGACGAGCTGACCACCCGCATCCTCGAACTGCGCGATGCGTACTACCAGCGCAACGCTGCGGTGGCCAGCGACGAGGAGTACGACCTCAGCGTCCGCCGATTGGCCGAGCTCGAGCGGCTGTTCCCGCAACTGCAGGGCCAGGACAGCCCCACGCAGACGGTTGGTGGTGGCATTTCTGCACTTTTCGCTCCCGTGGTCCACGCCGACCGCATGCTCAGCCTCGACAACGTATTCAGCGAAGCGGATTTCCTCGAATGGAGCGCGAAGGTCGAACGGGATTCCGGCAGACGGGTCGACTTCCTGTGTGAGCTCAAAATCGATGGGCTCGCGATCAACCTCCGGTATGAAAATGGACGACTGGTCAGTGCGGCTACTCGAGGCGATGGGGTCACCGGCGAAGATGTGACGGCCAATATCCTCAGGGTTTCCGGAATCCCGACTGAATTATCGGGCGACGGCCACCCGCCGCTGGTGGAGGTCCGTGGCGAGGTCTTCCTCTCCGTGGCCGCCTTCGAACGCCTCAACGAGGGGCTTTCCGGTTTCCGCGAGCGGGTGGTGCAGGAGGCCACTGCGAAGGGCATCGACGACGACAAGGCGAAGGCGACCGCAGCTCGCCGCTTTCCAGCGCTGGCCAACCCGCGCAATGCCGCGAGTGGCGGCCTGCGTCAGCAGGTCGACAAGAAGACCGGGCTGGAACTGGAGGCCGGTCTTGCCCGCATCGAGTCACTCTCGCTCTACGTGCACGGCATCGGCGCCTGGCCCGATCCGCCCGTCGCCACGCAATCCGAGATCTATGAGCTGCTGGAGTCGTGGGGCCTGCCGAAGAGCCCGTATTCAGCGGTGCGACCCGACTCTGCGGGAGCCGCCGAGTTCATCCGCTACCACGGCGAGCATCGCCACAGTGTCGAGCACGAAATCGACGGCGTCGTCATAAAAGTAGATGAGTTGTACCTGCACGAAGAGCTCGGCGCCACCTCCCGCGCCCCGCGCTGGGCGATCGCCTACAAGTACCCACCAGAGCAGGTCAACACCCGACTGCTCGACATTGTGGTGTCTGTGGGCCGCACGGGCCGCGCCACCCCCTTCGCAGTGATGGAGCCGGCGCGGGTCGCCGGCTCGGTCGTGCGCCAGGCGACGCTCCACAACCAGGATGTGGTGAAGGCCAAGGGCGTGCTCATCGGCGACATGGTCGTGTTGCGCAAAGCCGGCGACGTGATCCCCGAGGTGCTCGGCCCGGTCGTCGAACTGCGCGACGGCACCGAGCGCGAGTTCGTCATGCCGACGCACTGCCCGGAGTGTGGCACCCAGCTTGCCCCCGCCAAAGACGGCGACGTCGATCTACGCTGCCCGAACGCCCGCAGCTGTCCGGCGCAGGTCCGTGGGCGCGTCGAGCACGTCGGCAGCCGAGGCGCTCTCGACATCGAAGGCCTCGGAGAGGTGGGCGCCGCAGCACTGACCCAGCCCGATTATCCGGATGCACCACCGCTGGTCACCGAAGCCGGACTGTTCGCGCTCACCCTGCCGCAGATTTTCGACATCAGGGTGCGGGTGCGCGATTCAGAGACAGGGCTGGTCAAGCTCGACGACGATGGGACGGAACGAACTGAGACCCCGTACCGTCGCAAGCGCGCGAAGAAAGATGGCGAATATGATCCGGAATTCGCGGAATTCACCGGGAATGCCGCATACGTGCCGTCCAGCGCTGCGATCAAATTACTCAGCGAACTCGAACTGGCGAAGTCCAAAGACCTGTGGCGCATCCTCGTGGCGCTCAGCATCCGGCACGTCGGCCCCGTAGCGGCTCGGGCGCTAGCCAACTACTTCGGCTCGCTCGACGCGATCAGGGCGGCCGACCGCGACGCGCTCGCCGCGGTGGACGGGGTTGGCGGCATCATCGCCGACGCCGTGATCGCCTGGTTCGAGGTGGACTGGCACCGCGAGATCATCGACAGCTGGGCCGTGGCTGGCATGCGGCTTGCAACCCCTGGCCACCCCGGTCCGGGTTCAGCGGCGGCCAATGATGGACCGCTCGCTGGACTGTCCATCGTCGCGACCGGGAGCCTGGACGGCTTCACGAGGGAGGGCGCGCTGGAGGCGATCATCGCTGCCGGAGGCAAGGCAGCATCCAGCGTCAGCAAGAAGACCGACTTCGTCGCTGCAGGCCCTGGCGCCGGGTCAAAACTCGGTAAGGCCGAAGAGCTCGGTGTTCGTATCATCGACGCCGCACAGTTCGCGCTGCTGCTGTCGGGCGGGCCGAGCGCTCTCGACTGAACGGCGCAGTACTGAACGGCGCAGTACTGGATCGCGCAGGACTGCGAGCGCGCAGGACTGTGAGCGCGGCTGACTGCAGCGACCGATATCTGTGCCAACGTCTCGTACAGCCGGCCTCGTACAGCCGTCTCCTACTGCCGTCTCGTCCTGGTGGCCTGCTATAGGCGGTCGCGGTTGGCGATGATTTTGCGCGCACGCCGCGAGTTGCGGGCGGATGGTCGAAGGTGAGCCGCGTGCACGAGCGAAATTATGATCTTTTCTACAGAGCGGTCTAGCCCCTACTATTGGGGGTGCGATGCAGCGCTTCAAGGGGGAGTGGTGCTGCAGACGCAGACTGAGGGGGAAACCCGACTGTGCTGGTAGACGTTGCGGCCTTGACCTCGGTGGCACTGGGACCTGTCGCCGAGGCGTTCGAGGTGCACGAAATCTCGCGGTACTCGACAGTGCAGTCGTCGGTGACGATGCGGATCGACATCCTCCCGGCCGAACGCTCGGGCTCCGGTCGAACTGGGGAGTCCCTGGTGTCGCGGCCGATCGACGCATCGACCCTGGCCATCGTTCCGGCTGTCCAGCCAGGCCCGGTCATCGGGCCGCAACCCGGCACGCAGCCGCACAGGCAGGTGCAGAGCATGCGTACGCTCAAAGAACTCACGCTCCTCAGCGGCCCCGACATCTCGCGGTTTGTCGCGGCCCATCCCCATGCCGTCAGCTCCCTGCTCGCCAGCCCGCCGCCGCCTCGTGATGTCACTCTCTGGTGGTCGACGCTCGGCGCGCGAGCCAGGTCGACCCTCGGAAGCTCCGCTCCTCAACTGATCGGCAATCTCGAGGGCATCCCCTTGTCGGTGAGGGATGGCGCCAACCGCACCATGCTCCACTCGACCATCGATTCTCTTGATCGACTCGTCTCCAGCGGCGCTGGCCGGTCGGTCATCGAGAACGCAAAGCAGCAATTGAAGATGCTCCGGTCGATTTCTGATGCGCTGGATGGCGTCGAGGCGGCGGACCTGTCGACCGTTACCTCGGTGGCCACGCAGACCTGTGACCTCGGCGAGGCCACTCGCACCCTGCTCACTCTCGACGTGGCCGGCCAGGGCCGCGCCGCGATTGTGCTCGGTGATCTCACTACGGCCGACTACGTCTCGTTCCTGGTGCCCGGCATGTTCTTCACCATCGAGAACCAGATGGGGGCGTGGGCAGAAGCGGCCGACGAGCTTTATGAGCAGCAGCTCGACTGGTTGGACTACTTCGACTCGAAGTCCGGGGCGTCGCGAGTCCAGGCGGCCTCAGACCAGTCCGTGCCCGAGCAGAAGACCGTGCCCGAGCAGAAGACCGTGCCGGGGCAGAAGACCGTGCCCGAGCAGAAGTCCGTGCCGGAGCAGAAGACCGTGGCCACGGTGGCGTGGATCGGCTACCACACGCCCAACCTCACGAACGTGGGCGGCATCCAGAATGCCGATGAGGGCAGGGATGCGCTCGCCTCCGCGATCAAGGGACTTCAGGCGCTGCGCACTTCTGACGAGCCATACGTAACGGTGATCGCGCACTCTTATGGGTCGACCGCTGCGCTGATGGCCCTCACGGAATACGACTTCGAGGTGGATGCCCTCGCGCTGGTGGGATCACCGGGAAGCCCGGCCAGGTCGGTAGACGAACTGCACGTGCGTAGCGGCAACGTCTACGTGGGCGAGGGCGCGTGGGATCCGATTCCCAACAGCTCCTACTTCGGCAGCGACCCGGGCGCCGCGAGCTACGGTGCGAAGCAGATGAGTGTCGCCGGCGGGAATGATTCGATCACGGGGGGCCCGCTGCTCGCGTCCAATGGTCACAATGAGTACTTCAGCCCGGGGACAGAGTCGATGCGCAATTTCGCTCTGATCTCGATCGGCAAGGGACAGTTCGTCAGCGGAGGCAGCCCGGTCGTCCTGGCGAAGGCATCCGGTCCCTCCAAATAGACTGGGGGAATCCCCGAAACTGTTTACGGAGCCGCATGTCTGAAACCCCCCTTGGCGCTTACGGCGCCGCGATCACAACCGACGTGGTGTCGCATCTCGCGAACCTCGCGCGAATCGCACTGACCCCTGACGAGATCGTCAAACTCACCGGCGAGCTCGGCGCGATTGTCGACGCCGTGGCGAAGGTCAGCGAGGTGGCGACACCGGATGTCCCACCCACCAGCCACCCGATCCCACTGGTCAACGTGTTCAGGCCTGACATTCCCGGCGTCACGCTCACGACCGCCGAAGCCCTCGCGGGAGCGCCGGAGCACGACGGCAGCCGCTTCAAGGTCAGCGCGATCCTGGGGGAGGAGCAGTGAGCTCGTTGATCCACCTCACCGCTTCAGCCCTTGCCGAGAAGCTCTCGACGGGCGAAGTGAGCTCGGTCGAGGCCACACAGGCTCACCTCGACCGTATCGCCGCGGTCGACGGGGACATCCATGCGTTCCTGCACGTCAACGCCGAGGCGATCGCGGCGGCGACAGACATCGACGCCCGTCGCGCGGCCGGTGAGAAGCTCGGCCCCCTCGCCGGAGTGCCGGTGGCCATCAAGGACGTGCTGTGCACGATCGGTATGCCGTCTACGGCAGGCTCGAAGATCCTCGAGGGATGGATCCCGCCGTATGACGCCACGCCCGTTGCGAAGCTGAAGGCGGCCGGGCTCATCGCCCTCGGCAAGACCAACATGGACGAATTCGCCATGGGTTCGTCGACCGAGCACTCGGCCTACGGCCCCACGAGGAACCCCTGGGACCTCTCCCGCATCCCCGGCGGCTCCGGCGGCGGTTCGGCCGCAGCTGTCGCGGCCTTCGAGGCGCCCCTCGCGCTGGGTTCAGACACTGGCGGCTCCATCCGTCAGCCCGCGGCGGTGACCGGTTCCGTCGGAGTCAAACCCACGTATGGCGGGGTCTCGCGCTATGGCGCGATCGCGCTCGCCTCGTCGCTCGACCAGGTCGGTCCTGTGGCCCGCACGGTGTTGGATGCCGCGATGCTGCACGACGTGATCGGCGGCCACGACCCGCGCGACAGCACCTCGCTCACCGACGTGTGGCCGTCGTTTGCCGCGGCCGCCCGCGAGGGCGCGAGAGCCGAGAACCTCAAGGGCCTGCGCGTGGGTGTCGTGAAGGAACTCGACAGCCCCGGCTTCCAGCCGGGCGTGTCACAGCGGTTCCACGAGGCACTGGAGCTGCTGACGGCAGCCGGTGCCGAGATTGTCGAGGTGTCGGCACCCCACTTCGAGTACGCCGTGGCGGCGTATTACGTGATCCTGCCGGCCGAGGCATCCAGCAACCTCGCCAAATTCGACTCGGTCAGATTCGGCATGCGCTCGAAGGTCAGCGGCACCGTCGAGGACGTCATGGCGGCGACCCGCGAGGCCGGCTTCGGCCCGGAGGTGAAGAGGCGCATCATCCTCGGCACCTACGCACTGTCTGCCGGATACTATGACGCCTATTACGGGAGCGCGCAGAAGGTGCGCACCCTAATCCAGCGTGACTTCGCGTCCGCTTTCGAGAAGGCGGATGTGCTCGTCTCGCCGTCTGCGCCGACGACGGCATTCACGTTCGGCGAGAAGATCGATGACCCGCTGGCCATGTACCTGAACGACGTGACCACGATTCCGGCGAACCTGGCAGGTGTGCCCGGAATGGGACTTCCCATCGGGCTCGCACCGGAAGACGGGTTGCCGGTCGGCTTCCAGATCATGGCTCCAGCGCGAGAGGATGCCCGGTTGTACAAGCTCGGAGCGACCCTCGAGCGGTTGCTCGAAGACGGCTGGGGTCGCACGCTGCTGAGCCAGGCACCCACGCTGTAGGTCGTTCGCGGTCGGGCGCGGTCACGGGTGGGCTCACGTCCGTTCGCGGAATGCCAGTTGGTTCATCCTGTTTCCGCAGCGCACGCTGCAAAAACGCTTGGATCCGTTGCGCGAGAGATCGAGCATCAGGCCTGAGCAATCCGGAGCCGCGCACACGCGAAGGCGACTGGTCTCGCCCGACCTGATCACATCGACGATCGCGAGTGACACCTCCACCCTGATGCGCTCGGCGAGTGGGGCACCCGGCTCCGTCGCATGCAGGTGCCAGTCGAACGGCTCATGGCGCACCAGGAAAGGCAGGGCGCCGGCGTCGCGCAGCATGCGGTTGACCTCGGCCACCGCCTCATCGCGCGGCAGGCTCCAGACCCGCCGGAGCAGGGCGCGCGTGTCTACGACCGACGCCAGTTCGGCTTCGTCGCGGTCGAACCGCCCCGAGTAGCTGTGCGCCTCGAGAAGCGCTGTCAGCTCGGCGATCGTCGCGATCTCATCGAGGCCGCTTTTGGAGGCTCCGGCGTCGGTGTTCGCGAGCGCGACCGTAAAGAGGAGCGTGTCTTCTGTGTCAGGGGCAAAATGCAATTTGACTCCTTATTCTCGGCCAGAGTACCGTCAACTTCATTAGCCGCAGAACCCCGGAGACAGGCAATATGAAAGCACTCATCATCGGCCTCACCGCGTCGCTTGCCTTTGGTGTTTCCGGGGCCTTCATCAAGCCGCTGCTGGAGAATGGATGGAGCCCCGCGGCGGCCGTCGCGATGCGCACCGTCGTCGCCGGTCTCGTGTTGCTGCCGTTCGCGATCGGGTCACTCCACCGCAACTGGGGAAGCGTCTGGCGAGGTCGCGGCCGTATCCTCGCCATGGCGTTGGTGGGGGTCGCGGGTACACAGCTCACCTACTTCATCGCCGTGCAGCGCATCCCGGTTGGTACCGCGATACTGATCGAATACCTGGCACCGATCCTGCTGGTGCTGTTCGCGTGGGCGACAACCAGGGTGATTCCGAGAAGAGTCGTTCTGCTCGGTTCTGCCGTTGCGATCGTCGGGCTCGTGCTCGTCGTCGGGCCCGGAAGTATCGCCGGGGATCTGATCGGGGTTTCAGCCGCATTTCTCGCCGCTATTGGCGCTGCCACCTACTACCTGATCGCCGCGCGCCCCTCCGAAGGGCTGCCACCGGTCGCGCTGGCGGCCTCGGGGCTACTCCTCGGGTCGTTCGCGCTCTCCATTCTCGGGTTAGCTGGTGTGCTGCCCTTCACCGCCGCATTCACTGACATGCCCTTCCTCGGCGCAACAGCACCGTGGTGGGTGCTGCTCGGTATCGTCGCGGTCGTGGGCACCGCCATCGCCTACGCGACGAGCATCATCGCCACCGGAATGCTCGGCTCCCGCATCATGTCGTTCGTCGGCCTCCTGGAAGTGGTGTTTGCCGCCATGTTCGCGTGGCTGCTGCTCGGCGAGAACCTGGGCATCGTGCAGTTGCTGGGCGGGCTCCTCATTCTCGCTGGCATCGCCTTCGTCCACTCGGAGCGACCTGCACCTCTTGAGGTCGTGACAGTTGTGACCGATGACGAAGCCGAGTTGCTCGTGACCGACGGCGAGACCGGACTGCTCGTGACCGACGGCGAGACCGCACTGCCTGTGACCGACGACGGCGCCGGACTGCCTGTGACCGACGACGACCGGGAGTCTGCGGCATCCACCCCCGGTTAGACTCGTTTCGTGGCTAAAGCTGAACTGATGGACTACGACCGTGCCCTCGAACTTTTCGAGCCTGTCCTGGGTTTCGAGGTGCATGTCGAGCTGAACACCCAGTCGAAGATGTTCTCGGATGCCCCCAACCCGGCCGCGCTGGGTAACGTGCCGCACGAGCCGAACACGACCATCACGCCCGTCGATCTCGGTCTGCCGGGGTCGCTGCCCGTGGTCAACGAGCAGGCGATCAAGTACTCCATCAGCCTCGGTCTCGCCCTCGGCTGCGAGATCGCGCCGTCGAGCCGCTTCGCCCGCAAAAACTACTTCTATCCCGACCTCGCGAAGAACTACCAGATCAGCCAGTTCGACGAGCCGATCGCGTTCGACGGCCAGGTCGAGGTGGAGCTCGCGAACGGCAAGAAGTTCACGATCGACATCGAGCGCGCCCACATGGAGGAAGACGCCGGCAAGCTCACGCACGTCGGCGGAGCGACCGGCCGCATCCAGGGCGCGGAATATTCGCTCGTCGACTACAACCGCGCGGGCGTCCCGCTGGTCGAGATCGTTACGCGCATGATCACCGGTGCCGAGGCGGACGCCCCCGAACTTGCAAAGGCCTACGTGTCGGCGATCCGCGACATCGTCGTGTCGCTGGGTATCTCCGAGGCCAAGATGGAACGCGGAAATCTCCGCTGCGATGCGAACATCTCACTGTCCCCTCGTGGTTCAGGAAAGCTCGGCACCCGCACCGAGACGAAGAACGTGAACAGCCTGCGGTCGGTCGAGCGCGCGATCCGATACGAGATCCAGCGCCAGGCCGCGATTCTCGATGGCGGCGGCACCATCATCCAGGAAACTCGTCACTGGCACGAGGACACGGGTGTCACCTCCGCGGGCCGCCCCAAAAGCGACGCTGACGACTACCGCTACTTCCCTGAGCCCGACCTCCTTCCTGTGGAGCCGTCGCTGGAACTTATCGAAGAGTTGCGGGCGGCCCTTCCGGAGGCTCCGTCTCTGCGCAAGAAGCGACTGCAGGGGGAGTGGGGCTTTACCGACCTGGAGTTCCAGGATGTGGTCAACTCTGGTCTGCTGGTCGAGATAGACGAGACCGTCGCCGCGGGTGCTGCACCGGCCCAGGCGCGCAAGTGGTGGACCGGTGAGATCGCCAGGCTTGCGAATGTGTCATCTGTGGATGCCTCGTCGCTGGTGTCGCCGGCGGATGTTGCCGCTCTCGTGGCTCTCGTCGACGCCGGTGAGCTGACCGACCGACTTGCTCGCCAGGTGCTCGAGGGGGTCATCGCCGGTGAAGGTTCTCCGGCACAGGTGGTGGAGTCTCGCGGCCTGAAGGTTGTCTCTGACGACGGAGCTCTCATCGCTGCGATCGACGAGGCTCTCGCGGCCCAGCCCGACGTGCTCGAGAAGATCCGCGAGGGCAAGGTGCAGGCAGCCGGCGCCGTAATCGGGGCGGTCATGAAGGCCATGAAGGGCACGGCGGACGCGGCTCGTGTGCGCGAATTGGTGCTGGAGCGCGCGCAGCAGTAGCTGCTACTTGTTCTGTAACCCGTCCGACAGTGAGATTGTCTACCTGCCTGCCAGATCCGCTGGCCTGCCAGACCGCCTGCCAGCCAGCCTGCGCACCATTCAGCCCGCTACGCCGTGTGTCGCACGCGCTCGTCGCGTTTCGAACGCAGCCGGTAGCTGAGGTTTGCCGCTGCGGCGACGATGACGGTGCCTAGAATTGCCGACCACAGCGGGGTCGCGGCCCCTGACGGACCGGCTGCGTTTGTGACCGAGTTGGCGGTGTCGCTAATCTCGTCATCGTTTGCCGTTGGTTTCACGCCGGCGCGCGTGTCCTTGCTCGGATCGAGATTTTCGCGTGTTGCGGTGCTCGGTTCGGGGGTCGCGGCCGGGGCAGGAACCGCATCGAGGGGTGTCGAATCTTCCGCGACCGGTGCGGGTTCGGCGGGTGCGGCGGGAGCTGCAACGGCGGGTGCAGGTGCCGCGGCAGGCGCTGCGGGAGTGACCGTGCCGGGATAGTTTGCGAACACCTGGACGCCCCAGGTGGTGCCCCCGGCTTCGAGGTAGGCGATGCCGATGTCGGTGAAGTTTCCGAAGATGTTGGCCCGGTGGCCGGGTGAGTTCATCCAGCCGTCGTGCATGGCGGAGCCACCGCTGTAGCCCTGCGCTACGTTCTCACCAGCTGCTACCCAACCGCCTGGAATCTTGCTGGAGTAGTCGGGGTTGTGGGACAGCGTTCCAGCCTGTGCAAGCGCGCCGGCCCAGTTTGCCGCGACCGTATCCATCGCAGGATTCCGCACGAGACCCGGGCTTCCCTGGCTCCATCGGGCCTCGTTGACGAGCGAGTAGATGGTGTCGGTTTCACCCGCGTGTGCCACCGACGGCTTCGCTACGACCAGCCCGAGCGCCACCAGGACGGCGACGAGGAAGGCAAGGAGGAACGGGACGAGGCTAGCGTGGAGCACGTTGGTCGTGGCCCCGCGCATTCGGCCTGCCGTGCGATCCATCATCACCCATCCGCGCTGGCCCGACGCCAACGCTGTGCTCCAGGGCGACCGTTTCCCCCCGCATCCTGCTCGAAGACACGATACGTGACGCTCCTGGCGTAAGCACGTCGGTTGTGCCAAAGTCGCACCTTCTCTACGCAGGCTGGAGGCTCTTGTGATCGTGGACATCACGGCGCGCTGGTGCCGCACCCAGCAGATCACGCAACGCCGAACTCTTGCTTGGCATGGCGCGGGGAGTCTGTGTGGGGTCGATAGCGATAGGCGGGATCAGCTGGAATCCGCTGCCGTCATTCATGACCTCCCAACCGTTGTTGTGCGCGAGCATGTGGTGATGTCGGCACAGCAGCACACCGCGGTCGACGTCTGTTCGACCGTGATCGCGGTGCCAGTGGTCGATGTGGTGAGCCTCGGTCCAGCTGGGCGGCCTGTCGCAGCCGGGGAAGAGGCATCCTCCATCCCGGGCGGCGAGCACAACGCGCTGTCGTGGACTGAAGAGCCTTTGCTCGCGACCCAGGTCGAGCGGTTTTCCATCCGCGTCGAACGTCACCTCGACTGTTCCGTGGGCGCAGGCGATGCGCTCGACGGTAGCCAGTGACACCGGTGTGGACATACCTTCGATGCGGCCGACCCCTTGACCTGATGTGAGAGCGACCGCGCTGACCAGAACCCGCACGGCCGGTTGACGAGATCCGATGAGTAGTCGGGTGGTGGGTGAATCGTTGCCGACGGCCAGCCGAAGGAGGTCGATGATCGTATCGTGCACGTACTGGTCGGTGGTGCGGCTGTCACGACTGACGGCGTCAGCCCAGGCGCGGTCCTCATCTGACTGGAACGTCACGGAGCCTCGCCGCGGCGAGGTGGCGCGGTCGTACAGGTCGTCGAGAAACGCTGCGGTTTCGATATCGGGGTCGATGACATATCGGCTGAGCCCATTCGGTCGACGGTAGCGGCGGATGCTGCGCTCGTCGCGTAGCTGCTGCTCCCGCTGTGCCACGCCAGCGACGTCGAGCTCGTCGCGTAGCTGACGGGCACGAACGAGGAGCGCGTCAACATGAAGGCCCGGAGCTTCGGCGAGCAGCGTGAGCACCGCGCCTCCCAGTTGCGCGGCACTGACCCCGCTGGCACTGACCCCGCTGGCATCGCCCGGGCGACCGAGCCCCGTGCGGATGGCCTGCGCAGCATCCACGCCCATGGCGCCGGATGCCACGGCTCGGCCGACGGCGAGAAGCCAGGGCTCGCGCGCCTCGGAACCATCGCCCCCACCGTTGTGGGAGGTGGCCGCTTCGGCATCGTGGATGAGCGCTCCGACGGTCACGAGCGCAGTGGCATCCCGAGCGGTTGACCCCGTCGTGTGTTGAACGAGCTTCTCGGGAGTGCGGAAGCCCTGTCGCTGTGCGAGCCCGCTGTAGCCGAGTTCGGGTCGCGACCTGTGATGGATCTCGCCGGCGATCATGGAAGCCGAGGTCTCGAGAGCGCGGCGCGCGTCAGCGATGGTGCGCTGAGCGTTCACCAGCTGGTGGTCGTCGAGGGCCCGGACTAGGCCGGCGGTCGCCAGGGCACACGTTGCCGCTCGAACCGCCGCAAGCGATTCGGCGAATACGTCTTCTAATCTAGCCATGAGGCAATTCTGTCAGATTAGAACATCAATCTGAATAGTGCTCAGATAGTGGTGGAAAAGTCGTGGACAGGTCGCCTGTGAAGGAGAAGGCGGCCACTGGGCAGCCTGACCCGTATGACCAGCAAAGGGATCCTCGCACCAGCCAGCCAGCCAGCCAGCCAGCCAGCAATCAACCAACCCGGCAGCCAGCCAGCAATCAACCCGGCAGCCAGCCAGCCAGCCAGCAAGCAACCAACCCGGCCGCCAGCCAACCGACCCGGCAGCCAACCGACCAGCCATCCAGCCAACCCGGCAACCAACCAACCCGGCAACCGGGACCAACCAACCAACCAACCAACCCGGCAACCGGGACCAACCAGCCAACCAACCAGCCAGCCAACCAGCCAGCCAGCCAGCCAACCAACCCAGCCAACGTTGATGAGTCCCGGTGCTGGAGCACCACCGCGAAGTCGCGCGCGCCAGCGGGTTAGCCCGGCGTCAGGCGATGCGGCTGCCCCGGCTGAGCCGCGACGCGGGAGTTCTCGTGCGTGCCCACGCCCCGGTGAGGGCACCAGCGGCCAGCAGCAGGTGGATGACGAGCCCCACGAACCAGCCGGGCGTGGTGGTGTCGATCACTTCCCTGGCTGTCGGTGAGGATTCGGGCGGACCATCCGCGCACTCGTCATACTCGACTTCGGTCTCAGGTGTGATCTGCGCCGAACGAATCCCGAACTTCACCTGCCCGAAAAGGTCGGTCGGGTAGCCGTTGCTGTCATAGGTCGACGGCACCGCGTCGGCGAGTACCACGTAGGGGTTGGCCGCGAGCACGCCCCAGAAAAGGTCGAACCGTGGGGTCGGATATCTGGTGGTCTGGCGCGGAGAACAGGAGATGGCCTCGCCAGAGTCGTTATAACTCACGCCGTAGCTCGAAGTGTTCGTGACCTCGCTCTGCACGGCCAGGCCGCCGAGCGTGAAGGCGATGAGCGTCCCGATGCTGAGGGCGGCCACCGCAAGATAGCTGAGCACCACCGAGAACAGCGGTCGAGAGACGAGCCCGGACAGCCCGACACCGATTGCCGCCACCACTCCTAGCTCGACCGCGAGAATGAGAAGCGACACCGCGATGGCGCCACCGCCCAGTCGACCGACTATCGAAGCGTAAATCAGGAACGGCACAGCGGCGGCGAGGAAGGCGAGCGCGGTGACCCAGGCCGCGAGGAACTTACCGATGATGAGTTCCCAGGTGGTGATCAGGGTGACCTGGGTGGTGGCGAGGGTTCCGGCATCCCGATCGCCATTGATGGCGTTGCCGCTGAGGGCCGGCGCCACCAGGGTTCCGAGTAAGAGGACGAAATAGATGATGGTGGAGTAGACCCCGGCTCCACCGGAATTGTCTACCTCGAAGCCTCGCAGGGCGACAGAGAGCACGATTGTGACGATGGCGATGAGGCCGATGAAGACACCGATGAGCACGTACCAACTGACGGTGCGCACGCGCTGTCTGAGCTCAAGAGTGAGGATGACCCAAACTCCGGTGAAAAACGCACTCATGTCAGGTCTCCGCTGCTGCTGAGGTCGAGGAAGGTGTGTTCTAGGTCACCGACCGCTGGCGCGAACGCGCTGATCACGACCCCGGAACGGATGAGTGACACCAGGAGTGTCGCCGCGGCATCCTCACCACTGAGCGGAACGAGCAGGTCTTTGCGGTCTGTCGTGATCTCGGCATCCGTGATTCCTACCGAGATGAGGCTGGCACGCAGGGCCTCGATATTCGATGACCGGATCCGCCAGGGGCGCGCGCTCGCACGGCTGCGCGCGACGACGTCAGCGGATGCCGTCACCCCGCCATCGATGTAGACGACCCCGTCGGCCATCTCGTCGAGTTCGGCGAGCACATGGCTCGAGACCAGGATCGTCTTGCCCTCTGCGGCCAGCCGACGCACGAGAACCCGCAGGTGAGTGCGAGCTCCAGGGTCGAGTCCGGATGCCGGCTCATCGAGCAGCAGTACTTCCGGGTTGTGCACGAGGGCTCGCGCCAGGCTCAGTCGCTGCTTCTGCCCGCGCGACAGCACCCGGGTGGGGCTCGAGGCGAGTTCGGCAAGGTCGACGATACTGACGAGTTCGCCTGCGCGGGCCGACGCCGCGGGGAGGTCCATCCCGTACATTCTCGCGGTGTATTCGAGGGTGCTCCGTACGCTCAGGTTGGCCCACGAGCCGAGCACATCGGGCATCCAGCCCATGCGCGAGCGCACCTCCGCCGTGGCATCCATGGGGTCGAATCCTGCGATCCGGATGCTGCCACCTTCCGGCTGCAGCAGTGACGCCAGCATGAGCATGAGCGTCGTCTTGCCCGAGCCGTTGGGGCCGATCAGGCCGGTCACGGTGCCGGGCATGGCGGTGAAGCTCGCGTCCCTGACCGCGTGGACGCTGCCGAATGACCTGCGGACGTGGTCGACGACAATGCCGCCAGACACTAGTTGAGCAACCGTCATGGCGCCGAGCTTAGTGGAGCGTGGCGGCTTCACGGGAGCCAGGTTCCGCACGCCCGTCGCTCACGCCCGGCTGATGAATTCCCGGATGCCCGGGGTGGCAATGATCGCGAAAACCAGCAGATTGAGCGCCACCGATCCCCAGAACGCCCGGCGGAAGCTTGCCTTCCTGGTCTTATGGCGAAAAAGTTGCTGCGCGATGATCGCCCCCGGCCAGCCGCCGATAAAACCCATCACGAGCAGTGTGGCTTCGGAGACTCGCCACCGGCCCGATCGGGCGCGCAGCTTGTCGACTCCGTATGCGATGAAGGTCACCGCGCTCATCACCGCATAGACAGTGATCATTCCGATGTGTAGTGCAGCGACGGAGTTCGAGAGGATGATCGCGCCGACGAACAGCGCGACGACGACGAACCCGAGCACGGCACCGCGGCCAGCGGGTCTGGGTGTGCTCGGCCTGACCAGCCCGGTTCCTCGGACATCCAGCGCCTGGATGCGACCGTTGCGGCCGGGACCGAGTCGGAATTCGAGCGGGTCGCCCACCTGGGGTCGCCCGTTGATGGAGGCGAAGGCCCGAATGTGCACGAATACGTTTCGTGACCCGTTCGCCGGTCGGATGAACCCGAATCCCCTGTCGTCGTTCCACGAGATGAGTGTTCCGTCGAGTCGCGCGCCAGGCATGCGCCGATACTAGGCGGGCCGGGCTATCGACCGGTTCGTCACCACGCCGAAACGCTGACGTCCAGCCATTCGCCGAGCGCCACGGTCCCGGCCCGCACCATCGTGTCGTCTTGCGCCACGCTGGGGAGCAACCCGTGCACCGCGTTGACCGTGAGCCTGTCGCGCTCGCAGTTTGGGCTTGCGACTCGGGCTCGCGATCTGGGGTCGCCTTCTCGGCCGGGTGACCGGCAGACGGTTCCGGATGCTGTGGCTGAAAGTCAATCGCAGCACCTCCGCCGTCGCGACTCTCGCCGAAGTCGGCGTGCTGAAGCCCTACATCGACTGCGTGCTGCCGCTCACAGAGACCACGTTCGCGATGAAACGATTCGGAGCCGCCCAGCACCGAGGCAAGATCGTGATCGGCGTGGCCGAGTGACGATCTCCACATGCACCTTCACCACTGCGCCGGTGAGACGGGGTCAATAGGCGGGAGCGCCGAGCACCCTTCGATCTTCCCGGACCCGAGAGTGGGCGCCATTGTTCTTTCGATCGGGAAGGCGGTGCGCAGTGCCAAGGGTATCGACGTCGGCAGTCACCTCGAGGTGACGGTCGAAACTGTGGAGTAGGTGAGCCATCATCATGACCTCCTTTCTGGGGTGATCGCATCTCTGGTGGTGATAGGCCGTGCCCCATATCGTCAGATTGTGGTGAATCCTGGGGACACGCGCACCGATGGAGTGACGTTCGACCTTGTGCTCGCCGCTGCGCAATCGGGTGCAGCGTGGGCAAGCGCGACGTTGTGGCGCGAGTATGCGCCCAGCGTCGTCGGGTTCGCTCGCGGCCGCGGAGCCAGGGATCCTGATGATCTTGCCAGCGACGTGTTCCTCGCTGTCTTCGACACGTTGTCGACGTTCACCGGAACCGAGTCTGAGTTCCGGTCGTACCTGTTCTCCATCGCCTACCGCCGAGTTGTGGATGAGATGCGCCAGCGCTCTCGACGAGGCGAACCTGCGCAATGGCTGCCTGAAAACGACCTGCGATCTGAACCGAGCGCAGAGGATGCCGCCGACCTCAGATCATCCGACGAGTCTGTTCTCGCTCTCTTCGACTTCCTGCCGGTGGACCAGCGCAACGTCATGGTGCTGCGGATCGTGTCGGACCTCACCATCGAACAGATTGCCGACGTGCTCGGTAAGAAGACGGGTGCCGTCAAGTCGCTGCAGAAGCGGGCAATCGACTCACTCCGGAAAAAAATTTTCGCGAAGCCGTACCCTTTTCGACCCCTCGAACGATTACCCGTGTGAGATGAAAACCACAACGAAACCCGGTAGCGACGCTTGCGAGCTCGCTCACGGTCGCCTGCCTGCACGCCCTGATCTGGACTCGCTGGCTGACCTGCTCACGGCATATCGCAGCGCGGCAATCGGGCCTGCGCCACAACCGTCAGCAGCTCTCAGTGCACGAGCGGACCTGACCGCGACTCCTCTTGCCATGCAAAGCAACGTCATCGCGAGCGGAATACCCACCAACGGCGCAACCGGTCGGGCAGTCAGGGGGCTGTTCGGTCTGGGCGTCACTGTGGCGATTGTCTTGGGTGCAGCGGGGGCTGCAGCCGCAGCGAGCATGGGAACAGCCGGGCTGCTTCCCCCGGGAGCACAGGATGTGTTCGATCAGGTCGTCTCCGACAGTGAACCGCTAAGGGCAGTGGGCGTCGAGGCGACCGATCAGGGGGAAGCGCCCGGCGTACCTGCCGTCATCACTTCCACGCCCGTGCCCACTGGTGACGCTCCTGCCAGGGGGTTAAGCGACGACGAGGGCGAAGACGCCGACTCACGTCACGAGAGCGGCACGGGTAATTCGGGCCATAACAACGGCATCGGCAGCTCGGGTGAAGACAACGGGTTCGGAAATTCCGGCAAGCACAACGGGACCCCGAGCGACGACGATTCCGATGAGAGCGAGGAAGATTCCAAGGGGAGCGACCTCGACTCCGATGAGAGCACCGGGAAGTCGCACGCGAAGAACGGCGGCTCCGGCGAGAACAACAGTGGCGGGAATTCGAGCAAGGACGACGACTAGCCCACCCTGCTCAACTCAGGGTGCCGCTGCTTGGCGCATCGCGCGCTGCACGGCCTGCACCGAGGTCGCCACATCCGCAGCATCCGTCGACCAGTTGCTGACCGAGATCCGCAGGACATCGCGGCCGGACCATCGTGAGCCAGACATCCACACCTCACCGTCTGCGATGAGTGCCTGGGTGACGGTCCGGGTGCGCTCATCGCTGCCGAATGACAGGCAGACCTGTGTGAAGACGACGTCATTCAGGATTTCGATGCTCTCGATCTGCCCGAGAGCGTCGGCCAGCTCTCGCGCTCGAGCGGCCAACCCCTCGACGAGTTCAATCACGCCTGAACGGCCGAGTGATCTCAGCGCGGCCCACACCGGAATCCCGCGTCCGCGTCGCGACAGCTCGGGAACCAGCTCGAAAGGGTCTGGTGGGCCGTCAGCCCGCTGGATCAGGTAGCTCGTGTGGGCGCCGAAAGCGGTGCGGGCAGCGGTCGGATCTGCGACGATCGCGACTCCGCAGTCGTAGGGCACGTTGAGGGTCTTGTGGGCATCCGTCGCCCAGGAGTCGGCGTCGTCGAGACCGTCGAGCTCCGTTGCCCAGCGGGGGCTCGCTGCTGCCCATAGCCCGAACGCGCCATCCACATGCACCCAGGCGCTGTTCTCGTGGGCAATCTCGATGCAATCGCGCATCGGATCGAAAGCACCCGAGTGCAGGTTGCCCGCCTGGAGTGCGACCATCACTGGCCCGTCGGTCTCGGCCAGGGCGAGAGCGAGCGAGTCCGGGCGCAGTCGACCCTGCGCATCTGATTCCACCAGTTGCGGCATCCCGAGCCCCAGGTAGCGCAGCGCGAGCTCCACCGAGGCGTGCACCTCGGCGCCGGCGAGCACTGTCACCTTCGGCGCACCCTGCAGTCCGCGGGTATTGAGATCCCAGCCGACCCTGTGCAGCACATCGCCGCGGCCTGCAGCGAGTCCCACCATGTTCGCCATCGTGCCACCGGTGGTGAACCCCACAGCGGCGGCTGCTGGAAGGTGCAGGGCCTCAAGGAGCCAGGATCCTGCGGTCTCCTCGATCGCGGCAGCGGCGGGCGTCGCGTACCGCAGCCCGGCGTTCTGATCCCAGGCGCTGACAAGCCAGTCAGCGGCAAGCGCGGCTGGCAGCGTGCCGCCCATCACCCAACCGAAGAACTTCCCCGAAGGAATCGCCATCAGGCCCGGTTCGGCCTTCCGAGCCAGTTCATCGACCACCGCAGCAGCACTCGTGGGACCATCCGGCAGGGGACCGGCGAAATCCAGTTCATCTGCGGTCAGGGTGGGGCGCACCGGACGACCGGGCACGGAGTCGAGCCAGTCGAGGGCATGCCGGTGCGAACGGCCTAGCGCATCGCGATACTCTTCAGGGTCGAACGACATGCCCCACGGTAGACCCGCGATGCGGCGAGTGGCAATGCATGATCTCTCGGGGCGCTAATCCTTCAGCTTGCGCAGCGCACTCCACTTATGGGCGGCCTTCGCATCGGTCTTCTCGGACTGCACGATGAATGCTGGCTCAGCGGATGACGCGGTGAACTTCTGGTTGGCGAACTCGAAGTCCTTCACCTTCCGCTCGAGGATCCTGCCGTGAGTACGGCCCTGTGACGTGTCCCAGCTGACGCGGTCTCCTACAGATAGATCTGACATCACCTCACGGTACGGGTTCGGGCGCACCCAGGCGAGGGCTTGACAGGTGGGGTCGGCTCCGTCCCATGAGGACTAGCCGGCGGTAATACCGGTGAGTTCCTCAGACACCGTCCAGAGCCGAGCCGAGTCGGCGGTGTCCCGTGCGCGACGCGGCACATGGGCCGTAGTGGCCGCACCCCGGATCTCGAGGAATCCGTTCGGACCGTAGTAACCGCCCGGTGCGATGCCAGGGCTTGTTGCGGCGTAGAGGGAGGGCAGGATGCCCTGTGCGAGGGGCTGTAGGAATCGACCGTTCGCCCAGGCACTGATGCCGGTGAGCGCGCGACCCTGCCGAGGGCCCGCCACCTGCAGGTTTGTGGCGGTTCCGCCGGGATGCGCGGCGGTGCTCGTGATTCCCCAGCCCGCAGCGTCGCTGCGCAACTGCAACTCCCGCGCGAACATGAGGTTGGCGAGCTTCGAGAGCCCATATGCCCCGAACGGTACATAGCGCTTCACAGACTGCAGGTCATTCCAGTCGATTCGCCCTGCACGCGCCGCCAGGCTGCTCGTGCTCGTAACCCGGGGCTTCTCGGCGGAACGTAAAGCGGGCAGGAGTTGTGCGGTGAGGGCAAATGGGCCGAGGTGGTTGCTACCGAACTGCAGCTCGAATCCGTCGGCGGTCGTCATTCGTTTCGGTGGCGCCATCACTCCCGCGTTGTTGATCAGGATGTCGACGGGTCGGCCGTCGGAGGCGATGGTCGTGGCGAACGCTGCGATGCTGTCGAGCGAGGCCAGGTCCAGCACGCGGACGTCGAGCTTCGCGCCCGGCAGCTCGCTGCGCACATGTTCTGCGGCCGCTGTTCCTTTCTCCACCGAGCGAACCGCGAGAATCACCTCGGCGCCAGCGCGCGCAAGCCTGCCGGTCAGTCCGAAACCGAGACCGCTGTTGGCGCCGGTGATGATCGCGAGCCGGCCGGTCAGGTCGGGGACGCTATCGGCGAAGGATGCTGCTGCCATGCTGGCTCCGATCGTGGAATGTCGTTACCCCCATCCAAGCACCCGCGCGATCACCCATGCCATTCAGTAGGGGAACTGCGCATGGCGTGCGCGCGGGTCAGGTCCTCAGTAGTCGTCTGACGGGATGACGATCCACAGCACCACATAGACGGAGACGTTCAGTCCGCCGAACAGTACGGCCAACAGGGTGATCACTCGCACCGTGTAGGCGGTGATGTCGAACCGGCGTGCCACCCCTGCGCAGACGCCCGCGATGACCCGGCCATCTCTCGGTCTGCCCTGCACGCCCCAGCGTCGCACACTCCACCGCGTCTGGGGTACGGCAATACAGTAGGGGTATGGGTGATCTCGTAGTCGAAGTGCACGTTCCGTTGACCAAATCCACCGAGCTCGAGGAGGGCGAATACGCCTTCCCGTGGATCGACGACATCTCCGAGTTCGTGGCGAGCCTCGATGAGATGCCCAAATATGACGGCGCCACGATGCACGACGACCCCGAAGAGTGGGAGGGGCATTACCTGTTCTTCGTCAGCGGAGCATCGGAGGACGCGTTGCTGAGGGCAGCCAACGACATCAGCCAGATGAGCGGCGTTCCGGTCGGCACCTTCGCGATGGTGACCGATTCCGGCGCATCGACGTACGGTGAGGGAACCAGGGTCGAGCTCGGCTGAGCCGACGTCGGCGACTAGAGTCGGTCGCATGGTGCGCGTCGTGTATGAACGGTTGGCCACTCTGGCCACGGCCGTCATCGTCGCGCTCGTGGTCTCGCAGGGCGCACCTCCTGCCCTCGTCGTCGCAGGGGTGGCCGCCGTGCTCCTCGTGTCTGCCGTTCGCCGTGCGGCCATCGTGGTCGGCTCCCGTGAAGTGACCGTGGGGTCCAGGGCTCGCGCGCACAGGGAGGCCATGACCGGGATGCCCGCGCCGCGGCATCCGTCCACTGCCGGGTTGCCTCTCACCAGGGCACCGTCTGAGGGTCTCGCCGCGTAGCCAGCCACCGGGCCTCACCCAGGCTGGATTCTGCGTCGCCGCAAGACTCCTACCATCACCCTCCCTGGACAGGACTTTCTCATGGACCCGTTTTCTTTTGCCCCGCTCTGGCACATTCTCGATGCTGCATACCGGCTCGTCGAGAGCATCGCACAGCTTCTCGAACCGTTCATCGGCTCATGGAGTGCCGGCGTCGCCATCATCGCTCTCACTCTCCTGGTGCGCATCCTGCTCATCCCCGTAGGAATCTCACAGGTCAGGGCGGAGTGGTCTGGACGCCGGATCGCCCCGAAGCTGCGGACGCTGCAGCGCAAATACAAGAAGAACCCCGCGCTGCTGCAGAAGAAGACGATGGCGCTGTACCGGGCAGAGAATGTCAGCCCGATGGCGGGTTTCCTGCCGATGCTGCTGCAGGCGCCGGTGATCTCGATCGTCTACGCGCTCTTCATCCGCGGCACCATCGGCGGCCATGCCAACGCCCTGCTCGCGTCGACCATCGGTGGGGTGCCGCTGGGCGCATCCCTCGCTACGACCGGCGTCACCTGGCCGGGCATCTTCGTCTTCGTCGGGCTCATCGTCGTGATCGGCGCCGTCGCCTGGATGTCGCGTCTCATCGCCCGGCGACTGGCGATCCAGCCGGTGGATGCCCCGGCCATGGCCCGACTGAACGCGGTGCTGTCGTGGCTGCCGTTCATCACGCTCGTCGTGGCCGCGGTCGTACCGCTGGCGGCCGTGATCTACCTTGCCACGACGACCACGTGGACCCTGGTAGAGCGGGCCATCCTCCGCCGAAGGTACTGGGGTGCGGTGGCCTGACGCTGCTCGGTGCCGAAAGCTCAGGCCTTGTTCCGAAGGCGGATCTTCCTGTTGGTGGTGCCGCTGTCGAGCTCGACGATCTTCTCGAGGGCCTGCGCGAAATCGGTGAAGGTCTTGAACCCGAGAGCGCGCTCCTGGAACGTGGGGTCGAGGCGCAGCATCTGGCTCTTCACTCCAGCGCTGGACTGCCACTCCTCGTCGGTTTTCTCCTGGCCGAGCTGCAGTGCGCGTACGAGGAGGTCGGCGGCAATATCGTTCTCGCTTCGAGGCTTCGACGACCTGCGGGTCTTGATCTGTGAAAGCTCGACCGACGTCACGGGCGCGGGAATCGTCACGCCGGGGAGGGCGTCGTAGTCCTTGAACTCATTGCACGCATAGGCCAGGGCTTTGCTCGTGGAACCGGCAACCCCGATACCGACCACGTAGCGGTTCAACTGCTTGCTGCGCTGCGCGAGCGCGATGTAGTCAGAGTCGCCGGCGACGATCACCACGTGGGTGAGGTGCGGCAGCCTGAACAGGTCTTCTGCGACATCGAGCGCCAGCCTGATATCTGCACCGTTCTTGCCAGAGGCGACGGTGGGGAACAGCTGGATCAGGTCCACCGCGCGCTCGATCAGCTGGCGGCTGTAGTCGGCGTTGACTGCAACCGACCAGTCGGCGTATGCGCGGCTGACGGCGATGGTGCCGAACGACGATGCGTAATCGAGAACGGCACCGAGATCGACCTTGGCCTCCTCGAGCAGCTTCGCGGTCGCTGGGTCTTTAGGGTCGAGATCCTTGACCTTCTGCACCCGGTTTCCCCGGCCGTGCAGTTGGTTGTACCGGGAGATGACGATGTTGTCGAAGTCGATATAGACGGCAACGCGGGTGTCTGTCGGTTCGGCCATCCGGACAGTCTTGCGTGCCTTTCCTCGGATCGCAATCTGCGGGCTGAGGCCGCCAGCCTGACAGCCTTCACAGCGGGCAGCTTCCTCGTCTAGAGTCGGATCATGACAGATCTAAATGGCGCGGTCGTCCTGGTTGTCGGTGCGACTGGCGGGCTTGGCTCCCGCATATCAGACCAGCTCGAGCAGGCTGGCGCTACCGTGCTCCGCTCGGGCCGCTCGACCGCATCGCTCGCGGCCGACCTGCGCACCGACGGCGCTGCCGAGTCGCTCATCGAGGCCGCGGCGGCCGCGCACGGCAGGCTCGATGGCCTCGTCATCGCTGCCGGGGTGGTCGCCTTCGGGCCGGCTACCGAGGTGTCGGATGCCACACTTCGTGAGCTGTTCGACACCAATGCCCTCGCCCCCGTGCGACTGGTGCGCGCCGCGGCACCCCACCTGTCGGCGGCTGCTCAGTCCGGCGGTGATCCTTTCGTGGTGACGTTCAGCGGAATCGTATCCGAGACTCCTACCGCCGGGCTCGCGGCCTACTCTGCGTCGAAGGCGGCCCTTGCTGCGTTCATGCAGGCATCGTCCCGCGAACTGCGGCGCGCATCCATCCGCCTCATCGATGCCAGGCCGGGTCATATCGAAACCGCGCTGTCATTGCACCCCTTGCAGGGCACAGCCCCCGCATTCCCTCCGGGCCTCGCACCGGAAGTAGTTGCCGCGCGAATCGTGAAGGCGATCGTCGACGGAGAGAAAGACCTGCCTAGCGGCGCTTTCTAGGGGCCGGTGCTGCGGTCGAGTATTCGGCCTCAGCCTCTGGTCGGTTCCAGACCTTGATGATTGCCCACGCCACGGCCGCGATCGGCACAGACAACACGGCACCGACAATGCCACCGACGATCGTGCCCGCCGTCAGCGCAAGCAGGATGACCAGTGGATGCAGCTTGAGAGACTGGGCCATCACAACGGGCTGCAGGAAATTTCCTTCAAGCTGGTTCACAGCGACGACGATGATTACGACGATCAGGGCAGTGAATGGCCCGCTGGCCACGAGAGCGATCAGCGCCGCAAGGGCTCCGGCCACGGTGGCACCGACGATCGGTATGAACGAGAAGAGAAAGACGATGACGGCCAGCGGCAGTGCAAGTGGGACCTGGAGTATCGCGAGTCCGATCCCGATGGCAGAGGCATCCACGAATGCGATCACGGCGGTACCGCGCACGTAGCCACCCAGGGTCCGCACAGCCGTGCGGCCGATGTGGCGACCGCGCGCCAGCTGGTGCCCGGAGAACGGCCTCAGGAAGAACTCCCAGATGACGTTGCCGTCTTTGAGGAAGAAGAACAGGATCACCACCATGAGCACGGTGCCCGCGATGAACTCTCCTGCGACAGACACGCCTGCTACCGCGCCAGAGCCGAACTGCGCGCTCGTGATGAAGTCGACGATCCCGTCGCGTGCCGAGTCGATCTGCGCCTGATCGATCGGGATCGGGCCATCCTCGATGAAGGTCTGGATGGTGTCGATGCCCTTGGTCGCCGACACGGCGAGCTCATCCCATTGGTTCTGGACCGCCACGACGATGAGGGTGATGATGCCGCCGAACACCGCGATCGCCGCGACCAGGGTGATCCAGGTCGCGAGGATCGCCGACACCCCGCGCGTGCGCATCGCCCTCTGCACGGGGCTCGCCGCCGAGGCGAGGATCAGGGCGATCAACAGCGGGATCACCACCAGCTTCAGCTGGACGAGTGCGAACACGGCTGCAATCACGAGCAGAACGATGACGATGATCTGGCCGCTGCGGAGGCTGGCGGCGCCCAGGCGATCCGTCATCATGCTGCGGAGGGTGGGTTGAGTCTCTGGCGCCACCGGGGCTGGAGTCTTTTTCGTGAACACCCCACCACTCTATTCAGGTGAGGAGTCTGCCCCGGAAGCCTTGACAGGCGCACCCGTCAGGAACGCGATCGCCGCAGCGCGGAACTCGCGGGAAAGGGGAGCATTGAAGTGGTTGCGGCCGGGTATCTCGAAGAAGGTGCCGTGAGGTGAGGCCGCACACAGTGCCCGCGACTTCTCGATGATTCGATCGTCGCTGCCGGTAGCGAAGAGCAGCGGCTGGCGCGGCGCGTTGGCGACGGTCGGTTGCTCCCCGTTGCGCATGCCCTCGACGAGCGAGATCAGGGCAGACAGGTCGTTGTTCGGGATGCCAGCGGCCATGGTCAGGTACGTTGCCGTGAGCCGGTCATCGGGAAGCCCGCCACCGCCGATGAACCGTCGAGCCTGCTCGAGCTCGAAGCGGGTCAGCGGGTCACCGTCCGGGATTCCGCCGAGCACGGCCATGGAGATGCGTTCAGGGTATTCGCGGGCAGCCTTCCAGCCGACCCTCGCGCCGAGGGAGTAGCCCACGTACTGCACCTCGTCGAGCAGGAATGTGTCGAGCACCGTGAGCACGTCATCAGCCAGGATCTGGATCGTGTAGCTGGCGGGGTGGTGGGGCTTGTCACTCGCGCCGTGACCGCGCTGGTCGATGGCGATGACGTGTTTACCGGCGCGCACCAGGTCGCGCACCCAGCCGGTGAGGTTCCAGTTGCCCAGGGCGCTCGATGCAAAGCCGTGCACCATGACGACAGTGGATGCATCCGGGTCGCCGAATTCGTAGGTGGCCACGGCGACGCCATCCGCCGTCATCACGCGTCGGGGCTCGGGAGCTGTGGAGTTAGGCATCCCGCCATTCTCGCAGCGCTGGCGTGGACGCCGGGCCCAGCCCGCTGCTGCGGTCATGGTGTCCCGTGGTGGTGAACTCGTCGTTCGCGGCAAAACTGCGGAATTGCCGGCCGACATTCGTCATGTTGGCAGGCGAAGATACCGTCGGCTCCGAATCACGGTGGTACCCAGACATGATCATGGGGCAGAATGCGACTGATGACTGCTTTCTCTTCACAGCCCTGGCTCGCCTCGTACGCCGACGGGGTTCCCGCCACCATCGACCCGCCGACGCAAACGCTGGTCGAGATGCTCGACGTGTCCGTCCGCCGGCACCGTCGTCGGGTCGCGCTGGAGTTCTTTGGAGCGGAGACGACCTACGCAGAGCTCGGCGACCAGGTTGCGAGGGCCGCCAACGCGTTGCGCAAGCTCGGCGTTCGTCGCGGAGACCGCGTCGCGCTCGTGCTGCCGAACTGTCCGCAACACGTCGTGGCGTTCTACGCCATCCTGCGTATCGGTGCCATCGCGATCGAACACAATCCGCTGTACACCGAGCGCGAGCTTCGCCACCAGTTCGAAGATCACGGCGCGAAGGTGGCGATCGTGTGGGACAAGGTTGCCGGCACCGTGGTCGGTTTTCCTCGGGATGTCGGTGTGCAGACTGTCGTCTCCGTCGATGTCACCCGCGCCATGCCGCTGCGCATCAGGGTTGCCCTTCGGCTGCCGGTGAAGAAGGCACGGGATTCCCGCACAGCGCTCACCGTCGGTCGCGCGGTCGCGGGTGCCGTCGCATGGAGCACTCTCACCGACGCGTCTCGCATCAACCGCAGGGTCGCGGGCCCCGAGCTCGGCGACATCGCCGTGCTGCAGTACACGAGCGGAACCACGGGGTCACCGAAAGGCGCGATCCTGACCCATTCGAACCTGCGGGCGAACGCGTCGCAGGGTGAAGCGTGGGTTCCCGGACTCCGCCCCGGAATGGAGGTCTTCTACGGGGTGCTTCCGATGTTCCACGCCTACGGGCTGACCCTCTGCCTGACCTTCGCTATGAGCATGGGCGCCAGGCTCGTGCTGTTCCCGAAGTTCGACGAGAATCTCGTGCTTGACGCTATGCGCACGACGCCGGCCACGTTCCTGCCGGCCGTTCCACCGATCTACGATCGGCTGGTGACGGCCGCGACAGCGAAGGGCGTCAGCCTCCGTGGCATCCGGTTCGCCATTTCTGGCGCGATGAACCTACCGATCGACACCGTGACCCGGTGGGAGACGACCACAGGCGGACTCCTCGTCGAGGGTTACGGCATGACCGAGACGTCGCCGGTGGCCCTCGGAAACCCGATCGGCCCATCACGTCGGCCGGGCACCGTTGGTGTGCCGTTTCCGAGCACAGACATCAGGGTCATCGACCCCGCAGATCCGACCGTCGACAGGGGGATCGACGAAGAGGGCGAGCTGCTCATCCGCGGCCCGCAAGTGTTCAGCGGATACTGGAATCGTCCGAGCGAGACGGCGGAGGCGCTTCTCCCCGGCGGCTGGTTGCGCACCGGCGACATCGTGAGGGTGTCTGCCGATGGATTCGTCACGATCGTGGACCGTATCAAGGAGCTGATCATCACCGGCGGCTTCAACGTGGCACCGAGCGAGGTCGAATCGGTGCTGCTGTCGCATCCCTCGGTCGCCGATGCCGCGGTCGTCGGCCTGCCGAGCCTCTCTGGAGGCGAGGATGTCATTGCGGTGGTCGTGCTTGCTCCCGGCACGACCCTGGAGCTCGATGACTTCCGAGCCTGGGCGAAGTCACACCTGGCTTCATACAAGGTGCCGCGGCGCATCGAAGTGGTCGACGAGCTGCCTCGCAATATCGTCGGGAAGGTGCTGAGGCGGGTCGTGCGCACGAACCTCCTCGACGGCTGAATTTCGGGAGGTACCCTGCCCTACCAGCCGGTGGTGCCCGCGCCGCCCTTGAACGGGCCGACCACCCTGCTCGTGATCCAGCCGCCGTAGAAGTCGCCTTCCTGGGCCTGGACTGTCTCCCCGGCGACCACACACGAGTCCATGGCTGAGGGGTATACGGCAACCTTGTCGGCGAGGGACTCGAAACCTTTCGCCGGTGTCGGGTAGTACCACGCGGCTCGCTCTGCCGTGGCATCCGGCGACACCACCGAGAGGTATTTCGCTGCACCCTTGAATTCGCAGAAACTGCTGCCGGCAGCGAGGATGAGGCTGCCGTCGACGAAAGCCGAGCGGGGCAGGTAGTAGACGGGTGGATGACTCGTCTCGAGCACGCGCACCGAATCGGTCGTGTCGGCGATCACCCGACCGCCGAGCGTGACGACGATTCGCTCCGAACTGGGTTCGACGCGGGGCGGCCGAGGATAATCCCAGACCGACTCCTGCCCGGGGGCAGGTTCAATGCGGCTCAGTCCAGGGCGGTTGCGTGAGTTCTCCATCGTCCGAGCATAAGCACCGAAACTGCGAGGAGCATGCTTCCCACGATGGCCAGGGTGAGGTTCATGAAGAACTCGAGCACAAGGAACGACGGAATGAATGACAGTACGGCAGCAAGGGCGACGATGCCGCCCGGGGGAGTCGCTGTGATCTCGCGGGGAGCCTCCCACCGGCCGACCAGGAACGACAGCGCGAAGACGGCCAGCAGCACGACGATGTAGAGCACCGGCCGTGACCACCACCAGGCCGCGCTTCCGGGCGTGGGCGCTGCCCCGGGGATGAGCAGCGATGCGCCGGTGATGATCAGGAGGATGGGCAGGTGCCACAGGTAGACGGTCATGAGCCGTGAGCCGACGATCGAGACGACGGCTCGGGCGGCATGGGTATTCATCAGCAGGGCGAGTGCCGGACGAAGCAGGCGCAGCACGCAGGCCTGCGCGACGGCGAGCGCGATCAGGGGAACCGTGGGCGGGTTCAGGTTGGTGAGCATGTCGAATGGATACGACCCGCTGAAGGTCAGGGGCAGCAGAGCCGCGTAGGAGGCAGCAGCGATGAGCACGAGGTGCCATCGCCGGCGGGTGGCGAACCAGCCGTCGGCATACCAGAATCCGAGTTGCTGGGCGAACAACCACACGAAGAACAGGTTGGCGAGACCGATCTCGTCGATTCCTGTCGCCAGTCGAAGAGAATCGACGATAACGGCTCCGAGCAGAAGCGACGCGAGTGTACGCCGCGGTGCTCGGGTATGGAGTCCCACCATGGTGGGAACCATCGACTGGCATAGCGTGTAGGCGGCCAGGAACCAGAGCGGTGACGCTGCGCCCTGCACAGCGAGGCTGAGAAGTTCGGGTGCTATTGCGGCGATGGTCGCGGCACCGATGACGACGGCATAGAAGAGGTAGAGCGGCAGCGCAGGCTGCGCGAGCCTCAACACCCTGTTCCGCACGTAGTCGGCGGGCGTGCCTCCGCGGCGCACCGTGCTGCGCCAGGCGGTGATCGACGCGAATCCACCTACGACGAAGAACAGTGGCATGATCTGGCCAGCCCAGGTGACACCGGCGAACCAGGGCTGGGTTCCCAGCGGGCTCTCGCTCGGACTCTGGGCCACGAGCCGCCCGTCTGCGTCAAACCCGACCCCCACCATCATGAGGTGGATCGCCACCACGAGCAGCACGCAGAAGACCCGAGCGATGTCGAGGGTCAGGTCTCGCCGGGAGAGGTCGATCGACGACCTCCGTGATTCGACCGTCGATGGCGAACGTGTCGTGTTGGTCTTCGGGGCGACGTTGGTCATGGCGACACTCCAGGAGAGATCGTCATGTCCAGATGTTCGGCGCGGCCGGATACGCCCGCAGGTCGCCGAAGTCGATGCCTCCGCCGAATCGCGGTCGCTTATACGGCAGGAACACGAGCAGGGCAGCCCCCTCGCGATGTTCGATCCGCACCTCGACGGCATCCGTCTTCATCTCACTCAGCCGAGTGTTGACGGTGAGCGCCGCACAGCGGATCGTGGAGACGATGGAGCGAAGCTGGTTTGTCGTCGCATCCGCTATCCGGTCGGATTCCGGATGCTTCCCGAGGCCCGAGAGATCGACATCGGCGGCGAGCAGGCGGCCGTCGAGATCGGTGACCAGCGCGAATGGATCGAATTCGCTTGACTCGGCGAGGTGCTGTTGAGCGACGCGGATGGCGGCGTCGAGTGTGCTGTCGACGTCCGACTGCGCTGACGCGCTCAGAACGACCCTCGGCGATAGCATGAGCACACCATATCCAGTCCACCGGGCCAATCGCTGGCGCCACTACGGGTGGCATTCGCAACGGTCAGCGCACGTTCCTGCCGACCACCGACTGCAGCAGCTCGGTGATCGCGTCGCGCTCCTGGTCGCTGGTGAGAGTCGCCGTGCCGTCGCCGGGCTGTGTGCCGTAGTCGCCGAATCCGGCGTGGTTGAGGCCGTCGACCTGCACGAGGTTGGCCTGCCCCGGCAGCAGGTGCGAGGCGTCCCTGATCTTTCCGGGCGTGCTGAGGCCGTCTTCGCTCCCACCGATCGAGAGCACGTCGAGGTTCGAGTCAGAGAGGTTGTTGGCGCAATAACTTCCGAACAGCACGAGTCCCGCCACCTCAGCGCCGGCCCCGGGCGACTCCGCGAGCTGGCACGCACGCACCCCACCGAGCGAATGTCCGCCGACGAACCAGCGGGTCACGTCCGGTGCGTCAGCCTCGAAGAGTGAGAGTGGTCGCAGGTCGAAGAACGCGAGATTCAGCGTCGGTTTCGTGATGACGACGGTTACGCCGCTCGACTCGACGATGCCTGCCAGCTTGTAGAGGTAGGCATACGGGTCGACTTTGGCGCCGGGGATGAAGACCAGCCCGCTCCCGGATGCCTCACCCGTGGGCTCGAGAACGACCGAGTGCCCGGTAGAGGTGATGGTCACCGCCGGATTCGACCAGGCCTTCACCGCTGCCGTCCTGTCACCCATCATCACCATGCTCGAATAGAACAGGAATGCCACGACAAGCAGCACCACCACGACGACGGTCACGGCTAAAACTCGGCGCGCTCGGCGCAGGATGAGGTTCACACACGCCATTCTCCCCGTCTAGCCGTACCCGGTGTCGCCGGCGGGGCGACTGAACGCACAGACACTCTCTTTATTCTCGGCGGCAGCGGTGACCTCGCCGCCCGGCTGCTGCTTCCGGGCTCGTGGAGTCGCCTGGGGCCAGCGCTTGCCGCATGGCCGCAACGACACTGTTGTATCGGCGAGAACACCGCGGGATCAGACTGCCCTGGCACTGCCGCGCACTGCGCCTGAATGGGTCCCTATCGAAACTGTCATGCGCTACGAAGAGCAGTCAATCGAAAGGGTCCAGATGCCAGGCACGAGCGCAACGTCTGTCGCGGTGGCGATCGCCACCCCGAAACAGGCATACGAAATCTCGGGCCCTCTCGACCCGGCGAAGTTCTATCCCCGGTCGGGGCTGCTGCCTGCAGTCGTCGCTGTCCACGACCAGAGCGGAACCTGGGACACCGTCGGGCGAACCCGCAAACTCATGCTGTCTGATGGCGGCCACGTTATCGAGACGATCACGGACACTGACTCTCCCACCTACTTCGCGTATGAGCTCAGCGACTTCCAGAAGCTGTTCGGGTCGCTCGTCTCCGGCGCCAGGGCGGAGTGGCGATTCGAACGTGTAGAGACGGGCACACAGATCAGCTGGACCTACACATTTTTCGGCAAACCCGGCAGGAATTGGATCGCGGCTTTGATCGTCAGGCTGCTGTGGGCTCCGTACATGAGGAGGGTGCTGCCACCCATCGCCCGTGAAGTGTCGCGGCAGGCAACCGGGACAACCGCGTAAAGCGCGGCGGGCTTTGCTTTAGAGCTGGATGGTGCGGTTCTCTCCGACATTCGGTGTCGATCGGGTGATGATCCCCTTCACGACCTCGAACGCTCGCGCGATTGCGGGCTTGTCGATGTCCCAATACTCGATGCTGGTGGCGTCCACCTGAAGGAGTGCGACGGTCGGGTCTGCCCGGCCGTCTTCGAACCACGACCCCGCGAAGGGGTTCCAGAACTCGTCGATCCGAGCCTGGTCGCGGCTCACCGTCGCGATGCCAGCCAGCGAGACGGTGTTCTGACCATCGATATAGGTGACGTTGACGTGCTCGTCGAACGCGATGTCGGCGGTTTTCGGGCTGGGTTCCTGTGTGAAGAACCAGACGGTTCCCTCGAACTCATGGCCCAGCACGGCGAGTGGGCGGCTCACCAGGTCGCCGGTCGACGTGCGAGTGGTGACTGACGCGAATCTCGTGCTCTTGATGATGTCGTTGATCGTCTTCAGGTCGTCGTCGTGTGTCATATCTCCACCCTGCAACCTCGGTCACACGGGCAACAGGGGTTGACCAACGCGAAGGTCGGGGCTACCGCTGGCTGGGGTCAGGCCGAGTTCATCACGCTGGCGGTGAAGGCCTGCATGCGGGAGATGAGCCCGGCGGTGCGTGTTGCGAGTACCTGGTCGGGCGATGGTTGCATGGGATGCGCCGGCGGCAGGATCCTGATGAGGTGGGAACATGCCAGGTCGTCGCAGAGATACGTGCCGATCGTGTTGCCGTCACGACCAGCCTGCCCTGACCGGGGCGCTGAGAACAGGCTGATCTCGTCGGAGCGGCGGGTGATCCGGCACAGCGAGCACATTGCTGCGATGCCCGGCTGGAGCGAGAATTCGGATGAGCGCAGCAGAATCCCGACAGGCCTCTCGTCGACCCAGTGCACCAGATATGCGCGCTGGTGAGCCTGTTGGTCGCGCCACCCCAGATATTCGCGGTCGGCCCAGATCACGTCATGCAGCCCCGGCATCGGAACTCGTTCGGCCTCACCCCGGGTGGCGTTGACGAAACTCGCACGGATGTCGGCGGGGGTAAGCGGTTTCACATATCCACCCTACCTAGGCGGCACCGATCATCATGAGTCGGTGAATCGGGCATCGATGAGCGACAGGGCGAATCCGTGCACTGCCGACGACGCGAGAAATTCTGCCTGTGTGCTTCGCTCCGGCGGCATCGCGCCGGAGAGTACGGGCCCGCTCCAGACTCGCCAGCCCTATCCCGGCGGTGGGCAGCACCTGCCCGAGGTCCCCGTGGTGATAGTTCGGTCGACCGTAGGTCGCGGTAGGGATGGCGGGCCTCTCCTGTAGACGCTTGCCCGACCCTATGCCAGTGTTTATGGCGTAAAGATATTCGCCAGGCGCGTGGCAGGGAGAAGTATCGTGTTCGCAGACTCACCGGCTTTCAGTGGCTTTTCGGTCGACGACATCGACAAAGCCAGGATCTTCTATCGCGACACCCTCGGGCTGGATGTCAGCGACAACTCCATGGGGTTCCTCAACATTCACCTGCCGACCGGTGCCGTGATTCTCATCTATCCCAAGCCCGACCATGTCCCGGCGACCTTCACGATCCTCAACTTCCCCGTCACGGACATCGACGCTGCAGTGGACGACCTGAACGCGCGAGGAGTGGTGACGAAGATCTACAACGGGTTCACAGACGAACGCGGAATCTCCCGCCCACCGGATCCGCAGTTCGGTCCGCCGATCTGCTGGTTCAGGGATCCGGCCGGAAACGTGCTGGCGGTACTCGTCGACTGATCGACTGACCGGTGGTGCTGCTCCCGACGGTGGTTGAATGGACGGATGACAGCACTGGCCGATCTCGCGGCGGATCTCTCGAGTGCGAACTTCACCGTCGACGCTCTGGCCGATCTGTGGGGGCAGGATGCCTCGGCAGCCCTGCACCGCGGCCAGCGGGTGCCCGCCCTCCGGCGCATCACGTCGACCACGCCGCTCTCCACGCTGGCTCGGGTGTTCGTGCTCGGCCTTGCTGCCGACCCGGTCGACGTGGACGCAGCACTCCCGACGCTCGGGCTGGCCGGAGCGGTCGAGCTCGGTCTCGTAACCGTGGAGGGTGCCCCTCGACTCGACCTGCGCCCGTACTCCTTTGCCGATGGTCGCGGCCTGGTCAGCTGGTGGATCGCGTCAGACCTCGGAGAGCTCGCCCTCGGCACCCCGATTCCCGAGAATCATGTGCTCGGCGTAGGTGGGGCATCCACCACTCTCAGTGGCCTGATGATCTCAGAGCCCGTCGATCTCGCTCTCGATCTCGGCACAGGTTGCGGAATCCAGGCCCTCCATGCCGCCCGTCACGCCACCCGGGTGATCGCTACGGATATCTCGGTGCGAGCGCTCGAACTCGCGGCCTTCAATGCCGAGCTCAACGGCATCACGAACATCGAGCTGCGTCTCGGCAGCCTGTTCGACCCGGTGCTTGGCGAGAGATTCGGTCACGTCGTATCGAACCCGCCATTCGTGATCACTCCGCGTGGCCAGGACGGCGTGCCCGCCTACGAATACCGGGATGGCGGGATGATCGGGGATGGGATCGTGGCATCCGTGATCAAGGATGTCGAGTCGCGGCTCATCCCCGGCGGAATCGCCCAGTTGCTTGGCAACTGGGAGTACGGCGCTGCCGATGGGCTCGCACGGGTCGAGCAGTGGGTGCGATTCACCGGTCTCGATGCCTGGGTGATCGAACGCGAACGGCAAACGGTCGAGCGATACGCGGAGACCTGGATCCGCGATGGAGGAACGCTTCCCGGCCCGGAATTCGACCGGCTGTACGGCGCCTGGCTCGACGACTTCGAGTCGAGAGGAGTCACCGAGGTCGGCTTCGGTTACGTCACGCTTCGCAGGCCGCTATCGGGAGGGCCGACCTGTCGACGGTTCGAACGACTCGAGGCGCCGCTCGCCGATTCCCTGGGCACGCATATCGCCGCGCTATTCGCCGCCGCAGACTGGCTTCATTCGGTGGATGACGCGGCCTTCGCCCGCGCCAGCCTTACTGTCGCACCCGACGTCACAGAGCAGCGGCACTACTGGCCGGGCGACGAGCATCCCACCGTGATGGACCTGCGGCAGGGCGCGGGTTTCTCACGCACCGTTCCGCTCGGAACCGCACTGGCCGCGGTGGTCGGCGCGTGCGATGGAACGCTATCCGTCGGCGCGATCTGTGCCGCGGTCGCGCAACTGCTCGAGGTCGACGAGGCAGAGCTGACGGCCGAACTCCTGCCTTCATTGCGCGAATTGGTGCTCACCGGCTTGCTGTCGAGATAGCGGAGGCTCCCAGCACCGTTCGTGTCAGCGCCGTTCACGTGAGCGCCGTTCGTGCGGGCGCTGTTCGTGTCAGCGCTGTTCGTGTCAGCGCGGGTCGCGGCCGGTGACGGCAAGAAGGCGCTGCTGGAGCGGCGCGTCATCCGGAACCGGCACAGGGGAGGCAAAAAGGCCGCTCGCTGCGAGGGTCTCTTTCTGCGGTTCGAAGACCGTCCAGACGGCCTCCACCAGACTGGCATCGATGGTCTCTTCGGCACCGATGGCACGCGACAGGTCCCAGGTGTGAATGGTCACGTCGGCGACCTGCTCGCGCAGGTACTCCTCCATCGTGACCGTGTCGTATGACAACTGCACCATGATGTCGGGCGATGTCGCCTCCCAGGCGGTGGTGGCCGCGAAGGAATACAACTGCCACTCGGCGCGCAGTTCATCCCTCAGTGGTTCCAGTTCTTTACGGGCCACCGCGATCGATGAACCTGCCAGCAGGTACGGAACCCACTGCTGCTCCTCGATGACGTGGCGCACGAGATCCCGCACAGTCCATTCGGTCGCAGGGGTGGAGGCATCCCAGTCGCTGATCTCCGCAAGCCGCTGGTCGAACTCCTGATGAGCTCGCCTCTGAAGTTCAAGCCAGTCCTGTGTCATAGTGCGTCTCCGGTATCGATTCGAGAGTAGCAACAGCAAAAGCCCGGGAACGATTCCCAGCGGTGCGAGTGCTCCCACCTGCCGCTCACGCTACTCACACCTTTCGCGAAGGACTCCGGGTGATACTGGAGCAATGAGTGCGAGAAGGATGATGTTGTTCAGCGTCACTCTCGTGTATCTCACGCTGCTCGTCTTCGCGACGTTCATGCCGGGTCCGGCACACGCACGTGACTCGTGGTACTGGCCGGTCATCGCGTTCGTGCCCGTCGGGGTGTTGCTTTTGCTGTTGCTCGGCCGGCGACTCTGGTGGGCTGCATTCGCGTTCAGCGTCCTGGCCGCTGTGTGGATCGAGGCAGCACAATCCGCATGGATGCCGGCGGGCTACGCGCGACTCAGTGATGTGGCTTGGTCGGCAGGCGGTGCCATCGTCGGAGTCGTCATCGCGTCGATGTTGACGGCCCCTCGGTCGCGATTGATGCGTGTACATGAATCACACAGGGTCGTCCGTCAGAGTGGTAGTAGGGAAATCCCCCAGGACTGAGTGAGCCCCGGCGCGATAGCACCGCCAAATTGAGAGCTCCCTTCGAGGCCGCACCGCACCGCCCAAGGTGCCGACTACCCCTCTTTCCGTGCCGTTTGCGCACGCGCCGTGCGTCTGCACGGGCTGTGCGTCTGCACGCGCCGATCTCGAAAGTACATTCGCTTGCTCCACGAATCCCGCACGCCCGCATCGGACGTGCCCCCGATCCATCCAGCCCGCCCGCACGGGATCCTTCGCGTCATCCGTTCGCGACACCGGGCCCTGATGCTTGCGGTCATCGCCGTGCTCGGGCTGCTCTCGAGCCTCCCATCGCTACCGCAGGAAGCGTTCGCATCCGCGGCCGACGGGGAGGCGGTGCGAGTGCAGGCGCTGACCACATCGCCTGCCACGAGACCGGCACCCCAGCGTGACGGTTTTGCGATCTCGACATTCTCGGTCGTCCAGTGGCCCGTGCTCGTGTCGACCCCGATCAGCAGCGGGTTCGGCTTGAGGGACTGTGACGGATGCTCGACCGACCACTCTGGCACCGATTTCAACCCAGGGTCCGGATTTCCCGTCCAGGCCATCTCGGCGGGTGTCGTGACCGAGGCTGGCTGGGATTCCACCGGCTACGGCAATAAGGTCATCGTTCAACATGTCGTCGACGGGCAGGTGGTGTCGAGTCTTTACGCCCATCTGCAGGAAAGGTCCCTTGCTGTCAGCGTCGGTGACGTCGTGCTGCGCGGGCAGCAGCTCGCGCTCGTCGGATCTACCGGCCAATCGACTGGCGCGCACTTGCACCTCAGCATCATCATCGACGATGTCATGATCGATCCGTATCCCTGGCTCGTCGCACACGTCAATTCGTAGTCTGATCCGATCGGGTTACCAGATTCAAACCGTACGCTGTATGCAGTGGGCGCCCGCCTGCGGCTGGGAGAACATCATGGGATTTTTTGACAGGCTTTTCGGCGCGCCCGACCAGGCGCCACCACCCCCAGCGCGACAGGGCGCGGCACCTCGCAGCGATGATGACATCGCGGTCGAGCGTTACCGATACCTGCTGCGCACAGCTCCGCCCGAGACCATTGAGCAGGTACATGCCGAGGCATTCGCCAAGCTGACGGATGAGCAGCGATCGAAGATCTTCGACGACCTGTCGCACAATGCTCCGGCGGGTGAAGCGCCCAGGGGAAAGGATGCCGCGTCCCTGGCCTCATCGGCGACGCGGTCTGAACTGCGCCAGCCCGGCACCATGGAACGATCGTTTCAGGGCCCGGGATTTGGCAGCATGGTGGGAAGCACCATTCTCGGTACGGTAGCCGGATACGTGATCGGGTCGGCACTTGTCTCGGCGTTCATGCCCGATCTCGGTGGCCAGGATGCGGCAGCAGACTCCGGGGCCGACACGGGTTCGGATTCCAGCGCTGACGCGAGCGCGGACGGCGGAGGCGACTTCGGCGGCGGAGGGGACTTCGGCGGAGGAGATTTCGGCTTCTGATCCGTGCCGGGGGGTCTGAACGCGCTCGCGTGCACCGTCGGCTAGCCTCGAATGGTGAGTGATGACCGGTACGGCAGCGACGTTCTCGCGGGTTTCAGCAAGCAAAGGGGACCGGCGCCGATTCTCGAGCTGCCGATAGAGCGCGGGCTGGTTCTCGAGGAGACCGGCACCGGATTCGTGGGCGCCATCGTGGCATACGCGAACGGGATGATAGAGCTCGAGGATCGCGCCGGCGCCATCCGCACATTCACTCTCGGTGCTGGCTACCTTGTCGATGGCAGTCCGGTGAAGCTCGTGCGCCCGCTGCCGAAGGCCTCGACACCGATGCGCAGCGCCTCGGGTTCTGTGGCTGTCGAGGGACAACGAGCCAGGGTTGCGCTTCCCAGCCGCATTTTCGTCGAGGGTAGACACGACGCCGAACTCGTTGAGAAGGTGTGGGGCCACGACCTGCGGGTAGAGGGTGTGGTCGTCGAATATCTGGCCGGGGTGGACGATCTGGAATCCATTCTGAGGGATTTCGCCCCGGGACCCGGTCGGAAGGTGGGTGTGCTCGTCGACCACCTCGTCGCCGGCTCCAAGGAGTCGCGCATCGCCGATGCGGTGCACCGGGGCACGTCACGCGAGCACGTGCTTGTGGTCGGGCATCCCTTCATCGACGTCTGGCAGGCTGTGAAGCCGGCACGACTGGGTATGACAGCGTGGCCGGTCATACCGCGCGGAACAGAGTGGAAGCACGGCATCTGCGAGGCGATGGGCTGGCCGCACGACGAGCAGGCAGACATTGCCCGTGCCTGGCAACACATCCTGTCGCGCGTCGACAGCTACACCGACCTGGAGCCGCAGTTGCTCGGCAGGGTCGAACAGTTGATCGACTTCGTCACCGCGTAAGCGTGGAGCGACGAATCGTCCGGACGCTCAACTCGGATTCGCCCGCCGGCCGCGATGATGAGCGAGACACACCATCTCGACCGCGACGTCCCACGAGAGCGACTGGCCGACCTCGACGGCCCTGATCTGACGCTCGCCGGACAACGCGACGTAGACGCTTCCCACTCGTTCAACGAAACCCATGGTTTCGCATATGTCGAGGACTGCGTACACGTCATCACGGACGAGAGTGATAGACGGTTCGAATCGTTCGCGGCGGAACGCCGCCGATGGTGCCGCTGCGCGAGCATGTGAGGGGGCGTGGGGCAGTTGACTGATCGACATTGGTCGCCTTCCGACAGGGGGGTATGTGGTGATTGCACCACTGACCGGCGTCCAGCAAAAGTGCTTGACAGTTGCTCTGGATCAGGTATCATTCGGCTCGCTTTCGCGAGGCCGCCCGTCAGGTGCGGAGAACTACCGCGCTGTGTGCGGGAAGGGCGACGGAACCCGAGCTCACTTCCGGTCTGCCAGAGGTCGCCAGCAGCACCTGCCCCGCCGGGGCGGGAACCTCCAGCGGCACAGTCGAGAAGTTGATCAATACGCTGACGCCGGGCCGATCCATCCTGAACCATTTCGCCGCATCGTCGAACTCGCAGTTGACCGAATCGAACGCCGGGTCCGTGAGGCCGGGCAGCTCGCGGCGCAGGGCGATCAGCTCGCGATACAGCGAGAAGAGCCGAGCGTGAGCTGGTTCGGCGAGTTCGTTCCAGTCGAGCTTCGAGCGGGCGAAGGTCGCCGGATCCTGGGGGTCTGGCACCGAATCCGGATCCCAGCCCATCTTCTCGAATTCGGCGATGCGGCCTTCAGCGGTCGCGGTGCCGAGTTCGGGCTCCGGATGCGACGTGAAGAACTGCCACGGAGTCGTGGCGCCCCACTCCTCGCCCATGAACAGCATCGGTGTGAACGGGCCGAGTATCGTCACCACGGCAGCGATGGCCTGCTGGTCAGCATCGAGCGTGGCCGTCAGCCTGTCACCGATGGCGCGATTGCCGATCTGGTCGTGATCCTGGGTGAACGTCACGAGCCGCCAGGTGGGTACGGCCCCACGATCAATCGGCTTGCCGTGAATGCGTTCCCGGAATGACGAATATGTGCCGTCGTGGAAGAAGCCGCGAGTCATCGTCTTCGCGAGCGCTTCGAGCGAATCGAAGTCCTCGTAGTAGCCGATCGTTTCACCCGTCAGGTTCACATGAGCTGCATGGTGGTAGTCATCGCTCCACTGTGCGGTCAGTCCGTAGCCGCCCTCGGATCTTGGCGTGATCAGCTTCGGGTCGTTGAGATCAGACTCGGCGATCAGCGTGAGCGGCCTGCCGATGGATTCGCTGAGGCTGTCGGTTCTCTCCGCCATCTCCTTCAGGAGGTGCTTATCGCTCGGATCGACGAGAGCGTGGACGGCATCGAGCCTCAGCCCATCGACGTGGTAGTCATTCATCCACATCAGGGCGTTGCCGATGATGTACTCGCGAACCTCGGGCTCAGCGAGGTTCACGGTGGTGCCCCACGTGTTGGAACTCGCGTCGTCGAGGTACGGCCCGAACTGCGGCAGGTAGTTTCCGCTCGGCCCGAGATGGTTGTACACGACATCCTGGATGACGCCCAGGCCGCGCTCGTGGCAGGCGTCGACGAACCGCTGGTAAGCGGCGGGCCCGCCGTACCCCTCATGGACCGTGTACCAGAGCACGCCGTCATAACCCCAGTTGTGGGTTCCATTGAATCCGTTGACCGGCAGCACTTCGACGAAGTCGATTCCGAGCCCGACGAGGTGATCCAGCCGTGCAATGGCCGAATCGAGGGTGCCCTCTGGGGTGTACGTGCCGATGTGCAGTTCGTAGATCGTGGAGCCTGCGAGCTGACGACCGGCCCAGGTGGTGTCACGCCACTGGTAAGCGCCGGTGTCGAAACTGCGGGAAAGGCCGTGTACTCCTTCGGGCTGTCGTCGTGATCGTGGATCCGGAAGTGGAGTCGTGGAATCGTCGATGAGATAGCCGTAGTCGACCCCGTCGACCCACTCCGCCCGATACCGCGGAGACCACCAGCCGCCGCCGACATCGTGAAGTGCGATGCTCTGGGCTCCGAGAACCAGAGTCACCTTTGTGGCACGTGGTGCCCACACTTCGAACGCCATCTAGAGCTCCCTCGTTGCGAGCAGTGCCACGGGATAGCGAGCCAGCAGCACGCCGACCTCCAGTTCGCCGCCCTCGTATTCGACGCCGGTGATGAGATCGACGATCGGCCGCTGTGGCAGCAGTACCGTCGTCGAACCCCAGCCGCCGCGAGCCTCCAGCCGGACGGGCAACCGGGTGGCGAGGGTCACGGCGCCACCGCGGTCGAAGGCGACGAGGTGCTCCGCAGCCTCGCCGATCGCCGACATCGGCGCATAGCGTGTGAAGAGCCCGGGGTGATCTCGACGGAGGCGAAGGGCTGCACTCGTCACGAGCAGTTTTGCGGCACCCGTCGAATCGATCGGTGGATGCTCCCCGCCATCGATCGCGGTGAGCAGGGCTCGACGCTGAACAAAATCCACGTCCCGGCGGTTGTCGGGATCGACAAGGGAGGTCTCCCACAGTTCGCTGCCCTGGTACACGTCCGGGACACCCGGCGCGGTCAGCTGGATCAGTTTGGCCGCGAGAGAGTTGGACCAGCCGGGTGGCGATACGCGCTCCACGATGGTCGCGACGATCCCTGCCACGCGCGGGTTGTCGAAGGCGCTGTCGACGAGCGCGTGCATCCTGGCCTCGAAGTCTTCATCGGGGGCCGCCCAGGCTGTCGAGTTCCCGGCCTCCCTGGCCGCCTTCTCGGCGTAGGCGTGCAGGCGCTCACGGGATGCGGGCCACGTGCCCACGATCGACTCCCAGAGGAGGTTCTCGAGCGGTCCGTCACCGAGGGGTGCGAGTTCACGCAGGCTGGTCAGTGTCGACCGCCATTCGCTGGGAATCTCGGAGAGCACGTCGATGCGGGCTCGCACATCCTCGCCACGCTTGGTGTCGTGAGTGCTGAGCGTCGTCAGCGAGGCGGGGAAGACTGCGTGCCGCTTCTCCTGTCGGGAGTGGAACTCGTCGAGGTCAATCGAGAATTCGGAGGGATCGCCACCGACCTCGGTGAGCGACGCGAGTCGTGAGTACCGGTAGAACGCGGTGTCTTCCACGCCCTTGGCCATGACCATGCCGGTAGTCTGCTGCAGCCTCTGGGCCGCCGGGTTCGACGGGTCGCTGAGTAAGGGAAGCAGTACGTCGAAGGCGTCATCCAGGTCGGGCCTGCGATGACGCGCATCGGATACGGCCTGCTCGAGATGCTCGAGACCGTAAGGAAGGTATGAGCGGTACACCGGGAAGCATGCCGCGATCTCGGCGAGAGCATCGTCAGCCTCGCCGGTCGACAGGGCGTCGGTCTCGTCGGCCAGCATCCTCGCGATCCGCAGGATCTCCGACCTCAGGATGCCGTCGGCGATCGCCCGTTTCGTGTCGTGGATGAGGTCAGGCCACGGCTGTTTCGGCGCATCGTCGATGCTCGCGTCGAGCCGATCCAGCCGATGACGGCCGGCCGGGTCGACGAGCACACGGTCGATGTCGCCGAGCGCGTCGTATCCGGTCGTTCCTGCGGCCTGCCAGTGGGTGGGCATACGTTCGCTGCCCTCGAGGATCTTCTCGACCAGCACATAGGCCGAACCGGTCGCCCTCGCGAGGTCGTCGAGGTAGGCGCCGGGGTCGAGCACACCGTCGGGGTGGTCGACCCTCAACCCGTCGACGAGTTTCTCGTCGAACCAGCGCACGATCTCGGCGTGGGACTCGTCGAAAACCCACGGCACCTCGACCCGGATCCCGGCAAGCGAGTTGACGGCGAAGAATCTGCGGTAGTTGAGTTCGGAATCTGCTCGACGCCAGTTCACGAGCTCATAGTGCTGCCGGTGGTGGACGGTTCGAGCGTCAACCCCGTCGTCGGCGGTGCCCTCGGCGATCGGGAAGCGCTGGTCGTAGTACGCGAGCTGGCCGTCGACGATCGAGAACTCCGGGGACTCCTCGTCGCCGAGTACCGGGATCCGGATGCGACCGTTGCCGAAATCCCAGTCCACGTCGAAGGCCTCTGCATAGCGCGAGGCCGTGCCGCGCTTGAGCAGGTCCCACCACCACGGATTCGTCGCGGGACTCGCGACGCCGACGTGGTTTGGCACGATATCGACGAGCACACCCATGCCACGGCCGTGTGCCGCAGCCGACAGGGCATCGAGCCCAGAAGCTCCGCCGCGCGCCGGGTCGATGATGGAGTGATCGATCACGTCGTAGCCGTGGTCAGACCCGTGCTCGGCGGCGAGGAGCGGCGACAGGTAGACCCAGTCGACGCCCAGCAGCTGCAGGTAGTCGACGAGGTCGGCAGCGGTATTCAGGTCGAATCCAGCCCTGACCTGAAGCCGGTAGGTCGAGATCGGGATGCTCAGGATGTCTTCTCCTCACCAGCACGCAGCACTATGACGGAACGTCCGCCGACCGTGATGGATTCTCCAGCGAGCACGTTGCCCTCTGGCGCGGTGGGGATGGAGGTGTCGAGCACGAGATCCCAATTGGCTCCGTACTCGGCGGACGGGAGCTCGAATGTCACTCCCTCGTCCGAGGCGTTGAAGTAGAGCAGGAAGTTCGCGTCGCTGATGTCCTGCCCGCGCGCGTCCCTGGCCCTGATGCCATCACCATTGAGGAACATGCCGATCGACTTGACGTAGTCGACGTCCCAGTCCTCGTCGGTCATCGCAGATGCATCCGTGCTCATCCACTCGACGTCTCGCAGCGGCTCGCCTTCTGCGCGCCTGACATGTCGTCCCGTGAAGAACCGCTTGCGCCTGAAGACCGGGTGGTTGGCCCTGAGCGTCGCCACCATCGACGTGAACGCCATGAGCGACTCATCGATATTCGCCCAGTCGACCCAGCTCAGCTCGGAATCCTGCGCGTAGGTGTTGTTGTTTCCGTTCTGGGTGCGTCCCATCTCGTCACCGTGAAGCAGCATCGGCACACCCTGCGACAGGAACAGCGTGGTGATGAAGTTGCGCTGCTGGCGTGCCCTGATCTCGAGCACTACCGCATCATCGGTCTCGCCCTCGGCTCCGCCATTCCACGAGCGGTTGTGCGACTCACCGTCGTTGTTGTCTTCACCGTTGGCGACGTTGTTCTTCTCGTTGTACGACACGAGGTCGCGCAACGTGAATCCGTCGTGGGCTGTGACGAAGTTGATGGATGCCACTGGCCGCCGACCCGACGCCTCATACAGTTCAGGCGATCCACTCAACCGGCTCACGAACTCGCCGAGCGTTGCAGGCTCGCCCCGCCAGAAGTCGCGGACGGTATCGCGGTACTTGCCGTTCCACTCCGTCCACTGCGGTGGGAAATTTCCGACCTGGTAGCCACCGGGGCCGATGTCCCAGGGCTCGGCAATCAGCTTCACCTGGGAAACCACTGGATCCTGCTGCACGAGTTCGAAGAAGGTCGAGAGCTTGTCGACGTCGTAGAACTCGCGGGCAAGGGTGGATGCCAGGTCGAACCTGAACCCGTCGACGTGCATCTCGGTCACCCAGTAGCGCAGCGAATCCATGATCAGCTGGAGCGAGTGCGGGTGACGCACGTTGAAGGAGTTACCGGTGCCCGTGTAATCCATGTAGTGCTTCATGTCGTCATCGACGAGCCGGTAGTACGCGGCGTTGTCGATTCCCCTGAAGGAGATGGTCGGGCCGAGGTGGTTTCCCTCTGCAGTGTGGTTGTAGACGACGTCGAGGATGACCTCGATGCCGGCGTGGTGCAGCGCTCGCACCATGCTCTTGAACTCGAGCACCTGCTGCCCGTGATCGCCGGTAGAGGAGTAGGCGGCGTGCGGCGCGAAGAAGCCGATCGTGTTGTAACCCCAGTAGTTCGAGAGCCCCTGGTCCTGCAGCACCGAGTCGTTCACGAACTGGTGTACTGGCATCAGTTCGATCGCGGTGATCCCGAGCTTATGAAGGTGCTCGATCACGGCGGGATGGGCGATACCGGCGTAGGTGCCGCGCTGTTCCTCGGGGATGTCCGGGTGCGTCGCCGTCAGGCCTTTGACGTGCGCCTCGTAGATGACGGTGTCGTTGTAGGCGATCCTCGGGGAGGATTCGCCCGTCCAGTCGAAGAAGGGGTTCACGACGACGCCGCGCATCATGTGGCTGGCGGAATCCTCGTTGTTCTCAGAATCCTCGTCGCCGAAGGTATAGGAGAACAGTGACTGGTCCCAGTCGATGTCGCCGCTGGTGGCCTTCGCGTACGGGTCGAGCAGCAGCTTCGATCCGTTGGCGCGCGCACCGTTGGCCGGGTCGTACGGCCCGTAGACGCGGTAGCCGTAGAGCTGTCCAGCCTGCACAGTGGGGAGGTAAGCATGCCAGATGAAGGCATCGACCTCGGTCAGGGGGATGCGTGTCTCCACGCCGTCGTCGAAGAGGCACAGCTCGACTTTTTCGGCAGCTTCGCTGAAGATCGCGAAGTTCGTTCCACTGCCGTCGAAGGTCGCGCCTAGGGGATATGCCGTTCCCGGCCAGTTTTCTACCATGACTCAGTCGACCGAAGAAGATGCGGTTGCTGTTGCGAGAGGCTCATGTAACTCCACGCTACCGGAGGGCTGGATGTACGTTGCGTGATGGGTGAACCGGTCACGTTCAACGGCGCGGAGCACACTCCGTGCGTCGCGCTCCGGGTATCGCCGGTCGCAGACCCGCCATTCGTGCATCGAGATGATGTCGAGGCGGATGTCTTTATTCGTGGGTGAAGCAGGTTGTCAGATTGCATGTAAAGAACCTCCGGCGTCGATTCTAGGCAGCGCCGGAAATGCACCCAGGGGGGTTGTGCTCGGAGAATTCTCCGGCTATCTGCCATGAAACCGGTGGAGTCGGAACCGCCTGTGCCGAAACGACTCGGCTAGGTTGTCAGCATGGTCCAGACCCGTCCCACCGTGTCCATCGTGATTCCGGCATGGAACGAGGAAGACACGATCAAGGCGTGCGTGCTTGCGGCGCTCGACCAGACTGTCGCTGCGCTCGAGGTGATCGTGGTCGACAACATGTCGACGGATGGCACGGCCCAGGTCGTCCATGCCCTGCAGCTCGCTTTTCCGGATGCGCCCCTGAAGTACCTGCAGCAGCAGGACGTGCAGGGCCTCATCCCGACGCGCAACTTCGGACTCGACCAGGCGCGCGGCGACATTCTCGGACGGATCGACTCAGACTCGGTGCTCGAGCCGACCTGGGTCGAGGAGGTGCAGAAAGCGTTCACCGACCCCGAGGTGGCGGCGTGCACCGGCCCGGTCATCTACTACGACATGCCGCTTCGCCGATTCGGTGCCATCGCGGATAACGCCATCCGGCGAGCCATGATCGTGATAACACGGGACTATCATCTGCTGTTCGGCAGCAACATGGCCCTCCGAGCAACGGCCTGGCAGCTCATCCGGTCTGAGGCGTGCCTCGACGCGGACGACGAACTCCACGAGGACATCGATCTCTCGATCCACCTCCACGAGCATGCGCGGAAGGTCGTGTACTCCTCGGACATGGTGACCGGCATGTCGGCCCGGCGACTCGACGATAATCCGCGCGAGTTCTACAGCTATGTCATGCGGTTCGAGCGAACGTATAAGAAGCACAAAGTGCGCAATATCGCGCTGCGGGCGCCGATGGCGATCCTGATGTCGGCGTATCCGGCACTGAAGGCCATGCGCGCTGGCGAGTTGTTGAACAAAGCAAGCGAATTGCGCAGGGAGCAGAGATCGACGGAGTAGTCGAGGGCGCGCGCTCGGTCGCGCTGCTGCGCGGAATCAACGTGGGCCCCACGACGAAGGTCCCGATGGCAGTGCTGCGCACCGCCTTCGAAGAAGCTGGTGCGACAGACGTCGTGACCGTGCTCAATAGCGGGAACGTCGTATTCACCGGGAACGTAGATACGGCGGCGCTCGAGAAGCAGATCGCCTGCGAGACCGGGGTGACCACGACCATCCTCGTCATCGACGCCGTGCGCTTCCGGCGGATTGCTGCCGCGTTCCCATTTGAGGGCGACGAGTCGAAACTCACCATCACCTTCATGTCCAGTGTTCCGGCGCATGTGGAGGTGCCGGATGGGCTCGCCCCCGAACTCGTCGCCATCGGCGCCGAGGCTGCCTACCAGTGGATGCCAGACGGAATATCGAAGACGAAGCTGAAGCCGTCGTTCTGGCGGCAGTTCGGACGTGATGCCACGGCTCGAAATCTCAGGACGGTCTCGAGGCTGCTGGTGCTGCTCGACGACACCGCGGCCGGGAATCTGTCGTAAGATCGGGAAGAACACGGGAGTCCGGTGAGCCGGGCTGAGAGGAAGCTTCTCCAAGCTTCGACCGTCGAACCTGATATGGATCATGCCAGCGCAGGGAGGCAATCTCGAAACCCGTGCCGTTTCATTCGAAAGGCACGAAATGACGACAACACTCCCCACTGCGCTGCCTTCGACGCTGGGTTCGCGCTTCCGCTGGCGCGTCGTCGATATCGTCGTGGCCAGCGTCATCGGCGTTGCGAGCGGGCTCGTCTTCGTGGCATGGAACGTCGCATCCAATCCCATCACAGACCCTCTTGCGGCGCTTCTTCCCGGCTTGCAGGCAGTCGGTGGCGGATTCTGGTTGTTCGCCGGTGTGCTGACCGCCATCGTCGTGCGCAAGCCGGGAGCGGCCCTCTACGGCGAGCTCGTCGCGGCGACCGTCTCGGCTCTCATCGGCAACCAGTGGGGGCCACTCACTCTCGTCAGTGGGGCGGTGCAGGGCCTCGGCGCCGAACTGGTCTTCGCGATCTTCCTGTACGCCAACTGGCGGTTCGGGGTCGCGATCCTCGCCGGCGTGGGAGCGGGAATCGGCATGGCCGTGACCGACCTCACGCTCTGGTACCCGGGCTCCGATACCCCGTTCATCGTGATCTACACGATCTCGGCCATGGTGGGCGGAGCGCTCATCGCGGGCCTGCTCTCGTGGCTCGCGATGCGCGGGCTGGCCCGCACCGGTGCGCTCAATCGGTTCGCGGCGGGTCGAGAGATCGCGAAACGCGTCTGAGCACGATCATCCCCGCGTCTGTCGCCATCTCCGGCTGGGGATGGCGGCACGCGGGGCGCCTCGCATGGGCTGTTCGCGGCCTCGACCTCAGCATCGAGCCCGGGCAGCGGGTGCTCCTGCTCGGGGCATCCGGTGCAGGCAAGTCCACGCTGCTCCATGCGCTTGCCGGTGTGCTCGCCGACGATGAGGGCGACCGTGAAGGCACCATGCTTATCGATGGGCGGAGGCCAGCCCCCGGTCGCGCAGGGCTGGTGCTCCAGGATCCAGACAGCCAGCTGATCCTCGCGAGAGTCGGTGACGATGTCGCCTTCGGTTGCGAGAACCTCGGTGTGCCGAGGGATGAGACGTGGCGGCGGGTTCGTGAATCACTCGAGTCTGTCGGGCTCTCCGTCCCGCTCGACCGTTCGACCACAGCTCTCTCGGGAGGGCAGAAGCAGAGACTGGCGCTCGCGGGAGTGTTAGCGATGCGGCCCGGCCTGATCCTGCTCGATGAGCCGACCGCGAACCTCGACCCCGACGGTGTTACCGACGTGCGGGACGCCGTGGCGAGGGTGGCGCACGACACCGGAGCGACGCTCGTGGTGATCGAACACCGGGTGGCGGTGTGGCAGCACGTCGTCGATCGGGTGGTCGTGCTCGGCGCGGGAGCCGGTGTGGTCGCCGACGGGGATCCCGCCAGCGTGCTGGAGGCGCGCGGTGTGGAACTCGCCGCTGGCGGGGTCTGGGTCGCGGGCCATCCACCGGTGCATCCGCCCCGGCGGGCAGGGCGGGAGCGGATCGCGGTGCTCGACACTCATGGGCTCGCCGCCGGGAGGGCTCGCGAGGCCGTGCAGTCCGGGCTCGACCTGACGATCCTGAGCGGTGCCACCCTCGCGATCACCGGAGCGAACGGCACAGGGAAGTCGACTCTCGGGCTCACTCTCGCCGGGCTGTTGCCGCCGGTCGGGGGAGTGGTGACCGCGAGCGAAGCGCTTGCAGCCGGGGCTGGGCCGTATCCGATCACCTGGCGTTCCCGGCAACTGTTGACCCGCATCGGCACCGTGTTCCAGCAGCCGGAGCACCAATTTCTCGCGTCGACGGTGCGTGCTGAGCTTGCCGTTGGCCCCAAAGCCCTCGGCCTGGCTGCCGCCGAAATCGATTCACGGGTGACGGAGTTGCTCGAGAGGCTGCGACTGGGAAGACTCGCCGAAGCAAACCCGTTCACTCTCTCCGGCGGCGAGAAACGCCGGCTGAGCGTGGCGACGTTGCTGGCGACCCGGCCGGGAGTCCTCGTGCTGGATGAACCAACCTTCGGACAGGATTCCCGCACCTGGGCCGAGCTCGTCGCTCTGCTCGCCGAGCTGGTCGGGGATGGCACAGCCCTCGTTGCGATAACCCATGACCTCGACCTCATGGATGCGCTCGCCGACTCCACCGTGACCCTCGCGTGACCGCCGTGAACCCTGCGATTCCTGTGAACCCCGTGATTCCCGTGAACCCCGTGGCCCGGCTCGGTGCGACGCTGCTGCTTGCGCTGTGCCTCGTGCTGACGATCGACTGGGTTTCGGCGAGTGTCGCGCTGGTGCTCGAACTGGTGGTCTTCGTGTTCATCAGGATGCCAGCACGGCAGTTCTGGCTGCGAACTCTGCCGGTCTGGGTGGCGGCTCCACTCACCGGCGTCACGATCGCCCTGTACGGACGTACCGAGGGCACCGTCTTCTTCGAGTTCGCCTTCGCTCGCGTGAGTGAAGGCTCGATCACGCTGGCCATCGCGACGGTGCTGCGGGTGCTGGCGATCGGGCTTCCGGCCGTCGTGCTGTTCGTGACCATCGATCCGACGGAACTGGCCGACGGTCTTGCTCAGCGGCTGCGGCTGCCTGCCCGGTTCGTGCTGGGTGCCCTCGCCGGTATGCGACTCATCTCGCTGTTCCTGGACGACTGGCGCTCTCTCGAACTCGCCCGCCGTGCACGCGGGGTCGCAGACAGTGGGCGGATCCGTCGGCTGGCCGGGCAGGCCTTCGCACTGTTCGTGCTGTCCATCCGCCGCGGGAGCACCCTGGCCACGGCCATGGAGGCTCGAGGATTCGGGGCTGACGTGCAGCGGACCTGGGCTCGTGAATCCCCCTGGGGCGCGCGAGAGTGGCTCGTGATGGCCGCCGGGCTGTCGATCGGACTGGTCGCTATCGTCGCTGCCGTGGCATCCGGAAGGTGGAATTTCATTGTCGGCCCCTGACCCGTTGAGAACCGACGCGGCAACGAGAGTTCTCATCGACGGCCGCTCCGGTTCGGGCAAGACCGAACTGGCGCGCGCGCTGGTCGACCGCTGGCCCGGATCCCAGCTTGTGAGACTCGACGACCTCTACCCGGGCTGGGATGGGCTGGATCGTGGCAGCGTCGCCGTCGCCTCGATCCTCATCACGGCACGCTGGCGAGCCTGGGACTGGTCGGCGGAAGCACCCGGCGCCTGGCATCAGCTCGATGCATCCGCTCCCATCGTCATCGAGGGCGTCGGTGCAATCAGCAGGTCATCGAGGGCGTTGGCGGATGTCGCGGTCTGGGTCGACCTCGACGATGCGACCCGCAAGTCGCGCGCCCTGCAGCGCGATGGAGACGCTTACGCGCCATTCTGGGAACGCTGGGCGGCCCAGGAGGAACGCTTCATGGCGAGGGAGAACCCGCGAACGCTCGCGAGCATGGTGGTGGATGGGGTAGATACCGCCGCAATTGTCGACAGTGTCAGCCGCGCAGCGCGGCCCGGAACTACTCAGCCCTGAACTATTCAGCCCTGAACTATTCAGCCCTTGATCCAGGCCTGGGTCACTCCGCCTCCACGGGGATGGGTGGTGAGTGCGTCGCCGTCGCATGTCAGTTCGACCCCAACCGCATCATTCAGGTCGGCATTCAGCACGCTGTACGGCACGGGGTCGAGCGGGGCACCGTTCAGATCCCCCACCGTCTTGATGATGGTGCCGGTCGCATCCCAGTTGCGAGGGATCGCGATGTTCTCGTTGATATATGAGGCCCCGGTAGCTTTGCCGGTGTGGGTGGTGGTGACGGTCTGCAACTGGCCCTCTGCGGGAACAGTCGTCATCGTCAGGGTGTACGCGGACTCGATCACGACAGCGCCGTCGATGTCCCAGGTCATCGTCTGCGTGCCGTCGATAGCGACTTCGGCGGCCACGCCTTGCGCTCCGATGTTGGCCTTGACGTCTTCAGCCAGCTTGGCCATGTCAAGCTTCCAGGTGTGGCCCTGCGCGCAGGCTGCGATTCCCGAGAGGGGCACCTCTGTACCCTGCGGTTCGATGAGAGAGCAGCCACCGAGCCCGAACACGATCGCGGCAGATAGAACCACTGACGTCGCTCGCTGTGCCGAAAACACGGTGCCTCCTGATCAGAACCTCAACGGGAATCTTACGTTGCCCCGAAGGGGCCCCGGCGCAAGGGCACGCGTTCAGCCCCAGCCGAGTTCGTGGAGATGCTCATCGTCTATGCCGTAGAAGTGGGCGATTTCGTGCACCAGGGTGACGTGAATCTGCTCTTTCAGTTCGTCGAGATCGGCAGACACACCCAGCAGGGGTTCCCGGTAGAGGATGATCCGATCCGGCAGTTCCCCGAAGCCGTAGTTGCCCCGTTCCGTCAGTGCCACCCCGTCGTAAAGCCCGAGCACATCCAGTGATCCATCCTCCGGGCGGTCGTCCGTCACGAAGATCACGTTGTCGAGACCGTCGACCATGTCGTCCGGTAACAGGTCGAGCTCGTCGATCACGAGCTTCTCGAACTGTTCGGCGTCTACCTGTTCAGAATTCACGCTCACCCGCCATCCGTTCGATCTCGTCAAGCAGTGTGCCCTGCAGGTAGCCGAGCCACTCGTAGACGCCGAGCATCGCCTCGTCTCCGGTGCCGTCGTCCCCGTCTTCTTCGATGTGGAGCCTGGCGGCAAGGGTCAGCCTGAGGTCGGTGAGAGTTCTCAGCCACGATTGCGCTGCAGGCTCGGTGAGTTCGACGGGATCGGTCGTGAGTGTCGCCATGACGAGATTCGCGTTGGCGATCTTGCGTTCGACGAGCCCCATCTCGGTGAGTCGACGATGCTCGGTCGAAGCGGCATCGTCGTTGCGGTACGCATCCGGAAGAAGTCGTGCGAGAGCCGGATCCAGCGGCGCGCTCTCTGAACCACCTATCCCCAGTTGCGCGAGCAGTGCGGCGGCCGATACCAGTTCCGAGTCGCCGTGCGGCTCGGTCTCTGCTCGCGCGTGCGGTGCTCTCTCGCCCAGCAGCACGATGAGCTGGCCCGCCAGGTCACCCAGCAGCTCCGCCTCGAAGCCCTGCAGCCGGGCGGTAATGACGGCGCCCGAATGCTCGAACGGGGTCACGCGTCATCCTTCGCAAGGGTGGCGGACAGGCCGAAGTCGTGCATAGCCTCGACGTGGCGCTCCATCTCTTCCCTGCCTCCTGATGCCACTACCGCCCGTCCCTCGTTGTGCACGAGCAGCATCAGCCGTTCGGCTTCAGGGCGGAGGTGTCCGAAATAACTTCGGAAGACGTACGACACGTATGACTGCAGATTCACCGGATCGTTCCAGACGATCGTGACCCAGGGGGTGTCTGGCAACCCAGCAGTGTCGAGAGTGGTGTCGCGCTCGAGGGTTGGGATCGACATCCATCCCCCTTGCGACTTCTGCTCAGCGCACAAAATAACCCGGTACAAAAAGAAACGGCCTGACCTGGGTCAGACCGTTTCCGATGGGGTGAACGACGGGGCTCGAACCCGCGACTTCCGGCTCCACAAGCCAGCGCTCTGCCAACTGAGCTACGCCCACCATGGCCACGCGCAGTTTCACGCTTGGCGACTTCTTGAGTGTAATGCCTCAACGACGAATCCAAAACCGGGCATCGTGCGGTCAGGGTAGCGAGTCAGCCTCGCTTGGCGAACTGCTCGACGACCTCGGTCGAGATCGCCTGGACCTGCTCAGTAGTGGGGCCGGGCTCCTGAACGAAGACCGCTTTGCGGTAGTAGTCGAGCTCGCGGATGGATTCCCGGATGTCTGCGAGCGCCCGGTGACCGCCATCTTTCGACGGGGCGTTGAAGTAGACGCGGGGGAACCAGCGTCGTGACAGTTCTTTGATGGATGACACGTCGATGCTCCGGTAGTGCAGGTGGCTGTCGACGCGGGGCATGTACTTCGCGAGGAAGGTGCGGTCGGTGCCGATCGTGTTACCGGCCAGCGGGGCGCTTTGCGGCGTCGGGACGAAACGCAGGATGTACTCGTTGACGGCATATTCGGCGTCGGCGAGAGACACCCCGTTGGCTACTTCCTCGATAAGACCACTCTCGGTGTGCATGTTGCGCACGAACTCACCCATGTTGTCCCAGGATGCCTGATCCGGCTTAATCACGATCGAGAAACCGGGATCGAGGGGCTGGAGGTCGTAATCGGTGATCACGACGGCCACTTCCACGAGTTCGTCGATTGAGATGTCGAGTCCGGTCATTTCGCAATCGATCCAGACCAGAAGGTCAGAGTGGGAAGCCATGGCGCAAGCTTACCGTCGGGGTGTGGCGCTGGCCGGAGCGGCTGTGGTCAGCCCACTTCCCCCGCAGTGATGGCGTCGGCTTCGACTCGGTTGCTCTCGCTCCCCGCGGCCACCAAGTTCGGCGTTGCCGAGGTGACATTGCTACCGAGCCCAGCGAGGGGTGTGCAGCGACAATCACTGCGAGCCCGATCAGCTGGGCGCGCCGGAGCCGTATCCATCGTCCTGGTGTTCAACCACGCTGTGTAGCCTCGCGATCCTGTTGTGGGAGCGCGGAGACAACCGGCAGACGGGTCTGATAAGACTGACTCATGACTGACACAGCTCCTGAGATCTCCCGCGGCGAGGAATACGTGGTGTTCTACACCGCTGGACCCTACGACGGTCGCACCGATACCCGCATCAGCACCGATGGAACCTGGGAGACTGAGATCACGGTCATCGCCGCATTCGACGGCAAGGAGACCCAGCTCGAGTACGGCGCTCCGGTCGCGAAGCGCGTCGGTGAGCAGGTGCAGGTCACATACACCTGGGACCAGAAAGACAGCGACCCCATCGAGGCCGTTGAAGAACGGTACGACGCCTAGGGATCCTGCGAAACCCCGCGACGTTCAGGTAACGATGAACCTACTTTTCTTCTCGTCGAATTTCTGCGAACCATGCATGGTGACACGCGGGGTGCTCCTCGAAGTGGCCGCCCTCGTCCCAGCGGCGCACATTGCTGAACTCGATGTGGTCCGTGACGCCGCTGAGGCTGAGAAAGCCGGTATCCGAGTCACCCCGACCGTCGTTGTGGTGGGAGATGACGGCTCAGAGGTATTCAGGGCCGAAGGGGTGCCGACGGTGAACCAGGTCCTGGTGGCGCTCGCAAAAGCTGTCTGACCCGCGACGCTGTATCGTGGGGGACGATTCCCGCCCTCGTAGCTCAGGGGATAGAGCAGGAGCCTTCTAATCTCTTGGTCGCAGGTTCGAATCCTGCCGAGGGCACCACGGGCCGCGACCACGACTAGGAAAACGGCGCTCGATGCTCGAACGCCAGCGCAACAGCCTCGGCCCGTGATCCGACCCCGAGTTTGCGGAAGACCTTCGAGACGTGGAATTTGACGGTGTTCTCGCTGATCCCCATGTTTTCGGCGATGGAGCGGTAGCGCCGCCCGGTCGCGAGATGTCCGAGCACCTCGAGTTCGCGCGGCCGCAGATCCCATGATGAATTCTCGTCGCCTCGAACGGGCGGCGGATCGAGGGGCAGGACCACTGACATCTCCGTACCCCAGCCGACAGTGGCATTCAGGCTCAATTCGCCGCTGAGCGCGAGCACCCGCTGGGCCAGGGGCTGAAGTTGTGCGCTGTCGATCGAGAGTTCGCCCGGGCCGTCATCCCGAACGCCGATCAGGAGATTCCGGCCGTCGCAGTCCCACTGCACCCGAACTTTGCCGACGGAAGGCTGGTCGACGAGAGCGAGGATCGCCCCTCGCACCACAGCCCGAGCCCCGTGTGCTACCTCGCTCGGCAGCGCCCTGCCGTCGACGGGCGGCTCGATGAACTGCACATCGATGTCGCGATACCTCACGAGCGGCCGCAGGTCGTCCCGAAGTCGCTCAAACGCCTGGCTCACCGGCTCTTCGTTGAAGGTGCGGACGCGGTCTGTTGACGTGCGCAGTTGTACGAGTGCGGCTGCGGTGAGTCGCGTCGCGGTTTGCCGTGCGGATCGGTCGTCCAGCGTTGGCGAACGCAGCACGGACACAAGCGAGTCCAGCACGGCAGAGTGGTGATCCGCGAGCTCTGCGACAGCCTTGGCGCGCACGCTCGATGCGGCTCGCGATTGGAGGAGATAGTCGGGGGATGCCTCGCTGGCACGTTGCCGCATTCGCAGTGCGACGATCTGCCATAGCTGCATCACGAGCTGCTCCGACACGATCTGCCCAGGGTCGAGAAGCACGAGCAACGCACCGGAGTCGGCGACAGCCGTGAAGGCGCGACGGGACCCTGTCCCGACCCGGATGAGCAGCACCCCCATGGCTCCCGGTTCGAGACCGGTCCGGACCCTGTCGAGTTCGGTGAAGGTGAGCAGGTCGCTGTCGGGCGCAGCGCCATGTTGCTTCACCGGGTGTTCCACGTTCTCCTCGGCAAGGATCGCGAGGGTTGAGTGGTGGATGTAACTGTTGAGCAGCCCCGAGAGGCTGGAAGCAACGTCGGGGAGGGGCGCGGCAAGCACCTGGGTGAGACTCGCGAGCAGCATTTATCCACAGTATAGGACAACAGGAGTGTCCTATCTGTTGGGGTAGTTGCACTGTTCTGATTGGTGATGGTGCGGTCCAAATGCAACACGCAGGATGGAGAGCGGTGCGCGTCGCTTTGGCGCAAGCACCACACACCGTTGTGGAAGAGGATGAACATGGCATCTAACAGGGCAGTCGCATACAAAGGGCCGGGAGAGGTCGAGGTCATCGACATCGACTACCCGTCCTTCGAGCTCAAGGATGGCCCGGGAGTCAACCCGGCGAACGTCGGGCGCAAGGTGCCCCACGGCGCGATCCTGCGCACGGTGTCGACGAATATCTGCGGGTCCGACCAGCACATGGTTCGTGGTCGCACGACGGCTCCGGTCGATCTCGTGCTCGGTCACGAGATCACGGGCGAGGTCATCGAAGTCGGCCCGGGCGTCGAGTTCATCAAGGTTGGCGACATCGTCTCCGTACCGTTCAATATCTCATGCGGTCGCTGTCGCAACTGCAAGGAAGGTAAAACCGGGATCTGCCTCAACGTCAATCCCGACCGCCCGGGAAGCGCGTACGGCTACGTCGATATGGGCGGCTGGGTCGGAGGACAGGCCGAGTACGTGCTCGTTCCCTACGCTGACTGGAACCTGCTGAAATTCCCCGACCGCGATCAGGCCCTTGAGAAAATCATGGATCTGACCATGCTCTCCGACATCTTCCCCACCGGTTTCCACGGTGCGGTCAGTGCCGGTGTGACCGTCGGTTCGACCGTCTACATCGCGGGGGCAGGCCCGGTGGGACTCGCGGCCGCTGCGGGCGCACAGCTGCTCGGAGCGGCAGTGGTGATCGTTGGTGACCTCAACGAGGAGAGGCTGGCCCAGGCCCGCAGCTTCGGATGCGAGACCATCAACGTCGGCGACGGCAATCTCGTGGACCAGCTCGATCAACTCCTCGGGGTTCCCGAGGTGGACGCTGCGGTCGATGCCGTGGGGTTCGAGGCTCGCAGCCAGGGTGGGGGCGCTCACGCCAAAGAGGCGCCCGCCACGGTTCTCAATTCGTTGATGCTCGCCACAGGAGCCGGCGGAGCGATCGGGGTCCCAGGGCTCTACGTCACCGGTGACCCCGGGGCAGTCGACGAGGCCTCACGGGTGGGATCGTTGTCACTCAGCTTCGGAACGGGCTGGGCGAAATCGCTCTCCTTCACCACGGGCCAGTGCCCGGTCATGAAGTACAACCGCCGGCTCATGATGGCGATCCTTCATGACAAGGTGCATATCGCCAAGGCTGTCAACGCGAAGGCGATAACTCTCGAGGATGCCCCGCGTGGCTATGCCGAGTTCGATGCGGGAGCAGCAACGAAGTACGTACTTAACCCCAATGGTTACCTTAACGCCTAACCGCCCAACCAGGCACAGCAACCCCTAGGGAAAACCAGCGTCGGCCCCGATCCTGGCAACAGCCCGGATCGTCAGCGCATGGACCTTCCGAGCCTTCGGCATCCAGTCGAAGGCCCGGAGGGAACATCGCAGGCCGGCCGCCGATTTTATGGTCTCGATGCCGGTGGCGGCGAGAAGGTTGTGATCTTCGCGAACGGGATGCCGCTTTCGGCAGGTGGAGTAGTCGTGGGCGATTGTGATGCCGGCAGTTGGGCCAGCAACATCAGGTGTCGTCGAAGCAGGCGCCACTGTACTCTGAAAACGTAAAGCGGCGCCCGTGCACAGGCCTTAGGGCCGTGCACGGGCGCCGCTTTGTCAGGGGTGGCCGGGTCTTACTTTCCTACTTGCCTGCGGCCTACTTGCCTGCGGCCTGCGGTAGAACTGCGGTGGCGGCGCTCGTCGAATTCGATGTGGACCCAGGCGTAGACCCAGAAGTAGACCCAGATGACGACCCAGACGCTGCAGGCTGCGACGCCGACCATTCGCGCTGTTTGGTGGCGAGCTGCTCATCGGCAGTGGGAGTTACCGGCGTCTCGTATTTCCACGCGGCAAGATCCTGGGCGAAGAGTTTTTTGGCGCGGCCCGGCTTCGATTGCCAGTTGAGGAGACCGTCCTGGAAATCGGCGAGATCCTGTTCGGCCTGGAAGCTGTAGTTGGTGGAGTTCTTCTTCATAGTGGCCAGCTGGTGCGCAGCCCAGTCAGCAGCCAGCGTCGCGCCGAGCACGGGAAGGAGTCGCACGCGGACTTCGGCCTCGCTCGACTGGTGCTCTACATGGTCTTTCTCCGGGGCCGACAGGGTGCTCCAGGTGGCAGCCCGACGACCGGCGGCGATGAGCGTGGCGACGGCCGCAGCCTTGTGCTCACGATCCTGCTGGGCGATGAGTCGCTTTATCGCGCCGCGCGCGATCAAGCCTGCCACCACCCCACCGACGACTATCGCGATGAAGGGGATGATCGCGCTCGTGATAACGGTCTGGCCGCCATCGGAGTTGAACCAACGGACAATATCATTCCACCACTGCTGCAACATGCAGGCACTGTAACCCCGCACGCATCACAGATCGCGGAAGCCTCGGGCGAGTCGCCGCAGCCGGTCAGAACCTGAAGCAATCCATCGCGTCGTCGAACTCCCAGAACTCGCCGATGGGCAAGAACCTGCGCTGGCGCTGCAGAAGGCGTTTGGCGAGGTAACGATATCCCGACGCCGTCAGGCTGCGCTCGACATAGCCGATCACATCACCGTCGGGACGAGTCACCCGCCACAGGTCATCGTGAAGCGGCACGACGGCGAGGCCGGCGCGTATTCCCGCAGGATAGATCTGGTGGGTTTCGGCGAAATCGAGCGTGGTCACGGTGTCTCCTCAAACGTAGTGGTTCGCTACATTCGAAGATACGTTCTACCAGCGACATTGTCCGCCAGCAGCGGGATCAGGTCCGGGCGCCTGTGCGATCCACCGCGAATTCATCGATGGCGGTGATCTCGTCGTCAGTGAGGTTATCGAAATCGAGAGCGGCCAGGTTGTTCTCGAGCTGGGCAACGCTGCTGGCCCCAATGAGCGCTGACGTCACCTGTGGGATGCGGAGCACCCATGACAACGCGAGCTGGGCGACGCTCTGGCCCCGAGACTGGGCAATGCTGTTCAGCCCACGCACACGACCTAAATATTCGTCTGTGATGTTCGAGGCGCCGAGGAAGGGGCTGTTTGCGGCACGGGAGTCGCTGGGGATCCCCTCAAGATAGCGATCCGTCAGAAGCCCCTGCGCAAGGGGTGAGAACACGATGCTGCCCATGCCGAGGTCGTCGAGCACGGGAAAGAGCCCGTCTTCGATGTGACGATCGAACATGTTGTAACGGGGCTGGTGGATGGTGAGCGGCACGTTATGCACGGCCAGAGCCGCTTCGGCCGCACGGGTCTGCTCCGGGCTGTAGTTGGAGACGCCCACATAGAGCGCTTTGCCGGAATACACTGCGCTCGCCAGGGCGCCCATGGTCTCCTCGATGGGGGTCCCAGGGTCAGGCCGGTGGGAGTAGAAGATGTCGAAGTAGTCGAGCCCGGTGCGCTTCAGGCTCGCATCGAGCGACGAGAGCAAGTACTTGCGCGAGCCGAGATCCTGGTACGGCCCCTCCCACATCGTGTAGCCGGCCTTCGATGAAACGATGAGCTCATCGCGATACGGCGCCAGGTCCTGCGCGAAGATCGTGCCGAAATTGCTCTCGGCTGAGCCGGGGGGAGGGCCATAGTTATTCGCGATGTCGACGTGGGTGACGCCGAGGTCGAACGCCCGACGAATAATCGCCCTCTGGGTATCGAGCGGGCGGTCGTACCCGAAGTTGTTCCAGATCCCGAGCGAGATCTTCGGGAGCTTGAGCCCGCTGCGACCCACCCTCGCATAGTCGATTGATTCATAACGGTCGTCTGCTGCAGTGAAAGGCATTCCCCCAGACTAGGGCTGCGGCAGGCTGAAAAGTGCTGTCTCCTGTGGCAAGAACGTAGGCTCAGATCATGAAAACATTCGTTCTCGCTGGTGGCTGTTTCTGGTGTCTCGACGCCGTCTACCGCACCCTTCGCGGCGTTCAGGATGTTGTCTCCGGCTACACCGGCGGGCACACCATTCATCCGGACTACGAATCGGTCTGTTCGGGAAGCACCGGTCACGCCGAGGCTGTCGCTGTGACGTTCGATCCGGTTGTGATTCCGGATGACATCATCCTCGACGTGTTCTTCAGCCTGCACGACCCGCGCCAACTGAACCGGCAGGGTGCAGACGTCGGCACTCCGTACCGCTCTGCCATGTTCTACACGGATGATGCGCAGAAGTGGAGCTTCGAGGCTGCTGTGGAGCGTGCTTCCGAATACTGGGACGGCGGTCTGGTGACGACGTTGGAGCCGCTCGGCGACTGGTACCGGGCAGAGTCGTACCACCAGGATTTCTTCGCCAGGAACCCCGGCCAGGGATACTGCATGGCTGTGGCGCGTCCCAAGGTCAACAAGGTACGGAAATCGTTCGCAACCTACGTGCTCGCTTCCTGATTGCGCTGCTCCCTGTCTTTCACGATCGGTTCGGCGTAACGTCGACACCGGACGTGCGAAAGGGGCTCAATGATGAGTGACATGACGTTGACCGGGCAGACGTGGGTGGCTTTCGGGCCGGCTGGGGCCGTGGGTTCAGTGCACCGCATCGACGGTGGCTACACCTTCAAACTTATGGCTGACCCTGGTTTCAGGGCCGCATACCCGTCTCTCGATGTGGCCAAGAGTGCGCTCTACGCGGCGCTTCTGCCCGGGGCGGAGTGGCCAGAGTTCCGCGAGCACTAGCGGGCGTCATCTCCTGCACAGTCATTGCTGGAGCGAGTTTTCCCCAAAGCGGTACGGGCCTCGTTACCGATCCTTCCGTCGGGCAAAACTGTGGGCATCGAAGCCCGGGGCGGCTTCCCGGCACGAGTGCCGACCCCGGGCTCCGATCCCGGTACGGAAGACCTTCCGTGCCGGGCCTTCTGCCTACGGAGCGAACATGACCGACAACATCACCATCACCGGCCTCGTGGCCACAAATCCGCGGAACATCGTGACCAGCGAAGGGCTCTCGATCTCGTCGTTTCGACTGGCCTCCGCACAGCGACGATTCGACCGCAATGCCGAGAGGTGGATCGACGTCGACACCAACTGGTACACGATCACCGCCTTCCGCCAGCTCGGCGACAACTGTTCGGGCTCGATCGAAAAGGGCGACCGCGTGCTCGTCACGGGACGCCTGCGGATCCGGGAGTGGGAGAACGGCGAGCGCACCGGCACGACGATCGACATCGAAGCGGATGCTATCGGCCACGACCTCTCATGGGGAACCTCGAGGTTCTCCCGAACCATCTCGACCGCCCGCGTGAATCCAGTAAGCCAGGCTCTGACCGGCGACGGTGCTGCCGCCACCGAATCGTGGTCGACTACCACGTCGATCGGCGACGGTGCTGACGGTTCGGAGGCACTGGCAGGCTCAGAAATGCTCGCCGATTCTGAGGAGACAGAGACGGCCAGCGTGCCGTTCTGAGAATCGCGCTCACGCTGCGGCCATATACTCGCCCTGATCAATTGCACGATCGCGATCGGCGATCGTTCGGGCGAATCACATCTGTGGGAGATTTCAGGAATGGTGCTCAAAAGACGGATTGCGACCGCAACCGTCGCTGGCTTCGCTCTCGCCCTGGGGCTCAGCTCCTGCGTGGGCACCACCGGATCCACGGCAGATAGCGGCCCATCCACCAGCCGACAACCAGCAACCTCCGTGCCGGGTGACGGGGCGATTCCGACGCCGGCACCGACGCCCACCAAGCAGCCCGTGCATATGGCTGGCGGGACCGCAGAGCAAAACAAGCCCATATTCGACGCCACCAACCAGCGGTATTTTATTGACGCTGGCAACGTCATCCCCGAGGGCAGGGGAGTGATCGACAATCTTGTGAGCGTGGGGTTCGACAAGAGTGCGATGCAGGTCACGCCCGACCGCACCGCCATCGACCTGCCGGTCGACTCACTCATTTTCTCCGTGCTGATCGGTGACAAATGCCTCGTGGGGCAATTCAGTGCGCTCGGATACAGCACGATCGTCGCACCGAAGCTCGCGACCGGGTCGTGCCTGATCGGCCTCACCCGCACGATCGACTGGTAGCCGTCGGCTCCATCGCGTTCCGTACACTGGAGCCATGGCCGAATTCATTTATTCCATGGTGCGCGCCCGCAAGGCGGTCGGCGACAAGCTCATCCTCGACGACGTCACCATGTCGTTCCTGCCCGGTGCGAAGATCGGGGTGGTCGGCCCCAACGGTGCCGGTAAGTCCACGATCCTCAAGATCATGGCCGGGCTCGACACCCCCAGTAATGGGGAAGCGAGGCTCAGCGCTGGGTTCAGTGTGGGCATCCTGATGCAGGAGCCGGAACTCGACGAGTCGAAGACCGTGCTCGAGAACGTACAGGACGGCGTCCGGGCGATCAAAGACAAGGTCGACCGTCACTCTGCCATCGGACTCGAGATGGCTGAGCCTGACGCAGACTTCGATGTGTTGCTCGCTGAGATGGGCACGCTGCAGGAAGAGATCGATGCAGCAGATGCCTGGGACCTCGACTCCCAGCTCGAACAGGCGATGGATGCATTGCGCACGCCCCCCGGAGACTCCAGGGTTGACAAGCTCTCCGGCGGGGAGAAGCGTCGTGTCGCGCTGACCAAACTACTGCTTCAGAAGCCCGACCTGCTGCTGCTCGATGAGCCCACCAACCACCTCGACGCCGAGAGCGTGTTGTGGCTCGAGCAGCACCTCGCCCAGTACCACGGAGCGGTCCTCGCGGTCACTCACGACAGGTACTTCCTCGATCACGTGGCTGAGTGGATCGCCGAGGTCGACCGTGGTCACCTCTACCCCTACGAGGGCAACTACTCGACCTACCTCGAGAAGAAGGGGGCCAGGCTCGAGGTCCAGGGCAAGAAAGACGCCAAGCTCGCCAAGCGGCTGTCGTCCGAACTGGAATGGGTTCGTAGCAACGCCAAAGGCCGCCAGGTGAAGTCCAAAGCTCGACTCGCGCGCTATGAAGAGATGGCCAGCGAGGCGGAGAAAACGAGGAAGCTCGATTTCGAAGAGCTGGTCATCCCGATCGGTCCCCGGCTCGGTGCCCAGGTCATCGACGCGAAGAAGCTCAAGAAGGGCTTCGGTGAGCGCGTGCTCATCGACAACCTGAGCTTCACGCTTCCCCGCAACGGAATCGTCGGCGTCATCGGCCCGAACGGCGTCGGAAAGACCACCATGTTCAAGACGATCACCGGTCTCGAGCCCCTCGATGGTGGAGACCTGAAAATCGGTGAAACCGTCGACATCTCCTACGTCGATCAGGACCGCGGCGGTATCGACCCGAACAAGACGCTGTGGGAGGTCGTCTCCGACGGCCAGGATTACATCCAGGTCGGCAGGACCGAGATCCCGTCGCGAGGCTACGTGTCGCAATTCGGTTTCAAGGGACCCGACCAGCAGAAGAAGGCTGGCGTGCTCTCCGGTGGCGAACGAAACCGGTTGAACCTCGCACTGACGCTCAAGCAGGGCGGAAACCTGCTGCTGCTCGATGAACCGACCAATGACCTGGATGTGGAGACCCTCGGCTCGCTCGAGAATGCGCTGCTCGAGTTTCCCGGTTGCGCTGTGGTCATCACTCACGACAGGTGGTTCCTCGACAGGATCGCCACCCACATCCTCGCTTATGAGGGAACCGCCGATGACCCGTCCAACTGGTATTGGTTCGAGGGCAACTTCGAATCGTACGAGGAGAACAAGATCGAACGTCTCGGTCCGGATGCGGCCAAGCCGCACCGCAGCGCTTACCGCAAGCTCACCAGGGACTGACCATCGCCAGGGTCACCGTGCCGGTCGCCCTTCGGTGGGGCGACATGGACGCTTACGGGCACGTCAATAACGTCGAGATCCTGCGCCTCATCGAAGAAGCACGGGTGCGGGTCATCTGGCGTGCCGATGTCCCGGGGGAGAACCTGCCGACGGCGATGCTCGACCCCGGCGTCGGGGATGTGCTGACGGTCGTGGCGAGGCTGGAAACCGAATATCTGGCGCAGATGCCGTACTCGAGGGCTTCTGTTGACGTCGAAGTATGGTTCGGAGCTATCGGCGGCGCAAGTTTCGACATGTGCTACGAGGTGTACTCGCCCGCACGAATCGAGCCGCGGGTGTTGTTCGCGCGGGCGGTGGTGACGATGGTGACGGTGACGGCAGCCGATGGGCGACCCACCCGGCTGCCTGAATCCTGCCGCGCCGCGTGGGCCGACTACACCGAGGATCCCGTGACGTTCACGAGGCGATCCCGCGCGTAGCGGCCACACGAGGCGGCTTCGACGGCAGTGCCTAGGAGGTCAGGCCGTCGACGTACTCCTGGTTGTCGGTAATCCACTTCTCGATGATGGGCTCGAAATCGGTTCCGTCGTATTCGTTGTACATGACGTTTTCGAGCGAGTAGAGCAGCTCTGAGCTCATCGTGAAGTCTGAGAGCCAGGCAGCGACCTCGGGGCTGTCGCCCTCGAAACCATCACGAGCAAGCGTGTGAAGTGACTCCTTGTCGCCGAGCGTTCCCTCGGGGTCTGCGAGATCCTTGAGGGGGAACGCGTCATATGCCCAGTGTGGGCGCCACAGGGTCACAGCGATGTTCTCGCCAGCGGCCAGGGCGGCTTTGAGCTCACCGAGCATCGCGGGAGTCGACGACGTCTGGAAGTCGAACGAGTCGAGTCCGTAGGTCGGGATCGTCTCGTCGCTGACGGCCTCGGTCAGTCCTGCGCCCGGCTCGATGCCGACGATGCGGTTGTCGAAGAGATCGCCCTCCGCGGCGAGTTCCTCGAGAGAGTCGATCGGGGCATCCTCGTTCACCGCGACGGTCAGCACGGCCTCGTCGTTCCAGGCACCGAGGTCGCTGATGGTGTCGCCGTACTCGTCGAGGAGGGTCTTATGGGTGGTGGGGAGCCAGCCGTCGAGGGTGACGTCGTAGTCTCCGGTGCTGAGCGCCGAGAAGACGGGCAGCACATCGGCGTATTCGAGCTCGACGTTATAGCCCTTTTCCTCGAGAATGGTCTTCCAGAGGATCGAGACCGCTTCGCCCTCGGGCCAGCCGTTGAACACACCGATCGTGAGGTCCTTGTTGCCAGCGCCGCTGGCGTTATCGCCTGACGGGGTGGCGCAGGCCGTGAGTGCGAGGAGAGCGCTTGCTCCGATGGCGGTTGCCATCCTGAGATTCTTCTTCATACGGGTGTCATCCTGTTCTGCCCGCAATGCTGCGCGGGCGGCGTTGACTTGAGTGTCATGCGAATGGTGCTGCATGATTCACGAGTGCCGTTGGCACACGAGAACTAGTGGCGCGCTGGGATACCCAACGCTGCGGGGGCGGCGGCGGCCGTGGCATCCGGAGTCGACGACGTCGTATCGGTGCGAGAGCGCAGTTTCATGGAGTTGACGAGGAAACCGATGAACCCGGTTCCCGACCCGAACGATGCCGTGAGCCGGTCGAGGAAGATGGCGAGCACGACGACCGAGAGCCCCGCTTCGAAGCCGAGGGCGACGTCACCGCGACTGAGGCTCCGGATGACCGGCTGGCCGAGCCCGTTGGCCCCGACCATCGACGCGATGACGACCATCGAGAGCGACAGCATGATGACCTGGTTGATGCCGGCCATGATCGACGGCATGGCCAGGGGCAGCTGGATCTGGCGCAGGATGCGCATGGGTGAGGCTCCGAAGGCCTGGCCGGCTTCGACGATCTCGGAATCCACGCCTCGGATGCCGAGCTCGGTGAGCCGGACTCCCGGGGCTACGGCGAAGACGACGGTGGCAACGATTCCGGGAACGTCGCCGATCCTGAACAGGATGAGTGCCGGAATCAGGTACACGAATGCGGGCATTGTCTGGAGGAAGTCGAGAATCGGTTTGAGGATCGTCGACACGGTGCGATTGCGTGCCGCGAGAATACCGAGCGGCACGCTGATCGACACCGCCACCAGAGCAGCCACCAGCACGAGGGCGAGGGTATCCATCGCATTCTCCCACTGGTCGACGCCCAGAATGATGCCGAAGCCGACAACGGTACCGACCGCGAAGATCCAGCCGCGTGCCGCATATGCGATCGCTGCGAAGATCAGGATCATGACCCAGAACGGCGGTGAGGTCAGGAGCACATTGACGCTGTCATGAGCGCCGCTGATGACGAACCGGATGGCGTCGAAGAACCAGCCGAAGGTTTCTGTGATGTAGTCGATGCCACCTTCGACCCACTGGCCGAGGGGGAGGCGGAAGAAGTCGGTCATCGGTTTCCTCCTGCAGCCGTCATTGACTCATCGGCGACGCGCAGCGCAGCGGTGATCGCTGCGGGTTCGACGGTAGGTGGTGGATCGAGCACCGGTGTCTCCGCGGTGTCCGTACTCACGTTGCCGAGGGCAGCGAGCAGCGTGACCCGGGGGATCACACCCACGAGCCGCTGCCGCTCATCCACCACAGCCAGGGGAAGAGTGCTTTCGACCGAGGGAAGGAAGAGGTCAGAGAGGAACGTGGCCGAATCGACGGCCGAGTAGTCATCGGTGATGATCGACCCGAGGTCGGGGTTACCGCTGCGCACGAGCTTCATGGCTTGGCCGTCACGGACGACGCCCAGCAGTTTGCGGTCACGCCCGAGCACGAACGCGGCAGAGGTCTGCAGGTCGCGCATCGTTTTGAGCGCGGCTCGCGGGCCAGCCGTCGAGTGCACGGTGGAGCGCGCGGGCTCCATGACGCTCGCGGCGGTGAGAACGCGGGCGCGATCCACATCCTGCACGAACTGCTCGACATAGTCGTTGGCGGGATCGGTCAGGATCTCTTCGGGAGTGCCGACCTGCACGATGCGACCGTCGCGCATGACGGCGATGCGGTCACCGATGAACATGGCCTCGTTGAGGTCATGGGTGATGAAGATGATCGTCTTGCCGAGATCGTGCTGCAGTTCGAGCAGCTGCTGCTGCATCTCGCGACGGATGAGGGGGTCAAGGGCACTGAACGCTTCATCCATGAGCAGCACATCGGTGTCTGCGGTGAGGGCGCGGGCCAGGCCGACGCGCTGCTGCATCCCGCCGGAGAGCTCGGATGGCATACGCTCGCCCCAGCCGCTGAGACCGACAAGCTCGATGGTGCGATTGGCGCGCTCCAGACGCTCGGCACGAGGAACACCCTGTACCTCGAGCGCATAGGCCGCATTCTCGAGCACTGTGCGATGTGGGAAAAGGGCGAAGTGCTGGAAGACCATGGAGATGCTCTTGCGACGCACGGCCCTGAGTTGCTTCGCGGAGATGCCCGTCGCGGTCTGGCCGTTGACGGTCACGGTGCCGGCCGTCGAATCCAGGAGGCCGTTGAGCATGCGGATGAGCGTCGATTTTCCTGAGCCGGACAGGCCCATGACGACGAAGATTTCACCCTTCTTCACTTCGAAGCTGGCGTCGATGACCGCAGCCGTGCCGAGGTCGGCGATCTCTGTTCGGGAGGAACCATCGCGCAGTCTCTGCACGGCTTCCTGTGGGCGGCGGCCGAAGACCTTATAGAGGTTTCTGGCGCTGACGGCGATGTTGTCGGTCACGTTCTCCTGGAGGCACGCGCACAGCGCTGCTTCTTCGGTTGACGGTCCGGGTCGGGCACACAATGTCAGTGGCTGACTGCAATGGCAATCTTCGGCGGTGGAATCGTCACGGGGCGATTCGACGTGTACCGACCATACGACCACGGTTGCACTGGGCTTCCGGGTCGCGGCCTGCGGGATGATTCAAGCCTGCGGCAGATCGGATGATCCGCCCTGCATGGCTCCCTCAACATTAGCTGGGTTTGCGTGTCGCAACAACCAATCGCCATCCACGCAGGCCGTTCGCCGGCGTTCCCGGGCCCAAAATCTCACCAACGACGGGGATCCTGAGGCCCATAGCTGTTATTGATCCGTTAGGCGACACCATGGTCTCGCGTGCTTACGGCACCCGAACCATAATCTCCTGGGCGACGCTCGCCAGGAGCATTCCCGAGCGGGAGTAGATGCGACCCTGGGCCAGTCCACGCCCTCCCACGGCGTTGGGAGACTCCTGGACGTAGAGGTTCCACTCGTCGGCGCGACCGAACCTGTGGAGCCACATCGCGTGGTCGAGACTGGCAACCTTGAGTCCCGGTGTAACCCATGGCAGGCCGTGACGCCTGATGACGGATTCCTGGATGGTGAAGTCGCTCGCGAACACGAGGGCGGCGCGGTGGAGGTTCTCGTCGTCGGGCATCGCCGAAACCGTCTTGAGCCACACGGCCTGGTGCGCGACGTTCCGACCTTCGACGGCCAGGTAGATCGGTGTGGGAACATGACGGATGTCGAAGGGCCGCTCATACGCCCATGCCTTCGCGATGGGGTGGTCGAAGTCTTTGAGGATCTCTGCGGCGGTCGGCAGAGACTCGGGGTCGGGGATGTCGTCGGGCATGTTGGCCTGGTGATCGAGACCGGCATCCGGATCCTGGAACGAGGCGATCATCGACAGGATCGGCATACCGTCCTGGTAGGCCTGCGTGCGTCTGGTCGAGAACGACCTTCCGTCGTGGATGCGATCGACGGAGAAGGTGATCGGCAGGTCGAGACTGCCGGGGCGCAGGAAGTATCCGTGCATGGAGTGTGCCGCGCGCTCTGCGGGGAGGGTGCGCTGGGCCGCCACCAGCGACTGGGCGAGCACCTGGCCACCGAATACCCGCCCGTGGGGCTGCCATTGGCTGTGGCCGGTGAAGATGTCTTCGCTCGTTCGCGCACCGGTGTCGGTCAAATCCAGTGCGGAGAGAAGTCCGGCCAGTGGGTCGCTCATGCCCTGTAGTTTAGAAGACCTATGAGCAACACCTTCACCCTCACCGACTCCCTGGCGCTGGGGGACCTGCACGTGTTTCTCGGTCGAGCCATGCGAGTCGACGACGGTTCTGTGCGCCTGATTGCCGGCTCCGGAGTGCTCGCTGTATACGTGTCTGTGCTGCATCCTGCCGGGCTTCTCGATGAGAGCCCGACGGTGCTCGGGCTTCGCACGTTCGCCATTGCGCCGGATGACATATTCGATGTCGTTGTGCCCGTGCGCTCGCTGCTGATGCGCGTGGAAGGGAAGCTCGAGGCCGCGAATGCCAGCCCAGACGAGCGCATCACGATCTCACTGCCGATGCAGGTCAACACGGTGACCTGGGCGGCGATTTCACCGCCGCGTGGCGGTTGGATCACCCTGGAGTCGACCGATAGTGCGAGGCTCGAGGCGGCCGCGCGAGCCGGCATCGACGAGATTGCGCAGGCGATTCCCACAGGCACGGGGGAGCAGATCGTGCAGCGGGTTCGCACCGAGGTGTGGGGCCGCTCGATCGACGAGCTCGATTTCGTGCCGACCGGTGCTGCGTTCGCGGCACTCAGCCTGGGTTTCCTCGGCGAGAACGAGCCGGTGTCGATCTATGAGACCGGCCCCTGGACGCGATTGACCACCCGGGGTGGGCACGTACTGGTCAAGCGCCGCGCCTGGAGTCTCACGCGCTGATCCGGCACTCAGGATGACGTGAACGTCGACAGTTGCTGGAAAATCTGCGAGAACACCAGGCCCATCCAGACGACTGACACGACCAATGACACTGCGTACATGGCAATAGCGGCCCACATCGGCGCAATTCCCCGGCCCGTGCGGCGGCGCACGATGACGGAGCGGCCGATGGCATAGGCCGGAGACGACAGGAACGTCCAGGCCCAGTGGAACGGGCGCGGCACTCCTCGTTCGATGAGCGCCTTCCGGTCGAGGAAGGCGAAGAGGGCGCAAAGGCCATACGTCAGAAAGCCAGTCAGAACCAGGGCCAGGTACCCGGGGGAGGTGAGCATCTCGAGCTGGGCCATGCTCGTCGAATTCGGGTCGGTGGAAGCGAGGCCGGTGAACATCCCGCTGGTGTCCACGGTGAACAGCAGGGGGAGCGTGAGGTACGGCAGGAAGACAATCAGCCAGATCCAGGGCGTGTAAACCCTCGTGTTGTTGGGAGCGAGGGCCGCTGCAGAGGCTGTCGGATCGTACGGCTGTTGCCGATGGTCGGTCCATTGCGAGCCGTCCCACCACCGTGACGCGGCGGGTTCTGCGGGATCCGGATACCAGCCTGCTGGGGTCGCGGGGATGGTCATCATTCAGCTCACTTTCGGATGGGGTACTCGCGCAGGGGCATCGAAGCGTTACTCGTCGAAGGTGTTCACCATCGACTGCGCGGCGCGGTCGAGGTAGGACCACAGCGTCGCGTCGTGCAGGGGCGACAGCTCGAGGGTGTCGAGCGCGGCCCGCATGTGCGTGAGCCAGCGATCGCGGGCATCCGGATTCACTCTGAAGGGAACGTGGCGCATGCGCAGTCGCGGATGACCTCGTTCGTCACTGTATGCCGTCGGACCACCCCAGTACTGCTCCAGAAACCCTGTGAGCCGCTGGATTGCCCCTTCGAGGTCGGGTTGCTCCGGATACATCGGCAGCAGCACCTCGTCGGTGGCGATCCCGTCGTAGAACGCGCGCACGAGCTTCTCGAAGGTCGGTCGTCCGCCGACCTGCTCCCAGAAATTCCCCTGCACCGATTCGCCTCCGGAGCTCGCCCGCAAGCGGATCGGAGTCGGTTGGGCGTTGTCGCTCACGGTTGCGCTCCGGGTGCTGTGGTCTTCGGTGTGGACCGAGATGCTGTGGTCTTCGGTGTGAACCGAGCGGTCGGGGCCGCACCATCCTGTTCCTGCACCTGTTCCTGCACCGCGACAGGCTTGGTTTTCGGCGGCTGCGCTCCGTTCACGCTTGCCGCGTTCTCGGCTCCGGAGAGCACCATCGTGTTCAGCGAGGGCAGGCGCACGCCCATCTCGTCGAGCGAGGTTTTGAGCCTCGCGCGCAACTCACGAGCCACATCGTCTTTCGATGCCGATGCGGTTTTCACGACGATGCGCAGCACGACAGCCTCCGCGGAGATGGATTCGATGCCCCAGATCTCGGGCTTTTCCAGGATGCGCGATGTCCACTTCGAGCTGGTGGCCATCGTCGTCGCGGTCTGCAGGATCCGATCCTGCACGGCATCGACATCGGTCTCGTATGGCACGGCAAGGTCGATGATGACCCTGGCCCAACCCTGCGACTTGTTGCCGACGCGCAGGATCTCGCCGTTGCGCACGAACCACAGTGTTCCGTTGACGTCGCGCACCTGGGTGATGCGGATCCCGACCCCCTCGACCACGCCGGTCGCCGGCCCGAGGTCTACGACGTCGCCGACGCCCAGCTGGTCTTCGGCGACCATGAACAGCCCGCTCAACACATCCTTGACGATGTTCTGTGCGCCGAAACCGAGCCCGGCACCGAGCGCAGCGGTGATCAGGGCGAAGGCCGACGTCGCGCCGGGGAAGATTTTGTTGAACAGCACGAGGACGGCCATGATCACGATGACGGTCGTCACAAGGTTGCTGAGTACGCTGCCGAGTGTGCGGGTGCGCTGCACAACGCGGACAGCCGCCAGCGGCGACATCAGGAGAGCCTGGGTGTCGTCGAAGTTCTGTCGCCTCTTCGCCCCGTTGATGATGCGGCGCACGACTCGGCGAATGGCGAACAACAAGGCCCAGCGCAGGATGATGGCCCCGACAATCACAAACAGGACCGTGAAGAGGTGCCAGCTAGCGTCGAACGCGAGAAGGTTTTGAACGAGAACGTTCCAGGGAGCGGCGGTCGCGGGCGGTTCAGTCGTCTGGTGCATAGCCATCCAAGTTTAGCGACGGCGGCTGTGCCCACTCTGGAGCGGCACAGCCACCGGTCGACTATTCGGCTGCGTCTCGCTTCTGCGCCTCGATCGCCCGCTCAACACCCGCGAGGTTCTCGATGAGCATTCGACGCAGCGCCGGGATGCCAGGGTTGGCCGTGAGCCAGGCTTTCGTGGCATCCACCAGGCCGGCGGAGGCCAGCGGAGCGGGATACAGCCCCATGATGATGTATTCGGCGATCTTGTACGAGCGGTTCTCCCAGATGTCGTTGATCGCCGCGAAGTACGGCCCAACGAGGGATTCGAGTGAGGCGGGATCGTTGACGTGCTGGTAGCCCATCGTCGCCATGCGCACGATGGCGTTCGGCAGGCTGTCGCTGGTCACGAGGGAATCGAATGCAGCGCGCTTTCCCTCGACCGTGGGAATGGTGGCACGAGCCCGAGCGGCAGCCTGTGCCCCGTTGGACGTGTTGTCTTCCGCCAGTGCAGCGTCGATCGCCGCGTCACCCGCAGCGCCGTTGAGCACGAGGCCCTCGAGGATCTCCCACCGCAGGTCGGTGTCGATCTCGAGACCATCGAGTGTGAGCGAGCCGTCGAGCAACCCGGCCAGCGTCGTTGCATGCTCACCAGTGGATGCCACGTTCGCGAAGAACTTCACGAACTGGAACTGTGAATCAGACGCAGATTCGGCCGTGAGCGCCAGCGCCCACAACGCGTCCCCCACCGTCTGCAGGGTGGCGACCCGAGTCGAGGGGGTCACATAGAGCCGTGCCACGCTCACCACCTGGTTCAGCGTGGTGCGGATCGTGGTGGACTCCGTCTCGCTGCCGATGTTATTCAGCACGAGGTGCACGTAGTCGCTCGCGGCGGTCTCGGCGTCGCGAGCCGCGTCCCACGCTGCTCCCCACACGATGGACCGGGCCAGCGGGTCGCTGATGTCGGCGAGGTGCTCCATCGCGACCGCGAGCGACGCGTGATCCAGCCGGATCTTCGCGTAGGCGAGGTCTTCGTCGTTGACGAGCACGAGGTCGGGGCGGCCGAGCCCGACAAGCGCCGCGACATCCGTCCGCTCACCGTCGACATCGATCTCGATGCGGTGGTCGCGCGTGAGCTTGCCACCGTTGAGGTTGTAGAAGCCGATCGCGAGCCGGTGCGGGCGGATCGTCGGGTAGTCGGCAGCGGCCTCCTGCAGCACGGCGAACGAGGTGATCGTGCCATCGTCGGTCGTCGTGATCTGCGGACGCAGGGTGTTCACGCCGGCAGTTTCCAGCCAGAGTTTCGTCCACTCGCTGAGGTCACGGCCGCTGGTGGCCTCGAGTTCGACCATGAGGTCGCTGAGTTCGGTATTGCCGAACTCGTGCTTGGCGAAGTAGTTGCTCACGCCCAGCATGAACTCCTGAAGCCCGACCCAGGCGACCAGCTGCTTGATGACCGAACCACCCTTGGCGTAGGTGATGCCGTCGAAGTTGACCTGCACGTCTTCGAGGTCGTTGATCGTCGCGACGACCGGATGCGTGGATGGCAGCTGGTCCTGCTTGTACGCCCAGCTCTTCTCCATCGCCTGGAACGTCGTCCAGGCCTCGGTCCATTCCGTAGCCTCGGCCGTCGCGAGGGTCGATGCCCACTCCGCGAAGCTCTCATTGAGCCACAGGTCGTTCCACCACTTCATCGTGACGAGGTCGCCGAACCACATGTGCGCCAGCTCGTGGAGGATCGTGACGACCCGGCGTTCCTTGATGGCATCCGTCACCTTGGAGCGGAAGATGTAGGTCTCGGTGAAGGTGACGGCACCCGCGTTCTCCATGGCGCCGGCGTTGAACTCAGGAACGAAGAGCTGGTCGTATTTCTCGAAGGGGTACGGGTAGTTGAAGTGCTTCTCGTAGAACTCGAAGCCCTGCTTCGTCTTCTCGAAGATGTAGTCGGAGTCGAGGTATTGACTCAGCGACTTGCGGGCGAAGATCCCGAGGGGGATGACCCTGCCACTGCTCGAGGTGAGTTCGTCATGCACCGAGACGTATGGCCCTGCAACGACAGCGGTGACGTAGCTGGACAGGATTCCCGTGGGAGGGAATGCCCAGGTCGCGGAGTCGCCCTCGGCGACTGGCTCGGGAGTGGGGGAGTTGCTGACGACCACCCAGCTGGCCGGGGCCGTCACGGTGAACTGGAAGGTGGCCTTGAGGTCGGGCTGCTCGAACACGGCGAAGACGCGGCGGCTGTCTGGTACCTCGAACTGCGAGTAGAGATAGACCTCCTGGTCGACGGGGTCGACGAAGCGGTGCAGCCCCTCCCCGGTGTTGGTGTACGCGGCATCCGCGACGACATCCAGCACATTCTCGGCCTTCAGGTCATCGAGCTGGATGCGCACGCCATCGCTCACGGCGGTCGGGTCGAGCACGATGCCGTTGAGCGTCACCGAGTGCACGGTCGTCGTGATCGCATCGATGAACGTGGATGCGCCAGCTTTCGCCGCGAAGGTGACCCGGGTCGTGCTGCTGAAGGTTTCCGGGCTCGAGGTGAGGTCGAGCGAGATCTCGTAGCTCGACACTGATACGAGAGCTTTGCGCTCCTGTGCTTCGATTCGGGTGAGATTGTCTCCAGGCACTGGCGCTCCTTGTGGTTCGGGTGCGGCTCGTGGCCGCACCAAACCAGCTTAGGCACTCAGATGCGCCGAACTAGTCTGGAATTGTGACTGACGCCAATGCGACCGATGAGAATGCACTACGAACCGCCGTCGATTTCTGGTTCGACCCGAGCTGCCCCTGGGCCTGGATGACCAGCCGCTGGGTCGATGAAGTCGCCCGCCAGCGTCCTCTCGACATCACCTGGCACATCATGAGCCTCGCTGTCCTCAATGAAGACAAAGACGTCAGCGACGATCACCGCGCCTTCTTCCCCCGAGCACTCAGGTACACGCGGCTCGTGACCGCGGTGGGTGAATTGCACGGCGCCGATAAGGTCAAGCCGCTGTACGACGCACTGGGCGAACTGATCCATCCCGGCGGCAGCGAAGACCCGGATACGGTGATTCCTGCGGCGCTCGCCGCCATCGGCCTGCCGGTGGACCTCGCGCGTTACTCGGACAGCGACGAATTCGACGCCCGGATGCGCGAATCGCATTTCGATGGGATCTCCCGGGTGGGGGAGGATGTCGGTACCCCCGTGATCGCAGTCAACGGTGTCGCCTTCTTCGGTCCCGTGATCTCGCCTGCGCCGCGAGGCCAGCAGGCGCTCGATCTCTGGGATGGCGTGGTCGCCGTGTCGTCATACGACGGCTTCTTCGAGCTGAAGCGCTCACGTACACGGGATCCGATCTTCGAATAGTCGAGATACGACCGGGCGTGGCGAGCCTGGTTCACGAGACAATAGAGCAATGCGGTTGTTTCGTCGGCGGAGTTCGGTAGATCTCGGCATCTACAAGTCGCCGGCACCCCTGAAACCGCCGCCCATCCCGCGGATCGTGGAGGACGGGGTGCTGATCGCCGAATCACTGATGGTGATGACGCTGCGCAACCATCTGATCGTGAATGTGCTTCGAGACAAGCGTGATTTTGACGAGGAGTCACTCTTTTCGATGGCCACGAGAGAACTCGAGTCCCTCGCCGACAATGAATGGGAGACGGCAGAGCGATTGCGCATGCGCCGCGAGCCCACGAGTGTGGATGACCCGTGGCTCGAGGATCCGGACATCTCGGGTGATCACCGTCGTGAGAGCCAGCGCCGGGAGGCTGTGCACCGTGCCATGTCTGACGCCTTTGCAGCGCGGGCCACAGACCGCGATGTGCTGTCAGCGCTCGTGGAGCGGTCACGCACCAGCGCATGGGATGAGATTGCGACGGTGCTCATCGACCGGGCGACCGTCGATGAGCCAGTTCGCGATGCCGACTACGAGGCGCACCGAAGTGAGCGATTGGGGGCGCTGCTCGCGCTAGACCTCAGCGAACTCGCTGCGGAGCGCGGAGTCTCGCTGCTCTGAAGCGTGGGCGCCGGGCGTGCCGGTCATGCGCTCAACGAGTTCGATGGTGCCGACCAACAGGGATTTCAGCCGCGCGTCGGCATCGGGCACGCAGGCCAGCGCGATGCCGGCCACCGCGGTATGCACGATCATCGTGGCCGTTCGATCGGTGAACTCCTTCGAGCGGGCGGTCGACATGTATCTCCTCGCCCACCGTTCCTCACCCGGTGCCGTCAGGAATGCGTCGGCTGCGACCGCTTCCAACTCCGCGGAGCTGACCGAGTTCACGGCGACGAGCATCCCCACCGCCAGGGAGCGCTGTCGTTCGAAGCTGGCGATAGGCAGAGCGGCTGCGGCAGCATGCACGGCAATCGCTACAGTCACCAGCGGATCGCTGCTCGTCAGATTGACCACGCGATGGATGTGTTGGGTGAGGGTCGCGCGCGTGGCATCAGTCGACAGATCGTTGACGTTGCGTGCAACGGCCGCGAGCACCGGGTGCGTGCACGCAGGGTGGTCGCTCCAGTTCTCGCCCGCCAGGTACGAGGCGAACTCCATGAAGCAGGCGCCTCGCCTGGGGTTCCGATGCCGCCCGGCAGACAGGATCGGCATGACAAGTTGTGGTGCGGTGCGTGAGCTTCTCATGGTGCTCTCCTTCGCGAGGAATCCCCACCACAATTCTGCGCCAAGGCTGGCCTTACCGCCAGAGGAAGATGCAAAATCAGGGAATGGAACCTGTGGATGATGCCGGGCCGACGACGGCCGAGCGCTATCGGTCTTTCGCGGAGATCGACGGACTGGGCCAATCGGCGATCTATGCAGAGTGGGCCTTCGGTGTGGCCGCTGATCCGACCATCATCGACCTGATCGAGCAGTTACCGCCCGCGAAGCGCCAGGTGAATCTCGTGTTCGCCGCCGCACGGGCTGCTGGCGCGGCAACGGGCGGCTATCTCGAATTCCGAATGTGGATGCTCGAGCACTGGGCCACGGTTCGGGGCATCGCCCTGGCCCGCTCGACCCAGACCAACGAGGCCGCCCGCTGCGGGGTGCTGCTCCCACTGCTGGCCTCGCTGCAGCAGCCCATCGCTCTCATCGAGGTTGGCGCATCCGCCGGACTCTGCCTGTTCCCTGACCGGTACAGCTATCGCTACGGTGACACGGAGTTGCATCCAGTCGATGGACCGAGTGAGGTGGTCATCTCTCCGAAGATCTCCGGTGAGGTCCCCGTCCCCCGGCGAATGCCGCAGGTCGTGTGGAGAGCCGGTATCGATCTCAATCCCCTCGGGGTGGACGACCCCGTCGAGATGGCGTGGCTCGAAGCCCTGATATGGCCGGAACATGGTGAACGGCGCAGGCGGCTGCGATCGGCAGTGCGTGTCGCGCAGCAGGAGCCGCCGCGCATCGTGCGGTCGGACGCTCTCTCGGGGTTGGCGGCGCTCGCGGCCGAGGCCCCGCCCGACGCCACCCTCGTGATCTTCCACAGTGCGGTGCTCGCATACTTTCCGAAACAGGATCGGGACGCCTTCGTCCGGCTGGTTACCGGATTACCGGGACACTGGATATCGAACGAAGGCCAGACTGTCACTCCTGGCGTGCAGGAGCGGCTTGCCCGCCAGCCCGCGGATCCTGCGCTCTTCCTTGTCGCCATGGACGGTAATCCTGTTGCTTTCGCGGGAGGGCATGGTCAGAGCCTCGACTGGATCGACTGATCCCTGCACGGGTACCTGTGATCCATGGACCGGGGGTGTCCCATGAACCGGCGCCGGGATCCATAAACTGGCAGGATGCGCATCCACATCGCCACCGACCACGCTGGCCTCGAGTTCAGTGATGACCTGAGGCGGCACCTGTCAGCGGCCGGTCACGACGTGATCGATCACGGCCCCACCAGCTACGACGCTCTCGACGACTACCCCTCGTTCTGCATCAACGCCGCACTCGCGGTCGTCGCAGACCAGGCCGCCGGCATCGAGTGCCTCGGCGTGGTCTTCGGTGGCTCTGGCAACGGAGAGCAGATCGCGGCGAACAAGGTGGCCGGTGCACGTGCGGCTCTCGTCTGGAATGACAGCACCGCGCTGCTGGCGCGCCAGCACAACGATGCCAACATGATCTCGATCGGCGCGAGGCAGCATACGGTCGAGGAAGCCAAGCACTTCATCGACGTTTTCATCTCTGAACCCTTTTCCGGTGACGAGCGTCATGCGAGGCGGATCGACCAGATCGCCGAATACGAATCGACCGGCCTCGTCGTCGGCCACGGGATTGGTCGCTGATGCCCGAAGGGCATTCCGTCCATCGGCTCGCGAATCGATTCGGCCAGCTCTTCGTGGGGCGGGAGGTCGCGGCATCCTCGCCACAGGGTCGTTTTGCGGGTGGCGCAACACTCATCGACGGACGCTGGATGACGCAGGCCATGGCTGTCGGCAAACATATGTTCCTCGAGTTCGACAATAACCTGTGGCTGCACATTCACCTTGGGCTGTATGGCGCGTGGGATTTTGCGGGTGACATCAGCGCTGAGGCGCTATCAGCCCCATCGACCGAGGGCACAACGATCGGCGAACATGAGGATTCGCTGTCGAGCATCGGCGCACCTCGACGAGCCCGGCTGCGGATCTCCGAGGTGGAAACACTCGAAGAGGACAACGCGATCTTCCCCGCGGAGCCTGTGGGGGCCGTTCGGGTCAGGCTTCTGACGCATGCCACCGTCGCCGACCTTCGCGGACCAACGGCGTGCGAGGTCATGCGCGCTGATGAGGTGCAGGCCAAGATCGACACCCTGGGGCCCGACCCCATCGTGGATGCAGGTCGTAAAGCCGAAAACCGCTTTGTGGCGGCGGTGATGAAAAGAGCCGTGCCGATCGGGCTTTTGCTCATGGACCAATCGGTGGTCGCAGGAATCGGCAACGTCTATCGCGCCGAAATCCTGTTTCGCGCGCGACTGGACCCACACACGCGAGGTCGCGACCTGGACGAGAAGACCGTTCGCGCACTGTGGAAAGACTGGACGAAGCTGTTGAAGATCGGCGTCGAGACGGGCCAGATGTTGACGCGGGACAATCTCGGCCCGAATCCCGCACGGGGGTTGATGGCGCGGCGGGCGAATCGCTATTGGGTCTACCACCGCGAGGGTCTACGGTGCCGGGTGTGTGACTTCCCGATCGTCATGGAAGTGATGGGCGCGCGCAAACTCTATTGGTGTCCGCAGGATCAACGGTGAGCGAGAAGGAGCAGCCATGCGGATGACCCCGACGTACCTCCTCACAGATCCGGAGGAGGTCAAGCGGCTCATCCGGGAGAACCCGTGGGTGACGATGGTGTCGACCACCTCGGCGGGAATCGTGGCATCCCACTATCCTGTCGTGCTGGAAGAAACGGCCGAGGGCATCAGCATCGTGAGCCACGTCGGTCGACCCGACGAGCAACTCCACGAACTGGGCCAGCACGAGATGCTTCTCATCGTGCAGGGTCCGCACGGATACATCTCCCCGGGCTGGTACGCCAACAGCGACCTCATCCCGACCTGGAACCACCTGACGGCTCACCTTTACGGCACCCCCGAATTGCTGGGCGATGAGGAGAATTTCGCAGTGCTGCACGATCTCGTCCACCATTTTGAGCAGCGGATGCCGCAACCGGTCTCCCTCGACGTCGACGAGCGCGCCGCCCGCCGCATCGCCCGGGGTACCGTCGGGCTCAGACTGCGGGTCACGCGCTTCGATGCTCGGCTGAAGCTCAGCCAGAACAAGTCCCCAGAGGTATTCGATCGCATCGTCGAGGCCCTTGCTGGTGACGGTCCGTACAGTTCTGCAGCATTGGCTGCAGAGATGCTGCGTGTGCGGGCTGCCGCGGTGCTCGAGCCCTCCGAAGACGACGCGACCGACTACGACGCGACCGACGATGCTGCTTCGTAACGCCCGGATCTCCCGCGGTGACGGCACAGTCGTAGACCTGCAGATCGACGACGGACGGATCGTCTCGATCGTCGCGGCAGGGTCTGTTCCGCCGGGCACCCCTCCGGAGAGTGCCGACGAACTCGACGCCGGAGGACGCTGGGTTTCTCCCGGGCTGTGGGACAATCACGTGCACGCGAGCCAGTGGGCGCTCATTGCGAAGAGGCTCGACCTGTCGTTCGTCACCTCGGCGCGACAGGCCGCCGAACTCGTGGGTGAGGCGCTCGCTGCGGGGGTTGCCATCGAACCGGGGCAGGCTTTCGTCGCTTCGGGATTCCGTGATGGGCTCTGGCCGGATGCGCCAACCCTGGAGGTGCTCGATACCGCCAGCGGCGGAATCCCGGTCGTGCTCATCAGTGCCGACCTGCACGCGGTGTGGCTGAACTCCGCTGCGCTCGACCTGTACGGTCATCGCGGCCACCCGAGCGGACTGCTGGTGGAAGATCCGGCGTTCGAGATCACCCAGCAGCTGAACGCGGTTCCCGTCGATGTGCTCGATTCGTGGCTGGTGGATGCTGGCCACGCCGCCGCCGCTCGCGGAGTCGTCGGGGTGGTCGACCTCGAGATGGCCTGGAATCTCGAGTCATGGCAGCGGAGGATGGGCAACGGCTTCGACAGCCTGCGCGTCGAGTTCGGTATCTACAGCGAGCACCTCGAGCGGGCCATCGAGCTCGGGCTGCGCACCGGCGACGTCATTCTGCCGCTGCTCACGGTCGGACGGTTCAAGGTGATCACCGATGGATCGCTGAACACCCGCACCGCGTTTTGCTATGACGAGTACCCCGGGATGGAGGGTGAGCAGCACGCGCACGGGATGCTCACCGTGCAGCCCGCCGAGCTGCTGCCGCGAATGCGAGCGGCCCGGCAGGCCGGCATCGAGTCGTCGGTGCACGCGATCGGGGACCACGCCACATCACTCGCCCTCGACGCGTTCGAAGAGCTCGATGGTGGTGGGCGGATCGAGCATGCCCAACTGGTGTCCACGACGGACATTCGGCGTTTTGCCGAACTGGGGGTCACCGCGAGCGTGCAGCCCGATCATGCGATGGATGATCGTGACGTCGCTGAGAAGTTCTGGGCCGGTCGCACTGGCCGCGCTTTCCCGTTGCGTGCGCTGCTCGACGCCGGCGCGCAACTCGCCCTGGGATCCGACGCTCCGGTGTCACCGCTCGACCCCTGGGTAACGATCGCCGCGGCGGTCGGGCGCACGCGCGATGGGCTGGCACCGTGGCATCCTGAGCAGGCGATCACGATGCGCGAGGCACTCGCAGCCAGCACACGCACGACGGTTGCAGTCGGTGAGCCTGCGGATCTCATCGTGACCGACAACGACCCTGATGCTCTTGCGGCAACGCAACTGAGGGATGTTGTCGTACTGGCCACGCTGCTGGGTGGCCGAGTCACGCACAGCGTCCTATAACTCTCGCGGCTGAAGCGATAGGCGCAACGCAAGAGGCGGACCGACTCCGGTGGAGTCGGTCCGCCTCTTGCGAGAACTACTTCGTGGCGAGGTGGGCGAAGAGGAACCAGCGGTCCTTCTCGAGCCCGCGCGCGATCTCGATCGCGACATCCTGGCTCACCGGGTCGAGCTCAGCGAGCTCCGTGACCGCGGTGCGCACGGTGATGAGGGTTGCGTCGATCGACGCGATGACCTCGGCGATGACGACGTCAGACTGCTGGAAGCCTGCCGTGAGGGCTGGATTGGTGGCGCGGGCGCCGACGCTCTGGATACGGGCGTCGATCGGCAGCCCGAGAGCGACAACGCGTTCTGCGGCGGTGTCTGTGTATTCGCGGACGCGGTCGACGATGTCATCCAGGAGCAGGTGGACCGCCTGGAAGTTTTCGCCGCGTACGTGCCAGTGCGCCTGCTTGCCGTCGACGGACAGCGCCGTGAGGTCGGTGACGACCGGGCCGAGAAACTGAGCGACGCCGGAGGTGACGTCCGGGTCAGCTGATGCCTGGGAAATTGCCTGAACTTCAGTCATGGGAGACTCCTTCTCTATCTGTCTGGAGACAACGCTAGCGATGCGGGGATATTCCGCAAGCAAGCTGAGGCAACGCTAAGTCAACGTGCAGCAGAGTCACGGGGGGCTAACCCCACGTCGATTCGGTGTGGCTGCCCGCTGGCAGCAGAGCGGGCCAATTCGGGAGGCTTGACTCGTGATTGCGACAGACTTGGCCGGTGACCCCATGGCAGCAGACCCCAAGGCAGCAGGCCCCATGAGTGGCTCCACGACGCCCAGGGGAAACGGCTACGGCCGACTCTGGCGACGCCTGCCGGCCGAGCTCGTGTACCTCCTGATCGGCTTCCCGATTGCGCTCACCGGTTTCGGGATCGTGATCACTCTGTTCTTCACCGGGATCGGCACGCTCGTGACCTTCTTCATCGGGGTCATCCTGATCATCGGTGCCCTCTACGTGGCGCGCGGATTCGGAACTCTCGACGTGATTCTCATCGAGTGGACCGGTCGCCCCGCTATCCCTCGACCCGAGTGGCAGGATGCGCGCGCCGCGACCGGCTTCTTCGGCTGGCTTCGTGCGGTGCTCGGCAACGGCCACTATTGGCTCTACCTGCTGCACACCATGGTCGTCGACTTCGTTGTCAAGACCGTGACCTGGACGATCACGATCGCCTGGTTATCGATCACTGTCGGTGGGCTGACCTTCTGGTTCTGGGACATGATCGCACCCGTCGGTGTTGGCGACTGGCGCCCCTCCCAATGGCTTCTGCCAAACGCCGCCATCGACCACCAGATCGCCGACCGGATCCTGGGGATGCTGGTCGGGGTCCTGTTCCTGGCGACACTCCCGATCGTCACCCGTGGGCTTACGTCGCTGCACTGGCTCATCGCCCGTGGCATCCTCGGCGCGTGGAAATCTGATGCGCTGCAGCGCGAGGTTGTCACGCTTGCGGCGTCGCGTGGAGCCGCCCATTCTGCCGAGGGCCACTCGCTTCGCCGGCTCGAGCGCGACATCCACGACGGCCCACAACAGAGACTCGTGCGATTGCAGATGGATCTCGCGGCCGCCGACCGCCAGCTCGCGACCGATCCCGACCAGGCGCGGATCCTGATCGCTGAAGCCATGCAGCAGTCGAAGGATGCCCTCGAGGAACTGCGAGCGCTATCGCGGGGTTTCGCGCCGCCTATCCTGCTCGACCGCGGACTGGTCGCCGCTCTCGAATCTGCGGCGGTTCGCAGCACCGTGCCAACCCGGGTCGTGGACGAGCTTCCGCCCGGCGCCGAGTTCGCTGAGGAGATCGAGCGCAACGCCTATTTCGTTGCCAGTGAGGCCCTGACCAATGCGGCCAAGCACTCCGGGGCGACAGAAGTCGAGATGGTGGTCTCGCTCGTCGCCGGTGTGGGAAGCGATCTGGCCCTAAGCGTGACGGTGACAGACAACGGGATCGGTGGCGCGTTCTCCATTGCGGGCCACGGGATCGCCGGGCTCCAGGGGCGAATGCGAGGGCTCGGGGGCACTCTCGAACTGAGCAGCCCTGCCGGTGGACCGACTGTGGTGACGGCCAATATCCCCGTGGCATCGCCCGCATCGGTCCCGTGAGCCATGCCATCCTTGGGGCATGACGGCATTGCGTGTGGTGGTTGCTGACGACTCTGTGCTGCTGCGCGAAGGTCTTGTGCGGGTACTCGACGAGGCCGGGTTCACTGTCGTCGGCTCATACGGAAACGCGATCGACCTGCTGACAGAACTCGAGACCCTCGACCCCGATGTCGCCATTCTCGATGTCAGGATGCCGCCCACGTTTCGTGACGAGGGTGTGCGCGCCGCGATCGCCGCGCGCGGCCTGCGGCCGGGTCTCGGCATCCTGTTGCTGTCGCAGTACGTCGAGGTCGCCTACGCGCAGGAGTTGCTGTCGTCAGGGAAAGGTGGCATCGGCTACCTGCTGAAAGACAGGGTGGCGTCGCTCGACGAGTTGAAGGATGCCGTGCAGCGCATCGCGGCAGGCGGCACCGTGCTCGATCCGGAGGTGGTCGCGCAATTGCTCGGTCGCCGTGTGGACCCGCTGGCCACGCTGACTCCTCGCGAGCACGAGGTGCTGGCACTCATGGCTGAGGGGCGAACGAACGCCGCGGTGGGTGCTGCGCTCGTGATCGGCACCGGTGCGGTCGAGAAGAATGTGACATCCATCTTTCAGAAGCTGGGACTCGACGATTCAGGCTCAGACCACCGACGTGTTCTCGCCGTGCTCGCCTGGCTGCAGCGCTGAATCAGGAGCGCCGAATCAGGAGCGTTGAACCGGGGTCGCTGGCGCAGACCCGCTAGCGAAGTGCCGAGATGCGCCCGCCCATCGACGTGAGGTCGCGCATGCGCTTCTCCAGTGTGATGGCGACGAACAGGATGATCGCGCCGCCGACTACGGCCCAGACCCACCACTCGGTGAGCTGGTAAACGGCGACAATCTGCGGCGCGAAGGTGCTGATCGCGTGGATCAGCACCACGACAGAGCCAAGCACCAGCGGCGCTTGCAGTTTCGCGATGGCTCCGACGATGATCAGAATCACGCAGGCAGCCCCGAGCCCGACAAGCCGCCAGATCGGTGCGTCGGTGAAGGTCGCGAACAGGGAGGGCAGCAGCAGGACGAGGATGCCAGGGCCCAGCCAGGGCCAACTGCGCAGCTGGGTTTCGCGACGGAGCCGCACCGCTCCCACCACCAGCAACGTCGCAGCGAGGATGCCGGTCGCCCACTCGAATGGATCGATCGCACCGATGACGGTGGCGGTGGCGGCAACCACGACAACACCCGCGAAGGCGATCCAGCCTGCGATGCGGGTGAAAGGTGCGCGGTCGACGAGTTGCGAGCCGACAGACAGGCCAGAAAGGAGCACGAGCAGGGTTCCGGCCCGAGTGGCTCCGAGGGCAGTGGCCTGCATGACCGAGATCTCGATGACGACGATGCCGATCATCGCCATGACCAGCAGCACCTCGATGGCTTCGATGCGGCGCCTGCGAGTCTCGGCATCGGCAATCCTGGCCTGGATGACCACCGCCGCGACGAGCACGGCGAAGGTTACTGCCGCCCAGGCATCCACCTGGAGGTCTTCGCGCAGGGGCACCATCGCGATGACGAGTGGTCGCCCGAATCCCGCAACCAGCAGCCCTGCCGTGCTCGCAACGGCAGCCCCGTCGAGGTAGGGACGAAGCGCCGCCGGTCGCGTTATGAGGCTGGTGATGAGCAGCAGCGCAGCACAGGAGGCTGTGATGATAACGGTGCGGGTGGTCGGTCCGGTTGTGGCTACGACGGCGATCGGCAGGATCGCGACCAGCATCGCGGCGACAAAGATGTTCGGGGCTGCGACGCCTGTCACCTTCCTGCGAGAGGCGCCGCGCCAGTCGAGCAGCGCGATGATCATGAGCGCTCCGGCGAGGGGAAGTGCGAAGGGTTCGATGGGCTCGACACCTGCGTCACCGAGTCCCCGCCACAGACCGCCAATGGCGAGCAGCAGTGCCAGCCAGCCGATGTACTTTCGAGGATGCACTGACGAGAAGAGCCCGTCTCGCGAGATGGCGAGCATGAGCGCGGTCACCGCAGCTATCACGAGCACGAGCCACGTGGCATCCGTCCGGGCAGCGAGGAAGATGCTGGGAACAGTGACGATGACGACGCCGATGTCCAGCGGGGCCCGCAGGCCTTTTCCTCGCAGCTCCAGGGCCAGCGCTATGACACCAACGACCAGCGCCGCCGCAATCGGGGCACTCATCACGGCGAAGGAGGGCAGCAATGTCGCCCTCGCCAGCGAGTCGAGCGCCCACGCGGCGGCCGGCGCCATCAGCACGGATACCGCGATCCGCTCGATCGTGAGGGTCGCCGCAGGGGCACGCGCCACCCATAGCGCCAACACAACGATGAGGCCGAGCGCCAGCACGAGAGTGGTCGGACCATAGGGGAGCACGAGGCCCGTGAGCTGATCCCTGCTCGACGAGGTGATCCACAGGATCGCTCCGACCGCGACGGCCCCGACGAGTGACAGCCAGAACAGCACCCGCGTCTCGAGGGCCGATAGTCGGCTGGAGAGCATGGTTGAGGCGGCCAGGAGCAGCACGGCGAGAATGCCGACGAAGAGGCTGGATTCCAGCGAGGTGTTCGCGGCGTTGGCGAACCGCTCGTTGAGGTAGAACCCCTCGGCTGCGGCGGCGACGAAGGAGAGCACAGCCGCGGCACCGAGAGTCGCAGCCCGGATGGCGACCTTCCTCGTGGCCAGGCGAGCGGCGACCAGGATCACGATGACGCCCACCGAGCCGTACCACCAGGTGTCGATGCTGGCCCACGACGAGAGGTAAGCGAGAGTCGACGACACGAGCGCGCCAGCTACGAGGGTGATCCGGATGCCCGCGCTCCAGCCGTGCGTGTGGGAGATACGGAGCGCCACGAGCGCTGCCGCGGCAACGAGCACCCACGCGACAACTGCTGCCCAGAGCACTGCGACAAGCGGAACAGCGACCAGCAGCGTCGCGACTCCGGCGGCGACCACGATCGGGAGGCGTTTCTCGAGTGTTCCGGCGATCGCCCACGCCGCTCCCACCAGTATGACGATCACCAGCAGGGCGAGAATCGCGGCGGCATTCTCCGGATTGAGGAGGAGACGGGAACCACCGGTAGTGGTCCACCGCGGCGCGCCGGCGGTCGCGGCAGCCGCGCTGGGGATCACCGCGTACGTGAGGGGAATCAGCAGGATCAGGATGCCGATCACGGCGGCGGTCCGCGCGGCGATCCTGGCGAACTGCGACGCGAGTTCACCCATCGGCCTGCGTGCCAGCGATTCCAGCCCGAGTGCCACGATCGCAGCAGCGACGACGGGCCAGAATGCGGTAAACCCTGCGTCGACGACGCGGGCTGCGACGAAGAAGGCGGCGCTCGCGAGGGACGCCGCGCCGATCACGGCAGCGATGCGTGCGGGAACCAGCGGGTTACCGCGCCGAACCACCAGCAAGATCTGGGCCACAGCCGCAATCGAGACGATTCCCAGCCCGACTGCGGGAGCAGCCTCCCAGCCCGCGAGGAAGTTGTCGTTGAGGAACGGGCTGGTGACGGCCGCAAGACCGAGACCCAGCACGCCGAACGCTGCCACGATCGTCTTCTCGACGCGGTGCCTGAACAGCGGATGAGCCAGTCCCGCGACGGCCAGCGCGATGAAGGCCGAGAACAGGACGATGGAATCGTCTGCCGCATCCAGCGCGCTGCCGAGCGTGAGGGCGGCGCCCGGCGCAAGCACGATAGAAGCCACGACACTCGGTAGCCGCAGCCCGGAGAGTCGGTGCCAGGCAGCGAAGCCGACCGCTGACACCAGCAGCGCGATTCCCCAATAAGCAGGATCACTCGCGGCGCTCGCACCGAAGAAGTTGTTGGCCCGCACCGCGTAGACGTCGAGATAGAGGAACACGACTGCGAGGGCGGCGATCCCCTCAGCTGTGACGCGCAGGCGCCGCCGACGCTGGATCGAAGCACCGACGATCGTCACCGCCGTGACGGCGAGGATGATGACGGTGCGCCACACGAGCCCGAAGTTGATGAACGCGTAGACGAGGAAGAAAATCGCGCCGATCGACAGCAGCGACACCCCGGTGACCAGCAGGATTATCTGCACGCCGACGTGACGGCGTGGTGTGGCGGGAAGCGGGGGCGTAGCGGCAAGCGGGGGCGTAGCGGCAGGCGGCGCCGTTGCGGACACGGTGGGGGCTGCGGCAGCAACACGAGGTTGCGCGACAGGTGCTTGCGCGACAGCGATGGTCTGTGGTGCCATGGCGGCCATCACCGGTGCCGAGACGGCTGCCAGCTGCTGCGCTTCGGCGGCCGCGAAGTCGAACCGGATCTGCCCGATGAGTTCGAGTCGACGATCGAGGGCTGCTGCGGCATCCGTCGACGACGAATCCAGATGGGCGACGAGGGGCCCCTGCAGGTCGAGCCCGCAGGTGGAGCAGACCGGATGGACTCGGTCGACGAGGCAGGCCGGGCAGACCTGGTCGGAGAGATCCCGGGGGTTGCGCGGAAACTGTACGAAGCCGACGTATGGGAGGTAGGTACTCATCGCGGCTCAGGTTACTGGTGACAACGCGAATAAAGTTCACACGCTCCCTGACTGGGGAACGCCAGCCACGGCGTACGGGTGGGTCGAGAGGTCGCAGCTATCATAGAGCTGTGAACATCGTCGCTTTCATCATCTCGCTGGGCCTCTTCGTCCTGGGCCTGTACGTCATGGGTTCAGCGTTCTATGTGGAGGGGGCTGAATTCCTCGTCTTCCTCGGCGGCATCCTGCTGAGCAGCCTCGGGGTGTTCATCCCGATCCATGTTCTGAAGCGCATAGACGGCTGAACACCGTGCCGAGTCTGTTGAGCAGGCTCGCGCCTCTCGTCATCACCCTGAGGGGATCGAAGCGCGGATTCAGCACAGCCCAACGCACCCTCGACGATGTGGCGAGGCTGCAACGTCATCCGAAATCCTCCACGCCCCCCGCCCGGCTCGCGTCAAAGGTCGATATCACCCGTCGCGACGTCAACGGCTGGCCCGTGTACCACGTCTCACCGAAGGGCGGCCGACCCACCACCAGGGCGATCTTCCTGCACGGTGGATGTTACGTGTACGAGATCGACCCGGTGCATTGGAACTTCGTGGCTAACCTCGCGGTCGAGGCGGGCATCACCGTCATCGTGCCGATCATGCCCCTCGCGCCCACCGGGACAGCGAGCGTGATCGTTCCGGCCGTCGCCGACCTCGCAGCTTCGGTCATCGCTGAGGTCGGTGCCGAGAACCTCAGCATCATCGGCGACTCTTCCGGGGGAGGGATGTCGCTCGCGGTGGCCATGGAGCTGCGCGATCGCGAACTGCCGCCGCTGCACAGGCTCGTACTGGTCGCGCCCTGGCTCGACATCAGTGGAACCGATCCGATGCTGGCCGTCATCGCACCGAGCGACCCGTGGCTCGCGGTGGCAGGAACCCACGCCGCAGGTGGGTTGTACCGCGACGAGCTCGGCGAGGGCGACTGGCGTGTGAGTCCGATTCACGGCGACCTGACGGGCCTCGGGCCGATCACCATGTTTAGCGGAACCCGCGACATCGTGCACGCCGATGCGATCCGGTTCCTGCCGCTCGCCGCCGAGGCCGGACTCGAGGTCGACTACCACGAAGGCCAGGGGATGCTGCACAACTACCCGATCCTGCCGATGCCCGAGGGTGACGCCGCGCGGATGGCCGTGGTCGCCGCGATCCGCTGACGGTTCGCGTATCGACGGGAAGGTCCGACCGCCTTTCCGTCCAACCGGCCCGCGCCGATCAAGCGAATACATGTCGATCGGGTCAGCACATTCGGAGGGGATACGGAGAATCGAACTCCGGTCATCAGTTTGGAAAACTGAGGCTTTACCATTAAGCTACATCCCCGGATTCCGGCAGCAAGGCAACCGGAGAACCGTAGATGAGTGTACCCGACGGAATGGGCTGCGGCGCGCACTCGTGCCCGCAGAAGACACAGACAGTTGCGCTGTGCTCAGCGCGCTAGACTTGGCGAGGCCAATTTCGTTTCAGGACGACTCGAGGGCAGCCGACGTCCGGGGCGTAGCTCAGCTTGGTAGAGCGCTCGGTTTGGGACCGAGAGGCCGCAGGTTCGAATCCTGTCGCCCCGACAGCACTTCCCCCCAACGATCTACAGGAGAACCACAACGTGAAGACCACGGTTGAGAAGCTCACCGCCACCCGCGTCAAGCTGAACATCGCAGTGACCCCCGACGAGCTCGAGCCGAGTATCGCGCATGCCTACGAGCACATCGGCTCACAGGTCAACATCCCGGGTTTCCGCAAGGGCAAGATCCCGAAGCAGCTACTCGACCAACGCGTCGGTCGCGAAGAGATCCTGAATCATGCCGTCACCGAGAGCCTGGACAAGTTCTTCCGTCAGGCCGTGACCGACGAGAAGATTCGCGTTCTCGGTCGCCCCGAGGCCGACGTCACAGCGTGGCCAGAGGTTAAAGACTTCAGCGGCGACCTGGAGATCGTCATCGAGGTCGACGTACGCCCCGAGTTCGACCTCCCGTCTCTCGAGGGACTGACGCTGACCGTCGACGAGGCCAAGGTCTCAGCCGATGACGTCAAGGACGAACTGGATGCCCTGCGTAGCCGCTTCGGCACACTCGTCACCGTCGACCGCCCGGCCAAGAAGGGCGACTTCGCCCAGCTGGACCTCGTCGCGAAGATCGGCGACAACGAGGTCGACTCGGCCACGAGCATTTCGTACGAGGTCGGATCAGGCGAGCTCATCGAGGGCATCGACGAGGCGCTCGACAGCCTCAGCGCCGACGAGACCACCACGTTCGAGTCCACGCTGCTCGGTGGAGACCACGAGGGTGAGGCCGCCCTGATCACCGTCTCGCTGCTGGCCGTCAAGGAGCGCGAGCTTCCCGAAGCCGACGATGACTTTGCCCAGATCGCCAGCCAGTTCGACACCATCAAGGAATTGAAGGCGGACATCAAGGAGCAGGTCGCCAAGTCGAAGGTCTTCGGCCAGGGTGCACAGGCTCGCGACCAGATCGTCGACGAGCTGCTCAAGTCTGTCGAGATCCCCGTTCCGCCGAAGCTGGTCGAAGACGAGGTGAACCGTCATCTCGAGAACGAGAAGCGCCTCGAAGACGCCGAGCACCGTGCCGAGGTCACCGAGTCGAGCGAGAAGACGTTCCGGACGCAAATCCTGCTCGACTCGATCGTCGAGGCCGAGGGTGTCAAGGTCAGCCAGAACGAGCTCACCAACTACCTCGTGCAGGGTGCCCAGCAATACGGCATGGAGCCGAGCGAATTCATCCAGGTTCTTCAGCAGAACGGCCAGATTCCCGGGATGATCGCCGAGGTTGCTCGCGCCAAGGCCCTCGCCGTCGTGCTCGGCAAGGCGAAGGTCGTCGATTCGAAGGGCAAGGAGATCGACGTGTCGCCGTTCACCGCTTCGGCTCTCGGCGACGAGAACGATGAATCGGATGAGATCACCGCCGCCGACCTGGCTGGGTCGAGCGACGACCACGGTCATGACCAGAAGGATCCGCACGGTCGCAAGGCTGGCCACGAGCACTTCGGTCACGACCACAAGTAGCTTTTCACACGAAGGGCCCGTCACCTCGGTGGCGGGCCCTTCGTCGTTCACGAGAAACTTATGGAAATTCAGGATCTCCGATACGGATCCGCCGAAATGACGATGGCAGATGACCTCGTGATCCGGGGGTTCCTGAATTTACGAAGCGTGGAGGAGGGGGCGCGCGACTCTCCGCTATCTGCCCACGGCGAACACCGCCATCTGGGCTGATGCGCTCCAGTAGATTCGAATCAAGCGATAACGCAACACCGATTAGAAACAGACGGAGCGCACACAATGGCCCAACCGGCATTGGTCTCAAGCATCTTCGACCAACTCCTCAAGGACCGCATCATCTGGCTTGGCTCAGAGGTGCGTGACGAGAACGCCAACGAGATTTGCGCGAAGATCCTGCTGCTTGCAGCTGAGGACCCGAAGCGAGACATCTTCCTGTACATCAACTCACCCGGCGGCTCGATCACCGCTGGTATGGCCATTTACGACACGATGAAGTTCGTCCCGAACGACATCGTGACCGTGGGTATCGGCCTCGCGGCGTCGATGGGGCAGTTCCTGCTTTCATCAGGCACCAAGGGCAAGCGGTACATCACCCCCAATGCGCGAGTGCTCCTGCACCAGCCGTCCGGTGGTTTCGGCGGCACCTCTGCCGACATCCAGACGCAGGCTGGTGTCATCCTCGATATGAAGAAAAGGATGGCCGAGCTCACCGCCGAGCAGACCGGCAAGTCGATCGAGCAGGTGCTCATCGACAACGACCGCGACAATTGGTTCACGGCGCAGCAGGCACTCGAGTATGGATTCGTGGATCATCTTCGCGAGTTCGCATCAGACGTCGTGGGCGGCGGCGGAACAGACGAGGCCGTCTCCAACGAGACAGCTACAGGCGAAAAGGACTGATCATGGATAATTTCAACCTCCCGGGTTCGGGCATGGCCAGGCCCACGCCCAACGACCGCTACATCCTGCCGACGTTCGAAGAGCGCACGGCCTACGGCTACAAGCGCCAGGACCCGTACGCGAAGCTTTTCGAAGACCGCATCATCTTTCTTGGTGTGCAGATCGACGACGCTTCGGCTGACGACGTCATGGCTCAGCTCCTCGTTCTCGAGAGCCAGGATCCCGATCGCGACATCGTGATGTACATCAATTCACCCGGTGGATCATTCACCGCGATGACCGCGATCTACGACACGATGCAGTACATCCGTCCGCACATCCAGACCGTAGTGCTCGGCCAGGCCGCTTCGGCGGCCGCGGTGATCACCGCGGGTGGCACTAAGGGGAAGCGACTCGCGCTGCCGAACGCGCGCATCCTCATCCACCAGCCCAGCGGTGGGTCAGAGGGCGCGAGCCAGGCGTCTGACATCGAGATCCAGGCACGCGAGATCCTGCGGATGCGCGGCTGGCTCGAGGAGACCCTCGCGTTCCACTCGAACCGCTCACCGGAGCAGATCAACAAAGACATCGACCGCGACAAGATCCTCAGTGCGGCCGAGGCGATGGAGTACGGTCTCATCGACCAGGTGCTCACGAGCCGCAAGAACCTGCCGGTGCTGACCGCAGGCTAAGCAGCCCCAGCATCACAGAAGAAGGGCCGTCCCCGATCGGGGACGGCCCTTCTTTATTTCGACGGCCCTTCTTTATTTCGACGGCTCAGGCCCTACGGCTCGGGCTTTCTGGCTCAGGCTTTGCGGCGTCTGGTTGCGACGAACAGTGCGACGGCGCCGGCGACCAGCACCACCGCGATGGCGCCGCCGATCCACAGCACATCACCGAGGTTCGCGTCGCCGCGGACGACCGGGGCCGTGGACGACTCCGGTGGCGCTGCGACGGCCTGGCCTCCGCAGTCCGGCGCGGTGGCCGAGCCGGGTGACGTCACCGCGTCGGTAGACGGTGCCCACGCGAAGTCCACCTCGCCCGAGACTGTGTGGCCATCGGCGGAAACCAGCTGCCAGAGCATCCGATAGTCACCGGCATCGCCGAGCGAAGAGCCGACAGACACTGTGGAGTCGACGATCGAGACGCAGCCGTCGCCATAAAAGAGGCCATCGGCATCGGTGACCTCGATCGCGAATCCCGAGCCGTCTTTCGACAGGTCCAGCAGCGCCTCGTCGGTCGTCACCGAGAAGCTCTCGGGAACCTCGGTGATGGTGCTGTTTTCTTCAGGGTTCGATGACACAAGGTAGTCGTGGGCGGATGCCGGGGTGGCGACCGCCAGCACCAGGGCGGCGGCGACGGCCAGTGCCCCTGCTGCTCGGATGCCCGAAGACATCCTGGCGCGTGACGCGATCAAGGCGCGTGACGACATCATTATTTCGCTGCCGGGGGAGGCATCGTGGAGGCACGGACGAGCTGGGCGAGCCCGGCGCGACCGGCGGTGATGGCGATGGTGGTCATGGTTCTGCTATTCATGAGTGATTTTTGTGACGATTCTCGCGGCCATGAGCCAGCGATGGCAAAGGTGGATGTTGTGGGGTGACTGCCTAGACGGCTGCCAGCTCCGGCGGTCCACGGTGCCGCATCGTCGACAGCAGAACGGAGAGGTCGCGAGCCACGTGCCGGCGTGCCGCGGGGATCCTCGGGGGCCGTAGTGCTGGTGCGACCGGAACGATGGCGGCGAGCAGCCTCGTGAAGAACAGTCGCGCGGTGTCTGAGATACCCCAGAACGTACGCTCGGCATGGAGGAACACGACGATGGTGACCAGCGCGGCCACGGCGTGCGCAATCCACATGGCCGTGCCGGCGTGGAGGGGTGCCAGCGCGGGCGCCGTGGGCAGTGTGACGAGCCCGGTGTGTGCGTGGGCTGCGGCCACGGGCATCCCGAGCGCGCTGAAAACTCCGTGGAACAGCGCCTGGCTGAGGGCGATGGATGCGGCCAGCCGCCATGTCGACAGGGTTCGCCCGGCGAAGAGCGTGCAGGTTGCGGCCGAGATCACGAACGTGGTGATGATGGCCAGCGCGCTGGGAGCTGCGCTACCACCGAGGGTGTGCGAGAGCGCTGCGACGAAGGTCGCAAACCCGGCGGCGGTCATGCCCCGCGCCACCCGCGCCCATCTCGAACCCACTGGTGCTCCGATTTCTACCTCTTGTAGACAATCGTGCCATATCTCCCGGGTGGCGGCGGCGCGCCGTCTCATTGGCCAGCTCATGCCCGAGAGTGTCGCCGGAACCGGTTAGGCTCAGTAAAAGGCCCGTCTTTCGGGTGCCCCGTTTTTCGGGTGCAGTGTGTGAGGAGAGGAACTTTCGCATGGCCCGTATCGGGGAAAGCGCAGACCTTCTCAAATGCTCATTCTGCGGCAAAAGCCAGAAGCAGGTCCAGCAGCTCATTGCCGGTCCCGGCGTGTACATCTGCGACGAATGCGTCGAATTGTGCAACGAGATCATCGAGGAGCGACTTGCCGAAGCGGGCGAAGAGGTCTCGAGTGAGTTCGATCTTCCCAAGCCTCGCGAGATCTACGCGTTCCTCGGGGAGTACGTCATCGGCCAGGAGGCAGCCAAGCGTGCGCTGTCCGTCGCCGTCTACAACCACTACAAGCGCATCCGCGCTCGAAACACGATCGCTTCTGCAGACATCATCGACGATATCGAGATCGCGAAGTCAAACATCCTGCTCATCGGCCCGACCGGTTGCGGCAAAACGTACCTTGCCCAGACTCTCGCCAAGCGACTGAATGTGCCGTTCGCGGTCGCGGACGCCACGGCTCTCACCGAGGCCGGCTATGTCGGTGAGGACGTCGAGAACATACTCCTCAAACTTATCCAGGCCGCCGATTATGACGTCAAGCGGGCCGAGACCGGCATTATCTACATCGACGAGATCGACAAGATCGCCCGCAAGGCCGAGAATCCCTCCATCACCAGGGATGTCTCGGGCGAGGGTGTGCAGCAGGCACTGCTGAAGATCCTCGAAGGCACCGTCGCTTCGGTTCCGCCGCAGGGTGGCCGCAAGCATCCTCACCAGGAATTCATCCAGGTCGACACCACCAACGTGCTGTTCATCGTCGCCGGTGCATTCGCCGGCCTCGAAGAGATCATCTCGCAGCGTGCGGGCAAGAAGGGCATCGGCTTCGGCGCCCCCCTGCACACCAAAGGTGATGACGTGAACCTCTTCGGCGAGGTACTGCCGGAAGACCTTCACAAGTTCGGCCTGATCCCTGAGTTCATCGGTCGGCTTCCCGTCGTCGCCACCGTCACTCAGCTCGACCAGGCCGCGCTCATGGACATTCTGATCCGGCCGAAGAACGCGCTCATCCGCCAGTACCAGCGCATGTTCGAGATCGACGGTGTCGAGCTCGACTTCGAACCGGATGCGCTCGAAGCCATCGCCGACCTGGCGGTGTTGCGCCAGACCGGTGCTCGAGGTCTTCGCGCGATCATGGAGGAAGTGCTCGGGCCGATCATGTTCGACGTGCCATCCGAAGACAACGTTGCGCGCGTGATCGTGACCAAGGCCGCCGTGCTCGAGAACGCTGCACCGACGATAGTTCCCCGCAAGGCCGTGCGCGCGGAGAAGTCGGCCTAGAGCCCGCCGGTGCGCTGTCGGGCCGCCGCCCTTCCGCCACCCTAAGCTGGGGGTTCGCTCAGGGGATTGGCGCAGGGGGGTTCTACCGTTTTCCAGCCTATCTCCGCGGGATTCGTCGCCGCGATCTCCGGCTTCGCGAGCTCGTTCGCTCTCGTCATCGCCGGGCTCGTGGCCGTCGGCGCAACATCGGCCGAAGCGTCATCCGGGCTCTTCGCGATCTGCCTCGCGGTGGCGATCACCAACATCGTCGCCGCGCTGTGGTTGCGCATCCCGCTTGCTTTCGCGTGGTCGACCCCCGGCGCCGCAGTGTTGCTCGCGGCGGCGAACAACGGCATCAGGTTCTCGGATGCGGTCGGTGCGTTCCTTGTGTGTGCTGTGCTCATCCTGCTGTGCGGGCTGTGGCCAGCTCTCGGGCGGGCTATCACGAGCATCCCGAGGCCTCTCGCCAGCGCGATGCTGGCCGGTGTGCTGCTGCCGATCTGCCTCGCGCCGATCCAGGCCGTCGCCACCCTTCCGCTGCTTGCCGCTCCGATCGTGATCGTCTGGCTCGTGCTGTACCGACTCGCGCCGCGCTGGGCGGTGCCGGCAGCGATGGTGGTCGCGATTGCTGCCGTCGTCATCGCGGCTGGCACCGACTGGGCGACGACCGCGTCGGTTCCCCAGCTCATCTTCGTCGGGCCCACCTTCGATCCGTTCATCGTGGTGAGCGTGGGCCTGCCGCTGTTCGTCGTCACGATGGCGGGGCAGAATGTGCCTGGCTTCGTCGTGATGTCGACCAACGGTTACCTCGCGCCGCCGAGGTTCGCTCTCGTGGCATCCGGGATCGGATCCGGCGCGGCCAACCTCTTCGGTGGGCACGCCATCAACCTGGGGGCGATCACCGCGGCGATCATGGCCGGGCCCGAGTCCCACCCCGACCGCAATAAACGCTGGATTGCGACCCTCACCAACGGAATCCTCTACATTCCGCTCGGCCTGGGTGCTGGCCTGGCGGGCGCTCTCGTTGCCGCGGCCCCCTCCATCCTCATCACGGCAGTGGCAGGGCTTGCGGTGATGGGCGCGTTGATCTCGAGCGTCGTGAATGCGCTGGAAGACCCGAGACATCGACTGGCGGCGATCCTGACCTTCCTGGTCGTGGCATCCGGAGTCGTCGTGGTCGGAATCGGCTCAGCGTTCTGGGGGCTGCTTGTGGGCGGTGTGGTCATGGCCTGGCTGGGATGGGCTCGCCGATCGGCTGTCTGATGGAATGCCCGGTGTGTGTGGTCGGTTGACGCACGCATGACAGTTCCGCTCTCCGTGCTCGACCTTGCCTCCGTTTACTCCGGAATGAGCAACGCCGAAGCGCTGCGGCAGACCATCGAGACCGCGAAGGTCGCTGAGCAATCCGGCTATCGTCGGATCTGGGTAGCCGAACATCACGCGATGCCCGCCGTGGCATCATCGGCCCCGGCTGTACTGGTCGCCGCAATCGCCGCGGCCACCTCCACGATCCGGGTGGGGTCTGACGGAGTGATGCTCCCCAACCATTCATCTTTGGTCATCGCCGAGCAGTTCGGAACGCTCGTCGCGCTTTACGGCGACCGGATCGATCTCGGGCTGGGTCGCGCCCCGGGGAGTGACGGGCTGACGTCGTCGATCCTGCGCCGCGGCGCTGGCCCCGACAGCGTAGACGATTTCCCCCAGCAGGTCATCGAGCTGCTCGCCTGGTTCGGAACCATCCCGCCGCTCGACAACGGCATCGGATCGAGGATCACCGCGACCCCGGGCCTCGGTGATACGCCAGAGTTGTGGCTGCTCGGCTCGAGCGACTTCAGCGCGAGGCTCGCGGGGCTCATGGGCCTGCCGTTCACCTTCGCCCACCACTTTGCCGGCGGCCCGAATACGCTGCGTGCCTTCGAGACGTACCGGTCGTCGTTCACCCCGTCGGTGATCCTCAGGGAGCCGCATGCGATGGTGTCGGTCTCCACCCTGGTGGCGGATTCCACGGTCGAGGCCGAGCGTCTCGCGCTGCCGAACTCGCTCATGTTCCTGCGGATGCGCCAGGGCGGCCGACCTGACCGCATCCCCACGCTCGCCGATGCGGAAGCCCACCCGTGGAGCGCTGCGGAATTGGACTGGGTGGCCGAGCGTAATTCACACCAGGCGATTGGAGACCTCGCCCTCGTCACGAACCGCATCGACGACCTGGTGGCAGCCACCGGTGCCGACGAAGTGATCGTCGCGCCGCAGGGGCCTGACCTGCCTTCGAAGACCAGGACCCTGCGTGAACTCAGCCCACTGGTGGCGGCTGTCTAGTTCAGTCCGCGGCGGTCGAGCAGCGGCTGGATTTGGGCGTCACGACCGCGGAAGTCGCGGAATGCCTCGAGTGGATCCTTTGATCCGCCGACACCGAGCAGCCTCTGCCGGAAGCGATCGCCGTTCGCGCGGGTGAGACCGCCGTTCTCGGTGAACCAGTCGACCGTGTCTGCGTCGAGCACCTCGCTCCAGATGTAGGAGTAGTAGCCAGCGTCGTACGCGGAGTTCGCGAACACGTGCTGGAAGTAGGTGCTCGAATAGCGCGTCGGCACGGCCGGGTTGTCCAGCCCGGCGGCGGCCAGCGCTGCCGCCTCGAACTCGTCGACATCGGCGATCGGGGCATCCGGTGCAATGGCATGCCAGGCCTGGTCGAGAATCGCTGCCGCGAGGTACTCGGAGGTCGCGAACCCTTCGTTGAAGGCCGACGACGCCTGGATCTTGTCGACGAACTCCTGCGGCATCGGTTCACCAGTCTGGTGGTGCACGGCGTAGTTTGCGAGCACCTCGGGCCAGAGCATCCACATCTCGTTGACCTGGCTCGGAAACTCCACGAAATCCCGGAACGTGTTCGTGCCCGAGAAGCGTGGATACACCACCCGTGCGAACAGGCCGTGCAGCGCGTGCCCGAACTCGTGGAACAGGGTGTTGACCTCGTCATAGGTCAGCAGCGTCGTCTCGCCCGCGGCGGGTTTCGGCACGTTGAGATTATTGGTGACGATAACAGGATGCCCCATCAGCTCGGATTGCGAGATGAGCGAGTTCATCCAGGCCCCGCCGCGCTTCGAGTCGCGCGTGTAGAGGTCGAGCGTGTACAGCCCTACCTCCGTGCCGTCGTCGTTGGTCACCTCGAACACCCGCACGTCGGGGTGGTAGGCCGTGATGTCCGGACGCTCGCTGAAGGTCACTCCGTAGAGCTTCGTCGCGGCGAAGAACACGCCGTCCTGCAGCACACGCTCAGCCTCGAAGTACGGCCGCATCTGGGCGGTATCGACGTCGTAGGTCGCTTTTCGCACCTTCTCGCTGTAGAACGACCAGTCGTGGGCCTCGATCGGATGACCGGCCAGGGCTTCGAGGTCGGCCTGCTCTGCCAGCGCGTTGCGCGCCGCGGGTGCCGCAAGCCTGCCGAGCATCGCAGCGACTGCCGCCGGGGTTTTCGCCGTCTCGTCCGAGATCACCCAGGCGGCATGCGAGTCGAAACCCAGAAGCGTCGCGCGCTCGGCTCGGAGTCGAGTGATGTCGAGCACGAGTTGCGAGTTGTCCCACACTCCACCGCGACTGCCGCGCTGCATGGACGCCGTCATGACCCGTTCGCGCACGGCACGGTCGGTCAGTGCGGACAGCACCGGCTGGCCGCTCGGGAGAATGAGGGTGATCAGATATTTCCCCTCGAGCCCTCGCTCCCTGGCAGCTTCGGCTGCGGCCGAGATCTCCCCGGATTCGAGACCGTCGAGTTCGACGACGTCGTCGATCACGACCGCGAGATCGTTGGTGTCGGCCAGGAGGTTCTTCTCGAATCGCGCGTTGAGGGTCGACAGTTGCTGGTTCAACTCGCGCAGTTTTTGCTTCTGCGCGTCATCGAGGGCGGCCCCGGCGATGGTGTACTCCGCGAAGTAGCGCTCCACGAGGTAGCGCGACTCGGCATCGGCATACTCGTCATCCGGGCCAAGGGTGTCGAGTTGCTCGAACAGTGTCTTTATGCGCCAGTAGAGCTGGGCATCCAGCCGAATCGAGTCGGCATGGGCCGATAGCAGCGGGGCAAGCTCCTCTTCGAGCGCACTCGTGAACTCGTTGCCATCAGCAGAGGTCTTGTTGAAGAAGACCGTCGCGACGCGCTCCAGCAGCTGGCCGCTCTTCTCCAGAGGGATCATCGTGTTCGCGAATGTCGGCATGTCGCGGTGCACGGTTATCCCGCGAATCTCGGCGAGCTGGTCAGCCATGCCCTTATCGAAGGCCGGTCGGTAATCGGCATCCTGGATGCTCGCGAATGGTGGCATCCCGAAGGGCAGGCTGCTCGGTTCGAAGAAGGGATTCGTCATGCATCCAGCCTATGGGGAGCGCCAGAGGTGTTGTCATCGGGCGAGCGCTGCACTTTTTGCCCAGCGCCGCCGCAATGGACGTGGCGCTCGGAGCCCGCCACCCAACGGGGTTACGATCGGGCGGTGAACTCGCAGGAGAAATACACCCACGGTCATCACGAGAGCGTCCTCAGGTCGCACACCTGGCGCACCATCGCGAACTCCGCCGCGTACCTTGCGCCGCGACTCGCGCCCGGCCTCTCCCTGCTGGATGTCGGTTGCGGCCCCGGAACGATCACCGTCGAGCTTGCCGATACCGTAGCTCCCGGCCGGGTCGTGGGGGTGGATGCCTCGGCCGAGATCATCACGAAAGCGACCGGGTTCGAGCGCCCGAACCTGGAGTTCATCGTCGCGAACGCCTACGCGCTGCCCTTCGAGGATGACACGTTCGACATCGCCCACGCCCACCAGACGCTCCAGCACGTTGCCGACCCCGTCGCCGTGCTGAGGGAGCTGCGTCGCGTAGTGAAGCCGGGAGGGCTCGTCGCGGCGCGGGATGTCGACTACGCGGGCCTGATCGTCCATCCGCAGTCGCATGGGCTCGACGAGTGGCTGCGGATCTACGAGCTGGTGCACCGCGGCAACGGAGGCGAGCCGGATGCGGGGCGGCGCCTGAAAGCCTGGGCGCTGGACGCCGGTTTCGAGGATGTCGCGACGAGCGCATCCATCTGGAATTTCTCTGACGCGACCGATCGCGAATGGTGGGGGAGCATGTGGGAGGCGAGGGTGCTGCAGTCAGCGTTCGCCGCAGACGCGACGGGCACGGGCATCGCGACACTGGCCGAGCTCGATGCCATCAGTCGGGCGTGGCGCGCATGGGCTGACACCGAGGCGGGCTGGCTGGCGATGCCCCACGGGGAGATCATCGCGACCGCGTGAACGCGGAGCTAGTCGTCCTGTTCGACGGAGACGGTTCCGTCGTAGCCCATGCGAATGGTCGTGCCATCGTCGAGCTCGACGACCGGCCGGTCTTCCAGCCAGGTCAGGGTCCAGCGCCAGCCTTCCCGCTCGCCGACCTCGGTCTCGACCTCACGAATGGCCGCGACGACGTTCTCGGCCAGTCGTGCGGGTGGTTCGTCACCCAGGTTCCAGCGGGTTCCCAGCTGCATCAGGTCTGCCTCTCGTAAGTGACCCAGCTCGTGCGAGTCGCGATCCTGTCGTAGACCGACTGCGCCGCGGTATTGTCTGCGGCGGTGATCCAGCGCAGCGTGCCACCACCATCGGATGCCGCACGCTCCGCTACCGCGTCGACCAGCGCCGTCGCGGCACCAGAGCCCCGGGACTCCGGCTGTACGTACAGGTCGTCGAGGTACCACTCGGTGCTGGCGGTGAACGTGTCGGGCAGCTGCCGGTAGTGCGCAAAGCCCACCACCTCACCAAGATCGACGGCGACGACCCCGCAGACATCGGACTCGGCATCCATCAGCCATGCCCACACGCCGTCGAGAGTCGCTGCGCTGAACTTGGTCTTGTAGAACACGCCATAGTCGCTGAACAGCCGGTGCCACGCATCGCGGTCGGCTTCGTGGATGTCTCGGACCTCGGCCATTAGACGCCTTCCGTCGGCAGCTCAGCGACCTCGGCCAGCACGATGTCGCGCACCTCGATCGACTCTGATTCCACGAACTCTACGCTGGCGATGCGGCCCACGGCAGAAAGATCGTCGAGTGCCAGTTCGAGCATTGCGGGGCCGGCGATCGTGGCGCTCGTGACATCCGATTTTTGCGAGGCCTTCGCATCGGTCTTCGCGCGTCGGATTCCGATCAGCGCGGCGCTCACCGCGCCGAGCAGGCCCGTGGGGGCAGCTACCACCCCGGTGTCTGCCGCGGTCGGCCAGGCCGAGGTGTGCACAGAGTCGTCATGAGTCCAGCTCCACACCTCTTCCGTGGCGAACGGCAGGTAGGGCGCGAGCAGCCGAAGGAGCACGTCGATGGCCGTGCGGAGCGCGGTTGTCGCACTCGCGTGTGCCTCGGGCGTCCCAGCGCCGTACGCCCGCTCCTTCACCAGCTCGAGGTAGTCGTCACAGAACGTCCAGAAGAACTTCTCGGTGACCTCGAGGGCTTTCGCGTGATCGAACTCGTCGAGGGCTTTCGTCGCAGCCTCGATCACTGAGTTCAACTCGCCGAGCATGTCGATGTCGAGCGGCACTGTGACGGCGCCGTCAGCTTCAGGGAACGAGTAGACGAACTTGGCTGCGTTGAGTACCTTGATCGCCAGCCTGCGACCGATCTTGATCTGCTTCGGGTTCTGCGGGTCGAATGCCGCGTCGGTGCCCAGCCGGCTCGATGCTGCCCAGTAGCGCACGGCGTCGGATCCGTGATCGTCGAGCATGCCCTTGGGCGTGACCACGTTGCCCTTGGACTTCGACATCTTCTTGCGGTCCGGGTCGACGATGAAGCCCGAGATCCCCGCGTTCTTCCACGGTATCCTGCCTTCCTCGAGCTCGGCACGCAGCACGGTCGAGAACAGCCACGTGCGGATGATGTCCTGGCCCTGGCTGCGCAGTGAGTATGGGAACACGAGGTCGAATAGTTCAGGATCTGTCACCCAGCCGCCGGCGATCTGCGGGGTCAGCGACGAGGTCGCCCAGGTGTCCATGATGTCGAGCTCGCCCACGAAGGTCACGCCGCGGTCGGCTTCGATGAAGCCGTCTGGCACATCGCTCGACGGGTCGATAGGCAGCCGGTCTTCCGGGGGAACGATCGGTTCGCCCTTGGCGCCGTCGGCATCCAGGTGGTACCAGACGGGGATCGGCACGCCGAAGAACCGCTGGCGCGAGATCAGCCAGTCACCGGTGAGGCCACCGACCCAGTTCTCGTAGCGCACGCGCATGTGGTCGGGGGTGAAACCGATCTGCTTGCCGGCCTCGACCAGTCGAGCCCGGAGGTCGGCATCGCGCGCGCCGTTCTTGATGTACCACTGGCGCGTGGAGATGATTTCGAGCGGCTTGTCGCCCTTCTCGAAGAATTTCACGGAATGGGTGATCGGGCGGGCGTCGCCGATCATCTCCCCACTGGCCTTGAGCAGTTCGACCATTGCGGCTTTGGCGCTGAAGACCGTCTTGCCGGCGAGCTCGGCATACGCGGCCCTGGCGGCATCCGTCTCGATAGCCTCTGGTGCGTCTGCGACGATGCGGCCGTCTGCGCCGATGATCGTGCGGTTGGGCAGGTCGAGTTCGCGCCACCACACCACGTCGGTCACATCACCGAAGGTACAGATCATCGCGATGCCCGAACCCTTGTCTTTCTGGGCCAGGTGGTGGGCCACCACGGGTACTTCCACGCCGAAGATAGGGGTGGTGACGGTGGTGCCGAACAGGGCCTGGTATCGCTCGTCATCAGGATGCGCGACCAGCGCCACACAGGCTGCGAGCAGCTCGGGGCGGGTCGTCTCGATATGAACGTCGTCGCCGCCAGGGCGGTGGAATGCGAGGCGATGGTATGCGGCGGGCTGTTCTTTGTCTTCGAGCTCGGCCTGCGCGACGGCGGTGCGGAACGTGATGTCCCAGAGCGTGGGAGCCTCGGCCTGGTAGGCCTCGCCGCGACCGAGGTTGCGCACGAAGGCTCGCTGGGCTGCAAGTTGCGCCTCGTGGCCGATGGTGCGGTAGGTGAGCTTCCAGTCGACGCTCAGTCCGAGCTGGCGCCAAAGATCCTCGAACTGCTTTTCGTCTTCGGCGGTGAGGGTCTCACACAGTTCGATGAAGTTGCGGCGAGAGATCGGCAGCTGGTCGGCTGCCTTGGATGAGGCGTTGTCTCCGCCCTGCAGCGGTGGGGTGAAGGCGGGATCGTAGGCGAGCGTGGGGTCGCAACGCACACCGTAATAGTTCTGCACCCGGCGCTCGGTGGGGAGCCCGTTGTCGTCCCATCCCATCGGATAGAAGATGTGCTTGCCGCGCATGCGCTGGAACCGGGTGACCAGGTCCATATGGGTGTAGCTGAAGACGTGCCCGATGTGCAGGCTGCCGGACGCGGTCGGCGGTGGGGTGTCGACCGAGAACAGTTCGGCGGAACCTGCGGCGAGTGCTGCATCACGATCGAACTGATAGACGCCCCGGGCTTCCCACTGGGGTGCCCACTTGTCTTCGAGGCCTTCGAGTGCAGGCTTTTCCGGGATTGCAGGCGACAAGGCGGTGCTCCAATTCGATATGTGCGGCACCGAGTCTGTATCGCGGTCTCTACAAGACATGGCGATGAGGTGCCTGAGTGTGACGATCGGGTCGAGTCTATCCGGCCGCTCGGGGACACCGTCCGGTGGGGCGTTCTACCTGCTAGCTCGCCATGCGAGCGCCTCCCGCCCGGCTGTCGACCACCGCTGGCCTGTGGGCGGAGTCATCCCGGTGTGCGGGGGCGGTCGGCGAAGTCGACACCATGCGGGCCACGTAGTCTGGGGCGATGTCCAGTCGGCGTGTCACCATCGGCCTTCGTCGGCCGCTTCTCAGGCTCCACTTCGGAATCCGACCGACGATCGTCATCGACGGCACAACGCAACCGACGCAGTGGGGTGAGGGAACATGGCAGGTCGATGCCGGTCGCGAAACTCCCGTCGAGGTGTTTCTCTATATCGGAGGCGTCACGTTCGGGCGCGCGAGTGCGACCGTCGGCGAGCGCGGCGCCACCTACCTGGCACCACGCCTCCCGTTTCGACCGGGCAGGTTCCTCAGCTGACCCGCGACTCATAGCTCAGGATCGGGTCCGCCTCCATCGCACGCGCCTTTCGCGAGGCAGTAACGACACCGCGAGGCGATGATGGCACCGCGAGGCGAGGATGACACCGCGAGGCGAGGATGACACCGCGATGTGGTGAGGGCACCGCCGGGGTAGGCAGGATTCGGCATTTCGATCCCCGTGCCGACCACGATCCCGACCGCGCGCGCCGGGCCAGTGCATCTGGGATCGTCACGCCGCGGGTTGACTCGCGGGTAAACTGGCCGAGCGCAGTGCGACTGCGCTCACCACACCGACATCTGAATAGCGGAGGCCCTCAGTGGACATCGACCTGAGCGTACTGCGCCTGATGGAGCGCGAGCGCGAGATACCTTTCGAGGAACTCGTGCAGATCATCGAACAGGCCATCTTGACGGCCTATCTCAAGCACATCGACGAACCCGACTCGAAAGAGGCCGTGGTCACCCCGAGCGCGAGGGTCGTCCTTGACCGCAAGACCGGCAAGGTCAGCATCTTCGTTCCGGAGCTGGATGACGAGGGAGCCGTCATCGGTGAGGCCGAAGACAACCCGACCAACTTCGGTCGTATCGCCGCATTCGCCGCGAAACAGGTCATCAACCAGCGACTCCGCGATATCGGGGACGACAAGGTGCTCGGCGAGTTCAAGGGCCGCGAGGGTGACATCGTGGCCGGAGTCATCCAGCAGGGTCCCAACCCGCGCATGATCCATGTCGACCTCGGGACGATCGAGGCGATCCTGCCTCCCGAAGAGCAGGTGCCGGGGGAGGACTACTCGCACGGTCGCCGGATCCGCGTCTACGTGACGTCGGTGAGCAAGGGAATGAAGGGTCCGCAGATCACCGTGAGCCGCACCCATCCTGCGCTCGTCCGGAAGCTGTTCGCGCTCGAAGTTCCGGAGATCGCGAGCGGAATCGTCGAGATCACGTCACTCGCCCGAGAGGCCGGTCACCGCACCAAGATGGCGGTGCGCGCCATGGAACCGGGCGTCAACGCCAAGGGTGCCTGCATCGGAGAACTGGGCCAGCGTGTTCGCGCGGTTACGAACGAGCTCAACAACGAGAAGATCGACATTGTCGACTACTCGGAGAACCTTGCGACATTTGTCGCGAACGCCCTGTCACCGGCGAAGGTCACGAGTTCGTTCATCATCGATCAGGCCACGAAGGCCGTGCGGGCCCTCGTTCCCGACTACCAGCTCTCCCTTGCGATCGGCAAGGAGGGCCAGAACGCCCGTCTCGCGGCGAAGCTGACCGGTGCGCGGATCGACATCCAGCCAGATTCAATCCTCGAAGAGGACTGATCCATGGGTGCGGCAATCCTCGAAGGGGATTGATCGATGGGTGCGGCAATCCTCGAAGGGGATTGATTCAGCGCTTCGGGCTTCCGCTAGATTGTCGCGACCGAGCTGCGGCTGATGTACTGCGTCGGCAGTACGAGTCGCTCGACATCCTGGCCGGGCGATTCGATCCGCTCGACGAGGCGTGCCACGGCGATGGAGCCGAGCTCTTCCACGGGTCGTGCGATGACGGAGATTCCCGGCACCATCGCAGCCGCCCACACGCTGTCATCGACTGTCACGAGGGAGAGGTCTCGCCCGATGGCCAGACCTCGTTGGCCTGCGACCTGCAGCACGGCGAGGGCCATGTCGTTGTTGGAGGTGAAGATCACCGACGGTGGCATGTCGCTGTCGAGCATGGACGCTACCGCCGCCTCGGATGATGACGGCTCGTCGGCGCAGTAGACCCACAGCTGGTCTGCGATGGGAATGTTCGAGTCAGTGGCCCCCCGGCGGAATCCGTTGGAGCGATCCCTGACCGTGGAGATCATCTCGGTGGGCGCGATCGTGGTGAACTCGGGTACTCCTACGGCGGAGATGAGAAACCCGAGCTTCCTGTGGCCTTTCGCCGTGGCATCCAGCACAGCGGCGCGCGTTCCTGATGCGTCGTCGGTTGTCACCGACGTCAGCGGGAGTTCGTCGATCCGGCGGTCGATGAGCACCACCGGGCGACCACCGAGCTGGGTCGTTCCGAGGTGCGGATGTTCCTTCGCGAGCGATGGCACGATGATCAGTCCGTCGACCTGCTTGTCGAGAAGCGTGAGCACGGCCTGCTGTTCGACGTCGATGTCTTCATCGGTGTTGGTGATCAGCACCTGGTAGTCGTGCGCCCTGGCCGCGTCGACGATCGCCTTCGTCGCGCGGTCGAAGAAGGCGTTGGTAAAGTCCGCGATGATGACCAGCCCTATGGTGCGGGTGCTGCCGACGCGCATCGCCCTGGCAAGTTCGTTGGGCCGGTATCCGATCTCGGCTGCGGCGGAGCGCACCTTCTCGACTGTATCTTTCGAGACCCGGCCGTAGTTGCTGAGCGCCCGTGATGCCGTGGCCGGCGACACTCCTGCTCGCTCCGCGACGTCGGCGATTGTGGGAGCGGGTGTTCGCTGCATTTTTCCCCCATTGGATAACCGTGGCCCAACCGTTACGGAACTGGTGTGCGTTCGGCGTTGCGAAAGTAACTATAGTGAGGTTTTGCGAGAACGTTCTCGCACAGAATGCCACAACCCGCATCGCAATATCAACAGCGTGACGACGACGTCCAACTCCGGTCAGGCATCACCGTCGCTCGACTTGACACAGGAGAAATCAATGAAGAATTCCCACCGCCTCATCGGGGCAGTCGGCGCGTTTGCCGCCCTCGCTCTCGTGGCCACCGGCTGCTCGGCCGCCTCGGGTGACTCGACCGGCGGTTCGGCCGCCGACGAAGAGATCACTATCGCCTTCGTGATGGGTGCCGAGTCCGACCCCTTTTTCCAGGCCATGAAGGTCGGCGCTGAGGAAGAAGCCGCGGCCCAGGGCGTCACACTCGTGTGGCAGGGCGACCCTTCGAACTACTCGGCCGAAACGCAGATCCCGATCGTCGATGCGGTGCTGGCCAACCAGCCCACCGCGCTCGTGCTCATCCCCACCGATCCGGTCGCGCTGCAGGCATCCGTTGACAAGGCAGTCGCTGCCGGCGTCGTCGTCGCGAACGTCGACACCCGCGTCGACGACCTCAGCGACGTGCTGACCTTCATCACCGGTGACAACAACGACGGTGGTTCCAAAGCCGCAGACGCGCTTGCCGCGAAGATCGGCTACGAGGATGGAGGCTCCTACGAGGTCGTCGTCGGCCTCACGAGCCCGACCGCTACGACGAACGTCGGCCGCCTCGACGGCTTCACCGCGCAGGTCGAAGCGAAGTACCCCGGAATCTCGATCGTCGACGTGGCGTACTCCGAGTCCAACCCGGAGAAGGCAGCCACCAACGTCAACAACTGGCTGACGAAGTTCCCGGGTCTCGACGGCATCTTCGCCATCGACGGCACCAACGGGTCGGGTGCTGCTGCAGCTCTCGAGGCCAAGGGACTCGATGGCACGATCGGTCTTGTCGGCTACGACGCCTACCCTGACAACGTCGCCAAGATCAAGTCGGGCATCTTCACCGCCCTGATCGCACAGGACCCGGCCGCTGAGGCTCGACTGGCGATCAAGTCGATCGTCGAGTTCATCCGTGAGGGCAAGACGTCCACTAAGGCCGAGGTTGTCATCCCGAACGTGGTCCTCGATGAGACCACCTCCGCTGACGACCTCTCCAAGTACACCTACGTAGCGAACTAGGCAGGAACAGAACACATGACCGGCAGCGTCAAGGTCGCGCCCACAGCGCGGAACGATCGGCGAGACCACCTCGTCGGTGTTGCGACCAACCAGGTGACCATCCTCATCGGGGTGATGGTCATCCTGGTAGGGATCTTCTCCCTCCTCGAGCCCAAGTTCTTCTCCGTTCCTACGGCGAACAACATCCTCACGGACTGGGGTTCGGTCGCCCTTATCGCTGTCGGTCAGACCTTCGTCATCATCAGCGGTGGCATCGACCTCTCCGTCGGAGCCATCGTCGGCCTGAGCGGAGTGGTCGCCGCCTGGACGATGGCCAACGGCCTCGGTCTCGACCAGACGGTCAAGGGAGCGGATGCCGCTCCCGGCCTTGTGGTCGGCGCCCTGGTCGCCGTGGGCGTGGGCCTCGGCGTCGGTCTCGTCAACGCCTTTCTCATCAACGTCCTCAAGATCGTTCCTTTCATCGCCACGCTCGCGACGATGGGCGCCTGCCTCGGATTCTCGGTGATCATCTCGTCGGGCGCCCCGATCGGCAGCGCGAACGACTTTTCGCTCATCTCGGCCATGGACCCGAAGGCCAACCCCTTCTCCTGGACCGTCCTGGGTGTCATCATCGTTATTGCCATCGCAGGGCTGTTCCTGCACAAGTCGCGGTTCGGCCTGTACACGTACGCGATCGGCTCCAACTCCTTTGCCGCCTCGGCAGCCGGCATCAACGTTAAGCGCCATCTCACGATGGTGTACGCCCTCTCGGGTGCGCTCGCCGGGCTCGCCGGAATGTTCGTCTATATCCGCCTCGGTGCGGGGTCGCCATCATCGGGTACCGGACGCGAACTCGATGCCATCGCCGCGGTCGTCATCGGCGGCGCCTCGCTCATGGGCGGCATCGGCAGGATCTGGGGAACCATCCTCGGTGCCCTGATCCTCTTCACCGTGCAGTCCGGCCTCATCATGATCGGCGTGGCTCCAGACTGGAAGAAGGTCGTCGTCGCCGTGCTCATCGCGGCGGCCGTGTCAGCACAGGTGCTGCAGAACCGGAACGGAAGAAAGTAATGTCGGGCGAACTGATTTACGAAGTCGAGAACGTCTCCAAAAACTACGGGTCGGTCGTTGCCCTCGACGGCGCGAGCCTCAAGCTCCACGCCGGAGAGGTCGTTGGACTCGTCGGTGACAACGGCGCAGGAAAGTCCACGCTGGTCAAGGTGCTCTCGGGCGCACACCAGCCAGACGCCGGGCGCATCCTGCTGGACGGGAAGGAACGCCACTGGGGTTCGCCGCGAGAGGCTCTCGATGCCGGGATCGAAACCCTGTACCAGGATTCGGGTCTCGCACCGCATCTCACCGTGTCCGAGAACGTCTTCCTCGGTCGTGAGCTCGTCGCTCCGGGTCTTCTCGGAAAACTCGGATTTCTCGCGAAGAAGAACATGGCCAGGGAAGCCCATGAGGATCTCGAGCGGGTCGGCATCGCCGTTCCGGCATCCAGTCGATCCATCTCCCAGCTCTCAGGCGGCCAGCGCCAGGCGGTCGCGATCGGGCGCGCGGTGTCGTGGGCGCGCAAGGTGATCATTCTCGACGAGCCGACGAACCATCTCGGGGCCAGGCAGGCTGGGGAGGTACTGGAGGTCATCAAGGCAGCCAAGGCCAAAGGCCTCGGCGTGATCTTCATCTCGCACACCCTTCCGCATGTGCTGGAGGTCACGGATCGAATCGTGGTGCTGCGCCTCGGCCGGATCGTCATGGATGCGCCAACCTCCGAGTTCAACTCCGATCGACTGCTCGGAACTATTACCGGCAGCATCAGCGCTGCAGGAGCAGAGGGTGAGTAAGCCCGTCCTGGTCGTAGGTGAGGCGCTCACGGACGTCGTGGTGACCGAAGGGCACTCACGCGAACATCCCGGTGGCAGCCCCATGAACGTGAGCTTTGGACTCGGTCGCCTGGCGGTTCCCGTCGTCTTCGGGACGCGCCTCGGTGCCGACGACCGTGGTCGTGCGATAGAGAGACACCTGCGGGGTGCAGGCGTCGACATCGAACCGGGGCTGTTGGAAGCCCAGGGCACTTCCTCGGCGACGGTCACGCTCGATCCGACTGGCGCGGCGAGCTACGATTTCGACGTCGAATGGAGCCTCGACCTCGGCGACCTGGACCTGCGGCGATTCGACCACGTCCACTTCGGTTCTATCGGCGCCTTTCTCGAGCCGGGAGCGACGACAGTTCGAGACATCCTGGCCGCCGTCGCCGGGTCGGCGTCGATCAGCTTCGATCCGAACATCCGCCCGCAGTTTCTTCACGATCACGCCGAAGCCGTCACGGCTACCGAGCGTCATGTCGCCGCGAGTGACATCGTCAAGGCCAGCGACGAAGACATCGAATGGCTGTACCCCGGGTTGGGGTTGCGCGAGATCGCGACTCGATGGCTCGAAAGCGGCCCATCGCTCGTCATCGTCACGAGTGGGTCTGGCGGGTCGATCGTTGTCACGAGAACGGGCCGCTTCAGTATTCCGTCCCGCACCGTGCAGGTCGCCGACACCATCGGTGCGGGGGACTCTTTCATGGCGGGCCTGATCGATGGTCTGGCTACGAGCGGTTTGTTGGGCGCATCGAATCGTGAGGCCCTTCGCTGGATCGATCTCGCGACGATGACGGGGATCGTAGAGAGGGCCACGCTCTGTGCGTCGATCACCGTGTCGAGATCTGGCGCCAATCCGCCTACCCTCGCCGACCTTGCGGTCGCGCGAAGCTAGCTGTCGATGCTGGCCAGCCAGGTCAGGTCCGAGCTCGTGCCCTCGATGAGGGTGGCCAGTTCGGCGTTGAATCGTGCCCCATATTCCGCGGAGATGTGTGCATCAAAGGCTGCGTCATTGACGTACTCCTCGAACACGAAGAACCTGCGGGGGTCGGTCGCGCGCGTGAACGGCTGAAAGACGACGTTCCCTTCCTCCCTGCGCACATGTGCTGCGAGAATCTGGAGGATTTCGCTCACTCGCTGCTCCTTGCCCGGAAGGGCAGTGAACTCGGCGTAGAGGCTTTTCGTCATACTGGTTAGCGTATAGCGGTGCGAGTCGATGTACGGCTGTGACGGAGGGCGTAGGATGATCCATGTAAGAACCTGCATTGGCTGCCGCATCCGCGCTGATTCTTCCCTGCTGTTGAGGGTCGTCGCGCGAGATGGTGAAGTGCTTCCGGATCCGTCCGCAACGCTTGTCGGCCGAGGCGCCTGGGTTCATCCCACCATCGAATGTCTCGAGAGTGCTGCCAAACGCAGGGCTTTCGGTCGGGCGTTGCGGGTGACGGAGGCGTTGGATCTACATAACCTCACCGAAGTGGTGAAGCAGAAAACAGTCGGGATCTCGTCCGAGATCCCCCAACCCAAAGGCTGATTGACCTATGGACAACTAATGAGCGGCTCGAAATGAGTTCCGTCCGTAATTAGGTCTGCCCCTGTCCGGGTGCAGACCCAGACAGGAGAATTGTGGCTGCTAAACCACGCGTACACGAAGTCGCTGCCGAACTCGGCATCGACAGCAAGATCGCCCTTGCAAAGCTTAAAGAGATGGGTGAGTTCGTCAAGGGCCCATCGTCCAGTATCGAACCGCCGGTCGCCCGCAAGTTGAAGGCTGCGCTGCTGGCCGACGGCGTGAAGCCGGCTGTTGCCGAGGTTCCGAAGGTTGCCCCCAAGGCTGCCCCGAAGCCCGTCAACCCCACCCCGCCAGCACCAGCGCCCGTTGTGGTCATCGAGCCGGATCACGACGCTCCGGCTCCCGCCGCCCCGCCGTTGACCGTCGCAGAGCGCCAGGCTCACGCCCAGGCGCACGCAGCAGAGCAGGCACAGGCGCAGGCCGCCGAGAAGGCCTCGGGCCAGGCGGCTCCGGTCGCTGTGGCCACGCCGGGAGCAGCAGCTCCGGGCCCGTCGGGCATCCCGCGCCCCGGGCAGCCTCGTCCCGGAAACAACCCGTTCGCGTCGAACCAGGGCATGTCTCGCCCCGGTATCCCGCGCCCGGGCAACAATCCTTTCGCCTCGAACCAGGGCATGGGGCGCACCGCTACACCCGGAGCGGTTCCGCGCCCGGGAGCACCTCGCCCCGGCGGTCCGGGCCAGGGTGCACGTCCGGGTGGCTTCGGCCAGCGTCCCGGCGGTCCCGGTGGTAACTTCCAGCAGCGACCGGGCGGTCCCCGTCCGGCTGGTGCCGGTGGGTTCCGTCCCGGTGGCGCACCCGGTGGTGCCCCCGCGAACAACTTCGGCCCCAACCGTCCGCCTGCTGGTGGCGCCGGTGGTCGTGGCCGTGGTCCCGGTGGTGGAACCGCCGGTGCGTTCGGTCGCGGTGGCGGTAAAAGCAAGGCACGCAAGTCGAAGCGTACGAAGCGCGCCGAATTTGAGCTGAGAGAAGCTCCGTCGCTCGGTGGCGTCAGCGTTCCTCGCGGTGATGGCAAGACGATCATCCGACTGCGTCGCGGAGCATCCATCTCAGACCTGGCCGACAAGCTGGAGACGATAACCGGATACCTGGTGCAGCCGGGTGCGCTGGTCACAGCCCTCTTCCACCTCGGACAGATGGCTACGGCAACCGAGTCCCTCGACGAGGGAACCTTCGAGATTCTCGCCGGTGAGCTCAACTACAAGATCGAGATGGTTTCGCCCGAGGATGAGGATCGCGAGCTTCTCGCGGGCTTCGACCTCGACCTTGACCAGGAGCTTGAGGACGAGACCGACGAAGACCTCGAGATCCGTCCTCCCGTCGTCACGGTCATGGGTCACGTCGACCACGGTAAGACCAAGCTGCTCGACGCGATCCGCCAGGCGAACGTCGTTGCTGGTGAAGCCGGTGGCATCACCCAGCACATCGGTGCTTACCAGGTGTGGACCGAGCATGAGGGCTACGAGCGCGCCATCACCTTCATCGACACCCCGGGTCACGAGGCGTTCACCGCCATGCGCGCCCGAGGCGCGCAGGTCACCGACCTCGCGATCCTGGTGGTCGCTGCCGATGATGGCATCATGCCGCAGACGGTGGAGGCGCTCAACCACGCCCAGTCCGCTGGCGTGCCGATCGTCGTCGCCGTGAACAAGATCGATAAGCCGGGTGCCAACCCGGCGAAGGTGCGCCAGCAGCTCACCGAATTCGGTCTCGTCGCCGAGGAGTACGGAGGAGACACGATGTTCATCGACGTCTCCGCCCTCAACAATGTCGGAATCGACACGTTGCTCGATGCGGTGCTCCTTGTGGCAGACGCGGGTCTCGACTTGCGCTCCAACCCGAACAAGGATGCCCGTGGTGTCGCCATCGAGGCGAAGCTCGACAAGGGTCGTGGTGCCGTCGCTACGGTGCTCATCCAGTCGGGAACGTTGCGAGTGGGAGATTCGATCGTCGCCGGAACGGCTTACGGCCGCGTGCGGGCGATGATGGACGAGAACGGCGATCCGGTGCTCGAGGCATTCCCTGCTCGGCCCGTGCAGGTGCAGGGTCTTTCGAGCGTTCCTCGTGCCGGTGATACCTTCCTCGTCACCGAGGAAGACCGCACCGCCCGCCAGATCGCCGAGAAGCGTGAAGCGGTCGAGAGGAACGCGCTGCTGGCCAAGGCCCGCAAGCGCATCAGCCTCGAAGACTTCACCAAGGCACTCGAGGACGGCAAGGTCGAATCGCTCAACCTCATCATCAAGGGTGACGTGTCTGGTGCCGTCGAGGCACTGGAAGACTCGCTGCTCAAGATCGAGGTCGACGACAGCGTCCAGCTGCGCATCATCCACCGCGGTGTGGGTGCGGTCACCGAGAGCGATGTCAACCTCGCGACCATCGACAACGCGATCATCATCGGGTTCAACGTGCGACCAGACACAAAGGCGCGCGAACGCGCGCAGCGTGAAGGTGTGGATGTGCGTTTCTACTCGGTCATCTACGCCGCACTCGAAGAGATCGAGAACTCGCTCAAGGGCATGCTCAAGCCCGAGTTCGAAGAAGTGCAGTCTGGTGTCGCCGAGATCCGCGAGGTGTTCCGCTCCTCGAAGTTCGGAAACGTCGCGGGTGTTATCGTGCGCTCCGGAGTCATCACCAGGAACGCGAAAGCTCGCGTCATACGTGACGGAGTGGTCGTCGGCGATAACCTCGCCATCGAGTCGCTGCGTCGCTACAAAGACGACGTCACCGAGGTCCGCACGGACTTCGAGGCGGGAATCGGCCTGGGCAAGTTCAACGACATCCAGATCGGTGATGAGATCGAGACGATTGAAATGAAGGAGAAGCCGCGGGTCTAGCTCCCGTAGGTGGCGGTCCGGGATCCGTTCTCCGGGCCGCTTGCGGCGGCGTCACCCCCGGGTGGCGCCGCTGCAGGCTCCAGCCAGCGGCCCGGAATCGACATCCCTTCCCGCTCGTACGCTGGAGATAGTCCCGTTGCACGATTGATCGGCAGAAGAGAGAAATCATGGTTGACGCAGCTCGCGCCGCAAAGATGGCAGACCGCATCCAGGTCATTGTCGCCAAGACACTCGAGCGGGGGATCAAAGATCCACGCATGGGATTCGTCACCATCACCGACGTCAAGGTGACCGGGGACCTGCAGCACGCCTCGGTGTTCTACACCGTGTACGGCACCGACGAGGAGCGTGCAGACAGCGCGGTGGCTCTGAAATCGGCCACGGGGATGCTGCGTAGCGAGCTGGGAAAGAACCTCACAGCACGACTGACTCCGAGTCTCGAATTTATCCCGGATGGAATCCCCGAGAACGCAGCGCTCATCGAGTCGCTGCTCGCCGAGGCCGCCGCACGGGACGCGGAGATCGAGAACCAGAAGAAGACGGCCGTCTACGCCGGCGATGAAGACCCCTACGTCAAGCCGAGGGTGATCGTCGAGAATGAGGACGACTTCGACGAGGATGAGGACGGCAAGGCCTGAAACGGCCCGTGCGTCGCTCGGCGACTCACTTCAAGAGTCGTGACAGCACGCGGTCCGCGAGTGGCTTGCCGTTGGTCTGGCAGGTTGCGCAATACTCGAGGCTCGAGTCGGCGAAGCGCACCTGCCGAACCACGTCCCCGCAGACCGGACAGGTCTCGCCGGCCCTGCCATGCACCCTCAGGTGAGATTTCTTCTCCCGCTTGAGCTCAGAGGCGGCCAGTCCGTCGGCACGGGCGATGGCAGCCTTCAGGGTGGACTGGATGGCGGCGAACAGTACGGCTGTGTTCTCCGGGCTCATGGATGCGGGCGCGTATGGCGACATCTTTGCAACGTGCAGGATCTCATCGGAGTACGCGTTACCGATACCTGCGATGACGGCCTGGTTGCGCAGTAATCCCTTGATCTGCGAGCGGCCGGCGCCGGCGAGGATGCCCGCGAATAGGCTTTCGGTGAAGCCCGCGTCGAGCGGATCCGGGCCAAGACTCGCGACGCGGGGCACCTCGGCCGCATCCCGAACCAGGTGGATCGCCAGCGATTTCTTCGTGCCTGCCTCCGTGATGTCGAAGCCCGAGCCGTCGTCGAGCACGAGCCGAGCCGCCAGTGCGCCGCGACCGGGCGCCGCGGACGGCTTCGGGGCCGAGTCACGCCAGCGAATCCAGCCGGCGCGAGCAAGGTGTACCAGCAGGTGCAGCCTGTCGCCATCGCCATCGCCATCGCCATTGGTGTGGTCGAAGGCGATGTCGAGGTACTTGCCATGGCGGGTGATAGGCCCGATGGCGCGCGAACCGAGGCTGGAGACGGGAGGATCGAACGTCTTGAGGGCCGAAAACGACAGGAGGTCGAACCTGTCGACCACGCGTCCGGTGAGGCGCGAGCCGAGATCGGTGGCGAGCGCGTGGACTTCGGGCAGTTCTGGCACGAAATCCAGTGTGCGCTGATCGACGTCATCCGTCCATCCCGCAACGGGCTGGTTCAGGGCAGGAGGTATGCGTCCGAGTCGTCGGCGACCACGAGACCGTCGGTCTCGAGGCTGGCCAGTGCCCGGGCGAGCTGGGTCGCATCAGGCCACAGCCTCTCGATCTCGGCTCGGGTTACCGGGATGTCGCTGGCCCGGAGTTCGGCCATGACCAACCCGCGCACCTGGCGGTCACTGCCCTCGAATTTCGCCTGGACGGCACTTCGAGGTCCGTCATATTCCGGATATCCGGCAGCGCGCCACGCGCAGCTTCCCGCGAGCGGGCAGTCACCACAGCGCGGCGCTCGGGCCGTGCATACGAGGGCGCCGAGCTCCATCATGCCGGCGTTGAACACTTTCGCCGCTGGCTCATCGTGGGGGAGCAGCGCCTCCATCGCGGCGAGATCCCGACGGGTCGATGCTGGCGCAGCCTCACCCTGGCCGAGTATGGCCCGTGCTACGACGCGGCGCACGTTCGTGTCGACGACCGGATGCCGCAACCCGAACGCAAACGCGGCGACGGCCCGCGCGGTGTAATCGCCGATGCCGGGCAGTTCGAGAAGCTGCGCGACATCCGATGGAACCACGCCGCCATGCACCTCGGTGATGGCCGTTGCCGCGGCGTGCAGCCGCAGCGCGCGCCGGGGGTAGCCGAGCCGATCCCACGCCCGCACAGCCTCGCCGGGCGGTGACGCGGCGAGGGCTGCCGGTGTCGGCCAGCGCTCCAGCCACTGCTCCAGGCGCGGGATGACCCGAACTACCGGGGTCTGCTGCAGCATGACCTCACTGACGAGGATGCCCCACGCGCCGAATCCCTCGCGGCGCCATGGCAGGTCGCGCTGGTTCTCGACAAACCAGTCGTTCACTGTCACGGCGATCTCCACTGGGCAAACCTAGACTGGGCGACATGGTTGAGCCAACACCAGTGATCCCGACACCACCTCCCGTCGTGCCCTCCCCGTCGCTCTTCGGTGCCGCCGCCATCATGCCCGATCCGTTTGCGATGGCGCGACGCGAGTTGCTCGATGCGTTGAGCGACGAGTTTCTGCATAACTACGCCAGGGGCAGGACCCTGCTGGCCGTCGACGGTATCGATGGCGCTGGCAAGACCACGTTCGCTGATGCGCTGGCGACGCGGATGGGCCGGAGTGGGCATTCGGTGTTTCGCGCATCCATCGACGATTTTCATCGACCGCACGACGACAGGTACGCGCGCGGGGTCGAGCGCGCCGAGGGCTTCTATCGGGATTCTTTCGACTACGACCTGTTTCGCAGGGTGCTGGTCGAGCCGTTCAGGATGGGCGGAAGCACGGGCTTCGTCACGGCGGCGTTCGATCTCGAGCGAAACACCCAGATCGAGATGGACTGGAAGACGGGTCCCAGGGATGCCACCCTCATCGTCGACGGGATCTTCCTGAACCGGCCGGAGCTGAGGGGCCTCTGGAGCTACTCGGTCTGGCTCGACGTGGATCGCGCGACGGCTGACGCGCGACTTCTGGCCCGCGACGGCACCGCAGGCAGGGAGCGATATGAAGGGAGCCAGGCTCTCTACATCGCCGAGGCGGTTCCCCGCACCCGGGCGACGGCGATCGTCGACAACTCCGACGTTGAACGTCCGCGACGGATCTTCGCAGACAGCTGTTAGCCGGTTACGGCTGAACGCGCGCGATGACCTGCGCGGCAGTGAAGAACTTGCCGCTCGACTCCACCTCGTGAACCAGCGCTACGAGCGCGGCGTTCACGGGAGCCTCCCACCCGATGGTGCGGGCCGCGGTCACGACGGCCCCATTGAGGTAGTCGATCTCGGTGGGCTGGCCACGGCGGATGCTCTGCAGTGTCGAACCGGGATTCGGGGTGGTTCCGATGCGCCTGCTCATCAGCAGCGGAAGAAGCTGCGCCACCCAGGCTGGCACTGCCGCGAAGATGCGAAGCCCACGGTGTGACAGCCCCTGTAACTTCTCGAAATGGATGCGGCTCGCGAGGCCGATCCGCACGTTCTCCTGCATGCTCGCGGTCATGACCCGTCTAAGACTCCGGTCGGCGATCACCTCCTGCACGCTTATCCCGGTGATCGCCGGGAGGGCGTTGACCTGGTTGATGACGAGCTTCGTCCACTGGGCGCCCGCGAAATTGGCTACGACCGACGTAGGCATCACCCGGTTGAGGATTTTCGCTGCGTGACGGGCGGGAATGTCGCTGTATCCCGTTTCGACGCCGAGGTAGGTGGGCCCTGCCGTCGTCACGGTGATCTCGCCGGGGATGAGATACGACGTCGCGAACGTCGCGAGGCCGCCAACGATATCGGAACGGGGCGACGCAATTCGGGCGGCGGTCATGCCCTCGAGGCCGTTCTGGATCACGACGACCGGAACGCCTCGCAGCACCGTCGCGTTGTCGGCGATCGCCGCGGCGGCGTCCCGCGCCTTGGTGGCGACGATGACCAGTTCTGCCCCTCGGGTCAGCAGTTCGTTGGCGAGCACCCTGGCCGTGTGCTCGCCCCACGCGCCGGAAAGACGGATGCCTCCACTGCGGATCGAATCGAGGTTCGCGCCGCGCGCCGTGACCTCCACATCGTGCCCGGCCCTGGCCAGCATTGCGGCGATGGCCCCACCCACCGCACCGGCCCCGATTACGGCTACTCGCATCCTCGAATCCTATGTGGGCGACGCGCAGGAGAGGTGGGCGGCGCGAGACTGTAGCCTGATGGAGTGATGTGTGCTGCAGCGGAGAACGCGTGAAACCGCCCAGCAACCCCACAAGCGGCATAGTGCTTGTAGACAAGCCGCAGGGGGTCACTAGCCATGACGTGGTGGCCAGGGCGCGGAAGTCGATCGGCACTCGCAAGGTCGGCCATGCCGGCACTCTCGATCCGATGGCGACCGGGTTGCTCATTCTGGGGGTCAACAACTCCACACGCCTGCTGACCTGGGTGGTCGGCCTCGACAAGGAATACACGGCCACCATCCGACTCGGCGCAGCGTCGAATACCGACGATGCCGACGGTGAGATTGACGAACCAGTGGATGCCACCACCCTCGCCGAGGTCACCGATGCCGCGATTGCGGCTGGCGTCAAGGCCCTCACGGGGCCGATCCTCCAGCGGCCGAGCTCTGTGAGCGCCATCAAGGTTGACGGGAAGCGGGCGTATACGCTTGCCCGGGCCGGCGAGGCCGTGGTGCTGCCCGAGCGTCCTGTCATGGTCAGCGCGTTCGACGTGCTCGCCACCCGCAGGGGGCAGTGGCTCGACCTCGACGTTCGCGTGCAGTGCTCCACCGGCACGTACATCCGCGCCCTTGCCCGCGACCTGGGCGCTACGCTCAGCGTCGGCGGGCACCTCACGGCGCTCCGCAGAACGCGTATCGGACCCTTCGCAGTCGACGCGGCATCCCCTATCGATCGGGACAGGGACGTGGAAGACGATCTCGGTGCAGCCATGCTCGACCCGGCCGCCGTCGCCACGTCCCTCTTCACCCGGCTCGACCTGACCGAGACCGAGGCGGTCGACCTGGCACACGGCAAACGAATCGCCCTCTCCCTCGAGTCAGACGGACCCATCGCTGCGGTCTCTCCCGAGGGCAGGCTGGTTGGGCTGGTGCAGAATGTGGGTGGCAGGGCGCGCGTTCTCGTGAACTTCCCGCCGGATGTCCCGGTCGCGGCTGCGATCGGTTTCCCGACGACGGATATGGCGAGCGAATGATCGAATGGTTCGTGAATGCGCTGGCCGGTGTCGCGGTCGTCGCGGGGCTGCTCTGCCTCGTGCTCGGTCTCGCCGGGCGCAAACCCAACGACTACACCCTCGGGGCCACGCTCCTGGTGGAGATCCTGCTGGTCGTCCAACTGGTCATCTCGCTGGTCGCGCCTGCTACGGGAAACCTCCCCACCGGTAGCGGGCTCGAATTCTGGGTGTATCTGCTGTCTGCTGCGCTGATTCCTCCCGCCGCAATCTTCTGGGCTCTCATCGACCGCAATCGCTGGAGCACCGCTATTCTCGGTGTCGCATGCCTCGCGGTGGCGGTCATGGTGATCAGGATGGGCCAGATCTGGTTCGTGCAGGTCGCGTGAGCCGGGCAACGGCCCGAGTTTCGCCTAATATTGTCCCGATATGGCAAATAACGGATCTTCTCGCGCGGTCGGTGCAGGGCGAGCTCTCATCGCCGTGTACGCGATTCTCGCGCTCGCGGCAACAGCTCGTTCCTTCGTACAGATCGTCGGCAAATTCGATGTGGCGCCCGTAGCCTACGTGCTGAGTGGCATCGCTGGCCTGGTCTACATTCTCGCGACGGTGGCGCTGCTGCGGCGCGGAGACACCTGGTACCGCATCGCCTGGATCACGATCATCTTCGAACTGGTAGGTGTGCTGACGGTGGGCACGCTGAGCGTGGTCGACCCGGTACTGTTCCCCGCCGATACCGTGTGGTCGTTCTTCGGTCGTGGATACCTGTTCATCCCGCTCGCGCTTCCCGTTCTCGGCATGCTGTGGCTCTACCGCCGCCGGCCCGCCGCAACGCCCGAGGATGCCGCGAGCTGAGATGCAGACCTTCACATCCACCTCCGATGTTCCGCAGGATTTCGGACCCAGCGCTGTCACGATCGGTAAGTTCGACGGAATGCACCTCGGCCATCGTGCCGTGGTCTCGGCGCTGCTCGGCCTGGCTCGTGAACGCGCTCTTACCTCGATCGTGGTGACATTCGACCGCAACCCGCTGAGCCTGCTCCGCCCCGGGATCTGCCCACCGGCCCTGGCGAGCAACACGCAAAAACTTGAATCCCTGGCGGATGCGGGGGTGGATGCCACGCTGCTGGTGCACTTCGACCACGAGTTCAGCGCGCTGACGGCCACCGATTTCATGCAGCAGATTCTCGTCGATTCCCTCCACGCGGCCGTGCTGCTCGTTGGGGCCGATTTCCGTTTCGGCCACGGTGGTGAAGGCACTATCGATACGCTGCGCGACTTCGGGCGAAGTCATGGGATCGATGTGCTGGTGGTCGACGATGTGGTGCGTGAGGACTCACGGCGGGTGTCGTCCACCTCGGTGCGCGAGCTCATCATCGAGGGGAAGGTCGCCGAGGCCGCCGTGTTGCTCGGCGCGCTGCACAGCATCCGGGGCACCGTCGTGCACGGCGCACAGCGCGGTCGCACTCTCGGATATCCGACAGCGAACCTGTCGCCCGCGGTCGAGGGGCTCGTGCCGGCCGACGGCGTCTACGCCGCATGGATGACGGTGGATGGCGTGCGCTATCCGTCCGCGGTGTCTGTGGGCAACAACCCGACCTTCGACCGGGTTCCGGCGAAGCAGGTCGAAGCTCACGCCATCGACGCCGATGTCGATTTCTACGACAGGGCAGCCGAGGTCTCGTTCGTCGACTTCATCCGCGGGATGCGCAAATTCGACGGGGCAGCGGCGCTTGTCGCTCAGATGGCTGCCGATGTGAGCGATGTCAGGTCGGTGCTCGGTGTCGCGCAGAGGGCCTAGCGCGCAGAAGGCCTAGCGCACAAAAGCCCGGCGTGCAGGAGCCCTGGCGCCGGCCACTTCACCCTGCGATGAATTCGGCGCGGTGGATGAGGGCGGCTGCGCCGATCAGGGGCCCTTCCCCGGACAGCCCGGACGGGATGACCCGCACCTTTGCGACGAACGGGAACGGTGCTCTCAGCGCTATCGCATCCCTGATGTAGTCGAACAGGTCGGGCGTAACGTGGGAGAAGCCCCCGCCGATGGCGACGAGGTCGAGATCGACGAGAGCCGTGGATGACGCGATCGCCTGGCCGATCGCACGACCGGAGCGCGCCACAGCGGCGATCGCAATGGAATCCCCTGCGGCATAGCTTGCCGCCAGATCTTCGCCCGTCGCGCCGAGCCAGCCCTGGCGTCGTGCCCATGCCGTGGTCTTCGGGCCCGAGGCCACAGCCTCGACGCAACCCGTTCCTCCACACAGGCACGGATCGTCGAAACCGCCGACCTCGACGTGGCCGATGTGTCCGGCATTGCCGGTGGGACCGGCGATGGCCCTGCCGCCGAGGATCAGCCCGCCGCCGATCCCGGTCGAGACCACCATCCCCATGAGGTTGGATTCACCCTGGCCAGCACCGATCCAGTGCTCGGCGAGCGTGATGCACTCTCCGTCCATGCGCAGGGTGACGGGAACTCCGGGCACGAGAGCTGCGATCTGGTCACGCAGGGGATACTCCCGCCAGTTCGGCAAATTCAGGGGGGACACCCTGCCATCAGCGACGGTGATGGGGCCTGCGCTGCCGATGCCGACCCCGACGAGGGTTGCGCCTTCCGGAAGCATGGCAATGGCCTGCAGAACCACTGCGTCGGCGCTCGCCGCAAGCATCTCGCTTGTCGACGTACCGCCGGTTGGCGCCCTGAAGCGACTTCTGGGAAGCACGTTTCCCGTGGGGTCGACCAGCGCGGCCTCGATCTTGGTACCCCCGAGGTCGACCCCGAGGGCGAAGACTGCCCCGCTCATGAACCGGCTCCTGTCGGTACGGTCATCCCCGCTAACGAGGTCGCGAGATAAAACGCGACGACGATCAGGATGACGCCTGCGAGCGGCCACAGGAAGATCACTTTCTTGCGAATGAGCGAGACGATGACCATTCCCACCGACGGGACGTAGCTGAGGATCATCACCGCTATCAACGCCAAGACCGCGACGGACAGTGCGGTGGAGTTGCACTCGAGCCCCGTAAACGGCCCGCTCCCGCTCCCGCAGTCGGCGGTCACGCTGCTGAACTGGCCGGCGTGAGTGAGAACAGTGAGCGTGAGCACCGCCCCGAACGCCAGCAGGATGACCGGGACGACGATGTCGATCGTGGGTCGGCCTGTATCGCGTCGGGGTGAGTCGAGGGAAGATTTCACGCAGACAGCATATGGCGTCACCGTCCGCCGTTAAGGACGTGTCCGGCTCGGCGGCGTACGCTCAACGAGTGACCATGCCGAGCCTTCACCTCCAACGGCGCTACGAATTCGCCCCCAGCATCGTGTGGGATGCGCTCGTCGACTCCGAACTGGTCGCGGGCTGGCTGGGCGACGCGGTGATCGAACCCGAGCTCGGGGGCGCCTACAGTGTTCGCGGAATCACCCCGGGCCCGGCGATCGGCGTCGACGGCCGGATAGTCGACTTCGATCGGCGCGTGCATCTGCGTGTGGCAGGCAGCTCCGGAGCCATCCTGGATCTCACCCTCGACGAGGTTGCCGGTGGCAACAGGGGTTCCAGCACCCGGCTGAGCGTCCGCATAGCCTCAACGGTCGAAGCGGCCTTCGCTGCCAGGGTAAAAGCCGATTGGCTCATCAGTCTCGACCAGCTCGGCGACCTGCTTCACGGGCATCCGGTTGATTGGCAGCACTGGGATCGCGACTACGCCGCAGCCTGGTCGCAGCACCTCGAGGGGGCAGCTATCGATCCTGCGATCGAAGGACCGGGTTCGCGTCGGCATCCCCGTGGGTAGAATTCTGTGGTGAATGTAACGACGCAGGGCCTCCCTGCCCAGGCGGCACAGGCGAAGGCTGCCCAGGCCGCACAGGCGAAGGCACTGGCCCCAGCCGAGCGGGCGCTGAGCATGATCGGCGGCGATCTGACCGAGAAGAGCCTCAAGCTCCACCTCGAAGGGCTCGCCGGTGTCGACGCCGTCGGGCTCGAACAGCGAGCCGCAGCCCTCGGCACCCGATCCATCAAGACCACGTCGAAGGCCTGGGCCCTCGACACCATAATCGAGCTCATCGACCTGACGACGCTCGAAGGTGCAGACACCCCGGGCAAGATTCGCTCGCTCGTCGCGAAAGCGGTCAATCCTGACCCCTCGGATGCCACGACCCCCCGGGTCGCGGCCGTCTGCGTCTACGGCGACATGGTTCCCCACGCGGTAAGTGCTCTCGGTGGTGCCTGGTCCGGCGGCACAGGCAGTGGAATCAACGTCGCCGCAGTCGCCACGGCATTCCCCAGCGGACGCGCCTCCCTGGCTGTCAAGATCGCTGACACGTCGGAAGCCGTCGCCTCCGGCGCCGATGAGATCGACATGGTCATCGACCGTGGCGCCTTCCTTGCCGGAAACTTCGGCCTCGTGTTCGACCAGATCGTGGCGGTCAAGGAGGCCTGCCGCCGCTCGGATGGCAGCTTCGCGCACCTCAAGGTGATTCTGGAGACCGGCGAGCTGAACACCTACGACAACGTGCGCCGGGCATCCTGGCTCGCAATCCTCGCTGGCGGCGATTTCATCAAGACGTCGACGGGAAAGGTCTCGCCAGCAGCGACGCTTCCCGTCACCCTGCTCATGCTCGAGGTGGTGCGCGACTGGCACCGTCTTACCGGAGAGCGCATCGGAGTGAAACCCGCTGGCGGCATCCGCACCTCCAAAGACGCGATCAAGTACCTCGTGACGGTCGCAGAGACCGTGGGCGAGGAGTGGCTGAGCCCGCATCTCTTCCGGTTCGGTGCGTCGAGCCTGCTCAATGACGTGCTGTTGCAGCGACAGAAAATGACAACCGGCCGCTACTCTGGCCCCGACTACGTGACGATGGACTGACGATGACCGATCGGGAAAAACCCGCCCCCAGCCGATTCCTCGATTACGCGCCGGCACCCGAGTCGACCAGCATCCTGCATCTCAAGCCCAGCTATGGGCTGTTCATCGACGGTGAATTCGTCGACGGGCACGGTGCACCGTTCACGACCATCTCTCCGGCGACGGAGCAGCCGATCGCCGAGATCGCGAACGCAGATTCATCTGATGTGGATGTCGCGGTTGCTGCGGCCCGCTCGGCCTACACACGCACGTGGAGCAGGCTGTCTGGCGCCGATCGAGGCAAGTACCTGTTCCGGATCGCCCGGCTCGTGCAGGAACGCGCCAGGGAACTCTCCGTCGCCGAGAGCCTCGACAATGGCAAGCCGATCAGGGAATCACGCGACGTCGATGTTCCTCTGGTCGCCGCATGGTTCTTCTACTACGCGGGATGGGCTGACAAGCTCGACTATGCGGGTCTCGGCCCGAACCCCCGATCGCTCGGTGTGGCCGCACAGGTCATCCCGTGGAATTTTCCTCTGCTGATGCTCGCGTGGAAGGTAGCTCCCGCGCTCGCGGCAGGAAATACGGTGGTGATCAAGCCAGCTGAGACGACCCCGCTGTCTGCGCTCATTTTCGCCGAGATCCTGCAGCAGGCGGATCTTCCCGCCGGCGTCGTCAACATCATCACCGGCGCGGGGAACACCGGTGAGGCTCTCGTCAACCACCCGGACGTGAACAAGGTGGCCTTCACCGGTTCCACCGCCGTCGGTCGCGCCATCGCAAAGTCGGTAGCAGGCACCGGCAAAAAAGTGACGCTCGAGCTGGGTGGCAAGGCTGCGAACATCGTCTTCGACGATGCCCCGATCGACCAGGCCATCGAGGGCATCGTCAACGGGATCTTCTTCAACCAGGGTCATGTGTGCTGTGCTGGCTCTCGACTGCTCGTGCAGGAGAATATCCACGAGGACGTTGTCGACAGGCTGAAGTCTCGCCTGATGACCCTGCGCCTCGGCGACCCGCTGGACAAGAACACCGACATCGGCGCGATCAACTCGCGTGAACAGCTGGAGCGCATCCGTCAGCTCAGCGACATCGGCGAAAAGGAGGGCGCCGACCGCTGGACGGCCCCGTGCAAGATCCCCGATAAGGGCTTCTGGTTCGCACCGACCATTTTTGACAATGTCTCGACCTCCTCGACCATCGCGAGGGAAGAGGTGTTCGGGCCCGTGCTGAGCGTGCTGACGTTCCGCACTCCTGCCGAGGCGATCGCGAAGGCGAACAACACGCCTTACGGCCTGTCTGCCGGCATCTGGAGTGACAAGGGCTCGAAGATCCTGGCCGTCGCGGATGGCCTTCGTGCCGGTGTGATCTGGGCCAACACCTTCAACCGGTTCGACCCCGCCAGCCCGTTCGGTGGCTTCAAGGAGAGCGGATACGGTCGCGAGGGCGGTCGGCACGGCCTCGCGGCATACCTCGAGAGTGCTGGCTGGGCGTCACCGCAGGCGATCTCGACTACCGGTTCGACGAGCAGGAAGAAGGCCACGTCGTGACGCGACTCGCCATCCCCAAGACATACAAGCTCTACATCGGCGGCAAATTTCCCCGAAGCGAGAGCGGGCGCACCTACGAGGTCTCCACGAAGGACGGCAGGTTCCTCGCCAACGCGTCCCTGGCCAGCCGTAAGGATGCCCGCGACGCCGTCGTGGCTGCACGCTCAGCTTTCGCGGGCTGGTCGTCGGCCACGGGCTATAACCGCGGGCAGGTGCTCTATCGCATCGCTGAACTGCTCGAGGGACGTCGCGACCAGTTCGTCGACGAACTCAGCGCAACCGAGGGCCTGACCAAGCCTGCGGCAACCGCACAGGTCGACACAGCCATCGACGCCTGGGTCTGGTACGCGGGCTGGGCAGACAAATACGTCCAGGTCGCGGGCAACGCGAATGCGGTGAGCGGTCCCTACTTCAATCTGTCAACGCCCGAGCCCACCGGCGTCGTCGCGATCATCGCGCCACAGTCCGGTAACTCGTTGCTCGGGCTCGCGAGCGTCATAGCTCCCGCTATCCTCACCGGAAATACCGTCGTCGTCGTGGCCAGCGAGTCCGCGCCGCTCGCCGCGGTGAGCCTCTCCGAAGTTCTCGCCACAAGCGATGTGCCCGGGGGAGTGGTGAATATCCTGACCGGATCTCCCGCCGAGATCGCGCCATGGCTCGCGGGTCACGCCGACGTGAACGCTATCGACCTCGCCGGGGCAGGGCTGCTCGACTGGGTCGACCTGCAGATCATCGCAGCAGACACCCTGAAGCGCGTGCTCGCCCCCGAGGACGGCGCGCCGCCACCTTCGCTCGAGCGCATCGTCGCCTTCACCGAGACGAAAACCGTGTGGCACACCAAGTCGCTGATCTAGCGGTATCGCCCAGGCAGGTGAGTGCACCGGCTGCCCTTCTGGAGGCGTAGTGAACGCTGTCACGGTTCAGCCATCGTGCAGAGTTAATCCCTAAACTTAGGTGCATGCGAATCCTTGTCACAGGGTCTACCGGATACATCGGCGGGCGCCTCGCGCCCAGGCTTGCTGAGGCTGGCCATGAGGTCAGGGTGCTGGTGCGTGACCCGCTCAAACTGCGGGATGCGCCATGGGCCGACGACGTCGATGTCGTCACCGGTGATCTCTCCCGAGCCGAGGACGTGGAGCGTGCGGTCGAGGGCGTCGACGTGCTTTATTACCTCGTGCACGCCATGGGCATTCGCGGAGACTTCGAGAGCATGGAGATGACGGTAGCCAACACCGTAGCTACCGCGGCCGCTGCTGCCGGGGTCAAGCGCATCGTCTACCTGGGTGGGCTACATCCCGATGTGCCGGTGGACTCGCTCAGCCGCCATCTTCGCAGCCGCGAGAAGGTGGGCAGGGTGCTGATGGAATCCGGCGTGCCGACTATCGCCTTCCAGGCCGGGGTTGTCATCGGATCGGGATCGGCTTCCTTTGAGATGGTCCGTCATCTCACCGAGGTGCTGCCGTATATGCCCGCGCCGCAGTGGGTGCGCAACTTCATCCAGCCGATCGCAGTGCGCGACGTGCTGTATTACCTCACCGAAGCTGCCGTGGTCCCGGGCAAGATAAATCGCACCTTCGACATCGGCGGTCCCGAGGTGCTGCGCTACGGGCAGATGATGAATGGATATGCGCTTGAGGCGGGGCTCCGCCAACGCCCGATCGCGAGCCTTCCCGTGCTCACCCCGTGGCTCGCATCGCAGTGGGTGAATCTCGTGACGCCGATACCGCGTGCCCTCGCGGTTCCGATTATCGAATCCCTGCAGTTCGACTGCGTCGTGAACGAATCCGACATCCGTTCGGTGATCCCCGACCCGGAGGGTGGCCTCACCAGTTACCGGACGGCGGTACGCCTCGCACTCGCGAAGATGAACGACGGCGAGGTCGAGACGAGCTGGCAGAACTCCACGGTCGCCGGCGCGCCGAGCAACCTCATCCCGAGCGACCCAGAATGGTCCGGCCACACGGTATACGTCGACCTTCGTGAACAGCATTCAGCCGCCCCCGTCGAGCGGCTTTGGGAGGTCGTGGAGGGCATCGGCGGGGCAAATGGCTGGTATTCCTTCCCCTTGGCCTGGGCCCTGCGCGGCTGGGCAGACAAACTCGTCGGCGGCGTCGGCCTTCGCCGCGGTCGCCGGAACGCTTCATCACTCGCGGTAGGCGAGGCTCTCGACTTCTGGAGGGTCGAGACTCTCGAACGGGGACGCTTCCTGCGCTTGCGCGCCGAAATGAAGGTCCCGGGGCTCGCCTGGCTCGAGATGACCACGACCGATGATGGGGCGGGCGGCAGTCATTACCGCCAGCGGGCGGTCTTCTTCCCCACCGGGCTCGGCGGGCGGCTGTACTGGATGGCGATCCTGCCCTTCCACGGGGCGATCTTCAGCGGCATGGCGAACAGGATCACGGCCGCTGCGGCCCAGCCGGCCGTGTCACACCGTGCGAAGTCAAAGTCTGCAGAGTCGAAGTCTGCAGAGTCGAAGCCTGCAGAGTCGAAGTCTGCAGAGTCGAAGTCTGCAGAGTCGAAGTCTGCAGAGCCAGAGTCGATCACCAACTCCTGACGCGCTAGCGTGATGGAGTGAATTCAGATGCTGCACGAACACGGGTCGATAATTGCGTCATCGTCGTGGGAAGTGCGAACATCGACCAGGTGTTCCGGGTTGCGAGAATTCCGGCGCCCGGCGAGACCGTGATGTCGACCGGGCTGTCGATCGCTCGCGGCGGCAAGGGCCAAAACCAGGTCGTCGCCGCGGCTCGGGCCGGCGCATCCACCATTTTCATTGCCGCTATCGGCAGGGACGGGTTCGGTGAACGAACCCTCGAGGGGCTCCAGGACGACAAGATCGATGTCTCGCTGGTGCGGTCGACCTCTGCCCCGACCGGTACGGCGCTCATCGCCGTCGCAGATGATGGGGAAAACACCATCATCGTCGAGGCTGGCGCCAACGCGGCGCTGATGGGGCTCACCGGGGCAGACCTCAAGGCTATCGGGACGGCAGACGTGCTGGTCATGCAACTGGAGATTCCACTCCAGACTGTGGCGGAGGCGGCCCGGGCAGGCCGTGCAGGCGGTACCACGGTCATCCTGAATGCGGCACCCGTCAGGGACCTGCCGCGCGAGCTTCTCGACGACATCGACATCCTCGTGGTCAACGAACATGAAGCGGCCTACCTCTCAGGCGCTGAAGCGGCTTATCACTTAAGCGCTGAAGTGGTGCGCGGCCTGGCTCCGGTGGTGATCGTGACCCTCGGCTCTGCCGGCTCGGTGCTGTACCAGCGGGGGTTAGACGATGTCAGCATCCCAGCGACGAAGGTCGTGGCTGTGGATGCGACGGGCGCGGGCGATACGTTCTGTGGAGCATTCGCGGCCAGGCTCGCGGAGGGCGCAAGCCTCGAAGACTCCCTGCGCTTCGCGGGAGCAGCCGCATCCCTCTCGGTTCTGACGCCGGGCGCTGTGCCATCGATACCCCTCCGGGCGGCCATCGACCGGGCCACCCGACTGGAAACCCAGAGCACGAGGCACCATGATGGACTAAAGGCGCACGAACCCGCTTCCGATCGGATCAGACCTCATGACTGACGACATGTTCATCGAATCACGGCCCAGCATCGTCTTCCTTGGCGACAGCCTCACTGAGGATGGGCGATGGGCTGAATGGTTTCCCGACAGGGAGACGCAAAATCTCGGTGTCGGTGGAAATACCACCGATGACGTCGTCGCCAGGCTGGATGACGTCGTCGCGCTCCAGCCCGAAGTGGTCGTGCTGTTGGTCGGGACAAATGACCTGAGCACTCGTAAATCGGTGGAACATGTCGTCCGCAACATCGAATACGTGCTGGTCACCCTGCGCCGCGCTCTTCCCGGTGCCAGGATGCTGCTGCAGTCGATAATGCCGAGAGGACGCGAGTTCGCGGCGCGGATTCAGGATGCCAATCGGCACCTCCGCCAGTTCGCTCCGTCGGTCAATGTGCAGTACCTCGACCTGTGGCCGACTCTCGCGCTGGAAGACGGGGAGCTCGATCCCGCTTTGTCCGACGACAGGCTCCACCTGAACGACGCCGGTTACGAGCGGTGGCTCGGCGAGCTGCGTCCAGGCCTCGAGCGACTGGACGATGCGCCGCCCATGAGCCGTCCGATCACCATCATCCGCAACCAGGGTTAGGCCGCTCTCAACTGCGCACGCCTGTTAGAGCGAGGCGATCAGGGATTTATAGAACTCGATGCCTCGCAAATAGGTCGCGACGTGCATGCGTTCGTTTTTCGCGTGGAGCGTCTCACGCTGCTCCGTCGTGAGTTCGAACGGCGTGAACCTGTACACGCCCCGGCTGATACCGGTGAAATGCCTGCTGTCCGTGGCGCCATTCTGCACATACGGGGTCACGATCGTGCCGGGATAAACCTTCTCGATCGTCGACCGCACCAGCTCCCATGCGATTCCAGACACCAGGGAAACCGGCGAGGGTTCACCCGCGGTGACGACCTCTACGAGCACGGTGTCGTCCCTTATCGCCCTCGTGACATGCCTGACCGCATCATCGACCGTCGAACCGATAGCGATGCGGACATTCACGGTTGCCGTTGCCCGCTCGGCGAGTGCGTTGACAGCCTGTCCCGCATCGAGCATCGTCACAGCCTGGGTGGTGCGGATCATGGCATTGGATTCGTCACCCTGTCGACCGAAGATCGGCAGCAGAATCAGCTTGGTGAGCCGTATATTTCGAAACAGGAATCCCATGAAGCCCGTCGAGTGCACACCCAGGGTGCGAAACATGTCGACCGTCACCGGGTTGATCGACGCGGGGAATTGCCTGCGATTCAGCCGGACTATCGCCTTCGCCAGCCGGGCGGTCGCGCTCAGCCTCGGGGGAGTCGAGGCATGCCCACCCTGCTGGTCGATGATGAGTCGCAGGGTGGTGCTCCCCTTTTCGGTCACCCCGACGACGGCGACCGGCCTCGACACGCCGGGGAAGGCTCCTTCGACGATGGCGCCACCCTCATCGAGCACCAGGGCCGGGCGAATGCCGCGACTCTCGAGAAGCTCAGCGACGGCTTTCGCGCCCGCGCCGTTGCTCTCCTCGTCATGCCCGAAGCAGAGATAGATGTCCTGCGCGGGCTGGAGTCCGGCCTCGATCTGTGCCTCGATGGCCTCGAGGATGGCGACGACGGCTCCTTTGTCGTCGATGGTTCCGCGACCCCAGATCAGCTGGTCATCGCCCTTGCCGCTCAACTCTGCGGCGAATGGCGGATGCTTCCAGCCGGAGTCTGTCGCCGCGACCACGTCGTAATGGCCCATCAGGACGCTGGGTTCGGTCGACGAACGCCCTGGCCAACGGAAGACGAGCGAGTATCCCGCCACGATCTCCCGGTCGAGCTTGCGGTGGACGAGCGGAAACAGCTCCTGTAGCTGGGTCAGGAAAGAGTCGAAGTGCTCCCACTGCACCTGGGACTCATCGATGCGCGAGATAGTTGGAATGCGCAGCAGCGCCTGAAATCGCGCGATCGCTGCTTCGTGTGGCATGTTCCGACTTTAGCCAGATGCCACCCGCGCGACCATTCCGGCAAGGTCGAAGCGCTGTCCACGGGGTCGTTAGGATCGAAATGTGAGCGCACAATACCCGACGACGACGCGCCGTCCCGCCCTCGTACCCGCACTGCTCGGGGCCATGGCGCTGCTCATCGGCAGTGCGCTGATCACGAGCGACACATTCACGATCATCCAGTTCATCGTCAGTATCTTCGCCCTGATCGTGGCGGTTTTTGCGTGGCAGGCTGGCCAGTGGTGGTGGATCATCGGTCTCGCGCCTATCGCCGTGTTGTGGAATCCGGTGCTGCCGATCGACCTCGGACTGCCGGACCTGTGGCTCGGATTGCAATTCGTTGCGTCCGCGATCTTCATCGCTGCGGGCATCCTGATCAAGGTTTCTGACAAAACAGCATAGAATGGGGGCCAACGCCTGCCGAGCCCACCAGTCGCATCGCGACTGGGTCTGGATTATCCGGCTGGCGCCGTCGTCGGATCGTTCGGTTCGCGGGAGTTGCACATGCGGGGGCCCAGCCCACCGCATCAGTTTCAGACCAACAGGCAGTGCCTGCACAGGAGACGAATTGACATCTTCGGGACAGTCCGAACCCGGCCAGCGCCAGAAGCGCCAGCGATCCCCCAAGCAGGCCGGCGGGCAGCAGGCCAGCGGTCAGCAAGCCACTGGGAAGCAGGCCAGCGGGCAGCGGCAGGCAGGCGGCCAACAGCGTCGCCGTGTTCGACCTGGCGATGACGTCGGCGTGATCCCGGTTCTCGCGAGGGCTGCGCGCGAGGTCGAAACCGCCGTGCAGAAGGGTCCCCTGAAGCCGGCGAACCGTGCACGATTCCAGGTGGCAACACTGCTGCTCAGGGAAGAACGCGCACGAGTGAAGTCCGATAAGTCCCTGACGGATTCCGAACGAGCCAAGGAGCAGAAGCGGCTGGATGGGCTCGCGGGAATTCTCGCGAAAACCGCGGCGCGGGACACCAGCCTGATCATCATGCTGGGCGACGATGCCACCGTCACCGCTGCCGCGAAAGCACTGAGGCGAGACCTTCTGCTCGCGGCCGGCGTGGAGCTGAGCCCGGATGAGCTGGTGATCGCCACAGAACCGAAACCCGTCGACAAGCAGGTCGAAAAGCAGGTGGTGCCGGCTTCGGTGCGACAGATGCAGATGTCGAACCCCTTCCTTGCCCCTGACTTCAGCAACATGACGATCGCTCCCGCCCGGGTCAACAGGCTCGGCAACTGGGAGCTCATCGAGCCGCTGTTCCGGTCGTTCGAGTACGGCGCCGGTGGTGGCGCGGCCACGATGGACCTGCCGGAGGCGACGTCGCTGCGCACTCGCGGAAACCTCGACATGATGCGCCACCAGGCACGCTTCGTCGAGGAGGTGAGGTCGGGCCACCGCACCTTCCTGCTCGCTGACGAACCCGGGCTCGGGAAGACCGCACAGGCCCTCCTGGCGGCCGAGGCATCCAATTCCTATCCACTGCTGGTCGTCGTGCCCAATGTCGTGAAAACGAACTGGGCGCGTGAGGTCGAGTTGTGGACTCCCGGACGGACGGCGACAGTCGTGCACGGTGACGGTAAAGACGTCGACGCGTTCAGCGATGTCGTCATCGTGAATTACGAGATTCTCGATCGTCACATCGGCTGGCTCGGCAGGTTCGGGTTCAAAGGCATGGTCGTCGATGAGGCCCACTTCATCAAGAACCTGAAGTCCGAGCGGTCGAAGCATGTACTCGGGCTCTCCAAGAGCATCCGTGCCAGCTTCCCCAAGGCCCTGCTCATGGCGCTGACCGGTACGCCGCTGATCAACTCCATCGAAGACTTCCGCGCCATCTGGCAGTTCCTGGGCTGGATCGACGACAAGAAGCCTCTCGCCAGGCTCATGGACAAGCTCGAAGACACCGGGCTCACTCCGGCCGACATGGGCTTCTTCTCCGAGGCCAGGTACGCCGTCGTGGAGATGGGTATCGTGCGTCGCAAGAAAGTGGATGTCGCGGCCGACATCCCTGCGCGACGCGTCGCCGACATCCCGGTCGAACTCGATGACGACCTGGGTCGCTCTATCCGTGCCGCCGAGGCAGCTCTCACGGCGCGACTGGTGGAGCGGTTCCAGCGGGTGCGAAGCCTCAAGCCCGATGCCAGCGATGCAGACCTCATCCGCGTGGTTGCGCATGCCGAGCTGGACGAGTCCAAAGGATCCAGCACCGGTGAGAATGTGTTCACCATGGTCCGTCGAATCGGCCAGGCCAAGGCGACACTCGCGGCCGACTACACCGCCCAGCTCGCACGTTCGGTCGGGAAAGTGGTCTTCTTCGCCAAGCACATCGACGTGATGGATAAGGCTGAAGAACACTTTGCCAGGGTCGGCCTGAAGTCCGTATCGATCCGTGGAGACCAGAGCCCGAAGGCCCGCCAGGCCGCGATCGATTCGTTCGCCGACGACCCCGAGGTGTCTGTTGTTGTCGCGTCGCTGACAGCTGCAGGAGTCGGACTCAACCTCCAGGCGGCATCCAATGTGGTCCTCGCCGAGCTCAGCTGGACGAGCGCCGAGCAGACGCAGGCGATCGACCGGGTTCACCGTATCGGTCAGGAGTTGCCGGTGACGGCATGGCGGATCATCGCCGCCCACACGATCGACGCACGGATAGCGGAACTCATCGACAGCAAAGCCGGCCTCGCCGCGCGCGCGCTCGACGGCTCAGACGAGGATGTCGCGGCAGAGTCCAACATCCAGCTGGAAGCGCTGTCGAGCCTGCTTCGTGACGCCATCAGCGCAGGCGCTGGAGCATCACCGCAGCGGCGCACCAGGGCCGCAGCGCCTGCCGTGACAGGCGGCGCATGAGCACGTCACTGCGTGGAGTGAATTCCGGAGCGCACACCCGCCTTCTGGCTCGACCCGACATCGTGCTACGAAAGGGTCGTTTCGCTCTCCTGAACCAGACACTCTCGCCGCGGGATGCCACGGTCGCTGACCTCGTCGCCATCCACGACGCACTGGACGTGGCCGGTATCCAGCACCTGCTGGTGCGCCGGGATGACGATCGCGTCGTGATCGCCGTCGACCGTGAGAAAGCTGTTGAGATCGCGGCTGCCCTGTCAGCAGCTTTCGCGACCGAGCCGTTCTATGCCCGAGTCGGATCAGAACCCGCAATCCTTGTCGCTGAGGGTGGGCTCGCAGACCTTGAAAATCCCCGGATTGCCAAGCTCTACCGACCGCGGACGACCGGGCAGGGTGGGGAGCGTTATGGCGCCGCCACCGGCGTGCGCCTGGAGTTCTGGGAATTTGCACCCGACGCCATCCACGCGCCTGCAGAGAACGCGCTCATGCGTCACAGCCTTCCCCGACCCGAAGCCATCGATGCGACCGTCGAGCTTCACGGCCGTACCTGGTCGACGCTGGGCGGCATGTTCGACATGCTGGCGAGCGACGTGACCTTCGACATCGACATCGTATTCTCATGGGTCGATGGCACCTCTTCCGAGTTCCAGCGAGCCAGGGCCCAGCGGATGGAGTCGTACATCGTCGGTGACGGGGACGATTCGGATGCGAGATTCCGCCAGATCGACGAGCTGAAATATGCCCTGCGCAGCGTTAACCTCTATGCCCCCTGGATCAGGCGCATCTTCATCGCGACCGACTCACCGGCGCCGGCATGGCTGGCAGAGCATCCCCGTGTCACGATCGTGCGAAGCGAGGAGTTCTTTGCCGATCTCGATGCGCTTCCCACCCACAATTCCCATGCCGTCGAGAGCCAACTGCACAGGATCGAGGGCCTCAGCGAGCACTTCCTGTACTCCAACGACGACATGTTCTTCGGGCGACCCGTTCGACCAGACATGTTCTTCTCGCCCGGTGGCATCACGAAGTTCATCGAGGCGTCGACGCGCATCGGCCTCGGTGAACCGAACGCCGAGCGCAGCGGATTCGAGAACGCCGCTAGGGTCAACCGCGCCCTGTTGCAGCGTCGGTTCGGTCGCGTCACCACTCGACACCTCGAGCACGCCGCGACTCCTCTCAGGCGCAGCGTGATGGCCGAGCTCGAGCGTGAATTCCCGGAGGATTTCGCGCGTACGGCGGCGAGCGCGTTCCGTTCCAGTTCCGATATCTCCGTCACCAACTCGCTGTACCACTACTACGCGCTGATGACCGGCCGTGCGGTCATGCAGACCGATGCGAGCGTGCGGTACGTCGAGACCACCCTGGCCAATGCGGCAGGGGAGATGGACGACATCCTGAAGCGCAGGGGATACGACTTCTTCTGCCTCAACGATGGCAGCAAGCCCGAGATCTCGCTGGCGAAGCGCACCAGGAACATCCGGGTGTTCCTGGAACGCTACTTCAGTATCGCGGCCGTCTGGGAGCAGGCGGGCGCCATCACACCTTCACGCGGACCGGCATTGTCATCTGCGGTTCAGGATCTACCGGCGGGTTGATCCTGTCGGCGATGCGGATTCCCGATTCAGCGAGTCGGCGTGTGGTCTCCGCAGCATCGATGTAGTCGAGCGCTGCATATTCACCGAGCGGCACCACGGAGTGCAGCACGGTGTTCTCATAGACGTGTACGAGGTTGAAGGCCCGGGCTCCATCCCGGCCCCTCGTTCCGCCGACGGGCACAGTGAGATCCTGGGTGTAGCAGGTAGCTGAGGCGACCGATACGGGGATTCCCGCGAACGTGCCGGTGGAGCTGTAATGCAGGTGACCAGCGAGGATACTGCGCACGTCCGAGCCCAGCAGCACCTCGGCGAGCCCGGCCTGATCCCGCAGCTCGACGGCCACGGCGAGGTCGAGAACGCTCGGAAGCGGCGGGTGGTGCATCGCCAGGATGGTGCCATGGGCGGCATGGGTGGAAAGCTCCTCGGCCAGCCAGTCGAGCTGTTCACCACTCACCTCGCCGTGGTGGTGGCCGGGAACGCTCGAATCAAGGGCGATGACCCGCAGCCCGTTGATGTCATATACGCGGTCGATGGGGCGTGTGGTCGGCTGCTCTGCGAAGAGGTGTTCGCGGAACGCTCCACGATCGTCGTGGTTTCCCATCACCCAGATGACCTGCGCGCCGAGGCGGGCCGCCACGGGCTCGACCATCCTGCGAAGCCTCTCGTAGGCGTCTGGCTCACCCTTGTCGGCCAGGTCGCCCGTGAAGATGATCGCTTCCGGCCGCCCTTCAGACGCCTCGAGCTGTTCCAGCAGCTGGCGCAGGTGGGCCTCGGCGTCGACGCTGCCGTAGAGGCTGTGGCCGTTGCCGAGCAGGTGAGTGTCACTGAGGTGAAGCAAAAAGTGGTCCGGCCGAGGATATTCAGCCGTTCGGATGGTCACGGTGCGTCCATTCGGGTCACGGTGCATTCGTTGCGAGCGCACTCACTGTACTGAAGTGGATCAGCACACCGGTTGTTCGGAGCGGACGTCACCGGCGATTCCTCGAATCATTCATGAGACGTTCAGGCGACGTCTTTCTACCATCATCCGGCGACGCGGGCGCACAGCCTTTCGATGGCATCTACGGGAATCGAGAGCCAACCCGGCCTGTTCCGCGCCTCGTAGACGGTCTCGTATAGCGCCTTGTCGAGTTCAAAGGCATCCACGAGCGTCCTGCTGTGCCGGATGTCGCGGCCCGAAGCCGCGCCATATCCAGCCTCGAAGGCGGCTCGCGCCGAGCCGACCCACTCCGGGCTGGGAACGGCTCCTCCGACAGCCAGCGAGCCTGCCACGTAATCGAAGGACCTGAGCATCCCGGCGATGTCGCGCATCGGGCTGTCGAGCCGGCTGCGTTCCTTCATGGGGCGAAGTGGTTCGCCTTCGAAGTCGACGAGCACCCATCCGCGATCAGGGACGGCCAGCACCTGTCCCAGGTGGTAGTCGCCGTGGATGCGCTGTTGCGCAGGCCACTGAGCCTGCGATGCGCGCTCGAAAACATCGCGGATAGCTGGCTCGAACCTCGTGAGTTCCGGAACCGCCGCGATCGCGTCGGCCAGTCGACGGTGCATGGATCCGATGACGGAGTCGATGTCGTCCGGGGTGATGTCACTCGTGGGCATGTTCGCCGCGAGGGTGGCGTGCACCCCTGCCGTGGCGATTCCGAGTGTGCGTGCCTCGTCGGAGAAGTCGGTGCCAGCGGCGGCGGCGGCGAGAGCGACGCGCCAGGCATCCTGCACACCGGGAAGGAACTCCTGGGCGAACGCGAGGTGTCCGGTGGCTCGTCCGTCGGCCTCACCGCGATCATCCCACTCGGCGACGATGTGACCGACCGGCGGCGGCACGGCGGTCGAACCCGCCTGGGCTAACACGGTCTGCAGCACCACATCCGGGTTCTCGCCGTCGTGGAGTGCACGGAACACCTTGCAGATCACCGGAGTCTCACCCTCGTGCTCGAAGATGATGGAGGTGTTGGACTGCTCGCCGGTGAGCACCCTCGACTGGAGTCCGGCCGCGACATGGCTTGCCGTCCGTTTGCCGACGGCCCAGACATGATCGCCACGCGACTCGGTGCCGTGCGTGATGGCATCGAGCAGAGCACCCGTGTACGCGGAGTCATAGGGGGCGTCGTAGACCCAGCGACCGTCGAACTCGCCGATGAGTGCATCGAAGTTCGCGAGGGGCTCACGGCGGTAGGTGAGAGGCACCTGGTACAGGGCGGGCTTGCCGACGGTGTGATCGAGCACGAGGTGGGTGACGGCCTCCACGTCGGGTTCGACGGAATCGAGGGTCACGGTGCCGATCTGTTCGAGTGCGGGGTTGGCGCCCTTGTTCGCGAACCACCGCTGTCGGGTCATCCAGGGGGAGAGGAAGGCCAGGAAGGGAGCGTGATCCCCGGGTGGGACTGGTAAAAACGTCATATTCCAGACTAGCCACGCCACCATTACAGCGGTCAAGCCCTTGCGAGGTGCGGGGGTCCGTGCGGTCCCGCGTCAGCCGATGAGGTCCCTCGTCACGAACGCCATATCGGTGGCTACTGGCACGGTCAGGGCGGTCAGGGTCGTGGAGGTGTCGCCGCCGGCACTCAGCCCCTGGATCGTGATGGAGTATTCGGTGTCGATCAGGTAGAGCGGTGAATCGAGATGACCGTCGTCTCCGTCGCCCGCGGAAAAAGTCTGCAGTACGGCGTCGTGCGCGACGAGCCTGGGGTCGTCGACGGCGTTCGGCAGGGTCGCATAGTTGTCGAGTTCGGGTTGCTGGAAGGGGATCACGGCAATCGTGATTCCCAGCTGGGTGGCGCGGTCCGTGGTCGTGTAGACGCATACCCGCTGGTCGTATGCCTCGGCAGCGGTGTTCGAATCCGACGTCGTGCGGTCGTAGGAGAGCCCGGCGAGAACCTCGGGATTCGCTGCGGTGACGGCCGCAGCGAGGGCATCGCAGGATGGCAGTCGGTGCGACGATGGTCCGGAGGTTGTGGGCGCCGCAGTGGGGGTCGACGCCATGCCGTCGAGGGGAGCAGGGGTCGACACTGCGGGTATCACCCCGGTGCAGCCTGTCAGGGTTGCTGCGGCGACGACGAGAAGTACGGCGGCCGACGGCAGTCGGATCTGCTGGGTCATTGGACGACAATAACAACTTCACCATCGTGATGATCAGCGGCTGGCACTGTGGCCACAAGCCACGCCCCTAGAGTGGGCGTATCGCCAGTCGAAGGAGATGAAACGATGAACGTCACGCCACAAGCGAGCGGATCGGCCACCCAGGCCCACCACAGCCAACACGACCACAGCACAGACTCAGCGCAGAGCATCGCGGGGGATGAGAACTCACCCCGTCGGGCCATGGAGACAGCGCTCGAGCTGACAGACGGAACGCGCGAGGAACGGGACTCGCTCGGAACCATGACGATCCCGGCGTCGGCATACTGGGGCATCCACACGGCGCGAGCCCTGGAGAATTTCCCCATCACTCGTCGGGCTATCTACAACTATCCGGACCTGATTCGCGCGCTCGCGAAGGTCAAGCAGGCTGCCGCACGAGCGAATGCTGAGATCGGCGTGATCGAGGCAGAGAAGGCGGCCATCATCGACCAGGTCTGCCAGGAGATCTTTGACGGCGCCCTTCACGCCGAGTTCAGGGTCGGCGTCATCCAGGGCGGCGCAGGCACATCCACCAATATGAATGCCAATGAGGTGATCGCCAATCGTGGTCTCGAGTTGATGGGCTTCGAGAAGGGCGACTACGCGAAGCTCAGCCCGATCGATGACGTCAACCGCAGCCAGAGCACGAACGACGTCTACCCGACGGCGATCAAGCTCGCCATGGTCTACGGCGTGCAGAGACTGCTCGCCGAGCACAGGCTGCTCACAGCATCGTTCGCTGCCAAGGGGCGGGAGTTCAGCCAGGTCCTGAAGATCGGGCGCACCCAGCTCCAGGATGCGGTACCGATGACGCTTGGCCAGGAGTTCTCGGGATTCGCCCACACGCTCACCGAGGACTACGACAGGTTGACCGAGACCATCCCGTGGCTCAACGAGATCAACATGGGGGCCACCGCGATCGGAACGGGAATCACGGCGGATTCGCGCTACGCCGCCGCGGTGTGCAGGCACCTGACCGACGCCACTGGGATTCCGATGGAAACCGCCGCCGACCTCATCGAGGCGACCAGCGACGCGGGAATCTTCATGACCCTCAGTGGAACTCTCAAGCGTGCCGCGGTCAAGCTGTCGAAGATCTGCAATGACCTCAGGCTGCTCTCGAGCGGCCCGCAGGCCGGTATCGGCGAGATCAACCTCCCGGCGCGCCAAGCCGGCTCATCGATCATGCCGGGCAAGGTGAATCCGGTGATCCCGGAGGTCGTCAACCAGGTCGCCTTCAGCGTGATCGGTGCCGATGCCACGGTCACGGCGGCCGCGGAGGGCGGCCAGCTCCAGCTCAACGCGTTCGAGCCCGTCATCGCGCACAGCATCCTGCAATCGCTGTCGTGGATGACCAACGCGTGTTACACGCTGCGTGTCAACTGTATCGACGGCATCACGGCCAACATCGAGCGGCTGGCGATGCAGGTTGAGACGAGCGTCGGTGTGGTCACGGCCCTGACCCCGTACATCGGATATGCGGCCGCAGCCACCCTCGCCCACACAGCGCTGACGACGAAAGAGTCGATCGCCGATCTCGTGGTGTCGACCGGGCTCATGACGAGGGAGAAGGTCGCGCAGGTTCTGTCACCTGAGCGATTGAGCGGCATGGTGGCCAACACCGCCGCGATTATTCTGCCGGTGCTGCCTCAGCACGTCGCCGACTAGGTCTTCTTCCCAGGGCGCGTCGCTCGGCAGCTTTCGGGCAGCCTAGGTGCTAACGCTGTGGCTCGTCATTGTCATCGCTCGTCATCGTCGTCAACCACGTCGAGAGCCTGCTCGCGCGCCTCACCGGCAGTCGTCACAGCAGTGTCGACGGCTGTCTCGCCGCGTTCCTTCAGGTCGGTGGCCACGTCATTGGCTTTCTCGGCAACATCGCGCGCAGTTCTCACGGTCATGTCCGCGACATCCACAGCCGCGGTCGCGGTCGCGTCTGCGACATCGACTGCGACTGTCGCGGTCCTGTCGGCGACGTCTCTCGCTGTTTTGGCCGTCTTGTCCGCGATGTTCTTCGCGGTGAAGACGGTCTTGTCTGCCACGTCTTTTGCGGTGTCAGCAACCTTCACCGTCACGTCATGGGCAATTCCGGGCGCAGCCTTCGCTGCGGCTTCCGCGCGATCTCGGATGATCGGAGCCTGCTGGCGGGCGTACGACTCGACGTCGAGTCGTGTCTTCGCCACGCGGGGGTTCTCCCAGAGCCTGATCGCCTGGGCTTTCATCCAGTCGTAACGTTCACGTCCGGCGTGCGACCCCAGGAGGTACCCGATCGAGACTCCGATACCGACGACGAAAAGTTTGCGCTTCATGAAACCACCATAGGCGCGGTCGTTACCGAGTGCGAACCCCAGTCGACGGGTTCGCCAGCGAGCGCTCATCATCGGTCGCTGCGACCGGCCCGCTCGCGAATTGCCCGTCCGTCGGCGACGTCCTGCGCCCGTCGCCGTGCGAGCATGAGATTGGGGTTGGTATTCCGGATCGGAAGCTGCACGATCCCCTCTCCTGCAATGCCTGAGTCGAGCTGGCGCACACGCGTGACCTTCGCGTGACCTCCGCATGACCTCTGCTCCGACCACAAGCACGAGGTTGGTGATGTAGAGCCGGACCGGCACCGCGAGACCGCCACCGAGCCTTCATAGATCCGGTTACCGCGGTCCATCATCCGATCGTCCTGCGACTGCGACTGCGACTGCGACTGCGATCGCGACTGCGACTGCGATCGTCATCGTTTCGGTGCGAGGGGCGGTCGTTTCGGTGCAAGGGGCGGTCGCGCCCGCCAGAGGTGCAGCCCCGCATAGCTGCGCCAGGGCGCCCAGGCCGTGCCGTGCCGTGCCAGGCTCGCTGCCGTCGCTGGCAATCCGAGGTGTGCGGCACTCTGCTGCATCACGAGGTCGGTCGAGAGCAGGATGTCGGGGTTGCCCAGCACCCGCATGGCGACATAGCCTGCCGTCCATGGCCCGATCCCCGGAAGGGCGACTAGTCGAGCGTTGAGTTCCTCCGCCGTGAGACCGACGTCGAGCACGAGCTCACCGCTGGCCAGGGCCTCGGCGGCGCCGAGGATGGTAGACACCCGGGTCGCCGGCCCCCGCAGGACCCCGCGCCCACCCTCTGCCAGCTGCACCGCCGTGGGAAACAACCCCTCGGTGCCGAGTTCACGGGTGATCGTGCCGAGCACGGTGCGGGCTGCTGCCACCGAGATCTGCTGCCCGACCAGGGTGCGAAACAGTGCCTCGTCTGCGTCCACCGCGCCGGGAAGCCGGAGGCCCGGGAGGGCTGAGACGAGCGGGCCGAGCTGTTCGTCTGCGCCCAGCGCCTCGTCGATGGCGACGGAATCTGCGTCGAGGTCGAACAGCCTGCGCACCCGGGAGACGAGAGCCGAGACATCCGAGACATCGTGCAGCCGTGCGACGCACAGGATTCCGTCCCCGTCGAGGCTCATGTGCACGTCTGCAACGCCCGCGGGCAAGCGCAGCTTCCTCTCGAACGCGGTGGTATCACCCACCTCCAGGCCGGTGACAGCATGGTCTGCGAAGAAGGTCATGAGACCGACCCCGTCGAATGGCGCGCGAGCGGGCAGTCTGAGCGTGATATCGGTCGCGTCGGGTCGGCTCTTCGCCGAAGGTCGGCCCGAGCGGCCACGTCTCGCCAGGGTGCGAAGGGCTGTGGGGGTCAACCCATAGACGGCCTGGATGGTGTCGTTGAATTGCCTGATGCTGGAAAAGCCTGCAGCGAACGCGACGTCGGCGACCGACAACTCCGTCGATGCGAGCAGGTGCCGCGCACTCTGCGCGCGATGGGCGCGGGCGAGGGACAGGGGGCCGGCGCCGAGCTCCGCCTGAAGCACTCGGCTGAGGTGCCTCGTCGTATATCCGAGTTGGTTTGCGAGCCCGCTGACGCCGTCCCGCTCGATGACACCGTCGGTGATCAGCCGCATGGCCCTTGAGGCGAGATCGTCGCTGAGGTTCCATTCGGGGGAGCCGGGCACGGCATCCGGTTGGCATCGCTTGCAGGCGCGAAGCCCGGCTTCGTGGGCTGCTGCGGCGGTCCTGTAGAAGCTGACATTCCTGGCGTGAGGGGTCATGGCTGCACAACTCGGCCGGCAGTAGATGCCGGTGGAGTGCACGCCCGCGATGAATTGCCCGTCGAACCGGGAGTCCCGTGACGAGAGCGCACGGTATCTCTCCTCAAACCGAGGGTCTGCGCGTGCCTCGGCTGCCATGACCCCAGCATCACACGACCCGCCGACACCCACTAGCGAGATTCGGACACCGCTTTCTGGGTAGTGCCTGCCCGTCAAGGTGGTCCGTAACTCATGTGTGAAGGAAGGTCAAGGCCTGTCTGGATAATGTGTCGTCGGCTTAACTGAGCGTGTGAGCGCAGAACTAACCAGTCCCAAGGCCGACAACGGCCGCCCACTGACCACCCAGCAGCAGTTGCGCAAGCGTGCCCGGCTTGTGGACGACCTGCAGGAGACACGCGACCTCGAATCGCGATTACGCGGTGATGTCGCAGCCGGCATTGCGTCCCGTCGCGGTTCCACAAACGACGAAGTGGACGACCCAGAGGGTGCGAATACCGCTTTCGAGGGTGCGCAGTCGAACGCGATGGCGCAGCACACGAGGCGCCACATCGACGAAATTCTGGCGGCTATGGTGAGGCTCGACACCGGCACATACGGTCTGTGCGAACACTGCGGATCGGCCATCTCGAAGCCGAGGCTCGACGCACGGCCGGCTACGGCCTTCTGCATCAGTTGCGCGGCCTGACCGGGCATCCTGACGGCGCATCCTGACGACTTAGCCCGATCCCGGCGGGTGCTGCATGACAGGATTGCGGGATGACCGTCACCACACCCGCCCGGGTCACCACCCTGGAGGTTCTCGCCCAGCTCGTCGATGCGCTGGGTGATGCCGTATCCACTGCTTCGGACGATGTCGCGTTCGCCCGCTCTGACAAGTCTGGCCACGTGTCTGAGGCGCCCCCGATCGCCGTTGTAACCGCCCGGTCGATCGACGACGTGCAGGCCGTGATGCGCATAGCCACCTCGACCGAAACCCCCGTAGTAACGAGGGGTGCTGGCACCGGTCTCGCCGGAGGAGCCATCGCCAGCGCCGGCGAGATCGTGCTCTCGACCCTCGCGATGAACCGGCTTCTCGAGGTGTCGATCGATGATGAGCTCGCGGTCGTGCAACCCGGGATCATCAATGCAGACCTGAACCGTCAACTCGAGCCTCACGGCCTGTGGTTCACCCCCGACCCGGCCAGCCGCGCCATCTCCACGATCGGCGGCAATATCGCCACCAACGCCGGCGGGCTGCTCTGCGCAAAATACGGGGTGACGCGGGAATCGGTGCTCGGGTTGTCGGTCGTGATGGCCGATGGTCGATTGATGGAATTCGGCCACCGCACGGTCAAGGGTGTCACCGGTCTCGACCTGACAGCGCTCATGATCGGCTCAGAGGGAACGCTCGGGGTCATAGTGGGGGCGACCGTCAAACTCCGCCGACTCATGACGGGAGCCGCCGCAGTGCTCAGCGCGAGATTCGACACCGTGGATGATGCGGCTCGCGCCGCGGCGGTCGTCACCTCGTCCGGGCTGCGGCCCGCTCTCATGGAGTTGATCGGCGAGAGTGCCATGGCCGGCATCTCCGCGCACCTGAGGATGGAGCATACGGGGGGCTCTCGACTCATCCTCCAGACCGATGGTCCCGGCGCGGCCAGCGAGGCCGAGGCGATCTCGGCCATCATCACCTCGCTCGGCGGGGAGTGCGAGGTGTCGCTGGAGCCCGAGGAGGGCGAGAGGCTGTTCGCCATCAGGAGGGCGTTCCATCCGGCCATGGCCGCGCTCGGCACCGTTCTGATCGAGGATGTCTGTGTTCCCCGCAGCCAGCTGCCGGCCATGTTCGCTGCCATCGGCGAGATCGAGAAGAAGTACGACATCATCATCCCCACCGTCGCGCACGCCGGTGACGGCAACCTGCACCCGAACTTCATATTTGATGGCGACGGACCGGATGGCGCGGACGTTCCCGCTGACATCTGGGCGGCCGCCGGTGAACTCTTCCAGGCTGCGCTCCGACTCGGAGGCACCCTGACCGGCGAGCACGGGGTCGGGCTGCTCAAGCGCCGGTGGCTTCGTGATGAGCTCGGTGATGACCAGCTGCAGCTGCAGCGGCAGATCAAGGAGCTGTTCGACCCACTCGGAATCCTGAATCCTGGCAAGGTGTTCTGAGCGCCTGTTATGAGGAATAAGCGGGTCCGACCGCCTGTTCCATCAGCATGGCATCTATCTCTCGAAATCCTCGCGTGACCACCCAGCGCCTCCAGGAGGGTGATGTGCGGGTGCGGGTCGGTGCCCTGGGAATCAGCGCTCTCGGCACGCAGGTTGCGGGCACGATCGAAGCTGTCGGCCCCGATAGCGCGGGGTTCGCCAGGAACGATCGCGTCGCTTTCCGCTCCATCGCACCGACATCATCGACCACTGTGGTCGTCGCCGAGCGCGAACTGATGGGAATCCCCGCAGACGTGAGTCTGGATTCCGCCGCGGCGATCCTTCCCTGTGCTCTTTTGGCGCGCACCGTCGTCAAGCAGGTCCATGTGATCGGGCGCGGAACGCGGGTCGCTATCACCGACGTGTCGGTCATCGCTCCCTTCGTCACGGCGTGGGTCGAGCACCTCGGGGGCACCGTTGTCGCAGGCGGCGAGACCGGGCAAGCCGACCTGGTGATTTCGGGCCAGAGCATTCGTTCAGCCCTCGGGGTCCGATCGGGTCACGGCCTCGCCCAGCAGGCAGCGGCGGATGTCTTCGCGGCCATGCGCACCGGCGCCTTCGATTCGATAGCCCTGAGTTCCGCTGCGGACGCTCGAAACGGTTCACGGTCACCAGTTCTGCTGCACCCGGCCGAGGTGACGCTCGCCGCCTGAATCGCGCCGCTAAGGTCGATTCATGTCGAGTTTCGAATTCATCAGCCTGGCCGTGTGGGTCGGGATCGTGGCTCTGCAGCTGGCAGAACTGACGCTCACCGCGAGCAGGGTTCCGCAGCTGTCGGCCTTCAGCGCATTGCGTGATGAGTTGCAGGATGCCACGGGCGCCCGGCTCTCGGCCGATCAGCTCACCGACTTCCGCCAGCGTCTCGTGGCCCTTGACGAGCGCGAGGCACTGCGGTGCGTGCCAGCCTCCCGGGGAGCGAACGCCCAGCTCTGGCGAGGTGTCCCGTGGCAACTCGCGGCCGTCGCATTGTCGTTCCTGCCGGTGGTCGCCACTCTGGTCGGTGGGCCTCGGAACGGCGAGCCACTGGACGGGATGCCACTGGACTGGGGGGTCGCGCTTGTGGGGTCACTGCTGCCGGTCATCAGCTATGCGCTCGCGCTGGCGGTGGCCCGGGCATCCGTCGCCGCGGCTGGGGCTCGCACCACACTCCACGCACACCAACGGGCCGAGATCGTCGGGCTCATCGGCGAGGCCGCCAGGTCGTCACGCCAGAAGGTGGCGGGTCTCGGTGACCGGGTCGCGAGGGCACTGCAGATCCTGCGGGAGCAGCAGGCCGAGAAACCAGAGACGGCGAGGAGCTCGAATTGAGCAACCCCACATCGAATACACCAGACCTGACGGCATCGGCGGGAACGCGGGTGACCGGGCCGACAGCAGCGCCTGCCGGTTTCGCACACGACGCGGTGGTCCCTGTGCAGCCAGCGACTGCGTCGGCGCCGACGAATGTGCCTCTCGTCCTGGGGATCGTCGGCGTCGTGGTGCTGTCTATTCTGGCGCTGGGTCTCGCTGGATACCTCGTGATGGGGCTCGGGGGAGACGCTGTTGCTCTCGGAGGGCTCATGGCCCTCATCCCGCTCGCCATCGTGTTCCTGGGCGTCCGATGGATCGACCGCTGGGAACGTGAACCGAGGCTCGCTGTGCTCTTCGCATTCCTCTGGGGCGCGGCGGTAGCCGTGATCATCGCCCTGGCCGTGGGCGATGGAGTGGACCCGCTGATCACGCTTCTGTCCCAGGGTGATGAGCAGGTGTACCAGTTCATCGGCGCGGCTATCCAGGCACCGCTGGTGGAGGAATCAGCCAAGGGGCTCGGTCTGCTCGTGATCTTCATCGCGGCGCGCAAATACTTCGATGGGCCGGTTGACGGCATCGTGTATGCGGCCTGGGTGGCGGGTGGTTTCGCATTCACCGAGAACATCCTCTATTTCGGTTCACAATTGGTCGACGCCGGCACGGCATTTTCTCCGGATGTCGCATTCATCTTCTTCGTGCGGGGAGTGATGTCCCCCTTCGCCCACGTGATGTTCACCATGTTCATGGGGCTCGCACTGGGTTTCGCCGCTCGCCGGGGATCCGGCATCCTCGCCGCATTGGGCCTGTTCGTGATCGGGCTGATCCCCGCCGCGCTGCTGCATGCCCTGTGGAACGGTGCCCTGTTCTTCGTCAACGATTTTTTCGGCTACTACGCGATCGTGCAGTTTCCGCTCTTCGTGCTCGCGATAGTGCTCGTGAGATTCCTGCGCAGGCAGGAGGCAAAGCTCACCTTCGACCGTCTCAGCGAATATGCCGCCGTCGGCTGGTTCGCGCACGACGAGGTCCCCGCGCTCGCCACGGGAGAGGGTCGACGCCAGGCTCTGGCGTGGGCAGAGCGTAATGGCAGGCGCGCAGCGATGAAGCGATACATCAGGGATGCCACGAAGCTGGCCTTCACGCGCCAGCGCATCATCACGGGTCGGGGCGGGATCGGTGCCGTGGCCGACGAGGCTGCGATGCTCACCGACATCGTGGAATCCCGCAGGAAGCTGGCGGGGGCCGCCACCGGCTGAGCGTCGGCAGCACTGCTGCCTCATCCGCTGCTGGACAGACGGCTGCTGGACAGTCGCCGCCTAGACATTCAGCGGCTGGACGTTCACAGCTTAAACACTTATCGCCCAGCGGTGCGGCATTGCCTGCGACTCAGACTGGGCGACAAGTTGATCTCCCATCAGCGTGGCACTGAAGACCGCGTTGCGCAAGACCCGGGATGAATCTCTCGTCAGGAGGCAATCGTCCCGGCCCGTAGAATGGACTGCTGCATTTCACGCCGGCACTGCTGTGGGCCGGCCCCGATAAAACAGCACCGGGAAGGGATTGTTCCATGCCGTCAGGCGAGCTTGAGAGCGAACGCGACTACGTGGGTACCCTGTACGCCCGGCTCGATGTGCTCAGGGACGAGGCGCAGTCCCAACTGGAGGCTGTACGACGGAGCAATCCGGGCGGCACGCACCAGAACAGGTCAGAGCGGGATGCGTTTGCTCGAATCTATGAGGATCGCATCAGCCAGCTGCGCCAGATCGACGAACGGCTAGCGTTTGGCAGGCTCGAACTCGATGGGGTCGACGGCGAGAAGCCCGTGCACCGCTACATCGGCCGAATCGGACTTCGTGACCACGACCTCGCCCCGCTGCTCCTTGACTGGCGCGTGCCGCAGGCGAGGGCGTTTTACCAGGCCACCGCGGCGACACCGCTCGGAGCACGGGCCCGCCGTCACCTGCAGAGCCAGGGTCGTGAGATCGTCAGGATCGACGACGAGATTTTCGACCAGGAGTTACTGACGGGTGACGTCAGCAACCTGCAGGGCGAGGCGGCACTCCTCGCCACCCTGACGGCGCAACGCACAGGCCGCATGGGCGATATCGTCGCCACGATCCAGGCCGAACAGGATGCGATCATCCGTTCCGAGCTGCGCGGCACCCTCGTGGTGCAGGGTGGCCCCGGCACCGGCAAGACAGCCGTGGCCCTGCACAGGGCCGCTTACCTGCTGTATTCGCACCGGGAGCGGCTCGCGTCATCCGGTGTGCTGATCGTGGGTCCGAGTCGTTCGTTCCTGCAGTACATCGAGGCCGTGCTGCCTTCGCTCGGTGAGACGGGCGTGGTGCTGTCGAGTGTCGGCCAGCTGTTCCCCGGTGTGGATACGTCGGTGGATGACGCGGCAGATGCCGCGGCCCTGAAAGGCTCGATCCAGATGTCGGGTCTCATCGCCCGGGCGGTGCGCTCGCGGCAGGTTGTGCCGACCGAGTCGACCGTGCTTGATATCAACGGCGAATTCCTGACCGTCCCCGCGAGCGTCATCCACAGCGCCATGCAGAAGGCGTGGGACTCGAAGAAGCCACATAACCTCGCCAGGGTTGGCTTTAACAAGGCAGCTCTCTCCACACTGGCGCGGATGCTGGCCGATCAGTTGCGTTCCCACGGCAACACGATCGAGGACAGCGACCAGTCGTGGTTGCGCGAAGACATCCGCACCTCGCACGATGTGAAGGTCGCGCTCAACACCGCGTGGATGCCCCTGTCGCCGAAGAAGCTGCTGCAGGATCTTTTCGCTCGTCCGCAGTGGCTCGCGTCGCTCACCCCCCAGTGGACCCCTGAGCAAAGGGCGCTGCTGGCGCGAGAACGCGATGCGCCATTCACGGTCAGCGATGTACCGCTGCTCGATGAGGCAGCCGAGCTCCTCGGCGAGGTAGACGTGAGCGCCGACGTCGACAAGCGGGAGCGGAAGCAGCAGCGCAAGAGGGATATCGAGAACGCGCAGGCCGCCATCCAGAATATGCAGGTGGAGGGCCTCGTCAACGCCGAGACGCTGGCCGAAGGATTCGAAGCGTCGGTGGAGCGGGGAACGACGGCGGAAATCGCGGCGTCGGACCGCACCTGGGCCTACGGCCACGTTGTTGTTGATGAAGCCCAGGAGCTGTCACCCATGCAGTGGCGACTCCTGATGCGACGCAATCCGTTGAAGTCATTCACGATTGTGGGGGACATCGCCCAGGCCTCTGCTGCGGCCGGCGCCACCAGCTGGGCTGGAGCGCTGCAGTCGCACGTCGGAGACAACTGGCGCCTCGAAGAACTCACCGTCAACTACCGCACACCCGCACAGATTTCTGTTGTTGCCGAATCCATGGCGGTTGCGCACGGCGTGAACATCACGCGTTCACGGGCCGTTCGGGAGAGCATATGGCCGGTCGATGTGGTTCGCGCCGTACACCTTGCCGAGTCCGTCGTCGGCACGATCGATGCGGATCGCCGGGTCGACAGCAGGGGCACTGTCGCTGTTATCGTCAGCGACAGCCTCATAGCGTCGATCTGGCCGGCTATCGAGCAACGGTTCGCTAACGAGGTCGGCCGCGGTGCCGCCGGGCTCACGCGCGCTATCGCCGTGTTGACGCCCCAGGAATCGAAGGGGCTTGAATTCGACTCCGTCGTCGTCGTCGAGCCTCAGCGCATCGTCGACGAGATCAGCCGGGGTGCGGCCGCACTCTATGTCGCCATGACCAGGTCGACGCAGAGACTGCACATCGTCACAACCGGAGCCCTGCCCGTCGGCATCGAATAGCAGCCAGAGTCTCGTCGCGCTGGGGCTACCCCTCACTCGGGTGTGACCCCCTGTGGGGGATTGCCGGGTCGTGATCGACTCGGCAGTATTGCAGTATGAACCGACCTCGGGGGAGGGAAGTTCGTCGGATGCGATTTATCGCTACGAGTAGGGCCGGAGACGGGGGAGTCTCCGGCCCAACGTCGTTAACGACGTGAACATGACATGGTGGAGGTACAGATGGCACCCGATCGCCTTCTTCGCGACAGGGTTGCCGGACAGTCCGCCATGTTCGAGGTCGTCTTCGCACAGCAACATGTTCGGCAGCAGTCGAGCCTTGGACGTTTCCTGGGCATCAGCCCCCTGACTGCGGAAGCCAGTAGTTGGTATCGGGGAGCTCTCGGGGAACTGCTGGTCGGTGACGTGCTAGAGAATCTCGGCCAGCGCTGGGATGTGCTTCACGACGTTCCGCTCGAGCGCGGCTCTCTCGATCACCTGGTCATCGGCCCCGCAGGGGTCTTTACCGTACGCACAGCCAACTGTGACGGCATGGACGTCGTGGTTGACGACGACGAGATGGTGGTAGTCGGTGAGATCCGCCACGACATCCCCCTTGCCAGGATGGAGGCAGACGAAGTTGCCCACATCCTGAGTGCCGCCGCTGGCAGGGCGATCGCCGTCCAGCCGCTGTTGGTGGTCGTCGGGCCCAGGCGACTGATCGTCCGGACCGAGGGCGGCGATGTCAGGATCATCTCCTCATCCGATCTCGAGAAGGCCCTGTGTGCCCTGCCGCAGGTCATGAACGGCGACGAGGTCGCGTCGATCTCCGATACGGCCGACCTGAATGCCACCTGGCCGATCGCTGGCGCCACAATTCTCGACACTCAGAAGCTCCATCGAGATTTCAGCGTCATCCGTGCCACGGCCAGTAACGCTCTTGTGCGACGCATCGCCTGGGCCGCTGCGGCGACCACTGTGCTCTGCGTCTCTGTGTGCAGCGTCATAGCAATGCTCGTGTTGATCGTGATGGATTAGCGCGACCATGCAGGTGTCCCACGGCTCGGTAGGGCACGATAGGGCCATGTTCTCACGACACCCGATTGTGAGCGCGATGACCCTGGCATATCTCGCGGTCGTGGCGTGGCTCACGCTGACGCCGTCGTCGACAGGTTTGGAGTCCGGCATCCTGGGAAGACTCGCGGGGCTTCTCGCCCGCTATCCGGAGACCGAGTGGTTCACGTTCATGCGCCTCGAGTTCATCGCGAATGTGGCGATGTTCGTGCCATTCGGTGTGTTCTTCATCCTGCTGTTCGGCCGCCGGAGGTGGTGGCTCGCCATCCTCGTCGGGGTGCTCATGACCCTGGGGATCGAAGGGATTCAACAGTTCATTCCGAGCCGGGTGCCCGATATCCGTGACCTCGCGGCGAACTCCCTCGGCACGACCGTCGGGGCGCTGCTCGCGCTGACGCTCACGATGACTTCGACTCGGGCCAGACGCGACGGCGGGAAGCGCGTCTCTGCCTAGCGAGCGCTGGCCACGCTGTCACCGATGGGTTATCCAGTCATGCAGTTGCCGCTCGAGACCCCGGCGGTCAATCCGGGTGCCTGGGAGACGATCGGATTCAGTTCTGCCATGGTCATCGCATAGCCGACCTGGTCGTTTTCTGAACTGCGGGCGAAGACCACGCCGGCCACCCGGCCATCGAGCGCTAACAACGGTCCGCCGGAATTTCCTTCTCTCACGGCCGCGGCAAGCGTGTACACCTCTCGCGGGGTCGAGCTTGCGCCGTAGATGTCTTCGATATTCGAGGTCGTTACCGAGATGACGCCTGCAGCTCCGGACATGAAGGGGCCGCCGTACGGGTAACCCTCGAACGCAGCATCCGTCCCCGGAGTGAGCGTGCCACTGGTTTGCAGTGCCGGTGCGGATAATCCCTCGGCAGCTATCACCGCAAGGTCGTCGATCGGATCGAAGTACACGATCGAGCCCGTGATGACCTCTCCGGCCGGGGTTTCGATCACCGGTTCGTTGACGCCGGCCACGACGTGGGCGTTGGTGACGATGCGATCATCCGAGATGACGAATCCGGTGCCGGATTGTGACTGGCCGCAGGCAAAGGCGTTTCCGGTGATGCGCACCACCGACTGTGCCGCGGCGTTGAGGGCTGCGCTTCCCGTATCGATCTGAGGGATGTCAGCAGGAGGTCCCCCAAGCGCGCCGGTGATTGTCGGAATTCCCTGACTCAACACCGCACCGCGAACCTGGGCGAGGAAGCCCTGCACAGGGGCCGGAGTGAATGTCGTGATGGTGCTCAGGATCGTCGACCCTGAGATGGCGCGTGACAGGGCGGGAACACCGAGCTGCCCCGCGCTGAATGCGACCACGGATGCCACGAGGGCGGCGACTATTCCTGTGACGAGGGCACCCAGCATCCTGTCGAAGCCCCCCAGCGGGCTTGTGGCGACGCCACGACGGACTCGTCTGCCGATAGCGCTGCCGATAGCGTGTCCGATGGCGACGAGGAGCACAGCGACGAAGATGGTGACCGCGGGTCGCAGGAACGGAACAGGCACCCAGGCTGCCGCCATCGGCGCCACGAAGAATGCCGCGATCGCTCCCGCCACGACCCCCGAGATGACGAAAAGGCTGCGCGAGAGCCCATTACGAAATCCGTACACGACATACGTGAGCAGAATCACGCCGAGCACGATGTCAAGCGCCAGAGACTCAGTCATCGTGACCCGATGCCCTCAACCTGCGATGCGGGAACCCGCAGGACCCGGCAGGGCTCAGGTCTCGACGGGCATCTCACGGCGGGCATGTCTATGACCATAACTTGTGTGGCTGGATGATCGCCGTCGCCGTTCTCATCGTCATTGTCTTCCCCATCATCTGGACAGTCGCCTGCGCGCGACACGGTTGTCCGGGAATTCCTCGGGCCCTGCCGAGCTTCGCCCCACTATGACTTCTTTGGATTTCGGACCCCTTGTCCTCGGCGGCAATACCTTCGGCTGGACCTCGGACGTGAAGGAGAGTTTCGCCGTTCTCGACGCTTTCGTCGAGGCGGGTGGGCGCTCGATCGACACCGCCGACGTCTACTCGGCGTGGGTTCCCGGCAACTCTGGCGGGGACTCCGAGGCGATCATCGGGCAGTGGCTCGCCGAACGCGGTGGGCGGGACGATGTTGTGATCGCAACCAAGGTGTGTGCCTTCGAGTCTCGCCCCGGACTGTCTGCAGCGAACATCCGTGCGGCGGTCGATGAGTCGCTCACGCGACTTCAGACCGACTACATCGACCTTTACTACGCACATCGCGACGACGACACCATCACGCAGGACGAGTACGTCGCGGCGTTCGGGGCGCTTGTGGCCGAGGGGAAGGTCCGGGAGGTCGGGGCATCCAATTTCGCGGCTGACCGGTTGCGCAGCGCTGTCGACATTGCCGCACGGTCGGCGGTGGCGCCGTTCACGATCGCGCAGGACAAATACAGCCTGGTCGAGCGGGACATCGAGGGTTCCCTCCAGCCGACCCTGATCGAGCTCGGCATCGTCGAGCTTCCGTATTCGTCGCTAGCGAGCGGATTCCTGACGGGAAAATACCGTCCCGGTGTTTCGGTCGATTCGGCCCGAGCCGGTTCCGCGGGGGCCTACCTCGAACAGCCACAAAACGTCGAATTACTGGACACGCTCGACGACATCGCGGCCGCCCACGGCACGAGTGTCACCGCAGTGTCCCTGGCGTGGTTGCGCCAGCAGGATGCCGTCGGAGCCCCCATCGCCAGCGCTAGAACCGTGGAGCAGGTCGCGCCTCTCGTCGAGAGCTTCGAGCTTGTGCTGACGGCCGAGGAGCTGGCCAGGCTGGTCTAGCGACTCGCGTCGGGCTGCCCGGCAGCGCTGGCCAGGTGCGAACTGCCCCGCTGCTCAACCCGCCGCAGTGACGGGTGCCGCCAACCTGCTGACCGAGTAGACCTAGCTGGCGCTTTTGCGTCGGCGCGTGCGTTCGGCATCCGCTTCGGCGGCAGCTTCGGGAGTCGGGGCCGTGCCTCCGCGGTTCTGTGGATGCCACCACTGCCCCGCACCGTCCACGGGGTAGTTCTTCTGCTCCTGGTCGACCATCTCCTGCAGTTTCTTGCGGAGGTCGGTCGTCGCTCGGATCACGTCATCTTCGGAGTCCACGATGATGGGAGAGCCGAACGTGAAACTGATCGGCACACCGAACCTCTCGAAAAACCGGGTCTTGTGCCCCTTGGTCATCAACCGCTGTCCACCCCACACAGACACGGGCAGGAGAGGTACGCCCGCTTCGGCGGCAAGCCTGGCGGCACCCGTCTTCAGTTCTCGGACGGTCATGGATGCGCTTACTCCGGCCTCGGGGAAAACGCCGATCAACTCGCCGCGCTTGAGCGCCGCGACAGCGTCTGCGTAGGCGCCAGCTCCTGCCTGCCGATTGACGGAGATGTGCTTCATGGCCCGCAGGAGCACCCCGACCATGGGCTTGTCGAACGCTTCCTTCTTGGTCATGAACCTGATTCGTCGCCTGTTGTGCAGGAAGGTCATCCATTCGACGAGCGCGAACTCGAAGTAGCCGAAATGCGTCATCGCGATGACCCCGCCGCCATGGTCGGGGATGTTCTCTGCACCGACCACCGTCGGCTTGAGTCGCCAGAATCCGAACAGCCCCCGACCGATGGCGACGGCCCCGCTGTAGACCGGTTCGAAGCCTGACGCGGTGTGATCCCTCGTCCGCTTTCGAGCGGTCGTTTTCGATGGCGTCGTCATGCTTCCAGAGTAGATGGAGAGCACGCGGTGATCCCGTTAATCAGCCTCATTTGGCCGGTGCAAGCGACGTCGTGCATCTTCGCGCTTTTGTACCCCTATCTGGGGTCTATCTGGCGGGAATCTGTCGCCGGTAGTGTCTCTCTTGTCGAGATCGGGGGATCGAAGACAAATGTAGTGGCTCGGGGGAGCCACTACGTGACGTGTAGCGCCGGGCCGCTTCTGCAATCGCGGGGCCCGGCCTACTCCGTCAGCGCTATGCACCAGTGCTGTCCACCTTCTCCTCCATCACGTTTGGATTGGCTGTCTAACCAGACCGCCTCGACATCCCGGATTTTGCTGACACCCGACGTCGAACACCGGGGTCGACGCCACTATCGATGTCACCCCTGTCATCGGGGATCGTCGGCCCCGGGCTACACCTCCCGGCGCTGGTCGGCGCACCCATGCACTTTTCACGCTGCCATGAACACTCTCGACTTTCCGACGGGTTGCCAGATCTGCCGTGGGTCCAGTCCGGGCGGTGCGAGTAACCATGGCCGGCCGTCGATCATCCTGAGTTGATACGCGGATGAGTGCAGGATGCCGCTGTTGTCGCCATCCCGGCGGGCAGCGTCCACGATGGTCTGTCGCGGGATGATGCGCCTTCGGCGCCTAATTCGTTGCCTTCAATCGCCTTACCGGGCTCCCGAGTTACGTTGCTCATTCAAGTTCAGGCGGGCTTTCTGAGCAAATGTGACTCCTTTTCGCTCGCCCACAGCGAACGCTCTCTGTCATTATTCAGGCGGTGGCGAGGCGGCCGGCCGTCATCATTCAGGAGTTGGTGTGGCCCTCGAGGCGGATGTTGCTGGTGGGACAGCGCCCCTGCCCGCGAAGGTCATGCTGGCTCGATACTCCTGAATTCTGAAAGTCGCACCGCCCAGGATCTTCTGAATGGGGGAAGGGGAAGGGGCCGGGATGCTGGCGGCATCACGGCCCCCGCCAGTCGCGCTACCGCTCGTCGAGCGGCAGCAGGATTCCCTTCACCGACGGGTCGGTCGCGAGGAACTCCTGCACGGCCGGGTCCTGGAAGGCCGCGATGAGCTTCTTGATGTTGGCGGTGTCGGCGTAGTCGCTGCCGATCGTGAGCTGGCCGGCGAAGTCGTCCGGTGCGGCGGGGGCGAAGATTTGCTGCTTGAGTGGGATCTTCGCGGCGAGGTAGTACTCGGTGTACCCGGCGGCGGCATCGATGTCGGGCAGTGCGCGCGACTGGGCGGCGAAGTCGAGCAGCACGAACTTCAGGTTTTTCGGATTCGACGCGATGTCGTCCTGGGTCGCGGTGCCGGCGGTTGCGCCGTCCTTGAGGGTGATGAGCCCGGCGTTCTCGAGCAGCCATAGCCCCTGTGCCTCGTTGGCGGGGTCGGAGTAGAGCGAGATGGTGGCGCCATCCGGGATCTCCTCGACGCTGCCCCACTTCTCGGACCACAGCCCGAAGCCCCACCGGAAGACCGGTGTCGCCGCCGTCTCCCGGAAGTCGGGGTTGGCCTCGAGCACCTGGCTCAGCCAGAGCTTGTGCTGGTAGATCGTGCCGGCGACCTCGCCCTCGCTCACCGCACGGTTGATCGTGTTGCTGTCGGAGAGTCCCTTGAAGGCGACCGTGATCCCATAGTCGGCGGCCACGTTCTCGGCGACGAACTTTACGAGGGCCTGCTCGGCCGCGTTGCCCTCCGCCGTCGCGATGACGAGCGTGGCGCCGGCGACCTCGTTCGGCGAGACGCTCGGATTGAGCAGCGGGATGCCGATCGCGGCGGCGACCGCGACGACGGCCGCCGAGGCGCCGGCGATCCAGGGCCAGCGGCGGCGCGTCTTGAGCTCGAAGCCGTGCGGCTCGTCGGGGTCCTGCGAGGTGGGTTTGGTGATCGTGTCTTGGGACATGGTGTTTCCTTTCGAGGTGCTGGGGTCGTGGTGACGCAGTGGGGTGAACGGGCGGGTGGGCAGGGTCGAGCGGATGCCGGGTGGGCAGGCTCATGCCAGGCAAGGGTGGTTCGGTGGAAGCGTCCCCGCGCTCAGCCTGGGACGGGCATCGACTTCGCGCGCCTCGGCTGGCGCTCGCGTGCGTGCGGCGTCGCCAGTCGCACGAGCCGGTCTCCGAGCAGCTGCACCGTGGCGACCGTCGCGACGAGGATGATGATCGTCGCGAGCATGACGGTGTTGTCGAAGCGCTGATAGCCGTAGGTCACCGCCACGTATCCGATGCCGCCGGCGCCGATCGTGCCGGCGATCGCCGAATACTCGATCATCGCGATCGTGTTGATCGTGAGCCCGCCGATGATCGCGGGCAGCGCCTCGCTCAACTGCGCGGTGCGGACGATCTGCAGAGGCGACGCCCCGGACGCCCTCGCGACCCGCACGAGCGTGGGCGATACGCCACGTAGCGAGTTCTCGACAATGCGGGTGAAGAACGCGATCCCGGCGATCACCATCGGCACGACGGCCGCGGCGATGCCGATGTTGGTTCCGGTGATGAAGCGCGTGAACGGAACGATCGACGCCATCAGGATGAGGAACGGCAGCGACCGGCCGATGCTGACGATCCAGCTGATCGACTGGTGCAGCGCGGGGTTCTCGAATAGGCCGCCACGCGCGAGGTTGTGCACGAGCGCACCAAGCGGCACCCCGACCAGCACGACGATGACCATGACGATGCCGACCATGATGAGGGTGTCGATCAGCGCCGGGAACACGAGCGCCGGAATCTCGGCGATCGGCACGTTGTTGTTCGTCGGCAGGGCCGTGCGGATGCCGGTGGCGAGCACGCTCAGGGCAGCGCTCATACGACACGCTCCAGTGCGGGCGCGGTGGACGAGATTGAGGCCGCCGGGGCTGTGTCGCCTGCCGCGGCCGGGGCGGACGCATCCGCGGACGTCGAACGCCCGCCATCCGAGGTCCTCGAAGATTCCTCCGCCGACCGGTCGGCCAGAGCCGCAGCCTCCGGATCCTCGGGCACGGGCCGGGCATCCAGCCCCAGGCGGCGGGCCGTCTCGATAAGCAGGGCCGGGTCGACCGCGCGCACGCCGATGCTCGCGTGCCCGACCGTCTGGCCGGCGACGGTCTCGATCGACGCGCCAAGCACGGAGACCGGGGCATCGAGCTCGCTGGCCAGCCGTAGCACCCAGTCGGCCGGCACCGCGCCGGAGGTGTAGCTCACGAACCAGTGCGTCTCGCCCAGCTGCGGTGTGGCGTGCGGGCGGGCCGGGCGGAGGGCGCGGCCGAGGGCGGATGCCGGGTCGCGCAGCAGGTCGACGATGCGCCCGGACTCGACGATGTGGCCGTGGTCGAGTCGGGCGACGGCGTCCGCAACCTGGAGCACGGTGTCCATCTCGTGGGTGATGAACAGGATGGAGAGGTCGAGGTCGTCACGAAGCTCCTTGAGCAGGGAGACGATGGATGCCGTCGACTCGGGGTCGAGGCCGGATGTCGCCTCATCGGAGAGCAGCACCTGGGGGCGCAACGCGAGCGCGCGGGCGATGCCGACGCGCTGGCGCTGGCCGCCGGAGAGCTGGTGCGGGTAGTGTCCGGCGCGGTCGGAGAGCCCGACGCGGTCGAGCAATTCGGCGACGCGGCGCTTCGCCTCGGCGGTGGTGACGCCGAGGTATTCGAGCGGCAGCGCGACATTCTGGGCGGCCGTGCGACGGCTGTAGAGGCCGTCAGACTGGAAGATCGTTCCGATGCGGCGGCGGGCCGCGCGCAGCTGGCGCTCGCCGAGCTGGGAGAGGTTCTCGCCGTTGACAAGCACCGAACCGGACGTGGGTCGCTCGAGCAGGTTGACGCACTGCGCGAGGGTCGACTTGCCGGCGCCGCTCGGTCCGACGACGGCGAAGATCTCGCCGGCGTCGACGCGGAAGTCGAGCCGGTCGAGGACGACCGTCGCCTTGTCGCCGTGACCGTAGACCTTGGTCAGTTGTTCGATGCTGATCATGGCCGTGAGCCTATTGTCGGCGCGGCTCGGCACCTAACCGCGGCGAAACAATGTTGCGTCGCGTGACGATGTGTGACGCGAACGACTTCCGCTGGTTGAGCAGGTCTCGGAGCGATCGTCTCGAAATCAGAAGATGCGGCGGAGTTTCGACTCGTGCCAGAGCGCGTTGCTCAACCAGCAGAAAACAGCCCAGTGGTCGTGGTGGTCTCGGTACGGGAAGTTTCCCGCCGCGCTTGGGTTTGCGGCTGGGGTCGATGCTCGCTGGTGGCGTGAACCAGCGCACGTTGTCGACGACCTGCACGCTCCAGCCTCTATGGATCACGTGGTGGTGGCCGGTGCAGAGCAGCGTCCCGTTGTCGATAATTTGCTAACACGACCCCCAACCCTGGCCTGTGGTGAGGGTATCCATCAATGCCGGCGCCTCCGGCGGCAGCTCCGCAGCCTTCCGCATGGCACAGAGGATGCCGCTGTTGTCGCCATCCCGGCGGGCAGCGTCCACGATGGTCTGTCGCGGGATGATGCGCCTTCGGCGCCTAATTCGTTGCCTTCAATCGCCTTACCGGGCTCCCGAGTTACGTTGCTCATTCGAGTGAAGAGGCGGCTTCGCCGCTGCTCAAGTTGCATATATCGAAGTGGTCGATTTCTCATACTCGAGAACATCGTCCAACTTGAGCCCAGACAATTCGAGAATCTCCCCAAGTTCGTCTCGAAGCTGTTCGTACGTGCTTGTCATTTGGCGGCGCCTAGCGTTGGTGACTGCTCCTGAACTTGAGATTATGTACTGCGTCTCAGTGTCCTCAGGGCCCCCGTATTCTCCGATTACTTTGCCCTGTGCCATTGCGCACTCTTCAACTGTGGGCCACCGCAACACCTGGCCCGGGGTTGGGCTCCCGCCGAAGTACTGAAAATCTCCTATAACCGAGTTGCCGATCATGGCTTGAAGCAGATTCACGTATACCCGGTCCATCTGCGTTCCAACAGATCGGAGGATCTGAGAGGCGATTAGCTCCACACGCGTGTTCACGCTCGTGAGCACCGCTAGTGTGTCGACCACCTGGGCCTCGCGTGAGTTGCTGGAGAGGTGATCGTGCATCATTCCCGCCCACTGCGCTCGCAAATAGTTCTCTATGTCCGAGATCGTCCGAAATGGCACGAGCGCATTGTTCTCAGTCTGAGTGCGAACAGAATCGATGAACTCGAAAATTTTCACGCTATCGGCATTGGGAAACTTCATTTTGGCTAACGCTTCAGGCGAACCTAGGTTCGCCTGATAAACGGCATAGTCACTCAACGTCGATTGCTCAACCAAGGCAAAGACTGGCACCTTGTCCTTCACCGCCCGCTGGTATTCGGCATTAGTCACCGATTCGCTGGACCCTGGCAGTGCCATGCCGTAACGTCCACCAATCAGCAGAATAAGTATGTTCGCATTTGATACTTCCTGGAGGCAGGATTCCGCGGCCGTTGTCTTCGGGTTGTAGTAAACCGCGCCAGCCTCACTCAAAACTGAAATGTACCCAAACTGTTCAATGAATCGCTTGAGCGACTCCCGGGCGTAGCGAAGATCGTAGAAAGTTGAGCTAACGAAAACCGTGGGAGCTGCCATGAGGTAATCCTCCCATTCACCAGACCAGTCGACGGAGCACACACGCAATGCGCGATTCTGCACAGGTCCTATTGGCGACTCGTCCCGTTGTCGATGTTGGTCTTACCGCGGTCGGCGAACTCTTTCACGTGGTGGGCGTGGCACCAATTCGGTGGTGCGTGACAGCCGTTCCAGATGCATCCGCCGTCTACTGCGGCAAGCGCGAGCCGTTGCTGACGGCTGAACAATCGTTGGGTGCGGCCCAGCTTGAGCACTTCACCGTGTGACCCGAGCGTGAGGATTTTTATGCCGCCGTCACAGGCCTGCTCTCGGATGCTGGCGGTCGAGACCGGCTCTTCGACATCATCGAGCCAGCCGACCCCCGAACCGCTGTCGAGATCACTCAACCTGATCGCCGCCACCACGGCGGTGAGGCTTCGCATGATGCCGGGTTGCCCTTCCGACGATCGCACGCCGGCTGAGAGCAGCCCCATGATGACGTCGAACTGTTTCTGCTCGAGGGTGCGCGGGTCGCGCGCCGCGCCGGTCAGTCAGTGTTTCGGCATCGGCGGGCGCATCCTGCACGTCGAGGAAGCGTGGCGCGACGTTCGGACCGGCTCGTTCGGCGAGAGCCGCTTTCAGGAGGGCCGCGTTGGCGGGGTCGGCGTAGCCACCGAATCGGGTCAGTCCATGCTCATCTCGGCCGATCCAGAACGCGCGGCGCGTGTGCAGCACGTCGGCACGCGGCTCGGCCCCGTCGGGATCGAGCAGTTCGCGCCACACTCGCGCCTGCACGGCGAGCAGGTCTGCCGGAAGCGTGAGCCCCGCCTCGACGAGGGCCGATTCGGCGACCTGGAGGCGCTCGGGTAGGGCGTGGCGTTGCGCCGCCTGCGCGAGCATGTGGATGATGGCACTCGCGGCATCCACTCCGAGGTGGCCGGAGACGATCGCGCCAGCCACCACCGGGAACTCGGCGGGCATGATTTGCCCGTCGAGGCACACTCGGGCGCGGATGGCGCGACCGAGCTTCACCCGCCGACTGGCCTCGCGCTGCTACACGAGCGTCAGCTTCTCCAGGAGTTGGATGCCTCGAGTCTCACCCAGTCGTTGCGCGAGGCCCGACTGTCCGAGTTCGTGGCGCGAGCGCTCGTCTACTTCGGCAGCGGCCAGTGCCTGCAGTGCGTCGGTCAGTCGACCCATCCCTTCGACTTCGCGGGTGAGATCGAGCAGCTCCATGTCTCCGGAGCCGACCATACCGTCGCGCGCGACATCGGCGAGCATCGAGCCCACCCTGTCGAGAACCTGCGCTGCTTCGGTCAGGGCCATACTCTCGCAGCAGCCACCGACATTGCATTTATCCGAGTCAGAAGGTGAATAGTGCTGTGGATAAACCCGAAGTGTTGGCGTTGTTGAGAAGTAGAGCCCTAGACGTCGTATCTGTCCGGCTCTGGCCCCACCCGGAACGAGCGCCCACTCAGGGAGGTGGGATTCACGCGAACGTACGTATATTTGAGCGTCGGAATCCACGGCGTCAGGGGAAGCGTATCTGCCCGGTCGATCTCGGCCTGGTGGTCGAGTCGCGCGGCCGATCCTTTCACGACGACACTCCACGCTGTCGTATCGTCGTAGCCGTCGATCTCAAACGCAACTCTGGCATTCACGGTCAACTCCACGAGTTTGGTGCCGGCGGCAGTCCTGAACAGCAGGCTCCCATCGTCCACGATGTAGTTCACCGGAAAGATGTCGAGCTCACCTGCGGCAGCCACCGCGAGCCGCCCCATCGGTGTCTTGTCCAGCAGCACCCACATCTCGGGTTCGTTCAATGCGATGACCTGCGCCTCGTCCACGATTCTCCTTCCGGGCCAGCCCCGTTGCCGGCACCTCCAGTAGACCCGCCCTGATGCGGATGGTGACAGGGCCGAAAGGCCCAAAATCAACACCCAACCCATGCCTCTGCTAACGTAAGGGGTTGCCGTCTAACGGCCGCGGATCAAGAGAGCTCCCTCACTTCGAGGTGGGCGCCGCGCAACGAGGAGAAAGGGGATCACCTTATGGCTTTAGAAGCCAGTGTCAAGAAGGCGATCATCGACGAGTACGCTACCCACCCAGGTGACACGGGTTCCCCCGAGGTCCAGGTTGCGATGATGACTCGTCGCATCAAGGATCTGACGGAGCACCTCAAGGAGCACAAGCACGACCACCACTCACGTCGTGGTCTGCTGCTGCTCGTTGGCCAGCGTCGTCGCCTGTTGGGCTATCTCCAGGACATTGACATCACGCGTTACCGCGTGCTGATCGAGCGTCTCGGACTGCGTCGCTAATCGCGTCGAACTTGACGAACGGGCCGTCACCTACGGGTGGCGGCCCGTTTTACGTTAAGCGGCCGTCTTCGACTTGCTGGGAAGTGTCAGCAGGGTGGTGGCGCTGACGACGATGAGCAGTATGCCGCCAATCGAGACGAGCGCGAGCACGCCGGCTGCGGGCAGCACGAACATCGCCACTCCGGCCGCGATCGACACGATGCCACTCACCCAGCCAAACCACCGTGGATGAATCGTTCCACGCACCCCTCCGGCGAGGTCGACGATTCCTTCGAGGATCCAGCCGGCGCCGATGACGATCGCGAGCACCACGAGGGACTGGAACGGGTTGGAGAGGCAGATGATGCCGGCGACCATGATGAGCAGCCCGAGAAGACCGGACAACCATCTCATCGAGGTGCCGAGTCCGTCGGCCACGAACGCAGCGGTGATGCGGAACAGGCCAGACGCGATCAGGTAGATGCCGAACACAATGGCGACCGTCAGCAATGACGCGCCAGGGAAGAGAATCGCAACGATCCCGAGCACGAGCCCGATGACCGCCACCGCCACGAGTTGCCCGCGGTGCACCCTGAGCATTCCGGGGAGCATGGAGCCTGGTGCGGCTGTGTCTGTCGCTGTGTCTGGGTTGGTCATGGCTGTCTTCCCGGTTGTGGCGCGAATCTGCGTGCGTCCTCATCTTTGCAGCTACCGCATTCGTCCCGTGGGGGCTTGCTTTACCGCCGCCGTGACTCGTTAGTGTCGGGTCATGACCTCATCCGCAAAACTCCTCGCTCTCGGCAGCGAGCGCTTCGTCTCGCTGACGACATTTCGCAGATCCGGCGTCGGCGTCTCCACGCCCGTGTGGATCGCTCGCGACGGCGACTCCCTTGTCGTGACCACCCCGGCCAGCAGCGGCAAGGTCAAGCGGCTTCGCAACAGTTCACGGGTGCAGCTCCAGCCCTGCAACCGTATGGGGAAGGTGGCTGTGGGCTTCAGCCCGATCGAGGCTAGCGCTCAAATTCAGGATGACTCCGCTGTGGTCGAGCGTCTCGGCGACGTGTTCCTCGCGAAGTTCAGGCTCGAGTACCGCATCTTGATGTTCATCGAACGCCGGGCGAAGGATGGCCAGAAGCAACGGGTGATGTTGAAGATCACCGACGACGCGTAGTTTAGATATATGAGTCGTCGCGTCGAGTACAGCCAGTTCGGTGGGCCTGAAGTTCTCCACATCGTCGAGGTGCCGCCGCCTCACCCTGCGCAGGGTGAGGTGCGCGTCAAGGTGCTCGCTGCCGGGATTAATCCTTTCGATGCGAAGGTATTCCAGGGTTTGCCCACGTCGTCGAAGCAGGATGTGACGTTTCCGGTAGGCAACGGCGCCGACTTCGCGGGAGTCATCGACGAGGCCGGCGATGGAGTCACGGGTTTCGACGTGGGCGATTACGTCATGGGCGGGCTCGCGTTCTCTTCGCAGGCAGATTTCGTGATCATCGCTGCCGACAAACTCATCGCCACCCCCGATGGCCTGACGGTCGAGCAGGCCGGATCCCTCAACACCGTGGGTCGCACCGCATGGGCGAGTGTGCGGTCGCTCGAACTGGGCGAGCATGACGTGGTGCTCGTCAGTGCGGCCGCGGGCGGGGTCGGTGCCATCGCGGTCCAACTCGCGAAGCGTGCTGGCGCAACCGTTATCGGCTCGGCATCGGCGTCGAACCACGACTACCTGCGGTCCCTGGGCGTGATTCCGGTGGAGTACGGCGACGGCATGACCGATGCGGTTCGTGCGGTTGCCCCGGCGGGGATCACGGCAGCCCTGGACAATTTCGGTCACGGTTTCGTCGAGGTCGCCATGGCGCTCGGTGCCCCGGCGGCCCGTATCAACACCGTCGCCGACTACGAGGCACCTGAGAAATACGGAGTCGGCGCGGTGGGTGCGGCGGCGACCACCCTCGCTGACCTGCAAGAAATCGCCGAACTGGCGGCGGGCGGCGTCATCGAGGTGGAGATCGATTCAGTTTTCCCGCTCGAGCGGGCGAGCGAGGCATACACGCGGCTGCTCAAGGGCCACCTTCGCGGCAAGATAGTGCTGGTCACGCAGTAGCCACGCGTCTAGGTACTGGCGCAGGTGCCTAGGCAGTAGCGCAGGCGCCTAGGCAGTAGCGACAGAGACTGCGAGCACGACGCCCCCCACCAGGGCTACGACGCCGATGACGGATGCGATCGCGGACCACACCAGGCCGAGTCGAAGGTTTCGCCTGAATGAGAATGTGGCCGTGATGGCGGTCAGCGCCAGGAAAACGAAGCCGATGATGGCGCTCAGGGTGAAGAACACGATGGCGATTGCACGCCCGGAACCGGGTTGCGTCGCCCCGATGCTGACGGCCCACAGAATGATCACCCAGCTTCCGGCGATCACAGACAGCACGAAGGACGCTATTCCCAGGCCTACGCCACGACGGATGCGGATGGGGGAGCGTTCGGCCGCGGTGACGATGATCGTTTCACTCATGTGGCCAGCTTAAACGTGGTGCCTGTGGCGGCACCCCGAAACTTTCTTGAATTCGTGCATCCAAACGGGTCCCCTCGGGAGAACTACTAAGTGTCAGGCGAATTACGTCAGACGACGAGAGGATAAAAAGTGCGAAACAAAATTGTTGCGGGCGCCGCGATCGGCGTTTTCGCTGCCGTGGGCGTGGCGATGCCCGCCCAGGCAATCTCAGCCACTACCGCCGACCTTTACGTGCTCCACGCTGTTCCTGACCTTCCCGTCGACGTCTACGTCAACGGCGCGCTGACGCTCGACGACTTCCAACCCGGTGACCTTGCCGGGCCGCTCGACCTGCCCGCCGGTGTTTACACTGTCGCGATCACCGCCGCGGACGCTGCCGACGACTCCGCCCCCGCCATCGGGCCGATCGACCTCACCCTCGCGGCGGGCACGAGCTACACGGCCGTGGCTCACCTGGCAGAGGACGGCACACCCACGGCGACCCTGTTTACCAACGACCTGACCACGATTCCAGCGGGTGAGGGCAAACTGACGGTGCGTCACACGGCAGCTGCTCCCGCTGTCGACGTGCTGGCCAACGGCGCTGCAGCGTTCACCAACCTGACCAACCCGAACGAGGTGAAGGCCAACCTTCCCGTCGGGACCATCTCCGCTGCGGTCGCCCTCACAGGCACGACCGAGCCCGTCATCGGCCCGGCTGATGTTGCGATCGCAGAGGGTGTGAACACCATCGTCTACGCGTGGGGCAGCGCGGAGGACGGCAACCTCGACCTCGCGATCCAGACGATTGGTGGCCTTCACTCGGCCCCCCGTGGAGTCGACGCCGGTTCAGCCGGGTTCGCAGCAGACCCTGACCCGGGCATGATCGCCTGGTCGATCGCCGGTCTCGCCGTATTGCTCGCCGCCGCCGGATTCTCGGTTGCGCGCGCACGCGCTGGTCGCCGATCCAACTGATCACCTCTGGATCACAGCTGAAGGCGAGGGGGAGCATCATGAAGGTCCGAGTCATCGCGGCCACCGTCATGGTGCTCCTCCTGGCCGGTTGCTCCAGTGCTCCGGCCAGGCTCGCGCCGTCTCCGGCCGCGACTCCGACGGCAACTTCGGCAGCAACTCCGAAGCCGGCCCCGACGGCAGTGATCGATGTTCCTGTGCAGAGTTCGGAGTTGACTGCGCCGGTTGCCACCGTTCCTCCGGTCCGCATCCGGGTGCCGTCGGTGCAGATCGATATACCTGTCGGTCCGGTCGGCGTGGGAGACGATGGGCTCATGGAGATCCCGTTCGATATTCGCACAGCCGGGTGGTACCAGTACGGTCCTGCGCCCGAGAGTGCAACCGGTTCGACGGTGATCACCGCTCATGTGGATTCGTTCGAGCAGGGTCTTGGCCCCTTCGCCTACCTCAAGGAGTTGTCTGCGGGCGCTGAGGTCATCGTGACCGCGGCTGATGGCGCCGACTATCGCTACATCGTCGAATCGGTGCAGAATGTGGAGAAAAAGCAGCTTCCGCTGGACCAGGTGTTCGACCGGGATGGTGCTCCGCGTCTCGTTCTGATTACCTGTGGCGGGCAATTCGATGAGAACGTGCTCAACTACTCCGATAACATCGTCGTCATCGCAAACCCGGCCTGATTGTGACGACGGCCTGATCGTGACACCTGGAGGGGTGATGGCAGCCCTCGACGCCGAGGATGAAGCCGTGCTGGCCAGCGCGTTCGTGGCCGGCGACGAGAAGGCGCTCTTCACGGTCTACACGCGGTGGTCACCGCTTGTCTACACGCTGGCACTTCGTTCTCTCGGGGATGTGGGAGATGCGGAGGATGTCACTCAGAAGACGTTCGTCGCGGCCTGGACCTCCCGCACAGGTTTTGATCCGTCTCGGTCCCGATTGCCGTCATGGCTCGTGGGGATCACGAAAAATAAAATCGCCGACACCCACAATGCCCGTGCCCGTATCCGGCGACTCCAGCAGGAGCTCGCCGCCACATCTTTCGCTGGCGTGCAGATGACCGGAGAAATCGATTTGGCAGATACGCTGCTGGTCGCTGACGAAATTGCTCGACTGGATCCGGATGCCCAGCAGGTGATGAGGCTCGCCTTTTTCGACGACCTCACACACCTCCAAATCGCCGACCGCCTCGAACTACCTCTAGGAACTGTCAAAAGTCATATCCGACGCAGCCTGCAGAAGATGCGAACCCGATTGGAGGCGACGTATGCGACACCTGGATCCTGACACGCTTGCGCTGCTGGCCCTCGGCGAGCACGTCGATTCGCCTGACGACCGCGCTCACATCGATAGTTGTGACGACTGCCGAGGCGAGCTCGTCAACCTGCAGCACACTGCGCTGGTCGCGCGATCGACCCTGGATTCCGGTGAGCTCGTCGACCCTCCAGAGCGGGTGTGGTCGCGCATCAGTGAGGAGCTCTCCCTCGGCTCGGGCGTGCCATCGAATCCTGCTCGGGTAATGGCCCTGGCACATCGACGCAGTCGACGCCTGACCCCGCTGCTGGCCGCCGCAGCCGCGGTTGTGTTGGTTCTCGGGGGAGTGGGTGCCGCGTGGATTGCGTTGCAGCCCCTGCCGGTCACCGTATTGGCCAGCGCACAGCTCGACGCATTTCCGGGTTGGCCTGGCTCGAGTGGCGAAGCCATCGTGGAGCGGCAGCCCGGGGGTGCCAGGGTGATCGAATTGTCGCTGGATACCCCCGATACTCCCGATGGATACCACGAGGTATGGCTGATCACCTCAGACGCGAGCGAGCTCGTGAGTCTCGGTGTGGTGCGTGGATCGGCCGGGACTGTCACGGTGCCGGACGGGCTCGACCTGTCGAAATACGACCTCGTCGACGTCTCGGCTGAACCATTCGACGGTGACCCTAATCATTCCGGCGACTCCATCATGCGCGGCCAGCTCGCCTGAGTAGGCCACTACGACGCGATACGATCCGGTTATGCCAGCTTTCGACCGCAACGACCTCGGTAAGGGTTCGCTGAATCAGTTTCGCGGCGTGCTCGTGCCCGTCAACTCGCGCATCCGCATCCGGCTTGCTGGCAGTAACCAGTTCCAGCAGGAGCTCAAAGACATCGTCGAGACCGGTGAGGCGCCCCTCACGACGGCGACTGCGCGTCGTACTCAGCAACAGGAGGGCGCAGATACCGAGATCGAGGTGCGCCTGTTTACTGGTTCACGCGTCAGCGGTCCCGTGGGGCTCGTGCCGCGGGGGCTCGAATCCGTCGTGGATGAGGCCCTGTCGAGGCTCGACATCAGCGGTCAGAACCAGCGCATCCCGGTCGAGGTCGTGCGCAAACGTGGTTTGTTCAGGGTTGAACTGCTCATCGGGCAGACGCGCTGATCCCGACATGCACCGGCTTCGGGCCGCGGTGGCGCGATAAGACCGCGCGGTGACCCGGTGCTCTGGCACGGGTAAGCGTCATCTGGGTTCCATGCCACTCGCCGATCACGATGGTTACCCGCTCGTGTCTGAGACCCGGTGGCCAGTCGTGTTGCACGACCGGCCACCTGGATCGACCGGCCCCCGCCGGTCTCTCTCGAAAGGCGGACCCGATTATGCCGCCGCGAGAATTCCCCAGTCGTGCCAGGCACCGTAGCCTGCCACTGTGTTCCTCTGTACTAGGACTTCGCCACGGACCTCTTTGCGGTTTGTGCCCCCTTCGGGGGGCAGGAGGGCAGGGGGCATGAGGGCAGGAAGTAGGGCGGTAGCGACGGTGACGTGCTGGGCGGCCACTCGAGTGCGACACTGAGGTATGCGTGAAAGCATCCGCGGCGTTGCAGTAGTGGTGGCATCCGGAGCGCTCGCTGCCGTTTTATTGGCAGGATGCACGACCGCCGTTGCCGTTCCACCCGACGCCACAGATGCCGAGGTCGACGCGTATGTCGCGAGCCAGCTCGAACCGTATTGGCAGAACATCCTGGCCAGCAGCGCCCGTGCCGACGGAAGTGCCGACGGGATTGCCGATGAGCTTGACGTCGCCACAGTGGCGTTCACCACCCCGGACACCTGGTCGACGGTGCAGACCAGCTGCCTCCAGGCGGCAGGTCTACAAGCGAGGGAGATCAGCGGCGGCTTCACCATCGATGACCCTGGCAATCTCGACGCGACGGCGGTCTCGCTGGCGCAGTGGACCTGCCTTCGCCAATACCCCGTCGACCCGCGTATCGTCGGATTCCTGAGTGATGCGCAGGTGATGTTCATGTACGACGACTTCACGGCGCGGCTGCGCCCCTGCGTCGCGGCGCTGGGGTTCGATGTGTCACCGCCGCCTGCTCGCGGCCAGTACCTTCGCCTGGTGAGGGAGGGGTCATCGTGGAGCCCGTACTCGAGGGCCGATGGCGAACTCGTAGCCCAATCACCGCAACAGTGGGCGTTCCTGAACGGGAAATGTCCGCCCCTGCCAGACGACCCGTTCGGGTCATACCGGCCAGATGAATCCCGAACTGGCGTCGCACACTAGACGCCTATGGCCCCCGACACGCCGCTACTGGTACCATGGAGGCTGTTATGTGCGGAACTCCGTAGCATGGCAACCGGAGCAGGCTGGCAAGAAGCTGGTCAACGGTGGTGAATTACTGGATGAGATTCGAGTCTCGAATCTGCCAGTGACTTTCTACTGCTGGCCAGAGCAGCGCCCACCCTTGGGTGCATTGCCAAAGCGTCTTTCAGACATGTCACGGCGCCCCTTTCTGCCCGCTCCCGCTCTTGCGTTCCAATAAACGCCGATGAGTCGCCGGTCACACGGGCCCGCGACATTAAACAAAGGAGAAGCCCCCCTTGGAGGGTCCAGAAATCACTTCAGCCGAAGCCGTTCTCGATAACGGTAAATTCGGCACACGCACTGTTCGATTCGAAACCGGGCGACTCGCCCAGCAGGCACAGGGTGCCGTCGCTGCGTACCTCGACGAAGACACCATGATCCTGTCAGCCACGAGCGCAGGAAAGCACCCGCGCGAAGGGTTCGACTTCTTCCCGCTCACGGTCGACGTTGAAGAACGTTCATACGCCGCTGGCAAGATCCCCGGCAGCTTCTTCCGTCGCGAGGGTCGCCCATCGACGGAAGCCATCCTGGTCTGCCGTCTGATCGACCGCCCACTGCGACCGACCTTCGTCGAAGGCCTGCGCAATGAGGTCCAGATCGTCATCACCGTGTTGTCGATTGCTCCGGACGAGTTCTACGACGCGCTGGCCATCAACGCAGCGTCGCTGAGCACGCAGATCTCCGGCCTTCCGTTCTACGGACCAGTCGGTGGCATTCGTCTAGCCCTCATCTCGGCTCCCGGTGGGGACAACCAGTGGGTCGCATTCCCGAAGCACAGCCAGCTCGCTGACGCCGTCTTCGACCTGACTGTTGCCGGCCGCCTCGTCACCGACGAGAACGGCAACGAAGACATCGCCATCATGATGGTGGAAGCCGAAGCGACCGAAGGTAGCTGGGAGCTCATCAAGGCTGGTGCAACGAAGCCGGATGAGGCCGTCGTCGCCCAGGGCCTCGAGGCATCCAAGCCGTTCCTCACGCAGCTCATCAAGGCGCAGCAGCAGCTCGCATCGACCGCGGCCAAGCCCATCAAGGACTTCCCGCTGTTCCCGCCGTACCAGCAATCCACCTACGATTCCGTTGCCGGTCTCGCCTGGGAAGACCTCAAGGGCGTTTACCAGATCGCAGACAAGATCGAGCGCCAGAACGCTGACGACCAGCTGAAGGATCGCGTCAAGGGTCACATCGCGTCCGAGGTTGACGCCGAGAGGCTGCCGGCATCCGCCAACGCCGAGGTGTCAGCGGCGTACAAGAGTGTCTCGAAGAAGGTCATGCGTAACCGCGTGCTCACCGAGGGCATCCGCATCGATGGCCGTGGACTGACCGACATTCGTGCGCTCGACGCCGAGGTGCAGGTCATCCCGCGCGTTCACGGTTCGGCGATCTTCCAGCGCGGTGAGACCCAGATCCTGGGTGTCACCACGCTGAACATGCTCAAGATGGAGCAGCAGATCGACTCGCTGAACCCCGTCACGAAGAAGCGTTACCTCCACCACTACAACTTCCCGCCCTACTCGACCGGTGAGACCGGTCGTGTCGGTTCGCCGAAGCGTCGCGAGATCGGGCACGGCTTCCTCGCCGAGCGCGCACTCGTTCCCGTGCTTCCGTCGCGTGAAGACTTCCCCTATGCAATCCGCCAGGTGTCCGAGGCTCTCGGTTCCAACGGATCCACCTCGATGGGTTCTGTCTGCGCATCGACCCTGTCGCTGCTGAACGCTGGTGTGCCGCTGCGCGCACCCGTCGCCGGTATCGCCATGGGCCTCATCTCCGACGACGTCGATGGTCAGGTCCGCTATGCGGCACTGACCGACATCCTCGGTGCTGAAGACGCGCTCGGCGACATGGACTTCAAGGTTGCAGGTACCTCGGAGTTCGTTACCGCGATCCAGCTCGACACGAAGCTCGCTGGCCTGCCGTCCTCTGTTCTGGATGGCGCGCTCAAGCAGGCGAAGGAGGCTCGCACCGCGATCCTCGCCGTCATCAACGCTGCGATCGATGCACCGGACGAGATGGCGCCCACCGCGCCTCGCGTCATCAGCGTCCAGATCCCGGTTGACAAGATCGGTGAGCTGATCGGCCCGAAGGGCAAGACGATCAACCAGATCCAGGATGACACCGGAGCGGACATCTCGATCGAAGACAACGGAACCGTCTACATCGGTGCCGTGGACGGTCCGTCGGCCGAGGCCGCTCGTGCCGCGGTCAACGCGATCGCGAACCCACTGAACCCCGAGGTCGGCGAGAGGTTCCTCGGAACCGTCGTCAAGCTCGCGACGTTTGGTGCGTTCGTTTCGCTCACGCCCGGCAAGGATGGCCTGCTGCACATCAGCGAGGTTCGCAAGCTCGCCGGTGGCAAGCGTGTCGAGAACGTCGAAGATGTCCTCGCCGTCGGCCAGAAGATCCAGGTCGAGATCACGAAGATCGATGACCGCGGAAAGCTTTCGCTTGCTCCCGTCGACGATGCTGGCGATTCTGTAGTCGCAGAGCCCGCTGACACCGACAGCTCAGCTGCCTCGTCAGCGGGTCCGGAAGCTCCCGCCGAGGGATAGCAGCGGAATAGATCTGCGCGGGGCCTCTCGCCAGGCGCTCGCGTAAGACACTAGGGCCCATCCCTTCGGGGGTGGGCCCTTTTGCAACCCGAATTCGCCACGGACGAATAACGATTTAGCTCGCGATATTTCGCGCACCCTCGGCCGGGAATACAGTGAGAAGGACGTTCGGGAGGACGAGTGGCCCGGCTCGGGATAAGACAGTTCAGCCAAACGAAAGCAGATGTCGCGCGGAGCGATACTCCTGCAGGCGAGTCGAGTGAGAGCGCCGCGGCGAATCCGGGCATGGCTGTGGCTGGCACCGCATCCACTGCATCCTCCGAAACCGTGTCCATCGACACCGCGCCCACCGGCAGCATCGACACCACCAGGGGCGCGGCTCGATTCCGTACCATCGGAGCATCCGACCTTCGGGTGTATCCGATCGCGATGAGCGGTAACGTCTTCGGCTGGACGGGCGACGACGCGACGACGAACAGGATTCTCGATGCGTATGCCGCCCACGGCGGTAACTTCATCGACACCGCAGACTCGTACGCCGCGGGTCGAAGCGAGACGATGATCGGCAACTGGATGAAGTCGCGGCGTAACCGCTCCAGCATGATCGTGGCCACGAAGGTAGGCAAGAACGCTGAGAACCCGGGGCTGAGGGCTCGAGTGTTGACGAGAGCGGTCAATGCGTCTCTCGACAGGCTCGGCGTGCAGCACATCGATCTCCTATACCTGCACATCGACGATACAGAGGTCGACTTCGAAGAAACCCTTCTCGCCGTCGACGAGCTGATCCGCGCGGGGAAGGTGAGATTCTTTGGGGGATCCGACCACACCGGAAACCGGTTGATCGAAGCGAGAATTGCCTCGGCTATGGTCGGCGTAGCGCCGATGGTCGCGCTGCAAAACCACTACAACCTCATGCACCGCAGCGAGTACGAAGGCGACCTGGCCCTGGTTGCGGCACAACAGAGGCTTGGCGTGATGCCGAGATTCGCACTGGCCAGCGGATTCCTTACGGGCAAGTACCGCCAGAAATCAGACTTGTCGACGAACCGGCGTGGGGCAGAGGTGGCAAGATATCTCAGCCGCCGTGGTCTCAGGATCCTGTCGACCCTCGATTCGGTGGCCAAAGCACACGACTCGAGCGTCGCATCGGTGGCTTTAGCATGGCTGCTGGTCAAGCCGAACGTCGTCGCGCCTGTGGTCTCAGCCTCACGTCCAGAGCAGGTCGATGATTTCGCGGCGGCGACGAGGCTGCAGCTGTCGCGGCAGCAGGTGAGTGAACTGGACAGGATGTCGAGCTAGAGCCAGAGCGATCGCGCTCTGCGGCGTGCTTGCCTATGCGCTCTTTGACTCTGCAAGCACACGGTTCGCAATGCGGTGGAGGGCAGCGGATGCCGCGATCGAGTCACCGGCGTATCCGCCGGCGAACGCGCCATCCTTTGTCAGCAACAGTTCGTCGGCTGCGTCTCCCGGCACTGGATGACCCATCCCACGCAGCAGCTCGGCAAGGGTGTCGATGTGCCACTCGCGATGAGCGGTCACAATCTTCCGCACAGGATGGTCTGCCTGGGGGAACTCTGCGGCTGCGTTGATGAACGGGCAGCCGCGGAATCCTGGACTGTCGATCTCGGCGATGACCGACGCGATGAAGTCGCGCAGGGCACGTTCGGGGCTCGGTGCAGCAGCGATGAGGGCCTCCATCGCAGCACGCTCATGTGCGTGGCGATGGGTGATGTACTCAACGATCAGGTTGTCTTTGGCCCGGTAGTGCTTGTAGAAGGTGGCCTTCGTCACCGACGAAGCACTGATGATGCGGTCGACACCGACATTCCGGATGCCGTCCTCGTAGAAGAGCACGTTGACCGTCTCCAGGATGCGGTTTTTCGCCGGAGCGCGCTGTGCAGGTCGAACCAGATCAACAATGTTGATGGCGTCTAAAACCGTCACAGCGCGACTCCTTAGTGAAATGACCTTTCGGCCATGTCATCGTCGCTACGGGCATAGCGACGATAATGCACGACCGCTGTCGGGGTAGCGGTCGTGCGCAGGCTTCGGGTGCCTGCGATATACCGTAGCAGAATGAGGACAGACAGACCAGTCTGTTTGTCCGCTTTTTATGGCCCCAATTGACGGGCCAACACGCAAAGCTGAGGTCAAGACAGATGTAGGGCCCCATGACGTAGGCTCGGACGGTGATTAACGGTGCTGTGTCTCTTCCGCTCGACCTTGCTCAACTTTCTTTCACCGCATCAGGCGAGGCACTCGTGCGTCGCACTGTGCTTCCCAGCGGCGTGCGGATCCTGAGCGAATCGGTACCGGGCTCACGCAGTTCCACCATCGGATACTGGGTGGCCGTCGGGTCACGAGACGAGCTGCCGGAGACCTACGGTTCGACCCACTTCCTGGAACACCTGCTGTTCAAGGGAACTCCCACTCGCACCGCGCTCGATATCGCCGTCGCGTTCGATTCGGTCGGTGGCGAGCACAATGCGATGACGGCGAAGGAATACACCTGCTACTACGCCAAGGTGCAGGATCGCGACCTCGATATGGCCATCGACGTGCTGGCCGACATGTTCACATCGTCGGTGATCGACTCGCAGGAATTCGAGACCGAACGCGGCGTCATCCTCGAAGAGCTCGCCATGGCAGACGACGATCCGTCGGACGTCGCGAGCGAGCGGTTCTTCGAGGCCGTACTGGGCGATCATCCCCTCGGACGGCCGATTGGCGGCAGTCCCGCGACGATCGGCGCCGTTTCGCGCGAGGCCGTGTGGAAGCATTACCGCGCAAACTACCGTGCGCAGGATTTGGTGATCACCGTTGCGGGCGCCGTCGATCACGACCAACTCGTCTCACGGGTCGTGACTGCCCTCGAACGAGCGGACTGGGATCTCTCTGCGGAGGCCGCGCCGGTTCCACGGCGCACCTCCGCTCACGAGTTGATCGAGCGCGGTAGCCCGCTCGTGGTGGTCAAGCGACCGATCGAACAGGCCAACATCCTCCTCGGCGTCGCCGGGTTGGCTGCCGCCGACGAACGTCGCGCGACCCTCTCGGTGATGAACGCGATCTTTGGCGGCGGGATGTCGAGTCGGCTTTTCCAGGAGATCCGGGAGAAGCGCGGACTGGCATATTCGGTCTACTCCTTCGCCCCGAGCTACTCGGACGCCGGGCTCTACGGCATTTATGCCGGATGCTCGCCCGCGAAGGCTCCCCAGGTCGCCGAGCTGATGGTCACGGAGTTCGAGCGCCTCGCTGAGGATGGGGTCACCAGCGACGAGATGGGCCGCGCTATCGGCCAGTTGAGCGGGGCATCCGCTCTGGCCCTCGAAGATTCAGATACCCGGATGTCGCGACTGGGCCGCAGCGAGCTCACGCTCGGTGAATTCGTCGACCTGGACGAGTCGCTCAGGCGGCTGTCCCTGGTGACCGCTGGCGCCGTGCAGCAGCTCGCGGCAGAGCTGGCGGCGCGGCCCATGTCGGTTGCCGCGGTCGGCACGCTGGATGACGAGGCCCTATCGGGAGTTCGCGCCTTACAGTTCACCGCCAGCACGTAGGAAACCAGGTATCACTCATGGCCCATTACATCTACCTCGTTCGCCACGGCGAGCAGCAGGATGCCGAGCACGGATTGCCGGACGGTCCGCTTTCCGGCAAAGGCACTCGCCAGGCTCGAGCGATCGCCGAGCGACTCGGCGGTGTGCCCTTCACCCGCGCGTGGCACTCGCCTCTGCAACGCGCGGAGGAGACCGCGAAGATCATGACGGAGAGGATGCCGGCCCTCGAGTCCCAGCCGAGCGCACTGCTCATGGATTGCATCCCTTCCGGACCCACCAACGACATGCCGCACTCGTTCGAGTCGTTCTTCCGGTCCGTCACACCGGCAGAGATCGAGGCAGGCGAGGCCCAGATGTCAGACGCGGTTTCCGAGTTCCTGGCCCCGGCCCGCGACGACCAGCACGACCTGCTGATCACTCACAATTTCGTCATTGCCTGGTTCGTGCGTGAGGTCTTCGGTGCCCCAACCTGGCGCTGGCTCGGCATCAACCAGGCCAATTGCGGGCTGACGATCATCCGGGTCCGAAGTGCGAAGCCGCCGGTTCTCGTCACGCACAACGATCTCGGTCACCTTCCGGTGGAACTCCGCACCGGCATGCCCGACCTGCAGTCCTTCTAGGTCGACAACGACTTCGAGTACCAGTTTGTGGCATTGGGATTGTCGTTGTACGGCTCGATATCGGCGAACCCACTCGATCGGTAGAGGCCACCGGCGGCCGCGAGGCTCGAATTCGTGTCGAGCACAAGTTCGGTTGCGCCCAGCCCGATGGCCCGTCGTTCGAGCTCGACCAGCAGTGCCCGCCCGCGACCCTGGCCCTGGGCCAGCGGCTGAAGCCAGAGGTGCTTGACCTCGAATCGCCCCTGGCCCAGCGAGCGGATGCCCCCGCAACCGACCGGCGTGCCATCCCGTTCCACGACCAGGAACGCGCCGTGAGGTGGTGTGAAGTCGTCCGGCGCAGGGAAGGTGGTCACGTAGCCATCGGCCTGTGGGAAGCTGAGCACCCGGTACGCGAAGTATTCGGCGAGCAGGTTGTGTGCGGTGGCATCCGAAACCGCTGTGTCGACGAAGGTGTGCATGGTTTCGAGCGTAGAACCTTCCGTCGTCGATCGCCCTCTGGGCCAGCTTGGTAGATTGTGACGATGACAACCACAGTCGCCGTCGTCGGCGCCACGGGCAAAATGGGCAGGCTCGCCACTCGCATCATCGAAGAGTCCGACGAATTCGAACTGGTAGCGACGATTGGGCGATCGGGTGACCTGAGCGAGATGCTCGGCGCGGATATCGTCATGGATGTGACGATCCCGGCCGTCTCACAGGGGGTCGTCGACTATGCCGTCGCCCATGGGATCAACGTGCTCGTGGGCACGTCCGGTTGGTCGAGCGAGCGTATCGCCGTGCTGGAGCGCACGGTCGCAGCAACGCCGGACCGTGGAGTGATCATCGTCCCGAATTTCTCCATCGGTTCGGTGCTGGCCACTTCTTTTGCGGCCATGGCCTCACGTTTCTTCGACTCGATAGAGATCATCGAGGCCCACCATGCCTCCAAGATCGATTCGCCCTCGGGTACGGCCGTACGAACGGCCGAACTGATGGGAGCGGCTCGGGGGGAACTCGGGCCGGTTGTCGCCCCGCACGTAGACCAGCGTGCACGCGGCCAGCAGGTGTCGAGCATCCCGATCCACAGCCTGAGAATGCAGGGGATCGTCGCAAAGCAGGAGGTGATCTTCGGTGGCAACGGCGAGGTGCTCACCATCAGCCACGACACCCTCGCCCCGAGCGCGTATGAGGCGGGGATACTGCTCGGCCTGCGTGCGGCTCGCGCAGCCCGGGGGGTTGTCGTCGGTCTCGATAAGCTCATCGACCTCGGGCTCGACTCCGGACGCGCCGCGCGCAGCACGAGCGTATGAAGGCCCGCATCGCGACCATCGTGATGGCGGCGCTGCTGGTGCTCTACCTGGTCTTCGTCACCAACTACGCGATCCTGCTGATCACCTCTGTCCAGCCACTCGCGAAGGTGATGGGGTTCGCGTTGATCGTGCTCCCGTTTATCGGGGGATGGGTGTTGGTGGCTGACCTCCTGTTCGTGGTCAGGGGTGAGCGGCTCCTGGCGAAGCTCCGCAGTGAGGGCGGGCTGCCCGTTGACAACCTCCCGCGGCTGCCGAGTGGTCGGGCCGATCCGATTGCGGCAGACGCCGAATTTCCGGTTTACCAGGCCGAAGTCGAGGCAGCTCCCGAATCCTGGCGGGCGTGGCTACGGCTCGGGCTGGCCTATGACGCCAGTGGCGACCGCCGCAGGGCACGCTGGGCGACCAGGCGAGCTATCTCACTCCACCGATCCGCCGACGCCTGAGCCCAGCCCAGCCCAGCCCAGCCTGAGCCTCAGCTGAGCGAATCAACCAGCTCACGCAGCGCAACCTGAACCGTCTCGTGGCGGAACTCGAAACCATCATCGAGCAGCCTCTGCGGAACGACCTTCTCACTGTTCAGGAGCAGGTCGTTACCCGCATCGCCCAGCACGTCGAGGGCGAATTTCGGCACTGCCAACTTGTGCCAGCGGTGCATCGCGTCGGCGAGGCCGTCCGTAATCTCCCGTGATGTCGCCGGGGTCGGTCCGGCGAGGTTGACAACGCCATCGAGATCAGAGGTGAGCAGGTGCCGAATTGCGGCCGCCTCATCGTGCAGCGAGATCCAGGGCCAATTCTGTTCCCCGTTGCCGAAGGTAGTCGCCAGGCCCAGCCTGGTGAGGGGGATGAGCGGGGTGAACGCGCCGCCGTTGCCGACGACCACACCGGTGCGCAACATCACCACCCTGGTCGGCTTGGGGGTGAGCCTGGCCGCCTGCTCCCACGCCTCGACGACGTCACTCAGAAACCCCGCTCCCTTCGGCGATGATTCGGTAAGCGCTACACCCGGCTGGTCACCGAAATATCCGACGGCAGAGCCATTGAGAAAGATGGAGGGCGGGGTGGGTGAGCGCTCGATGGCCTCGGCGATGGTCTGCGTGCCGTTGACGCGCGAGTAAAGGATCTGGCGTTTATAGCTCGCCGTCCAGGGGATCCGGCCCGTTGTCGCCCCGGCGAGGTTGATGACGGCATCGGCCGAGTCGATGGCTCGTGGATCTACTGTCAGCTCCGAGGGCATCCAGAGGTACTCTGTGCTCGATTCAGGAGCCGACCTTACGAGTCTGGTGATGGTGTGACCATCGACCTCGAGCTGTCGTACGAGTTCGGTCCCGATGAATCCGGATGCTCCGGCAATGAGTATTCGCATGTCGGCGCCGCTCAGGCGAGGCTTGCTTCGAGGGTGATGGGGATGCCACTCAGGGCTCGTGACACTGGGCAGTTCTGTTTCACGTCTTCCGCCAGCTTCTGGAAGTCGGCATCGCTGATCCCCGCAACTTTCGCGCTGACCAGGAGGTGGCTGCCCGTGATTCCCTGGGTCGGGTCGAATGTGACAGCCGCGGTGACCTGAAGGCTCTCAGCAGGCGTGCCGTTGCTCGCGAGGCCGTTGGTGAACGCCATCGAGAAGCACGCGGAGTGGGCCGCACCGAGCAGTTCTTCTGGATTGGTTTTACCTGACGCGCCAGCCGAACGGGCTGCCCAGCTGACGGGGAATTCGGCAACGTCGGATGAGTCGAGGGATGTCGTCCCCGTGCCGCTCATGAGGTCGCCAAACCACAGGGTGGTTGCTTCGCTTGTTACGGGCATTGCTGAACCTTTCGTCACATCCAGACTATGCGCGCAGGTCAGGCGGCGGCACCCCTTGCGTTCCTGACCCTGAGAATCAGCACGTAGAACTGGCATCCGAGGCAGAACGCGAAGACGGAGTTCAGGAAGGCGGCGATGAAAGCCGCACTCGCTGCGATGACGAGGGCGAACGGCACTCCTGCCAGGTGCAGGATGATGCCGGCCAGGGTAATCACGAATCCGACGCCCTGCGCGAAGGTGGGCGCGGCGGCGTCTTCGAGTTCTCGAGGCGGGTCGAGCCGGGGCCTCACCAGGACACGGAAGAGAGCGCCGTAGGGGTGGCGTTGAACTCCCGCACCGGCTCCCCAGGCGAATAGGGCACTGATCGCGACGAACAGGATGAAGCCAGGGGTGGCAGCACGCTGCCCCAGGGTGCCCACTGACGGGGCGGCGAGGGACAGCGCGATCACGACCAGCAGAAGCACTGCAGTGATCCCGGCGCCGAATCGCGGGCTTCGCGGGTCGATCGACGTCGAACCTGTCCGGGATCGGAGCGTCGCGGGGCTCGTCGTCATGCTGTCACCAGGATGCCGTCGATCTCAGCTACGACAGCTTCGCGCTTCAGCGCGCCACCGATGCGTGCCCGAACCACCCCGTCCCGGTCCAGGATGAACGTGGTCGGGGTCTGCGCGATATGGAACTGCGACGCGAGCTCCGGTCGCTGGCTGAGGTCGATCTCGACGTGGTCAACTCCGTTCCGTTGACCGGCGATGGAACTGAGCACGACATGGGTCGCCCTGCAGGCAGCGCAGAGCGGGCTGGAGAATTGCAGGAGGGTGACGCCGGACGCCAAGAGATCTGCGCCGAGCACCTGTGCCGAGACGACAGTCTCGCTTGTGGAGTGACGGACCCGTCCCTGGGCCCTGCGCCATACGAGACCTGCAGCTGTGGCGACGGTGACGAGACCGATAAGGATCGCTGCGATCAGGAGAGGATTCATAATGTCAACGCTAAGCCTGCGCTATGTGCTGATCCTGAGTGTTGCCGACTGTTACGCGGTGGCAGCCGGTGCGGTGCACTGCCGGTGCGGCGCAGTACCATCGAGGCGATGAACTCAACGATCGCTACCCCGTACGAAGACCTGCTGCGTGACACCCTCGCCACTGGCGTGCATAAAGGGGATCGCACCGGCACAGGCACCCGAAGCGTGTTCGGCCGCCAGCTTCGCTACAACCTCGCTGACGGGTTCCCACTCATCACCACCAAGCGCGTGCACTTCAAGTCGATCGCCTACGAGCTGTTGTGGTTCCTGCGTGGCGAGAGCAATGTGGGTTGGCTGCGCGAAAACGGGGTGACGATCTGGGACGAGTGGGCGGATGCTGCGGGCGAACTGGGCCCGGTCTATGGCGTGCAGTGGCGCTCCTGGCCCACCCCCAGCGGCGAGCAGATCGATCAGATCTCCGACGTGATCGAGGCGATCCGGTCGAATCCGGATTCCCGCAGGCTCATCGTTTCGGCGTGGAATCCGGCCGACATCCCCGACATGGCCCTGGCGCCCTGTCACGCGCTGTTCCAGTTCTACGTCGCTGACGGCAAGCTGTCGTGCCAGTTGTACCAGCGCAGCGCCGACCTCTTTCTGGGCGTACCGTTCAACATCGCGAGCTACGCGCTGCTCACCCATCTCGTGGCAGCGCAGGTGGGGCTCGAGGTCGGCGATTTCGTGTGGACCGGCGGGGATTGTCACATCTACGACAATCATGTCGACCAGGTGACAGAGCAGCTCAGCCGTGATCCTTTCCCGCTGCCGACGCTGGAGATCACGACCCAGCGCGACAGCATCTTCGACTACGAATTCGGTGATGTCGCCATCGACAACTATCAGCACCACCCGGCGATTCGCGGCGCTGTAGCGGTATGACCGGATCGAACGTGCCGGAACTGGCCATGATCTGGGCGCAGGCGCGCGGCGGAATCATCGGCAGTAACGGCTCCATGCCCTGGCATGTGCCGGAGGATCTCGCGCACTTCAAGGCACTCACCGACGGCAGCCCGGTGCTTATGGGCCGCAAGACCTGGGATTCGCTTCCTCCACGGTTCCGCCCGCTCGAGGGTCGACGCAACATCGTGATCACTCGTGATCATGAATGGCGGGCCGACGGCGCTGAGGTAGTCCACTCGGCACAGGGTGCTGTCGACCTGGCGACGGTGGGAGATCCCCGCACGGTCTGGATCACCGGTGGCGCGACGCTCTACTCCCAGCTGCTGGGGTCAGCCGATCGGCTGGAAGTGACGGAGATCGACGCAGATATCCCGGGCGATACAGTCGCGCCAACCCTCTCCCCGGAGTGGACGGTAGTCGCCGCCGATCCGGTCGATGGCTGGCACCTGTCACGCAAAGGGCTCGACTACCGTTTCCTGACCTACCGACGAACCGACACCCGATAGCCTGTACATGTGGCTATAGACAACCCGTTCGGACAGGTGCTCGTCGCTCTCATCACGCCGTTCACGGCGGAGGGGGAGGTCGACTGGCCCAACGTCGAGCAGCACATCGACGACGTGATCAGGGCCGGTGTTGACGGCATCGTCATCTCGGGAACGACGGGTGAGACATCCACCCTCACCGACGCCGAGAAGCTGAGACTCGTCGAGGTGGCGAAGAGTGTCGCAGCCGGGCGCGCGAAGATCGTCATGGGTGGCGGTTCCAACGAGACGGCCCACGCGATCGAGCTGCACAAGTCGAGCGCGAAGGCCGGGGCTGACGCCGTCATGATCGTGACCCCGTACTACAACAAGCCCACCCAGGCCGGTGTGCTCACTCACTTCAGGATGATCGCCGACGCCACAGACCTGCCGGTCATCCTCTACGACATTCCCGGCCGCTCGGGCATCCCGATCAGGTACGAAACGATCATCCGTGCAGCGAAGCACCCCAACATCCGGGCCGTCAAAGATGCGAAGGGCGACTTCAGCGAGGTCAGCCGTGTGCTCAACAACACAGACCTGCTGTACTTCTCCGGCGACGACGCGAACGTGCTGCCTCATCTGGCGATTGGTGCAACCGGCCTGATCGGTGTCACTGCCAACATCGCCGCGACTCCGTACCGCCAGATCGTGGATGCCGTCAACGCCGGCGATCTCGCGACAGCCACGGCCGCACACAAGCTGCTCGAGCCTCTCGTGCGTGCGGTGATGACTCACGTTCCCGGCACGGTTGCGGCCAAGTACATCCTGCACGGCCTCGGGCGCATTTCAAGCCCTCGCGTGCGACTGCCACTGGTCGGCCCGGAAGACGGTGAGGCCGCCATCATCGAGGACGACCTCAACCTCGTTCGCGACATCCCCGGGCTCGATTTCAACAACTTCCGGCCCGATCGCAATGCTGCAGCCGGTGGGGCGTTACCCAGGGTCGCCGGGGCCACGCGCTAACCCCAGCGCCGAAGAATTACCCAAGGGGCTAGAGGCCCCACCACTCTCACGCAAGGTTCCGATGCCAGTCTCCATCTACACTCCTCCAGCACTTCCCCAGGGCACTCTGCGGGTTACACCCATCGGTGGTCTCGGCGAGATCGGTCGCAACATGACCACCTATGAGTTCGACGGCAAGCTGCTGATCATCGACTGCGGCGTGCTGTTTCCCGAAGAGAACCAGCCGGGCGTCGATCTGATCTTGCCCGATTTCAGCCCGATCAGGGATCGCCTCGACGATGTGCTCGGCATCGTGCTGACCCACGGCCACGAAGACCACATCGGTGCCGTCCCCTACTTACTCAGAATGCGCCAGGACATCCCGCTTATCGGCAGCACCCTGACCCTCGCCCTCATCGAGGCGAAGCTCAAGGAGCACAGGATCAAGCCGTACACGCTTACCGTGCGTGAGGGCCAGCACGAGAAGCTCGGCCCGTTCGAGCTGGAGTTCATCGCGGTCAACCATTCCATCCCCGATGCTCTCGCGGTCGCTGTCACGACGCCGGCCGGTGTCGTGCTGCACACCGGCGACTTCAAGATGGATCAGCTCCCGCTCGATGATCGCATCACCGACCTCCGTGCGTTCGCGCGTCTCGGCGAGGCGGGTGTCGACCTGTTCCTGCCCGATTCGACCAACGCCGACGTGCCCGGATTCACCCCGAACGAGCGCGACATCGGGCCGGTCCTCGAAGCCGTCATCGCGAAAGCCCCGCGCCGCGTCATCGTCGCGAGCTTCTCGAGCCACGTGCACCGCGTGCAGCAGGTCCTGGATGCCGCGGCGGCCAACGATCGCAAGGTCGTGCTGATGGGTCGCTCCATGGTGCGCAACATGGGTATCGCGGCGGACCTCGGCTTCCTGAAGGTGCCGGACGGCGTACTCATGGATGCCAAGAAGGCCGCAGACCTGCCAGACAATCGGCTGGTCTACATGTCCACGGGAAGCCAGGGCGAGCCCATGGCTGTGCTGGCGCGCATGGCCAACATGGAGCACCAGATCGAGGTCGGCAAGGGCGACACGGTCATCCTCGCTTCCTCCCTGATCCCCGGCAATGAGAACGCTGTGTATCGCGTCATCAACGGGCTCACCAAGCTCGGTGCGAACGTCGTGCATAAGGCCAACGCCAAGGTCCACGTATCGGGGCACGCGGCCGCGGGTGAGCTGCTCTACTGCTACAACATCCTCAAGCCGAAGAATGTGCTTCCCGTGCACGGCGAATACCGGCATCTCGTGGCCAACGCCAACCTCGCCATCCAGACCGGGGTACCCGAGAAGAACACGATCATCGCCGAGGACGGCACCGTCATCGACCTGCGTGATGGTGTTGCTTCCGTCGTCGGCCAGCTCGACCTCGGCTATGTGTACGTCGACGGCTCGAGCGTGGGAGAGATCACCGACGCCGACCTCAAGGATCGCCGCATCCTCGCCGAAGAGGGGTTCATTTCCATCTTCGTCGCGATCGACCCCCAGACCGGCAAGGTCATTGTCGGCCCGGAGATCCAGTCCCGGGGGTTCGCCGAAGACGAGAAGGTCTTCAATGCCGTCATCCCGCAGGTACTGAAGGCGCTGACGGATGCCGCGGAGAACGGAACCCGCGACACCCATGCCTTCGCGCAGGTCGTTCGCCGTACTGTCGGCCGCTGGGTAAACACGCAGCACCGCCGTCGCCCGATGATCGTGCCGGTGGTTATCGAGGCGTAGCAGGCCCCCGGGCCGGTCGCGGGGTTGTGTCCTGTGAAGATCGGACCGGATCCCCGCGCACACGGTTCGTCGATCTCTACTATCGCGCCGGAACGGCAGAGGTGCGCCGGCAACATGATCCGCACGGTGCGGAGGGCCAACTCCGCTCGCCGTATCGCGGAATGGGGTTGGTCGGTGATGGGTGTGGCTCCTGGCATCAGCGATGGTTTCTGGAGAGTGCGTGGTGCTGGCGGGAACAGATATTGCCATGCCGTTACGGATCGATAACAACCTGGGGTTTGGGGTTCACGACGAAGCGAAATACGGTGAGATTACGTCGTGAAAAGATTCGGAACGATAACCGTGTTCGGCCTGATCGTTGCACTCAGGGGATGCGGGTCAGTGCCTGAAACCTCCGCGCGTGACACGAGTACGCCGACGCTCGCGCCCGCTGCGACGGCGGCTCCCTCACCTGCCCCGACCTCCGTTGCTGGGATTCGACCAACTCTCGACGACCTGACGCTCTCGTTCGACGGGCTTGGGCCTCTTCGGTTGGGTGACGATCCCAGAACCTACGATCCCGATGTCTCGATAGTCGAGCGAGAAGACGATGCCTGCGGTGTTCCCGGCTTCGTGCGCTGGAATGCGGCATACCCCGACCGGCCTCTCAGCGATACGTCTCCCGGCAATACGATGAGGGCCTTTTCGGTGGGCTGGGCGGAGGATGTGGGGGTACAGGCGATCCAGGCGTTGTCACCGCGAATCAAGACGTCCGCTGGCATCACGGTGGGAAGCTCGTTCGAGTCGCTGGAGCTCGCTTATCCAGGTCTTGAACCGTATTCGACGGGGTCCGGTCGGGATCGTTATTCGGTCGCGGGATCCCCCGGCACGCTGTATTTCGATGTGGGAAACGGGCAGTCTGAACACACCGCCGCTGTGGTGGACTCGATGCTGGTCGTCGAGACGTCGGTGGGAGCCGGAGTTCCTTCCAATGAGGGTTGCTGACCGCAAAGGCAGGGCAGCCATTCAGCCAACCGGGTCCCCGCAAAACGTTGGGTAGCGGTATTCCCCTGACGGATGATTCGCTTGGGTCCGGTAGTGAGTACCGTTATGCCAGGCAAGCTCAGCGGCTGGGGTCGCAGACAGTGGGGTCGTGAACGTGGGCGTTGCACGCAAATGGGTGTTTCCGATCATCCGGATACTGATTTTTCTGGCCATCGCAGGCGCGCTTGTGAAGATCGCCTTCTTCGGTGATAGCCAGCCTGTCAGCGATGCCGCCTCGCCGGCGGGACAGATCGTGGAACCGCAGGTTCCCGTCACGATCGGCACCATCAAGAACGACGTGACTCTGCGGGGCACCGTCGCCGCCGATGACGCCGTCGAGATCAAGGCGACGCTGGCCGGGCAGGTTCGCGCGGTGATGGTCAGCCAGGGTCAATATGTGGATACCGGCACCGAGATTCTGACCCTGCGGGCCGATGTGATGAACCCCGACGGCACCTCCTACGTCGACTACGAAACGGTCGTGTCACCCACAGCCGGTGTGCTCTCGAGCTTCACCGCGCTGGCGGGGCAGACCTTCGCGGTGGGAGATGACGTAGGCAAGGTCGCGCCACCCACCTTTCACGTCAGCGGGCCCATCGCTCCCGAGCAGCAGTATCGCTTGTTGAACCAACCGACCGAAGCGCAGGTCACCATCACCGGTGGGCCGGCGCCGTTCAGTTGCACCGGTCTGACGATCGCGGCTCCCGTCGCCGGAGCCGACCCTGGTGCTGCACCGGGGAGCCCGACAGTGCGGTGCGCCGTCCCGGTCGACATGACGGTCTTTGCCGGGCTCTCGGCCGAGTTGACACTCGCCGGGGGCGTTGCCACTGATGTGCTGACGATTCCGACGACAGCTGTCGAGGGGTCGTCCCAGACCGGCAATGTCTTCTTCGTGCTACCGGATGGCGCGACTGAGTCGCGGCCGATCACGCTGGGGATCAACGACGGGGTGAACGTCGAGGTACTGGGAGGGCTGGCGGAGGGTGACATGATCCTCCAATTCATACCGGGAGCCGCCGCCCCTGTTGACGGCCCGCTGCCCGGGCAGTGCATCGACGACGGCAAGGGCAACACGGTCTGCGGATGAGCCTGCTCAGCCTGAGCGGCGTCACGAGGTCTGTCGACCTCCCCGATGCGCCGCCCCTCCACATCCTGAGAGGCGTCGATCTCGAGGTTTCCGTCGGGGATCACGTCAGCATCGTCGGTCGTTCGGGGTCGGGAAAATCCACCCTGCTGAACCTGCTGGGCCTGCTCGACAACCCCACCGAGGGCGAAATCCGATTCGATGACAAGCGCATCTCTGCGATGTCTGGGAACGAACGCGACAGGTGCCGTGGCCGAAATGTCGGCTTTATCTTCCAACAGTTCAACCTCCTCAGCGGCCGCACGGCTCTCGAGAATGTCATGACGCCGCTGCTGTATGCCTCAGGCCAACAGTTCTGGCGCCGAAAACAGCTTGCGCTCGACATGCTCGGCCGGGTGGGGCTCGACAGCCGCGCGCAGAGCATGCCCGAGAAGTTGTCGGGTGGCGAGCAGCAGCGCGTAGCCATTGCCAGGGCGCTGGTACGCGGGCCGCGGCTCATCCTGGCCGACGAACCGACAGGCGCGCTCGATGTGGAGACCGGCGCGACGGTCATGGCACTCCTCGATGAGGTTGCTGAGGCATCGGGAGCGGCGCTCATCACCATCACTCATGACGTGAATGTCGCGGCCCTCGCGCGACGTCACTACCGTCTCGATCAGGGCGTGCTGGCGCCGGTGGATGTGAAGCGGGTGCTGGCGCTCCAGCCAGGAGCGACACCGTGAGCGGGCTGGTAGGGGCATTTTCCGAGGCCTGGGCTGAGTTGCGCATCCACAAGACCAGGGTGCTGCTGAGCCTCATCGGCGTCGCGGTCGCCGTCACCGCCATCACGAGCGTCGTCGGACTCGGCGCGATAGCCCAGCAGGCGACGACCGAGAGCTACGAGCGCAGTTCGGGTCGCCCCGCGAGCCTCTTCATCAGTGCGTACAACCCGACCTCCGGCGAAGCTCCGGATGCCGACACGATCACCGAGGCATTCGACACCGCGGTGGAACGATACTCGGTCCGCTGGTCGACGCGGTCCGCATACACGCAGGTTTTCGTCCAGTTCATCGATGGCGTCACCCCCGTCGATGCGACGATCGTGGATGCCGACTTCGGCACCATGCATCGCGTAAAGCTCGCCGAGGGCGCGTGGTTCGTCGATTCCGACGCCGATCGCCTCGCTCCTGCTCTGATCGTCAACGAGGTGATCTGGAATCGGATGGGCTCCCCGGACCTGGCAACCCACCCCACGGTCACCCTCGATGGGCCGACTTCCATGACGGCCGTGATCGTCGGGGTCACTCCCTCAGCATCGTTCGAGACCTACCCGCTGATGTTTATGCTCACCGACGCCTATAGCCGGATCTCGACGCCCGAGCAGCGCGCGAACCTGTTCCCGCAATACGAGATGTGGGTACCACCCGAAATCTCAGACCAACTCACGCCGCTCATCAAAAGGGACATCGCGGGAGAACTTGGCGACGGCTGGCAGGTCGACGTGAATCGCCAGGACTACCTTGCCTTCAGCGGCGAAGATCCGCTGCTACCCCTGAAACTCATCGTCGGGGGAGTGGCGGTGCTGGTCTTGCTGCTGGGTGCGCTCGGGCTCGTGAACATCTCACTCGTGACGGTGCGGCAACGGGTTCGCGAGATCGGTATCCGGCGCAGTTTCGGGGCGACAGCGGGTCGGGTCTTCTTCGCCGTCATGATGGAGAGTGTCGTGGCGACGCTTGCCGCTGGGGTGATCGGGGTGTTTCTCGCCGTACTGATCGTCAAGAGCCCGATGGTCACCGACTTCATCGGGCAGGGCGTCACAGACCTGCCCGCCTTCCCGCTCGAGGCGGCGGTGATCGGGCTTGGCGCTGCAACTCTGGTCGGGGCTCTCGCCGGACTGCTGCCGGCGATTGTGGCCGTGCGCGTCAAGGTGATCGACGCAATCCGTTTCTGACCCTCGATGACCGGCACAGGGCGGACACGCTGCCCGCATCCCGCGTCCCGTCGCCCCTCGAAGGTACCGTTGGTTCCATGGCAACGAGCACCAGGTCGACGTCGCGCGCCCGCGCGACCCCGGCGCGTTCCCGCGCCACCCAGGTAACCAAGCGACTCCCGCGGGCGAAGAAGCAGCAGGTCGTAGTCGAACAGGATGGCCCGCTCGTCAAGGCCTGGCTCGGCCTCGCCCACGCGGTGGGCGGCGCGTTCCGCGTGCTCGGCTCAGAGACACTCGCCAAAGATGAACGTCGTGATGGTGTGCCGTTCCTGGTGTTCCTGCTGGCCGTGGCGGGGGCAGTGGTCGAGTGGTTCAATCCGACCGATTCGGTAGCTCTCGCACTGGATGCGTACACATTCGGTGGCATTTTCGGTCGCGTGGCGTTCGCGCTCCCCGTCATCATGCTGCTGTTCTCCGTCTGGCTCTTCCGCCATCCGTCGAGCGTCCACGACAACGGTCGAATAGGCATTGGAGTGACCCTTCTCGTCGTCACTGTCAGCGGGCTCTGCCACATCTACGGAGGCTCGCCGCAGCCGACCGGGGGGATGGAAGCGCTCGCGCAGGCGGGCGGTGTGGTGGGTTGGGTCCTTGCTCAGCCCCTGCTCGGTCTGGGAACCGCGTTTCTCGCGACACCGATCGTCGCGCTGCTCCTGGTGCTCTCGCTCTTCATCATCACCAAGACCCCGCCCAATCGCATCGGGTCACGTGCGCGCGATCTCTACTCCTACCTTTTCGGGGCGCAACTGCCTGACGAGAGCGAACGGGCCGCGTCGAAGGTCGGCAAAAATGACTCGGTCGAGTTCGGCTCCTTGACCGATCTCGGACTGGATGAGGATCCGGCATCCATCCCATGGTGGCGTCGGAACAAGTCGAGCCGGTCAGAAGAACCCGCGGCGTTTGACAGCCCGGTGGTCTCCCGTGACCAGGTCACCGAGGTGGTCGACCGCACGGGCCCTGCCGACGGTGTGGACGTGATGGACGAGTTGCTTCGGGCAGAAGATGCCATCAAACGATTCACCGGCGAGGTCGAGCACGGCTCTATGAGCCTTCGTGATGACGATGGTGCCGCGTCCAACCCCGAGCGGCTGCCAGGCTTCACGACGACAGCGCGTGAAAAGGGTGTGGCCGGGGAGTTCGATGACGAGCGTCCCGCTGCGCCATCGGCTCCGTCAGCCGTGGCGCCGACCCGGCCGATCGCGGCATACAGGTTGCCGGCACCGGCCATGCTCACGCCGGGCACCCCGCCCAAATCCCGATCGGCTGCCAACGATGAGGTCGTCGCCTCGATCACCGAGGTGCTGAACCAGTTTCAGGTCGACGCGAGGGTCACCGGATTCAGCCGCGGCCCATCGGTGACCCGTTACGAGCTCGAACTCGGCCCCGGGGTCAAGGTGGAGCGCGTGACCGCGCTCGCGCGCAACATCAGCTACGCCGTGGCCAGTAACGAGGTCAATATCCTCTCGCCTATCCCCGGCAAGAGCGCCATCGGCGTTGAAATCCCGAATAAGGATCGCGAGATCGTGTCGCTGGGTGATGTGCTGCGCTCCAACGCGAGCACCAAGAGCGTGCACCCGATGACCATCGGGCTCGGCAAGGATGTCGAGGGTGGCTTCGTCGTCGCGAACCTCGCCAAGATGCCCCACCTTCTCGTCGCAGGCTCCACGGGTTCCGGCAAGTCGAGCTTCGTGAACTCGATGATCACGTCGATCCTGATGCGTGCGAAACCGGCCGAGGTCAGGATGGTGCTGATCGACCCGAAGCGCGTGGAACTCTCCATCTACGCGGGCGTACCCCACCTCATCACACCCATCATCACCAACCCGAAGAAGGCCGCCGAAGCTCTCGCGTGGGTCGTCAAGGAGATGGATATGCGCTACGACGACCTCGCGTCGTTCGGGTTCAGGCACATAGACGACTTCAACCGTGCAGTCGTAGCGGGCGAGATCGTGTTGCCTGTGGGCAGTGAGCGCAAGCTGTCGCCGTACCCATACCTTCTCGTCGTCGTCGACGAGCTGGCCGACCTCATGATGGTTGCGCCTCGCGACGTAGAGGACTCCATCGTGCGCATCACCCAACTGGCCCGGGCATCCGGAATCCACCTGGTGCTGGCCACCCAGCGACCCTCTGTCGACGTCGTGACCGGTCTCATCAAGGCGAACGTGCCGTCCCGGCTCGCCTTCGCGGTGTCGAGCATGACCGACAGCCGCGTCATCCTCGACCAGCCAGGCGCAGACAAGCTCATCGGCCAGGGTGACGCACTCTTCCTGCCCATGGGTACCTCCAAGGCGATTCGCGTGCAGGGCGCCTGGGTCACCGAGTCCGAGGTCGCGGCCATCGTCCAGCACGTTATCGCCCAGGCGAGGCCCGAGTACCGCGAAGACGTGGCAGTCTCTGTCGTGAAGAAGAACATTGATGCAGACATCGGTGACGACCTCGAGTTGCTCCTTGCGGCGACCGAGCTCATCGTCAGCACGCAGTTCGGTTCGACGTCGATGCTCCAGCGCAAGCTCAGGGTAGGGTTCGCGAAGGCCGGGCGGCTCATGGACCTGCTCGAATCGCGGGAGATCGTCGGGCCATCCGAGGGGTCCAAAGCCAGGGACGTCCTTGTCACCGCGGAGCAATTGCCGTCAGTTCTCGCGCGGCTTCGTGGCGACGATGTCCCATCAGCCTCACCGGCGCCGCGACCCGACGTCTCACTGTCCGCACTCCAGTCTGACGCAGTCGCCGATTCATTGGCGGGGTACGATGTGGTCAACGGCGAGTCTGACGAGGATGCCTGGAGCCTGACCGATCGAGAGTGATCCACACGTGACTGACCTGCCGCAGAATCCCAGGGAGGGCTTCTTCGCCGGCCGCATCCTGCGCAGCGGTGACGGGCCGGCCAGTGTCGCAAACATCGCGAATATCGTCACGGTCGCGCGCATCCTGCTCGCACCCCTGTTCATCTGGATGTTGCTCGCCGACGGTGGAGATTACGGTGTCGTTCGCTATCTGGCGGCCGCACTCTTCGTGTTCGCCATCGTCACCGACACCGTGGACGGTCGGCTCGCCCGCGGACGCAACCTCATCACCGACCTCGGCATCATCCTCGATCCCATCGCTGACAAGATCCTGATCGGCGGTGCGCTCGTGGCGCTGTCGATTCTCGGCGAATTGCCGTGGTGGGTCACCGTGGCGGTCCTCGTGCGCGAGTTCGGCATCACGATCTTCCGGTTCGCCGTGCTGTCCACAGTCGTCATCCCGGCGTCACGAGGCGGCAAACTGAAGACCGTCGTGCAGGCAGTCGCGATCGCGCTTTTCCTCGTCGCTCCATGGATATTCCTGGGCCCCTGGGCGGGCTGGGTGAGCTGGATCGTCATGGGCGTCGCGATCGCGCTCACCCTCTACACCGGTGTCGAATACCTCTGGCAGGCCTGGCGTCACCGCAATACGGCGGCGGCGCGGTCATGACCTCGACCCAGGCTCAGGATGTTGCAAGCCTCAGTGCGCGGATCATCGGGCTGCTCACCGCACGACACCACACCATTGCTGTGGCGGAATCGCTCACCGGTGGCCTGCTCGTCGCCGAGCTCATCCGCACTCCGGGGGCTTCGGCCGTGGTGTCCGGTGGGGTGGTCGCATACAACACGGAGCTCAAGCACACGGTGCTGGGGGTGAACGCCGAGGTCCTCGCGCTCCATGGCGCAGTCCACCCGGATGTAGCCGCGCAGATGGCTGTCGGTGTGCGTGAGCACCTCGCCGTCGCCGGGCAGCCGGCACACATCGGCATTTCGACGACAGGTGTGGCTGGACCCGACCCCCAGGATGGCCGACCGGTCGGTACGGTCTACCTCGGGTTCGCGATCGGGTCGGACGTACGCACAAGACACCTGCAACTTTCGGGGAGCCGAGAAGCCATCCGCGAGGCGGTCGTCTACGAATCACTCTTAGAACTCGAAGCACTTCTCGCTCACTCGCGGGAATAGCACTCGTTTCGATCTCGTTATAGCAAGAGAATTCACAAGTACCGTACAGATTCGAGTAGCTAGAGTACACGTAAGCTAGCAATCACGATCGGTCAGAAAAGGAGGCTCCAATGATTTTGGTTCGTCAAGAAATCGGTGACGTTCTCCGAGACTTCCGTCTGCAGAAGGGCCGCACCCTTCGTCAGGTCGCAAGCAAAGCGAGTGTCGCACTCGGTTACCTGAGCGAGGTGGAGCGTGGTCAGAAAGAGGCCAGTTCTGAGATCCTCGCGTCGGTTGCCGATGCACTCGATACGCCCATCTCGGTCATCATGCGTGAAGTGGGTGACCGATTGGCCATCATCGAAGGCCTCAACCCGATTCCGGACACTCTTCCGGATGATCTGGTTGCAGAGTTCGATGCCGACCTCGTCTCGCGTTGATCGCCTGATAGCTGTTTAGAGCGGATGCCCTGGCCAATACGGCCGGGGCATTCCAACGTTCGGCGTGGTTTTGTCGCTCCCCGCGTATTCCTGGAGGTATTGGTTGAGGCTCAGTGAGTTCTGGCTTGCCGTCTCTGATGAGTTCGGTGAGGCATACGGACGCATCCTGACCCACGATCTCGTCATGGGCGAGATTGGCGGGCTGACGGCCGATCAGGCGATCAGAGCCGGAACGAATACCCGCGAGATCTGGCTGGCGCTCTGCAGGGCGATGGATGTTCCGCCAGCTCGCTGGCACGGCGTTGGCCAGCGCGAGCCAAAAAAGTAGCCCCAACACGCCGTTCAGAAATATCGAACATGTGTTCGTATCTTGCTAGTCTCCTCCATAACGTCTAATCGAAGACGGTTATTGTGCACAGCAGCTCGGACTTCGACAGTCAATGTCGGTTGGCGAGCGTAACGTGACCGGTAGTTGTTTCGACCTGAGACACCAGCCTTTGTCGGGAGGCTGCAGCCCTTGCTCCATCGGGCTTCAGCAAAACGACAGCCTATGGGCAGCAACCAACTATGCAGTGTCAGCTGTGTAGTTCCACAGATGCAGGGAGACCCTAATGCCATCAGCAGCAGATCGCGAAAAATCACTCGAGACCGCGCTTGCGCAGATCGATCGCCAGTTCGGTAAAGGTTCGGTTATGCGACTGGGCAGTGACGACAGGGCTCCTGTCGAGGTGATCCCCACCGGCTCCATAGCGCTGGATGTCGCTCTCGGCATAGGTGGGCTTCCCCGAGGCCGCATCGTCGAGATTTACGGCCCAGAATCCTCGGGTAAGACCACACTCACTCTTCACGCCATCGCGAATGCCCAGCGCGCGGGTGGTATCGCCGCCTTCATCGATGCCGAGCATGCTCTCGACCCCGAGTATGCGGCCAAGCTCGGCGTCGACATCGATTCCCTTCTCGTCTCTCAGCCCGACACCGGTGAGCAGGCGCTGGAGATCGCAGACATGCTGGTGCGATCGGGTTCCATCGACCTCATCGTGATCGACTCGGTTGCAGCGCTCGTTCCCCGTGCCGAGATCGAGGGCGAGATGGGGGACACCCACGTCGGCCTCCAGGCGCGTCTGATGTCGCAGGCCCTTCGAAAGTTGACAGGTGGACTCAGCCAGACCAACACCACCATGATCTTCATCAACCAGTTGCGCGAAAAGATCGGTGTGTTCTTCGGCAGCCCGGAAACGACAGCCGGTGGTAAGGCTCTCAAGTTCTACGCATCAGTTCGACTCGACATCCGCCGTATCGAGACGCTGAAGGATGGTACGGAGGCGGTCGGTAACCGCACGCGGGTGAAGGTCGTCAAGAACAAAATGGCTCCGCCGTTCAAGCAGGCCGAGTTCGATATTCTCTACGGCATCGGTATCTCGCGAGAAGGCAGTCTCATCGACTTCGGCGTCGAGCACGAGATAGTTCGCAAGTCTGGCGCCTGGTACACCTACGGCGGCGATCAGCTCGGCCAGGGCAAGGAGAACTCGCGTAAGTTCCTGCTCGAAAACCCCAAGATCGCTAAAGAGATCGAACAGCGCATCATGGTCAAGCTTGGCGTCGGTGCCGAGGCCAAGGCCCAGCAGGCCAGGGAAGCGAAGGCCATCATCGACGCGGCAGTTGCCGCAGACGCTGCAGAAACCAAGGCCGGAGCCAATGGTTCCGGTCCCGTGCTGCCGGTGGCTGCGACGGCACCGACCAAGGCTTCTGCTGCCAAGCTCAAGATGGCAGTAGGCCAGTAGCAGTGAGCGCTGCTGACGGCGAGCGAATCGCACCAGTCACCTATCTCTTCGGCGTAAAACCGTCGACTGAGACGGAGGAGTATGCTGCGATTTCTTCGCCGTCGGCGGCCCTGTCCGCACAAGCTCCGACGCCTGAATCAGGGCCACGGTTCGTCGACCTCGGTGAGACCTCTGACGAACTCGCAGAATCGCGCCCGCCGCACAGGGGCTCGAGCGACGCAGGCCCGTCGCTCAGTGCAGGCCCGTCGATCAGTGATGAGAAGCCGGTGAACCGCAGGGCATCTGGTTCGGCCTCGGCAGAACCTGCGCCCAGAGCGGGATCAGGCCGGGATAAATCCAAGGGCTCCTTCGACAGGATCAGCAACGTCAGCATGTATGCGCTCGCTCGGCGTGGCATGTCGTCCCGCGAGATGCGTGACTACCTGCTGGGTCGTGAATTCGAATCCTCAGAAGTGGACATCGAAATCGAGCGGTTGGAAAAGGTCGCCTTACTGGACGACCATGCTCTGGCCGAGACACTCATCCGAACGCTTCAGGCACGGAAAGGGCTCGGGCGGTCGGCTTTGACGGCGGAACTTCGCCGCCGAAACGTCGACCCAATTGCTGTCGAGTCCGCCCTTGCGGTGCTCGATGATGACGACGAGCTGGAGCGGGCTGTGGTGATCGCGATGAAGCGAGCCGGTCAGCTTCGATCCCTCGATGCCACGACGGCGAAGCGGCGGTTGGGCGACTTTCTTATGCGGCGGGGATATTCCGGTTCGGTCGTATCGAAGGCCGTGCAGGCGGCGTTGGCTCCCACCGGTCCGACTTTCCGCTGACGCCGGAGAACCCATACGTCGGAGAACCAACACGTCGGCGAACGTTTACGTTGGCGGACTCCTGCGGCGGTGGGCTCATTTTGTCGGCCCGTGCCGTGGTGTGCGCCCCTCTTATAGAGGGATCAGCCGTCGATGCTCGAGTTGTGTCAGGCTTAAGATTGACTACATGACTGAGCAGGCATTGGCACCCCGCACCTACGAGGTGCGAACATACGGCTGCCAGATGAATGTGCATGACTCCGAACGGCTGAGTGGGTCACTCGATGCGGCCGGCTACGCCCGGGCCACAGACGGCCAGGCCGACGTGGTCGTCATCAACACGTGCGCCGTGAGAGAAAACGCCGATAACAAGCTTTACGGCAACCTCGGCATGCTTGCGAGTGTCAAGCGGCAGCATGAGGGCATGCAGATCGCAGTAGGTGGATGCCTGGCCCAGAAAGACAAATCAACCATCCTCAAAAAAGCCCCGTGGGTCGATGTCGTCTTCGGCACGCACAACATGGGATCGTTGCCAGCGCTGCTGGAGCGTGCGCGACACAACGGAGAAGCGCAACTCGAGATTCTCGAATCGCTGGAGGTCTTCCCGTCGACACTCCCCACCCGGCGAGAATCGACTCACAGCGCCTGGGTGTCCATCTCGGTCGGATGCAACAACACGTGCACCTTTTGCATTGTCCCGGCGCTGCGTGGCAAGGAGAAAGACCGCAGGCCTGGCGACGTGCTGGCCGAGATCCAGGCCATAGTCGACGATGGGGCCATCGAGGTCACGCTGCTTGGCCAGAACGTCAACTCGTACGGCGTCGAGTTCGGTGATCGTGCAGCGTTCGGCAAGCTGCTCCGTGCCGCCGGGCGTATCGACGGTCTCGAGCGCATTCGATTCACCAGCCCCCACCCCGCAGCCTTCACCGACGACGTGATCGATGCCATGGCCGAGACGCCGACGGTCATGCCGCAGCTTCACATGCCGCTGCAATCGGGCTCAGACCGGATTCTCAAAGCAATGCGACGCTCATATCGGTCAGAAAAGTTCCTGGGGATCCTCGACAGGGTGAGGGAGAAGATCCCGCACGCGGCCATCAGTACCGACATCATCGTCGGGTTCCCCGGAGAGACCGAAGAAGATTTCCAGGAGACGATCCGGGTCGTCGAAGAGGCAAGGTTCGCCTCGGCCTACACGTTCCAGTATTCGATCCGTGAAGGAACGCCTGCGGCGACGATGGAGGACCAGGTTCCGAAAGCGATCGTTCAGGAGCGGTTCGAGCGGCTGGCCGCGCTGCAGGATCACATCAGTCGCGAAGAGAACCAGAAGCAGGTCGGGCGTCGGGTCGAGGTGCTTGTGACGGCAACGGAAGGCCGCAAGCAGAGCGAGACCCACAGGCTGTCCGGGCGTGCCGAAGACTCGAGGCTCGTGCACTTCGAGGTGCCATCGGGCAGCATCATCCCCAGGCCGGGTGACGTTGTTTCCGTCGAGATCACGCAGGCCTCCACGTTCCATCTGGTCGCAGACTCGATCGGCGGCGCCCCGTTAGCAGTGCGACGCACGACTGCCGGCGACGCGTGGGATCGAGCCGAGGCCGCATCCTGCGCTGTCCCGGCGACAACGAGCGCTGAGCCTGGCCGAGTGTCGCTGGGGTTACCGTCGCTGAGGGTTGGCCCCTCCGCCCTCGACAGCGGTCGAATCTATGACGACGCAGACGGGCTGCGCTAGAACGTGCCGCAGCTTGTGGTCATCGTCGGAGCGACGGGCACGGGCAAGTCCGAGCTGTCGCTGCGACTCGCATCGGAGCTTGCGAGGGAGGGCCGCACCGCCGAGATCGTCAATGCCGATGCCATGCAGCTATACCGGGGCATGGATATCGGCACGGCGAAATTGGCGCTCTCCGATCGACGCGGCATTGCACACCACATGCTCGACGTGCTCCACGCCACGGAGGAAGCCAGCGTCGCGGACTACCAGGAGAATGCGCGAGCGCATATCGAGGCTATCGAAGCGCGTGGCGCGACGCCGATCCTCGTCGGCGGGTCCGGGTTGTACGTCTCGAGCGTGATCCAGGATTTCCGCTTCCCCGGTACTGACCCCGTGATCAGGGAGCGACTCGAGGCAGAGTTGATCCGGGTAGGCCCCGGGATGCTGCACACTCGACTGAGACAACTCGACGAGGGCGCGGCGACAGCGATCGGTGCCCACAACGGTCGAAGGCTGGTGCGGGCCCTCGAAGTGATCGAGATGACAGGGCAGCCCTTCGGTTCGGGACTTCCCGAAAACGCGGATCCATGGCGGGACGCCACGATCCTCGCCCTGAGAGCTCCCAGGGACGAGCTTGTCGCGCGCCTCGACGCCAGGGTCGACTCGATGTGGGCAGACGGGATCCTCGACGAGGCCGGAGCGCTGCGATCGACCGGGCTGGGTGTCACGGCGGCGCGGGCGATCGGTTATGCGCAGGCCCTGGCCCAGCTCGACGGCCTCCTGACGCGGGCCGAGGCCATCGACCAGACGGCGTCGCTGACCCGGCGTTACGCCCGCCGACAGGTGAGCTGGTTTCGCCGGTACGGCAGTGCGCACTGGCTCGACTATGACGACCCGGCCAGGCACTCGACGGCCCTGTCGCTCGTGATGGGGGAGAATTGACCCATGGCGACACTGCACTTCACCAAAGGCCACGGCACGGGTAACGATTTCGTGTTGTTCGCTGACCCGGAGGGCAACACCAACCTCACCGACGCCCAGGTCGCCGCGATCTGCGATCGCCATTTCGGCGTCGGCGCCGACGGAATCCTTCGGGCTGTGCTTTCTCGCAACCTGCCGGAAGGCGAGTCGGCCCTCGCGGAAGATCCTGATGCCGAGTGGTTCATGGACTACCGCAACGCGGACGGCTCGATTGCTGAGATGTGTGGCAACGGCATCCGGGTGTTCAGTCGCTTCCTGATCGACAATGCCCTCGCCCGGCTCGAGCCCGGTGAGACCCTGCCCATCGGCACCAGAAGTGGCGTACGAGACGTGCAGCGGAACGCCACAGGTTTCCAGGCCGACCTCGGGCGCTGGCGTCTCGACGGAGGTGAGCCACTCGTGCGAGCGAAAGAGTTGTCAGTGGCACGCCCCGGGCTCGGCATCAACGTCGGCAACCCCCATATCGTGGTGGCGCTGGCGAGCATCGATGAGCTGGAATCGGCCGACCTGACCTACATCCCGGTGCTCGATCCGGAACCAGCCGACGGCGCGAACATCGAGTTCGTCGTGGCTGGCGAACCGATGGTGAAGGATGGCGTCGGTCACATCCGGATGCGTGTGCACGAGCGCGGCAGCGGCGAGACCCTGTCGTGCGGAACCGGTGCTGTAGCCGCAGCTCTCGCAACTCGTCACTGGGCCGGTACGGGAGCGCCCCACCAGTGGAGAGTGGATATTGCTGGCGGAACGGTGGGCGTGCGCATGTTCCCCACCGAAGACGGCGAGCACGTGTCGCTGAGCGGTCCGGCCGAACTCGTGTTCGTGGGTGAGCTCGAGGTCTGATCTCGAGCTCGCTGGTCAGGCCTTAATGACGTCGGGCCCGCAGCACCCGGTAGCCCTTATTCGTCGTGGCGCGTACGAAGCTGAAATCGTCGGGAAAGTTCGACTGCAGCCAGCGGTGAAGGGAATCGGATCCGAGGTTTCTCTGCACGACCAGCCATGCGTCGCACTCGGTTTCGAGCCGAGGCAGCCAGTGTCCGAGCATCCCGTGCAGCTCGTTCTTGCCGACCCGGATCGGCGGATTCGACCAAATGGTCATGAATCTGACGTCATCGGGAACATTCTCAGGGGTAACTGCTTTAATGTTCTTCATGGACATTTTTTCCGCGTTCGCCCGCACGAGATCCAGTGCGCGCTCGTTGACGTCCACGGCCCACACCGTCGCATGAGGTGATTCAAGCGCGAGAGTCAGGGCGACAGGGCCCCAGCCACACCCGAGATCGAGCAGGTTGCCACCCGGTGGTGGCGCGGGAACGCTGGAGAGCAAAACCTGCGTTCCTGTGTCGATGCGTTCGGGGCTGAAAACGCCGTTGGCTGTGACCAACTCCACGTCCCGACCCCCAAGCCGTGCGCGAATCGTACGGGATTTGAGCTCGCTTCCCGGTGTAGGGGAGAAGTAATGCTCACTGGCCATGCAGAGAAACTTACCGAAGACTACGAAAGTAGGGTTAACCCAATGATTGAATCTCAGAGAAACGAGACCGAGGGCAATGGCGCCGACGCGGTCGAACGAGTGCTTGCAGCCGGGGCACACACGGCCGGATACACGCTGTTCGGCTCGGGCAACGCGCAGGCGCTCCAGTCAGACAACCACTACGAAGGCGACCGGGACGGCGACCAGTTCGATCGCGAAGACCGCCAGGCGCTGCGACGTGTTTCCGGATTGTCGACCGAGCTCCAGGATGTCACGGAGGTCGAGTACCGCCAGCTTCGCATCGAGAACGTGGTGCTGATCGGTATCTACAACCAAGGAAACCTCCAGGAGGCGGAGAACTCGCTGCGCGAGCTGTTTGCGCTGGCGGAGACCGCCGGCGCCGTGGTGCTCGACGGCCTGCTGCAGAAGCGCGCGAATCCCGACCCCAGCACCTTCTTCGGCAAAGGGAAAGCGCAGGAACTGCGTGGTGTCGTCGCCGCCACCGGCGCTGACACCGTGATCGCTGACACTGAGTTGGCGCCCAGCCAGCGTCGAGCCCTCGAGGACATCGTGGGCGTGAAGGTCATCGACCGCACCGCTGTCATCCTCGACATCTTCAGCCAGCACGCGAGCAGCCGTGAGGGTAAGGCACAGGTCGAACTCGCGCAGCTCGAGTACCTCCTCCCGCGCCTTCGCGGATGGGGTGAGTCGATGTCGCGCCAGGCCGGTGGCCAGGTAGGTGGAGCCGGGGCCGGTATGGGCAGCCGTGGGCCGGGTGAGACGAAGATCGAACTCGACCGTCGCCGCATCCACACCCGTATGTCGCGACTGCGCAAGCAGATCAAGGGCTTCGGTCCGGCCCGTGAGGCGAAGCGTGCGAACCGAAACAGGTTCGAAGTTCCGAGCGTCGCGATCACTGGCTACACCAACGCGGGCAAATCCAGCCTGCTGAACAGGATCACCCGAGCCGGCGTGCTGGTCGAAAACGCCCTTTTCGCCACCCTCGATGCGACCGTGCGGAAGTCGACCACCACAGACGGACGCCTCTACACCCTGAGTGACACGGTTGGATTCGTCAGGAATCTCCCACCGCAGCTCGTCGAGGCGTTCCGTTCCACCCTCGAGGAGGTCGGGCAGTCGGACGTGATCGTGCACGTCGTGGATGCATCGCACCCCGACCCTGGCGCACAGCTGGCGACGGTTCGCGGCGTGATCGGCGATGTCGGAGCCAGGGATATTCCGGAGATCGTGGTCTTCAACAAGAGCGATCTTGCCGACGACGACCAGCGACTGCTGATCAGGGGGCTCGAACCGACAGGGATCTTCGTGTCGGCGCGGACAGGCGAGGGTGTGGATGAACTGCTCGCGCGGATCGCCGAGCTGCTGCCCGCCCCCGAGGTCGAACTCACCATGCTCGTGCCTTACGACCGCGGCGATGTCATCTCGCGGCTTCACGTGCAGGGTCGCGTTCTCAGCACCGATTACGAGGAGGGCGGCACCCTCGTGAAGGCCCTGGTGCACCCCGCCAGGGTGGCCGAGCTGCAGGAGTTCATCGCCTGATCGCTCGTCGTAACACGACGACATTGCGCGGCCGTGGTGCCTAGACTGTTAACGGTTCGGGCACCACGCCCGGCGCGAGCGACAGCCGAGCCCGGCACCCGCCCACTCGGAGCAACATGACCGGAGGGGATTGAGTGCCTACATTTTCTTTCGAGCTCTACCCGCCCCGCTCGGCACGGTCAGAGGCTGCGCTTTACGCGAGCCTGCCCGACCTGGTGGCTGCCGGTCCGGAATTCATCTCAGTCACCTACGGTGCGAACGGCTCTTCACGCGAGCCGTCGCTCGATGTGCTGGGGCATATCCTCCAGGGCACGAACGTGCAGGCGATGGCCCATCTGACCTGTGTCGGGTCTTCCTACGCGCAGGCGAGTGAACTGATCCGCCAGTTCCTCGACGCTGGCGTGACCAGCTTCCTGGCGCTGAGAGGAGACCCGCCCGAGGGGTCGGTCGAGGCCGACAGCTTCCTCGGCGACCTCGGCAGCGCCGGCGAGCTGGTGCAGCTCATCCATCGGGTGCAGTCTGAGCGGGAGCAGTTCGCCTTCCTCGAGGTGCCAGGATTCCCCGCAGCACGTCGCATCACTAGGGGCCGCAAGGTCACGATTGCCGTGGCCGCCTTTCCCAATGGCCACCCGCGGTCGCGATCCATCTCCCAGGATTTGGATACCCTCCTCGCGAAGGAGGCAGCCGGAGCGAACCTGGCCATCACCCAACTGGTCTTCCACGCCGATGACTTCCTCGGGTTCGTCGACAAGGCGCGCGAGGCTGGCGTGACCATGCGCATACTGCCGGGAATCATGCCCGTGCTGAGCCCCCAGCGTCTGAAGCGCATCATCGAACTGACGGGGGAAGCTACGCCGGTGGAGCTCGAGCGCCGACTCCTCGCCGCATCAGACGAAGCGGAACACCACCGCATCGGGATCGACCACGCAGTGGCACTCGGCCAGGAGGTCATCGCTGGCGGAGCAACCGGACTTCACCTGTATACATTCAACCAGCACGAGCCCGTGCTCGCGGTTCTCCGCGGCGCAGGGCTGCTCGATCGACAGAAGGAACACGTATGACTACATCCCCCGCATTCCCCATCGGCACTATCCTCGGCTACCCGAGGATCGGACGTCGTCGCGAGCTCAAGAAGGCCGTCGAGTCGTTCTGGGCAGGAAAAATCTCTGTCGAGGAGTTGGAGGCGACCGCGGCCGAGCTTCGCAGGGTCACTCGCGAGCGGCTGCTCTCGCTCGGCCTCGGCCGCGCCGACTCATCCATCCCCGAGGCATTCTCTTACTACGACCAGGTGCTCGACGCTGCAGTCACGGTCGGGGCGATCCCCACGAGATTCGAACGCCTCGTCAAGGAGGACGGCACCATCGACCTCGCCGGATACTTCACCATCGCCCGCGGTGAGGGCGCAGACACCCCGGCCGAGATGACGAAGTGGTTCGACAGCAACTATCACTACCTCGTGCCCGAGATCGGCCCCGAGACGAAGCTGCACCTTGCATCGGATCGCCTCGTTCGCGAGGTCGCCGAAGCCACCGCCAGCGGCTTCCGCACGCGCCCCGTGATCGTCGGCCCTGTCACGCTCCTGCTTCTCAGCAAGCCCTCTGAGGGTGCTCCTGACGGCTTCCAGCCGCTCGACCGCCTCGACGACCTTCTTCCCGTCTATGCGGAGTTGCTCGCTGCGCTCACCGCTGTCGGTGCGGAATGGGTGCAACTGGATGAGCCTGCACTGGTGAGCGAGAGCATCGAGGTTGATCGTGCGGTCGTCCTGGCGGCGACGAAGCGCGCATACGACCTGCTCGGGGGTGCGGTGATCCGCCCCAGCGTCTTCGTGTCGGCGCCCTATGGATCCCTTGATGACGCTCTCCCTGTGCTCGTCGACACGCCGGTCGAAGCGATCGGCATCGACCTCGTGAAGGGTGATCTGCCCAGCGGCATCTCCACGACCAAGGTGCTCGTCGGTGGAGTCGTCGATGGCCACAACATCTGGCGCGGCGACCTCGAGGCTGCTCTTTCATCGCTCGAGTCACTGCGCGGCCTGTCCCCGAACGTGACTGTTTCCAGCTCCATCAGCCTGTTCCACACTCCGCATGACGTGGAGGATGAACCCCTGCTCGACGACCAGTTGAAGTCGTGGCTGGCCTTTGCCGACCAGAAGGTCGGGCAGGTTGCCACCCTCGCGAAGGGGCTGGTCGAGGGCAAGAGCGCGATCCGGGCAGAACTCGATGCGGCATCCGCTGCCCTGGCCGACAGGCATCAGGCCGCAGGTGTGCGCGATGGTGCAGTGCGTGCCCGTACCGGGAGCCTGACCGAGGCCGATTTCTCTCGCGGCGAGTACGGCGCGCGACTGTCTGCCCAGGATGCCGCACTGCAGCTGCCTTTCCTGCCGACGACCACGATCGGCTCGTTCCCGCAGACGGGTGACATCCGCAGGCAGCGCGCCGCCCTCGTGTCGGGTGCGATCACGGATGATGTGTACAAGCAGGCCATGCGAGACGAGATCAGGCGAGTCGTAGACCTGCAGGAAGAGATCGGCCTCGACGTGATCGTGCACGGTGAGCCCGAGCGAAACGACATGGTGCAGTATTTCGCCGAAAACCTCGACGGGTTCGCTGTAACCCAGAACGGTTGGGTGCAGTCGTATGGTTCGCGGTGTACACGCCCGTCGATTCTGTGGGGCGACGTCTCACGACCGGCACCGATCACTGTCGAATGGTCGACCTACACGCAGTCGCTCACAGAGAAGCCGGTCAAAGGCATGCTGACCGGACCGGTGACGATCCTCGCCTGGTCGTTTGTGCGTGATGACCAACCGTTGCGCGAGACGGCCAACCAGGTCGCCCTCGCCCTGCGCGATGAGATCAAAGATCTCGAGAGCGCCGGGATCGGAATTATCCAGGTGGATGAGCCCGCCCTGCGTGAACTCCTGCCGCTGAAGAAGAAAGACCATGACGATTATCTCGACTGGTCTGTCGGGTCGTTCCGCCTCGCGACGGCCGGGGTGGCCGACCGCACCCAGATCCACACGCACCTCTGCTATTCGGAATTCGGCGTGGTGATCGATGCCATCAACAGGTTGGATGCGGACGTCACCTCCATCGAGGCGGCTCGTTCGAAGATGGAGGTCGTCCCGGACATCCAGTCCAGCGGATTCGGTCGCGGAATTGGGCCCGGGGTCTACGACATCCACTCACCGCGGGTCCCTTCGGTCGATGAGGTGAGCGAGCTCATCGAGATCGCACTCGGCTCAATCCCTGAGCGCCAGGTCTGGATTAACCCGGACTGCGGCCTCAAAACCCGAGGATACGACGAGACTGTCGAATCGTTGAAGAACATACTCACCGCGACGCGGGCCGCACGGTCACGGTCCCGGGCATAGCCAGACGGGGCGTCGCGGGCTGTGCGAACGAGGGCGTGGAGCGCAATTCACGCCGACTGCCGCGCTGACGTCGAGGGACCATCTAACCCGTCGGTGACAGGCACGGTTACCGCAATGGCGGTTCCGTGCCTGTCTTCCGCGTGCACGTAGGAGTCGCAGCGGTGTGGCGGCTAATGCAATGGGACGGCGCCTGGTTCATCAGTGCCACCAATGGTGTGGACGATCGACGCAGGGGCCGTGTCTGAGCCCTCCATGTCACGGGCGTCAGCAGGGTGGTGCTGGATGCGCTCTCAAGTGTGACAGGACTCGTTGTCCCGATGAGCCTGGCGTGGGCCGAGAGTTGTCGACTACGCACTGCGCGTCGAGCTGCTGCTATCTAGAGCGAACGCAGCACCGTCACGACTTTGCCGAGCACCTGGGCGTGATCGCCCAGAATCGGCTCGAAATTCGAGTTACGGGGGAGCAGCCAGGTGTGGCCATCCCGTTGGCGGAAGACCTTCACCGTCGCTTCGTCGTCGAGCATCGCCGCGACGATATCGCCGTTCTCTGCTGTGTTCTGCTGGCGCACGACAACCCAGTCACCGTCGCAGATAGCGGCATCGATCATTGACTCGCCGACGACCTTGAGCATGAACAATTCGCCCTTGCCGGTCAGCTGGCGGGGGAGGGGGAACACTTCGTCGATGTGCTGCTCCGCGGTGATCGGGATTCCGGCGGCGATTCGGCCGACGAGCGGAACCATGACGGCGTCACCGATAGAGACAGAGTTCTCGGGAGCAACGTCCCCACCCTCAAGTGAGGGGAGGTCGATCAGCACTTCCATCGCCCGCGGACGATTAGGGTCGCGGCGAAGGTACCCGCTCAACTCGAGCTGGTTGAGCTGGTGGGTGACACTAGACAGCGACGCGAGCCCGACAGCGTCACCGATCTCGCGCATGCTCGGCGGGTATCCGCGGCCCGAGACCGAGCGCTGGATGACGTCGAGGATGGCGAGCTGCTTGTCGCTCAGGCTCTTCCGCCGGCGAGTGCCGCCGCTGCTTTTCTCGGAGCTGCGTGTGTCGGCGCTCATCGTCTCTCCTTTTCGGGGACCTGCCGACTGAATGTCGGTGGCTCATTCGAAACTGTATCCGCTGTGACCCCTAAAACAAACACCTGTTCTAGTGTTTTGCCTCAAATATCAGTGACATATTCGAATATTTACTTGATATGGGTCGAATTCGAATGTATGTTCGGAATAGATCTTCTAGCACAGCATGGCCCGACAGCTCACCAGCAGCAGATCAAGCGCTTCGTATCCGGCACTCCCGGCCGAGTGCCGGATACGAAATTTTGTAAGGAGTACACGATGAGCACCACAGGCGTAATCGGCACGGGCTTTCACGGCACAGGTTTCTACAACGCATCTTCGAAGAATGCGGCGCCACGGCTTCGCATCACCCAGCGCGGTCGTTCGCTCCTGGTGGCTGTTGTTGCCGCCCCACTTGTGATCGCGGCGATGGTCTTCGCTCTGAACGGCGGTGAGGCTACTGCGTCGCTGGGTGGCTCAGACATGCCTTTCCAATACGTGACGGTGTCGTCGGGAGAGACCCTGTGGCAGCTTGCTGGGGAGCTTGCACCCACGGCCGATCCTCGCCAGGTCATCGACCAGATCGTGCAGCTCAACCAGTTGACGTCCTCAGACGTGTTCGCCGGCCAGGAGCTTGCTATCCCCGGAGAGTACGCACACCAGTAAGCAGTGCGCCCAGAGGTAAGGGTGCTCGAGGGGTCATAGGCTTGACGGGTGACCAGCCTCTCCGACCTCCCGATCCGCGACGACCTGCGGGGGCTTAGCGCATACGGCGCTCCCCAGGAGAACGTCCCGATCCAATTGAACGTCAACGAGAACACGCATGCGATTCCCGAAGATGTTGCAACTGACATCGTCAGGGCCTTGGCTGTTGCCGTGATGGGTGTGAACCGGTACCCGGACCGAGAGTTCACAGAGCTGCGGGACGCTTTGGCGACCTATCTCGGGCACGGCCTCACGCGAGACAACATCTGGGCAGCGAACGGGTCGAACGAGGTGCTGCAGCAAACGCTGCAGGCCTTCGGTGGGCCGGGACGCAGCGTGCTCGGCTTCCCTCCCACGTACTCGATGCATTCGATCATCGCCAACGCCACCGGCACCCGCTGGGTGACGGCGGAACGTGACTCCGGATACGCGATCTCGCCCGAGACGGTGGTCGCCGCAATCCAGCGGGAGCAGCCCGACGTAGTGTTCCTGTGTTCGCCCAACAATCCCACGGGAACCGCGCTCGGGATCGAGACCATCGCCGCTGCGTATGACGCGTTCCCGGGCATCCTGCTCGTGGATGAGGCGTATGCGGAGTTCGCCGAAGGGGACACGGCGTTGAGCCTGCTCGAGGGACGGCCGAGGCTGCTGGTCTCCCGCACGATGAGCAAAGCCTTCGCATTCGCGGGTGCCCGGCTCGGGTATTTGGCGGCCGATCCGGCGGTCACCGACGCTCTCAGGCTCGTGAGACTTCCGTATCACCTGTCTGCTCTCACCCAGGCTGCATCGGTCGCCGCCCTCTCGCACGCCCCCGCGATGCTCGCCATGGTCGACGACATCAAAGCCCAGCGCGACAGAATCATCGCGGCGCTCCCCGGCCTCGGCTACACCCCGTTGCCGAGCGAGTCGAACTTCGTGATGTTCGGGGGAGTCGCCGACCCGAACGCGACGTTCGAGGCACTGTTCGAGCAGGGCGTCCTTATTCGGGACGTCGGAATTCCGCACCATCTGAGGGTGTCCGCCGGGACCGAACAGGAGACCGGGATCTTCCTCGATGCGCTGACCAGCCTCGTGGGGCACTCGACGCAGCTGCCATCCGGCTCGATCGGTAAGATCAAAGAATGACTGCACACCGCACGGCCAGCCTGAGCAGGTCGACGAGTGAATCCAGTATCGAGCTGAGCATCGATCTCGACGGCACCGGCACATCGTCCATCAACTCCGGCGTGCCGTTTTTCGATCACATGCTGACCGCGCTGTCGAAGCACTCCCTCATCGATCTGGATGTCACAGCCACCGGCGACACGCACATCGACGTGCACCACTCGGTCGAAGACATCGGCATCACCTTTGGTATCGCACTGAAGCAGGCGCTCGGCGACAAGGCGGGCATCTCGCGCTTCGGCGACGCGCTCGTGCCGCTCGATGAAGCCCTCGTGCAGGCTGTCGTCGACGTATCAGGGCGCCCCTACCTCGTGCACACCGGTGAGCCTGTCGGTTTCGAGCATCACCTGATCGGCGGACACTTCACGGGCTCGATGGTGCGGCACGTGTTCGAGGCGATTGCGTTCAACGCCGGCCTGACGGTGCACATCACGGTGCTCGGCGGGCGCGACCCCCACCACATTGCCGAAGCCGAGTTCAAAGCGTTTGCGCGGGCGCTGCGCATCGCTATCGAGCCGGATGCCCGTGTCAGCGGCATCCCGTCAACCAAGGGTGCGCTCTGAGGTGATCAATCCTTCCGTCGTCATCCTCGACTATGGCTCCGGTAACGTCCATTCGGCTGCCAAGGCGCTCGAACTGGCCGGAGCCCGGGTCGTCCTGAGCGCGGACCGCTCGGTGGCAGAAGCCGCTGATGGGCTCGTGGTGCCCGGCGTCGGAGCCTTCGAGGCCGTAGCGCGCCAGCTCGCCTCCGTGCGAGGCGGTGCCATTGTCGAGAAGCGGCTCACCGGCAGCCGACCTGTTCTGGGCATCTGTGTGGGGATGCAGGTGCTGTTCGAGCACGGTGTCGAACGCGGCAACGACACCCCCGGTCTCGGTGAGTGGCCCGGGGTGGTGACAGAGCTGGATGCCCCGATCCTGCCTCATATGGGCTGGAACACCGTCGAGACGCCCGAAGACACGCACCTGTTCGCCGGAATCCGGGACGAACGCTTCTACTTCGTGCACTCCTATGCCGCCCAGGAGTGGACGCTCGAAGTGCACGACCCGTTCCCGCAACCCAAGATCACCTGGGCCCGTCACGGCGGCCGATTCATCGCCGCTGTGGAGAACGGCCCGCTGACCGCAACCCAGTTTCACCCGGAGAAATCCGGGGACGCCGGAATCCGACTTCTGAAGAATTGGCTGGAAACCCTATGAGTGAGTTCGCAAAGAGCCCGGAGCTGATTCTGCTGCCGGCTGTCGATGTCGCTGGAGGTAAGGCCGTGCGACTGACCCAGGGTGAGGCCGGCAGTGAGACCAGCTATGGCAGCCCAGTCGATGCGGCACAGGAGTGGGTCGACCAGGGCGCCGAATGGATCCACCTCGTCGATCTCGATGCCGCGTTCGGTCGCGGCGACAACCACGCGGTGATCCGCAAGGTCATCAAGAACACGCCACGCACTGTCAACATCGAGTTGTCGGGTGGCATCAGGGACGACGCGAGTCTCGAAGCGGCCCTCGCGACGGGCGCCAAGCGCATCAACCTCGGTACGGCGGCTCTCGAGAACCCGGAGTGGGCCGCCCATGTCATCGCAGAATACGGTGAGGCTATCGCTGTCGGCCTGGATGTGCGGGGGACGACCCTCGCAGCTCGCGGTTGGACACAGGAGGGCGGCGACCTCTGGACGGTGTTCGACCGTCTCGAGGAGGCTGGCTGCTGCCGGTACGTGCTGACCGATGTGACGAAGGACGGAACCCTGAAGGGCCCGAACCTCGAGCTGCTTCGTGAGGTCGCCGACCGCACAGATCGCCCGGTGATCGCCTCCGGCGGCATCGCTACGCTGGACGATATCGTCGAGCTTCGTGCGCTCGTGCCTCACGGCGTCGAAGGTGCGATTGTGGGCAAGGCGCTCTACGCAAAGGCATTCACCCTCGCTCAGGCGATCGACGTCGCATCCAACTAGTCCCATGAGCGATTCGGCTGGTGTGCCGTGGGCTGGCCGAAGTTTTGGCCACAGCTCTGGTTCTGACGACGACGGTTCTGCGCCGGAGCTTCTCGTGGAGGCTATCCGTCGCTTTCGTGCCGGGGAGGTGGGGGAGGCCGATGTCGTGGATGCCCTTCGGGACTCGCGATTGCTGATCCCGCTGGTCGCCGTCGCGGGGGAGCTGGGCACCAACGATCACGGTCTCGCCATCGACAAGAGCCAGGAGCTGTCGATCGTGACGGTGATGGGCCCTGACGGCCGCAGTGTGCTGCCGGCGTTCACCTCCGTCGCGGCAATGACGGCGTGGAACCCGAAAGCGCGGCCCGTGCCAGCCACGGCGTTGCGGGTGGCGCTGGCGGCGGCGAGTGAGAACACGGATCTCGTCGTGCTCGACCCGACGAGCGTCACCGAGTTCGCCTTGCGACGTCCGGCTCTCTGGGCGCTCGTCCAAACGCAGCCATGGCTTCCCAGCTACCTCGATACCGAGGTGCTGTCGGCATTCATGGATGCCGCCGAGCTCGAGCCCGCGGTGGCAGCGGTGCAGCTCGCCCCCGGTGACCCGGGCGCGAGGCTGGCCGGGCCGGAGCTGATCGTGCAGTTGTCACTCCAGCCGGGGCTGGATCAGCGGGCCCTCGACGATGTGGTCATCCGCCTCCAACAGCGCTGGGCCGAGAACGCCCTCATCGCTGCGCGGGTGGATTCCCTCGCCCTCCAACTGGTCAGCCTGCGCTAGGGCGCTTAGCGGCCCACGGGCGCACGTCGCGCCATCGGAGGCACCTGGCTGCGGCACAGAGAAACCCGCAACGTTACTTGTAGTCGTGACGACTCCGATGGCGTGCAAGGCGATGAAGAGGGCTGTTCCCGCCACGTCGGCGAGCTGATCCATGGTGCAGGCGTGCGGTACGGGTGTCGAGCCGCCGCATCAGGAAGCCGGTGGTCGCGATGACAACCGACATCGTCAGCTACCCCGATAACCGTCTCATTCGGGATAATGACGTGCGTCGCAACCAGCATCAGGTTGATGACGATCCGGGTGTGCCTGCTGTATCGGGAGCAGTGTCGGCTGTGATGTTCTCGGTAGTGATGGAGCTGTCGATCAGAAAAATCCTGCCGACGAACTCGGGACGTGTCGCGCGCATCCCGGCCGGCCCCGAAGTTTACGTTGTGGACATTGTTTTTTATGGGCAGACCATCTCATCACCACCAGGCGCCGGATGAATTTCTCAGGGCGCCAGAACAGGCTAAGCTTCTCAAGTTGTCGCGGGCTGTAGCGCAGCTTGGTAGCGCACCTGACTGGGGGTCAGGGGGTCGCAGGTTCAAATCCTGTCAGCCCGACAATGTGCCCCGGATTTCTGCGGAAGTTCGGGGCTTTTTCTTTGGGCTTTTCAGGGGCGGACTAAAAAACCAACATAAAACCAACACTTTGAATTCCCGGTCCTGCGAAGTCGTGAGCTTTATCAAACTTCGCGATGATCTTGTCACGCACGCTATGAGCAATCACCCGATTTCAGCAGCGCCGGAATCCTTTCGCAGAGCGATTCCTTGGGCTCATAACCCAGAGGTCGCAGGTTCAAATCCTGTCACCGCAACCAGTAAGTAGAAAGGCCCCGCTTTGCGCGGGGCCTTTCTACTTACTGGTTGCGTCTCTGACTACATGTCCAGAGCGCTCAGGCTACGACGATGCAAAGGTCTGGGGGCTCGACTCGAGTACCCCGGCCTCATGAAGGAGCTCGTAGAACCTTCCCGTGTTGGTTCCCCCGGCGTAATTAGTCGCTCGGCTGATGATGAGGCGCTGTTTTGCGCGGGATAGCGCGACGAAGAATGCTGACGTTGTCTCTTGCGCTTCACGCGCGTAGGACCACCACTGATTGTCGTCTAGTCCCAAGACGAAGACGGTGTGGTACTCCAAGCCTTTGCTGCGGTGAATCGTCATTAGTGAGACCGCGTCTTCGGCGGAAATTGCGATGAGGAGTTCCTGCCAACTCGAGGTTGCGCCTACTACCGCGTCAGCACGCTCGGCAAGGCCAGCCATTACTTCACTAAGCGTCTCGGAGCCAAACTGCCCCGAGAACTGGGACTCGAGTGCCGATCTCCCGAGTGTGTCGATGGAGCGATCAAAGAAGACCTGACCCGAGACTGAGCCGAGAGGGTTTGCGGCCATCCAGGCACGCATGTCCGATGTCGCCGATGAAAGTAGATCCGCCGCCCGCCGAATTGCGATGTCTTCATGGCTTGGGGCGATGACTGGCACCAACGTATCGAGTGTCTCGGTCCACAGCGCCCCGTTGCCATTCGGCTCAATTGACAAGCGAAGAAATGCAAGAGCGAGGACTGTTGCTTCGTGCTTCAGTATGTCCTGCAACGCAATTCGCGCGTACCGGGCGTCGTCATTTCGAAGTGCGATTCCATGCGCCGACAGAGCAGTTGTCAGATCCGATTCAAAGGCCACAATCTTCTGTTTGGCGAGGAGGGAGAAGTCGCTTGCTTTACGACCAGACGCGATGATGTCGGACTTGATCCACGCGGCGATTTGCATGGCTTGCGTTCGCTCGTCCTGGAAACTCCAGATTGTCGCTGCCACGCCCGCGTCCGCTCGAGCTTGTGAAATCGCGGCAGGTATGCCTGGCTCAATCTCGCTCGCGACTCGGTGCTGAAGGTGAACCAGATCGGGTGACGATCGGAAGTTACTCAAGAGGTCATGGTGGGAGGCATTGAACACGCTCTCGAATCGGACCATTGCGTCATCCACAGCGCCGGCGAAACGCATGATCCTCTGCTTTCGATCCCCGACCGCTGTGACGCGTGTCGCTTGTCCGGCAAAGAGCGACTCAAGGAACGTGATCTGCGCGCCCGTCGTGTCTTGAAACTCGTCGATGAACACAAAGGGGTAAGTGGTTCGGAGTGCTCGAGCGATGGAGGGATTTCGCCGAACGAGCACCTCTGCTAAACGATTGAGCATCGTGAAATCGACTCGGGGGCGTTGCGGTGATTCCACATGTCTGTCCCACCAGGCCTGGATTGGATAGTCGGCGGAATCTTGGTCGAAGCCGTTTATTGGGAGCGGGAAGACGCCTAAATTGTCCATGAGGAAGCGACCTCCGAGCCCAAAGAAGGCCATCTGTCGATCCGACGGCGCAGCGGCCTGCAGCTCTGCCAAGACGTTCCCGATCTCGGTAGCGGTCCAGAATGTCAGGTCATAGCCATTCGGCTGCATTCTCCATGCGGGCGGGAGCGCGGTTCCGAAACGGTCGACTAAGCCCTTTGTGAACGCGTCGAAGGTCAGGGATACGAAGCGTCCGTTGTGCTGGGGAACCCGTTCCTCAACGCGTCTCGCGAGATTCTTCGCAGCGTCCCGTTTGAAAGAGATAGCGAGAATGCTCGATGGCTGAGAGCATTCCCCAGTCTGGAGGAGGTACGCGGCCTTCTGCGCGAGAAACTCGGTCTTACCCGACCCGGGACCAGCCGCAACATAGACGTTGCCTGGTGCGCGGAGGGCATCCATGGCTGCCTGCTCGAGGCGAGCGACTCCGGTCGGTGTCCACAGCTCGGGCGAGACTAAACGCAATGTTGACCCGGTCATGGTTGCACTGCGCTACGAACTCTTTCGACGAGCTCCAGGAGCGACGGGGGCGCTTGATCGAAGTCGGCATGAGGGATCCTGCTCATGGCCTTGATGTGCGTACCGGGCTTGGAACGGTTCGTAAACAGGTAGCGGTACCAACGGAGATCATCAAGTTTGCGTTCTCTGTCGTCATCAGCAACTGGGCGCCAGTGCCAGTCGGTGTTCGAGGCCTGACCGGAGCCGAGCACCGCGTCAAAAGGGTCTGCCGTGCCCGGGCCGCGCTCTCCCGGTTCGAGCACCTTGTAGGCGTCGGGGAACTTGTTGAGAAGCGACATATCAAGGTCCAACGCAACCGAGAAGAAGACACCCAAACGTTTCAAGGCCTCAATGATCGCGACAAGCTGGATGATGTCGCTATTCAGTTCGTCGGTGATGTCATCAGACGACGACAGGTCGGGGAGGTTCACAAGAGCGTCGACTTGCAGCGCTTCGAGATTCTTGACCGCGGTGCGTAGGCGGCCCGCACCGCCTCCGGCTCGTCCGAGGTCGAGGTCGAGCAGTGTTGCGTGCGGTATGCCCAGATCGTTAAGGAGTCGCCAAAAATGGTGGGTGTGGCGCCCACCCAGTGGGACCATGGCGATGAAGGCTGGATCAAAATCGACTCCAATCGCACGCGCGATGATGGGAAGGACGATTTCTTCTGAAGCACCTTCGCCCAAGACGACATACTTTGCGAAATAGATCTCAGGGTGAGCTTGGACCGCTTCTCGAAGGTACGTCGCGGCGTCGTCAGCGGCGACCGGAAGAGTCAGCGCGCGAACTCTTGCCGAGCCGCCGTCAGTCCGAAAGTGGCGAACCTTTGCTGGGTCGACCCGCGTAAGGGCGGCGGCTGAATGACTCGAGATAACAACCTGCCCTCGAGCTGACTGACCTAGCTCAAGCAGTTCTTGAACGATGCGCGATAGATAGAACGGAGCGAGACTATTCTCTGGTTCTTCGACCAAAACGATTGTGAGCGCTGGAAGGTATGCGCTTTCTGCATCGAACGGCAGCTGTGATCCGGGCGCTCCTACACTCGCTTCCAGCTCGAGCGCTGACGAAACCAATGACAGGTGTAACAAGGACCGTTGCCCATCGGAGAGCGCAGTTGCCGGCCTCGATGCAGTGGTGTGGTCAGGGGAGAACGTGAGTTCCGTGTTGCGTAAGAACTGCTCAAAGTCCGGCGCGATTGGCCTGAATCTCGGTTGCGAGTGAACTCCCGAGCCATGCAGGGACGCCCATCGACGGGTTAGTGCATTCTCGATCTCCTGCAGAGGCGGCTCCGCGTGAAATGCCGCGTCTAGATCCGTCGACGCGGCAGATACTTTCTCCCGCAACGCCTCCGACCACCTGGCCGCGTTCCAGAGCCGTCCGCGAAGGAAAGATGCGAATTGCCTTGCACCGTCTCGAGCTGCCGGCACGTAGATCACCTGGACGCGTGATCGTTCGGAAGCTAGTAGGACATGAGAATGAGTGGCATCAAAGGGTCCGCGTAGCACGGAAACTGCGAGTATCCGCGTTTCAATCGCTCCATCAACTGTCCCGTCTTGCGTCCAGGTCGATTGCAACACCACGCGGCACTTCAGGTGTCCGTCTTCTTCGGCGGCCATCCGACGAAAGAATTCCGGCACGCCAACAGCTTGAGCGTCACTATCAAGCTCCCGAAATGAGAGCATCACCTCGAGTTGGAGCTCACGCGTTGTGGCCTCCTCGTCACCTTCAGCGACATGGAAGTCGTCCACGCGCACCGTCCGCTCGTCATTGGTGACCCCAAAGACGCGCTGTAGTGCGCGGCAGGCGGACGTTTTTCCGGTCCCGTTGGTGCCGATCAGGGCAGTGAGATCTGTCGCTAGCGCGATTGTCACGGGCTCGGGACCAAACGCTTGAAAATTACGCAGAGTGACCGACTCAATACGCATTGACCCCCCAAACGTGATTAGAACTCTGTACGAGCGAAGTCTGACATCCCGACAGTACTGAGTGGATCACATTTGGCTCGTAAAAGTTTCTAGAAGGCCGATCCGATGGCTTTTCAGTCTCGACTGAGTCCCCGACTGAACTGCACTGCGGGCCGACGTACTCACACGAGAAGGCGCACGCGATCTTGTCGCATTGGGTACGCTCGGCGTCATGTCGGAAATCGCGGGATCAGCTCCATCGCGGCCAAGGATTCGCTGGTGGCTAGCTGGTCTTCTGACTGTTGAGGGCCTCGCCGTTATTGCCGCGGGATACGTTTTCGCTCGAGGCTTCATTGTCACCGATGCGATCGATCAGAACTACGCCTCAGGCGTAGCAGTCAATATCGGAACTTCTCTCCTGCTCGCTGCGGCTCTCGTGCTGTTTGAGCGCGCACTGGTAACGACGGCGGAACGAGCCGCGGAGAGGGCCGCCGGTCCGATTCGCGCGGAGGCCGCAGCGGCCCGAGCCGAAAGCTAGTCGGTGCGACAGGAGAACGCTCAGTTGACCGAACGCACGGCAGTCCTCGAGAGCCGACTTCTCGATCTGGATGAACAACTTCGAGCCCGCGCGAACGCGGAGACGCAAGATCGGGCCCGCAGTTTTGCAGCCTTGACCGACACGATTGACCGTCGCACAATCTTGGATGTTATGGACGCGGCGAGTGGCATAAACGCGCTCGACCGCCACTCTTGGACCGGAAGGAGCGGACGAATAACCGTACCTGCGGGCGAGGGGTTTGACGCTCCGCGCATTGCGATCGAGTACGCGATGTTCGACGAGGACAACTGGAACAGCGAGGACGTGCCGCTCCTTCGTCTGAGCGTCATAGGGATGGAGGACGAAAGCGTCGTCTGGGACGAGGATGATGATGCCGTCCAGGTCTTTGCGGAGATTCGGCAGATGATGATTCGTCGCGGAGAGGCGAGACGAACTGGTCCTCTTTCGCCGATGGCGTTTTTCAAAAACTTTAGTGAAGCCACACAGGAAGCGACCTGGAGTCGAAGCGGAAGCCCCGAGGGGTGGGTGACCGATACCCCCGTGCTCGAAATGGTGGAAGAAGACTGGATGATCACGAATAATGGAATCGAAGTCCGTGACCTCGGGATCGTGATCAGGCGAGATCAATACCCGCATAATGTGCCAGGGCAAGAACGGACCGGATACAGCGTGGGCAGTGCGCCGGATCACCTAGACAGCTCGACTTGGGAGTGCTGCGGAAAGGGGACGTTCTTATTTCACCGGCCCGGTCTCAAACGCGCTTTGGGGAAACTATTCATCCGAATCACCATTCTGAGTTTCGCAAAGTACTTTTGAGCTCCGTTTGATGGACGGTGCGCGTGCGCCGTGCTCATATTCACGAGTCCTGAGGTCCGAAAGTATGTTCGAGTATCAAAAGGATAAACCTGTCTCCCGCGATACGCCAAGAGGTACCTGTTGGGCACGAACAAGCGCTGCGCCGACGCCATCGATAAGCGAATGTCCGTCAACACCGACGCGATCATGCGTGACCGACAGCCGGCAAGCTTGACCAAGAGTGAGCTAAAACTCGACCGGCTGCCTTTGAAGCGCACGCCCGTTCCCATCGCTGCTCGGGCCTGGATCCACTACGACACGATCGCGCTCCGACTGCTCTTTGGTGGGCGTTCGTGCCCGAGTTGCGCTTCCGCGGGGCGCTTTTTGGCGATGCGATCATCTTGGGGCAGCCCGACTCGGACGGCAATAGCACGGACGTTCCCACGGCGATGGGTGCACTGATTCGGATGTGGCTCGGGTAGTGGCCGCTACGCGCGCGCGTCGTCACTGTCCGCTGCGGCGGCGGCTCGGTTGGCGACTTCTCTGTCGATGACTCGGAGAAGTAGATCGGCCAGGTGCACGATGTCTGCAGCTTCATCCGGGTCGCTGTACTCGACCGTGCGGTGAGAGCTCGGGTTCTTGAATGCTGTCACAGCCCCGAGGAACAGTTGAAGAAATCCTTCCTGCTCCGCGGGGGTTTCTGCAGAGATGACGAAAGAGCCCGTGCCGAGCCGAAGAGCGTCGGTGACAAGCTGTCGGCCGTACTTGTCGGGTCCGAATCCCGCCGCTTCACGGAGCGCAACCTCGACTTCCTTCATTGCGGCGAAGACTGCTACTTCGTAGTTGCCTCGCTCGAAGTTGTTGAGGGCGGCGTCACGCAGACGTGGATGCAGTCCCTGGCTCAGTTTGCGTCGGGCTTCGACATGGAGCGACGTTCCTGCTTCTAGTGCGGAACGACCGGCGTTGCTAATCGTCCATTCAGATCCCGCACCTGAGCTCCACGCAGCTGGGCCAAGCAATCCGCCGGCGATGAGCCAACTCATGCCTTCGCTGATCACGGAGGGAATCAGGGAACCTAGCTGGTGCAACGGCCGGCCGGCCACCCTGGGCTGGCTGGAATTGACGCTTGCATGCGCGTGTGCGGCCATATTCGGCGCACTCCATGACTCTTTGCCCGACTCGTGCATCGCGCGAAGGATCTCCATCCCGAGTGCCGGCGTGTCTAGATCCACCAACTGCCCTATGGTGAACGCCTTCTGGGCTATGTCGACGCGCACTGCGCGCACCTCGTCCGCGATCTCGTCCATTCGACCATTGTGGGCCACAGGTCGAGCTGCAGCCTCCAGTGCGGAACCCGCGTCGCTCACCGTTGTCATGTTCGCTAGGGTCGGCGAATGGGTTCATGGTGGAATATCGAGATCGGTGGGCGGGCCGCACCCATTTGGGGCAAGAATTACGTTGGTGACGACCTGATGCTGCTGTTCAACGATGATGACTTTCATGTGAGCGCAGCAAAACTGGAAGCGCTGGAAGACGATGAGCCCTCGAGCATCGACACCGATGATCCATCTGCGTCCCGGCGCACGGACTTGATGGGGTATTCATCAAACGCAGGCGCCCTTCGCCAGCGCCTGCAGCTTCAGGGGTTCTCGACGCAATGGGTGCGTCGACTCACCGCCGCCTACTTCGACGATCAAGAGGACGAGTGGCGGGACGAGGGGGGAAACCTTCGGGGGTTGTTTCCCAATGGCGACGCCATTGCGGCGGCACTGGCCACGCGGTCGGGCATGAGGGCGGGCGCGGGCATCCCTCCGGATCGCCGAACTCAACCCAGGGAAGCCTTCTTACATGAAAAATGGGGCGAGCTGCATGAAGCCTTCGACGACCCGAGGTTCGCGCTAGCACTCTCACTGAGCAACGCTCGAAGCGCCACCCGAGTAGAACTCGACCTCACGGACCTTGTGTTGGGAGGGTGGATGGAAGCTTCCGAGACCCCACATCGCGAGGCGCGCCTACGAATGGCAGCCGCTGTCGGGGCAGACGGACCCGTGATCGTGATCACCGAGGGAGCGAGCGACGCCCGGCGCCTCCAGCGTTCGATCGAAATCTCATCGCCGCATGTGGCCCACGTCTTCACATTTCTCGACTTCGACCTCCGCCCCCCAGGCGGTACTGATCGAGTCGTGTCTCTGACCAAAGGCATGGCCGCCGCCGGCGTCATGAACCGTGTCATCGCCGTCCTGGATAACGACACTGCGGGTAGGGACGCCAAAGCTCAGCTCGCTGGCCTTCAACTCCCGCTGCAGGTCGTCGTTATCTGTCTGCCTGAGGTGTCATACGCGAAAAACTATCCGACGCTTGGGCCGACGGGCGACGGCGTCGAGAACGTCAACGGCCGAGCAGTCTCCATGGAGTTCATGTTCGGTGAGAAAGTGCTCCGTGACAACACAGGCTCCCTGGCTCCCGTTCGCTGGCACGCATTCAACGAGCGCATCGGTGAATATCAGGGACATCTCGCACCCGGCCACAAGACCGACGTCAACAACAAGATTGACGCGGCGCTTTCGTCAACAGCGGAGCGCGCTCTCCCGAGCCAAATCGCCGAAGGTTGCGCGCGGCTCGCCGCCGCGCTCATCGGGGCAGCCACTCCGGCACCGCGGATACCCGCGTCGGAAGAATCGGTCCTCAGCGCCACATGGCGACGTAACCCTTTCGCCGAAATGCAATTAGGGGATTGATCATGGACCGTGGCCCAAGCCATTTGGCCATTCTCCCGTTTTTGGCCATCATGAGTCTGCGACTACTCAGTTGACTGCATTTTAATCAGGTTTGGCGGGTCGGAACCGTTTCGGTGCTGACTGGACGTCGTCGGGGTGCTGTTCAGCGCGCGACAAAACATCTTCACGGTTTTCGTGGGGCAGCCTGACTTGGAAGGCAGCAGCACCGACGTTCCCCCAAGCGATCGGCGCTCTTTATCCGGCAGTAGCTCCGGTAATCGGCTTGGCGCGGCCGCATCGTCACATTGCGTCGGGTCGTCCGCGGCTTCTGCCCGCAGAACCACTCAAACGTCTGAATAGACCATCATGGACTCATGATCACCGTCGTCCCGGACTCCAACTCACTCTTCGGGTCCGGGTGGATCTGTTCCGTCCAGGGAGAGAGACTTGCCGATCTCGCCGCAGCGGGCTCATGCCGAGTGGCGCTGCCTGAAGTCGTTCTCGACGAACTCGAGCGGCACGACCGCGAGTCGCTGCGATCAAAGAAAGATAAAGCGAGGGCAGCGCTTAGCGACGTGAGTTCCGCAATCGATCTGGACGAGATCGCGGGAGCTTTCGATAAGCTCCTCGACAAGATCAGCACGAACCGTGGCGCATTGCTCGCGCGTGAAGGTATTACTTCCGCGCCGGTCCCGAAAGACGTCACTCTCTCGCTCGTTGAGCGTGATCTTCGACGGCAGCGTCCCTTCATGGAGACCGACAGCGGCAGGAAGAAGTCCTTCGGTTTCCGCGACGCCGTGATCTGGGAGACGCTCCTGGCAATTCTTGAGTCAGACGACACAGCGGGCTTGGTGTATTTCGTCACACAGGATGCGGGATTCTTAGACAGAGATGCGAGCAATCCGGAGCTTCACCACGACCTGCAGCGGGACCTAGACCAACGCACCATTGACCGTGCTCGTGTCGTAGTTGTCGACTCCCTCTCCGACGTGGTGGAGGCCATCAACACAGCCGTTGCCGAGGACAACGCGCTCGAGGCGGAAGCCGAGGCGGCGACAGCCAAGGTCGCCGTGGCGACCGACGAGGGGGCAGCGCGAGCGGCCGCGACTGTGGCGTCGACTGATGCCGAGGCAGAGCGTGTCGAATTGCTCAAGGAAAAGCAGTCACGGGCCTTCCTGCTTCGTGCGCGCGCTTCAGAGGTCGCGCGTCATGCCGAACTCGTCCGGGTGGCGAGCGACACGCTCGAGTCGCTTGTCAGTGAAGAGATCTCAGAGCAGATGGTCTACGGCGGGGAATACGACTATCCGGCCTTCGTGAACTTTCAAGTGCCAGCGATGGAAAGCGCCACTATCGATGCGATTGACCTCGAGACGGAGTTCGTCTTCGAGGAGACCACTGCAGAGACCGTCACAGGAAGAGCTGATGTCATCGTGTCAATCGAAGGTGCGACCTACAAGAGCGATTACTTCAGCGCAAATCACGACGATCTGGATCTGATCGGCGATCTGAATGATCACTATTTCTCGACCTCGACTTCTGCCCACGTGTCCGCGGTGATCACGATCGACGTCAGTGACGGTCACGGAGAGTTCACGGGCGTAAGCATTGTGCTTGTGGACCGGCCGGACAAGCTGGAACGTGAGCCGCAGGTTGACCCTGAGCATCACGGGCAATCTGACCAGGTTTGGGGCTAGCTATCGGCTGCGATTTCTAACTCGTTTTCCCTCCACCGATTCTCCCTTCATCGACGGGAGGGGGTGATGGTGTCGGCGGAACGTATTTGATCGGCTCCATCCCTCGTTCTCCAACCCGACGAATGATCTGCCGTCGCGCCCTAGAGTGCAGAGATGCCCACCCGATGTTGCCCGCAGCTGCGTTAGTGAAGCAACCCAGCAGTCTCCCTATCTCACGCCAAAGTTCGCTGAACCTAAAACCGTGATGAGACGCGATCCTCAGGTGGTCGTGTCATGGAGAATCGGGGCATTCTCGAGTTCTGACTACCGAAGTGACGACAACCCACTAGATCCGCTTCGGTCGACCTCTTGATAAGAATGTCCCCGATTCCGGAGAGATTCCGAGTTCTGCCGCGCACATACCCTTTCGTGAACATCTCAACCCTCCACGCGCCACTTGAGCGCCTCTTCTCCGTAGACACCCTCGCCGACTACCTGGGCGTCAGCCCTAAAACCCTTTATGACTGGCGTCTGAAGCGCACCGGTCCGCCGGCTATCAAGGTCGGGAATCAGCTTCGTTGGCGCCCTGCCGCTGTCGAGGCCTGGCTCGACGCTCGGGCTCAGCGCTGATGGGCCGCCAGGCGCACGCCGTTGGCACCTATGGCAAGGTCACGACCGCCAAGGAGGGCAGCAAGTATGTGGCCAAGACCCGCCTGCGCGACTTAGATGGAGTTACCCGCCCCATCGAGGCCTCCGGCTCCAGTATCTCTGGCGCTGAGAATGCGCTGCGCGAGCGAATCGCGGAGCGCATCATCCCCGTCGGGGACGCTGCTCTGACGGGGGAGACGAAGCTCAGGGATCTCGCTACTTTCTGGCTTGACGAGGTTCGGGCAGAGCGGCGCCTGAATCAGACGACGGTAGAACTGTACGAGAGGGACACGAAGAACCTCGTTCTTCCGCTGCTCGGTGAGTTCCGGCTCCGTGAGCTCACGGTCGGCAGGGTGGATTCGGCGTTGAAGAGGTTGTCCCGCGATGGGATTTCCAAGGGCAAGCATGGCCGGGTGGTCCTGTCCCTGATGATGGGGTTGGCGACCAGACATGATGCGGTGTTATCCAACCCCGTTCGTGACGCTGGTCGGCTCCCTAAGTCGGATCTGACTCCGCGGGCTCTCACCGTCGATGAACTGCATGCTCTTCGCACCGCGATCGCTGAATGGCGGACGGGGGAGTCTGTTCTTGGTCCGCGCCCGGATGGGCAGCTTGCGACCATCATCGAGGTGCTCCTCGGGACATCGATGCGCATCGGTGAGGTACTGGCCTTGAGGGTCTGCGATGTCGATGTGACGACAACCCCTGCGGTAGTCGTCATCGCCGGGACGTTGGTGAACACCAAGAAGGATGGGCTCTTTCGTCAGGATCATCCAAAGAAAGCACGCCAGTCTCGTATGGTCGCCATCCCTGAGTTTGCTGCGGAGGCGTTGAGGCGACAGTTGGCATCGATGGGGGAGATGGCGCCCACGACATTGCTGTTTCGATCCCGGGAGGGCACAGCGTTGTGGCCGAATAATGTCAGGCGGCAGTGGAGGACTGTGCGTGATGGCTCCCCTCACCTCCGGGGGTTGGATCTGTCGTTGGTGACACCACACACCTTCCGCAGAACTGTTGCCACGACGCTTGCTCGCGGTTCCGGTTCTGCGCTCGCGGCCGAGATGCTCGGCCATGCGAGCGAGGAAGTGACAAAGCTGCACTACATCGAACATCACCCGATGGTGAATCCGCTGACGGCGTCGGTGCTGGAGAGTCTAGCGCCGAGGAGGGCAGAGGAGTTCTAGACCGGGCGGACTCCAAGTTTGAACCAAGTGATTCGCGTTGGGAGATCGGCGCTTTTGGGTCTGGAGGCCGTTGCTGAAGGAAAAACCTAGATACGTTCATCGTCTAGATTCAATTCATCAAGGAGGCATTGTGGCAGGATTCCTGACCCGCTTGTTGGGCGGCGCAGAACCATCGGCCGGCCCCCAGCGCGAAGTCACGATCGGTGCGGGCTGGTCCGACATCGAGGTGGAGGGCGAGGCATATCGTCGGGCCGAGGTCTCCCGAGTCTTTATGGGCATCGGTCTCCCGGAAGGGGGCGTAACGATGCAGCAAGCTCATCTTGTGCCAGAACCCGGAAATCAATACGACCGCAACGCTGTGAAAGTTGTGATTCGCGGTGAACACGTTGGTTACGTTCCGGCGGACTATGCCGCGCGAGTGGCTGCTGCCTGTCGAGGACTCGGTCGGGGTGCAGTCGCTGTTGCCCCCGCCAGGGTCTGGGCTCGCGTAGATGATGGTACCTGGAGGGTTCGCGTCACCATCGCCTTCCAGGGCACATCAGAGGACGAGCAGGATTACGCGGGGCAGCGCCGGGAGATCGAAGCACGAGAGGCTCAGAAGGCCGCCGCAAGTGCCCAGAAAGTTTCTGATCGCCAGGCCCGCGATGCCGTCAAGGCCGCGCGTCGTGAGGCCGGCACGGTGAGAGGTGAGTATTGGGCCAACTGGAAACCATCAATTGCGGAGTTGAAGCGTCAACAGCGGCTCGAGGAGGCGCGTGACTTCCTTGTCGAGTGCCGGGCGGCGGCAAGTCGTGAAGCCGCATTGATAGATGTCCCTGCGGATCCGTGGCTAACTGAACAGCTTGCCGCTGTGACGCGGCGGTTGGGCGATCGCGTTGGTGAGCTTGCCATCCTTGAGGCATATGTCAGTGAGTGTGGCAATAGAGACGTTCCCGATTCGGTCGTAGCAAAACTTGCCAAAGCGAGGTTCGCGAACGGTGGGCGCGCTTGATGTAGGCGAGCGCTCAGCCTCGCGATTAGAGCACCGCTCGAAATATTCCACAGTTGATCTCTGTCACTCTCGGTTGAATGAATTCAAGAACGTTGACCTAAGACGAGGTCAACGGCATCAACGCTGCGCCGGCGGTTGCACAAAGGCGATCCCATCGCGAAGACCTTTGAAGCCAGTCGACGGTGTTCGACGGTTGCGGGTGGTCGGAGAGCTCCTCTGGGCCGGCCGCTGCCGACGTACCTGATACCGGCCACGGTCGAGCCGTAGGTGTAGACACTAAGGGCGCCAGAACCATGTCCGAAATTAACGCAACCTCGTCAACTCACTTCGCCGTTCGCCGTCGCTTCGATCCAATCGATCTCTTCGTCAGCCAACGGGGTCCCCGGCGTCGCGCACCCGCCAGCCGCGTTGATCGCGGCAGCCACGTCGGCGATCACCTCGTCGCCGTTGTTAGTCACGAGCCACTTACGCGAGTCGAGTCCCAGTACCGGCCACCACTCATCGATCGTCATGCCTGAGTTTCGCACGAGCCTGAACAATCGACACCGAGAATCGACGGGAAGCATCACGTCCAAGACCTCGACACCATCACAGAGCCCTCTAGTCAGCTCCATGACTGAAGGGTCGAGACAGCGCAGTCGACTTTAAGGGGTGAGACATGCGCGAACTATGATTTCGGTTTCGTCGGGTTAGGAGCATAATTGCCGCATGGAACTGGTGGTCGAATTTGCCGCAGCGAGCTTGGCAGTGCTCATCGTAGGCTCGATTGCGCTGGTGGTGAGAGTGCGCCGCAGACAGCCTCAAGTGCGCGACGAGACAGTCCGCGCTGGCGTCTCTGACCCGCAAGACCAGTTCACAGCGGCCAGCCGAGCAACTGGCGTGAACGCCTGGATGCGACCCAGCGGCGGAGGGTTCTAAACCTCAGCTACCTCGCCGCGACCTCGGTGAAGCTAAAGAACCCCCGGACTCGAACGTTTCATCTACGGCTGAAACTGGAGTGGGCGGGGGACCTCGCTTACCGTCTTGCGCGACATCATTTATTCGGGTTGAGGGCGATCCCGGAGATCCGCATACCTAGCACTTGCTCGGGAACAGGGGCCGCTTCAGAATTAGTGATGAGCTGGCCCGTTCCAGTTCGTTGTGCTCTTCGAGAAACCGGAACTCGAGCGTCTCGTGAGCGCTTTCCTTTATGCGAGATAGTGCATTGGGAAGAAACAAGGGCCCGACCACCAATAGGTATGGTGTGCCCGTCGGGTCCAACCTGGGACCCTCGGATCAAAGTCTCTACTGGCAAGGCAGCAGGGGTTTAGTGGGCCTCACGTTAGAGGCCTCTGCCGCGCACAGACCTTCTGACACCACATCGCGCGGTGTCAGAAAGCGATCTGATGCCGAAACTCACTGCCCTGCACGAGCGGTATGCCGAACTGCAACGCAGGACAACCCGACTGAGCTCGGAAGAGAAACTGTCGCTGCTGTACTTCGCGATCGAGGAAGAGCAACAGGCCGCGATTAGGACGGCATCGAGCCGGCCGCTCCGTGCCATCTCCTGGATCCGGGCGGTTCTCGCAGTCGATGCTTTCGTCCAGGAGAATCGCCGAATCCCGGTACGCAACTCCCGGGCAGCCCGGATGGCCTCAAACTCAGTCGAGCAGGCACTTGCGGATTGGCTGCGGTATCAGCGCCGGCCCCGCACCAGGGATCTGCACTGCGAGTACCAGCGGCTCAGGTTGGAAAGTATCGAGGGGTTCGACTGGAGCCCATTGGACTCGGCGCGAGAACTGAAGGCCGCGGAGTTTCAGGCGTTCGTTGACTTCATGGGGAGGCGTCCCCGGCATCGAAGCTCTGACCCGCGTGAGAGATCTCTTGCTGCGTTTTCTGCCCGCCAAACGCAGGCTCACCGCCGCGAGTGAGCTCCCGAAGGAAAAGACGCGCTCCCGGGTGCTTCAAAGGTGAGGAACGAGGATCGTACATAAAACGTAGGTTTCCGATTCGACGATGAACCGGAGACGATGATGAACGACACAGCCCCCGAACAGCCCAGCCCCGAAGACAATGCAGATGAACTCGTGCAGATCACGATGTTGGTCACAATGCGAGTAACCGATGTCGAGAAAGCCCGCCAAGCAGCAATCGAATCAGTCGAGAATAGAAACGAGCTCGACGACGAGGAAAAAAGTATCCGGCTCGAAGATTTCGCCATAACGAAGCTCGATGCCATAGCTTTCGAACTCTTCGCGGACATCCAGCAAGAGCCAGAAGTGCCGTACTTCAAGGTGAAGTCGATGACCATGTTTGTGGACACGGACGGAATGGAGCGGTTTATGCAGCCCGCAGGGGCACACGCGCGGAGCCAGGCCTCGGGATGCTTTAAAGGTGAGGAATACCGATCGTCTTGAATGCGTAGGGTCTCGATTCCACCAGGAATTGGAGACGATGTTGAACGAGACAGCCCCGGAATCTTTAGACGAAGCAGATGACGCAGCTCAACTGGTGCAAATCACGTGGGTGATCCGCATGCGAGTTACCAACGTCGACGCCGCACGCCGAGAAGCAATTGACGCGGTTATGAATACTGGCGGGCTAGACGACGATGAAAGGGTGGAGTGGCTCGAAGACGTCCTAAACCACATCGATGTCATCGCCTTCGAACTTTTTGACGCGATCACTCAGCAAGAACCGCAGTTACCGTATTTCGAGGCTGAGGGATCGAGCATGTGGGTGGATTTGGTGGAATCGAAAAGGGCGAGATAGTTCGGGAGCCTTTCGAGCAGCCGGAGCGATTGGATCATTTCCGTGTGGGTGTGCCTCCAGCGTTGACCTTATTACTGGTGAGGTCCATAAGCTTTGCAGCCTTGGCGCGGCCATCCGACACACTAGGTTCCGTGTGTCTTAGCTTCGACTTGCGTCGAGCTTTTGGCTTCTTCGAAGCATGCGGCTCTCGAGCGACCTGACGGTCTTTCGTATCGGCACTTCGTTTCCCACTAATGGTCACTCGTCGTCCGGCGTTGAGCGAGAGAACGATATGGCTGCGGTAGTACTGCATGACCATCATTGGGCTCTTGTGTCCTGTCTGCCTCATCACTTCCTCGACCGTCGCACCATTGTCGAGAGCCGTGGTCACAAAACCCGCGCGTAAGGAGTGTGTCCCATACTCGCTTGCGGGATATCCCAACGGCACGGAATACCGCTGTACCGCCCGGTTCACGTCGGCTACAGGAATCCCCTTTTTTTTGATCTTGTTGTGTATCAGGCTGGGAAATACTGGAGCGTCAGGGGATAACGCCTGAAACTTCAAGGCCTTCTTGCAGAGATGTTTAGTTGCTCTCGCCGGATCAAACTTTTGTAGGAGCTTGTCGAGATCTGTGCGTTCTAAGGCGTAGGCATCTGAAAGAACCATCCACCGTGCCAGTGCGCACGGCGCGCAATAGCGCGGAGCGTCGGACCGAAAAACGCCGCCAACACGTCCGACTCCTATCTGATCGGTCTTTGATCGAGGGAGCGTAATTACAACTCCATCGATTCCGAAGTCGATATCGCGCCTCTCGAAGCCGGAAATCTCCCCGCGACGGTATCCTCCACTGAATCCCACAAGAACTATCGCGGCATCCCGAAAGATTTTCAGTGAAGCACGTCCGGCAGTGAAATTCATCGAATTCAGGACGCGGACGATGTCGTCGACTGTAAATGCTTTTCGCTTCTTCCCCGGAGGATTGGTGTGCATAGCGTTCCTGAGTGCGCTAGTGACGCACCGGGACCGACCTGGAACACGATAGATATTCAGCGCGTGATAGTGATCTATCGCAGACACGAAGCGGGTGAGAGTGTTGTACGCGTATGGGGCACTTTTCCCGCGCGGGCATTGGGTCGATTTGCCGCGGATATATTCCGCCACGATTGTCGGAGTGGCAGGCATTGATTCGACACCATTTTCGGCGCACCATCTCGAGAACGATCCGAAATCGTATGCGTATCCCCTACGAGTGATGGGACTTTTGCGTGCCGCAACAGCTTGGGCTTCTCTCAGCTCCTCAGACCGGGGGCGAGGTTCATCATCCCACCCGTCGAATGAAGATCCAACATCTTGCATAGTCATGTTCTGTCCTCTCGCAGATCAGCTTGCGGAAAGACTTCCCGACAAACCGACATAGAACGAATAGCGCGTTGGACAGCACCCGCGTGGGCGGCTGACATCGCGTTTCAAACTGGGCGAACGTTGCCGCGGACCATTCGACAACATTGACCGCGCAATAAAGGCGGTTGAGTACACTTTTGCCGCACTCATGGTGGGCATGAGTGCGGCATCTCCGGGGTTTGTAACCTTCCGCTCTTTTCCGCCGTATTTCCAGACTGTTGGTCGACAAAATTTGCGCGTATTTTGGGAACCACGCCCAAGCACCTTTGCGTGCACGGTGAGGAACAAGAACACACCCACCTCCCTAGATTTCTCGGGTGCGAGGATCGAGCCAAGTCGAGCGTTGGATGGCGAACTTCGAGGCACTGGCTCAGTTCGTTTCTACGAACTTTCGTTTTCCTGCCAGCTCGCAATGGCCGTCAACACACGATGAGCTGCGACTGGCGGGGTGGCTTCGGGAGCAACGCCGCCATCAACTGCGCCTCGCACCCGAGAGGGTGACCCTTCTCGAGTCCCTGAATAACTTCGAATGGCGCCCACACGACGACGCCTGGGATCGCCAACTCCAACGATGGATCGACTTCGTCAACGAGCACCAGCGTGAGCCGATGTACGCAGCTCCAGACATAGCCGAAACGAGAATCGCAGCGTGGGCGATTCGCCAGCGATACCTCCGCCGGCTTCGTCGTCTTCCTAAGCATCGTCTCGATCGACTGGCCGAGACTCCAAGCTGGCATTGGCTGTGAGATGCCACTGATGCGCGCTGATTCGCTTGGTCATATGCTCGCCACATGACGAACGATCCGGAGAAGGAGCAGGACGCCGACTTCGATTTCGCCCCCGGGGATCTTCCGGACTCCGATCCCGATGTCGTGCAGGGCATGAAGGCCCTCGCGGAGCTTCGCAAGCTAGAGGAACGTCGGAGGACGACGTTTAGAATCATCTAGCGTGGCCGGACGCTCTCACAGGGAGCACAGTCATCGGTTCAAACAAACGCTACGCCGCACAGATCGACGCGCGCATGAGTGTCCGCGTTGACGAGATGACGATGCGCGGGGTCCCGCAGACCCTCACCGACCGTGAGCTGGAACTCGAGGTTCAGCCTCTGACCCGAACGCCGGTCCCCGTGCGGGCACGGGCGTGGGTTCGCTACGCCAGCGGTGCGATTAAACTCGACGTCGACATTGTTGCTTGGACTCCCCGGGCGGTGGCGGTCAGATGGAAGACACCGGCGGGGGAGGAGCACCGGGCGTGGGTATGGGCATCGGCGGTGGAGCGGGGAGACTCGTAGCCTGCCATAACTCGCATGCCAGTTCTGCTGAGAGTGCCGCTCGGGATCAATTTCGTTGGCGCCCGCATCGTAAGCAACCTCATTCGATTCACCGGCTCTGTGTGTGTTTACGACTTTCGGTGAGCATCAGGTCGGCCCGAACCGATGAGTCGTCCCAGCGTGCAACCGAGGCAACTTAGCCAAGGAACTCCTGTGGAGACAGCTTAGGAAGGCTGATCCGCTTCCCCGGGAACAGAAATGCCAAGGTTCAGGGCATCAGCCGACAGCAGTCGATCAGAATGCGGCGTCAATTCGAGCGATCCTTTCGTTCGCTAGTAACGTCACGTCGTGGTTGCACAGAACTGGCAGGACATGATGAGCGATTTGGAACTTTTTGCGTCGGCGACTGGAGAGTTACCGACCAATAACCCTGGGCTCACTCCTGACCAGGTGGTTCCACGAATTGCGAGGCTAGCCAATTTTCTTCACGGCCAAAGGAATAATCGCGCAAATTTGACCGATCATCAGGTGTCTAGGTTGGAAGCTCTCCCAACCTTTAGTTGGACACCGCTCGCAGATGCTTGGGCTGCGAATGTTTCTGATTTTGGTGCTTTCTTTGAAGCGGAGGAGCGAAGGCCCTCTAGCCATTCGAAAGAACCCAGAGAGCGACAATTAGGACAGTGGGGCATTGAGCAAAGGCGCCTGATAAGGGGCGTTTCGGGCCGGAATCGGCCAACAGCCGAGCGGATATCTCAGTTGGAGGCCATTGCTGGTTGGGACACGTCGGAACCTCGACCCCGGCCGCGGCCCAACGTTGAACGGTTGACGGATTTTGTATCTACTCACGGTCGTGATCCGAGACAGAAGCAGATTAGGAAAGCAGTTAGTGCCATGGAGCGAGAGGAACATTATCTCGCGATGTGGCTCTCGAAGCAGAGGACGTTAGCGAAGCGAGGTCAGCTCGACCCCGACTCTCGCGCTCAGATCGAGCTTGCGCTGGGACGTGAACTTGTTTAGCATCCCATGGTCTACGGTCACCTATGGGATGAACTTCAACCAACCTCAATCTCAGGCATGCGCATCAGGCTGCCCCTACATGTCCGATTAGACAGGTGCCGGCGCATTCGAGATGTCTGCTATCACTTGTCCCAGAAGATGGCGGGGTTGAGGATCGATTTTTCCCAGAGTGCGTCGCGTTCGCGCGCCGTGAGTTGAGCCTTGTCTGCTGCGTCTCGCCATTGAGTCTGCACGATCTCCACCTGATGATCAACGATGGCCTGAGCCTCCGGTTCAGATAGCTGGAAGACCGCGGCTGCGCTGATGCAGACTGCGAGCAGGGACCTGTTGTCTCCGTCGGCTGTGATGGCCATCGGGTGGGAGGCGACGGAGTCTCGCCGGCCGTGGGATGGTGTGATGTCGTATGCCGGAGTGAGGGTAAGTGCTGTTCCGTCCCAGAATGCTGCGGTGTTTCGGGCGTGATCGTCAGTGTTTCGGATGATGACGTTGAATACGATCCGCTCGAAGAGCTCTCGCAGCGTCGCTTTGGAATCGGTGAAGGACGATCGTATCTTGTCTGCCAGGGCGGGGTAGCTGGTCGCGCTCCGGGCAGTGTCGGGATTCACCCCGAGGACGGTGAGTGCTGAGACCTGCATGCGCCGGGTTCCGTCGCCGGGCCTGTCGAAGCGTTCCACTAAGAGAACATCGCGTCCGGCTGTGTGAAGGAGTTCTGTCCCCGCGGTTCGGATGCCGACTCGGCGGGCGAGGTCCATCGCGAGGGCTTCGTATTTGACCATGGGGTACTGGTCGGTCGAGCTAGGGAACTTCGCTATGAGGCTCTTCCGCTCATTCACTAATGCTGCTTTTGGCCGTGCTCCGCCGACTGAGCTGGCGAGGAAGAGCGCATCCGCCAACCCGGGAGATATCACCTCTCCCCGTTCAATGAGTTCTGCGGCGTCCATCAGTTCACCCACCGTTGGCTGGTGGTCAGAGCCGCGCTCGATGTATTCGGTGGCCGAGGGCTGGAAGTCGAGAGCTCCGATCCGATTGGATCCGGAACGAAGCATATAAGTGAGCAGGTCGAGCTCCGCGGGTTCGGACTGACTCGTATGCGAACTCAGGACCTGTTCGTTGACAACTCGACGACCCCAGCTATCTGGTGTCGCATCGAGGAGGACCCCCGCGATGTCCAACCCAGGAGTCGGTAACTGTTCGCCGGAGGATAGCGGCAGTTCTGTGAAGAGAGGCAGAGCATCCGGATTGGCAAGGTAGGAGCGTCCATAAATGAACGAGTAGCTGGCCTGGCGGGCAGAGGATGGATGTTGTTGGACTCGCCCCGCAACCACTGGCTCGGTCTTATTGGGCAGCCAGATCCACACATACGCGTGATCGGCCATTAGAAGTCATCATCCACTGGTGCAAGCGAATTCCTCACGGATGAGGGCGTCAAGGCGAGGCGCTGGTCGAGGCGGACGTCGTCTACGTCAGGGAACAGACGGATGCCCAGAATTGTCGCGAGCTCGAAAACTGAACCGATCTCTGAACTCGCGGAGCCACGCTCAATCTTCGACAGTGTGGGAAGCGAGATCCCGGCTCTCCCGGCGAGGTCGACTTGGGTCCGTCTCTGTCGTCGTCGCTCAGCAGCGATCAGCTTTCCCAATACGGAGAGTGCCCGATGCGTCTCGGGGGAGTAGTGCCGCTCTCGCTTCATAAAAGAAAAGCATACTTTGTTCAAATACTTCTATACAAAGTAAAGTTGTTTTTGGGGATACTCTCGCGGGCAAGCAAAGCGTTGCCCGAGTGGCGGCCTTCCGGTCACATCGGGCGCCGTAACCAACGTTTTCGTGTGTGATGGCCTCTCGCAGTTTCTACACAGACATTGCGTCGCGCAGGCGCGGACCTCCTGTCAAGCGTCGAGAAGCCAACGCGCTTGCACGCGGCGCTGTCTCGGTGAGGAACTAATCGACAGGTACCCGAATAGCGTCGTAACGCAATGAAGTGACGTACATGGGACGGCGGGTGTCTTGACGTTCAGTGGTCAAGCATCCGGCTGGGCAACGAGCGGGAGATGCGTCACTCAAAAAGTTGACCAAATGGGCAGACGGAGAATCAGATGTCGACGAAAGTAACCGCCATGCCAGGGGAAGTATGGGCCTACCGGGCCAGCAAGCTGTCTGAGCTGATGCCCAAGCTGGTCATCGAAATCGAGCGGGGAACTCGTCGCAAAGCGCTGATCACATCGCCAGATGATCTGGGCGCGGGGGAGTGGGTTCCGCTCCTTCGCTTGAAAGTAGTCTGGAGCGAAGTGGAGCAATTCCTGCGCAATGAAGCCTCGTGGGAGAACATCTCCACCGTCGATCTTCGTGAGCGACCAGCGGAACACGCGCTGATGACCGCTTTCAACATCCTTATCGACGCGAGGATCGCCGAGCCGACATTTCGGGAAGACGGCATAACGATTATTCATGACGTCGCAGCCCTGGCTGCTTTCCTCGATCTGCCCGCTGAAGCATTACTGACCGACGGCTCAAGTTTCTGCGACGGTCCGGACTTGGTCGTGCCCTGGCCGATCACTCTTCTCATCGTCACAAGCGCTTGCCGCAGATACCCGGGCGAGATTCTTGCCGAGTGTGATGTGTGGGAGGCCAAACGTGGGCGAACATCCCGGTACGGCAGCATGTTTACACAGAGCGACCAGATCGCGATCGACAAGGAAATCGCGCCGTCCTACGAGCTCCTCAGAGCGTGGGCATCGCGCGATGCATCGAGGGACCGAGGTCGGTCAGAGGAACGCTTGACGGAATTGAGTGAGCGACTGGCTGAACTCACTCGGTCTGTAGAGGCACTGGTGGAGCTGGCCTCGGAAAGACCGTCACCGTTGGGATCCGATGCGGGTTAGCTCATCGATACCTGGCCGCGCAGCAGAAGTCGCGCTTCTTGCGGGCCCGTCCGGTCAGAAGTTGGAGAAATGAAGTCGGGGACTGCCGTAGCTTTTGGTTTCCTGAATTCAACCCTCAGCAGTCCATAGACCCGGGAGCTTGGATAAGCTCCCGGGCTGTCTAGGCCGAACGGTCAGTAATTGACCACAACTTGTCAGTTCGGCTGGACGCAGTCTTTCTAGGAGCCCATCTTTTCTCCACCTCGCGCAGCCCGCAGAATCCTAGAGTGAGAGGCTCTCGGCGACGGCGGTTGCCACCAACTTTGGCTCGACGCCGTGCGCCCACTGTGCGACGAGTGCGATTCGGTTGTGTCGGACATGGATGATGGCGTGAGGAACGTGCAGTGCCTCGAGTTCGACGCTGACAAGCGCACCGTACTCGGCTTCGGTGAGGGTGCGGTTCCCTCCGAGTTCGGGGACGGGGTTGATGAGGGTTGGCGTGATGTCCGCGTTGGCAGGACCCCACAGCGCATTCAGGACTGCGGTGGCACGGCTGAGCTTCCACCAGCGCGCCTCACTGTGGCTATCTAGGTCGAGCTCGTAGACGCCTTTGTGGGTGCTGTCCGGTTCGACGTTCTGGGTTTCGTCGAAGAAATCTCCTTGGACGAACGTGACCCACCCGCACATGCGCGCGACGTCGGGAAGTGCTGCGATGGTGTCGGGTTGTTCGCTGTCGATCACCAGGAGCATGGAGAACTCTTCTTCGTCCCAGCAGTACGAGGCGCCTTGTTCTTCGAGAATCATCCGCATCTCCCCGCGGGCCGCGTTTCCGTGACATCCCCTGCCGTGTGTGACGTCGCTTCTTTTTGCGGTGATGTAGGCATCGAGGAGAACGCTGCCATCTTCCTGAATGTTGTCCTTATGGCAGGTCAAGGCCAACTCGAAAGCGTCGGACCAGTTCTCATCCTCGTCCCAAGGAAGCTCAGAGGCCATGCACCGTCCATCGTGTGAGGTCATGAAGTCGTACTCCTCGCGGAGGCTGATGGCCAGGTCAGCTACCGGGACGTCTCGCGTCAAAGCCTCCTCGATCTCGGCGAGAAAGTGAGTGATGAAGATGCCTTCAGCGCTTGGGTTCTTCGGGTCGAGAGCCTTGGCGAGGCTGTCCAGGTAGGCCGTCTCTCTGCTGGCCGGGATGAAGTTATGCTCTTGCGATTTCATGGTGGTGTCCTTTGGGTACAGGCCTCTCGATACGGAGGCCATACACTCTCTATGCGAAAGCCGTGAAGCCGGTTGGGGTCGAGGAGGGACCGGGCGAAACTCGCGGCTATGTGCCATCGGCGGCAGACCCCCGCCAGGGAGCTGCGCCCATAGATTCCTGCCCCGAGGGAGCATCGCGGCGGCTGCTACAAGTAGAGCGAAAAAGCTGGACGTCGAGGGCCCGGGGAGTGGATTTCTCTGAAGTGGTGGACGTGTCGGTGGGACGAGCTGGATGACTTCCGGCAGGCAGAAGCCCGGTGGGTGACCGTCCGGCAGCTTTGGAGCTTGGAGGATCAGTCAGCAGATTTTGCTCGCAACGTTGTCTTCGGCCGCTGATCGACAAGCGGCTAGCCGAGCCGACCTGAGAGGCCGTTGGCATCACGCTGATCCGCAGTATCCATGGCGTTGCGGATTTTGTCGGACTTCCGGCCGACGCTCTCCCTGCAGACGATGCGAGCTTCCTCGATGGATCAACTCTGGTTGTCCCCTGGCGGATCACCCTCCTGATCGCCAAAGCCGCATGCACCCGTTGCCCCTCGGAGATCCTTGCCGAATACAACCTGCGGGATGCCACACTCCGACCGCAAAACATCCCCGGAAATCGCCATCCTCAGATATCCGCAGTTGATGCCGGAACCGCGATCTCCTAAGACCTCCTTCGCGCCTGGTGCATGACCGAGCGACAGGTACCAGCCGGTCCTGGCGGGTGCTGACGGAACTCGCGGAAATGTTGGGAGAGCTGCGATCGAGGGCGGTCGCGATCTACGAGTGGGCGCCGCTGTTTGGGCAGAATGAAGACGCTCAGAGCGGGCCGTCTGCGAAGTCAGTTCCCGAAGAAGATCATCTAGTATCCGAACCCTCCGAAGTCCCATGCAACGCAGCGGGCGGCTTCAAGGGACACCCCGCACGACGTGTCGGAGGGTCAAGCGGATCAGGTCGCGTTGACTTCTGTAGTTCCGTCATGGACGGGCCAGAGCGACACACCCATCCCGAGCTCCAGCTTTGCAATCGTCTCTAGCTCCGGCCAGGACCTGCCATCAAGAATCGAAAAGATCGTGGTGTGATCGACCCCGCAACGAGAGGCCGCTTCACGAAGACTTACACCCTGAAGCTCCGCCCGCAGATTCATACCGAATCTGCGCGCAACCTCTGCGACAGCATCCTCGGTCGGGGTCTCTGGCCAGCCCGGCACACGCTCCCGAGGAGAGAGGTTCTTTGGTCGGGGCATGGTGAGAGCGTAAAAGACACCGGCCGACGGCCTCGGAGTAAAAAGCCAGAGATTCCGAAGCCCGTCACGATTCGGGGTGATGGGGCTTCCCAGCAACACCCATTTCCGCCTGATCTTCACATCAAAATAGGTAACCGAACCATGGGGCACGTCAGAGTCAACCAAACCGACAGCAGACCCGTCTGTGTGGCGGCGCCCATTGCAAGGCGAACTGTCGCGGCATCGAGGGGCTGTTCGCTCATCCAGTTGTTCAAAAGCCACTGAGGAACAATGATGATCGCGACGGCGACGGCGATGACAACGAATACGACTGTCCCCGCCAAAATCACTTCGGGTCGCAGGAGCTTTCCGCGTCTAGGCGAGTCGTCGTCTCTCATGCCTAAAGGGTAGGGGTTGGCAGTGCTCTATTAACTGGTGAAGATCGGTTGTGATCGAGTCGGCCAGTTCTTCACCAAGGGCTCGATCTCTTTGGTAGATGGCGATCCGAGGCATGCTGGAGTCGTGATCGACAGCAGACCCGAACGTTCGCAAGAGCTGCACGCCTCGGACGGCTTACACGCGAGTATTTCCGGTGTTGCCAATTCATCGGGGCCCCCAGCGCTGCCGCATTGGCTCGAATGCTGGTGCACGCTTATCGCATGTGATTTGCGAATGTGTCAGCGTACGTCGGCGACCGCCGGCAGCCATTCAACGAGCGCTGGAGTGTTCACGATTACGGGTGTCCACGGAAACGCGATCGGAATAGGTGGCACAGTTGGAGTGGCGCACTTGTAGTAGGCCCACGGTGTTGCGTTGAACGCATTCTGACCGCGGAGTTCGATCTGACCCGCCATCTGATCGTAAGCGAAAGACATTCCCTCGTTTCCAATTCCGTCTACAAGAACCCCGCCTAGCGAAGAAATATCGGAGGCTACTCCGGGCAGTCCGAATTTCCCGAACCAGGTATTCCAGACATTCACTTGCGAATCGAAGGGCGGCGCGCACGGAAGATTCGAATAAAGGTAGCCCGTTCCTGCATCGGCAGACCCTGCGGCAGCCACATCGATTGCCATCTGAGTATTCACGAATTTGCTGTTCAGCACCGTAACCTCGGTGAACTCGCCGACAAACAAACCGACATCAGCATTGTTGAACACCACATAGTCGAATCGCGAAGATTTTCCACCGGTGACGCTCACGCGCGAGTATGAACTGTTCGTCGGGGTCGGGGTGGTGGTGTTGCCGTCGCCGTTGGTATCGCCGCCCACGCTGTCATCGCGCGTATCGGTGAAGAT
>NZ_BMLC01000004.1 GCF_014645015.1 Salinibacterium xinjiangense
CTCTAAATTGACTCGAATGCAATGGCCGTATGCCGAACGACCAGCGCGACAAGATCAGGGACGAATCCAACTATCCTTCAAGCGTGCCGAATTACGGTCATATGGGAACTCCACCATGTCGCGCACTGCTTCACTGGCGTGTGCGATAGATCTTCGTCGACTTCCTTCCCGCCCATAAGAGCGTGACCATGAACGCCACAAAGCAGAGGGCGACCGCCACCCAGAACCAAGCTGACGCGTGGGTTGCCAGACTGGCGAAGAAGCTCCCAAAAAAGAGAAGGACAAGCGGAGTCAAAAATCTCGGGGTCCAAGCCACTCTGCAATACAACTCGACCCCGAGACTTTTCGCAATAACTTCAAAATCCAAAGGTCCAACTGTGAACCGTCTGGTCTCGTGCTGCTTTCGTTTTGGGGAATGAGAGCGGATCACGATCGGCCCGGGCGAGCTCAGACATTCAAGCGTTCGTCGCGTCTATGAAAGGTAGATCAAATCTGCATTCCGACAAAAATGGCGCCCGCAGGCCGGACCCCCTACGGGACAGCATCGTCAGTCGATCACAGCAGCGACGGCTTCGATCTCGACGAGCTGATCCGTATACCCGAGGACGGTGACGCCTATGAGCGTGCTCGGTACGTCATGCGTTCCAAAGGCCTCGCGAACGACTGCCCAGGTCTTGACGAGGTCGCTCTGATTAGATGAGGCGACGAGAACTCGTGTGCTTAGGACATCATCGAGTCGGGCGCCCGCTGCGTGCAGCGCAATAACGAGGTTTTCCATCGCCTTGCTGGCCTGCGCCGAGTAGTCTCCGACTCCTGCGGTGCTGCCATCGAGATTGAGCGGGCAGGCGCCAGCCAGAAAGATGAGGCGCGCCTCAGCGGGAGCTGTTGCAGCGTAGGCATACTGAGCCACATTGGAAAGCTCGGCAGAACGGATCAAGACAACATTTTGGGACATGCCCTCACTGTATGGGAGAGCCAACGCGCGGCTGGCTTGCTCACGTACGCCCGCAAACCGAACCGCCAACGAGACAGATCCGGGGCCGCTCCACCCCACTGCCGACAGCGCCGGTGCTGTGTCAGATGGGACCCGCTTGCGGTGACCAAACACGCTGAGACCTGATTGAGATAGTGTTCCGTACGTGACGTTAAACCATGTTCGACGCGGAAGCGGTAGCCCGTTGTTGCTTGTGCATGGCTTGGGCGCAGGCTGGCGATCCTGGGCCCCAATCTTCGACGAACTGGCCGAGAGCCGTGAGGTTATCGCTGTCGACCTACCGGGGTTCGGTGAGACGCCGCCGTTGACCGGTGAGGTCTCGATCGCCACCCTGACCGACGCCGTCGTGGACTTCATCCGCGAACAAGGACTAGACGGGGTCTCCACCGTCGGCCAGTCAATGGGCGGCCGAATGGTGCTCGAGCTCGCGCGGCGGGGAGTCGGCGGCGACACCGTGGCGTTGGAGCCGGGCGGCTTCTGGAACGACCGCGAACTAGCCGTCTTCGGCGCCACGCTGCGGCCGTCGATCGCTTTAGTCCGAGCGCTGCGCGGCATGCTGCCATCACTACTCGGCAGCTCGGTGGGAAGGACTCTGCTGCTGGCGCAGTTGTCGGCCCGGCCCTGGGCGCTCTCGTGCGAGACCGTGCTGCCGGACGTGCGCGGGCTGGCCGACTCCCCGGCGACTGGCGCAGCCATGGACGCTCTGACCAAAGGGCCCAAGCAACAGGGCGCCCCCGCTGGCACGGTTCCCGGTCGGGTCACGATCGGGTGGGGACGCCGGGACTTGGTGACCGTGCCGAGACAGGCTGCGCGCGCCACGGAGCTGTTCCCCGACGCGGTGCTGCACTGGTTCGAACAGTGCGGTCACTTTCCGCAATGGGACGCACCACACGAAGCGACCCGACTAATTCTCGACAGCACCGATTAGAGTCGGGCGCTCTGCTCAGCCGATGACCGCACCCGTCGCCGTATGCGGATCCTTGTCGTGGCCTTTTTCGAGATTTCTTCGATCCATTCCGTCACGCGATCGCAGAAGCAGAAGCCATCACAGGTGTCTCCACTTATCCACCGGGTATTCGACATCGCGGTGGCCCCTGCGCCGGTGAACCTTCTCAGGATGTCGACCGAGATCGCACCATCGTCATTGGCAGTCAGCCACGCATGAGCGGTGCTGCTCAGTTCGAGCACCATTCGTTTACGTGAACAGCGGAAGGATCGCACTGTCGTGGGATCGAATAGAGCTAAATCGGGGCAACGCAGGCTGGTGATCCCACCCAGCACCCCCCGGTGACTGTGCAGGACCATCCACCTCACATGCAAGAACCCACCCGATGGGGCCCGCCTTTGGAACCACTCACGTTCCTAACAATAATTCGGCGTCCGAGGGTCTTCAGATTGTGACCAGTTCAAGGGTCAATCCCTCGCCCAAACATCAGTCGAGTGGGAAAAGGCAACGTGCGCCCGTAAGCCCAGCACGGCGACGCAAAACCCTGACCGCGTCAACATAAGGCAGCCGCGATATAAAAGCACGACGACCCGCGACGCAGTTCATACGCGAAATCCAGGATGACAGCGTATGCCAGATGGGAACCTCCAATGCGACGATCAACAGGTCGTTGCGAGGATCTCGAGAAGAACAGCCGATTCGGAAGCGGCTGCATGTGTTATCAGATCCGTGCCACGGCACCCAGAACTCGTGGCGCGATGCTGCCGACCAGCAATGCGGCGGCCGTAGGAATCAGGAGCGCGATGGGTAAAGTCGACGCGCCCGCGACGAACCCGATCAGGGCCGGTCCGATCAGTCCCCGCCGTAGCCAATTGCGGTTACCGAGGACAGTGTTCGCTCGGCTCCGGAAAGCACTGCAATTGTGCTGACAACGATGGGCCAGACCAACGCCATGCCCGCACCTGCCAGGGACCAGCCTGCGATGTCGGATCCAACTCGGGTTCCAATTGGTGCGTTGAGAACCCCGGCAAGAAGGACGAGGCCAAAGCCGAGGCTGGCGACCCCTCCAGCGAGCCTCAACGTTCTTGTCGCGCCTAATCGACTGCGAAGGGTATCCCCGAGAAATCGAACGCCCGTCATCGTTGCAAAAAACACTGCGTACACAAGTGAGCCGGTTGCCGCGTCGGCTCCAAGCACGCGAATCGCGTGAACGCCGGCCCAGTCGGCGTTAACAGCCTGGCCGGGCATTGCCCGCAGACCTCCGAATCGACGGACTATCAGGCCACATTATGCCTAGCCGAAGACGACTCGGCGCGCTACGCTGCTGCCAGCAATTGTTCGCATTCACTCCACTAAAAGGAAGAAGGCGCGACCATGTCGGCTGCCAGCGAAGAATCTCCCGCATCTGTGATCCACGATGATGCCGGCGGACCGGCAAGCTCGCTGGGGATGCCGGGTCGCGGTGCTCTGGATACGGTGCATCGAGAGCTTGAGCGTCATACCCTCGACGGCCCCGAAGCCATCGATCCGCTGCTGACCTACCGGGATGCCCTCCTCGGTCGATACATCATCGACCGGCCGATCTTCACGCTGGCCTGGCCGTCGAGTCTCTACATTCCCGCGGATGCAGACCCGGCGAAGTACTGGATCACCGCACCGCCTGCCGATCACCGCTATCGCTACCGGTGGACCGATCCGCAGCCGACCGCCAGCAGCGCGTCAGAGAAGACCGGGCACCTGTTCAGCTGGACCAACGTGTCGGGGTTGAACCCGAGCTACACCGGTGCTGCGGGCGTCGGCGTGCGGATCGTGCCGACGAACTCGCTCTCGACTGTGCGAGTCAGTGCCGACGTCGATCTGGTGGCCGAGAGCCGCTGGTGGTATCTCGTTGGCTCGTCCGCCGGTTTCGCAAACTTCTCCTACCGCGGCACCGTCTACATTTCGGGCTGGGAAATCAGCCCGGTGACCGGGCAATGGGAGTTGCTGAGACCGTTCGGGTCTCGGGTGCTCTTCCAGTATCGCGAGAGCGGGCAAGGAGGAACCGCGATACGCAGCGACCACCACGCCTTCGACGATCTCTCTGTGCGGCTGCAACTTCAGGGCGGCCACACCTACGGCATCGGGGTCTCGTTCGAGGTGGAGGTCGGATTCGACTGCCATGACCGCAATGGCAAGCCGTATCAGAAGCAGCCCGGCGACGACATCAAGCTCTGGGCATCGATGACCGGCGAGGTATCGAGCATCAGCGTCTCCACCGAGACGGTGTGGATCCCCTGACGGCATGCTCGAGAGTGGGAGGGACGCGGCCTCCTCTCGACGCGCGACCGGCTAGCTCTCTACGTAGGCCGCGAGGTGCTTGCCGGTGAGGGTGGATCGCCCGGCGACGAGTGCTGCAGGGGTGCCCTCGAACACAATGAGCCCGCCGTCGTGGCTGGCTCCCGGACCGAGATCGATGATCCAGTCGGCGTGGGCCATGACCGCCTGATGGTGCTCGACGACAATGACCGATTTGCCCGAATCCACCAGGCGATTCAGAAGGACGAGCAGCTGCTCGACATCGGCGAGGCGTAGACCGGTGGTCGGCTCGTCGAGCACGTAGACGTCACCCTTCTCGGCCATGTGGATGGCGAGCTTGAGCCGCTGCCGTTCGCCACCGGACAGAGTGGTGAGCGGCTGGCCGAGGCTGAGATATCCCAGCCCCACGTCGACGAGGCGATGAAGGATGGCGGGCTTCGCCGGTGTTCGACCCTCACCGCTGGCAAAGAAGTCTTCGGCCTCGGCCGACGACATCGCGAGCACCTCGCTGATGTCGCGCCCGCCGAGGTGATAGGAGGGAAGACCCCCACAGCGACGTCAAAATCCCAGTGAGCCCGTAAGAGGCGGTTATGGCGAGGTGAATCGCCCTGGGTTTCGTTCCTAGGTGTTCTCTTGGGAAGCGGTCGCTTCCAAGAGTGATTCGGGATTAGCGTCGTGCGCCTGTTCGGCTTCGGTCGGGGTGCGGTAGTCGAGCTCAGAGTGGAGGTGCGGGTTGTTCCACCACCACACCCATTCCAGCGTCGCGAGTTCGACTTGCTCGACGGTGCGCCACGGCCCGCGAGCGCGGATCAGCTCGGTCTTGTAGAGCGCGTTGATGGCCCCAGCCATCGCATTGTCATAGGAGTCGCCGACCGTCCCGGTCGAGGGAATCGCGGCGAGTTCCGCGATTCGGTCCGTGTAGACCATGGCCATGTAGTTGGAGCCGTGATTGGAGTGGTGGGTGAGTCCAGTCAGGTCGCCACCGGCGTCAAAAGCCGCCATGTCTAGTGCTTGCAACGGCAAGATGTCCGTTTTCAGCGTTGACGCGACGTTCCATCCGACGATACGCCGCGAAAAGACATCGGTGACAAACGCGACATAAGCGAAGCCCTGCCAGGTGCGCACATAGGTGACGTCCACGACCCAAAGTTTGCGGGGTGCGTCGGCGCGGAAGTGCCGCTTCACGAGATCGGTGGGTCGCGCACCAGCTGGATCGGATTTCGTGGTGAACACCCGTTTACCGCGTTTGACACCGCGCAGCCCGAACGAGCGCATGAGTCGCCCCGTCTGGTCACGGTCGATTTCCCAACCCTGCCGCCCCAGCAGCCGATGCATTTTCCGCACTCCATAGACGCCATAGTTCTCGGCATGCAGGCGCGCGATCTCAGTACCGATCAGTTGATCCGACAGTGTCCTGGCGGATGCCGGTCGGCTCTTCGCCGCCCGGTATCCGCGCGCGGTGACGAATCCCACCTCAGCTGCTCGCATCGTGTGGCAGACGAGCTCGACCGCGAAGCGATCCTTCATCACATCGATGAAGGCGATCATTTCGACGAGGGGCGGCCGAGCTCGGTGGCGAAAAACACGCTCGCAGACCGCAGGATCTCGTTCGCTCTCTCCAACTCGACGATCTGTTTCTTCAACCGTTTGATCTCCAGCTGCGCCTCCGACGTCGTCCCGGGGCCTTTGCCAGCATCAATATCGCCGCGCTTCTTCCACAATCGCAGTGTCTCAGGATTCACTCCGAGACGGCCTGCGACATGGTTGGCCGCAGCGAAATCCGACGCGCGATCAGGTCGTGCTTCAGCAAGCATCCGAAGAGCACGTTCACGAAACTCGGCCGGGTAAGGGTTCGACATTGTTCAATCCTCCAAAAGGAAAGAGCGGAACGAAACCCAGGGCGATTCACGGTGCCCTTTTGACTGTCCCGACATTAAGCCCGCTGACGGGGCGTCATACGCACGAGGTCAGCGTCTCGTATCCCTAGGAATACAAGACGTCTCAAGGCCGCGACCTGGGCGTCCTCAATATCGCAGGAATCTTGCGGCACGCCGATTCTCATAACTACGTCGCATAACCGCACGCTTGAGCTGTCGTACTCGCCATTGGTTATGAGACATTCCGGGAGCAGGAATGACGAAACTGATCGGTGTCATTTTTCGAATCCGTCTGCACGAACGTTCGTGCTCGCGCGCGCACCTCACTCCAGCCACCGACGAACCTCAATTTCCGTAAGCGGAACGACCTACGGTCCGAATTTTCCGCTCGTACGAGATCGCGCTGGCGACCACTTTTCGACCCGACCTGGTGTCCCGTAGGGGAACCCTCACCCCCGTCGTTAAGGTCGTGCCTGCCATCATCGATCCGTACGTCAAACTGACCACAAGTGAAAACATCACAACGAAGAGGTGGTTTGTATGGCTTCCCAACCCGTGGACTTCCACTCAGGCGCGCCGATTGACCTCGACCTCTCGGTCGAATGGATGGACGGCTCCGGCTTGAACGAGCCACTGGTCCAGGTCCACGCACTCGACGAACACACCTATATCCTTCGCCAGTCTCTGAAGACACACTACGAGGGACCATTCGTCTTCCTCCTGCTCGGCAACACGGGCGCACTCATGATCGATTCTGGCGCGACCTCTGACGAGGAGACATGGCCACTGCGCCACTTTGTCGACGAAATCATCACGGACTGGCTCGTCGCGCATCCCGCCCCGTCGTATTCGCTCACCGTCGCCCACTCGCACGGTCACGGGGACCACATCGCCGGAGATGTGCAGTTCTCCAACCGCGCCAGGACCAGCGTGGTGCCGGCGTCTCTTGAAGGCGTGAAAAGCTTCTTCGGATTCACGAATTGGCCGAACGAGACCGTTTCTTTCGACCTCGGCGGGCGGATCCTGCGCGTGATCGCCGGTCCCGGGCATGAAGAGGCCGCCACGCTTTTTTACGATCCGTGGACCGGCATCCTCTTCACGGGCGACACCGTCTACCCCGGTCGCCTCTACGTCGTGGATATGTTCGCCTACATCGCCACGCTGGATAGGGCCATCACCGTCATGGCCGAGGTTCCCGTCTCCTACCTTTTGGGATGCCACATTGAGATGTCGTCTACGCCGGGCCAAGATCATCCACTCGGTTCGCTCAGCCACCCAGGCGAGGCACCGATGCCCATGCGCCCAGGCCAGCTTCTGACCCTGCGCGAACGCGCGGTCGAGATAGCCCACGTCCCAGGCGTCTACAAGTTCGACGACGTCATCATCTACAACGGTAAGGCTGTGGTCGACGACTACTTGAACCCGTCCTCAGGCACTGAGGGTGGCAGCGATTGACCCAGCAGGGGCGCTGTGCAAACCAATCGCCACGGGAGGGTGAGAGATGCGGTCCGAGCGCGAAAGCGGCCATCGCGACGGAGAGCTCAACGGTGTCACAAGGGAACCTTCTGCGGGACCTGCTAAGCCCCGGTGTTTGATCCGCTGGTTGTCGTCAGTCGCTCGTCCACATGGAGTCGATAAGTCCGGCATACGACAATTTAGTGGGATCGGTATCGAATTTAGCTCCTGGATATTCCAAGACAATCCAGTCGGATTGATAGCCGTTCTCCCCAAGGGTTTCCGCGAATTTCTCCGCTTCGTTCGGCGACTCAAAACGGTAAATCGCAATTTCTTCTGACCGCACCACCGCTATGCAGGCGTTGTTTGTGGCACAGGCGTCGGCGGTAATGTCGCGTGGATTCGTCACGGGGAGATCAGCCTGCGCTGTGAAAGCAGCCCCTACATCATCGACCCCCATAGTCGACCGAGGCTCAAGTACCGCCTGACACCCGCTCATCGTCAAGGCAATTGCAACGACGGTGAGGACTCGAGCTGCCTCGGCTATCTTCATCACTGCATTGTCCCACCTTGATCCAGTTGCGCAGGGGAACCCGTAACGGAACGTTTTCAGCGGTTGAGAAGTTCGTGGGAGAGGACGACGGTGGCGAACTCGTCGTGAAGATTGATCGCGGTAACTCGGGAAAGTTCCGCCGCGCTGATCATTCCACCTTCTAGGTCTGCCCTGTCAAATGTGTGAGTCGCGTCTATAGCAAAGTAGACGGTGTATCCCAGATTTCCGCCAATGCGTGCTGTTGTTTCGCAGCAGTGATTGGTGGTGATGCCACAGATCACAATGGTCGAGATAGCGTTTTCTCGAAGCCAGGAGTCAAGATCGGGTGTGCCGTGAAAACTTGAGTTGACCGTTTTTTGGACCAATAGATCCGGAGTTCCGGACAGGTAGCTTTTCAAGGCATGGCCGGGGTTGCTGGGGTGCAGCGGAGAGAGCGGATTGGAGGAATTATGCTGCACGAAGACGACTGGTCGCGAAAGCCTGTGCCACTCGTTCACTAACGCTGTGATGTTCTGATCACAGTCCGCGTTATTTCGGGGTCCCCACCAATCAACTTGGTCAAATCCTTGCTGGGCGTCTACGACGATCAGGGCGGTGTGATCATCGATCGAGGGTAGTTGGATCACGATTTAGGCTCCCTATTTATTTCAGACCAATGGCCACATGGCTGATCCCAAGACGCCGTGTAGGACCGGGACCGATTCAGACACCGTTCAGCATCCCATGACGGTGGCAGCGCGCACGGTCGCGGCCAGCAGTTGGGCGCAGACGCTATCTCCAAAGCCGGAACTCCAAAGGTCCGGAGCGATTGACACGGGCGGCGGCACGCCGGTCACTCAGGGCTCCCGCACGAAGGACGGCGACCGGGATGCCCGAACGCTCATACAACATCGAAGACGATCCCCCGAGTTCCGCGGGCACCCGATTCTCGTAAGGGCCGCCCGATAAAATCCCCGGTGAGGGAGGATAAACGGCACACGCGAGAAGCGTGACCGGCGTCCTCACCCCGATCGAGTTCGGGATAATCGATGCACGAGCCGCTCACGCGGCCGGAAAGCCCAAACAAGACGTGTCAACCAAATCGTCAGCAGTCGCAGTGCGGAAATTCACCACCACTGGTGATAACGCAAATGCCTGATCCTGACTAGTCTCCGATGAGATCGAAGCCCAGATGGAGCGCTGCGTTCTTGCACGTGTCCTGATTGTTGTTTTGATCCAAGAAGCGGATGAACGCTCCTGCGAATGGCACAGACTCGCCGGAAGCGAGCATCGCCTTAATGGGCATCCAGTTACCGGTGATGCTGAAATCAATCGCCGGGCACGCTTCCGAAATTCCGCGAGACATGCTGGTCCCGGAGATGGTGACGCAAATCCGGTCGAGGGCGACAGGCGTGGCTCCCCCGTTCGTTACGAAGCCCGTGACAGGTGCCGCGGCGCTACCAGGCCCCATTCCGGCAATGGCGGAGGTCTGGGTGACGGAAATTGAATTCGTCGAGCCGACGCATTTGGATGACGGCTCAGCCGCCTGAACACGCGATGGAAACGCAGCAATCGTTGCGAGAACCACGGTGAGAATGAGCAGCAAACCCACAACGGCAATGGCTCGTTTTCGTCGTCGAGAGGAGACGAGCATGGCGATTCCCACAGCCACGACCACCGCGGCGATGACGATCACAGCAGCGATGGGCAGGTCAGTGCCGGTATACACAGCTGACCGCACAGGATGTCAGCTGTGTGTCTCACGGGACAGTCACCTCCTGCCGTGCCGTTGCTGCGTTGCCCGCAGCATCTCGCACGCGAACGAGCACGTTGTGCGTTCCTGGCGGCAATGGGGCAATCGTGACTGACCAACTACCGTCGGCGCCAACGGTCGAATTCAGCGTCTGCCCAGATACCAGAAGACTGACGATCTGTCCTGCTGCCGCCGTCGAGGTGCCAGCAAAGGTCGGAGCGTTGCTGGAAGCTACCGCCGACGAGCCACCGGTAATGGTGATGGCAGGTGGTAGGTCAACAGTGAACCGGATGGTGTTCGAAGCAAGCGTGAGGGCGCCGCTACCCAGCGCACGGCCGATCAGCTTCGCGTCGGCGCCGATCGTGATGGCGCCATGGGCGAGGATGGTGCCGGAGAAGAAAGAGTTTGCGCCCGTGCCGACAGCGCCGTTTGCCTGCCAAAACACGTTCGATGCTTTCGCTCCGTTGATGAGTTCGATCCTGCTGCCTGCGGCAGTGTTTAACGCTGCGTCGATTTGGAAGATGAATATTGCATTGGGGTTATTTTGGCCGTCGAGCGTGACGATGCCCCCGGCGCTGAGCTCGAAGGCTGCCTTGGTACTATGAACTCCGGCCGTGAAAGTGGCGCCAATTTGATCTCCCGCGAATGTTGTTGTCGGCGTTCGCGAAGCAGCATCGGCGTAGGCGGCGGCGCGGTCGGCATGCGCGCCGGAAGCGATCGCGTCGCCCGCATGAGTCTCGCCCTGCACCGTGCCATCCGGAAAGCCCGTGACGAGGGGCGTGGGGTCAACGCCAAGGTCTCCACTGAGCGCGCTGACCGACGTATTCGTTGCTGTTGATCCGAGTGCCGAGTACGGAGCGGCGCGACCCAGAAAGATTCCGGCGAGTGCGGGAGGCGTGACGGAGAACGGGGAGCTGGTAGCTGGTGCTAGCGTGCCCGACGCCGCGACAAGGGTGTAACCGACGCCAGGCGCGTCGATGCTGATGTCTGCGAAGGTGGCAATGCCGTTGGAGTCAGTGAACGCTGTCAGCGTTCCACCGAGCGTGCCGGAGGAAGGGTTTGAACCGGTCGATAGGACGACCGGAGTGCCGCTCGTCATGACCGCAGATCCGTCTGCAGACTGCACAACGACGGTGACAGCGGGCGTGATTATGGTCCCGTCAGCGGTGTCACCCAGACTGGCTCCGAACGCGAGCTTCGCTGCGACCGCGACGGCCACAGCGCCACTAGGAGTGCCCGCCGCCGTCCACGATCGGTAGATACTCGTGACAGTGTAGGTGAAGCTGCCATCGGCCGGGACCAAGTCAGTGCAGGATGTCGTCGCAATCAGGTTCCGCGCGTCCGAGCCGCAGGCCGGGGTCGTGGTCGTTCCGGATCTTCGGGTGACGACATAGCCGGAGGGCACGATCACGCCACTCGCCGCGGTCCAACTGACGGGCACTGCTGACGATGCGTACGCGGGAACAATCACAGCGGTCGGCGGCTGAAGCCTGCCGGTCTCGGCAGAACCAGCGCCAACACCACTTCCAGTCCAGTATGAAAAGGCAGGAGACGCTGTTGCGAGTAATCCAACGGCTATGAGAGCGGTGACCAGCGTCAACAGTTTAGTTTTCACGTGATCCCCCCGGGAAAGTAAGTACACAACAGAACGTCGAACGAGGGCCAGGCACACCAACCGAGGTCAGTGTGCCCGGCGGATGTCTGCTATTTCGCTAGGAAATACAGCGGGATCTCGATGTCCTGGCATGCATCCTGGTTGGCGTCGCGGTTCAGCATCGAAATATCGATAGTCCCAATGAGCTGGCCACCTCCGGCGATCTGCCCAGGCTGGTACACCACATTGCCCACAGCGAAGTCAGCTGCAGAGCAGCCGGTGACGGCTGTCCAATCGAGTCCGCCAGCGGATTTGACTGCCACGGTCACCTCGGAGAGCTTCTGGGTTCCCGTCCCCGGATTGGTTACGGTGAAGGCGAACGTCTTGGCCGCGCCACCTGGGGTGAGACCCGTGGGTGCTACGTTTTTGATGGTGAAAGGGGTGCTCGAGCCCGTCTTCACGATGCCGGTGCCGAAGCCCTGCGCGGTCCAGTAGGCGGATGCGGCCGTCCCTCCAGCGAGCACCAGCGCTGCCGTGGCGGCAACCGTTATGAGCGTGCGTTTGTTACGTCGTAATGCAGACATGTTTATTTCCCAATTGTGTACGAAGGTTGGCATCGATGCACGGCGAAAGAGCCTGCAAAGAGCGTGCTGGGCCGTCCGGCTCCAGCAGCGAGTCTCTTATATGAATAAAATGAACCCGTTTGAATAATGTATTGCTTCCGAGTCTTTGGGGGTATGAAAAACCAGAACCCCACCCGGGTGAGAATCAATCGGCGAGAGGATGAGGCTCGCCGGTTAAAGTGGGGGGAAGCGACGCGCGCAGCGGGCTATCAAGCAACTGTTGGCCAAAACGTTTCATGACGGCGGCCGCTTCGACCCTCGAACTCACGCGCAGTTTCCGGTACAGCACCCTCACATGGGTCTTAACCGTATTGCGCGAGACGAACTGACTCTCAGCGATCTCGTTGAGAGTGCCCCCGAGCGCCAGTGCCCGAAGAATCTCCATCTCGCGCGCCGTAAGCCGTTCGTGCGGTAACGACTCGTCGGGCTGGCCCACCGTTTCCGGTACGGTGGCCAGAAAACGTCGCAGCTCGGTCCACTCGCGCTCGCGCTGTTCGGACATTCGGCTCCACAGTGCAACGCGAGTGCTCACGGGAATCATCAGGAAGAGATACGGCATTGGCGATGAATGCTGCGTCAACAGCGCCTCGTCGAAAGTGTCGTCCGCCGCTATGACATCGCCCAGGAGCTCATGGGCGGCGGCTCGAACCAGAAGCAACAGGGAATGACCGGCGAGTGAATGATGCGATCCATACAGCATGCAAGGATCGGTGATGTCGAGCACCTTGGAGCCGTTTCCCGAAGCGACGAGCGCCGCCGCGAGCAGGGGGACCACGCATTCACCGCGCGGCTCGCTCACACGAGCGGCGTCGAGGTAGTCGAAAGCGAGTCTCGGCTCGCCAGCGCGCATCATCGCCTCGAAGGTCATCTCTGAACTGAGTGCGACCAGCAGCGCACCGGGACGACTGTCTCGCGTGAGATGGCCGAGTTGGCGTACAGCAACCCGCGTCTGGGTTGCGTGACCGGAATGCAGGTAGACAAAGCACTCGCAGATCTTCATCAGTACGGTGAGGCTGACACTGAGGTTGGGAACGACCGAGATGTCGAGTCGGAGGTCACTCATCCCATCGACATCGAGTGCAGCGCGTGCGAGGAAATACCGTGCGACGAATTCGGCGGTTTGCGCGATCGACCGTGGCCAGCCACACCGCCGATAGACACGCTGAGCCTCCGCGAGATAAGCCTCCGCGAGCATTAGTTCTCCGCGCTCAGCCTCCACCGCAGCGAGTGTCGCCGTCGCCAAATAGAGGTGATACGGCATGGATCCTATGGTCACTGAATCTTGCGCAACCCGAGCGAACTTTGACGCTACGTCGACGTGACCGTCGAGCAGTTCGGCGGTCGCCAGTCCGATCCAGGCCAGTGACGGCGCGGCCCCGAATTGTCCGAGCTCCAGCCACGGAACCGTGAGAAGGGATTCCGCCAACTCTCGGCCAAGCGTGCGCGCTTCCTCGTATCTACCCCTGGCCACCAACGCGGCGGTGTGCGATACGACCACCATCGCGTCCAGTTCGGCCGACGTAGCCTTTGTCGCAGACAGATGGGCTCGCTTCAGCGCCTCCTGGATCTCATCCCTCTTTCGGTCGGGCTCAAGAGGCGGCACGAGGGAGATCTGTAGCCTCATCATCAAGGCCTCGACTGAGTGCTGAGAGTCGCTGATGTCGATCGCTGCAGCAGCTTTTCTCATTGTGTCGATGCGACCGAGGGTGATCAGCGTGAGCACGGGTACGTTCGCCAAGGCGATTAGCGCTTCGACGTGCTGGCCCGAACGAGCGAGGTGGAAAACGTTGGCGTCATTGTCGCCGATGGCCGCGGCGTCACGCGCGGCGTCGGTGTGAAACTGGATGGATTCGGGTGCTGCCCGCGCCGCGGCGTCGTCACCCAGCGCATCGTGGAATTCGGGCGCGAGCGAGATACGCACACCATCGTCGCCATCAACGCTGTGGATGACGCGGCTGTCCAGCAACTGGGTGAGCGCAGCATTGGGATCGTCGACAAGGTCGAATCGAGGGGAATTCCGGCGCACTGAGAGATACTGCGATAAGAGCAGCATCAGGCGGTATATGTCCCCACTTCCGTCGAGCTGCATGGCCCAGTCACGCACGTGCCCCGCCCTACCCCGTAAATCAGTCGGAGCAAGGTTGGCAAGGGCCGCGAGGGGATCTCGAAGGTCGGCAGGTCCGACCACCATGACTCCACGCCCTGAGCCAAGGTCGGCGTCAACCGCGGCATCCGTGACGAAAGCCCAGCGCACGCTCGGCCAGTGCGCCCCGAGCGCAGCGAGCTGGGCAAAGTTGGGGAGCCCACGTGCGAGTTCCGCTTCGTTTACCACCATGATAATTGGCGATGCCTCACGCTTGACGGCGTCGGTGGCGTCCTGCAGTCGGGTGAATGTCATGCGCTCGAACTGGGTGATGACACCTAATTCATAGAGGCCGTCGAATGCAGCGTCCAGGGCATCGCCCTGTTCGGGAAGTTCTGAGCCCTCAATCCACAGGATGCGCTCGGGGCGTGTGTGCAACCAGTTAGCGAATGACACCGACTTGCCACTGCCGCGTGGTGCGGAAACGACGAGGACCGAGCCGACGTCCAGCCAGGTCGCCAGGGCGCGGGCGAATGCTGGAGGAACCCGCGCATCAACGACGGGGGGCAGTCCAATGCGGTTGGAGAATGTGTGTTTCAGGGATCGCGGAACTCGAACAGAACTGACCGCTATGTCCCGCATGTCATCGCCTTGGGCTTTCACCGGAACTCCCCCCTGCGATCGAGGCCAGCCGAGCGGCCGCGATTCCCTTCACAGTACCCATTCGCCACCTCACCCACGTTGTGCCCGTGCGCGTAAATTTCGAGCATGGATCGACCCGAAACCATGATGCTTTGAACTTGCTGCCACCCCGATAACGCCGACCGTACTCTACCCCGATCAGCGGCAGGGCGCACGGAGATCGCATCCGCGGTCGATTCGCGCGGCAGCATGCGCCCTCTTCGGAAAGGCCGGCGTTGTCCCCCGGGTAGCGTTCGCCGACAAACAGCGCATCGCGGTGCGCGGGGGTTATGGTCATAAGGCGAGGGTGTGCCGGCTTGCAAACGGGCGGCGTTGGTACAGCGCGAAACCACTGATCGGGGATGCGGGTCCCTGCCTCGCACGTGCTGCGGGGACGACCGGTTGGGTAGCCGGGTGCGCCGCAGCTTTTCGCTAGCGGATGGTGTCATCGCTATCGTCGCTGGGTGAGTTCGGCTCTGGCACATCGACCAGCAGTACCGGTGTGGAAGTGGCAATGTTGCCCGCGGCATCACGGGCAGTAGCAGTAGCAGTCACTGTTACCTCGCCGTTGGCCAGGAACGGCGAAATGACCGGTCAGGCCCTGCCGCGCCTCACCGTTGCGCGAAGCGACGGGCCCTAACGTTGCGTGTCACGATCGACCCTCACGCGCCGACCGTGGTTCCTGCAATTCTCGTGGTAGCCGTTGTCGTGGTAGCCCATGAGCCTCCATAAATCGCGATCAGAGGGTCTGAGGCGCCCACGGTAAGAACCTGCTCTGCCATAACTTCAATTCCCGTTCCAGCCGTAACGGCGGTTACCCGACTCTGTACGCCATCTGCCAGTGCGGCGGTCCTCACGCGCCAGCTACCTTCCGACGGTTCCCATGAGGTCAGAACCTGGCCCGCCACCGTCACAGTCACTTTCGAGTCGGCTACTGCATCAGCCGTACCGCTGATGGTCGTCTCAGAGAGTCTCGTGGTTGCTGCAGTCCCTCCGGTGATGACGATCGAGAGTGCTGTTTCGCTGATCAGTCCGAAGATATTTGCGTCCAGGGGGTCTGCTGAGGATTGAGGTGACACCTTGACGTGCAGCAGACCCCTTTGCTGCCCTTTCTCACCGATGCGGAGGTCACTCTGGGCACCGGCGTCATTGTCATGTCGGTGTGTGGGGTAGACCGGCTCGGCGGTTGCTGTCGATGGGCCCTAGCCGCCGGGCCGGCCTGCGCCGGCCGCCGGCCCTGATCGCGGCCTTGTTCCTGCTGGTGGGGCTGCCGCTCGCGGCCACCAGCGTGACTGCGATCGGCCAGGCTGTGGGCGAGCAGGCCGTGCACAGCAGCGCGAGTGGCTGGGCTGATTCCGTTGGCCGCCGAGTGGTGAATGTCACCTCCCGTGGCTCTGAGATGCTGCTGCGCACGAAAGGCGCCCGTTGCCGGTCCCCAACACGACCAGCCTCCCTACTCGGCTCCATTCGGCGGGCATCGATCCCGACGCCGTCGCGGTCTCTTTTCGGCCGACCTACGCGCGACGTTTCGACGCAGACCCATCCCTAAACTGAGCGGCACACTACCCGCAAAACCGGGGCCCCGCGCGGGATAGATAGAGTGAATAGATGATCTCCCGCCTGGTTCAGATCTCACGGCCGGTGCTTTGGGTGAACACCATCGGCACCTCCGTCATTGGCATGTGGCTGCTCGGGGATTTATGGCGCTGGGACGTTGTCCCGCTGCTGCTCTGGGCAACCCTGCCGTTCAACTTGTTGATCTACGGCGTCAACGACATCCTCGACCAGGAAACGGATGCCCAAAATGCCCGCAAGGGCGGCCTCGAAGGGGCTCGCATCCTCAGCTCCGAAACGCGCACGATCGTGCTCGGGGTGCTGGTCACAAACGTGCCTTTCATCGCTTACTTCCTGGTGACGCTGCCGCTGGCGGCGTTCGCTTGGATCGCCGCGTATGTCACCATTTTTGTTTTCTACTCGGCACCGCCCCTACGATTCAAGGCCCGGCGCTACCTCGATTCCCTCAGCAACGCTGCCTATGCATTCCCGCTGGTGTTCGTGCCCCTGGCCGTGGGCGAGTCGCCGATCTGGGCGGCCGCGATCGGGCTGATGGCGTGGAGCGTCGCCAAACATACCTTTGATGCTGTTCAGGACATCGACGAGGACTGCGCCGCCGGAATTCACACCACAGCGGTGCATCTCGGCGCTCGGGGCGCCGTGGTGTGGAGTGGGGTGTGGTGGGGCCTGTCAACGGTCGGGTTTGTGCTGGTGAACTGGCCGGTCGCCGTCGTAAGCGCATTGATTGCCGGCTGGCTGCTACTGTCGCTGGGGCGTGACCCCACTCCAGCCACCGCCCGCCGCCTGTACCGCTATTCCATCGCGTTCCCCTACGTCGCCGGCTCCGTTGCCGGGGCCCAAATCGTGGCCGCCATTCTGCTGAAAGATTACCGATGACCCGTTCGCGCAAGCCCACCACCCCACAACGCATCGTCGTGCTGGGCGCGGGCCTCGGGGGCCTCACCGCCGCTGCGCTGCTGGCCCGCGCCGGCCATACAGTGACGGTGTTGGAAGGTTCCGACTGGATCGGCGGCAAGAGCCGACGCCTCATGATCGATGGTCAGCGGGTCGACACCGGGCCGGCACTGGTCACGTTCCCCTTGGTCTGGGACGAGATGATCGCCCGCTACGACGCGCTCGGCGCCCGCCACTCCACCCCGCCCGAAGCCGCCGACGTGGCCGCGCTCACCCTGCAGCGACTTCCCGAAGTGGGCCGGTACTTCTACCGGGGCGACGATGTCACATTGCCGATCCCGGCTGGGCACCCGTGGCACGCGGCCTGGACCCGGTTCGAACGTGAACACGGCGGCCTCGGCCCGCAGCTCACGAGTATGCTCACCGCCAACCCGGCCAGTTTGGCGTCGTTGCCGGCCGTGCGCAATGTCTTTCGCGTCTACGGCACCAGACTGACCACCCGCGGCTTTCTGGACAGTCTGACCTGGATGCCCGACGGCCTGCGTGAGATCATCGCCATTCACACCCTGAACGCGGGCGTCTCCCCCAAGCACACCCTGGCTCTGTACGCGAGCATGCCGGCCATCATGGCCCGGAGCGGCGTTTGGGTTCCCGACGGCGGCGTGAACGAGTTGCCGCTCGCGCTGCACCGACTGGCGCTGCATGCGGGCGCGGATGTGCACACGGGCGAGCCCGTTACATCCGTCTCGAAAAGGCTCGTGACCACCGCGGTGGCGGCATACCCGGCCGACGTGGTCGTGAGCGGGCTCGACAGCGCCGTGCTCGACGGGCTGCTTGGACTGCCGAAATCCCGGCCGCGGGCGCTGAGCTGCTCGGGGGTGGCGATTTATGCGTCCCTGGAAGCGCCGCTGCCCGAGGTCACCGCCACGCACTCCATCGTGCTGCCCGACGATCCGGCAGCGCTGCACCATAGTCTCGATGCTGGGATGGTACCCGAGCAGACAATGGCATTTTTGAACTACTACCGACCACACGAGGTATACCCCAACGACCGGGCCACCGTGGCTGTGCTACTCACCGCCCCCGCCGACGGCCGCACGTACACCCTCGACAGCCCATGGGTGGCGAGCGAGGTGGCGCGGGTCAGCGGCGCCGTGGGCCTGGATCGGCCGATCAGCGAGTTCTTCCGAGACCACGTTGTACTGGACCCGCAGTACTTCTCCGACTGGGGCTCCACCGGCGGGGCTCTCTACGGCGCCACTAACCCGCTTTGGCAGAGCGGGCCGTTCCATCGCCCCGGCTACACCAGCCGGGCCCGGCCCTGGCTGTGGCGGGTCGGCGCGTCGGTGCACCCCGGCGGCGGCATTCCCGCCGTGCTCGGCGGCTCGATGACCGCGATGCAGAAGCTGATCGGACGTCTCGACGGTCGCTGACGACAACCACCCACGCACGCACCCTCCAGGAAACAGTGTCCACGAGTTCTTTGACCGCCCGGAACTCTTCGATCACATTGAGCAACATCGGCCTTGTCTGGCCTGTTAGCTCCTCCGCCCTGCGGTGCTTCACCGGCCCGTTCGGTGTGGGTCGAACTGTTCATGTCAACGCCAACCAAAAATGGGCCCATTCCTGCCAACTGAAAACAAGGCCACTGTTGTGTGGTCTACTGCGGAGTCTGCTGCGTGCTCAGGTGGCAGGCTCTAGTCACGCAGGCATGGCGGCTGGCGTGTTCATGATGACCTCGAACTTTAACGGCGTCAAACGTCCCGGGCGTGCTTGCCGCCGCCGTCGGTGATAGGTGCGTTCGATCCAGGTCACTATCTCGATCCGACCATCGGGTGTGCTGTCGGTTTGATTGACTCAAACCATGGGGCACGTCAACGAGTGGACTAGATCGACAGCAGACCCAGACGGCCATTCAGGCGCCAGCAGCCCATCCTCGCCTCCTGATGCGCGGAGTGCTATCGGGCGGTGCTTGCTGGTTCGATCGAGGTGACTGAGGTCGCGATAGGCGCGATAGGCGCGCGGTCGCAGGGAAGCGTGCACGCGAGAGGAGAGGAACCAATTCCCGGGGCTCACTTCAGATGAGAAAGTCACGAGCCTCGGGAGGCGCATGCTCCCTTTGATTACGTGGGCTCGCTTTGACCTGACAGACCCACTTCACCTGCAAATCGTCAGCCGCCGGACGATCAGGCACGCCGGATCGCAGCCTGCCCGCGCCGACGCAGCGATAGGTGTGCTTTGAGGACACCAACTCGGTGACCGACACCGTGACCGTCGGCCGCAGCCCCTTCGAAGTGACGCTGAATGAGACCACGAAGACCGCGTACGTGATCGCTACTGACGAGGGCACGGTATCGATAATCGACCCCGTGGTGACGGGTTTGGCCAATGGGGACAGTTACACGTTCACGGTGGCCGCGACGAACGCTGCCGGCACCGGTGCCGCCTCCACCGCCGTCACACCAATACAACCGCCGGTCACACCACGCATGTAGGGGACGTTTGAGAATTCAGAGCTTCGACTACGCCACGCGACCTGTTCTGCGGGGGCTGGCGTAGTTTGAGCCCCGTCTTCTTTCCGAGAGATAAACCCAAGGAACCATCACTGATCACGTTCGCGTGGCTCCCGTATCAGTGATCAGAGCCCATGTTGCCCGCGAGACGCGTGTGCAGGATGGTGCTGGCTTCGTTGAGGCCCTCAATGACGACGTGCTTTCCGTGGCGTTCGTACTTGTACTTGATTGCGTCGAGGGCGGCCACGGTGGACGCGTCCCAGATGTGCGAGCCAGACATCTCGATGACGATACGTTTCGGGTCGTCCGCGTATTCGAACTGCGTCATCATGTCGTTGCTCGAAGCAAAGAACAGTGCTCCGGTGACCGTGTAATACGCGGTCTGGGTCTCGCCCTCACCGGACAGGCTGCGCTCGACTTTTGCGAGGTGGGCCACGCGGCGGGCGAAGGCAACCATAGCGATGATCACGCCGACGACGACGCCAACGGCGAGGTTATGGGTGAGCACGATGACGACCACGGTCGCGACCATGACGGTGGTCTCGCTCTTGGGCATCCGCTTCAGCGTCGACAGGCGGATGCTGTGCCAGTCGAAGGTGAGGACAGCGACGATGATCATCACGGCAACCAGGGCGGCCATGGGAACAACGGCCAGCACATCGCCGAGGCCGAGGACCAGGACCAGTAGGAAGACGCCGGCCAGGAAGGTGGAGATGCGGGTGCGAGCACCGGAGGCCTTGACGTTGATCATGGTCTGGCCGATCATGGCGCAGCCGCCCATGCCGCCGAATAGGCCGGACATGACGTTGGCGACGCCCTGACCCCAGGTTTCGCGGGTCTTGTTGGAGTGGGTGTCAGTGATCTCGTCGACGAACTTCGCGGTCATGAGGGATTCGAGGATGCCGACCAGGGCCATGCCGAGGGCGTAGGGGGCGATGATCGTGAACGTCTCCCAGCTGAGTGGAATGTTCGGGAGGAACAGCCCAGGCAGGCTCCGGGGCAGCTCGCCCTGATCACCAATGGTGGGCACGTTGATCGCGATGACGACGGTAGCCACGGTCAGGACCACGATCGCCACGAGAGGCGCGGGGACGACCTTTGTAATGCGAGGCATCACGATCATGATGATGATTCCGATAGCGACCAGCGGGTAGACCATGAACGGCACGCCGAGCAGCTGGGGCAGCTGCGAGGTAAAGATGAGAATCGCCAGGGCGTTAACGAAGCCGACCATGACGCTGCGGGGAATGAACCGCATGAGCTTGGCCACCCCGATCACGCTGAGGATGATCTGGAATGCCCCGGCCAGGATGACAGTGGCGATGAAGTAGTCCATACCGTAGTCGCGCGCGACCGGGGCGATGACGAGGGCGACGGCGCCGGTGGCGGCGGTGATCATGGCGGGGCGGCCGCCGACGAAGGCGATGGTAACGGCCATCACGAACGAGGAGAACAGGCCGACGCGCGGGTCGACGCCGGCGATGATCGAGAACGCGATGGCCTCGGGAATGAGTGCCATGGCCACGACGAGGCCGGCGAGAACCTCGCGGGTCAGGATGCGCGGGGTTCTCAGGGCGGTCAGGACAGAGGGTTCGGCTTTATAACGATCAACTTTGGGCAAGAGGGATTTTTCGGCGATAGCGATAGAAGACTCCGGAAACGGGGCTCTCCCGCAGGAGGGCCGATGGGCGAGGTGTGGGGCGCCTCATTGCGCGGGCCCAGCACTGTCGTGTTCGACAACGGGGCGGGTGATGCTGGCACGCAGGAAACTGTGGACCAGACCTGTAACACTACCCTAACGTTAGGGTTAAGTTGAAAAGGGTGACGACGTGGAATCAGATCAAGGTGCGGTAATGCACATCGGTGAGCTCGCCGAGAAGACCGGTTTATCGTTACGAACGATCCGGCACTACGACGAGGTGGGCCTCCTCAAGCCCACAGGGCGCACCGATGGCGGGTTCCGCCTATACACGCAGGGCGACTTCAGCCGGCTCATGCTCATCCGTCGCATGAAGCCTCTCGGATTCCCCCTCGACGAAATGACCGACCTGCTGCGCGTGATCGACACCCTCAGCGACAGCGACACGATGGTCGACCCTGCTGTTCGCCGCGAACTGGACAACTTCATCACTGAAGCGGTCAAACGCCGGGCAAAACTTCAGGAGCAGCTCGCCATGGCCGACGAATTCCTCACACTTCTGCGCGAGCGGTAACACCCGCTGCCAAACCCCTTCACTCAGCAAGCCGAAGTGAACGAAATGAGGGGGCTCCCCGTGCTTCGGCGGCGTTTGCCCAGATTCATACAGTGTGCGCAGTTGGAGCGCTGCATTGAGTGAACCAGACCGGGGTAAACCCGGTTGCGTTCAGGGAATCTGTGCTGGGAGCTCTGCGCCGCGGCCCTGCGATGTGGGACTTTGACCTATCAATCTGGGCGGGTTTTGCAGGTCGATCCGGCCGGAGACGACATCACCGGCTACCTGGCGCAAGGGGAGATTCCGGTCGCGGGCGTAGGTGCGCATGATGACGAAGGCATCGTTCATGGTGGTGTTCATCGTGGCGGCGAGGACGCCTTTGGCCTGCTCGATCAGAATCCTGGAATCGAGCGCGCGTTGCAGCTGCTCAGCCACGACGTTGGCGCTGCGAATGTGGCGTTCCTGCAGGATGCCGATCGTCGCAACATCGGCCAGCGCTTGCGCAACGGCGATATCCTCCGGAACGAGCGCCCCGATCTGATGGCTGAATAGGTTCATCGTGCCTATGACTTGCCCGCGAAGTCGCAACGGAGTGGCATGAACGGATTTGAAGCCTTGTTTCAGTGCCTCTGTTGAGAACGTGGGCCAGGTTCCCCCGTCGATTTCGATATTACCGACGGTCACGGGGATGCCGGTATAAAAACAGTCAAGACATGGGCCCTCCCCTGCGGCGAGTTGGAAGATTTCTACCAACTCAGCTTCCTCACTCGTGGAGGCCACCAGCTGAAGCTGACCCGTGGGGTCGACCAGCATCAGCCCGCCCGCCTGGGTATCGAGAATCTCGGTGCATCGCTCGACAAGCCAGTGCAGCAGATCAACGACATCGAATTCAGTGACGAGGGTGTCGGCGAGTTTGACGAAAGCCGTGCTGAGCTTGCTCTCACGTGTCTTAGTTGTCATCATCTTCTTATTTTCCTCATTTTTTGTCACGGGGGCGTGTCTTCGAAGTTCAGCGAGCCGGACACCACATCGCGGGCGACGGTGTGAACGGTTATCCCGTTCGCGAAAGCGTAGGCCTGCAATCGTGCATATGCGATAGTCGCGGTCGTCTTCAACTGCACCAGAACGATGCCGGTGGCCTGGTGAACCTCTCGGCGAAACGCGGGCGCCGCCGCCGACTCCACGGCCACGTCATCGATCGCGGACACCATTGCCTGCTGAACCGTTCCTGCCGCTATTGCCGATGCGATCGCCAATGCCGTGGCCTGCTGCTGATCGTCCAATACGAGAGGTGTATCGCAAAACAGGGTTGCAACTCCCACCGTGACCGCCCCCATCTGGATGGGAACGCAGAAGATCGCACCGACAGGTAGCTCGCTGAGCGCTGCACCGAGCACTGGCCAATCATCATGACCTCCCGAAGCGACGTCCGGGATCATGACAAGTCGGCCTGAACGCACGACCGAATTTTGGGGCCCTTCACCGAGCTCGAACTGCAACTCGTCAATACGCGCGGCGATCACCCCACTCGAGCAGAGGCTCATCCGCGAACCGGAGGCGCTCATTGCCGCAACAGACGCACCCGAGACGGGAAGAGATTTCAGAAACGGACGACACAAATCCTGCACGTCGTCAGGCTCACGTCTCGCACCCGAATGGGTCGATCCGGTCACACCGATCCGCCTCGCTCACAGACGTAGTGCGGATCGCCGAATTGCGTTTCCGCAGCAAGGGTGCCGTTCAACCACATCACCATCAGGATCTTCCGCCGTTGGACTGCCAGGGTCCGGGACAGTTTTTTCTACGGTACCCCACACACCCAAACCAATACACACTGAACCCGACCGCATGGCCTGCAATGAATCACCTTGCACCCCACTTGCGGTGGCCGAATTTCCTCTTCTCATTGATTTCACATTCGAAGCATGTCAGCCTTATTTTTATTCACTCAGGCCCTCGGTGAATCCGCGTATCGTCGGATTGAGCCCAAAGTGAAAGCTTCTTTTCCACCCACACTCTGTGGCATCGGAACACTGCCACGACAGCTGCAGGTCGAGCGGGTCGGCCTAAAATCCTGGCAGGTGAGCGATAGTATCGCGCGCACTGCGATCGCCGTGCTCGAGGTGATTCCTCTCGACGGATCACGTTGGCGAATTTCGGATTCAATGGTGAACGAGCGCGACCCATGCTGGCTACTCGGATACGTAGAGCGTCTGGAGCATGACAAGTACGAAGTGTTGTGGCTGGCCGCACCCGTCACCTGGGCCTTCGTTGCATCCTTTGAGGATGCTTTAGCCGCCGTGGCCGATCGCACTCAGGTCACTGGTGCCATCCAAGCGCAACACGATCCCGCCATCGCGGCATCCTCCACTGTGGTGTCCTCCCATCTGGCGTTTGACCACATCCGCCGCCGCCAACAGGCCTCCACGACTGCTTACTAGGACAGTCGGCCAATCCGTACATCCGTACATCATCGAGAGCGGGGCCGAGTTCGTTCCTCACTCTCACAAATCGAACGGGGTATAAACCATGGGTTTTCTCTATTACGGAAACAACAGCTATGCCGTCGAGATGGATGACCGCCCGCTGGCCCATCTGAAGGTCGCCATGCTGAGCCTCCTCCGTGCGGGCAAATGCATGGCATTCACCTTCGATCGGTCAGCCGAGCTCGGCAGTGGCCGTGAAACGCTCTGGATCAGCCCGTCAACCGAGATCCGCTTCCGCTTCCTCGGAGGCCGGCCACCACGGATTAGCGAGCCGTGGGTGCGCTCCATTATCGCTACCGCGGACAGCCCCACCGGTCTTCGGATGGTCACCGAACCCGCCGACGCCCCCGCGGACACAGGTGCCCCCGCAGACACGCACGTCCTCACGCCGGCGTGACGTTTTATCGTGGAGAAACAGCGGGTGCTCATCGATATGTAGTTCTCGACCGAGGATGAACAGTATCTACAGCCGAACTTCAGATCATCACCGGCACAGAGAGGTCGCTAGCTTAATCGCGGCATCAACGCCGGAGCAGGCCAAACATCTAGCTCCCAATATGCGAAATCTGGGTACTCTTCGCCGTCGTCTTGCTCCTCAACGAGGCCGGGTAACTTCTCTATACGTACCGAAACTCCAGGGCTCACCAAGACGCGCGTCGGTCGGTTGCCCGAACCAGTGAAATCTACGAATGCCCCACCAGCGCGCACTGCTTCTACAATCTTGGATTCGACGACGGCGACAGCGGAATCGGTTACCGCGTATGAGCTTCCATGAAGATGAACCAGAACAGTCATAAGGCGCTTTCTGTTGTTAAACAGCAATATTTACCATTACCCGAACCGTACGCTCCACAGCATCCGCCATTCCCCGGCTTGACAAACAGCAGAAATCGGGCAGGCCACTCTGAAGACCCGAAACCTTGTGCCGCCACTTCGCACTCCACAATGCGACCGCAGGATTTCGCTGAGGCGTAGAGCCAGCCAATTCTGGCAAGGAGGCCCACCGCGTGCCCGATCAGGGCGTTGGCCGGCCGGGAGGACTTTTCCTGCGGGGATTCGAAGAACAGCATCACCGTGGGAACGACGTTGTGGTCGTGGTCGTCTGTGGGTCGCTACCCGGCGAGGATCAGTGCTTGCGGTGCGGCCTGCTTCATTCGGGTTTGCAACCATCTGAGTTGAATGGCAGTCTCCCCATCGCAGTCCGTCACGATGCTGAGCAGTTCTGCGTCCCTCAGACCCTGAGCGGCCTGCTTAATCATGGCCCACGTGATGTCGACCAGGCTGGCCAGGAGATAGAGATCCTGCAGGTCCCGGAGGAGCCCGATGGGTCCGGAGCGTGTGGTGGAGAGCCCGTCGACGTGGAGACGTTCAGGCTCGTCATCCCCCGGCTCACCGAACCGCTCCAGCATCGGAGCGAGGGCCTCCTGGTGTACGTCGCATTGCGCGGCGAGGATCTGGCAGATGAAGTGGACATCGGGTTCGTGGCCGTGTCCCTCGGACACCTGCCGCAGCGACGCGGCGAGGGTGCCCTCGGAGGTGTGCAGCAGGCTCAGGTAGACCGGGAGTTTCATGAGTGTTCCTCCTCAGCGACGACCATGGCCGGAGCAACGGGGGCGATCGTCTCCTTGGCCTGCGCCGCGGGCCCGCCGACGGTAGGAAGAACACCCCGGCCACGGCCTGCCGTACTGACGGGCCGGGAAGCCGTCGTCGTGGGCGCCGGGGACGCCGCGGTGCCGTCGGCGATCTTCGTGATCCGGACTGCGGCGTTCTTCAGGATGGGTTGCTTGGACACCGGGTCCCATTCAGTGATGGTGAGTTCGTTCGCGGCCCGGTAGTTCCCGCCAGGGACCCCGCCTTCGTCCCAGTAGCCGTAGTGGAACGGGGCGAAGATGCTGCCGTCACGGATCCCGCTGACCCTGACCGGGGCGGTGAGGTGCCCGCGCCGGGACTCGACCCGCACGATGTCGCCTTCTGCTACTTCGTAGGCCTCGGCGTCGCGGGCGGAAATCTCCACCCATGCATCGGGCGCCGCACCATTGAGCTGCGGGGACCTGCCGGTCTTCGTGCGGGTATGGAGGTGATAGACCGTACGCCCGGTGGTATAGCGAAACGGGTAGTCATCATCCGGGGTCTCATGTGCAGGGTGGTAGGGGGCGGTCTTGAAAATGGCCCTGCCTGCCGGGTTGACGGCCTGATAACTTTCGGGGCCGACTGGTGCCCCGGTCAGCAGGTCATGCCCGTAGCTCTCACAGTATCCAGGGTTGGTGGGGAACACGCCGTCACGGTAGAGCCGCACTGTGCCGTCCGGGTGCTCCTCGTTACACGGCCATTGCACGCCACTACCGCCGCGGAGCTTGTCATAGGTGATACCCGTGTAGTCGCACGGGCGCCCCCGCGTGCATTCCTTCCATGCCGCGAAGGCGTCCTCCGGTCCCGTCCAGTCCAGTAACGGGGTTCCGTCGAGCCGGGTGAAGCCCATGCGTCGGGAGTAGTCGAGGAAGGTGTCGAAATCGCTCCGGGCCTCACCGGGTGGTTCCACGGCCTTCTCGGAGAGATGAACGGTGCGGTTGACATTGGTGAACGTCCCGGTCTTCTCACCCCATGCCGCGGCGGGCAGGACGACGTCGGCGTACTGGGCGGTCTCGGTCAGGTACAGATCCTGTACCACCAAAAATACGCTGTCGACCGAGAGGATGTCGCGGATCCGGGATAGTTGCGGCATCGACACCGCAGGATTCGTGGCCGAGATCCATAGGAACTCGATGGATCCCTGCTCCACATAACGGAAGATCTGCATGGCATGAGTGGGTGGCGCCCAGTGCGGGATGATCGAAGCATCGACATTCCACAGGTCGACGAGTTGCTGGACGTGCTCAGGGTTCTCCCAGTTCCTGAAACCCGACAAATCCCCGTCCGCCCCGCATTCGCGATTGTTCTGGGCGGTCGGTTGCCCGTTCATCTGCAGGATCCCGCAACCGGGTTTACCCAGCAGACCGCGCAGCAGGTGCAGATTATTTACCGCACAAGACGACGCCGTGGCCTGGGACGACTGGTAGAAACCCTGCAGGACAGTGGACAACACGCGCTCCGACGTGCCGAAAATCTCTGCAGCACGGCGCACGTCGTCAGCCTCTACACCGCAGGTCTCGGCTACGGCCTCGGGAGTCCACGGCTCGACGGTGGCACGCAACTGCTCAACGTTCATCGTGTGCTGGTCGATGTACTCCTGATCGATCCATCCATTGATGAACAGCTCGCGCACCAGCCCATGCATCAGCGCCAGGTTCGTTCCCGGCCTGACTGGCAAATGCACCTCCGCTTGACGTGCCACTTCTGTGAAACGCGGATCCACGCACACGATCCTCGGCTTATCCGGACCCGCGATCCTGTCAAGGACCCGCATCCACAGGACAGTCTGGCTTTCGGCCATGTTGTGGCCGAACAGGAACATGGCGTCGCACTCGTCGATGTCGACGTAGCTGCCGGGTTGCCCGTCGGAACCGAAGCTCTCCTTCATGGCGGCGGCCGCGGTTGCGGTGCACAGTCGAGTGTTGCCGTCCATGTGCGGGGTACCGATCCCGGCCTTCGCGACGATTGCCTGCGCGTAGTACTCCTCGAGGAACAACTGGCCGCTCGTGTAGAAGCCGTGGGACAGGGGCCCTTTGTCATCAAGAAGATTTCTGCTGCGGGTGACGATGCGTTGCATTGCGGTTTCCCAGTCCGACTCGACCAGTACCCCGTTCTCGCGCACCAGGGGCACCGTGAGCCGGTCCTCGTTACTGACGCCCTGCCAGCTGGCGAACAGGCCCTTCGGTCCCAGCCGCCCATGGTTCACGATGTCCAACGACCGGCCGCGCACCCCGACCATGGTCCCGTCTTTCACGGCGATGTCGATTCCGCACCCGTTGCTGCACAACACGCACGCCGATTGCACCCAACGCTCCACGTCGGACTCATCGACCCCTTCAGCCAGGACCTGATCAACCCGCGTCGGCCACAGCTCGTCCCGCGCGTAAGGGGTGCGTGTTCCCCAGATCTCCGCAATACGGTCAACCATGACAAACTCCTCGATAACGCCGCTCATAACGTGCACCGGTAAACGTCGGTTCATTTCAGATTGTCATAATCAGCTGGCCCTGTCGACGTAATTCGAACCCTTTTGGGCAATCTGAACGGGACCCGGGAAGGGCATGGCGGCAGCGGTTCCGTTCGCGGGTTTGCCGACAGTTCGCCCCGATGGTGTTGATCTGTTCCCCACGGATGGACGCACCTCCGATGTGGCCTGCCGCCCCTATCGCACTGACACGGTTTTCGCGGGGTCATCACTGTTGCCCAGCTTGTCGGGGCAATCCAGGAGCACGCCCGATTCCGGTGGGCGTTCAGGTGTCGCTGTCCCTACGTCAGTGCCAGTTGTGCCCGTGGCGGATTGTTGCCATTGGGTACTGGAGAGTTGGTGCGAATTCTTCCCGTTTTCGATGATGGTGCATTGCAGACCGCCTCTTCGAACAATTCGCAGTCCGCGTTGGAAGTGGCTCTTTCACCCGCCGATGAGGGCGCCGGGAATTATCGGAATCTGATACCGACAGTCGATAAGGTGACGGCTTGAAGGAATTTCCCCGAGGGGCAGTATTCCTACACACCCTGCATCATGCGGTGGAAGGGCTCATCCATGCGGCTCGGATGAACGCAGAACTGGCCAATCATTGCCACGAGATCTCACCGGGCACGTCCTACCTCACCTTGCACCGGATGCACAACGATGGCCTTCCTGTGCCGTGCAACGCCACCGTGGATGGCCGGGTTCTTCGCACCCTCACCGCCACCAACGGGGGCCTTGCCGCGCTCCGGGGCGGTCGACGAGCCGTTCGCGAGCCGGCTGCAGAAGTCCTCCCATCCCCATTGGCCCCTGGACTGGAACTGTGCCTTGACGAGTCGTCCCGCGCTGGCCCGCAAGCTCGGCCGAGGAGATGCGGTCGCCATCGGCCTGGGATCCATGATCGGCGCGGGCATCTTCGCCTCGTTCGCTCCTGCAGCCGCAGCCGCGGGAGCGGGCCTCCGGACGTGCCCCACGGTTTAGTTACCTTCATTGGTGTGAAGATCAGGCTGATACGGGTGTCTGGCTGAAGCGTAACTCGTGCTCGACCGGAGAGAGATGCTGCAACTGAGAATGTCGTCGCTGCCAGCTGTAGAAGATCTTGATGTAATCGAATATGGCGTTCGCGAGATCGAGTCTTGTTCGCCATTTCTTCCGATTGAGGAGCTCGATCTGCATGCTGGACCAGAACGATTCCATCATGGCGTTGTCATAACAATCGCCGTCGGGCTCGGGCTCGGACTCGGACTCGGACTCGGACTCGGACTCAATCTTGCGATCTTCACCGGCGGCGTCTTCAGCGCCATAACCATCAGCCGGAGCGACCGAATGAGCCTCCCCGCGATGATGGTCGTTCCTGCGATCATTGCCTTCCCGATCGCAGCCGTCGAGCGCCGGGTCGCGTTCCCCGTTGGTCGCTGACCGGGAAGCGCGTACTTCTTCCATTTGCGGCAATTAGTTCGTTGTCGATGCCACGCGGGCCAGTCCGCGAGGTACCTCTTCGACATGCGTTACGGGATAGACGCACGAAGCGCCCCTTGCGTGTTGCAGGAGGCGCTTCACACCGCTCGAGCGACTAGGCGAACGTTGCCGCATCGATGACGAAGCGGTAGCGGACATCCGACTTCAACACGCGCTCGTAGGCATCGTTGATGGAGTCCGCGCTGATGAGTTCGGTTTCGGGCACGATTCCGTGCTCTGCGCAGAAGTCAAGCATCTCCTGCGTTTCACGGATGCCGCCGATGGCCGACCCAGCAAAATTACGCCGAAACGGGATGAGCGAGAAGACCTGGACGGGGAGCGGCTCCGCGGGGGCGCCGACGTTCACGAGGGTGCCATCGACGCGGAGGAGTCCGAGGTACGCTCCCATGTCGAGTTTGGCCGACACCGTATTGATGATCAGGTCAAACGAGTTGGCCAGGGTGGTAAAAGTGTCGGCATCGCTGGTCGCGTAGTAGTTGTCGGCGCCGAGGCGGCGGCCGTCCTCTTCCTTTGACATGGTTTGCGACAGCACGGTCACCTCGGTGCCCATGGCGTGGGCGATCTTGACGGCCATGTGACCGAGGCCGCCCATGCCAACAACAGCAACCTTCGTGCCGGGGCCCGCGCCCCAGTGGCGAAGCGGCGAATAGGTGGTGATTCCAGCGCACAGGAGCGGGGCCACCTTGGAAAAATCGAGATTCTCGGGCACGCGCAACACAAAATCTTCAGTAACGACGACGGCCTGCGAGTAACCGCCCTGAGTGACGGTACCGTCAGCGGAATCGACACTCGCGTATGTCCCGACGTTTCCCTCGGCACAGTACTGCTCGTCACCGCGGAGGCAATATTCGCACTCTCCGCAGGAGTTCACCATGCAACCGACGCCGACACGATCGCCGACTTTGTGTTTGGTTACCTCGGAGCCAACCTCAGTGACATAACCGACGATTTCGTGTCCGACGACCTGCGGGTAAGCGATCTGTCCCCATTCGCCGCGCACGGTGTGAATGTCTGAATGACAGATACCGGCGTACGCGATGTCGATCATGATGTCTTTGGGGCCGACGTCACGGCGTTCGATGGTGGTCTTAATGAGCGGTTCGGTCGCGGCTGGTGCTGCATAGGCGTTGACGGTGCGCATGGTTTCCTTTAATCATTGAACAATCGTGCGAGGTACTTGGTGATGTCCCGTTAAGCAATGAAGTTTCTCAATACCGCGCGAGCCAGTCTTCTAGCCTAGGCGATGGCAAGTTCGGAGAGGCTGGGCGCCGTCTCTGTTCCCCGGGTAGACACAGTGGATACACCAGTCGTCCACGTGTAAGGCTCACGATGACATCCGTTGAGTGCCGTCTGCTTCGTCACGGTAAACGTCACACCGACAAAGGCGCCCCGGCCGCGCTTGGCGGCAAGTTGTGGGTCGTTCCTTCAGGATTGACGCTTCTCGCACTCACCCGAGCTGTGCTCGCGATAAGTCCGCAGCCTGAGCCGGTTACCCTTCACCAATACCTCCGGGAGAACGCAACCGGCAGCGGCAAGAACTACCGGGTGCCCGACTTGGTCCCGAAGAACGACGTAGGGCCGCCGACACCGGTCAATGGTGGGCCTCGTACTTCTTCGGTTCGGCGAGACCCGCCTCCGATCGAGCCCGCCGAGCGAACCGCTCGAGTGACTTCATCGCGGAGACCACCTCGGCGGGGCGCACCTCGAATGGCATGTTGTGGATCGTTTCGCCGGGCACCGTCGCGGCCTCCGCGACGCCGCGCAGATCGGAATCGTCGTCGATCGACAGTCCAATCTCCGTGAGGGTCGTCGGGAGCCCCACCCGCGTCGTGAATTCGACGAAGTCGCGGATATCAGAACTCGGTGCCCCCTCGAGAATGAGCTGGGTGAGCGACCCGATGTTGACCTTCTGCCCGTGCGCGAGCCCGTGCGTCTGCGGTGCCACGGTGAGCCCGTTGTGGATCGCGTGCGCTGCCGCGAGGCCACCCGACTCGAAACCGAGGCCCGACAGGAGCGTATTCGCCTCGATGACCTTTTCGACAGCCTGCGTTACGAGGTTGTCGCGCACCGCGTCGAGCGCGGGGAGGGCGTTCTCCCAGAGCACCTCCCAGCTCAGCTTCGCGAGCGCCGTGCCAGCGAGGGTCGGCAGGCCACCCGCCATGGTCGTCGAGTTCGAGCGGGACGTCGCTCGCGCTTCAAGCCAGGTCGCGAGGGCATCTCCGACCCCCGCCGCGAGGAACTCCGCTGGAGCATTGGCGATGAGCTGGGAATCAACGAGCACGAGATCGGGGTTTCGGGGAAAGAAGCGGTACTCCTCGAACGCGCCGTCCTCGGTATAAACGACGGCGAGTGCCGAGGTCGGTGCGTCGGTCGACGCGACGGTGGGTGCCGTCGCCCATCGGATACCGGCGAGAAACCCTGCGGCCTTGACCGCGTCGATCGTGCTGCCACCGCCCACAGCAACCACGACATCCGCCTTGGCGTCGGCGATCACGGCGGTCAGCCGGTCGATCTCCTTCGCCGAGGGCATGCCGCCGAAGCGCTCACGCCGAAGCGGCAGGTTGGCCTTCCTGAGCGAGGATTCGACCTCGTGTCCGACGAAGCCCCAGACCACATCATCGGCGACGATGAGCGGAGTGCTGCCGATAGCGGCGAGGAACTCACCGAGCCGGGACATGGCACCCGGGCCCTGCACGTAGCGGCCGGGGCTGATGACGGAACGGATGGGGGTGGCTGTCGACATGAAGATCTCCTGACGTCGTTGTCGAATGCGGGGCCCGATGGGCGATCGACCAGCGGGATAACTCGTTCACGCACTATCCACGGTAGGGGTGTCGCGACCTCGGACACCACGAGGTTTTTCACTCTGCGAGAAGTGGAGCCGCACGGCATTGTCGTGCCGGTCGCCTGGGCGCAGAATGAAAGGATGCGAACAGATGATGCGTCGACACCCGAACCGATGAGCGACCCCGTGCCCGCGCCCTCGAACCCGCGCGAATCAAGCGTCGTGACGGTCGAAAAGACCCTCGCCATCCTGGAGATCGTCGCCGAGCGTGGTGGCGCGTCCGCGCGGGACGTCTCGCAGGCTCTCGGGTATCCCCTGCCCACTGTCTACCGGCTCATGCAGGCGCTCGTGCATGCCGAATACCTCGTGCATCTTCGAGGCGAACACCGGTTCGAACTCGGATACAAGATCGACCGACTGGGGGTTTCCCTGCACCGACAGATCGGGGTGCCGAGTCCCGTGCGTGCCGAGATTGCGCGGTTGCACGACACCGCGAAGGCGGCCGGCTATTTCGCCGTCTATCGCGGTGCTGACGTGGTCGTTGCGTTCGTTGTGGATTCGCCGGCTCATCCGCGGCTCACGCCGCTGAGCTTCGGGTTTCACCAGGCTGCCCACGCCACCGCGTTCGGGAAGATCCTCCTCTCCGGAATGAGTGAGGATCAGGTGGGGCAATACCTCGACGTGCACGGGATGGCGCCGCTCACTGCCCGCACGATCACCGACCGTTCCGACCTCGACGAACATCTCGCGCTGGTGTCTCGCACGGGGATCGCGTGGGAGCACGAAGAGTTCGTGCCGGGAATGACCTGCGCGGCGATCGGAGTGCGTAACGGCGCGGGGATGGTCGTCGGCTCGGTCGCGATCAGCGCGCCGAGCGGTGAGGTATCGAGCGCACGCGAGCGCGTATTCGAGAAGCTGTTGCGCGACGCGGCGAACCAGGTAAGCAAGTACTACCGGTCGGGACAGGTGCGCCAGGCCGCGACCGCCTGATGGGTTTGAGCGCGGGGCGGGTTTGAGCGCGGGGCAGGTTCGCGTCCCGCCTGGAAACCGGCCCGGCGAGAGAAAGAGCCCGGCCACCTCGCGGTCGCCGGGCTCTCCGTCAGTTGCTTCGCGGCTACTTCGCCTCGTACCAGGGCGTGATCACGGCGCGGGCGATCGTGTGCCCCGCCATGTTGAAGCCGAGAAACGAGGGGGTCGCACCTGCGTCGAGGCCGAGTGAATCGACGTCGAGCGCGTGAATGCCGATGTAATAGTTGTGCTTGCCGTGGCCCGCGGGCGGCGCCGCACCGAGGTAATGGGCAAGGCTCGCGTCATTCTTGAGCTGCAGCGCGCCCGCGGGTAGTCCGCTCCCGACCGCATTTCCCGCCCCGGTGTCGACCGAGGTCGTCGTGACCGGCACGTCGGCGACCGCCCAGTGCCAGAATCCGGCACCGGTCGGGGCGGAGGGGTCGTACATCGTGATGGCGAAGCTCTTCGTCTCGGCAGGGAACCCGTTCCAGCTCAGCTGCGGGCTCACATCCTCCCCGCCGGCGCCGAAGATACCGCTGCGGTGGCCGGGCGCCATCTCCTCTCCATCCGTGACGTCGCTGCTCGTCACGGTGAAGGTCGGGACCTTCGCGATGTCGTCATAGGGGTTGTGGCTCATAGTGCTCCTCGATTCAGGTTGGGACGGTAGAGAACAGGTCGTGTCGGCATCAGATGCCGCCGGTCTTGAGTTGGTCGGCGATGTACTCGGCCTGCCGGATCGCGAGCGCAACGATGGTGAGCGTCGGATTGGCTGCGGCTCCCGTCGTGAACACCGACCCGTCACTGATGAAGAGGTTCGGCACGTCGTGCGCCCGCCCCCATTTGTCGACCACGCCATCCTGGGGCTTTTCACTCATCCGGCTCGTGCCCATGTTGTGGGTGGCTGGATACGGCGGCGTACGGTGGGACCCGATGGAGCCGACGGCGTCGTAGAGCAGTTCGGCCTGGGTGTAGCCGTGGTTGCGCATCGCGACATCGTTCGGGTGATCATCGAAATTCACGTTGGGAACGGGCAGCCCGTTCTTGTCGGTGACCGACTTGTTGAGCGTGATGCGGTTCGACTCCTGAGGCATATCCTCACCGATGACCCACAGTCCGGCGGTGTTCGCGTAGGCCTCGAGGATCTCCGTGAAGCTCGCTCCCCACGCGCCGGGATCAGCGAAGCTTGCAAGGAACGCCGGACCGAGCGAGATGGTCTCGAGGTAGTAGCCTCCGGCGAACCCGCGGTCCGGGTCGTGGCCCGACTCGTCCGCGATGACGCCCGCCATCGTCTCGCCGCGATACATGCGCACGGGCTTGTCGAACCGCGCGTAGACCGAACCGGTGGTGTGGCGCATGTAGTTGCGGCCCACCTGGCCGGACGAGTTGGCGAGACCGTCGGGGAACATAGGACTTGCCGAAAGCAGCAACAGCCGGGGCGTCTCGATCGAGTTGGCCGCCACCGCCACGAGCTTCGCGCGCTGTCGCTGGAGGTTGCCGTCCTTGTCGAGGTAGAGCACGGCATCCGCTCGCCCCTTCGCGTCGTGCGTGATCTGCACGACGTGACTGTCGGGACGAAGGTCGAGCAGTCCGGTCGCCTCGGCACGGGGAATTTCCCGCACCAGCGTCGACCACTTGGCCCCGCTTTTATCGCCCTGGAAGTTGAAGCCGTCCTGCACGGATGCCGGTCGGCCGTCGTATTCCTCGGCGTTCGTGGCGTACGGCCCGGTCGAATAGAACGAGTAGCCAATGCGTTCGGCGCCATTCGCGAAGACCTTGTAGTTATTGTTCGCAGGCAGCGGTTTGCGGCCGTGCAGGTGGGTGGATCCCATCGCGATCTCGGCCTTGTCGTAGTACGGCGCGAGATCGGCGAGAGTGATCGGCCAGTCGAGCAGGTTCGCCCCCTCGATCCGCCCGTAAGTCGAGCGGGTCTGGAACTCATGAGCCTTGAATCTCGGAGTCGCCCCCGACCAGTGGGTCGTCGTGCCGCCGACCGCCTTGACGATCCAGGCGGGAAGGTTGGGGAAATCGCGGGCGATGCGATAGGAACCGGACGTCGTTCTTGGGTCAAGCCAGGCCATCTGGTTGAAGGCCTCCCACTCGTCGTTGACGTAGTCCTCATTGCGCAGGTAGGGACCGGCCTCGAGCACGACGACGGGGATTCCCTTCGCCGTGAGTTCGTAGGCAAGCGTTCCACCACCGGCGCCGGAACCGACGATGACGACCGCCTCGTCGTCGTGCTCGATCGCGGTCACTTCTTCACCTCCGCCATCTCGGCGTCGCGCCGTCCGGGCTGGTTGCTCGTGTCGCGGTCTATCGCAGGCGAGACGGGCGGGAGGGTCGCACCCCCGGTGACCCCGGTGGCGATTTCGACGAGCTGGTTGGGCCCGTCGTAGGTGTCGATGCGTGGATCGGGTAGCCAGTCGAGGTCATCGAAGCCGCGGTTCACGTAGCCGCCCTTGGGGAAGCTCGGGCCCTCATAGCCGAGCACCTCCCAGACGTCCTCATTGTCGTAGAGGTTCAGCACCGTCGTACGACGCACGAAGCCGAAGAATTCGGTGGTCTCGATGCGGCGCAGCACCTTGGTCGCCGCCTCATCGTCGAGATCACGGAAATCCCCGCCGGCGAGATGGCCGAGCGTGAGAAGACCCTGGGTCAGCGCTACCCGGAACCAGGTCGAGTTCTCAGCCTCTGCAAGGATCGTGTCGGCAGTGCGCTCATAAGGTCCGTCGGGAAAAGACGGGTGGGGGAAGGCGACACGGATCACCCGGATGAGCACGCTTCGCGCTTCATCTGTCAATGAGGTGTCGTTCAGCTGCGGATACTTGGCGGGAAATGCCATTTGTCGGCTCCTTTGCTCGAGAGAAATGGGGGTGGTTGAAGGTCAGGGAACGAGGATGCCGCGGCCGATCAGACGGCCAGCGTCGAGGTCGGCTATCGCGTCGAGCGCCGCATCCATCGGGTATACCGCCGTGTGCAGCGTGACGCGACCCTGCGCGGTGAGGGTCATGAGTTCGACGAGGTCGTTGTACGTGCCGACGAGGTTGCCGATCACGTTGATCTCCCGGGAGATGATGTCGATCGTTGGGAGGCTCACCGCCCCGCCGTAGCCGATCACGTAATGCGACCCGCGGTTGCGCAGCAGTCGGGGCGCAAGCAGCTCCGCGCCCCGCTCGCCGACGAAGTCGAAGACGACATTCGCGCCACCGTTCGTGATGTCGAGCACGTGTTTTTCTACCGTGGCGTCGTCGGTCGCGAGAACCGTGTGGTGAGCGCCGAGGGTTCGCGCGAGTTCGAGGGCGCCCTCGCTGCGGTCGACCACCGTGATCGTGGCGCTTGTGATGGCGGCGAGCGCCTGGATGCCGATGTGCCCGAGGCCACCTGCGCCGACCACGACCGCGTGGGTACCGGGGAAGAGCACGTCGGCTGCTTTGCGCACCGCGTGATAGGCGGTGAGTCCGGCATCGGCGAGAGCCGCGACATCCTGTGGCCGAAGCCCCTCATCGAGCTTCACGACCGCCCGCGCGTTGGTGAGCAACTGCTGGGCCATCCCACCGTCGACGTTGATGCCGGGGAAGGTCGCGTTTTCGCAGTGCGAGTCCTGCCCTATGCGGCACGCGGGGCACAGCCCACAACTCGTGAGCGGATGCATGATGACCGTGTCGCCCACCTTGACGTTGTGCACGGCGCTGCCGACCTCCCGCACCCATCCGGCGTTCTCGTGGCCGAGGATGTAGGGAAGGCTGGGGTGCTGGATCGGGTCCCACTGGCCCTCGATGATGTGCAGGTCGGTGCGGCAGAGTCCGGCGGCGCCGACATCGACGATCACGTCCCACGGGCCGGTGATCTGGGGCTCGGCGACCTCCTCGATGACGGGGTGCTCTCCGTACTGGTGCAGACGAACTGCTTTCACTATGTTCTCCTCATTGAGATCGGCGACGGATACAGAGATCGATGGCTGGTGCAAAGATCGACGGCTGCCCCGCCCGACGTTTAAGCATCTCCCGCCACCGAGCGACGTGCCAGAGCGCGTATCGCAGAGTGAGAACGGGGGCGAGGCGACGACTGGCCGAGCGACCGAATTCCGGTGATCTGTCGTCAAGGAGCGCGTCGCATCCACTTCCGTGTCGGCGTCGTCGGGTTCGGCTCTGGTGGCGGCTGAGCCGTCGACGTCCATGGGGACGGCAATCCGCGCCTCTGCTTCGGTTTCGGCCATCATGGTGCCAACGGCAACCAGTTTCACCGCATCGATCCGCGTGGATTTCGAGATGGTGCCATGTTCGATGCCAACTAGAGTTGGGCCCAGCAACCCTCAAGGCGAGTGCTCTTATGGTGTCACCTGGCTGAGAAGGTCTCAACTAGGTTGGGAACTGAGAGTTGTGCCCCGTACGTAACCACTCTTCACACCGGAAGTGACGACATGACCGCCCTGGTGCCGATCCCCTCCCCCGGTGAAACCCTGTTCTACGGCGAGTGGGGCAACCCCGCGGTCGTTGTCCTCCATGACATGTACGGCAGGATGCCCTGGCTCGAGCCGTTCGCCACGGCCGTCGCCAGTCGTGGTTTCCGTGTCGCGGTGCCCGACCTCTACAGCGGATTCTGCACCCCTGACCGGGAGGCGGCCCGCAATCTCATGGAGAGCCTTGATGTCGCACAAGCGCTATCGATTATCGACGACGCCGTCGAACAAGACCGGGAGACCGGCGTCGAACGCGTCGGCCTGGTCGGCTTCTCGATGGGCGGCTGGCTCGCGCTGCTTCATGCCCAGGGCGGTGGAGCCGATGCCGTTGTCGCGTACTACGCGAGCCTGGGCTCAGCCGACCACGGTGTGATCCCGTGCCCGGTGCTGCTGCAGTGGGCCGAGAGCGACAGTTGGCGAACAGGCGAGGATCCCGAGTCCTTCGTGACCCGGCTGAAAGACCACGGCACGCCCGTCACGGAGTACACATACGCCGGCACCCACCATTCGTTCGCGAATGCGAGCCTGCCGAGCGGGCTTGACAGCAGGGCCGCGGCTCTCGCCTTCGCCAGAACAGCGGTGTTCCTGGAAGCCCAGCTCATCGACTGAGGTCGTCAGCGACTCACGTCATGCAGGTGATGGATCGGGTCGTGGATGAAGTATTTCGAGAACGACTCGATCGTGAACTGCACTCCGTCACTGCGGCGCCCCGGTCGTGACCAGTCGGTGACCCGCCCGAACGCGGCCGAGAGCGATGCCGCAGCCTCCGTGAGTTCGGCGGCGATAACGGCGGGATCCTGCGTGTTGTAGCGCTCGGCGACAGCCGTCTCATCCTGGTCCCAGTTGGGGTACAGCGGGTTGTCGTCGCGCTGCATGAGTTCGAGCCTGTGGTGATAGAGACGGAACACGTCGCGCACATGCGCCGCATACTCCAGTGGTGACCACGTCGACTCGCCGGGTCGACTGCGGACGTCGGCGCGGTTCAGCACTGGCGGCCAGGCCGCCGCGTTCGCGAGCAGCATGGCCGCGACATCCTTCGCTCCGAAAGTTGCTGCGTCGAAGCCGCACTCGGGGCAGGGTTTCTCGATGACCCAGGTCCAGTTCTTGGTATCGGGCGTGAGCGGGGCATCGGGGGTGATCGGCATATCGGGCGGGATCGGCATGCTCCCATGGTCGCGCTCCAGCACCGGCGCGTGCCGCAGATTTGCTGCCAAACTCGCCAGCACGATGCCGATTCCTGATCCGCGCTAGGCCCTGATCGCGGGAATCGCTGTCACACGTGACATGAACCGTACAACGTTGTCGTCGACGATGATGTCACTCGGGCGAAGGGGGCGCGACAGGTACAGCCCGTCGAGCGCGCTGATGCGACTCAGCGCGACATAGGTCTGCCCGGGAGCGAACGACCGCTGCCCGAGGTCGACGATCGCACGGTCATAGGTCTTGCCCTGGGATTTGTGGATCGTCACGGCCCACGCCAGCCTCAGCGGAAACTGGGTGAACTCAGCGACGACGTCTTTGCGCAGTGATTTCGTCAGCGACGAGTAGTTGTACTTGAATTTCTCCCACACGGCCGGGCGAACCTCGTGGCGTTCCCCGTCGACGTTCACCCACACCGTCGAGTCGATCCTGACGACGGTGCCGACGGTGCCATTCACCCAGCGCTGGCCGCCGTTCTCGTAACCCGTGTCGTTGCGCAGGAACATCACCCGCGCGCCCATCTTGAGCTCCAGCGCCTCATCCGCCGGGAACGCTCGCCCGTTGAAGTCGCCGCTGACCTCGGCCTTGGCCGTGAGCACCCGCCCCGGCAGCCTCGCGAGCTCTGTCGCGTTGATCCTGGTGACGGTGCCGTTGGTGGTGGCCAGCGTGATCGCGCCGTCGGTAGGGGGCGGCCGCGCACCGACCTCGTTCAGCCTGGCGGCGATCTCGGCTGTCACCCCGCCGTGCCGAACCGCGTTGAGCATGTATTTGAACTCGGCTTCATGCTGGCGATGAATGGTCGTCAGTTCGTAGATCGTGAGGTCGGTGTCATCCCACACCTTCGCATCGAAGAACCAGATCGAGCGATAGTGATCCTCGAAATAGGCGCGCTCCTCACCCTCACCCGGCACCGGCGCCAGTTGGTACGGGTCACCGAACAGCACGACCTGCACCCCGCCGAATGCCTCGTGCTTTCGCTGCCGGGCCTGCCTCAGCGACCGGTCGATCGCATCGAGCAGGTCGGCGTTGACCATGGAGACCTCGTCGATGACGAGCGTGTCGATAGTGCTGAGCAGTTTGCGCAACGCGACGCCCTGGTCGATGTCGTGGTCAGCGATGACCCCGATCGGCAATCGGAAGAGCGAGTGGATGGTCTGCCCGCCCACGTTCAGCGCCGCGACACCGGTGGGCGCACAGATCACGATCTGCTTCGACGTATTCTCAGAGAGGTGATTCAGGAGGGTGGATTTACCGGTTCCCGCCCGACCTGTGATGAACAGGTTCTGCTGGGTGGTCTCGATCGCGTCGAAGACCGCCTGCTGTTCAGGCGACAGCTGCAGCTCGTTCCGCCCGACACCGTTCACCGCTTTACTGTACCCGGGGCATCCAGGGCATCGTGCGAGCGTGCCGGGACTGTTCAGAATGCGACGGCACCCCGGATGCGCAATTTAGGATGGAACTCGTGAACCGCACGATCATCATCTGGGCCGTCGTAGCTGCGGCCGTGATCGGCGCCTTCGCGATCACGGTCGGCGCTCTCAACTCCACCCTCTACAGCTCGAGTGGCTTCGTGAAGAGCTACCTCGACGCGCTCGAGAGGAAGGATGCGCCAGCAGCTCTCGAACTCGCCGGCTCCGGCGAGCGCAGCACCGCCACCAGGGCCATGCTCGACTCTTCCGCGATGAGCGACCTCGACACGGTCGAATTCGTCAGCGAGTCGCGATTTTCCGACGGTGTGCAGCGCGTCGTGTTCTCCTATGTCGCCGGCGGCAAGCCCGGCGAGTCGAGCTTCGATGTGCAGCAGGCAGGGAATGTGCTCGGCCTGTTCTCGAACTGGAGCTTCGCGACCGCGCCGTACAGCGTCGTGCAACTTTCGGTGCTGAACTCACAGGACTTCACCGCGAACGGCGTGGATCTCAGCACCCCCGAGCAGGGCACTGCCCTGCCCCTGGTGGTGTTCACGCCGAGCGCTGTCAGCGTCACCCACGAGTCGACCTTCCTGACAGCGAATCCCCTGCTGGTCAGCGCAACCCAGCCCGGGGCATCCGTTGTCGCGGCCCTCGACGTGCGGGCGAATTCGGCGTTCGTCGAGCAGGTGCAGGGTGAGATCGACGACTTCCTCGACACCTGCACCACGCAGACTGTGTTGCTGCCGACGGGGTGCCCCTTCGGCCAGCAGATCTCGAACCGGATCGCGTCGACTCCCGAATGGTCGATAAGCGAATACCCGTCGGTATCACTGGTTCCCGGCGCCGAACCCGGCAGCTGGCTGATGCCGGTGACGAACGCCGCAGCTCACCTCACCGTCGACGTGCAATCACTCTTCGATGGAACGACCTCTGTCTTCGATGAAGACGTGGCGTTCTCTGTGAGCTACCTCGCGACGTTCCTCGGCGACGACGAGGTGCTGATCACCGCCCAGCGTTAGGCGTCGATTCCAGTCTGGCGTCGACGCGAGCACGCCCTGCGAGCATGGAATTGTATTCGTCGAGCTCCGCGTCGCCATCACGGTCGGCCTTGCGGTCGTAGCGTTTCGATTCCTTGGCATCGCTTCGCGACCACATGATCGCCACCACGATCGCTAGTGCAACAGTCGGGATCTCGCCGACGCTCCACGCGATCCCGCCGCCGATCTGCTGATCCTGCAGCGCGGTGATGCCCGTATCCCAGCCCATCGAGCCGTACCAGTCTGCGAGCAGCAACCCGGTTCCCGACATCAGGGCGAGGCCGAAGAAGGCATGGAAGGCCATGGTTCCCAACAGGATGAGCAGCCGGATCGGATACGGCGGCCTCGATGGTGACGGATCCACCCCGATGAGCGCCTGCACGAACAGGTAACCCGTCAGCAGGAAGTGGATGACCATCCACTCGTGACCGATGTGGTTGGTGGTCGCCCAGCCGAACAGGGGCGTGTAGTAGAACGCCCAGAGTGAACCGGCGAACAGCACAGCCGCGACGAGCGGCTTGCCGAGAACCTCGAAGTACTTCGAGTGCACGAGCAGCAGCAGCCACTCCCGCACGCCACGACTGCCATCCGTGCGCTTCTCGATCGTGCGCAACGCGAGGGTGATCGGCGCACCCGGAACCAGCAGCACCGGGATTCCCATGCCGAGCACCATGTGGGCGAGCATGTGCTGCGAGAAGAGGAACTTCTCGTACACATTGATGCCGCCGTTGGTGATGTAGAACAGCAGCAGCATCCCGGCAACCCACAGCACGGTCCGCAGCACCGGCCAGGTGTCCCCGCGCCGGCGCAGCCTCAGCACGGCGGCGACGTAGAAGAAGATTCCAAATCCGCAGACCAGGATCCAGAGTAGATCGAAGTTCCAGAGCGTGAACAGGCGCTCGATCGTCACCGGAGGCGGCAGCGGGCTCCCGGTCAGAAGCTCGGCCGGTGTGGGTCTCGCGAGATCCGCCGCTGTGACCTCCGGTATGGGAGTCGCGGTACGCGCCAGCGCCGCGGCTACTCCTGACGCGATCCCCATGAACGCGATCTCTGCCGTCACGACCCACCAGAAGTACCCACGTCCGCTGCCGGCGGCCGCCTGCATCCTGCCGATGAAGAATCGGCGCTGCATCGCGCCGAACAGCCCGAGCGCCAGCAATGACGCGACTTTGACGAGCACGAGAATGCCGTACGGGGAAAGGAGATTGCCGATCTGCTCGATCCTGATCTGGGCACTGAGGTAACCGGATGCCGCTACCACGATGAAACTGATCAGGGCAACCGTCGAGTACCGCGCCAGCACTGAGGCAAGTCGGCCCTTCTCGAGGGTCGGCTTCACCAGCACGATGGTGATGAGTCCGCCGAGCCAGATCCCGGCGAAGAGCACGTGCAGGAAGATCGCGGTGATGGCCGAGTCGTGGTTCTCTGTGCCGCCCGTGTGGCCCTCGAGCGACATCGGAACGAGACCCACGACGGCGACAACCGTGACGAACAGCAACACTGTGACGTTGCGCACGGCGAAACACAGCACGGTGACTGTCGCGGCGATCAGCGTGGTCGCCAGCCATGCCTGCCCGAGCCCGGTGCCGGTGAGGAAGCCAGCGAGCACATCGCCGAACGCATTGTCGAGGCGGATCGTCGGCTGCAGCACGGTCAGGAACGTGAAGAAGGCACTGGCGGCGGCAGCGACGGCCCAGAGGGCGGATGATCCCGCCGCGACATCCAGCGCCCTCGAGAATTCCGGCTTCCCGGAGTCGAGAGCGAACAACGCCAGCACGAGAGCACCAATGGTCCCGGCGACACCGATGTTGACCAGGAGCTTCGAGATCGGGAGCCCGTAACGGGCGGCCGCTCCCGGGTCGATCAGTTGTGGGGCATCGGCTCCACCACCGAAAGCGAGCGACCCGAAAAGGGCGAGCATGGCCACCAGGATGAGGGTCGCGGGAGCAGCAATCCGAACAAGACGTGGCACTACCACAGTTTACGTCTGGCTCTCCGAGTGCCCGCCGTGTGAGGCCCCTCCCTGAAGAGGGCCCGTCCCTGTACGACGAAGGGCGGCATCCTCTCGGATGCCGCCCTGACGTTGTGAAACTGCTTAGCCCTTTGCGGCAGCCTTCAGCTTGCTTCCGGCGCTGATCTTGACGCCCTTGCTTGCCTTGATCTCGATCGCTTCACCGGTCTGCGGGTTGCGTCCGGTGCGCGCTGCGCGGTCGGTGCGCTCGACGGAGATCCATCCCGGGATGGAGACCTTCGTGCCGTCGCCGACAGACTTGGCGAGAACTGAGAAAAGCGAGTCAACGATGCCGCTGACTGCCGCCTGGGTCTGGCCAGACTCTGCGGCAACTGCCGCGACGAACTCGGTACGGTTTAGTGACTTGTCAGCCATGGGGTGTCCTCCTCGGACCTGATGCAGTTATGGGTGGAACTTTGGTGGATGATCCGGGTCAAAAACCGCGGAACCGCTAGGAATCTACCAGCTTGACTTGGTAATTCCGGGCAATTCGCCCCGGTGCGCCATGTCACGGAAGCGAACACGGGATACACCGAACTGGCTGAGGAAACCACGCGGGCGTCCATCGATGGCGTCGCGGCCGCGAACGCGGACCGGCGAAGCGTTGCGCGGGAGCTTCTGCAGGCCGAGGCGTGCAGCTTCGCGGGACTCGTCGGTTCCCGCCGGGTCGACGAGCGCCTTCTTCAGTTCGAGACGCTTGGTCGCGTAGCGAGCCACGATAACCTTGCGCTGCTCGTTGCGGGCGATCTTGCTCTTCTTGGCCATTGTTAGCGCTCCTCGCGGAATTCGACGTGCTGGCGAATCACTGGGTCGTACTTCTTGAGTACGAGGCGATCCGGGTTGTTGCGACGGTTCTTGCGCGTCACATAGGTGTAGCCGGTTCCAGCGGTGGAACGGAGCTTGATGATCGGGCGTACGTCCTGAGTCTTAGCCATTAGATTTTCTCCCCACGTGCGAGAAGATCCTTGACCACTGCTTCGATGCCGCGGACGTCGATGACCTTGATGCCCTTAGCGGACAGCTGCAGCGTGACGTTACGGCGAAGCGAGGGTACGTAGTACTTCTTCTTCTGGATGTTCGGATCGAAGCGACGCTTCGTGCGTCGGTGCGAATGCGAGATTGCGTGACCGAAGCCTGGGATGGCTCCTGTCACCTGGCATGTTGCTGCCATGGTTCTACTCCTGTTCTGGTTACCGCGAGCATCCCGTTTCCGGAAGCCCGCCCAAGATCACTTGTCGGCGCACCTGTCTTTCAAACTTTCGAAGAAGGCATGTGCACGTGAGCGGAAGAGTCCGCTCTGCAGCCTGCAATGTTACGGGTTTCCTGGCGCTTCTGCAATTGAGCAGGGTGCACAGTATCCGAACACGTCGACCACGTGGTTCGGTCGGGTGAAGCCGTGCTCCGCAGCGACGGAGTTCGCCCACTGCTCGACGGCGTCCGCCTCGATCTCCACCGTCAACCCACAACGGCGACAGATCAGGTGATGGTGGTGGGTTCCGGGCGTGCACGCGCGGTACAGGCTCTCACCCTCCTGCTGCAGCGAATCGGCCTCCCCCTCCACGGCGAGGTCGGCGAGTGCCCGGTAGACGGTGGCCAGCCCGATGGATGATCCACCGGCCCGCAACGCGGCATGCAGTTGCTGCGCGCTCACGAAACTCTCGCGGGTGTTCAGTGCAGCACGCACCGCATCGCGCTGCCAGGTGTGGCGCTTCATGCGGACACTCCCGCGGCTGCGCTGCGGGCTGACGGTTCGAGCTGGCGACGAAGTCGATGTCCCCTTATGCGGCCCACGATGCGGCATCCGAGGTAGATGAGGAACGAGATGGTCGTGACATACGGGCTGATCGGCAGTGAACCACCGATGGCGAGCAGCACGCCGCCGACGGCAGATGCGAATCCGAAGAGCATCGCCAGCAAGGGCACGACAATCGGCGACGACGAGACCCGCAGGGCGGCAGCCGCTGGCGTGACGAGCAGCGCGAGCACGAGCAGCGCGCCGATGATCTGTACCGAGACCGCGACCATGAGGCCGAGCAGGATCATGAACACGATCGACAGGGTGCGAGCGGGAACGCCCCGCGCCATGGCTACATCCGGATCGACGCTGTCGAACACGAGCGGTCGCCAGATCACCAGCAGTGTGATGAGCACGACAATGCTGATCGCGATGAGAACGCCGAGCTGGGGGATGTCGACCGACAGGATCTGGCCCGTAAGCAAGCCGAACCTGTTGCCGCTGCGCCCCGGATAGAGCGCGAGGAACAGGATGCCCAGCCCGAGCCCGAAGGGCATCAGCACCCCGATGATGGAGTTGCGATCACGGGCCCGAGCTCCGAGCACGCCGATGATCGTCGCCGCAAGCAATGAGCCGACGAGCGATCCTGCGACGACGTTCGCACCGAACAGCAACGCGGCAGCGGCTCCCGCGAACGAGAGTTCGCTGATGCCGTGCACCGCGAAGGCCATGTCGCGCTGCATCACGAAGACGCCGATCAGGCCGCCGACGATGCCGAGGATGGCGCCGGCGATGATGGAGTTCTGCACGAGTACGAGCAGTCGGCCGTAGTCGCTGAAGTTGAAGATCGACGACCAGAAGTCTGCCGCGAAGACGTCGGTCATGATGCCTCCCCGAGATGATGCGGAAACTCGGGAACTCCGGCGACGAACACGCGATTGCCGGTATGGATCACCTCGACCCGTGTTCCGTACAGGTCGCTCAACACCTCCGAGCGCAGGACTTCCTCAGGCGGGCCCGAGGTGAACCGGCCAGCAGCGAGGTAGAGCACCGTATCGACCATGTCGAGCACCGGATTGATGTCATGGGTGACGAAGACGACGGCGGTGCCGCGCTCGTGCAGCCCCTTATCGATGAGCTCGGCGACTCCACGCTGGTGGTGCAGGTCGAGGCTCGACAGCGGCTCATCGCACAGCAGCAACGCGGGATCACTCGCGAGAGCCTGCCCCACACGGAGGCGTTGCTGCTCACCGCCCGACAGCACGCCGACCGGGAGGTCGGCATACGCCGTCGCTCCGACGGACTCGATGAGGGCATCCACCGTCTCCTTCGACCGACGGGATGGCCACGGCACGCCCCAGCGATGCCCGTCGAGCCCGAGGCTCACAAGGTCACGGCCCCTCAGGGCGGTGCCAGCGGGCATGATCCGCTGCTGCGGGATGTAGCCGATCGCACGGTCGCCGCGGTGCACCGGCTTGCCCTGCAGCAGGATTTCGCCGAAGTCCACGGGAAGCTGCCCGAGAATCGCGCGCAGCAGGCTCGTCTTTCCCGAACCGTTGGCACCGAGCACGGCGACGAACTCCCCCGGCTGGACTGTGAGGTCGAGGTCGCTCCACAGGGTACGGCCTCCGAGAGACAGTCCGGCCCGGCGGATATCGAGGATCGGACCCGCGTCGCTCATAGGGCCCGTGACGGCGACAGGGCTCGGCGTCACAGCCGCAGCGCCCGCGCCAGTTCGTCCAGGTTGTCGGTCATCCACGAGACGTAGTCTGCCCCCTCCGGCAGGGTCTCCGTGAATACGACCACCGGCACGTCGGCGGATTCTGCGGCCTGGCGCACGCGCTCGGTCTCAGGGCTCGCGGTCTGGTCGTTGTATCCCAGTATGCGCACGTCCCCGTCAGTGAACAGGTTTACGGTCTGCTCGAAGGCCAGCGGAGGAACGTCGCTGCCCTCTTCAATTGCCTCGGTGAAATCATGGGGCGTCAGATTCTCCAGCCCGACGGCCTCGAGCAGGTAAAGCGGAACCGGTTCGGTCACTGCTGCACCGCCTCCATCGGCCTCTTGCTTCAGGGCTGCCGCCCGAGTTTCGAGGCCCTCGATCTGCGTGGTGAGGTCCGCAGCGTTGGTGGCGAAGGTGGCGGCGTTCTCGGGGTCGATCGTCGACAGCTCATCGGCGATCCGCGCGACGACACCGGTCATGCCGGGGAACGAGTACCAGACGTGCTCGTTGAATCCATCGACCGGCTCCGTGGTCTCGCTCAGGCCCGATGCGGTCACGGCTTCGAGCACGACGGCGTTTGTTCCGGATGCCTCGACCAGTGCCTCGACGAAGGGGTCGTATCCCCCACCATTGGCGATCACGAGGTCGGCGTCGGCGATGGCGAGCTGGTCGCGGGCCGAGGCCTCGAAACTGTGCGGATCGACCGTGGACTCGCCGATGAGGCTGGTCACCGTACCGAAGTCGCCGACGATGGCCTGCGCGATGTCGCCGTAGACGGTCGTGGTCGCGACGATCGACACACCCGCGCTCTCCGGAGCGGGAGTTGCAGAACATCCGGCGAGGCCGAGGGACACGATGGCGACAGTGGCCAGAACGGGAAGAGTACGGCGCATGATGAGCTCTCTGGCTTGAACGGTAATGAGATTCGTTATCAACAGCCTACGCCACCACGCTGCCGCCTGCGCCCGGGGAGGCAGCAGCTAGTCGAGCAACAGCGCCGGTTCCTCGAGCACGCTTGCGACATCCGCTACGAATCGACTCACCACGTCGCCATCGACCACGCGGTGGTCGAAGCTCCCACCGAGGGTCGTCACGAACCGCGGCCTGACCTCGCCATCCACGACCCACGGCTTCTGCTTGATGGTGCCGAGTGCGAGAATCCCTGCCTCGCCCGGGTTCAGGATCGGGGTTCCCGTATCCATGCCGAACGAACCGAGGTTGGTGATCGTGAATGTGCCGCCCGCCATCTCCGCCGGCTGGGTACGACCGTCCCGGGCCGTGATCGTCAATTGCTCGAGTGCCGTCGCAAGGTCGCGCAGGGAAAGGGTGTGCGCATCCTTGATATTCGGTACGACCAGCCCCCGCGGTGTCGCAGCGGCGATGCCGAGGTTCACATAGTGGTGCACGCTGATCTCTTTATCGGTCCACGTGCTGTTGACGGTCGGGTTTCGTCGCACGGCCCAGATCACGGCCTTGGCCGCGATGAGCAGCGGCGAGACCCTGATGCCCGCGAAATCCGGGGAGTTCTTGAGACGCTTGACGAACTCCATCGTCCTCGTCGCATCGAGGTCGACGAACACACTCACGTGCGGAGCAGAGAATGCGCTGCCGACCATCGCCTTCGCGATCGCCTTGCGCACACCCTTCACGGGGATGATCTCTTCGCGTTCGTCACCCCACTCCGGAGTCTGGATGTTGCGGAAGACGCTGACCTGCGACGCCTGCCTGATCACGTCGTCGCGGGTGATATCGCCGATCGGTCCGGTGGCGACCACGAGCGACAGGTCGACGCCGAGGTCTTTCGCCAGCTTGCGGATCGGCGGCTTCGTCATGGTGATGGATGCCCTGGGCGGCGGAGCGCTGGCGACCCGGGGTGCCGTGGCTGCCGCCGTGGCTCGCGGGGCCGACGGGGCCGCTGGCGCGGTCGCGCGCCGGCGGGACCCACCGTGACCGCTGACTCCGTATCCGACGAGCACAGCCCCCGAGGTCTCCTCCTGGGGCGCTACGGTCGCTGCCGTGTCTGCCACGATCGACTCGTCGGCACCGGCCGGCGCCGTGAGCTCGATCTCGGCGCCCTCGGCGCTCACCGAGATGATCGGGGTGCCGACCTCGACAGTCTGGCCCTCCGCGACCAGAAGGGCGGAGACCGTCCCGGCGAACGGGGACGGCAGTTCCACAAGCGATTTGGCCGTCTCGATCTCGACGAGCACCTGGTTGACGACGACCGTGTCGCCAGCCTTGACCTTCCACGAGACGATCTCGGCCTCGGTGAGTCCCTCGCCGACATCCGGAAGTGTGAAATCTGAATTCGTCATGCTCGCCGTGCTCCTGTTCGTAAAAGTCGTGGGTGGCCCGGAAATCGTGAGCAGCCCTGGGTCCCAGCGCTAGTAGGCCATGGCCCTGTCGACGGCCTCGAGCACGCGGTCGGCATCCGGCAGGTAGATGTCTTCGAGCTTCGCCGGAGGGAAAGGTGTGTCGAAACCGGCGACACGCAGCACCGGCGCCTCGAGTGAGTAGAACGCGCGCTCAGTGACCGTCGCCGCGATCTCAGACCCGACCGAGACGAAGCCGGGGGCCTCCTGGGCGATGACCAGCCTGCCGGTCTTCTGCACCGAGGCCACCACCGGGTCATAGTCGATCGGCGACAGCGAGCGCAGGTCGATGACCTCCACGCTTCGACCCTCCTCGGCCGCGAAATCCGCGGCGCGCAGCAGCACATTCACCATCGGACCATAGCCGAGCACCGTGATGTCCGTGCCCTGGCGCACCACGCGTGAGGCGTGCAGTTCGCTGCCGCTCGCATCCAGTTCGACCTCGCCCTTCGGCCAGTAGCGACTCTTCGGCTCGAAGAACATCACCGGGTCGTTGCTCGCGATGGCCTCCTGGATCATCCAGTAGCCATCGTGAGGAGTGGATGGCGTCACCACGCGCAGCCCTGCCGTGTGAGCGAAGTACGCCTCAGGGCTCTCCTGGTGGTGCTCGACGGCACCGATATGTCCGCCATAGGGCACCCTGATCACGACCGGCATACTGAGCGAGCCCTCGTGACGGGCCGTCAGCTTGGCCAGCTGGGAGGTGATCTGGTCGAACCCGGGGAAAATGAACCCGTCGAACTGGATCTCGACCACGGGACGATAACCGCGCATCGCCATGCCGATGGCCGTGCCGACGATTCCGGACTCGGCAAGCGGGGTGTCGAGCACACGATTCTCGCCGAACTCGGCCTGCAACCCCTCGGTCACCCGGAAGACACCACCCAACGGGCCGATGTCCTCCCCCATGAGCAGCACTTTGTCGTTGTCGAGCAGGGCCTGGCGCAATCCCAGGTTGATGGCCTTCGCGAGACTCAGCAACTGCGTGCTCATGCGTGGCCGCCTTCCGTGCCCGCGAACGAGGCCTCATAGGCTTCGAGCCAGGCGAGTTGGGCATCCATCACCGGGTGTGGCTCTGAATACACGTTGGCGAACATGCTCGATGCCGGAGGCGTGACGAGATCGTGGATGCGGCGGCGGATGTCTGACGCAGCGTCAGCGCCTTCGGTCGCGACCTCCGCGAAGAACCCGTCGCCCTCGCCCCGCGACCTCAGGTAGGCCTCGAACCGACTGATCGGATCTGCAGCCGTCCAGAACTCGAGCTCTTCCGACCTGCGGTATTTCGTGGGGTCGTCACTCGTGGTATGGGCGCCCATGCGATAGGTGAGCGCCTCGATGAACCTGGGGCCGACACCGCTGCGGGTGGCATCGAGGTTCGCTCTCGTCACTGCGTAGCTGGCGAGCACATCGTTGCCGTCGATCTGCACCGACGGGATGCCGAAACCCGACGGGCGCAGGTAGAGCGGCGTGCGCGACTGCTTGGTCACGGGCACCGAAATCGCCCAGTGATTGTTCTGCAGGAAGAACACCACTGGAGTCTGGTAGCTCGCCGCGAAGACGAGAGCCTCGCTGACATCGCCCTGGCTGGTGGCACCATCGCCGAAGTAGACCATGACGGCTTCGTCGGCTTCCAGGTCTCCCGTGGCCGTCGCGCCATCCAGCTGGATACCCATCGCGTAGCCGGTGGCGTGCAGTGTCTGCGAACCAATGACCAGCGTGTACAGGTGGAAGTTGCCGTTCATCTGAGGATCCCAGCCTCCGTGACTGAGCCCTCGCAGCAACGCGATGAGCCTGATCGGGTCAACGCCCCTGATCCGCGCCACCGCGTGCTCACGATACGCGGGAAACAGATGGTCCTGTGGCCTGGCAGCGAAGGCGGAACCCACCTGTGCAGCCTCCTGGCCGAGGCTCGGAATCCACATCGCAAGCTGGCCCTGGCGCTGCAGGTTCGCAGCGTCGAGATCGATCATCCTCATGACGACCATGTTGCGATGGAAGTCCCTCAGTTGCTCATCGCTGAGCTGCTCGATATAGGGAAGGTATTCGGCGGCAGCATCGCTCGTGACGATTTTACCTTCCGTCGACAGGAGTTGCACCGTCGCTGGGGTGTAATGCATTGCTCTAACCTAACCCGCCTGCCGTCGGCGACGTTCGTTGCATGTGTACAACCTCAGCCGAAGCCCTAAGAAGCTTGTCTACAGCTTCTGCCTCGCCCACGCTCACACGGAGCCCGTCGATGAGCGCCCTCGCCACAATCGAGTGGCTGGCAAACACCTCGGCCGCCGCGGCTGTATTCTCACCGGTCGGCAGCCACACGAAGTTGCCGTGTGGTTGCGGAAAACGCCAGCCCTGCGCCGTCAACCCGTCGGCGACGCGCTGCCTCACCTCATTGAGCCGAGCCACTCGCTCGAATAGCTCATCCTCGTGCTGGAGGGAGACGATTGCCGCCTGCTGCGCCAGCCCGGTTACAGACAGCGGGATCGCGACGGCTCTGGCCGCATCCATCACATATTCGGGACCGAGGGCGTACCCGATGCGGAGCCCGGCGAGCCCGAAGGCTTTGGAAAACGTGCGGAGCAGCACGAGATTCGGGTATTCAGCCAGCAGCCCGTCGCCACTCACTGCGTCAGGGTCGACCACGAATTCGGCGTAGGCCTCATCGAGCACCACCAGAACGGTCGACGGCACTGCTGCCATGAACTCAGCGAACTGCGCGCCGGACACCACCGTTGATGTCGGGTTGTTGGGGCTGCACACGATAACAAGCCTCGTGCGATCAGTGATGGCCGCGAGCATCGCCGGAAGGTCGTGTCCGTGGTCTGGAGTGTTCGGCACCTGGATGGATGTCGCACCCGCGGTCGTGACAAGCCCCGGGTATGCCTCGAAGCTGCGCCATGAGTAGACGACCTCATCTCCGGGGGCTGCGGCGGCAGTGATCAGCTGGGCGAGCACCGACACGGATCCGGCGCCGACCTGCACCTGCCCGGACTCGACGTTGTGGCGCGCTGCGAGAATGGAACGAAGCGCACCGGCCGTAGCATCCGGATACCGGTTGATGCCCTCGAGGGTGAGCGATTCGAGCACGGAGGGAAGCGGTTCGAACGGATTCTCATTCGAGGACAGCTTGAAAGCATCGACGGCGGCGGGCTTGCCCTGCCGGTATGGCTGAAGCGTCTCTATCTCGGGGCGCAGTCGTACTCTCGATGAGGTCACAGCCCCAGCCTAAACTGGGTGGTTGCAGTCGCGGCACAGCCCGCGGACCTTTGCGCCGGTCATCGCCGTCGGTGCATAGTTGTGCCATGAAACTTATCGTGCGCCTGCTCATCAACGCTGTGGCTCTCTGGTTGACGACACTGCTGGTTGCGGGCGTCAGTGTTCAGGCATTCGCGCCCGGTGGCACCGTCGAAACTGTGCTCACATACCTGCTGGTGGCGGCGATCTTCGGAATCGTCAATGGAGTGGTCGGCAACCTGATCCGTATCGTTGCGTTCCCGCTCTACATCCTGACCCTCGGCCTCATCTCCCTCATCGTCAATGGCCTGCTGTTGCTGCTGGCGGCCTGGCTTTCACAGCTGTTCGGCTTCGGTCTTGTGGTCGAGAGCTTCTGGTGGGGAGTGCTCGGTGCGCTGGTGCTCGGCCTGATCAGCTGGCTGATCGGCATTGTGCTCCGTCCGGTGGTCAATCCTTCACGGCGCAGCTGACCCAGGCATCGTCTTGCCCAGGCGCAGTTAAGCCAGGTATCACTGGGTCAGGTATCACTGGGTCGGGCATCACTGGGTCGGGCATCAGCGGAGTCAGACATCCGCGGAGTCAGGCATCACTGGGACGGCACTCGCTCGTACTGGTAGGCGGTGCTGGTGACAGAGGTGGCACCACTGCTGAACGAATCGAGTCGCGAGCCCGTCTTCGTGATCTGGTCGCTCCGCGCCTTATCCATGAGCCGTGCCGTCTCTTCGTAGTACTCATAGTGGTGAGCCGGTACCGCGTAATCTGTCGGCACCTCCCTGCCCGAGAAGACCGCCCGCTCGACGAGCACTGCATGGTTGTTGACCTGTTCACCGCCAAGAGCCGGAACGATGTCGTCGGTGTGCTCGACGATCACAGTGGGGAATCCTTCAGGGATCTGCACCTGGCCCGTCGGGCCACCGAAAGACGCCAGCCCCTGCGTGTTGTAGTCACCGGATGCCGCCAATCGCGCTGCGGTCCCGCCTCCCTGCGAGTAGCCGGTGAACTGAACCGGGCTTGACGAATCGATCCCCGCAAGTTCCATCGCTGCGGCGACGGACGCATAGCTTCCCCCGCCGAAGCCCGCGGCGTTGGCCATATTGCTCGTCATATCCCATGGTTCACTGTCTGCCGACGGCGAGAATGTCACGGTGCCCGCAATGTAGACCTCGAACCTGTCGACGTCACCCGGCGTTGAATACTTCTCTATGACCACCTGGGCGCCATCTGTCGTTTCAGTGTCTGGCACTCGTGACAATCGTTCGGCGAAACCATTCGGGCTGCCCGACACCGTCTGCATGTGCGTGTCGACGAGCCTCACCGGAGTCTCCTTGAAGAGCCCGATCGTGGAACCGGCACGCATGACCGCGGTGGAACCGATCATCACCCCGGCGCCACCGAGCAGGCTGGTCAACTGCGGCGGCACACCCAACGCTCCGGCCACCACATCGCCCGACGCCTGCGAGGCAAGGCGCACGAGATCGACGGTGAGCGGATTGGTGATGATCTCGTTGTGCTCCCTGAACCAGGGTGCCGGATGCGATTCACCGGACCGCCCCGCTTGCGAAGTGCTGAACGGAGAAGAACCCAGCGGAGAAGAACCGAGCGGAGACCGGCTGGGTTGATTCGGGCCTCGTTGATTCGGGCCTCGTTGATTTGGGCCGAATCGATTCGGGCCTTGCCCACCCGCGTTCGCCTTTTCGATCAGGATTCCGCCAGCGACGCCGAGTACAGCCGTCCCAGTGAGGGTTGCGAGCAACAGCATCGGCGAGAACCTTGCGAGCATCGCCCCGAACTGGCCGGTGAACTCATGGATCATGCGACCGACGAAATGCTCGGCGAATCCGTAGCCGGCCGCGGCTGCCTCGATCGCGGACTCCATGGCTCTGGACTGCAGCTCGACCTCAGCGATGACCATTCTGGCCCTGTGGATCTCGGCCTCAGCGTCAAAAGCGCTCGCGGGTGCGGCCGCCGACCTCAGCTGCCACGGGGAGACGAGCGAGTCGATAACTCCGAGGTCACTCCCGAGAGCCGACATCTCGCGCCAGAGCTCCCGCAACTGCTCGGCACAGGTGAACAATTCATCGGTACCCACCGCGAAAGACCCGCTACCTCCGATGACCAATTCGTCACCCATCGGAACCCATTCCTGCGATTGCGTTCCGCGTCGATTGGATGGCCGAACGGATCGTAGCGATGCCGTCATCCATCGTCACCCCAAGTCCGCCCAACGCCGAGTCGAACGCCAGTTTCGTCAGACCACGCCACGACCCCGCTGTAGCGGGAACGAGCACATGGCGGGCACGCTCCAGCCGCCAGAGAAGGTGGGTGAGTTCGCGCGCCTGGTTTTCCAGGTCAGCGAGAACCTGCTGCGCAATCTGGGGATCGGGTGCACTGCCTGTCGCGAGATTCGTCGAGTAGTTCAACTGTGGCCTTTCCCGATGCGTAGTTCGATGCGATGTGGTGCTTGCTGCAGCGTGCAGGAGCGCGACCCGGCACGGTAGACGGGACGGCAACCGGTGGCGATTGTGGAGAATCGGTTCGTGTGGGCGAGAAGAACTGCGCAACAATAGGTGGGTGAGTTTTGAGCAGAGTTTCATCGAAACCGCACGATTTCGCGTGTGTTTCGTCTGCACAGGCAACATCTGCCGTTCACCCATGGCCGAGACCATTCTCAAGCGGCTGGCCTCCCAGTCGGGGCTGGGTGGCAACGTCTCGATCACCTCCGCCGGCACGGGCGACTGGCACGTCGGCGAACCGGCCGACGACCGCACACTGGCAGCCCTGGCATCCCGGGGATACAACGCTTCCGGTCATCGCGGCCGTCAGTTCGACCCTGCCTGGTTCGATGAACTCGATCTCGTGGTCGTCTTCGATCGCAGCCAGGAGCGCACCCTCAAGTCATGGGCATCGACAGACCAGGATCGATCGAAGGTGCAACTTCTGTTGTCATTCGACAGTAGGCAGTCCCCGATGAACGATGTCCCAGACCCGTATTATTCTGACGCCGCACTCTTCGACCAGGTGCTGTCGATGATCGAAAAAGCCTGCGCTGCACTCTTCCGCCAGATCACACCAGGAATCCGACAGGGAACATCATGAGCTTGCCCGAACAACCACTGAGCCCGCTTGACGGACGATACCGACCCATGGTCGTCGGTCTCGGAGACCATCTCTCTGAGGCTGGTCTCAACCGCGCGCGGGTGCGCGTCGAGGTGGAGTGGCTGCTTTACCTCACCGACCATGAATTGTTTGGCTCGCAGCGAGTCGAACACGAACAGGCACGCCAATTGCGCGAGTTCGCCGCCGATTTCGGCCAGCCTGAGATCGACCAGCTCGCCGCCCTGGAGGCCACCACCCGGCACGATGTCAAAGCCGTCGAATACCTCGTTCGCGCCAAACTCACCGAGCTCGGTCTCACCGATATCGCTGAGCTCACCCACTTCGCGGCGACGAGCGAAGACATCAACAACCTGTCGTACGCCATCACGATCAGCGCGGCCGTGCGCGAGGTCTGGCTGCCGAGGCTGCGCGCGGTGATCGAGTCTCTTCGCACCCTCTCCATCGAACTGAGGGATGATGCGATGCTCGCCCATACCCACGGCCAACCCGCCACCCCCACCACCATGGGCAAAGAGTTCGCCGTCTTCGTACACCGCCTCGAGCGCATCACAGCGAAGATTGAAGCCACCGAGTTCCTGGGCAAATTCAACGGTGCCACCGGCACGTACGCAGCCCACCTGGCCGCCGACTCCGAGCAGGACTGGCCCGGGATCTCGCGTGAATTCGTCACGGGCCTCGGTCTGCAATGGAATCCACTCACCACCCAGATCGAATCGCACGACTGGCAGGTTGACCTGTACCAGCAGATGAGCCACGCCGCGCGCATCCTGCACAATCTGTGCACGGACGTGTGGTCGTACATCAGCACCGGATATTTTCGCCAGATTCCGCAGGCAGGGGCGACGGGCTCATCGACGATGCCCCACAAGATCAACCCGATTCGGTTCGAAAACGCTGAAGCCAATCTCGAGCTCTCCAGCGCGCTGCTCGAATCCCTGGCACAGACCCTCGTCACGTCGCGCCTTCAGCGTGACCTGACCGACTCGACCACCCAGCGCAACATCGGAGTCGCTTTCGGTCACTCCCTGGTCGCCTTCGAGAACATCCTCCGCGGTCTGAAAGAGATAGACCTCGATCGCGAGAGACTCGCCGCAGATCTCGATAGCAACTGGGAGATTCTCGGTGAAGCTATCCAGACGGTCATCCGCGTCGAGATCACAGCCGGCCGAAGCTCGATCACCGATCCTTACGCGATCCTGAAAGATCTGACCCGCGGGAAGCGCATCGGGCAGTCGGAGCTCGTCGAATTCATCGATGGTCTCGACATCGGCCAGGACGCGAAGGACCGGCTGCGCGTCCTGACACCGGCGACATATGCCGGGCTCGCGTCACAACTCGTGAACTACATCGAAAGCTGACTGTCTTGAGGGCCGAGTACATCGAGGGGTAAGTACATCGACGCGCCGAGTACATCGACGCGCATTGCCACCAGTGCGGTGGCCCTCAGGCTGTAAGCAATCGGCCCGTGCTCACCAGCCCGGCTATCCGCACCAGACAGGCTGTCCGCGCGAGACAGGCTGCAGGCCCGGACCTTCGACCGGTTGCCAACCGAGTACCTGACGCCCGGTTTCAGTGGCCCAGTGGCCGATTGCCCTGTTCGTCATCCTGTTCGGCGAGATCGATCTTCTCGTCGCCCGTGGGCTGCACCGCGAGCGAGAGCATCGCCAGCACGACCAGCGACACAATAAAGGCGATGCCCGTGAATATCAGCGCCACTACCAACTCGCGCGTCGACATCAGTACGACAAGACCGGCGAACACGCCCAGGATGCCTGACAGCACAAGCAGCTCGAGCGGGCGTGTGCGGTCGTTGCGGCGCGGCTTCCTCATCGTGACCCCGCCTCGGTCATCACAGCAGAACCGGCGCCCTCGGAAGGCGCCCATTTGAGGGAGAGCCCGGCAATCGACAGGTAGACCCCGAAGATTGCCCAGTATGCGCCAAGCGTGCCGACGATGATGATGGATGCCGTCAGCTCGCGTACGACCCCATCCGGGCCGGTGAACGCCTGCTGGAAGCCCGGCGGTACCAGCAGCACGGCCAATGCGAGCAGTGCAGTGAGAGCTCCGACGAATATCCGATCCCGAGCGCAGCGGTCTCGTCCTCGACTGCGCAGGCCCAGATAGAGCTCAAGGAGTCCGGTGATTGCGGCGAACGCGGTGAGGAGGAATACGAAAAACGGCAGCCCGCCACCGGGAAGCGCCAGCGCCAGTACTCCGGCAAGCACAGTGATGAGCCCCTGGGACAGCGTGACGGTTCGCGTGATGCCGCGCACCCCGAGCCGCAGGGCCGATGCCACCAGGATTGCACCAGCGCTCACGGAAAATATACCGAACGTCAGGTAGCCAAGCGGGGCCGAGTGATCGGCCGTGAAGGTGATGACCAATGCAAGCGCCAGCGCAGGTACAGCTCGCCCCACGGGCACGTACCAGGGCGTTGAAAGTTCCACATTTCCAGTGTAGACCGCGTCGGATGTGCATCGGCCCCACCGGGTCGCCGCACGTTTGACGCCGGATTCGAAGCCGTCAGCGACGCACGCAACCCTGGTGTCTCAGTCGATAGCAGCGCTAGATTCCGGTGTCATCTGGTGGACGGTGGGCGACGCGCAACCACGACCGTGACCCCTTTGGCGCGCAATCGTGCAATGTGGGTCGGGTCGGTCTCTCCGTCGACCACGACAGCGTCGAAATCAGTCAACGGCATGAGAGCGTGCAGAGCCCGCTTGCCAAATTTCGTGTGATCCGCAAGGAGGATGCGGCGTGTGGATGATTCGAACATCGCCTGTTTGACGTCGACGGTATCCAGCGTCTGGTGAAACACCATGTCATCGGTGATGGCCGCGGTGGACATAATCAGAAGGTCAGCACGCATGGCCTTGATCGCGGTGGTGGTGATGTGACCCATGAAGGCACTGCACCAGTTGTGGTACTGGCCACCAAGCCCGAGGAGGGTGACACCGTTGGTTCCGCGAAGTTGCTCCATGACGGTGAGGGTGTTGGTGATCACGGTAAGGGGCCGCTTCGTCCGAAGGTGCGGCACAAGGTGCGCGGTTGTGGTGGAGTCGTCCAGCATGATGGCCTGGCCGGGCTCGATGAATTCCAGCGCGGCGTGGGCGATGGATTCTTTCTCGCCTAGCTGACGACTCGAACGATATAGGTCGCTGGATTCGACAAGCGCCGTAGACATCGCCGTAGCCATACCCCGGCTCTTTCGGATGACCCCGCGCCCATCCAGCTCGTCGAGGTCGCGATGTACCGTCATGATGCTGATGTCAAAGCGTGCGGCGAGTTGTTCAATGCGGATGGAGCCTTCGGCCATGACCGCTACCGTGATGGCGCGCTGGCGCTCGGACCGGCGGTTCTGGGGCACGTTGCCGGCATTCTCAAGGTCAGTTGTGACCAAAAATCCACCTGTGCTCACCGGAGTCCGGCCGCCTCGTCGAGAATGTGCTCGAGTTCACCAGGCTGGTGTGCGAAGCGACCAAGGAAGAGGCCGTCGATATTGTTACCGAGCGACGTCAGGGTGCCGCGCTGCGCGCTGCCGCCATAGATTACCGTCGACGATCCCAACCAGGACTCGCCACTGAGCCGGTCACGCAAAGCCTGCGCGACAACGCCCACAGAGTCAGGCGATGCTGGCATCTCTGCGCCGATCGCCCACTCCGGCTCGTAAGCGACAACAATCTCCGGGCTCGAATCTGTCCGCACCACCGTCGCAAGCGCGGAATCCAACTGGGCAATACAGGCACTGGCCGCGTCCGCGGCTGACATCTTTTCTCTCTCGCCGACGCAGAGCACCGGCGTGAGCCCGTTGCGGAAGGCTGCCTCAAGCTTCAGCTTCACCACGTCATCGCCCTCCCCGAACACGTTGCGTCGCTCCGCATGACCGACCTCGACGAAGCTGCACCCTATCTCGCGCAGGTCAGCACCACTTGTTGCGCCTGTGAAGGCGCCACGATCCTCCCAATGGAGGTCCTGCGCACCCCAACGAATGTGCGTTCCTTCGAGAGCGTCACTGACAGCGGGGACCGCAGGCAGCGACGGGAGTACAAAAAGCTTTACCGTCCCGCTTTTTATCGCGGGGTGGCCGTTGGCAATGGTCGCGACATCACGTGCCCACTGCGCACTCTGAGCGATGTTCATATAGAGCTTGAGGCTGACTCCGAGCACCACCGGGCGTGTGGCGGCGTTGTCAGGCACGCGGATCATCACCCACAGCTACCTGTCTGCTCGTATTCGTCAAGAGTGGCAACTTTTTCGGCGGACGGCGACGAGTCGTCGAATTCGTACCCAAGCCATTCCCTTGCGAGGCGCCGAGCCAACTCGAGACCGACGACGCGCTGACCGAAAGTCAGAACCTGTGCGTTATTGCTGAGCACACTGCGCTCCACGCTGTAGCTGTCATGCGCGGTGACGGCCCTGATTCCTGGCACCTTATTGGCGGCTATCGCAACGCCCAGCCCCGTGCCACACACTAAAAGGGCTCGATCGGCCGATCCGTCTCGAATAATCTCGGCGGCAGCAATCGCTACGCGGGGGTAGGAGGTGTGCCCGTCAGCATCAACGCCGACATCGATGACCGATGACACACGAGGGTCTTTCTCGAGGTCTGCTTTTAGTGCCTCCTTATAGTCGAACCCCGCATCGTCGGATCCGATTACTACTCGCCAGGTGCGGCTCATGACTCTTCCTTTCGTAATGAAGCCTCCGTGAAGACTGCGGCTGCAGCCGTCATCGCAAGTGCGAGGGAGATTGCTCCCGGGTCCGGACTTCCGAGGCTCTTCTCCATATGTGGCCGCGCTCTGCCGACGCGGGGGAGCAGGTCGGCGGTCGCGACGGCTGCTGCTGTGGCATCTTCTGCCGCTCTGCTCCAGGCAACGGCCAGGGTCTCGCCGTTGTCGATACGCGCGGTGAGGCCCAGCGTGAACGGCACCAGGGCGTCGACAAGCGTCTTGTCTCCGACCGATGCTCCGCCCATGCTCTGCACGATATCCCTCGCCGCGTCGACCGCCGCCGCGACGACATCCGCTCCGGGGCGTAACTGGTCACCGATTCGTTCACCTGCGGCGCGCAATCCGGCGCCCCACAGGGCACCCGACGTTCCGCCCGCTTTATTGGCCCAGGCGTCCCCTGCCCGACACAGGACCGTTCCGGCACCCGCACCCGCGGAGACAGCTGCCGATGCTTCATCGGCGGCCGCACGAGATCCTCGCTGCATACCGATGCCATGATCACCGTCACCCGCGACCGAATCGAGCCGACCCAATTCGAGTACCTGGCCATGGATGACGACTCGGATCGCTTCAATCACATCGCGCGCAGTACTCCCGGCCGCGGCGGAAGCCTCAGAACCAGCCACCTCGACGGAGTAGGTCTGATCGATGACCTGATCTGCCACCGCCGGTGTGTTGCTTTCTGCAACCGCTCCTTTACGGTACGCGGCAGAATACGCCGGCGACGTCCACGCAGCCTCCAGATCATCATCGAGCCAGATTAGGGTCAACGAAACCCCTGCCATCTCGAAGCTCGTAGCGAACTCCCCGACCTCGGGATCCACAACCGTGACCCCCGCCAGGTCGAGCTCGGCCACAATCGTTGCGAAGATGACGAAGAGTTCTTCGGACTTGACCGAGCCGAGCCCGTTGAGAATGACGCCCACGCGAGCTCCTCTGGCGTTCATCACGCCATCGAAGAGTTCGTTCAAAAGCCCCTCGACGAACAGTCCGCCAAGCTCGCGTGCCGAGGGCATCGGTCGCATGGCGATGCCGGGCTCTCCATGTATGCCCATTCCTACGGCCATCTGCCCCACGGGCACTGTGAACAGCGGTTCGGTCGCACCCGGAAGCGTGCAACCCGAGAAGGCAACGCCGAACGAGCGGGTGCGCTGGTTCGCCCGACGGGCCAGGTCAACGACGGCGTCGAGATCCATACCCTGCTCGGAGGCCCACGCGGCGACACGGAATACCGCGAGGTCTCCGGCAATCCCACGACGCTTATCCCGTTCTTCAGGGGGTGCACTGAAAATATCGTCCGTGACTCTCACGGTCCGGCACGGGATACCCTCTGCCCGTAATCGCTGCTCCGCCAGGTCGAAATTGAGGACATCGCCTGCGTAATTGCCATAGCTGAGGAGCACCCCAGCGTCAGTCGCGACCGATTTAGCAACTGTGTAGATTTGCTGCGCGCTCGGCGAGGCGAAGACATTACCCAGGGCCGCCGCGTGCGCGAGCCCAGCGCCAACGAGGCCCGCGAACGCCGGATAGTGCCCGGATCCGCCGCCGATGACGACCGCGACCTGGTTTTCAGGCGTTGCGCTGGCTCGTGCCACCCCTCCGGGCACGCGCCTAACCAGGCGGCGATGGGCCGCGAGAAACCCGTCGACAGACTCCTCGGCAAAAGTGGCGGGATCGTTCAGAAGATAGCTCATGGTGTCTCTCGTCGATGGGATGGTTCAGGGGACAGATTCGTGACGCCGTCCATCCCTGCGCGGTCGCGCGTGATGGCGTCGTCAGATATTTCTCCGGATCAGCCAGAGCCAATGAACGGCGCCGTCATCCTGGCAGCGTCGCCCTTTCTCATCGGGAGGCGGTTGAACCACTGCATCTCAGTCTTCGCCACCTTTCCGCTGTGCTTGAAAATATCCGCGAGCGTGGCGGCCACCGTCGAGACCACCACCATGGGCTGGCGCGCCGTGTAGGCAAGCGCCCCCAGGGACAAGAGCATGATGGATCCACCAATCCCGACGCTGATTACGTCGACGAGGGCTCTCGTGTCGACCGCACGATCTGTGACGGTTTTGCTCGCCATGGGAAAACTTCCAGCACCTGCTGCGGCTGGCCCGGATGCGCCCCGCGTGGAGGGGTCATCCGTTGGCCTCGCCCTCATGCCGACAGTGATCCCGGGCACGTTGAACGGCGGAGCCCGCCCGAATGCGGAGTCGTACACGCATGGAGGATTCCCTGCCGCCGCCTTCCCAGCCTCATGGAGAGGCTGGTCACCGCAAGACCCGCGATTCGCTGTCGTGAGGCCGGATCTGGAGTTTGCGCCCCTCACCGCGGCGAAACATCTCGAGGGCGACTGCGTAGTCGTCGAGCGTGAATGAGTGACTGATCATCGCGGTTGCGTTTATTGCCCCAGCCTCGAAAAGTTCGACCGCGCGACCGAACGAGTTCAAAACGGCCATGGTGCCGACGATCGAGATCTCATCGCGGTAGACACGAAATGGGGAGAACTGGGCTGTGCGATCGGCTGGAGCTACGCCGAAGTCCTGGAAGAATCCGGCCGGCTTGACACGGGTGAGCCCATCTTCGATAGCACCGATGTTGCCAGTGCAGTCGATCACGACATCCCATTTATCGCGTTCGGCGTCGTCCGGTGTCGTATAGCGAAACTCGACCCCGCACTCTTTAGCGGTCTCCAGCCGCAGTTCGTTTACATCCACGATGGTCACCGTCGAAGCGCCCGCCTTTCTGGCCAGCTGCGCCATCAGGAGGCCCATCGTCCCCGCGCCGTACACGAGTACGTGATCTCCCAATCGACGGGGCAATACATCCCACCCACGTATGGCGCAGGCCAACGGCTCGATGAGGGCAGCCTCGTACAAATCGGTGTCAGGCTTGAGCTTGTAGACGTTACCCGCCGGCGCGACGAAGTACTCCTGCGAAGCACCGTCTGATGCGACCACGCCCAGCCCATTCCAGAATCGGCAGAGGTTTTGGTGCCCGTTGAGGCAAAATTCGCACTCGCCGCATGTCGTGCTCGGATTGATGGCGACGTGTTCACCGACCTTGAAGTCAAAAACCCGACCATTGACGCCCTCACCCAGGGCGACGATGACTCCCGTGGCCTCGTGACCCGGCACGAGGGGGAAAACGGTCCCCTCGAACTCACCATCGAAGACATGCGCGTCTGTTCCACAGATTCCCACCGCGGCTGTTTTGATGAGGATCTCCTTGTAGCCCGGAGTCGGAGTTTCCCGCTCTTCCAGTGCCAGTGTGCCCTCTGAGGTGAAAACGACTGCGCGCATCTTTGCTCCCGTCATTGCATTTAGCGCCGTTCGCCGACGCTGGCGTGATTCCATCGGGAATCGGCATGTGCCGACTTCCGGATAATGCTGAACCGTGCGACCGAAATATCCCGTGACAATTCCTGTGATCTTGCCGGCAAAATTTCGTTATATCTACCATAGAAAGTTCACATCGTCGTGTCAACGTGTCCGGCCTTCGCTAACGTGCCGAGCTTTCGTTGGGAGGACGACGCAGGTGCACAATCTTCGGGCCAGCACCCATCCAACCGCCGTGCTGTCCATGAAATGGGCCATGAAATGGGCTGGAGATCTCTCGCCCATCCAGCCAGTATCAGGTGGCGTGTCGATCGTGTCGGAGGCCAGGGCCAAAGAGCGTCCCGACTGTTGCTTCATCCGGACGGGGAGCCTGCGCGGGCCACGGCCCCAAGGTCGCGCGGACCATGGCGGTGAGGCCTGTGGGTAGGGCCTACGGCCTCAGGGGAGGGCCATCTGAGGCCTGGGTGGTCGCCGTCTGCCGCGCGCGGCGCAAATCAGAAGGATCACGCTCACGATTGGGATAAACAGTTGGGGTAACGGTCAGTCGATCTGCATGGCTGCACGAACGTACCCGGATTCGATTCTGCCAGACCACTACGCCGCACCAGCGCGCCCGACCACCACGCCGGGACTACATTTTCCGCTCCCACCCTCCCCGGCACTGCAACTACCGAGGACCCGACGGAACCCATTCGCCCGGATTCCTCATAGCTCCCCCACTGGCCGTCATCTCAACCGCCATCGCCTGGAGGAACCTCGTCATCAGGCTGGCCGAAACTCCGCGGCGCGACCGTGCCGCGCCCTCCTATGATCCGGGCGGAAGGTCGACAAACCGCGAGAAATGCCCATGGAAGCCGACCGTCACCGTACGTGTTGGCCCATTTCGATGCTTGGCTACGATCAGGTCGGCCTCGCCAGCGCGGGTGTTCTCAGCCTCGTACGCGCTTTCGCGGTGAAGCAGGATCACCATGTCCGCATCCTGCTCGATCGATCCGGACTCTCGCAGGTCTGACAAGGCCGGTTTCTTGTCTGCTCGCTGCTCGGGCCCGCGGTTGAGCTGGGAGATCGCGATGACGGGCACGCGGAGTTCTTTGGCCAGCAGCTTCAGCGCTCGGGAGAACTCGCTGACCTCCTGCTGCCGCGATTCGACCTTTTTGCCGCTTGTCATGAGCTGCAGGTAGTCGATGATGACCATTTTGAGCCCGACCTTTTGCTTGAGCCTGCGGCACTTGGCGCGAATCTCAACCAGCGTCATGTTGGGGCTGTCGTCAATGTAGAGGGGAGCGTCGTTGATGCGACCGCGGGTCTGGGCAATGGTCGTCCAGTCGTTGGCGTGCACGGTTCCCTTGCGCATGTGCTGCAGAGGAACGGATGACTCGGCCGACAGCAGCCTCATCGCAATCTCGCTGCGACCCATCTCGAGAGAGAATACGATCGTGGCGAGGTCGTGCTTGATCGCGGCCGCTCTCGCGATGTCGAGGCCCAGCGTGGACTTACCGATCGCGGGTCGCGCGGCGATGATGATGAGCTGGCCGGGGTGCAGCCCATTCGTGAGCTCGTCCAGTTCCGCGAATCCCGTAGGGACACCGACCATCTGGCCATCACGCCCTCGTGCAGCCTCAATCTCGTCGATGGCCGTCGTGACCGCCTCGGTGAGCGGGACATAGTCTTCACTCTCGACGCCACCGGTCACGCCGTAGATCTCGGCCTGCGCATTGTTGACGAGGTCGACGACTTCGCCCTCGCTGGCGTAGCCCATCTGCACGATGCGTGTACCTGCTTCGACCAGGCGACGCAACACCGCCTTCTCGGCGACGATCGTGGAGTAGAAACCGGCGTTGGCCGCGGTCGGCACAAGTGCGGTGAGTGTGTGGAGATACTCGGCACCGCCCGCCCGGCTCAGCTCCCCGGTTTTTGTCAGCTCGTCGGTCACCGCGATGACATCGGTCGGCTCACCGTGCGAGTAGAGCGACATGACCGCGTTGAAGATCGTTTCGTGCTTCGGAATATAGAAGTCGAGTCCGCGTACAGTCTCGATGACGTCAGCCACCGCGTCCTTGCTGAGCAGCATGCCGCCGATGGAGCTCTGCTCCGCAAGCAGATCGTGAGGAGGAACCCTGTCTCCGCGTGAATCTGGCCTTGAGTCTCCGCCCCGACCCCGCTCCCCCTGGCTTCGGTCGCCGCTTCGCTGTTCGCCAGCAAGCCCTAGGTGCGCGATTGACATTCGACCCTCCGATTGATGACGCTATGCCTCAGTTGTAGCCGCGTCTGCCGACAATCGCGGTTCTCACGAAATCGACTGGCTTTCGCCCGAGCCCAACCACATCGGGAGGGCTGCCCCACAGTAGGGACGCGCAGGATGCCACGACAACCGACCCTGTGGATGACGCTGTGTACAACCAGGCAGAAACGCCGGAACTGGTGTGGGGAACCTGTGCAATCAACTGTGGATAGATTGACTTTTTTTGGGAGAAAACTGTTTCTCACCAGCTTTTTTTATTTCCTACATGCGTGTGTACAAACATGCCTACACTGCAGCTTGAGGGTTGGTGAGATGTATCTACTCCTGTGTACAACCATGTCGAAACTCTCCGGATGATTGTGCTTAAAGTAAAGACGGCGGCGAAAATAATTTTCGCCGCCGTCTACCCCCATTGGGGGGCAGTACTACTTCGCTGCGACAACCTGCAGCGTGATCGTGGCAACAAGATCATCGCGGAGACGAACTGAAGCCTCGTGCTCACCTGTGGCCTTGATGGGCGAGGTGATCTCGATCTTGCGCTTGTCGACGGTGCCCAGTCCGGCTGCAGCCACGGCGTCTGCGACATCCGACGTCTTGACCGAACCGAAGAGGCGACCACCCTCGCCCGCCTTGACGGTGAGCTTGACGATGGTGGCCTGCAGGCGAGCCTTCAGGTCCTGTGCCTCTTCGAGAGTGGCGTGCTCGCGCGCGGCGCGACCAGCCTTGATGGACTCGATCTGCTTTTCGCCACCGCGAGTCCACGCCACGGCAAAGCCCTGGGGGATGAGGTAGTTACGAGCGAAACCGTTTTTGACGTCTACGACGTCGCCGGGGGCACCGAGACCGGTGACCTCATGCGTGAGGATCAACTTCGACATATGGGTGCTCCCTAACGGCCCGAGCCTGCATACGGCAGCAGTGCCATCTCACGGGCGTTCTTGACGGCCGTGGCGATGAGGCGCTGCTCCTGTACGGAGACACCGGTGATACGGCGAGCGCGGATCTTTCCACGCTCTGAGATGAACTTGCGAAGCGTCGCGACATCTTTGTAGTCGATGACGCCCACGCGGATCGCTTTGGCGGGGGCGGCGTTCTTGCCGTCCTTGCCCTTGCGGATGGGCTTGCGGCGATCGCCGCTGCTCTTTCCAGCCATGAGTTTCTGTTTCCTTTAAGTGATCTGGTCGGCGCCTAGAAGGGCGTCTCGTCCGAGTAATTGCCTGGCGTGTTCCATACATCGCCGCCTGAGGCGCTAGGGGCACTTGCTGCCCACGGCTCCTCCTGCGGCTGGCCTCCGCCAACCTGATTGCCGCCGCCGGCGCGCGGAGCGGAATTATTTCCACCCTCACGTGATGATGCGGCGCGGGTGACCTGCGCAGTCGCGTAACGAAGGCTGGGGCCGATTTCGTCGACCTCGAGCTCGAGGCTTGTGCGCTTCTCGCCTTCCTTCGTCTGATAATCGCGCTGTCTCAGGCGACCGGTCGCGATGACGCGGCTGCCCTTTGTCATCGAGCCAGCAACATGTTCGGCGAACTCGCGCCATACGCTCGCGCGCAGGAAGAGAGTGTCGCCGTCTTTGAACTCGTTGCTCGCACGATCGAAAGTGCGCGGTGTCGAGGCGATGGTGAAGTTGGCAACCGCGAGCCCGTTCTGCGTGTACCGCAGCTCGGGGTCACCCGTGAGATTTCCCACGACTGTAATGACGGTTTCGCCGGCCATGCGCTACTCCGAGACCTTCGTGTCAGCATCCTTCGTGTCGGCATCCTTCGTGTCGGCCGGAGCCTCGACTCCGGCCTTGGCTGCGGGCTTTGCTGCCGCAGGCCTGGATGTGACTGGCTTGGACGCTGCGGCTGCGGGAGCTGCGGCAGCAGGAGCTGCAGCTTCTGCCGGAGCTGCCGCCTTCGGCGCGGCAGCAGCCTTGCGGGCAGCCTTTGCGTCTGACAGGACCTTCGCAGCTGCGACCTGGGCGATGCCCTCCTCGGCGCGCAGCACCTTGGTGCGCATGACCGCTTCGCTGAGCTTGAGCTGGCGGTCGAGCTCAACAGTCGCTGACGAATTAGCCGTCAGCTGCACGACGGCGTAGATGCCCTCGGTCTTTTTGTTGATCTCGTAGGCCAGGCGACGCCGTCCCCAGATGTCGACATTGTCGATGGTTCCACCATCGGCGCGAATGACATTGAGGAATTTGTCTAGGCTAGGTGCCACGGTGCGCTCATCGATCTCTGGATCGAGGATCACCATGAGTTCGTACTGGTGCGTCACAAACCCACCTCCTTCGGACTTGAACGGTTGCAGACGATCTGCAACAGGAGGGTGTTGACGGTTGTCGCAGCTCCATTTGGAACCAGACAACCTGCCCAGTGTAGTCATTTCTCGCAAGGAGCACCATTTTCATGACCGTCAAGGTCGCTATCGCGGGCGTAGGAAACTGCGCCAATTCACTCATTCAGGGCGTCACCTTCTACGCGGATGCCACGCCAGGCGACGTCATCCCCGGTCTCATGCACAATCGATTCGGCCCTTATGCGGTGTCTGACATCGAGTTCGTTGCAGCATTCGACGTCGATGCTCTCAAGGTTGGTATCGATCTCGCGGATGCGATGTGGGCCAGCGAAAACGGCACCTACCGGTTTGCCGAGGTCGCTGCGACCGGTGTGACCGTGCAGCGCGGGCCCACTCTCGACGGGCTCGGCAGCTACTACCGCGAGATGATCGACGAGTCGGATGCTGCGGCGGTCGATGTGGCCCAGGCGCTCCGGGACAGCGGCGCGAACGTGCTCGTGTGCTACCTCCCCGTTGGCTCCGAGCAGGCCGCGAAGCACTACGCCCAGGCCGCACTCGACGCCGGAGTCGCGTTCGTCAACGCTCTGCCCGTTTTCATCGCCAGCGACCCCGTGTGGGCCGCGAAATTCACTGATGCGGGCATCCCGATCGTCGGCGATGACATCAAGAGCCAGCTCGGCGCCACTATCACCCACAGAGTGTTGGCGCGCCTTTTCGAGGAACGCGGGCTCGTGCTCGACCGCACCTACCAGCTCAACGTCGGTGGAAATATGGACTTCAAGAACATGCTGGAGCGCACGAGGCTCGAATCCAAGAAGGTCTCCAAGACCCAGTCTGTGACGAGCAACGTCGAGGCCCAGTTGAACTCCCGTGACGTGCACATCGGCCCAAGCGACCATGTGCCGTGGCTTGAAGACCGCAAGATGGCCTTCGTCAGGCTCGAAGGCCACGGTTTCGGCAACGCGCCGACCAGCCTCGAGTACAAGCTCGAGGTATGGGATTCGCCCAACTCGGCTGGTGTGGTCATCGATGCGGTTCGTGCGGCGAAAATGGCGCTGGATGCGGGGCTAGGCGGCCCGATCGAGGCGGTGTCTGCCTACCTGATGAAGTCGCCGCCCGTGCAGCTGCCTGATCCCGTCGCCCGCCAGCAGCTCGACGAATGGATCGCAGACCTGACCTGACCCGCAGAACTGCCTAGCGCGCCGCGTGCCACTCGCGAAGGCGCTCTTCGGCGGCCTCGGGATCGAGCGGTCCTTCGTCGAGGCGCAGTTCGAGCAGGAATCGGTAGGCCTCCCCCACCTCTCGGCCTGGCCGGATTCCCAGGATCTCCATGATCTGCTCGCCGTCGAGGTCGGGGCGCACTGCGGCGATCCCCTCGGCCTCGGCGATGGCGGCTACGCGCTCCTCGAGATCGTCGTAGGCGAATGACAGCCTGTCGGCCTTGCGCACGTTTCGCGTGGTCACATCCGCCCTCGTCAGGATGTGCAGTCGCTCCAACTGGTCCCCGGCATCGCGCACGTAGCGACGAACAGCGGAGTCGGTCCAGGCGGCATCGGTATATCCGAAGAATCGCAGGTGCAGTTCGATCAGCCGCGAGGCAGCGGCAATGGTGTCATTGTCGAAGTGCAGTGTCTTCAGTCGCCGGCCAGCGAGTTTTGCTCCGACCACATCATGGTGGTGGAATGTCACGACCCCACCGCCCTCTATACGACGCGTCGAAGGCTTTCCGATGTCGTGCAACAGGGCAGCGATCCGCAGCACCAGGTCGGGCGCGGCACCATCGGCCGCGCGCGATTTCTCCAGGGAGATCGCCTGCTGCAGCACGGTGAGGCTGTGCTCGTAGACGTCTTTATGGTGAGCGTGTTCGTCGACCTCGAGTCGCAGGGCTGGCACCTCGGGAAGCACGAGTTGCGCGATCCCCGTCTCCACCAGCAACCGGATGCCCGGCACGGGGTCGTCTGTCTTCAAGAGTTTCGACAGCTCGTCGGCCACGCGCTCGACGCTGATCTTCCCGATGCGAGACGCCATCGCGGCCATGGCGGCCACCGTGGCCGGCGCGACGGTGAAGTCGAGCTGGGACGTGAAACGGGCGGCGCGCATCATCCGGAGCGGATCATCGCCGAACGACACCTCCGGTGCGCCCGGAGTGGCGATACGCCGGGCCACGAGATCTTCGACGCCACCCCATGGGTCGACAAGTACCCGTTCCGGCAGGCGGAGCGCCATCGCATTGATGGTGAAATCGCGACGCTGGAGGTCGTCTTCGAGGCTGTCACCGAACGCCACGACCGGTTTACGCGATTCACCATCGTAGGAGTCGGCGCGATAGGTCGTGATCTCGACGGTCTGTCCGGCGATACGCGCGGCGATGGTACCGAATTCGCGCCCGATGTCCCATTGGGCGCTCGAGATCGGCGTGACAAGCGCGATGATCTCCTCCGGCCGGGCGTTCGTCGTGAAATCCAGGTCGGTGACGGCGCGACCCAGGAATGCGTCCCGCACCGGGCCACCCACGAGCGCCAGTTCCCGCCCCGCCTGGGAGAACGCGGCTGCGAGGGCCGCAACGGGCCTGGATTCGGCGAGCGCGCCGAGACTGACGATGGCCCTGGCGACACTCTCCATGATCGAACCAGCATGACACAGCGGCGCCGCACCGGTTGAGGTCGGCAACTCTCAGCCTCGGGTGAATAGACTCATCCTCATGCTGGCCATGCCTTTTTTCGGGGCCAGCCCATGTCTTTGAGAGTGCTCAGCGTCGCGCTGGCCTTCGGGATCGGGCTGGTCGGCATTGGCGTCGGTGCTCCCCGCGCGGCCGCCGTCGACCCGGCCGCTCCGGTGCAGGTGGCGATTGCGGTCCCCATCATCGTGCCCGAGAGCGCAGGCGGGCTGATCTCCGCGGATGCCCTCACGCAGTACACCTCACCGCTGGGCACACTCACCCGCCAGCTGGATTCCATCGAGGGTCGACCTGTCGTGCTCGGGATCGATCCGAGAATCATCGTGTCGATTCGAATCCTGGGCACTGCCGCGCCAGCGAGCGCGAGCGCGTGGCTGGCCCGGCTGGAGGCGGCCCCTAACGAGTCGTTCCCGCTGACCTATGCGGATTCCGACATCACGCTGGCCAGTCAGGCTGGCAGCACCGTTGTCCTTCAGCCCACAGGATTCGACTTCGCCATCGATCCCGCGCTGTTCACGGCTCCCCTGACAACCATCCCTCCGACACCGACCGGCACGCCGACACCGACGGCCGCAGCCACACCGACAGCTCCCGTCGTTCCACCGCTGCCCAGCAGCCAGGACCTCGAGTCGTGGCAATACTCGTTGACCGGAATCGCGTGGCCCGTGGAGTCGACAGTCACCGCCTCGGATCTGCCCATCATCTCCAGCAGCGGCTTCTCGACGATGATCCTCTCGTCGGCCAACCTCGATCGAACCCCCGGATCCGGCGCCGTGGCTGACGTAACCGGAACCCGGTCGCTTGTCGCTGACGCCACGGCATCGGCGTCGTTTCGATCGGCGGTCCAATCATTCACCGTCGCAGACTGGCAGGCGAATACCGCAGCGATGTCGTCAGCGATCAGCACTGCCGGACAAGACCAGTCCGGTTCGACGGCGACAGTGGTCATCACCCTCGACCGCAACGCTCTGGATAGCGGCAACCGGCTGGCCGACACCATCACGGCGGTGCAGGGAAACCCGCGAGTTCGAATCGTCGGATTTACCGAGCTGCTGGGAGTCGATGCCTCTCCTGCCACCGTGATCGACCAGCCCCATTCGCCCGATCAGCTGGCGCTGATGCGCCAGCTGCTGGAGGCCCAGACTGCAGAGGCCCAATTCGCGGCGATCGCGGAAGATCCCCTCGCCATCACCTCGGCACGCCGTCTCGACCTCCTGGCACTGCAATCCAGCGGATGGAGGAGCAACCCCGCCGGCTGGCCTGTCATCGTGACAAGCGACCTCGTCGTATCCACAGAGTTGCGGTCAGCGGTGCAGGTCGCATCCACTGGCGACTTCAACTTCCTCGCCGCCGCCGCCCCGCTGCCGATCGCGGTGGCGAACAACCTCGACCAGCCTGTGACCGTCTATGTCACTGTCCGTCCAGACACCGGGCTCCTGACGGTTGGCGACACCAGAATCGAACTCGAGATCGAACCGAACTCGCAGGCAAGCGCGATGATTCCAGCCCAGGCTGTATCGAACGGCGTGGTGGGAGTGACGGTATCGCTCTCGAGCGCATCCGGCGTTCCCATAGGCGAATCCTCCAGGGCGCGAATCAACGTACAGGCCGGCTGGGAGACCCCCATCGTGATCGTCATTGCGAGCCTGGTCGTCGCTGTGTTCGGTGGCGGCCTCGTGCGTAATATCCTCAGACTGCGCAAGGCGGCAGCGGCGAAAGGTTCCGGCGCATGACCGAACCAGTCAGCGAAGGCTCCGACGCGGCATCCATCATCGATGTACCTGAACCAGCACGACCAGCGTCGTCCATCGGACGTTCGAGTGCGCTCCTGGCCTCGGGCACCCTCGTGTCCAGGGTGCTCGGGCTCGTCAGCATCATCGTGTTGTCCGTGGCCATCGGGGTCAACAGTTCCGCGGGAGACACGTTCGCGCTGGCCAACCAGTTGCCGAACAATATCTACTCCCTGGTGGCCGGTGGCCTGCTGAGTGCCGTGATCGTGCCGCAGATCGTAAAGTCGAGCCTCAACGATGACGGTGGTGCTGGCTTCATCAACAAACTTCTCACGATCGGCTTCGTGGCGGTCTTCATTGTCACTGTGATCGCGACCGCGTGCGCCCCGCTGCTCGTCTCGCTGTACGGGGGCGGATTCCGCGATACGAATATCGGCCTCGCGACGGCTCTCGCATACTGGTGTCTGCCACAGATTATGTTCTACGGCCTTTACAGCCTGCTGGGCGAGACGTTGAACGCCCGCGGAGTATTCGGTCCGTTCTCCTGGGCCCCCGTGCTGAACAATGTCGTTGCGATCGGAGGCCTCCTGACCTTCATCGCAGTCTTCGGTGGCGCGATGGAGTACAAGGATCCCTCGCAGTGGACTATCGCTGAAATCGCGCTGCTGGCCGGTAGTGCGACTTTGGGAATAGCCGCCCAGGCTTTCTCGCTCTTCTTCTTCCTCGGCCGAGCGGGAATCAAGTTCCGGCCGGACTTCGGCTGGCGGGGAGTCGGGCTCGGTAACACCGGCCGGGCCGCGTCCTGGGTGTTCGGGATCTTTCTGGTGAGTCAGATCTCCGGAGTAGTAGAACTCAACGTATCGTCCAGCGCCAGCGGCGGCGGGAACGCTTCGGTCAATGCCATGAAGATCGGCTGGCTGATGTACATGCTGCCGCACTCGATCGTGACCGTGTCGATCGTCACCGCCTATTTCACGAGGATGAGCACCCACGTCCGGGACGGGCGTTTCGACGAGCTGCGCAACGATATCTCGTCGGCGATCCGCTCCATCCTGCTCATCATGATCTTCGCCGCCGTCGGCCTCGGCGTGCTCTCCCTCCCTTTCAGCGCGGTCTTCGGAAACGACTACGGCGAGGTTCTCTCTCTGGCTGGCGTATACCTCGGATTCCTGACGGGACTGGTGCCATTCACGGTCTTCTTCGTGCTGCTGCGCGTCTACTACGCACTGGGCAAGACACGCTGGGCCTTTTTCATCCAGGTGATCCAGACCAGCGTCTATGTCGTGCTCGCCCTGCTCGTAGGGGCTCTCGCGCCCCATGAGTGGACGGCCGTGGGCCTCACCCTCGCGCTGACCACGGCGGTCACAGTACAGGCAGTGCTCTCGGCCCTCGTGCTGCGCCGGCATCTCGGCCAACTGGATGTGGGCGGCGTGGTCATGCAGGCCCTGTGGTTCCTCGCCGCAGCGATCCCTGCCGGCGCCGTCGGCTGGGGCATCCTGCAACTTCTCGGTGGGGTCGGCCCTGACGGCTTCCCCGTCTCCAACCGGCTCGATGCCATCCTGTCGATGGCCGCCGCTGGTACTGCGATGGCCGTTGTTTACTTCGGGGTGCTGTGGTTAACGCGCAATCCCGAGCTCCGAGCCTTCGGGGAGCCCCTTATCGATAAGCTGCGGCGAAAAAACCGCACGGTCGACTCCCGGGAATAGCACGTATCGTGACACTGTTGTGCCGGATAGTAAAACCCTGAAGGAGGCACTCATCGTGCGCGAGATCATCATCATAGGTTCCGGCCCAGCCGGCTACACCGCAGCGATTTATGCTGCGCGCGCCAACCTGAGGCCTCTGCTCATCGCCAGCTCAGTTGAGGCGGGTGGAGAGCTTATGAAAACCACCGAGGTCGAGAACTACCCAGGATTCGCCGACGGTATCCAGGGCCCTGATCTCATGATGGCCATGCAGGCCCAGGCCGAACGTTTCGGCACCGAGATCGTGCTTGACGATGTGACGAAACTTGAACTGGATGGCGAAGTCAAACGCGTCACTCTCGGCAATGGGGACGTTTACGAGGCCCTGGCCGTGATTTTTGCCACCGGATCCGCCTATCGCAAGCTCGGTATCGACGATGAGGATCGCATGAGCGGTCACGGGGTGTCGTGGTGCGCCACCTGCGATGGCTTCTTCTTCCGACAGAAGACGATCGCTGTTGTCGGCGGTGGAGATTCCGCGATGGAGGAGGCCACCTTCCTGACCCGATTTGCGGAGAAGGTCTACGTCATCCACCGCAAAGACTCGCTGCGGGCATCCAAGACCATGCAGGATCGCGCGTTCAATGATCCGAAGATCGAGTTCCTGTGGAACAAGGAAGTTGTGCACATTTATGGCGATGAGTTGGTGACCGGTATCGGTGTCATGGACACGGTGGATGGCACGGAGTCGACGATCGACCTGTCCGGCCTGTTCATCGCCATCGGCGCAGACCCGCGCACGCACCTCGTGCACGGACAACTGGACCTCAACCCCGACGGCACGATCGCTGTCGCCGGACGATCCTCGCGCACCAACATCACTGGCGTCTTCGCTGCCGGTGATGTCATCGACCCGACCTACCGTCAGGCCGTCACCGCGGCCGGATCCGGCACCGTGGCTGCCCTCGACGCCGAGCATTATCTTGCAGGTCTCCCGAAAGAACTCCTGGCCAAGGCTGAATCCCAGTCGGTCACCGTCTGAAAAAGTTAGGAAAACACAATGTCAACAGCACAAGATGTTACTGACGCCACATTCGCCGACATGGTCCTCAACTCGAGTGACACCATCATGGTCGACTTCTGGGCCGAATGGTGCGGCCCCTGTCGCGCCGTCTCGCCGATCCTCGATGCGATCGCCGCAGAGCACGCCGACAAGATCAAGATCGTCAAGCTCAACGTGGACGACAACCCCCAGATGGCCATGAAGTACCAGATCACGTCGATCCCGGCGATGAAGGTTTTCCGTGGCGGAGAGGTCGTCAAGACTGTCATCGGCGCCAAGCCGAAGCCCGCAATCGAAGCGGACCTGGCCGAGTTCCTCGTCTAACCTGATCCCCGTCTAGTCAGGTCCCGCGGCATTCACAGCTGACTAGTGGCCAATTGCGCATGAGTGGTCCCGTCCCCGTCCTGGGACGGGGCTTTTCTCATAGCCACAGTTATCCTTGAGACTTCGCGACTGAAATGGGCCAGCGCATGACCACAGCACACATCCCGGGTTCGGGCAATAATCTCGACCAGTGGTACGGCCATTACGCCGCCCGCACGGCTGGCCTTGCGGCCTCAGAGGTGCGCGCCTTGTTTGCGGTCGCATCCCGTCCCGAAGTCGTCTCTCTCGCGGGCGGAATGCCGTTCGTCTCCGCCCTGCCAAAAGAGCTGATCAGCGGGGCAATCGAGAGGGTGATGGCGACCAGGGGCGCTGTCGCGCTGCAGTACGGCTCAGGGCAGGGAATGCCCGCTCTGCGTGAACAGATCCTGGAGGTCATGGCCCTCGAGGGCATCCGCGCCGGCGTGGACGATCTGGTCGTGACCACGGGATCCCAGCACGCGCTCGAACTCGTTACCAAGCTGTTTATCAACCCCGGGGACGTGGTGCTCGCAGAAGGGCCGAGCTACGTGACCGCCATCACTGTCTTCAAGTCGTTCCAGGCCGACATCAAGCACGTTGCCATGGATGAGTTCGGCCTGATCCCCGAGGCCCTCCGCGAGAGCATCACGCAGATCAAGGCTGCCGGCAAAACGATCAAATTCCTGTATACGGTACCGACATTCAGCAATCCCACGGGCATCACCCTCACCTGGGAGCGCAGGCTCGAAGTGCTCGAGATTTGCCGCAGCAACGGCATCCTGGTGCTCGAAGACAACCCGTACGGGCTGCTCTACTTCGAGGGCCAGCCCCCACATGCAATGCGCTCGGTCGAGGAAGATGGGGTCGTCTATCTCGGTACATTCTCCAAGACCCTCGCGCCCGGTTTCCGCGTGGGATGGGCCCTGGCGCCACACGCCATCCGCGAGAAACTCATCCTCGCCAACGAGGCTGCTGTACTCTCCCCCAGCTCCTTCACCCAGCATGTCATCAGTGAATACCTGGATTCGGCAGACTGGAAGGGCCAGATCGAGACATTCCGCGGCGTCTACCGTGAAAGGCGTGACGCAATGCTGGCCGCCCTCGGCGACTACCTGCCCGACCTGAGCTGGACCACGCCGGCAGGCGGGTTCTACGTCTGGGTCACCCTGCCCGACAACATCGACGCCAAGTCGATGCTGCCGAGGGCTGTGAAGGAGCTCGTGGCCTACACTCCCGGCACCGCGTTCTACGCCGACGGCAGTGGTCGGAACAAGCTCAGGCTTGCGTTCTGCTATCCGACTCCTGACTTCATCCGAGAGGGCATCAGACGCCTCTCCACCGTGATCAATGGCGAACGTGAGCTACTGAACACCTTCTCCCAGACAACCGCATTACCTGTCATGCGCCCTGAAACGTCGATGAGCAACCCTCCTGCGAACCTCGGCTGATGGCATCCACCAGGGTCCTCGTCCTTGCCGGGGGAATCTCGCACGAACGCGATGTCTCGTTGCGATCGGGCCGGAGGGTCGCCGACAGCCTTGCCGCGCACGGTCTCCAGGTTGAATTGCGCGATCCGGATGCTACATTGCTCGCCTATCTGCGTGAAAACCGACCTGACGTGGTCTGGCCTGCCCTCCACGGCGCCAGCGGAGAGGACGGCGCCCTCCGCGGGCTGCTCGATTTCATGGGCGTGCCTTACGTTGGCTCCAGGGCCGACGCATCCCGGCTCGCGTGGGATAAACCGACCGCCAAGACCATCGTCGGGCGCGCCGGAGTCGCGACACCGACCTCGATCGCTCTCCCCCGCGATGCATTTCGGGAGCTTGGCGCCAACAGCATCCTCGACGAGATCGCCGACGAGTTCTCCGGGCCTCTCGTGGTCAAGCCAGCGCAGGGTGGATCAGCACAGGGTGTCACGATTGTCGATGACCGTTCACTGCTCCCCCGGGCCATGGTCGATGCCTATACCTACTGGGACGTCGCGCTCATCGAACAGAAGATCGCCGGCACCGAGATCTCGATCGGCATCATCGACAGCGGTGACGGCGCTGTTGCGTTACCCGCTGTCGAGATCGAACCCCTCTCTGGCGTCTACAGTTTCGAAGCCCGGTATAACGCCGGCGAAACACGTTTTTACATTCCGGCACGCATCAACGAGGATATTGCGGCCCGCGCAGCGGAAACCGCTCTGACTGCCCACCGCGCGCTCGGCTTGCGTCACCTATCCCGCGTCGACGTCATTATCGACGGCGCAGGAACTCCGTGGTTCCTGGAGGCCAATGTTCTTCCCGGGCTCACTGAGACATCGGTGCTGCCACAGGCTCTGGAAGCCGAGGGCCACGACCTCGGATGGGTGTACGCGGCGCTAGCCGAGGCGGCTATCGCAGAATCCCGCGTCTGACCAGCTCTATTATCGGCTGAATCCCGGCTCGCCCAGCTCCCCGAGGATGCGGTTGAGATCGCCCACGGTCGCAAAGTCGATGACAATCTGGCCCTTGCTCGCACCAAGACTCACCTTCACCCTAGTGTTCAGCCTGTCACCCAGTCGCTCCGCGATCTCGTCGAGCTGCCCCTGGCGCCGACCTGCTGACGGCTTCGACCTTGCGGGCTTCGGAGACAGTTGACCGGCAGCGGCTTCCGCCGCTCGCACGGAGAGGTCTTCATTGACGATCTTGTCGGCAAGCCGCTCCATCGACGCGTCATCCCCCGCAGCAAGGATGGCCCTGGCGTGTCCGGCGCTCAGCACACCCGACGCCACTCGGTTCTGCACTGCCGTCGGAAGACGAAGCAACCGGAGCGTATTCGTGATCTGGGGCCGGGAACGCCCGATACGGTTCGCGAGCTGCTCCTGCGTAATCCCGAAATCAGCAAGCAACTGCTGGTAGGCGGATGCCTCCTCCAGCGCGTTGAGGTTCGCCCGATGGAGGTTCTCGAGCAGGGCATCCCGAAGCATGTCTTCATCGGCGGTGCTCTTGATGACCGCTGGAATTGTCGCCAGACCGAGCTGCTTCGTTGCGCGTAGACGACGCTCCCCCATGATCAGCTCGTACTGCGGCTCCCCCGCGGCGGCACCCGTCCGAGGGCGCACGACGATGGGCTGCAGAACTCCGATCTCCCTGATCGACACCACGAGTTCGTTGAGTTCATCTTCCTTGAACTCAGTCCGGGGTTGCTTAGCATTGGGAACAATGTCATCGGGTGAAAGATTCGCGAGCCGTGCCCCGGGTACGGCCAGAAGACCCTGGGGCGCTGCTCCTCCCGTGGGAAAGAACACGTCGACCGGGCGCTGTGTCGATTCGTCATTCGCCGGTATGAGCGAGCCGATCCCACGACCAAGCCCCGTACGCTTCGGTGCGGCCATTATTCGGGGGCCCCACGGTGCGCGATCTCGCCCGCAGCCTCGAGATACGAGAGTGACCCCGGTGAATTTGCGTCGTAGCTGATCACTGTCTGTCCATAACTTGGTGCCTCTGAGATTCGAACTGAACGGGGAATAAGAGTCCGGAGAACCTGTTCAGGAAAGTGGTCGCGCACGTCCTTCACAACCTGATTCGCCAGGTTTGTACGGGCGTCGTACATCGTCAGCAGGATCGTCGACACTGCAAGGTCTGGATTCAGGTGGCGCTCGATGAGCTGGATGTTGCTCAGCAACTGGCTGAGGCCCTCAAGAGCGTAGTACTCACACTGGATCGGTATCAGCACCTCCTTCGCCGCAACGAACGCATTGATCGTCAGTAACCCCAGGGAAGGAGGGCAGTCGATAAATACATAGTGGAACTGGTCTGGGAACGTATCGAGGAAGGTGTCGAGTGCCGTTCGCAGGCGCTGTTCCCTCGCGACCAGCGAGACCAGCTCGATCTCGGCGCCCGCGAGGTGGATGGTGGCGGGCAGGCAGTACAGCTGCTCAGACTCAGGACTCTTCTGCACCACCTCGATCATGGGAACGTCATTAATGATCACGTCATAGACACTGGGGGTATCTGCCCTGTGCTCCACTCCCAACGCGGTTGAGGCGTTTCCCTGCGGATCCAGGTCAATAACGAGAACGCGCGCGCCTTCCCGCGCCAGAGCTGCTGCGAGATTCACCGTAGTCGTGGTTTTCCCAACGCCGCCTTTTTGATTCGCCACCGTGAAGATGCGGGGCTCTGGAGGCAACGGAAGCGACTGCGCTGCGATCGCACGGCGGCGGCGCGTGTTCTCCGCTATTTCCCGGGCCAGCGGCGTCGTGCCATCGAAGCTCCTCGTCGAATCGGCGAGATTTCCTTCGGGATGTTTCACGTGAAACCTTCTGCTGGCTTGAGCTGTGAGCTCGCTTGGTCGTTCGTGGTCAGTCCACTGTAGCCCGAAAAACCCGCGTCAACTCCGTCGTCAGGCCCTCGCCGAGCACGAGCACCTCCACATTCGTGAGATGGTGTTTCCGGATGGTGTTCTTCGCCACAAGCACCTCATCTGAGATCCTTGCGCCCTTCATGAACACCATCTCGCCGCCGTGCCTCAGTAGCCGAACAGTAGCGGGAATCAGCTTCGTGAGCGCGGTCACTGCGCGGGCTGTGACCTGGTCCAGCGGTGCATCCAGCCTGGCGTCCTCCGCCCTCGCACGCACCACCACCACATTAGTCAGACCCAATTCCCGCGCCTCGCTTTCGAGCCAGGCAACCCTGCGCTCCATTGGCTCGATGAGAACGAAATCGCAATCCGGACGCGCCATGGCAAGCACCAACCCAGGAAGCCCTGCGCCACTACCGACATCGCCCACCCTGCCCGGCCGCAGAAGTGGAGCAATAAGCCCGCAGTTGATAATGTGACGCGTCCACAGCCTGGGCGACTCGAGTGGTCCGATCAGACCCAGTTCCTCGCCGCGCCGGCCCAGATCGTCCGTGTACTGCCGCACGAGACCAACGCGGTCACCGAACATCTCCTGCGCAAAGGCCGGTTCGAGCTCTAGGGCATCTCGATAAGAGACTTTGGGACCTGGGGCCTCCGCCCCTTCCGTGCCTGTCGTTTCGGCATCCGTAGGACCGACCCTTGCTGGTCCGACATCCGCTAGGTCACCCAGAGGTACACCACCGAAGGGAACGTCACTCATGCGCCAGTGGCCTTTCATGGGAGCTCGCCGGGACGAGCTCGCGATGTTTCACGTGAAACTATGAGCGGGTGATCACCGTGTGGCGATCGCGCCCCTCGCCCTCGGACTGTGACGTGAACCCACGCTCTGCGACGACGTCATGAATAAGTTTGCGCTCGTACGAGGTCATAGCCGGGAGGGCCGCCGACTCAGCGCCCGCCTCGATGCGCTCCACTGCCTTGTCGACCAGTAGTGCCAGTTCAGCCTCGCGTGTCTGGCGTGAACCCCCGACGTCGAGAATGAGGCGCGAGAAAGCCCCGGTCTTCGTCTGGACAGCAATCCTCGTCAGTTCCTGCAATGCGTTTACCGTATCCGGGCGGGAAAGAAGACGCAGGTTGGTCTGCTCGCTCGATGTCACCGAAAGGTATGCCCGACCGCCACGCGCATCGATCTCGATATCGCCATCGAGGTCCGTGATGTCCAGGAGCTCCTCGATGTAATCCGCGGCGATGTCGCCCTCCTCCTCAAGCTGATCCGGGGTCGATACCGTAACCGGCTCGATTGCGTGGTCCGCCGCGGCGATCTCGGGCTCATTGGTCTCGGTGACGTCGCTCATCGCTTGTTGCTTCCACTCTTCTTCTTGGCACGGTTCTTGCTGACAGGCTGCTGGCGCTGCACGTTCTTGATCTCTTCTACCTCTGTGACACCCGCTTCGTCCTCGATGATGACGATGCCCCTGCGCTGCTGACGCTTCGCCAGTCTCGTTTCACGAGCCAGCGCCGCTTCGCTACCGGGGGTGGGCAGATTGCGGATCACCAGGAACTGCTGCCCCATTGTCCAGAAGTTCGAGACGAGCCAATAGAACATCACGCCGAGTGGGAAGGTAAAACCAGAGAAAGCGAACACGAGAGGGAGTAAATACAGCAGGATGCGCTGCTGCTTGTACATCGGGCTGGCCTTCATCTCAGCGGACTGGTTCTTCGACATGATCTGCAGTTGCGTGATGAACTGTGACCCTGTCATCAGGATGACCATCACGACCGCAATGATGATCACCGCGGTGTTGCCATTCGCTGTGCTGATCGCCAGGTGCAGCGGCGCGATGCCGAACAGCGACGAGGTTCCGAAAGACTCAGAGAGAGCTGGGTTGAGGAGGCCGACACCCGGAGTCCGGGAACCGTCGGCGTTAACATGCTGCGCATTGTTCAGCACCGAGAACAGTGCAAAAAATATCGGCATCTGTAGAAGGAGCGGCAGGCATGAACTCAGGGGGTTCGTCCCGGTCTTCTTGTACATCGCCATGGTTTCGCGAGACATGGCCTCGCGGGAGAACTGGTCTTTCTTGCCCTTGTACTTGTCCTGGATCTTCTTGATCTGAGGGGCAACCTCGAGCATGCGCCGCTGGCTCTTGATCTGCTTCACAAAAACGGGGATCAGGGCCGCACGAATTACCAGGACGAGCCCAACGATGGACAACACCCAGGTGAGCCCGGCATTCCCATCGAGCCCGGCCCCCTCCAGCATCGTGTGGAACAGTACGAGGATCGCCTCGACGACCCATTTGATGGGCCAAAGTATGGTGTTGATGATGTCAGGCATGCTTAAGGTCAGACCTTTCCGTCGCTCGAAGCAAAGCTGGTGGCGGATACCGCACAGGAATTCGGAACGGCGAAGCCGAACCTGTTGATTGCCACGCGCCCGTGTAAAGGAGAAGGGATGTCGTCGACACCGCCCTCTGCCCACGGGTGGCAACGAGTGAGCCGTCGTGAACCGAGCCACACACCCCGAACCACGCCGTGATGCTGTATCGCCTGCATCGCGTAGTGAGAGCATGACGGGTAGTAGCGACACACGTCGCCGTATAACGGCGATATCACTGCGCGATACACCTTGAGGGTTGCAACCAGGATGTTACGTGGAGCGAGAAGAACCCATGCCACTGCGAGCCTCATCGCGTCATCACACCCTTCCTGATCGATCCGACGATCTCCGCATGAAGGGTAACCCAGTCAACCTCATGAGCGCCTGGCAAGGCTCTAATGACGATGTCATTGCCGGACCCGAGCTCCCCCAGAAGATCACGGCCCACAGCTCTCAAGCGCCGGCGGATCCTGTTTCGGACCACGGCATTGCCCACAGCCTTGCTGACAATAAAGCCAAACCTCGTGGGGCCGGCGATGCCGTGATCGATGACGTGTACGACCGCAACTCGGGATGCAACCCGACGACCGCGACGAACCGCCGTACGAAAATCGGCCGGCTGTACTACTCGGTTCGCTCGGGCAAGCACCGTCTGAGGCTGAACTGCCGCTTTACGCGGAAAGTTCAGTGCGGCCCTTGCGACGGCGGGCACCAAGGATGGCGCGTCCGGCGCGGGTGCGCATGCGAAGACGGAACCCGTGCACCTTGGCGCGACGGCGGTTGTTCGGCTGGAATGTTCTCTTGCTCATAGTGATATCTCCAAAGCCCAGCTCTGAAGGCCGGAAAGATGTAAGCAGCCATCACTGGTTGTAGCAGACGGCTGGAAGTCAACTGATTAAAAGTACGTTGTTAATCAGCGCGGGTCAAACTTTACAGGTCGATCCTGCATTATCCACATGCGGGTAACTGGGGTTGGTACCGACATGCTGTGGACAACTAAGGTGAAGGCCTGCCGAAATATGGGCGGTTTAGGGCTTTCCGACCGCGGACGGGTCGACCGGGGCAGTGGATAACCCTGTTAGTAGAACACTAAAGAGGATGTGGCATCAATGTCGGAATCACCCGACCCGACCCGAAATATCTGGCAATCGGTTCTATCGCGGCTGACGGCTGATGACCGCATCACACCGCAACTCGTCGGGTTCATCAACCTCATCGAGCCCAAGGGCGTGATGGCTGGAACGCTATACCTCGAGGTACCAAACGAACTAACCCGCAGCATGCTCGAACAACGCATCCGCCTGCCGCTACTGAATGCCATCGCCGGTTTGAGTGATGACGAGGACGTGTCGAACTTCGCGATCGTCGTGAATCCGGATATCCAGCAGGATATTCTCGAGCAATCAGCAGACCCGACAGAACAGCTCTATATAGAGCCAATCGTGGTGACCCCGATCGACCAACCTCGCCGCTCGGACTCTCGCCTCAATCCCAAATACAGTTTCGATAATTTCGTTATCGGTGGGTCGAACCGCTTCGCCCACGCTGCGGCCGTAGCCGTGGCCGAAGCACCCGCCAAGGCCTACAACCCTCTCTTCATCTATGGCGGATCAGGGCTGGGAAAAACCCACCTACTGCACGCCATCGGCCACTACGCGGAAAGTCTGTATCCGGGCATCCGAGTTCGGTATGTCAGCTCCGAAGAGTTCACCAACGACTTCATCAACTCCATCGCCAATAACAGGGCCTCAGTCTTCCAATCCCGTTATCGCGAGATCGACATCCTCCTGATCGACGACATCCAGTTCCTCCAGGGTAAAGACTCGACCCAGGAGGCCTTCTTCCACACCTTCAATACGCTGCACGACCACAACAAGCAGCTCGTAATCACCAGCGACCTACCCCCGAAGCATCTCACCGGGTTCGAGGACAGGATGCGGTCCCGATTCGAATGGGGCCTCATCACCGACGTGCAGGCTCCAGACCTCGAGACACGCATCGCCATCCTTCGTAAGAAGGCCCAGAGCGAGAAGCTCCAGATCGGGAATGACATCCTGGAATACATGGCGACGAAGGTGTCGTCGAATATCCGCGAGCTCGAGGGCACTCTCATCAGGGTCACGGCCTTCGCGAGCCTAAACAAACAGTCCGTCGACCTTGCTCTCGTCCAGACAGTCCTCAAAGACCTCATCACCCTCGACGAAGACAATGTCATCGCGCCGGTAGACATCATCAATCACACTGCCGAGTACTTCAAATTGACCATCGATGATCTCTACGGATCCTCGCGCTCCCAGGCCGTCGCCACCGCCAGACAGATTGCCATGTATCTCTGCCGAGAGATGACCAACCTCTCGCTCCCCAAAATCGGCCAGCTGTTCGGCAACCGTGACCACACCACTGTCATGTACGCGAACAAGAAGATCACCGAACTGATGAAGGAGCGCCGCTCTATCTACAACCAGGTCACTGAACTCACGAGCCGCATCAAGCAGAACCATCGCTTCAAGCCCTAGCCCCGTCCCGCTGGCTAGTTTCCACACCGTGTGAAACCCCTGTGGATAACTAGCCCGACTCGCCGTCCATCCTGTTGATACAAAAAAAGACCCTGTGGACTCCGCGCTGGCATGAGCGCTTCACGGCCTGCGACTTCCGTAGTTAATCCGAGCCGTACTACACAACTCACACGCATGTAGTTTCCAGTGGATGCATCGAAGTGAGAGGGTTATCCACAGTCTCCACAACGGTTAAGAATGTTGTTCTTTATAAAGAAGATTTTGCTCGAGAATCAACCCATGGTCCGGGCGCGGGCCGCCTGTGCCAGTATTAACCGGCCAGTCCACACAACGCGTTAGGGGTGAACTAAGTGAAGTTCCAGGTAAATCGCGATGTGTTCAGTGAAGCCGTCTCATTCGCCGTCAAGCTGCTTCCACAGCGCACGACGCTGCCGATCCTGAGTGGCATCCTGATTGAAACAACCAAAGACGGACTCATACTCTCGTCATTTGACTATGAAGTGTCGGCTCGTACCGAGATCAGCGCAACCGTTGAAGAGCCCGGCCGCGTGCTGGTCTCTGGTCGCCTCCTCGCCGATATCGCGAGCCGGCTCCCCAACGCGCCGGTTACTTTCTCCACTGATGAGGGGCGAATCACCGTCGCATGTGGAGCTGGCCACTTCACGCTTCTCAGCATGCCGGTCGAAGAGTATCCAACCCTCCCCCAGGTGTCGGAAAAAGCAGGCATACTTCGCGCTGAGGACTTCGCTGCAGCAATCGCGCAAGTCGCGGTCGCCGCGTCCCGGGATGACGTGACGCCGGTCATCACGGGCGTCCAGCTCGAAGTTTCTGAGAACAGCGTCTCCCTCGTAGCGACAGATCGCTATCGTGTCGCAATCCGTCAGATCGAATGGGACGCGGGTAACTCGGGAGTCGAAACAGCAACAGCGCTCGTTCCAGCGAGGACACTTGTCGAGATCGGCAAGACCTTTGGGCACAGCGGCAATATATCGGTGGCAATCACAAGCACCGATGATCGCGAGTTAATTGCCTTCCGGGCCGACAAGAAGACGGTCACCTCGCTGCTGATCAAGGGCAACTTCCCCCCGGTACGACGTCTGTTTCCAGACACCGTCGACAACTATGCAGTCATCAACACCGCTGAACTCATCGAAGCCGTACGGCGGGTGTCCCTCGTGCTGGAGCGAGAGGCGGCTCTTCGATTCACCTTCACCATCGAGGGAGTAACCCTTGAGGCCATCGGCTCGGAGCAAGCCCAGGCATCCGAATCAATCGACGCGTTCCTCACTGGCGTTGACACCGTCGTTTCACTCAAACCCCAGTTCCTGCTCGATGGCCTCAGTTCCGTCCATTCCGAGTTTGTCCGCATCTCTTTCACGAAGACCGACAATCCCAATAAGCCGGGACCGGTGCTGATCACGAGCCAGTCTTCGAAAGATCAGCCCGGGGCGGACAATTACAAATATCTACTCCAGCCCAACCTGCTGTTGCGCTAACCACCCCTACTCCTGAGGAGTTTTTCGATGCACATCGGCATCATCGGCCTGGGAAAAATGGGCAATAACATGCGTGCGCGTTTGCGCACACAGGGGCTCACCGTCACGGGGTACGACCCGGATCCGGCAGTGACCGATGTTGCGAGTCTCGAAGACCTTGCGCTGGCGCTCCCCGCCCCCAGGATCGTTTGGGTCATGGTCCCCTCGGGCAAGATCACCGATGACGTCATTCACAGCGTGGCGAATGTACTGAGTGCCGGTGATCTTGTGATTGATGGTGGAAACTCGCGGTACACCGACGATGCAGTGCACGGGGATTTCCTCGCAACGAAAGAGATCAGATTCCTGGATGTCGGCGTTTCCGGCGGAGTTTGGGGGCTGGAGAACGGTTACGGGCTTATGGCCGGCGGGGACGCAGCCGATATAGAGCGCGCCATGCCGATTTTTGATGCGCTGCGACCCGCGGGTCCGCGGAATGAGGGGTTCGTGCATGCCGGCCCGATCGGTGCGGGGCACTACGTCAAGATGGTGCACAACGGCATCGAGTACGCGCTGATGCAGGCGTGGGCTGAGGGTTATGAGTTGCTGGATAGTCGTAAAGATCTGGTCACCGACGTGACGGGTTCTTTTAAGGCATGGCAGCGCGGGACTGTTGTTAGGTCATGGCTGCTCGAGCTTCTCGTTAAGGCGCTCGAGGAAGATCCAGAATTTACAGAAATCAGTGGTTATGTCGAAGATTCGGGCGAGGGTCGGTGGACCGTCCACGAGGCATTGGATCGCGCGGTACCCGTGCCCACCATCAGTGCCGCGATCTTTGCGAGATTCGTCTCACGCCAGAAGGATTCGCCATCGATGAAGGCCGTCGCGGCTCTCCGTAACCAGTTTGGTGGCCACGCCGCTCGTAAGAGTTGAACGACGTGACCCAGTGATCGTCTCTCATCTCACCCTCACCGACTTCAGGAATTACGAGACCCTCGACGTCGCGCTGAATCCCGGAGCCAACCTCTTCGTCGGTAGCAATGGCCAGGGGAAGACGAACCTCGTGGAGTCGCTCGGTTACCTGAGCACCCTCGGTTCCCACCGCGTCTCCACTGACCATGCCATGATCCGCCAGGGGCAGGATTCGGCAATCGTCAGGGCCCGCCTCGTGCACGGCGAACGCGAGATCCTGGCTGAGGTGCAACTCAATCGTGCGGGTGCCAATCGGGCGCAGATCAACCGTTCCGCAATCAAGACCCGGGAACTTCCGCGTTACTTCTCCAGCGTCCTGTTCGCACCAGAAGACCTCGCACTCGTGCGCGGTGATCCATCCGGGCGGCGCCGCTTCCTGGATGAGCTCCTGGTGCTGCGCACTCCGCGCATGAGCGGGGTGATCGCCGACTACGAGAGGGTTCTTCGTCAGCGCAATACCCTGTTGAAGACGGCCCGAAATGCGCGGAGCGACCTGTCTACCCTCGATATCTGGGACGAGCGGCTCGTATCGTTCGGCTCAGAGATCATCGTCGCGAGGAGTTCACTACTCGCTGAACTCAGCCCCGAGGTCGCACGGGCATACCGGAGCATCGCGGGAGCTGACCATGCGGCAAAGGTGTCCAGCTACCTCAGCATTTTTGCGAGCAGCGCTGATGATGACACAGTGGATTCCTCGGCGACAAGGTCGGGTCCGCTTGAGAATGTCATGGTCACCGAGGGTTTCCGCGCGTCTCTCTCGCGTCTCAGGCGCTCGGAGATGGAGCGGGGAATCACGCTGGGTGGGCCTCACCGGGATGACGTGATCCTCGAGCTGAATGGGATGCCCGCCCGCGGGTACGCCAGCCACGGGGAGTCCTGGTCATTCGCCCTGGCATTGAAACTCGCCTCGGCTGAAGTGCTTCGGCGCGAGTCGTCATCCGGCGACCCGGTCGTGATCCTCGATGACGTCTTCGCAGAACTCGATGAGTCACGACGCGGTCGACTCGCGACGGCTGTCGGCGACTTCGAGCAGGTCCTGATCACGGCGGCAGTGTTCGGTGATGTGCCTGAGCAGCTTGCGGGAACCGTCGTGCGCATCAAAGGTGGGAAGGTGGTGTCCGATGATGAGCGATGACAGCGAACAGGACGAAAGCGATGATGACGACCTCGCCATCGACAGCGGTCGCGATGAGCATGTCGCTGTCTACCTGAGGTTCCGAAAGGTCTTCGGAGACGCGAGCACGAGGTCGGCGACAGCCAGGAAGCGGAAAAAAAATAAGAAGGAGGGTGCGAGCGTCCCGTTTGCGGAGGGCCGGGACCCGCATGGGCTCGCTGACGTCATCGACGGGCTCACCTCGAAGATGGGCTGGACCTCTCCGTTAGCCCGCTCTGCCCTGCTCACCTCCTGGCCCGCGATCGTCGGTGTCGACACTGCTGAACACTCGTCGCCTCAGGGAATCGAGGATGGTGTGTTGACGATTTCGTGCGACTCCACCGCATGGGCGACTCAGCTCCGGTTGATGCGTTCCCAGATCACCACCACGATCGCCCAGCGCTTCCCGGATGCGGGAATCGAGTCCGTTCGCTTTGAGGGCCCGAACGCCCCCTCCTGGAAACGAGGGCTTAGATCAATTCCAGGCCGCGGCCCACGCGATACGTACGGCTAGCAGGGCAAATCTGGTCACCCGTTACGGGAACAGTCCCCAGATGGCCGAATCAGCCCCTTGCTGAGGTGCTTTTTGGTAGACTTGTCGAGGCCGTCGGGCGCCCCTCCCTGTGTGGAGATTTCTGCCCCGGATGGCGAGTACCGAATCGGCAGGAGCCTAATTCAAAATGACAGACAGCGCGCGCGGCGATAGCGAAGCACAAGCCCTCCCCCGTATCCCCGACGACTCGAGCGCCCACGGAACCCTCTCCAACGGACACGTTGCTGCTGACAGCTACGGCGCCGACCAGATCCAGATCCTCGAAGGATTGGAAGCTGTTCGAAAGCGGCCGGGAATGTACATCGGCTCAACCGGTCCGCGGGGTCTTCATCACCTCGTCTACGAAGTCGTCGACAACTCGGTGGATGAAGCTCTCGCCGGATACTGCGACACGATCGACGTGTGGATCCGGGCCAACGGTTCGGTGCGCGTGCGCGACAACGGTCGCGGCATCCCTGTCGACCTGAATCAGCAGGAGCAGAAGTCGACGGTCGAGGTCGTCATGACGATCCTGCACGCTGGTGGAAAGTTCGGCGGCGGCGGTTACGCGGTGTCGGGTGGACTGCACGGCGTCGGTATCTCGGTGGTCAATGCGCTGTCGAGCGAGGTCGACACCGAGGTTCGGCGACAGGGCGCCGTCTGGCGTATGAGCTTCAAGGATGGCGTGCCCACCGGGCCCCTCCAGAAGGGCGAATCGTCAGACGAAACAGGCACCCAGCAGACCTTCTGGCCGAGCAGGGAGACGTTCGAGACCGTCGAGTTCGACTACGAGACCCTCCGTGCCAGGTTCCAGCAGATGGCATTCCTGAACAAGGGACTGCGCATCACCATCACGGATGAGCGCGGCGACGAAGAAGTCTCCGAGAGCTACATGTACGAGCGCGGACTGGTCGACTACGTCGAGTACCTGAACAAGGCGAAAAAGAACGACCTCATCCACCCCGATGTGATCGCGTTCGAGTGGGAGGACTTCGATAAGAAGATCTCGCTCGAAGTAGCGATGCAGTGGACTAATGGATACACCGAGAGCGTGCACACCTATGCCAACACGATCAACACCCACGAGGGTGGCACCCATGAAGAAGGCTTCAGGGCCGCGCTGACGACTCTCGTCAACCGCTATGCGCGTGAGAAGAACATCATCAAGGAAAAGGACGAGAATCTCTCCGGTGACGACGTCCGCGAAGGTCTCACCGCTGTAATCTCCGTCAAGCTAGCCGAACCGCAGTTCGAAGGCCAGACCAAAACCAAGCTGGGCAACACCGAAGCGAAAGCATTCGTGCAGAAGCTGGCCGGCCAGCAGCTTGGCGACTGGTTCGACCGTAACCCCACCCAGGCGCGCGACGTGATCCGCAAAGCCATCCAGGCCTCCCAGGCGCGAATCGCTGCGAGGAAGGCGCGTGAGCAGACCCGCCGTAAGGGGCTTCTGGAATCCAGCGGGATGCCCGGAAAGCTGCGCGACTGCTCGAGCAAAGACCCTGCGCTGTCCGAGATCTTCATGGTCGAGGGTGACTCGGCCGGGGGCTCGGCCGTGCAGGGCAGGAACCCTGAGTTCCAGGCGATCCTCCCTCTGCGCGGCAAGATCCTGAACGTTGAGAAGGCGCGACTCGATCGCGCTCTCGGAAACGCCGAAGTGCAGGCGATGATCACCGCGTTCGGCGCCGGTGTCGGGGAGGACTTCGACCCCACCAAGGCCAGGTACCACAAGATCGTACTGATGGCAGATGCCGACGTCGACGGCCAGCACATCACGACACTGCTGCTCACACTGCTCTTTCGCTACATGCGACCGCTCATCGACCTGGGCTACGTGTACCTCGCGCAGCCACCGCTGTACAGGTTGAAGTGGAGCAACGCCCAGCACGAGTATGTCTACAGCGACCGGGAGCGGGATGCGCTGATGGAGCTCGGGCTCGCCTCGGGGAAGCGTGTACCGCGAGACAACGGCATCCAGCGCTATAAGGGGCTCGGCGAGATGGACTACAAGGAGCTGTGGGAGACCACGATGGATCCAGCGACTCGCACCCTCTTGCAGGTCACCCTGGATGATGCGGCCGCCGCTGACGAGATCTTCTCCACGCTCATGGGCGAAGACGTCGAATCACGACGCAACTTCATCCAGCGCAACGCCAAAGATGTCCGCTTCCTGGATATCTAGAACTCACCACTTTCGCGGCGTAACGACTTTTAGGGCACACCAATGGCTGACGTAACAGAACCAGAAGAATCGATATTCAGCGACAAGATCGTTGATCATACGCACGACAAGATCACGCAGGTCGACCTCCAGCTCGAAATGCAGCGGTCGTACCTCGACTACGCCATGAGTGTCATCGTCGGTCGCGCGCTACCCGAGGTGCGCGACGGATTGAAGCCCGTGCACCGCCGTGTGATCTATGCGATGTACGACGGTGGCTACCGCCCGGACAAGGGGTTTTCGAAGTGCACCCGCGTCATCGGCGACGTGATGGGCCAGTTCCACCCGCACGGTGACTCCTCGGTCTACGACGCCCTCGTTCGGCTGGTGCAGCCGTGGAGCCTAAGGTATCCCCTTGCTCTCGGGCAGGGCAACTTCGGATCCCCCGGAAACGATGGCGCAGCGGCCCACCGTTACACCGAGACCAAGATGGCTCCTCTGGCCATGGAGATGGTCCGCGACATGGAAGAAGACACCGTCGACTTCCAGGACAACTACGACGGTCGTACGCAGGAGCCGACGGTACTACCGAGTCGCTTCCCCAACCTTCTCGTCAACGGTTCCGTCGGAATCGCGGTCGGCATGGCCACGAATATTCCGCCGCACAACCTTCGCGAAGTGGGTGAGGGCGCCCTCTGGCACCTGGCCAACCCCGACGCGACCAGGGAAGAGTTGATCGAGGCGCTGATCCAGCGTGTCAAGGGACCTGACTTCCCGACCGGAGCCCAAATTCTGGGAATCAAGGGGATCCAGGACGCGTACCGCACGGGGCGTGGCTCCATCACCATGCGCGCAGTCGTCACTGTCGAAGAGCTTCAGGGTCGCACCTGCCTCGTCGTGACCGAATTGCCCTACCAGGTCAACCCAGACAACCTGGCACTGAAGATCGCCGACCTCGTGAAGGACGGAAAACTCGCCGGCATCGCCGACATCAGGGACGAGACATCCGGTCGCACGGGCCAGCGACTCATCGTCGTGCTCAAGCGCGATGCTGTCGCCAAGGTCGTGCTGAACAACCTCTATAAGCACACACAGCTGCAGGAGAACTTCGGCGCGAATATGCTCGCGATCGTCGACGGGATCCCGCGCACGCTCTCGATCGACGGGTTCATCACGGCGTGGGCCACCCATCAGATCGACGTCATCGTCAGGCGCACGGCCTACCGGCTCCGCAAGGCTGAGGAACGCGCACACATCCTCCGGGGATACGTGAAAGCGCTGGATGCTCTCGATGAGGTCATCGCCCTGATCCGCCGTTCGCCCACAGTGGAAGAGGCGCGCGAGGGTCTCATCACCCTGCTGGCGGTCGACGAGCTTCAGGCCAGGGCGATTCTCGATCTCCAGTTGCGCCGTCTTGCGGCACTCGAACGCCAGAAGATCATGGAAGATCTCGCGGCGATCGAAGTCGAGATCGCTGGGTTCAAAGTGATCCTCGCCAGCCCCCAGCTTCAGCGCGACATTGTGAGTGAAGAACTCACCGAGCTCGTAGCGAAGTATGGCGATGAGCGTCGCACCGAGATCATGTTCGGCTTCGACGGCGATATGAGCATAGAAGACCTCATCCCCGAAGAAGAGATGGTGGTGACCGTCACTCGAGGTGGCTACATCAAGCGCACGCGGAGCGACAACTACCGCAGCCAGCACCGCGGTGGTCGTGGCGTCAAGGGCGCGCAGCTGAGGGCGGATGACGTGGTTGACCACTTCTTCGTCACAACCACCCACCACTGGCTGTTGTTCTTCACGAACACTGGCCGGGTCTACCGTGCCAAAACCTACGAGTTGCAGGAAGCGGGGCGTGACGCCAAAGGCCAGCACGTCGCCAACCTGCTCGCCATGCAGGCAGGGGAAGAGATCGCACAGATCCTCGATATCCCGGATTACGCTGCCGCCAAATATCTCGTACTCACCACCCGTGGGGGCCTGGTCAAGAAGACGGCGCTTACCGAATACGACACAAACCGCACCGGCGGCATCATCGCGATCAACCTGCGGGAGGGCGATGAGGTCGTCTCGGCGATGCTCGTCGAAGAGGATTCAGACGTGCTGCTGGTCTCGCGCAAGGGGATGTCGATTCGATTCACTGCGTCCGATGCAGCAATGCGGCCCATGGGTCGGTCAACATCCGGTGTCATCGGCATGCACTTCCGCAATGAAGACCAGTTGCTGTCGGCAAGCGTTGTCACCGACAGTGGGTATGTCTTCGTTGTCACCGAGGGTGGATATGCCAAGCGCACCTCCGTCGACCAGTATCGAGTGCAGAACAGGGGTGGCCTCGGCATCAAGGTTGCGAAACTCGCCGAAGCAAGGGGTGACCTCGCCGGCGCGCTCATCGTCGACGACGAAGACGAAGTGCTCGTGGTTCTTGCCAGCGGCAAGGTGGTACGCTCGTCTGTCGCCGAGGTTCCAGCGAAGGGTCGTGACACCATGGGAGTGGTCTTCGCCAGATTTGCGGAGGACGACCGGATCATCGCCATCGCTCGCAACAGCGAACGAAATCTAGAAAACCAGGAACCCGACGTTCCGGTCGAGCCCGGCCATAATGTTGTGGAATCCTCTGGGAAGGACGAGTCGATAGATGAGTAGTGTCGCCGAGAAGCTGCAGCGAAAGTCTCAACGCCAGGTAGCCACCAAGCAGGTTCGTCTCAAGCTGGTTTACATCGACTTCTGGTCTGCTGTGAAGTTCTCGTTCCTGATTACCGTGTCGCTCGGAATCGTGCTCGTGGTCGCAGTGGTGCTGATCTGGGTAGTGCTGAACTCGACGGGCATCTTTGGAGACCTGGACGCGATCCTGAAAGACGTCCTCGGTGAGCCTACCTTCAGCGTGACGACGAGTGTCTCGCTTAGTCAGGTCGCGTTGTTCGCCATCGTCATCGCCGTGCTCAATGTGGTCGTGGGTACTGCCCTCGGCGCGATCGCCAGCATGCTGTACAACTTCAGCGTGAGGATTACCGGCGGGCTGCTGGTCGGGTTCACCAACAACTGACCGATTACGTGAATCTGGTCTGGATAAGGTAAGTTCTTATCTGGTCTGGGGGATATAGCTCAGGCGGTTAGAGCGCTTCGCTGATAACGAAGAGGTCCGAGGTTCAAGTCCTCGTATCCCCACCGAAAGACCCAGAATCACCGGCTACATCAGGGTGGTTTTCACAGGAGACCAGTCTCTGTGAGATCACTCAAACAGCACAACCGAGAGTTACGGATCCGCAGGGAGTCGTGGTGCACGGGGCCTTAGCTCAATTGGTAGAGCGCCTGCTTTGCAAGCAGGAGGTCAGGGGTTCGATTCCCCTAGGCTCCACAGGTTGGATAAGCGCCGCCCGGCCAGGGTGGCGCTTTTTCGTTGCATCAGACTTCCGGCCCTAAGCTTTCGTCATGGATATCCGCGTCGGCGCATACGGTGTGATCGTCGTCGATGGGGCCATCCTCCTCACCTACTGGCACGAGGGCGGAAAATGGTCACTGCCTGGTGGAGGGATCGAGGAGGGCGAACAGCCGATGGATGCCGCGATCCGCGAGATCCGCGAGGAAACCGGGTTCACTGCCTCGCTGGAACGCCTACTCAACGCAGACTCCATCGTGATCCCAGGGCACGCGCGGCTCGGCTTGGCCGGTGTGTCGCTGCACTCGTTTCGGATCGTCTACGAGGCGCGAATCATCGCTGGTGAACTCACCCACGAGGTTGACGGCTCGAGCAACGAGGCGCGCTGGTTCGCGTTGGCCGAAGTGCAGGATCTTCCGCGGGTGAGCCTGGTCGATGTCGGCCTGAAAGCCTTCCGGGAAGGCCAGCCCTCGTAGCCGACCGGCAACCGCGGTTAACAGAGAAACGGCCAGCACCGCGATGCTGGCCGTTTCGATGGAGGCTGGATCAGCTCTCGTTTGCGAGCGGAGTCTCGATGGCGGTCTCCTCGACCCACAGGTCGTCGTCGGCGCGAAGCGTCTGCCACGCTGCATAGGCCACGACGGCGAAAGCGACAACGCCGAAGCCGATAAGGATGTACTTGCCCGGTCCTACCGACGGCTTCGGCTTGACGATGCCGACCCGTGTTCCAACGTCGTTGCCGAACTTCGCGGCACGATTCATCGCATCCTGCACCTGGTGATTCTTCGCTACCTCGATCGCGGCGAGTGCGGCGCCGAGTGCTGATGTAACTCCGGGGATGACGTCGTCGGAGATACGGTGGCGAGTGTGGCTTGCCGCTGAACGGGCAGTGGAGAGGCCAGTTTCGGCAGCTGCCCGCGCGGTGTCGACCACGGGACGCAGGGTGTCGTCGTACTTGTCGCGGATGCGAGGAGAGACTTCTTCGCGTGCGTAGTGGGAAGCCTGGCGGCGAGCTTCGCGAGCGACACGGTTCGCGTGCTCAAGCAGTTCCCTCTGGTCGTCCCACAGGTCTCCGGCCTGGCCCTTCAACTTTTTGAGCTCTTTACGGCGCTTGCGTGATAGTGCCATGAGGGAAAACCTCCAGTGGGGATCGAAACGTCTCACCATACTGTCATGTCGCATGGATGAGAGGTAATACGTTGCCTGTGAGGCGACTGGGTGATGCGGGGTACGCGCACAGGGTGCCTATGCAAGACTTAGCCCATGCATACAGCGGTCGCAACCATGAATACTTCACTCGGAACCATCAAGCTCAACCTCTTCGGCAACCACGCCGTGAAGACTGTGGCGAACTTCTCAGGCCTTGCTTCTGGCACCATCGAGTGGAAGCACCCCGCGACCGGCAAGGTGTCGACAGACAAGTTGTACGACGGCATCGTCTTCCACCGCATCATCAAGCAGTTCATGCTTCAGGGTGGTGACCCGTTGGGCCAGGGCACAGGTGGCCCCGGATTCGAGTTCGACGACGAGATCCACCCCGACCTCAACTTCTCGCAGCCCTACGTGCTGGCAATGGCCAACGCGGGAACCCGCGGAGGCAAGGGCACCAACGGGTCGCAGTTCTTCATCACAACGGTGCCCACCCCCTGGTTGCAGGGCAAGCACACCATCTTCGGTGTCGTTGCTGACGAGGATTCAAAGCGCGTCGTCGATGCGATCGAAGCCGTCGACACCGATGGCCGCGACAAGCCGCTCACCGATGTCGTCATCGAGAGCGTCACCATCGACGAGGTCTGAACCTCGGTGTCAAGCGCGCCGAGCAACTCGGCTAGTCATTGCTACCGGCACCCCGACCGCCAGAGCTACATCCTGTGCCAGCGCTGCGGACGAACCATCTGCCCGCAGTGCCAGACACAGGCGGCCGTCGGTGTGCACTGCCCCGAATGCATCAGGGAGGCGCAGGCCACCGCGCCCAAGCGCAAGCCCGCGATTCTCAGCTCACTGCGGCGCACCAGGGATGCTCCGGTCGTCACGTTCAGCATTATCGGTGTCACCGCGCTGGTCTATGTGCTCCAGGTACTTCCAGGGAGCCCCGTCACCAGTGCGCTGGCATTTTATGGTCCACTCACGGCAACGGAACCGTGGAGGTTGCTGACGGCCCTGTTCGTGCACTCGCAGGGTTCATTGCTGCACATCCTCTTCAACATGTTCTCCCTGTTCATCTTCGGGCCGCTGCTCGAGGGAATGGTGGGACGGCTGAGATTCCTGGCCCTGTACCTGATCGCCGGGCTGGGCGGATCGGTGGCCGTGCTGCTGCTAGCGCCGTACACGCCGGTGGTGGGGGCATCCGGTGCGATCTTCGGCCTGCTCGGGGCCTACTTCGTCATCCAGCGGAAGCTGGGCGGCAATAACGTGCAGCTGTTGCTCGTGATCGGGTTGAACCTGGTCATCGGCTTCCTGCCCGGCACGAACATCGCCTGGCAGGCGCACCTCGGTGGCCTCATCGTGGGAAGCGCGGTCGCGCTTGTCTACCTGCGGACCCGTCGCCGCGATCAACGCTCGACCCAGGTCGCCCTCGTGGCGGGCATCGTGGCTACGGTTCTCGGACTGACTGTCGTGGGGATCCAGCTTTACAGCTTTTGATCGGCACAGCCCCTCATTGCCGTGAGCTGGGACCGGTTGGGCGGAATCAACCCGGCCGGAAAGTTATCCACAGGCTTTCCACAATGGGTATAACTACACCCGTGTAGTTATCGGGCCTCCAGCCGCGAAGTGCTGGTCAGGCCGCCACAGCGTCGAGTGGGCCTAGCGCCAGCGAGTGGTCATCAGGAAGCCGACGAACATGATTCCGAAACCGATCAGGATGTTGCCTGCACCGATGTCAGGAATCGGAAGGGTGTTGTTGCTCACGTAGAACACGATGATCCAGATGAGCCCGAGAAGCATGAAGCCGAACATGACGGGCTTGAACCACACGGCGTTCGGCGCTTGCTCACCAGTGCGGTTTTCGGCGGGACGGTCGGTCTTCGAGCGTGATGTCGTACGAGCCATGGAGAAGATCCTAGCCTGATAGCTGCTGGACCATACTGGGCACCCAGCAATCACGGGGGTTCGACACGGTCTCGGCGGTTTAGAATCGACACTATGGCCACAGTGGAGGGGCGCCGCCTGAACCGTGGCCACGAGAAGCAGGCTTTGAGGTTGCGCCGTCGCCTGAGCGTGGTGGGCGTGCTGGGTGAACTACTCATCACTGCTGGAGTGGTGGTGCTGCTTTTTCTGGGCTGGCAGGTCTGGTTGGGAAACCTTCTCAGCAGCAACGCCCAATCAGTTCAAGCGCAGGCCCTCAGTCAGTCCTGGAGCAAGGGTGACCCGCCGACGCCAGAGGAACCCGCCGGGCGCCCCGATCCCGGACCCCCCGTCATTGTGGCCGCCCCCAAAAACGCGGTGCAATTTGCCAACCTCATCGTGCCGCGACTGGGTGCGGACTATACAAAGCCTGTCGCAGAGGGAATTGATGCCGATGTTCTCCGAAACGGGATAGGGCACTACCCGGGGACGCAGATACCCGGGGACGTGGGCAACGCTGCATTTGCTGCGCATCGCACGGGCAATGGTTCACCCTTCTTCGATATCGAGAAGCTTCAGGTCGGTGACTCCATCTACTTCGAGATGGAGGCGGGCTGGTATCGCTACGTCGTCCGCAGCCTCGAGTATGTGCCGGCAACAGGTGTCGGTGTGCTCGAGCCGGTTCCGCAATCACCCGACATTGCGGCTACCGATCGAATACTCACGCTGACGAGTTGCAACCCGGTCTTCACTGCCGACGAACGCATCATCGTGTACTCGTTATTCGACACCTGGTTCCCCCGATCTGGCGGGGCACCCGCCGAGATCGCCGAGCTGAGCCAAGCCAACGGAGGCGGCTGATGTACGGCATGCTCTGGCGCATACTGCCCGGCCCATGGTGGACGAGGTTGTTGTTGCTTATCCTTCTTATAGCGGCCGTGCTCGCCGCCCTCGTGCTCTGGGTGTTCCCCTGGGCCGATCACTTCGTCACACCACAGGAGGTCACGGTGGAGCAACCATGACGCGCGTACTCGTCATCGACAATTACGACAGTTTCGTCTACACGCTGAACGGGTACCTGATCCAGCTCGGCGCCGAAACGGAGGTGCTTCGAAATGACGCCTTCTCGGTGGATGCGGTGGCAGAGGTCATCAGCAGGTACGACGCCGTGCTGCTATCGCCCGGCCCCGGAACTCCGGCGGACGCCGGTGTGAGCATCCCCATCGTTCATGCCGCACTCGCCGCTGGCCAGCCGCTTCTGGGAGTGTGTCTCGGGCACCAGGCGATCGCTGAGGCGATGGGTGCGACAGTGACCCATGCGGACGAGCTCATGCACGGCAAGACGTCGATGATCGATCACGACGGCAGCGGGTTCTACGACGGTGTGCCTCATCCCTTCCGTGCCACGAGGTACCACTCACTCGCAGTCGTCGATTCCACGGTTCCTGATGGCCTCGTGGTGACGTCGCGAACGGAGGGGGGAGTGATCATGGGTGTTAGGCATGAGAGCCAGCCCATTTTCGGTGTGCAGTTTCACCCGGAGTCTGTGCTCACCGAGGGTGGATACCGGATGCTCGGTAACTGGCTCGCGGTAGCCGGCCTCCCCGCCGCAGCTGAGACGGCTCGCGGGCTCAACCCGCTCGTGAAGCTGTAACGGGCTGGTGGCCGAACCTCAGGCGCTGCAGACTCGCAGTGTCACTGCGGTCTTCTGGGCCTGTTCGCCGACCACGGACTGACCGGACACGGTTCCGCCGGAACAACCCCGATCCGCCGTCACACTCACGGGCAGTTGCAGGGCACTGAGAGCATCATTCGCGTTCTTCAGTGAGCTTCCTGCAAGATCCGGCACATTCACGAGGCCATTGGAGACGATGAGATCGACCGTGTCACCCTCCCGGATGTTCTCCCCGCTCACGACAGTCGCGCCGGCAGCAGGATCGGACCGGATGACAGCTCCGTTCGGCAGGTCGGGAGAATAGTCCCTGGCCGTGGTTCCGTACACGAGCTTCCGAGCTTCCAGTCCGGCTATCGCATCGGCCTCGGTCAACCGGGAGACATCGGGAACGGCAACGGTCACCTCGCCGGACGAAACGAAAACCTTGATAGCTGTGCCCGGCGACACCGGGATCCCGGAGACCGGATCCGTACGGATGATGACGTTCTCAGGTATGTCGGCGCTGGACTCCGTGAGTTTTCGGGGGACGAGGTCGCTGCCTTCGAGGGTGGCCGCCCCCGCTTCGTAGCTCTGTCCCACGACGCTCGGCACATCTCTCGACAGGTTTGGCGCGAGGTTGGCGGGGGTGAGGTTGAAAGTCCAGAAGATCACGGCCACGATCACGGCCACCATAGTGACGATTCCCGCCCAGATCCAGGCCACGGGCGGGCGGTTCTGGGTGCGCGCGACGCGGTCATCACGATCGACCGTCAGTTGCCGGATGGCGGCCTCGGATCCGGCGGTGGACGTCGGATTCACTCCGAAAAGGGTGCTGTTGAAGTCGTTCGTCGCTACCTGTTTGCGCACGGGCACAGAACCGGCCGCGGCCGTCTCGACATCCGCCCGGAAATCGCTCGCGCTCTGATACCGGCCGAAGCGGTCTTTCGCCAGCGAGCGGAGCACCACGGCGTCCAGTGCCGGAGACACTCTCGGGTTCAACGAACTCGGTGCTGCAGCATCGGAGTTGACGTGCTGGTATGCGACCGCGACTGGGTTCTCGCCCCTGAACGGTGTGCGCCCGGTAAGGAGTTCGAACAACATGATGCCGGTCGAGTAAAGGTCTGTCCGGGCATCGACGGTCTCGCCGCGAGCCTGCTCAGGCGAGAAGTAGGCAGCGGTTCCGACGATCGCGCTGGTTTCCGCGATCGTCGCCGACGAATCGGAGATGGCCCTCGCTATACCGAAGTCCATCACCTTGACCTGGCCGCCCGTGGTGATCATGATGTTGCCCGGCTTGATGTCGCGGTGCACGACTCCGGCGCGGTGCGAGTATTCGAGAGCGGTCAGCACCTGGCCAGTGATGCGGCAGGCTTCTGCGGGTTCGAGAGGCCCGCGGGCAACGATATCTTTGAGCAACTGGCCATCCACGTATTCCATGACGATGTACGGCACGAGAACTTCAGCGCCGCGGTCGTCCCTGACCGACTCCTCGCCTGCGTCGAAGATCCTGACGATGGTGGGATGGGCCATCTTGGCCGCATCCTGTGCCTCGCGACGGAAGCGGGTGCGAAAGGCTGGATCCTGGGCCAGGGACGGCTTCAACAGTTTGATCGCGACACGTCGGCCGAGTCGGTTGTCTGTACCCACGTGTACATCGGCCATGCCGCCGTGCCCGAGGAGATCGCCGACCTGGTAGCGCCCGGCGAGTTCACGCACACCCTGTGCCACGCCTTCGATCACGGTCTATCTCCTGGTCGTCACGGGTACACCTGCGGAATCAATGCTCTCGACAGTGTAACCGCTGGGCCGACACGAACTCTGGCGCCCACTGCGACCGTTAGGGTCCCGTTACGACCGTGACGGAGGTGGCGTCAGACAGTGGTGACTCGAAATCGGTACATACCGCGGTGTAGGTCACCGAGGTCGTGGTTCCCACCGTGCTCGAGATCGTAATGTCGACGGATGTCGCGCTAGCGGGCTGGCTGGAATTCTGCGGGGTTCCGTTCATCGCCTGTACGTTGAAGCCGCTCAGCACGTGCTCCGCCGGGCAGCCCGAGTAGGCAGGCCACGTGAATGTGACGACCGCGCCGGGGAGGTACGGACCGGCCGAAGCCACCGACGGTGCGGGTTTCGTAGCGGTGGGCGGCTGCTCCGGAATGGCCGAATAGAACGAAACGGTGATGGTCTCGCCTACACGCACGTTGCCAGAGGGCGTGGCGCTGTAGGCCAGCCCCTCCTGCTCAGGGGTAGGGGCGACGGTGCCATCCCTGCCGTTGAGCAGGAGGCGGAGCTCGGTCAGTCGGGCCTCAACGACATCCCTGGTTCGACCCACGAGTTCCGTCGGGTCGAGAGCCACTCTGTCGCTCGTGGGCGGCGGAGGGGACGCGGGCGGTGCCGAACTCGTCTCTGCACGGGTGGGGGGTGCTGACGTCGGTGCCTCCTGGTTTTCGATCGGGTTGACGATGAGGGCAATGATCGTGCCAACCAGCACCAGGGCCAGTAGTGAGATCAGGATAACCAGCGGCCACGTCCACGGGTTGCGCGTCCGGGTCTCGATCGGCGCCGTCGAGGTAGGGACCGGCCCCTGGGTGCTCATGACCCTGGTGGCTTGGGTGTTTTGCCCATAGTTGGGCCCGACGGTGGCTGCGAGAGTGCCGTCGCCGAGAACGCCGGGCACCGCAGCGGCGGCGGCTGCGACATCTCCACGTCTCAGGGCCTGCGCTGCACGGGCGAGGTGGGACGTGGAGGCCGGCCGGTCTGCAGGGTTCTTGGCCAGACAGGCGTAGACAAGATTGCGCACCGGGTCGGCAACCGTGGCCGGCAGTTCGGGCGGTGTCTCGTTGATCTGGGCCATGGCGATGGCGACCTGCGATTCGCCCGTGAAGGGGCGTCGGCCAGCCAATGATTCGTACGCGACGATGCCGAGCGAATAGATGTCTGTGCTCGGTGAGGCCGAATGACCGCTCGCCTGTTCAGGTGACAGGTACTGCACGGTGCCCATGACCTGGCCCGTCGCGGTGAGCGGGACCTGGTCGGCGATGCGAGCGATGCCGAAGTCGGTGATCTTCACGCGGCCGTCGGGCGTGATCAACAGGTTTCCCGGCTTGATATCGCGATGTACCAGCCCGGCGGCGTGGGCGGCCTGCAGTGCTGCAGCGGTCTGGGCGACGATATCGAGGACGCGGTCGGTCGAGAGCACACGCTCGCGCTCGAGGATCGCACTCAGCGCCTCCCCGGGCACGAGCTCCATGACGAGGTAGGCGCTACCGTCTTCTTCTCCGTAGTCGAAGACGTTGGCGATGCCCTCGTGATTGACAAGAGCCGCGTGGCGCGCCTCGGCACGGAAACGCTCGAGGAACCCGGGGTCACCGAGGTACTCGTCCTTCAGGATTTTGATGGCGACGGTGCGACCGATGACCAGGTCTGTTGCCTGCCACACTTCACCCATGCCACCGATGGCGATGCGACTGGAGAGCTGGTAGCGGCCACCGAAGGTGAGTCCACTCGATGGTCTCATCTGTTCAACACCGCCTCTAATACCTGCTTGCCAATGGGGGCTGAGATTCTGCTGGACAGGCCATCCTGGCCCAGCCCGCCACCATCCTGTACGACGACGGCGACAACAACCTCGGGGTCCTGTGCCGGCGCGAAACCGGTGAACCACAGGGTGTAGGGATCACCCGCGCCGTTCTCTGCCGTACCGGTCTTTCCCGCCACATCGACCCCATCTATTGTGGCAGTATTCGCAGCACCGTTGGCGACAGATGCGACCATGAGCCCCTTCATCGTCGCGGCAGTCTGTTCGCTCATCGCCCGCCTGAATTCCGTGGGGGTGAACTGCTCGATCGAGTTCAGGTTCGATGACAGGATGCTCTCCACCAGGTTCGGTTTCATGATCGTTCCTCCATTGGCTATTGCCATCGACACCATCGCCATCTGGAGTGGGGATGCCCGGACCTCGCTCTGACCGAACGCCGAGAGCATCGTGCTCGGCTCGTCCAGCACTCGCGGGTACACGCTCGCGGTTGAGGTGAGTGGAACGTCGATGCTCTCGTTGAATCCGAACTTATTGGCCTGCTCGAGGATGGCGCGGTATCCGAGCTGCTGGCCTAGCTCGGCCATCGGGATGTTGCACGACAGCCTGACCGCGGTGGCGATGGTCGCGGTGTCCCCCGGTCCGCAGGGTGCTTCGTCCGAGTTGCTGATCTGGAAGCTCGACTGCGGCAGCGTCAGGGTAGCGGGGTTGGGGAAGGCGCTGTCTGCCGTGAAGCTCCCACTGTCAATGGCGGCTGACGCTACGACGAGCTTGAAAGTGGAACCGGGCGGGTCGAGGGCACCGGCGAGCGTGCGGTTGAACAGCGGCCCGGATGGGTCATTGAGTAACTGGTCGTAGGTCGCGATGACCTGCGCGGAATCGTGGACGGCGAACAGGTTCGGGTCGAAGGTCGGCTTTGACACCATGGCGATGATCTCGCCGGTCTTGGGCCGGATCGCGATGACGGCACCTTTGTAGTCGCCGAGCGCATCCCAGGCAGCCTGTTGAACGATCGGATCGATCGTGAGTTCCACCGAGGCGCCCTTCGGCTTCTGGCCGGTGACGATCGCGTTGACCTGGTCGAAGAACTGGTTGTTCGACGTGCCGCTGAGGTAGTCGTTGAGCGAATCCTCGAGCCCGGTGTTGCCCTGGTTCAGGGTGAGGTATCCGGTCACGGGCGCGTACAGCGGCCCGTTCGTGTACACCCGCTGGAACTTGAACTCGTCGTCACTCGGCTGGGACAGCGCGATGGGCTGACCGTCGACGAGGATCGGTCCGCGCTCGGCCGAGTAACTGGCGTAGAGGGTGCGTGAGTTGCGGCCGTCTGCCTTCAGGTTGTCGACGGCGACCACCTGGATGATCGACGTGGAGATGAAGAGCGCAACGAACATCAGCAGCACGACCGTGCTGACGCGTTTCAGTTCCTTATTCACTTGTTCACCACCAGACGGCTGTCAGGGATGGGGTCGACGACGAGTAGCGGCTGGTTCCTGACGCTATCCGACAACCTCAGCAGCAGTGCGGCGATGATCCAGTTGGCCACGAGGGACGAACCTCCCGCCGCGAGAAACGGGGTCGTGAGACCGGTCAGCGGGATGACCCTTGTCACGCCGCCGATGACCACGAAGACCTGCAACGCGATGACGAAAGAGAGCCCGACGCCGAGGAGGCGACCGAAGTCATCCTGTCCAGCGAATCCGATGCGGAAACCGCGGGAGACGAAGAGCAGATAAAGCCCCAGGATGGCGAAGACGCCGATCAGCCCGAGCTCTTCACCGAGCGCGGAGATGATGTAGTCGCTTTCGGCCAGTGGCGTGATCTCGGGACTCCCCTGCCCCAGGCCGGTGCCGATCAGGCCGCCATCGGCGAGACCGAACATCCCCTGCACGAGCTGGTAGCTGCCGCCGGTAGCGTCATAGATCTCAGGGTTGAACGCGTCGAGCCAGGCATCCACTCGACCGCCCACGTAACCGAGAGTCTGGCTCGCCACAAACGCGCCGAGGAGGAACAGCCCGAGACCCAGCACGATCCAGCTCGAGCGACCGGTCGCGACATAGAGCATGACCAGGAACAGCCCGAAATACAGCAGGGCGGTTCCGAGGTCACGTTGCACCACCAGCACGAGCATGGATGCCGCGAACACGACGAGCACCGGACCGAGATCGCGGGCCCGCGGGAATTGCATCCCGAGGATCTTCCGCCCGACCATCGAGAGCGAATCCCGGGCGGTTACGAGGTAACCCGCGAAAAATATTGCCAGGGCGACCTTGCCCAGCTCGCCGGGCTGGAACGAGAAGGGCCCGATCTTAATCCACAACTGTGCGCTGGTTCCCAGGTCACTGCCGATCAGCGGCAGCATCGGCAGGATGAGCAGCAGGATGCCACTGGCCATCGCGATATAGGTATAGCGCTGCAGCACGCGATGGTTGCGCACGACGAGGAGCACGGCGATCGCTATGACTATCGAGAGCACCGTCCAGGCGACCTGGCGCACTCCCCCGTTATCCCAGCCCGCCATCCCGTAGGCCAGGTCGACGCGGTAGATCATGGCGATGCCGAGGCCGTTGAGAACCGTGGCGATGGGCAGGATCAGCGGATCGGCGTCGCGGGCGACGACCCGCAGCACGACATGCAGCACGAGAACCAGCACCCCGAGCATCCCGACCTGAACCAGCATGCTCGATTCGAGCTGGCCGAGCGCACCGAGCTGCACGAGTGCGATGGCGCCCACATCGATGCCGATCGCGACGATGAGCAGCGCGAGCTCGAGGTTACGCAGCCTTGCGGGGACTTTCAGGCGCAATCGGATCGTCGACGTGAGCGTCGACAGGGTTCCGGTGTCAGTTGAGGCGGCGATGTCAGGGCGTCCCGACACTCTTGAGCTGTTCGATGATGCGTTCGGCATCCTCGATGCTGTCTGCATTGATGGTCGCCTCGACAGTGTCGCGCTGGTAGAGCGGCAGGTCGTCGAGTTGCAGGGTGGTGCTGCGGTAGACGTGTGACAGCGAGATGGGGCCGAGATCCTGTTGCACACCCTGGAAGATGGTGACCCGACCGTTCTCGGCGCCGACGAAGTAGTGGCGCTGTGTGAACTCGTACCCGATCGCGCAGGCGGCCACGATGAGTCCGGCGACGATCACGATGAACGCCAGCCAGCCGATCTGACGACGGACCTCGCGGCGCCGATCCTCCTGGATCAGCGCCGTCAGGTAGTCGTCTGATTCCGGTTCGAAGTGGCTGTCTTCGGGTGGGGAGGCCTTCAGCGGATGCAGAAGAAGGCTCGGCAACCGCAGGGGCCGTCGCACGACATCGTTCTCGAAGACGAGCGGCACGGCGGCGGAACCGACGGTGACCGGCGGCAGGTGGGAGGAATCCGCCGAATCATCGATATCGACGATGATCACGGTCACGTTGTCGGGCGCACCCTGATCGAGGCTGTCTCTCACCAGCCGCTCGGCGGCCGACTGGGCGGCCGGAATCGTCGACAGGGCGAGGTGCATCTTGTCGTCGGTGACATAGCTGCTGAGGCCATCGGAGCACAGTAGCCAGCGATCACCCGACCTGGTGTCGAGCACGGCGGTGTCGATCTCCGGAGACGCGTCGACGTCGCCGAGCACGCGCATGAGCACGGAGCGGCGCGGGTGCACTGCAGCCTCTTCGGCCGTGATGCGACCGCTGTCGACGAGGCGTTGCACGAAGGTGTGGTCAGCGGTGACCTGCGTCAGGACGTTGCCACGCAGGAGGTAGATGCGGGAGTCGCCGATGTGCGCGAGTGCGATCTGGTTGTTGACACGCAGGATGCCGCTCACCGTCGTACCCATCCCGGTGAGTTCGGCGTGCTCGAACACGGTCTCAGCGAGCAGGGAGTTCGCGGCGAGCAGGGCGGTGCGGAGCGCGAACTCGGCGTCGTGTGGAGAGGAGTATGCCCGATCGGTCTCGGTGATCCGCTTGACGGCGATAGCCGAGGCGACGTCGCCACCGGCGTGGCCACCCATACCGTCTGCGACGACGAACAGGTACTGGCCGGCGTATCCGCTGTCCTGGTTATTGCTGCGGACTTTGCCCACGTGCGAAACTGCCGCACTCTTCCCCGTGGTGGTCATCCAGTTACCGCCGCAGTTCAAAGCTCGTCGTGCCGATTTTGACCGGCGTGTTCAACGGCACCTGCGTCGGAACCAGCACGCGGGTTCCATTCAGGAAGGTGCCGTTGGTCGAATCCAGGTCCTGGATAACCCAGCCATCGGCCCACAGCAGCAGTCGAGCATGATGGGTCGATGTGTAGTCGTCGCGGATCACCAGCGCGGATTCGTTGGAACGCCCGATGGTCATCGCTTCGGCGGGAAGGTCCATCTCGAGCCCCGATTTCGCTCCACCGGTGATGACCAGGCGGCGGGCATCCAACGAGGTTGGTGGTGAAGATGCAGCCTGGCGCGGTGCGGACAACTGCTCAGTCATGGGTTCAGGCGCCCTGTACTGGGGCTGTGCTGTCGGTTGCGCCGCCGCTGCGGCGGGAAGCCGGCGTACCTTCTGGCCGAACAGGTCAGACCTGAGGGCATAGACGATCGCGAAGACGAAGCCCCAGAGCACCACGAGGAAGGCGATCCTCAGGATGAGGAGGGTCAGTTCACTCATCAGCTAATGCCATCCCGCCGGCCGGAGAGCTCCGAAGAACCGGCAGACTGCGCCAGCACCCTGAACACGATCCTGGTCCTGCCGATGTCGATGACGGAGTCTGGCGGAAGGGGCGCGCGGTTGACCTTATTGCCGTTCAGGAGGGAGCCGTTCGTTGAACCGAGGTCGTTGACCTCCGCTTTCGTCCCGTCCCACAGGATCTCGACGTGCTTGCGGGAGATGCCGGTGTCGTCGACGGTGATGGTCGCATCGCTTCCGCGACCGACGATGGTGCGGGAATGGGTGATCGGGTGTCGCGTGCCATTGATCTCGAGCACGGGAGTCCACGCAACAGTGCCCTTCACATTCACGGACTGGATCTCGATCATGCCCTGGCTGAGCGTGGAATCCTCGGCCAGCGTGATAGAGATGCCGCCGGCGAACGAGTAGTGCTGTGCCGCGGCATGCTGTTGCACGAGCCCGGTCAACTCGTCGATGAGGGTTTGGCCGAAGCCGGTCATCCTGTCGTAATCGACGCGGTTGAGGTGCACGGTGAATTTATTGGGAACGAGGATGCGGTCGCGCGAGACGACCGCCGCCCTCGTGTCGAGCTCACGGCGAAGGGCACTGGTGATCTCCACCGGCTGGAGTCCACTTTTGAAGGTCTTGGCGAACGCACCGTTGACGGCGCGCTCGAGACCTTTCTCAAAGCTGTCCAGAAGACCCAAAACACTCCTTGTTATTGCCCTTACTGGATACCGATGTTAGCTGCTGGCTGCTGCGACGGCCGCCTCGCCACCACAAAAGCAGCCTATTCACACGTGAGCGACCGCGTTGGAGGCAGTGATTCATGGGGATCGGGCGCATCCGCAACCCCCTCGTACTGTGATAATCTCGCTCAGTCGGTGGCGTGCTGCCGGCAGGTGAGCGCGAGTGGCGAAATTGGCAGACGCGCACGGTTCAGGTCCGTGTGCCCGAAAGGGCATGGGGGTTCAAGTCCCCCCTCGCGCACCGCACCGCATGAAAGCGTCCCTCATTTCGGGGGGCGCTTTCGTGCGTTTAACCTGCGGTCGCTACGCTCGTGTCATGAGTCAAAACGAGGCCATATGAGCGGATACGAGTCGGGCTTCCTGGACGTGCTGCTGGAGTTGCCGGGTGCGCAGCAGCCCGTCATCCAACTCGACTACACCCACTTCACGGTGTTGCTCGACCCGGAGCGCAGGCTTGCCGCTGCGACAGCGGTGAATATCGCCGGCGCCGAACTCGTCGATGTGAAGCGCGGCAATACCTGGCGGCTCGACAAACGAGTCTCGGAAGACGAGCAGGCCGGCCCGGCGCTGTACGCGAAGAACGATCTCGATCGCGGGCACCTCGTGCGCCGAAGGGATCCGGTGTGGGGCGATGAAGCGAAACAGGCCAACGTCGACACCTTCAACTATACGAATGCCGCACCGCAGGCCGCGGCCTTCAACCAGGGCAAGGAGCTGTGGGTCGGGCTCGAAGACCACGTGCTTGAGTACGCCGGAGCCAACCAGCTGCGGCTGAGCGTGTTCACCGGTCCGGTCTTCAGGGCGGACGACGGCCTGTACCGGGGCGTGCGAATCCCGGGAATGTTCTGGAAGATCGCCGCCTGGGCTGCACTGGCAGATGGCACCGCATCGCTGAGGGCCGCCGGTTTCGTGCTCGACCAGTCGCCCCTGCTTGCCGACATCGACCTGCGCGAACTGACCAGCGGCAACCCGCCGCCGCTCGGCCCGTTCCGCACGTTCCAGCTGCCCGTTGGGCGCATCGCCGAGCTCACCGGGCTCGCCATCGAACAGTTGGTGGATGCCGACCGCTACCAGCCGACACCGGCAGCACAACCCATGGGAACCCGCGGAGACTGGCGCGAACTGGCCTCGGGCGACGAGATCGAGCTCTGACACTGACAACGGTTTCACCACGGCGTGTTAGGTTCGGAAAATGACCCGCATAGCAGCGGTCGCCCCCGTGCTTCCTCTCCACGAATACACCCAGTCCGAGATCACCTCCGAGCTGGCTCCACTCATCACCTCAGCCCCTGGTCGGCGCGCCGTGCTCGAAAGAATGCACGCGGCATCCGGCATCGGAACGCGCTTCACGGCCCTGCCGATCGAGCGTTACCGCAGCCTCGGATCATTCAGGGAGACCAACGACATCTTCATCGAGGTCGCGACAGACCTGGCCGAGAGGGCCCTGCGTACGGCGCTCGCCGCCTGCGGTCTCGAGGCTCCCGATGTCGACTTCGTCATGTTCACCTCGGTGACCGGCATCTCCGCACCATCCATCGACGCGCTCCTCATGCAGAGGTTGGGGTTGCGCCCTGACGTGAAACGGCTTCCGTCGTTCGGCCTCGGGTGCGTGGCAGGAGCCGCCGGGCTTGCCCGCGTCAACGACTACCTGGTCGGGCATCCGGGTGATGTCGGTGTGCTGTTGAGCGTGGAACTTTGTTCGCTCACCCTGCAGCGCGAGGATGAATCGATGGGTAATTTCGTGGCGACCGGGCTGTTCGGCGACGGGGCGACCGCGGTCGTGCTCGTCGGGGATGACCGGCCCGAGCCGGGCCCACGCATCATCGACACCCGCAGCTCGTTCTACCCCGACACGACGGATGTGATCGGCTGGAATGTCGGTGGGAGCGGATTCGAGATCGTGCTCACCGCAGGCGTCGCCGACGTGATCACCCGTCACTTCCCCGTGGAGGCTTCAGCATTCCTGGCCGACAACGGGCTCGGCATCGCGGATGTCACGACCTGGGTCGCGCATCCGGGTGGGCCGCGCGTGCTCGAAGCTTTCGCCGAGGCGCTCCAGGTACCCGCGTCGGCATTCGAGCTCTCGTGGGCCTCGCTGGACCGGGTGGGGAACCTGTCATCGTCCGCCGTACTCCACGTGCTCGCCGACACGATCGACGCCGGAGTCGCGCCCGGCTCGAAAGGCCTGCTGTTCGCGCTCGGCCCTGGGGTGAGCGCCGAGTTCGTATTGCTGGAGTGGCCGTGAGTGTCATTCTCTATGTCGTGCTAATCCTCGCGACCGGTAGCGAGCGCTTATTCGAGCTCGCGGTCTCCAGACGTAATGCCGCTGCTGCATTCGCGCGGGGTGGCACGGAATATGGCCAGCGCCACTTTCCGTGGATGGTAGCGCTGCACACAGGCCTGTTACTGGCGTGCATCACCGAGGTCCTGCTCGCGCAACGCCCATTCCTCCCGGCTCTCGGCTGGCCGATGCTCGTGATCGCGCTGCTGTGCCAGGCCGGTCGGTACTGGATCATCAGCTCCCTGGGAGCCCAGTGGAACACCCGTGTGATCGTCGTGCCTGGGGCCGGGCGCGTTGCCAGGGGGCCGTATCGCTGGGAGTGGCTGCCGCATCCGAACTACCTGCTCGTGGTCGTGGAGGGCATCGCACTGCCGCTCGTGCACACAGCGTGGGTGACGGCGATCGCCTTCACCGTTCTGAACGCTGCGCTATTGCTCGGGTTCCGGATCCCGACCGAAGACAGGGCGCTGAGGCAGCTGGCATGAGCGTCGACGTCGTGGTGGTTGGTGGCGGACCCGTCGGGCTGGCATCTGCGATCGAGGCGCGGTTGGCGGGGCTGACGGTCACGCTGATCGAGCCTCGCGAGAGTTCCATCGACAAGGCGTGCGGCGAGGGACTGATGCCCGGAGCATTGCCGTTGCTGGAACGGCTCGGCATCGATCCCCCCGGAATGCCATTGCGAGGCGTGAGCTACCTGGCGCCCGGTCGACGGGCCGAGTATCGCTTCGCGCGCGGGACAGGGCGCGGGGTTCGCCGTGTGGCACTCCACGATGCGCTCTCGGCACGGGCGGATCAGCTCGGCGTGGAGCGAGTCGTCGGTCGCGTCGACGGGTTTACGCAGGATTCCACAGGGGTCACGGTCAACGGCATCCGAGCGGGGTGGATGTTCGCTGCCGATGGCCTGCACTCCACGGTACGTGTCGCGGCGGGGCTCGACAGGCCGCGCGGCGGCGCTCGTCGCTATGGACTGCGTCAGCACTTCTTCGTGGCGCCGTGGAGCGAACTGATTGAGGTGCACTGGGCCGCGCACGCGGAGGTCTACGTGACGCCCGTCGCCGAAGACACGGTCGGGGTCGCCATCCTGGGGCCGCAGCGCACGGATTTCGCCGAGACCGTGCGTGGAATCCCGGAGCTCTCGTCGAAACTCGAGGGGGCGGCTCCTGCCAGCTCCCTGCGCGGGGCCGGGCCGTTTCGGCAGCGCTCGCGCCGGCCGTCGGCTGGCCGACTGCTGCTTGTCGGCGACGCCTCGGGTTACGTGGATGCGATCACTGGCGAAGGTCTGCGTCTCGGCCTCGACCAGGCGCGGCTGGCCGTGCAGCATGTCACTGATGGCCTCGACTACGACAGGGCCTGGGCGCGGTCGACCCGGGACTTCCGCCGGTTGACTTCGGGGCTGGTGTGGGCGGCGACGGGGCCATTGCGGAGCGCGATCGTGCCTGCCGCTGCTGCCCTGCCTCGCGTCTACGGCGCCGTCGTGGAGCGGCTCGCGCGCTAGGTTGCCGCGACACAGGTGTTCATGCCGGCCGAGCGCCGCGGGTCGGCGCCCCTGCTCACGGAGAGGCGCGTGGCATCCACGCCGCTGTTCGTATCCACCGCTCCCTTCAACCGCGCCCCCCAACCGCGCCCTGCTCCACTGCCTTCCACTGCCAAATGAAGGAGATATCGCGTCTTTTGATGGGTTTGCCTGGCGAACGCGGGCTTGAGGGTGAAATCTCCTTCATTTGGTAGGGGCAGCAGGTGCAGGTGCAGGTGCAGCGGGTGCAGGGGCAGGAGGAGGAGGGGCAGCTTCGGTGGCGGTGGTTGCCGCGAGCTTAGGCGCGCTGGCTTGCGGTGAGCAGCATCGTGAGCCCGTCGCGGATCCGTTCGAGTTCGGCCACGTTCATCCCGAGCCTGTCGAAGATCTGCCCGGGAACCTGCTCGGCCTGCTGCCTGAGTGCACGGCCGGCCGCGGTCAGTTCGACATTGAGGGCGCGCTCATCGTCGGGGTTGCGCTTGCGGGTCAACAGCCCTGCGCTTTCGAGGCGCCTGAGCAGTGGCGATAGGGTAGCGGGCTCGAGTCGCAGCGCCTGGCCGATGTCGCGCACGGTACGGGGGCTCCTCTCCCACAGGGCGAGCATCACCAGGTACTGCGGATGCGTGAGCCCGAGCGGTTCGAGCACGGGCCGATACAGGCCGATGACGCTTCTGGATGCCGCGGCCAGCGCGAAACAGACCTGGCGGTCGAGCGCCAGTGGATCCTGCGGCTGTGGGTCGGGCAGCCGTAGGTCGAGCGCGACTGGATCCTGCGGCTGTGGCTTCTCGCTCATTTAGTTAGTATACTAATTATTTGTGGGCAAAGAAAAGAAGGAACCATGGTGGGACCGGCTGAATCGACGACTGTTCCCCTACATCGGGCCGCCACCGCTCGGCCCGTATAACGAGGCACCGTTGCCTCCGACCGCTCAGGAAGCCTGCCCATTGTGCGGACAAGAGATGAGCATTCACACCTTCGTTCGCACGCAGGATCACTCGTCGACGCGCATGAGTTGCCCGCGCCCGGTTGTTCGCGAGTCAGGAGAGCAGTAGCGGAAGCAGCTGCTCCGCCGAGTCGACGACGGCGATCGAGCCGACTTCTTCGGCCGGCGAACCGTAGCCCCAGCGGACGAAGATCGTCGGTACGTCGTGCGCCGCCGCACCGTGCACATCGTGGGATCGATCCCCCACCATGACGGTGCGCGTTACATCCGCGCCGATCGACACCAGTCGGCGCAGGGCTTCCTCCACGACATCGGCTTTTGCGCTGCGCACCTCGTCGTCTGATGCGCCGGTGATCACGTCGAAGTATTTCACCAGGTCATAGTGCTCCAGGATCAGCTTCGCGGGAGTCTCCGGTTTCGACGTGGCGAGCCCCAACGGCACGTCGCTGGCGTGAATCGCCTTCAGCACATCCTCCACCCCCGGATACACGGTCGCGTTGAACGCGCCATGCCGTAGGTACTCGGGGCGGTAGATCTCAAGCGCTTGTTGCGACTGCTCGGGGGTGAATCCCGCAAGGTCCCGGAACGAATCGAGGATGGGTGGCCCCACGTAGGCGACCAGCTCGGCCGGCGAGGGGATGGGGAGGCCAAGTTGTTCGAACGTGAAGGCCAGGGTGGCCGTGATACCCGGGGCTGAGTCGACGATTGTGCCGTCGAGGTCGAACAGGATGCAGCTGAACTCGGGTCTCATAATTCCAAATCCTAGGCGGCTAGAAGAGACGGTGATCGCTGTCGTCCATGCCGCGCATCGCGTCATAGTCGAGCAGCAGGCACCGGATGCCGCGATCCTGGGCCAGCGTGCGCGCCTGCGGCTTGATTTCCTGGGCGGCGAAGACTCCCGTGACAGGCGCCAGGTGCGGATCGCGATTCATCAGCTCGAGGTAGCGCGTCAGCTGTTCGACGCCGTCGATGTCGCCGCGCCGCTTGATCTCGACCGCGACACTGCCGCCCGCGGCATCCGTCGCCAGCAGGTCGACAGGGCCGATCGCCGTCATGTATTCCCGCCGAACCAGCCTGTACCCGTCGCCCAATAGCTCGATCTGTTCAGCGAGCAGCTTCTGGAGGTGGTGCTCTGCGCCATCTTTTTGCAATCCCGGATCGTGGCCGAGCTCATGGGCGCTCTCGTGCAGGATTTCGTGGATCGAGATGACCAGCAGGTCTGCGGTTTTCGCTTGGGCGACCCGCCAGATCTGGATGACCCCGGCGTCAGCCTGGTCGGCATCCGGCTCCATCGCCGCGAGAGTGCATGGTGGGCTCATCCAGTTCAGTGGTTTATACGACAGCGAATCGGAGTGCACGAGAACACTGCCGTCAGACTTGACAAGCAGCAGTCGTGTCGCCAGTGGAAGGTGCGCGCTGAGGCGACCGGCGTAGTCCACCGAACATCGGGCGATAACGAGTCGCACGGGCTATGTGCTCGGCAACTCGAGTCGAGACTGTACCCGCAGCAGGTCGTCGCGGCCGAGTTCGACCCAGGGACCGGATGGGTTGATCACGAGCCCGGAGAAGTTCTCGCCGAGGGCGTCTGAGACGATGCGACCGACGTCGATGGCGGTCCAGGAATCCGTCGTGCTCCGGACCACGACCTCCGCGGCAGAGGTGAAGGCGAGCGCGACACCCTGACCTGCGGGGTTCGTAGAGGTGCGCACCTGCACGCCCTCTGGTGACTCGCTCACGGCGTACAGCAACTGTCCACCGAGCGAGAGGGCGTCGATGACGGCGTTCTTCATCCAGGTCGATCCGGCGGTGTCGATGGCCGCCTTGACGGTGTCGTTCCTGACGGACGTGAGTAAAAACTCCACATCGGCCAGTCGCACACCGCAGGTCGGTCCGGCGGGATCGAGGTAGAGCCAGCCGTAACCGTGCTCCTTCGCGAATTCGAGGCTGGACGCCGCGGGCCGCGCGAGGGTCTGCACGGTCGCCGGGGCATCCTCATGCATGCGCAGCACCTCTTCCTGGCGCGTGAACGCGAAGAGGGCGCGCTCGCCGTCAGGCGCCGTGCCCTCCCTGAAGGCGAAGGTCGAACCCTTGGCGACGGATGACCCGTCTTCCGTCATCGAGATCTCAGAGCCAGTCGTGTCAAAGAGCAGGCTGCCGTGCATGAGGTTGCGCACGACCTCGAGGAAGTTGGATTGCTCGCTCTTCTCCGCGAAGTCGGCGATTGCGCGCCGGAGGGGGACGTTGTCTACGAGATCAGCCATACGAACAGCCTACGAGAGTGGTGTGCCTGTCTTTGGCTCGCGAGCGGCGCTCGAGACGAACGAGCCGACCGCAGCGAGCACCAGGACGATGAGGAGTGCCTGCAGCACTCCGATCTGTTCTCCGAGCAGGCCGATGACGGGAGGGCCCACGAGGAACGCGAAGTAGCCGATGGTGGCCACGGCACTGACCCTGGCCGCTGCGGTCTTCGGGTCATCTGCCGCTGCCGACATGCCGATGGGGAATCCGAGGGCGGATCCGAGCCCCCACAATACGACACCGATCACGGCGATCGGAATGACGGGCACGAAGATGAAGATGAGCAGGCCGATGACGGCGAGCAGGAAGGATCCTCGCAGCACGGCGACGCGTCCGAACCGATCGAGCAGGAACACTCCGGCCAGTCGCCCGACCGTCATCGCTGTGACGAAGACGCCGAAGATCAGGGCACCGGTCTCGTTGTTCACCGAGTGGCCGTCGACGGAGGCGATGGCGAGCCAGTCATTAGCCGATCCCTCAGCGAAGGCGGCCGCAAGCACGACCAGGCCGATCAGCAGCGTGCGCGGATCCTGCCAGATGCTGAGCCTGCCGCGCCAACTCTTCGAGTGGTCGTTATCGGAGACCGGCTGGCCGTCCTCCTCGATGACATGCTCGGACTGGATGAACCGCCTCACCAGCATGATGGCCACGACAATCACGGCCCCGGTCAGGCCGAAATGCAGCGCGATAGGTACTCCGGTGAGCTCGGCGAGGGCTCCGAGCCCGGCCCCGATCATCGTGCCGAAGCTGAAGAACGCATGGAAGATCGGCATGATGGAGCGCCCGAGCGCCCGCTCGTTTGCGGCCCCCGAGACGTTCATCGCGACATCCGTGATGCCGGTCGAGGCGCCGAAGACCATGAGCCCCACGAAGGCCATCCCGAAGCTGGGGCCGAGAGTCACGGCGAGACCGGCGATGAGGATTCCGGTTGCGTTGCCGATGAGCCCCCAGGTGATGGTTGTGACCGCGCCGAACCTCGCGACGATGTGGCTGGATGCGAGCAGTCCGACGATCGATCCGATCGAGATTCCGGTGATCAGCAGCCCTACTTGAGCCGGGCTGGCGTCGAGCAGGTCGCGCGCCGCCGGCAGTCGCGACACCCAGCTGGCTATCGCAAGCCCGGGGAGCGCGAACACCACGAAGATCGCGTTGCGCCAGGCCACGATCTGGCGGCGGTCGAGGCCGGTGGCGACGGCTGGAATGTCTGTCATGGGATCCCTGTGATGGCGGTGGCTGCGGGCTAAATCAGAACGGATCGAATCGATTCGATCGAGCGATTCGACTAAGCTACCAACCCATGGACGGTGAGGCAAGCGCGGTAACGCAGAGGCCGACCCTCGCGGCCGTCGCGGCACTCGCGGGGGTGTCTGGTTCGACAGCATCCCTCGCCTTCAGCGGCGCCGGCCCGGTGTCGGAGGCAACCCGCATGAAGGTGCTCGCCGCTGCAGAAGCCCTCGGGTATGCCGGTCCCGATCCGCGGGCCCAGTCCCTGCGTCGCGGACGATCCGGCATCATCGGCATTGTCGTCGAAGACGCGTTGCAGGATGCGTTCCGCGACCCGATGTCCCTCGCCATGCTCGACGGTGTCGCCGCGGAGACGGGAAACGCCGGAGCCGGGCTGCTACTGCTCTCCGACGCCGGTGGCCCGCAGATCGACATCCGCTCAGCCCCGATGGATGCCGTGATCCTCGTCGGCTGCTCCACTCGGCTCGACGAATCTGTTGCAGTTCTCCGCAAGCGGGGTATGCCGGTCGTCGCCATCGAAGCAGACGACATGCCGGGTGTGCTGTCGATCAGCCTCGATAATCGGGATGCCACGGCCCGGCTCGCACGGCACCTGCTGCACCTCGGACACGAGAACGTGTCTGTCGTGTCCCTGCCGATCGACGGCTCGAAGATCCAGTCCCCGTTGCCGGCGGACTGGGATGCGCTGGCGACATCGCACACCACCCGTGATCGCCTGCGGGGCCTGCGCGACGTGTATCCAGAGTTCGGTGGCATCGTTGCCGTTCGCAGCTCGATCGAAGCGGGCCGGGCTGCCGGGCTTGCGTTGCTCGAGGGTGCGATGCGTCCGACGGCCGTGGTCGCCCAGAGTGACCTGCTCGCGATAGGGGTGATCCGGGCCGCGGAAAGCCTTGGCATCCGGGTTCCGCAAGAGTTGAGCGTGGTGGGCTTCGACGGGGTGCAGATCGACGAACTCGGGGAGCGCGACCTCACCACGGTCATCCAGCCCGCACAGGACAAGGGCAGGGCAGCGGGCCGGGCAGCCGTCGAACTCATTGCGGGCGGCACGCCACAATCGACGGCGTTCACGAGCGTGTTGCACATCGGCTCGACGACCGCCGCCAAGAGTCAGCCGTAGCGCTGGCACCCTCGTTAGGCTTGCCCTTATGAGTTCAGAGACTTCCCCTACAACTGGAATCGGCGCATCTGGAATCGACATCGGGGAGCTTGACTCCTCGGTGCGTCCCCAGGATGACCTGTTCCGCCACGTCAACGGCAAGTGGATCGCCAGCACCGAGATCCCCAGCGATAAGGCCCGCTACGGTTCGTTCTACGTTCTCGCGGAAGAAGCTGAACGAGCTGTCCGCGACATCATCATCGAGTCGCAGGGTGCCGAAACCGGCACGGAAGCCCGAAAGGTCGGCGACCTGTATGCAAGCTTCCTCGACGAAGCGCGCGTGCAGGAACTGGGTGCCTCGCCCATCGCGGAGCTGCTCGCCGAAGCCGCCGCCGTCACATCCATCGACAGCCTGCTCTCGACCCTCGGAAAGCTCGAACGCGGCGGATCGTCAGGATTCGCGCAGGTCTTCGTCGACAACGACCCCGGGCAGCCGGAGCGCTATCTCGTCTTCATCGAGCAGGGTGGGCTCGGCCTCCCCGACGAGTCGTACTATCGCGAGGAGAAGTCGGCGGCGATTCGCACCAAGTACGTCGAATATCTCGAGCACATGATCTCGCTCGCCGGCCTCGACGATGCCGCGACCAGGGCTGCGCGCGTCTTCGAGCTTGAAACCGAGCTCGCCACCCACCACTGGGACAATGTCGCCACCCGCGACAGCGAGAAGTCGTACAACCTCATGTCGTGGGAGAGTGCCAACGGGCTGCTCGGCCCGGTCGACCTGAACCTGTGGCTCGATGCCATGGGCGTGCCTGAGCATTCCTTCGATGAGGTCGTCGTTCGCCAGCCGAGCTTTCTGGAGGGCCTGTCGACGGCGCTCGTCATCGACAACCTCGGCAAATGGCGCGACTGGCTGTCGTGGCAGGTCATCCGCTCGAATGCCGCATACCTCTCCGATGATTTCGTCGCCGCCAATTTCGACTTCTACGGCAGGACGCTGACCGGTACCCCGGAGATGCGCGCCCGCTGGAAGCGCGCGGTCTCTCTCGTCGAGGGCGCCCTGGGTGAAGCGGTTGGCCGCATCTATGTCGAGCGGCACTTCCCCGAGTCCGCGAAGACCGCCATGGATGTGCTGGTCACCAACCTCGTCGAGGCGTACCGCCAGAGCATCACCTCGCTGGAGTGGATGGGTGAAGACACCAGAGCCCGCGCCATCGACAAGCTGGAGAAGTTCACCCCCAAGATCGGTTATCCCGTGAAGTGGCGGGACTATTCGAGCCTGCAGATGGATGCCGCGGACCTCATCGGCAACATCCGCGCCACCAGCGAGTTCGAGTTCCAGCGTGAGCTCGGCAAGATCGGGCAGCCGCTCGACCGTGACGAATGGTTCATGACGCCGCAGACGATCAACGCGTACTACAACCCGGGATTCAACGAGATCGTGTTCCCCGCGGCCATCCTGCAGGCACCATTCTTCGATGAATCATGGGATGCCGCGGCCAACTATGGTGCTATCGGCGCCGTCATCGGCCACGAGATCGGCCACGGATTCGACGACCAGGGCTCGAAGTACGACGGCGACGGGCGGCTGACCGACTGGTGGACGCCAGCCGACCGTGCCGCATTCGAGGAGCGCACAGGCGCACTCATCGCACAGTACGACGCACTCGCTCCGGCCCAGGTACCAGACCATCACGTCAGTGGGGCCTTGACCGTCGGCGAGAACATTGGTGACCTCGGAGGTCTCGCGATCGCGTGGCGTGCGTACCTGATCTCCCTCGGCGGCGAGCGGTCCCCTGTGATCGACGGGCTGACCGGCGCCGAACGTTTCTTCCTGTCGTGGGCGCAGGCGTGGCAACTGAAGGCTCGTGATGAAGAGGTCATCAGGCTGCTGTCGATCGATCCGCACTCGCCCAACGAATTCAGGTGCAACCAGATCGTCCGCAATATCGACGAGTTCTATGAGACATTTGGCGTAACCGACATCGACTCACTATGGCTCGACCCGAAAGACCGTGTGACTATTTGGTAGAAACTGCGCGCGCCCGGGAGCGCTGGGAGCGCATCCGCGCTCCTCGCGTTCCCAGGCATTCTGCATCCGAGGGAGCCGAGAACTTCAGCGGCTCCTTCAGGGCGCTCGGAAAGATCGCCTACTCGGGCTCGCGCGTATCGGCCAGTGTGGTCGATCTCAACTCGGGTAAGACGCTCGTGGCAATCGACGACCGCATCGTGCTTCCGACGGCGAGCATCGGCAAAGTCCTCCTGCTCATCGAGGTCTCTGCCCGGATGACAGCGAGGGATGTCTCGGGTTTCGGCATCCTCGATAAGACGGCCGAGGATGTCGTCGTCGGTGCCGGCCTGTGGCAGCAGTTGCAGGTGCCGACCCTGCCTGTCGCCGATCTTGCCGCGCTCGTGGGTGCTACGAGTGACAATCTCGCCACCAACATCCTGCTCAGGCATGTAGGCCTCCACGCCGTTCGGGCGAGGACCGAATCCCTGGGCCTCGTGCGTACGGCGCTTCTCGATCTCGTCCGCGACCGCCGGGGCCCGGATGAGGCACCCCAGCTCTCCGTCGGCTCTACGGCCGAGCTCAGCTGGTTGTTCGGAGCCCTCGCCCGAAACGAGATCGTCGACCCGGTCACCAGCCAGCGAGTCCTGGGCTGGCTATCGCAGAATAGCGACCTCTCTCTGGTGGCGAGCGCCTTCGGTCTCGATCCGCTCTCCCACCGTGGGTTCGACCATGAGACGCTGCTCATCAACAAGACCGGCATCGATTCGGGTGTGCGTTCGGAGGCTGGGGCGCTTCGCGGCAGCGGCCGGGCCGTCGCCTATGCGGTTTCCGTCCAGTTCAATGATGAGAACCTGGGCTCAAGGATGCGCGTGCTGGAGGCACTGCGCATGGTCGGAGTGGACCTGCTCGAATACGTGCACCAGCCGCGTCGGGAAAGCGTTCCGCGACACCCCTGAATTTGTACCCTTGCCCCCTCAAGGGGGGTCGGGTAGTCTTCAAGAGCGCTGCACTGCATCGGACCCGAAACCCGATGCAGTACCCCGACACAGTGCATTCGAGTCTTACCCGCTCTCAGCCCGCATCCCCCGTGCGCGCCCTAACGTGCTGGGCTCGAACTCCCCCCCCAGGAGCTCGAACGTGTTCAAGAAAATTGTGGCGAGTCTGGCCGTCGTGCTACTCACGGTCGGAATGTCTGTCGTTGGTATAGCAGCCCCCGCAGGTGCAGCCCCTCCCGGCGGTGGCACATATCCGCCGACTGACGCTGCGGCGAATGACCCAGGCAACTGGGAGGTGCTGCCCGGCGAGGCGTGTTACAAAATCGAGCCCGTCAACCCGGTGCCGTACCTGTTGCCCTCCCCCGGTGCCGGTCAGCAATTCTCCAAAGTCATCGTCAAGGCGGGTTCAGGAGATGGTTCGAACCTCGTCCTCACCGACGGCCTTGCTGAGGGCACGCCGGTGCAGCACAACCTGAAAGACAGCATCAGCCACCTGATCCTGTGCACCGTTCCCACGCCGGTCGACCCGATTCTCACGGACGCCAGCGTCACGGTCACTACCACCCCCGCAACGTGCGAGGCAGCCGAGGGTGATCTCATGGTGGCGGCCGTCAATGCGACCTTCGTCACCAGCTACCCCACCGAAACGACCTACAGGGTCGTGGCGACCGCCGACGACAACCATCTCTTCTCTAATGGAGAGCCGACGTTGGTGATTGAGGATGAGTTCGCGCCGAAGCTGGCTGAGGGTTGCGAGCTTCCGCCGCTGGCTTTGGTGACGCCGACGTACTCGAGCACGCAGCCCACGTGCACCACAGCGGGTTCTTACACGCTCGGTTCGGACGGCGGCGACGTCGTGTGGACTGTCGACGGAGAGACGGGCGTTGCCAGTGGAACCTACTCGGCGCCGTCCGACTACTCGGACGTGACCATCTCGGCGACTCCTGCGGTGGCTGGCGACGGTCTGGATCCGGACTGGGTCAACCCGAAGGTCTTGACGTTCACGGCACCGACCGGTTGCGGCGAGACGCCTCCAACTTCTGGTGCTGCCTCTGCCTCTGTCACCACGACCCCCGCAACGTGCGAGGCAGCCGAGGGTGATGTCGTTGTAACGGTCACCAACGCGACCTTCGCGTTGACTTACCCGACCGAAACGACCTACAGGGTCGTGGCGACCGCCGACGACAACCATCTCTTCTCGAATGGAGAGCCGACGTTGGTGATTGAGGATGAGTTCGCGCCGAAGCTGGTTGAGGGTTGCGAGCTTCCGTCGTTCGCTTTGGTGACGCCAACGTACTCGAGCACCCAGCCCACCTGCACCGCGGGAGGCTCGTACACCCTCGGATCGATCGTGGGTGAGCTCGTCTGGACCGTCAACGGAGAGACGGGCGTTGCCAGTGGAACCTACTCGGCGCCGTCCGACTACTCAGACGTGACCATCACAGCAGCACCCGCCGTCGCGGGCGATGGACTCGACCCTGACTGGGTGAACCCCATCGTGCTGAGGTTCGCCGCTCCTGCCGGTGTTTGCTCGTTCAATCCGCCGACGCTGGCGTTCAATCCGCCGACCCTGGCCTTTACGGGTCTCACGATCGGCGCAGGCATGAGCCTCGCAGGCGGACTTCTCTTCGTCGGCCTCGCCGGACTCTTCGTAGCCCGCCACCGCAGGCTGCACGGCTAGAACGACCGCACATTACAGCCCGGAAACGGGGGGTGCCTTCGCACCCCCCGTTTTGGGGTGGAGTTCGACCCTTGTCCTCCTAAGTGAGGACACAATATCCTGAAGCCATGCCAGTCTGAATCACATCCCTGAAATGTGATCCAGTTCCCGAATGGCGCTCGACCACCCGGCTTCTCGCACACCTATCCCGATATGTGAGCGAGAAGCCGTGGTCGTAACCTCCCACCCCGGGGGTACTTCTTGTGCACCAGAAATTGCTCGTCACCATCAGCACCCGCGCGCTTGCCGGAAGCCTGTCAGCGGTAGCTGTCGCGGGATCAGCGTTCGTCGGACACCTCGCGTTCGCCTGTGTTGCCGCGACGAGTGCCTTCAACCTCGCGGGGGCCTTCATGTTCCTCGGGACCACCGGGCCGCTGTATGGGGCACGGCGAGGCACCGCGCGGTCCTGAGCACGCGCCAAGGCCGCAGCCGGGTCTGGCGGCTAAGCCCTAAGCCGATTGTGCATCGTCGGCCTGTCCCGCAGCATCCTGCGCCGACGGCGCTGGTGTGATGCCATAGACAGCGTCGAGACCGGCCCTGAACTCATTGGCGCGACCGTCGAGAGCGAACTCGCGGGCGCGGGCCGACGGGCCATGCAACAGCACACCGGCCAGGTGACGGAGCGCCGATTCGGTTTCGTCACCGGCACCACGGGCCCTGGCTCTGGCGATCTCAGCGTCGAGCAGGTCGAAAACGTGGGTTCGGAGCGCGACGACAGCCGGCTCGATGTCGCGCTCGGCGATGAACTCGGCTGCGGCAGAGCGGACGATCGCCGTGGCATCGTCGTGGGCAGAGAGGGCGTCCAAGGGAGCGTGCAGTCGCACTGTCTCCAGATCGAGCAGCTCGACGCCCTGGATTGCGGCGACAGCGGGCTCGATGTTGCGGGGGAGGCCCAGGTCGATCACCAGTCGTCGCGACGTGCCGGGGAACGAGTCGGGGCCGAGCACCGTGTTCGCCGTGCACGCGATGACGACGTCCACCTCGAAATCCGTGCTGTTGGTGATGCGGTGCTTAGCTGCGAAGGCTGGCCCGCGACCCGTGCGGCTGAAAACACGGATGTCTTCGGCCCCCTTGTCTCGGAGAGCCGCCACCGTTGTTGCGGCGTACTGGCCGGTTCCGACGATCAACACGGAGGCCGCTGACCAGTCGGCTATGCGACTGGAGGCGAGTTCCAGCGCAAGCCTGACCAGTGATCGATCCCGGCCGCCGATCGAGGTGAGGTTCTTCACCCCGCGGCTCGTGCGCGTGGCGCGCTGGAACAGCTGCTCGAGCTCACGTGTCGTCGTCTTACCGATGCGAGCCCGATCCAGTGCGCGACCGACCTGACCGGCGATCTCGTCTTCTCCGACCACGACAGACTCAAGCCCGGAGGTGACGGAGAAGAGATGCGCGGCGACATCCGCGTCCTCATGCACGGTGATCGACGCGCGCAGGGTCTCGGCGCTGAGCCCACTGGCTTCGCTCAGCGCTGCGAGAGTGGATGCCACGGCGATTCCCGCGGGTGCACCCGCGGCTTCATCGATGTCGAGGTATGCCTCGAAGCGGTTGCAGGTCGCCAGCACAACAGCTCCGGTGACGACGGCGCTCGAACTCAACAGTGCGTCGGTGGCTCCGGGAGCGGCGAGGGAGAGGCTTTCGAGTAGCTCGAAGCTCGCGTTGCGATGATTTGAGCTGAGGCACAGGAGCACGTCCTAATGTTAACCCCGTGCCACTGTCAAGCGATCATCCACTTCTCGACGGCCGAACTGGCCAGTCAGCGCTCGTTCGGGCGTATCGCGGCGAACGACCGGAAGTGACCCCGGTCTGGTTCATGCGCCAGGCGGGTCGATCTTTGCCGGAATACCGGGAGATCCGGGTCGGAAACGCGATGCTCGACGCCTGCCTCACACCAGAACTCGCGAGCGAGATCACGCTCCAGCCTGTGCGACGCCACAGGGTCGACGCCGCGATCTTCTTCAGCGACATCGTGATTCCCGTGAAACTCGCAGGAATCGATGTCGAAATAGTGCCCGGTCGCGGGCCCGTGATCGCAAATCCGATCCGGAGCGCCTCTGATGTGGCGGCACTCCGGCCGATCGACCCTGCTGCCCTCGACCCAATCCGTAAGGCCGTGGCGCTGACCGTGGCACAGCTTGGCACCACCCCGCTGATCGGCTTCGCCGGAGCCCCATTTACGCTCGCCTCGTACCTCGTCGAGGGCGGACCGTCGAAAGACCAGCAGCGTGCCCGCACGATGATGTACTCGGACCCGCAGAGCTGGGCAATGCTGCTCAACTGGTGCGCAGACGTGTCAGGCGAGTTCCTGAAAGCCCAGGTCGAGGCCGGCGCCTCCGCAGCGCAACTCTTCGACTCGTGGGTCGGTTCACTCAGCGAACAACAGTACGTGCGCCGGGTGGCCCCGCACTCCAAGCGTGCCCTGTCACACCTTCGCGGTCTCGACGTGCCGAAGGTGCACTTCGGGGTCGGAAGCGGGGAGGTGCTCAAGGCCATGCACGACATCGGCGCCGACGTCATGGGGGTGGATTGGCGCATCCCGCTCGATGAGGCCTCTCGGCGGCTCGGGGGGGACGTCCCCCTGCAGGGGAACATCGACCCTGCCCTGCTCGGCGCGCCCCGGCACATTCTCGAAGCCCACGTTCGGGACGTCATGGATCGTGGCCTCTCCGCCCCCTCCCATGTCGTCAACCTCGGCCACGGCGTGCCCCCGGACACCGATCCCGATGTGCTCAGCCACATCGTCGGTCTCGTGCACGGTGACTGACGTCACGGTCGTCGGCGGAGGCGTCGCCGGCATGGTGGTGGCGCGACGCCTGGCGATGGCCGGCCGATCGGTGACCCTGATTGAGGCTTCGGACCACCTCGGTGGCACTGTGAGCAGGCACACCGTCGGAGATATCGACCTCGACGCCGGTGCCGAGAGTTTCGCGAACCGCGGTGGGACAGTCGCGGCGCTCGCAGCAGAGATCGGGCTCGGGGATGAGGTGGTGAGCCCCTCGGCCGCTGGCGCCTGGCTCCAGCCGGTCTCCGGACCGGCCGTGCCCATGCCGGCCACCAACCTGCTCGGAATTCCCGGCACACCCCTCGCCGCCGATGTGATCGCCGTGATCGGCCAGCGAGCCGCCATCCGCGCGGAGCTCGACGCGATCATCCCCTCCCTCTGGGCGAGTAAATCGCTTACCCTCGGAACTTTGGTCAGGCGCAGAATGGGCTCTGGCGTGCTCGAAAAACTCGTCGCGCCTATCGTGCACGGGGTGCACTCGCTGCATCCGGACGACATTCAGCTCGACCGCGCCGCCCCTGGCCTGCGCGCCGCATTCGCGCGCGAAGGCTCATTGGCCGCTGCCGTGAGGTTCATGCGCGATGCCGCTCCCGCCGGATCCAGCATCGCGGGAATCCGGGGAGGGATGCACCGCCTGGCCACCGAGCTCGCCGCCGACCTTCAGACATACGGCGTGGATGTGCAGCTCGGGCGCACCGCACAGCCGGGCTCGATCGGCGGCACCGTCGTCATGGCAGCTCCGACCGACCCCACCGCCGGCCGCAGGATCGTGCTCGCCACCCTGGTCGTGAATGCGCCAGAACTCGACTCGGCCCCCAGGGGCACGGGGTTGCTCGTTGCGGCAGGAGCCGCCGGGATCAGCGCGCGGGCCCTGACCCACTCCACTGCCAAGTGGGAGTGGCTTCGTGAGCGTGCCGGCGGACGGCACGTGCTGCGGTTGTCCTATGACGTGGAACCGGAGCAATTGCAGGCCACAGCGCTGCAGGATGCCTCGACGCTGCTGGGGGTGCGCCTCGGTGACTCGAGCGTGGTCGACTTTGCGCGAGTCGAATGGCTTCGGCCGGCGGCATCCAGCGCAGGAGACAAAATCATCCAGGTCGGCGAGAGCGTCGCAGGGTCGGGGCTCGCCGGGGTTATCCGCCAGGCCGAGGCCGCGGCGGCAGAGCTGCTCGCCGGGTAGTTCTCCCGCGCGCGAATTCACAGCGCCCTATGAGCGTGAGGATTCGCTAACCGGCTGGGCAAAAGGGAGGATAGAGGTATGACTGAGAGTGCTGCCCCGCCTGTCGCAAAATCCGATTCCGAACCCCTCGGCTACACGCTGTGGGCGGTGCTGCGCCGCGATCCGTCGCGCGAGACCGGAGTCGTCGATCTGGCCCCGGCCGTCGCATCAGTCGAGAGCGCCGGGGTGACCGTGCGTGGCTTCTACGACGTCTCGTCGATGAGGGCGGATGCCGACCTGATGATCTGGCTGCACGGAGCCGAGCCCGAGAAACTGCAGTGGGCGCTGCGAGAGTTGCGCCGCGCCCTGCCGACCCTGCTGCCCACCTGGAACGCGATGGGCGTGCATCGCGATGCCGAGTTCTCATCGAGCCACCTCCCGGCGTTCATGCTCGGCAAGGAGCCGGAGTCGTGGCTGACTGTGTACCCCTTCGTGCGCAGCTACGAGTGGTACCTGCTGCCGGATGACGAGCGCAGGGCCATGCTCGGAGACCACGGCCGCAAGGGCAGTGAGTACCGGCAGGTGCTCGCGAACACGGTCGCCAGTTTCGCCCTCGGAGACTACGAGTGGATTCTCGCCCTCGAGGCACCGGAACTCGTTGACCTCGTTGACCTCATGCGCCGCTTGCGGCAGACCGATGCGCGCATGCATGTGCGCGAGGAGGTTCCGTTCTACACGGGCCGTCGCATCACCCTTTCAGAAGTTTCGGAGATCCTGTCATGACGATTACCAACGGCCAGCCCAGTGCCGACCCGCAGTCCGGTGCCGACGCACAGTCCGGTGCCACCACGGCCGCACCGCTGGTGCGAAACGCCACCCCCGCAGCCCAGAGCGGTCTGGCGCATGTCGAAGAGGCTGTCGCGTACGACGCCATCCTGCTGGCCAGCTTCGGTGGGCCCGAGGGGCAGGATGACGTCATCCCGTTCCTCAGGAACGTGACCCGCGGGCGCGGAATCCCCGAGGAGCGGCTGGAGGAGGTCGCGCACCACTACCGTGCGTTCGGCGGAGTGAGCCCGATCAACGACCAGAACCGCGAACTGAAGGCGGCCCTCGAGGCAGAGCTCGCGAGCCGCGGGATCGATCTTCCCGTGCTGTGGGGCAACCGCAACTGGGACCCGTACCTGCGCGACGCCCTCACCGAGGCGAACGAGCGCGGGTTCACCAAGCTGATCGCGATCGGCACGAGTGCCTACAGTTCCTACTCCAGCTGCCGCCAGTACCGGGAGGACTACGCGATAGCGCTCGAGCAGACCGGTCTCGGCGATGTGCTGCAGATCGATAAGATCCGCCAGTTCTTCGACCACCCCGGCTTCGTCGAACCCTTCATCCAGGGCGTGAGGCAGGGGCTCGCGGATGTCGCGGCACAGGGCATCGCGCCCGAGCAGACCCACATCCTCTTCTCCACCCACTCCATCCCCTCCAGTGACGCCGACCGCTCGGGCCCCCCCGAGCGCGGATTCGGACCGGATGGCGCATACGCGGCCCAGCACCTCGCCGTGGCCGAGGTCGTCATCGCGGCGCAGGACCACGCCGTCAACTGGGATCTCGTCTACCAGTCCCGCTCGGGCCCGCCCACCCAGCCGTGGTTGGAGCCCGATGTGAATGACAGGATCGCGCAGCTCGGTGCCCAGGGCATCACGGGCGTCGTCATCGTGCCGCTCGGGTTCATCTCCGACCACATGGAGGTCAAATGGGATCTCGATACTGAGGCCATGGAGAGCGCACAAGAGAACGGGATCTTCGCCGTTCGCGTGCCCACTCCCGGCGTCCACGCCGCCTTCGTGACCGGGCTCGTCGATCTCGTGCTGGAGCGCCGCGACGGCATCCCGACCGCTGACCGTCCCGCACTCACCGAACTCGGCCCGTGGTATGACGTCTGCCGCACGGGTTGCTGCGAGAACGTGCGCCTGGGCTTCAAGCCGGCGGTCGCCGGTCTGGCTCCCTAGTGGCGACGACCCTGCGCGTCGGCACCAGGGGCAGCGCGCTCGCGATGGCACAGTCGACTTCGATGGCGAGCGCGATCTCGGCGAAGACGGGTGTCGAGTGCGAACTCGTGCCGATCAGCACCGAGGGTGACACCTCCACCGAGTCCCTGTCGAGCCTCGGCGGCACCGGCGTCTTCGCCAGTGCTCTTCGTGAGGCCCTCCGCGACGGCCGCTGCGACGTCGTGGTGCACTCGCTGAAAGACCTTCCGACTGCGCCGGAGCCCGGGCTCGTCATCGCTGCGGTGCCCAAGCGGGTGGATGCCCGCGACGCCCTCTGCGCGCGTGACGAGTTGACCCTCGACACCCTCCCCGAGGGTGCCCGGGTCGGCACGGGTTCGCCCCGCCGTGTCGCCCAGTTGCGCGCTCGCAGGCCGGACCTCACGGTCGTCGATATCCGGGGCAACGTCGACACACGGCTGCGCAGGGTCGCCGACGGCGACCTCGACGCCGTGGTGCTCGCCGCGGCGGGGCTCCAGAGGCTCGGCCGGCTCGACGCGATCACCGAGTACCTCGGCATCGACGGCTGGCCGACAGCGCCCGGCCAGGGTGCGCTCGCCCTCGAGGTGCGTGCCGGCGACGAGAAGCTCGTGAAATCGCTCGAGCACGCGACATCCAGAATCATCGTCGATGCCGAGCGGCAGGTGCTCTCGATCCTCGAGGCGGGATGTTCCGCTCCGCTCGGTGCGCACGGTGACGTCGATGACGGCATGCTCTTCCTGTCGGCTCGCGTCTACTCGGCTGACGGCTCCGAGCGCCTCACGAGTTCGCACGCGCTCTACGTCTCAGACTCGAAGGATCCAGCTGGGGACCTGGCGGCCAGGGTGGCGAAGGAGCTGTTCGACCAGGGTGCCGCGGCACTGATGGGTGCATCATGATCATCCGTCCGCGGCGCCTGCGGGTGACTCCGGCGATGCGCCGGCTGGTCGCCGAGACCAGGGTGCATCCGTCACAGCTGATCCTGCCGATGTTCGTGCGTGAGGGCCTGACGGAGCCGATCCCGATCTCGTCGATGCCAGGGGTCGTGCAGCATTCGCTCGACTCGATGCGCCGCGCGATCTCCGAGGCGGCCGAGCTGGGCGTCGGGGGAGTGATGCTGTTCGGCGTCCCAGAGCATAAGGATGCGGTGGGCAGCGGAGCCACCGACCCGAACGGCATTCTGAATGTGGCGACGCGCGCAGCCGTTGCCGAGGCTGGCGATGCGCTCGTCGTGCAGACCGATCTCTGCCTCGATGAGTTCACCGATCACGGCCATTGTGGCGTGCTGGATGCCCGCGGCAGGGTCGACAACGACGCCTCTCTTGTGCGCTACAGGGACATGGGAGTTGCGCAGGCTGAGGCCGGATCGCAGCTCCTGGGCCTGAGCGGGATGATGGATGGCCAAGTTGCGGCGGTTCGAGATGCCCTTGATTCCGCGGATTTTGCCCAAACCCCCATACTCGGTTACGCGGCCAAGTACGCGTCAGCCTTCTACGGCCCCTTCCGCGAAGCCGTGCAGTCGACCCTGCAGGGAGACCGCCGCTCGTACCAACTCGACGCGGGCAACCGACGCGAGGGCGCACGCGAAGTGCTGCTCGATGTTGAGGAGGGAGCAGACGTCGTGATGGTCAAGCCCGCCATGAGCTACCTCGACGTGCTCGCCGATGCCGCAGCGATCAGCCCCGTGCCCGTCTGGGCGTACCAGGTGTCTGGTGAATACGCGATGATCGAGGCTGCTGCGGCCAATGGATGGATCGACCGCGAGCGAGCCGTCGCCGAATCGGTGACCAGCATCGTGCGCGCGGGAGCCGACGCCGTTCTCACCTACTACGCGAGCGAACTCGCGCGAAACTTATAGCCGGTCCGGGAGGGACAACAGATGACTACCAACGAAGAAGCCTTCGCCCGCGCCAAGGCCGTGCTGCCCGGCGGGGTGAACTCCCCGGTTCGCGCCTATGGTTCGGTCGGTGGCGTACCGCGCTCGGTGGTCTCGGCTCGCGGAGCGTACGTGACAGACATCGAGGGTCGCGAATACGTCGATCTCATCACCTCGTGGGGCCCGGCGATCCTCGGCCACGCGCATCCTTCGGTGATCGAGGCCGTGCAGGCGGCGGCCGCCCGCGGGCTGAGCTTCGGGGCATCCACGTCGGGTGAAGCAGAACTCGCGGAACTCGTCATCGGCAGGGTCGGGTCGCTGGTGGAGCGCCTTCGTCTTGTGTCGACGGGGACCGAGGCCACCATGACGGCGATCCGCCTCGCGCGCGGGGCGACCGGTCGTGACCTGCTCGTGAAGTTCGCTGGCCACTACCACGGCCACTCTGACGGACTGCTCGCCGAGGCGGGATCGGGGCTGGCGACGCTGTCGATCCCGGGGTCGGCCGGAGTGCCGGCCGCGATCGCCGCGCAGACGATCGTGATCCCCTATAACGACATCGCGGCAGTAGAGGCGCTGTTCGCCGAGCGAGGCAGCGAGATCGCGGCCGTGATCACCGAAGCGGCGGCGGCGAATATGGGTGTCGTCGCACCTCAGCCCGGATTCAACCAGGAGCTGACCCGCATCGCCCACGAGCACGGCGCCCTCGTCATCATCGATGAGGTGCTCACCGGATTCCGGGTCGGCCCCGGCGGATGGTGGGGACTCGACAGGTCGTACCAGCCCGACCTGGTCGCCTATGGAAAGGTGATCGGCGGAGGACTGCCACTTGCCGCACTCGGCGGTCGAGCCGACGTGATGAACCTGCTCGCACCGCTCGGCCCGGTCTACCAGGCAGGCACACTCAGCGGCAACCCGGTGGCCGTCGCCGCGGGCATCGCGACGCTCAGGGCTGCGGATGCCGCGGTCTACAGCCACATCGACGCGACGGCATCCATCATCTCGACGGCAGTCTCGGCAGCCCTGGCGGCGGAGGGCGTCGCCCACAGCATCCAGCACGCCGGAAACCTGTTCTCGGTGGCCTTCCGCGACAGCGCTCCAGTGAACTACGCCGACGTGAAGGCGCAGGATTCGTTCCGCTTCCCGCCGTTCTTCCACGCGATGCTGGCAGCGGGCGTCTCACTACCGCCGAGCGTATTCGAGGCGTGGTTCGTCTCGGCCGCGCACGACGACACGGCCGTGTCGCGCATCCTTGATGGCCTGCCAGCGGCGGCGAAGGCCGCAGCCGCAGCTACCGCATAGGACGGGCGCATACCGCCACGGGCATGCGAACCTTAGCGCCAGAGCACCAATGAGGGAACCCCGGCGCCTCCCACAGGCGGGCTCCCGGCTCCGGGGCTATGTTTGGAATAGACACCGATAGTGGGCGTTCCAGGTTTCGTACCGCCAACAGGAATGGAGAGTACGCATGAAAGGCAAGATTTTGCTTCTCACAGGGATAGGTATCGGATACGTGTTGGGAGCCCGCGCTGGGCGCGAGAGCTACGACAGGATCGCCAAGGCCGCAGACAAGTTCTGGAGCAGCCCGCGCGTACAGAAGCAGGTCGACACCGCCGAAGACTTCGTCAAAGACAGGGCTCCGGATGTCGCGGACTTCTTCGCCGACGGTGCGAAGCGTGTAGTGCGCCAGGTTGCAGGCAACAAGACCACCACGAAGTCGACTCGCTCGTCGACGTCGTCGAAGTAGGAGCGCTATGACTGGCGAACGCGGCGACACTTCCAGGCGCTCGCTCTTCACCCTCATCGGGTCGATTCCGACGCTGTTGATCGATCTCGTGCGCAGTGAGATCGAATCCCTCAAGGACGAGATCGCTGGCAAGCTCAAGAGTGCTGGAATCGGAATCGGCCTGCTGGCAGGTGCTGTCTTCTTCGCGCTCTTCGCGGTCATGGTGCTGATCGCCACCGCGATTCTCGGCCTCGCGACGGTCCTGCCCGCTTGGCTGGCTGCCCTTATCGTCGGTGTGGTGATTCTTCTGGTCGCGGCGATCCTCGCGATCGTGGGCATCCGCTCCCTCAAAAAGGGCGTCCCGCCAGCGCCCACCCACACCATCGAGAGCATCAAGAAAGATGTCCGCACCATCAAGGGCACCGAAAGGGTAGTGAGCTCATGAGCGACGTCGACAGCCGCATCGCAGCATCCAGGGCCGAACTGGAGGCAACCCTCGATGCCATCGAAGACAAACTGAACGTTCCCAAGCGCATGGGCGAACTGTCGAAAAACGCCCGAACGTCATATGAGTCGAACCCGATGCCATGGATTATCGGTGGATTGTCCGCCGCTGCCGTCGTGATCGGTGTCGTCGCCTGGGCGATCCTCAGCAACGACGACTGACCAGACGCGACTGACCAGAAGCGACGACTGGCCTGCAGCGGCCAGTCGCCTCGATTAGCATGTGCCTTCGAGGTCGTGGAAGATAGTGTCATGACAGCCAAGCCGCTCGGCGGTTGGCGTGTGCTCGTTCCCCGAGGCGGAAAATGGGGCGATGGAGTCGCGGCGACACTACGAACCCTCGGTGCGATCCCGGTCGTTGCCCCCATGATCAATTTCGCGTGCGCCGACGACGGGCCAGCGCTCGCTAACGCCATGCACGAACTGTCTGACGGACAGTTCGACTGGGTCGTCATCACCAGTGCAACGACGGTGGATGTTCTCGTCGGCCAGGGAGCGAAAATCCCGGTCAACACGCGGATTGCCGCAGTGGGGGAGACCACGGCGGCGGCTCTCGCGCTTGCCGGCTACCAGGCAGATTTCGTACCTGCGGTCGACAATTCGGCTCGCGGTCTTGTCAAGGAGTGGCCGAAGGCCGCGGTGAGCGGCCGCGTGCTCGTGCCGCAGTCCGACATCGCCGAGCCCAACCTCGTGAGCGGGCTCGGCGCGCTCGGCCTCGACGTGAAGTTCGTGGCGGCGTACCGCACAGTCGGGGTTCCCGTGTCCGACGCGGTACGTGCCGACGTGGCATCCGGTCGGATCAGGGCACTGCTGGTCAGCTCCGGATCTGTGGCGCGACAGATCGCCAGCCAGCTGACACCGCTGCCCGAAGGTACCGTGGTCGCCTGCATCGGCCCACGCACGGCGTTCGATGCGCGTGCGGCCGGGCTTGTGGTCGATGTGATCGCCGACTACCGGTCTGCGGAATCGCTCATTGCCGCGCTCGCCGAGTACGCGGATCCGGAAAGTGCGGATATCAGCGTGGACATCAGCGTGGATTAGCAGGATCGACGAGCAGCGCCGGCCAGCGGTACCGCTCAGCCGTCGTACCGCTAACCGAAGAGGATCGCGGCCTCGTCGTAGCGTGACTGGGGCACCGTGTTGAGTTTGCCTAGCGCGTCCTCGAAGGCGACGTGCGTGATGGTCGTGCCGCTGAGCGAAACCATGCGACCCCACCGACCGTGGATGACCGAGTCGACAGCGGCCATGCCATAGCGGGTGGCGAGAACCCTGTCATAGGCGGTGGGGGTTCCACCGCGTTGGATGTGTCCGAGCGTGGTCGAGCGGGTCTCGATGTTCAGTCTCGTCTCGATCTCCTGCGCCAGGATGTCCCCGATCCCACCGAGTCGCGGCCGCCCGAACGCATCGAGGCCGCGCTCGGAGTGCGCGTCATCCATCGTGTCCAGTTTGAAGCCCTCCGCGACGACGATGAGCGGAGCGCGCTTGCGATCCATGACGGACTTCACCCACACGCAGATCTGCTCGATGCTGGTCTTCTGCTCCGGAATCAGGATTGCATGGGCGCCCGCGGCCATCCCGGAGTGCAGGGCGATCCAGCCGACGTGACGGCCCATCACCTCGGCGACCATGCAGCGGCCGTGCGAATCGCCGGTGGTGCGAAGGCGATCCATCGCGTCGGTGGCGATCTGGGTGGCTGTGTCGAAACCGAAGGTGTAATCGGTGGCCGAAAGGTCGTTGTCGACGGTCTTGGGGACGCCCACGATCTTGATGCCGGCATCCGTCAGCCGCTTGGCGGCCGCCAGTGTGCCCTCTCCGCCGATGGCGATGAGCGAGTCGATGCCGAGGCGCTCCATGTTCGCGCGCACGACTTCGGCGCCACCGCTGCCTTCAAAGGGATTCGTGCGGGAGGTGCCGAGGATCGTGCCACCCTGCTTGCCGATGCCCTGAATGTCTTTGCGCTCCAACGGGATCACGTCGCCGTCGACGACACCGCGCCATCCGTCGCGGAAACCGACGAACTCACGGCCGTAGATCTGCGTGCCCTTGAGTACGGCACCGCGGATGACAGCATTCAGGCCGGGGCAGTCGCCCCCGCTGGTGAGGATTCCGATCTTCATGGACTCAATCATGGCGTATCGGCAAGGTTACGCCGCGACGGGCAGCGCTACCCATCGAGTTCGGGGCTTTCCCAGCGATAGAGTCGGGCCATTGAATTTTCTGCAGAGGAATTACTTATCACCAGGAGCTAATAGTGACTGATCCCACCATCCCACCGGCGCAGCCGACACCCCCCGCCTACGCAGCGACAGGCACTCCGGCAACCTTCCCCGGCAAGACGCTCGGCATCGTCGCGATCCCGGTCGCGATCTTCTTCTCTGTCGTCGGGATCATTCTCGGGTTCGTTGCCAGGAGCCAGTCGAAAGGTGCTGGCATCAAGAACACCCCGGCCACCATCGCCATCATCGTCGGTTTCATCGTGTTGGTTCTCACGATCATCGGCCTCGTCGTGGGCATCGTGCTGGCCGCTGCGCTGCTGTCGTCGACGTGTGCTGGCCTCGAGCCTGGCGTCTATACGACCGACACCGGCGTGACCGTCGCCTGCCCGTAGTTCTTGCGGACGTATCGCCTTGGGCAGTGCGGGCGATACGTCGTGAGACAGCGACTGTCGTGCTGAAGCACCGGAGGCTGTGCACCTGCCGATGAGGGCGGCATCTGCGCTGGAGTCTGCGGCCATCCGGCTGTGGAACACGCAGGGCGAGCTGTCCTGCAGCTCCCTATCGCCGAACGCCTGCCCGTCTCGCCGAACGCGTGTCCTCTCCCCTGACGCCTGCCCGTCGGGGTTGGCGAGGGCGTGAAAACGGAGAAGAGCAGGATTTTCAGAACGGCCACGTTCGAGGTTGCGCGGCGAGTATCGGTGGGCCGACGTAAAGTCGACCCGTGACTATCGCCTTCGATCGTGCCGCGGATGCCCCGCTCACGACCACGTATGCGCCGATCCAGCCCGTGGACCTGTCACAGACCCTTCGGCCGCTGATTCGCGGGCGGTTCGACCCCACCCTGCGGGTAGAGCCGACCGGCCACTGGCGCACCCTGCGCACACCCCAGGGTGCCGCGACCATGCACCTGCAGCGGCAGCAGCACGGCATCAGGGTCATAGCGTGGGGGCCAGGAGCCGAGTGGGCGATCGACGGTGTGCCGGAGCTTCTCGGCAGTGGTGACGACTGGAGCGAGCTGGATGTCGCGGGCATCCCTCTTCTCGCTGACTCGCTGCGGCGCAATCCGGGGTTGCGCCTGCTGCGCACCCGCCAGGTGTTCGAGATGCTGCTCGCGGCCATCCTCGAGCAGAAGGTTACGGGCAAGGAGGCCAGGCACGCGTGGCGGGTGCTGATCACGAAGTATGGCGAACCCGCTCCCGGCCCCGCGCCGGAGGGGATGATGGTCTTTCCTGCCGCTGAGACGTGGCGACGGGTGCCGTCGTGGGATTGGCATCGCGCGGCTGTCGGCCCGGAGCGCTCGGCCACCATTATGCGGGCGGCGGTAGTCGCGGCATCCCTCGAGCGCACCCTCGATCATGGTCGGGATGGAGCTGCGGTTGCCACGAAGTTGCGGAGCATCCCCGGCATCGGCGTGTGGACGGCGGCCGAGACCACCCAACGGGCGCACGGTGACGCGGATTCGCCGAGTGTCGGCGACTATCACCTTCCTGCGGTTGTCGGCTGGGCGCTCATCGGTAAACCTGTAGACGACGACGGGATGCTCGAGCTGCTGGCCCCCTGGGCCGGTCACCGCCAGCGTGTGATGCGGCTGATCGAAGCCAGCGGATTTGAGAAACCGCGCTTCGGGCCCCGGATGACCGTTCAGGATCATCGCGGGCACTGAGCGGTGAGGTCGGGCGGGGAAAGCGGGGCCAGTCGTCAGTTAGCGTGATGGGGTGCACATGATCTTCAGGACGCTCACCCACATGCTCCGCAGCCGCGGTCGATCCGCGCTCGGGCTGCATGATGTGGGCCGGGTGGCGATGCGGGTGCTTCCGACCGACCTCGACGTGCTCCAGCACATGAACAACGGTGTCTACTTCTCGATCATGGACCTCGGGCGGATGGACCTGATGATCCGGTCCGGCCTGTGGCCGAAGATGCGGGCGAGAGGCTACTACTCCGTCATGGCCAACGAGACCGCAACGTTCCGCAAATCGCTGCACCCCTGGCAGAAGTTCGACCTCGAGACGAAGATCGTCGGTTACGACGCGAAAGCCGCCTACCTCGAGCAGCGTTTCGTGGTCGACGGCGAGATCTTCACGAGTGCCATGACGAGGTTACGGTTCCTGAAGAAGGGCGGAGGCGCCGTCAGCATGCAGGAGCTCGCTGAGCTCGCGGGCGTCGACGTCTCGACGATGTCGCCACCGGAATGGACAGCGCACTGGAACGACAACATCACCCTGCCGCCAACCCGTGGCCCCGCCCCGAGCGACTGGAACTGACGCCGGATCAGGATGCCTCGAGCACGGCCATAGCCGCATTGTGGCCGCCGATCGCGCTCACGCCGCCGCCACGCTGGGCGCCGGCTCCGCACAGCAGGATCCGCGGATGAGCGGTCGCGACACCCCAGCGCTGCGCGGGCGTCTGCAGTTCCGCGTCATCCTCGGCGAATGGCCACGCGAGCGGCCCGTGGAAGATGTTGCCACCGGGCAGGTTCAGCGCATGCTGCAGGTCGAGAGTGGTCTTCGTCTCGATGGTCGGGTTGCCCGCGGCATCCACCAGCAAAAGCTCTTCGATCGGTTCGGCGAGAACCGAGTTCAGAGAATCGATCGCTGCGCGCTGCAACGTCTCCCGCATCGCATCGTTGGTGCGCTCGGTGAGCAGGCGATCCGGGGTGTGCAACCCGAAGATGGTCAGGGTCTGGGCGCCCGAGGCCTGCAGCTCCGGGGACAGGATGCTCGGATCGGTCAGCGAGTGGCAGTAGATCTCGCTCGGCAACGGGCTCGGCACAAAGCCGGCGCTCGCCGCATCGAACGCGGTATCGAGCTGTGACCACGACTCGTTGATGTGGAACGTTCCACCGAAGGCTGCCGCTGGATCCACTCGAGAATCGCGCAGGCGGGGGAGTCGAGACACCAACAGGTTGACCTTCACCTGCGAGCCCTCCGGTCGCGGCTCCGGTGTCTCGCCCAGAAGTTTCTGTAATTCGAACGGCGCAACGTTGGCCAGCACCCACGTCGCGTTGACGGTGCTCTCGACGTCGTGCTGGAGGTAGGTAACCTCCCCGTCCGGGGTGATCGAGGTGACCGTCGCGTCGGTGATGATCTCGGCCCCGGCATTCAGGGCGGCCCGAGCCAGTTCCCCGGTGACGGCGCCCATGCCTCCGACCGGCACATCCCAGTCGCCGGTGCCGCCGCCGATGACGTGGTACGCAAAGCACCGGTTGGCCGCCATCGACTCGTCGACGTTCGGGGCGAACGTGCCGATCAACGCGTCGGTGAGCACAACCCCGCGTACGAGGTCGCCGGTGAAGGCCTCCGCGATCGTGGAGCCGATCGGCTCGTCAACGAAACTCGACCAGAGGGCCGCGTTCCCCACGGCGGCGCGCGCTTCGGTGCGGGTCAGCAGTGGATGGGTGACCGTCGGGAAGAGTGCCCTCGCGAATGTGGACGCTCCCGAGTAGAAGGATTCCCAGGCCGCAGAATCGGCGCCGAGCGCTGCCGCGGTGGCGGCGGCATCCGCGGTGTCGATGAGGAGCCCGTCGGTTCCTCCGGGGGCGGGGGTGTACGACGAGTAGCGGCGGCGTGCGAGGGTGATCGAAAGACCGAGATCCCGGATGACGCGCTCCGGCAGTAGCGAGACGAGGTACGAGTATCGCGACAGGCGGGCATCCACCCCCTCGAAGGCCGACGCCGACACCGCCGCGCCACCGATGTGGGGCAACCGTTCGAGCAGGGTGACCTTCTTGCCGGCGAGGGCGAGGTAGGCCGCCGCGGCGAGACCGTTGTGGCCGCCGCCGACGATGATGACGTCGCAGTGATCAGGCATGCTGCCTCTATTCCTGGCTGGTTGGCGAATTGAGCGCATCGACGATCTCGAAGTCGGCCGACGGGGCACCGGCGGCGTCCGGTCGCCGCTCGAGGGTGAGTTCAGGTTGGCGGCGCATGACGAAGAAGCGTCGCCACAGCTCACGCTCCTGCCCGGAAGTAGTGCGCTGCATGTGACCATCATGCCCGGCTCGCTGCCAGCGGGCACTGGCAGGATGGGTCCAGCCGACATCCGCAGCCAGAAAGAAGCCCATGACCGTCATCAAGATAAACGCCATCACCGTCGCCGCCGACAGTGGGAACGAGCTCGCCAAACGATTCGCAGCCCGCGCCGGAGCTGTCGATGGCCAGGCCGGTTTCGAAGGTTTCGAGCTGCTGCAGCCCACCGATGACCGCACCACCTGGCTCGTCATTACACGCTGGGCCGATGAAGACTCGTTCCAGTCGTGGGTGAATTCGCCGGCGTTCAGCCACGGCCACCGCAGTGAGGCCGAGCGCTCTGATGCCCCTGCCCCTGCACATGTCGGTATGAGCAGCGAGTTGTGGTCGTACGAGATTGCCGGGGGCACAGCCTCCTGACCTGACGTAGCCGGTCGAGGTTGACCGGCAGGTCAGACGAACTCGACGGCACGCGCGAGTACGTCGCGACATGCCTTGACCGCGGGACGGCTGGCGCTGGCTTCCCTCGCCGCTGTGAAGATCGTTCGGCGGGGCGATCCATGAAGATCCAGCAATCGGATGCCCGGCTCGCGTCCAGCCCAGACGAGGTCCGGCAGCACGGCGACCGCGTGGCCGCTCTCAATCAACCTGATCTGGGCCTGCAGGTCAGCGGTCTCGAATCTCACGTCGGGCTCGAATCCGGCCTGGCGACACAGTTGCTCAGCCCAGTGCCGGGACGCCGTGCCCCTCGGTTCCATCACCCAGGCGCTGCTGCGCGCGGCGGCGAGGCTCGACCCATCGAACGTCGCGGGCACGCCGAGCCTCAGCTGGTCCCGGAACAGGCTGACCCTGTCGAGATCGACCTGGCGCGGAGCAGCGTGCCCCGGATACTGCTCGGCGATCACCAGGTCGAACTCTCGGGTCCACGTCTCGAAGAGGGCGCTCTCGGGTTCGCGCTGGGTTACCTCGACGCGCAACTGCGGATACTCCTCGCCGAAGATCGTGAGCGCTTGCGGAATGATGCCGAGTGCGGCGGACTGGAACACCGCGAGTCTGACGGTGCCCGTCACCTCGGTGAGCGACTGGTCGAGTTCGGATTCCATCAGTTCGAGCCGATCGAGCAGCACCGCGGTGTGCCGCACGAGCAACTCGGCCTGGGGCGTGAGCTGCACCCGGCGTCCCGATTTTTCGAGCAGGGATACGCCAGCCTCGGTCTCCAGCAGGGCGAGCTGCTGCGACACGGAGGATGGGGTGTACGACAGTGCCGCTGCGACGGCGGCGATGGTGCCGCGCAGCTTGAGTTCGCGCAGCAGGCGCAATCGTCGCACGTCGAGCACGGGGCATCCATTCATTCGGTTTTGCTAATGGATATTCTGCACTAACCATCGCTTTTGCTATTCATACTCTGAAGAGCACACTGAAGGCTCCAGCTGTACTCATCCGCAAGGAATATCCTCATGAGCATGTCACTCGAGCATTCGAACGCGAGCACCCGCCATACAGACCTCGCGGATGAGACGATCGCCACGGTGCGCCGCTGGCTCGCCGAGAGCGCCGAGGTGAAGCCAGACGCCAGCGCAGAGCGGCTGGCGGGAGTGCTCAAAGACCCAAAGGGCCTCGCGTTCACGATCGGATTCGTCGACAGGGTCGTGCGCCCGCACGACCTCAGGGTCGCCGGCCGCAACCTCGAGAAGCTCAGCCACAGCATCCCCGCTTTCCTGCCCTGGTACCTTCGCGCCGCCATCGTGGCGGGCGGCGGATTCGCACTGCTCGCGCCGTGGCCTATCGTCCCGATCTCGCGCTGGGTGCTTCGGGGGATGGTGTCGCACCTTGTCGTGGATGCCACGCCGCAAAAGCTCACCAAGACTCTCCACTCCCTGCGCGGCAAGGGCACCAGGCTCAACCTGAACCTGCTCGGAGAAGCCGTGCTCGGTGATGACGAGGCGAATCGCCGACTTCAGGGAACCCACGAGTTGCTCGCGCGCGACGACGTGGACTACGTCTCGATCAAGGTCTCGTCCGTGGCGAGCCAGCTCTCGATGTGGGCTTTCGACGAGATGGTGACGGAGATTGTGGAGCGGCTGACTCCGCTGTACGAGCTGGCCGCGGCATCCCCCACCTCGAAATTCATCAACCTCGACATGGAGGAGTTCAAAGACCTCGACCTCACCATCGCCGTCTTCGAGAAGCTGCTCGACCAGCCGAAGCTGCACGGCCTCGACGCCGGCATCGTGCTGCAGGCGTACCTGCCCGATGCGCTCTCGGCGCTGCAGGGACTCACCCGGTGGGCGACAGCGCGGCGGAGCAACGGCGGAGCGGGCATCAAGGTGCGCGTCGTCAAGGGCGCCAACCTCGCGATGGAGCAGGTCGACGCGGCCATGCACGACTGGCCGCTCGCGACCTGGGGGTCGAAACAGCAGAGCGACACGAACTACAAGCGCGTGCTCGACTGGGCATTCACCCCGGAGCGCACGGATGCCGTGCGCATCGGAGTCGCGGGTCACAACCTGTTCGACGTGGCATACGCCTGGTTGCTCGCGAAGCAGCGCCGCGTCACCCACCGGGTCGAATTCGAGATGCTGCTCGGCATGGCAACAGGCCAGGCCGATGCCGTCAGGCGTGACGTCGGCGGGCTGTTGCTCTACACCCCCGTCGTGCATCCCCATGAGTTCGATTCCGCCATCAGCTACCTGATCCGCAGGCTCGAGGAGAACGCGAGCACCGAGAACTTCATGTCGGGTGTGTTCGAGCTCGCCGACAATCCCGACGTCTTTGCTCGCGAGGAGCGGCGCTTTCTCAATTCGCTCGAGGCGCTGGATGACTCGGTGCCATCGTCCCACCGCGTCCAGGATCGCGCACACGGCATCGACGTGCCGACCGGTGCCGGGTTCGCAAACGAGCCCGACACCGATCCCTCCATCGCCGCCAACCGTGAGTGGGCTCGCGGGGTACTGGCCCGGAGCGCGAACTCCATCCTCGGTCTCGCCACCATCGATGCGGCGAGGATCACCGACCTCGACGCTCTCAACAAGTGCATCGCCGACACCGTCAGGGCCGGAGACCGCTGGGGTGCCCTGAGCGCAGCCGAGCGGGCGATCGTGCTCAGGGACGCTGGCGACGTGCTTTCCGCCTACCGCGGCCGACTGGTCGAGGTCATGGCGAGCGAGACGGGCAAGACCATCGCGGAGGGTGATGTCGAGGTCAGCGAGGCAATCGACTTCGCCCGCTATTACGCCGAGCGCGCCCTCGAGCTCGACCAGATCCCGGATGCCACGTACACCCCGCCACGACTGACCGTCGTGACGCCCCCATGGAACTTCCCCGTCGCCATCCCCGCCGGGTCGGTGCTCGCTGCCCTCGCGGCGGGCAGTGGAGTCATTATCAAACCGGCCGGGCTCGCACGCCGCACCGGTGCAGTCATGGTCGAGGCACTGTGGGAGGCCGGCGTGCCGCGCGACGTTCTCTCGCTCGTCGACGTGAGCGAGCATGCGCTCGGCCAGCAGCTCGTGTCGCACCCCGCAGTGGATCGGGTCATCCTCACCGGCGGATATGAGACGGCTGAGCTGTTCCGTTCCTGGCGCGCCGACCTGCCCCTGGTCGCCGAGACCAGCGGCAAGAACGCCATCATCGTGACCCCCAGCGCCGACCTCGATCTCGCTGTGGCTGACGTCGTGCGGAGCGCGTTCGGCCATGCCGGCCAGAAGTGCTCTGCCGCGTCTCTCGTGATCCTGGTCGGTTCCGTCGGGTCGAGCGAGCGGTTCCGCCGCCAGCTCGTCGACGCCGTGACCACCCTGCGGGTCGGGTATCCGCAGGATCCGGCCACCCAGATGGGCCCGATCGTCGAGCCAGCCCACGGCAAGCTGTTGCATGCCCTGACCACACTGTCGGAGGGCGAGCACTGGCTCGTCCAGCCGAAGAAGCTCGACGAGACGGGCGCGCTCTGGTCTCCAGGGGTGCGTGGCGGCGTCGCCGCTGCAAGCGAATTCCACCTGACCGAGTACTTCGGCCCCGTCCTGGGCATCATGACCGCCGCCACCCTCGACGACGCGATCGCTCTGCAGAACGCCGTGGATTACGGGCTGACGGCGGGCATCCACTCCCTGAATCCTGCCGAGGTAGAACTCTGGCTCGCCACGGTCGAGGCCGGCAACCTCTACGTCAACCGCGGCACGACCGGTGCGATCGTGCGTCGGCAGCCTTTCGGTGGCTGGAAGCGCTCCACTGTGGGTGCGTCCGCAAAGGCGGGTGGGCCGAACTACCTGCTCACGCTCGGAACGTGGGGCGCTGTCGAGGCCGAACCACGCAACGACATCCTGCTTCCGGGGATCTCTGAGCGCGTGGCATCCGTCATCAAGAAGGCTCAGCCGGGGCTCGACTTCCCCGAATTCGATCGCGTGCGCCGGGCGGCCCAGAGCGACGAGAGGGCGTGGGCTGCAGAATACGGTGTGGCGCGGGATGTCTCGGCTCTCGGTGTCGAACGCAACATCTTCCGCTACCGCCCGATGCCCGTCACCCTGCGTCTCAGCGAAGGCGAATCGCTCGGCCACCTCGTGCGGCTGCTCGCTGCCGCAAGTCGCGCCGGAGCCACCGTCGACATCAGCTCGGCGGTTCCCCTCCCGACGCCACTCGTGCAGACTTTCGCCGATCCGTCGGCACCCGTGATGGTGCGCGAACTCCTCGTGGAGTCGGATGAGGCGTGGCTGGGCCGGGTGCGCACCCTTGACAGCCCACGCGTGCGGCTCATCGGAGGCGACCCGCTCGCCCTCGCCGAGGCGCTTCGTGGAAGCGTGGATGTGGCGATCTGGAGCGGGCCCGTGACGACGTCGGGTCGCGTCGAGCTGTTGCCGTTCCTGCACGAACAGGCGATCAGCATCACGGCGCACCGGTTCGGCAATCCCGACCCGGAGATGGCCGCACTCAGGGTCGAATAGCCCCGGGTTTCGCTGGGTGCCGCGAAAAGGACGGAAAATGCGCTCTCGATCGCGCCAACAGCCGGTATCGGCTGGCGACGGGGTGTGAGAAATCCCATACCGCGATCCCGATTGTGGTTGTCGGTGCACCGTCCTACCCTGAATTCATGACTACCCTGTATGACCGGTTCGCTACCGCCCTGATCGTCGTCGACGTGCAGGTGGGGGTGGTCGCAGGGGCATTCAATCGCGATGTCGTCATCGGCAATATCTCCACCCTGGTCGCCAAGGCCAGGGAGGCGGGCGTGCCCGTGGTGTGGGTGCAGCATTCCGACGAGGAGATGGTGAAAGACGGCGATGCCTGGCAGCTTGCTCCGGGGCTGGAACGCCGCGAATCCGAACCGCTCGTGCATAAGCAATACGGCGACTCCTTCGAGGGCACGGACCTCGAACAGGTGCTCGCCGGGGCTGGAGTGGGTGCACTGGTCGTCGCCGGAGCTGAGACTGATGCGTGCATCCGGTCGACAATCCATGGCGCATTCACGAGGGGATACGACGTGACCCTCGTGGGCGATGCTCACACCATGAACGACAGGTCGGCCTGGGGCGCCCCCACTGCCGATCTGTCCATCGCGAACGTGAACCTGTACTGGCAGTTCCAGTCGGCCCCGGGCCGCACGGCGGCGGTCTCCACCGTCGAGGATGTCTTCAGCAAGAACAGCTAGCGTGAACAGTGTGACCGATACCCCTGACCTCGTAAAGAACTATGATCTCGTCGTGATCGGGGCCGGCCCTGCTGGTACGTCCGCGGCCCTCAGGGCGGCGGAGCTCGGAGCCCGGGTGGCGGTGGTCGAGGCATCTCGCACCGGGGGAACCTGTGTCAACACCGGCTGCGTTCCGACCCGCGTGCTGGCGAAAGCGGCCAGGCTCGTGCGCGAGGTGCGGGTCGCCCACAAGTACGGCATCGTGATCGGTGCGCCGGAGGTGCAGTGGGGTGCGACGGTCGCGCGCGTGCGTGCCACCGTCGACCAGGTTCGCTCACTCAAAGACGAAGCCGGTCGTTTCGCCGCATCGGGAGTCGAGCTCATCCTCGAAGGCAAAGCCAGGTTCGTGGATGCCACCACCCTCGAGCTCGACAGCGGACGGCGCATCACCGCAGAGTCCGTGATCATCGCCGTGGGCGGCCACTCACGGCGCCTGCCGATCCCCGGTGCCGAGCTCGCGACGGTGCCCGAACACGTGCTCGAACTACCGACACTTCCGCGCAGGGTCGGCATCATCGGGGCGGGAAACACCGGCGCACAGCTCGTGACGGTCTTCAGCGCGTTCGGCTCTGAAGTGACCCTGCTGGATCTCGCCCCGAGAGTGCTGGCGGCATCGGACGCGGATATCTCCGCCGCCGTGTCCACCGCTTTTGTTGCGCAGGGTGTCTCGGTTCATACGGGCCTGGATGGCGTCGAGAGCCTGACCTCGGCCGCCGATGGCTCGATCACCCTCCAGTGGCGTTCGGGCGGGAATCCGGTATCCGGCGATTTCGACGCCGTCATCATGGCCACCGGCTGGCCCGCCGATGTCGACGATCTCGGGCTGGCCAATGCCGGCATCACGACGGAACGGTCTTCCATCCCGGTGGACCAGTACTTCCGCAGCGTCGTGCCGCACATCTACGCGGTGGGGGATGCGAACGGACGGGACATGCTCGTCCAGGCTGCGCATTTCGAAGGCGAGGCGGCGGCAGAGAATGCCGTGCTCGACGCGAACCGCCGCACGCCCCACCACCTCCTTCCCGCGGGCGGGTTCACCGACCCCGACTATGCCGGGGTGGGCCTGACCGAGGAGCAGGCGCGGCAACGAGACCCGCACTGCGTGGTTGCGACCGTGCCGTATACCCAGCTCGACCGGGCGGTGATCGATGATCGCTCGCTCGGTTTCCTGAAACTGATCGCCGATCGCCGTCGCGAGCTGATCCTGGGCGCGCACGCGGTCGGGGAAAACGCGATCGAGGTCGTGCAGTCCGTCACGACAGCGATGGCAGCGGGTGTCGACCTCTCCACCCTCGCGGGAGTGAAGTTTGCGTACCCGACCTACAGCGCGGTCATCGGGCTCGCTGCCCGCGCGCTACTCACAGAGCGAGCAACCCCCGTGGAGGCGGAGCTCCAGGGCTGAGATTCCGGGCCACTTCGCAGTCGGCGCGATCGACACCGAAAAGTGGCGGGTCGGCGCGGTCATCCGAGCGCGCGTTATGACGGATGCGACCTCAGAGCCCCAGGGCCGATCGCGCGAACTGCAGTGCTTCGGCGGGCGGGACGCCGAGTTCCGTCGCTCGTGTCGCGTACGCGCTGGCCATGGCCTGGAGTGATTCGCCGGCCGTGCCCTTCGTGCCGCTAATGACCGTGCCGTTTCGGCCCCGGGTCTCGACAAAGCCGTCGTTCTCGAGGATTCGGTAGACGCGCGCCACGGTGTACGGCGCTACCCCGAGTTCGGTCGCGAGCTGGCGCACCGGGGGGAGTTTGGTACCGACGATCAACTCGCCGTTGTCGATCTGCCCGATGATCTGCGTGCGCAACTGTTCGTAGAGGGTCACGGGGGATTCGGGATCGATCTTCACCGCACCACGCTACCGCGGCGCTGGAACCGCCGTACGATCGAAAGATGGTTGACGTGGATGCGGTGGTCGTCGGGTCGGGACCGAACGGGCTTGCGGCGGCGGTCACTCTCGCGCGCGCCGGGCTTTCGGTGCAGGTGGTCGAGCGTGCAGACACGATCGGCGGCGGGGCGAGGACGGCCGAGCTGACGCTGCCCGGCTTCCACCACGACGTCTGCTCGGCGGTGCATCCGATGGCCCTCGCGAGCGGTTTCTTCCGTCGGTTCGAGCTGGAGCGGCGCGTAGAGCTCGTCGTTCCTGAACTCTCTTACGGACATCCGCTCGACGGGGGGCGCGCCGGACTAGCGTGGCATGACCTCGAGCGCACGGTCGACGGGCTCGGTCGTGACGGCGACGCTTATCGGCGGATCATGGGGCCTCTTGTCGACAGGGCCGACCGGATGGCGCAATTCACCCTTTCTCCCCTGCTGCAGCTTCCGCGGCATCCACTGACTGCCATTCTCTTCGGCCTGGCCGCTCTCGAACAGGGCTCACCGGCGTGGAACGCGCGCTTCTCTGAGGAGGCGGCGCCGGCGATGCTGACCGGTGTCGCGGCACACGCCATCCAGCGCATGCCGAGTCTCGGCACCGCGGCCGTCGCGCTCTCTCTTGGAGCGCATGCCCACGCTCGCGGCTGGCCGGTTCCGATCGGCGGCAGCCAGAGCATCGTGGATGCCATGGTCGACGACCTGCGGGCCCACGGGGCAACCATCACCACCGGGGTCGACGTCGCGTCGCTGAGCGAGCTTCCGCGCTCGACGGCCGTGCTGCTCGATGTGAACGCGCATGCCATGCTCGACATCGCCGGGGATCGTCTTCCCGATGCATACCGCCGGCGGGTGCGGCGGTTCCGGTTCGGCAACGCGGCCGCGAAAGTCGACTTCGCGCTCTCGGGGCCCGTGCCGTGGACCAACACCGCGCTCGCCGGGGCGGGAACCCTTCACGTGGGCGGAACCCGAAGCGAGATCGCCCACACCGAGGCTGAGGTGGCCGCGGGCAGGCACAGCGCGAACCCGTACGTGCTCGTATCGCAGCCGTCAGCCGCCGACCCCGGCCGTGCTCCCGCTGGCCAGCACGTCCTGTGGGCGTACACGCATGTTCCGAGTGGATCGGATGTCGACCAGACCGAAGCCGTCACCGCCCAGATCGAGCGGTTCGCGCCGGGGTTCCGTGACCTCATCCTCGCCACCGCGAGCAGGACCGCTGTGCAGATGCAGCAGGACAACCCGAACTACGTCGGTGGGGATATTGCGGCCGGTGCGGCCACCTTCGCCCAGCTCATCGCCCGACCGGTGCTCTCGACAGATCCGTGGCGGACTCCCGCAGAGGGGCTCTACCTCTGCTCGTCATCCACGCCCCCGGGCCCGGGGGTGCACGGACTTCCCGGCTATTACGCTGCTCGCAGCGCCCTGAGGCACGAATTCGGTATCGACAGCGGGCCATCGCTGGCCCTCGGAAGGTAACCGTCGCATCCAAAATCCGCGCCATGAACCGCTCGGGTGCCAGCCTTGTCGCGATGGTCGCCGGCGGCTGGCTGTTTCCCAACCTGGTGGCCGGCGCGTAACGAATGCGGGGCGTCATGAATGCGGCGCGTCATGACTCCTGGCCAGCAGTCGGTTCGCGGCTCAACCATTCGTTCGAGGTATGGCCAGCGCTGATCAACGACACGGCGCCGGTAGGCTCCACGGCGGATCATACCCACCAGCACGCCACGAACCTTGCCTGCCGCGAACCGTGCCCGCGATGAGGGCAGTTATCTCTCGTCTTCTGCGGCGAGGAGTGCGACCTCAGAGACGAGGATGATGTGATCCCTCATGGCTTTGGCTGCGGCCTCTGCGTTGCCCTGTCGGATGGCGTCGGCGATGGCCCGGTGCGATTTCAGGGACTGCTCTGGTCGGCCGGGCTGCCCCAGCGACTCGATCCGGGTCTCGAGAATCATTTCGTGGATCAGCGCCATCATCCTTGCCAGCACAGACGACTGCGCCGCGGCGGTGACTGCCGCGTGGAACCGTTCATCTCCGGCAACGCCGCGCCCTCCATCGGCGATCTCGGCTGCCATCGCGTCGAGTGCGTCGTCAATGTTCGCCAGGTCCTCCTCGGTGCGCCGGGCGGCTGCGAGTTCAGCGAGTTTCACCTCCAGTGTGCTGCGGGCCTCGATGATGTCGGGCAGTCGACTGCGGTGCTCGCGGAAGCCCTGGATCACCGATGCGAGCGTCGGGCGCGCGATGATGGTCGCGCCGGTACCGTGCTGCACGTCGATGACACCGAGGACCTCGAGCGCGACGAGCGCCTGGGAGAGGGTGGCCCGGGACACCCCGAGCTTCTCAGCCAGCTCCCGTTCCGGTGGAAGCCTGTCTCCCGGAACGAGTTCGTCGGCTTCCATGAACTGCACGAGTTGCTCGACGAGTTGCTCGTAGAGGCGCGGTCGGGCGATGCGTTGGAGTCGGGCAGGTGCAACGGACATCGTGGACTTCCTCACTGGACTTGTCACCATTATGCCGCGTCGAATTGACAGGGTGGCTGATTCTCCCAGATACTAGGCCACTGAACCAATTGCTGATCGTCGCACTTGCGCCTAAATGCGAGTCACAACTCAAAGGAGAGTTGCATGTCACCGGAAGTCATCTCGATCATTGCCTTGGCGGCAATGTTTATTCTTGCCACGATCTTCCCGATCAACATGGGTGCGCTTGCCTTCGTCGGCGCATTTCTCGTCGGGACGCTTGCGGTCGGGATGACGACGACCGAGATTCTCGACGGATTTCCCGGGGACCTGTTCCTCACGATCGTCGGTGTCACCTACCTCTTCGCCATCGCGCAGAACAATGGCACGATCGACGTCCTGGTCAGTGGCGCCGTTCGACTGGTGCGAGGTCATATCGCCCTGATCCCGTGGGTGATGTTCTTTGTCACAGCCGCGATAACCGCCCTGGGTGCGCTTTCGCCCGCTGCGGTCGCAATCATCGCGCCCATCGCTCTGGGCTTCGCCGCTCGCTACAAGATCAACCCCATGATGATGGGGATGATGGTTATCCACGGGGCGCAGGCCGGCGGATTCTCACCGATCGCGGTCTACGGCGTGACAGTCAACAGCATCATGGCGAGCACGCCGCTCGAACAGAGTCCGCTAGCGGTATTCCTGGCGAGCCTGATCTTCAACCTCGGCATCGCCACCGTGCTGTTCGTGGTCTTCGGCGGCCGCAAACTGATCGGGCTCAAGGCTCGCGACTTCGAGTCAGTCGATGGATCACCATCGATGGCTGGCGGTGCCGATGTGGCGTACAAGGGATTCGGTTCCGGCATGTATGGGCCCCGCGACCCTGCAGGGGGCGCGATTGTCGCTACGGAGCTCAAGTCGCTGACCGAGACACGGCGACTCGTCTTGCCCCAACTCCTCACCATCATCGGACTGCTTGTGCTTGCGGTCGTCGCTCTCGGCTTCCAGATCAATGTCGGATTCGTGTCCATCGTCATCGCTGTCCTGCTCGCTATCGCGTCACCGAAGGGCCAGAAGGGTGCGGTCAACCAGATCAGCTGGTCGACGGTTCTCCTTGTCTGCGGCATGCTGACATTCGTCGGAGTGCTGCAGGCGGCAGGTACGATCCAGTTCGTCTCGGAGGCAGTGGCCTCCATCGGCTTCCCCCTTCTCGTCGCCCTGCTGATCTGCTACATCGGCGCCGTAGTCTCTGCATTCGCCTCGTCGACCGCGATTATCGCGGTGCTGATCCCACTGGCAGTGCCGTTCCTCCTCGACGGGAACATCGGTGCGATCGGCGTGATCTGTGCGCTCGCCGTCTCGGCCACCATCGTCGATGTCTCGCCGTTCTCAACCAACGGCGCTCTCGTCCTGGCCAACTCGCCAGAGGTAGGCCGGGACGTGTTCTACAAGAAAATCCTCAGTTACAGCGGAGTGGTGGTGGTCTTCGGGCCGCTCCTCGCCTGGTTGGTCTTCGTCGTACCCGGATGGCTGTGATGCGCGGGCCGCTCGTCGGCGTCGTGGTCGTAGATCTCAGCCGAGCACTTGCGGGGCCGCACGCCGCCATGATGCTCGGGGACCTCGGCGCTCGAGTCGTGAAGGTCGAGAGCCCAGCCGGAGGTGACGACGCTAGGTCATGGGGGCCACCGTTCGTCGGCCCCGAGGACGACGAACAGTCGACCTACTTCCTCTCCTGCAACAGGAACAAGGAGTCGATCGCACTCGACCTTAAGTCGGAAGACGGAAAAGACGTGCTGCGCGCACTGCTCCGGAAAGCGGATGTCGTCATCGAGAACTTCCGCGCCGGCGTGATGACACGCCTGGGGTTCTCGACCTCCGAGCTGCACGAGATTAATCCGGGCCTGGTCATACTGTCGATCACGGGCTTCGGGCACGATGGCCCCGAAGCGCTTCGAGCGGGGTACGACCAGATCGTGCAGGGCGAAGCCGGGTTGATGTCGGTCACCGGGTCCGGCCCCGACGACGTGCAGCGCGTCGGGGTTCCGGTCGCCGATTTGCTGTCGGGAATCTACGGCGCTTTCGGGGTCGTCTCTGCGCTGTTCGAACGGGCCGGCTCGGGCCGCGGGCAGGTTGTCCGCACCTCGCTCCTGTCGTCGATCGTGGGAATCCACGCGTTCCAGGGCACCATGGCGACGGTCGCTCACGCGGTGCCGCTGGCCCAGGGCAATCACCACCCCTCGATAGCTCCCTATGGTCTCTTTCGCTGCCGTGACGGGTCTGTTCAGATCAGTGTCGGCAACAACAGCCTGTGGCAGCGACTCTGCGAGAATTTCGGCATCGATCCTGCCACCCCGGGTCTCGAGACGAACGCGATGCGGGTGACGAACCGGGCTCGCACGATCGCGACCGTCGAAGAGGCGTTCAGCGAGTTCGACGCTGAGGAGCTGCTACTGATGCTCGATGCCGCCGGCATTCCTGCCGGCAAGGTGAGAACGCTCGACGAGGTCTACAAGTGGCCGCAGCTTCTTTCCCAGGGGCTCAAGATCAGCGTCGACCACAGCACTCTCGGCCCCATCGACCTCCCGGGCCCGCCCATCCGCTTCTTCGATGCCGCCGACGGCGCCGAGGTCGAGACAACCCGCACCGAACACACCGCGCCACCCACGCTGGGCGAGCACGCCGCGACGATCAAGGCCTGGCTCGACGAGTCAGCCGAGTGAGCAGGAACAATGCCTGACCGCAGGAAAAGCCCGAGCGCCTCCGAGCTCATATCGCTGCTGACCGATCCAGGCACCTTCGTTTCCTGGGATTCGACGCCGATCGATGTCCACCCGACACCCGCCTATGCCATCGCGCTCGCCGCTGCGCGGGAGAAGGCCGGCACCGATGAGGCCGTGATAACCGGCGAGGGCCGCATCCGGGGCCGCCGAGTGGCGATCATCGCCTGCGAGTTCAGGTTCCTTGCCGGATCCATCGGTGTCGCGTCAGCGCAGCGACTCGTCGAAGCGATCGAACGCGCGACCCTAGAGGGCCTGCCCCTCCTCGCGGGACCGGCCTCCGGGGGAACCCGCATGCAGGAGGGGACCCTTGCGTTCCTGTCGATGGTCAAGATCTCCGCGGCGATCTCGAAGCACAAGGCTGCGCGACTCCCGTACCTTGTCTACCTGCGGCATCCGACGACGGGCGGCGTGATGGCATCCTGGGCCTCTCTCGGACACGTGACCGTCGCCGAGCCCGGAGCGCTCGTCGGATTCCTCGGCCCGCGCGTGTACGAGGCCATCTATGGCGAGAAGTTTCCGGACGGAGTCCAGACATCCGAGAATCTCTTCCGGATGGGAATCATCGACGGCATCGTCAGCGCTGAGAATCTCCCCGATGTCGTCGAGCGCGTCCTTTCCGTGCTGGAACCTCCTCGGTCCAGGCCCGCTGTGCCACGCCCCGATGTCTGGGCCGGCAAGCGAAGCACGACCTGGGAGTCCATCGAGTTGTCCCGTCGCCCCGACAGGCCGGGCATCCGTGCACTGCTGCACCATGGCGCGCGATCTGTGCTGCCCCTCAACGGCACGGGTCAGGGTGAAAAGGAGCCGGGTCTCGTGCTCGCCCTGGCGCAATTCGGTAACACCTCCTGCGTCGTCATGGGACAGGATCGCAACTCGCAGCGAAACAGGGCCCCTTTGGGCCCTGCGGCACTGCGCGAGGCTCGACGTGGGATGCGACTCTCGCACGAACTCGGACTTCCGCTCGTCACCATCATCGACACTCCGGGCGTCGCGATGTCGCGAGAGGCCGAAGAGGGTGGCCTGTCCGGCGAGATCGCCCGCTGCCTCGCCGAGCTGGTGATGCTACCGAGTCTCACCGTCTCGCTCATCCTCGGGGAAGGCACCGGGGGAGGGGCGCTCGCGCTTCTGCCAGCGGACCGGACGCTTGCCTCCGAACACGCCTGGCTTTCCCCACTCCCACCGGAAGGCGCGAGCGCGATCATGCATCGCGACACGCTCCACGCCTCCGAAATGGCCGAGGAGCAGGGCGTCGGGGCCGCCGCCCTGCTTGCCAACAAGATCATCGACTGGGTCATCCCCGAGGAGACGGACGCCTCACAGGAGGTCTCGGCGTTCTGCGCCCGCGTAAGCCAATCGCTCGAATACTTCCTCTCCGAACTCGCAGGCCAGAACCCCCGGGCGCGCCTCGATGCGCGGCTCGAACGCTACCGTTCGCTCGGCCTCCGCTGACCGTCCGCCTACTGTGAAGTGAGCCGGATCAACCGCTCAAGGCTGGGATGCAGGGTGCCTGGGCCTTCGACCGGCCGAGGAAGCGCGAACACGGTCCAGCACCGCGGCGACGGCGGTAATCGGTTCAGTTGGCTGGGGAGAATTTACGCTCCAGCCAATTGGCGAGCGGCACCACATCGCTTATCAGGATCCCGAAGTGATCGCCAAGACTGGCCGACGCCGCTGGCGCGACCTTGCGGTATTCGATCCATTCGACGGTGACGGCGGGGTTTCTGCGCTTGAGCTGCTTCCACAGTCTTCTGGTCGCAGCCGCTGACACTCGACGGTCGTTGAGAGCCTGGGATATCCGGATGGGCACCTGGATGTCCAAATCTGGGTGCATCCGGGTCAGTGCGGCTCTCAGCCTCGGTTTGCGGGAGAGAACGCGGAAGTATTTGCGCCCAGGTAATGCACCCCAGGAATCGGGCCCACTCAATTCGACTCTGGTTTGCACGTCGATCGTGTCTCTGAAGAGCTGGAGCCCGAGCGGTGTGAAGACCTTTTGTTCCAGCTCAGGGGCCAGGCCAGGGTCGCTGGCGAGGGCACCGGCGATGGCCAGCGGTAAGAACGCCAGGTCGGGCGCGGCCGGCAACAGGGACAGCATGAGAAGGCGCTCCTGCGCAGACGCTGGCGCGATCGCGGCGACAGCGAGAAGTGTGAGCTCAGCGGTCCAGGTTGGGGCGAGGTGCGCGGCGAATAACGCAGCCTGCCCGCCTTGCGAGTGACCGACGATCACGAAACGTCGAGAGATTGTTTCCTGTCCGGTCGCAGTGTCGCGATTATGAAGGGCACGAGCTGCTCGGACGATGTCCAGCACTCCACGCGCTTCCGACGTCCCGAAGAGGTAAGGATGCTGGCCGCGAGTGCCGAGCCCCTCGTAATCGGTCATAACGACGGCCCAGCCGCGGTTGAGGAATTCGTTCAACAGCCCATGAGGGGCCGCGTTGATCTTGCGGTGAACGGTCATGGGCGGGTCGGTCGGGTCACCGATGTCAGCCAGCTCTTCCGAGTCCAGCGAGGGAGCACCGCGATCTGCGACACCGACGGTTCCGTGCGACCAACTCACGACTGGCCAGCCACCCGTCGGCGGGTTTCCCTGGGGGATTGCAACGATTCCCGAGACAGCTATCGGCGCTCCATCAGACACGCGCATGGACTGATAGATCACGAGTTCGCACGCTGCGGCGGATTCCAACGCGGCAGGTCCCGACATCGTGCGCACACGGATCACGTCACCATGTGCGCCCATCAGGTCGGTGGCGACGACGCGATAGAACGGGTCCACAGGCTCCGTGTCTGGCAGGAGACTCATCGGGGTCGAGAGCAGGCGTCGATAGCAAGACGGCTGCGTGAAGGCGAACAAGAACTCATCTGGCAACTATGGTGGGCGACCACCACGAGCGTCAATACGGCCGATAGCGGACTTAGCGGGTCCTTGCACGCGGCCAAGACCGGGTGCTAAACGAGTTTGTTCAGCTGGGACCGACGCCAACGAGTCAGTGCGTGAGGAAGATCTTCGCGCCGACAATGATCGAGCTCAATCCGGCGAGCGCAACACCAGACCAGAGTATGCCGAACGTTGATTTGCGAGCTGTCAATTTCTCAACCAGGATCCCTAGAAACGCCAGCCGCCCCACGATGATCAAGGCCGCGATCAGTTGAGCCCAGAGCGGCGGGACGATCGCCATTGCGCCAAGCGACATCATCAGCGCCGGAATGCTTCCTGAGCTTGCAATCGGCAATGAGTCACGAATCTCATCCCTGATATGCAGCTGCGCCTCCTTGCCGGTACGACCGAGATGTTGACCGATTGAGTTGGCGAGAATATGGGCCAGAAAGGTTGTGATCGTTGTTCCGCCGACCACGAAGAACGCGGTCCAATCCAGGATGTCTGCCGCATTCACCCCCGCAACGGCGGTAAGTACGAGAATGTTGCCGTAAACGTAAGCGGATATGCGGCTCCGGGCACGGTCGAGGGTCACATCAGGGCCGACACGGCGTCGGATTCGGTCACGGAGGTGGTCCAGTCGGGATTGAGACTCGGAAGACATGGCCCGAGCGTAGCGACAGACACGGCGGAGCACCGGATCGAATGACCCCAAACCAGCTTTCACCCTCCGTGTGTGTCGATGGCGGTTCCCTTTCGAGCCGCGTATGTATTCCGCGATTTGTGGCTGGCAGCGAGCTGTGGTGGCTATTGGGCGGCATCGCTTGCCAAAGCACCATCGGCAGAATGACCTGGCAGTAATCCGAGGGCCCGCGCCCGGCGGTAGAAGGTCGCTCTGGGCATTCCGAGATCGAGCACGACCTGCGTGACCGTCTCTCCATCCGCGAGGACCTGACGATGGTGTTGCTGTCGACACATCGAACGGCGACCAGAATATTTTTTCAAGGTCACGGGCCAGACAACATTTTCGACACGACCATCACCTGCCTGTCGTCACTCCCTGTGAGGACGTCGAGCAGGCGGGACAGGTTTGCTCCCGTTCGCCGTGCAGATCCATCACGCTTCCGCGGACAAGTGTCATACCGACCGCCTCATCAACGAGCTTCACGAGTTCTCCGACGCCTCCGCACGCTGGCTCGCATAGGTCCAGACACCATTTCTTGCATGGCATCCTCGTGCGGGTGGGACCGCATCGGGATGTCTCGGTTTTCGCCGGACCGCTCTGCTCCAGAGAAGTATGGTGAAGCGCATGCTCCCTGCACTGCCGGTCCGTATCTCGGCCCATCGCCCACCTCCATCGAAGCCAGGAACGTGTCGAATCGGTATTACGAAGACATTGTGGCTCGGTATCATCGGCGTCCCGCCACTCGTGAGGAAGTTCTGGATGCTGAAGCCGGATACCCCTACAGTGACCTCATCGCCCCCACGGGCCTCCTCTTGCTCGCCCGCAAGGGGCTCGCGGTGCTCGGCTGCGCAGGGATGCGGGTACGTCCGGACGCCATCGGAGAGGTGACCCGGGTCTTCGTGGAATCGGCGGCACGAGGTAAGGGTTTGGGGCGTCTGCTGATGGAAGAACTGGAACGCACATCCCGCGAAATGGGAATTCGTACCCTGCGGCTGGACACCCGCACCGACCTCATCGAGGCGCGCGGCCTCTACGCGTCCCTCGGCTTCGTCGAGGGAGACGCGCACAACTCGGACCCATACGCGAATCACTGGTTCCGAAAGGATCTGGCGTAAATCATGCCAGGCAGGAATGGCCTGCAGCGGCCGGACCTGATGCAGTAGCCGCGGTGTCGACGGCAGTTGAGCATCTACCCAAGATGCTGCTACTGGCCCGTAAGAGGAACCCTCGACGGGACGCCGCACTAGTCACGTTGGACGACCAACAGCTGGCCACGGCATTGGTGATCGCATCCGCAATAGCGGCAGGAACGGTTCAGCACGCAATGGTCTCCGCGATCGAGGACGTGACCGTGAAGTCGGCGGCGGCGCCCGCGTTTCGCCGAGAGGTTCACCAGGCCACCGAAATAATTCTGGTGTAGTCGAAGACGACCGCAACTATCGCATATGCGCGATTGCAGGCCTACGCTTTCGCCAACGGAATAACCGTTCACACCGTCGCCGCGATGTGCGGTCCAGCTCGCTGACCTTCGAAATCTCGCCCCCGTGACAATAAACCAGGAAAGGAAGGCGATCATGACGACCGGGACACGGGAGAGCAGGCTTAGTTCGGCGTTCGTCAAACTCGCCGACACCCTCGTCACTGAATTCGATGTCGTTGACCTGCTGCACTGGCTTGTCGAGCGATGCACCGAGATTCTCGATACCCAAGCGGGTGGGCTGATGCTGACCGACCTTACGGGTCAGCTCCGGGTGGTGGCCTCCACGAGCGAAGAGGCTGAGCTGCTGGAAATCTTTCAACTCGCCGTAGGGGAGGGACCATGCCTTGACTGTTTCCGCACCGGCATCCCGGTGACCGTGGGTAATATCGAGATCGACGGGGGGTCCTGGCCGACGTTCTCAAGAGAGGCGTTGAAACAAGGCTTCAAATCCGTTCATGCGACCCCGTTGCGACTTCGCGGGCAAGTCATAGGCACGATGAACCTGTTCAGCCATCATGTCGGGGCGCTCGTTCCGGAGGACATTGCCGTTGCGCAGGCGTTGGCCGATGTTGCGACGATCGGCATCCTGCAGGAACGCCACATTCGCAGCGCCAACCTTGTGACTGTGCAGCTGCAACGCGCGCTCGGTTCCAGGGTTCTGATCGAGCAGGCCAAGGGCGTCCTTGCCGCCACGTTGAACACCACCATGAACGACGCCTTCGCCATCATGCGCACCTACGCCCGCGACCGGAACCTCCGCTTGCGCGAGGTGGCCGGTGATGTCGTTTCCGGCCGGATCGACGTACAAAACCCGCCTAGATTGATGGGTCAAAGTCCCCCAGCGCAGGGCCGCAGCGCAGGATTCCCTGCGCAGATTCCCTGAACACGTCCGAGACTGCCCCGGTCTGACTGACGTGATGCAGCGCCCCTGTCGGCGCGCACACAGCATGGCCCGGGGCAAACGCTGACGATTCGCTGGGCGCCCTCAGGCAAGGTCGTGATGACGAGAGAGTCGCTGGCCTCGGGCGGCCAGAGCGCGATCGAAGTGTTTGCCGGACGAATTCGATCATCGAGCCCCCTGAGAGGGATGGGGGCATGGTTTCCCCAAGGGCATCGCGGCCCCAAACCTGTTCAGGGCGACATCAACGCGTTCTTGGCGGAGGGCTGGATGGCGTGACCACCGATACGGGAGTTCGGCCATGGTGTAAGTGCGTCCCGTCGTGCGGGATAGTGACGCGGCGAGCGTGGTCAGCTCGTTGAACGCCGCCTGGCGGCGGAGGTCCCATCGTCGAACGATGGTCGCGTCGGTCGTGAATCCCATTCGCGGCCACGGAAGCGCGATAACAACGTGACCGTCTCCGCGCGAGATATCGGCGGAGTGTAGGTTCATCGTTCTCTTCGCGTCAGCAATGTCGTCGACAAGGAGCAAATTCAACTGGGGAAGACCGTTCCTACTTTCGTCGGTCATGATCAACATCGTTTTCGGTGCCGGTGCCGGTGCCGGTGCTGGTGCTGGTGCGCGGTTTGCGCCAAACGGACTCGACGCGGGCCAGTTCGTCGTCGGTGGCCATTCGGAACGGTCCGGCGCTTGTTGTCTCGACCGATCGACGGGTTTGACCGCGGGTAGCCATGAGGCTGGCGACGATCGACACGGTCAGGATGGTCGCGATGACGAGCAGCGACATCGTGGTCGGGATGTAGAACACCTCGAGAAGCAGCATCTTCACGCCAACCCAGACCAGGAGTACGGCGAGACCGATCTTCAGGTAAATGAATCGGTGCATCAGGTCAGCGAGCAAAAAGTACATCGCGCGAAGCCCGAGGATCGCGAACGCGTTGGCGGTGAAGACGAGGAACGGTTCGGAGGTGACGGCGAATATCGCGGGAATGGAGTCGACGGCGAAGACGATGTCGGTAACCTCGACGAGCACCAATACCGCGAGCAACGGCGTTGCCAGCAGCAGCCCACCCTTCCTGATGAGCAGGCGCTGCCCGTAGAAGGCGTCCGTCATAGGCACGTGCCCGCGGAACCAGGTGTAGGTACGGGACTTCTCAGGGTCGAACTGCTGGTTCCGGTGGCGGAGCATCTGGATGCCGGTGAGCACGAGGAATGCACCGAAAATGTAGAGCACCCAGCTGAAGTTCTCGATCAGGGCAGCGCCTGCTGCAATGAAGATGCCGCGGAACACCAATGCTCCGAGCACGCCGAGAAACAAGACGCGGTGCTGAAACTGTGGTGGTACGGCGAACGCGGTGAAGATGATCGCCCAGACGAACACGTTGTCGACGGCGAGCGATTTTTCGATGACGAAGCCGGCGAAGTACTGCTGGCCGAACTCCGCTCCGAACAGCCGCCAGATGATTATGCCGAAGGTGATGCCGGATGCGACCCAGAAAATCGACCATCCCGCGGCCTCCTTCACACCGATGACGTGCGCCGTTCGGTGGGCGATGAGGTCGATGGCGAGCATGAGGATGATGACACCGAGTACGGTCAGCCAGGCCCAGAGAGGAACGTTCATGGTGGATACTGCCTTCCGAGGTAGATTCACTCGGAGGTCTGGTCCAGCCTGGTGGGGCCAACTTCGCCGGATACCGATGGCGGGATCGAATTGACGACGAAGTTTTTGGGGATTACTCCCCTCCTTTCATCAGTAAACCAGACTTCATCAGGGAAGTCGATATGTTCACCAGGGCCTCACTGACTGTGGCCGCGCTCCCGGTGTGGCCTGATTGGAGGGAAGGCCATGTCGCCATCTGCGGTCACGTCCTGACAGGAATCTTCGGCCTTCGTCGAAGTGGCCTCCGTTTTCGGTTCGCCCAGGAAGGACGGCCCTGGCCGTGAACCCCAGCTCCCGCAGGGATTTTCAGTCGGTCCTGGCGTCGGCGGCGGTAGCGGCGGCGGCGGCGTCGTCGTTCGGGCGGGATTCGTGGTGGCGGGCGCCGGCGGTGCGCCGCTGCTCTTTCATCTCAGCTTCGAACAGGTGTCGCTTCCCGTCGACCAGCGCCACCCTCGCGTCGCGCTCTGCGTCGACGAAGGGTTGGTAATAGTTCGCGTCGTAGTCCTCGACCACCTGGAACGTCCAGCGGCCCTCGATCACGTTGCGACCGACGATGTCATGGTCCAGTTGGTCGGCGAGTTCGGTGTGTCCCGCATCGCGCAGCATGTCGACCGCTTCACCGAGGGCCAGGTCGGCCCTGCCGGTGAGTCGGTGGAAGGCGTACAGCAGGCCCCGGGCATTCTCGACTACCTCGAGGGCCTCGCTCAGTTTGCCGAGGGCCGCGACCGTGTCGTTGCTCACGCCAGCGGGGCGGATGTGAGCGTCATCCGGAACGTCATTCGTTGGCACAGGCAGGGCCCCTTTCGTTGCCTCTCACCATTCGTAGTTGGTGCCCGATCCTGCGTCAAGCAGTTGCCGGGGTGCAGGGTCAGTCGTGCTGGCGGTGGATGAGCCTCGACAGCACTATCGCACTGCGCGTGTGGTCGACGTTGGGGGCGAGTCTCAACTTCTCGAGCGCGACCTCGAGCGACGCGATATCTCTCGAGCGCATGTGCACTATCGCGTCGGCCGACCCGGTCACGGTGCCGGCATCCACTACCTCCGGAACGTCGAGGAGAATGCGCTTCAGTTCGTCGGGAGCCACGGTTCCCCGGCAGAACAGCTCGACGTACGCCTCTGTCGCGAGCCCATCTACGGCCGGATCCACCTGGATCGTGAAGCCGCGAATCACCCCGTCGCCCACCAGCCGATCGACGCGGCGTTTAACTGCGGACGCCGAAAGGCCGATCACGTCGCCGATATCCCCGTATCCGGCGCGTGCATTGAGCCTCAGCAGATCGATAATGCCGTGATCGAGGTTGTCCATGGCGCCAGACTAGGGCGAAAATCTGCGGAATGGCACCCAAAGACGCGAGTTCTGTGCGCATCAAGCCATGAAAGTGCGGATAGGTGCGTGGAACACTGGATGGATGACCGCTACAGACCAGCACCCCGCCCAGGACTCCACTACACCGACGCGCACCGCCACGAAGCGCACGGTGCTGATGTGCCGCCCGAGCTTCTTCACCGTCGTGTACCGGATCAACCCATGGATGGATCCGGAACTGCCCACAGACACCGCGCTCGCTGTGCGCCAATGGGAGACCCTGTACCAGGCGTACCTCGATCTCGGCTTCGACGTCGAACTCGTCGATCCGATCGATGGCCTGCCCGACATGGTCTACGCCGCAAACGGTGGCTTCGTGATCGACAACATCGCCTATGGCGCCAGGTTCACCCACACCCAGCGCCAGCCCGAAGGCCCCGCATACATGGACTGGTTCGGCGCGAACGGCTTCGACGTGCGGGTGCCGGTCGAGGTCAACGAGGGCGAGGGCGACTTCCTGCTGGTGGGTGGAGTGATTCTCGCGGGCACGGGTTTCCGCAGTGCATCCGACAGCCACCGTGAGCTCGCCGAGATCTCGGGCCGCGAGGTGGTCTCCCTGCACCTGGTCAACCCGAGTTTCTACCACCTCGACACCGCGATCGCGATCCTCGACGATTCGAACATCGCCTACCTGCCGTCGGCTTTCGACGAGCCATCGCTCGACATTCTGCGTGCGCGCTTTCCCAACGCGATCATCGTGACCGAAGAGGACGCGGCCGTGCTGGGGCTCAACTCGTTCAGCGATGGATACAACGTGGTCATCGCCGCGCGCGCGAAAGACTTCGAGCGCCAGCTGCGCGAGCGCGGCTACAACCCGATCGGTGTCGACCTGTCTGAACTGCTGCTCGGTGGGGGCGGCGTGAAGTGCTGCACGCTGGAGCTGCGCCGCTGATCCACGAGCGCTAGTCGTTCAACTCCGCCGTCTCGAACTCGGGCGCCCAGCTGATGGGGACGGATGCGGTGATCAGGCTTCCGTCAGCGCGCCGGGCGTCTCCGACGGTGATGGTCTTCGGGGCGCCCGGGGTGCGTGGCCCGTGGTGGTCCAGCGAGACCGTCACGGGTGCAGCCCCGGTGACGACGACCTCGAGACCACGGACGGTGAACGACACGATCGCACCGGCCGCGGTCGTGACGACCTCGGAGGTGAAAGTGACGTCGTGCTCCGTGACATCGACGCGCACCCGGGTGCCGTTGATCATGATCCTGTAGCTGAGCCTGTCCCAGCCCTCGGGCAGCCGAGGGTCGATGGTGAAGCGACCTTCGTGGTCGCGCAGGCCACCGAATCCGAAGACCAGGGCACTCCACATGCCGCCGGTGGAGGCGATGTGCACCCCGTCTGCTGAGTTCTTGTGCAGGTCGGCGAGGTCGACGAACAGGCCGTCCATGAAGTACTTCAGGGCCAGCTCGCTGTAGCCGACCTCGGCAGCGATGATCGACTGCACCACGGCAGACAGGGTGGAGTCTCCCGTGGTGATCGGGTCGTAGTAGTCGAAGTCCGACTTCTTCTCTTCAGCCGAGAACTTGTCGCCCTGCAGGAACAGCGCGAGCACGACATCGGCCTGCTTGATCACCTGGAAGCGGTAGATGACGAGCGGGTGGTAGTGCAGCAGCAGCGGTCGCTGGTCGGCGCCGGTCTTGGAGAGATCCCACATTTCCTTCTCCAGGAACTGCGCATCCTGCGGGTGGATGCCCAGCACCGGGTCGAACGGAATGAACATGGCCGCGGCGGCGGCCGTCCACTCCTCCACCTCCGCCTCCCCGAGGGAGAGCCGCGCCACCATGTGTGCGTAGCTGGCCGGATCGAGTTCACGCAGTGACTGCACCGCAAGCGCTGCGCACCGCAGGTTCGCACCGGCCATCACGTTCGTGTACAGGTTGTCGTTGACGACGGTCGTGTACTCATCCGGGCCGGTCACGCCGTGGATGTGGAACTTCGGGGTGCCGTTCGAACGCCAGAACCCGAGATCCGCCCACATGCGTGCGGTCTCGACGAGGATGTCGATCGCGCCCCTCACCAGGAAGTCGGTGTCGCCGGTGGCCGCGACGTACTGCGTGAGCGCGAAGGCGATGTCGGCATCGATGTGGTACTGCGCGGTGCCAGCGGCGTAGTACGCAGATGACTCCTCGCCGCTGATCGTCCGCCACGGGAACAGGGCGCCATGCTGGTTGAGTTCGCCCGCGCGCATCCGCGCATCCTCGAGGATGGAATATCGGAAGCGGAGGGCATTCCTGGCAGCGATCGGCGAGGTGTAGGTCAATACGGGAAGCACGTAGATCTCGGTGTCCCAGAAGTAGTGCCCGCCGTATCCGGTGCCGCTGACACCCTTGGCTGCGACACCCTGCCCGTCGGCGCGCGCCGACGCCTGTGCGAGCTGGAACAGATTCCAGCGCACGGCCTGCTGCACGACGGGCTGGCCGTGTATTTCGACGTCTGTGCGATCCCAGAAGTCAGCCAGCCACTCGCGCTGCTGTTGCGCGGCGAACTCGTGGCCTTCCGCTGCCGCACGGTCGAGGGTTCGGTCACTGCGGTCCGCAAGCTCGCGCGTGGGCACGCCCCGCGAGCTGTGGTAGCTGATGTTCTTCACGATCCTGATGCGCTGGCCGGCTTTCGCCTTCACGCGATATACGTGCTTCGCGAGGTCGTCGCTGAGGGAGGTCGACTCCTCCCACTCGTTCTCGGTGTCGATGGTGTGATCGATGCCGGCCACGACAGTCATGCCGGAGTTGGTGCAGCGGAAGCCGAGCGTGTATCGGGCGCCGATCACCCGCTTGAGCCTCGGTCGCAGCACGCGCTCGGTGAGAGCCTCGGCCTTTCTCGGGTCGAAATCGGCCTTGGTGGCGCGACCCTTCTCGAACTCCGCCGGGGGCTGGTCGAACTCGTCGATGCCATCCTGCCGGTTGAAGAGCTGGCTGGAAATGGCGACCGATGCGTCAGCGTCGAGCACGGTTACGTCGTAGACGATGACCCCGAGGTGGCGGTCGACGAACGAGACCATACGCCGGGAATCCACCTGCACCTGCTTACCGGATGCCGTGCGCCACAGTAGCGAACGGGTCAGCGCGCCCTCCTCGAAGTCGAGGCGGCGGCGGAAGTCGAGCAGGTCTGCTTCGGGCAGGATGAACGGCTCATCGTCGACGTAGAGCCTGATGATCTTGGCGTCGGGCACGTTGACGATGGTCTGGCCGACACGTGCGAAGCCGAAGGCCTCCTCGGCGTGCCGGATGGGCCACGTCTCATGGAGGCCGTTGATGAAGGTGCCGTGGACGTGGCCGGCACGGCCCTCATCCATGTTGCCGCGCATGCCGACGTAGCCGTTGCCGACCGCGAACAGTGTCTCGGTGTTGCCCATGTCGTCGGAACTCGGGGTGATCTCGACGAGCGCCCACTCGTCGACGGGGAATCGGGTTCGATCGAGCGGATCGCTCCAGTCACTTTCACTCGCTGTTTCACTCATGAGCGGGCTCCTGATGGGTAGGCGGTGATGGGCAGCATGTCTTCGAGGTCGGAGACCACGATGTCAGCTCCGGAGTCGAGCAGTTGCCGGGCTCCGGCGCCGCGATCGACGCCCAGCACGAGACCGAAGTCTCCAGCGCGGCCCGCCTGCACGCCGGAGTGTGCGTCCTCGATGACGACGCACTCGGCGGCCGTCAGGCCGAGCAACCCGGCCGCGCGCAGATAGGTGTCGGGGGCGGGCTTGCCGGCGATGTTCTGATCGGCGGCGACTATCCCATCGACGACGACCTCGAACCGGGAGGCGATTCCCGCGGCCTCCAGTACGGCCGGTGCGTTGCGTGAGCTCGAGACGACCGCGACCTTCAGGCCAGCCTCGGTGACGGCATCCAGGAACAAAATCGAGCCGGGGTATGGCGAGACGCCATCCTCCGCCAGCATGCGGCTGACGGTGTCGTTCTTCCGGTTGCCGAGCCCACAGATGGTGCCAGCCGTGGCAGGATCTGTTCGCTCACCCTCGGGCAATTCAATACCGCGCGCCGCCAGCATCGAACGGACCCCGTCGTAGCGGGGTTTGCCGTCGATGAAGTCGAAGTAGTCCTGTTCGGTATATGGATCGACTCCCCGCTCATCGAGGTAGGGAGTGAACAGCCGAGCCCACGCTGCCATGTGCACGTCAGTGGTCGGGGTGAGCACGCCGTCGAGATCGAAGAGCACCCCGCGGATTCCGTCGAGCGGAGGCGCTGGCGAATGAGGCTGGATGTCGGCCAAGGGCACGCTTTCCGTGAGTGGTGAAGAGTCGCGGTGACAGGTGGAGCGGCGACGCCGTCGGACCGTAGCTGCAATTGAACAGCATTCGCGGCCACAGTCCAACACGAAGAATCGTCGGCGCGATTAGATTCGAACTATGAGCTCCTTTCCTTCTGCGCTGCCCGAATCTTCAGCGATCCCTGTGAGGGGCGGCCCCACCCTCAACTGGGGCGTGCTGGGGCCTGGCGGAATCGCCGATGCATTCGTCAGTACCCTGCACGCCAATAGCGACCAGAGGGTGCTCGGGGTCGGTTCCCGATCGCCGGAACGCGCTGCAGCGTTTGCGGCGAAACACGGCATCCCGAACTCCTACGGATCCTATGAGGCGCTTGTCGGCAGCCCCGACATCGATGTCGTTTACATCGCAGCCCCGCACAGTGAGCACCGCGACCTCGCACTGCTGGCGCTCGCCGCGGGCAAGCATGTGCTCGTCGAGAAGCCGATCGCGCTGAGCGCTGCCGAAGCGCGGGAGATCGCGGCCGCGGCTGCCGCGGCTGGCCTGTTCGCCATGGAGGCACTGTGGACGCGGTTCCAGCCGAAGTCGACAGTGATCAGGCAACTGCTCGACGACGGTGTGCTCGGAGAGCTACGCCTCAGCACGGCCGACCTGGGCTTCAGGTTCGAGTTCGACCCGAATCACCGCCTCTACAACATGGAGCTTGGTGGTGGTGCGTTGCTCGACCTCGGCGTCTACCCGGTGTGGTTCAACCACTTCGTCATGGGTGTTCCGGATGCCGTTCGCGCCTCGGGATCCCTCGGATCGACGGGCGTCGACGACCAGGCGGCCCTCACGCTCGAATACGCAAACGGGGCGCGGGGCATCGCCGTCGCCACCATGCTGGCCCAGACCCGTTCCGGTGCGGAGATCGCCGGAACTGCCGCACGCATCGAGGTCGAGCCGAACTTCATAGCGGCGGGAGGATTCACCCTCCACGGAGCAGACGGTGCGCGCCTCGACTGGCGTGACAACCACGAGTTTTCGCAGTTCAGTGGCGGGCTGGTGTGGCAGGCCGCCGCGGTCGCGAAGCACATCTCGGATGGGCGCATCGAAGCGCCGGAGCATCCGCTTTCCACCACCATCGCCATGCTCGAGACGATCGACGACGCGCGAACACAGCTCGGGTATCCGCCCCGCTGATGACAGTTCTCACCCAGGATCTGCTCGAGCGCATTCGTTCGAGGGCGGCCGGCTACGACCGTGACAATTCGTTCTTCACCGAAGACCTCGACGAGCTGCGGGCGGCCGGATACCTCGCCCCGCGCTCGCTTCTCGACACCGCGCGCGACCAGCGCCTGCTCGCTGCGTACGCCCCGGCGACCGCCCTCGGCATCAACATGCACCTGGTCTGGGTGGGCGTGGCCCGGGCGCTCGCCGAACGGGGCGATCGCAGCCTCGACTGGCTGCTCGACGAGGCAGCGGCGGGAGAGCTGTTCGCGTTCGGGATAAGCGAGCCGGGCAACGACTCCGTGCTCTGGGATTCGAACACCATCGCCGAGCCCATCGACGGCGGATACACGTTCACCGGCACGAAGGTCTTCACCTCGCTCACGCCGGCGTGGACGAGGCTCGGCGTGTTCGGCCGCCACGGCGACACCCTCGTGCACGGGTTCATCACCCGCGACACCCCGGGATGGCGGTCTCTCGGTGACTGGGACATGCTCGGCATGCGCGCGACCCAGAGCCACACGACGGTGCTGGATGCCGTGTTTGTACCGACGTCGCGCATCGTGAGGACCCTGCCCATCGGGCCGAACGCCGACCCCTTCGTGTTCGGCATCTTTGCGAACTTCCTGCTTCTCATCGGCTCGGTCTACGCCGGCGTCGCCGACCGCGGGCTCGAGCTCGCCGTCGAAGCGGTGAAGCGCCGCACAGCTATGCACACCGGCTCGTCATACGCCCAGAATCCGGACTTCCGTTGGCGGATCGCGGATGCTGCCATCGCCCTCGACTCACTCGCCCCGCAGCTGGAAGGCCTCGCAGCGGACGTCGACGGGCTCGTCGACCACGGTGCATCCTGGTTCAGGAAGCTCACGGGCGCGCGGTACAGGTCGACCGAGACGGCACGGTACGTACTCGACCAGGCGATGCGCTCGGCAGGCGGCGGCGGATTCCGCGCCACGGGCGAGCTGGCGCGGCTGCAGCGCGATGTGCTCGCGGGCCTCTACCACCCGAGCAACTCGGAGGCGGTGCACTCGACGGTCGCGGCGAACCTGCTTGGCGCGCTGGAGTAGAGACGCCCCAGCGTTTCGATAGGTAGGGCGAAGCCTGCGACCGAGTGATGCGCTGGCCTTGCTTGATAGTGGGTGCAGCGCTACGCCAGGGCTCGCTCGAGCGCTGGCCGCCCGAGCTTCGCGGGGATGTCGCCGGGCAGCTTCTCGTCTGGATGGTGGCTGACGAGCACGACGATGCGGTCGGCGAGGGCGGCCCGAAGGTTCAGCATGAGCCGCTCGGCGTTGGCTGCATCGAGGTGGGCGGTGGGTTCATCCAGCAACACCAGGTCAGAGCGGGTGAGCAGCATCCTCGCCACAGCGAGCCTCTGGCGCTCGCCGCCGGAGAGCCTGTCGCCCAGCGAACCCGTGCGCGTGTCGAGCCCGAGGGGGAGCGAATCGACGAGAGCGCCGAGCCCGGCGGTCTGCAGGGCCTCGAACATCTGGGCGTCGGTGGGACGATCCGTGTGCTCGCGGGCGAGCATGAGATTTCCGCGGATGGTCGAATCGAACAGGTGCGCTTCCTGCGGGCACCACGAGATGCGCGACCGTAGTGATGCCGGGTCGATGGTGGCGGCATCCACTCCGTTGATGGATAAGGTGCCGGATGCCGGCGCGAGGAACCCCATGAGCGTGGCGAGCAGGGTCGACTTGCCGGAGCCCGACGGGCCCTCTGCGACGATCCAGTCGCCGCGGGTCGCTGTCGCCGTGATCGGTCCGAAGTTCGCGGAGTCGCCCCAGCCCACGGCCAGCGCGTCGAGCTGCAGTGTGTCGATCTGGCTGATGGAGACCGTGCCTGCCGTCTCGTTGCGAGCCTTCGTGATCAGACGCACCTTCGCGAGTGCGCCGGCCAGGGCCGGCCACTGCTGCACGGCCTCGACCATGCCGGTGAGTGGTTCGATGAGAGCGATCGGCAGCAGCACGAGAACGGCGACGATGCCCGGCTCGAGGGTTCCGGCGGCCGCGGCGGGTGCGGTGGCTGCCAGCATCGCGATGGATGCCGCACCGCAGGCCAGTACGACGACGCCGTTACCGAGCCCCAGCGCTGCCGCACCCCGGCGAGCGTGCCCGCCAGCAGCGGTGTCGAGTGCCGAAAGCCTCGCGAGCATCCTGTCACCGATGCCGTTCGCCCGCAGGTCGCTCGCCGCGCCGACCATCGAGCTGAACTGGCGCACGACGGCGGTCTGGGTGTCGGCGAGACCGCGAGCGGCTGAGCGGTCTGCCGTCGCCGCGAGCAGCGGGGCGACGATGAGGCTGAGGAAGATCGCCCCGAGCACGACGGGCACGGCGGGCTGATGGAGGGAGGCCGTGGCGATGATGGCGGCGGCGGCGGTGGTGACGGCGACGCTGGCCGGCATGATCACCCTGGGTACGAGATCGCGCACGCGATCGGCCGCTGCGACCAGGTGGTCGAGTGCGTTGGCGCCGGTCGCGACCGAGCGTGAGCCGACCCCTGCAGCGGCGAGTCCGCTCCAGAGTCGCCCTCTGAGACCTGTCACGGAGCCGAGCACGGCGTCGTGCGTGACCAATCGTTCGCAATACCGCAGGGCCGCGCGGCCGAGGCCGAAGAAACGCACTCCGACGATCGCCACAGTGAGGTACATGATGGGCGGCTGTTCGCTGGCCCGCACGATCAGCCAACCGGAGAGTGCCGTCAGGCTGACGGCGAAGATGGATGCTCCCGTTCCGAGGGCTACAGCGGCAAGCATCCGGCCGGCAGTAGGTCGCAGGAATGCGAGGAGCTCGGCAAGTATGCCGCTGGAGGCATACGTGGTTTCGTGCATCGCTGGCACCTCCACGGTGGGCAGCTCGGCCTCGACGACCGCGCGGAATCCGCCCTGCTCGCCGAGCAACACGCGGCGGTCGGCGAGGCGCCTCATGCCCTCCTCGTGTGACGCGAAAATGATGGTCACGGTGCCACGGATCTCGGCGATCGCGCGCTCGACCTGCATCGCGTGTGCGGGGTCGAGGTGAGCGGTCGGCTCATCCAACAGCAGCACGGCAGCGCCACCAGCGACCCGCGCGAGTGCCCGCGCCACACCGACCCTGCGCAGTTCGCCAGGGCTCAGTCGATCAGGGTCATCCTCCGCCACAGCCGACAGCCCGAGCTGTTCGATGATGCGGGAGACGGCGGATGGATCATCCGAATACAGCGCGATCTCATCGCGAACCGTCGCGGCAATGGTGTGCGGATGCTGTGGGGCCCACGCGACAGATTCGGGATCGAATCCCGTGACGATGCCATCGCTGGCGGGAACGATACCCGCCAGCACACCGAGCACCGTCGACTTGCCCGCCCCACTGGGACCCTCGATCGAGGTCACCGAGCCGCGGTCGAAGATGATGTCGAGACCGTGGACGGCGGCATCGACTCGGTCGGGATAGAGCACTGAGATGCCGACCATGCGCAGCGTGGTCCCGGCCAACCGCACGTCGGTGGGCACCGGCTCGTCGATGATCGCGCGGGCGCGGCGCCGTGCAGACAGGCCGTCCTGTGAGGCGTGGAAGGCGGAGCCGAGCTCGCGGAATGGTGCGTAGCATTCGGGGGCGAGGATGAGCGCGACGAGCCCGACCGCGAGCGGCATGTCCCCGTTGACGAGCCGCAGTCCCACGAAGACGGCCACCACGGCGACCGAGATCGTGGAGATGATCTCGAGCACGAGAGACGACAGGAACGCGGTGCGCAGCGTCAGCATCGTGGTGGCGCGATGTTCGTCCGAAACCCTGCGCAACGCCTCCGACTGCTCATCGACACGACCGAGACCCACGAGCACCGGGAGCCCGCGAGCGAGCTCGACGAGGTGATCCGAGAGTCGCTGCAGAGTGGCGGATGCGGCATCAGCCCGATCCCGGGTGTGCATGCCGACCAACGCCATGAAGAGCGGCACGAGCGGCACAGTGATGATGACGACCAGTGCGCTGACCCAGTCGGCAAACAGGATGCGCGCACCGATGAGCAGCGGAATGGTCGCCGCCGTGACTACCGCGGGCAGGGCCGTGCGGTAGTAGTTGTCGAGCTGGTCGAGCCCCACTGTGGCGACGGCGGTCGCCGATCCCGTTCCGACGTCGGTGCCCGCGAGCATCCTGCCAGCGAGCTCTCGGCGCAGCGCCTCCTTGGCTCCGATGGCCGCCCGGGTGGCATAGGACTGCGCGGCCCAGGTCACGAGTGCGCGCACCAGTGCCGCCACGAGACCGAGGGTGACGGCATCCTGCCACCGGTCGTCGCCGTCGATGACCGAGACGATGCCGCGAGACAGCGCTTCGGCCATGCCGACCAGCGCCGTCGCCTTGAGCGCGGCAAGCACGCCGAAGACGAAGGTGCGGCGCCGATCGATGGTCATCGTGAAGCTATCGCGGGCTCGACGATGTGAGCTTCCGGCAGGTGGGTTTCAGACAGCCGACGGCGGAACACCCAGTAGGTGTAGCCCTGATAGACGAACACCAGTGGCAGGCCGACCGCGGTCACGACGCTCATCACGCCGAGCGTGTACGCGCCGCTGGAGGCGTTGGCGACGGTCAGGTCGAATGCGCTGTCGATCGTCGATGGGATCAGCACGGGGAAGGCCGCAGCGAAGATGGATGCGGCGCCCAGCACGAGGAATGCCGCAATTCCCGCGAAGGCCCTGCCTTCCCGGCCGGCGCGGGCGGCGGTCCAGCCGTAGACGACGGCGACGACGGCCAGCACGACGAGACCCCACGTAATGACGGTACCGGTGGTGAATTGCACGGCGAGCACCCAGCCCACGATCGGCAGCAGCGCCACCGGGGCCCAGCGCACCACGAAGGCGCGCGAGCGCTCCCGCACAGGCCCGAGCGTCTTCAGTGAGAGGAACACGGCTCCGTGCACGAGGCAGAACCCGACCACTGCGAGCCCACCGAGCACGGCGTATCCGTTCAACCACGCGAACGGTCCGCCGACCCTGTCGCCATTGGCGTTGATGGGAAGGCCGGTCGTGGTGAGGGTCAGCATGGCGCCGACACCGAAGGCTGCGACGAACGAGCCGATGCCGAGCGCGCGGTCCCACCAGGCGCGCCAGCGGTCGGTGGCGCCCTTGCCGCGGTATTCGATGGCGACCGCTCGGAAGATCAAGCCAAGCAGCGTGAGGGTCAGCGGGATGTAGAGCGTCGAGAAAAGCGATGCATACCAGAGCGGGAATGCCGCAAAGGTGGCGGCTCCCACGGTGATGAGCCAGACCTCGTTACCATCCCAGACCGGACCGATGCTGTTCAGCATGAGTCGGCGCTGGTTCTCGGTGCGCGCAGACACGAGCATGTGCATCCCGACGCCGAGATCGAAGCCCTCGAGCAGCAGATAGCCGATCCAGAGTGCCGCAATCGCGACGAACCAGATGGTGGGAAGAAGTTCCATGTCAGCCTCCTAGTAGGCGAACGCGAGAACGTCGCGCTTGCCCGGGTCGTCGGAATCGTCGGGGTGGTCGCTGTCATCGGCAGGATGCGCGAGCTCGGGCATCGCTGACGCGACTCCGCCGCGCACGTACTTCACCAGCAGCTTCAGCTCGAACACGAGGATCACGGCGTAGACCAGGGCGAAGGCGATCAGGGAGAAGACGATCTCTTCACCGGTGACGCCCGGCGAGACGGCGGCGGCGGTGAACATGAACACCCCGTCGACACCACCTGGCGTCGGGTTGGGGGCGACCACGAACGGCTGCCTGCCCATCTCGGTGAAGACCCAGCCGGAGATGTTGGCAGCGAAGGGGGCCGCGATGCTGAGTAGCGCTGTCACCATCATGATCTTCGACTTGGGCACTGTGCCCTTGCGGGTGAGCCAGAGGGTCAGCACGGCGAATCCTGCCGCCAGGATCCCGAACCCGATCATCAGCCTGAAGCCCCAGTATGTGACCTCCATGAGCGGGAGGTAGTTGATGGCCTGGCCTGCGCGCTCACCGTAAAGCGGGTTATCTGGAAGGTTGGTTCCGTACTTCGCCTGGTATTCGGGAATCAGGGTGTTGACGCCTTTGATCTCGGTCGTGAAATCACCGTGGGCGAGGAATGACAGGATGCCCGGAATCTCGATGATCCCCACCACCTCGTCACAGTTCTGCGAGCCGAGGTTGCCGATGGACAGCACGGAGAAGCTCGTGCCGTCCTGGCAGGCGGCCTCGGCGGCGGCCATCTTCAGTGGCTGCTGCTCGAACATGAGCTTGGCCTGCAGGTCGCCGGTCAGTGCTACTCCACCGAATCCGATGATCGCTACCACGCCTCCGATGCGCAGGCTCTTGATCCAGACCGAGTGGTCGGCGCGGTCGCGGCCCCGGATGTCCTGTCGTTCGCCGACGACGACCCGGCCGCGGGCATCCACGGTGTCGATTCCGTCACGACGGCGCTGCCAGAGCTGGTACCAGGAGATGCCTACCAGGAAGCCGGCACCGACCGCGAGCGCACCCATGATGGTGTGGCTGTAGGCGGTGAGTGCGGTGTTATTGGTCAGCACGGCCCAGATGTCGTTGAGCACGGGTCGACCGTCGACGAGTTCGACGCCGACCGGGTGCTGCATCCACGAGTTCGCGACGATGATGAAGAAGGCGGAGGCGATGGAACCGGCCACGGCGATCCACAGCGTGGCGAGGTGGATTTTCTTGGGAAGTCGATCCCATCCGAAGATCCACAGGCCGAGGAAGGTGGATTCGAAGAAGAACGCGAGCAGGCCCTCCATCGCGAGGGGTGCGCCGAACACATCGCCGACGAACCTGGAGTATTCGCTCCAGGCCATTCCGAACTGGAATTCCTGCACGAGGCCCGTTGCGACACCGATGATGAAGTTGATCAGGTAGAGCTTTCCCCAGAACTTCGTCATGCGGAGGTACTTCTCGTTACCGGAGCGCACCCACATGGTCTGCATGATCGCCACCAGTGGGCCGAGGCCCAGCGTCAGGGGCACCATGACGAAGTGATACACGGTGGTGATGCCGAACTGCCAGCGTGCGATTTCAAGCGGGTCCATCCGTGGTGCCTTCCTGCTGTTGGTCGGCGTTCTAGCCGGCCGCGTCCCCATGCCTCGGGTGGGCCGTCTACACCGGCAGGGCCTTGCTCCCGCCCGGTATCCCAAGGCGATTTCTACAGTCCGTAGAACTATTTCTACACCCTTGTAGAAAACATTTCTACTCGGGGTAGAATTCACACATGCAATCCCTAGGTGAACTCGAACGAAGTGTCATGGATCTGCTCTGGGCGAAAGGGGAGACCCTCTCCGCTTACGACCTCCAGGCGAGACTCGCGGAGCCCGCCACCACCGGCAGGGAACTCGCAGCCACCACTATCCTCACCGTGTTGTCACGACTCGAGAAGAAGAATTTCGTCGTGCGCGAGCGCGATTCGCGGCCGCACCGCTATCGCGCAGCCGCTGGTCGCGAAGCGCACATGGCAGATCTCATGCATGAGGTGTTGGGGGGGGCATCGAACCGTACGGCAGTACTCGAGCGGTTCGTCGGCCAGGTCAGCGCCGAGGAGGCGGAGACCCTCCGCCGGATACTCAACGGTCGCTGACCGCGATGATCGCGCCTCTGGCGCTCGCCGCACTTGCCATAGCCCTCGCGTGGCCGATCCCCCTGCTGCTCGCGCGCGCGACGTGGCCCGCCCGTGCTCCCGCCGCCGCGCTACTGCTCTGGCAGTCGATAGCGATCGCTGGCGGGCTGTCGATGATCGGCGCGCTACTCACCTTCGGGCTGGCCCCGTTCGGTGACAATCTCGTGTCGGGCGCAATCGGTTTGGCGACCCGAGGGGTGCTCGAAGTGTCATTGCCCCACGCCCTCGCGCTCGCCGGGGCGGCCCTCTTCGCTTTCCACCTGCTGCTCAACTTCACGCTCACCATCGTCAGGTCTGAGCGTCAACGGCGGCGGCATGCCCAGCTTCTCTTCCTGCTCAGTTCGCCGCTGCCCTCCGGCTCGCGCATGCTCGATAGTCCTGCACCGGTCGCGTATTGCCTTCCCGGAGCCGTGACATCGGTCACGGTGGTCTCCGCCGGACTCGTGGAGTTGCTCGATGACGACGAGATGACCGCAGTTATCGAACACGAGAAGGCGCACGTCACCCAGCGGCACGACGTCGTGCTCATTGCCTTCCGCGCCTGGTACGCCTCGCTCCCGTGGTTTCCGATCGCCTTCCGGGCCCAGCGTGAGGTCGGCCTGCTGATCGAGATGCTGGCGGATGACCGTGCCCGCCGAGTCGTGCCAGACTCCGTGCTGGCACGAGCGATCGTGCTTGTCGGTGCGGAGCGAGGGAGCGAGCCAGTGACGGCGTCGCTTCCGGACTGGGGAGATGCGGCATCCATCGACCAGTTGCGCAACCGGCTAGCGCGGCTCGACACGCGCCCGCTCTCAGATGCCGCGGAAGCCGCCGTCGTCGTCGCGGCGGTCGCCCTCCTTACCGTGCCCACTGTGCTGCTGTTCGCACCGGGAGCGGCTGCGCTGCTCTAGCCGCCCGGCGCCCGCCGCCGTTGCCCTCCGCCCGCCGCCCGCCGTTGCCCCCGTTGCCCGCAGCTGCTTCGCCCGTCCGCCGTTGCCCACCCTTCCGAAATGACGGAAGTCAGGATGCCCCGGCACGGGATTGCGGGGGCGCACAGCCTGTCACAGCCAAGTTCTCCGTCATTTCGGAAGGGCCGGGAGGGGGGTCACGATGGGCGACGTATGGCGGAATGCCGTACATCCGGGGATTGCAAGCCGCCAGCCCGGCTGCTTACCGCGCGACACGCCGTGCCGATAACATCAGCCGCGTTGCCCACCACGACCAGCGCGGCTGAGGCGTCAGGCCTGGGAGCGCGTCTTACGGACCGCAGGCCTGCGCGGGGCCGGGGACGTGCGCGAGACCTTCGCGGGCACAGCGGCAGCTGCGGCGGGCGACACCGCACGCGGGGCGAGTCGCTGCAACTGGGTGACGTGCTTCGGCTCCAGCTCGCCGATGCTTGTGACCTCGAGCAGCTTCATGGTGCGCAGCAGCTGGTCGGACAGGATCTGGATTGTGCGGTCCACGCCCTCGCGGCCCCCGGCCATGAGCCCGTAAAGGTAGGCGCGACCAATGAGTGTGAACTTCGCGCCCAGGGCCATGGATGCCACGATGTCCGCGCCGTTCATGATGCCGGTATCGACCATCACCTCGACATCGTTTCCGACCTCGCGCACCACCTCGGGCAGCAGGTGGAACGGGATGGGTGCGCGATCGAGCTGGCGACCGCCGTGATTGGAGAGCAGGATGCCGTCGACGCCGAGGGCCGCGAGTCGTTTTGAGTCCTCCAGATTCTGCACACCCTTGACGACGATCCGGCCGGGCCACATATTGCGGATGATCTGCAGGTCGTCGTAGTTGATCGACGGGTCCATGGCGGAGTCGAGCAGTTCACCGACCGTGCCTCCCGTCGAGGCGAGGGAAGCGAACTCCAGCGGCGGGGTGGTGAGGAAGTCGAACCACCACCACGGCCGGGGAATAGCGTTGATGATCGTGCCGGCCGTCAGTTGGGGTGGAATGGAGAACCCGTTGCGCTTATCGCGCAGGCGCGCGCCAGCCACCGGGGTGTCGACGGTGAACATGAGGGTGTCGAATCCAGCCGCAGCTGCACGCTCGATGAGCCCGTACGAGATCTCGCGCTGGCGCATCACATAGAGCTGGAACCAGTTCCGACCGTGAGGGTTGGCTGCCTTCACATCCTCGATGGATGTCGTCCCCAGGGTCGACAGCGTGAACGGGATGCCCGCCGCCGCCGCCGCGCCCGCACCCGCTATCTCGCCCTCGGTGTGCATGAGCCGGGTGAATCCGGTCGGCGCAATTCCGAAGGGCAGCGCCGACGTTCCACCGAGAACCGTGGTGGTCGTGTCGACGGTGGACGCGTCCCGCAGGATCGACGGATGAAACTCGATGTCTTCGAACGCCTGGCGGGCACGGGCCAGGGACAGCTCGCCCTCAGCCGCGCCATCCGTGTAATCGAAGGCAGCCTTCGGGGTGCGGCGCTTCGCTATCGCCTTGAGGTCGTAGATGGTGAGAGCACCCTCGAGGCGGCGCTTCTTCCCGTTGAGTTCGGGCGCCTTGAACTTCATGAGCTTTGCGAGCTCGACGGGGTTGGGAAACTGGCGCTTAACCATGCTGTGTCCTGTCCAGGTTGTGAAGGAGGCGGTCTCGAGCCCCGGCAATATGAGCTCTGGTCAGTCGCGCCGCGAGGGTGGAGTCTCCGGTGAGGATGGCATCGAGGATGCCCTGGTGCTGCCCTGCGATGTCCTGTGCACTGAGCAATTGGGCAACCTGCACCTGCCCGATGCAGAGCTCGATCTCGCCCATGAGCAGTGAGTGCATGCGGGTGAGTCGTGGACTTGGCTGGGCATCGACGAGAGCGCGGTGGAAGTCGATGTCGTGCCGGGCGAAGTCGGTCGCGGTGGTGATGGCGTCGTTGGCGGTGACAGCCGAGAGGGGCACGGTCGACAGGGCGGCCAGCGCGGTCACGGCCTCAGCTTCGATGATGGCCCGGTTGTAATACAGGTCGGCGATGTCGTCGTGGCCCAGCACCGGCACGCGCGCGGCATGGTGCGGCTCACGTCGCAGCAGTCCGTCGACAACGAGTCTCTCGATGGCGAGACGGGCGGTAGGGCGGGCGACACCGAAGCGCAGGGCGACCACCGATTCCGTGATGGCGGAGCCCGGCGCATCAAGCTGGCAGAGGATGCTGGCGCGAAGCTGATCGTAGATCGCGTCCGGAAGCACCGTGGTGGTGTCGATCGACATCGCGCTCCCGCTTTATTGTGGTTGTGCCGTACAGATTGTCTGACAATCTAGCAGGTTGTCAGACGATCAGTGCGGTGAATATCGCTTCGGTGAGAACGCGGTCGCGACGAGGGCGCGCAGCGACTCGAGCGAACCCGTCACGAGACCCTGCGCGCGCGCCTGGACGAGCACATTGCCGATGGCCGTGGCCTCGACGGGACCGGCAAGCACCGGCATACCGCTGCGATCGGCGAGGAGCTGGCACAGCAGCTCGTTCTGCGAGCCACCACCGACGATATGGATGACGCTGATCGGCTTGCCCGAGAGCTCCGAGGCCGCACGCACCGCCGTCACGAACGCGACGCTGAGGCTCTCGATGATGCTACGCACGAACTCCACGCGGGATTGGGGCGGCTGCAGGCCTCGAGAAACGCACCAGTGCGCAATCCGCTCGGGCATGTCGCCGGGAGCCAGGAAGCCGGGGTCGTCCGCGTCGAACATCGCGACGGGGGTGGTGAGCGCCGCCGCCGCACCCAGCAGGGCCTGAAGCCGCAGGGTCGGATCGTGCTCCTGCCATTCACGCACACACTCGCTCAGCAGCCAGAGCCCCATGACGTTGTGCAGGTAGCGCACGCGAGAATCGACGCCACTCTCGTTGGTGAAGTTGGCCGACCGCGACGCCGCCGTGAGCACGGGAGCATCGAGTTCGACGCCCACGAGTCCCCAGGTTCCGCAGGAGATGTAGGCGAAATCCTCTTGAGTCGCCGGCACGGCCACGACCGCCGACGCGGTGTCGTGCGAGCCGACCGCAGTCACCGTGCCGGGCAGCCTGAGTTCGGGCCGCGGCACGCCGATCGTCGTGCCGGGCGCGACGAGGTCGGGGAAGATGCGTCTCGGCAGGCCCAGACGTTCGATGAGCGAGTCATCCCAGCCACCGGTGGTGATATTCAGCAGCCCTGTCGTCGAGGCGTTGGTCTGTTCGACCGCCTGGCGGCCGGTGAGCCAGAAGTTGATGAGGTCGGGCACGAGAAGGAACGAGTCAGCTTCTTTCAGGTCAATCTCTGCGGCGAGCTGGTAAAGCGTGTTGAACGGGAGGAACTGCAGCCCGTTCGCAGCGTAGAGCTCTTCGGGCGGTACGAGAGCGTGCACTCGCTCAATAGCCGGTAAGGTTCGGTCGTCGCGGTAGTGGAACGGGGCTGCGAGCATGCGGCCGCCCCTGATGAGGGCATAGTCGACGGCCCACGAGTCGACGCCGATGCTGCAGATCTCCGGATCTTCGTGTGCGGCGGCGGCCAGGCCGTCGAGCACGTGACCGTAGAGCCCATCGATGTTCCAGTGCAGGCCGTCATCGAGCTGCACCGGACCGTTCGGGAACCGAGCAACGGGCCGCACGCTGAGTTCGTTGGGGCCGACATGGCCGAGCATGACTCGACCGCTCGTGGCACCGAGATCGACGGCGGCTACCGCCCTGGTCATCAGCGCAGGAAGGCCGCAGCAACACCCGCGTCGACGGGGATGTGCAGGCCGGTCGTGTGGCTGAGGTCTGACGTGCAGAGCACGAAGACGGCGTTGGCGACGTTCTCAGGGAGCACCTCGCGCTTGAGCAGGGTGCGCTGCGCGTAGTACTTTCCGAGGTCATCTTCGGCCACGCCGTAGACGGCCGCCCGCTTGGCTCCCCATCCGCCGGCGAAGATGCCGGAGCCACGAACGACGCCATCCGGATTGATCCCGTTGACCTTCACGCCATATTCACCGAGCTCGGCCGCCAGCAATCGCACCTGGTGGGCCTGGTCGGCCTTCGTCGCCGAGTACGCGATGTTGTTGGGCCCGGCGAACACCGAGTTCTTCGAAGAGATGTAGATGATGTCGCCACCGAGCTTCTGGTCGATCAGCACCGTCGCGGCCGCGCGCGAGACGAGGAACGAGCCCCTGGCCATCACGTTGTGTTGGAGATCCCAGTCTGCGACCGTGGTCTCGAGCAGGCTTTTCGACAGCGACAGCCCCGCATTGTTGACGACCAGGTCGAGGCCCCCGAAGGCGAGCAGCGTCTGGTCGATGGCAGACTGCACCGCGACTTCGTCGGTCACGTTTGCGACTATGCCGATGGCGACATCCTCGGGCCGGGCAAGCCCAGCGCCGAGTTCGGCGGCGGCCTCCTGTGCCTTCGGGAGGTCGAGGTCGGCGATGACGACGCAGGCCCCCTCGGCGGCGAGGCGCGTCGCGATGGCCTTGCCGATTCCAGATGCTGCCCCGGTGACGAGCGCGATCCTGCCGGCGAGCGGCTTCGGCTGGGGCATCCGCCTCAGCTTCGCGTCCTCGAGCAGCCAGTATTCGATCGCGAACTTCTCGGCGTCGGAGATCGGGGAGTATGTCGAGATGCCCTCGGCTCCGCGCATCACGTTGATGGCGTTGATATAGAACTCGCCAGCGACGCGTGCGGTCTGCTTATTTGCACCGTAACTGAACATGCCGACGCCCGGGATGAGCACGATCGCCGGATCTGCGCCGCGCATTGCCGGGCTGCTGTCGATCCTGTGTTTCTCGTAATAGGCCGTGTAGTCCTCGCGGTAGGCGGCATGAAGCTCGTCGAGCCTGGCGATGGATGCCTCGATCGTGGCGTCGGCCGGAAGATCGAGTACGAGCGGCTTCACCTTGGTGCGCAGGAAGTGGTCAGGGCAGCTCGTGCCGAGCGCGCCCAGTCGCTGGTGCTCGGCGGCGGCGAGGAAGTCGGTGACCACCGCGGCATCGGTGAAGTGGCCGACCTGCGCACGGTCGGTCGATGCGATGCCCCGGATGTGGGCCGCCAACGCCGCCGCCTTCTCGAGTCGTTGTTCCGCGGGAAGTGCGGCATAGCCGTCGAGGGCCGGCCCGAACGGCTCCGGTGTGCTGTTGGCGGCGATGAACTCTTCTGCGGTCGCGATGATCCATAGGCTGTTGGTCTCGACCTCATCACTCGTGTCGCCCCAGGCGGTGATGCCGTGTCCACCGAGAATGCAGCCGATCGCCTTCGGGTTCGCTGCCCTGATCGCGGCGATGTCGAGCCCGAGCTGGAAGCCGGGGCGACGCCACGGCACCCAGACAACGCGGTCGCCGTAGGCCTTCGCGGTGAGAGCTTCGCCGTCGGCGGAGGTGGCGAAAGCGATGCCCGAGTCTGGATGCAGGTGGTCGACGTGGGCCGCATCCACCAGTCCATGCATGGCCGTGTCGATGGATGGAGCCGCACCACCCTTGCCGTGCAGCGTGTAGTCGAGGGCTCCAACCATCTCGTCTTCGCGGTCGAGCCCTGGGTAGACGTCGACGAGCGCCCGCATCCGGTCGAGGCGCAGCACCGCGAGACCGGATGCGGCCAGGGTGCCGAGGTCGCCTCCCGAGCCCTTCACCCAGAGCAACTCGACGGGTTTGCCCGTGACGGGGTCGATCTCGCTTCCCTTGGCCGAGGTGTTGCCACCGGCGTAGTTCGTGATGCGCGGATCTGAGCCAAGCCGGTTGGAGCGGGCGACGAGTTGTTCGGCGGTGGTTGTCACGCTCACGCACCCCATCCGGCCTGCACGCCGCCGACGCGGTCTTCGGCGATCTTCTCCTGGTAGCCGGATGCCGCATAGGCCGCCATCGGGTCGCTTGCGATCCCGCGCGACACACGCCACGACGCGAGGTCTGCCCGGACGTCGGTATAGAAGGCATCCATGAGGATGCCGTTGGCGCCGAGCACGTCACCGGCGTCCTGTGCGGCCGACAGCGCCGCGGAGTCGACCAGCAGGGCACGAGCCGTCATCTCCTGCACGTTCAGCACGGAACGGATCTGCCCGGGGATTTTATCTTCGACGTTGTGGCACTGGTCGAGCATGAAGGCAACGTCGCTGTTCGCGCCGTAGCCTCCACCGCGGACAACCTCGAACAGGATGCGGAACAGCTGGAACGGGTCGGCGGCACCCACGATGAGGTCGTCGTCCGCGTAGAAGCGCGAGTTGAAGTCGAACGAACCGAGCTTCCCGAGACGAAGCAGCTGCATCACGATGAATTCGATGTTCGTGCCGGGCGCGTGGTGGCCCGTGTCCAGGCAGACGAGCGCGCGATCGCCGAGGGCCGATACCTGGGCATACGACGTGCCCCAGTCCGGGATGTCGGTGTGATAAAAAGCGGGCTCGAAGAATTTGTACTCCAGAACCAGCCGCTGCTCATCACCGATGCGCGCATAGATCTTCGCGAGCGAGTCGGCCAGGCGATCCTGGCGGCCTCGGATATCGCCCTGGCCGGGGTAATTCGTGCCGTCGGCGAGCCAGATCTTCAGGTCGCGAGACCCGGTCGCATCCATCACATCGATGCACGAGAAGTGGTGATCGATGGCTTTCTGGCGAACCGCGGCGTCGGTGTGGGTGAGCGATCCGTACTTATATTCGTCATCCTGGAAGGTGTTCGAGTTGACGGTTCCGAGCTCGACTCCGAGGTCCTGGGAGTATGAACGCAGCGCTGAGTAGTCGTCGACCCTGTCCCAGGGAATGTGGATCGCCACACTCGGGGAGAGCGCCGTGTATTTATTGACCTGGGCCGCATCCGCGATCTTCTCCTGCGGGGTGCGAGGCGTTCCGGGGGTGCCGAACACTTTGAAGCGTGTACCGGAGTTGCCGAAGGCCCACGACGGAAGTTCGATCGCCTGTTCCGCGAGCCGCGGGGCGATTTCTTTGAAAGTGGGCATGAGACCTCTCTGTCCTCAAGGGATGCCGATCCGACGGCATTGTTCTAACGCGTGAAACGTAACAACAAAAGTTTCACGATGCAACATTCTCGATTCAGAGCAGCGTGACACGATCGCGGAACTCGTCGAGCCGCGAGTCAGACGGAGAGAGCTCCGTGACGAGAACGGTCACGTCGGTCAGCTGCAGGCAGGCCGCCGTCGATTGCTGGTGGAGCTTCGATGAATCGATGCACAGCACCAGCTCTTTGGCCATCCTGAAGAACGTGCGCTTCATCTCCGCCTCGCGCAGCGATACCTCCGATGTGCCGTAGTCGGTGTCGATGGCCGACGCCGACGCGAACAGCCGGGTGTATCGCAGTGACTCGGCCGCGTGCACGGCTATCGGCCCGACGAAGCTGTCGGTGATCTCCTCCGTCTCGCCCCCGATGAGAATCGCGTTCACCCCGTGTGATGAGCGCATCGCACCGTAGGTCTGGTAAGAGTTCGTCGCCACCGTCAGGCCCGATCGCACGCCGAAGCGCGCCGCAAGCGTGGCGACAGTCGTGGAGGCATCGAGAGCGATGGATCCGGTGTGGGGCACGAGCGACAGGGCCTTCTCGGCGATGGCCTCTTTGGCGTGCAGGCGAACCGCGCGCCGATCGCTGAACGGGCGGGGTCCGATGACGGAGATGGCACCGCCGCGCACCCGCCGCAACAGCCCCTCGCCCTCCAGTGACTCCAGGTCTCGTCGGATCGTCATCGTCGACACACCGAACTCGTCGGCAGCGACAGAGAGGCTGATGACGTTCTCGCTGGTGACCGTCGCCAGGAGGCGAGCCCGTCGATCCTCGGAGTCCGCCGTGCTGCTGGTCGCCATTTTTTCGCCTTTGAACGATGATGCTTCATGTGATGTTTTTTGAAAACATAACACACTGGTGTTCAGTGAGCCCGAAGTATCGGCATTGACAAATGTCGCAGCCACATCGTTTGACACACGTGAGAGCCGGTGCTACTTTCCTCACATAACCGGTTCAATGAACCAGTTGGAGAACAGACAGCGACGCCCACGATGGCAGCGCCTCAGCAGGGGAGCACAGCCGATGGCATCCGAGGCTTACCGCAACATCGCATCGACCGCATCCGGCATGGATCGTTCCCTCGAGGCAGGAGCCGGTATCGTGCGCCTCGCCCCCGCCTGGGTTCCACGAGCGTTCTGCACTCCCGGCCGTCGCATCCGACTCCACCCCGACGACTATTTTCCGTTCGCGCAGACCCGCGGCGGGATCGATGAACGCTGGCTCTCCTCAGCGGTGCGCGCTGATAACGGGCCTCTGACGGGTGCGAACGAGGGTCTCAGCCTCGTGGTCGACCCTGATGGCAAGAACCTGCTTCCTTTCGACGATTTCATCAGCCACCACAGAGGCGACGTCATCGGAGACCGGCTCTGGGAGCGCCACAACAAGTGGCCCATGTACTCGAAGTTCTTCGATAACCAGCAGGCGCTCCCTTTCCACGTTCACCACACTGATGAGAAGGCCGCGCTCGTCGACAAGCTGGGCAAGCCTGAGGCCTATTACTACTCGCCCCACATGAACAACCACATGGGCGACCAGCCGATCTCATTCCTCGGGTTCCAGCCGAACGTGAGCAGGGAGCAGGTGCGAGAGCGACTGGCGCGATTCTCCCAGGGTGGAGACAACCACATCACTGACCTGGCGTTCGGCTACCGCACCCAGCTCGGCACCGGATGGGACATCCCGTCGGGTGTGTTGCACGCCCCCGCGAGCGTCGCTACGTACGAACCGCAGGCAGCATCCGACGTCCTCTGCATGTGTGAGTCGTGGAGCAACAATCGGGAGGTACCGGAGGAGCTGCTCTGGAAGGATGTGCCGGCCGACAAGCACGGAGACCTCGACTTCATCATCGGCCTGCTGGAGTGGGAGCTTAATGTCGATCCGCATTTCGTCGCCAATCGCTTCATGGTGCCGTATTCCACCGAACAGTCGAAGGCCGACGGCGAGACCGCGTACGTCGAGAAATGGGTCGTGTTCCGCTCCCCGCATTTCAGCGCAAAGGAGCTGGCGGTGAAGCCGGGCCAGACGGTGACGATCACCGATCAGGATGCCTACGGCATCATCGCCGTGCAGGGGCACGGATCGTTCGGTGCGCATGAGGTCGCTGCGGCAACGCTGATCCGATTCGGCCAGCTGAGCCAGGATGAATTCTTCGTCTCGGAGTCTGCAGCACGCTTTGGTGTCAGGATTACCAATTCCAGCCCCACCGATGACCTCGTGATTCTCAAGCACTTCGGTCCGGAGAACTCGGAACTGGGGCTGCATGTCTGACGTTCGGATCGGCGGCGTGAGCCCGTCACGATGAAGCTCAGAGCGCGGCCAGTGTGTCCCAGGCCGCGTCGATGGTGGGGTCGACGACCTGGCGGGATGGCTTCGACAGGTACCAGTCCACGATGTCGCGCGCACCTGTGGAGAAGGGGGTCGTCGCCGTCCAGCCGGGTACGAGGGTCTTGATCCGTGTGTTGTCGAAGATCACGGAGTGTGACGAGTCCCCGAGCAGCCACGAACCCAGGTCGGGAAGCTCGCGTGCGATGCGTTCGCTCGCGACATGTGCGAGCACCGGCTCGACACCGATCGCCGTTCCGAGCTGCCGGGCGATGTCATCCCAGGTCAGGTGCTCGTCTGATGTGATGTGCACCGCCGACCCGAGGGCGTGCGAATTGCCGAACAGGCCGACGAATGCGCGGGCGAAATCGCGGGAGTGGGTCAGCGACCACCAGCTCGTACCATCCCCATGCACGACGATCGGCTTGCCATCGAGCATCCGCTGAAATGCAGTCCAGCCGCCCGGGAGAGGCATGTTGCCGCCGTCGTACGTGTGCGAGGGCCGCACGATCGTCATGGGGAAGCCGCTCTGTCGATAGGCATCGACAAGCACGTCTTCGCAGGCGATCTTGTCGCGGGAGTATTCCCAAAACGGGTTGTGAAGCGGGGTCGACTCCACGATCGGGAGCATGGCGATCGGCGTCTGGTACGCGGATGCGGATGAGACGAACAGGTACTGCCTCGTCCGACCGGCGAACAGCTCGATGTCTGCTTGAACCTGTTCGGGCTTGAATGCGCGGAAGTTCGCGACGACGTCGAAATCAGTGTCGCCGATGGCGGCACGAATCGAGGCCGGATCGTCGGCATCCCCCCGTAATGTTGTCACACCGTCAATCGGCGCGCGGTCGGAGGTGAGGCCTCGTGTGACCTGCGTCACGTCGTATCCGAGTTCGACGGCCAACCTGCTGACCCACCACGAGATGATGCCGTTTCCGCCAATGATGAGCACCCGCTGAGCTGTCATGTGCCAACACTACGTCTACCGACTGTCCGATTAGGGCAAAGCTGTCGTGCTGGTTCACTCGCCCGGAGGCCGCCGGGGCGATGCACAATGGATTCATGCCACTCACAGGAGAATACGAACCGAGCACGTCTGACTGGGCGCGCAAGCAGGCCGAACTATATGAAGCGACGGGCGGGGCCGAGGGGGGCGAGCTGCGCGGCATGCCCGTCATCGTGCTGACGACGGTGGGCGCAAAGTCGGGCAAACTGCGCAAAACTGCGCTCATGCGGGTCGAGCACGACGGCGAGTATGCCGTCGTCGCTTCGCTGGGCGGCGCCCCGAAGCATCCGGTGTGGTACTTCAATATGGTGGCGCACCCGCACGTGGAGCTGCAGGACGGACCGGAGAAGCTCGACTACCTCGCACGCGAGGTGACCGGGGACGAGAAGGCTGCCTGGTGGGAGCGTGCCGTTGCTGCATTTCCCGACTACGCCGACTACCAGGAGAAGACCGACCGGGAGATCCCGGTCTTCGTGCTCGAGGCAATCAGCGGCTGACGACATCGGTCATTCGCGGGCCAACCGTATCGGCCTTCTCGAGGGAAAGCCCGATCATGGACGATCCTGAGCGCTGAAGACCTGGGACGTTCGCCGTCGCATCGCTGAAACACCGCTGCAACACTGTGGGCCTAGAGTCAGCGTATGGCTGACCTGTTCGATGGTTACGGCACAACGTCCATCAAGCGCACTGGTGCGCCCGCGTGGGATGAGATGTTCTCCACGCCGGGAACGGCGCGCGACTCGTATCGTGAGATCCATGCGGCGCTCGCCGAGATGACGCAGGATGAGCTCCGCGGTCGCACCGAAGCCCTCGGGGCGAGCTACCTCGCCCAGGGCGTCACGTTCGACTTCGCCGGTGAGGAACGACCGTTTCCCCTCGATGCCGTGCCCCGCGTCATCGACCAGGCCGAGTGGCTGACCGTCGAGGCCGGGATCAAGCAGCGGGTGCGAGCGCTCGAAGCCTTCCTGGCCGACATCTACGGTGAGCAGAACGCGGTGAAGGATGGCGTGATCCCCGCCAGGCTCATCACGTCGTCGAGCCACTTCCACCGCCAGGCCGCCGGCATCGACCCCGCGAACGGCGTGCGCATCCAGGTCAGCGGCATCGACCTGATCCGCGACGAACAGGGCACGTGGCGCGTGCTCGAAGACAACGTGCGGGTGCCGTCAGGCGTCAGCTACGTGATCTCCAACCGCAGGGTCATGGCCCAGACCCTGCCCGAACTGTTCGTCAGCATGAGGGTGCGCCCCGTGGGCGATTATCCGCACAAGCTGCTCGGTGCGCTCAGGGCGTCCGCCCCGGCTGGCGTCGAAGACCCGACCGTCGTGGTGCTCACACCGGGTGTCTACAACTCGGCGTACTTCGAGCACACGCTGCTCGCGCGACTCATGGGCGTCGAGCTCGTCGAGGGCCGCGATCTGTTCTGCTCCGGTGGCAGGGTGTGGATGCGCACCACGGCCGGTCCCACCCGGGTGGACGTGATCTATCGCCGGGTCGACGACGAGTTCCTCGATCCGCTGCAGTTCAGGGCGGACTCGATGCTCGGCAGCCCCGGCCTGATGCTCGCTGCCCGCCTCGGAAACGTGACGATCGCCAACGCTGTAGGAAACGGGGTCGCCGACGACAAGCTTGTCTACACCTACCTGCCCGAGCTGACGAAATACTATCTGGGCGAGGAAGCGCTGCTGCAGAACGTGCAGACGTGGCGCCTCGAAGAGCCCGGTCAGCTCGAGGAGGTGCTCGACCGGCTCGATGAACTCGTGGTGAAACCGGTGGACGGTTCCGGCGGCAAGGGGCTCGTCATCGGCCCCGCGGCATCCGCCGACGAATTGGCGAAGCTGAAAGCGAGCCTGCTGAAAGACCCCAGGGGCTGGATCGCGCAGCCCGTGGTGCAGCTGTCGACCATCCCGACGCTCGTCGACGATGGCATGCGACCCCGCCACGCCGACCTCAGGCCGTTCGCGGTCAACGACGGCAAAGACATCTGGGTGCTGCCCGGTGGCCTGACCCGGGTCGCGTTACCCGAGGGCGAACTCGTCGTCAACAGCTCGCAGGGTGGCGGCTCGAAAGACACCTGGGTGGTCGGACAGGATCCGCTGCTGGTGTCGCGCCACAGCATCCAGGGTCTCGTCGCAGGGCAGGCCGCCGCAACGGAAGCGATCTCGATCATCACACCGGAGATGCTGAAGGCGGCCCAGCAGGATCATGCGCCCCATGAGCGACCGCTCGGCCACGGCCAGCAGGAGCAACAGCAGCAAACTTCCACAGAAGCGGAGGTTTCCGAATGCTGAGCCGCATCGCAGAATCACTGTTCTGGATCGGGCGTTACATCGAGCGCTCCGACGGCACCGCGCGCATCCTCGATGTGCATCTCCAACTGCTGCTCGAAGACCCGTGGATCGAGGAAGACCTCGCCTGCCGTTCGCTGCTGAGCGTCATGGGCAGCGAGGTTCCGAAAGATCGCATGCTCAACCGGCAGAGCGTGCTCGAGATCCTGGCCGTCGACCGTTCGGAGCCGGCATCCATCGCCTACTCACTCGGAGCGGCCCGCGAGAACGCCAGGCGAGCCCGGGAGATCGTCTCCACCGAGCTGTGGGAATGCCTCAATACCACCAGGGCCAGGATGCCGCGGCGCGTGTCGAGCGACAAGGTGCACGAGTTCTTCGGCTGGGTGCGTGAGCGATCGGCGCTCGCGGTCGGCATCATCGAGTCCGGCACGAGCCGCGACGAGGCGTGGCAGTTCTTCACGCTCGGCCGCTCCATCGAGCGTGCCGACATGACGGCGAGGCTGCTGGCCACCCGGTCGCTGACCGAGGCGAGCGGGCCATCCTGGACGACGATCCTGCGCTCCTGTGGCGCGTACGAGGCATACCTCCGCACCTACCGCGGCGTGCCGAGCGCAAAGAATGCCGCCGAGTTCCTGCTGCTCGATCGACTGTTTCCCCGCAGCATCCTGTATTCGGTCACTCGCGCGCAGGAGTGTATGCGCGAGCTCGAGCCTCGCAGCGATCGCGTCGGAATCTCCGACCCCTCGCAGCGACTGCTCGGCCAGATCCGGAGCGAACTCGAATACCGGCCCATAGTCGAGATTCTCGAAGACCTGACCATGCACATGGATAACGTGCAGGCGGCGACGAGCGCGGCATCCGAGGCGATCCGGCAGCGCTACTTCCCGACGAACGCCGCACCGACCTGGGTGGGAAAGACCTCATGAACCGCCTTCGCATCAAGCACATGACCGGCTTCCACTACGGCGGGGATGTCACGGCCTCCTACAACGAGGCGAGGATGCTGCCGGTCAGTTCAGATGGCCAGCTCGTGCTCTACTCGAACCTCGAGATCCTGCCGATGTCGAGCAACCACGGCTACGTCGACTACTGGGGTTCGAGGGTGTCGTCGTTCGAGATCCTGACGCCGCATAAAGAGTTGTCGCTGACGGCCACGAGCCTCGTCGAGGTGCGCCCAAGGCCTCACGAGCTCGACGGGCTGGGCTGGGATGATCTGGCCCTCGCCTCCAGCCGGGTGACCGAGACTGTGGAGCAGTTGAAGCAGACCCGTCGCACCGAGCCGCCGGCTGAGGTCGTCGCGATGGCCACGGAGATCGCCGGGCGTCACACCGACTCGTGCGCCGCCGCGCTCGAGATCAGCATGGCGATCGGCGACGCAGTGGAGTACATGCAGGGCGTCACTGCTGTCACTTCGACCGCGGCCGAGGCCTGGGCTGTGCGCAAAGGTGTCTGCCAGGACATCGCGCACCTCGCCCTCGGGGCGCTGCGTGCGGTCGGCATTCCGGCACGCTACGTATCCGGATACCTCCACCCGAAGTCATCCGCCGCAATCGGTGAGACCATCGCGGGTGAATCGCACGCGTGGGTCGAGTGGTTCTGCGGCAGGCAGTGGAGGGGATTCGACCCCACCAACCTGATCGACATCGGCGACCGTCACGTGCTGGTGGGTCGCGGTCGCGACTACAACGACGTGCCCCCGCTGCGCGGCGTGTACGCGGGCCCGTTCGGCTCGTCGCTCTTCGTGAAGGTCGAGATCACGCGCGAGGCCTAGTGTCGCCGACAGGCTCAGCTCGTGCGGCGGGCGGTCGCTGCGACGATCGCGATCTCCTGGGTCGCGAGTTCCCGATGTTGCGCAGGGTCGACGCCCGCGCGGGCCGACAGTTCTGCGGCGATCTCGTCGGCGATGCGGTGACGGCGGGATCGCAGCATCCACACTCCGGCAATCGCTCCCGCCAGGATGCCGGATGCCGCCCCGATACCGATCGACCAGCGGGGGCCGAACTCGTTCGCGACCCAGCCAACCACCGGTGCGCCGATGGGGGTGCCGCCAGCGAAGATCGCCATGTACAGCGCCATGACCCTGCCACGCATCATGGGCGCCGTGGTGGTCTGCACGTAGGCGTTCGCCGTGCTCATCATGGTGAGCGATGTCGCACCGACGATGACCAGCGCGGCTGCGAACAGCCAGTAGGTCGGCGCCAGGGCGGCGAGCACGCAGATGGCCCCGAAGGCCGCAGCGGCGATGACGATGAGCCCGAGACGCACCCGTTCGCGCCTCGCCGCGAGTAGGGACCCGACGATCGCACCGACCGCCATGATCGACGAGAGCACACCGAATTCGGTGGCGCCAAGACCGAACTCCACGGTCGACATCGTGGAGATGAAGATGGGGAAGTTGAAGCCGAACGTGCCCACGAGGAACACCATGACGAGCACCACGAGAATGTCGTTGCGTCCGACGACATAGCGAAGACCATCCCGGATCTGGCCCCTGGCCTTCTCCAGCCTCGGAGTGGCGACCAGCTGGTGCTTCCGGATGAAGGCCAGCGAGAGCAGCACTCCTGCAAACGAGAGCCCGTTGACAATGAACACGGGGCCGGACCCAATCCACGCGATGAGCACACCAGCGGCGGCCGGCCCGATCAGGCGTGCGCTCTGGAACGAGGTCGAGTTGAGGGCAACGGCATTGGAGAGGTCGGCGTCCGTGACGAGCTCAGACACGAAAGCCTGGCGCACCGGGGCATCGATGGCGGTCGCGATACCGAGCAGCAGCGCAAACGCGTAGACGTGCCAGAGCTGCGCCTGCCCCGAGATGACGAGCACACCCATACCGAGGGCGAGGGCGCACTGGGTGGCCTGCGTCCACATGAGCACGCGGCGGCGGTCGAAGCGGTCGGCGATGAGCCCGGAAACCGGCATCAGCAGCAGGATGGGGCCGAACTGTAGGGCCATCGTGATGCCGAGGGCCGCGGCGTCGCGGTCGGTGAGCTCGGTCAGCACGATCCAGTCCTGGGCTGTGCGCTGCATCCATGCGCCGGTGTTGGAGACGAGTGCTCCCGCAAACCACAGCCGATAGTTGAAGATCTTCAGGCTTCGAAACATCGCGCTCATGAGTCGGCGAGCTTTCGCAGGATGGGGGCGGCGGCGGCGAGGGCGTCCCGTTCGTCCGGGGGCAGAGCCTCGAGTTGCCTGGCAAACCAGGCTGCCCGGCGCCGTTTGGTCTCCCGTGCGATCTCGAGCCCGGCATCCGTCGCCTCGATCAGCACTTTGCGGCCGTCATCCGGGGAGGTAGTGCGGGTGACCAGTCCGGACTCGACGAGGGCGTTGACCGTGCGATTCATGGATGGCGGGGTCACCCGCTCGTGCTCGCTGAGGGAGCCGAGTGTCTGCGCGCCCTCTTTCCACAGCACGAACAGTGCCGAGAGGTGGCCGTCGCTGATGTCGTCGTCCGCGCGCTCGAAACGCATGCGCCGCACGATCCGCATAAGGGCTATGCGGAGATCGTCGTTCAGCGCTTCATTCATATTTAGTTAGCATAGCAAATTAGTAATGCTAACTAAAATTGCTGTCTTCGTCACGAGCAGCTGATGCCGCCTCAGCGTCGCGCGGTCGTCACACGGTACTCGCCGCGAGGGTCCTGATGATTCGTGATCGACAGCCAGCCATCGTTCTCGAGCAGTTCACCGACCCGCCGCCCCTGCGAGATGCCGTGCTCGAAAGCAAGGTGGCCACCGGGTTTCAAGGGCCGCCGTGCGGTCTTCGACAGCACGCGGATGATCAGCAGCCCGTCGCCGCCAGCCGCCCATGACACCCCCGGGTCGAACAGGCGCACCTCCGGGGTCACCGGTTCGACGCCTTCGGCGAGGAACGGCGGATTTCCTGCGACGACATCCACCTTTCCGTCGAGATGCGAGAGGGCATCGGTCATGTCGCCCAGCACCGGATGCCCGTTATGAGGTGCGTGCTCCGCAAAGTTTTGCGTGGTCCACGTGAACGCCTCGGGAGAGATCTCGACACCGAAAACCGTCGCGGCCGGCACCTCCACAGCCATAGAGAGAGCAATTGCTCCCGCGCCGGTGCCGAGGTCGACCGCGATGGGGTGCTCCAGTTTGCTCGTGAGCAGCGCATCTATCGCCAATTGGGTCACAAACTCGGTTTCACGCCGGGGAACGAATACGCCGGGTCCGACGGAGAGTTCGAGCTGCCGGAAGAAGGCGCGTCCGGTGAGGTGCTGGAGAGGTTCACGGTCGACGCGCCGATTGGTGAAGTCGAGAACCCGGTCGCGCTGTTCCACTGTGAGTGTCGCGTCGTTCAAGGCTCCCGACTGCACGTCGGAACGCCGCATCCCCAGGGCATGGGCGAGGATGATTTCGGCGTCCCCTACCGACGTCGGGATTCCGGCCGCACTGAGCCTGGCAACCACCGCATCGAACACCTCAACGGCGATACGGTCGAGTCCGATCGTCATCGGTTCCCTTCGATTCGAATCCCAGTGAACCGCGGTGGCCACCTTTGCGCGTGAATTCGGCGGACGTGTCGCGACTTCGGAAAACTTGCCCGTACAGTGAAGCTGAGCAAGGAGGCCCCGTGCCGAAATTCACCGTCATACGCAGTGAGGCGACCTTCGTCGACCCCCAGGGCGTCACCATTCACTACTACGAGTGGAAAGCGGCCAAGCCCAGGGCGATCGTGCAACTCGCGCACGGCATCGGCGAGCACGCGCTGCGGTACGAAGACCTGGCGCAGGCCCTCGTCACCGCCGGGTACTCGGTGTACGCAGACGACCACCGAGGCCACGGCGCGACGGGCATGCAGCAGTACGGCGACGACGTTTCCCGGCTGGGGCGACTCGGCATCGGCGGGCTTCGCGCCACGATCGAGGCCGTGCGCCAGCTCTCCGGGATCGCACGCACCGAGAACCCGGGCGTCCCCCTTGTGCTGCTCGGTCATTCGTGGGGCTCGCTGATGGTGCAGATCATCGTCAACGACCACTCGGCCGACTACGACGCGGTCGTGCTCACGGGCACCGCGTACCGCACACCCCAGTTCATGAACGGTGGCGACCTCGCGGCCAAACACCGTCACCTCGGCCCGACCGGCTACGACTGGCTGTCCCGAGATCCAGCAATCCTCCAGGCCTTCGTGGATGACCCGCTCACGTTCGACGCCGAGGTGCTCAAGTTATTCGGGGTTGCCGACGGCCTGCGCCTCTTCGGTCGCCCGGCGAAGAACCTCGAGCGCGACGTTCCTCTCCTCATCATGATCGGAAGCGACGACTCGCTCGGTGGGGAGAAGAGTGTCGAGAAGCTCGCAGACTCCTATATCCGCCGGTCGAAGCTGTCTGACGTCATGGTCGTCGTCTATCCGGATGCCCGGCACGAGATCTTCAACGAGACGAACCGTGACGAGGTCTTCGCCGACCTGGTGGCGTGGCTCGACACCCGGGCGCCCGTCTAGACATTTCCCCTGCAGCCCCTGCTCGCCGGCCCCTGGCTCGCCGACTACCTTCCGAAATGACGGAGGCTGCGGCATCCACACCCGCAGCCACGGGAGGCGATGCCGAGACAAGGGCACGAACTCCGTCATTTCGGAAGCGTGCGGCAGCTGCGGAAGGGCCGGGTTGCGGCACAAATGAAACGGGCGCCGCCCGCGAGTTAGGCTTTCTTCAGAGAGAGGCGGCCACACATGCACGGTGAGTTCAAGGTCCCCGGGGGCAAGCTGGTCGTGGTCGACCTCGAGGTCGATGATGGCGTGATTTCCGGATTCCGGCTCGCCGGTGACTTCTTCCTGGAGCCCGATGGTGCACTCGACAGCATTGACGAAGCCATCAACGGCATGCCCGCCGGCTCAGACGCTGCCGCGTTTGCGAAGGCGATCAACGTAGCCCTTCCCGCGGGCGCGCTGCTGCTGGGCTTCTCGCCCGAAGCGGTGGCCACCGCGATCCGCCGCGCCCTGCAGAAAGCCACGGGGTGGCGCGACTACGAATGGCAGGTCATCCAGGGGCCAGCGGTCGACCCCGTGCTGCAGATGGCGCTCGACCAGGTACTCTCCGAGGAAGTCGGGGCGGGCATCCGCAAGCCGACGCTGCGCATCTGGGAGTGGGAGAAGCCGGCCGTCGTGCTCGGCAGTTTCCAATCCGTGAAGAACGAAGTGGATGAGGCGAACGCCACCAAACACGGATTCGATATCGTCCGCCGCATCTCCGGCGGCGGTGCGATGTTTATGGAGGCGGGTTCGGTCATCACGTATTCGATCCACGCCCCCGCCGACCTGGTGCAGGGCATGAGCTTCGCCGACTCCTACGCGTTCCTGGACGAGTGGGTCATCATCGCCCTCAAGTCGCTCGGCATCGACGCGTCGTATGTGCCACTCAACGACATCACGAGCCCCACGGGAAAGATCGGTGGGGCCGCACAGAAGAGGCTCGGCGACGGCGCCGTGCTCCACCATGTCACCATGAGCTACGACATGGACGGCGACAAGATGGTCGAAGTGCTGCGCATCGGGCGCGAGAAGATGAGCGACAAGGGCACGAAGAGCGCTAACAAGCGCGTCGATCCCCTACGCAGCCAGACCGGACTGAGCCGTGCCGAGATCATCGACAGGATGAAAGCCACGTTCTCGAGCCTGTATGGCGCGACGCCCGATGAGATCACTTCTCAAGAGATGGCGAAGGCGGAGCAGCTGGTCGTCGAGAAGTTCGGCACCGAGGAGTGGCTGCGTCGCGTCCCGTAAGCCATGCCATGCCGCGCACCTGGGGCAACCAAGCGAGCCTGATCGCCCCGGGATAGCTACAGTCGAATGATCGCCTTGCCGACGTTCGCGCCGTTCATCATGCCGGTGAAGGCGTCGAACGCGCTGTCGATCCCGACGGAGATGGTCTCGTCGAACACGATCTTCCCGTCTTCGAGCCATCCGCGCATGGCTTCGCCAAACTCGGGTGCGAACTGGAAGTAGCTGCCCATAGTGAATCCCTTGAGGGTGAGTCCGCGGGTCACAATGTTCGACATGTTGCGCACTCCGATGTCGCTGTCAGCGTTGTACAGGGAGATGGCGCCACAGATTGCGGCGCGGCCGCCGTCGTTGAAGGCACCCAGGGCGGCCGTGAGGTGCTCCCCGCCGACGTTGTCGAAATAGACGTCGATGCCGCCGGGTGCGGCCTTTGCCAGCTGGCCCCGGAGATCGCCGTCGCGATAATTGAAGGCGGCGTCATAGCCGTACTTGTTGGTGAGCAAATCGACCTTCTCGGCCGTGCCGGCGCTGCCCACGACGCGGGATGCGCCGAGCAGGCGAGCGATCTGACCGACCATCGTGCCGACTCCACCGGCGGCGCCGGAGACGAAGACGATGTCGCCCTCTGTGACGTGCGCGATCTGCGTGAGTCCGACCCACGCGGTGATCCCCGTGATGCCGAGCACACTGAGGAACAGCGAAGGCGACACGCCCGGGACGTTCGGGAGGGGCTGGAACTGGGCCGCCGAGCCCTGGGCGAGGTCACGCCAGCCGAGTTGGTGCTGTACGAGCGAGCCGACGGGCAACGCAGCATCCTGCGATTCGATGACCTCGCCGATCGCGGCGCCCTGCATGGTTTCATCGAGGTTGAAGGGCGCAATGTACGAACGGCCCCCGTTCATGCGACCGCGCATGTACGGGTCGACCGAGAAGAACGTGTTGCGCACGCGAACCTCGCCGACACCGAGTTCGGGAAGGGTGATCTCGATCCTGGCGACGTTGTCGACCGTCGGCTCGCCCGTGGGGCGCGAGACGAGTTGCCACTGGATGCTGGTGGTCGTGCTCATGGGGATGTCCTCTCCTGGGGGCCGGTCAGTTCTTGTCGGCGACGATGCGCTCGGCGACGGCGACGGATGACGCGGGGTTCTGCCCGGTGTAGAGCTGGCCGTCGACCACGATGTGGGAGGCAAACGGCTCCGGAGCTTTCGAATATTCCGCGCCAAGCTCCACGAGCCGGGTCTCGACGAGCCACTTGGCCCTGTCGGCGAGGTGGTTCAGCTCTTCCTCGCTGTTCGCGAAGCCGGTCATCCTGCGACCCTTGAGCACCCAGTCGCCAGTGGACGTGTCGTTCGCGGCGAGCAATGCGGCCGGGGCGTGGCACAGCACTCCGAGTGTGGTGTTGGACTTCACAGCGTCCACGATCAGCTGGCCGGAGTCCGCGTCGACGGCGAGATCTTCCATCGGGCCGTGCCCGCCGGGATAAAACAGCACGTCGTAGTCGCCGATGGTAACGGCATCCACTTTCTTCGGGTTCTTGAGCACGGCATCCAGTGCGGTGATCCTCGAACTGAAGTCGGTAGCGCGCTCGGCCGAGCCCGCTCCGCTCTCGCTGAGGCTGACGGTGTCGAAGGTGGGCGCAACGCCCGCGGGGGTCGCGATGTCGACCTTCCAGCCCGCCTCGGTGAAAATCCGGTACGGCTCGAGGAATTCCTCAGCCCAGACGCCGGTGGGGTGCCGGGTGCCGTCGGCGAGTGTCCAGTAGGTCGCTGCTGAGAGCACCATAAGTACGTTGGTCATCATTCTCCTTTATCAAACCGATTGGTTCGATCGTAGGCTTCGCTGTATTCTCAGTCAAACCAATCGGTACGGTAAGGAGATGCGCTGGGATGGATCCGATAGCGCCCCGCGACCAGCTGCGCGGACGAGAAACCCGGCAGCGGGTCATCGATGCTGCGACCGACGAGTTCGCCGAATACGGCGTCGCCGGTGCCCGCATCAACCGCATCGCAGGAACGGCCAAGGCCAGCAAGGAACGCATCTATGCGTGGTTCGGAGACAAGGACTCCCTGTTCGGCCACGTGATGCAGAACGGACTGGACACTCTTGCTGACGCCGTCCCCATCGATGTGGATCTCGTCGAATACACGTTAAGGCTCTACGACTACTTTGCCCGCGACGAGAGCGCGCAGCGGATCGCCGTATGGGCATGGCTCCACGACTCGGCGACCGCCGGTGCATTCTCGAGCAGTCGCACACGGGGGTACAGCCACAAGCTCGACGTCATCCGGCAGGCACAGGGCGAGGGTCTGGCCGACCGGGCCTGGCGACCGGAAGAACTGCTCGCCCTGCTACTCGCGGTTGCCGTCAACTGGCATCGATCGCCCGCCGAACTGCGGGCGATCGACCCATCCGGATTCCATGCAGACGCCGTCGCACAGCGGGATTCGGTGCGGCAGGCCGCACGCAGGCTCGTGGTGCCTCCCGAGACCGACGTGACTGTTCCCCGCCCGATCGGATTCGGCTGAAACCCTGTAGGTAGGGCCTGTGCCTAGGACCGCGCGCCTGGGACCCCGGGCTTGACATCTTCCTGGTCGGTGGTGCCGCATACACTGTGACAGTGGAGCCCTGGATTGTCGTACTCGTCATCGTGGGCATCGGCGTCGCATTCTATCTCGCTCAGCACTTCGGGCTCATCGATCTCTCCGACAAGAGCAAGTCGTCGGGTCGCGGCGGCGGAGGCATCGCCGGGATCGGCGATGAGGTCTTCCACCCGGCCAGGCACGAGGCGCAGGTCGAGATGGATCGCCAGTCGATCCTTCCGGCTCCCGCTCCGCTTCCGGGGGATGGGGACTTCGGCATCTATGACGGCAAGCTGAAGATCGATCTCACTGAGCGTGGAAAGCACTACAAATCAACTGAGTAGCACACCCGATGACTCCATTCAAGGGTCGCGGCCATGCTCGCACGGCCTGTCTCCGCCACGTACCGTGGACGCATGAGTGATTCAGGGAAAGAGATGCTCGGCGATGCGTCGGGTGATCCAACAAACTCGGCAGTAAAAGATCCAGCCGACTGGGTGACCGGCGATGAGCCGGCCACTGCGCCACAGAAGAGCTACCTCGACACCCTGGCGCGTGAGGCTGGGGAAGAGATTCCGGCAAGCGTCAGTAAGGCCGAGGCGTCCGAGCACATCGATCGCCTCCAGCACAAGACGGGCCGCGGGGTCATCGATAGCGAGGCCTAGCGCCTGCTGGAGCGGCGGTAGTGCAGAACCGGTTTAGCGCGAGAGCAGGTCGTCGTACTCGGGGTGCTCCGAAATCCATTCCGCGGCGAAAGGACAGCTCGGTACGACTCGGTAGTCGGTGTCGGCCCGGATGAGGTTCAGTGCTCCGCGAACGAGCTCACCGCCGAGTCCCGTCTCACGCCGCGCAGGATCGATCTCCGTATGGGTGAGCACGATCGTATTGTCGTGCACCCGGTAGTCGATCTCGCCGACGCTGGCGCTGTCGACCAACAATTCGAAACGGTTCATCTTCGTGTCCTGCTGCACCTCGGTGGTCATGCCGCAAGCCTACGCGCTGTCGCGAATGACCATCCTGGTGGGCATGATGCGCTCCCGTTCGACGTGCTCGCCCCGCAGCAGCGCGAGCAGCATACTGGCCATCTCCACGCCCATCTGCCGTGAGGGCTGGTGCACGGTGGTGATGCCGATCTCGCCGCTCGTCGCGGCGGAACTGTCGTCGAACCCGACGATGGCGACGTCACCGGGCACGCTCCTGCCGCGTTCGCGCAGCACCGAGATCGCTCCGGACGCCATCAGGTCACTTGCCACGAAGACAGCATCGAGATCTGGAGCCATCTCGAGCAGGGATCGCATCGCGCTCGCCCCGCTGGCCATGGTGAAGTCACCCTGTGCACGAAGATCGTCGGCCATCCCGGCCGCGCGTACGGCGCGCCCCCACCCCTTAGACCGATCGAGCGCCGCCTGCATGTTGGCAGGTCCGTCGATCGTTGCTATCCGCTTGCGGCCTTTCTCGATCAGGTAGCGCGCGCCCATCTCGGCACCCGCGGCATTGTCGACGTCGACGAAGTTGTTGATGTGCTGTTCGGGCAGATACGGACGGCCGCCGAAAACGACCGGAATCGTGGCATCCAGCGTCGTGAAGAAGTCGTCGCCCGAGTGGTGGGAGACCACGATCGCGCCGTCGACGTTGCCGCCGAGGAGGTAGCGGATCGTCTTGGCCGATGGGCTGGATGGGCTCGCGAGCTGGAGATTGAGCACATAGTCGCTGTCTTCGAGCCCCTGGGTGATGCCCTGCACGATCTGGGCGAAGAATGGATCGCCGAAGAACCTGGTCGTATCTTCCGGCACCACGAGCGCGATGGCCATGGTCTGGCTGTTCGCGAGCGACCTGGCGGCGCGGTTCGGGATGTAGTTGAGGCGGTCGATGGCCGCGGTCACCGCGGTCACCACATCCGGCCGCACCTGGGTCGATCCGTTGACGACGCGCGACACGGTCGAGCGCGACACTCCGGCCTCTGCGGCTACTGCTTCGAGCGTCGGCGCCGTGCGTTTGCCGTGCAGATCGAGCGTCATGGGGGAAGTCTAGGTCAGAGAGCGTGGGCGGTGATGACGCGAGCCTGGATGATTCGGGCATAGGCGATTGCGCTGTCTTTGGGCGTGCGCGCCTGCGTGTCGTAGTCGACCCTGACGATTCCGAACCTCTTGTCGTAGCCCCAGGCCCATTCGAAGTTGTCCATGAGCGACCAGTAGAAGTAGCCGCTCACGGGCACCCCCTCGTCGATCGCGTCGAGGATCGCGCCAAGGTGTGCCTCCAGGAAGTCGACGCGCTCGGCGTCGTGAACCGCGCCGTCGACCAGTTCGTCGTCGTAGGCGGCGCCGTTTTCGGTCACGGCGAGGGCTATGCCGGTCGGGCCCGTGTACTCCTCGTGCACGCGCCTGAGCAAGCGGGTCAGCCCCTCGGGCTGCACTTCCCAGCCCATGCCGGTCGTGGGAAGGTCGCGCAGGTGCCAGTGCACGTCATCTGCCGCGGGGAAGGGGGAACGCTTGGGCCTGACCGACGGTGCCGCTGTCGACATCGCGGTCTCACTGGGCCGGGAGCTGACCGCTTCACCGTGGTAGTAGTTGACACCGAGTGAGTGGATGGGCGAGCTGATGATCTCAAGATCGCCGGGCTGCACGTGCTGCTCGAAACCGAGGTGCGCGACATCCTGCATCACATCATCAGGATACGAGCCACGGAAGATCGGATCGAGGAAGAACCTGTTGAACTGGCCGTCGATGCGTCTCGCAGCGTCGAGGTCGCCGGCGTCTGTGGGGTCGACGGGGTCGGCTACGGTCAGGTTGAGTGTGATGCCGAGCCGCAGGTTCTCGTCGCGGGCCGCCAGGTCCCTGACGGTCAGCCCGTGCGCGAGCAGCAGGTGGTGGCCGGCAGCGAGGCCCGTGGCCGGATCCTGGAGCCCTGGCGCATGCTCGCCGCCGATGTACCCGAGGAACGACGCGCACCATGGCTCGTTGAGCGTCGTCCAGTTGGTGACACGGTCGCCGAGCGCGTCATGCACACCGAGCGCATAGTCGCGGAACCGTGATGCGGTGTCGCGATTCGCCCAGCCGCCGAGGTCTTCGAGTGCCTGCGGAAGATCCCAGTGGTACAGGGTCAGCCACGGGGTGATGCCGTGGCCGAGCAACTCGTCGATGAGCCGGGAGTAGAAGTCGAGCCCCTTCGGGTTGAACGCGCCTCCGTCCGGCTGCACTCGCGACCACGATGTCGAGAACCTGTACGCCTGCAGGCCCAGGTCTTTCATCATGGAGACGTCGTCGCGGTAGCGGTGGTAGTGATCGCATGCGACCTCGCCATCATCTGCGTTCACGACTGCTCCGGGAACGCGGCAGAACACATCCCAGATCGAATCGGTTCTGCCGTCTTCGTGGGCAGCCCCCTCGATCTGGTACGCGGCCGTGGCAGCACCGAACAGGAAGGTGGGTGGGAAAGAGCGGGAGGCAGGTCGGCTGCCTGCCGTGGTCTGGGCTTCGAACACGATCGTCATTATTCCATCAGCCTTTGACGGCGCCCTGCATGATGCCAGACACGAGCTGTCTGCCGGCAACGATGAACAGGATCAGCAGCGGCACGGTCGACAGGATCACGCCGGCGAGTACCACCGAATAGTCCACGAAGTAATTGCTCTGCAGCAGCGCGAGCGCCACCGGGAGCGTGGGGTTCTGCCGGTCGAGCACGATGAACGGCCAGAAGAAGTTTGTCCACGTGGAGATGAAGATGAAGAGTCCGAGCATCGCGGCGGCCGGTCGGGCGGCGGGGAGCGCCACATGCCAGAAGGTGCGGATCATGGATGCGCCGTCTACTCGGGCCGCCTCGATCAGCTCGAACGGCAGCGCCTGGCCGAAGTACTGTGTCATCCAGAACACTCCGAAGGCCGACACGATGGCGGGCAGGATGACCGCAGCCAGGGTGCCCGCGAGCTGCAGCTTCGACATCGCGATGAACAGCGGCACGATGCCGAGTTGGGTCGGAACAGCCATCGTGGCGATGACGAAGATGAGCAGCCCGGTCTTTCCTCGGAAGCGCAGCTTGGCGAATGCATAGCCGGACAGGGTCGAGAAGAACACGACGCTGACGGCGACCACCGTCGAAACGATGATGCTGTTGCCGATGGCCCGCCAGAAGTTGACACTCTCGTTCTCGAGAACCGAGGCGGCGTTCACAAGGAAGTTGCCGCCGGGCCACCAGACGATGTCCTGCCTGGTAATCGTGGACGCGTCGCCGCTGCCGATCAGGAACGACCAGTAGAGCGGAAACACCGAGCCGAGAATCACGGCGGCGAGAAAACCGTAGGTCAGGAACCCGGGCCGCTGCCTGTTCGCGAGTCGGTTTGGCCGCTGCCGAATCGCGCGTCGCTGTTCGGATGGCGCCGAGCCGACGTGGGGTTCTACGCGTTCGGGAGTGAGCTGGGTGGTCATGCCGTCACCTTCTGCCTGCGAGGTTGGACTGTTTTCGACTTTCGTGGTGTTGCGGTGATGTCGTTCGATGCCGCGATGGTGCGGGTGATAGCGAGGTTCACCAGGCCGATCAGCACGATGATCAGGAATAGCAGCCAGGCGACCGCTGCGGCACGACCGAAGTTCAACTGGCCCCAGCCGAGGTTATAGAGGTAGATCGTGATGGTCATCCACTGGCTGTTGGCACCACCCTGGCCGTATTGGTCGTACAGCCGTGGTTCGTCGAAGATCTGAAGGCCGCCGATCGTCGAGGTGACGATGACGAAGATCAGGGTGGGTCGAAGCTGGGGGATGGTGATCGAGAAGAACTGGCGCGGCTTGCTGGCGCCGTCGATTGATGCCGCTTCGTACAGGTCCCGAGGGATGGCCTGCATGCCGGCCAATAAAATCAGCGCGGTATAGCCCGTCCAGCGGAAGTTGACCATGGTGGCAATCGCGACGTGGCTCGGAAGCTCCTGGGAGTGCCACTGGACGGGGGCGATCCCCGCCTGCCCGAGCAGGTTGTTCACGAGACCGTACTGGTCACCGAACATGTTGCTGAAGATGAGGGTGACCGCGACCGGGGCGACGATGTATGGCAACAGCACGCCCATGCGCCAGAACGTCTTCGCGCGAAGGTTCTCGTTGAGCACGGCCGCAATGACCAGGGCGAATGTCACCTGGGGAATCATCGAGAGCAGGAAGATGCTGAACGTGTTGCGCAGCGCGATCCAGAACTGAGGCTGCTGCAGAACGAAGGAGAAATTGTCCAGGCCGACGAAGTCGCCCTCGCCGCCGATGAGGTGCCACTCGTGCACCGAAACATACGCCGTGTACAGCAGCGGGAAGAGCCCGGTGACGGTGAAGAGGATGAAGAATGGCGAGATGTACAGGTATGGCGAGATCTTCACGTCCCAGTGCGAGAGCTTCTGGGAGAACGCGATCCGCCGGATGCGGCGCTCATCGTCGAGTGCGGTGGTCATGATGTCGATTCCGTGTGACTTGGTGGTGCGGGTCAGGATGGGGCCGCGCGGTCGTGGTGGAGACCGCGCGACCCAAAACTGCTGTGGTTAGCCGAGCGCCTTCACGTCAGCAACGAACTGGGTCCAGGATTCGGAGATCGACTGGGACTTGTCTACGTCGACCCGGGTGAGGGCCTTCTGCAGCGCGTCGTTGATGGGGAAGTAGTGCACGCTCTTGAACGGTGTGACGGTGATCGCCTTCGAACGGTCGGTCAGGATCTGGCCGACCGGGGCGTTGTTGAAATACTCGTTGGTGGCATCGAGCAGGGTCGAGTCCGTGTAGGTCGCGACCTGGCTGGGGAAGGTTCCAGCGTTGGTGAAGGCCTGCAGCTGCTGCTCCGGAGCGGTCAGCCATGCTGCAAACTCCTTCGCCGCCTCGGTGTGCTTGCCCTGTGCCGGAACCGTCAGGTACGAGCCACCCCAGTTTCCGCCGCCGCCAGGGAAGACGTTCGCAACGTTCCAGTCGGAGATGTCGGGAGCGTTACCGGAGATGACTCCGAGCATCCAGCCGGGGCAGAGCATCGTGGCGAAAGAACCGTTGGCAAGCCCTGCGGTCCAGTCGTCGCTCCATTGGCCGAGGTGGGCCGAGAGAGTGCTGCTCGCCTCGAGCACCGAGGTGAAGGCCTCTTCGACCTCGGGGTTCTCGGTCGCGATGACGGTTCCGTCATTCTTCTCGTATGCGTTCTCTACCTGGTTGATGACACCCTGGTAGGTGGCCCCTGCAGAGTCGAACCACGGCTTACCTGTGGCATCCACGTACTGCTGTCCGACCGAGTAGTACTTGTCCCAACCGCCGTCCAGTAGCGCGGCGACGCCGTCCGGGTCGCTGGGGAGGCCGGCGGCCTTGAGCAGGTCGCCGCGGTAGCAGACAGCCTCAGGGCCGATGTCTGTCCCGTAGCCGACGAGGCGGCCGTCGGGGTCGGTCGCCGATGCTGACTTCCAGTCGACCCAGCGGCCGTCGACCTCTGGACCGGAGAGGTCGGTGAGCTTGTCTGAGTACTGCATCATCTCGGCGAGCCAGTCGACCTCGATGGCTTCAACGTCAGCAAGCCCCGATCCGGCACCGAGCTTGGTGAAGAAGTTGTCACGGGCGTCGTTGGAGGTCGCCGCCTTGTTCTGTACGATTTTCACGTTCGGGTGCGACTCGGTGTACTGGGCGAGTAATTCGTCCGTGTAGCCGAAGTCATTGAAGGTCGCCAGCGTGAGGGTGATCTTCTCGTTGGGATCTGCGGCTTCGCCGCCCCCGGGTGCGCAGCCTGTGGCTACGAGCGTGATGGCTGCCGCGCCGGCAACGATTGCGGCGATTGTGCGTCGTGAGGTTCTCACGGTCACTCCTTTGTGTGCGTGGATGGGTGCTGCGAGGGGTACTGAGAGGGGGCGATAAAGTTTGGGAGCGCTCCCAACATCAGCGATGGGAGCGCTTCCACGGTAGCGAGCCCCACACTAGGCAGCGATACGAGATGATGTCAAGGACTTTTTGGGAGCGCTCTCACGCAATGATTACGTGCAAACGCTTGCTTCGGGCTATTTCCCGGCAATGTGGCGGATCGATGCTGCTGGCCAGAGATCCAAATAAATCCGGCGCGGCGGCACCGGCGCATCGAAAAACGGACCAGGCACACCCGAGAGGTGCAGCTGGTCCGTTTGGGAAGGAGGGTCAGGACTTCGGCTTCCCCGAACGGGAATCGGTTGCCGAGCCTGCGATGCCCGAGTCGTTCGAGTCGCCCGAGATGCCCGAGTCGGCGGCGGCGCCCGGCACCACGGGTGCACCTGTCGCATCCGCGGCATTCTGGGCGAGCAGTGCTGCCTCGTTGTCCGCGTTCTCCTGGAGCGCCGACTTCTCACGAAGGGGCGCCGCCTTCAGGAAGAAGCTCAGGACGAAGGCCACGAACACGACAGCGAGCCCGACCCAGTAGATGCTCACTGTTGCGTTGCTGAAGCCCTCGAGGAACGGAGCCGCGAGTCGAGGATCCGAACCGTTCAGGAACGACGTATTCCCATCGAGTGCCGTGCCGATACTGGAAGGGTTCTGCAGCAGCCCGAGGATCTGCTTGTTCGCCGGGTCAGCGAGCACGGCGGGATCCGCGATGGCGACGGCGAGCCCATCCTGCACCGACTTGCTCGCGAAAGCCGTGGCGATGGTGTCGGGAATGCGCGAGAAAAGCACCGAGAACAGCACGGCGACACCGAGCGTTCCACCGATCTGGCGGAAGAAGGTCGACGAACTCGTCGCCACACCGATATCGCGAGGGCCGACGGCATTCTGCGAGGCGATCGTGAGCGTCTGCATCAGCTGGCCGAGCCCGAGTCCGATGAAGAACATACCGATCATGACCCAGATCACGGGCTTGTCTGCGGTCAAGAAGGTGAGCCAGAAGAACCCGACGACCATGAGCGCCGTGCCGGTCTTCGGGAAGATGCCGTATTTACCCGTGCGCGCGATCAGCTGGCCGCTGACGATCGAGGCGATCATGAGGCCGAAGATCATCGGCAGCATCAGGAAACCGCTCTCGGTCGGTGTCGCGCCCTGCACGAGCTGCAGGTACAGCGGAATGGTCATCATGGCGCCGAACATGCCGAAACCGACCAGGACACCGATGATGGTGGCCATGCGGAACGTGGAGTTCCTGAACAGCTTGAGCGGAATCAATGCGTCATCGCCCATGAGCTTTTCGCTCAGGATGAAGGCGGCGATACCGAGTGTTCCGATGACATAGCAGGCGATGGCGTATCCGGAATCCCAGCCCCACTCGCGGCCTTTCTCCGCGACGAGTAGTAGCGGAACGAGGCCGATGACGACGGTCGCAGCACCCCACCAGTCGATGCGCACCTTATGGCGGGTGTGCGGGATGTGCAGGAAGCGCAGCACGATCGCGAGAGCGACCAGGCCGATGGGGAGGTTGATCAGGAAGACCCAGCGCCATCCGGTGATGAACAGGATCTCGGATGTTCCCGAGAGCAGTCCGCCGATCAGTGGGCCGATGACGCTCGAGACGCCGAATACAGCGAGGAAGTAGCCCTGGTATTTGGCGCGCTCACGCGGAGCGAGGATGTCGCCCATGATGGCCAACGGAAGCGCCATGAGCCCACCGGCGCCCAGCCCCTGCAGCGCCCGGAAGATCGCGAGCTGGTACATGGAGTCCGCGAAGCCAGCGGCGACGGAACCGATCAGGAAGATCACGATGGCGGCTATGAAGAGCGGTCGACGACCGAAGATGTCGCTGAGCTTCCCGTAGATCGGTGTCGTGATGGTCGACGTGATCAGGTAGGCGGTGGTCACCCAGGCCTGGAGGGCGAGCCCGTCGAGGTCGTCAGCGATCGTCCGCATGGACGTGCCCACGATGGTCTGGTCGAGTGACGAGAGGAACATCCCCGCCATGAGTCCGAAGATGACGAACAGGATCTGGCGATGCGTCATGACGCCGCCAGCATCCGCAATGGCCTGGGCCTGCTGCTTGCCCTTTGATTCGACGCGTGTCATCGTTCCTCGTTCGTTCTGGATCGTCATCAGATGTGGAACGCAGAGAAGATGACTATCCCGGCATCAGGGATGTCATAAATCTTTGCGCAGACTGCAAAGTTATACCGGATGCACTCTTTTCGCAAGTCAACGGCCCGGAGTTCCCAGCCGGATGCGGCGGCAGCAGTGAGGTGCGGCAAACGCAGGTCCGCAGCCGCGGGGAGCATGTCATCGCCGCACCTCACCGTATCCGGCGAGAGGCAGCGTCGTAGGATCGTCGGGTGACAGAACTTCGCCACCGCGCAGGGCCCCGGGGGGCGGTGAAACGTCGCCGCATGATCGTGATCGCCGGTGCCGTGACTGCCGTCGTGATGACTGTCGCCGTGGTGGCGATCATCGCCGCAATCCCGGTGCTCGCGCCGAACGCAGCCCCCACCGCGCTCGCGACGAGAACGCCCACTCCGACCCCTGCGGTGACGCCCTCATCCACCCCCGCCCCCGTTCCTATCCCCACGCCGACGTTCGATGCCGGAGCCCAGTCCATCGATGACCCGAACAGCTACTGGGTGATCGCAGACAAACTGCGCCCCCTCAATCCCGCCGACTGGGAGCCACCTGACCTCGTCGAGGTGCCCGTGGCGTACGCCAACCAGCCATTCCTGCGCCAGGTGGCGTCGGATGCTGCGGTGGCGATGTTTGCCGCCTTCGCTTCCGAGAGTGGCGGGCTGCAGATGCAATCGCAGAGTGCGTACCGCAGCTATTCGACCCAGGAGAGCGTCTACGCAGGATGGGTTTCGAGCCTCGGCCAGGCCGGCGCCGACCTGACGAGTGCTCGGCCGGGGTATTCCGAACACCAGACCGGGCTCTCGATCGATGTCAGTGCGTCACCCGCGAACTGCACACTCGAGCAGTGCTTCGCCAACACTCCGCAAGGGCAGTGGCTGGCCAGTGAGGCCTGGCGCTTCGGTTTCGTGCTGCGGTACCCCAATGGCAAGTCCGATGTGACGGGTTACGAATTCGAGCCGTGGCATATGCGCTACGTCGGGGCGGAGCTGGCCACAGAGTTGCACACCACCGGCGTGCAGACGCTCGAGGAGTTCTTCGGCCTGCCGGCAGCTCCCGACTACGCGGGCTGAGCCGCGGGAATCCGATCCACTGATCGAGTGACGGTGATGGCCATGATCACGAATCCCGCTGCGAACAGCACCAATGCCACGGTGCCGAGCCCGAGGTAGATGTGGCCCGGCTGCACCAGGATCGCCCCGACCGTCGCGAGCACGGCTCCCGGTAGGGCCACGACCCCGGCGACACGGAAGGCTGCGATACCGGCCACGATGCAACCCGCGACGAGGCTGACCACGCCGATGGCGGCGAGGGTGCGCGCGACCGCGAAGATCGGGCCGGTGGCGTCGCCGCTGCCCGCCATCACGAGTGCGCCGCCGGCAACACCGGCAAGGATGTCGAGAGAGGTGTAGAACGTCGCAAATCCGTATCCGAACAGGGCGGCGACTCCGCCGAACCACCGTCCGGCCCTGCGGGCGATCAGCCAGGGTGCCAGGCCGATGAGCGGGAAGACCGGGATCAGCACGAGATGCAGGTTGCGCCACAGCTCAGCGCTACCGGCGGTCAGGTGCGCCGGATGCGCCAGCCCCACTGCAGCGCAGGCGACGGCGGGCAGCGAGACGAGCAGGACGAGAGTGAGGCGGCTCATCCTGCGAGCGCCGCATCCACGATGGCCCTGGCCTCGGCCTGCACCTGGAGCAGGTGCTCGGCACCCTTGAACGATTCCGCGTAGATTTTATAGACGTCTTCGGTGCCGCTCGGTCGGGCGGCGAACCAGGCGAACTCGGTGGTCACCTTCACTCCACCGATGGATGCCCCGTTCCCCGGTGCCTCCGAGAGCCTGGACGTGATGGGATCTCCTGCCAGCTCCGTGGCCGTGATCGCGGCGCCGCTCAGCTTGCCGAGTCTCGCCTTCTGCTCCTTGGATGCCGCGGCATCCACCCGCTCGTAGGCCGGACCGCCGAACTCCTCGACCAGCTCGGCGTACAGCACCGAGGGAGACTTGCCGGTGACCGCGAGGATCTCGCTCGCGAGCAGCGCCAGCAGGATGCCGTCTTTGTCTGTCGTCCACACGGTGCCGTCTTTGCGCAGGAAACTCGCGCCAGCGCTTTCCTCTCCGCCGAAACCGACCGAGCCGTCGACGAGTCCGGGAACGAACCATTTGAATCCCACGGGCACCTCCCACAGTTCGCGGCCGAGCGCGGTCGAGACCCTGTCGATCATCGAGCTCGAGACGAGCGTCTTTCCGATGGCGGCGTCCCGGCTCCAGCCGTCACGATGGGTGTAGAGGTAACGGATGGCGACAGCCAGGTAGTGGTTGGGGTTCATGAGGCCGCCATCGGGGGTGACTATCCCGTGGCGGTCCGCGTCGGCGTCGTTACCGGTGAGGATGTCGAACTCATCACGCCGTGCGACGACGGATGCCATGGCGAAGCGTGACGACGGATCCATGCGGATCTTGCCGTCCCAGTCGAGAGTCATGAACGACCACGCGGGGTCGACCGACGGGTTGACGACGGTGAGGTCGAGGTCGTACCGCTCGGCGATGAGTTTCCAATAGTTCACGCTCGCGCCCCCGAGCGGATCGGCGCCGATGTGAAGCCCGGCCGCGCGGATCGCCTCGATGTCGATGATGCTCTCGAGGTCGTTGACGTAGTTGCCGCGGAAATCGTATGTCCCCGCCCGCACGGCCGTCCCGTCGCTTCGTGACGCGTCGGAACCGGCGGGTGTGGTCCCCGCTTCGGAAGGCACTGCCCGCCTCACGTCACGGCTGCCGTCGGCGATGATCGCGTTGGCGCGGTCGGCGATCCAGCCCGTCGCGTCGCTGTCGGCCGGCCCGCCGTGCGGAGGGTTGTACTTGAATCCGCCGTCGCGCGGGGGGTTGTGGCTCGGCGTGATGATGATGCCGTCAGCCTGGTCATCATGACCTTCGGCGTTGTACCTGATGATCGCGTGGCTCAGGGCCGGGGTGGGCACGAAATCGTCGAACTCGTCGACCAGAGCCCGCACACCGTTAGCCTCGAGCACCTCGAGCGCGGTCGTTTCGGCCGGTCTCGACAGGCCGTGGGTGTCCCGTCCGATGAATAACGGCCCGGTGATTCCCTGCGACGCGCGATACTCCACGATCGCCTGGGTGATGGCGGCGATGTGCACCTCATTGAACGCGGTGTCGAGCGACGAGCCGCGGTGGCCGCTGGTGCCGAAGACTACGCGCTGCTCGGGGATCGAGACATCCGGAACCAGTGCATAGTAGGCACGAACCAGCTCGTGCACATCGATGAGGTCAGAGGGCTGGGCTGCGGTGCCTGCGCGATCATTCATGCCGCCCAGTCTTGCACTCGCGCCCCGCCGATACACTCGTCACCATGCCAGACAGCGCCAATCTCACCCCTGCCGCAGCGGAGACGTACAGCTACCTTGGCCCGGCCGGAACCTTCACCGAGGCGGCCCTGAAGCAGGTACCCGCTGCCGCCGGGAAGTCATGGCGCTCCGTCAACAACGTGGGTGAGGCGCTGGACGACGTGGTCACCGGCCGTTCCGTGGCCGCCATGATCGCGATCGAGAACTCGGTGGAGGGCGGCGTGAGTGCCACCCAGGACGCCCTGGCGAGCATCCCGAACCTGCGGATCGTCGGCGAATACCTCGTGCCGGTCAATTTCGTTCTGGTGGCCAGGCCGGGCACGACCCTGGCCGACGTGAAGGTCGTCAACGCCCACCCGGTCGCCTACGGGCAGACGCACCTCTGGCTGGATGCGAATCTGCCCAGCCACGGCCACCTTCCGGCCACCTCGAATGTCGCGGCCGCCGCCTCCCTCCTCGCGAGCGACCTGGCGGATGCTGCCGTCGCCCCCCCGGGCATCACCGACCATCACGACCTGGTCGTGCTCGCCGAGGCCATCGGCGATAACCCCAACGCCGTCACCAGGTTCGTGCTGGTATCGCGTGCCGCGGCACTCCCGGCGCCCACCGGCAGTGACAAGACCTCGATCATCGCCGAGCTTCCGGATGACACGTCAGGCCGCCTCCTCGAGATGCTCGAGCAGTTCGCCACCCGCGGTGTGAACATGAGCCTGATCGAGTCGAGGCCCATCGGCGACGCCCTCGGCCGATACAGGTTCGTCATCGACCTCGATGGGCACATTCTGGACGAGAGGGTCGCAGACGCCCTTCTCGGCCTCAAGCGGTTCAGCCCACGTGTAACCTTCCTTGGCAGTTACCCTCGCGCTGACAAGCTCGCCATCAGCGTGATTCCACGCTACGACAACGATGCGTTCGTGGATGCGCGGGCCTGGCTGCGGGGGCTGCTCACCGGCGAGCCGCTGCCGCCGCCGGCGCGGCCCTAGACCGCCGCGGGCACCCGCACCGTGAGCGCGCCCGGATCCACCCAGGCATGCACGCTCTTGGCTTCACCGAATTCGTCGCCATCGAGCTGGAACTCCTGCGGGCTCTCCACGGTCATCCGAAGAGATGCGGCCGTGACATAGGTCACATCGCGCACGTCCGCCGACAGGTCGATGATCTTGCGGCCGATGGCAGACTTGCGCAGCACACCGTTCTCCCACGCGATCTTGCGCCAGATATTCGCCCAGCCAAACGGCCCCTGCGGCCGGAGGGCGGCGATGTCGAGCAGGCCGTCATCAGGTTTCGCGTCAGGCATGAGCAGGAGTCCGCCGGGAAGGAGTCCGCAGTTGCCGACCAGGATCGTGTGCACTTTGATCGACTTCGCCGGTTCGTTGTTGAGACGGTAGGTGAGCCTGATGGGTTTGAGCTCCGGAAGAGATCGCGCAATCCCGTCGACGTACGCCAGCCAGCCGACAGCCTTTTTCAGCGTACTGCTCGTGTTCTTGATCATCTTCGCGTCAAGACCAAGGCCGGCCATCACCAGGAAGCCGCGTTCCTCCGATGCTCCATCGTCGCGCACGATCTCGACCATTCCGAGGTCGATCACCCGGTCATCGCCCCCGAAAGCGATCTGCACCCCGGCGTTGAGATCCGACAGGGGCAGTTCGAGGTTTCTCGCGAGCAGGTTGCCCGTGCCCGAAGGGATCAGGGCAAGGGCTACCCCGCTGCCGCGAAGACCTTCGGCGACCGCACGGACGGTTCCGTCGCCACCGGCGGCGAGTACGACGCTGGCGCCCCGCCGGATGGCGCTGGCCGTGACCTCCTGGCCGGCATCCTCCAGGGATGTCTCGAACCATGCGGTCGTTGCCCATCCGTGCGCGGCCTCGGCCGCCTCGACGGAAGCTCGTAGCTTCTTGATGTCGACCTTGATGGGGTTGTAGACCACCGCAGCGCGCTTCGGCCTGGAGGCGGGGGTATTCTTCACGCCGCTTACGGTACGGCATGGGCTGGGTAGGCTGTGTGAGTGATCGACCCCCAGCTTCTCCGCGAAAACCCGGAATCCATTCGTCGCTCGCAGCAGTCTCGAGGTTCATCCGTCGCCCTCGTCGACGATGCGATCACGGCCGACTCCAACCGGCGTACCGCAATCCAGCAGTTTGAGAAGCTGCGTGCGGAGCAGAACGCATTCGGGCGCACAGTTGCCACCGCGCCCAAGGAGGCGAAGCGCGCGCTTGTACTCCAGGCCCAGGCCCTCGCGGCCCAGGTAAAAGCGGCACAGCAGAAATCGATGGATGCCGAGGCCGAGTTCACGAAGTTCGTCGGGGCGATCGGAAACGTCACGATCGACGGCGTTCCTGCCGGCGGCGAGGACGACTGGAACCTCATTCGCGAGGTCGGCACCCCCGCCACCTTCGACTTCGAGCCGCGAGATCACGCCGAGCTGGGTGAGCTACTCGGTGCTATCGACATCGCCCGCGGGGTGAAAGTCTCGGGCAGCCGTTTCTACTTCCTCAAGGGTGTCGGCGCAAGACTCGAACTCGCGCTCATGAACATGGCCCTCGACAGGGCGCTCGCCGAGGGTTTCATCCCGCTCATCACGCCGACCCTGGTGCGGCCCGAGATCATGGCGGGTACCGGATTCCTCGGCGAGCACGCCGATGAGGTCTACTACCTCCCCGCCGACGATCTCTATCTCACAGGCACGAGCGAGGTCGCGCTCGCCGGATACCACTCCGACGAGATCCTCGAACTCTCCAAGGGGCCGCTGCGGTACGTGGGTTGGTCGACCTGCTATCGCCGGGAGGCCGGTTCTGCCGGGCGTGACAACCGTGGCATCCTGCGCGTGCACCAGTTCAACAAGCTCGAGATGTTCACCTATGTGCTTCCGGATGAGGCCGAGGCTGAGCACGAGAAGCTTCTCGCCTACCAGGAGTCGATGCTGCAGGCGTGCGGGCTCAGCTATCGGGTGATCGATGTCGCAGCGGGCGATCTCGGCTCCAGCGCGGCGCGCAAGTTCGACGTCGAAGCGTGGGTTCCTACCCAGAACGCCTACCGTGAACTCACCAGCACCAGCAACTGCACGACCTTCCAGGCCCGACGGCTCGATATCCGCCACCGCACGGAGTCGGGCAAGACCGCGCCGGTCGCGACCCTTAACGGCACGCTCGCAACGACCAGGTGGCTGGTCGCCATACTCGAGACCCACCAGCAGGCTGATGGGTCCGTTGTGGTTCCGGATGCCCTGCGCGGGTACCTCGGCGGCCTCGAGATCTTCGAGCCGATCGTATGAGCGCCGCATCTGAACGGTGGCTCATCGCTCTGGATATCGACGGAACTGTGCTGCGCGAAGACGGCGTGATGAACGATCCGGTGATCGCCGCCGTGGCGAAAGTGCGGGATGCAGGGCACGAGGTCATGCTCGCGACGGGTCGCTCCGTCGCCCTGACACTGCCGATCCTCGAAAGGCTGTCGATCACGCCCGAGTACGTGGTCTGCTCCAACGGCGCGATTACGCTTCGACGCGATCCGGATGCGCCTACCGGGTATGCGCGCGACTATGTCGAGACCTTCAACCCGAGCGAAGTGCTGACGACGATCCGCTCGAACCTCGAATCTGCCAACTATGCGGTGGAGGACGAAGATGGTTTCTATAAATTCACCGGGCATTTTCCCGAGGGAACCCTCGGCGCTGCGAGCAAGAAGGTGGAGTTCGACGAACTGCTTCTGGCACATGCGACCCGTGTCGTCGTGATCTCACCCGGGCACAAGATCGAGGATTTTCTTTCAGTCGTCGAGCGGATGGGCCTCCACAAGGTGAGCTACAACGTCGGCTGGACGGCCTGGCTCGACATCGCGCCTGACGGCGTGAACAAGGCGACAGCTCTCGAGCGGGTGCGACAGCTGCTCGACATCCCTCGATCACGCGTCATGGCGGTCGGTGACGGCCGCAACGATATCGACATGCTCGAGTGGGCGTCGGTCGATGGTCGCGGGGTGTCGATGGGCCAGGCTCCGGATGAGGTGATCGCGGCCTCCAATGAGCGCACCGCGAGCGATATCGATGACGGCGTCGCGGCGCTTCTCGAGGCCTTCTGACCCGGAGTCGCACACGAGTTCGCGAGCGCCGGCATTCTGTCGGCTAAACTCTCGAGTTGTACCAGGAGGGCTGTCCGAGCGGCCGATGGAGCCAGTCTTGAAAACTGGTGGGCAGAAATGTCTCGCGAGTTCGAATCTCGCGCCCTCCGCAACAGGGGTTTCCGTCAATCTCATAAGAATTTTCAGGAAATCGCGAGTAGGCAGCTGGGTTCGGGTCAAAGCCTGTGGTCAGCTGCTTTTTTCTTCCCGCGGGGGCGGCTGAAGGTGGGTATAGGCATCCGACGACTATCGCTGCCTGAACGCAGGCCTCAGGCCTATATGCCGCCGAAGCGGATCGCGGCGGTGATCACCCGAGGGTCCGGCCAGTCCTCACAGTACTGATATCGATAGGCGAGCTGAACCTTGCCGTCAGAACTGATGACGAACTCGCCTGGGAGTTGCCACGGGCTGTCGACCGACGCGATCTCCGTACCGTGACGCGCCGCGGCGAGCTGTTCGCCCGCAGCCGCGTCGCGGCGGAGAAAGCTATCCGGGGCATCAAAAAGGATTTGTGAGGGAGTCCCATCGAGGAGGTCGAATGCGCGGTAAGCGATTCTTTCAGGGTCTGAGAGGATGGGGCAGACGATGCGATTGCGCTCCCGGTATTCGGCGGAACGGTCCGGATCTGCCTGGCCGATGACCACAACGGAAGCGCCAGCATCGATGTACTTCGAATACTCGGCCTCAAGACGAGCGGCACGGTCGAGACCGCAGCTGCACCCAAAGTGCCTCCAGAACAGGAGGACCGCCGGCCCATCCGTCCAGAATGTCGACAGTCGGACCAGCTGCCCCGTGTGATCCGCGAGTTCGAGGTCTGGTGCGGAGTCGCCGATCTGGAGCGGGATCCGGTCCCATCGCAGCCGTAGCGGGCCTTGGTGCCAGGCGTCCAGCCATTTCTGCTCCGCCTGCTGCAGTGTGCTCATCATGCACCATCCAGACCCATGAATTCTTGGCCACGACCCTAGCGTTGGGGTGTTGATCACCGCTAGACCCCGTATCGAATTGCATCCATTCAGGAACAGAGGTCAGAAGCCTGTCTCTCTCAGTTGAAGTGACTTCTGAGTACCCCCCCCCATCATGTGCCTCGAGGGTCAAGCCTCGAGGCCTCGCCTAAGGGGAATTGAAATCTCAGGTCGACAAGGTCCGGAGCGTCTTCGGCAGCGGCGGTATCGCCAACCCGGGTGTTCGAGTAGAGGTGACCACCCGCACGTGGAGGTGGGAAATTGACCACAGTGCGCTAGGTCAGGTGGGCAGCGTGAAATTTCCTTCTCCCGCGTTCGCGGCATTCCACGCGGGGCGGAGCGTTTGCGGATCGGCCGACCTGCTCGACGCCAACGGCTATGGGGCCACAGTATTTCACCGGGTGCCCGGCGCAGGCTTCGGGTCCGCATATCTGTACGTGCGTAACGATCTTCTGGACTCGTCCATGTCCGCGCGGTCTCTTCGTCTCGTCACAGTCATCGGCGGCGAGCGAACGCCTCACCACGATCATCTCGCCGGGCCGTTGCCGGCCGATGTGCGGGAGGTCTACCAATCACAGGTCAGTGACTTCGTAGCGGTGCTCGGACTGAAATAGCCATAAGACTGCCCGACGCGGCGTCGTATCGCGGACGCGTGCGCGGAGCGCGCGGGCAAGCCGTTTCGGATCTAGATGGGCCTGTCGTCCTCAGCGGCGCAAGCCAGAACATGATGAATTGGTGGCGTTCGACGGTGAGGACAGGGGCACGCCCGCCCTCCATGCACTGGAACCCGTGATGGCGGTGGAAAAGTTCGGCGCTTAGGCTGAAATCAAGATTGCACCCGTCAAAAAGTGCCCAATGGCTACGAGGTCTCGGGGATTTCCTGAAAGGCCCGCACATTCCCTTGTTTTCCCAGCCTTGCTTGGTAACCTAGAGTCAGTCGAGCGCTTCTCATCGCGCCGCGAAGCTGGGGGGCATCGTTTCGACTGCACCCAAAGGCGCCGTGCTCTAGTGTTCCACTACCCGTCTGATCACGCGTGACCGGACTCTAGGGGCTGACGAAAGGGTTCTGTCTTGAGTGAATTGACTCCACGATCTGAGTTGCGTTCGCGCTCGGAGCTGCGTACCCGCAGCGGCGCCAGTACCCTCACCGGCATCGCTCGCCATGGGAGACTCCGCAGGTCGAGCCCCATCACCACCATCGTCAAGTTCATCGCCGTGGCCCTTGCCGTTGTGCTGGTAAGCGGTGCCTCAGTGGGCGCCCTGGCGGTGACCAGCCTGACCTCTAAAGCGACGGTCGTAGACATCCCCAGCACACAGGGTGACGCGGCACCGATTCCCGAGGTCGGCGCGATTGAGGGTGGATTCAACATCCTCATCGCTGGCAGCGACACCCGACAGGACCAGGGCGGGATCGGCGGCACAACGGAAGATGACAGCGGCGAGCTGAACGATGTCACGATGCTGCTGCACGTCTCCCAGGATCAGACAAATGCCGTAGCTATTAGTTTCCCGCGCGACATGGTGGTGGGCATCCCCGAGTGTGAGGGTTCCGATGGCTACACCAAGGGATACTCCACAGAACCGATCAACACGGCGCTCTCCTATGGGGGGCTTTCCTGTGTCGCGCAGACGGTCACCGAGCTGACCGGGCTGCCGATCCAATACGCCGGGCTCATCAAGTTCTACGGCGTGATCAACATGGCTGACGCAATCGGCGGCGTCGACGTGTGCGTCGATGGTCCCATGGTTGACGACAACACGGGGATCAACATCGCCGAGGCGGGCACGTACAACCTCAAGGGAATTGATGCCCTGGCGTTCCTTCGCTCTCGCGCGGCGGTCGGCGACGGAAGCGACCTGACCCGAATCAGCTCACAGCAGGTCTACCTCTCGGCTCTCGTCAGGAAGCTGAAGAGTTCGGAAACTCTCGGCGACTTCAAGAAGGTCTACTCGCTCGCCGACGCTGCCCTCAGCAACATGGTCGTGTCGTCCAGCCTCAACAGCATCCCCACCATGGTCTCGATCGCACAGGCGCTCAAGAACATTCCGCTCGAGAACGTCACGTTCGTGCAGTACCCGGGCACAACGGGTGGCGACGGTGTTTACACGGGGAAGGTGCAGCCAAACCAGTATGCGGCTGACACCCTCCTGGAATACATCAAGGCCGACCAGCCATTCGTGCTGGAAGCGGCTGGAGACGAACGTGGTTCGACGCTCGACCCGAATGCTCCCGTGGTGCCGACCACTCCAGCGACAGATGCACCGGAAGTTCCTGTCGCTTCGGGCGTAAGCGGACAGACTGCGGCCCAATACACCTGCACCATAACCAATAGCTATTGATCCGATTCGGGCATGCGCCCGCGATTGGCTATGATTACTGACGAACACTGGAGACGTCGCATAGTTCGGCCTAGTGCACCACCCTGCTAAGGTGGAGTACCCGTAAGGGTACCGAGGGTTCAAATCCCTCCGTCTCCGCTCTTGGCTTCTCGTGTCGTCGCTTACAAGTGAATCGGCGCCTCATTCACATTTCGCTCTCCTTCGGGAGGGCTTTTTGTGGTTTGCGGGGCGGGGAGTCTCGGCTGGGGTCGAAGGCGACCTGGCTCAGCAGTTCGCCGGCGGTCACGAAAACTCACGAGCCACCCGTGCCCCATTAATGGCCTGGTGGTCACGTAGTCGCGCCGACTGGCGCCGACCAGATCGAGTGGAACGCTATCGTTCGTGTCACCGGGGTCCCACGGTGATGAGCTCCGTGGAGCGTACCGACGGGAGCGAGGGTCAGCCGGCGTCCGCCCTAGTATCTGTTCGAATCGTCACCCATCGGGAGGAGGCGGTCTCCGGTCTTCTTGCTCACGTCCGAGCGGGAGTAACAGCGGGGACAATAGCGATGCTCGGCGGCCTCTGGCGGAGCCTGGGACTTCTCGAGGATGGTGAGCCGTTGTCGCGCCCATACTGGTAGGGGTAACGACAAGGCGGGCGCACGAACATCAGGTCCCTCGATCTTGATATCTTCCACGAGGCCGCAAACGACTCGACAGCGAGCGCACTCCGACGAGCGCATATCGGCAGCCTGGGCGCCCTCATGGATGTCGGTTATAGACCCTGCGAAAGCTGCCAGCGCCGGAGATGCCGGGCACCCGGGTGAAATATTCCGACTCAGGCATGTGGGCGTGCCAATTGCTCAGCTCACTGCTCGAGATCGTCGGAAGCGAGGTTCGCCTGCTGGCTACAGGCCTCACCAGCTTCGAGTCGGTGGGCGAATCACGTTGCGCGATAGGACAGGCCGCCGCAACGTTGCGGCGAGCCGAACGCCCGGTAATCCTCTGCAACTCAGGGCAGTCCCTGATGCGATCGCGCACGGCGCTCCACTGGCGCCAACACTCACTGGTTGCTCGCGATGGTGAAACTGGATGGTGAAACTGATCGATGGGACCTGGGTCGAAGCCGGGCTGCTGCCGCGGCGAGGCCTCATGCGGCCTCAAAGTCAAGCCCTTCTCGGGCTGCGACGCCCCCCGTAAGCTGAAAACACTCTCCATGGAAGGGTGATGACCGGGGGATTCAGATGATGCACTTCGAGCGCTGGAGCCTCTTGATCCTCGGCGAAGCGCTCACCAGCCAGGTGACTCGCTCAAGCGTATTCGAGAGAAATCTCCTGATCGATCGTCGCACCCTCAAATCGAGACTGGCGTCGCTTGTCAGCTCCGGCCTAATGGACCGACGAGCATCACCCGGACTTGACTCCGACCCCGAATTTACGCTGACCGACAAGGGCCGGGATCTTGAAAAGGTCATTCGCGAGCTCAACGAGTGGAGCGAGCGTTGGTCACTGCCCGTCCTCGCCGAGGCAGACCTCAGCATTGCGACATCGTCAGATCGGCGCGGCGACCAGCACTCATCTATGCCCGAAGTCGTGCCTATCGAAGTCAGCGTATTGGGATCGTTCAGTCTGAGAGTGGGCGGCCAGGCAATAGCTGGGCTCCCACTGGGCTCCCAACGCTTACTTGTCTTTCTGGCCCTGCACGACAGGCCTATGAGCCGCGTGGCGGTGGCAGGGAAAATGTGGCCAGACTCGTCGCACGAGCGGGCAGGCGTGAGCCTTCGGAGTGCGTTGGCCCGACTCGATCCGCCAACGCGGGACGCCATCAATGTTGCCTGTGCAGGGCTGGCACTCGCCGATTCCGCGACGGTGGATCTGCACTTCGCTCAGGATCTCGCGCACCGGCTACTGCTCGGCGTTGAAGCGGTAGTCGCGAGGGACCTGACGACGGCGGCGCTGCGTTCGCTCTCCACGGAGCTTCTTACCGACTGGCAGGACGAGTGGATTCTCGAGGACCGCGAGGACTGGCGACAATTGCGCACGACCGGCCTCGAAGCGATGTCAGGGATTCTCACCGGGCATGGGCAGCCGCTCAAAGCTGCGCAGGCCGCGCGTGCGGCGATCAAAGTCGAGCCTCTTCGTGAAAGCGCGCACATTGCACTTGTTCGCGCACACCTCGCTCACGGCAACCGTTCCGAAGCTGTTGGAGCCTACGAGCGGTATCGAGCCCTGCTCCACGACGCGCTCGGTATTGCACCTTCTCCGCTGCTGACCGAACTGGTGTCTAACTTACGATCCGCGTAGCGCCACGCCGCCGTCACGCCTCAGACGCGTCATCGTCACTTGGCATCCCGTAGCTTTGTCTTCGCACTCTCGCTCTGAGCGTGTGGGAACGGGCCCCGGGGGACCATCATCGCTAACACTCGTCGTACAACCATGGCCAAAGCTGCCGTGGCAATTGCACTCGGAATATCACTCTGCGCGACTGGAGGTGCGGCCTTCGCCGCCCCGATCGCCGTCACAGTCTCCAACTCAGCTCAACTCAAAGTCGCACTTGCTGCCGCTCAGCCGGGTGACACCATCGCGCTGGCGGACGGCACCTACAGTGGCAGTTTCGCAGCCACCGCGAAGGGTACTTCGAGCGCCCCGATCACCCTCACGGGCAGTCGGCGAGCCGTGCTGACCACCGGGTCGACCGGTGCGGGATCAGGGCTCACGGTAAGTGGCGACTTCTGGCACCTGAACGGATTCGCCGTGAAATCCGTGCTTCGCGGCATCGTTCTCATCGACGCAGACAGCACCGCCATCGACGGTGTCGAAGTCGCCAGCGTAGGCCGCGAGGCGATTTCCGTCATGAGTGGAAGTCGCGATGTCAGCATTCGCAACTCGTCCATCCACGACACCGGACTCACCGAAGCGAACTGGGGCGACGGAATCATCGTCGGTTCACCCTTCGCCCAGTGGGGCGCCGTCACCGGCTCCGCCTCGGTGCCCGACCAGTCCGATCGGGTGATCATCGAGGGGAACACCATCAGCAACACCGCAGGGGAAGGTGTCGATATCAGAGAAGGTACGAGGAACGCGCAGATTCGAGGGAACATCTTTGCGAACTCGGGCTACAGCGGCCAGAACTATGCCGACTCCTGGGTCGACGTCAAAGGAGACTCAACCGTGGTGCAGGGCAACAGCGGCACCGGGGCACTGCTCGATGCGTTCCAGGTTCATTCCCCGGTAGCCGGATGGGGCGGGGACAACGTGTTCGCGGGTAATTCCGTTGCAGGGATGCCCGGCTACGAAGTGCGAGTCGAGTCGACGGAACGAGGCAACACCGTCGCCTGCGGAGTCACGGGGGCGGGGCTCGGCACAGCAAATATTCCGTGCCTGGGATCCCCGAGCGCACCGGCTCCGACGCCAGCGCCGACCCCCACACCGGCTCCGACGCCAGAGCCGGCCCCCAGCGCGACCCAAACTCCAGTAGCGATATCCGCGCCGTCCGATCGCATTTTGGTTTCCACTTCAGCGCAACTGACGGCAGCGCTCAGGGCGGCCACGCCCGGCCAAACCATCGAACTCGCGCGCGCAACTTACACCGGCCAATTCGTGGCGGCAACAGACGCATCCTCACTGAAGCCCATAACAATTACCGGGCCAGCGGGGGCAGTGCTGACAACGGGTTCCGACAGGTCGGGCTATGGGCTGCACGTCACCGGCAACTACTGGCGCCTCACCGGGTTCAGCGTTTCAACTGCGCAGAAAGGTGTGGTGCTCGATGGTTCCAACGGAACCGTCATCGATCATCTCACGGTCGGAAAAACGGGACAGGAGGCCGTGCACGTGAGAGCAAACAGCGCGGGGGTCACGATTCGCGACTCCACGGTTCACGACACCGGGCTCTCGACACCGGAATATGGCGAGGGCATCTATGTCGGCAGCGCAAAGAGCAACTGGGCTTCGATCATGGGATCGGCATCGACCCCAGACAAATCGGATCGCGTGCTCATCGAGAACAACATCATCACCAACACGTCTGCAGAGGGTATCGACGTGAAGGAAGGCACATCCGGGGGGATCATTCGAGGCAACGTGTTCACCAACGCGGGGTACTCGGGGGCGAACTACGCAGACTCGTGGGTCGATGTGAAGGGCAATGGCTATCTGCTGGAATCCAATTCGGGCAGCGGGACGCTGCTTGACGCGTTCCAGGTGCATTCCGTCATGACCGGATGGGGCCGCGACAACGTCTTCCGCACGAATACGGTATCGAGCGGGGTGCCCGGCTATGAGGTGAGGGTCGATTCGAGCGAGACTGGGAACAAGATCTACTGCAAATCGTCGGGCGCTCGATTGGGTCTCACTAATGTGAAATGCATTTGACCCTCACCTCGGTGACTTACCGACCCGGCGTGGCTGCGGAGTCCTTGTGGTGTTCGGCGAGTGCGACCGTCGGGGATGACAGGGGCCGGCCCAATGCCCTGTACTCCCAGCCGGCGGCCCGGTAGCGATCTGCGTCGAGGGCGTGGCGCCCGTCTACGATCCGCCGGTTGGCCACGAGCTGGCCGAGAACCTCGGGATCTGCATTTCTGAATTCGTCCCACTCCGTCAGAAGAGCAACTACCTGTGCGTCATTGATCGCGTCGGCCATCGAGTCTGCAAAGTCGAGGTCGGGATAGACCCGGTGGGCATTCTCGTTGGCCTCGGGATCGTAGACCGTCACGATGGCACCCTCGAGGTAGAGCATCCGGGCAACATCGAGTGCCGGGGCATCCCGAATATCGTCCGAATTTGGTTTGAAGGCAGCGCCGAGGGCGGCAACTTTCACGCCCATGAGGTCGCCCCCGACCAGCTCCCTGATCAGGTCAACCGTGCGTACTCGGCGGCGAATGTTGATGGCGTCAACCTCACCGAGGAACGCAACCGCCTGGCCCACGCCCAGCTCTTCGGCCCGAAACTTGAAGGCGCGAATATCTTTCGGAAGGCACCCGCCGCCGAACCCGAGCCCGGGCTTGAGAAACCTGGAGCCGATCCGTTCGTCGTACCCCAGAGCGGTCGCGAGAATATTCACGTCGCCGCCTGTGACCTCGCACACCTCAGCCATGGCGTTGATATACGAGATTTTTGTTGCGAGGAACGAGTTGGCCGCCACTTTCACCAATTCGGATGTGGCCAGATCGGCGATCACAACCGGTGTCTGCTCTTCGAGGATCGGGCGGAACGCGGCCCGCAATTGCTGTTCCGCCCACAAGGAAGATACTCCGAAGACGAGTCGGTCGGGGTGAAGCGTGTCTTCTACGGCGTGGCCTTCGCGCAGGAATTCGGGGTTCCAGGCGAGCTCGAGTTCAGACCCGACCGGGGACATTTCGTGAACCATCTCAGTCAATCGAGCAGCCGTTCCGATGGGCACCGTCGACTTTCCGACCAGCAAAACCTTTCGAGTGATTCGGGTGGCAAGGCTCGAGAATGCAGCGATAACGTAGCGCATGTCAGCGGCGGGCGAATCCGCCGCCTGGGGTGTGCCAACGCAGACGAAGTGCACGTCGCCGAAATCTGCGGCAAGCGCAAAATCGGTCGTGAATCGCAGGCGACCGGATGCGAGCGCCTCCTTCAGCTTCTCGGGCAACCCGGGCTCGAAGAAGGGAACGCGCCCTGCACTGAGTTCGGCGACCTTTCGAGCATCGACGTCGACGCCAAGAACGTCATAGCCGAGATTCGCCATGCAGATGGCGTGGGTCGCGCCAAGATATCCGGTGCCGATAACGGTCATCCTGGGATGTTCGACGATGGGGTGGGTAGTAGGCGTGATGGGCACGTGTTTCTCCTCAAAGTGGGTTAGTGGGTTACGGGGTTAGTGGGTTACGGATTGGTGGAACCTGGGGCGCAATCGACGTTGCTGACCCCTTCTTGCGCATTTGTTGCGGTGTTGCTGCATTCGACGACATTGCCAAGCTCAGGGGTGAGTGAGAATCCAAAACCACCCGCCATGACGTCCGCCGTATTTGACCGGAACACGTTGCCGGTCCCCCAGCCATCGAGAATCTCGTGGGTTTGAAATCCGTCGAGGGGCGACGAGCTACCCTTGTTATCAACGATCAGCCAGTCGTTTCCTTTGACATCGACCCAGGAATCGCCTCCTGATATGGATGCACCGTCGAATCGGTTATCGCTGAGAATGCCGTCGCTCGTGCCTTCCTTGATGTCGACCGATTCGGCCGTTGTCTCCGAGATGGTGTTGTGGGAGATCGTGTTGCGATCCGACTTGTCCGGCTCACAATTGGTGATGGAACACCAGTTGCTCTCAGCCGTTCCGATGTAGATGCCTTCGCCGAACTTCGGTTTTCGTAGTCCCGTGGCATTGATCGTGTTGCCCGTCACGACGTTGTCGGTGCTGAATGCCCTCAGGTGAATTGCTTCATCACCGATTCCGGTCACGGTTAGGCCGCGAATGATCGTGTCGGTGACGCCATCGGCCATGACACCCTTTTGACCACCGCGAACGGTGAATCCGTCGAGGATCCAGTTGCTCACCCCGTCGAGATGAAACACGTAACCCTTGTCGGTGCCCCCCCCGTCAAGAATCGCATCGGCTGGCCCGCACAACGAGATTGGTTGTGCCTTCGTGCCTGGAACGCTCGCAATGAAGCGCCCCGCATAGATGCCGGGTGCCAGCAGGATCGACGCCCCGGGTTTCGCCGCAGTGAGGGCATCCGCCAGCTGCGATGACGTAGCTACCTTTTCGGTCGGCGATGCGCACGATTCCGGAGTGGATTGCTGTTTCGAATCGCCCGAAGGCTTGGGAGTCGGGGCACCGCATGCCGTCAGGCCTATGAGCAGCGTGGCGACGGCGATCAGGCGGATACCCTGGCCCGCCATCATTCGGACACCCGACTGACAGAATGCCGCGCGATGACACCTTTGCTGAGGGTCTGCAATGGGGCACGGTTGGCATAGGGATGGCGGTAGGCACCAAATCTGAGCGATCGGGGGCCAACCATCGTTGCGAGCAGCAAGAGCGCCAGCACCAGCCAGATGATCGTCAACGGTCGAAAAATGGATTTGAGAACAGCGGCCGGCGTCGTGGCCGGATGCCATCCGTCAAGATCGTTGATGCCCGGGGTGAACCCAACGGCCTCACGATCGTAGATGGGCAGCGTGCCGTAGCCCGAGATCGAGTTGCCAACGACGCTGACGGCGCCCGCATCCCCCATGACCGTGACGCCATGGTTCGACAGTGATGTCAGCGTGTTGTCCGTTATCGCTACTCCGGCATTCCTGACATATATTGCCGTATCGCCGCCGGCGAAGGTGTTGTTGCTGACCGCAGCCTGCATTACTCCATCCCGCACGGCGACAGACTGCAGGCCCTGCTCGCCGAAGTCGTTATTCTTTATGATTGCGCCAAAGGAGCCGTGATTGATGACGACGCCCACCTGGTTGGATGCGATGCGGTTGGCTGCGACCGTGACGTCGCGCCCCCCGCTGATCTCGACGCCGTACCGCCCGTTTTCGAGGAGGTCGCTGTCGGTGATGCGGTTGTCGCCGTAGCTCTCAACTTCGCTTCCGATCGCGCTCGGCCCGTCGGCGAGCGGCTGGCCGTCCAGGGAGATGCCGTTGCGACCGTTGGCGGATGCCGTGACGCGGTCGAAAATCACGCCGGTCGACGAGCGGGCGAGCGTGAACCCGTCGACAGCGTTATTGGACGATGTTGTGTCGATCACAGTGCTGTCCTTAACGAATCGGTGAAACACGAGGCCGTCGACGAGGCTGTTCGTAATGTCCGAGTGACTGACCCTGACGTTCACCGCGCTGGTCACAAACAGACCGAAGGCGTTGCCGTCGATGCTCACGTTGTCGACCTTTGCTGAAACAAGTGGGCTGACTGTGGGAGCCGACACGTCGCCTTTCAGGGCTCCGGCCGGAAGCAAAAACGCTCCCGCTACCTCTGGCGCGGCCTTATCGGTGAGAGCGCTCATATCGGCCACATTGAATGGCCCGGCCGCCTCGCTTCCGGTCAGCGCCAACCCTCCCGTGTTTCCGCTCCAGAACCCCAGATTGGCGAAGTCTGCGTCAGAGAGGGTCGCCTGCCCGCCAATCGCACGAATGTAGGCTCGGCCATCATCGGTGACGGTGTCGGGCGCGGCCAGCTGGCTGTCCCAGCTCAGCATGGACACGGGCGCGAGGTCGGAGCCGGCGATCGTCAGGGCGCCACCGAGAGTCACGATGGACACGAACTTTGAGGCGTCGCTCTCCATTCGAATCGTGACGCCCCGGTCAGCATTCAGCGCCAGGGTAGCCCCCTCCATCACCACTACGCTTTCGCTCAGCAGGTAGGTGTTGGCATCCTGGGCCACGAAGGTGTTCGGAGCCAGTGCGAGCAGGTCCTCGATCGTGTACGGCTCGGCGCGAGCCGTGAGCACCAGGGTGAACGCCGCGCCGGTGTCGAGTCGGAACGGGCCGTCCGTGCTGATATCTCCCCAACGCGCGACCGAAGCCGCAGTGCGCGCATAGACCAGCCGCTCGTCTTCGATTTGCACCAGCCGAGACTCGAGCTCAGGCGTACCGGAATAGAGGTCGCCCTGTATGGTTCCGTTCGCGGCGATTTCGTTTCGTCCGACCGCATCGGGCTTGACGTCCCCAAAATCTACGCCGTTGACGACGAGACCAACCAGTATTGCCCCGACGGCAACGCCGACACTCGCGCCGATCAGGCCAGCTCGAACGCGGCTCATGCGTCGACCGTTTCTGGGCGCAGGGTTTTGGCTGTCTGTCCGTCGCCACCGATGGTGTCATCGTGCCGGGTGAGCCACCCCTGCTTATTCATCGTGAAGAAGGCGAAAACCTTGATGGGCAGCGCGACAAAGATGACCGTGAGAGCGAGCACTGGCAATATCAGAATGTCCTTGGGATGCCGGCGCAGGTGCGAGATGCCCCGGATGCCACGGCCGAGCAGCAACCACGCGGCTGCCGCGATGATCCCCCAGGTGGACACATCCAGGCGGCTGAAAATCAGATAGAAGATCGTCAGTCCCATCGTGACCGGGGTCAGCAGGATCTGAAGCACAGTGATTTTTGTAATGAACGGAACCCGCCACAGCCAACCCTTCGCGATTGCGGTGAGGTAGGCGCGGTAAGAGTTGCGGCTCCACCGAACTCGCTGCTTCACGAATGCGCCAAAGCCCGCCGGGAACATGGAGAGCGCCTTGGCCGATGACTGATGAACGGTGCGGTAACCGGAGGCGAGAACAAGCCAGGTCAACCGACCATCGTCACCCGAGATGCATCGTCGGCCGAGGAAGAACTCATTTTCGAGGTTGTCGAGCACCGGCATCACGGCTGAGCGACGGTAGACAGCGGTTCGACCCGAGAGGCACGGCACCGCGCCAGCGCGACCCATTGCCGGCACGTAATCGAAGTAGCGCAGGTTCACCAGCCAGTCGGCGATGCGCCGCCACAGGCTGGAGTCGCGCTGGTAGACGCTCTGCTGGGTGCTTGTGCCGCCGACGGTCGGATCGATGAACGGTTTCTGAACGTTCTCGAGCAGTCCGGGCATCCACGAGGTGTCGGAGTCGGTGAGCACCAGCAGTTCGGAGCTGGCTTCACGAATTCCCACGCCGAGAGCCGATCTTTTCCCCGCGTGGTGGAAGAGAATCGGCCGAACCCGAGGGTCACCGAGCTGCACAATGCGCTCGTATGCGTCGAGGTCGGCGACGTCGAGAACGATGATGATTTCGGTCGGATTTTGGCTGCGCCATGAATCCAGGCAGCGCATCAGGATCTTCGGATCCTCATGAAACGACGGAACGACTATCGAGGTTGTCGTCCTGAAGTCGCTTTCGATGGGGCGCGCCAGCCGCGACAGGATGAACCGGTAGATCCACAGTCCCCAGACGATCGTGCCGGCGATCGCCAGTGGGAAGTACGGTGCGATGCTTTCGACGACGGACGTGATTGCAGCGAGTATCCCGGAAAGATCGAACTCAGAATTGCTCGGCGGAAACGTCATGGAAGTCCTTTGCTCGGATGGGAAAAACCGAACGCTGGACGCATGGGTGGCGCTAGCTCGGTCCCCGTTGGCCGTGTGCCTGAAGGTCGGATCCCGGGACCAGGGAACCCAACATGCGGCTTATCGGTTGATGACCCTCATTACAGACATAGGTCGAATAAGAACGCAACCCCCTTCGCGAAACTTTCTACGTGACATAAATTCGGCTACGTGATCGTCGCGAATCAGCGTGACGCCTCTACCCGATCGCGCAGGACGCGCGAGAAAACAACGGTGAGCATCCCGGCAACCGGCACCATATGTAGACCCATTCAACGGCTTGGGTTCTCTGCGATCGCTCCGACGATAGGCGGTGAAATTAGATAGCCGACCCGCACGACGGTCGAGATTCCGACGCTCGCGAGACCGACGCCGGTGATCATTCTGGGATCGTGAGAAACGGGCGCGCGAGCCGCATACCCAGGAAGAAGATCACGACGCCGGTGCGTGCGGCGGCACGCTGGCCCAAGCGATCCACGAGCTGGTCTCAAAACAGTCGGATCGTGAACTGTACGTCCTGCAGCGCGACGAACCCGTGCCGCCGACGACCGGAAATATCGCGTCCCCCAGCCCGAACACGGCGTCGGTCAGGTGCAGCCTGGGCAGAACCTGGGGATACTTCAGCAGGCAGGCGACCTCGCGGTCATTCGAAGCTTGGAATGGTGATGAGTCGCGCTGGGTTTTGTGCCCGGGTGGTTTCTTGCGAGCGGTCGCTTCCAGAAGTGGCTCGGCTTCAGCGTGGTGCGCGTGATTCGGCCTCGGTCATGGCGTTGTCGCAGGGTTCGCCGACGGTTCCTGTTGAGGGGACAGCGCCGAGCATCGAGCATCGAGCGCCGCAAACACGCTCGCTGACCGGAGGATATCGTTCGCGTTCTCCAGCCCAGCGATCTGTTTCTACAAGAGTCTCATCGCCAGCTGCCGCCTCGGAGGCCCTTCCCGGCTTACGACCGGCGTCCGATATCGGCACGCTTCTTCCACAACCGCAACGGCCGGAATTCACCCCGAGACCGCCGGCAACATGGCCCGCGGCAGAGTGATCAGACCGGGGATCGGCACGAGCTCGAGCCAGCATCCGCAGTGCATGCTCACGAGACTCGATCGGGTGAGGGTTCGACATAGTTCAGTCCTCCCAGGGGAAACACAGAATGAAAGCCAGGGCGAGTCAGGGCGTGCCTAGCCCCCGTGCTTGTCCTACGTCAAGAGTTAGTGGAAGAATCCCGCTAGACGTAACGTCATAGGCAACGGCGAATGGTTGCCGTTCCGGCAACCGGAAGCAGTCGAGTGACCTACCTGATCCATATCAACGCACAGGCATTTGCCGTGAGTGACGACGAGATCGACGATGTCGAGGCTCGGATACTCGAGGCAGTTCGTGCCACCGGCGCATTCATCGACTTCGTCGGAACTGGTGAGAGGCCACTGCGAATTTTGGTCACACCCGCGTCGTGGGTGTGGATCGAGAGTTTCGCGTACGTCGACGATCTCGATGAAGGCGACGAGGGCGACTCAGATCTCGTCATGCTGGACCTCGATCTCTAGGGGAAGCCGATCCAGGAATGACGGCGCCGGCTAGACCGCCGTCACGCCTGAATCGGCAGGAACATATGCAAGGGGGCTCACCGGCAGTCGGAGGAACCCGGCTGGTCACCATGCCTTGTAGTGGCAACAACTCCAGTTCTGTCCTGTCGATTCTGATCAGATGCCTCATGACCGATGCCGAGACACTGCTCTGCCTTACACAGACGTGAAAACTTTGGCATCAGCTGGCTCCTGCACAGGCTCGGTAACCAGCCGCAATCCAGAGGGGGTCTTGGCCGTGGCGATGATGGAGCGTGCCCAGGTTTCATTGATGCGGGGTGGTCGGCTGCCATGAAAACGGAACCGGATTTCGGTCGAGGGACTGATCCACAGTGTTTCGCGCCCGCCGCCCAGTTCGCCTGGGCGATCGAAGGAAAATGCAACGCACTGTCCGGCGCGTAGCAAACTGAGCACGGCAATTTTTAAATGTGCCAGTGGGCGGTCGTCAATTTCGATTGCATAGCTGTTGTTGCCGTAGTAAAGAAATCCCATGGTTCTCACCGTTCGGTTGTGACGGATTGTGATGCTGATTAGCCCAGCCCTGCACCTATTTCCCTCTCGACGTTGCGCCGCCCTGTCGTCGTCCAATGCGGATGTAGGGCGAGCTACGCGCCTCGGAGTGGTTCCGTTCCGGCTCGATTGGCCCGGAAAACCCGGAACGTTCTGCTTCGGCGACCAGCGCGATGTCGAAATTCGCGACATGGATCCATCGCGGAGGTGCGGCAGCCCCCGACATCCGGAACCGATCGGGGCGTAGACGTTCGATGTGGCCCGGCAGTCGAGTCTCGTTCGTCGATGTCGATGTCGATGGCGATGGCGATGGCGATGGCGATGTCGCCGTGCCGCCGCGCCGCCTCGTCTGAACGGACGACCGTGAGCGGCACAGACAGGATGTTGACCTGGGAGCTACCGGCCTGCCAGTTTTGTCTATGGTCCCGTCGCACCGTCAGCAAGGGACAAGGCACACCGCGGCTGATAACCCGGGCGAGAGCCTCGGGGAGGGTCGAGGGAAAATGTGTCACAGCACGGCCGATCCGTCAGGGAAGACTCACCGAAGGCTGGAGTGATGCTCAATAGACTTTCATTCTGCAAAACGAATGTCAACGACATATCTGCGATTGTCCGAATCATCGGAACTGAGCGCCAGATTGCGGGCGTGCGGTATCGTGAAAGCACTGTCCCAGACCCTGGCAGTCCAACTGCGAGGGTCGATGGGGGTTTTGCCTGATGCCGTGGTACTCAGCATGACATCCCCGCGAAACGAGCCCCCCGCCGTCTCCGACGAAAGCGAAACGGTCGGTGGCAGCGACCCACTGGACCTGTGCGACGCTTTTGTCGCGGCCCTCCCTATTACCGGCGCATCCGTTGCAGTACTTGCGGGTTCTGGGGCCCGATTGACCCTGTGCTCCAGCGACGCCACCGCAGCACGCGTGGATGAGCTGCAATTCGAACTCGGCGAGGGGCCGCAATTCTCCGTGTCGCGATTCGGGAACTTCATCGGCATTCCGGATGTTGCTCAGCACCTCCATCACGACTGGCCAGTGTTCGGGGCCGCACTTCACGAACTGTCGATTGGGGCATTATTCAGTGTGCCGATGAGAATGGGGGCAGTGACCCTCGGAGTCGCGACACTCTATTGCGCTGCTGCTCGTGTCCTGAGCCCGGAGCAAAAAACGACGGCACTGGCCATCGCATCCGCAGCAGTCGGCTCGCTGACGAGCCAGGCGCTGCGATCGGCCACAGACGAGATCGATGCTGGGTCACAGATGGCGCCGGCATCGCGCCGAGAAATTCATCAGGCAACCGGCATGGTTCTGGTACAACTGGATACAACGGCGACCATCGCCTACGCACGACTCCAGGCCCATGCGTTTGCCAACATGAAGACGCTCCAGCAGGTTGCCCATGAGGTGGTGTCGGGCGTGTTCACGTTCGACGCCACCCCATATGAAGCAGAAACTTAGGAAAGGACGATGATGAAGACGGGAACGCGCGAGAGCAGGCTCAACACGGCGTTTGTCAAGCTGGCCGACACCCTCGTCGCCGAGTTCGACGTGATAGACCTCATGCACTGGCTGGTCGAACAGTGCATCGAAATTCTTGACACCCAGGCTGGCGGGTTGATGATCGTCAACTCTGCAGGGGACCTGCAACTTGTTGCGTCGACAAGCGAAGATGCGACGATGGTCGAAGTCTTCCAACTCGCGGCGGGAGACGGACCGTGCATGGAATGTTTCCGGACCGGCAATGCTGTCACCGTCGCGAGCATCGAGGAGAACCTGGATCGCTGGCCGCGATTCGGACCGGAGGCGCTGAAGCTCGGATTTCGGTCGGTGCACGCCACGCCGCTTCGTCTGCGAGGTCAGGTCATCGGCACCATGAACCTGTTCAGCTACCATGTCGGCGCGCTGGTGTCGGAGGATGTCGCCATAGCTCAGGCTCTGGCCGACGTCGCTACGATCGGGATTTTGCAGGAACGCAGCATCCGGAGCGCTGAGCTGGTGGCCGAGCAGCTTCAGCGAGCGCTCGACTCCCGGGTCCTGATCGAGCAGGCAAAAGGCGTGCTTGCCGCGACGCTGGGCACGACCATGGACAACGCGTTTTCCATCATGCGCACCTACGCACGGGATCGCAACCTCGTACTTCGGCAGGTTGCCGAGGACATCACCGCCCGGCGGCTGCAGCTGGGAAAGGTCGGCAAAAAATAGCATCTGACCGCCTGGACCCTCGTCGGCCATCCATCGCCCCCGGGTTCATTCAATGGTGCAATGAGGCCGCCTTTGTGCGGCCCTGTCGGCCAGGGGCGTAGAGGCTCAATCCGACAGGGAGCGCTAGTGCGCCGAACAGCCGAACAGGGGTGGTGCTGGGATGCCTGAGTTCCCCGCGGGGCGATTATCGGAAGCCTCCAAGTCCCGATCCTGTCGAGACACACACCGCGCTTGCACAGAAGACCCCCACAGCCAGGGCTGAAGGGGTCTTCGCATTGCGGCAATGGGCCGCAGGGTGCTTACCGGGAACTAGCGTCCCAGGATGCCGCCCAGCATGCCGTCGAGGTTGATGCTGTCGGTGATGTCGCCAACGAGGTCAGATGCGTTGGAGGTTACGTCGGTGTTGTCAGACACATCCGCGACATCAGACACATCCGCGACATCAGATACACCGGTGACGTTGTCGACTACGTCGCTGACGTTGTTGCCGTTGGCTACGTCGCTGACGTTGCCGGTAGCGGTGTCGTTGCCCGACGCGATCGGCGCGGTGATGTCGTTGCCTGAAGCGACAGCGTTTCCGTTGCCGATTCCGCCGTTGAGGGCGTTAAGCAACTCGTTGAAGTTGTCACCGTTGAGTAGCTTGACGTCGGGTGCGATGACCACGGGGGTCTCGGTGTTCGAGTTGAACGAGTACGAACTCGTCGGGCTGTCGTTCGTGTCGTCCGACGCCATAGCCGGGCCGGCGATGCCGACGACAACGAGGGCTGCGGTTGCAGCGATTGCTCCGAATGCGGTCTTCTTCGTGATGTTCATGGTGAACTCCTCTTCAGATTGCGGGCCAGAACCTACTGGACCAGTCGGGCCCAGGTCTTCTGGGCCACGGTGGGTATCCGGAGTGATGGCGTCCCCGGTTTGGGGGCCAGGCTTCGAGACCGATGGCACAGGGTGATTTTCGACGACTGCTGCGTGCGCTCTTTCCCGCGATGCCGCGGGAACTGGCATCACCCTTTCCGAACCTGAAAGCTTCCCTCTTGTCGCGTTCCAAAAGCTGTGGTAACCATCGACCGCAGGGAGGCTGAAACCCCTAGATTGGTGTGGATGCCTCAACCATTCGTTCTCTCAGCCGAAGTCGCCGACGCCATCGCAGCCCCGCGGCCGGTCGTGGCGCTCGAGTCGACGATCATCGCCCACGGGCTCCCCCGCCCCCGCAACCACGAAGCTGCCGTCGAATTCGAGTCGATCCTGCGCGACTCCGATGTGACGCCGTCCACCATTGCGGTGCTTGACGGGGTCGCCTGCATCGGTCTCGACGCCGGCGGCATCCGGCGGATAGCCGAGGAGCCGCTAGCGAAAGCAAGCGTTCGCGGCTTCCACGAGGACAACCTCGACCTCGCCCACGGCAATGTGCGGGTCGCTGCTCGCATCGTCACCGCATGGGAGGCGCTCAGTGCCTGACCGCATCGTCTCGTTCGGGGACATCATCGACGATGTTGTGGCGATGCCGTACGACGCGATCCGCATAGACACCGACACTGCGGCATCCATCGGCTTCAGGGCGGGCGGATCGGCAGCCAATACCGCAGCCTGGCTCGGGTCGCTGGGAATGACTGTCGATTTCGTCGGTGTCGTCGGGAAGGCCGATCTCGAGAGACACACGATGCTGCTTAGACGGGCCGGTGTCACCACGCACCTGCGAGCGCACCCGACCCTGACCACGGGCACGATCGTGATCATCGTCGAGGGTGAGCACCGCACGATGCTCACCGAGCGTGGTGCGAACACGGAACTCGACCCGGTGGATGTCACCACCGAGCTGCTGGCGGATGCCGCAGTGCTGCACCTCACCGGATACTCGCTGCTGAACTCAGCCGGTGCTGCCGGGTTTGCCACGCTGGTTGCGCGTGCACACCGGGCCGGAGCGAAGGTCTCTGTCGACCCGGGCTCTGGCGGCGTCATCGCGGATTATGGTGTCGACAAATTTCTCGCGGCCATCAAAGGTGTCGAGTTGCTGTTCCCGAGCCTCGAGGGGGGCAGGGTGCTCACCGGGCTCTCCGACCCCGCCCACATCGTCGATAAACTCGCAAAAGACTTTCCGACCGTCGTTTTGACCATGGGTGCGGCCGGTGTTGTGATCTCCCACCATGGCACGACCCTGATGGTGCCGGCGGTCACTACCCCCGTGGTCGATCCGACGGGAGCCGGGGACGCATTTTGCGCGGGTTTCCTGAATGGATGGGTGCGCTCGGGCGACCTCGGGCGATCGGCGAGCGCTGGGGCGAAATTGGCGGCGAAGGCCGCTTCCATCATCGGCGGCCGGCCGGTGCTTTAGGCGCGCTGGCCAGCCTTCACGTGTTCGTACGCCGCGAGCGCTTCCCGACGCGACGCGGCGAGGTCGACGATCGACTCCGGATATTCGGCGGTGCCGAACTCGGGAACCCAGCGCTTGATGTACTTCTGCTGACCGTCGAATTTGTCAGCCTGCAGCATCGGGTTGAAGATGCGGAAATACGGGGCCGCGTCGGCTCCTGAGCCAGCCACCCACTGCCAGTTGCCTGGATTGCTGGCCTCATCGGCGTCGACCAGGCAATCCCAGAACCACTTCTCGCCGACCCGCCAGTCGATGAGCATGTTCTTGATGAGCAAACTGGCCACGATCATCCTGACCCTGTTGTGCATGTAGCCGGTGTGCCGGAGCTCGCGCATGCCGGCATCGACGATCGGAATGCCGGTGCGCCCCTGCTGCCAGGCCTTGAGGTCGCGGGGGTCTGGTTCGGCCCACGGGAAGGCATCGAACGCGGGGCGGTAGTTTTTCTCCGCGAGTTCCGGCGAGTGGAACAGGATGTTGGCGTTGAACTCACGCCAGCCCACCTCGCTCAGGAACTTTGCGACATTCTTCGTCGCGGCAGCAGGCAGGTCGCCGTGCATCCGCTCCCAGATCTGGAACGGGCTGATCTCACCGAAGCTCAGGTGGGGGCTCAGGCGGCTGGTCGCTTCGACGGCGGGTTCGTCGCGACGGTGGTAGTCGGCCAGCCTTTCGGTGACGAAGCTCTCGAGCTGGGCGTGGGCGCCCTCTTCTCCCGGATTCCACGACTCGTGTAATCCTGCAGTCCAGTCCAGGTGGGTCGGCAGCAGTGCCCACGACTCGAGGTCGTCGCCGTCTGCGATCGCCCAGTCCACGTGCGGCACGGGGAGCGGGGCGCGAACCGCTGCCTCGCGGGCGGCCCTCCAGAACGGCGTGAACACCCTGAACGGGTTGCCTTCGCCTGTCCTGACCGTCCACGGTTCGAAGAGCAGGTTCGCCTGGAAGCTCTGTGCTTCGAGCCCGCTCTCACGAAGGCTCGACTTGAGGCGTGCGTCGATCTCCCGTGCCGCGCCGTAGCGGCGGTTCCAGAACACGGCAGCCGCGCCCGTGTCTGCGACCAGTTGGGGGATCACCGTCTCCGCGGCTCCGCGGCGCAGCACGAGTTGGTCGCCGGTTGCTGTGGACAGCGATCGCAGCGAGCCGTGCAGCCACCATCGGCTGGCGGCTCCCATCGGCCGTACCTCGGGGCTGTCGTCGTCGAGCAGGTACACGAGCACGACCGGCCCGCGATCGGCCGCAGCTGTGAGCGCGGGGTTGTCGGTCAGCCTCAGGTCGTCGCGCAGCCAGACGATGGTGGGCGCGGTCATACGACTCCCACGTTGAGGCGCAGCTTGTCGGTGAGTGCGGTGAGGGTCTTGAGCTCGACATCGGTCAGCGCTCCACCGACCCTGCGGTGGATGGATGCCGCGTGTACGACCGCAATCCTGCGAAAGATCTCGAAACCGCTCTCCGTCAGCCGCACGATAGTTCCACGACCATCGGCCGAATCGTGCTCCTTGGAAACGAATCGCCGGGACGCGAGCCTATCGACCAGGCGGCTGACGCTGGGCTGGGTGATCAGCAGGTTCCGGTTCAGTTCGCGGATGCGCAACTGGCGGTCTGGCACGCGTGCGAGGTTGAACAGCACGTCGTACTCATTGAGCGACAGCTCACCGCTCGGAAATTCCGAGTTCAACTGGCGGAGCACGGATACCTGCGCGCGGAACAGGGCTTCCCAGGCATCCACCGACAACGACTTATCACTCATGGACCAACTCTATGCATGTGCACGGACTTCTATTGCAGATTAGAAGTCTCTATTGCAGATTAGAAGTCTCTATTGCAGATTGGAAGACAGTGCCGATTAGAAGACCATGGTCCTTTAAAAGGATTGAGGGTCGGTTTCAGAGGCTAGAAACCGACCCTCTCCCTTGCACCAAGAGTGTCCTGCAATCACATTCCGCTTCAGTTGCCACAGCAAACAACTTCTGCTCTATGAATGTATAACGGAAAGATAACGCTGTCTAGTTACGCAACCGTTATTTTTCAAAAACTTCACGGATCGAGGTGACATGTCCCGTTGTGCTGTGCCACCCAACTTGTCCGCGGTGACATATTCATGTCCGCTGTGCCATCCAACTTGTCCGCGACAGGCGAGCTTTTCAACAACAACGGTTTTCCCGTTGAGACACGCATTCTGGCATTTTCGTCGGGTGGAATTTACGGGCATCGAACCAAACGGCAGGAGTTGAACTGTCCGAGCGTCGATCTGTAAACCGTTGAAAGACCGTCTCACGGCCGCTGTCTGCGCTTTGCTAAGTAGCCAATCCCGGTGGGGTGCGTCCTACGGGCGGGCGGCTGTCGTCGGCGAGACGACTGTTTCCATGGTCAGTTCAAGCGCACCGTCGGCTTCGGTTGCAGTGAACGAGGTGATGACGGCGGACAGCTCGGCGAGATCGTGGGCGTGGGTGCCACCGCAGGGGATGTCGGTGCGTCCGCCAGGGAGTACGCAGACCCAGGTGCGGCGGGCTGACAGGGCGTTATCGCCTCGTTCGATCCGGACAGCACCGCCTGCGTTGACCCACTGAGCGAGTTGGGCGTTGATCTGATTCGCGACAGCATCGAGGTCGTCGAGTGAAGTAGGGATAAATCCTTTGCGGCGGAGGGATTTTCCAATCCGGTAGATGTCGACCGAGTGGTGGGGACTGATCCGGGAGGTCCGGATGGCGAGGGAGTCGAAGGCGGGATTGCCGAGCGCGTCGGCGGAAACGGGCTTGCTCCACGCGGCAGCCAAGGCTGCGTCGAGGGCGAGGGCCGCCAGGTGGCAGGCGGTGTGAGCGACCGATAGCGCGGCGCGGTAGGCCACGTCGACGTCGATTCGGGCGATGTCGCCGATCGCGGGAGCTGGGCCGTCGACGATGTGGGCGACGACGAAGACCCATCCTTCGGTTCCGGTGCGAACGGGCAAGTCGGCGCCGAGGAACAGTCGACCGTCGTGGATGCCACCGGTAACGGCGTCGACGATCGCCTGGGTGCCCTGGGCTTCCGTAGTGATGGTGCCGTGATCGGCGGGCTGGTCAGGCCAGGCTGTGTCGACCGGGTGGAACGCTGTCGTGTCGAGCAGGACCGCGGACAGCCCGTCGGACAAGAGTTCGACGTGGATCACGGTGCCTGTCGAGGTCGTCGCGCCGTCGGGGTAGGTGATCGTGGTGTCGGTGGTGAGGAGAGTCATGCGTCAGTCCGTTCGTTCGAGATGTGGGTGGATGCCGCCGGGTCGCCGGTGCCGCCTGACATCTCGTCTGGAGCGGTAGTGTCAGTGCGTTTGCGCAGGTTGAGTTCGCTCACTAAGGCGCCGGCGACGATGAATACGGCGCCGGCGATCGCGATCGGGGGGAGCCGTTCGCCGGCGATGCGGCCGATGATGGCGGCCCAGACGGGTTCGGCGGCGTAGATGATCGTGGCCCGGGTCGGTGAGACCGACTTCTGGGCCCAGTTCATCGTGAGCTGGATGAGGCAGCTCGCCGCACCGAGAGCGACAGCTGCAGCTACCCACACCCAGGAGAAAACGGGCGGCTGTTCGCCGACAACGGGCATAGTGAGGAAGCCAAGCACCCCGGCGACAAGGAGTTGGATGACGGTGATCCGGCCGAGGTTGACTTTGCCGGCGAACCAACCAATGAGGATGATCTCCGCCGCGATCGGGAGGGTGCTGACGACAGTCGCGATCTCCCCTCCTCCGAAGGAGAAACTGGCGCTGCCCGGGTCGGCGAGCAGCATGAGACCCGCGAAAGCGAGCACGACACCGATCCAGGTGAGCAGCCTGGGCGGCTTCTTGAACACGATCCACTGCAGGATAGGGACGAGCGGGACATAGAGGGCGGTTATGAACGCAGAGGTGCTGCTGTCTATCGTTTGCAGCCCGACGGTCTGCAGCCCGTAACCGAGGAAGATCATCACCCCGATGGCCGCCCCGGCGACGATCTCCTTCCTGGTGATGCCACGGAGGATGCGGGCGAAGATGATCGCGCTGATCAGGCCGGCGGTGATGAACCGCATACCGATGAAGAACCACGGCCCGCTGTACTGCACGGCGATGTGCACGACGAGGAACGTCGCACCCCAAACGGCGGTGACCAAGACGAGGGCCATCTCCTGACGGGAGAGCCAGCGCCCCCGAGATGGTGTGTGCAACATACTTCACACTCTATGGTGCAGAATAGTGCACATGCAAACGGGAGAAACGTCACAGGTCCTGGTTCACGTCGGGGCGAATGTGCATCGCTTCCGCAACGCTGCCAACCTCAGCCAAGTCGCCCTGGCGGATCGCGCCGGCATCAGCCGCCGAACGATCATCAAGCTCGAATCCGGTGAGGCAAACATCAGCCTGACGGGCCTGGACCATCTGGCTGACGCGCTGGGCGTCACCTTCGTCGACCTGGTTGCCGCCCCCGCCGCCGCCCACGCCGACATCCGCGAGCTCGCGTGGGAAGGTCGGCCCGGGAGCGCCGCGGTGCTGCTGGCCTCTGTGCCCGCCGCGAAGGATGCCCAGCTGTGGGCGTGGGTGCTGGAACCCGGGGACCGCTACGACGCCGAACCGGACCCCGAAGGCTGGTCCGAACTCCTCATGGTCTCCGAAGGGTCTATCCGAGTTGAACAAGAACGCGGCGACGTCATACTGGTTGCGGGCGAACACCTCGCCTTCGGGACGGCGCAGCAGTACTCCTACGTTAACGACGGCGATTATCGCGCGCGTTTCACGCGGATTGTCGTCAGCTGACGAACCACACACTCCCGCTTGCAGACGGCAGGCCGAGCAGGCGGTTGATCAATTCGATTTGGACAAGTTGAATGGCACAAATCACGCTTGCTCGCCGCAGCGTGAAGCCTGAATCTGCCTACAGAACGGCGACAAATCGAATGGCACGGGACGTTGTGCCACCTGATTTGTCCGCGCCTGGCCTGTCGCTTATCTCCGTGCCAATAGTAGGATCTGACTCCATTGTCGGTGAGGGGGCGAAGATCGTATGGTCGCGAAAATCCTATTTCAGCGATCACAGTACCGGCGGAACAGGCTCCATTTCCTGTGGGCGCTGCCCGTCGCATGGTTCCTCACCGTTCCGGCGCAATTCATCGCGGCTTTGAGCCTCTGCGGTATCAGCGGATGTAGCGGTGGTGGCTTCGGGCGGTCGACCCCTGACTTCCCTTCGGTCTTCGGCGGAGTCCTGGTCAGCGGGATAATCCTGGCTATTCCGGTACTGGCGATTCCATGGACACAACGGTGGACCCACCGCCTCACGCTGGCTATTTTCATCGCCTTTGGAGTTGCAGCCCTGCTCTTTCTCCTGATCGATCAGCGCCCCGGCGACCTCAAGTGGGATTTCAGCGGGCGCCACTAGGGTCTCGTGGCAAGGGACGGCAGACGCCATGTCCATTGCCAGCCGAGTTGGCCAATTGCCACTCTTCATGGCCGGGCCGCCATCTCGTTGACCAATTTGCCACGCACGTGGTCTGAGCGAATGTCTGAAACGCAGCATCTTGCCCGGGCATACGGGGACGGCGGGGCAACTTCCGTTGCAAGAAGTCGCTTCGGTTATCGGTTCAACGCGATGCATGGTGCGATCCGCCAGTTCTGAATGACGTCGGGTCGAACTTTTTTCGAGCTAACGGCACCTCACGTGGAGTCGTGGTTGACGTCGCTCAACATCGCGCGCAACGTATCGGCTCGTCATGGCCGTCTCCTCAACCCGGTTTTCGCGATGTCCCCGAAACTTTCAAAGTCCCGTAAGTGCCCCCCTCGACGCTGGCAGCCCGTTCACCCGAACGTTCCGACAACTCACCATGGTTCAGATGCATGCTGAAGATGCAGGCGATGGGGAACCAGCGATTGCTTCCGGCCGCCGTCCGGCCGTTCCCGAGCGTGCCCCCGTGCCGATCCGTCGTCTCGGCGCTTGGTTTACGGGCACTGTCAGCACCGACCGCGCTACGTCGGCCTACCCTCCGATTTGGACAAGCGGGAAGACACGCGCCCACTCAAACGCGTAGGTGTCGCCACCTGAGGCGGTGATCAACAAGGTCTGCCGGGGTGATTGGATGTCAAGGAGAAGTAGACACGATGACGCGACCAGAAACGGGCATGATGCTCGCCGGTATGAACGCCGACGTCGAGCAGGCCGATGACATCGGCCCCGGCTGCCACCCAAACAAGAAGGACTGGATTTCGGCCGACCTCCCGACAAAAGCCGCGCCTCGGGATAAGCGCAACCAAGCGTCGTACTACCCCGTGTTCGCAGGCCAGCGATGCCAAACCGCGGGGCAGCGCCTAGAAGAAGTCGGGGCTCGGGGTCGATGCCTGTCGGATCGAAACGTCAGCGTGGCGATCGAAACGATAGCCAACGCCGCGGACTGTGCGCACGATGTCTTCGAAGTCACCGAGCTTTGAACGGAGTCGACGCACGTGCACGTCGATGGTCCGCTCGTTCGGGATCTCATCGTCCCCAGCGGCCCACAGCGCCGTGATGATCTCGGCACGATCGATCGTGCGGCCCTCGCGCAGCACGAGGTATTGCAGCAGCTCGAATTCTTTGTAGGTGAGGGATGCGGTCGAGCCGTCGAGCAGCACGCGCTTGCGAGAGATGTCGACGACCACACCACCGCGAGGCTTCGGGGCAGGTTCCTCGACCTGGCGGTGCTTCGCGAGAGCCGCTGGATCCTGCAACGCCAGGCGCACTACGTCGACATCGCGGCCACCCGCACCGGCCGGAGCCAGGGCCACGGCGGCGTAGGTTTCAGACCCGGGGACGAGCTGTGCAAGAAGCTGTTTGAGCTGTTCGACCACCTGGCCGAGGTCAGTGCCGGCGTCGAGTGCTTTCGCCTGGTCGACACCCACGTAGAGGGCGAATCCACGGGCCTCTGTGCCGGTCGGCACGGCATGAAGTCTGCGAGGCGGGGAGGGTTGGATGGGCAGAGCCGGAGAAAGTGGTGCACGTTCGATGGCGGCAAGTGACATGGCGTCGAGAATCCCTGAGAATTGTGGTGAAGGGCCTCTGATGATGAGGGTGTGATCCTTCTGGGTGCTACGGGTGATTCATTCAGGTAATACGCCGCTATGAGGGCGAGAGCCTGGGAGCTGGATCTGGTGAAGAACCGTACTCGGCGGAATGGGCCGTTAGGCGCACATTCGACAACACATGACGACACGAACTCCGCCGACCTCGAGGGAGGTGCTTGCGAACGTGTGAGCAGTCATAGGTCAATTATGCCAGAGAGATCCGTGCTTGTCGACAGCAAACCTTCCGATGGGTTGGACGGTCAGACGGAGCCGTAGAGCCGGTCTCCCGCGTCGCCGAGCCCCGGCACGATGTATCCGACCTCGTTGAGCCGCTCATCGAGGGCGCCCAGCACGATGGTCACCTCGCGGCCGGTGGTGGCGGCGTCGACGGAGGCGAGGCCCTCGGGGGTTCCGAGAAGGCAGACGGCCGTGACATCCACGGCTCCCCGATCAAAGAGGTACTGGATGGCGGCGATAAGGGACCCGCCGGTCGCGAGCATCGGGTCGAGCACAAAGCACTGGCGGTTCGATAGGTCGTCGGGAAGGCGCTCGGCGTAGATATGCGGCTCCAGCGTTTCCTCGTTGCGCACCATGCCGAGGAAGCCGACTTCGGCGGTGGGGATGAGCTTGACCATTCCTTCGAGCATCCCGAGCCCGGCTCGCAGGATGGGGACGACGAGGGGCCGCGGGGAGCTGATGGCGAGCCCGGTCGTCACGGCCACGGGCGTCTCGATCTCGAGCGGTTCAGTACGCACGTTGCGGGTGGCTTCGTATGCGAGAAGCGTCACGAGCTCTTCGGTGAGTGCCCTGAACGTCGGCGAGGGTGTGTTCTTGTCTCGCAGGACGGTGAGCTTGTGCGTGATGAGCGGGTGATCGGCAACGTGTACTCGCATAGGCTCAATCTACTGTGGGTGGCTATGAAGAGTTGATGTCGGAGGCGATCACCGAGGCGAAGCTCGCCATCGAGACCGGTGACGTTCCTGTCGCGGCCATCATCGTGGATGCCGCGGGGGCGACGATCGCGATCGGTCGCAACGAACGCCAACTTACGCATGACCCCACAGCGCATGCTGAGATCGTGGCGATCCGTAAAGCTGCGGAACAGGCCGGAACGTGGCACCTCGAGAACACCACGCTCGTGGTCACGCTTGAACCGTGCACGATGTGCGCGGGCGCGATTCTGCAGGCGCGCATCCCGCGTGTGGTGTTCGGTGCGTGGGACGAGAAGGCGGGCGCTGTCGGCAGCGTGCACGATGTGCTGCGCGACCGCCGACTGCCGCACAGGGTTGAGGTCATCGCTGGAGTTCTTGAGACGGAATGCGCAGCACTGCTGACTGGCTTCTTCGAAGAACGCCGCCGCCCGCCGCTCGACAGCTAGTCTGCGCTCCTGATCACGACCGTCTCGGTCGCGGGGTTCGCGGGGTTCGGCGCGCTAAAGATGTCGGGTTCGAGATAGATCATTCGGGCGGTCGGAACGGCAGCCCGAATGCTCGCTTCGACGGAGTTGATCTCGGTCGCGACATCCGACAGCCGCATCTTGCTGGCGAAGGCGATCTTCGCGGCGACCAGCAGTTCGTCAGGCCCGAGGTAGAGGGTCTTCAGGTGGATGAGTGCCTCGACGCACTCATTCTCATTGATCGCATCGCGGATCTTCACCGTGTCATGAGGGTTCGCGCCCTCACCGACCAGCAGGCTCTTGGTTTCGATCCCGAGGATGACGGCCACGGCGACGAGCAGCACGCCGATGGCGAGAGTGCCGATGGCATCCCAGTTTGCGTCCCCGGTGGCGACGGTCAGGCTTATGCCGGTCAGGGCGAAGGCAAGACCGAGAAGTGCTGCGCAGTCTTCGAGAAGCACCACGGGAAGCTCCGGAGCTTTCGCACGGCGCACGAACTGCACCCAGCTTTGAGTGCCGCGCACGTGGTTCGACTCTTTGATGGCGGTGCGAAGCGAGAACGTCTCGAGGCCGATAGCGACGATGAGGATCACGATGGGCACGATCGGCATCTCCACCTCATGCGGGTTCTGGAGCTTGTCGATGCCCTCGTAGATCGAGAAGACACCTCCGACCGAGAACAGGATGATCGACACGACGAATGCGTAGACATAGCGCTCGCGGCCGTAGCCGAACGGATGGGAGTCGTCGGCTTTGCGTCGGGATTTGCGCCCGCCGAGCAGTAGCAGGCCCTGGTTGCCGGTGTCGGCCAGCGAGTGCACACTCTCGGCGAGCATGGAGCTGGAACCGGAGATGAGAAAACCGATGAACTTCGCGATAGCAATACCGAGGTTCGCCAGCAGTGCCGCGATGATTGCCTTACCTCCGCCAGATGCGCTCATGGGATCAATCCTAGGATGATCGCATGACCACGACGCTTCCCACGATTGCCATCATCGGAGCAGGTTCCATGGGTGGCGCCATCCTCGGTGGGCTACTCTCCCCCGCGGTGATCGTGGATGGCGGTATCCGGGTAACCAATCGCACCCGCGCCAAAGCAGACCTGATCGAAGCGCCCGGCGTCACCTCCTATGCGCTGGCAGAGACGGCGGATGCCAACCAGCGCGCGGTAAGAGGCGCGGAAATCGTGTTGCTCGGGGTCAAGCCCGCCATGATCCGTGACACGCTCGCCGAGATCGCTCCCGCGCTGGATGCTGGCACTCTCGTCATCAGCGTCGCGGCCGGTGTCACCATCTCGACCATGGAGGCCGCGGTACCGAACCCGGTGCTGCGGGCGATGCCGAATACGCCGGCACTCGTCGGCAGGGGAGTTACGGGGCTTGCTGCAGGAACCCGATCCACTCCCGCCCAGCTCGAACTGGGTCGGACGCTCTTCGAGACCGTCGGCACCGTGCTCGAGATCCCGGAATCCCAGATCGATGCGCTCAGCACGATCTCGGGGTCTGGTCCGGCGTACGTGTTCCTGCTGATCGATGAGCTCACCCATGCGGCCGTGCGCATGGGTTTCACCGCAGAGCAGGCGGCGATCATGGTCAACGGAACCTTCGGTGGCGCGGTCGCATTGCTCGAGGCCTCGGACAGGTCGCCAGAGCAGTTGCGCCTGCAGGTGACCAGCCCGAAAGGCACGACCGAACGGGCCGTGGCCGAACTGCAGGAGGCCGACCTCGGTGGATTGTTCGACCGGGCGACCGCTGCGGCACTGGCGCGCGCTCGCGAACTCGCCGCGAGCTAATTGTTCTTCCCAGGGAATACAGCCGGGTCACGGCGCTCAGGCGCCGATGCCCGCGAAACGCTCGATGTCGGCAGAGTTGCCGCTGACGATGATGAGGTCGTGGTTGGATACGACCGTATCCGGCGTCGCATAGGTGAAGTCCTGGCCCGGTGACTTCACGCCGACGACGGTAATGCCGAATTTTTTCCGCACCAGCGACTCGGAAAGCGGGATACCGCGAATCGGCTTGGGCGGATACATCTTTACTATCGCGAAATCATCGTCGAATTCGATGAAGTCGAGCATGCGGCCCGACACGAGATGGGCGACGCGCTCGCCGGCTTCGGCCTCGGGGTAGATGACATGATTCGCGCCGATGCGTGTCAGGATCTTGCCGTGCGACCGGCTGATGGCCTTCGCCCAGATCTGGGGGATCTTCAGGTCGACGAGATTTGCCGTGATCAGAACCGACGCCTCGATGGATGATCCGACGGCGACGACCGCGATCGAGAAGTCCTGCGCGCCGATCTGCCGCAACGCATCGATAGATCTGGCGTCGGACTGCACGGCGTGGGCGACGCGGGCAGACCACTTTTGCACGAGACTCGCGTCGGCATCGATCGCCAGTACCTCACGGTCGAGCCTCTGCAGCTGGCCGGCCGTTGCAGCGCCGAACCGGCCGAGCCCGATCACCAGCACCGGCGCGTTATGTGCAATTCTGTCAACCACGGTTGAGGCCCCATTTTCGGTCTGGAACGTGCCGGGAAGCAACACGTGCGACTTGCGGCTATGCGTCGAAAGCTTAGCTTCACCGCGCTACCCTGATCGGATGGCAGACATCTTCGACGTGATTGCAGACGCCACGAGGCGCGACCTCATGCAGGTCCTGCTCGACCGGCACGGGTCAGCCATAACCGGATCGGGCGACATCAGCGTCAACGAGATCGTCGAGAAGCTGGGTCTGAGCCAGCCGACAGTGTCGAAACACCTCAAGGTGCTGCGCGACCATGGTCTCGTCTCGGTTCGTGAAGACGGCCAGCACCGCTACTACAGCATGGATGCCGACCCCCTCGAGACTGTTGAAGACTGGCTCATCCCCTTCCTGAGTGCTGACGTCGACGACTCCGTGATCGATGGTGGCTCGGCCGCGGTCGCGGCGTGGTCGGGGGCCGACGTGGGTGGCACCCTCGGTCGCCGCATCGCCGACGGTTCGCGCCAGGCCCGCACGGCCATCCACGAGGCAACCGACAAACTGCACGACGCATCCGAGGCTGTCGCCGAGAAGCTGCCGGATGGTGTGCGACGCCGGTTGTTCCGCGACCGGTAGGCAGTCGTCCGTCCCCGGATTCCGGGGTGGACAGTGAGTCACACCAGCCCCTATTGTTACCGAATAGCACACCAGTAACATCCTCGGTGTGCCTACGGTTCGAGGGGCGCAGCCAATATGACGCGGGATCTGTCTGACGTGCGATTCCTCACGGTTGCCGAGGTCGCTGAGATGATGCGCGTGTCGAACATGACGGTCTACAGGATGGTGCACTCCGGTGACCTGCCTGCCGTGCGATTCGGTCGCTCCTTCCGAATCCCGGAGTCTGCAGTCGCTTCCGCCATCGAGACACCGATGTCGGACGTCGGTTAGCGCGCATATCCTGCTGCGGTAGACTCACGTAGTACATTTTTCCGCGGTTCTGATTCGGACCGAGCGGTTCGTTGAAGAAATCAGTGAGGTCCCTATGGGTTCAGTCATCAAAAAGCGTCGCAAGCGTATGGCCAAGAAGAAGCACCGCAAACTGCTTCGCAAGACGCGCCACCAGCGCCGCAACAAGAAGTAGGTCGGTAGCCGCGAATGCGGCAACCGACGATCAGCGGGCGCGTTTCTTCACGAAGCGCGCCTGCTTCTTCACCAGCTTTCGTGCCTCTCGGATGCTCGATCGCTTCAGCGGAAGCACGGTCCAGGACTTCTCCCGGGCGTGCGCCAGCAGCTTCGCGTCAGGGTTCACCACGACCCGGTTGCCCACCATGCTGAGCAGCGGGATGTCATTGCTCGAGTCCGAGTAGGCCCAGCAGTCCGCGAGATCCGCGTCTAGGTTCGCAGCGACCTCGCGTGCAGCCGCGGCCTTCTCGTCACCATGGATCACGTGCCCGTCCAGTGCCCCGGTAAACACGCCGTCGAGCGCCTGCACCTTCGTGCCAAGAGCTCCGGTCAATCCGAGCCGGTCGGCGATGACCTGTGCGACGAGCTGGGGCGTCGCCGTGACGAGCCACACCTCATGGCCCTTGGCGAGATGCTCCCGGGTCAGTTCGACGGTTTCGGGCCACAGTTTCGGAGCGAAGTCTCGTTCATAGATCTCTTCGGCGAGGGCGATCAGCGCCGCCTCGGTGTGGCCGCTGACCAGCCCGAGCGCGCGATCCTTCGCCGTAGCCAGGTGATTTTGGTTCTCACCCACGGCGAGGAATCGAAACTGGTGCCAGCCGAAGAGGGCGATGTCGCGCCACGAGATGATTCCCCGGCGGAATGCCTCGCGACCCACGTAGTAGACGCTCGCACCCTTCATCAGCGTGTTGTCGACGTCGAAGAAAGCCACGATCGGGCGATCACTGGGCGGAAGGGGCTGGGCGTCTGACATCGCGGCCCAGTCTACGGTCGCGTCATCTACTCTGGTGGGGTGACGATCGCGCGGCTGACACTCATCGGCAAACCGGAGTGCCACCTGTGCGACGACGCCAGGGCTACCGTGGCTTCCGTGATCGGCGCGCTGGATGATCCAACATCCGTCGCGCTCGAAGAGTTCTCGATTCTCGACGACGCGACCCTGGCTGAGAAGTACTGGGACGAGATCCCGGTTCTCATTCTCAATGGGGTCGTACACAACATCTGGCGCATCGACCCGGTGCGACTGCGGGCAGCACTCCTGGAGGCAACAGCATGATCCGTCACATCGTCACGTGGAAATTGAAGGCTCAGGATGACGCCGCAAAAGCGGCCGCTGTCGCCGCAATCGCGAAGGTGCTCGAACCTCTCGTCGACGTGGTGCCGGGCATCCGCTCCCTCGACGTGCGCCAGAACGTGGCGTATTTCGAGAAGAATTGGGACGTGCTGGTCATCGGAGACTACGAGTCGCTGGACGCTCTCGACGCCTACCAGTTGCACCCAGACCACAAGGCTGCGGCCGCGGTGGTGCGCGAGCACGTCACCGAGCGGTCATCCATCGACTTTGAAGTTTGACGCGGTTCGTGCTTACTTTTTCGGGATGTCGATCGGGCCGGTAAGCCGCTTGTGCAGCGAATCGCGCTCGGCCGAGAGCGAATCGAGCGTTGCACGCTCGAGGCCCGGGGGCGCCATGTCGTCGAACGGGTTGCCCATTCCACTCTTGGCGTGAACGGCCGCAGCGTACGCAGTGGCCGTCGCGGTGACCTTCGAGCTCGCTCGCTGTGCTTTCTTGAGCGATACAGCGCTGCCGCCGACGACCTCGGCATGGGCCTTCAGTGCCCTTTTGAGATCTTTGAGGGCGGCATCGATTTTTTTGGACATGACGTTCATCTTGCCGCATGGAGGTGTATGGCTGCCAGAGCGCGTCGCAGGGCACATCGACGATCACCGCGGGTCGACGACAACTCGATAGATCCGTCGGGTAACGCGATTCGAGCGTTCGCTCCAGTCAGTTTTCGAAGATCCGCGACAGCATTGTTGTCGTGAGCGACGAAGCCACCCTATGTGCCTGGATTCAGCAATTGCCGGATCCGGGTGGAGTCACCCCAAACGATGGGGGAATCGTATGGGCGGTCAGGAAACGCGCCGTATTCAAGCGAGATCGGCAATGCGTTGTCGACGATGAAGGATTCAACCTTGTCTCGAAGGCTCGTCGGAACCCCGCTCGAACAATTGATGATCCCGATCGCGCCCGCCAGCGACGAGACTCTGGCGATCTGGTCAGCCAGGTGGTCGACATGGATGAAGTCGTACTGGTTTATGCCGCTCGTGAACGGAAAAGTTGTCTTGCTGTCGTCGACGGCGTTAAGGATCCGAGTGAAGATCGAGTGGTTGTTGCGATCATCACCGTGGATGTAGTAGCAACGCAACCACTGGATCTCGGCACGCCCGGCGAGGTTCACGAATACGGAACGTCGAAGGGAATCCTTCGCGATGCCGTACAAGGTGAGGGGATTCGTCGGGGTGTTCTCATCGACGCCGCCCTCCCAGTACCCGATCTCATGCATGGTGCCGAGCACTGCGACCCTCGTGACGCCCCAGCTGACCAGGCGGTCGAGCAACGAGAAGTGGTTCGACAGCTGGAGCATATGAGACGGCGCGTTATGTGAGAAACCATCCTGCCAGGCAAGATGAATGACGCGGTCGAATGGCATCGTTGCCAGGGTCGTGACGTCCAGCTGGGGGTCGAGAATGTCGACGGTGAGAACCTTGGCTCGCGAATCGATCTCTGCCGAGGATCCCGGGCGGACGGTAGCAGTGACGACGTGCCCCAGGTCGAGGAGAGATCGGACGACATGGCGCCCGATGTATCCACCGCCACCGGTCACAAGAACGCGATCCTGCATTTTTACACTCTCCATGTCTATGAGCGATTCTAGATTGCAAGCTGCCAGCTTCTGTACCTCAGGCCGCGAGTGGCCCCGCCGTCTATAATTTGACAGTTCCTATCGGCTCCTCGAGGGCCTCAACCTGTCGCGAGAGAGTCATGCCCTACGAGATGAATGCAGCTGCTGGTGCAGATCCGAAGCGACTCATCATCTATCTCGTGTTCGATGCCCGGGGGGACATCGATCGCTATATCCCCCACAAGCTGGTGAAGCTGAGGCCCTTCGCCGAACGCATCGTCGTGGTGTCGAACGGTGCTCTCAGTGGCGCTGGACGCGCAGTCCTCGATTCAGTCGCCGATGATGTGTGGGAGCGGGAGAACTCGGGTTTCGACGTGGCTGGCTACCAGTGGGCTCTTCAGAAGCTGGGCCCGGAGGTCGTAGCGAGCTTCGATGAACTGATCCTCATGAACTACACCTGGTTCGGCCCGATCGGGTCTTTCGAGCCTGTATTCGCCGATATGGATTCGCGCACCGTCGATTTCTGGGGAATGACCGATCACGGGCCTGTCACCCCCAATCCCCACACAGGCCGCGGGACGATGCCGTCTCACATCCAGTCGCACTGGATTACCGTACGTAAACCGATACTGGAGTCTGATCACTGGAAGCGGTACTGGGCCGACATGCCGCCCATCACCTCCTATGCAGGTTCCATCACTCATCATGAATCGAGATTCACCGAATATTTCGCGTCGAGGGGTTTCACATACGCGGTTGCTTTTCCCTACCAGGACTTCCCCGGAACCGTGCACCCCGCGTTCGAACGGGCACAGGATCTGCTCGATGCCGGTTGCCCGGTGCTGAAGCGCCGAATTTTCTTCCACGATCCGCTCTACCTCGACCGTGAGGGGATCGTCGGTCGCTGGCTGCTCGATTCAGCCGACCGGGCGGGGTATCCGAGGGGCTTCATCCTCGAGAATCTCGCGAAGAATGTGAAGCCGAAGATCCTCAACACGAGCGCATCGATGCTCGAAATCCTCCCGGAGCAGACCGTGGGATACGAGGTGGACAGCCCACTTCGCATCGCGGCAACCGTCCACATCTTCTACGAGGAGATGACGGGCGAACTGCTGGACCGGCTCGACACGCTTCCTGGTCGGTTCGATCTCTTCGTCACGACGAGCGATGAGTCAAAAGCCGCTCACATCCGGGCCCGGATCAATGACCGAGTAGACACCAGGATCGGGAGCTGGGAAGTCAGGGTTGTAGCGTCCAACCGGGGTCGGGACATCAGCGCGTTCTATGTCGGATGCAGGGATGTGATCCTGGGCGGGAACTACGACCTGGTCGTCAAGGTTCACTCGAAGAAGACGATCCAGCAGGGTTCTGCGGTCGGTGACCTCTTCAAGCGCCAGCAGATCGACAACCTGCTGAACTCTCCGGGTTATACAGCCAACCTGGTGGGGCTGTTCCAAGCAGAGTCGGGGCTCGGCGCAGTGTTTCCTCCCACGGTCCACATCGGATTCCCGACGCTGGGAGGTGCCTGGTTCACCAACAAAGCGCGCGCCGCGACACTGTGCGCCAAACTCGGAATCACGGTTCCACTGGATGACCTGTCTCCTCTTGCCCCCTTCGGCTCAATGTTTATCGCCCGGCCTGAGGCACTGGCGCTGTTGGCGTCTGACGATGTCGACTACGACGACTATGCGCCAGAGGGTGTGTACGGAGACGGAAGTCTCGCACACGTGCAGGAGCGCCTGGTCGCCTACGCGGCGGGCGAGCTGGGTTACCACTGCAGGACTGTGGCGAACGCGGAGTATGCGGCCATCAGCCATACGTTCCTCGAGTACAAGCTGGACCAATTGAGCGAAACCGTGCAGGGGGATGCTGTGGATGAAGTTCACACCCTGCGTTCACGCCAATCGCTAGCCAGGCTCACTGAGGGCAAAAGCTGGCTGGGGTTCCAAAAGGCGTACCTCCTCGAGCGCTATCCGGGCTTCGTAGCGTGGGCCTTACCGAGATTCAGGAAACTGCGCCCGTCACGACGCCCCGTGTCGATCGTCGCCGGCGCCCCTTCATCGAATCCAGAGAAGCCGTGACGATTTCGGTTCGCGCTTCAAACGAGCGTCGCGAGGCACTGCCGGGAGCTCGGGCCCGCAACACCCTCCTCGAGGTACAGGCCCTGCGTGCGCTCGCCGTCGCGCTCGTCGTCGCTTATCACGTGTGGCCGCAGAAGCTCACCGGTGGTTTTATCGGTGTCGATGTGTTCTTCGTCATCTCCGGTTTCCTCATCACCGCGCACCTCATGCGTGAGTATGAAAACCATGGCCGCATCTCCCTGACACAGTTCTGGGCGCGACGGATTCGTCGCCTGCTACCAGCGGCATTGTCCGTGCTTGCAAGCTGCGTAGTGGCCGTGTTCGTGCTGCTCCCGGAAGTGGTGCGGGTGGAATCTCTCAGGCAGATCGCCGCGGCATCCGTCTATATCGTGAACTGGACGCTTGCATTCGATGCCGTCGACTACCTCGGGGCAGGGAATAACGCGACCCTCGTTCAGCACTACTGGACGCTCTCGGTGGAGGAGCAGTTTTACGTGGCATGGCCCCTGCTGCTCGTCGGTGTCGGGTGGCTGGTATCGAGAGCGAACAGGCGATCAGGGGGCGGCCGATCCGTGACATTCTTCGGCTGGACGGCACTTGCCGTCGTCGGGGTGTCATTCGCATATTCGCTTTACCTGACCTGGTTCAGTCCGTCGTTCTCCTACTTTTCCACCGCTACCAGGGCGTGGGAGTTTGCTGCCGGAGCCCTGTTGGCGGTCGTCGTCGCACTCAGGCCCGCACTCGTGTCCCGACTGCGGGATAGCGTCGTCGGGTCTCGTTCGGGTGTCGTCACGATCGTCGGTGTCGCCGTGATCGTGATGTCGGCGGTGCTGCTCAATGGCAGCCTGCCGTTCCCTGGTGTTCTCGCGAGCCTGCCCGTGATCGGCACCCTGCTCGTGATTGCTGGTGGGATGCCCGGCTGGCATCCGATGAGCACGCTCGTCAGCCTGCGCCCTGTGCAGTTCACGGGAGATGTCTCCTACTCCCTCTACCTGTGGCACTGGCCCGTCATCACGATCTTCGTGACCCTGCAGGGTAGGCCCCCGACGACGCCGGAGGGGCTCGCTATCGTGGCGCTGAGCGTCGGCCTCGCTGCGGCGACCAAGTATTTCGTCGAGGATCCTGCCCGCCGTAAATCGTTCTTCACCAGAAGCCGTCGTCCCGCGTATCTGCTGGCGCTCAGCGGAGCGGTCGTCTTCGTGGTGCTCTCGGTGAGCGTGGGGGGCGCCATCACGAGACAGGCTGACGCCGAGCGCGCAGCATTCGATGAGCAGGTCGTCGACGGCACTGGTTGCTTTGGTGCAAACGCCCTGCTCGGATCCGGCGAGTGTCCTGATGCGTTCCTCCTCGATTCGACCGTGAATCTGACCGCGGCGTCGACTGACCTCAACACCACGGACTGGTGCCTGACGTGGCGGGACGAGGACTGGAAGACATGCGAGCTAGGCGACCCCGCAGCAACGGAAGGAACCATCGCACTGGTTGGCGATTCGCACGCGGCAGCTATGACAGCTGCGTTCGATGAGTATTATCGCGATCGAGGAGTCAGGGTGATCACGTACACCCGGTTCGGGTGCTCTGGTCTCAACCAGGGCACAGCGGGTGCCGACGACTCGACCGAGCAGGGCGGCTACGAGTATGCCTGCCGGCAGTGGTCTGAGAGAGTGCGCTCAGAGATTGCCGGCCGGTCTGACATCGACGAGGTGGTCTACCTGAACTTCACTAGCGGTTACATCGCGTCCGGTGGCCGTGCACCGGGATACGCGCTGACGCCGTCAGAGATCGCAGACACCTGGAACCAGATGATCGCATCGGGCAAGTCTGTCACCGTGGTGAAGGATCTCCCCAAAACCAGCGGCGAGGATGTTCCGGCGTGCCTCTCGACGCGCGTCGGGCAAAACGCTCCGTGTTCGACGTCACGCGCACTCGATGCCTTCGACGACCCGCAGGTCGCCGCGATCAGTCTCACTGACGGGCCGGTGCGGCAGATCGACCTCACCGACGGATTCTGCGATGAGACGACCTGCTTCTCGGTCATTGGCGGTGTCGTTGTCTATGCGGACAACAATCACATCGGGGGAACGTACGCGCGAACGCTCATGCAGTACCTCGGGCCTCAGCTCCGATAGCTGGGCTGACTAGGGGAGCAGACGGGTCGGCCCGCGGAACAGGTAGGTGGCCTCGCGGATGTTCGACAGGTGCAGCATCAGCATCAGCACGCGGCTGAGTCCCATGCCGAAACCACCGTGGGGCGGCACTCCGTAGCGGAAGAAATCGAGGTAGAAGTCGAGCTCTTCCGGCTCGAGCCCCTTCGACTTCGCCTGCTCAACCAGCACCTCGACGCGGTGCTCACGCTGCGCTCCGGTCGAGATCTCGACACCGTTGAAGATTAGGTCGTAGCTGTTAGTGAGTGAATCATCGCCATCGTGTCGCATGTGGTAAAACGGCCGGATGCTCGACGCGTAGTCGGTCAGGAACACGAATTCGTGGTCGAAGGTCTCCTTCACGTATGCCGCGATCTGACGCTCGCCCTCGGGATCCATGTCGTCGTCCTGGCGTGGAACCTCGTAGCCGCGCTCGGCGACGATGCGCTTCGCTTCGGCGAGAGGGATGCGCGGGAACGGTGTCGTGGGCACAGTCACCTCGACGCCCCACAGGGCCTCGATCTCGGCGCCATGCTTCGCCTTGACGGCGGCGAATCCGGCCACGAGCAACTCTTCGTGCAGCTTCATCACGTCTTCGTGGCTGTCGATCCAGCTGATCTCGCTGTCGACACTGGTGAACTCTGTTGCATGGCGGCTTGTGAAGCTCGGGTCTGCCCGGAAGGCAGGCCCGACCTCGAAGATCTTGCCGAAGCCGGCGGGCTGCGCCATCTGCTTGAAGAACTGGGGGCTCTGCGCCAGGTAGGCCTTCGTGTCGAAGTATCCGACCTCGAACAACTCGGCCTTCGACTCGCTCGCGCTGGCCATGAGCTTCGGGGTATGCAGCTCAATGAAGTCGTTCTCGACCCAGTAGGTGCGCCACGCGTGTTCGAGCGTGGTCTGGATACGGAAGATCAGGTTGTTCTTCGGCTGGCGCAGGTCGAGGAAGCGCCAGTCCATGCGCTTGTCGCCGGCGCTGTCGTCTGCGATGGGGGTCTCGGGGATGGCGGCGGCGGCGATGTCGAGCGACTCCAGCTTGATCTCAACTCCACCAAGCTTGACGCGCTCGTCGTGCTTCAGCTCTCCCGACGCGGTGAGGAACGTGCCCTGGGCGAGAGCCGAGATGGCCTCGGCCAGCGGGTCGGCTTCTGGCGTGCCATCCTCGGCGAAAAGTCGCGGATGCACAAGCTGCACAGCGCCCGATTCGTCGCGGAGAACGACGAACTGCACCTTCTTCTGGTCGCGGACTGTTTCGACCCACCCCGATACGGACGCGGGTCCGTCTGTCGCGGCTGGCAGGTTCTTGATCAGGGTGCGTTGGGTCACGGAACCCGAGTTTACCCGGCACTGCCGTACCCAGCTTCTGCCCATATCTACAGAGCGTAGAATTACGGAGTGTCCGCTGACCTCATCCGCCTCGTCCGCCATGGCGAAGTGCACAATCCCGATGGCATCCTGTACGGCCGCATCCCGGGATACCACCTGAGCGAGCTGGGGCACGCGATGGCCGAGGCGGCGGCGGCAAGCCTCGCCGGACATCCGATCGCCGCTGTGTATGCAAGCCCGCTGCAGCGCGCTCAGGAGTCGGCAGGGCCCTGGGCGGAACGTTTCGGCCTCCCCATCAGCACCGAGGAACGCATCATCGAACCGCACAACTGGTTCGAGGGCCGCAAATTCGAGTTTCCCGGTGCGCTGAAGCACCCGAGTGCCTGGCCCAGGCTGGTCAATCCGCTGAAGCCGAGCTGGGGCGAACCCTATAAGAATGTCGAATCCCGGATGCTCGCCGCCATCGAGGCGGCCTGGGCGAAGCCCGAGGGCGGCGAGGTCGTCATGGTCAGCCACCAGATGCCGATCGTCATGGTCGCGCGCTCGGTGAAGGGGATGCGTCTCTTCCATGACCCCCGCAACCGACGCTGCACACTCTCGAGCATCACCACCCTCGCACGCCAGGGTGACCGTTTTATCGAGGTGGACTACCAGGAGCCTGCAGGCGACCTGCTCGCAAATTCGATAGATCTGGGAGCGGTGTGAAGCGCGCCATCGCCGTTGCCATCGTCGCTGTCTTCGCGCTCGCCGGGTGCACCCAGGCCGACGATTCCCTTGCCAGCCAGTACCAGAACGGTTCGGGCCAGGGCTACATCTCCGGCGACGGAGCGTTCACCGAGATTGCCGTGGTAGATCGCGGAGAGCCGATCGCGTTCAGCGGGCCATCGGCCGACGAGGAGACGATCTCGAGCAGTGACTTTGCTGGACAGGTGCACGTCGTGAACTTCTGGTACGCATCCTGCCCGCCCTGTCGCGCCGAGGCCCCTGACCTCGCGTCGCTCAGCACCGAGTACTCCGACGTGCCATTCCTGGGCATCAACATCTTCGACAATGTACAAACGGCACAGGTGTTCGAGTCGAAGTATGGCATCGAGTACCCCTCGATCTTCGACGCGAAGTCCAACTCCGTCCAACTCGCGTTCGCGACTGCGGGCGCCGTCGCGCCCAACGCCGTGCCGACCACGATCGTGATCGATCGTGATGGGCGGGTTGCGGCCCGCATCAGCGGACGCATCGCCGACACGGGTATCCTCGCCGCGATGATCGATACCGTCATCGCAGAACAGCAATAGGAATGGGCCCAGGAGAGATCGTCGTCGAGGGAAACCTGCTGCTTGCTCTGCCCATCGCGCTCGCCGCGGGCCTGCTCTCGTTCCTGTCGCCGTGTGTGCTGCCGCTCGTGCCCGGCTATCTCGGCTATGTCACCGGCGTGACGGATGCCCGGGACATGCGCCGCGGTCGCACTGTGCTCGGAGCTGCGCTGTTCGTGCTCGGCTTCAGTGTCGTGTTCCTCGGTTTCATCGTGCTGTCGAGCACCGTCGGGGTCTTCTTCCTGCAGTACGGCGATCTGGTCCTCCGGATCGCGGGGGTCGTCGTCATAGCCCTCGGACTGGTTTTCATCGGCCAGGTGACGTTCCTGCAGCGGGCCGTGAAACCGAGCTGGCGTCCCAAGGCCGGGCTTGCCGGGGCGCCGCTACTGGGTGCCGTCTTCGCGATCGGCTGGACCCCGTGCGTCGGGCCGACCCTCATTGCCGTGACCTCGCTCGCGACGTTCCAGGGCGATCCCGGTCGTGCCGCGATCATCGGGATCTTCTACTGCCTCGGCCTCGGCATCCCGTTCCTGCTCGTCGCTCTCGGCTTCGGTTGGGTCGGTGGATCGATCGGATGGGTCAAGCGCCACATGCGGCTCATCAATGTGATCGGCGGCTCGCTTCTCATCCTGATGGGACTTCTGATGGTGTCTGGTGTCTGGGGTTCGTTCCTCTCCTACTTCGGGGGGGTGCTTAATGACGGATTCGTCTCGCCCCTCTGATCACTTCGACTCATCGGCGGCGCGTAAGGGCGACGACAGGGTCGTTCAGCCCAAGCTCGGGCCCATCGGCTACCTGCGCTTCTTCTGGCGGCAGCTGACGAGCATGAAGACGGCGCTGTTCCTGCTGCTCCTGCTCGCGATCGCGGCGATCCCCGGGTCACTCGTGCCGCAGGTGAGCTCAGACCCGAACGGCGTCATCCAGTTCAAGGCGAATAATCCGACCCTGGCACCGATCCTCGAGACGTTCCAGGTCTTCACGACCTACTCGTCGGTCTGGTTCTCGGCCATCTACCTGCTGCTGTTTGTCTCACTCATCGGATGCGTCATCCCGAGGACCAGGCACCACTTCGACGCACTCCGCGCACGCCCGCCGAAGACGCCTGCCAACCTGCAGCGGCTCGAAGGTTTTACGACCCGGAGTTCGCCGGCAGCTGCCGAAGCGGCGATCGCCGTGGGACAGCAACTGCTGAAACGGCAGGGCTATCGCACAGAGCTGTATACGATCAACGGCTCCCCGACCGTCAGCGCTGAGCGTGGCTACCTGCGAGAGACCGGTAACCTCGTGTTCCATTCGGCGCTTATCGGTGTGCTCATCGCGGTCGGTCTCGGCGGCGGTTTCGGGTACACCGGGCAGCGCGTCGTCGTGGAGGGTTACGCGCTCTCGAACTCGCTGGCGAGCTACGACTCATTCAACCCCGGCCGTTTCTTCACGGATGCCGCGCTGGAGCCGTACTCGATAGGCCTGGACTCGTTCGTGCCCACGTACGACGACGACCTGACCAGCTCTTCGCTCGGCCAGGTGCTCGACTACACGGCGAACGTCACCTCGACCCTGGGCGGCGGCGAGCCCCAGAAGGCTACGATCAAGGTCAACGAGCCACTCGCGATCGCCGGAACATCGGTCTACCTGCTCGGCAATGGGTACGCGCCGGTGGTGACGGTGCGGGATTCCGACGGCAACACCGTCTTCTCCCAACCCACCGCGTTCCTTCCGCAGGACGCGAACCTGTTCAGCCTCGGGATCATCAAGATTCCGGATGGCCTGAAGCAGCAGATCGGAATCCGGGCGCTGTTCTATCCCACCGCCGTGCTCACCAACCTCGGGACCCTGGCCTCGAGCTACCCGGATCTCGTGAACCCGGAGCTCACGATGGAGGTCTACACGGGCGACCTCGGGCTCGATAATGGCCGGGGCACGAACGCCTATGCGCTCGACACCGATTCGTTGACTCAGATCGCCGGCCGAACCGCTGATTCACCGACGATCAAACTCGGTCTCGGTGACAGCATCGACCTCCCCAACGGGCTCGGCAGCATCGAATTGACGGCGATTCCGCGGTTCGTCTCGCTCGACGTTCACCACGATCCGGCTCAGGTATGGGTGCTGATTTTTGCGATCCTGGTGCTCGCCGGGCTAGTCACGAGTCTCTTCATTCCCCGTCGAAGGATGTGGATCACGGCGGTTACCGCCGCCGACGGCAGCGTGGGTCTCGAGTACGCAGGACTGGCGCGTGGCGACGACCCCGGACTCAACGCGGCGGTATCAGAAATTGCAGGCAAACATGTGGATCAACTCGGGCTTAAGGTGGAATCGTGACTGAGAATTTCGTGCTCTACTCCAACATCGCCGTGTACTCGGCCATGGCGATCTACACGATCGCGTTCATCATGTTCACGCTCGACCTCTCACGTCGATCGGCGAATGTCGGGGCTACTGCCGAGGTGGGTGCGACGATTCGCGTCGGCCAGCTGGCCTCGGCCGGCTCGACGGACCTGCTCGAGCGAGTGGATAGCTCGGCAACAGCCCCCGCAGCGAAGGGTCCGCGGTACCTGCGTGCGGCCTTCGCGCTGACCGCGTTCGGGTGGGCGCTGCATGTCGGCGCAGTATTCTTCCGTGGATTCGCGGCTGGCCGGGTGCCGTGGGCCAACATGTTCGAGTTCACCCTCACCGCGACCGCGATTATCGTCGGCGTGTTCCTGCTGGTGCAGGTGTGGCAGGATCTGCGTTTCCTGGGATCGTTCGTCGTGGGCTTCTCGCTGATCGCGCTCGGCGTCGGCACCACCAACTTCTACGTCGACGTCGTGCCGCTGCCGCCGGCACTGCAGTCGGCCTGGCTGGTCATCCACGTCTTCGTCGCCTCCCTCGGCACCGGATTCTTCGCGCTCGGTGCCGCACTGTCGGTCGTGCAGCTGCTGCAGGCTCGGCGCGCGGCAGGCAAGGCCGTCGGGTTGAAGTTCCTCGATACTCTGCCTGCGGCAGACAAGCTCGAGAACCTTGCGTACAGGCTCATCGTCGTCGGCTTCGTGTTCTGGACATTCACGCTCATCGCCGGCGCCGTCTGGGCCGAGCGTGCCTGGGGTCGATACTGGGGCTGGGACACGAAGGAGGTCTGGACCTTCATCATCTGGACGATCTTCGCCGGTTACATCCATGCCAGGGCGACTCGCGGATGGCGCGGTTCGCGCTCGGCGTGGCTCGCGATCATCGGATTCGGCGCGGTGGTGTTCAACTTCACTATCGTGAACCTGTTCTTCAAGGGGCTGCACGCGTACAGCGGGCTTTAGGTCTTCTTCCGGCTCTTCCGTCCGGCCGATCGCCCCGACGTCCGCCAGCCACCGCCGTTCGGACTGCGGCCGAGTTTCTTCACATCGATGCGGCCGAGTGATGGCATCCGATAACGGTTCAGCACCTTCGATACCGTCGACTTCGGCATCAGCAGGTGGTGGCCGATGCGATGTGGTCCCCACCGACGGGTGAACCGCAGGGCGAGAATACGTCCAGATCAGCGAACCGGGGCCAGCGCAGGAAATGGTCCCGTGCTGCAGTTCCCATAGGGAGTAGGCCTTCGTCCACGCCCCCAGCCGACTCGTGAAGCTTCACAGCAGCCTCGTGCGCCAACCCGACAGTTCATCTGTGACCAGGAAATACGATGTGCTTCAGCAAGAAGGGTCGATAGGGAGCTCGCCGACGGCGCCGACCGGGCACCGTCGACCAGCGTCGGATAAACGGAGCCGGGCGATGCGCGGCAAGCACGATGGTCGCGTACCGGGTCTGAATGATGGACGCTTCGTTCGCGAATCCGAGGTGCACGACCCTTGAGCAGAGGTTTCCGAGTGGGGTGCTATATCTGCCGAGATCGCCGCGATGCGACGAGAAGCGCCGTACTGGGTAACGATATCGACATCGTCAGACGCGGTAGCCGAGCGAGAGATGACATCGATGTGCTCGTCGTCAACCCAGAGCAGCCTGCTGAGGATAACTGCCCACATGGGACCGATTCCCACGTCGTTTCACTGTAACCAGGGGATCCCAGGATGTCAGGCTGGCCCACCAATTCAGCAGGGGTGATGCGCCTCGGCTCGTGTGTCTCGACTGTCGTCCGGTGTTGTCACGGTAAGCACTGACGACCGCGAAAAAGTGACCTCAGTTAAGCAGAACTCGGAAGGTAATGAAAGATCTTGACGGTTGAAGTTTCAATCCTGCATCGTTCATGAAGAGAAAGAGGCGCAATGGCGCTTATCTGCCCGGCCTCCAATGACGGAAGGATCACAACGTGAAACTCAACAGAAGACGTTTACTTGCAATGGGGGCAGGGATCGTGGCGGTCAGCACCGTTCTTTCCGGGTGTGCTGGTTTCGGGGGCGGTGGGGGCGGTGGAGGTGAAGCAGGCTCTAAGGAGCTGACCTTCACTACGTGGGCGGGAGACAGCGAAGCCGTCGCCTTCAAAGCCTTGATCAAGCAGTTCGAGACCGAGAACGACGGCGTGACCGTCAAGTTGAATGTCGTCCCCTATGCGCAGATGTTTTCGGGAATTGACGCCAAGCTTTCGTCCGGTAACGCTCCCGACATCTTTCGAGTCGACTATGGGAACTTGGGCGTTTATTCAAGCCAGGACCAGTTGCTTGACCTCAGCCCGTATCTCGCGAACGAGGAGGATAATTTCATCCCCGCGATGTGGCAGGCCGTGTCGTATGAGAACAAGCCTTACGGCGTTCCGCATCAGACCGACGTCTCTGCACTTCTCGTGAATACCGACATGTTGACGGAAGCCGGAGTCGACGTCGCCTCGTTGCCGCAGACTCAGGCCGACGCGTGGACGTGGGATGAGTTTGCAGATGTTGCGAAGCAACTTCGGACTGCATTGCCAGCAGATAAGTATCCTTTCGTCTATAACTGGCAACTAGGAGGAGCTCCGCGATGGTTGAGCTGGCTGTTCCAGGCCAATGGTGCCCTTCTGGAGAAGGACGGAACGACATCGGCGATCGATTCGCCCGCTGGTAAGAAGGCTCTTGACTACACGAAGAGCTTTTTTGACAACCAGTGGGTTCCTCCGACGAGTTCAACGAAATCGACCGTGTACGCGGACACCACCTTCCAGGAGGGCACTGCTGCGATGGTTTTCGCTGGTTCTTTCTTGGTGCCGGACATGGAAACTCTCGCCAAGTTCAACTGGACTGCAATTCCGATGCCGCGTGACGAGCGCGGAGCTACAGATCTTGGTGGTAACGCGCTGGTCGCGTCGAAGGATACGAAAAATCCGGATCTTGCCGCGAAGTTCCTTGCGTTCATGGTTCAGGCCGATAGCATGTCGGCGTTTTGCGCAGCGACCAATGAACTCCCGACCCGAACAGATCTGGCAGCGGATGCGATCACGTTCAATGTGCGACCCGACGTGATGCCCGTCTTCGTTGAACAGGCCAGCACCATCGAACCCAGCGACGTCACGCAGCTCACGTCGCCCGCCATGGCGGCGATCTCAACAGCCCTGCAGGATCAGCTCGATGCGGCATTCGTGGGTGGCCAGTCCACAGGGGATACGTTGGGCAACTTGACCCGTGCCATCGAGGAGGCCACCAAGTAATGACGGCGCTCACCGCACGTGGGCGGGGCAGCGCTGCGCTGTCGCCCCGCCCGCGCGCGGCGCGACGCGCCGCACGCCTCCGGGAGTCACTCGTCGGCTGGGGATTTCTGGCACCCAACCTCGCCCTCATGGCAATTTTTCTTTTTCTGCCCATCCTGTGGGCTTTGCAGTTGTCGTTTCAGGACAGTCAGGGATTCGGCTCCCCGGAATGGGTCGGTCTGAAGAATTATGCCAGGCTCATCGGCGACCCGGTCTTCTGGCAAAGCTTCGGGAACACAATCGTCTTCACCATTTTGACCGTGCCGATCACGATGGTCGGCGGCCTCGGCCTGGCCGTGCTGATGAACTCTGTGCTCCCTGCCCGTGGTGTTTTTCGCACCCTTATTGTGCTGCCGATGGTTATCTCCGGGGTCGCCTCGGGGATGATCGCGACCATCATTTTCTATCAATCCAACGGCATCATCAATAAGGTGCTTTCCGCGGTGGGCCTGAATCCGGTCGCGTGGCAGTCCGAGGGTTGGCCTGCATTGATTTCAGTTGTGATTGTGGCGATCTGGTTGCGGATCGGCTTCAACATGATCATCTATCTGGCCGGCCTGCAAGGAATCGAGCCTGAACTGTATGAGGCGGCACGCATCGACGGCGCTGGTCGCTGGCAACAGCTTCGTTCCATCACGGTACCCCTGGTCGGTCCGAGCACGTTCTTTCTGCTCATCATGAACGTGATCGCCTCATTCCAGGTTTTCGACCTCATCTTCGTGATGACTGGCGGCGGGCCGGGTAATTCCACCTCCGTGCTCGTGACGTACGCCTATCGCAATGGCTTCCAGATCAGGGAACAGGGCTACGGCGCCGCGATCGGTATCGTCATCCTCGTTATCACGCTCCTTTTTACCCTTGTGCAGTGGAGAACGAGTCGCATGCGCGATCAGGTCGGATAAGGACCCACAATGACACGATCCACAGTGACACGAACGATGACCTCAGCAAACAACTTGGCGCCGGCGCCGGCGGTGGCGACGAGCGGCGATCGCGCGCCTCGAAAGAAAAGCAGAAATAGTGCCGCGATGATCGGCGGCCGCAAGGGCATCGTCTGGAGAAGTGCCATCGCCGTCGTGGTCGCCGTCATCATGGCCTTTCCGCTGTATTGGATGGTGGTGGTGGCGTTCTCTCCACGCGGGGAGGTGTTCGAGCCCACGCTACGGTTCTGGCCGAGTGCCTGGACTACCGAAAACTTCCAGAGAGTGTTCGAGTTGTACCCGGTAGCCACCTGGTTTGGGAATTCGGTCGTTATCGGCCTTTTCGTCACCTTCTTCACCGTGATTGTCAATCTGCTCGCCGGCTACGCATTCGCACGCTTGAGATTCCGCGGGCGAAACGTGCTCTTCCTCCTGACTCTCGCGACGATGATGATCCCCATCCAAGCGATCATGGTCGCTCAATTCCGACTGGTTTCTGGCCTGGGTATTTATGGCAGCTACTGGGGTGTAATCCTGCCAGGGGCCGCAGCTGCATTCGGGATATTCCTCGCCAGGCAGTTCTTCATCGGGATTCCGGACGAGATAGTCGAGGCTGCGAAGATCGACGGCGCCGGGCAAATCCGCATTTTCCTGCAGGTGGTGCTGCCATTGAGTAAGCCACTGATTGCGGTGCTCATCCTGCTCACCCTGATGGGAAGCTGGAACGACTTCGCATGGCCTCTGATTGCGTTGAGTGACAATCAGCTATTCACTCTTCCGATTGGACTTCTCTATCTCCAGAACCAGACGGCGCCCAACTACAACGCCACTATGGCGCTGGCCCTGATCTCGGTCATTCCGGTGGTCGTGCTATTCCTGTCGTTTCAGCGGTACTTCGTGCAGGGTTTTGCCCGTAGTGGTATTCGCTAACAATGACCCATCCCTGCACCCTGCCCTTGCGGATGCGTGGTTCGGCGAGCTGCCGACGCGGTTGTCGATGATCGACATCCACCGACTGGCGCCTGGCCACAGAGCGGGTCCCGACATGCCCAACCAAGTTGATTCTCGCTGTAAGGGAGAGTGGTTTCCTGAGGCATCGGGGCGCCGAATCTGCGTTGCGTGCGGGAACACCCCGGGAGTGGATCTTGCAGGACAGACAAGCCGGTGAAACTTCGATGCGGCAATCTCAAGCCCTGGGGGCATCACCCGGTCCGGACAGCGAGAATTGACATGCTCCAAGGCTCGTGGCACAGCGCAGGAGAGCATAATACGACGGTGAATGACCCTTTTCGAACTCCTGCGACATTGCCCCTGGCTTTGGCAGCTACGCTACAGGCCGAGTTCGGCCTTCGCGCGGAAACGGTCGAGCTCGTCTCAGGGGGATTCGACCCCGCCGCCACCCTATGGCGAATCGTTGACGAGGGCGGTCGGGGTTGGGCGGTGAAAGCAACTCAACGCGACTGTCGCTACGGGCTCGCTCTCGCATCCGCCGTATCCCGTGACGGCTTTACCGGTGTCGTTGCGCCTCGACTGACACGGGCTCACATGCCGTGGAGCATGACTGGGAAGTCCCTTGTTTCGGTCAGCCCATGGATTGGAGGTGACGACGCGGTGACCACCGGTCTCAGTTCCGACCAATGGGGTGAACTGGGAAAGATTCTCAGAGTTCTACACGAACACTGCCCACCTCGATCAATCACCCCGGTCCGGCGCGGGATTAGGCGAACTGACCACGACGCCCGAACTCGACTCAGCAGGCTGGACCGTCACTTCACTTCGCTGTGGCTCCAGAAAAATTCAGATGGTTATTCCGAGGCCGATCGCCTCACGGACCTTTGGCACGAACATCGTTCTCGTTTCATGCGGCTTGACAGAACGGCCCGGGAGCTCAAGGCGTTGCGGACGCCCGCACCTCGCGTTCCCTGTCACGGTGACCCGCACCTCGGCAACGTGCTGCTCGATGAGCACGGGCATCCCTGGCTCATCGACCTCGACGAGGCGACAACTGCGCACCGGGAGATTGACATGGTGTTGATCGAGCTCGGCGTGCTTCCGAGTCGACCGATCCACCTCGCTGATCGTCACGCTTTTTGGGGCGGCTATGGAGCGTTCGACCTCGACGAGACGCGCCTCACCCGGTTCGGATGCGTTCGTGCGCTGGAAGATGTCACCAGCGTGTTTCGCTCGTTCACGAAGAGTTTGGACGTCGCTGACAGGGACGTGCTTCGCGCCACCCTTCACGATCTCCTCGGCCCGAGGGGTCTGATTGCGCTCGTCGAAGAGCGTCTCGGTAGCTAGCTGCGTCTCTTCTGGAGCAAGGGGTTTCGACGGCGTTCTGGAGTGGTGAGTTCGAAGTCGCTTTCTCGTTTCCGTGCTGGCTGGTTTTCTGTGTGCTGGCTGATGAGCAATGGGCTCGTCTGGAGTCATCGCTGCCGTCGAAGCCGGTCGGCGGACCCCCGGGCACTCAGCGTGCCGGCGAGTCTCGCCCGCGCCGCTCAGACCCGCGCCGCTCGGACCCGCATACGAGAGACCCGCCACGCACACAACCTCCGTGGGAAGAACAGCCAGGTCGCTCGCGGTTCAGGTGAGCAGTTCGTAGCAGCGCTGCAGCCTGGCCAGCCACCAGTTCGAGCGGTCGAGGCTCGCGGCGTTGCTGGCGAGCAGCCCCGCGCTCGGCACGACCCTGCGCACGGGCAACTGGCCGTTGACGGGCAGCAGCGGTTCGTCCGTGACATCCACCTGAAGAAGCGACGCCGTGGCGAGCCCACAATCGAATTCGAGCTCGGGGATGGATGCGGCGAGGTGCAGCCCCATCGAGATGCCGACCGAGGTCTCGAGTGCGCTGGAGACGACCACGGGAAGCCCGGACTCCGCGATGATCGACAGCGCTGCGCTGATGCCGCCCAGGGGCTGTGCCTTGATCACGAGGAGGTCTGCGGCTCCCGCTCGCGCGACGGCGAGCGGATCGGCGGCCTTGCGCACGCTCTCATCGGCCGCGATGGGGATGCCCATGTACTTCACCCGAGTGCGAACCTGCGCCAGTTCGTCGACAGTCGCGCACGGCTGCTCAACGTATTCGAGATCGAAGGCTGCGAGGGCGTGGATGGCCTTCTCCGCTTCATCCACAGTCCATCCTGCATTGGCGTCTATGCGGATGCGGCCCTCGGGTCCGAGGTAGTCGCGAGCAGCCGAGACCCTGGCCACGTCATCCGCGAGCACCTGGCCGGGGTCGGCAACCTTGATCTTGACGGTCCGACAGCCCGGGAACCTGTCGAGGATTCCCGCGACCTCATCGGCTGCAACAGCAGGCAGGGTCGCATTGACCCTGATTGCGTCGCGCAGTAGAGGGTGACCCTCGCTCCATCCGAAGTCGATCGCGGCTGCCAGCCAGCGTGATGCCTCGTCGTCGCCGTATTCGGTGAATGCAGAGAATTCCGTGAATCCGTTCGGACCCTCCAGCAGCATCGCCTCGCGCACCTCGATGCCGCGAAATCTCGTCACGAGCGGCAGCGCCACCACCCTGGCGGTGGCGAGCAGGTCGGGCAGGGGTGGGAGCATCACATCGTTGGGGAGCATGGCACCAGTCTGGCAAATTCGCCGTCCGTTGGCCCCCCATTCGATTAAGGTGAATTCCGTGAGTAACCCCGGGCCTATCGAGCGAGTTCCACTCAAGGTGGTGCCCATGTTCATCGAAGAGCAGGTCATCGAGTTGCCGGATGACGCCCCGCCGACCACTCCGGAACAGGCCGAATCCACGCCGCGGGGCCCGCGGCCCTGGGTCGGCGCGCTCGCCATCGCCCTCGGGCTGGCAGCAGCGATCGTGCAGGTCGTGGCGATCACGACGGCAAGCGGCGGAGAGTTCGAGGCCGGTATCGTGCTCGGATACCTCGCCATCATCATCGCTTTCGCGGCGGTGATCGCCGGAATCGCGGCGATCATCGTGAGGCGCGGTCGCCGTATCGGTGTCATCGGGATACTGATCGGACTCCTGGCGAATCCGCTCCTGCTGCTCATCATCCTGCGATTCTTCGCCGGGACGCAGGGCTGAGGTGTCCCGACCGCTGAAGGTCGTGAACTCGGCAGACACCGCGTCGGTCTTCCACGCGCTGCAGGCGGCACTGAGCGGGGACGGGCCAGCGATCCTGCCCCACCCGGGGCGGCCAGAGGGCCTTCCGGAGACCGTAGAGCAGCGCGTTGCGGTCGTCGTGGAGACGAGTGGATCGACGGGCCGACCGAAGCGCGTGGCGCTCGGAGCCGACGCCCTCCTGGCCAGTGCGGCCGCCTCTGACGTGCAGCTGGGTGGCCCCGGTCAGTGGCTCATCGCGCTGCCGGCGCACTACATCGCCGGGATCAACGTGCTGGTGCGGTCGCTGGCTGCGCAGACCGAGCCGATCACCGTCGCAGCCAACAGCACACGATTCGTCGAAGCTGCGAACGAACTCGATGCGGGCCTGCGATTCGTTTCACTGGTGCCGACCCAGCTGCAGAGACTGATCGAGCAGGATGACGCCCTCGACGCCCTGCGCCGCTTCAACCGCATCCTCGTCGGAGGGCAGGCCATCCCAGCGCCACTGCTCGCACGCGCGGCCCAGCTCGGGCTCAACGTCACGCGTACCTACGGTTCGAGCGAGACCGCCGGCGGTTGTGTCTGGGACGGTGAGCCGATCGGCGACACCGAGGTGCGCATCGTCGACGGTCGGGTCGAACTCGCCGGCAGCATGCTGGCTCACGGGTACCTCGGGGATCCTGCGCGCACGGATGCTGCGTTCCACGAGGTAGACGGCAGGCGCTGGTACCGCACCGACGATACGGGCACATTCGATAGCGGCATCCTGAGCGTCAGCGGCAGGGCCGACGATGTGATCATCTCGGGCGGGGTGAAAATCTCTTTGGGCGAGGTGGAGCAGGCCGTGCGCGCTCTGCCGGGGCTCGGCGATGCGATTGTCGTGGCGACGCCGCACGCGCTGTGGGGGCAGTCGAGCATCGTCGTGACCGCCACGCCCGTCGAACTGGAGTGGCTTCGGGATGCCGTAGCCGTGACCCTCGGGCGTGCGGCGGCACCGACCGGGGTCGTTCTGGTGGACGCGATACCGATGCTGAGTTCGGGAAAGCCTGATCGACGTGCCGCGGCGAGGCTCGCCGGCAGCTGAGTGCTCGATCGGCTGGGCTCGCTGGAGGCTGGGCCCCAGTACAATCCTTGCGTGGCAACTCCGAAACAGCAGCGCATCAATCCGAAGTCCGTCCCAGCTCGCCGACCGAACGCAGGCAAGAGCGGTCGACCGGGTGGGCGCCCGCCTGGCGTGGCGAAGGTCAGGAAGGCCACGGCCCGCGACTGGATCAGCGGAGCGAGGCTCCAGACCCTGCCGCTGGCGATCGCCCCCATTGCGCTCGGAACGGCGGCCGCGTACGTGCTTCCCCACGAGGATGCTGGCCCCGGCTGGCACTGGTTCCGCGCAATCCTCTGCCTGGTTGTGGCGCTGAGCCTGCAGATCGCGGTCAACTTCGCCAACGATTATTCAGACGGGATCCGGGGCACGGACAAGCACCGGGTCGGACCGCGCAGGCTGACGGCATCCGGGGCAGCGAAACCCAGAACGGTGTTCGCTGTCGCGCTCGTGTTCTTCGGGATCGCCGCGATCGCCGGACTCATCATCGTGATCCGTACGCAGCAGTGGTGGTTGCTCGCCATCGGTGCCGTGGCAATCGTGGCCGCGTACTTCTACACGGGTGGCAAGCGGCCGTATGGCTACTTCGGCCTGGGTGAACTCTTCGTCTTCGTCTTCTTCGGAATCGTAGCCACCGCCGGCACCACCTTCGTGCTCGCAGGTACCGTCACGCTCGAGAGCTGGCTCTCCGCGGTAGCGATCGGGCTGATCGCGTGTGCCGTGCTCATGGTGAACAACATCCGGGATATCGAACAGGACAAGCTGGCGGGCAAGCGCACGCTCGCCGTACTGATCGGGAACCGCGCGTCGCGAATCGTGTTCGGCGTGCTGCTGCTGGCGCCCTTCGGAATCCTGTCGTTCTTTACGCTGTTCTATGCCAACGCGTACCTGGTGTATTTCGCCCTGCTCGCCGCTATTCCCGCCGTCGGTATCACCATCAGCGCCAAGACCTCGGCCGAACTGATCGTCGCGCTGCGACTGAGTGCACTGGTAGCCCTCGTCTACGGCCTCGGGCTCGGCTGGGCGATCGCGTTCTAGACCCAGCGAGAACCGTCGTCCAGGCGCCCAGGTGCCTCCCGACCCCGGTTCCAACGGGTGCGCGGTGATTGTGCCGAAGAACTGCAGTCTCGACGACGACCAGCACCAGGCGTGACGGCACCGGTGAGAGCGTGTAGATCGCGACCGCCAACCTTCCGAAATGACGGATCCCAGGCGGAAATAGGGCATTGACCGCCGCAGGCATGGAGAGTGGATGCGCGAACCTCCGTCATTTCGGAAGGCAGGGCCGCGCGCACCGCTGATTGTCGCCGCGAAGCCGGGTCGCGGAACCCGCGGCCGCCAGGGCTAGAGGTCTTCGGCCTCGGTGTCTGCGTTGGTGGCGGGTTTGGCGCGCCGTACGACGATGTCGCGAGCAACCGCATCTCGCAGCTTCCCGAAGAACAGGTAGCTCGCGCAGAAACTGATCACGGCCGCGATGATCGCGCTCAGCCAGGGGTAGATGCCCGAGTAGAGCAGCGCGGCGAAGATCACGGCGAAAATACCGACGCGCGCGAGGCTGTAGGCGACCCAGGGTTTCACCTTCACAGTGTATGCACGCAGGCTGGGCGCAGCTTGCGAGCCTAGAATCATAGAATGTCCCGCTTGCTCGTGATTGTGCCCCTCATCGTCCTCGCCCTGGACGTGTTCGCGATTGTCGACGTCATCCTCATCGACCAGCGACGCGTCAGGGCCATGCCGAAGTTCGTATGGATCATTTTGATCGTGCTGGTCCCGATTGTCGGGGTCGCGCTGTGGTTCTTCACGGGCAGGGAGAGCTCCACCGGAAGCGGTGGCCAGTTGCGCACCGTTGCACCGGATGACGACCCGTCGTTCCTGAAGAACCTTCGTCGTGACGAGGAACAGGACGAGCGCATCCGCCGTCTCGAGCAGGAGCTCGCCGAGCTCGACGATGACCCGCCCAAAGACTAAGTCTCCGGCGACAGACTTCGCGGTCGCCCTACTCGATGAATTCGTGCGCCTCGGTGTTCGCGATGTCGTGCTCGGCCCAGGGTCGCGCTCCCAGGCCCTCGCCCTTGCCGCCGCGGAGTTCGAGCGCATCGGCCTGCTGCGCCTAAGGGTGCGCATCGACGAGCGCGTCGGTGGGTTCCTCGCGCTCGGCATTGCCGTCGAGACCCGCACCCCGGTGCTGCTGGTCACCACCTCGGGAACCGCCGTCGCCAACCTGCACCCCGCCGTGCTGGAGGCCCACCACTCCGGTGTGCCGCTGATCGTGCTGAGCGGCGACCGACCCGACGAATTGCGCGGCATCGGTTCCAATCAGACGACAGAGCAGCCCGGGATCTTTGGCGCCGCCGTCACGCGCACCTGGGACGTGGGTGCACCCGTTGGTGCGGCTGGCGAGCAGGATGCCGCGGCACAGCTCGCTCGCGATGCCGTAGCCGCGGCATCCGGCCCCGTACATCTCAACCTCTCGTTCGCGGAGCCCCTCTCGGCCCCGCTGCAGCTCGAGGCGCCAGAGGTGGAGCTCGCCCGGGCCGTGTCGACGCTCGACCTGCCACCGGAGCCGGGCGTCGTGCCGGCATTCGAACTCCGCAGCCTGCCCGGCACCATCGTCATTGCCGGAACGGGTGCAGGGGAGCGCGCCGAGGAAGTCGCCCGCGAGCTCGGGGTGCCTCTTATCGCTGAGGTGTCCAGCGGTGCGCATTTCGGTCCGAACCTCGTCGTCGCCTATCGCGAGCTCCTCGACACGGCCAACTTCGGCGACCGGGTCGCGCGGGTCATCGTTTTCGGGCATCCGACACTCAGCCGCGAGGTGCCCGCCCTGATCCAGCGGCGAGGGGTGGAGACGATCGTCGTGCGCAGCGCGTCGTCAGATGATTACAACCCCGGACACAGGGTCACCACCTTCGCCGACACCGTGACGATCGTGGGCGATCCGTCAGCCGATTCAGCGTGGGTCGGGCGCTGGGTGAGCGCATCCAGGGCCCTGATCCAGCCCGTCGATGTTGCTCCGGATGCCACAGCAGACCCATCGACTCACGCCAAAGCCGAGCTCGCCGCCGTGCGCGCTCCCGTCACTCGCCGCTCGCTCGTCGAAGCCGTGTGGCGGGCCACCTGGCCGCACGACAGGCTGGTGCTCGGAGCATCCAGGCTCATCCGTGAAGCCGATCGCGTTGTCACGGGCAAGAAGATCCCCGTTCATGCCAACCGCGGACTCGCCGGCATTGACGGCACCATTTCTACTGCGCTGGGCATCGCGCTGTCGAGCCAATCGTCCTCGGCAGGAACGACCCGGGTGCTGCTCGGGGATCTCGCGCTGCTGCACGACGCCGGAGCGTTGCTCTTCGGCATCGGGGAGGCGCGCCCACGCATCCAGGTGATCGTCGGAAATGACGACGGCGGAACGATTTTCGACGTGCTCGAGGTGGCATCCAGTGCTGGCGCGAACTTCGACAGGGTGTTGCTGACTCCGCAGCAGGTGTCGGTCGAACAGCTGGCCGCCGCGTACGGCTGGGCCTACCTGCGCGTCGACAATAGAGGCCAGCTCGACCAGGCGTTGACGGCATCCACCGGGCAGACCGTCATCGAGGTGCCGCTCGACCGTTGACGCGGGCGACGTTAGCGTAGGCACATGAGCCACCTTCTCCCCGTCGCGGCGGGCTTCGACCTCTCGGCGATCGACACTTCATCGACGCCAGGCTTCACGGGAGAAAAGAAGGATGCTGAGCGTGAGCTTGCGTCCAACGGCGCAGAGCTCGGTGGCCTGCAGGAGCGGCTTTTCGCCGAGAGCCGGGTCGGTGGAACGCGCAGCGTACTTCTCGTGCTGCAGGCTATGGATACCGCAGGCAAGGGCGGCATCGTGAGACATGTCATCGGCGACACCGACCCGCAGGGCATCCAGCTTCACGCGTTCAAGGCGCCGACGGATGAGGAGAAAGCTCACGATTTCCTCTGGCGCATCCGCAACGAACTGCCGGAAGCTGGAAAGATCGGCGTCTTCGACCGGTCGCACTACGAGGACGTGCTGATTCACAGGGTGCACGGGTTCTCGACGCCCGAGGTCATCGAGGAGCGCTACGGCATCATCAACGAGTTCGAGCGGGAGCTGTCGGAATCGGGCACCACCGTCATCAAAGTGATGCTGCACATCAGCTCGAACGAGCAGAAAGTGCGACTGCAGGAACGGCTCGACCGGCCGGACAAACACTGGAAGTACAACCCGGGCGATGTCGATGAGCGCCTGCAGTGGGATGCCTACCAGGAGGCATACCAGATCGCCCTGACCCGGACGTCGACGGTGGATGCCCCGTGGCACGTGATCCCGGCAGACCGCAAGTGGTACGCCCGCTGGGCTGTGCAGCAGCTGCTGCTCGATGCGCTCAGGCGCCTCGACCCGCAGTGGCCCCCCGTGGACTACGACGTGGAGATCGAGAAGGTGCGGCTCGCCGCGACCTGATCGAGCTGCCTGCTAGCGGAAGGCGTCGACGACCGGGCTGAGCTTCAGTTCCGTCTCGGCCAGTTCTCGGTTCGGGTCTGACTCCCCCACGATTCCAGCGCCGGCGTATGCCGTCACGGTGCGCGATCCGGCACGTGGCTCCGACACCTGCGCGCAGCGCAGGGCGATGGCCCACTCCCCGTCACCGTTTCCGTCGACCCAGCCGACAGGGCCTGCATAGCGGCCGCGGTCGAACGGTTCGAGTTCGGCGATCAGCGACAACGCGGCATCCGTCGGATCCCCGGCGACCGCCGCCGTCGGGTGCATGGCTGAGAGCAGGTCGAGCGCGCTCGAACCGTCGGTGAGCGCACCTGTGACGTCGCTCGCGAGATGCCAGATGTTGCGCAGCTGAAGAGGGAAGGGGCGCTGGTTCGCGACCAGGCCGGAGCTGCGCGGCCCGAGAGCGTCGAGCACGCTGCTGAGGGCGAAGGCATGCTCGGCAAGGTCTTTGGGGGAAGCGGCGAGAGCCGCTGCCGCCCTGGCATCGGCGGTCGGGTCGGATCCGCGTGCCGCACTTCCGGCCAGCACCCGTGCGCTCACGATGCCGTTCCTTGCCCTGACGAGGGTTTCGGGGCTCGAGCCGATCATGCCGTCCACTGCGAAGGTGAAGGTGTCGGGGTAGGCGGCGGCGAGGGCACCCAGCGGAAGGCGGAGGTCGGCGTCATCCGGAATCTGCGCGGTCAGGTCGCGGGCGACTACCACCTTGCGGGCCGCCCCGGAGGTGATCGACTGCACTGTAGCGGAGACGGCAGCCACATATCCCTCTGCGGTCATGAGCCCTGCCGAGAAGGTGACCGGGAACGGCTGGCCGAGCGGCACGGCCTCGGGCAGTTCGGCCCCCGCATCGCCGATGCGGGTCATCCAGCTGACATCGCCGTGGCGGCCGATGATCACCGATGGCACGATGAGCACGCTCGTGGAACCGGATCCCGCGGCGAACGTGAAGCTGCCGAACGCGATGAGGCCGGTACCGGCGCAGGCGACGGAATCGGTCACCGTGGCCGCCGCCACGACGGCGCGCCAGGCCTCGGCCGCATCCTGCAGCCGGGAGGCTCCTGAGAATTCGATCCTGAGTGCGACGCCGAGTCCGACGATGCCATCCCTGTTGCGGATGAACGCCAGCGGGTCAAACGCATCGAGAAGCCCGATAAGTGGCGGCGTCGCGGTCAGCGCAGTGGTGGTGGCCGTCAGCGGCGGGAAAGCTCGCAGGCCGGTCACGCTGTCGAGCTTACCCTCGGCTCCGAAGACTTACCGTGGACAACGACCGTAGACTTATCCCGTGAGTAAAGCGGACATGAGCAAGCAGCCAGGCGAGGTCGCGAGCATGTTCGACGACGTCGCCAAGCGCTACGACAGAACGAACAACGTACTTTCTGCCGGCAATGCCATCCTGTGGCGTTCAGCGACAGTGCGAGCAGTGGCTCCCGTCGCAGGCGAGCGCGTGCTCGACATCGCCGCGGGCACGGGAACCAGTTCTGCAGCCCTGCAGCGCAGGGGCGCCAGGGTCGTGGCCGTCGATTTCTCCCCGGGCATGGTCGCCGAGGGTCGTCGCCGCCACGACAAGATCGACTTCATCGTCGCCGACGCCGAAGCCCTGCCCTTCGGTGACGACGAATTCGATGCCGTCACCATCAGCTTCGGCCTGCGCAACATCTCAGACCCCAGGCTCGCACTCAGCGAGATGTACCGGGTGCTGAAGCCGGGCGGTCGGCTCGTCATCTGTGAGTTCTCCCGGCCTCCCGTCGCGATCGTCCGTGAGGGTTACTGGGCCTATCTCAGCCATGTCATGCCCCTCGTCGCACGGGGCACGAGTTCGAACCCTGCCGCGTACTCCTACTTGGCACAGTCGATCAAGGAGTGGCCAGACCAGTTCGCTCTCAGCCAGTGGATCCGTGCAGCGGGCTTCACCAGGGTCGCGTTCCGAAACCTGACCGCCGGCGTCGTCGCCCTCCATCGTGGACGTAAGCCCATGGATGCCACCATCCTGGCTTCGGTCGCGAAACGCAAAGACAACGCAACCCGTCCCATCAAGACGATCAAGCCCGCCGAACCTGAAACGCCGAAGCAATAGCTTCCCCAACCGAGAACCGGTCGAGAACGTGAAACCGAGCCTGCCGCTCGCTCGTCGCAGCAACACCCTGAGCTCATCGCTGGGTCTCGGCGAGAAGCTTTTCGCCTCCAGCGGCGAGAAGAAGTTTGCCGCTGCTATCGAGAAGGGACTCAAAGAGGTCGAAGCCGGCCTGCTCGGCGAGGTGCATTTTGCCGACGAGATCGCGGATGTCACTACTCGGTACCTGCTTGAAGCGGGCGGCAAGAGGGTTCGCCCCGTGCTCACGCTGCTCGCCGCCCAACTCGGCACCGGCAATAATGACAACGTCATCAAGGCGGCGCAGGCGATCGAGATCACCCACCTCGCCTCGCTGTACCACGACGACGTGATGGATGAGGCGCAGATGCGCCGCGGTGTGCCGAGTGCCCAGAACGTCTGGGGTAATTCGGTGGCGATCCTCACGGGTGACCTGCTCTTCGCTCGCGCCAGCAAGCTCGTCGCGACTCTCGGCGAGCGGGCCCTGGTGCTGCAGGCCAACACCTTCGAGCGGCTGTGCCTCGGTCAGCTGCACGAGACGCTCGGCCCGCGGCCGGACGAAGACCCAGTCGAACATTATCTCCAGGTGCTGTCGGACAAGACAGGCTCCCTCATTGCGACGGCCGGTGAGATCGGGGTGCTGTTCTCCGAGGCATCCGAAGACTACATTGTGCCGGTACGCATGTTCGGTGAGAAAGTCGGCGTTGCCTTCCAGCTCATCGACGACATCATCGACATGTCGGCTGAGACGGACGTGACGGGTAAGACTGCTGGTACCGACCTGCGCGCCGGCGTCTCCACCCTCCCGTTGCTGTACCTGCGTGAGCAGGCCAGGACCGACCAGGATGCCGCAGACCTCCTCACGCGCATCGAACGAGACGTCAACGCCGCGCTCTATGGCGAAACCGACGAGGCCGACCTCGCAGCGGCGGTCGCCGAGTTGCGGGCGCATCCGGTGACGGCTCGCACCCTCGATGAGGCCCGGCGCTGGGCGTCCGAAGCCGTCGCCGCGCTGGCTCCCCTGCCCGCAGGGCCGGTGAAGAAGGCCCTCACCAGGTTCGCCGACTCCATCGTCGAGCGCTCGAACTAGTCTTTCGGCGGTTCGACCTACCGCCCCAAGTGAACGGAACACACCCATGACCAAGCTTCGCCTGGCCATCGTCGGCGCCGGCCCCGCCGGAATCTATGCCGCAGACATCCTGCTCAAAGCGGACAAGAATTTTGACGTCTCCATCGACATGTTCGAGCAGTTGCCTGCTCCATACGGACTTGTGCGCTACGGCGTTGCACCTGACCACCCGCGCATCAAGGGGATCGTCACCGCGCTCAGGGATGTGCTCGACTCCGGCCAGATCCGCCTCTTCGGCAACGTCTTTTTCGGACGGGACATCACCCTCGACGACCTGAAGAAGCACTACAACGCCGTCATCTTCTCGACCGGTGCGATCCGGGATGCCTCGCTCGTCATCCCCGGAATCGACCTGCCGGGCAGCTATGGTGCTGCCGATTTCGTCAGCTGGTACGACGGCCATCCCGACTTCCCGCTCGAGTGGCCGCTGGAGGCGGCATCCGTAGCGGTGATCGGCAACGGCAACGTCGCGCTGGATGTGGCGCGCATGCTCGCCAAGCATGCCGACGACCTGCTGCCGACCGAGATCCCGGCGAACGTCTACGAGGCCCTGGCGGCCTCGCCCGTCACCGACGTTCACGTATTCGGTCGCCGGGGCCCTGCCCAGGTGAAGTTCTCGCCGCTGGAGCTCCGTGAGATGGGCGAGCTGAACGATGTCGACATGATCGTCTACGACGAAGACTTTGACTACGACGAAGCCTCGAAGGCGGCGATCGCCAGCAACAAGCAGGTGATGGTGATCGACAGGGTTCTGAGCCAGTGGCGCACACGCGAGACCGGCGCTGCGTCACGCCGGCTGCACCTGCACTTCTACGCCAACCCGGTCGAGTTCACGGGCGAGGCCTTCAGGTATGAGCGCACCCGGCCCGACGGCGAGGGCGGCGTCGTGGGAACCGGTGAGTTCCGTGAGGTTGCGGCACAGGCGCTCTACCGCGCTGTCGGATATTTCGGGTCGCCGCTCGACGGCATCCCTTTCGATGAGAAGCGCGGTGTCATCCCGAACCGTGAAGGCCAGGTACTCGACGACAACGACCAGCAGTTGCACGGCGTCTACGCGACGGGCTGGATCAAGCGTGGGCCGGTCGGCCTCATCGGCCACACCAAGAGTGACGCGATGGAGACGGTCAAGCACGTGATGAACGACCAGGCGAGCTGGTGGTCACCTGAGTCCCCCGAGGAAGGCGCGGTCATCGAGCTGCTCGAGAGCCGCGGTGTCGAGTTCACGAACCTCGACGGTTGGCACAACCTCGACGAGCACGAGCTCGCGCTCGGGGAGCCGCAGGGTCGCACGCGCATCAAGGTCGTCGATCGCGGCGAGATGATCGCCGTTTCCAACAGGCACTAGCGGGCTTGACCGCGAGCAGCTGGCGACTGAGAGCTGTTTTTGGATGCTCCCAGAATCTGGGAGAGTTCTGCCGCAGCAGTCCGCACGTAGTTTCCCAGGACGTCGAGACGATCGCCGATCCTGGATTTTGGGGCGCTGACATTGATCGCAGCTACGATGCGACCGGTGAAATCGGTGACCGGGGCTGAGGCGCCAACGACCCCGAGTTCCAGTTCTTCGTCCAGGGTCGCGAATCCCCGAGCCCGGATGTGTTCCACCTCCACCAGCAGCGAAGCGAAATCGTGGATCCTGGCCTTGTTTTCGGGAGGCTTGTCGAGCACGGCGAACCCGATCGCTGCCATCGTGGGGTTGAGCGGCCCTACGATCGGCTGGTCGTGCCCGTGCTCGGCGTACCATGCGCGGAGAGATTCGCGGTCCCAATCGCTGATGAGCACTCGACCCGAAGGTGTGCGCCACGCGGCGGTCGTGACGCCCTCCCACCCCGTGGAACGAAACTCGTGGGGGCTCAGCGCGCTCAGGACGGTGAGAACGTTGCCTCCGCGCAGTACGCACAGGTGAGTGGTTTCGCGCGTGGAATGAGCGATCCGGTGAATCAAAGGTCGAGCGCGCGATGCCAGGGCCGATTCGGCTGAGCGGGCGGCAAGGGCGAAGACACGGCTTCCCAGGCGGTAATTGAGGGATCGCGGGTCACGATCGACAAGGCCAGCGTCGGCAAGTGTGGCAAGCGATCGTGATACGACAGTCTTGTCGCGACCGGTCAGTTGGGCGACTCTAACCACGCCGAGCCCATCGGATGCTGCTGCCTCAGCTCCACCCAGAACCTCGATGATCTCGATGTCCCGGCTGAGGCCGGATGAGTTTCGCCGGCCCGCGATGACGCGTGGCGGCTCGTCAGGCGTGTTTGTGGGTGGCGGCATCATTCGATAGTGCACGAGACTTGCCATATACGCAACACCTATTGGCGCAATGACATCAAGACCCTATCTTGAGTCCTATCCGGATGTCGGACCCATCTCAACGAAGAGAGGAACGCAGCAGCATGACCGAATTCAGTTTCGACTCCCTCATCGTTTTTCTGAATCGGCGCTGGGATGACATCTTCGCTCTGGTCGCCGAACACATCGCGGTCGTAGCAATTTCCCTCGTCATCGCTCTGGTTGTCGGTGTCGGTATCGGCCTGCTGGTGTGGGATAAGCCCATCAGCCGATCTATCGCCATCACCTCCGCGGGCGTGGCCATAACCATCCCATCCCTTGCTCTTCTCGCGATCCTCAGCCCCGTCCTCGGTCTTGGGTGGGGGCCCACAGTCGTTGCCCTGGTGTTCTACTCCCTGCTCCCGATTGTGCGAAACACCGTTGTCGGGCTCCGTGAGGTGCCCTCGCACATCATTGAGTCCGCGTCGGGAATGGGCATGACGCCAGCGCGCGTACTGCTGCAGACGCAACTTCCGATCGCGTGGCCGATCATCCTGACGGGAGTGCGAGTCGCTGCACAGCTGACGATCGGTATAGCGGCGATCGCGGCCTACGTCGCCGGTCCGGGGCTCGGCTCATACATCTTCAAGGGACTGTCATCCCTGGGGTCCAAGAATGCACTCAACTTCGCGCTCACCGGCACCGTCGCCGTCGTGCTGCTGGCATTGCTCGTCGACGGGTTATTCGTCCTCATTACTCGCTATACGACATCAAGGGGTCTTCGTGCCTGAGCTCACCGGTACCGGATTCATGTCGGGCAACTCCCGAACCAAGGGTGGCGTTGCCATCGAGCTCGACAATGTGTCGAAGGTGTATCCCGGCCAGGAGGTCCCCGCCGTCGATGGCTTCTCGATGAGCATCGAGCCTGGTGAACTGATCATGTTCGTCGGGCCCAGTGGATGCGGCAAGACGACGACCATGAAGATGATCAACCGGATCATCGAGCCGAGCAGTGGCGCGATCCGGATCGACGGCCAGGACGTACTGTCCCTCGATCCGAATACTCTTCGCCGCCACATCGGCTATGTCATCCAGCAGATCGGCCTCTTCCCACACCTCACCATCGCCGAGAACATCGCCACCGTACCGAAGCTGCTCGGATGGTCGAAAAGCAAAATCGCCGAGCGCGTCGACGAACTTCTGAATACCGTGCAACTCGACCCGGGTCAGTTCGCCCGTCGGTACCCCAAGCAATTGTCCGGCGGCCAGCAACAGCGTGCCGGTGTCGCCAGGGCCCTGGCCGCAGATCCGCCGGTGATGCTCATGGATGAACCATTCGGCGCGACTGACCCGATCACCCGGGAACGCCTTCAGGCGGAATTCCTGCGACTGCAGGCATCGATCGGAAAGACGATCATCTTCGTCACGCACGACTTCGACGAGGCGATCAAGCTGGGAGATCGGATTGCCGTACTCAGCGATCGCAGTCGAATCGAGCAGTTCGATACGCCGGCGAACATCCTTGCGAAGCCCGCCAACGACTATGTCGCCTCGTTTATCGGGCATGGTGCGGCTCTCAAGAGGCTCGCCCTGCTCCCCGTCAGTGTGGCGACTCTCGCCCCCGCGGCACAGCCGACAATCGCTCCGAATGACCCTCGAATCCTGAGCACCGAATCCCTCCGTGATGCTCTCGACCTGTTGATGCTCTCCGGTGCCGTGTCGATTGCGGTGGTCGACGCGGTCGGAACGGTGAAGGGAAACCTCGACCACGCTGCAATCTCGGCCGCGCTCACAGTGCGGTCGGCGGATCTTGTGGGGAAGGCCTGACATGGCCGCCATCATCACGACGGAGACGGAGGCCATCGCTGTCCGATCGGTCATCCCCGCGGCGGGAAAGGGGCGTGCCACTCGATTGATCCGGCGTTTCACTGCGCCGATCGTGGTCGTGGTGATCTGTCTCGTGGTGTTCACCTGGATCAGCATCACGCCACTGGATTCGATTGAGCAGCGTACGCTCAACCCCGCGTACATCATCGCGCGGGTACGCGAGCATCTCGTGCTGAGCGTTACCGCGGCTGCGTTGGTGTCGGTACTGGCGATCCCCGCAGGAATCATCGTCTACCGGTCCAGCTCGCGGGTGTTCCACGCGATTATTTTCGGGCTGGCGAACATCGGGCAAGCGACCCCCGCGGTGGGTGTCGTCATCCTTCTCGCCATCGTGTGGCAGACCGGGTTCACGACAGCGCTCGTCGCGCTCGTCGCTTACTCATTCCTCCCTGTTTTGCGCAACACCCTCACCGGGCTGGAGCAGGTAGATGCCAGCGTGCGCGAGTCAGCGCGAGGGATGGGGATGACCCCGAACCAGGTTCTTCGCCGAATAGAGCTTCCCCTGGCATCACCCGTCATCCTCGCGGGTCTGCGCACATCGCTCGTATTCGCCGTGGGGGTGGCGACGATTGCGACGTTCATCAACGCTGGCGGACTCGGCGACATGATCATCAACGGGCTGAAACTGCAACGCTTCCCCGTCCTCCTGGTCGGTGCGGTGCTCGTCGCCTGCATAGCCGTCCTCATCGACTGGGTCGCCTCCCTCGTCGAGGATGCCGTCAAACCGCGGGGCCTCTGACAGGCCTCGACCTCTCTTTTACTTTCACCCTCACCCAGCACCCATCACACGAAGGAATAGCAATGAAAACACGCATCATCGCTGGCGGAGCCGCGGTGCTCCTCAGCATCACAGCCCTCGCCGGTTGCTCAGGATCTGGCGGCGGTAGCGGTAGCGCTGGCGGCAGCCAGAGCGGCGAACTCTCGGGCCTGACCGGTGAGATCGGCTCCAAAGACTTTTCCGAGCAGTATATTCTGGCCTACATCACGGCCGGGGTGCTCAACGCAAACGGTGCTGACGTCAAGGCCAATACGAAGCTCGTCGGCTCAGCAAATGTCCGCCAGGCGTTGGAGAGCAAGGACTTCATCGGCTACTGGGAGTACACGGGCACATCGTGGATCACCTACAACGGCAACACTGCTCCGATAAAGGGTGCAGAGGCACAGTTCGATGCGGTCAAGGAGGCCGACGCTGCCAAGGACGTCAGCTGGCTCGACCCCGCACCGCTGAACAACACCTATGCGTTCGCGATTCGCAGTTCTGAAGCGAAGAAGCTCAAGGTGACATCACTCAGCGATATCGCGAAGCTGCCCGTCGAAGACCAGACATTCTGTATCGAAAGTGAATTCTCGACCCGCGACGATGGATGGCCCGGGCTCAAGAAGGCCTACGGCATTGACGTCCCTGACTCGAACGTCACTCTTCTCGACACTGGTGTGATCTATACGGCGACGCAGAAGGGCGACGACTGCAACTTTGGCGAGGTCTTTCAGACAGATGGTCGAATCAAGGCCCTCGACCTGGTCGTGATGGCTGACGATCTCGAGTTCTTCCCGGTCTACCAGGGCGGTTTCACGATGCAGAGTTCGATCCTCAAGAAGTATCCAGCGATCGCTGATGTCATGGCCGAGGTGTCGCCGAAGCTGACCACAGAGGTTATGCAGAAGCTGAACGCGCAAGTGGATGTCGATGGCGAAGACCCCGAAGATGTTGCACAGCAGTGGCTGAAGGATGAGGGCCTGATCTAATGACAATCGTCCCCGCCGGCGTGGAGGTCCCCCAGATCGGTGAATGTTTCGTGGGCTCCGGAGTGAACGCTGCGCACATCAACACTGTTCTCGGTCACCGCTCCGGGCCGGCGGGGGTCGCATGGGCAACTGCACTTGCGACACCGAGCGAAGGCCACGTACCGTTCGTGGCGGTGCTCCGACCGTCACTGCCCGTCAAACCACTGACATTGTTCGTCACCAAGTCCGCCCCGGCCGACGACAGCCACGGACTCCTCATCTGGGGTCCGGCCCAGGCGGGTGTTGCGGCCGGGGTGGCCGATGCGGTTGCTGCCGGCACGATTCCGGTGGATGACGCAGACACCCATGCGCTCATTGCAGCGGTCTGGGTCAACCCCAAGGCGGACGACGCTGACGAGGTCTATCGCAACAATCGGGAAGCGATCCGCACTGCTATCGCTAATGGCGCCGCCAAAATGCCACATCTTGACGACGTGCTGTCAGCCCGCCATTCACCGAGTAACCCCTTCTACACGCCACCGGCCGACATCGCCGATCCTCGACAGGAGAACTAACAAGCATGGCCACCGCCACCACACCCACGATCGGATTCATCGGCCTGGGCAACATGGGATCAGGGATGACCCGTAACCTCCAGGCCGCGGGGTTCCCACTGGTCGTCACCGATATCCGTCGCGAATCCGCCGCCCAGATCCTGGCAGGTGGCGCGGTGTGGGCCGATACCGCGGCGGACGTCGCCGCATCCAGTGACATGGTCATCACGATGCTACCGACGCCCCGTCATGTCGACGATGTGGTCAATGGGGAGTCGGGCATTCTTGCGGGTATCGCCGACGGCGGAACCTGGATAGATATGTCGACCTCGGTACCCGACGTCGCAGCGAGGGTTCGCGAGCACCACTCCAATCGCGGCCTGCACATTCTCGACGCGCCAGTGAGCGGTATGAGCGTGGGCGCGGCGGCCGGGATGCTCCAGATTTTCGTGGGAGGGGACGCAGATGACGTCGAGCGCGTGCGGCCTGTGCTCGAAGCGATGGGTGACCCCGAGCGCATCCTCCATGTTGGGAGCCACGGAGCCGGTTATGCGGTGAAGCTCATGATCAACCAGCTCTGGTTTTCACACCTCGTCGCCACGGCAGAGGTTCTCGCGGTAGGAGCCAGGGCCGGCGTGGATCTGGCGGTGCTGCGGGACTCTCTCATCGCCAGCCCCGCAAACAGTACCTTCGTCGAGCGAGACGTGCTGTCGATCCTGCAGCACGGAGACTACGACGAAGGGTTTGCTGTGGCACTGGCATGCAAAGACCTGGGTCTCTCGGCTGACCTGGCCGTCTCGGTAGGAGTCGAAGTGCCACTCTCGGGTCTTGTGAAGGACCTGTATCAGCAGGCGAGGGAGCGCTACGGCGAGCAGGCCGGTGAGATGACACCCTTCGCACTCTACGAGGATGCGATCGGCCGACAACTCCGGCTTTGATCATCTGACTTTTATCCCGCAGTCGACCCCACCTCGGAAGCCATCACCATGACGACAACCCCCATCACGCCCGAAATCGAGCGATCATTACTCGCTCGGGTTCCCACCCAAATCCTGCTCGGCAGTGGCTGGGTCGATTCCGCCGATAGTTCCACGTTCGATGTCATCGATCCATCGACCGGCGAGGTGCTCGTCGCTGTAGCTGACGCGCGACCTGCCGACGGCGAACTCGCCCTCGCGACCGCTCATGCCAGCCAGGCGTCATGGGCTGCGACAGCTCCTCGGCACCGGGCGGAGATCCTCCGTCGTGCCTTCGAGCTCGTTACTGCCCGTACCGAGGATTTCGCATTGCTCATGACGCTGGAGATGGGAAAACCCCTCGCGGAGTCTCGAGGAGAGGTTGCCTACGGCGCCGAATTTCTCCGCTGGTTCAGCGAAGAGGCACCCAGGATCTCTGGCCGTTACTCCACCGCACCAGACGGCAAGAACCGCCTGCTCGTGCTGAAGCGTCCCGTCGGCCCGAGTCTTCTGATCACGCCCTGGAATTTCCCATTGGCCATGGCCACTCGTAAAATCGCACCCGCGATCGCGGCCGGGTGCACCATGATCCTCAAGCCGGCTGCCCTCACGCCACTGACCGCCCTTCTCCTCGCCGAGACCCTGCGCGAGGCTGGGCTTCCGGATGGCGTGCTCTGCGTCCTTCCCACAACCAGCGCGGGAGCAGTTACGGGGCCACTCATCACCGACCCCCGATTACGAAAGCTTTCTTTTACGGGTTCGACGGAGGTCGGCCGCCGACTCATCGCCGACTCCGCACACCAGGTGCTCAGGGTGTCGATGGAACTGGGCGGGAACGCACCATTTATCGTCTTCGATGACGCCGACCTCGACAGCGCGGTAGACGGGGCGATAGCCGCGAAGATGCGCAACGGGGGTGAGGCCTGCGTTGCAGCGAATCGCTTCCTGGTGCAGCGTGGAATCTCGAAGGCATTTGTCGACGCGTTCACTGCCCGGATGGCAGCCATCACGGTGGCGCGTGGAACTGAGCCCGAGTCGGCCATGGGCCCGCTCGTCGATGAAGCAACACGCCAGAAAGTCGCAGCGCTCGTCCAGGGTGCCGTGGAGGATGGCGCAGTGCTTTCGCTCGGAGGGCATCCCCTGGCTGGACCGGGATACTTCTACGAACCAACGGTGCTTACTGACGTCCCTGCCAACGCTCGCATCCTCACCGAGGAGATCTTCGGCCCGGTCGCGCCCATCGTCATCTTTGATTCGGAGGATGAGGCGGTGGAACTGGCCAATGCCACAGAGTTCGGACTTGTCGCGTTCATGTTCACCCGCGACCTCAACCGCGGGTTGCGCCTGTCCGAGCGAATCGACTCAGGGATGTTCGGCCTGAACGCTGGAGTTGTATCAAACCCTGCTGCACCTTTCGGCGGTGTCAAACAATCCGGACTGGGGCGCGAAGGTGGCCTCGAGGGCATCGATGAGTATCTTGAAACCCGCTATGTCGGCATCGCTGACCCATTTCGCGACTGATCGGGGCAATATCAGCCTATGAACATCGAAGATTTCAGCAATGACCTGTTCTCCCTCGCGGGCCGCGTCGCAATCGTCACCGGTGGCAATACCGGGCTGGGCCGGGCATTCACGGTTGCGCTGGCTGCTGCGGGTGCCGATATCTTCGTTGCTGCGTTGACGGATGACGACGGCACGACCCGCAGGCTCGTAGAGGAGCGTGGCGGCCGGTATGAATTCATGGGCGCAGATATCGCAGAGCGGGGCATCCCCGGCCGCGTGGTGTCGGAATGCGTCGCTCGGCTCGGTTCGATCGACATCCTGATCAACTCTGCCGGGATCTGCCTTCTTGCCGACGTAGACGACTTCGACCGTGAGCTTTGGGATCCTATGCTCGCCGTCAACCTGACGGCCGCTTTCGAACTGGCCCACGAGGCGGGGAAGCGTATGGCGCGCAATGGCGGAGGCAAGATCATCAATATCGCTTCGCTTTTCTCGTTCCTTGGCGGTCGGTCATCCCCTGCGTACGCGGCAACGAAGGCGGGCATCGTCGGGTTCACCAAGGCTTACTGTGATGAGCTGGCCGGCCGCGGCATCCAGGTCAACGCCATCGCGCCGGGATATTTCGCCACCGCTATCACCGAGGCGACGCGTTCCGACGACGATGCGTCGCGACGTGTTATCGAACACATTCCCGCAGGCCGTTGGGGCGATCCGGCTGATCTGATGGGCGCGGTTGTATTCCTGGCCAGTAGAGCGTCCGACTACGTCAATGGCCACGTCCTCGTCGTCGACGGGGGCTACCTTGTGCGCTGAACTATCCCGGGATAGCTCGGCATCTCACTGACTGACGAACCACCCCTCCCCGAAAGAGAAGGCACATCATGGCAGAATCACGCTCCACGCTCAACCGGGACGAGGTCGTCGCCGGTGTAATGGCGCTGCTTGGCGCCGCAGGAATCGACACCGACCTCCAGAACCTTCGCGAGGCCAGCGTCGACCGTTTTCGCAAGTACACCGCGGTGCACGACATCTTCGACGGCCCGATCCCCGCGGTCATTGCATACCCGGAAAATACTGAACAGGTTGCCGCCGTGCTCCGTTTCGCTGACGACAATCTCATCAACGTCGTTCCTCGCACGGGTCGCACTGCGACCGAGGGTGGGCTGGAGACGATTGTCGACGACACGATCGTGCTCGACGGTTCGAGGATGAACGCGATCCTGCATATCGATCCGGTTGACATGATGGCCACGGTGCAGTGCGGGGTACCGCTCCAGATGCTTGAGGACCGGCTGCGCGAACAGGGCCTCACCACGGGCCACTCGCCCCAGTCCAAACCGATCGCACAGTACGGCGGGCTTGTCGCGACCCGGTCGATCGGCCAGTTCTCGACGCTCTACGGTGGCATCGAGGATATGGTCATCGGTCTCGAGGCGGTTTTCCCGGGAGGGCACATCGCGCGAATCAAGAATGTTCCCCGGCGGGCTGCTGGCCCCGACATCCGTCATATCGTCATCGGCAACGAAGGCGCTCTCTGCTTCGTTACCGAGGTGACCGTCAAGGTCTTCCGGTATCAGCCAGAGAATAATCGATTCTTCGGATTCCTCGTCGACGACTTCGCGGACGGGGTAGACGCCTTGCGCCAGCTCGTGACCGATGGTTATCGACCGAGCGTATGTCGCGCATACTCCCCCGAAGATGCTCACCAGCACTTTGCTCACTTTGCGAATGGCAAAAGTGTCGTCATCCTTGTCGCGGAAGGGCCGAAGGGCATCGCGGATGCAACGGCAGACGCGATCGAGGAGCTGTTTGCCACGCGACCGCATGAGCGTGTAGACAACGCGCTCATCGAGAGTTGGTTCGACAACCTCAACTGGGGCCAGGACAAGATCGACGCCGAGAAGCTGACCATGTTGAACGATCATCACCTCGGATACACAACAGAGGTGTCTGTGGACTGGTCGAGGGTGCGAGAGCTTTACGATGCGATCATGTCGAGAATCCGAGGCGAATTCCCTCGCGCCGGAGACCTCACCATGCTGGGTGCGCACTCCTCGCACAGCTATCAGACGGGGACGAATCTCTACTTCGTCTATGACTACGCCATCTCCTGTGAACCGCGAGAGGAGATCGATGAATATCACATACCGCTCAATGCGATCATCGTCGAGGAGTCACTGCGCCTCGGCGGATCGATGGTGCACCATCACGGCATCGGTAAATATCGCACGAAATGGACAGCTCAGGAGCATGGCAGCGCCTACTCCATGGTCGAGACTCTGAAGCGGGCGTTCGATCCGAAGAGCATCATGAACGCTGGCACGATCATTCCGCTCAAACTATGACCGTTCCGGCCAGCGAGCGATTCGTCCTCGCGATAGATAATGGCTCGCAGAGCACGAAAGTCATGATTGTGGATGAGTGGGGCAATGTCCACGCTTCGGCTCAGCAGCGCCTTCGCCCGTACGACACTCACGTCAGGGGGCAGGTCGTGCATCCCGATGACGACCTCTGGGAGTCGATTGCAGCGACGTGCCGTGCTGCACTCGCGGCCTTCGAGGGCGATGCGTCCAAGATCGCCGGAGTCGGACTGTGCACGATCAGGTTCTGTCGTGCCCTTCTCGACACCGACGGGCGACTCGTCGAGCCCGTGATGAGTTGGATGGATGCCCGGGTTTCCTCGGCTCATGTTCCCGGCAACGAACGGGTCGCCCGCATAACGACATCGTCGGGATACATCACCGGTCGTCTCACCGGTGCATTTCGCGACACTGTTGCCAATTATCAGGGCGTCTGGCCCATCGACGTCGTCCGGCGAGCGTGGTCGCTCGATGATGCTGATTACACGAGCACCGGGATTCGGAAGGACCAGCTCGCCGAACTCGTCGAGCCCGGTGAGCTGTTGGGGGCCGTGACCGAGGAAGCGGCAACGGCGACCGGGCTGCCAGCAGGATTGCCTGTGTATGCCACTGCCAACGACAAAGCCGTCGAAGCGCTGGGGAGCGGGCTGGTCTCGGAGCACGAGGCGCTACTGTCCCTTGGTACCTATATCGCTGCGATGACTCCGAGCCGTGCGCCGGTGTCGACCTCAAGCTCATACTGGGTCAATTTTGACTCCATAGCCGGCGGTTACCTGAACGAGAGCGGCGGCATTCGGCGCGGAATGTGGACGATCAGCTGGTATCGCGACCTACTGAATTCCGAAGGTGCCCCATCTGTCGACGAGGGATCACTCGAGTCGGGCGCATGCGGCGTGCCCATCGGCAGCGGTGGACTCTTCGCGATTCTCGACTGGCTTGCACCGGGAGATCACCCAGAACGACGTGGGGCGTTCCTTGGTTTCGATGGCAGTCAGGGTCGTTTCCACCTCTACCGGTCGATACTCGAAGCCATCGCCTACACGATGCGGGTGCACCTGGAGGCAATGGAGACGGCGCTGGGGCGTCGTTTCACGGAAGTCATCGTCTCGGGAGGTGGCTCCCGGTCAACACTCATGCTGCATATCCTGGCCAACGTGCTGGACCGTCCCGTCCGGCGGACCGCGGTCACCGATGCTGCTGGGCTTGGCGCGGCTATTTGCGCGCTCATCGGCGCCGGCATCTATGCCGACTGGGATACCGCGGTTAGTGCAACTGTGCGCCTGGCAGACCGAGTCGAGCCTGACCCCGAATCGGTTGCCGCCTACGCTCCGTTCGCGCGCAAGCACGCTGGACTTGCCGATTTCACCGATCCACTTTTTGCATGGCTGGAGGGCGGGCCCCAGCAGGCTACTGGACCGCTGCAGTAAGCCTCGCGATGTTGTCGAGTGCGCTCACGACGAATCCACGTTTCCGCCACTCCTCGAGAGTGAGCTCGCGACTGTTGGCCCGGTACACCTCTTCGACGTCACGGAGCGAATCGATGAAGGCCTTGCCGCGCACCATCACCGAAACCTCGAGGTCGAGGGTGAACGACCGCATATCCATGTTGCTCGAACCGATGACGGCCACGTCGTCGTCGATCGTCATGTGCTTCGCATGCAGGATCGTCGGCGCCTTATAGAGGTAGATGATCACGCCGGCGTCCAACAGCACCTCGTAATAGCTGCGCTGCGCGTGGTACGCGAAGAACTGGTCGCCGATCTCCGAGACGAACAGTTCTACCTTGATCCCGCTCTGGGCGGCTGTGGTGATCGCATAGAGCATCGAGTCGTCGGGAACGAAGTAGGGGGTGACCAGGATGACCTTCTCCTGGGCGGCGTAGACCAGCGAGTTGAACATCCTGAGGTTGTTCTCGCCGGGGAAGCCGGGGCCGCTCGGAACGACCTGGCAGTCGAGGTCCCCGGTGCCGATCGTGCTGAAGTTTGTGGCGGATCCGCGGGGGAGCAACTCGTTGGTCTCGGAATACCAATCGGTGATGAACAGGGCGTCAAGGCCTGCGACCACCGGGCCTTCGAAGCGCACCATGAAGTCTTTCCAGTGCAGCCCGCGGCGGCGATTCTTCCAGCGCTGGTAACCGGTATCCACGACGTTCTGTGATCCCGTGAAGGCGATGGTGTCGTCGATGATCATGATCTTGCGGTGGTTGCGCAGGTCGGGTCGGCCGATTTTGCCCCGCAGGGGCTGGAATGGCAGCATCAGGTGCCATTCGACGCCCATTTTTTTCAACCGCCGCTTAGTGCGACCGTACCCCGGATACTGAAAGTTGCCGAGGTGATCAAGCAGTACCCTGACAACGACGCCGCGCTTGTGTGCGGCCTCCAGGGCATCGAAGAACGGCGCGGTGGTGGAGTCGAGCAGCAGGATGTAGAACTCGACATGCAGGCTCTTCTTCGCCCCCCTGATCGCCTCGGTCATGGCGTCGAGGGTCTCCTGGTTGTTGGAGAACAACGTCGCCTTGTTGCCACCGACGAGCGGCATCGCGCCCAGGGTGCGATTGAGCTCGACGATCGGCTCCAGCCACACCGGCCAGGGTTGATCACGCTGAACGAGGTCGAATCCTTCTGTCGTCTCGAGAATGTAGCCGTTGATCTGTGCCTGCTTGCGACGCCTGCCTCGAGGAAGCCTCGCGCTCCCCACGATCAGGAACAGGATGACGCCCACATACGGCACGAAGAATATGGCCAGCAGCCAGGCCATGGCGGTCTGTGGCCGACGGTTGCGGGGCACGACGACCAGGGCGACGATCCTGATGACGAAGTCGATGACGAGCAACACCCCGGCAACCGAGATGTTGGATATAACGAAAGAGGTGACGTCATCCATCGATCGAATTCTAGCGACGAGCGGGGGAGTCGCCGTGGTGCGGCGTGAGGGAGAGCCGGTCTGACTCAGCGCCCCAGTCGCGAGAACACTTCGGTGGCGACAACGGTGAGAGCGGATTCGAATGCAGCAAGCTCGTCGACCGAGAGCATCAGGGCCGAACCCGCGACCATGCTCGTGAAATCGGTGTGCATTTCTGTCATCATCGCGTGACCAGCGGGCGTCAGCTCTAGAAACAGGCTCCGGCGGTCTTCCGGGTGGGCAATTCGTTCGAGAAGTCCCAATTCGACGATGCGGTGCGAGATGGCGGTGACGCCGCCCGTCGTCATCTCCATGTGGGCCGCGAGCTCTTTCGGGCGCACGCTTCCCTGCTCCCCGATCCAGAACAGCGCGCGGAGCTCACTCGGTGACAATCCATGGCGGATGGCGATCGCTTCCCGATTCCGTTCCAAGGCCCTGACGAACCGTATGGCTGCCGCGGGAAACCTATCGAGCGCATGGGTGCGCGGCGATTCCCTTTCCATACTCACGCCTCTCGTGACACCGTTGCGTCTTCCCCAGAAGAATAATATTAAAGTCTCGGCGTTTTAGATCACTCAGTATGTTACTTACTCAGTGGGGCAATAGGATGAAAAAGAATCGTGTGGTGGTACTCCTGCCGCACACATCATCCACATATCTGGAGGAACCTCGTGATACCTGATGCCCTAACCCAGGGTCAGTTTGACACTGTCTACAACTTCCTGTCCCTCGTCATCGCCGCTCAACTCTTCACGGCGCTCTTCCTGACCTTCGGGCTCAGTCGGATCCTGCCGCGATACCGTTTGGCGATCACCGTTGCGATCGTGGTGTGTGGCATCGCCGCCTATCACTACTTCCGTATCTTCGACTCGTTCAAGGCGGCCTTCGTCTCCGATTCGGTCGGCGGTGTCGACGGCTACACGGCGGCGGTAGGCGAATCGTTCAACGAGGGCTACCGCTACGTCGACTGGCTGCTCACCGTTCCACTGCTGCTTCTTGAGCTCATTGCGATTCTCGCCCTGGCGCGGAAGGTACAGAGCGGCCTGATCGTCAGGCTCATGGTCGCCGCAGGCCTGATGATCATCCTCGGGTACCCCGGTGAGATCAGTGGAGACAACGGAGTGCGCGGCCTCTTCGGACTGCTGTCCACCATCCCGTTCGCCTACATCCTGTTCGTGCTGTTCCGCCAGCTCAGCAAGTCGCTGGCAACCCAGCCTGTCTCGGTTCGGGGAACACTCAGCCGGCTGCGCTGGCTGCTGCTTCTCAGCTGGGGCGTCTACCCGATCGCCTACCTCCTTCCCCTGCTCAACATCGCGGGGTCGGATGCGTGGGTAGCCAAGCAGGTCGGTTACTCGGTGGCAGACATTGTGGCCAAGGCCATTTACGCCCTGATCATCTTCTACGTCGCTCGCATGAAGTCGTATGACGACGATCCTGAGTTCGCTCGGGTCGAGCTGTCGACAGAAGACGCACCTCCCATCCTCGCAAGGTAAGTAGCGTCCTCGTCATCGCGTGTTTCCGGTGCGCGCGATGACGAGACGCTAGCGTGTCCACTCGGTGAGGGGCAGGTCGGACGTCTGAACGGAACCGGCCGGCCCCCACCTCACACTGAGAAATTCGGTGGAGTCGTCCACGGTTCGGCTCATCCCCAGGCGTAGTCCGATGATGTCGAAGACTGCTTCGCTCGTGCAGGCCCCACCAGCGCTCACCTGCCCTTCAAAGCCCGCAACACAGATGTTGCCTCCGGTGGTGGTAAAGGCGAAGACATCCCAGCCGCTTCCGCTGGTGAGCCACCGGATCTTATCGGCTCGGGCATCACGCATACCTCCGCCCGGCCAAGCCGGAGCATCAGACTGCGGCCGGTCGAACACGGTGAGTGACGAGACTGGCGCAAACGCTGCCGCGCTGGCTAAGCCCAGCGCAACGGCTGTCGCTGCGGCGACAAGCAGTCTCCCCCGCCGCGTCGCCACGGTGGGAATGCGCGGAGTGTGCCACTGGATCTCGGGCCGCGGCCTGCGGGCCTCGGCCAGGGCAGCGAGTTGTGCCTGGGCTGCGGCGGGATCGACCCCGTCCACCGGCCTGGAGTACGCCAGTCGAGCCAGTGCGCGCTCGTCCGATGCGGCATCGAACGAGTCGCCGGACATTGCCTTACCGGAAGTTCACGAACTGCAGGTCGACGTCGAGCTCTTTGCCTTTGAGTAGCGCCATGGTGGCCTGCAGGTCGTCTCGGCTTTTCGACTGCACGCGCAACTCGTCGCCCTGGATCTGCGACTTCACACCCTTGGGCCCCTCGTCGCGGATGATCTTCGAGACCTTCTTCGCATCCTCAGACGAGATGCCGTTCTTGAGGCCGATTTCGATGCGGTACTCCTTGCCGCTCGCGAACGGCTCACCGGCATCCAGCGACCGCAGCGAGATGCCACGCTTGATGAACTTGGCTTCGAGCACCTCGAGCACGGCTTTCACTCGCTCTTCGGCGCTCGCTTTCAGCAGCAGCTTCTCGCCGCTCCATTCGATGGATGCGCCGACGCCCTTGAAGTCGTAGCGCGTCGCGATCTCCTTCTGCGCTTGGTTGACGGCGTTGTCCGCCTCCATCTGGTCGACCTTGCTGACGATGTCGAATGTGGAATCTGCCATGTACCCATGCTAGAACCTCCCTGTGGGTAAACGTTGGCGGTCGATGCTCGGCGCCCTGATTGTCGTCTTTGCCCTGATCGCCGTGACCGCCGTCTCCCTGCCGCCAACGCCGCTCGCTGGGCGCTCCGCTGGGCCCGACTCGAGCGCGGGTTCGTCACCCGAGTTCGCGACCCAGGCCGCTGCCCCGGTCCTCGCCCGGCAGCCGACCGGACCGGGCTACGTCGACATGATCGACTCGACGTGGGCGTCGGAGACAGCTCGCCGCACGGGCATCCCGAGGCTCCCACTGCTCGCTTATGCCGGCGCCGTGGTGAGAAGCCGGGAGGTGTATCCGGACTGCGGAATCGGATGGAACACCCTGGCGGGCATCGGACTGGTGGAAAGTGATCACGGTCGTCACGACGGTTCCGTGGTGGGTGACGATTTTCGGGTACGCCCTGAGATCTTCGGCGTGGTGCTCGACGGTGGGGAGACAGAGAACATCGCGGATTCCGATGGCGGCGCGATCGACGGGATCACTGACTTCGATCGCGCGGTCGGGCCGATGCAGCTCATCCCGCAAACCTGGAAGAGTTGGCCGTCGGACGGTAACGGTGACGGGATTCCGGACCCGCAGAACATCGCGGATTCCGCTATCGCTGCAGCGAACCACATGTGCCGGGCGGCGGGGGAGATGGAGACGCCCGACGGTTGGCGAACCGGAGTGGCGGCGTACAACAGCGCAACCACCTACGGGCAGGCGGTCGCGACAGTTGCCCAGCGCTACGCGGACGCGGGCTAGAGCTTCGGTCGCGCCGTGCTCGAGCGCACAATTAGCTCGAACGGCAGCGGGGTGTTGCTCGAGGCGAGTGCCGTGTGGTCCGGATGTAACTGGTCCATGAGGATGTCGACCGCCATGCGGCCCTGCAGTGCAGGAAACTGGGCAATGGAGGTCAGGCCGAAGAATGCGGCAAGCTCGTGATCGTCGACCCCGGTGATGGAGACATCGTCTGGAACCGAGAGGCCGAGATCCCTGGCGGCGAGGATCGCGCCGATGGCCATTTCGTCTGAGGCGGCGAAGATTGCTGTTGGCCGGGTGCGCGGATTGCCCAGTAATTGCTTTGCGGCGGCGTATCCACCGGGGATCGTGAAGTCGGCGGCGCGGAAGAGCTCGGGGTCGGCATCGATTCCCGCGGTGGCAAGCGCTGCGGTGAAACCCGCACGGCGTTGTGACGGCACGTGGAAGTCCATGTCGTATTCCCGGTTGCCGCCGATGAACGCGATGGTGCGGTGGCCGAGCGCAAGCAGGTGGTCCGTGGCCAGCCGCGCGACGGCCGCGTCGTCGATGCTGAGGGTGCGAACCCCCGCGATCGAGCCACCGACGCCCACGATCGGCTTGTGCATGTCCATGAGGCGATCGACTTCGTCGCCGGTGAGCTCCAGGGAGATGGCGATGACGGCATCCACTCTCTTGCGAAGCAGGAAATGCTCGAACACGCTCCTGCGCTGATCGTCGCCGCCGCTGAGGTTATAGAGGGTGAGGTCGTAGCCGTGGCCGAGCAGCGCCTGCTCGGCGCCTTCGAGCACGGCGCCGAAATACCAGCGGTTGATGAATGGGATGACCACGCCGATGTTCCGCGTGCGCCCGGTCGCGAGGCTCGATGCGTTTGACGACACCACGTATCCGAGTTCGAGTGCGGCAGCGCGAACGCGATGACGGGTCGGTTCGGAGACGTGCCCGTTGCCACTGAGGGCGCGTGACACCGTCGCCGTGGAGACCCCGGCGAGTTTAGCTACTTGGTCGATTCCCGGCATTGGGTGACAGCTCCTCAGTTGCGTGCCGATCTTACCTTTGTCGGCATGGTCACACAGTGCGCTAGGAGCTTGTATCCTTATCCAGCACGTCCTGCTGGTGTTTACACCGGAAGCGGGTGCCTCGGCATGTTACCCAAGTGGCCAAAGGGATCTGACTGTAAATCAGACTGCTTCGCATTCGGGGGTTCGAATCCCTCACATGCCACCGAGAACTTTCCCGCAACTCCGGCGGCGACGAAGACTACGGGTCCTACGCGGCATAGCTGGTCCGGAGCCCCCGCGAAAACCCCATAGTTGTTTCTGCGCGTATGAAATCCATGCGATCTGAAACGTCGTCGAGGTCGTCTTCGAAGACGTCGGCGAATGTGTCGAGCGTGATCGCGGGTAATGCGTAAGCACGCATTCACCCGGATGTTCGGCACCTCGCTTCTCGGCACATTGCTGTTCGGCATCGGACTGTTCGGCACCTCGCTTCGAGAAGCCGGCTCGATGGGATCGATCGGTAACGTCGCGTCCGCCTATGACGACGCGTTCGTGGAATCGTTCTTCGGATCGCTGCAGATCGAGCTCGTCGTCAGCCGAGCCTGGCCGACCGGGGCTGTCCCGAACGACGGGGCTGTCCCGAACGACGAGGGCGGAGTCGGCCAAGCGGATGTTCGAGGGGGCTTGGCGCTCTAGAACCCTCGCCGCCGCCACGCAGCGTGATCGACGCGGGGCAACCGTTCGTGAAACCCGGGATACGTCAGATTCGGACGGTCCGCAAGATTCCAGGCTGTGGGCGCCTATGTTCGGCGTCAACTCGAGATCGAGTCGGATACGACAGTGCAGTTCTTATGCAGGATTCGGGGCATTCTCGAGCTCGTCAGAACCCGGCATGCTGGATGGGTCAGGGTGACGCGGGGCTCCTCGGCTGCGAGATTGCGACTCCGTAGCGACACGCCCGGGATGTGCGCTGGTTTGCTGGGCAGCATGACAAGCACGTAGTGTCCTCTCTTGTCACCCCAAAGGTGCGGATAACCAAGTCAGCTTCGCTGCTGGGTTTCCGGCCTCAAGTGGGGGCCACCATTCCCCAAAACCTCCGGGTGCTGGATCGGTCAGGTCGCAATTCTGCTCTTGCAGGATCGGCGCTCAGATCTTAGGATGGGAACCCGCTATAAGCGCGAGTTAGCCAGTCGTTCGTATGCCGTTCAGGCGCATGACAACTGATTTGACAGTCGCGCTGAAGCTGGTAAGTTATACAGGTTGCTTTCCGCTGGTTGCGGGGGTGATTGTGATGGTTGTGTGGCCCTGGGTGATGCCGGTTTCGGTGGAGGTCAGGAGCGTCCGATCCTTGAGAACTCAACAGCGTGCACAA
>NZ_BMLC01000005.1 GCF_014645015.1 Salinibacterium xinjiangense
ACGTCGCAAAGCGATCCACGCCTGACAGCCTCGAAACAGTCCCACCAGTCGACGCGGCCAACGAAACGGACGCAGACACAGATGTAGCTGCCAACATGCTGAGATAGAGCGCAAAAATCATTACAACACCAGTGACAAGAAGGCCTGTACTAGATTTAGAGGGCGAATGCATCAAATCGCGTCTCGATACCCGAAATTCCGGAGGCATTGCCACTGGAATGGCGGGACGGTGCGCCGACATTAATTCATCCTCAGGTTACGGTCCGCTAGTACGAACATTTAGGATTCAAGCTCAAGTTAGATGCCACGTCAACTGTAATTTGTAGCCGTCCTGCCGGTTTTTTGTCGGTGATCGCCAACGCCATCAAGAACCTTGATGGTTCGGGAGGATCTGCTGGCGATCTTGTTGACTCTGTGACGTGACCTACGGTGACGGTGGTCGCCGATGGAACGACGTCGGTTAGGCCCGCTTCCAGCGCCGCTGTCGGGCGCCAATTGAAGCGCCCCAGGTTTCCTGCCGCTCCCATGCGGGGTGCGGCTCTCAGTTGAGGGTCGCGTAGTGGGCGTTCTCGGACTCGACTGGTGGGACGTAGCCGAGGCTCGAGTGAAGCCTAAGATTGTTGAACCAATCGACCCAGCCAGCGGTCGCGTATTCGACGTCGGCGATGGTTCTGTAGGGACCGTCGTGGAAAACGGTGGTGCGGATGCACTCGGCTTTATAGAGCCCGTTGATCGTCTCCATGAGGGCGTTATCGTAAGCATCACGGACGCTTCCGATCGATGGCGCGATGCCGTCGAGAGCGAGCTTGTCGGTGTATGCCAACGAAACATATTGAGATCCGGCATCGGAATGCGCTCTCAGCTGCTGCGGCTGAACAGGCCGGCCCTGACGCCCGCGTTCCCACAGCCCCATCCGCAGCGGGATCATCACCAGCTCGACATGCTTCGAGGTCTGCGCGTGCCAGGCGACGATTCTCTGCGAGTAGACATCGATGATGAATGCGACGTAGACCCAACCGGCCCAGGTGCGGCAGTAAGTGAAGTCCATCACCCAGGTGTGATCAGGGCCAGGTGCAGTGAAGTCCCGATTCAGCAGGTCACCCGCACGGATCCCGTCCTTCGCGGGGATCGTGGTGCGCACCCCCTTGTCGCGGCGAATGCCCGATAACCCGAGCGCCCTCATGGCCCGGTCGATCGCTCCCCGAGACGCGCCAGGGACCGTCGTGCGGCGGATCAGCGCCGTCATCTTCCGCCGCCCATAAAGGCCTTCAGTGGTGAGCTTTCTGCGCTGATGGCCCGCGATCGTGGCAGTGGTCCAGGCCGCATAGCGAACAGCGCCTTGGACCGGAGCGTCGGTGACCGTCCGAGACGCGACAGCGCCGGTCTTCCAGGCCCGGTAGGTGCGCGCAGCGATCTGGCAGTCCTGCTCACGCAGAACCCGGCAGATCGACTCGACTGCGTACCCCTCGGATCTCATCGTGTCGATGAAACCCAACATCAACGGTTTCGGGGGTCGAGTTCCCCCACGAAGAAACTCGTCGCCTTCCGAAGAATCGCGACATCCTCACGCAGGCGCGTGTTCTCCGCCTCCAATTTCTTGATCTCCGCATGATCGACGGAGCTCACCCCGTCACGGGTGCCATCGTCAATATCGGCTTGCAACACCCATCGGGGCACAGACTCGTGGCCGACACCGACCTGACGGCCCACGGCCGCTGACGCGGCGTCAACGACGGATACTCCGACCGGTGCTCCCGCGCCAGCCGAACTGCCCGATCACGGAGGGCAGAATCTATTTTCTTAGGCATGACATACATCCTTCCAACTCAAAAGGATGCTGCAGGAAACCTGAGGCGCTTCATGTTGCGGAAACGGAATTGGCCCTTACAACGTGTGTGTGGCTCATGTTAGTGTCGGGGATCAACGGGTCGCCCACGATACGTTCACCAGTCAGACGTTAGGGGACCGCAGTGAAGCGGCATCTTTGTGCAGTAATTACGACTGCGATCACTGCAGCTTTAGTGCTCAGCGTCGGCGGCGTTTCGGCTACCGCCGCATCCGCCGGCAGTCAGGCTGCAATTTCCACCCTTCTGGATGAGCTCTTAACGGCCTCGCCGAGCATAGCCAGCTATGACCGTGCCTCCTTCACCCATTGGATCGATGCCGACGGTGACGGCTGTGACACGCGGAACGAGGTTCTCATCCTCGAATCTCAAACGGCGGTCACCCTGGGTGCGGGATGCAGCATCAGCAACGGGTCTTGGCTCTCCTACTATGACGGGGCTACTTGGACAAATCCCTCAGATGTCGATGTGGACCACATGGTGCCGCTTGGCGAGGCATGGAAATCGGGCGCGAGTGCATGGACCTCGTCACAGCGGCAGGCATTTGCTAACGACCTGGGTTTGGACGTTTCACTAGAGGCTGTAACCGACAATGTGAATTCGTCCAAGGGCGACCGCGATCCCGGGGCATGGCTTCCGCCGTTGAGTAACGTCCACTGCCAGTACGCAACCAACTGGGTCCTCGTGAAGTACCGGTGGAATCTTGCAGTCGACAGCAATGAGCGAGCCGCGCTTCAGAGCATCATCGCGGGCACGTGCGCCTCGACGATTGTCACAGTGCCAGAAAAAGCGGGCACTCCCACCGTTCCGGCATCTGTGGAACGGTTGTGGGGGGTGGACCGCTACGCGACGGCAATTGCTATAGCCGGTCAATACGCGGCGGGCGTGGACGCTCTCTATGTTGCCACCGGCACGAACTACCCCGACGCTCTTAGTGCAGCCCCCGCCGCTGCCGCTCAAGGCAGCCCGTTGCTGCTCACTGATCCATCGTCGCTGCCACTAAGTGTGGAACAGGAGATACGCAGACTTGCGCCGGCGTTGATCGTTGTCGTCGGAGGTCCCGGCGCCATCTCCAGCACCGTCTACGACAAGCTCGCAACGCTCGCGCCAGCGATCAGGCGAGATTCAGGCGTCGACCGGTATCAAACCTCCTACGCAATCAACCAAGCCGCGTTCCCGTCAGGGGCAAGTACCGCATTCATCGCCACAGGAAGCAACTTCCCGGATGCGCTCAGCGCATCCGCTGCTGCAGGAAGCATGGGAGCGCCCGTGATCCTTGTGAATGGCGCGGCAGCGAGCGTCGACACCGCAACCAGAAACCTCATCACTGAACTCGGCGTGACGAACGTGAAAATCGCTGGCGGAATCAGTGTCGTATCAGCAGGGATGGAGACATCTCTCAGCGGCATCACCGGTGTCACATCGGTGGTGCGTCATTCAGGAATCGATCGCTACACCACCTCCAGTGCAATCAGCAGAGCCTCCTTCATCTCCGCCCCGACCGTCTATTTCGCGGTGGGAACTGGCTTCGCCGACGCCCTCGCCGGTGCTGCCCTCGCCGGCCTCAACAATTCCCCCCTTTATGTGGTGCCCACGAACTGCGTGCCCTCCTACGTGTTGACCGACCTGCAAGCTCTCGGCACACGACAGCGGGTTCTGCTCGGCGGCAGCAGTGTGCTCGGCGCGGGCGTTGAAGCACTCACACCGTGCGACTCCAGCACGCCCCCACCGCCACCGCCACCGCCCGTATCACCGGCGAACCCCGGTGATACCAAGAACTGTGGCGACTTCGGCACCTGGCAGGAAGCACAAGCCTGGTTCAACACCTACTATCCCTACTATGGGGACGTCGCCCGGCTTGATTTTGATAACGACCTGATTGCCTGCCAAAGCCTGCCTGGTCACCCCTGAGCTCCGAGCATTCTCGCTGATCGTGGTCCGAAGGACACAGAGACTCAATTGCTGTGAGCAGTCGCGGGAATTGCCGGTGCTGCCGGCATGGCCGTGCTCGCCATTTTCAGCCCTGTAAGTCCTGGGATATTCCTCCGCTGATTTCGCTGGATCGTCCGGTATTCGGCAAGGTCAACCAGCCATCGGACAGGCTCTCAGATGTAGGCGCTGAAGTCCTGATCCGATTGCTACGCTCATCAGACCGATCGGCGGGCTGGATGGCGGCACGGGAACAACGACCTGTGACGTTTGGCTTTCGACAGGACTTAACGGTCGAGTGGTGCGATCCTGAGATCGACGCGATTCGGCCAAAACGCGGGTCGGATCGAAGCTCTTCCAAGTCGACTTGGGGAAGTGACGTGCCCCATGGTTTGGTTACCCGAAATGGTGTGTGGATCGGGCTCTCTTTGAGAGGCTTCATCCATGCCAAGTCCCTTTCCCGCTGAGTTCAGAATGCGAGCAGTTGCGCTCGTTCGCGCCGGCAAACCGATCACGACCGCAGCCGTTGAGCTGGGGGTGAGCGCGGCGGCGATTCACAATTGGGTTCGCCAGGATCAGATCGATCGAGGGGAACGCCCCGGGATAAGGACGCCGGAGAGTATGGAGTTGGCGAAGGCGAAGAAACGGATTCGGCAGCTCGAAACTGAAGTCGAGATTCTGAAGGTCGCGGCGAAGCTGCTCGGGGAGGATCACCCGGGCCCAAAGGGATTCACCCGGTAGTCGAGACCCTCGTGAAGGCGGGCTACCGGGCCAAAGTCTGCTGCCGGCTTCTCGGCGTCAGCAGCCCCGGGTATTACAAATACAAGAACCGCGTCCTGTCGCCGACTCAGATGCGTCGGCAATGGTTGACCGGGCTGATCCGGGAGGTTCACAGAGCCTCGCGGCAAACCTACGGTTCCAGGCGCGTCCACGCCGAGCTGACCCTCGGGATGGGTGTTCGGGTCAGCGAGCGGCTCGTCGCCGTTCTCATGAGTCATGCCCGGATCGCCGGACTTCCGGGGCCGGCGAAGGTGAAGCGACTGCACGGGGTTGTGACCGCCGATGACCTCGTTCACCGCAAGTTCCACCGGCTCTCCCCGAACGAACTCTGGGTTACCGACATCACAGAACATCCCACGAGAGAGGGGAAGGTTTTCTGTTGCGCCGTGATGGACACCTTCTCCCGGAAGATCGTCGGCTGGTCGATCGACAACGCGCAGGACTCGACTCTCGTCGTCAATGCCCTCGACATGGCGACTAAGAATCGCCAACCTGCCGCTGGCGGGATCGTTGATGCCGACCGCAGAGTCCAGTTCACCTCATGGGCGTTCACGAACAAGATCCGCGCCTCCGGGCTGATGCCGTCGTTTGGCACGATCGGCGATTGTTACGACAATTCGATGATGGAGTCGTTCTGGTCATCCATGCAGATCGAGATGCTGAACAGGAAGAAATGGCGCACGAGGATCGACCTGGCGAATGCGATATTCGACTACATCGAGATCTTCTACAACCGGCAGAGGCGCCACTCACAGCTCGGATATTTGACACCGATCGAGCACGAGCTACGCTTCAACCAAACATCCATCCCGGACTGATCTTCACACCCGCGCCGGTAACCAAGCTGTGGGGCACGTCATTAGCGACGTCCGTGTTAATCAGCATCAGGTCAACAAGAGCGGCTCCAGAGTCGGCATCAACCGTCCTGACCTCCAATATACGAAGGACGGCAAGCGCTATTACGTCGAGTACGACAAACAGCGATGCGGGAGCCCGGGCACAAGTCGGCGGGGAGATGCACACGAGCAGCGCGTCCTCGACAACGTCCCAACCATAGACCTCGGCGCTCAAGTGCTTTTGAAGCTCGTCGGCGCTTGCGAATGACCCGAATCGTGAGAAGCTCGGCGCATGACTGAGCGCTCTTCGGACAAATACGCTTCGCGCCTTCTCCTCGAGGGCGAGTGGCTACCGGTCACATCGACGATCCTTTTTATTCATGCGCCGGTCGAGCACTGTGTCGAGACACTCGTGAGCGGGGTTCGGGGTGTCCACGTTCGCCGCGAGTTCGGCAAGCCGCTCGTGCCGGAAACCGTCTCGGGCTCGCTCCCGGCTCTCCTGGCCAATCTCGTTCCCCTCGACTCGAGCCAGGATCGTCGCAACCTGCTACTTGCTACCGCGGATGCATCGTGGACGGCGATGTTCGGCTCGAACTGGCGGGGGTTCGACCCTCATTCGGCGATGAGCTGGTTCGGGGCGGCACGGATCGAGACGGTGGCAATCAGCGGCATCCCGAACGCTTACGAATCTGCTCTCGACAAGGGTTTCTATGGTGAACGCAAGATCGAGTCGTACGAGATACCGAGTGAAGGGGAGCCGGTAGGGCAGTCGCTCGGGGTGAGGATGTCTGAGCCCCGCAAGTGGGAACTCGTGTCACCGAGCGCTTCGTTCCGTGTCGGCAACGTGTGGAATCCCGCGGCGAAGCGAATCACCGATCGGTTCACCCACGATCACCTGAGCGAAATGGCAAACCGGTATGGTCTGCGACCCTTCGACGCCGACTTCTTCGCTCCCGAGGGAAGCGGGGTGCTGGTGTCGCGCACCGATGCTCCTCAGCCAGATGAGAGCCTGATCTCGCTCGCGATCGCGCGCGGCGAGCGCTGAGCGCACTGCGTCGGTCGAGCGAAGTCGAGACCAGGCCGAGCGAAGCCGAGGCTCATCCACTCAAGAAGGCAACCGCCGCACGGTACCCGCCTTTGCAGCCATCCATGCGAGCCCGCTCGGCTTGAGTTCCACCGACGCGACGACCATGAGCATGACGAGCACTCCGAAAACGATCGTTTAGGACAGGTCAAACTGACTCACCTTGTACCCTGATTTTTTAGGGTGGAGGACCTGTCCAAAAGTCGTTGCTGAAATCAAAGTCGCCGAAACGCTGCCGTCGTGCTTTCTGACCAAGATCCCTGGAAGCTATCTGCCGTGTCTTGAATAGCTAATGATTATCGAGACATGCGATCGGGCAGATTTCACGGGTCACAGATCGCTGCATTGCTGGGGGACTCGACTGTTTCGGAAACCCATCTCGGCGAGTTCAGGTGGTGAGCGCAACACCCTGAGTTCTATGGGGTGTCGTCGATGGGCAGACCGTGGTCGCTGTTGGATGTTCGTTTGGCGTTCTGGGAAGGGCTCGCCGCGGGGTTGTCGATGGCCGCTACGGCGCGGGCCGCGGGGGTTTCGTGGGCGACTGCCTACCGGTGGTTGAGCGACGATCAGAAGGTGCTATCTCCTCCAGTTGAAGATTTCAGTGTTCCCCGTTCGGGGCTCTTGTCGTTGCGTGAGTGGGAAGAGATCGGCTTCTAGCTCGCCAAAAGCCAGGGGGTGCGGCATATTGCCACGCTGCTGAATCGGGCGCCGTTGACGATCAGCCGGGAGGTCGCTCGGACCCGGCCCAGGCGGCGACACAGCTGAAGTCGGTCACCCAGGAATGATTCGGGAATGGGGCGGTGAAGTCCCGGTTCAGCAGATCACCGGCGCGTTTGCCATCCTTGGCAGGGACCGTGGTCCTGGTTTTCCTGCCGCGGACCAGTCCGTTCATCCCGGCCAGACGCATGAGGCGGTCGACCGTGTGCTTGGACACTCCGGGGAACCCGTTGCGGGACAGCCACGCCGTCATCGTCCGCAGCCCATAGAGGACCTCGGGTTTGGGCCGGCCCTTCGCGTCCCGCTGGTGAAGCCGGTGGAACACGTCGAGGATTCCGGCGTCGCTGAACGCGTGCGGCGGCGCGGCATGTCTCTTGCACGCCCGATATGTTCGCGCAGCGACCCCCACGCCCTGCATGCGCAGGACCTCACAGGCCGACTCGACTCCGCGACCATCAGCTTTCATCTGGTCGATGAACGCGACTATCCGTGGCGGCGAGGGTCGAGTTCCCTCGCGAAGAAAAACGCAGCAACTTTGAGGATCTCGTTTGTCTCCTTCAACTCACGAACCTCCTTCCTCAGCCGGCGTATCTCTTCCAGCTCCAAGCTCGAGGGCCCCGACTTCGTCCCGGCATCGGGTTGAGCCCGCCGGACCCACTTCCGCAGCGTCTCCGGGCCAACGTTCAACTTCTCGCCCAGGTCTCGGCATGCCGCCCACGGGGACGGGTAATTACGCAGACGATCCAGGGCCATCTGGGTCGCAGGCTGACGAACCTCGAGGGGATGTTTGTTGGGCATAACCAAATCCTTTCAACGAAAGAAAGCGGCACGAAACCCGGGACGGTTCAGGGTTCGACGGCGGCTGTTCAGCAGCTTCGGTTGGGGATCAACGATTCAGAGATCATGGATTTGTCGGTGGGCGCGGAGAAAGTCGGCATCGATTGCCCGTTCGGCTGGCCCGATGAGCTCGTGGATTTTATCGCTGCACACTCGCGCAGAGAAGTCGCGCCGCGGGAATTGGCCGGATCGGCATGGCGCCGCCGACTCGCGTATCGAGACACTGACCGTTTCGTCAGGGAGAGGGTTGGCCGTTGGCCGTTGAGTGTGTCGACTGATCGGCTCGGCCCAATGGCGATGCACTGTGTAGAACTTCTCTCCTTCTTTGAAGACAGGGGCGACATCATCGTGGATAGATCCGGGGCCGACGTACTGGTCGAGGTCTATCCGCGGGCTGCTCTTAGGGTCTGGGGTGTCGCGGTCGACGGGTATAAGACCGAGCTCCCAGCGCGAGCGTCCGCAACCGAGAATCTGCAGGTTCTCGCACCGTGGCTTGACCTGCAGCCAGCACATGTCGCGTTGATGTCGCGGTCCGACGATGCGTTCGACGCGGTTGTTGCGGCACTCGTCGCTCGTGCTCACGCGCGAGGCCAGACGTATGGAATACCCGATCATTCGCGCGAACGGGCGAAAAGGGAGGGGTGGATGGCGCTGCCACTGGGAACGATTGGTGAGCTCGTTCACACCTAAGTGCCGCGATCCTTACATCGCCGACGCCGATCAAGGAGACAGTGCACGAGCGTTATCGCCTGATCACTCGAGCCACTCGGTCCCGCTTATCTCCTTCGCCTCCGACCCGCGTAGCACCAGCCGAGTCGGCAGCACGTGCGTCTCAACGAGAGGAGCGAGGCCCTGGGCGGCGGCGAGAACGGTCTCGGCGGCGACGCGACCCATCTCGGCGACATCCTGAGCCACAACCGACACCGCGGGATTCAGAAGCGGGGCGGCCTCGAAATCATCGAATCCAATCAGCGGAAGCCGGTGGCCTGCACGGGCGAAGGCGCGCAGGGCGCCGATCGTTGAACGGTTGTTTGCCGCAAAGATCGCATCGGCGAGGTTCTTCTCCAGCAACGACAGCACGATGTCGGATGCCTGGTCGGCGGTGTGCGCGCCGGTGAACGTCAGCCTGGCCGATAACCTCAGGTCGTCGTGCTCGATGATCCGCCGGTACCCCGCGAGCCGCTCGCGCATCGTGTACAGCTTGAGAGAGTCGCCTATGAACGCCACGCGTGCGGCGCCCTGCCGCACCAGCTCAGCGGTGGCTGCCTCGGTACCACCGGCGTTGTCGGCAAGGATCGTGTGGATTCCCGGGGCAGTGACCGGACGGTCGACGACGACCAGCGGTATGCGCCAGCGCGCGCCATCGGCCCAGGCATTGGGGTCGTCGCGCGGGGGCACCACGATGAGTCCATCGACCCGCTGGGCGATCAACCTGTCGATAAGCAGCTGATGCCGCTCGGTATCCTCGTCGCAACTCATCGACATCAGCAGATAGCCGTGCTCCGAGCAGACGCGCTCGATCGACCGCGCGAGGCTCGAGTAATAGGGATTTGCGAGGTCGCTGATCACCAGCCCGATGAGCTTTGATGAGCGGCCGGGCCGGATGCTCGCGGCGGCAAGATTATGGCGGTAGTCCAGGGCCTCGATCGCGAGAGCGATGCGAGCGGCCAGAACCGGATCGATGTTTGTGGCGCCATTGACGAAGCGCGAGACGGTTTTGAGGCCGACGGATGCCGTGGCAGCGACATCATTCATGGTGGGTGGCCGCGCCTGCATCTGCCTCATCCTCCGGTATCGGCCGACGGTTCAGTTGAGCGGGACGAGGTGGGGAGCGAGCGTGCGAAGGACCTGGGGATTCGGCTGCGCCCCGGTCACGATCGCCGCTGAGCTTGCGGCCGCCCACTCGAGAGCCGCGCGCGGGTCGGCCCCGCCCAGCATGGCAAACAACAGCCCTGCCGTCGACGCGTCACCGGCACCATTGGTGGTGTGGATCTTATCCACGCGGCGGGGCAGCATGCGCAGGGTGACGTTAGCCCAGCGATCGGCGAGCGGCGCCAGCATCCGTCCACCGTCCCTGAGGCGTTTGGCTCCGGCCGTGCGCAGCAGCACACCCTCGGCGCCCGCGGAGATTGCCACGACAGCGGCGCCCCAGGCGAGCAGTTTCTCGGCCATCGCCTCGACGGTCCAATCGTCAGAGTGAACCGCTCCGATTGCGGAGGTCAGATCATCCACGCTCGGGGAAATGATGTCGGTAAGGGGGAGCACACTGCCCAGAATCAGCTCCCAGTCGTAGCTGCCCGCCTCGGAGGCAGTGTCGACGACGGCAAGGTCGAGGGAGGTGGTCGTGCCGTTGCGGTGGGCGCGGGTGAAGAGGGTGACGAGTGGTGCACCACCATCGCTAAGAAGTCCTGGTAGCAGGGGTGGATACCCGACATGGAGAAGGTCGGCGGAATCCAGTTGCAGCTGGGCTCCCGTGAATTCGGCGTTCGCTCCCGTGTGGTGCCAGAATGTGCGGTCGGTGTCTGGCGGCTCGATCACGAGACTGTACGAGGTCGCGAGGGTGGCGGACATGCTGAGGTCGGCGCTCAGATTCGAGTGCTCAGCAATCTTACGTTCGGCGATGCGACCCAGTTCGTCATTACCGATCGTCGCATGCAGCCGCACGGTCGCTCCGAGTTCGGCCAATGCGATGCCGGTGTTGGCGACACACCCGCCCAGGCTGATGTTGACCGGGCCGACTCCAATGAGGGTGCCGGGGTCGATGCGCGCGTTGGTGTCCACGGTTGGGGTCAGGTCGACACAGATATGTCCGGCCACCACGATGTCGCCCATCACTCTCCGTCCAGCTTCGGTGAGAGCAACCTAGACAACGTTGTCTCACCGGGGATACTGTGTCACATCGGGAGGCAAACAGAAACCCCTCACGACCGATACCTCAAGAGCAGGAGCCACCCCATGTCGTTGTACCGACTGAACCGTCTCTTCAATCCGAGTTCGGGGCGCCTCCTCGATGTCGCCGTGGACCATGGTTTCTTCGGCGAACAGTCATTCATCGCCGGGATCGAAGACATGCAGAGCGTCGTCGACACGCTCGTCGAAGCGGGGCCAGACGCCGTGCAATTGACCCTTGGACAGGCCAAATACCTGCAGCGTGTGCCAGGAAAGAGCAAGCCGGCCCTCGTGATGCGCACAGACATCGCCAACGTGTACGGAAACCCACTCGACGCGATGCTCTACAGCCACCATCTTCCGGATGCGATCGAGCAGGCGGTGCGACTCGATGCTGCCGCCGTGTGCGTCAACCTCATTCAGCTGCCCGGGCACCCCGAGGTGCGTGAGGCGAATATCCGGTCGATCATGGCCCTCAGGACCGAGGCAACCCGCTATGAAATGCCCCTCATGATCGAACCCCTCGTCATGCAAAACAACAGCACGGCGGGTGGCTATCAGGTTGACGGCGATATCGACAAGATCACGACCCTCGTGCGCCAGGCCGTCGAACTCGGCGCAGACCTGATCAAGGCAGACCCCAGCACCGATATCAGCGAGTACGGTCGCGTCATTGAGGTTGCCGGCGACATTCCTGTCCTCGTGCGCGGTGGCGGTCGAGTGGATGACCGGACTCTGCTCGAGCGTACGGTCGCCGTGCTCGGCGCAGGAGCGAGCGGCATCGTCTACGGGCGAAACATCGTCCAGCACGAGCATCCTGCAGCCATCACCGCCGCACTGCTCGCGATCCTTCACGACGGAGCCGACGTCGATACCGCCCTCGCGATGGTGACGGGAGCCGCGGCATGACCGCGGAACGCGTAAACATTGCCATCATCGGCGGTGGCCTCATGGGGCGCGAGATCGCCGCGGCGATCCAGCGATGGCCTGCGCTTATCGAGCATCCGGTGCGACCGCGACTCACCGCGGTCTGTGACATCAACCCGGCAGCGCTCGAATGGTTCGACGAGATCGACACCGTCGTAACCAAGACCACGAACTACCAGCAACTGCTCTCGGATGACAGTATCGACGTCATCTACGTCGCTGTGCGCCACGATCTGCACGAAGGTATCTACACGGACGTGATCCGAAGCGGCAAGGGACTCCTCGCCGAGAAGCCGTTCGGAATCGACGGGGACGCAGTCCAGGCGATCCTCGCGGCGATTGCGGAGCATCCCGAGAGCTTTGTTCGATGCTCAAGTGAGATGCCGTTCTTTCCCGGTGCGCAGGTAGCTATCGACTACGTACGCTCCGGTGCTCTCGGAACGATCGTTGAGGCGCGCAACAGCTTCCTGCACTCGAGCGACATCGACGTGAACAAGCCGATCAACTGGAAGCGCCAGACCCAGTTCTGTGGAAAGGCAGGGGTGCTCAATGATCTCGGGATGCATACCTGGCACGTTCCGCTGCGCCTCGGATGGGTGCCGGACTCGGTGTACGGAGTGCTGCAGAACATCGTGACGGAGCGGCCAGGGCCCGATGGCTCGACTGTCGATTGCGACACCTGGGATAACGCGGTCATTCACAGTTGGGCGCGTCACGATGGCGTCAGCTTCCCGCTCACCACCGAGACGAAGCGCATCGATCCCGGCCAGAAGAACACCTGGGAGTTCGAGGCGATCGGCCTTGACGGTGGCGTCAGGTTCAGCACCAAAAACCCTAAGCTGGTTGAGATCTTCACGGTGACGACGGTGCCGGGCGGTGGGCGCGAGCAGGTCTGGCAGCAGGTGGATTCGGGCAGCCAGTCGGTGTGGCCTACGGTCACCGGCCCCAATTTCGAGTCGGGTTTCTCTGACACCATCCTGCAGATGTGGGCCGTCTTCCTTGCCGAGCGTCACGGTTCCCTAGGCGATCGATTCGGCGCTGTTCGCCCGGAGGAGGCGGCGCTCACCCATCTCATTTACAACGCCGCGATAACATCGCACAGCGAGAAGCGCGCGGTCGAGCTGTAGGGCACGCCGAGGCTAACCGGGTATCAAAGCAGTGCCGAACTGCTGGCATGACATTCGCTCAATGAGCCGCACATTGAGTATGGTTCGTGGATAGAACGCGTAGCCAGGGCTCTCGATCCCGTCAAGAATGCGAGTGGCCGCGAGGCGACCGAGCTCGATCGGATCCTGCTCGATCACGCTTATCGACGGGCTCACCATATCGGCGAGCGGAAAGTCGCCGAACGCGATCAGGCCCAGCGGATGCTCGCCCAGCGAGGGAATCATGGCGATGGTGGATAGGGCGTTTGACGAGAACACGGCGGTCGGCGGGAGTGCGAGCCCGGCAAAACGGTCGAGCGCAGCCGCGGCGCTCTCCCGGGTGCTCGCATCGAGAGCGGTGAGTTCGTCATCGTAGCCGATCGCCGATTCGTCGAGCGCCGAGCGATAGCCCTCGAATCGCACAGCGATCGTTGGCAGCGCCAGTTTGCCTCCCAGGAAGACCAGCGTCGATGGCCATGACCGATGAGGTGCATGGTGGCATCGAACGCTCCGCGAAAGTCATCCTGGATGAAGATGTCTGCGGCCAGTCCTCGCGGTGCCCGGTCGACGAACACGACGGGGATCCGATCGGCCCATGCGGCCAGCGAGCCCCGGTCGTCTGAGGTCAGCGCGACGATGCCGTCCATGTTGGCGGCTTCGATCTCGATCACCCTGGCGAGTGCTTCATCGGCGAGATGGGGAGGAAACACACTGGCGATGACCCTCGCGACGGGCTGGCCGTGGCCCTTGGGCAAGAAGATCCACTGTCAACTCGTACTCCTCGGCAAGCTGGGGCCATGACCGGTTGACGGAGGGAGTGGAGTCGACGAGCGTTCCGTCGAGGTCGAACAGTGCACCCGCGAAGGTCCGGGAGAAAGTCGGATGATCAGCCGAGGGAGCTTCGATGAGGTCGAGGTGCCGTCTCACGATCGCCACCTGTTGGGAGATGGCGAGGGCAGCACCCACGACAATGTGCGGAACCTGGGGAGTCTCTCCCGCGGGTGGGTCGACGATGTGGTTGTCCCTGGTTGCTGCGCGGCCTGCGCGACGGGCTGCGAGGGTTCTCTCTGAAGCCGAAAGCCAGACCACGGTGAGAGCTCCGCCTGCCGCATTAGAAAGTAGCTCCCATTCGGCCCAACCCTGGAGTTCCACTGTCAATGGTGCGACTTCGATGGCACCCGAACCAACAGCGATCTGCTCGGCGATGGTGGACAGCAGCGCCGCATACCGGGCGGGTCGGATGACAATTCGCAGGGACCCATCGTTTCAGTGACGACCGGTGAACAGTGGTTCGCTGATCCCCTGCAGTAGGCGGTTCGTGAGCGTATCGAGGTCGAGGATCGGCAGTGCGAGCGATCGCGCGAGCTCGCACCCCAGGCTGCTTTTACCGCTTCCGGCGGCACCGGCGATAAGGATGATCACGTGCTGCTCCGTGCATTAAACGAATTTTTTGACAACACTTGACAGCGTTGTCATTATGAACACATCATAAGCGGATGACGGATTTCACTTCACGAAACACGCACATGACAACGCTGTCAGGGGGCACGACCAGTGGAGCATCTTTTCATAGCCGAGTCTGCGTCCATGATCGCATCGCCTGAGTCGTCCATCGTCACCAACGGCCGGATTCGCTGATGCGCCGGCCAGGGATCAAAGAGGTCGCTGAAGAATCGGGCGTCAGCATAAAGACAGTCTCCAGGGTCGTCAACGGTGAAGCTTCGGTTCATCCTGACACCCGCGGTCGTGTCCTCGCCGCCATCGAGCGCCTGGGCTATGTACCGAATACCGCCGCGCGATCCCTCAAGTCGGGCACCGCCGGAGGCATCGGCGTCGTCATCGACTCGCTCGCCGACCCCTTCTTCGCTTCCCTGGTTAGCGCGATCGAAGCGCGAGCGCTCGTCGAGGGACTCAGCGTGTTGGTCGCAACCACGGGGCTTGACCCTGAGCGTGAACGCAGCCAGCTTCTCAATCTCATCGCTGGCCACCAGGTCGCCGGGGTGATCTTCGCTCCCGTCGCCGACGAATTGCCGTACCTCGAGCCGTACCGTGCGCTGACACCCGTCGTCGCCGTCGATCGTCCGAGTCCCGCGCACGACAGCGTCGTCGTGGACGACTACGGAGCTACCCAGCTCGCCCTGCGCCAACTGGCATCATTCGGTCATCGCAGGATCGCGTTTTATGACCAGGACGAGAGGTTTCTGACCGTCCGCCGTCGCTTCCATGGCTACTGCGACCTGCATGAGGAATTTGGCATGAAACTCGACCCAGCTCTCGTGGCATGGACTGTCGACGGCTCGCTCGACTATGCGGCAGAGACGCAGAGGCTGCTGGGCATGGATGACCCGCCCACCGCGTTCTTTGCGTCGAATACGAAGGCGGCCATCGGGCTCGCGACCTCGCTTCACAGGATCGGCAGGGGAGACACTGCCTTTATCGCCTTCGGCGATTTCTCCCTCGCCGACGTTTTGCGCCCTGGCGTGAGTTGCGTTGACCAGGACCCGTTCCTCATCGGCAACGCCGCGATCGAGCGGCTGCTGGAACTTCGCGAGAACCCCACGACCGAACCCCGGGAATGGATCGTGCCCACCTCGCTCGTGCAGCGCGGTTCCGGCGAGATCCCCGCTCCCATTCCCATAACTATGGAAGGAATCCTCCTGTGAACCCACTCGTCCTTGCCCCCAATCTCATCGACCACTTCTACCGGGGTGGCGACAGGATCGCAGCTCTGCGCGGAATCGAGCAGACCTCCGAATACCAGCCTGAAGAATGGCTCGGCTCGACGGTCAGTCGCGTGGGCGAAGCACGCTCCGGTCTCGCGAGCACCCTGAGCGGTGAGCTCCTGCGTGATCTGGTTGCCGCAGACCGCGCGGGCTGGATCGGCGCTGGTCACGAAGGGGCATCCTCCACCTCAGATGTCGGGCTTCTCGTCAAACTTCTGGATGCACGCCAGCGGCTCCCCGTGCATGTGCACCCCGAGCGTGCTTTTGCCGTGAGCCACCTGGACTGCCCTTATGGCAAGACAGAAGCATGGTTCGTCCTCGACGCGGAACCGGGTGCAGCGGTGTACGTCGGGTGGAATACACGCGTCGATCGCGCAGAACTCGAACGGCGGATGAATGTTCAGGACAGCGAGTGGATGCTCGCCCACATGAATCGGGTCGAGGTGGAGCGCGGCATGGGGATCCTTATTCCGGCGGGTACGGCCCACGCGATCGATGGTGGAATCTTCGTCGCCGAGGTACAGGAACCCACCGACTTCTCGATCCTGCTTGAATGGTCGATCACGACATCGACTCGCGACGATTCGCACCTCGGCCTCGGCTTCGACACGGTACTCCCAGCTGTGTCAGTGGATGCTCTCGGGGCGTCGGAGCTCGAGAGTCTGGTGGTGCGGCATGACTTGAACGTTCGCACGCCTGTACCGGTGAGCCTGCTGCCCGAACTCGCGGACCCCTACTTTCGACTTCACCAGGTGACGGCGGGCCCTGAGAACACAGCCAGGGTTAATTCTGGATTCGCGGTGGCGCTCGTGCTCGAGGGCTCAGGCGCCATCGAGGGCACGGGTGAGATCGAATTTTCGGCTGGCGAGGTGTTCGCCGTTCCCGCAAGCTTCGGCCCGTGGAGAGCGCGCGGGTTGGGGCAACTGCTCGTCGCCTCTCCCGGGGCAGGGTGGCCGACGAGCATGTCCGAAGGCGGGATCCGATGACGCCGGGCTCGATTCGAAAGCTTGTATCCACAACTCGTGCGCCGAAGGACGACGCGAAATGCATCACCAGTAATCGATCACACCGCCCAGCGGTTCCGGTCGGAAAGGAAGTGAACTGAGATGATCACCCCAATTCTGGAGGCACGCGGCCTCTCCCGGGCGATCGTGGAGTCCACCGGCAAAGATCAATCGATCAGACCGCGGCAGCATCGGCGGCAGCCGTCGGCTTCTCGAGCATTCGATCCCCGGTGCCATCCACCGCCAGGCGATGCCACATCGATACCGGTAGACGATGCCCTCGCCCACCGTCCGTACGTCAGCGAACGGTCTTCCCTTCGGGCCCGTCGGGCGCGGCAGCATCCCATCGTTCAACGACCACTGAGCATCCGACAACACCTGAAACCTCGACACCGGACGAGCGTCTCAGCGAACCCTCCACTCGTTTACCAGACAGACGCTAGCTCAGGCGTGTGAGGGTGTTTTCAATCCCAGCAGGTCCGGCAAGGGCGAGCGTTCCGTCGGGTGCCACTGTGCCGACCTCATCCCCCCAGCGGTATAAATCCCCGGCCCCGAGGTCGTGGAAGAGAAAATCTCTGGTGCCCTCGCCCGGCACGATCACGCGCCAGTCCTGGCCCGAGCGCTCGACTCCGACGTCTCCGAGCCGGTATAACAGGTCGCCGTCGCGCTGGGGCCGGATATCTACCTTCGCCACATCGACGATGAGACCGTAGACGCCCTCCCTCAGCAGGATGTCCAGAATGCCCGGATACTCGTGGTAGCCATCGGCACGGGTCATGGCGCCGTGAGCGTCGTAACGTTCGCCCATCCAGGTGTGCTCGATCAGGTCAGCGCGCACGGCCTCGAACATGGCCAGAAATGCGCCGCGGTCGCCGCGGTCCCGGCGCGCGCGCATCTCGGCCCACCAGATGCGCGCGAAGGCGCAGTTCGAATCGCCCACGTTGCCGTCGTAGCAGAGCTCGGGCCCGTACCCGCGCGCACTGACCCACGTGCCACGACCGCCCGGGTGCATCCCCGAACTTTCCAGTCGATCGAATACGACGCGAGCGCGCGCATCGTCAGCGACTCCAGCGAGCACCACCAACACGTCATCGGAGTCGTGCATGTCGAGATCGTCACCGGTCCCTGGCAGCACGGTGGCGTAGTGGTCTCCGCGCCAGAAGCCCTCGATCGCGGCACTGATCCGGTCACGATTCGCACGCCACCTCCCCGCAGTCCCGGTCTCGCCGAGGTGTGTCGCGGCGTCGATCATCCGGCTGAGGAGAAGCACCGTGGCGGCGTTCGTGTCGAGGGTTATTCCCTCACGCCGGAAGACATCGATCCACAGCGGACCGCCCGAGCGGAGCAAATCATGGTCGGAATCGAGCGTTGCGAGGAGCGCATCCACACAGGGAATGAGTGTGTCCGTCCAGAGCGTGCGCAAGTAGTCTCGATCCCCGGTGGCAGCGACATGGTCGAGCACCGCGAGACAGAAGAAGATGTTGGGACCGGGCTGGGTTGCGCCGGAGATCGCGAGATACACGGGTTTGTGTGAATCGTAGTGGTGCGGGACTACGCCGTCTGCGGTGATGTCCGATCGAACCCGATCCAGTACGAGCCGGGCCTGATTGACGAGATACCCATCACCCGAGAAGCTCAGGCAGTTGAGCACGCTCCAGGAATCGGGATCGAAGAACGTGTTGAGGCTCCAATATTCGCGTTCGGGCAGCTTCAGGGTGGGATACACGGATCCGGGGACCTCGATGCCACCGAGGGTTCCGACCTGATTTGCCCAGAGCGCCGTGAGGTGTGTCTGCTCGTCCAGGGGGTCCGAGAATTTCGCGGAGCCGCGCGCGAATCCCGGAACCGAAACCGACTCTGTCCGAACGCGCACGATCGCTGGACTGTCAACCGATCCGAAACTGACGACGAGCTTCACCCGCGTATCGTCGAGATGGGTGATCGATGCCGACACAGGATGCGCGTCGCGGAGGTCGATGGAGACACATCCGGCTCCCCGCACGACCGTGTAAAACCGCTCAAGTCGATGCGGCAGCGCATGTTCATCGCGGTCATTCGGACCCGTCTGGACGACGCCGGAGTCGAACAGGGCGAAGGCGAGAGTGCCGTCGAGCAGGAACTCGAGGAACCGTGCCTCCTCGGGCACGTTGAGTTCGACTGTGCCATCACGCAGCGTGAGGCTCTTTAACGACACGGCCCCGTCTGCGACGACGTTCCATGTCGGGCGCCCCTGTCCAAGGGATGGATGTGCGGGGGAAGCTCCTCGGGATACCTGGGTCATCGGCTGTCCTGTCTCCCGAACCATGAGTGTCGTCTCTGCGGTGTGAGTATTGCAGTGTCTGCTGGTGCTGACAAGCGCAGAACGTCGGTGATGATGACTTTGCCCACTCGATGGGGATATTCCCCTAGGCTCACATGGTGAATCCCAATGGTGCGACTCTTCCGACACTCGCCCTGAACGACGGGAACTCCATTCCCGCGATCGGTCTCGGCACGTTCGGAATGTGGGGAGCCGACGGGGTAGCTGCTGTAGCCGAGGGGATCCGCGCCGGAAATCGCCCTCTGGACACGGCTCGTAAATATCACAACGAGTCGGAAGTGGGGGAGGGGCTTCGCGCGTCCGGGGTCGCCATCACGGCTACGACCAGGCCTTCGAGGGATTCGAAGAGTCACTCCAGAGTCTCGGACTCGACTACGTCGACCCTTACATCATTCATTGGCCGCTGGCGAAGCTCGACAGATTCGTCGACTCGTGGCGGGCGGTGATAGAACTTCGCGACCGAGGGTTGGTGAGGTCGATCGGGGTCAGCAACTTCACTACGGACCAGCTGACGCGGCTGGCCGATGAGACCGGTGTCACTCCCGCAGTCAACCAGATCGAGCTGTACCCTCACTTCCCCCAGGTCGGCGTGAGGGCAGTGCATGACAGTCTCGGCATCGTGACGGAGAGTTGGGCCCGCTGGCGACCCAGAAGTCGCTCATCACCGACCCGGTCATCCCGTCTCTTGCCAGCTCGAAGGGTGTCAGCCACACCCGGATCGTGCTGCGCTGGCCTGTGCAGCTGGGAGCGGTACCCATTCCCAAGTCAGCCGATCCGCAACGGCGACGCGAGAACCTCGAGGGTTTCGATTTCGAACTCTCGGCCGACGAGATCGCGGCCATTTCCGCGTTGGAGTCAGAACGACTTTGGGGTGGCGACCCCGAGACCCACGAGGAATTCTGAGTCCGGTCCCAGGGCGCACCCAGGGACTATCCTGCAGTTGTCGAGAGTAAGGATGCGCCGTGGCAGAGCAGCCGCAATTCACCATGCGCCGCGGGACTAATCTGCCGGCCATGGGCGACTTCAACCAGTCGGTCATCCTCGACGCGATCCGTCGTTCCCGCACGGGCCTGAGCAGAGTCGAGCTGGCGAGCGCAACCGGCCTCTCGGCCCAGACGATCTCGAACATCTGTCGTCGGCTGCTCGACCGCGATTTCATCGTCGCGGCGGGAAAGGAGATCAGCGGCCCCGGCAAACCGCGCACGATCCTGAAAATCAATCCGGACGGCAGGTATGCACTCGGAGTGCACCTCGACCCCACGGTGATGACCTTCGTCATGCTCGACCTCACTGGCGCTGTGGTCGCTCGTTCGCGCCATGCGACTCCCACCTCGACAGAGCCCGAGGTCATCATCGCGAGCCTGGTGAGCGCCATCACCGACCTCGTCTCCGAATCCGGTGTCAGGCGGGATCGAATCGGGGGAGTCGGGATCGCCGCGCCCGGACCGATCGACAGGGTGCGGGGAACGGTTGTCGATCCGCCCCACCTCGTCGGGTGGCACCAGGTGGCGCTCCGTGACGCGTTGGCTGAGGGAACCGGGTTTCCCGCCATCCTCGATAAGGATGTCACGGCGGCCGCGGTCGCCGAGATGTGGGCCGGTGGCCCGAGCGGTCTTGGCAGTTTCGTGTTTTTCTATCTCGGGACGGGAATCGGCGCGGGCCTCGTCGTCAAGGACGAGGTGGTGAGAGGCAGTTCCGATAACGCCGGGGAGATCGGCCACATCGTCACGGACCCCGACGGGCCTCCCTGTTTCTGCGGTCTGAGGGGCTGCGTGATCGTGACCTGTATGCCGAGGTCGCTGGTGATCGAAGCGGATCAGCGTGGCGTGTTCGGTGGTGTCCCGATCGGGCTCGACACGGTGTCGATCGACGAGCGCTTTACCGAACTGTGCGCCGCCGCTGCCGCCGGCGACGAGGCCGCGACCGACATCCTCGATCGCTCAGCCGTGAGACTCTCCAAGGCCGTCTCGGTGGTGGCGAACCTCCTTGATCTCGACAGGGTCGTCTTCGGCGGGCCGTTCTGGTCGAGACTCTCGGGCCACTACAAGCGAAGCATCCCTGCTCTCCTCGAAGAGTTGCGGGTGGCTCGCAGCATCCATCGCATCAGCGTCGTGGGAACCGGTGTCGGCGAAGACGTCGCCGCGATCGGGGCGGCGTGTCTCGTGCTCGATCGCGCACTCACCCCCAACCCAAAATCACTGCTTTTGGCCTGAGAATATCTCGTCGGATAAACCCTCGCCTTAATAAGTCAAATCGATGTACTATTGGCCCGAGGCACAACGAAGCGCTCAACCCTGCACTCGCGGTGTGTCATCGATATGGTCACATTCGCACAGTGGAGCAAGGGAGCACCATGCGCAGGACAGCAGCAATCGGCATCTCGGCGATAGCCATCGGGGCCATGATCGGTCTGGTCGGATGTTCAGCATCCGGAGATGCGGGCGGGGACAAAGTCCTCAAGATCAGTTACATCAAGACCGACGCCTTCACCGCGCTGGATACCCTCTTCACCTCGGTGAAAGCGGACTTCGAAGCGGCCAACGAGGGCGTCACGGTCGAACTCCAACCCGTCGCCGGCACCGACGACGACTACAAAACCAAGCTCGCACTGTCGCAGCGTTCGGCAGAGACCGCGCCTGACGTCTTCTACGAGGACACGACGGCACTCAGGTCGGACGCCGAGGCGGGGTTCCTGTTGAACCTCGACGACTATGTCGCCGAGTGGGATGACTGGAAGCAGTTCGACGACGCCGCCAAAGCGGCAGGGGCCGGCGATGATGGAAGCATCTACGCGGTCTCACTCGGCACCGACACTCGCGCTATCTGGTACCGCGAATCGATCTTCAAGGCCGCTGGCCTGACCGTACCGTGGAAACCGTCGTCCTGGCAGGACATCCTCGATGCCGCAGCGGCCATCAAGGTCTCACAGCCCGCGGTGGTGCCGTTCAACCTGTATGCCGGCACCGGCACCGGCGAAGGCTCCAACATGCAGGGCTTCTACGAGCTGCTCTACGGAACCGAGCTTGGTGGGGATGCTCTATACGACTCGAAGTCGTCCAAGTGGGTCACCGGCTCACAGGGCTTCATCGACTCGCTTGAGTTCCTCGACACGCTTTACAGCGAGAACTACGCACTCACGCCGGCACAGGCTCTCGACCCGAACATCTGGCAGGAAGTCTTCGGCACGATGTTCCCCAAGGGAACCCTGGGAGCTACGGTCGAAGGGTCATACACCCCGTCATTCTGGGTAGAGGGTGGCTCATACGCGTGGCCCGAGTACGCCGATGAGATGGGTGCTGTCGCGTTCCCGACACAGGATGGCCAGGAGCCAGGCGGAGTCAGCATGTCCGGTGGCTGGACCCTGGCAGTGGGCGCGAAGTCGGCCAACCCCGATCTTGCGTTCCAATTCCTGGCGATGGCGCTAAATAAGGAGAATGCCCTCTCCTACGACAACGAGAACTCGCAGATCGCGGTGCGGGCAGATGTGGCCGCCGATCCGAGCTACACCGCGGCCAATCCGTTCGTCGCCACTGTCACCGACCTGGTCGCCGTGACGCACTTCCGCCCCGCCACTGCTGACTACAACCAGATTTCGGTTGAGGTGCAGCGTGCCACAGAGGCCATCATCACGGGCTCAGCGACGCCGAAAGAGGCCGCAGCGGCCTATGACGCGGCGATCGAGGGCATAGTCGGAGCCGATGGAGTGATCAATAAGGGCTAGTCACTAATTCGGCCCGGTGAGAAATCAGAACACGACATACAGGAGCGATCCACTGTGACTGCAGAAGTGCTCACACCCTCACCGCAGCCGGAACTGCGGCGGGATCCCGAGGAAGGGTCCCGCCGCAGCCGACGCCGCAGCCTCACCAGCCTCATCAGGATGATCCCGCTCGTGCCGGCGATCTTCCTGATGCTGGTGTTTCTCGCGGGGCCGATCATCTGGTCGTTATGGGGCTCTCTCACCGACGCGTCTCTGACGGGCCGAGCGGCGACCGATCCGCAGTTCATCGGGGTCGACAACTACACCCGCCTGTTTGCCGACCCGCTGTTTCCCCAGTCGGTATGGCTCACGGTGGTCTTCACGCTCGTCTCGGCGGTGATCGCGCAGACCGTGCTCGGACTGTCGCTCGCACTGTTGATGAACAAGGCCAATAAGAAGGTCGGGGCCGTCGTGGGCACGATCATCGTGGCCGCGTGGATCCTGCCGGAAATCGTGGCGGCTTTCGTGGCGTACGCATTTTTCAGCCAGGACGGGACTCTCAACCAGATGCTCTCCGTGGTGGGACTGGACGGTCCGAACTGGCTGTACAGCTTCCCCATGCTCGCCGTGATCTGCGCCAACATCTGGAGAGGCGCTGCCTTCTCGATGATGATTTACCAGGCGGCGCTGAACGATGTGCCGCCAGAGATTACGGAAGCGGCCATGATCGACGGTGCTGGGGGCGCCAAACGGCTCATTTACGTGACGCTGCCGATGATCAGGCAGACGATCACCACGACACTGATGCTGATCACGCTCCAGACATTGTCACTCTTCACACTCATCTTCGTGATGACCGGGGGAGGGCCGAGCAACAACAGCACGACGCTGCCGATCCTTGCCTATAAGGAGGCGTTCCGGTTCAGCGACATCGGGTACGGCACCGCGATCGCGACGGTCATGCTGGCCGTCGGCGCGGCCTTCTCCATCGTGTACATCAGAGCGCTTCGCGCACCGAAGGACTGAGCCGATGACGACCACCACCACTCCCACCACGCCTCACGAGCCGGCGCTCACCCCCGACTCGCGACCTCGAACGCGCTCTGTCGCGGCACCGTCGAAGCGCATGTCGGCGTTCTTCGCCAACGCCTCCCTCATCATCATCGGATTCTGCTTCCTGCTTCCCCTGAGCTGGCTCGTCTTTGCGTCGTTCGACACGGCGGCCACCTACCAGACCCGTGTGCCTGCTGAACTGTCGTTCGACAATTTCTCCGCCGTGCTCACGCCCGAGCTGACCTTCCTGCCGCTGTGGAACAGCCTTATTATCTCGGTATCGACAGCCGTGATCACCGTGGTGATCGCTTTGCTGGCGGCGTATCCCCTGTCGCGATACCAGGCGCGCTTCAATAAGCCGTTCATGTATACGGTTCTGTTCGGCACCTGCCTTCCCATCACCGCCATCATGGTGCCGGTGTACGCACTGTTCGTCGCGCTCAACCTGCTCGATTCCATCCCCGGCACGATCGCTTTCCTCGCAGCATCCTCCTTGCCGGTGGCGATCTACATGGCCAAGAACTTCATGGACTCGGTGCCGATCAGCCTCGAAGAGGCCGCCTGGGTGGATGGCGCTTCCGCCATGCGGGCACTTCGAACCATCGTCATCCCGCTGATGAGACCCGGCATCGCCGTGATTTCGATCTACGTCTTCTTTGCGGCCTGGGGAAACTTCTTCGTTCCATTCGTGCTTCTGCTCTCGCCCAGCAAGCAGCCAGCAGCCATCAGCATCTACAGTTTTTTTGGTCAGTACGGCACCATCGCCTATGGTCAGCTCGCCGCGTTCTCGCTCATCTATGCGGTGCCCGTGATCGCGCTGTATGTGCTCGTCTCGCGCGGCATTGGTGGATCTTTCGCACTCGCCGGCGCAGTCAAGGGCTGACAGGCACCCCACTCCCATCCTCGCCTTCCCGGCGGGGCTTTGTCTGAGCTAAGGAGACAACATGCACGACAACAGGGCGCTCGTCGAAGCGCGAATCGAGCGTTTCACGCGCGAGCGACTCTTGCCGGCTGTCTATCGCCATCGCTCACCGCTGGAAATCGAGGCGTGGGAGGTGTCCGACGAGCCCGTTCCCTTCGCCGAAGCACGCCGACAGCCTTATGTGCCCTTTGCCGTCGGATCCAGCTGGGGCCGGCCGTGGAGCACCGTCTGGTTCCACATCACCGGTACTGTGCCGTCAGACTGGAATGTCGACGGCACGCGTCCCGAAGTAGTCGTCGACCTCGGCTACAACATCACGCTGCCGGGCTTCCAGGCGGAGGGTACCGCCTTCGACCCACAGGGCCGCATCATCAAGGCCATTGAGCCGCTCAACAGCTATCTGCCGGCGGGTGAGCCCGGCAGTGCGGTCGACGTCTATCTCGAAGCAGCAGCAAACCCGAACGTGGCGGGCACCTTTACCTTCGGGGTGACAGAGCTCGGTGACAAGGCGACGGCAGGTTCTGCGCACGTCTACCAATTGCGCACTCTCGAACTCGCTCTCCTCGACATCGAGGTGTGGGAGCTTGTGCAGGATGTCTGGACGCTGGCCGGGCTCATGGCCGAGCTCCCCGTGACCCTGCCGCGTCGGCTGGAGATCCTCATGGCGCTCGATCGAATGGTCGACGCCGTCGATCCGGAGAACGTATCAGGCACCGCCGCCGCCGGGCGCGCAGCGCTCGCCGACGTTCTGGCGCGGCCAGCCTACGCCAGCGCTCACAAACTCGACGCCGTCGGTCACGCCCACCTTGACTCCGCCTGGCTGTGGCCGGTGAGAGAGACCGTGCGAAAGGTAGCCCGCACGTTCTCCAACGTCCTGGCGCTCATGGAGCAGGATCCGGATTTCACGTTCGCCGCATCGAGCGCCCAGCAGTTTGCGTGGCTGAAGCAGTATTACCCCGAACTGTTCGAGCGCGTCAAAGCGCAGGTCGCCGCCGGACGTTTTGTTCCCGTCGGTGGAATGTGGGTCGAGTCGGACACCAACCTGCCGGGTGGCGAGGCGATGGCGCGCCAGTTCGTGGCTGGCAAACGCTTCTTCATGGAAGAGCTCGGGGTCGAACCTCTCGAGGTATGGTTGCCGGATTCGTTTGGCTATTCGGCGGCGCTGCCACAAATCGTCACAGCAGCCGGATCGAAGTGGTTCCTCACCCAGAAGATCTCCTGGAACGAGACGAACAGGATGCCCCACCACACCTTCTGGTGGGAGGGGATCGATGGCACCAGGGTCTTCACGCATTTCCCGCCGGTCGACACGTACAGCTCCGACATCTCCGGGCGCGAGTTGGCCAAGGCTGAGCGCCAGTATGCCGAGAAGGGTGCTGGCACGACCTCGTTGCTTCCGTTTGGCTGGGGGGATGGCGGCGGCGGTCCCACCCGCGAGATGCTGGCGGCGGCACAGCGCACAGCAGATCTCGAAGGCTCACCGAGGGTGTCCTTGTCAACGCCGCAGCGCTTCTTTGAGTCGGCGCAGGCAGAGTATGCCGATGCGCCGGTCTGGTCGGGGGAGCTCTATCTCGAATTCCATCGCGGAACCTATACGTCCCAAGCGAAGACCAAACGAGGCAACCGGCGAAGCGAGCACCTGTTGCGCGAAGCAGAGCTCTGGGCGAGCGCCGCCACAGTGCTGGCTGGCGGCGCCTATCCCTACGACGCCCTCGAGTCGGTGTGGCGCACCGTGCTCCTGCAGCAGTTCCACGACATCCTGCCGGGCTCGTCGATCGCGTGGGTGCACCAGGAGGCCGAGCGCAACTACGCCGAGGTGGCCGTAATCCTCGAGGGCATCATCACCGAGGCCATCGCAGCGATCGCCGGTGCGGGTGACGATGTCGTGACCTTCAACGCTAGTCCTTTCGCCCGCAACGGCGTCCACTCGCTCGGTGCCTCAGTTGAGGCTCCGTCGGCCGCGTCGATCGTGACGCAGACGGCGGAGGGCTTCGTGCTCGAGAACTCTGCAGTGCGCGTCGTCATCGACGCCCGCGGACTCATCGTGTCGATGCTCGACCGCATCGCCGGACGCGAGACCATTCCCGTCGGCGAGACGGCGAACCTCCTCCAGCTCTTCCGAGACACCCCCAACCAGTGGGACGCCTGGGACATCGATGAGAGCTATAAGCACAGCGGTGTTGACCTGACCGAGGTGGATTCGATCGCAATCACCGACGATGGCCATGGCGTGCGCCTCGTGCGATCGTTCGGAGCATCGAGGCTGGAGCAGACACTCTGGCTCGACGGTGAGACGGGCGCCCTCGACATCCACGTCATCATCGACTGGCACGAGACACAGAAGCTGCTCAAGCTCGCCTTCCCGCTCGCGGTGCACGCGGACCGGGCCGCATCGGAGGTGCAGTTCGGGCACGTCTATCGCCCCACTCACGCCAATACGTCCTGGGATGCCGCCCGCTTCGAAACTTCGGCGCACCGCTGGGTGCATGTGGGGGAGCCCGGCTTCGGGGTGGCTATCGCCAACGACGCCAGCTATGGCTACGACATTCGTCGACAGGCCGTCCCCGGGGCAGGCACATCCACTGTCGTCCGGGTGTCTTTGCTGCGCGCGGCGTTGTTCCCGGATCCCGACGCAGACCAGGGACGCCAGGAGTTCCGGTTCTCGGTCAGGGTCGGCGCCGGCATTGCCGACGCGGTTGAGGAGGGTTATCGCCTCAACCTCCCGCTGCGGCAGGCGACTGGGGCTGCTGACTGCGTCGCAGCACCATTCGTCTCGGTCGATGCGCCCGGCATCGTGGTGGAAGCGGTCAAGCTGGCCGAAGACCGCACTGGTGACGTCGTTGTCAGGCTCTATGAAGCGCTCGGGGCCACCTCCAGTGGGATGCTTCGCACGGGATTCAGCTGGATTCGCGTCGACGAGACCGACCTCCTCGAACGCGTCATCGATCGTCTCGCCGTCGCTACGGTGGACGATGACGGGGTCGCGCTGACGCTTCGCCCCTTCCAGATCGTGACCCTCCGCTTCGCCGGACCCGGACGCTAGCGTCAGCCACGACGGCGTCAGCAGAGACTACCGAGGAGAACATCAATGGCCACCGACAGCACATCCATCGTTCCGCTCACCGCAGCCGTTGTCGGCGCCGGTGCGGGCGGTACCCTGAGTATCGACGCCCTGATGGCGTCTGAGTCCTACACTCTGATCGCCGTGGCTGATCTCAGCGAGGCGTCCCTGGCGGCAGTCTCCGAGCGCACGGGGGGAGGCGTCGCCACGTACACGAGCTACGAGGAGATGCTGCGCGAGTCTCCCGCCGACGTTGTCTGCGTCTCCACGTATGCTCCCTCCCATCTGCAGTTCACACGCGCGGCCGTGGAGGCCGGGGCTGTGCTCGGAATGCTCGTCGAGAAGCCACTCGGCGACACGACCGCCGCGGGCAGGTCGATCCTGGCACTGCTCAAAAAGCATAATCTCCCGGTCGTTGTCCCTCACGGCCTGATGGCGCAGCGAGCAGCTCTCGAGATCATCGAGCGGGTGCACTCGGGAGACCTCGGTGAGCTGAGGCTTGTCGAGATGGAGAGTCCTGGCTGGGACATCATCAATGCGGGCATCCACTGGTTCCAGTTCTTCGGAGCACTCGTGCAGTCGCCCGTGGAGATGGTGCTGTCGACGGCAGACACCTCGACCCGCACCTTCCGGGACGGCATGCAGGTCGAGACCGAGGCCATCACCCTCGCGCGCGCGGCCAACGGCGTGCGCATCCTGCTCAACACCGGCGATGCCATACCGGTCCCGGTTGACACCGTCTGCCTCATCAGAATCATCGGTACCCACGGCTACATCGAGTTCAGGGCATTCGAATCGTCCTACCTGCTCGTCGTTTCGGGACAGGATCGCGCGGTGGTCGAGGTTGAACCGTTCGCGGTGAGCGGCCATGAGCGCCATCTGGAGCACCTGGCCGAGCAGATCCGCTCTGGAGAGCGTGACTACGCAATCCCCGATACCTCGCTCCAGGCGCTGGAGATCGTCGAGGCCGCGTACCTCTCGAACCGCACGGGCACGTCGGTCGTGCTCCCGCTCGGGGGGCCGCAGCCCGATCCGGGCGCCGACTGGGATCCAGGGTCGCCGTACGCGGGCTTGGGTGGCGGCCGCAATGGACGTGACCTGTGATCGCCCGGGAGACCCACGAGTATGCGACTCCCGTGCGCATCGGGGTCATCGGCGCGAGCTGGAGGGCCCAGTACTATTTCCGAATTGCTCGCGAGCTGCCTGACCGTTTCCTTGTGACCGGGGTCCTCGTGCGCAGTGCCGACTCTGTCTCACGCGTGGCGGCACAGTGGGGGTTCGACGCCACGACAAGTCTCGATTCCTTTCTCCGCGCTGGTCCCTACGACTTCGTGGTGGTGTCGGTGCCGGTCGAGGAGGCCGCAGACCTCGTGCGCGCCGTCGCCTCTGCCGGTATCCCCGTGCTCGTCGAAACACCGCCGGCGTCGTCACTGGAGGCGATGGAGCAGCTCTACCGCGATACGGCAGGTGCACCGGTCCAGGTCGCCGAGCAGTATCGCTTCCAGCCTCATCACGCTGCCCGGCTCTCGGTCGCCCGCTCGGGAGTGCTCGGCCGAATATCCAGTGCCCACGTCTCGGTGGCGCACGGCTATCACGGCATCAGCATCATCCGCTTCGCTGTCGGTGTCGGTTTCGAGCCAGCCCGGATCTCCGGTTTCGAGGTCGTCGACCACGTTGTCTCGGCTCGAGGTCGCGACGCCTGGGCAACCGATTACACCGAGACCGAAACTGCCAACATCACGGCGCTTCTCCAGTTCTCCGGCTCGTCGGGCGTATTCGAGTTCAGCATCGAGCAGTACTTCTCGCCGATTCGCGCGCGGCACATCACGATTCGAGGCTCGCGGGGAGAGCTGCGGGGTGACGAGGTCGACTATCTCACCGAGCCGGGATTTGCGGCGCACGAGAGGCTTGTGCGCGAGGAGACCGGTCGTGACGGAGACCTCGAGGGCTCATTTCTGCGACGGATCAGCCTGCGAGACACCGTGCACTGGAGCAATAACTTCGCGCCGGCGCGGTTCAGCGACGATGAACTCGCTGTCGCCGAGGTCATGGAGCGGATGGCCGAATTCGCGAGGACGGGAGCGGGCTTCTACTCCCTCGCTGACGCGAGCCACGATCATTATCTCGGCATTCTCATGACGCAGGCCGTGGCCACCGGTCGCACCCTCACGAGTGCGGCAACGGCCTGGTCTCTCGAGTCCAGTGCCTGCATCCAGGTCCCCGCCGGTGACTGAGCCCTGCGCTGTCACCCGCACGATCGACTGGGGCAATAGTCGCATTCGACTGCGGATGACGGTGGATGCGCATGACCGCCTCCGAATGGTCGCCCTGGGCCCGGCGGACCGGTTGGGTGATGACGTCCCGCAGGCTCTGGCCATCGGTCCGGTGGAGCTTCAACTGGCCGGTGATCAGTTTCCCCAGGGAGCCAGGCACGTCGAGCTCGGCGGCACCGAGCAGTTGCGATTCCGCTCGCATGAGATCTCGGAGGTCGATGGCGGCAGCACCCTTACTGTTCTCCAGTACCACGAGCCCCGCGGCGCCCGAGTCGAGTCGACCTGGACAGTCTTCGACGACATCGCGGTGATCCGCTGCGTGAGCCGGGTCGTCAATGACGGGGCCGTCCCGCTCACGATCGAGTACGTCTCCTCCTTCGCCTTCAGCGGCTTCGTCGACTTCGGTCGACCTGACTGGGCCGATACGATCACCCTGGCGGTGCCGCACAACACCTTCTTCGGCGAGTACCAGTGGATCGAGCAGCACCTCCCCGACCACGGTATCTATGATGTCGGGTTCGTCGCGGGGGGAGAGCATTCGAGCAGGAAGCGCATCTCGATTGGCAGCGTTGGCACCCAGCCGACCACCGAATACCTGCCGATGGGTGCCCTGCGCGATGCAGCCAGGGGTGTCAGTTGGGCGTGGCAGATCGAGCACAACGGATCGTGGCAGTGGGAGCTCGGGGATCTGCGCACCGCCGTTTACGTGACTGCGGGCGGTCCCAATGATCAGGAGCATCAGTGGCACACGGTGTTGGCGCCAGGGGAGTCCTTCGAGACGGTTCCGGTGGCCGTCGCCGCTGTCGTCGGGGATGTCGCCGAGACGTTCATCCCTCTCACGTCGTATCGGCGTCGCATCCGTCGGCCGCACCGCGACGACCTCGAACTCGGCGTTGTCTTCAATGACTACATGAACTCACTCCTGGCCGATCCCACGGAGGAGAAGCTGATGCCCGTGATCGCGGCCGCGGCGGCGGTGGGTGCCGAGTACTATACGGTCGACGCCGGCTGGTACAGCAACGAGCCGGGATGGTGGAGTTCGGTGGGGGCTTGGACGGAGTCGACGGCCAGGTTCCCGCGTGGTTTCTCGGTGGTGTTCGACGCGATTCGCGAGGCCGGGATGGTTGCGGGGCTGTGGATCGAGCCAGAGGTGATCGGTATCGACAGCCCGCTGGCCGCTGAGCTGCCCCGTGATGCTTTCTTCGTGCGCAACGGAAGCCGGGTCAACGGTGCTGGACGATATCAACTCGATTTCCGCAGCTCGGCCGTCATCTCTCGAATGGATGCCGTCATCGACCGGCTGATTGCCGATTACGGGCTCGGATATCTCAAGTTCGACTACAACATCAACGGCGGAATCGGCACGGACATCGCCTCGGTCAGTGCCGGAGACGGACTGCTCGGGCACAACAGGGCATTTCTCGAATGGATCGACCGCCTCTTCGACCGTCATCCTTCCGTCATTATCGAAGCCTGCGCCAGCGGCGGTGGGCGAGCCGATGGTGCCACCCTCGCGCGACACTCGATCATGTCGACCAGCGACCAGACCGACCCGCTGCTCTCGATTCCGATCGCCGCGGGCGCCGTTACCGCGATGACTCCTGAGCAGGCAGCGATCTGGGTCTATCCCCAGCCCGAGTTCACCGACGACGAGCTGCATCTGTGCATCATCAACGGATTACTGGGCCGGCCTCAGCTCAGCGGCGGCATGTGGAAACTGGACCGTCGCCAGCTTGACGCGGTGCGCAGCGCGATCACTCTGTACAAGGGATTTCGCCACGATATCGCGACGGCGATCCCGTTGTGGCCGCTCGGGCTTCCTGGCTGGAGTGACGCGTGGTGTGCCCAGGCGCTTCAATTCCGGGATCGAATACTCGTCTCCGTCTGGAGACGCGGTGGCGATGAGAGTGTCGAGCTGGACTTCCCTCGACTGGCGGGTCTCGACGTGGATGTCGAGCTGCTGTTTCCGGCCGACCAGCCCACGGAAACAGTCTGGAATCCGGGAGGATCGCTCTCGGTGAAACTGCCGAACGCGCCCTCGGCCAGGCTCTTTTCACTGACCGCCGCTGGCCGTGGAGTGTCCTCGCACAAGCGGTTGTGAGAATATAGAGAGTGCCTTTCTAGATAGTTTCACTATCGACTATGAAGATGTCCGAATTGAGTGAGCGCAGTGGGGTGAGCGCCGCATCAATCAAGGCCTACCAGCGTGAGGAACTGCTGCCGGATCCTGAGCGATCCAGCCCCAACCAGGCGCGGTACGACGGGAACCACATCGACAGGCTGCGCCTGGTGCGCGCACTGATCGACGTGGGCGGGCTGTCTGTGGCGGCCGTACGGAATGTACTGGCCGCTGCCGAAGCTGACATCCCCCTCGACTGGTCGATGGGGGCGGCCCAGCGTGCCATCCCCGGCTCCATCGACCTGCCAGAGCTTCCCAGCCGGGGAGTGACCAAGGTCGACCAGATCACAAAGGACCTGGGCTGGATGGTCTCTCACGACAATTCGGGACGGGGGATGGCCGCTCGGGTCGTCGATTCCTATCTTGAGCTCGATCACGGGGAGTTCCTGAGCGGTCTCCCCGAGTACTCGCGGGCCGCAGCCATCGTCGCGGACACCGACCTCGCCACCGTCGCGCTGCAGCCGAGTCGCGCACGTATGTCGGAGACCGTCGTGGTGGGAACGGTGCTGGGTGACGTGCTTTTCGCTGGCCTGCGCCGAACGGCACAGGAGGATGCAGCTCGCCGCCTTTATTCCGGGTACCAGTCATGACCGCGCATCGGCCCCTATTGTGGCTCGTAGCCCTGATGGGTGGCCTCGCTGTGGTGGCGATTGTCGGCGTCGTCGTCGACCCTCGTGAGGTGCTGGGCGCTCCGGTCTGGGTAAAGCCTCTGAAGTTCGTGCTGTCCATCGCTATCTACGCGGTAACTCTGTCGTGGCTTATCGGCCAGCTCACAGGATGCGCCGCCTGGCACCCATGGCCGGTTCGATCAGCGTCGTCGGCCTGGCTATCGAGATGGTCATCATCGTCGGAGCTGCGATCCTGGGGGAGACGAGCCACTTCAACGTCTCGTCCCCGTTTCACACGTTCCTCTGGTCTGTGATGGCCTTCTCCATCGTCGTTGTCTGGAGGATGACGCTGATCGTGGGGACGGCGCTGTTCAGGAACCCGCTCGGAGATCCCGCCCGCACTCTCGCCATCAGAAGCGGCGTCGTCATCGCGATCGTCGGCATGGGGCTCGCATTCCTGATGACGACCCCGATTGCCCAGTAGCTCGACGACTTCCAGGGCATCGCCCGTGCCCGCGCCGTTGGTGTCGCCGACGGTGGTCCCGGTCTCTTCTTGCTTGGTTGCGGCCCTGTGGCCGGCGATCTGCGCATTCCGCATTTCATCGGCATGCATGCCCTCCGGGTGCTGCCGATCCTCGTGATCGTCCTCGAGTTCCTGTCGCAGCGGATGCCATGCCTCGCCTTCCCGCAGGTGCGCCTGCGGCTGGTGCGCGTGGCCGTCGTCACCTACGTGGCCACCCTTTCCATCCTGACCTGGCAGGAGCTGGCGGGCCAGTCGATCGTGAGCCCCGCCGGACCGATCCTCGCTGCCGGAGCGGCTGTCGCCGTGGCCACTGTGATCGCGGCTGTCACCGCCATCATGGCGCCGGAGCGAGAACTAGTCCGGGATCATTGAGGCATGCAGATTCGCCCGGCGATCGATTCCGACCTCGACGCGATCCTCGTCATCCACAACCACGCCATCCGCGAGACGACCGGGATCTGGACGGACGTCGAGGTCGAACGCGCCGACCGAGAATTGTGGCTCGAAGCGCGGCGGGAGGCGCGACAACCGGTCATCGTCGCCGAGGTCGATGGAGCGCTTGCCGGGTACGCGGCCTACGGGCCGTGGCGGGACAAGACGGGGTTCCGGTTCACCGTCGAGAACTCCGTGTACGTGGCGGAGGGCTTCCAGCGGCGCGGCATCGCACGGGAACTGATGACCGAGCTGATCCGCCTCGCCGGGGAGCGGGGCATCCACGTCATGATCGCTGCCATCGAGGTGGGTAACACAGGGTCGATCGCGCTGCACAGGTCCCTGGGATTCGGCGAGCCGGTGGTGATCGCGGAGGTCGGATTCAAGTTCGGCCGATTTCTGGACCTCGCGTTCCTGCGGCTTGAGCTACGCGCCCCCTGACGCCGGACGCCCCCGACGACAGTCGGTGGCGTTCGTCAAAGTCGGCTAGCGGGATCCGACCACGACTCGCGAGTCTTCGGTGGTGGAATCCACCTGGACGAGGATGCTGTGGGTCACCGATGCCGATCTCGGGACGACGTGAGCGATCGGCCGGCCCGATGAAATCACCAACTCCACAACCTCGGCGTGGAACTCAGCGTCGAACGTAAGACGTTCGCCATGAACCAGATCCTCCTGACGTCTGTCTCGATTACCCGTACGGGCGCAATCAGTCGGTGAATCCGGAACGTGCCTCCGGAGAGATCCGGGGCACCGAACGATGAGGCAGGTGAAGTTGAAATCTTTGATGTCTTCCCAAGAGGACAAGCTCTTGAGACAAAATCACCTCAACGACCTCAACGACCTCAACGACCTCAACAACCTCCACTCGATGGTCGGCCGGCCCACCGCATAAAGGGCCCGAATCGAATTCGTGAAGGAATGGATTTTTTCTGGTTCCGAGTTGTCTTCGGCCGTCAGCGGTGACTTTTATAACAATCGATAACACCGCTCAGGTCTGCTGTCGATCTAGCCAACTCAGGTGACACCAAACCGCGCCGGAGACCCGATTGCAATTACGCACTTCGAGCGCGCTATCGAGTGGGGAGAGGTTGGAGCCGGGCTCAATCTTGGAAATAGCTACAGAGCTCTCGGGGAGATTCAGCGTGCAATGGATTCATACCGGTTCGGCGTGGATGGGAGGAGACCTGGATGCGGCTTACAACCTCGCGACCACTCTCGAGGATTGCGGGGAAACTGAAGAGGCGGCGAGGGTGTACCGACTGCTTTTCGAACAAAACTATGTCAAGTCGGTTATTTCTCACGCATGGATATTGAAGGACGAGCATCAAGATATTGCAGCCGATGAAGTCCTCGTGAGCGTACTCGGGCAGCCTGGCTTGGTTGGGACTCTTGTCGCGGGAACTCTCGGACATTGGCGGTGGAGTGACGGCGCTCGCGACGTCGAGTCACTACTGCGCAAAGGAGCGGATGTTTATCCAGCCGCACGGGCTGATTTGGCAGTCCTCCTGCTTCATCGAGGCGGTGGGCCGAGGCTCGACAGACATTGGAGACGGGATCCGCTCACGGGGAGGTGGCCAGCATGGTGCCGCTAGGGAATCTCTTGTGGGAAGACGGCGAGTTGGTCGCTGCAGAACAACACCCTAATGTCGCCGCTGCTCTGGGCGATGCGTACGCCACATGCAACTATGCCCAGTTGCTCGTTGAACTTGGTCGGAAGTCTGAAGCGCGCGCTATGTTCAAGACCGCAGTTGAACTGGACGACCGTGATGAAGCTCGGCTGCTCAAGGACTTGGAAAACGGATGATGCCCATACTGGACATCCTGATCCATGATGGAGCGCCGATACGCTCAGCTCTATTTTGACCGGGCCGATTGTGTTCTTCGCACGATAATCACTACTGCTTGTCCGAATTGTGGCTACTAAGGGAGGTGCTGTTCGTGGTGGGGGGGACTCGGATCGATTTCTTCGATTGATCGTCCGGGACGATCCGATCGCGCTTGAGAATTCGCAGCGGATGATTTCCGTCGTGCTCGCCTGGAGCGTGGGTGTTCTCCAACGCAAGGCGAGCTTGCTCGAATCAGCCAACACATACCCAACACTTTGACTCGGAATCGGCCCGAAATGCTCGGTAATCATCAGACCTGACGTCTCCCCGAAATGGCTCAGATCCCGCGCAATTCCTAGGTTTTCGGCATCGTTCGGTAGCTGGCAGAGTCTCCGATTCTGCGTCAGGGGGTCGCAGGTTCAAATCCTGTCAGCCCGACAATGTGCCCCGGATTTCTGCGGAAGTTCGGGGCTTTTCGTTGCGTTTTTGAGGGTCACGCTATACATCCAGCACTCACCCAACACTTTGAATTCCCGGGCGAATGAAAGTCACGAAGAAGCGCGGAGAAAAGTGCGAACAAAAGGGGCTGCTGTCGCGGCACCAGCATGCTCACCAGGCTGGAGCCGATGACCTGCTTCCTGAATGAAGAGCGGCTGCTTCCTGCCAGAGTCGTCTACGCTGCTCGCGCGGAAAGCCGAAGGCAGTAGAGTTCGGGCGAACGAGCTTCACCGGAGCATTCGTCCGCAAGCAGCGCTCGTACACGACCGTGCAGACGGGACACTCATGAACGACATCGGCACCTCGCTGCTCCGCATCGACATCGTCACCGGCCCATTGCTGTACGTCGTGCTGGGTCTTGCGACCGTCCAGCTGCTCTACCTTCTCGTGCGCGCCCCGACCAGGGTCTGGATTGTGACGGTCGTGATCGCCGTTGCCGCTGGGGTCGGGGTCGCTGGCATGACCTGGTTCGTGGTCGTGACGGTCGTCGATGCTTTCGGGATGTCGCCTGGTTTGGTGAGCTTCCTCTGGTTTGCCGCAACGTGTTCGGCGATAGCCCTGGCGTTGGCAAATCTGTGGCGTTCGCGCCGGCGTCGTAAAATCGTGGCTGTAGCATCCGTGCTGCTTTTTCTGGTGTCTGGGACATTAGCGATCAATGCGAGCTTCGGGCTGAACCGCACGCTGGGCTCGCTTTTCGGTGTGACGATGGCAGCGGCGGTCTCGCTACCGGCCACGAGTACGCCCCCGGAGACAGGCCCGAGTGCGCCCCCAAAGACCGGCCCGCTCTACCAGAGCTGGGTAGCTCCGGCCGATCTCCCCGCGCAGGGCACGACCGGCAGCCAAGTGATCCCGAACACGGTTTCGGGATTCACCTCACGGCCGGCTGGGATCTATCTGCCGCCCGCGGCATTCGTTGCCAATGCGCCTGCGTTGCCGCTGGTCATCCTCCTCATGGGGCAGCCGGGTAACCCCGATCCGTCGTTCATCGCCGCGACCCTCGACCGGGATGCCGCCGCCCACGATGGTCTCGCACCGATCGTCATCGTCGCCGACCAACTCGGCGACCCGGCCAGCGACCCGCTGTGCCTGGACACTCCGAATTACGGCAAGGCTGAAACGTTCATCACCCAGGACGTCGTGAACTGGGCAGTGTCGAACCTGAACATCATCAAGGACCCGAGGTATTGGACCATTGCCGGGTATTCCAACGGCGGACAGTGCGCCATTTCTTTCGCAGCCAAGCACCCCGACTTGTTCTCTAACGTCGTCGACATCTCCGGCGAGGAATTCGCTGGATCAGAGAGCGAAGAGGCGACACTCGCCGACGTCTTCCTCGGGGACCAGGCCGCCTACGACGCGATCAAACCCCTCAACCTGCTCGCCGCGAGGAAATTCATCGACACGGTCGCCGTCTTCACCGTCGGGTCCAACGACACAGGATTCATCCCCGGACAGCAGCGGATGGCGGCCGCAGCGACGGCCGCCGGCATGACGGTCACCTATTGGGAATCGCCCGACGGCGGGCACGTCCTTCCCGCGCTCACCGACGGCCTCGACGAGGCCTTCGTCGTGCTCTACCCACGGCTTGGGCTCGCACCAGCAACCGGTTGACCCGATACCAACTGCCTGTTGGCACCCTTGTTGCACCATTCCTCCGCGCCCGCCCCGCGCGCAAAAATGTCACATGGGACGGCCCGGGTTCAACATTGGCCCTGGTCAGCGAGTGACAAGCATCGGAGTGGGATTCAGCATTGGGTCTGGATCGAAATCTCAAGCGTGACAATCCGACGTCCTGACGCCATTGCGACATCGGAGCGACGAGCACCGCCTGAGAGTGCAGGCGATAGTGGATCAACAGGTGTCTAACCATTACGAACAGCGTCATAGAAATATCCATGGCGCACGCGGAACGCGCAGCGCCCAATCCCGGCCTGGCCGCGGCGTATCGAGGGCAGGCTATCAACGCGGCGGTAAAGGGGGCAGTTGCTGAGGATCCGGTCTTTGGCGGACGTCTTTGGATGTCTCGATCCGGAGAGTACGGTTCACGATGTTATGACCGATGAATCGTAGGACGAGACAACGTCGTGGCAGAAGCATTTGGACTCGTAATCGCCACTGTTTGGGAATGGGACGGGGTTGTTCACGCAATGGCGTCGGGGCCGCATTCCGACCGGTGGATGACGTCGGCTGCTCGAGTGCTCACAGCCGAGGCGGGGTTTCGGCTCATCGTCGGCGAGAGCTTCGAGGGACTCGACCGCGTCTGGCTGTATCTCGGTCGCAGGGAAATCAATTCTCGTGGGGACGCGAACCGAGATGATCTGCGCAATCACCACAACTATTCCGGCTGTGAGGTACGGCCCGGATGGCCAGCAAAAGGCAACTTCGATGTTTCCGTTCCTTGGCGGATTACCCTGGAAATCGGAATGCGGCTCAACCCCAGAACGACCCGGGAGGAGGGCAAGGAGATTGTCGAGCAGAGATGCCTGTGCCGGGCACTAACGCGCTTGGGGGAGTCGCGTCTGTAGCGGCGTCGGCCGGATTAGGTTGCGTCGGCCTGAGCGGACCGCATATGTGCCGGCCACAGCGCTACAGCCAGGCCGATTTCGAGCTTGGCGATCGTTTCCAACTCCGGCCAGGACCGTCCGTCGACGATCGAAAAAATCGTGGAGTGATCGACCCCGCAGCGAGCCGCCGCCTCCCGGAGGCTCAGGCCCTGAAGTTCCGACCGGAGATTCAACGCAAATCGGCGTGCAACCTCCGCTACCGCATCGTCGGTCGGAGTCTCTGGCCAGTTCGGCACACGCTCGCGAGGGGACAGCTTCTTCGGACGGGGCATAATCAGAGCGTAAAGGACACGGGTCGACCCGAGGCTTCACCATCAGAGACGAGAACCTCGGCGCAAACGGGAGGATGCGAATCTGTAGGTCAGGTCGCCTCAGGTCACCGAAACCCTCAGCAATCTCGAACGGACTGCTGCATCCAGCTTTTCCGCTCAATCATCGCAGCACAAAAAGCGAACGGCTGCGACGCCTCAGCAACTATCCGCTACTCGATCGTATGACGGGCACTCAGAACGCTTTGGACTCCACATGGCCGACCAGTCACGGTCGCCGAATACCGCAGGCTCGAGACGAGGCTGGCGCCACGATTTGCCGTCGCGTGCTCGAAAACGCTATTTGTGCGACTGAAGATTAAGCTCATGAGACGCCTCGTATCCCACGCTTGGTCTCAAGGGGTCATCGCAACACCTGGGGTGCGCGATGAACATCCGTCTTTCGAGGACCAGACGTTCTGATAACGCAACACCGCTGCACGCGTCGGACTGAAATGGTGCACCTCAACGAGGACGGTTGCTCGCGCGCCGCAGGGTGAAACGACGCTCGACCGACCCTATTCACCAGAAAAAGCGGCCGGGGGTCGGGGACGGTCTTAGGAGCATTCTTTGGTTCACGCGCCGTGGTCAGAAGCAAGAGGAGTCAGAGCCTGACGCTACCCACGTCGATCGCGCCGGGCATATAGTCGAGAACGTGTAATTATGCTCATCTCTTCGAGAGGAACTCCATGAAGGCACTCGTTTATAAAGGTCCAGGCCAGAAGTCGTGGGAAGAGGTGCCCAACCCGGCGATCCTGCAACCGACCGACATCATCGTGAAGATCGACACAACGACGATCTGCGGCACCGACCTGCACATCCTCAAAGGCCACGTTCCCACTGTCGAGGTGGGAAGGATCCTCGGCCACGAGGGCGTGGGCACGGTCACTGAGCTCGGGGCCGCCGTCACGAGCCTCAAGTTGGGCGACCAGGTCATCCTTTCCTGCGTCTCCGCCTGCGGACACTGCAGCTACTGCAAGCTAGGGGTCTATTCGCACTGTCTTGCCGACGAGGGGGCATCCGGCATCGGCTGGATTTTGGGCCATCTCATCGACGGGACGCAGGCCGAATTCGTGCGGGTGCCCTTCGCGGAGACGTCGGTCTACCTGCTGCCCGAGAATGTCACCCCCCAGCAGGGAACTGTGCTCTCGGACATCCTGCCGACTGGGCACGAGATTGGTGTGAAGTACGGCAGGGTCAAGGCTGGCGATGTCGTCGCTGTCGTCGGTGCGGGTCCGGTCGGACTCGCGGCGATTGCCACCGCGGGTCTCTATGGCCCCTCGCGGATTATTGCGATCGATCTCGACGCCAATCGAGTGGAGGAGGCCAGAAAATTCGGCGCCACCGACACGGTCGTCTCGAGTGATGCTGACTGGAAGAAGCAGGTACTTGCGATGACCGACGGGCTCGGGGTCGACGTCGCGATAGAGGCCGTCGGTATTCCGCAGACTTTCACGATGTGTCTCGACATCGTGCGTCCCGCTGGCGCCGTGGCAAACGTCGGAGTGCACAGCAAGTCGGTCGATTTCCCGTTGCAGGACTTGTGGATCTCGAACATCAATATCAGCATGGGTCTCGTCAACACCGACACACTCGATATTCTCCTCAAGCTCGTTGCGCAGAAAAAGATCGTGGCCGAGAACTTCGTCAGCCACACCTTCGAACTCGGAGACATTATCGAGGCCTACGACGTGTTTGGGCGTGCCGCCGAAACAAAAGCCCTCAAGGTTCTTCTCAACGCATAGGTCCCTTCCCGATCCGGCCCAGCGTCCGGCGGGGTCTGCCCCGAAGTGCGCGGGATCTGTCCCGCCGCTCGCGCGGTTGTCCTCTGACGTGCCCCACGATTTAGTTTCTTCGGTGGGTGTGGAGTTTCGGGCCTTGCTGGGAGGCTGTGAAACATGTTGATACCGTGCTCTGCCGAGTCGCAGCTAGCGCGGTCGCGCTGGGCAGGGACAGCAGACCTCTGTCACCACCACTGCCGCTGAGGTCGGGATCAGTCAGTCGTGCCTTCGTGACCAGACCCGTCAGGACCAGGCGAATCGGGGTGAGCTTCTCGGAGTCATAACGGTCGAGAACGCGGAAGTTGCCCGCCGACAGAAGTATCTGCGCGGAGTGATTCAGCCAACACTTACCCAACACTTTGACCCGGAATTGCCCCGGAATGTTCGGTAATCGTCAGACCTGGTGTCTTTCCCAGACGCCTTTACTTCCGCATGATTCCGGGGTTCTCGGCACTACTCGGTGCTTGACGGACCCGTCGATTCGAAGACAGGGGGTCACAGGTTCAAATCCTGTCAGCCCGACAATGGGGCTGTTCAAAGAACTGCCTGAAAGAGAAACGCTCCGGAGAGATTTCGGGCGCGTTTCGTGTTTTCTGGACCAGAATCGGTCCCGGGGAGGCAGCTGCATCGCCCTTCGACACGATCTGCTCGTTGACTGCTGGGCGCGCCCGGGTCGGTGTGCATCACATCGTTCGGTGTGCGGTGAGTTTTACCCTCTCGGGCGGTGTTGCAGCCGGGCTGACGGGACAGGAGGCAGGCGGAATCCGTCGACTCCGCCTGCCGCAACACTGCAGAATCACGAGCAGCTAGCAGTATTTCTGCAGAAACATGTCGCCGCGCCTTACCCCGTGCGAATGATCCGCAAACCGGTTCGCACGGCGCTCGCGGCAGGAAGACGGGCAGGGGATTCTGGAGGGCTGGTGACCCTGATAAAATTGGCATTGTGTTCGCCATTGAGCTAGACGCTCCTTCCCCGCTGTCTGAACATCCACTCAACTGGCGCGAGATCGCCACCCCCGAGCCCGGCCCAGGGCAGCTGCTGATCAAAATAGCGGCGTGCGGGGTGTGCCGCTCGAATCTGCACATGATCGAGGGCGATTGGATTGATGGGGGAGTGCCTGCCATCAGCCCGATCATCCCCGGGCACGAGGCGACCGGCACGGTAGCCGCGATTGGTGCGGGCGTGACGACATTCCAGATCGGTGATCGGGTTGGTGTGCAGCCGCTGTGGTGGACGTGCGAGGAGTGCGAGTTCTGCCTCTCCGGCCGCGAGGAACTCTGCCATGAGCGCAAGATCACGGGTGAGCACGTAAACGGCGCGTACGCGGAGTTCATGCTCTCGTATGCGGCGCACAGCTATCACGTGCCTGAGTCCATCGACCTGGTTGATGCCGCTCCGCTGTTCTGCCCGGGAATCACCGCGTTCAGCGCCGTTTCAAAGCTCGACCTCGGGCCCGGAAAGCGTGTCGGAGTGTTCGGCATCGGTGGCGTTGGCCATATGGCCCTGCAGTTTGCGGTACTCACCGGAGCCGATGTCATCGCAGTGGGTCGCAGCGCTGGTCACCTCGAGGTAGCGAAAGAGCTCGGTGCAACGGAGGTGGTGGACTCGACGAAGGTCGACCCGGGTGAATACCTGGAAGACTCTCTCGACGCGGTGCTCACCTTCGCGCCCTCCGACGTGGTGAACGCCGGCGCGCTCCGGGCGCTCAAGTGGGGCGGCACTCTCGTCACTGGTGTTCCCCTGACGTTCGAGGGGTTCCCTTTCAACAAGAGTCAGACTGTGATCGGTACGATCCTCGGCAACCGCGCGCAGATGAACGAGGTGCTGCGTCTCGCCGCGGACGGGAAGATCCGCACCGTGGTCGACCGCTTCCCGATGGCCGACGCAGCCGAGGTCCTTCAGAAGCTCACCAGCGGAGAGTTGCGCTCGCGCGCCGTGCTCGAGAACTGATTTTCACCCAGCCCCGTCAGGTGGCCGAAAACAGCATGGGCATCTCGCACGGCTGAGTGAACGCGCGGCATCACAGCCGTATCCGGGCACCCCGCACGACGTCACCGATCGTCCAAACGGGCATCTGCCTGACAGCATCTGCCTATCAGGACAACCCGACGATCTCGCCGTTCTCATCGATATCGATGTGTTCGGCCGCTGGTGCAGACGAGAGACCGGGCATGGTGCGCATGTCGCCACAGATGGGGTAGATGAATCCGGCCCCGATTGACGCACGTACCTCACGCACCGGCAGTCGCCACCCGGTCGGTGCTCCCTTGATGCTGGGGTCGGCCGACAGGGACAGGTGTGTCTTGGCGATGCATACCGGCAGGTTGCCGAAGCCCGCCTGCTCGTATCTGTCGAGTTGCCGCGCGGCTAGCGGTGAGATGTCTACCCCGTCGGCGCCGTACATCTCGCGCGCGATCAGATCGATCTTGTCGACCAGGGAAAGCTCGTCGGGATAGAGCCGGTGGTAGCTCGACGGCTCAGTGCAGGCCTCGGCTACAGCCTCGGCCAGTTCGGCCGCACCGCGACCGCCCTCGGTGAAGTGGTGACTGATGGCCACTCGTACACCCTCCTCCGCCGCGATGTCCATGATCGCCCGGTGCTCACTGTCATGGTCGGTGGGAAACGCATTCACGGCAATGACCGGTGTGACTCCGTGCTTGCGGATGTTGGCGATCTGCTGGCGGAGGTTCGCCGCCCCGGCGAAGATGTCATCGGGGTTCTCGGCCAGCATCTCCGCTGGCAGCGGTCGACCGGCGACCACCCGGTACTTGCTCGAGTGGGTTTTCAGGTCACGCACCGTCGCGACGATGACGGCAGCATCCGGTGTCAGCCCGGACGCGCGGCACTTGATGTTGAAGAACTTTTCCGCGCCGATATCTGCACCGAACCCCGCCTCGGTGATGAGGTAGTCACCCGCATGGATGCCGATCAGGTCGGCGACGACGGAGGAGTTACCGGTGGCGATGTTGCCGAACGGACCCGCGTGCACGAGAACTGGCGTCTGCTCCACGGTCTGCATCAGGTTCGGCTTGATGGCATCCTTCAGCATCACCGTCATGGCGCCGGCCACCTTGAGCGTCTCGGCCGTCACCGGATCGCCATCGCCGTTGTAGCCGACGACGATTCTTCCCATCCGCTCGCGGAGATCACGCAGTGATGTGCACAGCGACAACAGCGCCATCACCTCGCTGGCTGCGGAGATGTCGAAACCGGTCTGCAGCGGATTGCCGTCATCAGGAGTGCCGAGCCCGGTGATGATGTTGCGCAGTTCGCGGTCGTTGACGTCGAGGACACGCCGCCAGGTGATCTGATGGGGATCCAACCCGAGACGGTTTCCCTTGTGGATATGGTTACCGATCATCGCCGACAGAAGGTTGTGGGCCGCGGTCACGGCGTGCATGTCGCCGGTCAGGTGCAGGTTGAGTGCCTCCATCGGCACCACCTGGGCGTAGCCACCACCAGCGGCGCCACCCTTGATACCGAACACCGGTCCCATCGACGGCTGCCGGATGGCGACGATCCCGAGCTTGTCGATCTGCCGAAAGCCCTGGCCGAGCCCGATCGCGGTGGTCGTCTTACCTGACCCAAGTGGTGTGGGCGTGATTGCGCTGACGACGACATACTTGGCCCGGGGACGATCACGCAGCTCATCAATCGCGCCGAGGGAGATCTTCGCTGCCGCGTTTCCGTAGGGTTCAAGCAGGTGTGCACCGATGCCCATGTCGGCTGCCACCTCTGTCAGCGGACGACGGGTCGCAGCACGGGAAATAGCGAGATCCGAGGGCATGGCCGCGCCGCTTGGTCGAGATGGCTTGAGAATGATGCCTCCTGAGTTTTAACCGCCTGCAGCGCAGCTGACTCGGTGGGGTGGTGGTTTCACGCGGCTGTAAGCGCCACCACTATTCTCTCAAACTCGATCGGGTTGAGCGCAGCGACGCGGCTCAGCTGATCGGTGCGGTGTCTGATCCCTGTGATGCGCCGGGCGGTACCTGTTGCTCAGATGCTGCGGTGGTCGCGCACGGCCAACTCGAGGGCTTCGAGACCGGGTGCGAGGGCAGCATCCACCGCCATCGGATCGGTGATGTTGAGCTGCTGCATCTGCCGGCGATCGCCCGGTGCGGTGTTTATTTCGTGCTCTCCAGCTTCCAGAGCAGCTATCAGGTCGGTGATGACGTCGCCCAGCGATCGACGTTCCCACCCGAGATCGGCACCGGCGTTCTGCGAGGTCATCATCGCCGTCTCGGTGGCACCGGGGTAGACCGTCGCGACATGCACGCCAGTGCCAATCAACTCACGGCGAAGAGATTCGCCGAACCGGGCAAGGCCTGACTTCGTGGCCGCATAGACGGAGTAGAACGGCATACCGACCAGCGCAATCCCGCTGGCAATGTTCAGAAGGATGCTCCCTCGGCCAGTTCCGCTCTGACGAAGAGCGGGAAGCAGGGCCTTGGTGAGCAGAATCGGGGCAGTGAGGTTCAAAGTGATCATGGAGTGGACATCCGCATCGCTGGTCAATTCGAGCCGCCCCGCGCGAACATTGCCGGCGTTGTTTACCAGCAGATCAATCGTGTCCCAGGATGCGACCGCCTGCACAATCCGCTCGGCTGCACCGGGCTGAGTGAGGTCTTCGACCAGAATTTCGGATGTTCCGCCAGCAGAGGTCACGAGCCCGGCCGTTTCCGTGAGCGTGGTCTGCTGTCGCCCGACGAGCAGCAAGTGACCCCCGCGCCGACCGAATTCAAGCGCGAGTGCCCGGCCAATGCCCTGCCCTGCGCCCGTGATGATCCCGCGGCGGTTGGTGAGATCAAGGGCCGTGAGATTCGTAGCGGTGAGATCGGGAGTCGTTGAATGCATTGGAGCACGCTTCTTTCCGTTGATTTCGGCAGGATGGAAGCGGCCCGAAGTTCCGGGCCGTCGCCACGGACGCTGATTGAAGACAACCGGGCACACCGACAGAAATTCCGCAGCTGTCCCGCAGCCCGCCGATGTGGCCGGCGCGGCTGCGCACCGGAACCTGCGCTCACCTCACGAGCGTGACCGGGCAACCCGAATCACATCACCGTCGTCCGACGGTCGATCGATTTCTTAGTTTTTTGGTGATCACGTGTGCCTGTTCCAGCAGCAGCCTGCTCAGTTCTGGCCTGCGTGAAGTGCTGCAGCGTGACTCGATCCCGGTGAGGCTGAGCGCCCATGCGGGGCGGCCGTACTCGTCGAACATTGCTGCTCCCATACCCCAGCCGCCTTCCACAATGAGGCCCGGGTTGACCGCGTAGCCGTGTTGCCGCGTCTCGGGCGATGCGCTGTCGCAAGACGGGAATCGCATGCGATGCGCCCCACTCAGCCTCCAACAGATCCCATGCCAGATAGGCCTCGGCCTGGGCGAGGGAGAGAAAGTAGAGGATTGCCAGCCCGGCTGAGGCCATACCAAGCGGGAACCGAACACCCTCGTGAAGCACGACCGACCCAACGGGAAAGCTACCTCCTCACGCTGCCGCGCGTTTTGCGTGCGGCGTGGAGATTCCACCGCGTCATCGAGCATCCGTCGCATCGGTTGGCCCGGTGCATTACCGGCGTGGTGACGGCCCGGCTCGAGACGCACAGAGGGCGCTAAACACCGTCGGCGGCGTAATCGGACTCTTCTCTAGAAGATGCGCACAGCCACCTCGGCTGGAGCCTCGAGCAGTCGTTCGATCTCGTCATCCAGCCGAACCAGCGTGAGCGAGGCACCCGCCATATCGAGAGACGTGCAGTACTCACCGACATAGCTTCGCCCCACTGTGATTCCCTGGGCTGCGAGCTTTTCGTGGGCGATTCCGTACAGGATATACAGCTCACTGGTGGGGGTTCCTCCGAGACCGTTAATCATCAGCGCCACCCGGTCGCCGCTGGCGAAAGGAAGGTCAGGAACGACAGCTCCCAGCAGCTCATCGATGATCTCGTTGGCCGGCATCCACTTGGCCCGTCGTCGTCCGGGTTCTCCGTGGATTCCCACCCCGATCTCGATCTCGTCGTCGGCCAGTTCGAACAGCGGCGAACCCTTGGACGGGGGTGTGCATGCGGTCAGAGCGATGCCCATCGTGCGGGTGACAGAGTTGACTTTTTCGCCGATCCGGACCAACTCGTCGAGGTCCGCTCCGGTTTCAGCGGCTGCGCCGACGGCTTTCATCACGAAGAAGTTTCCGGCCACCCCGCGGCGTCCAACCGTGTAGGTGGAGTCCTCGACCGACACATCGTCATTGATGAACAGCGTTTTCACCTTCACGCCGTCGGCTTCACTCATTTCCTGGGCCATATCGAACGCCATCCGGTCGCCGGTGTAGTTGTTCACCAGCAGCAAAACGCCCTTGGGGGAGGCCAGCAACTTCGTCGTCTCGTAGACGTAGTCCATCGGCGGTGCGGCAAAGATGTCACCAGGGCAGGCTGCGTCGAGCATTCCCTTACCCACGGTCATCACATGGGCCGGCTCGTGGCCGGAGCCCGACCCCTGGATGATTGTCACCTTGTCGTCCCGAGGCGAATCGATGCGGTGGATGAGGTTGTACTTCGGAACGTAGACAAGGGTTGCCGGGTTTGCGAGTGCAATACCTTTCAACATCTCGGGAACGAATTGCTGCGGGTCGTTGATGAACTTTTTCATTGACTTCTCCAATTGGCGGGTGGTGAGATGGAAAATCTTGAGGGGTGCCTCACACGGGTTGGCGGCTACTCCAGGTTTCTGCAAGCCGTTCGGCCAATACTGCGACGGCGAGCGCTCCTGCATCTGCAGACCCGATACTGCGTTCGCCGCTGTAGCTGGCCCGCCCGCGCCTCGCCTGCATTGTGCTCGTATGTTCGGCAGCGGCGCGAGCCGCCGTCGCCATTGCCCGCACAGAATCCTCCACGGACTCGCCGGCATCGTGCGCCCGCTCCAGGGCGTCTACGGCAGGCGCGAGTGCGTCGAGCAGCGTCTTGTCACCGATATCCGAGTTTCCCCGTTTCTTGATGCCTTCGATACTCGAGCGCAGTGCGGTAACGACATCGCCGACCGCCACGTTTTCCATGCCCTTGAGCTGAGTCCCCGCCCGCAAGAAGGCGGTTCCCCAGATCGGCCCGGACGTGCCCCCGATTCGACTCGTGATTTCGATGGCCACCTTCAACAGGAACGTGCCCGAATCTTCACGGTCGAACTGGTCCCAGTTCGCAAGCACCTGCTCGAAACCGCGGGCAAGGGAAAATCCGAAATCCCCATCGCCGACGACCGAGTCGAGATCTCCGAAATATTTCTCATTCTCGACGCAGGTCGTCGCGATCGTGCGGACGACGAATTCGGTCGTGTCAAGACTGCTGCTCATAGCTGTTTCCTCTCGTGTCCATCGGAGCGTTCCGGTTCGAAGGCACCAGGTGATGCTCCCGCCAGAACTGCATCGATGTCTGAAATTGTGATGTAGGCCTGTGGATGCACCCCGGCGGCGTCAACCAGCACAGCGGTGACTTCGCCATCGGGTTCACCAAGGGAAGTGACAACGAGGGATGCGCCGGCGAAATCTTCCTCACGCGTGTAGCCGCTGACCGTGACGACAGTCGAGATCCCGGCTGCGAGTGCGGCCCGGAGCCCATTGGCGCTGTCTTCGATGACAACCGCATCGTCGGCAGTAATGCCGAGTTGATCAAGGGCGAGCAGATAAATGTCCGGTGCCGGCTTTTTTGCCGCGACCGAGTCGCCGGCAAAAATACGAAATTCCTGAGCAGTGGTTGTACCGACCACGTGTGTGAGCACTGCCCGGACGGATGCTTCCGCTGAGGTCGAGGCGATCGCCAGGGTGTAGCCCGCCGCAAGCGCTTCGTTCACAATCCGCGGAATACCCGGCCGTGCCGGGAGCGCCCCGGATGCGACGAGGCCAGTGTAAATTTCCGTCTTGCGCCGATGCCACTCTGCGACGAGTGCGGCCTGCCCCGCGGCATCCGTTGGCAAGCTGGCCAGGGAGACCAGGTCAGCGGTCAGCACGCTCGCCATCCGTTCCTTGCCCCCACCGATCAGCACTTTTTGGGCGTAATCCGCATCGCTCCACTCCACCGGAATACCGAATTCCTTGAAGGTCTGGTTGAAGGCGGGAAGGTGCCCGAAACGCTCGGTGTCTGCGAGCACACCATCGCAGTCGAAAATCAGGGCAGGCATCTCACCACGCCTTCCCGGCGCTGCCAAAGGTTGCTGCAAGCGCTGTTGTCATTTCCCTGACATCACTGGACACCGCGGCGAAGACAGTCGGCGGATCCCACTTGCCCGCGGCCCCTGATTTCTGCGTGTGTGACAGTGAGGACTGTAGGTAGAGCATCTTGAGTGCTGTCGAGATATTGACCTTCGCACAGCCACGGCTGATGAGGTCGCGAAACTGGTCATCAGTCATTCCGCTGCCCCCGTGTAACGCGATCGGCACAGGTTCGGCTCCAACCAGGGCCGTCACGCGGTCGAAATCGAGTACCGGCTCGGAGGCGTACACGCCATGTGCATTACCGATCGATGGTGCGAACACATCCACCCCGGTTCGGCGGATGAAGTCGAGCGAGACCTCAAGGGTCTGGCGTGCTCCGACCTCGTCAGAACCATGGCCGTCTTCGACTCCGGTAATGGCCTCGATTTCCCCTTCGACGTGAGCGCCATGGGCGCGAGCTTCAGCCACAACCTCAATCGTCTGCCGCAGATTTTCCTCCACCGGCAACTGGGACGCATCGAAGAGCACCGAGTTCCAGCCGAGATCGAGACATTGGGTGATTACCGCACGATCCGGGCAGTGATCGAGGTGAAGAGTGACGGGAACGTCGACGTGCTCGGTCATGCTTTTCCACATCGCGAACAGCACCGGAGCGCCTATCGACTTCACGGTCTTGACCGAGGTCTGAACGATCAGTGGAGATCTCGCCTCCATCGCGCCCGCGAGCACCGATTGCAGGGTGAGATCGTTCAGGATGTTGATTGCTGGCACGCCGTACCGCTCGCCAAAAGCCCGATCAACAATCTCCTTGAGTGAGACGACACCCACATTGGCCTCCGTAATTTGCGTACTTCCGAACCTAGATCGCAGCTCGGACAGCGGCTATGGGGAGTTTCCCTACTGGATCCCCCGGATCGCCTCGGATGATACGAGCCGCAACTTCCGCCCGGCTGCGTGCGCCGGACTTGCGAAGAATTGTGCCGACGTGCTTCTCGACTGTCTTCGCTGAAATCCCGAGTTCCCGCGCGATGAGTTTGTCGGGCCAACCGCGCTCGAGGAATGTGGTCACCTGGAGTTCGCGGGTTGTCAGGCCCGGTATCTGCGCGGCTGTCGGCACGTTGAGTACGCGCGAATTCGCTATTGCAACCGCGGCATGAATTGCAAATAGCTCGAGAAGCTGCACGTCATCGGTATCAAAGCGACGGGAGGGGGCATCCCCGAACACGACACAGGCCCCGACGATGGCGGGTCCGAGACGAATTGGCACGCCGATAACCGCGCGGGAATATCGGAGGTCACTCGGTTGGATGTGGCCTCCGGGCACCAGCGAATACTGGTCAAATCCAATCGGCCCGCCCGCTCGCACGACGGCTCCGGTAACGCCCTCGTCAAGGGGGAAGACCTCGCCTGACCGGCATCCGACGTCGAGGTCCACTTCCTTGCGGTAGTGCCCCGCAGTGGCGTCGATCGTGCAGATCGATCCACTGTGACAGTGCAGCAACTCGACAGCATTGCGAAGGATGCGGCGCAAAAGCGGTTCGAGTGCAAACTCCCCGGCCAGATCATTCGCCAGCAGCGACAGGGTGGCAAGCTGACTGACTGGCTGAGGAGACTGTCCAATCCGAGCGTTATTGCCGAGAATCCGGGTGACTGCGGTGTGGTTGGTAGCCGCACCGGTGCCCTGGATCGGGTCTGATGCAAGCGACGAAATAGTCATCGATATCTTCCTGCCTCGCGCCGGTGCGAAGTCCTTTTCCATCCTGTCCCAGACCGCGCCGAGGTGCGAGGGTTTCGGCTGTATTCACGGAGACATCAAGGAAAGGTGACATTCAGGCTTCACATTTCCCGCAGGGGACGTCCTGGGTGTCAAAGCTCACATCCGATCCCGAACCACCACACTTTTCATTGCCGCTGGCAGGGCCCAGTGATCAGCTAATACCTGGGCCGCGACGATCGATCTGGTCGATTGGCCCGCAACTAGGTGCCCTCGTGCACCCGGTTTCGTGTGGCCTCTACCGGTGATGCTGAACAGCCTCACCTGGGGTTTTATGCCGTCCGCATAGACCGTTTCTACGACATCAGCTGAGACCTGATGTTCCGCCCCGGGGTCAGAATGCCGTTGCGTTGCGCGAAATACTCCGCAGTCGCTGGTGCTGAGAGCATCCCGCCACCGCGGAGTGGTCCCCAGCGCCTGGCGGATTGGCCGCTGTATTTGACGAAAAAATCGCTGGTGCCGTGGAACATGGTGACGGCCATTGGCGTGGATTCGTATCGGCCGCCGATGAAGTGTGCCGCGTCAGCTTGCGTTGCCGAGATCAGGCCGGCTCCGGCGATTTTGACCGGTCCAAGTGACTCTCGCCTCCGAGACGAATCAGCCAACACTTACCCAACACTTTGACCCCGAAATACCCCGAAATGCTCGGTAATCACCAGACCCGGTCTCTGCCAAAAATGCCTGAACTCCCGCATAATTCCGGGGTTTTCGGCATTGTTCGGTAGCTGGCAGAGTCCACGATTGTGAGTCAGGGGGTCGCAGGTTCAAATCCTGTCAGCCTGACAATGTGCCCCGGATTTCTGCGGAAGTTCGGGGCTTTTTCATTGTGTTTTTCAGGTTCAGGGCTAAAACGCCGCATTTTGCTAACACTTCGAATTCCCGAGCGATCAAGGTCGTGAATTAACCGCGCCTCGCGGGTGACCCTTCAGCGGCAGAAACGAGTTCTCGCTCGAGGCTGATACTCGCCTCAACCGCAATCGCGGCCTAAACAAACCAGTAACCGAAACCGTCAGCAGTCCCACCCGACAGCAGTCCACGACTGAAGCGAGCCCTATGCAACCGGTCGATGCCGCACCGCCAAGCGATCGCAAGTTTCGGGAAAAGCTATGGCGTCCTCGACGACGTGTAGAACTCAGGCAATGAAGAGCGTTAGTGGATCTTTGACGCCGGAACCGTTCCGGATCTCCGCCACGCCCTGAAACGGCTACTCGATCCGCGGTTTCACGTGAAGAGGCTCACACCACCTGGGCCGACCAGCAGTCCCACGACGATGAGCACAATACCCCAGAGAACTTGGCGTCGAACTAGCGCGACAATACCTGAAATGATGAGGATTGCCGCAATGACCCAGAGAATTGTTGCCATGGTGTTGCTCCATTTCATTCAGCGCCGACGGGCCGTACGCCCACAGCGGTTTTCGGTCTGTTGAAGCGAACGTACCCCCTTCCCGGTCTCTGACCACTGTGTTTTATCCAGAATTTCGTGGTGGTGGGAGGGATTGGTGTCGGTTTGATTGACTTTTGGTTTGCGAAGATTTCGGTTCTCACGAAGGGATGATCAGTCTGCCGAAAGCTTTTCCTTTGGAGTTCCGTCGCGACGTGGTTGCGGTCGCTCGGAAGAATGGCGCCCCGATCGCCCGAGTGGCGAAGGACTTCGGGATCTCCGAATGGTGTTTGCAACGCTGGTTGAAACTGGTCGATTTCGAGGACGGCAACCGGCCCGGGGTGACGCAGGCTGATGCGGCCGAGCTGCGGGAGGTAAAGAAACGGATCCGGCTGCTGGAGCAGGAGAACGAGATTCTCCGCCGGGCGGCCGCATATTGGTCGCAGGCGTCGCTCCCAAAATGGGGTTCCCGCTGGTCCTCGAACTGGCCGCCGACCGGAAGATTCCGGTCGCGGTGACCTGCCGGGTGTTGGGCTTCTCCAGACAGGCGTTTTTCGTCTGGCGGAGGAATCCGGGGTCGCGACGCGACTGGGACAACGCCCACCTGATCAATGCGGCCCTCGCCATTCATGGCGATGAGCCCGGCTTCGGGCATCGGTTCATCGCTGACGAGATCGAGGCGGAGTCTGGCATTGCGGCGTCGGAGCGGCGTGTGTGGCGGCTGTGCTCGCAGCAGCGGATCTGGTCGCGCTTCTCGAAGAAACGCGGCCTGAATCGCAAAGCCGGCCCTCCTGTCCGTGACGACCTCGTGCAACGCGACTTCACCGCGCAGCGTGCGAATCAGTTGTAGCTGACCGACATGACCGAGCACTGGAATCCAAGCCGACGAGGGCAAGCTGTATTTGTGCGCGATCAAGACCTGTGGTCGAACCGGATCATCGGCTACTCGATCGATTCGAGGATGACCGCGGAGCTCGCGGTGGCGGCGGTGCGCAACGCGGTCGCCCTCCGCGATGTCGACGGAACGATCCTGCATTCGGACCGCGGATCACAATTTCAGTTCAGGATGTTTGTCGAGTTGCTCCGCCAGGAGGGCATCGCCGGATTGATGGGACGGGTCGGCGCGTGTGGTGACAACGCCGCGATGGAGTTGTTCTTCGCCCTGCTGCAGAAGAACGTCCCCAAAAAGAGGAAATGGCGCACCCCGCAGGAACTTCGGCTCGCGATGGTGACCTGGATCGGGCGAATCTATCACCGTCGGCGCCGCCAACGTGGACTCGGCACGTTCACCCCGATCGAGTTCGAGATAATCAATTCACAAGCCGGTCACGCGGCCTGAAAACCCCAAACAGGACGAGTCAACCAAACCGACAGCAGACCCCTTCGGATGCGATCGGCCGGGCATCGTGGTCACCTGGTTGACATAGTCATTCCGATCGGTTGCGAGGCATTTGAGTAGTCACACCACGTCGGGTGCAAAACGAAGAGGGTCCTCGAAGCGAAGCCCCGAAAAGATGCCAGCGCTGTTCAATTCAGAGAACACCAACGAGCACCGACCAATTATCAGAAACCCGCCGAGCACACTCAGGGCGCTGTCTGTCCTGATGAACTGACCTTCGCCAGACGGAAATGTTGCCGGGATTACGGGCGACTATATGCGCGAGCTGCCACCTCAGGGCCATCCACCAACGGACTGGCTGAACCCCACCCCGCTACTATGAACGGTAGTGGGAGCGGCCATCGCGGTCGGACACGAAGGCACAACGGAGACGGAAAATGACACGCCCGCTAGGCACTCTGGAACAGTCGGTCATGGACCGTTTGTGGTCTTGGAGCCAGCCTGTGGCGGTGCGTGAAGTCCTGGAGGATCTTCGACGCGATCGAATGCTGGCGTATACAACTGTGATGACTGTCATGGACAATTTGCATCGAAATGGCGTACTGACTCCTGAAAAAGATGGGCGCGCCTATGTGTACCGTCCGGCCGTGACGCGTGAACAGTTCACCGCAGTGTTGATGGGTGATGTTCTAGCCGGCAGCGCCAACACAACGGCCACGTTCCTGCACTTCCTCGAACAAATGCCACCCGCAGAGGTGGCCAGTCTCTGTGCGGCGCTTGATGGACACGAGAAGAATGCTCCCGACCCAACACCATGACTGCTCCGATCGCGGTAATTATCTTCGCCGTGCTCGGGGCTGTGCCTGGCCCGGCTCTGCCACGCCGGAGCCCGTAGCTCGAGCGGTCACCGAACATGGATATCGCGATGCGGCAGGCGGCGAGTTTTTCATTGCTGTCGATCGTGACACTCGTCGGCCTGGCTCTCGCGCTTCCGGCGATCCCGTGGATTACGGATTTGGCATTGCTGATCGAGGCTTGTGCGATGGCCCTTCGTAAGCGGTGCTTCACCCCTGCCGGCGCCATCGTCAGTGCCGCGGGTGCCATCGCTGTTCTCGTCGTGCTCGGGGGAGTCGCCTACTGCCTGGCGTTGGGGCTGACCCGGTCGATGCGCTTGTGGAACACACGTGCAAGCCCTGAGCCTCATCGCCCGGCCGCATCATCATGACGATGCACTCGTGGTCGAGCACGAATCGGCTGCCGCTTACTGCCTGCCGGGTCGGGCTGTGGTCGACGCTCTATAGCGGGCCCTTCCCAGAGGTGACGCCGTCCATGAGGCACTCAGCACCCTCGCACGTCTGGTGGAGATGTCGGCCGATGACACCGCAGCCCGGAGCAGCGAAAGGTTGACTGCAGCTGCAGCTGCAGCGTTGATGCGGTCGGCGGAACGAGGGATGACGCCGCCCGTGGAGCCGGCGGCGGTTCCGCCGCCGGCCGCGTCCGGAGGCTCGTCGGCCCGGCTGGGCCCCCTGATGAAAAAAGGATTGCGGGGACAGCACGAGGAGTCGGTGTCGTGCTGACCCTGCCGTTATTCTGCATTGTCGCCTCAGCGTCCGCTGCTGGAGCGATGTCTCCGTGCACGGTGACAAGCGCCATCTGGATCTTGCAACGGGAGTGGCTTGTGGCTCGCCTGAACGATCGGCCGAAGATGACAGGTTCACCGAAAAGCTCTGCGGTGATCCGCACCAGGCGCCAACAGTACGTGCCGCTGAATTTGCTGCGAATTCGCCACCCAACGGTAAAAAGTGGAATGGCGCGTCTTCCAACTACGTACGATCGGAGCTTGGCATCCGCAACGCGCGGGCCGACCGACATCGTGTGGAAATGAGAAGCTGGTATGAGTTCGATGGAGTCTATGGTGCCGGACTATCTCTATCCCGTTGCCTGGCTATTTGTCGCCGTAGGGGTGATTAGTGCTGCGGTCATCCTTTATGACGTCCACAGCCGCGGCTTTCGCCAGGACAAAAAGGCGATGGAAGCTATCTGGGCCATCACTGCTCTCTATTTTGGCCCGGTAGCGCTGCTGGCCTATTACAAATGGGGCCGCACCAACAGCGCAAAGGTCCGCGAGCTCACGACTTCTCCCATCCAGGGCGGGTGGGGCCGTTCGTTCACCGATGGAACCCCCGGTGGTGCCGCCGCTACGGTTGCGCATTTCATCGGTGTACCGCTCGTCGTCACCAGCGGCCTGACCATAGCCGGAACAGACCTGTGGGTGATGATCATCACCATCGCCCTCCTCGCTATCGCCCTCCTGTTTCTTTTTGAGAAGTTCGTGGCCGGTCTCAATACGGGCCGCGCCCTCCTCACCGCCGCCATCATCGTTCTCGCGTTCGACGTCGGCATGGGTGGCTGGATGATTTTCCTGCATTTTTCATCTTTCATGCCACCGCCTTCTGACATCAGATTCTTCCTCCTCATGCAGATCGGAAACATTCTCGGCTTCATCACTGCCTATCCGGTCGTGAGAGTCCTCGCCCGACGTGGCCCTAGTGCGGCCCACTCCGGCCAGGCCCGCCTCCCTGACGTCGCCGATCCGATCCCGGCGAGCACGACGTAGTCATATTCCGCAGCGATGTGATCGAGGGTCCCGGATCGTAGCTTGCTCGGCACATGACCGAGGATCCGTTCACGTTCGTGCGCATCATCGGTACCGTCCTCAGGCTCAGGCTCAGGCTCAGGCTCAGGCTCGGCGCCGCCGTCGTTGACCGGCTTACGTTCGACGGCACCATCATCGGAACCGGGACCGATTACTGGCGCCTCGCCCAGACCCAGAGGTAACAATCAGCTGCAGACACGATCAGCCGCAAACACAACCGGCCGTAAACGCAAGGACACCGACACCCGGACGCCCATCGGAATCAGGCGTGCTCCTGGATTGCCCCGACAAGCTGGGTAACGGTGGGAGCACCTGCGAACCCCGTGTCAGTGCGATAAACGCGGCAGGCTAAATCGGAGGTGCGCCCAACCGTGGGGAACAGGTCAACACCATCAAGAAGAATCGTCGGCGAACCCGCGAACGGAACCGCTGCCGCCGCGGCACTGTCCGCCAGCAGGCGATACGCCACCTCGATGTCGCCACGATCGAGTTCGGCGAGGGCTGCTTCGACCCGCGTCCCTGCCTCGACCCAGTTTGGGCACTCATCAATATGAAGGATCTCTACACGCATACCCCCAGTATCGCTGTCGCCAGAGCTTCGAGTGATAGATCGACATTAGTGCTCAGGTGCGGCGAAACCAAGCGAGGGTTACGGGTTACGGGTTACGGGTTACGGGTTACGGGTTACGGGTTACGGGTTACACACACTCTTGGGTCAGGTTCTCCAGACGATGAGAGGATGGAAATGAAAACTAGAAATGGCCTGCTGGCTGTATCGACCTTCTTTCCAGTTGCCGCCACCATCGTGTTTGCTTTGAGAACGTCGTGGCTCCACCATCAGGAGATGTACCGTCGCGATCGGTCGAAGGCCCACAGCGCGATGGAAAGAGAGACCCGGTCGCTGTCATCCAAGGGGTTCCGGCCAACGATCTCAGCGATCCGCGCGAGTCGATGACGAACCGTGTTGACGTGAAGATATTGCAGATCCGCAGTCGACTGCAGCGCTCCCTGTTGTTCGAGGAACGTGCGGAGCGTTGCCAGAAGTTGACCTCCGCGGCGTGTGTCGTGGTCCAGCAGCGGCCGTATGAGTTGGTCGATGAACGGAACGAGCCTCACGGGGGGCTGTTGCTCGAGAAGGCCCGTGAGAGTGGTCAGGCTCTCCGGACCGGCAACCTTGCCGAGACGGCGTGCGAGACCGAGTGTTGCGCGAGCCTCCCCGATGCCACGGGAAATCTGGGACACCTCAACCGGACTTCCGTGCCCGCAGACCAAGCCGAGATCGCGGGCCGTGTCGTAAACAGGGTCGGAGCCAGTCGTGACTACGAAGGTCGCTTCGGGGGCGTCAGCGATGAGTGCGCCGGGTAAGTGCGCGGCGAGAAGGGATGCGGTCTCCGCGGGCCACGCCGAGATCGTCAGCGGTTTTCCGACAAGGCCTGCTGTCAGCAATTCCGGCATAAGGGCAGCGGAATCCGCAAGTCCCGCGGCGACCAAGGCGAATAACTGGCCAATGCGTTGCCGGTTCTGATTCTCGTGATCGTCCTTCTCATGCCTGGCGATTTCGAGGATCCTACTGATCTGGCCGAGTACGTCGACTTCGGGCGCAGTAGATGACCCCGTCCATGCGAGGAGATTTCCTTCCGCTGTCGTGATGGACACGGAGCCAGGATCGTCATCCGCGATCGCGATGAGCGTTGCGTTGGGCAGCGGCTCCCCGGTCGCATCCGCAACCTGGTATTTCAGCGAACCCCCGAGAGCTGTGCTGCACAGGGTCAGGATGTCCTCAATTGGCGCGCTATTACGAAGGGCCGCGAGCAACGTGCTGACCAACTCTGCATTCCGGTGGTTGGTGCCTGCTTGCGCGCGAATGCGCGCCTCGGCCAGAACATCATTGATCGCGAGGAAAGGAACTCCGTGAGCCATTTGGATGAGTGGCACCGAGAGCCGCCGGCATTCTTTGATGAGCGCCCGCGGAATCTGAGTGTGTACCTCGCCAATGCCGAGACAGATTCCGGCCGAACCGGTTGCATGGACAGCCTCAACCAATCTGGTGCAACTGGCAGAATCGAGAAGGGCAGACCCCACGGTGCAAACAAGTTCACCGCCGCGCAAATGCGGACGGGCATCGGTCATTTCTGTGGCGTGTGCCCAGCTGACGACTCGAGGGAGGGCCCACTCGGAGCCAACGATGAGCCGAAGCCCAAGCGCCGCCACCTCAACGAGTTGTCCGAGTTCCAGACCGAATGCTGGAGCAATTGTCTTGGCCACTGCCACTACCTCCACGCCAAAATATCCGGATAACACCCCTAAAACGAGGTGAGAGTATAAATTCATTGTAGTTTCCTACAATTTATCCAGAACTTCTGGTCGGTTCGTCCGAACTTGTGTCGGAAAGCTGCCGGGTCTTGCGGTGCCACTCGATAATTACCGGAGTCAAAGGAGACCACCATGACCCAGTTCGAAACGGTCGATGCTACCCAGGGCATTACCCTCAAGCGGGATTTCAACCTCTTCTCATCGTTTGCGTTCGGTTTCGCGTTCATCTCGCCGATCGTGGCGCTGTATGGGATCTTCGGGGTAGCCCTGTCGCTCGCCGGTCCGTCATTCTGGTGGGGCTTTCTTGTCGTGTTCGGTGGTCAGCTTCTCGTTGCCCTTGTCTTCGCGATGTTGGTCTCGCGCTGGCCGATCGAGGGGTCGATTTATCAGTGGTCCGCTCGACTCGGAGGTAAGACATTCGGCTGGTTTGCCGGCTGGGCGTACATGTGGACCCTGCTCATCGCCATGGCTACCGTCGCAATTGCTGCCGCGGGTTTCATCGCCAACGTCATTGGCATCGATAACCCCACCGGCGGTCAGAAGGCGTGGATTGCTCTTGTGGTTCTGGTTTTCGGCACGATCGTGAACCTTGCCGGCCGGATGGCGTTGAAGGTTTTCATGGTCGCCAGTATCATCGCTGAAATCGTGGGCTCCCTCGGCCTCGGCACCTGGTTGCTGTTCTTCCACCAACGCAACCCCATCGGCGTTCTGTTCGATGGAAGCATCGGCCTGGCTGAGGGAACGGGATACCTTTCCCTCAGCGGGCCATTCCTGCTCGCGATGGTGTTCATCGGGTTCTCATTTGTCGGGTTCGAGAGTGCGGGCGCGATCGCCGAGGAGGTCAGCGAGCCGCGAAAGAACCTCCCCAAGGCGATCCTTTTTGCACTCATCTTCATCGCCGTGGTTGTCATGTACACGAGCCTCGCGCTCATCCTCGCCGTGCCGGATCTCGACGCCGTGCGCAGCGGCAGTGTCGCGGATCCCGTGAACTTCACGCTGACCTCACAGCTCGGGAGCCAGATTGCGAAGCCCGTCGAAGTCCTCTTCGTCATCGGATTCCTGGCCAGCTTCCTGGCGCTGCAAACCTCGGCCTCACGGATGATCTGGTCGTTCGCGAGGGATAATGCTCTTCCGGCTTCGAAGATGCTGTCTCGTTTGAGCCGGAAGCAGCGCCAGCCCGTGGGACCCCTCCTGATCACCATGGTGGTCGGCGCCGCTTTGTTCCTCCTCAGCAATGTGGCGGAAAATGTCTATACGCTTATGCTCAACTTCACCTCCGGAGGATTCTTTCTCTCGTTCCTGTTCCCTCTCGTCGGCTTCGTTCTCGTCAATCTCCGCGGGCGGTGGCGCGCCGGCCCGTTCTCGCTTGGCAAGGCGTCGCTCCCGGTCGCTGTGATCGCACTGGTATGGGTTGCCTTCGAATTCCTCAACATCGCCTGGCCCCGCCCCTTTTTCACCGAGGCATTTCTCAACTGGTCAATCTGGATCGCCATGCTCATACTGAGCGTGGTGGGAACGGCGATCTTCCTGGTCGTTCGCAGGGCGATCCCCGTGGTCACCGGAGTCGAATTCCGGATGGCCGGGGAGGCCGAGCCGGAGGGAGAGGTCCCGGACGAAGAAGGAATTCCGGAACTCAAGCGGGAATACTCATGACGATGCCTCCAGCGGGGCGCAGGGTGGCGATTGTCACGGGCGCTGCGAGCGGTATTGGAGCGGCCGCTGCCGCGGAACTTGAATCCCGGGGTTGGGCGGTTGCTGGTTTCGACCTCAGGCCCTCGTCACACTGTTCCTTTGACCTGAGCCTCGATATGTCTGATTCGGAGAGTGTAAGCAACGCAGTCAGTCAGGTTGAGCAGGAACTCGGGCCGGTCGGGGCCGCTGTTTCCGCGGCCGGCTACTACGAGATGCTCCCGGTGTCTGAGATCACCCTGGATAAGTGGCGACGAATGCTCGCCGTGCATGTCGGCGGATTCGTGAACCTGAGTCGTGCCGTGCTACCGGGAATGATCATGGCGGGCACCGGATCAATCGTGGCTATCACGAGCGAACTAGCCATCGGTGGCGGGTCGAATGATGCGCACTATGCGGCGGCAAAGGGCACGCTACTGGGTCTCGTGCGCAGCCTCGCCGCGGAGTTCGCGCCCCAGGGTGTTCGAGTAAATTCCGTCGCACCGGGCCCGACGGATACCCCGCTGCTCGCGCCAGACTCACCCTGGCGCGCGCCGGAATACTTAGCTTCCCTCCCGCTGGGGAGGCTGACTTCGCCGGATGAAGTTGCGCTCTGCATCGCGTTCCTGCTTGACGAGGGAACCTTCTGTGTCGGAGAGACCCTCAACCCCAACGCCGGAGCGGTGATCTGATGTCTGACAGAAAAGACCGGTCATACCCTGATCTCGAAGGCAAGGTCGTCCTCGTCACCGGCGCGGCGCAGGGCATGGGGGCGGCGCATGCGCGCCGACTCGCCGCATCCGGTGCCACCATCGCCGTGAACGACCGTAAAGCCTCAAGTGAGCTGACCGCCCTTGCTGCTGAGCTTTCCAGCGTCGCCGTGCCCGGCGATGTGTCCGACCCGGAGCAGGTGCGGGCCCTGGTGCAGCGGGTGGAACAGGAGCTCGGCGCGGTCGACATCCTGGTGGCCAACCACGCCTTCATGACGATGACGCCATTCCTGGAAGCTGACCCGGGGGAGTGGTGGAAAATCATCGAGACGAACCTCGGCGGGACCTTCCACTTGATCCAGGCCGTCCTACCGGGGATGCGGAGGCGCGGAGCCGGACGTATCGTGGTCATCTCCAGCGAGTGGGGCGTGACCGGGTGGCCGGAGGCAACAGCGTACTCCGCTTCGAAAGCGGGGCTGATTTCGCTGGTCAAGACGCTGGGCCGTGAACTGGCACCCGAGGGCATCATCGTCAACGCGGTCGCACCCGGCGTCACCGACACCCCGCAGCTTGAGGTCGATGCGCGAAGCGCGGGAATCAGCCTCAGGGAGATGCGGGAGAGCTATGCCAACGAGATTCCTCTCGGACGAATCGGCACGGCTCGCGAAATCGCGGCCGCCGTCGCGCTGCTCTGCGATTTCCGACTCTCCGCCATCATCGGCCAGGTGGTGCAGGTCAATGGCGGCTCGACAAGAGGACGGGCGTGAAAATTCCTATGGCTATTTGCTCTTTGAACTTCGCGCCAACACGATAGACAGAAAGAAGTACCCGATGAACACCCCTGAGATCAGCGGCGGAAGCTTGCCGGTGGGCCAGATAGACGGCCAGAAGTCTCCGCGTTACGCCGGCCTGACCACATTCGCCCGGCTGCCCCGACGCGAGGATGTTCCGGATTTCGACGTGGCGGTCGTCGGCATTCCCTTTGACGCGGGAGTCACCTATCGGCCCGGAGCACGCTTCGGCCCCTCGTCGATCCGTGAGGCGTCCCGCCTTTTGCGCCCGTACAACCCCGCTCTCGGCTCGATGCCATTCGCTGACGCACAGGTCGTCGATGCTGGCGACATCGACTGCAACCCCTTCGACATAGTGGAGGCACTGGGAGAGATGGAGGCGGGGCTGGTCGAGCTCATGTCGGGTGGCCGGGCGGTTCTGGCCCTCGGCGGCGACCACACCGTCGCCCTCCCGGCGCTCCGCGCTGTTCACGCTCAACACGGCCCGGTCGCCCTGGTGCATTTTGATGCGCACCTGGATACGTGGGACACCTATTTCGGAGCTCCATACACGCACGGCACCCCGTTCCGCCGTGCCTCGGAGGAAGGCCTGATCCGCAAAGACCGTTCGGCTCACGTCGGAATCCGAGGGTCGCTCTACGACCCGGCGGATCTCGCCGATGACGAGAAGCTGGGCTTCACGATTGTTCACTGCCGCGACTTTGACCGCATCGGAGTCGATGGCATTCTCGAGCGGGTTCTACAGCGGGTCGGCGACGCTCCGCTCTATATCTCCATCGACATCGATGTTCTTGATCCGGCGTTCGCGCCCGCCACCGGAACTCCAGAAGCCGGTGGTATGACAAGCCGCGAGCTCCTCGAGGTACTGAGAGGATTCCGTCATCACCGGATCGTCGGCGCCGACATCGTCGAGGTGTCCCCGGCTTACGATCACGCGGCCATCACGGCCGTGGCGGCCGCCAATCTCGCCTACGAATTGATCACGATCATGTCTGCGCAGCGCGGCGAATGAGGGCCGCAGACCCGATCCGCTGGCCGGACGGAAAACAGTCCGCTGCGGCATTCACCTTTGATGTGGACGCAGAGTCGGCGGTGCTCTGGAATGCACCGGAGGACGCGGGCCGAATGAGCGTGATGAGTCATCAGGCTTACGGCCCGCTTGTCGGAGTTCCGCGGTTACTGGCACTGCTCGATCACCATCAGATCCGCTCCACCTTCTTCGTCCCGGGGTATACCGCTCACCGGTATCCGGGAGTTGTGCGCGACATCGCCCGCGCCGGCCATGAAATCGCACATCACGGCTACCTGCACGAGCAGCCAAGCGCCATCGATCTTGCGGGCCAGATCGCCAACCTCGACCGGGGGCTGGAGGCTCTTGCCGAGGTCGCCGGTGTGCGGCCGGTTGGCTACCGCGCCCCGATGTGGGACCTCTCCTGGGAGACCCCGGCACTCTTGTCAGAACGGGGATTTCTCTACGATTCGAGCCTGATGGACGCGGACGTTCCCTACGAGCTCTCGATCGTGCCGGGCTCCGAGAAGTCAATCGTCGAAATCCCTATCCAGTGGGCACTTGACGATTGGGAACAGTACTGCTTCCTCCCCGACATTTCTGGCAGCGGTCTGATCGAGACGCCCGCCAAGGCACGTGAACTCTGGACCAGCGAGTTCGAGGGGCTCCACGAGGAGGGTGGATGCTGGGTGCTCACGAATCATCCCTTCCTTTCGGGCCGCCCGGGAAGAGCCAAGCACCTGGGCGAGCTCATGGCTGAGGTCATGGCAACCAAGGGAGTCTGGGTAGCCTCCCTCGAGGAAATCGCCATGCACACCCGAAGCCTGGACCTCACCCCGCGGTCGATCGTCCGCCCGGAACTCTGACCGCCCGAAGCCACGGGTTCACGACCGCCTCGGGTAGCCCTCCATCAAAAAAATCTGATGTTCGTGAATAGCAACACCGTCACGTCTCGGCAGCGATGGGGCCCGACCAGCGCACGGGTCTGCTGCACGGTCGAACTCGACCGTGCCTTCGTGCTCCATGGGAGATCCGCGTAGGGCGCCCCCGAGCCGCTCGTGATTTCCGGCCGACTGGGCTCGCGGGCGTGCGGATGCGATCGAGAATCCGATCCGGATGGCCGGGTTGCAGACCGGGCGGGACGGGGTTCTATCGGCTTACCGTTCCCACCATGCCAACACCGGTGCCGAGGTCGTGGCGACCGGCGAGGCCGCCGCATCCCGAGCGAATATTCACGCGGCCCCGTGCACTTCTTTGCCCCTACCTCTACCGCACCGAGTTCTGGGCGGCCACACCCGAATAGGAAGGCGAATGTGTGTTGCGCCACCTCGGGCGCATGACCCAGAGCGAGGGCTCTCCTCGATCGCGTCCGTGCTGCTCGAGTCGGCACCCGGCACGACTGCCATCCTCATTCGCCCACCAAGCTACCTGGCGGGGTGCGGGCCCTCTGCGACCGATACGGCATTCTGCTGATAACGGGCGAGGTGATGGCTGGCTTCGGTAGCGTCTCGCTGAGTGGTGGAGTTTCTCAACACCGTGCGGGTCAGTGGTTTTAGTTTCGGCGGCGGGGTTGGGGAACGCACCGACGTCGTCGGTGCGGCGTTTGATCTGCTTGTTCACCCGTTCCAGCGGGTTCGTGCACCAGATCTGGCGCCAATGTCGTTGCGGGAAGCAGGCGAACCCGAGGAGGTCATTGCGGGCGTCGTCGAGCATCGTGACGACCTTCTGATGGGAGCGGGCCAGCATCCTGGTGACCTCGTCGAACTGGGCGTGGATGTGTTCCCGGTCGGGCTGGGCGTGGATGTGTTCCCGGTCGGGCTGGGCAAAGACGGTCCGGATGATCGAGGCGACCATGTCCGGGCTGCCCTTTGATACGACACAGAGGACGTTGCGCATGGAGTGATCGCGGCATCGCTCCCAACTCGCTCCCTGGAACACGGTGCTGATGGCTTTCTTCAACCCGGAGTGGGCGTCCGACATGACCAGCTTCAGCCCGTCCAATCCGCGGACCTTCAGCGACCGCAGAAATGCGGTCCAGAAGCCTTCGTTCTCGGTGTCTCCGTCGTCGAAGCCGAGCATTTCGCGGCGCCCGTCGGCGGCAACTCCGACGGCGACGACGATCGCCTGGGACACGATGCGGTGGTTCACTCGGGCTTTGACATAGGTCGCGTCGAGGAACACATACGGGTAGTCCAGGGTCGAGAGGGTCCGGTCACGGAACTGGGCCACCTCCGCGTCCAAACCGGCGCAGATCCTCGACACCTCGAACTTCGATATTCCGGTATCGGCACCCAGCTCTTTTACGAGGTCGTCGACCTTGCGGGTCGAGACGCCGTCAAGGTAAGCCTCCATCACCACGGCGAACAGGCCCTGGTCGATACATCTGCGTCGTTCTAGTAGCGCGGGGAAGAAGCTCCCCGCGCGCAGCTTCGGGATCCGCAGATCAAGTTCTCCGGCGGTGGTCGTCAAGGTCCTCGGACGAGTTCCATTGCGATGGGTGGTGCGTTCGCTCGTCCGTTCGAACGTGCTCGCGCCGATGAACGCGGTCGCTTCCGCGTCGATCAGCTCCTGATAGAGCGTCTCCGTCGCGACCCGAATCCGGTCGGTGACATCGGTGAGTTTCGGTTGGGCGAGCAGTTCAAACAGGGCACACTCGTCTAGAGCCATCGTGTGTTGAGTCCTTGTCGTGAGATCTTTAGTCGGTTTTAACTGACCATCACACGGTGGTTCCTCACGTCGACGATCGTATGCTCGAAACCCGGAAATCACACCACCACCCGGGACGCAACCCTTTGGCTGCTCACAGCGACCGCCGCCACACGGCTGCGGCTTAAAAGAAAAAACCATCAGAGTGTCTCAAAAGCTTGACGGGCGCAGGCCTCTCGCGGATAAAGACGCATTTGTGACGTGAAGCAATCCAGAAAATCCACGGTAGTGAACGGCCCGCGAATTCAACCGAGTTCATTGCCGACGTCGGCTTCAGCGGCCACTAGTTTCGGCCAGTGGGCGGCCACTAGAACTCATGGTCGCTTGCCTCCGGACTCCTACAATGAAAAGCATGGCCCTCTCCACCGCTGTAGATCTGTCGGCTCATGTGCGCTCCGGCACCCTCAGCGCCGTCGATGTGACCCGTGCTGCCCTCGACCGGATCGATCGGTATGACGCACGACTGGGCGCCTTTCAGCTGGTGCGCCAGGATATGGCGCTTGCCGAAGCCGCCGCCGTTGACGCACGACCGGATCGGGCATACCTTGCCCTCGCCGGTATTCCGGTGGCGATCAAGGACAACATCCCGGTCGCGGGCGAGCCGATGCGGGACGGCTCCGCGGCAACAAGCGCAGATGTGCAGGTACGCGACCACCCCATCGTGACGCGACTGCGCGATGCGGGCGCAATCATCATTGGCATCACCCGGGCTCCGGAGTTGTGCGTGTTCGGCACAACCGACTCCGTCTTTGGCACGACCCGAAACCCTTGGAATCTTTTCCGAACCCTCGGCGGTTCGTCTGGCGGCTCAGCAGCGGCGGTCGCCGCCGGCTTGGTGCCCATCGCCCACGGAAACGACGGAATGGGCTCGATTCGCGGACCGGCAGGCAACTGCGACCTGGTCGGCATCAAACCTGGGCCCGGTGTGGTTCCGCAAGAGATCGGCGTTGATGCCTGGGGCGGAATGAGCGAAAACGGGCCGCTGGCCACGACGGTAATGGATGCCGCCCTGCTTCTCTCCGTCATGTCCGGACGCCCCGAACTCGCTGCCACGACAGAGCCCACTGAGGCGCTACGGATCGCCATCGCACCGGGATGCCCCTCCGCGCTCGTGAGAGTCGACCCGGAGTGGGCACGCGCAGTGCATGAGACTGGGAAGGCGCTGCGCTCGGCCGGCCACCATGTCACCGAGGTCGCATTCCCTTACGACGCCAATCCGCTGCCGCTGCTGATGCGGTGGTTCGCAGGCACCCACAGCGACGCGATTGGACTGGACCTCGCCGCACTTGATCGTCGTGTGCGCACCCATGTGCGTCTCGGTGGTTTTGTGAAACGCCGAGGGATGCTGCGATCGGAGCCCGTCGATCGCCACCGCGCCGTTGTAGAGGCCTTCTTCGGCGATTACGACCTGCTCATCACGCCGACCCTTGCAACGCCGGGCCCGAAAGCCATCGAATGGCACCGCAAAAGCTGGTAAGCAAACATCTGGTCGAACATCCGCTATGCGCCCTATCAGGCCACCTGGAACCTGCTCGGCTGGCCAGCGGCAAGTGTGCCGGCCGGATGGCACGCTACCGCAGGCGTTCCGCTCGGCGTTCAACTGGTCGCGCCACCACGTGAGAATGCCGCCAGCGAAGCGCTGATTCTCAGCGTCGCGCTGCAGCTGGAACGGCTTCGGCCGTGGCAGCGCGTCGCTACCGAGTTCGACGATGATGCGGTTGGAAGCCGCCGAGCCTGAGCCGGTCTGGCAAAAAGAAAAGGCCCCCTGCCGCCCCGCCGAAGAGGAGAGACTAGGGGCCGATTTTCTGTTCGGATTACACCTGGGTGGTTATCTTCGCGGCGTGCGCGCGCAGCTTCGCCGCGACCTCAATCGCGTCTCCGGATGGCGCATCCGACTTGCGGTCGGGGCGCGCCACCAGCAGGTAGATCAGGCCAGTGCCGAACACCACGCCGAGACCCAGAAGCACCACCCAGTCAGCAGCGAAGTCCCCGCTCGACCCGGGAATGGCAAGCAGGATGACAGCGAACACACCCCACGCGAGGGCGGCAACGTTGATGACGTATCCCGCGGTTCCGAGGTTGAACGGCCCGGCGGGACGCCACCCCTTGATGCGTTGACGGAGGGCAGCGAGCACCACCATCTGGAACGCGATATAGATACCGATGATCGCAAATGCCGTGACCGGAACGAGCAGGTTTCCGTTGAAATACACAAGCAACGCGAAGGTGGCGGGCACGCTGCACGCAACGATGAGCGCGTTGGTTGGAACTTTCGTGCTTGGCGAGACCCTGGACAGCCACCGGTGTCCTGGCAGCATTCCGTCACGGCCGAAGGAGAACAGCAGCCGGCTTGCGGCGGCCTGCAAACTCAGCACACAGGAAAGGAATGCGGTGAGGGCGACAACAAGGAAGATCTTGCCACCGACGATACCGAGGCTCGCGTTGAGGATCCCGGGAATAGGGTCGCCATCTTTGCCAGACACGATGTCGGCCAGGTTCGGAGCCGCAAGTACGTAACCGCCGAAGGCGAACAGCGCAGAGACGCCACCGACGAGAATCGTCATCATCATGGCCAACGGGATCCGCTTGGCAGGGCTCTCGACTTCCTCAGCCACGTCTCCGCAGGCTTCGAAGCCATAGAAAAGGAACAGGCCCGCGAGCGCCGCACCGAGGAACGCCGTGGCGTAGTTGCCAGCGTTCTCGGTACCCATTGAATCGAAAAACACAGCAAAGCTCTGATGGCGCTGGAAGATGAGCAGGTACAGCCCCACTCCGATTACACCGATCAGTTCAGAGGCGAGGCCAATACGCGCCACGCGAGCGAGAGACTTCGTGCCCGAGAAGTTGATCGCGAAGGCGACCAGCAAAAACGCAAGAGTGATGAGGAACGTTGACGTGCTGGTCACCTCGATGCCAAAGAGGCTCGCGGCAAAGCCGGACCCGTACTCGGCAACAGCGGTGATGGTGACGATCATTGCCCAGATGTAAACCCACGCGGCCATCCATCCATAGCGTCGGCCCCAGAGGCGACGCGTCCACGGGTAGATGCCGCCGTGGATCGGGTACTGCGAAACTACTTCGCCGAAGACGAAGGAGACGAGCAGTTGACCAGCGCCGACAAGCACGATCCACCAGATCGACGGCGGGCCGCCGATCGTGAGCACGACGGCGAAGAGCGAGTACACGCCGACGAGGGGAGACAGGTAGGTGAACCCGAGAGCAAAGTTAGACCACAGAGACATTGAGCGGTGGAAGGAGTCCTCGTAGCCGAGAACACTGAGGTGTTCCTTATCGCTGATGTCCCGTGTTGAGCTGGATTGTGAAGACAATTCGAGCCTTTCTTATAGATGCCGAGTGCGTACAGCGTTGTGCGCACTGTGGTGCTGACCACGCGCCCCTAGGGGAGCACGCGGATCATCTTGCGGTTCACGAACTCCTCCATGCCAAAGCGGCCGAGTTCGCGCCCAAAGCCGGATCTCTTGATCCCCCCGAAGGGAAGCTCCGGGCTGTCGAGACCAACGCCGTTCACGAAGACCATCCCGGCCTCGATCTGATCCGCGACGCGCAGCGCCTGCTCCGGGTCGGTCGTGAATACGTAGGAGCCAAGTCCGAATGGGGTGTCATTGGCGATCTCGATCGCCTGCGCCTCATCTGCCGCCCGATAGACGATGGCGACCGGTCCGAAGAACTCCTCGGCGTGGGCTGGGTTCTCGGGGGTGACGTGGGTGAGCACGGCGGTCGAGAACCACGCACCGTCTTGAATGCCGGTGCCAGACATCGTCGCGCCATGAGCCACGGCCCGAGCGAGCTGTTCGGTGAGGGTGTCGGCCGCGGACACGGACGAGAGCGGCCCGAGTTCGGTTACCGAGAGAGTAGGGTCACCGGCAACGGTGCCGAGAACGGCGGTCGTGAACTTGTCCAGGAAGTCGTCGTAGAGCGCGTCAGCGACGATAAACCGCTTCGCCGCGTTGCACGCCTGGCCACTGTTGTCCAGGCGACCGGCCGCGGCGGCGGCGACCGCAGCATCCAAATCATCGGTGCTCAGCAAGATGAATGGGTCGGAGCCACCGAGCTCAAGCACGACCTTCTTGAGGTTGCGTCCGGCAACCTCGGCGACCGCCGCCCCCGCGCGCTCTGAACCGGTGAGAGAGACACCGACAATGCGGGGGTCGGCGATGAGCCCGGAGACCTGCTCGGTCGATGCGAAGATATTGCGATACGCGCCATCCGGGAATCCGGCCTCGCGGAAGATCGTCTCGATCGCGGCGGCTGACTCGGGGCACTGCGATGAGTGCTTGAGCAGGATCGTGTTGCCGAGCACGAGGTTCGGACCGGCGAAACGGGCGACCTGATAGTAGGGGAAATTCCACGGCATAATGCCGAGCAGTGTGCCGAGGGAGGAGCGACGGATGAACGCCGAGCCCTCACCGTCGAGCAGCTCGATCTGCTCGTCAGCGAGGAATTTCTCGCCGTTGTCCGCGTAGTAGGAATAGATCGCCGCGCTGAAGTCAACCTCGCCGAGCGCTTGCTCGACAGGCTTGCCCATCTCACGCACGATGATGTCGGCGAGCGACTCACGGCGCTCCAGGTGCAGCTCAGCGACACGTTGCAGTAGCGCAGAGCGTTCCGCGATGGAGGTGGAGTGCGACCAGGTGCGGTGCGTGGCATCCGCGCTGGCAAGATACTCGCTCAGTTCGGCGTCAGTGGTGGCGGCCGGGTGGAAGCCGGTGCCTCCCGTTGCGGGATTGGTCACGATGTAGGTGCTCATGAGTACTCCTGTCAGGATGGGTAGAGAGTCGTGCGGGCCGAATGCGGGGGTCATCGGGAAGCGGGAATACCGGTGATGTTATTTCCGGTGACTAGGGTGTGCACCTCATCGGTGCCTTCATAGGTGCGAACGCTCTCAAGATTGTTCGATCGCCATCATCGCGCCACGACCGCGCACCTCAGCGACGGCATCGACTGTGTGCACAGGAGGCTCTAGCATCTCGCGGATGGTCGCCTCGATACCGCATGCCTGCACCAAAGGGTTGGTGGCGCCGACACTCGTTACCGCTATGCCGGAAGCGAAGTCGATGACGCGGTTGCCGTCAACGTCCTGAAGAATGCCGCCTTCGGCTCGCTCGACGAAGATCGGCAGGGTCACGCCGAAGCCGGCGCTGACATTGGCGACCCGCTCCGCGTGAAGTGCGACCGAGCGCGGGCCGGGGAACGGCGTCGTGATGGAGCGGGATTGGAGCACACGCACAGCGCTATTGATCACAAAGTTAAAATATCGACGTGACCGGCACTCCTTAAAAGATGTTTTGCACAATAGTTTACCCGTGAGGATATTCTGTCTAATATGGTGACTCTGAAGCAGCTGTGCAACCGTCTCGCGGGCGAGCTGCGGCTCACGCGCGACGACATTGCCGTACCGGCAACGCCGCTCTCGGGCGTGCACATCTCGGAGTTGACCGACCCGACTCCCTATCTCGAGGGCGGTGAGTTGCTGCTGACCACGGGCATACCCATCACGGGCGCACCGCTGGAGGCAGTCGATGCCTACGTCGAGAGGCTTGTCGATAAAAAGATCGCGGCGCTCGGTCTCGGTCTCGGTGAGGGGGCCGACGAGGTAAGCCCTGCGCTGCTGGAGGCGTGTGAGCGCCGCGGACTCCCGCTCCTGCTCGTGCCCCGCGCCGTGCCGTTCATGCACGTTTCCCGCGGGTACTGGGAGCTGGTCGGTAAAACAGAACAGAGCGAGATCGCGTCACGGGTCGGCCTGCAGCTTGCCCTGTCCACCGCGGCAACACGAGCACATCCGACCGAGGCCATCCTCGGCTCTCTCGCGCAGGGACTCGGTGGATGGGCAGCGTACGTTCCTGCCGACGGGTCGACCGAAACGGTCTGGCCGGTCGGCGCTCGCGAACTGATGCCGCAACTTCGACTAGAGATGGCTCGCTTTTCTCGTGTGGAGACTATCTCGTCGGCGACTTTCCCCCTCAACGGCGCCGATGTCGTTGAGCATTCGATCATGGTCGGACGCCGCCGCGTGGGCTATCTCGCGGTCGGTTCCGGTCGGCGCCTGCAGAAGGCGGATCGGCAGCTCATCCTCACCTCCTGCATGTTGCTCTCGCTCACCGTCCAGCGTGCCCAAGACGGATCGCGGGCCGAGGCAAAGCTCGCCGCGACGGTTGCCACGCTGCTGTTCACTGGCCACATCGCCGCCGCGCGAGTCGTGCTCACCGAACTGCCCGCGCTGCGCGTTGGGGCGTTTGCCCGGGTTCTCGCTGTGCGTGGCGAGGGCACCGCCGGGCTGAATGCGAGCGAATTGGCGCTAGCCGTCGCCGCGCTGGCCGGGGTGCCGCAGTGGCTCGAGCTCAGTGTGGCGCGGTCGCCGATTCGGTGCGTGATCGACGGCACGATCTTTGTGGTGCTGGATGACGGCGAGAGTGCGCGCAAAGGCGAGAGCGGCAGCGTCGATATCGGGCGACCCACCACGACTGCGGCGCTGGGCACCGCCGTGCCCCTCGAGCGGTTGTCCGTCGTGCTCGCCGATCTCGACCGTGCGTGCCGCGGTGGGACGCCGGGATCCCTCACCGTCCTCGCCGCCGCTGACGTCCAGGCGACCGGGTGGATCGAGACGCTCGCCGCCCAGCCCCGTGGTGACCTCGTAGAGACGGTGCGCGTCTACCTTGCGCACCGCGGCAACTGGGAGCGTGCGGCACGCCAACTCGGCATCCATCGCAACTCGCTGCGCAACCGAATCGCGCTCGCCAGCGAACTTATTGGCGCCGACCTCGATGACCCAGACTCTGCCGCGCACCTCTGGCTCGCGCTGCGGGCCGACTAAGAGTCGAACCACTCCAGAACATTCGCACTGTGCTCGCCGAGCTCGGGCGGCGGAAGGTTGTGGCGGGCGAGCGGCGGTGTCCACTCGAAGGGGTGACGAATCTGCGCACCCAGCACGTCGCCCACGCATCGTGCACCTCGATGGTCGGGTCGAGCCCGAGTTTGATGGCGAGGGCGAGTCCGTCGGCGATCGTGCCGATGATACCCGATGGCACGCCACCCGCCGCAAATAGCGGATGCCAGGCACCCGCTGTTCGTGTGCGGCGCGGCAGTTCGAGCGCCGGTACAAGCAGGACCCGATTGCTCCTCTGTGCATTCGTGGCGAAGCGGGTATCGCTCGCAAGCTCAGGCACACCGATGATCTGTACGAAGCGGGCGAACTGCTCGTTGTTGCCGCATGCGACGATGATCCGCGCATCCGCACAGTGCAGGCTCTCATAGGGGCGGATCGAGGGATGCGCGTTGCCGAGCCGCCGCGGAATGACGCCGGCTCCGAGCACCGCCTACCCTTGGTTGGCAAGCACGCCCTGCAGGCTTGAGAGCAGATTGAGCTCGAGCAGACTGCCTGCGCCTGTGCGCTCTCGGGCGAAGAGCGCTGCGCTGATGCAAGCAATCGTGTCTTTCGCGACCAGGACGTCGACGAGCACGACGCCTACCTTCTGGGCATCGCCGTCCACAGGTCCGGTGATGCTCATCAGGCCACCGAGTGCGTGCATGATGAAGTCGTAACCGAGCAATGCTTGTCCGAAACCGAAACCGAAACCGAAACCGAAACCGAAACCGAAACCGAAACCGAAACCGAAACCGAAACCGGAGATCGACGCATAGATGAGCCGGGGGTTGGCCTTACTGACCGTTTCGTAGTCCAGACCTATGGATGCCATCATCCCGGGCTTGAAATTCTCGACAACGACATCGCTGCGCGCGATGAGGGTGGTGGCACGGACGATGTCGGCAGGGTCGGCGAGGTTGAGGCAGGCCGATTCCTTATTGCGATTGACGGACTCGAAGTAGGTCGAGCCGGTCGCCGAATATGGCAGACCCCATTCGCGGGTATCGTCGCCACGCTCGGGGCGTTCGACCTTGATGACCCGGGCGCCGAGGTCGGCGAGCGTCATGGTGGCCAGCGGGCCGGCGAGCACACGTGTGAAGTCTGCGACGACGACACCACTCAGCGGGCCTGCTGGCGTCGCATCGGCGTCGGGGCTCGAGGTCACGGGAAATCCTCCATCGGGGTTGGCGGCATGCGCGTTCGAATCGATGCCGCACAGTTGCCGTGGCGCCAACATAGCTGGCGGTTCGTGCTGGCCGGGGGGAAGCTGGGCTGCGTCCGCTCGCCCAGGACGTTTAGTGTGACGCGTATGGCCTTCGCGACCCTGGTCTAGCTCGCTGGAGGCGGCCCTGCCTCGTTGCCCCTTGCGAAACATTCGGTCGAAGAGGGCACTCGGGAGTCGTGGGAATCGTGAACTTGGGTGGTGACTCACCCCAGCGCAGCCCCGGACAGGCGAGGAACCGGACGAGGGTGCTGTTATGGCGAGACTCATCGGCGAGACATGGCACCAGTGCACTTCCCTGCCAGCGGCAACGGTTGATTCAGCCTTCGAAGGCGAGAAGAACCAGGTGCTCACGAACTGCAGGACGACCAGTCTTGACCCCCGACACCGTAGCGTCCGCATACTTAGTCAGGAACTCATCGAGGAGCTTCAGTTCCTTCTGCAGACGATCGGGTTCCGCCCATTGTCCAAGGAGGCGATGAAGGGACCGGGCGCATTCGAGGAGTTTCTCGTGCGCACCAGCAACATACAGATCAAGCGTGTTGACGCCTCAGCTCAGCTGTTTCTCCTATGGCTCGGCGAGTACCGGCTCGCGGTCACGAGATATCGGATCCTCGTCGATAACTGCAGGCGGGTTCAGCCCGCGGACGACCCCAAGAGTATTCCCGCGCGGGCGCTCCGACCTCGCGCGTCCCGGCCGGCCATCGGGGCATCCGGGCTCGGTACAACCGAGTACCGCAAATGTCGATAATCGCCACGGCAAGCAAGTGAGCTTGCGATTTCCGGAGCTTCGAAATCTGGTTAATACCAGCGACCAAAGAAACCTTTTCGCATTACGACTTGGCGTTTCAGAACAACTGAACAGATAGCTTTTCCGTTCGCTGATCTTCCGTGTTGAGGGATCAAATGTCAACGTCAATGTCCACATCGACGGGACGTGATAGACCTGAAGTAAGCGAAATCCCGGGCAACCCCAGGGTGTCCGGGCATTAATCCTTCGCACGCCTCAGACGATACAGACGGACCTTCCGTCGATATTGTCATGATCTTTTAAGGAGTGAAGAGAAATGAAAGCAGTCGTCTATAAGGGCCCCAATGAGGTCAGCGTTGAAGAGGTTCCGGATGCCAAGATCGAGCGTCCTACTGACGTTCTCGTGCGTATAACCACAACCAACATTTGCGGTTCCGACTTGCACATGTACGAGGGACGCACCAATTTCGAGGTCGGACGCACGTTCGGTCACGAAAACATGGGCGAGGTCATCGAGATTGGTAACGGTGTCGACGCGGTGAAGGTCGGCGATCAGGTTGTGCTGCCTTTCAATATTTCCTGCGGGTTCTGTAAGAACTGCGAGCGAGGTTTTACCAACTACTGCACGACCACACAGCCGGCCCCGGGTGCCGCGGGCGCCGCCTATGGCTTCGCTGGTATGGGTCCGTACTCCGGGGGGCAGGCCGAAATGCTGCGTGTACCCTACGGCGACAACAACTGCTTGCGTTTGGGCGAAGACGCAGTAGAGAAGCAAAACGATTACGTGATGCTTTCGGACATATTCCCGACGGGCTACCATGCGACCGAGATGGCAGGCGTGATCCCCGGTGACACTGTGGTGATTTACGGTGCGGGCCCGGTCGGGCTGATGGCTGCACTGTCTGCCATCATCAAGGGCGCGAGTAAGGTCATGGTCGTGGATCGGCGTCCCGACAGGCTGGCTCTCGCCGAGCAGATCGGCGCGATCGCCGTCGACGATTCCAAAACCGATCCGGTTCAGTTCGTACTGGACCAGACGCATGGCGTGGGCGCCGACCGGGGTTGTGAATGTGTGGGCTATCAGGCTCACGACCCACAGGGCACCGAGGATCCGGCCCTGACACTGAACCGGTTGATCCAGTCCGTGCGTTTCACTGGCGGCATCGGTGTTGTCGGTGTCTTCCTGCCGGCAGATCCCGGTGGCATCGACGCGAACGCGAAGCAGGGCAAGATCGCCATCGACTACGGTCTTCAATGGCTCAAGGGCCAGAATGTCGGCAGCGGGCAGTGCCCGGTGAAGAAATATAATCGGCAATTGCGAGATCTGATTGCCGTGGGTAAGGCCAAGCCGTCGTGGATCATTTCTCACGAGCTTCCCCTCAGCAAGGCTGTGGATGCCTATAAGAACTTCGGAGATCGCGTTGACGGTTGGACCAAGGTAATCCTCAAGCCCGAATAGGCCTATCTCGAAAGACCGCGCGGATGCGCAGTCACCGCACCGCCTCGACCGCACCGCACCGCGCTCCGGGTGTGATGCCGCATTCCCTCGAGTCGTATGGATGTGTCTCCGTGCCGAAGAATATCGATCCAGGTGTTCGTGACCGAGCAGTGCGGCGTATAGGAACATCGGTCGCAAGGCCCGCGTTGACGTCAGCGGCCGTCGCTCGACAGGTTTGAGTCGGCCATAAATCCGTGCGGCAGCATGTGCGGCAAGCCAATAGCGATGACGGGACTCGCGAGCAGCTGGCTTCGGTCAAGCATGCGGAAACCAAACGGTTGAAAACAGAGGACGCGCGTTTCAGTGGGACGTTGTGATCTCGCGCGCGGCGACGAGTTTCTTCGTGGGGGAGGCTCGTCGCCGCAACCGTCGATGATGGGTTTCATCGACACGATGAGGGCCGGAGGACACGTGCATTGATCGGCCTGTCGGATTCTGGTCGAGCTGTGTCACCAAGTCGCCGTGCGCACTTATCGAGCACGGACCGGTGGTGTCGTGGTGGTCCCAATAGGCATCGAGAAACAAATCCTGGGCGTGATCAGCGACCCGCGCTGGACGAGTGTCGTGGAAACCGCACACAGGAGACGACGCAGACGGGAAATGACGCAGACGGGAAATGACGCAGACGGGAAATGACGCAGACGGGAAATGACGCAGACGGGAGACGACGCAGACGGGAGACGACGCAGACTCATTCCTGAGGGGCCCTGTGGGCGACGGGAGACGGCTGCGATGGTCGGTCGCACCGCAGGCCCACGACGCGGCCCTCAGCAGAGAGCCGCGACCGGCATAGGAGCAGCAAGAAACCTGGGGCGCTTCCGCGCAGCATCAGGCGGGCGGCTGAGTCGAATCTCGATTGGGTCGGGAATTTCGCTCGACTGAGGACGACTGGGATCGACTGAGATCGAAGAACTCCACGGAGATCGAAAGAGTTATGGGGCAAAGAGCAGAATGGCGAACATGCCGAACAGCACCAGGTGGACAGCTCCATGGAGGGCTGTGGTGCGCGGCGAGAAGTAGGTGATGATGCTCGTTACCAGTGTCACTCCGATGAGCACCATGTTTGCGCTCGATTCCCCGAGGATGACCTCCTGGCCCGTCGATAGACCGATGATGAGCACTGTCGGGATGGTGAGCCCGACCGTGGACACGAATGCTCCGAGCCCGAGATTGAGGGTGCGTTGGCCTTCGTCAGCGAGGGACGCCCGAACCGCGGTAATCGCCTCTGGTGTGAAGACGATGATCGCGATGATCACCCCGCCCAACGCGACTGGGGCACCCGTGGCGGTGATACCAGCGTCGACCAGGATCCCAAGGTCGTGGGAGAGCAGTACGATCGGCAGGATAGTGCCGACCAGCAGCAGCACCCGCCGGACAAGCTCGCCTCTGCCGATGCTGGCCACAGCGGCCGTGCCAGAGTCAGGGCGGGTTTCGGGAGTATTGGCGGTAGTGACGCTTCCGAAGATCGCCTGGGCATGGCTCGGCTGGGTGAACAATGCCCGGTTCTTGCCTGTTTGCAGGTAGATGAAGAACCCGTAGAGTGTCGCCGCCAGTACCGAGATGGTGATGGCCTGCGCGGGCACCAGGCTCCCGTTGGAGGTAGACACCGTGAAATTTGGCAGCACGAGTGTGCACAGCGACAATACGGCGATCATCGCAACATAGACCGATGCGCCCTCCATGTTGTAGCGCTGCGGGCCGTGTTTCATACCGCCGAAGAGGAGGGACACACCCATGACCCCGTTGATGATGATCATCATCACGGCAAAGACTGAGTCGCGCGCGATCGTCGACGATCCAGACGGCCCAAGCATGACCGAGGAAATGAGGACCACCTCAATGATGACGACGGTCAACGTCAGAATCAGCGTACCGAACGGTTCTCCCAGTTTGTGGGCCAGATTCTCTGCCTGGTGAACGACTCCGAACGCGGCGACCATGATCGCCGCGAGCACGATCAGGAACACACCCACCGCGACTGCCACATTCGGCGGGTGCGCGATAAGGTCACGGCCGAAGGTCAGGACACCGATCGAGACTAGCCATACGATCGCAAGGGTCATCGTCGTTGATCGACTCAGTAACGCCCGCCAGCTGTCGTTCGAGCGGGCCTCGGTGGGAGTTCGAGAATCCGCGTGGTGCTCTGTGGACATGAGCCTGCCTTTATCGGAGGTCGTCCCCCTCTAAACCGCAGCATCCGAGGTCGTCCCGTGGCGCATGAACGCAGCACGCATCCACGAAATGAACGATACCCGATGTTGTAGTGGGGGAGCAGTGCGGTGATGAAGACCTGCGCGCTCAGTGCTGGCAGGATCAACATCCTTCGTTGGATCAACCGTCCTACTTTATTCTGGGCGATTCTGGGCGCTGGATGTTCGCCAATAACCGCCTCGCAAGACTCCGGAGTAGCGGCCTGCGGTTCATCTGCGTCCCCTGCAGCAGGAACATCCGCCAACAACCCTGTCGGTCATGGGGCATGACGGCTCCACTTCCACGCTTCGATTCCCCACCCCAAACGAGGCAAAAGACCAAGACATAAATTGGCCGCCGATGCTTGACATTTGCAAGGCACGGGCCTACCTTCACATTTATGACCAAACTCACATAAGTGAACTTATGTGTCATGCGGTGCGACTAGCTCGACAATCACCACGTCGTATCGAAGAGAAGCAGCTGCCCGTCAGCAGTGGATTACGGAACGCGCACGCAGCGTCTCGCCTCGCAGAATTTCCAGCACGTGTTTCGAATCAACCGTTTCGAAGGAGAAACGAGCCATCATGGACGAAGTTCATCGCCTTGATATTTCCCCCGTTGACAGTGCGGGGATCGGAACCTTCGCGGGGGAAGCCGCGGGCGCTCGACCGCTCGATGCGGGTGATCCAGCGGTCTTGATCGACGTTCAAGGGCTGGAGAAGACTTACGCCGGGAGCTACGCGCTGGCCGGCGTGGATTTCCAGCTCCTGCGCGGAGAGGTGCATGCACTGCTCGGTCAGAACGGCGCAGGAAAATCGACCTTCATAAAGGTGCTCGCCGGGATCGAGCGGCCCAGCGCCGGCCGCATCCAGGTGTTGGGCCAGGAGAGGTCATTCCATTCCGCTCACGACTCGCGGTCTGCGGGCATCGCCATCGTCTACCAGGAGCTCAGCCTCATCCCAACGATGAGAGTGGTCGACAATCTTTTTCTTGGACGGGAACCCCGTAAGGGGTTCGGCGTCGTCGACAGGAAGAAAATGCTGGCTCAGGCACGTGCGTTTCTGAAGGAGTACGACTTCCCTCTCGACCCGCGCGCACTCGTCTCCGAGCTTCCCTTCGCGTATCGGCAGATGACCGAAATCGCCAAGGCGCTCATGGGCAACGTTCGCATACTGGTGCTCGATGAGCCGACATCCGCGCTATCCGAGCACGAGGAGGAGGTGCTGTTCAGCGCCGTGCGGAAGGTCGTCGCCCGTGGTGTCGGAGTCATTTATGTCACCCACCGCCTCAGCGAGGTCTTTGCTATGTGCGACCGCGTCACGGTTCTCCGAGACGGTTCCAACGTGGGGTCGTTCCCGACTGCCGAGATTGACATGCCTGGGCTGGTCTCGGCAATCGTCGGCCCGAGTGAGCCGATCGCAGCCGAGTTGATGGCGACGGAAGCCACCGACCACGTCAGCAACCACCAGGTGAAAAGCCCTGACACGCAGTCACCTGTCATATCGAGGGTGACCCCGTTCCTGGAGTTGACGGATGTCAAAAACGACGCGCTCAACGGCGTGTCTATCACCGTCCGGCCGGGAGAGATCGTCGGTTTGGCCGGAGTGATCGGAAGCGGTCGCACGGAGATCCTTGAAACGATATTCGGACTCCGGAGCGTCGCCGAAGGTGCGCTGATGATCGGGGGCCAGCATCGGCGGCTGAAATCACCCACCGATGCGATTCGTCTCGGCATCGGCCTCGTCCCGGAAGACCGTCACGAGCAGGGGTTGGTGCTCGAGCACACGATCGACCGAAATCTGTCACTCCCGCTGCTGAAGCGGCTTACCCGCTTTGGACGGTTTCGTACGCGCGCCTCGATGAGGCGCTCCCAACTCGTCATGACTGCGCTTTCGGTCAAGGCTCCGAACCAGCTGGCCACCCTGATGACGCTCTCCGGCGGAAACCAGCAAAAGGTTGTGTTTGGTAAGTGGCTGGAGCCCCGATGCGAACTTCTGCTCCTGGATGAGCCGACCGTTGGCGTCGACGTCGGCGCGCGCGAAGAGATTTACCAGGTGATTAGACAGGCCGCTGCTGAGGGGACGAGCACGCTCGTCGTGTCGAGTGATCTCAGTGAACTCCTCTTGCTCTGCGACCGCATTTACGTCGTACGTGACGGCAAGACGCATCAATCGATGGCGCGAAACGAGATTTCCAACGTGGAGGAATTCCACCATCTCGTTGCCGCTGAGCGTCTGACGCCCGACGTTTAGGCTCCGCAACCATCTTCCCGGAATTGACCTGGCATCCGAGAAACCGAACTTCCCGTGCCGCGCCGCGGAAAAACAGAAAGGAAAGACCGTTATGTCCACGAAAGTAGCAATCGCTCCCACTGGGACGACCGAGATAACCTCGAGCAAGGCACTGCAGAAGAATTTTTCTCGCGCCGCAGCCCCGTACCTGATGTACGGCGTCTTCGTCGCATTGATCGTATTCTTCTCGCTGCAATCCCCGGTGTTCTTTACCGCGTCCAATTTTCTGAACATCGGACAGCAGACAGCACTGGTCACGATCATCGCGGTCGGGATGACCTTCGTCATCATCTCGGGGGAGATTGATCTCTCAGTCGGCGCATCGCTGGCACTGTCGGGAGTGGCGGCAGCACTCGCTATGGAGTCCACGGGTGGCAACCTCCTCGTCGGCGTCGTTGTCGGGCTTTCGGTCGGCGCACTCATCGGCCTGGTCAACGGACTTATCACCACGGGTCTGGGGATACCGTCCTTTCTTGTCACCCTCGCAACGCTCGGCATCGCGCGGGGGCTCGCGTTGATGATCAGTCAGGGGCAGCCTGTGCTCATCGCGAACAGCGATTACTGGAATCTCTTCAATAGTGCCCGCGTCTTCGGTATTCCGGTGCCGATGCTGTGGACGGTTTTCGTGTTGTTGATCGGCGTATATCTTCTGCATGTAAGCGCCTATGGTCGGCGAGTTTATGCGGTGGGGGGCAACCGGAAGGCGGCGCTCTACTCAGGAATTATGGTGAACCGGGTCAAGATCTGGGCGTTCGTGCTTACGGGTGCCGCCGCTGGCTTTGCTGGCCTGATCTGGACGGCACGAGCCCAGGCTGCCCGCCCCGATACGGGCAACGGCATGGAACTCGACGTGATCGCTGCCGTGATCCTCGGGGGAACCAACCTCTTCGGCGGCAAGGGGATGATTCTCGGCACGCTCGTGGGGAGCCTCATAATCGGCGTCATCAACAACGGTCTGACCCTGATGGGTGTCAGTTCATCGGCGCAAATGATAGTGAAGGGGGCAATCATCATCGTCGCTGTTGCGCTGTCGACCCTGCGACGACGCTGAGAATTCGGCGGCCCAGGACGGTGAGTGGAGATTCCTTACCTCGACGGGCGCAACCGTCAGCATTTGCAAACTGGAGTTTCTGAAGAAGGCTCGCGGCAACCCTTGCAGCAGAGCAGCCTTACTAATCAATGGAGATGGAAATGAAGAAGACCTATAGCAGGACTGCCCTTATGGGTTTGCTTGTGGCTGGCCTCGTGGCGACCACGGGATGTAGCGCCGTGACCACCGCGGATGGCACGACCGCTGGTGGGGCGGCGTCGATATCCGGTTGTCCGGAGAAGATCGATTCAGCGGCGCTTCAGCCGCCAACTCCGGTCGGCCTGAGTCCTCGTGGTAACGCCCCGGCTTCCCCCGACGTCGCGGAACTCACCGACGCAGACATTGCCAAGTTGAAGACGAGCAAGTTCAAGGTCGGCATCGCGATGCAGACCGCGGACATCGACTACACCACAATCCTCGTCCGGGCCATGAAGCGCACGTTTGCCGAGAACAACGTTGAAGTCGTCGCGGTCACTGACGGTGGCTGGAACGTAACCAAGCAGCAGACCGACATTCAAAACATGATCCAGTTGAAACCGGATGGCATCCTGTCGGTTCCGACCGACAGCGTCGGCATGGCCTCGACCTACCGCACGGTCAGCCAGGCCGGAATCAAGCTCATCACACTCGACGACATGCCGCCCGGCCTCGAATGGCCGAACGAAGTTGCCACCTCGAGCGGCATGGATCAGAAGGGTATGGGCCAGATCGCTATGGCGGTGCTCGCGCAGTGTATCCCCAAGGGCGGAACGGTCGGCATGGTCAAAATCGACATCGTGCTCTGGGCCGCCAACCAGCGTGACGAGGGTGCCATCGAGTGGCTCAAGCGCGAGCGCCCGGACATCAAGCTCAAGACGGTCGGTGTAGCCAACCCGAAGGATGTTGAGCAGAAGGCATCCGACTTCGTGACGGCGAATCCTGATCTACAGGGACTCTGGACTCCGTGGGACGGCCCGGGTCTGCAGGCTCTCGCCGGCCTGCGAGGAAACGGGAGCAACATCCCCGTGACAACCCAGGACCTCGGAACCGAGTTCGCGATGAACGTTGCTCAGGGTACACAGCTCATTGGAGGCGGCGCCCAGGAACTCGATGCGCAGGGTCGCACTCATGCGCTCGCCATGATCAAGGTGCTTCTCGGCGACGAAATGCCGGAATACATCGCCCATCCTGCCCTCGTGGTGACCAAGGACAACCTGACCGCCGCGTGGAAGCAGGTGTGGGGATCTGCCCCGCCAGCAGACCTCGTGAAAGCATGTAAAGCAACGGCGGGTTGCAACTAGTCACTTCCACAGTTCCATAACCGACCCGGCCCCGGTCTCAAGCGTGTGCACCATGTGAGACCGGGGCTGGTTCGGCCTATTCCAGCTTCAGGGTCGTTTTCAGTTCGGATCTGAAGCTTTGTGATCCGGCGCTACCAAGCGGGTCGGCAACAAGATTGTCTCGTTTACCACCAGTCATCCAACTCAACCTTTTGGAGAAAACACCATGGCTACAGCTCTCGATAAATATGCGGATATGAAGCCCAACTGGGACTATCCGGTCATCATCGAGTCCCACATCAACGGCGTTCGATCAAAGGCGATGAACCCCAACACCCCCATCTCCTACGACGAAATCGCCGAGGACGCCATCCGCTGTTGGGAGGCGGGGGCAACGGCGATTCACGCCCACAACACCAGTTTTGACCTTCTCGGGAAGGATGCGTACAAGGACTACATGCGCAGTTGGGACAAGGTACTGGAGAAGCACCCCAACATCACCTGGTATCCGACCACCTGCAACAACCTTCGGTTGACCTCGGATCAGCATGGGCTGGAGCATGTGCCCTTCCTCGCTGCGGACGCCAACGTGAAAATCGCTTGTATAGATACGGGGATTTCTCTCTTCTCTGCGGGCCTCGACGAGGAGGGCTACATCGTGGGGCGCGAGTATGGCTTCAACTATGATCGCGTCGCTGGCCAGGTGAAGATGTGCCGCGAGCGCGATATGCCGATTGTTTGGGGAGTCTACGAGCCCGGGTACCTTCGCCACGCGATGCACTACGTCAACCAGGGCATGTCCACCAAGGGCTCGATGTGGGACTTTTACCTGATCGGCGACTACGGACTCACTGCACTGGAGCCGATCGGTACCTGCGGCATGAAGCCCAGCTTTGAGAGCCTGTACTACTACCTGATGATGATTGAAGAGGCTAAGGTCAAGCACCCCTGGTTTGTTTCAATTTGGGGACAGGGCGCTTTCGACGACACCGCCCTGTTGCGTCGAGTGATCGAACTGGGCGGGCACGTGAAGACCGGGTTGGAGTTGTTCTACGACCCGGCTCGTAACCCCACCAACCTCGAGTTGCTTCAGCAGGTTCAGGAAATCGCCCGGGAAGTGGGCAGGCCCATTGCCACTCACGAGGAAGCAAGGAAGCTTTACAACATCTCGTAGGGACGCCCGAACGTCGAAAACGGGAGCACGCTGATGGAAGCGTGCTCCCGTTTTCGCTCGAAGTTATCTCTGCGTTGGCCAGCGAATTCCCTTCGTCGAATTCGTTTGGTGTCAATTAGCGGGATGGCTTGGGATCGTTGGCGTCCGGTACGACGGTCCACTCCATTGCTGGCGGCCACGCTGAACCTGGCGCGGCGGGGATTATCACTGCGATCGAGGCACGCCCCGGTCTGGCCTCCGTCGCAGACGGGGGAAAGCCCAACGTCATCATGCTCGAAACGGTCACGGCAGCCCCATGACGGGCGGTCAGCTCTGGACAGATATGAAGATGGCGGCGGATGCATAGGTAAGTTCCGTCCCGATACATTCGTGACTGAGCGGCCTCCGTGGTTCCGTAGACTCACGCCATCATTCTGGTTGGTTTGTCGTCCCGTCAAAATTGGCTTGCGGTGGGTCCAACTAGTGCATAGCATAGGGTTTCATATTGCGAATGAATATTCACAAGCAAACGTAGACGACGACGTCGATAGGAAGGCGGTTCCCCATGGCCGAACTGGCACGCGACACGCTGCGCGAAATGCAGCTTCGGATGTTGAGAATCCGAGCGTTCGACGAGCGCGCGTCCAAGATGGTCAAACGAGGCCACATTCCCGGCACGGTTCACACCAGCATCGGGCAGGAGGCGCAGGTAGTCGGCGCCACCATGGCCCTCGGCACGGGTGACTACATGAGTGGAAACCACCGCAGCCATGGGCACCCCATCGGAAAAGGTTCACCACTCGGCCCGCTCATGGCGGAGCTCGTGGGCAAGGCGACGGGCGTCTGCAAGGGCAAGGGCGGCTCGCTGCACCTCGCTGACTTCGCCGTCGGAAGCCTTGGCGAGTCCGGCATCGTCGGGTCGTCCATTCCGATCGCCAATGGAGCAGCCCTCTCGTCGAAAGTGCTCAACAATGGCAAAGTCGCGCTCGCCTTTTTCGGCGACGGGGCCGCCAATCAGGGTGTTCTCTATGAGTCGATGAATATGGCAGGCGTGTGGGACCTCCCTATGATCTTTCTGTGCGAGAACAACCAGTACGCGCTGAGCACGCCCGCTCACACTGTGACATCGGGCATCATCTCCGAACGTGCCGCTGGATTCGGGATGCCCGGAATCAGAGTTGAAGAAGGACAAGACGTGCTGGCTGTGTATGACGCGGTCTCAGCGGCAGTGGCTCGGGCGCGAGCGGGAGATGGACCCACGTTGGTGGAGGTCATCACGTATCGCTACAACGAACATTCCGAAGGCCTGAAGCTGGGCACAGATTACCGAAACGCCGATGAGCGCGAAGCCTGGCTGAAGAAGGATCCGATCGTGCTCTTCCGCCAGTATCTGGCATCACAGGGGTTCTCCGAAGAAGAGCTCGATGGCCTTCAGGCCACTGCCCTCGCGGAAGTTGACGCGGCGGTTGCATTTTCGGACGCGAGCCCCTACCCCGATCTCTCGGTCGCCTTCGACGACCTCTACACCGACAAGGAATCCGTCGCATGACTGTGATGAGCTATCTCAGCGCTATTGGCGCAGCCCAGCGCGAGGCGATGGACGCAGATGATCGCGTCATCATCATCGGCGAAGACGTCGAAGCCAATGTCTACGGCACCACCGGCGGCGGCAAATCCCGCAGCATCGAGGGTGATTTTCTCCAGCGGTACGGCAAGAACCGCATCCGCAACACCCCGATCTCCGAGGAGGGCATCGTCGGCGCCGCCGCCGGTGCTGCAATGACCGGACTGCGCCCGATCGTGGATCTTTCCTACTCGAGCTTCCTTTATATGGCTATGGATCAGTTCGTGAACCAGGTTGCGAAAAACCGGTACATGTTCGGCGGCCAGGCTTCAATGCCCGTGGTCTTCCGCTCTGCGATGTTCTACGGACTGAATACCGGCGCACATCACTCTGACCGACCGTATCCGATGTTCATGAACGTGCCGGGCCTGAAAATCATCGCGCCCGCCACGCCCGCAGACGCCAAAGGGCTGCTCCGATCCGCAGTCGATTCCGACGACCCGGTGCTCAGCTTCGAGGCCTGCCTGCTGTGGAGTACGAAAGAAGACGTCGACGAGGATGAGTTCTGGGTGCCGCTGGGTGTTGCCCGTACTGCGCGCGAAGGAACAGACGTCACCGTCGTTGCAATCTCGAGCTCAGTTCCCGAAGCCGTAGCGGCCGCAGAAGAGTTAGCGAAGGAAGGAGTGTCCGTGGAGGTCATCGACCCCCGCACCCTCGTTCCTCTCGATCGCAATGCCATTCTGCGATCCGTGGCAAAAACGGGTCGACTCGTCGTAGCGGAACCGGCGCACCGCACCTGCGGGGCAGCCGCGGAAATCAGTGCGCTCGTGGCCGAAGAAATCTTCGATTCTCTCAGGGCGCCGATCATTCGAGTGACGGCACCGGATATGCAAATCCCATTCAGCCCGTCGCTGGAAAAGCAGATGTACCCGACGAAGGCCAGTATTGCGGCCGCCATCCGTCGTGTAGTTGACCTACCGGCGCTTGAGCCGGTCGCAGCCGCAGTCTGATAACGAAAGAGAAATCACATGGCGCGTATAGATGTGTTGCTTCCCCAGTGGGGAATGGGCATGAGCGAAGGAGCAATCGTCGAGTGGCTCAAGAAGGTGGGCGACCACGTCGACGAAGACGAACCTCTGGCGGAAATTGAGGCGGAGAAAGTCGAGGAAACCCTCGAGTCGCCAGCCACGGGGACCCTGGTTGAGATCCTGGTTCAGGCAGGCGCCTCAGTCGAGGTCCGCACCGTTATTGCCGTGATCGAAACCGAATAAACGCGAGCCTCAGAGAAAACAATGAAGCAGGAGCAGCCATGAGCACATCTTCGGTGAACGCGCACGACACCCGCCTTCCTTACGACCTGGTCGTCGTGGGTGCCGGCATCAACGGACTGGGCATAGCCCGCGATGCGGCAGCGCGGGGATTGCGAACGATTGTCATCGACCAGGAAGATATTTGCAGTGGAGTATCGGCCTGGTCGGGGCGACTTATTCACGGCGGGCTCCGATACCTGGAGCACAAGGACTTTGCCCTGGTCCGTGAATCCCTGAAGGAGCGCGAGCGCCTCTTCAAGCTTGCTCCGCACCTCGTGAAGCCTGTGCCGCTCCTCATGCCGTTCTACGCCCGCAACAAGCGGCCGTCGTGGTTGATCCGACTCGGTATGATCGCCTACGACGTGCTGTCATGGGATAAGAAGCAGCCCAACCACACGATTTTGACGAAACGCGCGGTGCTATCCCGCTTCACCGGGATGGAGCCGGCCGGCCTCAGCGGTTCGGCGGTCTTCATTGACGGACAGGTCGAATACGCAGAGCGGCTCTGTGTCGAACTCGCGGTAGCCGCACAGGCTGACGGAGCCGACGTCGTCACCCACTCCCGAGTCGATGGGTTGCTCAGGAACGGTTCCCGAGTGACCGGCGTGCAGTACACCGACTCCATCACGGGAGAGCGGCATTCCGTGCACGGGCGCGTGGTCATGAATGCCGCCGGCCCATGGATCGACCGCCTGCTTACTGATGTCGGGGGAGTCGAGGCGCCCCGATTCATCGGTGGCTCCAAAGGCAGCCACATTATCGTGGCTCCCTTCCCCGGAGCACCGCACGACGTCGTGTACTACGAGTCGCAGGCCGATGGCCGCCTGGTTCTGGTCATACCGTGGATGGACAGGTACCTCATCGGGTGCACCGACAACCTCTATGACGAGGAACCGGATTCCGCCCGCGCAGAACAGTCGGAGATCGACTACCTCCTGCACGAGGTGAACACTCTCGTGCCGGGAGCGAAACTCACCACCGGCGACGTTCTGTACACCTACAGCGGAGTGCGGCCATTGCCCTACGCGCCCGGGGTGCCTGAATGGAAGATTCCACGAAGCCACATCATCCACGACCACGCTGACGAGGGCGTCGAGGGCCTCTTCACCGTCATCGGTGGCAAGCTCACGACATTTCGGCAGCTCTCTGAGGATGCCGTCGACCTCACGCTTCGCAGCCTCGGTCTCAAGAAAACAAAAACGATCACGCTGACAAGCCCACTTCCCGGTGCTCGCGTAGCGAACTATGAGGCGTTCTCGAAGGCGTTCATCTCGACCGGCGGTGTGCCACCGTTGTCGGCGAAGCGGCTCCTCGCTCTGTACGGAGTGCGAGCAGCAGATATAGCAGCCCTGGCGAATGACGATGCCGGTCTGCTCGAGGTCGTCGACGAAAAGTCGGGGGCGCTAGCCGCTGAAGTGGTCTTCGCCATAGATAAAGAGTTCGCCCGAACCCTCACTGATGTCATGGCGAGACGCCTCCTGCTGGCGTTCGAACCGGGTCACGGCATCGAGGGCGCCCGGCGGATCGCGACGATAATGGGGGCCATCAACGGCTGGAATGAAGCCCGCATCCAGAATGAACTCGACGGCTACGTCGAGTGGCTCGACCACCTTGCCGTCCCTGGCCGACCCGCGGTGCAAATTCCCGGTCACGCGACATCCGGTGAACGTGAAAATGGGTTGCCCGTCGTCGGCGTCGGCCTCCAGGGCGGCCGGGCAGAGCTGTGACGGGCCGCTATGTCCTTGCGCTCGATGAGGGGTCGAGCAGCGCGAGGGCGGTTCTCGTCGATGCGGACGGGCGGATCGTCGCCGAGGCCTCAAATCCGCTCACGCCCCTCTTCCCTAACCACGGCTGGGTCGAGCTTGACCCCGCCCAGCTGTGGACAGCGATGCGGGCAGCGATCGACGAGGTAATGGATCGGACGGGGCTGACGGCGCGTGATATCGCCGCCGTCGGGGTGACAAGTCACCGTGAGACCTGTCTGATCTGGGACCGATCAAACTCCGTCCCCGTGCACAACGCAATTATGTGGTCTTCACACCAGACTGATGAGATCGTCCAGCGTTGGTCTGAGATGGGTCTCGATGCCGAGGTCCGCACCCGCACCGGGCTTCGAAACGACTCCTTTTTTTCGGCCGCAAAACTGGCCTGGTTCATCGAGAACGTCCCGGGACTCAAAGCGCTTGCAGGCACGGGCGCTTACGCTGCCGGAACAGTCGACACCTGGCTTGTGTGGAACCTTACCGGCGGGCGTGAGCACGTCACCGATGCGACATCGGCGTCGCGAACGGCATTGCTCAACATCGACGGGCTCGTGTGGGACGAACGACTCTGCGACGCATATGGAATCCCGCAGGATCTCCTCCCCGAGGTGCGCGCTTCCAATGCGCACTTCGGCTACCTCGACCCCAGCATTCTGCTCGGTGGCGCCGGCCACCGCATACCCATCCACGCGATCGTTGCTGATCAACAGGCCGGACTGTTCGGTCAGGGCTGTTTCGATGAGGGGTCAGTCAAGAACACCTTTGGGACCGCCGGCGTGCTCGTCGCTAACGTCGGGAGCAGCCCACTGTTCCTCCCCGGAATGACCACCAGCGTCGCGATGAACATCCCCGGGCTCACCAGCTACGAGGTCGAGGGGGTGGTGTTCCACAGTGGGCAGACACTTCATTGGCTGCGTGACAAGATGCGGGCAGTTGGATCTGTTGCGGAGATGGAGCGCATCGCGGAACGAGTCGTCGACACCCAGGGGGTCTACTTTGTTCCTGCGTTCGCCGGGCTCTGCGACCCCTACTGGGACAAAGACGTTCGAGCATCGATTTTCGGGTTGACCCTTGACACGGGCATCGACCAGATTGTTCGCGCGGCGCTCGAAGCCATGGCCTACCAGACGCGTGACAACCTCGACGCTTTGCGCGCTGGCGGTATGAGCGTGACGTCGCTGAAGGTAGATGGCAAGGCAGTCTGCAACAACTTCCTGTGCCAGTTCCAGGCAGATATCCTCGACATGCCGGTCATCCGGCCGGAGGGCCTCGAACGCACCGCCCTCGGAGTTGCCTACATCGCCGGGGCAGAAGTGGGTCTGTGGAACGCGCAGGACCTCGTGCGCGAAACGTGGCGTGTGGAGCGAGTATTCGAGCCCCGCATGACTAGCGATCGTCGCGACCAGCTCTATGGCGGTTGGCAGGCCGCCGTGCGATCCGCCCGCATGATGCCGCCCGCACCACCTCACCCGACGAGCGGGACGGCTCTCGGACCCATCCCGGAACTGGCCGCACACTGACGTGCAGGTCCCCAAACTGAACCAATCGAAAGGATCATGATGACTACGAACACAGCCGAAAACTACGTCGCCCGCGCCAGAGCGGGCGGCTACGCAGTAGGCGGTTTCAACATGCACAACCCTGAGACCACGCAAGCGCTGATCGAAGCGTCAATTCGCGCTGAATCACCAGTTTTCCTGCAGGTTGGACGGGCGATCGTTCCTCACATGGGCCTCGAGGCCGCGTATCGCATGACCCGTCGTGAACTCGACGGCACGGGAGCGGATGCGGTCATCCACCTCGACCACGGCACCTACGACGAAGTCTTCGAAGCCCTGCGCCTCGGATTCGACTCGATCATGTTTGACGGTTCCCACCTGCAGTTCGAAGAAAATTTGAAAGCTACCCGCTACATCGTTCAGGTCGCACACTCATTCGGCGTTCCTGTGGAGGCCGAACTGGGCAGCATTCCCGATGCGTCCGACGGGATCGACTGGTCAGCGCACTACACGAACGTCGACGAAGCCGAACGTTTCGTCGCGGAGACCGGCGTCGACTTCCTGGCGATCTCGGCAGGCGTAATGCACGGCCTCACCTCCGGCGACCCCCTGCCCCTGGATATCGAACGGATCCAGCGCATTCGCGATGTTACGGGCGTTCCCCTCGTTTTGCACGGGGCGTCGGGTGTGCCTGGGTCGGATATCAGCGCGGCGATCGCCGCTGGTGTGCACAAGCTGAACGCCGATACCGATCTCCGCCATGCCTTTCGGCGCGGTATCGAAGAGACCTGGGCCAGGGGTGATCGCCAGCTCGAGGATGCTATGTCTGTGGGAAAGAGCATGATGATCGAAGCGACGATAGCAAAAATGCGTGAGTACGGGTGTGCGGGCGCCTCGACGGCTGCCGTTTTGACTGAAGCCCGGGTGTGACGACGCGACATCAGAATTGGGCGAGGGCCATCGCATCGAGCTGAATGAGCTGGGTCGAACCAAAGCGCGGCCCACGTTCAGGTCGACGGCGAAGCGGTCGTCTCGTTCTTACGGGCTCGGGTCGGGGTAGCTGTCTCGATTGGGAAGCGTCTGACAGTACCCACCTGGTATCAACATCGATCGGCTGGATCTCGAAGAGGCCGCTCAGCGCGGGCGCGACGTCGTCGGTGGTACTCGTTCCGGTGGACTGCGGCGCGACGACATCGCTGGGGAACGTTCACGGTGTCGGATCTCGGCGTGCTCGGTGTGAGGCGCTTCGGCGCTATCGTGAGCGGGCCCTGGGCTGCGATTCTGGCGGTGGAGCCATAATCCGCCGGGGTGCCTGCGTCGAGGATGGTGGGAGTCGCGAGCCATCGCCGAACTGGCACTGGCGTGGGAATGCCGCGCTCTCGATGGAGCAGGTGCGGCTGGGTTTCTCGCGGGCGTGAAATCGACACCGGGCGCCACACGAACAACGTGCATTCCGTGGCAGCAGGCTGCTGTGTTGACCGCTGTGCGTGCCGCCGCGTGCCACCCATCACTCCCGCAGGAGTCGCTCTGCCGTTTCCATATCCGTCACCAGGGTGTCGATCCAATGGCCGCGAAGGGCGGCCCGCACGGCCTCGTATTTCGATCTTCCACCAGCGACGGCAAATCGTCCGCCCGCGGCGGGAAGCTGCGCCAGGGTCACGCCGATCACGAGGGAGTCAAGTTCGCTCTGGATCGGAGTTCCCTCCGCATCGATGAACCTCAGGTTGATCTGCCCCACGGCGCCGAGCGATTTTGCCCTGTCGAATTGCTCCACTGTGAAAAAGTTGCCGCCTGGCTCCAATGGTGCATCGATATTGCAGGCACCAATACCGACAAGGGCAACGTCCAGCTCATCCAGGGCCGCGATCGCTTCGCGGGTGTGCACGTCGTAGTTGATCATTGCCTCACGAGCTTCCGCAGAAGCCAGAACCCCGGGAGCTCGGATAAACAGCGGTGACCCTCCAATCAGGTCAGCAAAACGCTGCGTGGAACGGGTGGAATCATGCTGAAGCTGTGGCGGGCCGACGTCCCCGAGCATTTCGACGACGCGGGTGAGGTCGGACCTCTTTCTCGACGGTTCGAGGGCATTCACGAGTGAACGCAGCGAACGGCTCCACGAAGTGAAGCCAATAGTTTTCCCCGACAATTGCATTGCCGAGAGGATCAAGGCGGCGGCCTCACCGAGGTCGCGATTGATGGCGGCCTCGTCATTCAGATCCAGCGACTCCACTATGTGAACCTGGGACAACCCGTAGCGTTCCTGGAGATTCTCCTCGACCTCCGCGTGCAGGCCCTCTGGAATGACGACAACCGTTCTGACGATGTTCGCCTGCTCGGCGGCCTGGAGCAGCCGAGAAACGCGGGCCTGCGATATTCCCAGGCTCGACGCAATCTCGACCTGCCGGATACCGTGGGTGTAGTACATACGCGCCACCTTCGTCATGAAGCGGCGCGGTTCGGGATCAGCAGCCACAGCTGCTCCTTCCACTGAAGATTCTCAGCGCATTGAGATTCGTTAACGGCAAGAATATCCAAAACGATTTAGGTTAAGCCAGTGGGTGTTCCGTGAGGATTACTGGTGCGAGGAGGCCGACGGATGGCGATCCCACGGAGTGTCCGCACTTGTCGCGTGAGGCCAGCCTCGGGTCTTCGCCGCGAAGGCAGCCATCACCGCAATCGCGAGAGTCCCGTTCTGCATTCTGCGGTTCAGAATCGCTGTGACGGCATCGTCGAGCGGCACCCAGCGCAGTTCGATATCCACTTCCTCTTCAGTGGGACGAAAATCGGACGCTCCTGCCAGCAGGTCGCGTGCAAGGAAGACCCGGATTGCTTCGTTGCTGCCGCCGGGGGTGGGAAAGAAATCCACCAGCACTTGCCAATTCGCGGCGGTAAGTCCAGTTTCTTCCAGGAGTTCTCTTCGGGCAGCAGATACAGGGTCTTCGCTCACGTTGTCGAGGATGCCAGCCGGCAGCTCCCACTCACGTGCACGTACGGGATGGCGATATTGCTGAATCAGCAGGATACGATCATCATCGTCCATTGCAATGACCGCAACCGCACCGCGATGAGACAGATATTGCCGGGTCAGGATTGCGTCGCCGTACACGACCTCATCGGATCGAATATCCCAAACAAGCCCCTCGAGGTCGGTCGTGGTAGAACGAACCTCGTGGTGGGCACGCACATCCGCCAGCTGATCAGACAATCGATCGGTCTCCTGCTCATAATTTCAGAAACTGAGTACTGCACGTCATGAGTGAGGCCACACCGCAGTCGCCGACCCCTATCCCTAAATTATCACTTGGCCGGGTCGGCTCCACAGCGCAAGACGACATCGATGAAAGTTTGCGCCTGCTCCGCAGCATGCAGGAAGACGAACACCCTCATGCTCGAATCCGAGCTTATCGCCCGGTTCCAACCATGGCGTTCAGTCGACGTGAGAGCTTGATGCCCGAATTTGCGGCCGCGTCGGATGCGGCTCGTCGGCTTGGCTTTGATCCAGTGATTCGCCTCGCGGGCGGCCGGGCGGTGGCCTATGACCAGACGTGCCTGATCGTCGATCTCATGGCTCCTTTGGGGCTCTTCGGCAATCACCTGGCGGCCTTCGACGCTGGCGCGCGTTGTTTTCGGGACGTGCTGCGAGATCTGGGCCTCGACGCTCGAGTCGGTCCAGTCGCGGGCGAATACTGCGCGGGGGAGCACAGCGTCAACGCGCGGGGGCAGGTGAAGGTCGTGGGAATCGCTCAGCGCGCGATGCGCCGGGCGAGGCTTCTCACCGCGTGCATCGTGCTGGAAAAGCCCGACCGATTGCGACCAGTCGTGGACGCGGTTTACGGGGCGATGATGCTCGAGTGGTCGCCAGAGACCCTGGGGAGCGTGCGTGACGAGGGGGCGCAGGGAACACTCGACGACATCGTGCACGAGCTCGTGACCGGGCTCCAATATCGACACTCTGCGTGGGCGCTCCCGCAGACAACCTCCATTCGCAGTGCGCTTGCGTAAATAATCTCCCAGTCGATTGCCGATGACTCCGGCAATTTTTCGCGGTCGGAGCGCGCGCCTTACGTGCAGTTTCAGATCAGCCGGGAGCCTGTCGCGACAATGGCGTCAGCCGATGACTTGGGGTGTCACCTGGAGCCCCACAAACAACCCAACTGGAGTACAACGTGAAGAAGACGGTGTCGAGAAGACGGGCACTGGTGACGTCGAGCTTCACGAGGCATCGGCCGTGGCGGGGATTGGATGTCACATCCCAGATATGCACGACATGATGGATCGGCTGGGACGAACACCATTCGCCCGAGGCTTTGGAACAGAAGATTGGCGCTAATGTGCTCATGCAACGGATTATCGGGAACGACCGTCACGTCACAGCAACGATGGCCACAGCGCTCTTGGTGAGGAACCGGAAATCTCTGTAAACGACGTCCGGGATCACTTTCGAGCTCTGCGCTGAAGTGCGATCCTTCGGGACCTGATCGTAACGAATCGGTCACGAGTGGACTATCTGGCGAAATCCTCTTGTGGGCACACGTAAGATGCCTCTAACCTCATAGTGAATCAAATCCGGTTCATTGAATAAAAATGCAGTAGATCCCAGTCCCAGCCTTACCCATCTTCAAGGAGTCAAAGATGTCTCTCAAAAATAAGCGCAGCGTGTTTCGCCTCGCCGCATTCGCGGCTGTTGCCACGCTCGCACTCGCAGGGTGCACGTCGACCGCGGGTGGAGTCGCCGCAGGCTCCACTGGGCCGATCGCCAAAGAGGACCTAGTCCTCGTCGCATCCGTCATCAACACCACCAACCCCTACTTCATCGCCAACATCGAGGGGGCGAAGGCTCTCTCCAAAAAGCTTGATATTCCGCTTGAGATCATCGACTCGCAGGGCTCGTCGCAGACTGAGATCTCAAAGATCCAGGCAATCCTCGCGCAGGGTAAGAAGGTCGTCATGTTCGTCAACACGGTGGCGAGTTCAGACACCCCGACGATCGTGGATGCCGTGAAGCGCGCCGGAGGCTACGTATCGATCTGGTGGAACAAGCCGGACAACTTCGAGCCCTGGGATTCGGGCGACAACTTCGTGGCCTTCCAGAAGCACCCCGGTGTGGACTCCGGCCGTTGCAACGCCAAGGCGATCGGTGACGCGCTCGGCGGCAAGGGTAACGTCATCATGTTCCCCGGGGTTCAGGACAGCACGACGAGCCAGACGCGTGTCGCCGGCTTCGAGGCTGAAATGCGTGAAAACTACCCAGGGATTAAGATCCTCGAGAACCAGCCTTCGAACTGGGACCCGCAGCTGGCCAACCAAAATGCGAAAGACCTGATCGCGAAGTACGGCGATGAGATCAATGGCGTCTGGAGCGCCGATGACGGCATGCAGCTCGGTGCGATTCAGGCCTTCGACGACGCTGGCCTGCTCGACAAGGTGAAGTTCGCTTCCGACGGTCTCTACCCCGACACGGTGGAACTCATGAAGAAGGGCTACGGCAACAACGCTATTGTCGGGGAAACCTTCCACCGCGGCTACATGGCCTCCGCCATCGGTCTGTACACGGCCTACCTGGCAGCGACCGGAGAGATCGTTCCGTCCGAACTGCCAAAAGAAAAGCGCACGAGCTTCTTCGACATCAAGTGCGTAACGCCCGACACTCTCGACGAGTACCTCAAGTACGACACCCCGACGGCCGCAGCCGACTTCGTTGACAAGCTTGTCGAAACGGGTCCGTGGGACACCGAGCCGGCGACCCTCATCGGCGGTGGCGGACCCGAGGTTCTGCCCAAGCCGTAGCTCTTCGGTCAGCCTGTTCCCGGCCCTCGTCGCTCAGACCAGGGCCGGGAACAGGCGCCTTATCATAATGTGATCGGTTTCTGCGAGGAGAGTTCTCATGGTTCACAATGCTTTATCGAAACAGAGCGCGGTTGGTATTGACACCACCGCGATCAGGATCCGCGAATCCGTCATCGAGCGCCGTGCGCGGTTCCGTGGTCTCGCCGAGCCGTTGAGTCTGCTGATGGCTCTGGCCGTCCTCATCGTTGTGTTCTCCCTCCTGAACGAACGTTTTCTGACTACGTCCAACTTCCAGAACGTTCTCACCCAGTCGGCCATCCCCTTGATCGTCGCCGTGGGAGCGACCCTGGTCATTCTTCTCGGATCCATCGACTTGTCCGTGGAGGGGGTCATGGGGGCAACCGGCATGACCTGGATCCTCCTCAGCGCCAACTCGCGCGGAGGTGTGGATCTGGGGCCATGGGCCTGGGTTATCGCGCTCGGCGTCGCCCTCGTCCTGGGAGTCGCCAGCGGCCTCATTTTCACCGCACTGAAGGTCCCTTCCTTCATCGTCACCCTGGGGATGTGGTACGTCGGGCTTGGAATTGCCACCATGCTCTACGGGACCGATCTTCTCCCTCGCCTCGAGGACGAAGGGCTGAAGGGCTGGACGTCCCGAATCAGTTTCGGACTCCCCAACTCGTTCTGGGTGGCGTTGCTCGTCATCGGCCTCGGCATCCTGGTTCTCCGCAGTACCCGGATCGGTCGTGTGACTCTTGCCATCGGAAACAGTGAGACCATCGTGCGCTCGGCAGGCCTTCCCGCTTTTCGTGTGAAGGTCGCTGTCTTTGCCATCGCCGCTCTGCTGAGTGGACTCGGTGGCATCCTGGCCACTGTCCAACTCGACATCGGGTCGCCCACCGTAGGCTCCGGCGTGCTCTTCATCGTCATCCCTGCTGTCGTCATCGGAGGAACTCACCTCGGCGGCGGAAAAGGAGGGATCCTGCGCACCGTGTTGGGCGTGTTCCTGCTGACGATTCTCAATAACGGACTCATACTCTCCGGCGTTGAGTCGAGTTACCAGTCGGCCGTTACCGGCGCGATCCTCGTCGCCGCCATCGTGTTCGCCGCGTGGTCGCAGCGCGACAGATTGCGGGTGGCAAAATGAGCGACGTGACCACACCACCCGCGGTGCTTCGCCTGGACGCGGTCTCGAAAAGCTTTGGATCAAATCGTGCCGTTCGCGGGGTGTCCCTCAGCATCCAACCGGGTCAGGTCATCGGCCTCATTGGCGAGAACGGCGCGGGCAAGTCCACCTTGCTGAAGATCCTTTCGGGCAACTATCGGCACGATGAGGGAACAATCGCGGTAAATGGACGGGAAGTCCAGTTCCGCGGGCCAGCCGACGCCCTGCGCGCGGGGATCGGGGTCGTTCATCAGGAGCAGTCGCTGTTCACGAACCTGACCATCGCCGAAAACATCGAGGTCAACACGCCCATCGGCCGGGGCGGCGTCAACCGGCTTGGGCTGTACAACTGGCGTCGCCTCTACGCGGACGCAGCTCAGGCCCTTGACCTCATCGGATCGCACTTGAATCCGAAGACGCGGGTCAGCGACCTGTCGTTTGTTGATCGGCAAATGGTCGAAATCGCACGGGCGATCCGGGTGAGTGCCGCCAGTCACACGACTCCGCTGGTAATCCTCGATGAACCGACTGCGATCCTGGAGAGGACGGAGACCGCGATCCTGGAGAGGGAAATTTCCAAGCTTCGCGACATCGGCTCGGTCATCTTCGTCTCCCACCGACTCGACGAGGTCATGCGTATTTGCGATCGCGTCGTCGTCATGCGCGATGGCGAGCTGATCGCCGACCGCTCTGTCGATGACGTGACAGAGGAGGAACTATTCCGCCTCATGGTCGGTCGCGAGACTCACGCTGCCGTTCGAAATCGTCGCAGTATTGAGCCGGCGACCAAGCCAGTCATCTCCATTCAGGACCTCACCCGGGCAGGCTCCTACACGGATGTGTCGATCGATGCCTACCCCGGCCGTGTCCTGGCCATTCTGGGTACCAGCGGCTCCGGCCGCGAGGCGGTGGCGCGAGCGATATTCGGAGCCGAGGGTTTCGATTCCGGGTCGGTCTCGATCGCGGGCTACTCCGGGCGGCCGTCAATCAAGAAGGCCGTTGCTCTCGGTGTGGGATACGTTCCCGCGGAACGCAAGACTGAGGGAATGGTGGGGGAGATGCCAGCGGACCAGAACATCACGCTCACGCATCCCGGCTCCGCGGCCATTGGGCCGTTCGAGCTTCCCCGACGCAGGTTGTCTCTGGCACGCCTGTGGTTCGAGAAGCTGGATATCCGGCCGCGGGAGCCCGAGCACATGCTGCAGGACTTCTCTGGCGGTAATCAGCAGAAGGTCGTCCTCGCCAAGTGGTTGAACTCTTCGGATCTGAAGGCGCTCGTGCTCGACCACCCACTCCGAGGCCTCGACCCGGGTGCGGCCGAAACCGTCAATGCGCAAATCCGGTCGGTATGCGATGACGGAACCGCCATCATCCTTATTCCCGACACGATCGATGAGGCTCTCGATATTGCCGACGACATCGTGGTGATGCGAGATGGGCGGATCTCAGGCGTCTTCGACCTCGGGCACGACAATCCCGCGACCCTGGATCTGCTTGAAAGGATGCTGTGATGACCAAGATCGAGAGCGAGACAACGAAGATTGACCGCGAGACAACGAAGCTCGCCGTCCCTGTTCGCGCGAAGTTCCAGTCCGTGAAGCGCATCGGAGGCTGGCATGCGATTGGCCCGATCGTCATCTTCGTGGCGATACTCGTCGTCGTCGCGATCCTCACTCCAGCCTTCATAGGGGGAGGAGGGCTGGCGATAATCGCATCGTCGTCCGCCCCCATCCTTCTGCTGGCACTCGGACAGGCAATGGTGCTCAACGTCGGGTCGATCGACTTGTCGAACGCCGCGATTGGCCTGTTGGGAGCTATCCTGCTCGCGCTCACGCTCGGCCCGGTGGCAGGCCTGTCGCCGCTGATCGTGCTGCTCGCCACCACCGCCTTCGGAGCCGTGAACGGTCTGATTGTGGCCTACGCGCAGGTACCGTCCTTCGCGCTGACGCTCGGCACGCTGGGAATTTTCCAGGCAGTCGCGCTCGTGGCCAGCGGCCGCACGACCGTGTATGTCTCCAGCAACGGGGAAGGCATTCACGCGCTGTACGAAAGCGGAATCGCGAATGTGCCGCTGACATTCTGGATGGGCGTGCTTGTTGCGGTCTCTCTCTGGGTGCTTCTGCGGTACACCCGCATCGGCCGAGGGATGACGGCCATCGGGAAGAACGAGTCTGCCGCGATCTTCTCTGCGGTTCGAACGCGCTCGCTCAAGGTGCTGGCTTTCGCTCTCTCGGGGTTCTGCGCCGGACTGGCCGGCATCGCGATCATCGCGCAGGCGGGGTCTGCGTCGCCCACCGGCCTGGGAAGCGACCTGTTGCTTCCCGCCATCGCCGCAGCGCTGATCGGAGGAACGTCGATTTCCGGTGGTGTAGTCAATCCGCTCACCGTGATCTTCGGAGCTCTGACCGTTGCACTTGTTCCCATCGCTACGACCGCAGTCGGTATCGACGCCCAGGCGCAGAGCCTGGTCTACGGCGCGGTCATCATTGCGGTGGTTGCGCTCACCATGTCGCGCAACAAAGCAAGCATTGTCAAATAAGAAACGAGACGGTCACATGATTGCTGCGGACATCCTGGACGCGACCAGTTCCGGCGTGCTCAAAGACCTTGAGCCCCGCGAGGTTTTCCGATTCTTCGAGGTGCTCTCAAGCATCCCAAGAGGTTCGGGTAACGAGAAACAGGTCGCTGACTGGATCGTGGATTTCGCGCGCTCCTGTGGGCTCGAGGCGACGAAGGATGACCTGCAGTGCGTTCTCGTGCGCAAGCCCGGACAGGGGGGACTTGAGGATGCAGCTCCGCTGATCCTGCACGGCCACCTTGATATGGTCTGCGAAAAGGCAGAGGGAGTCGAGTTCGACTTCGTGAACCAACCGCTGAGCCTCGTGGTCGACGGCGATTACATCTCGGCGAAGGGGACGTCCCTGGGGGCGGACAACGGAATTGGAGTGTCGTACATTCTCGCCCTGCTTGAATCCAAGGACATCCCGCATCCGCCGCTGGAGGCAGTCCTCACAGCCATGGAGGAGAGAGGGAAGGTAGGGGCCGGACAGTTCGACGTCGCTCAGCTTGCCGGGCGTCGCATGATCGACTTCAACTGGATCACGGACGAAGAGATCCTGGCCGGTTGCAGTGGGGACGTGACGTTCACGGTCGATGTCCCAGGCGAGTTCGAGCCAGTGCCGGCAGAGTTGACCACGGCGCGCTCACTGGAGGTGCGCGGGCTCAATGGCGGTCACTGCGAATTCGACATCCAGTTGGAGCGGGCGAACGCTCTGCAGGTGCTGTCCCGCGCGGTCCAGAGGTTGGCTCGGGCCCACGAATTGCGCATCGCCGATCCTTTCGGAGGCGCCCAAAATAGTGCGATCCCTGCCGATGCATCTGCCGTCATAGTGTTCAATGACAGTGACCTTGATTCGATCGAGGCTCTCATCGCCGGGCTGGGCGCCGAGCTCAAACAGGAGTACGAGATTTCTGACCCCGGGATTCGCGTCGAGCTCAAGAGTTCGACACGTCCCCATAGCGCGTTTTCGCGCGACGCCGGGATCCGGCTCATGTCCATTTTGCGTCTCATCCCTCATGGGGTGCTGAGTTGGAATCTTCACGTTCCCGGTCGCGTAGAGACGTCGAACAATCTCGGAACCGTACGGCCGACTCCTCAGGGAGCACGCGTCATGTCCACCATCACCTCCGCCCTCACGTCGCGAAAGCACGAGCTGATCGAGCGAGTACAGGCGCTCGTCGCTCTCGCGGGAGGCGGGGTCGTGTGCGAACTCTACGGACTCGATGCTCCTGAGTTCCCCTATCGTCCTGATTCCCAGCTGCTTGCAACCGCATCTGCGGCGTATCGTGACGTGTTTGGTAGGGAGCCCAGCGTCGAAGTATCTCAGTGCTCCCTCGAGCTCGGGATGTTCAGCAGACGTGTGCCGGTCGCCGACATTATCTCTATTGGTACCGAACTTCAGGGCCTGCATTCCCCGGCAGAGAAGGTGAACCACAAATCCGTGGAACGTGTCTGGCCGCTGATCAAGAGCGTCATGTCGCGGCTCGGATAATCCGGTCCGGCTGACGCCGTCCGCGCGGAGCGGTCTGTGGGCAATGAGATTCTCCTGAGGATCATCTGCTGAGGATCATCTGCTGTCGGCGGATGTACCCGCCTGGGATCACGGATGCCCGAGCGGGAGATCTGAAGGCCCCTCGACCAAGGCCCCCGACCGGGGCTCGGACGCGACCGGGACGACGCTACTGTCGCCGCAATTCCCCGACCGCAGTACCCCGACCGAGAGGGCACGTCCTTCGCTGCACCGAGGCGGCCATGACGGACGGAACCGTCCCACTGGTTCGACCACGATCCTGCTCGTGGGGCCCGCTGCATTCAGATTCCGGATCCAGCGTTCTGCCCATAAAACAACGTTCCGCTCGGGATCAATCGTGACGGTAGCTTGCCTTCAGCCTCCGCAGTCCTTCATCGAGTGTCACGGTCGGCGACCAGGCGAGCGCTTTGCGTATGTCACGTTGGTCGAACCAGTGCGCAGTGGAAAGCTGCTCGGCGAGAAATCGCGTCATGGGGGGCTCGTCCGCACCGGGCCGAGCGGCCCATACTCGCTCTACCACCGAGCCCGCCGCGCGTCCCAGCCCGGCGGGGATACTCCACCGCGGGGGCCGCACTCCCGCGGCGAGGCAGATGGACGCCAAAATGTCACCGACCGGGCGCGGCTCACCGTTGGTGAGAACGTACGCCCTGCCATGCGCGACGTCGGCGCGGTGCAGCGCTGCGACGATTCCGGATGCCGCGTTATCGATGTAGGTCGTGTCGATGAGGGCGGTTCCACCATTGAGCAGGGGCAGGCGTCCGCGGCGAGCTCGGTCGACGATCCGGTCGACGAGCTGGGTGTCGCCCGGACCCCAGACGAGGTGCGGGCGGATGGCGATGACGCTCATCTTGACGGAATCACTCGCCAGCGCGAGCAGCTCCGCTTTCGCCTTCGTGCGCGCGTATTCGCCTCTGGCCTGTTCGGGCGATGCGGATTCCGCGCCGACACCCTCCAGCGCGGAGCCGGCGTGCGCGACCGACGGTGACGACACGTGAACCAGCCGCGACACGCCCGCGGCCTCGGCGGCAGCCAACACTGTTCGCGTTCCTTCGACGTTGACAGTGTGGAACTCGCGCGCGTCGCCGGCGAGCGACACTTTCGCGGCGAGGTGGATGACGCCCTCAGCGCTATGGATGGCGCGGGCCACCTGACCTGGGTCTGTGATCGAGCCGAGGATGTCGGTCGCGCCGTGCAGCCCAGATGGTCGTCGTTGGAGGGTGCGCACCTCGTGTCCGGTGGCGATCAGTTCTGCGGCGACGGCACGACCGAGGAAACCGGATGCCCCGGTGACGAGCACGATCATGGTGCGGTCGGTTTCCCGCCGGCAAGCACACAGTCAGCCCACTGGGATAATCGTGACCGGTCGATCTTGGAGTTGTGGCGGATGTCGGTCGGAAGTTGCGGCACGGCGAGCACGGCAACGAGTGGGAGCGTGGTGCTGGCGCGCACCGCCGCCGTCACCTCTGGACTCGCAAGCCCGGGTCGTTTAGTCGGCCGGACAGTTTCGACGACCGCGACAGCCTGCCGCAGCCCGTGTGGCCCGACTCCGACGACCGCGGCACGGCGCACGGCGGAGACTTGCTCCACGTCCTGCTCCGCACCGACGGGCGCGATTGGACCTGTCGGCGTCACGATGACGTGGGGCAGCCGCCCTTCGACCCACAGGCGGCCGAGATGATCGAGGTGCCCGACATCGCCAGTGCGGTGCCAGCGCTCCCCGGGCGAATCGGTGTCGAGACCGGTCTCGCGGACAGCAGCGCGATCCGTCAGCCACAGCCGATCGTAGTGATCCTTCAGATGCGGCGCAGAGACCACGATCTCCCCGAGAACACCGGCCTGGAAACTCGGTGCACCCGCCGCCCGTCCCTCGGCGTCGAGGGCGCTGATAAGCACGCGGTTCGAGCCGATGGGCGCACCCACGCACACGCCGCTGTCACCGTCATCGGCTGCGGCGCGAACCCCGTCGAGCGTGATGTCGGTCACCAGGAGGCATTCGGTCATGCCGTAGGGCGCATGTGGGTTCGCGTTGGGCATGAGCGCACCCGCCGATGCGAGCAGTTCTGCGCTGATCGGCGCGCCGGTTGACAGGAAGGTGCGCACGCGTTCTAGCTCAACGAGGTCCTGTTGGGTGAGATCGCCGGCCGTCGCGACGACGTTGAGGATGGCGGCGGGGGAAAGGAAGACGATGCCGGCCCGGGAGTCTCGCACTGCTGCCGCGACAGCTGCGGCAGTCAGGGTGCGGGGTGCAGAAACATCCATCTCGGGTGTTATCGACCGCGTGCCGAGCGCCGGGCCCAACAGGGCGAACGGCGCGAACCCTGTCACGATTCCGGTGTCCGCGGTTATGTCGAAGTGGCTGGCGAGCACATCACGGAGCGCGGAGAGTTGCCTGTGGCGATAGACGACACCCTTTGCGGGACCTGTCGACCCCGAGGTGAAGAGGATCGCGGCCTCATCGTCTGGCAGTGGTGGTGCCGGGAGGAGCGTATCGGCGCCGATCGCAACGAGGTCACCGAGGCTGTGGGAGACGCCCAGGGCCGCGGCCGCGATCTTTGACAGTCGCGCGGCGGAGATTCGCACTCCGGGCCACCCGAGGGTGCGCGCGGCGATGAGGCCGGGTGACTCTGCGATGACGACGTCTGGCCACGACCCACGCACTGCACGCGTGAGACCTTTGACCCCGAGACCGGCGTCGGCGACGACCACGACGGCGCCGATCCGCAGGCAGGCGTAAACCACGGCCGTCAGGGTCGGTCCCGGCGGAATGAGCAGTGAGACACGCTGGCCTTTGTGAACGCCGATGGCGGTGAGACCGGACGCAATCCGGTCCACCCTGTCGCTCAGTTGTCGCCAGCTCACCTGTCGAGGGCTTCGTCGTCCTCGAGTCGACATATCGATGACGGCAGTCGAATCATCGTCGCGTCGCTCGTCGAGCCTGTGCCAGAGCGGCGTGAAGAGCGGATCCTCCACCCCCGAGCGCGCCAGTGCATACGATGCGCGAGGCGAGGTCGAGGCAGGGTTCGTGAGTCGATCGATGTTGTCGCCCAGCCAGGCCAGCACGGCGTCGGCATAGGGGCTGTCCTCGGCGACGAGATGGCCAGCGCCCTCAAATCGGTGCACATCGGCATGGGGAAGTCGCTCGACGAGGTCATCGAGGTAGAAGTCGCTGAAGATCGGATCGCGTGGACCCCAGAGCATGAGCGCCGGAACATCGAGCTCCGCAACACCCGCGGCGATCCGCTCGAGTTCGCTGAAGCTTTGGTGCTGCGAATCGGCCGGGATATCGGCCACGAATCCGCCGATACCCTTGCGACGGTCCGCCGAGCGGTACGGCGCGCGATACGCATCCTTCACTGCTGAATCGAGCGCGGGTGAGGCGAGCGCCAGCGTCGTATCGATGAAAGCGGTGGTGTGGACAGTGGATGCTGCGAGCACCCCCCTCGCGCTTGCGAGCCGCAGCGGTGCGGGGATCGGTGTGCCCTCGGGATGGTGGATTGCCGTGTTCAACAGCATGACGCCGACAAGCTGCGCCGGGCGGTCAACCGCCCAGCCGAGCGAGACGACGCCACCCCAGTCGTGACCGAGCGTCACGACAGGACCGGTGAGCGAGAGGGTGTCGGTGAACGACGCCAGGTCGACGACCCGCTGCGCGAGCGGACGATGTATGCCGGTGCGCTCAGAGAAACCCATGTCGACCTGGTCCACTGCAACGACCCGCCAGGCGGGCGATCCGGACTGCGCGGCCTGCACCGAGCGCGTGACCAGGTCGCGCCATAGGTAGCACCAGGTCGGGTTGCCGTGGACGGCAAGAATCGTGCCCACGACGGGTACGCCTAGACGAGCCAGTTCATCCCCGGTGTCGAGATAGTGCCAGTCACGATGCACACCCTCGTCCAAACCTCTACCCGGTACAGCGATGGTGTGACTGAAGCGACGGTCGAGTCCGGGCAGGTTGAGAGGGAGAGGAGAGGCCGATCCAGTCATGATGCGGTCGCTCTCAGGATGCCGTTACCACGCGAGTTCCATCATCGCGGTGTTGAGACCTGAGCCCACGCCCATCAGGAGAACGCGGTCGCCCTTATTGAGCGTGTCCTGTGCTTCGACGAGCGTGATGGGAATCGATGCCGGACCGACGTTGCCGAATCGGGGGAACGTCGTCGGGACGCGATGGCGGTCGAGTTTTGCTGCTTTGATGATGGCATTCGTGTGCACGGACGAGACCTGGTGGGTGATGTACATGTCCATCGTCGACCAGTTCCATTCGACGGATGCCTCTTTCCATGCCGAGACGACGAGATCGAGACCCCCTTTCAGAAGCGCCTTCGCATCGGTGAACATGCCGTCGACGCTGCCGACACACAGGTCGTGGAATTGCGTTGCAGCACGCGTGACACCACCGAGGATTTGGTGGCCGGCGGGATTCTCGTCAGTGCGTCCAAGCACTGCCGCTGCCGATCCGGAGCCGAGCGTGAGCGACGCGAATTCGCTCATAAAACCTTCGCGATCGCTGTCTGACTTGAGCAACCGGTCGATGGTATTCACCTGGATCTCGTCAGCATCCTCGCCATTGACGACGATGGCGTACTTGATCTGGCCCGATTCGATCATGCTTGCCGCGAGGTTCATCCCGCTCACGAAGCCAAGACACGCATTTGCGACATCGAAGTTGATCGCGGAGCTCGGTAGCCCGAGCCCGTGATGCAGGCGCACGGCCACTGACGGCTCCAGATGCTGGCGGGTGACAGAGGTGTTGATGAGCAGTCCCACTTCGGACGGTTCGACTCCCGCCTGCGCGAGGGCACGCACTCCTGCCGACACCGTCGCATCATCGGACGTTTCGCCCGAAGCCCAGTTGCGTCGTTCGAGCACTCCGGCGACACGCTGTAGGAGCCCTCGAGGCAGATCGAGACGCGAGAGAGCTGCTTCAAGTCGAGTTTCGATGTCGATAGACGTCGTCACCCGACTGGGAAGAGTACTCGCGACCGACAACAGCGAAACGTTGCTGAAGCGGGTGGTCGCATTTCCTGCCACGAAACCTCCGTCGAACGAGCCCGGGCGGCCCTCTGGTCAAGAAAGCCAGTTTACCGCAGCGAGTACAGCTCCCCGGGACAGTGGCCGGCATCAGCCATGATGGGTTATTATTCGCTTTTGGCAGAGCCTCGAGCCAGTCACAGCCCCAGCCCCAGCCGCAGTCCCGCTGTAGGTAGCATCGTGCTCATGGGGAGACGAGCGGCGCCCACGCGGCGAATCGAGTCGGCCGGGCAGGTGTCCACCATCATCGGTGGCGTCCTTCTGATCGTGGTCGGCGTGCTCTGGATGCTGTTCTTCTTGCTCATGCTGATTTTCGGTGGCCTGGATCTCTTCGCGCCGGTCGCTAACGGCATGAACTTCCAGGGTCCGGTGATTCTCGGCCTTGCCTCCGTCGGATTCATGGTCGCTATCACCGGCCGAATTGTCGCTGACAGTGCCCGTCGGTCCCGGACGCCCCAGCGCCGGTCGTGACAGTAAATATGAGGGGGGGTGCTGGCTAAACTGCTCCCATGGACGACACGGCACCGAGAGCGGTCGAACACACCGATGGCGTCGCCGCCAATCCGCCATGCCCAACGTGCGGAGCCGCTCGCGAGCTGGTGATGCTCGAGCGTTTCACGGGCTGGTGGTGCCGGGAGTGCGCTGACGCTGGTCGCCGTCCCTCATGACGACCAGGCTGCTCATCGTCTCCGACACCCATGTGCCGACGCGGGCCCGGCAGCTCCCCTCCGCAGTGATCGAGGCGGCGGATGCCGTTGACCTCGTGATCCATGCCGGCGACTGGATCGTGGCATCCGTTCTCGACGAGCTCGAATCACATGCCGAGGTGCTGGGCGTCTGGGGAAACAACGATCCGGCCGACCTGTGTGCACGGCTTCCGGAGGTCGCGAGGCGCGCCATCGACGGCGTGCGGTTCGCCGTCGTACACGAGACCGGCCAGGCGACAGGTCGTGAGGTTCGGATGGATGCCGCGTTCCCCGACATCGACGTGCTCGTGTTCGGTCACAGCCACATCCCGTGGGATTCGACCACACCGGCGGGGCTTCGGCTGCTGAACCCCGGATCCCCGACCGACCGCCGTCGCCAGGCGACGTGCACCTACCTCACCGCGGTCGCCGATGACGGCGCCCTGCGGGAGGTCGCACTGGTGCACCTGTAGAGGGCGCGACGACCACCGGAGTCCGAGCATCCGGTGCCGTCCCGTGGTGATCCTCAGCTTCTGGTGCGCGCAGGCCGCTCGCCGCGATCATTCGAGCGAGCTCCGCCGCGCACATCCGGGCGGATCTCGATCAGCTTGCCGCTGATGCGGGTGTCCTTCAGCTTCGAGAGCACCTGGGCAGGGAGATCTGCCGGCAGCTCGACGATCGAGAAATCGGGGCGGATCTGGATGTGACCGAAGTCATCCCTGCTCAGGCCGCCCTCATTCGCAAGTGCCCCGACGATCTGCCGCGGCTCGACGCGGTGACGCTTGCCGACCTCGATGCGATACGGGGACATCGCCTTGTTCGAACGCGGACGACGCTCGGGACGCTCGCCGCGATCATCCCGGTCTCCTCGGTCGTCCCGGTCTCCTCGGTCTGGACGGTCGGTGCGCTCCTCGCGGTCGAACCGCTGCGGGCGCTCGTCCGCCGGGTTGAGCAGGAGGGGAGTATCGCCCTGGGCGACCACGGCGAGAGCGGCGGCGACGTCAGCCTCTGGCACGTCATGGTTCTTGATGTAGTGGCCGACGATGTCGCGGAATGCCGCGATACGCGACTGTTGGTTGAGCGCCTCGGTGATGGCGTCGTCGAAACGGGCCAGTCGGGTGACGTTGACGTCTTCCACCGACGGCAGCTGCATCTGGGTCAGCGGCTGGCGGGTCGCCTTCTCGATGGCAGCCAGCAGCCTCCGCTCACGTGGCGTGACGAAGCTGATGGCGGCTCCACTGCGTCCCGCACGCCCGGTACGGCCGATGCGGTGCACGTATGATTCGGTGTCGATCGGGATGTCGAAGTTGACCACGTGGCTGATCCGGTCGACGTCGAGGCCTCGGGCCGCGACATCCGTTGCCACGAGGATGTCGAGCTTGCCCGACTTCAACTGGGCGACGGTGCGTTCGCGCTGGGCCTGGGCGACATCCCCGCTGATGGCAGCAGCAGAATAGCCGCGCGCGCGCAACTTCTCGGCGAGAGTCTCGGTCTCGTTCTTGGTGCGGACAAACACGATCATGCCCTCGAAGTTCTCCACCTCGAGAATGCGCGTGAGCGCGTCGACTTTTTGCGGATACGAGACCATCAGGTATCGCTGTGTCGTGTTCGCCGAGGTCGTCGTCTTGTTCTTGACGGTGATCTCTTCGGCGTCATGAAGGTACTTCTGAGAGATACGACGGATCTGCGGCGGCATCGTCGCCGAAAAGAGCGCGACCTGCTTATCTTCGGGAGTGTCGGCGAGAATCGTCTCAACATCCTCTGCGAAGCCCATCTTGAGCATCTCATCGGCCTCATCGAGCACAAGGTACTTGAGCTCTGAAAGGTCGAGGGTACCCTTCGCGAGGTGATCCATGATGCGACCGGGCGTGCCGACAACCACGTGCACGCCGCGGCGCAACGCCGACAGTTGAACACCGTAGGCCTGCCCGCCATAGACGGGAAGCACGTGCACGCCCTTCATGTGTGAGGCGTACTGCTCGAATGCCTCGCACACCTGTAGCGCGAGCTCGCGCGTCGGCGAGAGCACGAGCGCCTGCGGCTTCTTCTGCGAGACATCGAGCCTCGAGAGGATCGGGAGCGCGAATGCCGCGGTCTTCCCCGTTCCGGTCTGGGCGAGGCCCACGACATCGCGACCCTCGAGCAGCGGCGGTATCGTGGCGGCCTGGATCGCTGACGGAGTCTCGTACCCTACGTCGCGCACGGCCTTCAGGACGGCGTCACTCAGCCCGAGGTCGGCGAATCCGGTCGTCTCGCTTTGCGCGTCGAGGTCGGCTTCGATGTCTTCGGTCGTATCGTGTGACGTCATTCCTACAACGGTAGTGCCCGGTGCGCCTTCACGCTTGCGTTCGACCGAGGCTGAGGGCGTGCAGTTCGCGCAGCGCGGCGGTGAACTCCGCGAACGGACCGCGGGTCGGGGTGGCAGGCGCGATTCGGTCGATACCGAGAGCTGCGACAGCACCCGGCCCCTGTCCCCATTCCGACCGCCAGCCGTCGAGTTGCGCGCCGCTGGCCGCGAACACGATGGTGCCGAGACCCACCCAGGCGTGTGCGGCGCTGCACATCGGGCAGTGCTCACCCGAGGTGTAGACGACACAGGAGCGGCGTTCATCGGGAGTCAGGTTGGCAGCAGCCCAGCGAGCGATCTCGAATTCAGGATGCTGCGTCTCGTCACCACCGCCGACCCGGTTGCGCTCCTCGAGCCTCACCACCCCCGCGGCATCGACGAGCAGCGAGCCGAACGGCTCATCCCCGGCGTCGAGGGCCTCTTGTGCGAGCTCGACGCAGCGCCGCAGGTGCACCTGGTCGACCGGCGTTGCCGTCGTGGTCGGGTTTGCTTCCGTCATCATCGAACGGTATCCCAGACGGCCGTGCCGCCGCGCCTAGAATGACGGGATGACCGACCTCAGCCTGCGGATGCCCAACACGCGACTGCGAGCGGTTCTCAACCTCGGGGTGAAGCACGCGGCATCCTTCCCCCTCCCGACACACCTGTCATCTCCCGAGCTCTATGCCGACTGGGATGATGACGCACAGTTGAGCGACCTGCACGTGGAGTTCGACAGCGGCCAGCTTCATGTCGAAACCACGGGCGGCGGAACCGACCATCACTTCCACACCGGGGCCGGCGAGCACCGCGCTTCGAGCCCGTGGCCCGACGCCGACACCGCAGCCCTGCTGCGGTGGAGCTCGGCTCTGGCCGGTGATCTGCATGCTCTCATGCCGGGCCTGCTCGACGACATCACCCAGGCCGCGGCGTGGCACGATTCAGGCTTCGACCTCTATATCTGCGAGGTGGATGAGCCCGGCCAGCTCGACCTGATCGAAATCGAGGTCGAGGGTGAACTGATGACGCTGCCCTGGCTGGGTGCCGGCACCGTGACTCATGACCACATCGATGGGGAGAATCATCCGATTGCCCTGGCGTGGGGGCCGGGCGAGACCGAAGCCGATCAGCCGATTGCGCAGGCCTGGACCGATGCCGCCACCGGAGTTCCGCGATCCAGGGCCTTGCCAGGTGTCGACTGGGATGTGATCGGCCTTCCCGCGGTCGAGGTACTCCCGTGGCTTGAGGGGATCTACCTCAATCACCACATGATCCCCGATGCTGAAGGCACCCTCCTGAACGCCGTCCTTCGCCGCCTCGGAGGTCTCGACCTGTCCTGAAGCCGGCCGTCAGAACGTCAGAACGTCACTCTCGGCGCGATCACCGCCGTCCTTTGCTCGGAGACGAATAGGAAGATCCTGTTTCCGGCATCCGCCCAGGGAGGAGCAGACTCGGCGAGCATCGAGGCGGATCCGGTTATCGCCGTAGCCACGGATCCTGCAGTTCGGCCCCGCTTCGAGCAAGAATCGGAACGGCGAAGGCAGGCGATAGGCTCGTTGCGACCATTGCCAACGCTGGAGGGCCCGCCGCTATGTTCCCGACCGATCTACCGTCCACAGTAATCATCGTCGGGGCAGTCGTTGTCCTCGCCTTGATCGTGATCATCGTGCTGCTGCGCGGAATAAAGGTGGCGAAGCCTGACGAGGCGATCATCGTGACATCCCGCCAGAAGGCGCTCAGGTTGGGGGAGGCCGAGACCGAGAATGCAGGCCAGAAGGTCGTCTTCGGGTCGCGGGTATTCGTCAAACCCATCATCGAAGCCCACTTCAAACTCAGCCTCCGCAGCCGCCAGCTCAATGTGCAGGCCACGGCCCAGACGCGGGACGCGATCACGATCCGCGTCAACGCCGTCGCCGTCGTCAAGGTCGGCGGCTCCGAGTCGATGGTGCGAGCGGCCGCGCAACGGTTTCTGAACCAGCAGGACCAGATCGAGACATCCACCGAAGAAGTGCTCAGTGGCTCGGTGCGATCGATCGTCGGCCAGCTGACGGTTACCGAGATCATCACCAATCGTTCAGCGCTGCAGGGCCAGGTGCTCGAAGCTGTGCGCGAATCCCTCGACGTGCAGGGACTGACCATCGACACCCTCCAGATTAAGGAGATCGACGACGACAACGGATACATCCGCGACCTCGGTCGAGGTGAGGCAGCGCGCGTGAAGCAGGTTGCCGAGATTGCCGAGTCCGTGTCGCGCCAAGCGTCGGAAGAAGCAAGGATCTCGGCCGACCAGGCCGTCGCCGAATCGCAGCGCAAGCTCGATCTGCGCAACGCCGAAATCCAGAAGGAGACCGACAAAGCTCGGGCCGAAGCGGCGGCGGCAGCTCCGCTCGCCGAAGCCATTGCCCAGCAGGAGGTCGTTGCCCAGCAGGAGGTGACGGCCGGAAAGCGCGTCGGTCTGCGCAAGCAGGAACTCGACGCCGAAATCCGTGCGGTCGCCGATGCTGAAGCGTACGCGATCTCCAAGAAAGCCGAAGCGGATGCGACCGCAGCGGTCGCCGCAGCAAACGCCGACCGCGACTCCCGACGATCGAGTGCCGAGGCGATCGAGGCTGAGGGTGTGGCCGAGCGTAACCGCCGCCGCAGCGCGGCCGAAGCCGTCGAGGCCGAAGGCCTCTCAGAGCGAAGCCGCCGAATCGCGGCCGCCGAAGCACTCCAGGCCGAGGGTGAGGCCGAGGCTGCCTCGATCCGCGCCAGGGGCAACGCCGAGGCCGACGCCACCAAGGCACGTGCTGAGGCTCTCGAGCAGGGTGCCGGTGACCTGCTGCGCCAGCAGATCATCGCCCAGCTTCCCGAGATCGTGCGAGCGGCATCGGAGCCTCTCTCCTCGATCTCGAACATGACGGTGATCTCGTCCGACGGCAAAGGTTCAGAGCAGGTGGGCCAGAACGTGGCAACCCAGCTCACGACGGTGAACCAGATCCTGAAAGACCTGGTCGGCATCGACATCTCCGACATCATCACCGGCCGAATGACGGGCGAGGCGATCGGCAGGGGCGTCGCTGGCTCCCAGCAGGCAGCTCCGAAAGCCGCGGCCCCGAAGTCGGCACCGCCCAGATTCGCGCCGCCGAAATCCTAGAACGCCGCGGTCAGCTGCTGCGTGGGGGAGTGCGAGTCGGGGAAGGCGCAGGATGTTCCTGCTGCACCCTCTCGACGAGCAACTTCCACGGGCCTGTCAGGGACGCCTCCGGCACCCTCGCCGTGCGATGTTTGCGGGGCGCGCGCACGGTGATCAGGTAGACGAAGCGATCACGGGATACCGCATCCGACTGAACGCGACGCCAGGGGCACGCATTCACGAGGTCGAGCAGCTCTCCGGAGTCGTCGAGCGCCGCTGACAACGACCACGTACGGGTGAGCCCGGCGAACCCTCCGGAGCGGGCAACGGTGATCGTGAGTTCAGCGGGCATCCTGATCAGGTGCTTCCGGCGACCTGTGGCGGCAGGGGCGGGATCCCCACGCCAGTCCAACCATCGATGACGGCCGCGACCTCGGCTGACTGTGCGCCGTACCGCTCCAAGGCGGCGGCAACCGTGGCCGCAGCGAACTGTGCGAAATCGGCCCTGGCCGTGAGAGTAGGGCCGTTTATGGCGTCGTACCAGATCTGGCCGGCGTGCTCCCAGGCGTTGCCACCGAGCGACTCGGCGACGAGATAGAACGCCCTGTTCGGGATGCCCGAGTTCAGGTGCACGCCTCCGCCGTCTTCATCCGTCTGGATGTAGTCGTCGAAGTGGGCAGGCTGGGGGTCTTTGCCGAGCACGTCGTCGTCGTATGCGGTGCCGGGTGCCCGTAGTGAGCGCAGGGCAGAACCCTCGACCTCGGCGGTGAAGATGCCTTCGCCGATGAGCCAGGTGGCGTCGGCCACGGTTTGCCCCCTCGAATACTGTTCGACGAGCGCGCCGAAGACGTCGGAGATCGATTCGTTGAGTGCACCGGACTGGTCGCGGTAGACGAGCCCGGCCGTGTACTGGGTCACCCCGTGTGCGAGCTCGTGCCCGATAACCGAGAGTGAGGCGGTGAACCTCGTGAAGATCTCTCCGTCACCGTCGCCGAACACCATGCGTTCGCCATCCCAGAACGCGTTGTCGTACAGGTCTCCGTAGTGGACCGTCGCATCGAGGGGGAGGCCCGCGCCGTCGATGGAATTCCTGCCGTACACCTCCGAGTACAGCGCAAAAGTGGCACCGAGCCCGTCGTATGCCTCGTCTGCGGCGGGGTCACCCGTCGGATCGTTGCCCTCGCGACGCACAGGCGAACCGGGGATTGTCATCGTGCCAGCCGCATCGCTAATGGTGCGATCGGGTGCATCGACCAGGGTCGCGACGAGATCATTATTCTCGTCGAAACCGAGGTCGAAGCGCACCGAGCGGAATCGCTTGTCGTGCTCGAGCGCTACTCGGGCCGCATGAGCAGCCACGGCGTACTTCGCGTCATCGAGTCGGGCTATGCGCCTCAAGAGGTACGGGGGAATGATTCCGTGAGTCATGATTCGAGCATGCCCTGTGCCACCGACGGAGGCTAGTCCTTGCGCTTGCTGGCGGCTTTGTCTTTCTTGTCAGCCCGCTTCTCCTTCAGAGACTTGCTGGCTACAGTCTTGGCTGTGGTTTTCTTCGGTGACTTATCGGCCATGACGTTATCCTCCTGTGAGCCGGGCGGCTCGTCCCCCGAGCGTACCCCGCTCGCGGGGCCAGGTCACGCCTGGCGAATGCGGGCTATGCGCTTGCGGGCGGCATCCTCGCTCGTGGATGACCTACCGAGAACGCGACCAACACCTCGCAACACCACTCCCGTTGCCCAGATCACGGGAAGGCGCGACCGGCGCAAGCCCAGCAGCACGCGGTGCTCCTCGGGCAGCGACGCAACTGCGCCGGCAAACAACACCCGGTACGCGGGCAACATCGATCGTCTGAGCGGGGGATTCCGGATGAACCGCACAGCCTCGCGCACCCGTTCGTCGCTCTTGAGCGCAGGCCGGAAGCCGTCGATCTGCGCTTTCAATTCTGCCCGTGAACGCGGCGGATGCTGCACCCCCACGAGTTCGCCAGCCACCGCCCACTCGCTCACGTACTGGTCAGCGCCCCCGGGGATGGGGTCACCCCATAGTTCGTGGCAGCCGAGGAATGCATCGGTGAAGACCGCATGGACCCAGGTGAGCAGTTCCTGGTCGCCGGCGGTGTACGGGCGTTCGACTCCCTGCGCATCGCTGTACGTCCCGGCAACCCTGTCGTGGTACTTACCGACCCTGGATGACTCGAGCCTCGCCTGCTCGGTGCCCGCGAAAGTCACCGTGATCAGCCACTGGATCGTGCCGGAAAGCCTGCCGAGAGGGTCTTCCTTATATCGGGACCAATCGTGCACCCCTGCCATCGCGCCGGGGTGGAGCGTCTGCATGAGCAGCGCCCTTATCCCGGCCACGAGCGTTCCCATGCCTCCGTGCACGGCCCACGACGCTGAATCGGGGCCGAAGAATCCCTCGTCATCGCCGAGTTCCATCCGGCTCACCCACTGTGGGCGACCCGAGCTCTCACCCGAAAAAGTGGTAAGGAGGTGCGAACGCCAGGAGTCCGAAATTCTGCCCATATCCCGACAGTAACGCGACTCGCTGGGAGCTCAGTCGAGAGGGTCGGACACCCTGCCGCGCAGCTTCTCCATGTCGCGCCGTTCCCGCTTGGTCGGCCGACCGGCCCCACGATCCCGTTGAGGGAGCAATGCCACTTCTTCCGGGGCGGGAAGTGGGGGACTGATATCCGTGAAGGCTTCGACCGCGACGACCGCCCCAACCCGTTTGGACAGGATCTCGCGCACTACCAGGATGCGATCGAATCCCGCGATCCGCACCCTCACCTCGTCACCGGTCTTCACCTGCTGGGCGGCCTTGGCCCGGTCGCCGTTGACCCGGATGTGTCCCGATCGGGTCGCGGCGGTGGCTGCCGACCGGGTCTTGAAGACTCTGACCGCCCAGAGCCAGCTATCGACGCGTGCTGACAGGGTTGCCATCACCGGTGTCCGGTGCTTCCGACCGGGGCCGCGCGGTGGTCACTGGGTTGCAACATCCGTTTTCCACCGCACAAGGCTTCGAACGGTCGCGTTGTCGTCCACGGATAATTGCGCGATGGTGTCATCGGGAACGGAAGGGTTCAGTGCGAGGAATCCGCGCACTCGCATGGAGGAGTCGTCGACGAGAGATCGAAGCACATCACGCGGTGCCGTTTCGTTGCGTGCGACGCAGGCCCGTACTCCTTCGTGTTCATCGGTGACGAGGGTGGTGAACAGGTCGCCCGGCGTGTTGAAGCTGCTCGCGACGCTCTCGCGGATCTTCGGATTCGGGTGCGTCGCCAGCAGTCGAAGCCTGGTGATCTTGCTGTGGGTGACCAGGGGAGCCGGATGCAACTCCTCCGCCTGCTCAGCAGTCAACATCGCCGGCGCCATCGCCTTCATCTGCTTCCGTTGGGCTGGGGTGTTGAACCTGATGCACGACATGTCATGAACGCTAGCCTGTCGACGGCGGAACGGCCGGGCTGCACGACGGGTGGATCGGTGGAGAATTTGCGTCGGAGAGCAGAAATCGACGGGGCGAGCGACACTCGTCATCAGTTACTGTGGTCTAACGGGAGGGCCGCAATGGCTGGAAACGACAATACATTTGACGGCACTGGCGCCCCCGAGGGCGTGACGCCTGACAACGCTGAACTGGGAGAAGCTGTGCCGGAAGAGACTTCAACGCCGCGCGATGATACGACAGTCACGTACGGGAATGAGTTCGCGGCCCAGCTGGCGGCAATGGATGGTTCGACATCCCCCGAAGAGCAGGACGCAATTTCTGCACTGCCATCGGGTTCTGCACTGCTGGTCGTTCGTCGGGGGCCCAATGTCGGCGCGCGCTTCCTGCTCGATGCTGACCTGACCACCGTCGGCCGTCATCCCGAGGCAGACATTTTCCTGGACGACGTGACCGTGTCACGCCGTCATGCGGAGTTCCTGCGCAGCGGCACCGCGTTCAGGGTTAAGGATCTCGGTTCGCTCAACGGCACGTACTTCGACGGCGTTCGTATCGACACCGCTCTCCTCAGCGATGGTGCCGAGGTTCAGGTCGGTAAGTTTCGCCTGACGTTCTACGCATCGCGACTCGACCTTGCACACCTGGCCGGACGGTAGTGGCGGGCACTGCCGCCCAGCCACGGACGTCTGGGAGCCAAAGTCTCCTGAGCATCGGGCAGGTGCTCTCCAAGCTGAGTCCTGAGTTTCCCGATCTCACCCCATCGAAACTTCGCTTCCTCGAGGAGCGCCAGCTCGTCTCTCCCGCACGAACTGAATCCGGCTATCGCAAATTCTCGTCGTCGGACATGGATCGGCTGCGCTTTGTGCTGACGATGCAGCGGGACCACTATCTGCCGCTGAAGATCATCCGGGGGTACCTGACCGAACTGGATGCGGGCCGGTCTCCGGAGTTGCCGGGCGGCGTGATCCCCGGCGCATCGATGCTATCGACTGAACGGAAGTTCAGCCGCGATGAATTGATTCGTGAGGCTGGCGCCAACTCGATGTTGCTGGGGGATGCCATCTCGGCTTCCCTCATTGTGCCAGCCGATCTTTTCGGTGACGATGCGGTCGCGGTGCTGAAGTCGCTCGTGGAATTGCAGCGCTCAGGCATCGAACCGCGGCACCTCAGGGGGTTTCGCGCTGCCGCGGAGCGCGAGCTCGGGCTCATCGAGAATGCGCTGATGCCGGTAGCGAGGCGGAAGGACGCGTCGAGCCGGGCGCGGGCCGCAGAGATGGCGCGCGAGATCGCTGGCCAGCTCGAAATTGTCCGCAGCAGTCTGATCAGATCCGCCCTCACGAGACTCGATTCGTAGTACGTTCGAGTCACCCCCGTTTCGACACGCCTGCCGAATGTCGTCGTCCGAACTGCGGGGCGTGAGTACCTTGGAGTCAGACGGAACGTTAAGTGTCAACTGCAAGATGAATGTTTGTACTCTCCAGCAATAAGGGGCATGTGCCATGAGTGAACTTAGCCGTAGCGAGTCATCCCGCTACGATCTCGGCCTGCTCTTTACCGACGGGATGGTCGAACTCGATTCAGACGCTGGCTACCGTGGTGCGATTGCCGCCCGCGCGGCGGGGATCAGCTACCGCCAGTTGGATTACTGGGCTCGCACCCAGCTCGTCGAACCGACCGTTCGCGGTGCTGCGGGTTCCGGTTCGCAGAGGCTGTACGGATTCCGCGACATCCTCGTGCTCAAGCTCGTCAAGCGACTTCTCGATACCGGGATCTCCCTGCAGCAGATTCGGGTTGCCGTGAACCAGTTGCGTGAATCCGGAATCAGTGACCTCGCCCAGACGACCCTCATGAGCGATGGCGCGAGCGTCTACCTGTGCACCTCGAACGACGAGGTCATCGACCTCGTGAGCCGCGGCCAGGGCGTTTTCGGCATCGCCGTCGGCAAGGTGCTGCGAGAAGTGGAGCACGACCTCGTAGAGCTCGATTCGGTCAAGGGTGAGGACCCGATGGACGAGCTAGCCAAGCGTCGCTCGGTGCGCGCTTCATAGCCCCTGGTGGGCAACTACTGCGTAACGAATATCGTCGTGCCCGAAAGGTCCCAGTTCGTCGTGCCCGACCGGGCTGTCAGCTCCGGAGGTGCGGCGTGGATCTTATAAAGAACTCTCGCGCCCTCACAACCGGCGCCTCAGCGGCAGTTCAGGCGGGATCGTTGGCGTAGTCGCCGATGCGCGCGGTGCGCATCACCCGCTCGAGCAGCTGGTCGAAGTTGCGCGCCATCTCCTGGGCGCTTTCGCCCGGCCATACGTGCAGGGGTTTGGCGGCACCCTGGGCCTGCTGCAGCGACGTACGCTCAGGAAGTTGCGGGCTCAGCACCAGCGGCCCGAACATGTCGCGCAGCTCCTTGATCCTGAACTGGTGCTCCAGAGACTGCGAGCGAAGCCTGTTGACGATGATTCCGAGGGGCTGGAGCCGCGGTGACAGTCCGCGCCGGATCTCCTCGATAGCCCGCAGGGCACGGTCAGCCGCGGCGACGGAAAACAATCCCGGTTCGGTCACGATGGTGACCCTGTCGCTGGCAGCCCACGCGGTGCGCGTGAGGGCGTTGAGAGAGGGCGCGCAGTCGATGAGCACGAGATCGTAGTCGGCTTCGACATGGGCGAGCGCCTCTTCGAGTTTCCAGATGTCGCGGATGCTCGGATGCGGCCCATCGAAGTTGATCGCAGACGGGGAACCGATGAGCACGTCCACCGTTCCCGGGCGACCCTTCGTCCACCCACTCGGGGCGATCGCCGCTCGGACGATCTTCTCCTTCGGGGATGCGAGGACATCGGCGATGTTCAGATGCCCGCCCACCTCGATATCCATACCTGTGGACACATCGGACTGAGGGTCGAGATCGACGACGAGGGTTCGAACGCCACGGGCGAATGCGGCTGAAGCGAGCCCAAGCGTCACGGTGGTCTTTCCCACGCCCCCTTTGAGGGAGCTGACGCTGAGTACATGCACGAGTAACGACGATACCTTCACTACTGTTGAAGAACCTAAAACAAGGCCGTTTTTATGGCATCTGCTTGGGCAATTGCCAGCGTTGTCCTCCCATAGGCTGGGCAACGTCAGGAAAGGACCGGATGTTCACGAAGATTCTCGTAGCGAATCGCGGCGAAATTGCGATCCGCGCCATGCGCGCAGCATTCGAACTGGGAGCCAGGACGGTGGCGGTGTTCCCCTGGGAAGATCGAAACTCGATGCACCGGCTCAAAGCCGATGAGGCGTACCAGATCGGCGAGAAGGGTCACCCGGTTCGGGCCTACCTCGACGTGAGCGAGATCATCAGGGTCGCCAGGGAGTGCGGGGCAGACGCGATCTACCCCGGCTATGGATTCCTCTCGGAGAATCCGGACCTGGCCCAGGCTGCCGCTGAAGCCGGAATCACGTTCATCGGGCCACAGACGAGCGTGCTCCAAATGGCTGGTAACAAGGTCACGGCCAAGGAGCACGCGATAGCCGCGGGTGTCCCCGTGCTCAAGTCGACTCCGGCGTCGAAGAACCTCGACGAATTGCTGGCTGGCGCCGACGCGATCGGCTTCCCGATCTTCGCCAAGGCGGTCGCCGGCGGTGGCGGTCGCGGCATGCGCCGTGTCGAATCGAAGGATGCCCTCCGTGGCGCTCTCGAGGAGGCTATGCGGGAGGCCGACAGCGCCTTCGGTGACCCGACCATGTTCCTCGAGCAGGCCGTTGTACGCCCGCGTCACATCGAGGTGCAGATCCTCGCAGATTCACAGGGCAACACCGTGCACCTGTTCGAGCGCGACTGCTCCGTGCAGCGCCGTCACCAGAAGGTGATCGAGATCGCTCCTGCGCCGAACCTGGACGAGAACACCCGCCAGGCTATGTACCGCGACGCGATAGCGTTCGCGAAGTCGATCAACTACGCCAATGCCGGGACCGTCGAATTCCTGCTCGACACAGCGGGGGAGCGCAAGGGCCAGCATTTCTTCATCGAGATGAACCCGCGTATCCAGGTGGAGCACACCGTGACGGAGGAAGTCACCGACGTCGACCTGGTGCAGTCCCAGATGCGCATCGCCGCCGGTGAGACTCTCGCCGACCTCGGGCTCGAACAGAAAGACCTTCGACTGCGTGGCGCCGCGCTGCAGTGCCGCATCACGACCGAAGATCCCGCGGCCGGTTTCCGGCCGGACACCGGCAAGATCACGACCTACCGTTCGCCCGGCGGCGCGGGCATCCGTCTCGACGGTGGCACGGTCGCCGCCGGCGCTCAGGTCTCGGCACATTTCGATTCCATGTTGGTAAAGATGACCTGCCGTGGTCGCGATTTCACCGCAGCTGTCACCCGCGCGCGTCGAGGGCTCGCCGAGTTCCGGCTGCGCGGTGTCACCACCAATATCCCGTTCCTGCAGGCGGTGCTCGACGATCCGGACTTCATCGCGGGCGATCTCAGCACGTCGTTCATCGAGGAGCGACCGTGGCTCGTGCGGGGGCGCCAGTCGAAAGACCGCGGAACGCGCATCCTGAACTGGCTCGCCGATGTCACGGTCAACCAACCGAACGGAAACGGTGACGGTCTCATCGACCCGAAGCTGAAACTTCCGAACGTCGATCTCGACGCACCAGCGCCAGCCGGTTCGCGCCAGAGGCTGCTCGAGCTGGGCCCTGTCGGATTCGCGAGTGCGCTTCGGGCCCAGTCGCCGCTCGCCGTGACGGACACCACCTTCCGCGACGCCCACCAGTCGCTTCTCGCGACGAGGGTGCGTACGCGCGACCTTGCGGCGGTGCTCCCACACGTCGCCCGGCTCACTCCCGGGCTGCTGTCGGTGGAGGCCTGGGGTGGCGCGACCTACGATGTCGCCCTCCGGTTCCTCGGGGAAGATCCGTGGGAGCGCCTGTCGACCATGCGAGAGGCTCTTCCCAACATCGCGATCCAAATGCTGCTTCGTGGTCGTAATACGGTCGGTTATACGCCGTACCCCACCGAGGTCACCGACGCGTTCGTGAATGAGGCGGCGGCCAGCGGCGTCGATATCTTCAGGATCTTCGATGCGCTTAACGATGTCGACCAGATGCGGCCGGCGATCGATGCCGTGCTCCAGACCGGCACGGGCGTCGCCGAAGTTGCCATGTGCTACACGGGTGACCTGCTCGACCCCGCGGAGTCGCTCTACACGCTCAGCTACTACCTGCGCCTCGCAGACAAGATGGTTGCCGCGGGAGCGCACATCCTCGCCGTCAAAGATATGGCGGGGCTGTTGCGAGCGGATGCCGCGTTCCGGTTGGTCACAGCACTGCGCGAGCGCTTCGACCTCCCTGTGCATGTACACACTCACGACACCGCCGGTGGGCAGCTCGCGACCCTGCTCGCGGCGTCCCGCGCCGGAGCGGACGCCGTCGACGTGGCGAGCGCCCCGATGGCCGGAACCACCAGCCAGCCCTCGGCGTCGGCTCTCGTCGCTGCTCTCGCTCACACCGAACGGGACACGGGGCTCTCCTTGCAGGCGGTATCCGACCTCGAACCGTACTGGGAGGCGGTACGGCACGTGTACAGGCCGTTCGAGTCCGGATTGTCGGGTCCGACCGGTCGTGTCTACAAGCACGAGATCCCCGGTGGCCAGCTCTCGAATCTTCGCCAGCAGGCAATCGCGCTCGGGCTCGCAGACCACTTCGAAAAGATCGAAGACCTCTATGCGGCGGCCAATCGCATGCTCGGGCGACCGCCCAAGGTCACGCCGTCATCCAAGGTCGTGGGTGATCTCGCCCTGGCCCTCGCGGCCGCGGATGCCGATCCGGATGACTTCGAGCAGAATCCTGACAAATACGATATTCCGGATTCGGTGATCGGATTCATGGCTGGCGAACTCGGCGAACTCCCCGGCGGATGGCCAGAGCCGTTCCGTTCAAAAGTCCTGAAGGGCCGCACCGTGAAGATCGGTGTCGAGCCGATCAGCGCTGAAGACCAGGCAGCCCTCGACGGTGACTCGCTCGGACGACGCGCTGCATTGAATCGGCTGCTGTTCGCGGGTCCGGCAAAGATTTTCGAACAGGGTCGCGAGACCTATGGCGACCTGTCGGTGCTCGATACCGTCGATTACCTCTACGGGCTGCACCCCGGCACAGAGCACGTCATGGAGATCGAGAAGGGTGTCAGCCTGTACATCGGGCTCGAGGCGATAGGCGAAGCCGACGAGAAGGGCATGCGCACCGTGATGACCACTCTCAACGGTCAACTGAGGCCTGTCTTCGTGCGCGATACGAGCATCAAGGTCGACATAAAGTCGGCCGAAAAAGCCGACACGGGCACGCCGGGACAGGTCGCCGCACCCTTCTCGGGGGTTGTCACGCTGCAGGTCGCCGAAGGCGACATCGTCGAGGCCGGTCAGGCCGTGGCATCCATCGAGGCCATGAAGATGGAAGCAGCGATCACCACCAGCGTCGGCGGCCGAGTCGCGAGGCTTGCCGTTCCGACGACGCAGCAGGTGGACGCTGGCGACCTGCTGGTGGTCATCGAATAGTCGGGGTGGACGACTTCCGTCCACAGCCACGAAGCTCGAGGAAAAAACCGACGCGTGAACCGGTAAAGTTGAGTGTTTGCACCGAAAGGGAACGACCTTGCCTAACAGTCGCACCACGAATGACGACACTGCTGACGCAGAGCCAGAGGAGACCGCTGCGTCGTCCGAAGCAGCAGGGTCGGAGGACACAGCTGGGTCGTCCGAAGAAGCAGGGTCGGAGGACACCGCTGCGTCGTCCGAAGCAGCAGGGTCGACCGACGTTGACGCAACGGGCTCGGCGGACGACATGGGTTCTGAGCCGGATCGGGCATACGGCGACGATGCCGACCAGCGGGACGAGCCCGAGCCCGAGCCGCTCTCGGACCTGGCGCTCATCGAGCCGACTACCGAGAGAATGACGTTCACGGTGGCCCTGCCGGTGCAGGTGCACGTCACCCCCGACGACGAGGCAGCAATTTCGATCTCCGACATAGCTATCAACCCCGATTACATGGATGTCACCGGACCGGCCACCACGACCGTGACGATGTCGTCCGAACAGGCCATGACAGTGCCTGAGGTAGTGGAGGAAGAAGAGGTCATCATCCCCGCCCTGCCAGCGCCGGATGATGTCTACACCCGTCGCGGCCGCCAGCGGGGCGAGGTATCGACGGCCCCCGAACCGTCAACCATGCTGACCGCCGACCGGCTGATTTCCAACGGTAAGCGCAATCGCAAACCTGAACCAGAGGGCTTCTGGCAGCAGGTGGTCTACCAGGTCACATTCCACGCAGTTAATATCGGCGATTCCTATGCCGTGCGCAATCGCAAATCCATCGACGCCCGCATCGTCAAGAACTTCGAGGGCGGTACAAGATTCGTGGCCGTCCTGACTCGCAAGGGTGGAGTGGGCAAGACGACGATCTCGGCGCTTCTGGGGATGGCCTTGGCCGACGTGCGCGAAGACAGGGTCATCGCTATCGACGCGAACCCCGACCGAGGTACCCTCGCCGAGCGCATCACGCGCAATACCAGGGCTACCGTGCGAGACGTGATCACGCGGGCTCGTTCGGTGGGCACCTTCAGCGAGTTCCAGACCCTCATCTCCCGCGACGAGACCCGCATGGACGTGCTGGCGTCAGACGCAGACCCCACGATCTCCGAGGCCTTCGACGAGGATGATTACAACGTGGTCGCTGACATCGCCGAGCGCTTTTATTCGATTGCCGTTACCGACTGCGGCACCGGGATGCTCCATTCCGCTATGAGTGCGACGCTGCAGCGTGCAGACTCCGTGATCGTCGTCTCCGGCGGCAGTGTCGACGAGGCGAGGCTCGCCTCTGAGACCCTCACCTGGCTCGAATCCAACGGGTACCCAGACCTCGTCAGGAACGCCGTTGTCGCCCTCAACACGGCCACACACGGCACCAACCTGGTGAAGCTCGAAGAGATCGAGGCACACTTCCAGTCGAGGGTGCGCGCGATTGCCCGCATTCCGTATGACCGGTCACTCGCGACCGGGTCGGTGATCAGGTACCACTCGCTCAGGCCCAACACGCGTAATGCAGCTCGGGAGTTAGCTGCCATCGTCGTCGACGGTCTCAGCGAGTACCGGGCATCCTGAACCGATGACGGTACGTGACATTCGAGTATTCGGCGACCCTGTTTTGCGGTCGGCCTGTGATCCGATCAGGATCGGCGACCCCAGGGCCGCCCTGCTGGTCGACGACCTGCTGGAGACGGTGCGCCTTCCCGGGCGGGCGGGAGTAGCAGCAAACCAGATCGGTGTCGGCCTGAGGGCTTTCAGCTACAACATCGATGGCGAGGTCGGCTACATCATCAACCCACAGCTCGTCGAAACCTCCGGCGATGCCGAACTGGTCGATGAGGGTTGTCTTTCTGTGCCCGGTTTCTACTTCCCGCGACTCAGATTCCCGTCCGCTCGCGTGACAGGCGTCGACCTGGCTGGAAATTCCGTCGAACTCAGCGGTGAGGGTCTCATGGCACAGGTCCTCCAGCATGAGACGGATCACCTCGATGGCCACCTTTTCATCGAGGGCCTGGAGCCGGGAGCAAAGAAAGAGGCCATGCGGTTGATCCGCATGGCCCCCTGGTACTGATTTTTCGGCCGCTACTGGCTCATCGAGATGCCCTCGGTGGCGGGGGCGCCAGCACCGGAGTACATCCCTTCGATTGAGTCAGCGAAATCTTTCAGGATCACGTTGCGCTTGATGCTCATCTTCGGAGTGAGGTGCCCACTCTCCTCAGTGAGCTGGACATCGAGAATGAGGAACTTGCGGATGGATTCGGCTCGGGAGACCTGCGAGTTCGACGCATCGACCGCCGACTGGACCTCGGCGATGACCCTGGGGTTGCTCGCAGCCTCGGCGATCGTCATCGTCGCATCCAGTCCGTTGTTGTTGAGCCAGACCGGAAGCATCTCATCGTCGAGCGTGATGAGAGCAGCAATGAACGGTTTCTGGTCACCCACGACGATGACCTGGCTGATGATCGGATTGGCCCGGATCGGGTCCTCGAGCACTGCTGGTGCGACCTTCTTGCCACCGGCTGTGGCGATGATCTCTTTTTTGCGGCCCGTGATCTCGAGGTATCCATCGTCATCGATGACTCCGATGTCGCCAGTGCGGAACCACTCGCCGTCGAAGGCCTCCGCCGTGGCAGCCTCGTTGTTCCAGTAGCCTGCGAAAACGTCGACGCCTTTCGCCTGGATCTCACCGTCGTCGGCGATGCGCACAGACACACCCGGCAGTGGGGGGCCGACCTTGCCGATCTTGAAATTGGATGCGAGGTTGACGGAAATGGGAGCGGTGGTCTCGGTGAGGCCGTATCCCTCGAGGATGGTCATCCCCAGACTGCGATAGAAGTGACCGAGTCGGAGCCCCAGCGGAGCCGAACCCGAAACTGCGTACACGACGCGACCGCCCAGAGCCGCGCGGATTTTACTCAGGACGAGTCTGTCGAGCACCGCGAACTGGAGCTTCAGGCCGAGCGGAACGCTGCCAGCATCGACGGCCTTGGAGTGCGCAATTGCGACCTGAGCGGCTTTGCGGAAGATCTTGCCCTTACCGCCGCTCTCGGCTTTCTGCTCAGACGAGTTGTAGACCTTCTCGAACACCCGGGGTACGGCGAGCAGGAAGGTTGGTTTGAACGAGGCCATGGAGGGCAGCAACTGCTTCGTGTCGGCCTGGTGGCCCACCTTCACGCCGCCGTGCACCGACAGCACAGCAATGAACCTGGCGAACACATGAGCCATGGTGATGAACAGCAGGGTGCTCGATTCCGGGTTCACGACCTCGGGAATGGCCAGGGTTGAGTTGCGGCACGTTTCAACGAAGTTGGAATGGGTCAGGATGCACCCCTTGGGCTTGCCTGTCGTCCCCGAGGTGTAGATGAGGGTGGCGAGGTCTGAACCGTTGGCGAGGTTGCGTCGACGCTCGATCTCCTCGCTTGAGACACCGGCACCGGATGCGGCGAGCTTGGCGAGGTCGCCGGTATCGATCATCCAGGTGTGAGCGACAGCGGGAACATCGGCATGGATCTCGTCGAATCGGGCGAAGTGGTCTGCCGTCTCCGTGATCATTCCGACTGCCCCGGAATCCGTCAGGTTCCAGAGGATCTGGCTCGGCGCAGACGTGTCGTAGATCGGCACGAGCACGGCACCGGCGAACCACACGGCGAAGTCGATCAGACTCCACTCGTAGCTGGTCCTGCACATGATGCCGATGCGGTCGCCGGGCTCGATGCCAGCGGCGACGAGCCCTTTCGATAAGGCCGTCACCTGAGAGAGGAACTCGGCAGCAGTGATGTCCGACCAGCCCCCCTCTGCGGTGGGGATCGAGAACAACGCCCGATCGGGAGTCGCTCTGACCCTCTCGATGAGCAGGTCAGTGGCGTTCGCTGACGGGTCGGCTTCAACTAGGGCGGGAACGTCGAACTGTTTCACGGCATCTCCTTTGGCACCGGGCGGGGCTTTGAAAGCCCAGTCTACGTGGCGATCTGCGGGCAGCACATGAAATCGGAGCCGCGCCAGAGAGCGGTCAAGCGGCGATAGCCATCCCGTGGGTAAACTCAGCGACCGTGCATGCCATAGGAATCGACATCGGTGGAACCAAGATCGCGGGCGCCGTGGTGACAGAGGCAGGGATCATTCTTGCCGAGGAGCGGATCGCCACCAACGCCGGCGACTCGGAGGCGATAATCGATGCAGTGGTCGACATGGTGCATAGCCTCGCGGCACAACACGAGATTGCCGCGGTCGGCGTCGCCGCACCGGGATTCATCGACGTCGAAGAGTCGATTGTCTACTACACGCCCAACATCAACTGGCGCAATGAGCCGCTGCGTGATCGGTTGAATGCGCGACTGTCGCTGCCGGTAACCATCGACAATGATGCGAATGCCGCCGGTTGGGCGGAGTATCGTTTCGGGGCCGGACGCTCCGTCGGCGACATGACTATGCTCACCATCGGCACTGGGGTCGGCGGCGCCATCGTGACACGCGGAGGGCTCTTTCGTGGGGGCTTCGGCACAGGAGCGGAGCTCGGCCACATGCGCGTCGTCCCGGACGGCCTGCCCTGCGGTTGTGGCGCGCGAGGATGCATCGAGCAGTACGGCTCGGGTCGGGCCCTCCTGAGAATGGCCAACGAAATCGCTGATGTTGGGGGGATCGGACTCGGCCTGGCCGATGCCAGACGGGTAGCAGGCGCCCTCGACGGAACTATTGTCGGAACGCTCATCGCGGCGGGCGACGCCGGAGCGCTTCGGGCGCTGGAACAGCTGGGGCACTGGCTCGGCCAGGCCTGTGCGTCACTCAGCGCGATCCTTGACCCTGAGGTGTTCGTGTTCGGAGGGGGAGTGTCGGTTGCGGGCGACCTGCTGCTGAATCCGATCCGCGACTCGTACCGGGAGAACCTGCCCGCACGCGGCTATCATCCAGAGCCCGCCTTCATGATCGCCGAGCTCGTCAACGACGCCGGCGTTGTGGGAGCGGCAGACCTCGCACGACGTCGCCTGCTCGGCTGACGGGTCGACTCTCGGTCGCTGCCCGGCGGCATTAGAGTGGAGGCTCCCCAGTGAAGAGGTTGTGCGATGTTCTACTGGTTCATGAAGAACCTGGTGGCTGGCCCGCTAATCAAGACAGTGTTCAGGCCGTGGATCGTCGGGCTCGAGAACATTCCGAAGACCGGGGGAGTGATCCTCGCGAGTAACCACCTCTCGGTGATCGATTCGATATTTCTGCCTCTCCTGATCGACCGCCGCATCTACTTCCTCGCCAAGAGTGACTACTTCACCGGCAAGGGACTCAAGAACTGGGCGACCAAACACTTTCTGCTCGGCACAGGAATGCTGCCGATCGACCGCTCCGGCGGCAAGGCATCAGAGGCATCGCTCAACATGGGTCTCGCCGTCATCGCGAAAGGGAACGTTCTCGGGATCTACCCCGAAGGCACCCGCAGCCCTGACGGCAAGATGTACCGCGGTCGCACCGGTGTGGCCCGCATGATCCTCGAAGGGCACGTGCCGGTCGTGCCTGTTGCCATGATCGACACAGAAAAGGTCATGCCGGTCGGAAGCACCTTGCCCAAGGTGCGCAGGATCGGCGTCGTCTTCGGTGAGCCGCTCGACTTCTCCCGGTTCGAGGGCATGGAGAGCGACAGGTTCATCCTCCGCTCGATCACCGACGAGATCATGTACGAACTCAGTCGGATCAGCGGGCAGGAATATGTCGACGTCTACGCCAGTTCGGTCAAAGAGAAGAAGGCATCCCGGAGCCGATAGGCTTTGCGGGGCTTCGGCCCCAGTCCGTTCTCGATTCGCCAGTAACCGTCACAGCTAAGGAACCATCCCGTGGTCGACCCGTCCGAACCCATAGTGCTCGCAGATCCAGACGTGATCGCCGGACTCGACTACTGGCGGACACTGCCCATCAAGCAGCAGCCGAGCTGGCCGAATCCGGATGCTGTGGGAGCAGCATCAGCGAAGATCGCCAGCCTGCCGCCGCTTGTCTTCGCGGGCGAGGTCGATGTTCTGCGCGAGCGGCTCGCCAAGGCGGCCCAGGGCGACGCCTTCCTGCTGCAGGGTGGGGACTGCGCCGAGACGTTCGCCGGCGCCACAGCCCAAAACATCAGGGACAGGGTCAAGACGATTCTGCAGATGGCCGTTGTGCTCACGTACGGCGCATCCAAGCCGATCGTGAAAATGGGCCGTATGGCTGGCCAGTTCGCCAAGCCGCGCTCCAGCGACACGGAGACCAGGGGCGAGGTGACCCTGCCTGCATACCGGGGAGACATCGTCAACGGCTTCGACTTCACTCCGGAATCGCGGGAGGCGGACCCTGCCCGACTCATCGAGGGCTACCACACTGCGGCATCCACCCTCAATCTGGTGCGCGCTTTCACACAGGGCGGTTTCGCTGACCTTCGCCAGGTGCACTCCTGGAACAAGGGGTTCGCGCAGAATCCGGCCAATCACGCTTACGAGAAGGTCGCCGGCGAGATCGACAGGGCCATCAAGTTCATGGAGGCAGCAGGTGCTGACTTCGACGAACTGAAGCGGGTCGAGTTCTACTCCAGCCACGAGGGGCTGCTGATGGACTACGAGCGCCCCATGACGCGAATCGACTCGCGTACGGGAACGCCATACAACACGAGTGCGCACTTCCTGTGGATCGGTGAGCGCACCCGCAACCTCGATGGCGCCCACGTCGACTACTTCTCCCGCGTTCGCAATCCGATCGGAGTCAAGCTCGGCCCGTCGACCAGTGCCGACGACATGGAACGTTTGATCGACAAGCTCGACCCGAACCGCGAACCCGGCAGGCTGACCTTCATCACGCGCATGGGTGCCGGGAAGGTTCGTGACGCCCTCCCGCCACTTCTCGAAGCGATCAAGTCGATGGATGCCACGCCACTCTGGGTCTCGGACCCGATGCACGGCAACGGGCTCACCACACCGAACGGCTATAAGACTCGTCGCTTCGACGATGTCGTCGACGAGGTTAAAGGGTTCTTCGCTGCGCACAGTGCAGCGGGAACCTACCCCGGCGGTATCCACATCGAGCTCACCGGTGACGATGTCACTGAGTGTCTTGGCGGTTCCGAGCAGATCGACGAGGCAACCCTCGCGACCCGCTACGAATCACTGTGTGACCCGCGGCTCAATCACATGCAGTCGCTCGAACTCGCGTTCCTGGTGGCTGAGGAGCTCACCGCCTTCTAGGCTTCGAATCCTACTCAGGCGCTGAAGCTGATCTTCAGAGTGCTCCCCTTGGGGGCGAGCGTCCCGCCCCCGGGGCTCAACGCTGACACCCTGAATGAGCCGGGCAGCAGGTCGGCGACCCCGTTGTACTGCAGGTCAAATCCTGCGTCGACGAGGCGTTGCTTGGCGTCGGCCCATGACTCGCCGACCACATCCGGAATCTCGACCTGCTCGACGCCCTTCGACGTGATCAGGTCGACGATGTCGCCCACCCGCACGATCTCGGCTCCGGCGATGGGCACGGCGCGGATAACCGAACCCTGCGGGATCGTGTCGCTGTCTTCGTCCTCGCGAACCTCACCAGAGCTCAGGCCAACTTCCTCGAGGGCTGCGGTTGCCTCGTCGACGGTAAGGCCCGAGACGTCGGGAATGGCACCAGCCGAAACGATGAGAGTCACGGGCTGGCGTTCAAAGTACTGGGCGACCCCGGTCAGGCTGGTTCCGTCCGTGGCCAGAGCATCGATCACGATGCCCTGCTCTATGGAGCCATCGAACTGCCGGATGATGTTCTCGTCGAGAGTGAAGCGGGCCGCGGCGATTGCTGCCTTCGCGTCGTCTTCGGTCATACCGGCGAACGCCGGAACGTCGAGCAATTGGGGCCCGGTGGATATCAGCAACTGCACGACTCCACCCCGATTGATACTGGAGCCACCAGCCGGATCTGTTGCTGCGACTGCGCCTGCGGCAACCACGGGATCACTGATCTGACCGTTCTCGGGGTTCACTTCCAGGCCGAGCGCGGTGAGCTCCGCTGTCGCGGCTTCCGTCGTGGTACCGGCGAGATCGGAGGGAATGGTGACAGACGAGCCAGGACCGAATCCGAAATACCACCCGGCAGTGCCTGCTGCGGCAACGAGGAGCAGGATGAGGATCACAATGAGCGGCGTACGGCTGCGGCGCTTCTTTTCGGTGAGGGCCAGGGCCGTTGTCGCATCAGGGGTAGCCGCCCTCAGTAGAGCGGACTGGGAATGCACGGAGGTCGGTGCCAGCGGAAGGCGTCCGCGCTGGCCGATGACCTGGGTTTCTGCCGTGGGATCCTGCGCCGCCGCCGTCGGCATGACCATGGTGCGCTGCACGGAGGTCGCGGCAGTTGACGGAAGCGCCGTCATCAGGTCGCTGTGCACCTCGTACAGGCGATCGAGCATCGCTCTGGCATCCCGGGGGCGATCATCCGGTTCGCGTGAGGTCGCCCACAACACCAATTCGTCGAGTTCTGCCGGGACTTTCGCATTCTTGCGGCTGGGAGCCGGAACTGAATCGTTGGCGTGCTGGTAGGCGATCTGCATGGGTTGTTCGCCCTTGAACGGCTGTTCGCCGGTCAACATCTCGTACATCATGATGCCGATGGCGTAGATATCGCTGCGTGCATCAGCGACGCCCCTCGTCACCAACTCCGGGGAGAGATATGCGATCGTGCCGAGGAGTGCAGCGCCAGTAGCAGTATTGGCTGATGCCGCGCGCGCCAACCCGAAGTCACCGATCTTGATGCGCCCGTCGTCAGCGAGCAGCACGTTCTCGGGCTTGAGGTCACGGTGCACGATTCCGGCCTTGTGGGCGGCGGCAAGGCCCGCGAGCACGGCCTCGAGGATGTCGAGAGTCTGCTCGGTCGTCAACAGCTTGTGCTCGGTCAGGAGATCGCGGAGGGTGATCCCCGGCAGGTATTCCATGACCAGGTAGGCCATATCGCTGTCCTGCCCCTGGTCGAAGACGTTGACGACATTCGGATGAGCCAGGCGAGCGGCAGACCTCGCCTCCTGGATGAAACGCTCTTTGAACTTGCTGTCGTCGGCAAGGTGGCCGTGCATGACCTTGATCGCCACGCGTCGTTCGAGGCGGAGGTCTGTCGCCAGGTAGACGGTTGCCATGCCCCCGCGCGCTATCCGGGACCGGATTTGGTATCTACCGTCGAGAAGGCGACCAATCATCGGGTCGGTGCTGTTGACGGTCACCACACGAGTCTAAAGTTCGAGCCTGAACGTCGGTGCTCCTGACACGGCTTGGCGCCGGATCAGCCAGACAATCCGCACGGGTAACCGGTGCATGGGGAACGGTTCAGGCGGGAACGCTGGATCAGCCGAGTTCCGAATACCAGGCCTGCGCCGAAGCTTCCCACTTCGCGTATGCGTCGGGAAATGCGGAGATCTGCACGGACTGTGCTGCGACAGTGAGTGGCATCGACTGCCAGTCGGCGATATCCAGCAGGCCCTTGGTTCGTCCGATATTGGGATTGGATGCGCCCCCGTAGAAGAGCCTGGCGGAGTAGGCCGGCGTCGTCAGTTGATCGACCGAACCCCATCCGGCGCTCGGTCGCTGCTGGAACAGTCCGACGGAGTCGCGATCACCCCAGGTGAGGTTGCGCAGGGTCGATTCCTGCATAGCAGCGGCAAGAGCGATCACGATGCCCTCGCTCGGGACACCCAGTTCGTGACCGACGTGAACGATGACGGAAGCGTTGGCACGCATTTCCTCGTTCATGATGGTCACGCTCGAGCCGGTCGAGGCAGTGCTGATGGTCGTGGGTGCCGCTAGCGACCCCGGCAGGTCGAGCGATTCGCCGGAGAAGATGAGGCTGGATGCCTGCAGTCCGTTCGCATCGAGAAGCGCCTGTTGGCTGAAACCCAGTGTCGCGGCGATCCCCGCGATCGTGTCGCCGGAAACGATGGTGTACGAATGCCCGGAGGCGAGCGGCGTCGCATTCGACGCGAGGTCGACGGCAAGGGCTGGTTCACTCGCCGGTGTGGGAACCAGCATGGTCGGAATGGTCAGCGTCTGGTCGGGGAAGATGAGACTGGATGCTCCCAGGCCGTTCGCGCTAAGCACGGTGGCGGTCGAGACGCCGAATCTCGCGGCGATCGCGCTGATCGTGTCGCCGGCGACGATCGTGTACCTGACCGTCGGTGAGACCTCGACGACTGCTTCGGCGACCGGGGCCGGGACGACGAGGTTTCCCAGTGTGAGCACCTGGCCGGGGAAGATGAGTGACGACCAGCCGAGTCCGTTGAGTGCGAGGACTGATGCTGTCGAAAGGCCGTTTGCGCCTGCGATGCTGCTGATGGTGTCGCCGGCGGCCACGGTGTACGAGATCGGTGCCGGATCAGTGGCGGTGCGAACGAGTGTTGCCGCGGTCGACTTGATCGCGGAATTCGCCGCAGCCATCGCCTCCCGAATCGTCTTGCCGAGTTCCATCGCGGCACCGCGGGTCTTGAGAACGGGTCTTGCATCAGCAGCATCGACGGGCCCGGTGAGGTTGAGGGTCATAGCCGCCATGGACCCGACGAGCAGGACTGAACCGGTCGTTAGTGCTGTCTGCGCAACTGCTCTTCGACGGGCCTGGCTTCGCCCGGCAGGCGAGCGCGGTGCTGGCGTCACCTGGGTGTGGCTGGTGGGTGTGAGCCCCGCGAAGACAAGTCGAGCGACGTTGTCGTTGGAGTTCGGATGGGTTGCCATTGTGGTGTCTCCGCCTCTCGCCCCCGTGAATGTGCTCGCCGTTTTCGGGTGGCATTTTTTACCACGGTGGCACAGGTGGTAACCGGTGTCAACCAATGTGACTGGTGTGACACCAATTTACCCGCTCGAAACATAGCGTTTAGAGGTGTCAAACCGGTAATTCGAGCGGTCTCGTGGCAGGCTTGGAGAGTGACCGAAACACCCGATGTGCAGTGGCTGACCATTCCCGACCTGACCGACATGCTCGGTCTCAAAGTAAGCCAGGTTCGCCGCCTGATCGAGGACCGTGCGCTGCTTGCCAGCCGGATCGAGGGTGAATGGAAGGTCCCCGCCGCCTTCATCGTCGAAGGGGAGCCACTCGGGGAGTTGAAGGGAACGCTTATCGTGCTCGGCGACAGCGGCTTCAGCGATGAAGAGTCACTGAGGTGGCTGTTGAACACCGACGACAGCCTCGGCGTCAGCCCGATCCAGGCGCTGACGGCTGGTCGCAAGGCCGAAGTTCGTCGTGTGGCGCAGGCCCTCGGCTTCTGAGTGTCAGCGCGGATCAGCGCGTAACGGCCTCCTCAGGCCACGCGCTGCGTGACTGTGTCCGCCAGATCGAGTAGTTGAGCACGAGCTGACGTGGCAAGCGGCGCATCCTGGATGGCCGCTCTGGCCAGGCCGACATTGTGTTCGATGATGCGCTCGACATGGTCGACGGCCCCGCAGTCGACCATGGCAGACCGGATCATCTCCACCTGACGTACATCCAGCTCCGGATCGCCGAGTAGGTCGTCCACGACGTTTCGAAGGTGAATGGGAAGCTTTGTCCGCGCGAGAGCAACAAGCACAGTGCGCTTGCCTTCACGCAGGTCGTCCCCGGCCGGCTTTCCCGTGACCGTGGGATCCCCAAAGACGCCCAGCATGTCGTCGCGCAGCTGGTAGGCGACCCCGAGCGGGAGCCCGAAGGCTCGAAGCGCGGCGACCTGAGCCGAGGAAGCGCCCCCGAGTGCTGCACCTATCGCGAGTGGAGCCTCGACGCTGTACTTGGCAGACTTATAGACGATCACCCTGTGAGCCCGGGGAAGCGCCTCGGCTTCCGGATAGGTAGCCCACGCGTTCTCCTCCAGGATGTCGAGATACTGCCCCGCGGTCACCTCGGTGCGCATGGTGGCGAATTCGGTGCGGCCAGCGGCTCCGGCCGCTCGATCGTCGAGCATCGATGTGCCGCGATCGAATAGTTCATCGCTCCAGCCCAGGAGCAGGTCGCCGAGCAGCAGTCCCGATGAGCGACCGAAGGCGGCGGCATCCCCCCTGAAGCCACCGTCGCGATGGATCGACTCGAATCTTCGATGAGCTGACGGGGCGCCGCGGCGTGTGTCTGAGTTGTCCATGATGTCGTCGTGCACGAGCGCGGCCGCGTGAAAGACCTCGAGGGCAGACGCCGCGAGCACGATTCCCGGCAGGACAGCCTCGGTCGTGGAGCGGGCGAGCGGATCGAATTCATCGACCGCCGAAGTCACGGATTGCCATCCCCAGTAGCAGAACAGGGCCCGAAACCTCTTCCCACCAGACAGGAACGACAGAGTCACATCCGTGAATTGCCCGAGTTCTGGCGCGATCGCCGCCAGTTCCACGGTGCGTTCGGATACAAACTCGTCGATTCTCAGTTGAACAAGGTCAACTAACCGCGTACTCTCAGCCACCCGTCTAGCCTAGCCATCACGGCGGGCGTACTATTGACTCACCTGCGTTTAGTGGATTTCACGCGCAGATCCCGAGAAATGAGGGGCCAGGATGCCACTTTCCGAGCAGGAGCAGCGTCTCCTTGAGGAGATGGAGCGCAGTCTCTACCAAAATGATGCCGACTTCGTCGCCACCGTCAATCCCAACCGGGGCAAGACCAACTACCGGGTCCTCGTCATCGGTGTGCTGATCGGTGTCGCAGGTGTGGCCACGCTTGTCGCCGGAGTAATCGTTCGACAGCCCATCATCGGGATACTGGGATTTGCCGTGATGTTCGCTGGCGTTCTCCTTATTTTTGCTCCGCCGCGCCGTGGTTCGGCGCAGATGCCACCAGCCCCCCCGACAGCGCCGAAGTCTCGCGGCGGCTCGACAAGCTTCATGTCGAATCTCAATGACCGTTGGGATAAACGCCAGGACGGCCGCGAGTAGTTTCGCGACCTCTCGGGTCGAGAGCAGAGTAGGAACAGGGTCAGCCTTCGGGCTGGCCCTTTTTTGTACCCAAAGGGACTTCTATTCGAGCATGGAGCTAGATTTTCCTCCACTTTTGATTCACCTGTATTTGCGGGAAATATTCGATATTTATCGTCCTGATTTGGTTGTTTTATGGAGTTTGTGGAGCAAAGTGGAGTAAAGTGGAGTAAACCTGAATCCGGGCCGGAGAATGAGGGGAGGCTGCCGTGTTCCTAGGCACCTATGCCCCCAAGCTGGACGATAAGGGCCGGGTCATCTTGCCCGCGAAATTCCGCGACGAACTGTCGTCGGGCATGGTCGTCACTCGCGGCCAGGAGCGGTGCCTCTACGTTTTCAGTCAGCGCGAGTTCGAGAACATTCAGGTCAAGGTGCGACAGGCATCTCTGACGAGCAAGCAGAATCGTGATTTCCTGCGGCTTTTTCTCTCGGGCGCAAACCAGGAGATCCCCGACAGCCAGAACCGCGTGACCATTCCTGCGAACCTGCGTGAGTACGCGGGGCTGGGGCGGGAGCTGACCGTCATCGGCGCGGGAGATCGCGCCGAGATCTGGAACACCGAGGCCTGGAACGCCTACTACGAGAGCGCCGAAGCCGACTTCGCCAATACGACGGAGGAGGTGATCCCGGGTCTCTTCTGATTCCTGTTCTCACACTCGTTGACGCTGACTCCCAGCCGTACGCCCTGGCTTTCTTCCCCGATGCCAGGTCGCACCGGATGGGGATCAGCGTCAACGATGAAGTCCTTCGAATCTCCCGGATCAACATGGCTGACAACACCATCCACACCCCGGTCATGCTCGAACGCACCATCGAGCTCCTGGCTCCTGCCCTCGAGCGTGATGGAGCTGTGCTCGTCGACGCAACGTTGGGGATGGCGGGCCACGCCGAGTCGTTTCTCGAGCGGTTTCCACGCATCACCCTCGTCGGAATCGACAGGGACCAGGATGCGCTCACCATCGCGCGTCGCCGGCTTGAGCCGTTCGCAGGGCGGGTTCACTTCGTGCATGCCGTGTACGACGAGTTCGGCCGGGCACTGGCTGGACTCGGAATCCCGAAGGCCTCGGGAATCCTGTTCGACCTCGGTGTCTCGTCGCTCCAACTCGATCGGGTCGAGCGCGGGTTCTCCTACTCCAAGGATGCTCCGCTGGATATGCGGATGGACGCATCGAGCGAGCGCACGGCCGCACAGATCCTGGCGACCTACAGCGAAGAGGAACTGCGTCGCATCTTCTACCAGTACGGCGACGAGAAGCTCGCCCCACGGTTCGCGAGCCGAATTGTGCAGCGTCGCGTTGACAAGCCCCTTGAAACCTCGGCCGAGCTGGTTGAGCTCGTCATCGCCGCCACCCCCGCCGCCGCCCAGCGCGCCGGTCACCCCGCGAAGCGGGTATTCCAGGCGTTGCGCATCGAGGTCAACCAGGAGTTGGCTGTGCTCGAACGCGCGATCCCGGCAGCGGTCGACTCCCTCGAGGTCGGTGGCCGCATGGTCGTGCTTTCGTACCAGTCGCTGGAAGATCGCATCGTCAAACGCGTGGTGCAGGCTCGGTCGGCCTCGACGGCTCCACGAGGACTTCCCGTCGAACTGCCCGAGCACCGCCCAGAACTCAAGCTTCTCGTCCGCGGGGCGGAGCTTGCGACCGACGAAGAGAAGTCGCGCAATCCACGCGCCACTCCTGTACGGCTCAGAGCCGTCGAGAAACTTAGGGAAATAGCATGAGCGGCACAGCTGCGTACGCCCGACCGCTTGTCGCTCCGGCCCCGTCGCCCCATCGTCACATTGAGATCGTCACCACGCGTGAACAGCGCAGGGCCCGCCCGAAGCTGGCCTACGCGGTGGTCACTATCATGAGTCTTTTCGCGATCTTCGCGGCCCAGCTGTTGCTGAGTATCGTCGTCTCCGATGGTGCGTTCCAGATCGAGGCTTTGCAGCAGGAACAGAAGGAACTGCTGCGTACGCAGGATGCACTCAGCGAGAACCTGAACCTCTATGGCTCGACGCAAAACCTCGCGACGCAGGCGGCCCACCTGGGGATGGTGCCGAATCCAGCGCCGCTGACGCTGAACATGGACACCGGCGCAGTCTACGGCTCACCCGGGACAGCCGACCCGATGGGATGCGGCGGTAGCTGTAACCTCATCACGAATTCGCTGCTAGCCGGGATGCCCCTGGTGAACGCCACGGGGGCGACAACAGGAAACGCCGTGGCACCTGTCGTGGCACCAGCCGCCGCATCGCAGACTGGTGATGCACCGCCGGCCACGAACGCGCTTCCGGCGCCGGTGACCCGTTGATTCTGACCCGTTGATCCTGACCCGCCGAACCTGAGGATGCGCACGACATGAGAACACGCAGCGGCCGCGCCAGGATTTCGCTCGCTGTGCTTATCGTCTTCGCGATCGTCAGTGTCTTCGTCGTTCGGCTGGTGGATATCCAGGTGGTTCGAGCTGACGAGTTCAATGCGGCATCCCTCGACAAGCGGGGTAAGACGATCACGACCTATGGCGTGCGCGGCGACATTATCGACGCGAACGGTGCCGTCCTCGCCGACAGTGTGCTGCGATACGACATCACTGCATCGCCGAGGGTCGCCCTCCTGCCACAGAATGCCGCGGTGTCGGTTCCAGCCCAACTTGCGGAGATCGCCGCCATTACCAAACAGGACCCGGCCGCGATGTACGCCGAGATCCTGGCCGATCCCACCTCCGACTTCATGTATCTCGTCAAGGGCGTCACGCTCGACGTGTTCGAGCAGATCGATGCGCTCGACGTTTCGTGGATCTACCCTGAGCGAAAGTCCGCCCGAAGCTACCCGAACGGGGAGATCGCCGGGAACCTCGTCGGATTCATCGGAACGGATGGTCCGCAGGCCGGCCTCGAGTTGAGCCAGGACGAGTGCCTCGCGAGCGACAACGGTTCGGTGACGTACGAGAAGGGTGAAGACGGAACCGCCCTTCCTGGCAGCGAGGTCGTGACGCAACAGAGCAAGAACGGTGGAACGCTGCGGTTGACCATCGATCGTGACCTCCAGTTCTACGTGCAGCAGCGCATGGAGCAGACAGCGCTCGAGCTCGGTGCGACCTGGGCGACGGCGGTCGTCATCCGCGTCGCCGATGGCCATCTGATGTCTGTCGCGGACTGGCCCACGCTCGATCCGAACAACGTCGACGACGCACCGCGTGAAGCCCTGGGTTCGCGGGCCTTCAGCACGCCGTACGAGCCGGGATCCACGATGAAGGCCCTGACCGCGGCATCCCTCGTTGATTCGGGCGCGGTCAGCCCGGGGGATGGCGTGGTCGTGCCCTACTCGCTCGAGCAGCCCGACGGCAGCTCAATCCACGACGCGTTCTACCACGACACCGTGAATCTCACCCTCGCGGGAGCTTTGGTCGAGTCATCCAACGTCGCTGTCGCACAGTTCACCGACAGGTTGCCAGCGCCGAAACGCCATGACTACATGGCTGCCTTCGGCCTCGGGCAGTACACGGAGGTGAATTTCAACGGTGAATCCGCTGGCCAGCTCCCCGACGCCGACCAATGGTTCGGGCGCACGAACTATGCGGTGCAGTACGGCCAGGGGATGAGTGCCACCTCGGTCCAGATGGCCAGTATCTTCCAGACCATCGGTAATAAGGGCGTCAGGATGCCCGTGACCCTCGTCGAGGGCTGCGAGCACTCCGACGGCACGAACACCGGGGTTTCGACTACCGGTGGCAGGCAGGTGCTGTCCGAGTCGGCGGCAGGGCAGACCGTGGCGATGATGGAGCAGGTGGCGAACAAGAGCGGCTCCGCCCCGAGGCTGCAGATTCCCGGCTACCGTACGGCGGTCAAAAGTGGGACCGCGGAGGTAGCGGTCGACGGCGGGTATTCGGATAATAACGTCGTGATCTCCTACGCAGGAGTAGCCCCGGCAGACGATCCGCAGTACGCCGTCGTCGTGACTGCTGGCATCCCCGATAGGGTGTTCTCGGGACTCATCGCCCCGACCTGGCGCGATGTCATGGCCCAGACCCTCACCACTTTCCGGGTGCCGCCGTCAACATCTCCGGCTCCTGACTTGCCCGTGAACTGGTGAAGCCACCGAAATCCGACGGCCAGGAGCAACAGCCAGCGATGTACCGAACGAAGATCAGTAACCACAGCGACATGATGGTTGTTCGATGATCGATCTGCGAATCGACGAGATCGTGGAGGCGGTCGGTGGCGCGCTCGTGGGAACCCCGGATTGCGGGTTGCTCGTGGTCGGTGGCGACGTTCACACCGACTCGCGGAAGGTTGTGCCCGGGTCTATTTTCTTCGCACTGCCCGGCGAGCTCACTGACGGTCACCTTTTCGTCCAGGCAGCCGTGGATGCCGGAGCAGCTCTTCTCGTCGTCGAGCGGGAGCAGCCGGTTTCTGTGCCCCAGATCGTTGTGGCCGACGGGTTGCTGGCACTCTCGTCCCTCGCGAGGGTCGTGGTGTCCCGGGTGAGGTCCAGCGGCGACCTGAAGGTCGTCGCTGTCACAGGATCCAATGGCAAGACGACCACGAAGAATATGCTCTGGGCGATTCTCGCTGACCAGGGCAGCACCGTCGCGCCGCTTGGCTCATTCAACAACGAGGTGGGGGCTCCCATTTCGATGCTCGGCATCACTGAATCGACTCGTTTTCTCGTTGTCGAGATGGGCGCTGATGCCATCGGCGACATCACCAAGCTCGTTTCGATCGCGAAACCCGACGTCGGCATCGTGTTGACCGTGGGGCTCGCTCACGTCGGCAAGTTCGGCAGTCCCGAGGTGACCCAGCTGGCGAAGTCCGAGATGGTCCGCGACCTCCCCCCGACCTCGTTTGCCGTACTCAACGCTGATGACGGTCGAGTCAGCCGCATGGCTGAGCTCACCTCGGCGCAGCTGTGCTGGTTTGGGTTGGATGCCTCCGCAGACGTCAGGGCGATAGATGTGGACACGACCGTGGACGGCACGTCGTTCACTCTTCTCGTCGACGGTTACTCCCACTCGGTGCAGTTGCGCATCCTGGGGGAGCATCACGTGACGAACGCCCTCGCGGCCATCGCGGCGACGCGCGCGCTGGGAATCGATGTCGCGGCCGCGGTTCGCGCACTCGAGACCATGACCAGAGCCGAGCGATGGCGTATGGAGGTCATGGAGAATCCTGATGGGGTCGTCATCATCAACGATGCCTATAACGCGAGTCCGGACTCCATGGCGGCAGCGTTGAAGACTCTTGCCCAGGTCACGGGGCCCGAGCGTCGCTCGTTCGCCGTGCTGGGTGAGATGGCGGAGCTGGGCGATTACGCCAACGAAGAGCATGATCGCATGGGCCGTCTCGCCGTGCGTCTGAACGTGAAGCAGTTGGTGGTCGTCGGTCATAACGCTCGCCATATTCATAATGCCGCCGGCCTCGAGGGGTCGTGGGATGGCGAGTCGATTCTCGTCGACACGGTCGACGAGGCCTACGACGTGCTGCATGGCAGGCTGCGCAAGGGTGACGTCGTGCTGGTGAAATCATCCAATTCCGCTGGCCTGCGCTTTTTGGGTGACAGGCTGGCCGGGATCACCACGTGATCGCCCTTCTCGTGGCCGGCGGAACCGGACTGGTCTTCACCCTCTTCCTGACGCCACTGTTCATCAAGCTCTTCAACCGGCTCAAGTGGGGCCAGTTCATCAGGGATGACGGTCCACAGACGCACCACACCAAGCGCGGCACGCCCACCATGGGTGGGATCATCTTCATCCTTGGGTCGATAGTCGGGTACGTCGTCGGACATATCGTGGGCAGGGTCGACATGACCCTCGTCGGCATGCTCGTGATCTTTCTGATGGTCGGTCTGGGCGCCGTCGGATTCGTCGACGACTTTTTAAAGACGCGCAACCAGCGAAGCCTGGGGCTCGGTGGATGGTCCAAGGTGCTGGGCCAGGTGATTGTCGCGGGTATCTTCGCCGCGATTGCTCTCAATTTTCCTGACGAGAACAACCTGACCCCTGCATCCACGATGATCTCGGCCGTGCGGGATATCCCCTGGCTCGACTTCGCTACGTTTGGCGTGATCGGCGGTGGAATCGCGTTCGCGCTGTGGTCGACGCTCATCATCGTGAGTGCGTCCAATGGCGTGAATGTCGCTGACGGGCTTGACGGTCTCGCTACCGGCGCGTCCATCTTCGCGCTGTCCGCGTACATCTTCATCGGCTTCTGGCAGAACAATCAGGCCTGTTACAGCACCAGCCTCCTCGACGAGAACCTCGCGTACTGCTACAACGTGCGAGATCCACTCGATCTTGCCGTGATTGCGGCCGCGATCGTCGGAAGCCTTGTCGGATTCCTCTGGTACAACACATCTCCGGCGCAGATCTTCATGGGCGACACGGGCTCACTGGGCCTGGGTGGAGCTCTGGCGGCGCTGGCGATCCTGACGCGCACCGAGCTTTTGCTCGTGCTGATCGGTGGCCTGTTCCTCGTGGTCACCGGTTCGGTCATCCTGCAGCGGGCTTACTTCAAGGTGACAAAGGGCAAACGCATCTTCCTGATGAGCCCGCTGCACCACCACTTCGAACTCAAGGGCTGGGCCGAGATCACCGTGGTGGTGAGGTTCTGGATCATCGCCTCGCTGTTCGTCGCCTCTGGCGTCGGCATCTTCTATCTCGAATGGGTCACTCGCTAGCCATGCGCGATCTCGACACGCTCACGAGCTGGAACGCGGAATGGCGGGGCCTTCGGGTCGCCGTTCTGGGGCTCGGGGTGAGCGGCTTTGCGGCCGCCGACACCCTCCTGGAGTTGGGTGCAGAGGTGCTTGTCGTCGCGGCCGCGGCCGGGGACCTGCGTCGCCAGATGCTCGATGTGATCGGCGGACGGTTCGTGCAGCATCACGGAACCGACACGATCCCGGCGGAGCTGGCTGGCTTCGATGCCGAGCTGGTGATCGTGTCACCGGGGTTCGGTCTCGATCACCCCCTCATCGCCTGGGCTTCGGCTGGCGGCATCCCGATCTGGGGCGACATCGAGCTCGCCTGGCGCTTGCGTGACAAGCTGCGCAGCCCCGCGGAGTGGATCGCTGTCACCGGCACCAACGGCAAGACAACCACGGTGCAACTGACCACCCATCTCCTGGTCGCCGGTGGCCTTCGTGCCGTGCCTGCCGGCAATATCGGTGTGCCCGTGCTTGACGCGATCCGCGACCCGCAGGGCTTCGATGTGATCGTGGTCGAACTGTCAAGTTTCCAGCTGCACTGGATGCCGCGCAGCGGCCCAGGGGCCATCGCACCGCTCGCCAGCGTCTGCCTCAACCTCGCCGACGACCATCTCGACTGGCACGGTTCGCGTGAGGCTTACGTGGATGCCAAGGCCACGGTCTACTTCAACACGAAGATCGCCTGCGTCTATAACCGAGCCGACCTCGCGACGATGCGCATGGTCGAAGACGCGGAGGTGCTCGAGGGATGCCGAGCGGTCGGCTTCGGGCTCGATACCCCGGGGCCCAGCGACCTCGGAATGGTCGACGGAATCATTATTGATCGAGCATTCCACGAGGATCGCCATAATTCTGCGATCGAACTCACCACTCATGGCGAGCTCGCCGCCGTCGGGCTCTCGAGCCCGCACATGCTGGCCAACGTGCTGGCGGCATCCGCGCTCGCGCGGTGCGCCGGTGTGGCTGCCGAGTCCATCACGGGCGCGCTCACTACCTTCACCATCGATCATCATCGTACGGAGGTGGTCGCCCGGGGCGGGGGAGTGTCCTGGGTTGATGATTCGAAGGCGACCAACTCCCATGCGGCTGACGCGTCACTGCGTTCGTTCGAGTCCGTGGTGTGGATCGTGGGCGGTCTGCTGAAGGGTGTGGACATTTCCCTGCTCGTCTCCACGCACGCGGCGAGGCTTCGTGCGGTAGTCGTCATCGGCCTCAACCGTGAACCTGTGGTTGAAGCATTAGCGCGACACGCGCCTCAGGTGCCGGTGTTCGAAGTGCTCGCAACAGACACTGATGAGGTGATGCCTGAGGCGGTCAAAGCTGCCGCCGGTGTCGCCGTGAACGGCGACACCGTTCTCATGGCTCCGGCCGCGGCATCTATGGACCAGTTCATCGACTATGCGGACCGCGGCCGGCGATTCGCCGCGGCCGTGAACGATTACCTGGAAGGTGGCGCAGATGACGACCAGACATCCGCGCGGCCACCCACGGGGACGCCCTAACCCCCAGTCCGGGCCCGGCCCGTCGACTGCCAGGATCCCTTTGCGCCGCATTTTCGCCGCTGAGAACAGCAACTACTTCCTCCTTTTCGGCGTCACCCTGTTTCTCGTCATCTTCGGCCTCGTCATGGTGCTGTCGTCCTCTACGATCGAGTCGTACATCGCCGAGCAGGGCTTCTTCGGCCGTTTTGCACGGCAGGGACTGTTCGCGGTCATCGGTATCCCGCTGATGCTCGTTGCATCGCGCCTGCCCGCGGTTTTCTGGAGAAAATGGGCATGGCCGGCACTTCTCATCGGAGGCGGTTTACAACTGTTGGTTTTCGTCCCCGGAATCGGCATCGTCTCCGGTGGTAACCGAAACTGGATCGCAATCGGCGGGTTCACCGCCCAACCGTCGGAGTTTGTCAAAATCGCCCTGATCGTCTGGGTCGCCTGGATCCTCTCCACCAAGCAGAGTGTTCTGGAGGACTGGCGCCACGTCCTTCTCCCGATCGCACCGATCTCGGCCGCAGCGATCGGCTTCGTACTCATCGGCGGCGACCTCGGAACCGCTGCAGTGATGATCCTCATCCTGTTTGGGCTCCTCTACTTCGGGGGAGTCAGGTTCAGGTTCCTCGCCGTCGGCGCCGCAGCGGTTGCGGTGCTCGCCTACCTGTTCTCCAAGGCGAACTCCTCCCGCACCTCGCGTATCGAGATCTGGCTGAATGGATGCACGGCCGACGACTACTCCGGATACTGCTGGCAGCCCGAGCACGCCAACTGGGCTCTCGCCGCCGGGGGATGGTTCGGCAAAGGGCTCGGCAACTCCGTCGCGAAGTGGAACTGGTTGCCTGCAGCAAGCAGCGACTACATCTTCGCGATCATCGGGGAAGAGCTCGGCCTGATCGGCGCCATTGTTGTGCTGGTCTTGTTCATCGTTCTGGCTATCGCTTTCGTGAGGATCATCCGCGCGAGCACAGACAGTTTTGCCCGCATCGTTACCTCCGGCGTGATGGTCTGGGTCATCGGACAGGCATTCGTCAACATCGCGGTGGTGTTGGGCGTGTTGCCGGTGCTGGGGGTTCCACTGCCGCTGATCTCGGCGGGCGGCACGGCCCTGATCGCCAACCTGCTCGGTATCGGCATCGTGCTCTCGTTTGCTCGAACGACACGAGCGTTTCCAGAGCCCACCATCGAGCAGAGCCCGGCTGAGCGCTCGCGAATGCTCGCCGCTCAGCGACTACGCTCGCGCGTATGACCACATACCTCCTGGCGGGCGGTGGAACCGCGGGCCACGTCAACCCGCTGCTTGCTGTAGCCGACCGATTGCGTGAACGAGAGCCTGGATCCACTGTGCTCGTGCTCGGCACGCGGGAGGGGCTCGAGGCCAGGCTGGTTCCCGAGCGGGGCTACGAACTGCTCACGATCGACCGAGTGCCCATGCCTCGACGACCAAATGCGAAAGCGCTCGAGTTTCCGCGCGCTCTCCGGGGCACGATCGATGCCGTCAGGAAGATCATCGTCGATCATTCGGTGGACGTCGTCGTCGGATTCGGGGGCTACGTCTCGGCGCCCGCATATCTTGCTGCCAGGGCCGAACACGTTCCGCTGGCGATCCATGAGGCGAACGCGCGACCGGGACTGGCGAACCGGATGGGGGCGATGTTCACACCCTTCGTCGGCGTGGCATTCGAGGGCACGAAGATCAGGGGTGGCAGGTTCGTCGGTATGCCGCTTCGACGTGAGATCGAGCAACTCGACAGGTTCGAGGCACGCGGGGAGGGCATCCGCCTCTTCGGCCTGGATGGGGGAAAGCCGACGCTGCTGGTCACGGGAGGATCGTCGGGAGCCAGGAGTATCAACGCCACGATCTCCGAGTCGATCACCCTCATCCTCGGTGCAGGCTGGCAGGTCATCCACGTCACCGGGGAGTATCGCGATACCGTCATCGACCCGAAGCTCGCGGGCTACGTCGTCGTCAAATACATGGATCGAATGGATCTCGCGCTCGGTGTCGCCGACCTGGCGCTGGGACGATCAGGCACCTCCACCGTTGCCGAGGCGGCGGCGCTCGGCATTCCCGCCGTGTTCGTGCCGTATCCGGTAGGTAATGGAGAGCAGCGCCTCAATGCTCGCGGTGCCGTGGCTGCCGGCGGTGCCATCCTCGTCCGTGACTCGGCATTCACGCCGGAGTGGGTCGCTGACCAACTGGTGCCATTGCTGCGCGACCGGGCGACGGTCGCCGAGATGGCGGTTCGGATGTCAACCACGGGCGCTCTCGACGGAACCGACAGGATGGTCGAGCTCATCGGCCGCGCCCTCGCGTCCAAATAGCGTCGACGGGGTAAAATCAGGCCAATGATCCATCCTGACCTCACCATGGCGTTGCCCACGAAACTGGGTGCCGTGCATTTCACGGGTATCGGCGGTAGCGGGATGAGCGGTATCGCGAGGCTTTTCCTCTCCGCGGGTCACACCGTCACCGGGTCAGACCGTTCGGAAAACCACAACACGACTGGCCTGCGTGACCTGGGTGCGACGGTGTTCATCGGTCACGACGCTGCCAATGTGGGCGCAGCGAATGCGCTCGTCTACACCGGTGCGCTCTGGCCAGACAATCCCGAGTACCTCGAGGCGGTCCGCCGCGGCATCCCTGTGCTCCACCGGTCACAGGCGCTGGCCTGGCTGATCAACCACAAACGGCTGGTCTCCGTGGCTGGTGCGCATGGCAAGACGACATCCACCGGCATGATCATCACCGCGATGCTCGCTCTCGATGCTTCTCCGAGCTTCGTCAACGGGGGAGTGATCCAGTCTCTCGGCGTCAGCTCGTCGTTTGGTGAGGGGGAGCTCTTCATCGTGGAGGCCGACGAATCCGATGGATCGTTCCTGCTGTACGACACGGCCGTGGCGCTCATCACGAATGTCGACGCAGACCACCTCGACCACTACGGCAGCCATGACGCGTTCGACGCTGCCTTCGTGACGTTTGCCGAGCGTGCGAAAGAGCTCGTGGTGGTGTCCAGCGACGACCCGGGTGCGGTGAGGGTGACGGGCATGCTCGACCATCGCCGTGTGCTGACATTCGGTGAGGATGCCGCGGCCGATGTGCGCCTGCATTCCGTGGTCACCGACGGCCCCGTCGCCTTCCAGCTTTCGTGGCAGGGGCAGGATTACCCAGCCACTCTCACCATTCCCGGTCACCATAACGCGCTCAACGCGGCCGGGGCGTTCGCGGTGCTCGTCGGGTTGGGTTTTGACCCGACGAAATCTTTGGACGGTATCGCGACATTCGCGGGCACCGAACGCCGGTTCGAGCTTCACGGCACGGTGCGTGGCGTGCGGGTTTACGACGACTACGCGCACCATCCGACCGAGGTTGCCGCCGCACTCAGCGCAGCACGCAGCGTGGTGGGTGGCGGCAGGATCATCGCCGTGCACCAGCCCCACCTTTACAGCCGGACGCGTGACATGGCCGGGGAATTCGCTGAGGCATACGAACAGCTCGCCGACCACACGATTGTGCTCGATGTGTTCGGTGCCAGGGAAGATCCGATCCCCGGGGTGACGGGAGCGACTGTCTCTGAGCTGTTCACCGATCAGGGCAGGGTGGATTACCTGCCCGACTGGCAGCAGGCTGCCGACCGGGCAGCCGAGATCGCTCGTGATGGCGACCTCATCATGACCCTCAGTTGTGGGGACGTCTACCGCATAGTTCCCCAGCTTTTGTCGTCCCTCGATGAGATCAGGCGGGGTTAGCCGGTGAAACGCCCTGACGGCTTCGATCCGAAGCCCAGCGAACCGCCACCACGACGTAAGCGACTCTCCGCGTCATTTCCGTCGGCACAGCCGACACCCGCCCCCCAGCGCACACCTGTCGCGGTGCGACGGCCAGTGGCCAGCGCTCCGGTGGGCGCTCCACCGGCACCGATCGCTCGGGAGACGATTCGGGAGACACCAAAACCGAACCGACAAGAGCGTTCTCCCCGGATATCCCGAGGTGCTTCGCGACGCGCTGCGCGACCGGATGCCTCAACCCGAGCCGACATGCGACGCGCGGCTCGCGAGCGACGCAGGTTCGAGCGAGCCGAGGTCAGGCGCTTCACCCGTCGTGCCCGCAACCGGAACATCGGTTTCGCCGTCGCGGGCGCACTGTTGGCGACAGTGATCGGACTGATTTTTGCTGCCGTCTACTCGCCGATCCTTGCTCTGCGCACCATCACGGTCGACGGCACATCACGCATCGATGCCGCCGAAGTTCAGACGGCTGTCGAGGGGCAGCTCGGAACGCCGCTCGCGTTGCTCGACCATGACGCGATCACGAAGGATCTCACGGTGTTTCCGCTGATCCGCAGCTACGTGACCGAGATAGTGCCGCCCGACACTCTTCGCATCCACATCACCGAGCGCGCGCCGGTCGGTTCGGTGAAGGCGGGCGCCATCTACGAACTCGTCGACCCGGCCGGAATCGTTCTCCAGCAATCGGCGGAGCGCATCGCCGGAGTTCCGATCCTGAACGTGCCGAGCGGCGACCTTACCGGGCCGGCTTTCTCGTCGATGGTGGCAGTCCTGCTGGCTCTTCCTCCGGAGACCCTCGCGCAGGTCGACAGCGTCACCGCCAGCACCCAGGATGATGTGGCGCTCGTGTTGACGGGTGTTGGACAGGGCGTCACGTGGGGAAGCGCCGATGATTCGGTGCGCAAAGCGAGCCTGCTAAAAGCACTGATCGGACTTACGGATCCGAATCAGCCCGGAGTGTTCGACGTGTCTGCGCCGGGCAACGGAATTTTCCGCCCCAGCTGATGCTGCCGCGGCGGGGCCGTTGCGCGACATTCGGGCATGCACATGCGACACGCTGGCACTGTTGCGCTCTGTGCGGTCATGGTCGACCTACTCTCAACACAGGAAATGCATACTGAGCATAACTTTATACCTCAACTAGAGGTTTAGAGTCTGCAACGGGCAGAGTGTGCAGCGCAGTGGCAGCGGAGGCCGGAACGTGACATCAAACCAGAACTACCTGGCGGTAATCAAGGTAGTAGGCATCGGTGGTGGCGGAGTAAACGCCGTCAACCGCATGATCGAGCTCGGCCTTCGTGGCGTCGAGTTCATTGCCATCAACACGGATGCCCAGGCACTGCTGATGAGCGATGCCGACGTCAAACTCGATGTCGGTCGCGAACTCACGCGCGGGCTCGGTGCTGGCGCTGACCCCGAAGTCGGCCGTCGTGCCGCCGAGGACCATGCCGAAGAGATCGAAGAGGCGCTGGCTGGCGCTGACATGGTCTTCGTCACTGCGGGGGAGGGCGGTGGAACCGGTACCGGAGGCGCGCCAGTGGTCGCGCGCATCGCAAAGTCGATCGGCGCCCTGACGATCGGTGTCGTGACAAAGCCCTTCGGGTTCGAGGGAAAGCGTCGTTCTTCCCAGGCTGAGGTCGGTGTAGAGAACCTGAAGAACGAGGTTGACACTCTCATCGTCGTGCCCAACGATCGCTTGCTCGAGATCAGCGATCGCGGCATCAGCATGCTCGAAGCGTTCGCCACCGCAGACCAGGTGCTGCTCGCCGGTGTGCAGGGCATCACCGACCTGATCACCACACCCGGGCTCATCAACCTCGACTTCGCCGACGTCAAGTCGGTCATGCAGGGTGCCGGCTCGGCTCTTATGGGTATCGGCTCGGCCCGCGGTGCGGATCGCGCCATCAAGGCCGCCGAACTCGCCGTGGCTTCTCCGCTGCTCGAAGCGTCGATCGAGGGCGCCCACGGAGTGTTGCTGTCAATCCAGGGTGGCTCGAACCTGGGAATCTTCGAGATCAATGATGCAGCCAGGCTGGTCCAGGAAGCCGTGCATCCTGAGGCGAACATCATCTTCGGTGCGGTCATCGACGACACCCTCGGTGACGAGGTGCGTGTAACAGTGATCGCGGCCGGATTCGACGGGGGCACCCCGCAGGCGAAGCCCGGCGAGGTTCGGCGCACAAACTACGTGATCCCCGAAGCCGGGGCAACCGGAGCCACCGTTGACGCGACAGATTTCAAGCCACCACTGGCAGAAACCCAGCCGTGGTCACCAGAGCCGAGTCTCGTGCGGGCAGCGCCTGTCGACCGCAGCTTTGACGACGATGAGTCCGACCTCGACATCCCCGACTTCCTCAAGTAGACGTCGGTGACCGCAATGGCGTCGCTGGCTGAACGGCTTGACGCGGTGCGCGAGGGTGTTGCGGACGCCGCGCGAGAGGCGAACCGTGACGTCGCCGATGTGACGACCATCGTGGTCACCAAGTTTCATCCGGCATCCATGGTGCGGGAGCTGCATGACCTGGGTGTGCGGGATTTCGGGGAATCCCGCCACCAGGAGGCACAGCCCAAAATCGCGGAACTGCACGAACTCGAGGCGAGCTGGCACTTCATCGGCCAGCTGCAGTCGAAGAAGGCGCGCCAGGTGGCGACATACATCGACGTGATCCATTCGGTGGATAGGGATTCCCTGGCCGTCGCTCTCGCCGGCAATTCGCTCGACGTGTTCATCCAGGTGAACCTGACGGACGATCCGGGCCGCGGCGGCGTTGATCCCGATGGCATCCATCACCTGGCCGAGCAGCTGCTCGCAGCGGAGGGCGTGGAGCTTCGAGGCCTGATGGCGGTAGCGCCGCTGGGCCGCGAACCGCGACAGGCGTTCGCCACCGTCAGGGAACTGTCAGAACGACTCAGATCAGTCGCTCCGCGGGCTGACGCCCTGTCGATAGGCATGTCCGGCGACTACCGCGAAGCAATACTCGAAGGCGCGACACACCTGCGCATTGGCACGGCAATCACGGGCAATCGGCCCGCACCCGGTTAATCTCAACATACAAGCTTCACCACTCGGAGGAATAAAATGGCAAATCCACTGCGCAAGACCATGGTCTACCTGGGCCTCGCGGATGAGGACTACGACTACGAGCAGGCACCGTCTGCTCCGGTCGCGCCGGTGGCCCACCACACCCCGACTCCGGCGGCCAATCGCGCCCCGGTCACGCCCATGCGTCGCTCCGGCAATGCGCGGCCGGCTGTCACAGAGATGAATGAGATCCTGACGGTGCATCCGCGCCAGTACAAGGATGCCCAGGTCATCGCCGAGAACTTCCGTGAGGGTATCCCGGTCATCATCAACCTGTCGCAGATGAGCGAGCCGGATGCTCGTCGACTCATCGACTTCGCGAGTGGCCTGTCGCAGGGGCTGTACGGAAAGATCGAGCGCGTGACGAGCAAGGTCTTCCTGTTGTCGCCGGCTCACGTGGCCGTGAGTGGCGACCACGCTGAGGCCGAGTCCGACGTTGACGCATCGTTCTTCGCGCAGCAGTAAACTGTAAGTGTGACCACAGTTTCACCCGTCTCCATCATCGCCCTGATCCTGACATTGGCCCTGACGATCTTCATCGTCGTTATGTGGGCCCGATTCATTCTTGATCTGGCTCGCACGTTCGCGCGACGCTGGCGGCCCCAGGGTTTCACGCTGGTGATAGCCGAAGCGGTCTTCGTCATCACAGACCCGCCCATCAAGCTGGTGCGACGGGGAGTTCCACCACTGCGCATCGGCGGGGCGGCAATCGACTTCTCCTGGAGCATCGTGATGCTTGCGGCCATCATCCTCAATTCCATCGTCGGCGGATTCATCTGATCGACGGTGGTGATCTCCCGTGGAGTCTGTCGTTGTACTGTGGGGAGGGAATTCTGTTCGACCACGTGGACAAGACGTGGGTTGCAAACGACCACAGTGCGTAGAATGGCGTGCGTTGGCTCAACAACACGTAGACGTCAAGCGTCTCGCTAACAACAAGAAAGAGTGTGAGGTGGCGGCGATGGCTTTAACTCCTGAAGACGTTGTGAACAAGCGGTTCCAACCGACCAAGTTCCGCGAGGGTTACGACCAGGACGAGGTCGATGATTTCCTCGATGAGGTGGTCGTCGAATTGCGACGGCTCAACCAGGAGAATGAGGAGCTACGCCAGCGACTCATCGCCAGCGACTCACGCATCAACGATCTGCAGCGTTCCGGCGCACAGGACGCTCCTGCACAGGCCACACCGAGCTTCGTCCAGCAGCCCGAGCCGGTCGCCATCGAGCCAGCTCCCGTGCCCGCCTCGGCGCCCGCGGCAGTGCAGTATGCGCCTACCTCGTCGATCGACACGTCAGACACCGGCGGCACGAACAACCTCCTACAGCTGGCGCGCCGTCTGCACGAGGAGCACGTTCGCGAAGGCGTGGAAAAGCGCGACGCACTCATCGCTGAGGGTCACGCCACGGCAGCCCGAATCGTCGAAGAGTCCGAGAGTGGTCACCGCGCCCAGATCGAGACCCTCGACCAGGAACGCCAGAAGCTCGAACACCGGGTCGACGAGCTGCGCAACTTTGAGCGCGAATACCGCCAGAAGCTGAAGGGCTACATCGAGAGCCAGTTGCGTGAGCTCGACATCGAGAGCAATGTGCTGACGTCGTCGCAGGGTGCCGCGAGTGCGTTCATCGACGCTCCGGAATCAGATGCTGCCGAGTTCGCGGACGCTTCGGCAGGCACGGACCACCAGGCACAGGATGGCAAGCAGCCGCCCGCGAACTTCCCAGGTTTTGCCGGAAACTGAATCACAGCAGGCGACGGCCGGTAGACGTGAGGTAAGCGCAAGCGCCCTCGCGGTACTGGCCGTTGTTGCTGTGTTCGCGTATACCGTCGACAGGGTGAGCAAGATCCTGGTCGTGGAAAATCTCACCCTCGGCGCTCCTGTGGACGTCATCGGCCAACTGCTCCAGTTCAGGTACGTAGAAAACCCCGGAGCCGCGTTCTCCCTCGGTTCAGGGTCCACCTGGATCTTCGCCATCATTGCGGCCGTGGTCACGATCTTTATCGTCATCTTCGCGCGACGCATCCGTTCGACCGGCTGGGCCGTGTTGTTCGGGATGCTGCTGGGCGGCAACCTCGGCAACCTCACGGATCGGCTGATCCGGCCTCCGGGCTTCGGTATCGGTCACGTGGTCGATTTTCTCCAGGTGTATGGATTCCCTGCCATCTTCAACGTCGCTGATATCGCGATCGTGTCGAGCATGGGCCTGTTCATCCTGCTGACGATCCGTGGGGTCGGGCTCGACGGCAAGCGTTCTTCGAAAACAGCGGAGCCGCAGGAGCCCGCCACTTTGGATTCACGGGCCACAGGCACCCCGGCACCGACAGATCAGGCCTGACCGTGGAATCACGCAGTCTTCCCGTCCCGGACGGACTCGCGGGTGAGCGGGTCGATTCTGCGATAGCGAAGCTCCTCGGATTCTCGCGAACCTTCGCAGCGGAGGTCGCAGAGCTCGGTGGCGTTCAACTCGATGGCCGCGTGTTGGTCAAGTCGGATCGGCTGGTCGCGGGAGGCTGGCTCGAGGTCAGCTGGCAGTCGAAGGTCGAGCCATCCATCATCCCGATCATCGTGGAAGATCTCGGGATCGTCTGGGACGATGACGACATCATCGTGATCGACAAGCCGCCCGGGGTCGCGGCCCATCCTTCCATCGGCTGGGACGGTCCGACTGTGCTCGGCGCACTGGCGGGTGCGGGGTTCAGGATCGCGACCTCCGGCGCCGCTGAGCGGGCTGGCATCGTTCACCGTCTCGATGTGGGCACCAGCGGACTGATGGTCGTCGCGAAGACTGAGGCCGCGTATACGGCACTCAAGCGGGCGTTCCACGACCGCCTGGTGCACAAGATCTACCGCTCCGTCGTGCAGGGGCATCCGGATCCACTCACCGGGACGATCGATGCCCCCATCGGTCGCCACCCGGGGGCGAGCTGGAAGTTCGCCATCACTGCAGACGGTAAGTCGAGCGTGACCCACTACGAGACCCTGGAAGCTTTCCCGTCTGCATCTCTTCTCGAGATCGAGCTCGAGACCGGTCGCACTCACCAGATCCGCGTGCACATGGCAGCGCAACGACATCCCTGCGTCGGCGACACGATGTATGGCGCAGACCCGACTATCTCCGCGAAACTCGGTCTCACCCGCCAGTGGCTCCACGCCAAGCGGCTGGGGTTCGAACATCCCGCAACGAGGCAACCCGTCGAGTTCCAGAGCCCGTATCCGGCGGACCTTCAACACGCACTTGAGGTGCTTCGAGCCGACTAGATCCCCGACTATGGCGCGTCAGTTTTTCGCCATGCCGAGCCGGGCTTATGGTGGGATTCACCCCCACGAGCAAGTGAAGAGAACCAGTGGCATCCAGCGATTCCTTCGTGCACCTTCATGTGCACAGCGAGTATTCGATGCTGGATGGAGCGGCCAGGATCGAGCCCCTCATGGATGCCGCGGCCGAGCAGAAGATGCCCGCCATGGCCGTGACCGACCACGGCAACATGTTCGGCGCATACGAGTTCTGGAAGCAGGCGACGGCAAGGGGCATCAAGCCGATCATCGGAACCGAGGCGTACATCACGCCCGGTACGTCCCGGCGTGAGAAGACCCGGATCCGCTGGGGCCAGAACCACCAGAACCAGGACGACGTCGGCGGTTCGGGGTCGTACACCCACATGACGCTCCTGTCCGAGAACAACGAGGGCATGCACAACCTCTTCAGGTTGTCGTCGCTGGCCTCCATCGAGGGGTTCTACTTCAAGCCCAGGATGGATCGCGAGCTGCTGAGCCAGTACGGCAAGGGCATCATCGCGACAACCGGGTGCGTCGGTGGCGAGGTGCAGACGCGCCTGAGGCTCGGTCAGTACGAAGAAGCCAAACAGGCGGCATCCGATTTCCGGGATATCTTCGGCGCTGGCAATTTCTATGCCGAGATCATGGATCATGGCATCGACATCGAGAAGCGCACGATGAACGACCTGTTGCGCCTCGCGAAAGACCTCGACCTGCCACTCGTCGCGACTAACGACCTGCACTACACGCATGCTCACGACTCGACAGCGCATGCAGCCCTGCTGTGCGTGCAGTCGGCCTCGACGCTCGACGATCCCAACCGCTTCAAGTTCGACTCGGATGAGTTCTACCTGAAGAGCGCGGCCCAGATGCGGCACCTCTTCCGGGACTATCCCGAGGCCTGCGACAACACACTGCTCATCGCCGAGCGCTGCGAGGTCAGTTTCGAACGTCGCGACCTCATGCCGAGATTCCCCGTGCCCGAGGGCGAGACCGAGGCGAGCTGGTTCGAGAAAGAGGTGGCGGTGGGGATGATGCGCCGCTTCAAGAACGCGCCATCCGAAGCTCACCTGGCGCAGGCAAAGTACGAGGTCGACGTCATCAAGCAGATGGGCTTCCCCGGCTACTTCCTCGTCGTCGCCGACTTCATCGCATGGGCCAAGGCACAGGGCATCCGTGTCGGGCCGGGTCGAGGCTCCGCAGCGGGTTCCATGGCGTCGTACGCGATGGGTATCACCGAACTCGACCCGATTGCCCACGGCCTGATCTTCGAGCGATTCCTCAACCCAGAGCGTGTCTCGATGCCCGATGTGGATGTCGACTTCGACGACCGCCGCCGCGGTGAGGTCATCCGTTACGTCACAGACAAGTACGGCGACGACCGCGTCGCGCAGATCGTCACCTACGGCACCATCAAAGCGAAGCAGGCGCTCAAGGACTCCTCACGGGTGCTCGGAATGCCGTACTCGGTGGGAGAGAAGCTCACGAAGGCGATGCCGCCGCCTGTGATGGGCAAGGACATGCCCCTGAGCGACATCCACAACAAGGATGCCGATCGTTACAAGGAGGCCGGAGACATCCGTGCCCTCATCGAAACCGATGGCGAAGCCGCCAGGGTCTTCGAGACCGCGAAAGGCATCGAGAACCTCAAGCGCCAGTGGGGAGTGCATGCCGCCGGGGTGATCATGTCTGCCGAGCCACTGCTCGATGTGCTTCCCATCATGAAGCGCGAGGACGACGGCGCGATCATCACGCAGTTCGACCAACCTCCGCTCGAGTCTCTCGGCCTGATCAAGATGGACTTCCTCGGGTTGAGGAACCTGACCGTCATCGAAGATGCCCTGCGCATGATCGAAGCCAACACCGGAACCAGGCTCGTCATCGAGGATCTGGATCTCGACGCGGACCAGGCAACCTACGACCTGCTCGCCCGCGGTGACACGCTCGGTGTTTTCCAGCTGGACGGCGGCGCCATGCGCGCGCTGCTCAAACAGCTGAAGCCCACGAACTTCGAAGACATCTCGGCCGTCATTGCGCTGTATCGTCCGGGCCCCATGGGCATGAACTCACACACGAACTACGCGTTGCGCAAGAACGACCTGCAGACGATCGACGCCATCCATCCCGAGCTCGAAGAGCCGCTGCGCGACATCCTCGGTACCACCTTCGGGCTGATCGTCTATCAGGAGCAGGTGATGTCGGTCGCGCAGAAGGTCGCTGGTTTCTCGCTCGGGCAGGCCGACGTGCTGCGGCGAGCGATGGGCAAAAAGAAGAAGAGCGAACTCGATAAGCAGTTCGCGGACTTCGAGGCCGGCATGGTCACCAACGGATACAGCAAGCCGGCGGTGAAGGTGTTGTGGGAGACCCTGATGCCGTTCGCCGACTACGCCTTCAACAAGGCACACAGCGCCGGATACGGCGTGCTGAGCTACTGGACCGCCTATCTCAAGGCCAATCATCCCGCTGAATACATGGCCGCCCTCCTCACCAGCGTCGGTGACTCCAAAGACAAGCTCGGCATGTACCTCAGCGAGTGCCGTCGCATGGGCATCAAGGTGCTCGCCCCTGACGTCAACGAATCATCTGTCGACTTCACCGCTGTCCCGGCTGAGGGCACGAGGGGAGACGTGAGGTTCGGTCTCGGTGCCGTTCGAAACGTCGGATTCAACGTCGTCGAGGCAATCTCCAGATCCCGCATCGAAAAGGGACGATTCACGTCATTCCACGACTTCCTGCGCAAGGTACCTTTGCAGGTCGCGAACAAGCGCACCGTCGAGTCGCTGATCAAGGCAGGAGCTTTCGACTCGCTCGGAGCCACCCGCAGGGCCCTCGTCGAGATTCACGAATCGGCGGTCGATGGCGCAGCCAGTGAGAAGCGCGCAGAAGCGAACGGGCAGGTCGGTTTCGACTTCGACAGCCTGTGGGATGAGCCAGAGCAGGCCCAGCACGTTCCCGACCGTCCGGAGTGGGCGAAGCGCGACAAGCTCGCCTTCGAACGCGAGATGCTCGGGCTGTACGTTTCAGATCATCCTCTTGCGGGGCTCGAGATCGCCCTCGCGAAGCACCAGACCGCATCCATCACGGAGATCATGAGCGGGGATGTCGCGGCCGACGGTGAGCACGTGACCATCGCGGGTCTCATCACCAGCGTGCAGCATCGCGTCGCGAGGAACAGCGGCAACCAATACGGCATCATCACGGTCGAAGATTTCGCGGGAGAGATCAGTGTCATGTTCCTGGGCAAGACCTACCAGGAATTCTCACCCGGGCTCACTAACGACGCGATCGTCGTGGTTCGTGGGCGCGTGAGCGTTCGCGATGACGGGATGAACCTGCACGCGGTGAGCATGTTCGTTCCAGACACCGGTTCGAGTCTCGGGTCGGGTCCGATCGTGATCGCGGTGCAGGAGACGAGGGCGACCACAGAGATTGTGACAGCCCTGAACGACGTACTGATCCGTCATTCCGGGTTGAATGAGGTGCGTCTCAAGCTCATCAAGGGTGACACGGCCCGCGTCTTCGAAATCCCGTACCCGGTGACGGTCTCGGCGGATCTCTACGGCGAACTCAAGACGCTGCTCGGCCCGAACTGCCTCGCCTAGACGCCCGATTTCGGTCACTGGCGCGTCCCCGTCGGATGCACTGCGCGGTCCTTCAGCCACATGAAGGAGATTTCTTCTGCTCGAGGACGTGAGTCACGGGAGGCAGGGCTTCGGCTGGGGTTCCTCCTTCATGTGGCTGGGGAGGGATGGCCCGGCATGCCGCAGCGCGGAACGCTAAGCGGTCTCGCCCGGCCTGAAGTAGCGACGCTCGTGGTAGAGCAGTGCGTCATCGTCGTCACCGAGGGAGCCGTCTTCGATCTGCACGACGATCACGCCGCTGTTGAGAACAGGATGCACCTCGACGACGGTTCCGAGCATCCATGCCGTCACGTCCTCGAGAATCGGGACTCCGTGCGGGCCGGCGTGCCAGTGCTCGCCCACAAACCTGACAGCGTGGTCGGCGGCCATTCGTTCCGCCTGGTGTCGGGAACGTGGCCCGAGCGTATGAATCACCACATGGTTTCCCACAGTCATCGCGGGCCATGAGCTCGACGCCTGGGCCATGTTGAACGTGGCCATGGGTGGAACTGCCGAGAGTGAGGCCAGCGAAGTGGCAGTGAAGCCAGCCGGGGATCCGTCGGGCATCAACGCGGTGACGACTGCGACTCCCGCGGCATGGCGGCGGAAGACACGCTTGAAGGCGTCCATGCCGTCGACGGGGACGTCGTGCCCTTCGGCCGACGCGGGGTGAGGTGATGTTGTCTCGTTCATGCTGTGTTGTCAATCATGCTCCACCTCCGACGACTCGCTCGACACTGGCAACACATGACGAAACAATCCGTACGTCGCTCCCAGTTGCGCCAACTAATATTGAATCGCCATGATGCACACCATCGATCTTCGTGATCTCCCCTCCAGCCAAGCCGATCTCGCGCGAGTGATTCCCCGTGCGATCACCGACGTCAACGCGGCATCCGCGGTCGCCGCCCAGCTCATCTCTGACGTGCGCGAGCGCGGCGAGGAGGCGCTCGTCGAGCAGGCAGAGCGGCTTGACGGTGTGCGGCCAGAACGCATCCGCATCCACGCAGACGAGGTGAGCCTGGCTGTCAGATCGCTGGATCCGCTGGTCCGGGATGCGCTGGAGGTCGCGATCGCCCGAGTCCGCCAGGCCACGCAGGCCCAGGTCCCGGCGAGCACCGTCACAGAACTCGCCCCCGGAGCGCACGTCATCCAGCGCTGGCAGCCCGTCAACCGAGTGGGACTGTATGTTCCCGGTGGTAAGGCCGTGTATCCGTCGAGTGTCGTGATGAACGTGATTCCCGCGCAGGTCGCGGGAGTGTCATCGGTGGCCATTGCATCTCCACCGCAGCGCGAATTCGGCGGATCCGTGCACCCGACCATCCTTGCGGCGGCAGGAATCCTCGGCATCGACGAGGTGTACGCCATGGGTGGCGCCGGTGCGATTGGTGCACTCGCCTACGGCGTTCCCAGCCTCGGGCTCGATCCGGTGGAGATCATCACCGGCCCCGGCAATGTCTATGTGGCAGCAGCAAAGCGGTTGGTGCGCGGTGTGGTGGGAATCGACTCGGAGGCTGGCCCGACTGAGATCCTCGTGATCGCGGATGCCACGGCCGACGCCTACCTGGTCGCCACCGACCTCATCTCCCAGGCCGAGCACGACGAGCTCGCCGCCGTGGTCCTGGTAACAGACTCGCCCGAGCTCGCTGACGCGGTGTCGCGCGAGGTGGAGCGGCTCGTGGCATCCACCAACCACAGTGCTCGGGTGCGAATTGCGGTCGACGGGGTGCAGTCGGCGTTGGTGCTCGTATCCGACATGGTCGCGGCAGCAGCGTTCAGCAACGCCTACGGGCCGGAACATCTCGAGATCCAGACCGCCGAGCCCGGGGCCGTGCTCGACATGATCGAGAGCGCGGGAGCGATCTTCCTCGGCGCGCACTCGCCGGTGAGCCTCGGTGACTACCTCGCGGGATCAAATCACGTGCTGCCGACGGGAGGGCAGTCGAGGTTTGCGTCCGGACTGGGCGCGTACACGTTCCTGCGCCCCCAGCAGGTCATCAACTACGACCGCTCTGCGTTGCAGCGCGTGAGCTCGCAGATCGTCGCCCTGAGCGAGGCGGAAGACCTGCCAGCGCACGGTGCCGCGGTCAGCGCTCGGTTCGAAAACCGTGCATAGCGCGTGCCGGTAGACTCGGCGCACCATGTTCTGCCCCTTCTGCCGTCACCCTGACAGCCGCGTCATCGACTCCAGGACAAGCGACGACGGTCTGTCGATCCGCAGGCGTCGGCAGTGTCCCGAATGCGGTCGCCGGTTCTCGACCACCGAGACCGCGTCGCTGAGTGTGATCAAGCGCAACGGTGTTGTCGAATTGTTCAGCCGGGAGAAGATCGTCTCTGGCGTGCGCAAGGCCTGTCAGGGCCGACCGGTCACCGACACCGACCTGGCGGTGCTCGCACAGCGCGTCGAGGAGAGCATCAGGGCCACCGGCGCCGCCCAGGTTGAGGCGAATGACATCGGCCTGTCTATCCTGACCCCGCTACGAGAACTGGATGAGGTGGCGTACCTGCGCTTCGCCAGTGTCTATCAGGCCTTCGATTCGCTTGACGATTTCGAGGTCGCCATCACGCAGCTGAGGATCGACCACGCCTCGGATGCCGCGCGGGCCGCGGCAGACTGACCGTCCGCAAGCCGATACCCTTGCCTCGCCATGTATAGCTTCATCTTCCGGGTCTTCTTCGCGCGAATGGACCCCGAGCGCGCCCACACTCTCGCCTTCCAGGTCATCCGGTTTCTGCCGACCCTCGGTATCGGATCGATAGTGCGTCGCTTCACGAGGCCGGTCGAGTCACTCCGGGTCTCTACGCTGGGGCTTGAGTTCGACTCTCCCTTCGGGGTCGCCGCAGGGTTCGACAAGGAGGGCACGGGCATCCGTGGGCTCGGCCAACTGGGGTTCGGCCATGTCGAGGTGGGTACCATTACCGCCGAGCCGCAGCCGGGCAATGAGAAGCCGCGCCTGTTCCGCCTGATCGCGGATCGCGCCGTCATCAACCGCATGGGATTCAACAACCACGGTGCAACCGCCGCCGCAGGCGTCATCCGGCGAGCCCGCGCACGATCAGTGCGGCCCGTGATCGGAGTGAATATCGGCAAATCGAGGGTCGTGGAGGTGGATGACGCGGTCGATGACTATCTCGTGAGCACCACCGCGCTGGCGCCCCTCGCCGACTACCTCGTGGTGAACGTCAGCTCGCCGAATACGCCGGGATTGCGCGGATTGCAGGAGCTCGAGAAGCTCCGTCCACTACTCACTGCCGTGAAATCAGCGGCAGGCCCAACTCCTGTTCTGGTGAAGATCGCACCCGACCTGTCCAACGACGAGGTGACGGCGATAGCGGCCCTTGCCGTCGAGCTCCTCGACGGGATCATCGCTACCAACACGACCCTGTCGAGAGCGAACCTGGCGACGGATGCCGCGATCGTGGCCGCGGCGGGTGCCGGTGGGTTGTCCGGACCGCCGGTCGCCGCCCGCTCACTGGAGTTGCTCAGGCTCATCAGGTCGGTCGTACCGGCCGACTTCTGCGTGATCTCTGTCGGGGGAGTGGAAACCGCAGCCGATGTGGCCGAACGACTCGCTGCTGGTGCGACGCTCGTACAGGGCTACACCGGTTTCCTCTTCCGCGGTCCGCTCTGGGCGCGGCAGGTCAACCGCGGACTGGCGAGGCTGCGCTAGGCAGTCCTGCCAGCGTCGGTCACTCGTACCGCAGGGAGTCGATCGGGCTCTGGCGCGCTGCCCGTGATGCGGGAAGCACGGCCGCGATGAAGGCGATTCCCATCACCAGCAGCAGTACCGTCACGATTGCACCCGGCGTGAAGGTGAGGATCTGGAGCCCGGCCAGATCGGCAAGCAGTCCGTCTGCGAGCACCTGGCTGATTATTCCACCCACGAGCATCGCCACCCCGGCACCGATGGTGCTCCCGAGGAATCCGATGAAGACGGCTTCGGTGCTGAACAGGGCGAAGATCCGACCGCCGCTCATCCCCATGGCCTTCATCAGGCCGATCTCGCGAGTGCGTTCCTGCACGCTCATCAACAGGGTATTGATGATGCCGAACCCTGCTGCGAGTAGCGCGATCACAGCAAAAGCATTGAGCACGAGGATGATCCCGTCGATGACCGACTGGAAGGTACCGATCTGGTCCGTGACGGTCGTGCCGGCGTAACCCGCCGTCACGAGATCGGCCTTCAGCGCGGCGACCTCTGCCTCGGTCGCGTCAGCAGCGAAAGTGACGGTCGCACTTCCGTACTGCGACGAGGTGCCGGTCGGGATCCCGACGTTCTGGGCGTCATACAGGGTACTGGTGAGGGGTTCGTTGAGGCTGGGCGTCGCGCCGAACAGTGTGGGTTCCTGTACCCCGACAACCACGGCATCCACCGTCGTCTGCTCACCCAGGGCGTTGGTGACGGCGATGGTGACCGTCTTACCCACGGCATCGTCATTGCCGGTGAAGCCGAGAGTCTCGATGAAGGTGGTGGGCAGGATGATCTGCAGGTTCGAGCTAGCGGTATCGAACATCGTGCCGGCCGCCAGTTCGACGCGGATCCCGGCGCTGAGCGGGCTGACCGTGAGCTGGAACTTACCCTCGGTTCCATATTCGATGTAGTCCGGTCGCACACTCACGATCGGTGCAGCCGTCCTCACGCCATCAATTGCCCTGATGGTGTCAAGATCATCGTCGGTCATCGCCTGGACGGTGGAACCGGGAGGCCCCACGCCGCTCGACACCTCGGTCGAGCCGCTCTCCTCGTAGGGCTGCGGTCCCTCTGTCTCTGCGGTGGCGACGACGGGTTTGGTGACGTTCATCACATCCGGAGCCCCGATCGAGGCGATCTGGCTGTCGATGTAGTTGTTGACTCCCGCGCCGAGTCCGTTCGTGAGAGTGAGGGTGAACGCGCCGATGAAGATCGCGATGACGGTGAGCGTGGTGCGAAGGCGGCTCCTGAACGAGTTTCCGATCGCCGTGGCGACGATATCGACGGCCCTCATGCTCCGACCTCCCGCGTATGGCGCGCACCGACCGCCGGTTCGTCGATCACCAGTCCGTCTTTCAGGTAGATGCGGCGGGATGCCCGAGCCGCCAGGTCCTCGTCGTGGGTGACGATCACGAGCGTGATGCCCTGGGTGCGGTTGAGCTCGAACAAGAGGTCCTCCACCACTGCGCCGGTGGCCGAGTCGAGATTGCCCGTGGGCTCATCCGCAAAAATAATGCGGGGGTTGTTCACAAGCGCCCTAGCGATGACCACGCGTTGCTTTTGACCGCCTGAAAGGTCAACGGCCTTCGAGCTGGATTTCTCAGCGAGTTCGAGTTTCTCGAGCGCGGCCATGGCCCGCTTCGTACGCTCACGAGAGGGAATCCTGGCGATCTTCAGTGGAAGCATCACGTTGTCGAGCACGGTGGTGTTGGGTGTCAGGAAGAACTGCTGGAAGACGAAGCCGAACGTCCGGTTGCGCAGGGCATTGAGGCGCGAACCCTTGAGCTTCGAGGCATCCGTGCCATCCACGATAAGTTCACCGCTGCTGGGCGCGTCGAGCATCGCCAGGATGTGCATGAGTGTTGACTTCCCCGAGCCGCTCTTGCCGACGATGGCGATGGACTCGCCGTCAGCTATGTCCAGAGTCACCCCCTTGAGGGCATCGAAACGGCTCGAGCCGCTTCCGTAATGTTTCGTGAGGTTGCGAATGGACAGCACAGGCGTGGTCATGGCAAGAAGTATGCCAAGGGAATGAGGCGAGGTCGTCGTCTCCCGGGCGGTTTTCAGCTACTCCCGTCGGAGTCCATTCGACTTGATATCCTGTGGCGCATGGCTGACGGAATCACTATGACTCGCACGTTCGGCGCGACTCCGGAGCAGGTGTTCGCGGCGTGGACGGTACCCCGGTACTTTGCAGAATGGTTCGGCACATTCGACATGCCGGTGGATTCGGTGACGATGGATCTGCGGGTGGGTGGAAGCTGGAAGGCCATAATGCATGCGCCCGACGGGAGCATCATCCATTGGGCGGGGGAGTACACGGATGTCGAGCCACCACTCCGACTGTCGTTCACGATGACAGACAGGCCCGCCGACGACGCGCGGGAGCCTGTCGTCATCGAGATATCACCGGTGGATGACGGAGCACGGATGACGCTGGCGCAAGCGGCGGCAGGCTTCGGTGAAGAGCAGATTGCTGCGACGATAGCCGGCTACGACCTCTTTTTCGACGACATGGAAAAGGTCCTCGCCTCGATGTAGTGGCGATCGAGCGCGACAGGGAGGGAAAAGGGCGGAAGAGCTAGACCGGAAACTGTCCGCGCTTGACCTGCGGCTTGGGCAGGCGCATCAAACGCAGCTGCAACGCGCGCATGGCGGCGTACCAGCGCACCTTCTCGAGGCGATCTGCGCCGAACTTGGCTGCGATTTTTCGCTTCACAATGAAGCCGAGCACCACAACGTCGATGATGGCGACGAGGAAGAACGCCCAGAGGGCGACGAGGCCGATGGCCTGGACCTCTGGCTGGGGGAAGAAGGTCAGGATGATCACGACGAACATCAGCGGGATCAGCAACTCGCCCACGCTGAATCGCGCATCGACATAGTCCCGGACGTACCGCTTCTGCGGTCCGCGGTCGCGCATCGGCAGGAACTTCTCCTCGCCGGCCGCCATGCCGATGCGGGCCCGTTCCCGTTGGGCCTGCATCTGGCTGCGCGCCGCTTTCCGGGCTGCCGTACGGTCGCTCGACACGAGGGGCTGCTTGCGAGCAAGCTCTCGTTCCCGGCGGGTGGGAGTTGCGTGGCCCTTGCCGCTGGAGATGCTGTCCTGATTGAGCTCGTAGCCTGCTTTGTTGGCTGCGTCGCTCTCTGATGTCTTGGCCACGGGGGATCCTCGCCTCTGTCGAGCTTTAAGATTACTCGCATGACTGAAATGCTGCTGCCGCATCCGCTTCTCGCTGAACTGACAGAGGCGGTGCGAGACGGGATGCCCGTGGCTATCGCCGAGCTCGGGGACCTCGTTCGCATACCCTCGGTGTCGTGGGATGGATTCGACGCCGAGCATGTCGCAACCAGCGCCTCAGCCGTAAAGGTGCTGCTCGATGGGCTCGGCGTGTTCGACACGGTGGAGATCTCGACGGCGCCCATCGACGACGAACGCACCGGTCATCCTGCGCTGCTGGCAACTCGCCAGTCGAAGAACGGCAAGCCGACGATCCTTTTGTATGCGCATCACGACGTGCAGCCCCCCGGAAACCCGGCGGATTGGGATTCGAGCCCGTTCGAGCCGACGGTTCGCGGCGACCGGCTCTACGGCCGCGGCGCCGCCGACGACAAGGCCGGAGTGATGGCTCACATCGCCGCGATCCGCGCCTTCGTCGACACCGTCGGACACGATTTCGACCTCGGTCTCGTCGCATTCTTCGAAGGCGAGGAGGAGTTCGGCTCGCGGTCGTTCGCTAACTTCGTCGTGCAGCACCGCGAACAACTCGCAGCCGATGTGATCGTCGTCGCCGATTCAGATAACTGGGACGTGAACACTCCGGCGTTGACCGTCGGACTTCGCGGCAATGTGACATTCAAACTGAAGATCTCCACTCTCAAGCACGCATCGCACTCCGGCATGTTCGGTGGAGCCGCGCCCGACGCCATGCTCGCCGCGATCAAGCTTCTCGCCACCCTCCACGCTGACGACGGTTCGGTAGCGGTGAAAGGGCTGACGAGCCGTGAATCCGAGACGCCGCCATACTCTGAGGCCACACTTGCCGAAGAAGCAGCGCTTCTCGACGGCGTCTCAGCGATCGGTCACGGTTCTGTACTATCACGGCTGTGGGACCAGCCGGCCATCACGATTACCGGGATCGACGCACCCACTGTGGTGAATGCATCGAATACCCTCGCGCCCTCCATCATGGTGAAGCTCAGCGCCAGAATCGCGCCGGGACAAACGGCCGCTGACGCTTATGAAGCGCTCGAGGCGCACCTGCTGGCTCACGCACCGTTCGGCGCTCATGTCGAGATCTCGGATGTGGATCGCGGCGATCCTTTTCTCGTCGACACCAGTGGTTGGGCCGTGGCCGAGGCGAAAGACGCCATGTATCAGGCCTGGGGCGTCGAGCCGCTCGAGACTGGCATCGGCGGTTCCATCCCGTTCATCTCCACGCTGGTCGAGAACTTCCCGCAGGCGCAGATTCTCGTGACGGGCGTTGAGGATCCGGATTCGCGCGCTCACAGCCCGAACGAATCCCTCCATCTCGGGGTATTCCAGCGGGCGATCCTCACCGAGGCCGTGCTGCTGGCAAAGCTCGAAACGCGAGGGTAGAATCGAAGTATGACTGACACCGCTACGAGCACTGAACTCACAACCGAGGCCACCAGCACCACCGCGCACGGTGTCGGGCTCACCGATGCTGCTGCCGACAAGGTCAGGAGCCTGATGGCGCAGGAGGGTCGCGACGATCTGAAGTTGCGCCTCGCTGTGCAGCCCGGTGGCTGCTCAGGCCTCATCTACCAGCTCTACTTCGATGAGCGCACTCTCGATGGCGACGCTGTCGTCGAGTTCGGAGAAGGCGTCGGAGTCGTCCTCGACAAAATGAGCGTGCCGTATCTCGACGGAGCAACCATCGACTTCGAAGACACCATCCAGAAGCAGGGTTTCACAATCGACAACCCCAACGCGCAGGGCAGTTGCGCCTGCGGAGACAGCTTCCACTAACCCCAATATTTTCAGGGAAAACGCGCCAGCAATGGCGCGTTTTTTCGTTCCCGCGACGTGGCGAGGTGACCAGTCGGGCGTCGCTCCCGTTATACACTTATGGGGTATCTTGTCTATGTTTTGCGAGAGGTAACTGGTGCGCTCCAACCGCCGTCTTCGATGGATTGCCATTCCGCTTGGCGTCCTCGTCACGATCGCCCTGGCTGGCTGCACGCCGGAACAGCTTCACGGCTGGCTCCCCGGTAGCGGCGAGACAACCAACCACACGTCGTCCGTGGTCGGGCTGTGGGTGACGTCGTGGATCGTCCTGCTTGCGGTCGGCGTCGTTACATGGGGCCTCATCATCTGGACCGCAGTGGTGTACCGCCGGCGCAAGGGCCAGACGGGCCTGCCGGTGCAATTGCGCTACAACCTCCCTATCGAGATGTTCTACACGATCGTCCCGCTCTTCCTGGTCCTCGGCTTCTTCGCATTTACGGCGAGGGACCAGGCGCAGATCGAAGAACCTACCAAGAACCCCGACGTTCAAATCGAGGTCATCGGCAAGCGCTGGGCATGGGATTTCAACTACGTCACAGATGACGCCTACAGCACGGGTGTTCAGGCGACCTTCAACGCGAACGGCTCTATCAACACCGACAACCTTCCGGTGCTGTACCTGCCGGTTGACAAGACGATCGAGATCAAGATCGAATCTCGCGACGTCATCCATTCATTCTGGGTAGTGGATTTCCTTTACAAGAAGGACATGATCCCCGGCAAGAGCAACTACATGTATTTCACACCCACCGAGTTGGGTACCTTCCAGGGCAAATGCGCAGAGCTGTGCGGCGAGTACCACTCGCTCATGCTCTTCACCGTGAAGGTCGTCTCCGAGGCTGATTATGGCGCCTACATCGCCGAGCAGAAGGCCACCGGATTCGACGGCCAGATCGGGCTCGAGTACAACGTGAACCAGAACCTGCCCGGCAACGGCAGTAGCGACGAGGGATAGCAATGACGACAACAGTCGACCGGCCGACCACCACAGGTGGTTCGTCGACGTCAGAAACCATCGGCGGATCAAAGGTCGAGCGCAAGGGCAACATCGTTGTCGGCTGGATCACCTCCACTGACCACAAGACCATCGGGTACATGTACCTGATCACGTCTTTCATCTACTTCCTGCTGGGCGGCGTGATGGCCCTGGTCATTCGCGCGCAGTTGTTTGCTCCGGGCCTGTCGGTCGTGGCCACGGGGGAGCAGTACAACCAGCTATTCACGATGCACGGCACGATCATGCTGCTCATGTTCGCGACTCCGCTGTTCGCCGGTTTTGCCAACGTCCTGATGCCATTGCAAATCGGAGCTCCTGACGTCGCGTTCCCTCGACTGAATGCCTTCGCATACTGGCTCTACAGCTTCGGCTCGTTGATCGCGGTCGCCGGGTTCCTCACCCCGCAGGGTGCGGCAGCATTTGGATGGTTCGCTTACGCTCCGCTGTCGAGCACAACCTTCTCGCCGGGTTTCGGTGCCAACCTGTGGGTATTCGGACTTGCACTGAGCGGGTTCGGCACCATCCTCGGGGCAGTGAACTTCATCACCACGATCATCACCATGCGCGCCCCCGGCATGACCATGTTCCGCATGCCGATCTTCACCTGGAATACGCTCGTGACCTCGTTGCTGGTCATCATGGCGTTCCCGGTCCTCGCGGCCGCGCTGTTCGCGCTCGGCGCCGACAGGGTGGTGGGCGCTCATATCTACGACCCCGCCAACGGCGGCGTCATCCTCTGGCAGCACCTGTTTTGGTTCTTTGGGCACCCGGAGGTCTACATCATCGCGCTGCCGTTCTTCGGCATCGTCTCCGAGATCTTCCCGGTGTTCGCGCGTAAGCCGATCTTCGGTTATCGCACCCTGATCTATGCGACGATCGCGATCGCTGCCCTGTCGATCACAGTGTGGGCTCACCACATGTACGTGACCGGGTCGGTGCTGCTGCCCTTCTTCTCGCTGATGACGATGCTGATCGCGGTGCCAACCGGGGTGAAAATCTTCAACTGGATCGGCACCATGTGGCGGGGTTCCATCACATTCGAGACGCCCATGCTCTGGGCGATCGGCTTCCTGATCACCTTCACGTTCGGTGGACTCACCGGAGTGATCCTGGCCAGCCCGCCGCTCGACTTCCACGTGTCTGATACCTACTTCGTCGTCGCGCACTTCCACTACGTAGTGTTCGGCACCGTCGTGTTCGCGATGTTCGCTGGCTTCTACTTCTGGTGGCCGAAGTGGACAGGCAAAATGCTCAACGAGCGCCTCGGCAAGATTCATTTCTGGCTGCTGTTCGTGGGCTTCCACACGACATTCCTTATCCAGCACTGGATCGGAGTACTCGCGCTACCGCGCCGTTACCGCACCTACCTCGAGTCCGACGGTGTGACCTGGATGAACCAGGTCTCTACCACCGGGGCGGCGATCCTGGCCATCTCGATGCTGCCGTTCTTCTACAACGTCTACATCACGGGCCGCAAAGCGCCCAAGGTGACTGTGGACGACCCATGGGGTTACGGTCGCTCGCTCGAGTGGGCCACGAGCTGCCCGCCGCCGCGTCACAACTTCACCTCCATCCCTCGCATCCGGTCCGAGGCTCCCGCGTTCGACCTGAACCACCCAGAGGCTGGGATTCCGGTCGGGATCGGGGGCGTGGGGTCGCTGAAGGATGCTCCAGACGCGCCTGTCTACGACCTCGGCGACGAGAAGGTCAAGTAGGCATGTCAACCAATGCACGCCTGTTCTGGGTTTTGGCAGGCTTCTTCTTCGCGGCCGACATCGCCTACATAGTCTGGTCACTTCTCGTCTCGGCCAGACCGGCAGCACAGACGGCACCGCAGATCGAATGGGTCGGTGCTGTTGCCATCGGGCTCACCGGCGCACTTTCTGCCCTCATCGCGTTCTACATCGGGCGCATTTACAAGTCACAGGGTGGTGAGCTTCCTGAAGATCGGCTCGACGCGAACATCGATGATGGTGATGCCGAGCAGGGCTTCTTCAGCCCGTGGAGCTGGTGGCCGATCGTACTCGCGAGCAGCGCGGCGCTGACGTTCCTCGGCATTGCTGTCGGCCCGTGGATCTCGTTCATCGGTGTAGCTATATTCCTGATCAGCATCGTGGGGTGGATCTTTGAGTACTACCGCGGATACTTCGCCCGCTAGCACGTTCAGGCTTCGGCCGGCCGTCGAAGCCGACTCGTCGTGCGTCTTCTCCCTGCTCCAGCAGCTTGAGGGCTATTCTCCGGAGCAGGAGGCGTTCGATAAGAATTTCGCGTTCCTGCTTCAGGATGAAGCCACCACACTGTTTCTTGTCGGAGCAGACCTGGATGGCACCGTAGTGGGCTACGCGTTGACCACCATCACCCCTCTGCTTCATGTCAACGGCAGCTCCGCGCAGTTGCAGGAGTTGGCCGTGGACGTTACCCGCCAGGGTGAGGGGATCGGCACTGCCCTCATAGAAGAAGTCGAGCGGCTGTGTCGTGAGCGCGAGGTCAGGCAGTTGACGGTGCCCAGTCGTCGCTCAGCCGACTTCTACGAGCGCATCGGATACCGGTCTACCGCCGACTTCCTGAAGCGCACCCTTTACAGCTGAGACCTCGTTGGGGCTATCGGCTCCAGCTGTACGGTGTCGTTGTCAACACAGCAACGAGTCCGGACCTTTCGAGGATGGGACGCGAACACTCGGTCGAGTCGCTGTGGATCAGGGGCTTGCCCATGGCTAATGCGGCGAGTGCGCGCGCACCGGTGAGTGCTCGGTAGATTCCCTGGCCACGCCAGGCTTCTCTGGTCGCTCCGCCCCAGATACCCGCGAACTGGGTCCCGGTGACGGGCTCCAGTCGGCCAGCGGAGACGATCTCGCCGGCCACTTCAGCGATCCAGAGCTGCATCCCATCGTTTCGGGCGAGGCGGTTCAGGAGCTGTAGTGCCATCTCGTCGGACACTGGATTACCGAACACGTCATCCTGCATCGCGCACATCGCGCGCACATCGCGCGCACATCGCGCGCACATCGACCTCGTGGTCGACCGTGTGTAAGGTGATGCCCTCAGGAAGCGGCACTTCCATCGCCAACGCCGCGGCATCGTCGATCATGATCGACTCAGGTTCGCCTGCGGCAAAGTTGCTGTCGAGCAGGGCCCCGTGAAGCCCCGGAGCAGGATCGAGGGCTCGAGTCTTCCCATTCGACCCTGCTGATGGTCGGCTCGCCCTGGAAGTGCTCCAGTGCTGTTAAGACGATCTGGCGCAGGGCGGCCGCGTCGAGGTCACGGTAGGTGATGAAACCGCGTCCGCCGACGAAGCTCACCTGGCTAAAGGGGCCCAACAATGTGACAGACACAGCCCCGGGTGTTTTTGAGTCGTTGCGCAGCTGGGTGTGATGAGCGTGCAGCAGCACTGGGCGACTGTCGGGATCACGGTGCGGGATGCTGGCATCCTTTAGCGAAATGCGGAACGCCGCCGGCCCGGGGGCCAGCGGCGTTCGGTGTGCGCACAGATCAGTGGTCGTCGCGCGAACTTTCGATCTGCTTGCTCGTCACGGGTGAGATCCGGTCTTCGAAGAACCAATTCGAAGCGGCGGAGCGCACTCGCTGGTTGAGCGAGATGCGACCCTGTGCATCCGGGAGCACCGTCAACGGCTGGTACTCTTCGAAGCTCACGAGCTTCCAGCGCTCGTACTCATCAAGCTGCTCGTGCACCTCGATGTACTCGCCACCCGGCAGGCGCACGATGCGACCCGACTCGAAGCCGTGCAGGGCGATCTCGCGGTCCTTCTTCTGAAGACCGAGGCAGATCCGCTTCGTCACGAAGTACGCGATGATCGGGCCGATGATCAGCAACACCTGGCAGGAGTGGATGACTCCCTCGATCGACAACCTGAAGTGGGTCGCCAGGAGGTCAGAACTCGCCGCAGCCCACAGGACCGCGTAGAACGTCACTCCGGCTGCTCCGATTGCGGTGCGCGTCGGGGCGTTGCGGGGACGGTCTGCGATGTGGTGCTCCCGCTTGTCTCCCGTGATCCACGCCTCGATGAAGGGATAGAACGCGACCAGCGCAAGGAAGATCGGCAGGATCAGCAGCGGAATCATGATGTTCAGCGACAGCGTCGCGCCGAAAATCTCGAGCTCCAGGCCCGGCGGCATCAATCGCAGAGCGCCGTCGGCGAATCCGATGTACCAGTCTGGCTGGGTTCCGGCAGATACCGGCGATGGGTCGTATGGACCGTACGTCCACACCGGGTTGATCTGGAACAGCGAGGCGATCAGCATGATCACGCCGAAGATGATGAAGAAGAATCCACCTGCCTTTGCGGCGAACACCGGCATGATCGGCACACCGACGACATTGTCGTTGGTGCGGCCGGGGCCAGCGAACTGGGTGTGCTTGTTGATGATCAGCAGCAACATGTGCACACCGATCGCGGCAACCAGGATGGCCGGCAGGATCAGGATGTGCAGTACGTAGAGCCTGCCCACGATGTCGGTGCCGGGGAACTCTCCGCCGAACAGCAGGTAGGAGATCCACGTTCCGATGACCGGGATGCCCTTGACCATGCCGTCGATGATGCGCAGTCCGTTGCCCGAAAGCAGGTCATCCGGAAGCGAGTAACCGGTGAAGCCCTCAGCCATCGCGAGGATGAAGAGCACGAAACCGATCAGCCAGTTGATCTCGCGCGGCTTGCGGTATGCGCCGGTGAAGTAGATCCGCAGCATGTGCAGCCCGATGGATGCCACGAACAGCAGTGCTGCCCAGTGGTGCACCTGGCGCATCAGGAGGCCGCCACGGATGTCGAACGAAAGGTCGAGGGTCGAGGCCATGGCCGCCGACATCTCGATGCCCTTGAGCGGCACGTATGAACCCTGGTAGACCACTTCGACCATGGACGCCTGGAAGAAGAAGGTCAGGAACGTTCCCGACAGCAGGATGACGATGAAGCTGTACAGCGCAACCTCGCCCAGCATGAACGACCAGTGGTCGGGGAAGATCTTGCGACCGACCTCTTTGGTGAGCCCCGAGATGCTCGTGCGCTCATCAAGGTAGTTCCCGGCCCAACCTGTGAATCGTGCGCCGCGGCTCTTCTGCGCGGTCACTGCGGGGCGGTCTTCGGTGGTAGTCATAGTTTGCGCTCCCAGAAGCTTGGTCCAACTGGTTCGGTGAAGTCGCTACGCGCGACGAGATAACCCTCGGCATCCACTGAAATGGGGAGCTGGGGGAGAGGACGTTTGGCGGGTCCGAAGATAACCGCTGCCTCTTGGGTGATATCGAACTGCGACTGGTGGCACGGGCACAGCAGATGATGGGTCTGCTTCTCGTACAGGGCCACCGGGCATCCGACATGGGTGCAGATCTTGGAATACGCGATGATGCCCTCGTAATTCCAGTCCTCGCGACCGGCAGATACATTCAAGTCGGCTGGTTTGAGGCGCATAACGAGCACCGCAGCCTTTGCCTTCTCTTCCAACGGGTGTTCGGACTCTTCCAGACCTTCTGGGATCACATGGAAGGCAGAGCCGAGCGTCACTTCAGAAGCTTTAATCGGGGTTCCGGAAGGGTCACGCGTCAACCGGACTCCCTTCGCCCACAGCGTGTGCTTGAGCAGCGGAACCGGATCTTCGCTCGGCGCCAGGTCGCGGAACAACGCGATCGCCGGCACTGGGGAGACGACCAGAGCGCCGATGAGGGTGTTGCGGATGAGTGTGCGGCGGCCGAAGCCCGATTCTTTGTTGCCCAGCGTGAATACTTCGACCGCTTTGGCGCGGGTCGCGTCGGTTCCCCGGGTGCCGTGGCGCTGTTCGACCATGTCGTGGCCGTCCATAAGCGCCTTCGACCAGTGCACGGCGCCGACGCCGACAGCGAGCAGCCCGAGAGCGATGCTGATGCCGAGTAGCAGGTTGTTCAGCCGCACTGATCCCATATCGCCTGGGACGATGGGGAACGCGATGTAGACGGCGACCGCCATGACGCTGCCGATGATGGAGACAAAGAACAGGGCGGAGACGCGACGTTCCTGTGCCTTCTCGACTGCGGGATCGAGGTCGGCCACGCGGGGGCGGTATGGCTCGAATCCTGGGTTCTGGATCCGGTCAGACGCCACGACGGCAGTACCCGCTGGCGGCGGGTTGTTGCCGTATTTCTCGACGGTCGTGCCGACGATGGAGCTGTCGGGGGTGCCGTCGTGGTCGTTAGCCATTCTCTTCCCTACGTTCTGCGTTGCTGTGCGAGGTCGTGTGTCAGTTTGAGCGGGCGGTCAGCCAGATCGTGATCGCCACGATCCCGCCAAGCCCGAAGATCCAGATGAAGAGGCCCTCAGACACGGGGCCGAGGTTGCCGAGGCCGAAGCCACCGACAGAAGGTGTCTCGTCGAGGTACTTGAGGTACGTGATGACGTTCGCCTTCTGCTCAGGCGTGATGTTGTCGTCATTGAAGACAGGCATGCTCTGCGGGCCGGTCAACATTGCGTCGTAAACGTGGTTCGGAGCGATCCCGGCCAGCGGGGGAGCGTACTTGCCCTCGGTAAGAGCGCCACCTGCTCCGGCGACGTTGTGGCACATCGCGCAGTTGATGCGGAACAGCTCTGCACCTTCCGATGCATCGCCCTCGCCCGTGAGATATTCGGCTGAGGGGATTGCCGGGCCCGGCGCCTTCGAAGCGACGAACTCGGCGAGTGCTGAAACTTGTTCTTCGGTGAACTGCACAGGCTTCTTCTCGGCCTGGGGGCCGGTTGCTGCCAATGGCATACGGCCAGTGCCCACCTGGAAGTCGACGGATGCAGCACCGACACCGATGAGCGTTGGCCCCTGTTTCGTTCCCTGGAGGTTCAGGCCATGACAGGTTGCGCAGTTGGCCGCGAACAGCTTGCCGCCGTCTTCGATGGTTGCCTCTGCTGCAGCGCTGGTTTCAGCCGTCGCGCTGGTCGTGAAGAGCGCGTAGGTTCCACCTGTGGCGAGGAGGCCGACCACAATCAACGCCGCGGTGGCGAGAGGGTGACGTCGACCTGCGGAGCGCTGTGTACGATTTTGTCGTGCTGGCTTCATGGCCATGCTGCGTGGGGTTCCTTTGTTCATCAGGGTGTGGGTCTTGTGTCGTTTCGGCTATTTCAGGATGTAGATGACCATGAAGAGGCCGATCCAGACCACGTCGACGAAGTGCCAGTAGTACGACACGACGATCGCACTGGTGGCCTCCTTGTGGCCGAAGTTCTTGACAGCGAAGGCTCGCCCGATCACGAGCAGGAAGGCGATCAGCCCGCCGGTAACATGCAGGCCGTGGAATCCGGTGGTGATATAGAAAGCCGAGCCGTAGGAATCACTCTGCAGAGTGACGTGTTCGGAGACCAGCATCGCGTACTCGTAGACCTGGCCGGCGACGAACGTGGCGCCCATGGCGTAGGTCAGGTAGAACCACTCGACCATTCCCCACTTCCAGAACTGGCCGAGTGTGCCCGTACGCCTCGCTTGCAGTCGCTCTGCGGCAAAGACACCGGCCTGGCAGGTGAAGGACGAGAGCACAAGCACGATCGTGTTGATCGCCGCGTAGGTGACGTTGAGCTTGGCGGTCTCTTCAGCCCACAGCCCAGGGGATGTGGATTTGAGGGTGAAATAGATTGCGAACAGGCCTGCGAAGAACATGACTTCGCTGCCGAGCCAAACGATCGTGCCCACAGCGACGACGTTGGGGCGGTTAACCGTCTGTGCTCCGAGGGAGCGAGTTAATGAGGCTGTAGTCACCCCTCTATTATGCCCGATTTTCGGGGTAGGTTTTGTCATTCGGCTGGTCTGTCGCGACTCGCTCGTTAGGATTCGATCATGGCACGAGAGCGAACCTGGCCCGGTATCCTTGCAACCTTGGTGGAGGGTGATGACCTATCGATCGGCGAAGCCGAATGGGCCATGCAGAGCGTCATGGCGGGGGAGTCGACGTCAGCTCAGCTGGCTGGATTGCTCGTGGCGCTGCGCATCAAGGGCGAGACCGTAGATGAGATCGTGGGCTTCAGGGACGCCGTGCTCGCGAGTTCCCTTCCTCTCGAGGTCGACCCCATGGTCCTCGACATCGTCGGCACCGGTGGCGACCCCTACGGCGCCGTCCTCAACATCTCGTCTGTAGCGTCGATCATCGCCTCCGCGGCCGGAGTTCCCGTCGTCAAACACGGCAACAGGGGCGCCAGTTCAGCATCAGGAGCGTCGGATGTGCTCTCGGCTCTGGGGGTCAATCTCGACATTCAGCCGCCGCGGGTCGCCGAGGTGCTGCGGGAAACCGGGATCACCTTTGCATTCGCCACGCTGTTCCATCCGGGATTCCGCCATGCGGGCCCCACCCGGAGAGAATTGGGGATCTCGACCCTCTTCAACATTCTGGGACCGCTGTGCAACCCCGCGCGGCCCGAAGCGTCCGCGGTCGGTGTGTCGTTGCTCGAACGAGTGCCGTTGGTGGTTGGTGTGTTCCGTTCCCGCGGGGCAACGGCGCTGGTGTACCGCGGCGACGATGGAATCGACAAGCTCACGACAACCGGTCACAGCCACATCTGGGAAGTATCGCGGGGTTTTGTTAGCGAATACGACCTCGATCCCGCTGACCTGGGAATCGCCCGGGCAGAGATAGAGTCATTGCTGGGAGCCGACCCTGAGCATAATGCCGGCGTCGCGAGGGCGGTGCTGACGGGGGAGCCCGGTCCGGTTCGCGACATTGTGCTGCTCAACGCCGCTGCGGGACTCACCGCCTTCGATCTCGCTCAGAACCCTGAGCAGCTGCGGAAGCCGATCCTGGGCAGGCTGGCCGAGCAATTGGACCGGGCGGCGGCGGTCGTCGATTCAGGTCTCGCTGCAGAAAAGCTCGCAGAGTGGGTCGCGGCTACGAACCGACAGTGACGGACAACAGCTCCGCTCGCTACTCGACCACACCGTCGAGGTAGGACCACGCTCCTGATTCCCTGATGAAGCGGCTGTTTTCTCGTTGGGAACCCCGGCCGTCGGGGGAGTGGAAGTGGGCCACGAACTCGACGGTACCCTCATTATCGAGCATTCCTCCGCGACTTCGGCTGAGGATCTCGAGCCGGGTCCATCGAAGGGTGCCGTCGAGCGTCAACCCTGCCGGCCGCGTGGATGAGTGCCATGTGGCGAGAAGATACCGGGCATCATCGGTCGCGAACGCACTGAACCGCGAACGCATGAGCCGCTCGGCGGTGGGTGCGGGGGAGGTTCCTGCGTGGAGCGGCTTGCAGCATTCGCCGTAGCGGAGACCGGAGCGGCAGGGGCAGCGCGCCGCTTCGTCACCCACGAAGGCCTTGAGCTCCCTCGCACGTTCTTTCATCGCTGCGCGCTCATCGATGGAGAATCCCTGTGTTGGCGTGTTCGCATGGCCTTCTTCCTGTGATTGACGGTAGTTGCGACGCCGGTGGTCACCAGGAGCCGCTGGCAGCGGATGATTTTCACGAGCGCCCACCGTGGCCAGCTCATCGATGACCAGGTGTTTCGATACGTCCGCCTCAAGAAGCTCGCCAGCCGCGTTATGACGCGGCCCGGGTCCGTTTTCGTGCGGCGTCTCTTGTGCATTGTCGTCGCGTGAAAAGAATAGACGGCGGAAAAGATCAGAATGTTCCGCCGCAACGTTCCGCCTCATATCGCGTCGTTTCCATGCCGACATTCTCGCTAGCGAGGCGCCGAGCGGCGGGCGGCAGGCGCTAAACGATGTGGGGGACTTTGGGCCCTAGTCGAGATCCGATGGGCGAGGGAAGCTGAACACATGGACACAAGTAGTCGTACAAACCCGCTCATCGTTGTCGGAGTTGACGGGTCGAATCCCTCGCTGGCGGCCCTTGAGTTCGCCAGCGAATATACGCAAAAACTGAATGGTCGTCTTCGCGCTGTTTCCACATGGGACATTCCTATCGGTGATGCCGCACTACCCCTGTCGTGGTCACCCGGAGAGAACGCTGAACAGGAACTCGGGCGAGTATCTCGCGAGGTTCTGGGAGACCCGCTTCCCGACTGGTACGAGTTCACGGCTCGGGAAGGTTCTGCCGCCCGGACTCTCCTCGATGAGAGCCGCTCGGCCGATGTGCTGATTGTCGGGAGCCGGGGCCACGGCGGTTTCGTTGGGCTTTTGCTGGGCTCGGTGAGTTCGCAATGTGCCGCGCATTCGTCGTGCGCTGTCATCGTCGTCCACCCGACCGACAACACGTCGACCGACAACACGTCGTCGATGTCGAGTGCAGGACCTATCGTGGTCGGCCATGACGGCTCCGCCGATGCTGATGAAGCGCTGAAGTGGGCGTTGGCTACTGCAGCGATGCTCGACACCCAGCTCGAGGTGGTGCGAACCTGGAGCATCGACCACATTCCTCCCCAGTTCACCGAGGAACACGGCTACGTACCGTCGTTCGAGGAAGTGACAGCACGAGTGCATCGAGACCTGGTGGCGGGAACTCATCGACTGACCGAGGGTCACCCGAACGTTGAGGTTACCTTTCGCGCCGCTCTTTCACAGCCCGCGGAAGCACTGATCGAGAGTTCGAAGCACGCCCGCATGATCGTGGTTGGCTCTCGGGGTCGGGGCGGGTTTGCGGGACTCGTCCTGGGCTCGGTCAGCACGACGTGTGCGGCGCACGCCCATTGCCCGGTCGTTGTCGTGCCGGGAGCATCTCGAGCGTGAAGCGTGGTGACAGCCGGGGAAGCTCTTGACACACTGATCGCACTCAATACTGATAGCGCCCGGGGCTGACGGGCCGGATTCCTCAACGACCTCGATGGTAGTCAACTGCAATGGCAGTCACCTGCAATCTGATCGAGCATGCAGGCCGGTCAGGATAAAGCACCAGAGGCGACACATCGAGTGAAATGCGCACTACTTGACATAATGTTCATTATCGGTGATGTTACTGCCGAGAGGAGGAGGCGGAATCCATCTGGCTCACGAAGCGACTGAGAGCCTCGGCCGCAGCCTCATGGTCGATCACGTCCGGTTCTCCAGACATCGTGATCGTCCCGGCAATCACGCCGCCGACTCGCAAGGGAATGGATCCACCGTGCGCCTTGAATGTGTCGTGGTCGATGTCGGCCCGATCCGCAAACGGCGTGCCAGCCTCGAGATGACGAAGCTTCACGAGCAACGATGGTTCGCCGAAACGATTCACTGTGGCCGCCTTGCCTGCCAGCCACGGGTCATTGCCGGCGCCTGTCGACTTGAGCTTCGCCCTGAACACGAGATCGCCAGCCAGCACGATATCGACGGCCAGGGAGAGATCCCATTCCCGGATCACCTGCACGGCGATCAGGCCGAGGGCAACAGCGTCGTCATTGCTCATGCGAGGCAGCTCGACCGAGTTCAGATACTCGAGGTCGGCCGCGGTGTATTCCGGAACGGGACGGGTCATCGTTTCTTCTCCTCGAGTTGTGAGCGGACGAGCTGGACGAGTTCGGCCGGCTCGAATAGTTCTGTCGTGGCATCCAGCTCATCCAGCGTCCACCATTTGTGTGCGAGCACGTCCACTCGCTCATCATCGGTCCACAGCGCGTCAGAAGGCGTGAACGCGTCGACGGTGGCTGAGTAGAACTCGGCGTGACCGGTGTCGTGGTCGGCGGCATCCCACTTGACGATGAAATCGTAAGCCCAGATCGGCTCGCCCAGATTCGGGATGACGAGCCCGGTCTCCTCCTCCAGCTCACGCACAGCGGCCTGCAGGTGGGTCTCGCCGGGGTCGACTCCCCCGCCGGGCGTGAGCCACCGGGCGACTCCGCTGGTGTCAGGCGCCAGCGTGAGAAAGAGCAGGAAACGGTCATCCCTGTCCAGCAGCAGGATGCGGCTCGTAGGCCGATTCACGGGCGTGTGGCCATTCACAGGTATCGCCCGAACCACTCGAGGATCGCGTCGAATCGCTGCACTCGATGCCGCGGTGAGCCCGATCGGCTGAGTTCGTGGTTTTCGCCGGGGAACACAAGCATCTCCGACGCGACGCCGTTGAGCTTCACCGTTGCAAACCACGTCTCGGCCTGCGAGATCGGGCACCGCAGGTCGTCTTCGGAATGGACCACGAGGGTTGGAGTCGTGACGAGTCGTGCCACCGCTTGCGGGCTCTGGGCACGAATCGACTCGTGATCCGTGCCGTTGTACTGCTGAGGGAAGAACCAGCCGATGTCAGAGGATCCGACGAACGCCTCCGGGTCCAGGAATCCACGCTCGACTACTGCAGCGGCGAATCGGTGATCATGGGCGATCGTCCAGGCGGTCAAATATCCGCCGTACGAGCCACCGAGGATACCGAGCCGCGTCGCGTCGAGTTCCGGGTGAGCTGCCAGCGCACCATCCAGGAAGTCCAGCACATCATCCATGTCGACAGTGCCCATGGCGCCGGTGATCGCGCGCCCGTGCTGCTGGCCGTATCCAGCACTGCCCCGGGGGTTGCAGAATACGACGGCGTAACCGCCGTCCGCGTAGACCTGCGCTTCGTCGAAGAGATGCACCGAGTACGCCGCAAACGGGCCACCGTGGATCATCAGCAGCGTGGGGTGCGGCCCCTCCCCCGCTGGAGTCATGATCCAGCCGTGAACGGGATAGCCATCCCGGCCGTCGACCGTGGATTCTGTCGCTATGCGGATGCCGACATCCCGAAGCACTGCCGAGAAGTCGGTGAGTGGCTCGACGACCCCGTCGTTCAGCCTTCCGACGTCACCGAACGTCGTCGGCGACGAATAGGTGACCACGATCGTGTCTCCGGATGCCGCCTGCCCCTCGATCTCGATCGCGCCGCTGGTCAGCGCGCTCAAGCCCCCATGCGCCACCGACAGCAGTTGTCGCGTTCCGTGGGTTCGATCCTGCAGCAGAACCGTATCGCCTGCGATCGCGAGGTGCGAACCGACCTCGCCCGGATCGACCGAATCGGGGTCGGTGAGCCGCACAGGTCCAGTGCTATCGAGCCTGTACAGGGCGGGATTGGTACCGACGAAGCCCACTCCGGACTCTCCCATATCGGTCGCGATGGCGTACACGGCGCCGTCAGCAGCGGTCTCGAAGCTGCTGTAACTGAGTGAACTGAGTGGTGTGAGCGGCTGCGAATCCACCCAGATCTGGTCGAGGAGGTCGGCGTCCCTGGATTCGTGCTGCGCAGAGATCCACGCGACCGTGTCACCGATGAACCTCACGCAGGAGTGGTCGACGTCCCCGCTCGTGAGCTGCGTCGATTTCGGGACAGGATGATGGTCTGGCGTCGATCCGTCCGCCAGAGGAGCGCCCTCGTAGGCGGGCTCGGAATCGGCGGGCGGCACGTCGACGATGAAGACGTGAGCGCGCCTGTCGTTGGTATACCCGATCCCGTTCGACTTGTAGTTGAGGCCGGTAAAGCGCCGCGGCGGCTCGGCGGAGGCGCCAAGATCATCCACGGTTCCATAGCGGCCTTGCTCGGGGACTCTCGAGATGTACGCGATCCTGGCCGAATCAGGCGACCACTGGATGTCGCTGACGCCGAGTTTCGCGTCGGTGAGCCGCTGCGGCTCTCCCCCGCGCGCGTCCATCACATACAACTGAGGCGCGGCGCCCCGGAGCGTGCGGATGAAGGCGATGCCTAGACCATCCGGACTGAAGGTGGGCGCGGTGTCCAGCCGGCCGCGAGTGATGCGGCTGGCACCGGAGCCGTCGAGCGGCACGCTCCACAGCTGGCCGACGTCGGCATCGGCATCCAGCGATGGATGGGTGACACTGACAACCGCTCTCGAAGCGTCGGGAGAGAGGCTCGGGCGCGAGACGCTGTAGAGCTTCTCGATTTCTGTCGCCCGCACGGGTCAGGCCCCCTGGAAGTCTGAAACGTCTCCGACATAGCGGGTGTGGTTGCCTGGCACCGGTTCGACCGCCGCCGCCACTACCTCCGCCGCGAACTCGCTGACGTTGTAGAGGCGACCGGCCGCCTCCTTGCGGGCCTCGATGGCTCCGGGGTTTGCACGCTGCAGCAGGGTCGCCGTTATGGTGCCCTCGATCATGTCGCCAGAGACGACCACGAATTCGATCCCAGCGTCGTCGAGCATCGGGATCAGGTCGCGAAGCGCATCCTCACCGGCTCGCTTGCTGAGCGCAACGGGCAGGTACTCGGGCATCGTCTCGACGGTCTTGATGAAGTGCGCCTGGTGGCTGGTGACGAAGACGATGCGCGAACCGCGGTGCAGCAGCGGCATCATCGCCGCCAGGAAGTCGACCTGGGCATCGCGATTGAGCTTCATCGCGTAGTCCTCGGACATGCCGCTCTCCATGCCGCCCGATGCGTTGAGCACGAGAATGTCGAGCTCGCCGTAGGCCGCTCCTATCTGTTCGACCATCGAGCCGACAGATTGCGGATCGGTCAGATCGGCTCCGATGGCGATCGCTTCCGCTCCGCCGTCCTGCAGCCGGGCCACGAGCTTGAGGGCCCTCGCCTCCTTATTACGGAAGTTGATGACGACCCGCGCTCCTGCCTCGGCGAAGTAGCTGACGGTGTCGGCACCGATCCCTCGAGAGGAGCCCGTCACCAGGACACGCGAGCCGGACAGGGAACCAGGAGCCAGTGGATTATTCACGCTACGACTTTATCGCCGCAGCACCTCGTGGTGTCACAGCGGGGTGGTACCGTCGAACCAGCCGCATGGCAGCAACGAAGCAACGAACCGGGGAGCGCCGCCAGATGTTCGCTGACCTGACGCAGTACCTCTGGATCATGTGGCTGTCGATCGTCGTGCTCTTCGTGGTCGTCGAGCTGCTGACTCTTGAGTTCACCTTCCTGATGCTGGCCGCCGGCAGCCTGATCGGCGGCCTCGGTGCGAACCTGCTCGGGCTCGAGTGGTGGGCCCAGATCGGCGCAGCGGCGGTCCTATCGGCTCTCCTCCTGTTCTTGATCAGGCCACTGCTGCTGAAAACCCTGCATAAGGGAGCCGACCTCACCCCGAGCAACCTCGATGCCCTCTACGGGATGGCTGCCCGCGTCACGCGTGATTTCGTCGACGGTGACGGCATGGTCAAGCTCGATAACGGAGAAACCTGGACGTCGCGTGCGGCCCTCGGCCTGATTCTGCGAGAGGGTGATCGCGTTTCAGTGCGTGCCGTGCACGGATCGATCGTCGAGGTTGAGACCCGTCCTACGCCTACTCCCCCTCCTGTGCCCACTGCCCCCTGATCCACTGACGAAAGGCGCAATCTCATGCTCGACCCAGGAGCTTTCCTCGGCCAGATCTTCGTGGTCGTCCTGCTCGCCATTGTGGTGATCTTTGTGCTGGTCATCCTGTTCCGCTCTATTCGGATCATCCCCCAGGCCAGCGCGGGCGTCGTCGAACGTCTCGGTAAGTACCACAAGACGCTCGCACCGGGCCTGAACATCCTCGTGCCGTTCATCGACCGGGTGCGCCCGCTCATCGACATGCGCGAGCAGGTCGTGTCATTCCCCCCACAGCCGGTGATCACCGAAGACAACCTCGTTGTCTCTATCGACACCGTCGTGTTCTTCCAGGTGACGGATGCCCGCGCCGCCACCTACGAGATCGCCAACTATCTCGGCGCCGTCGAGCAGCTGACCACGACGACCCTGCGTAACGTCGTCGGTGGCCTGAACCTTGAGGAAGCCCTGACCTCGCGAGACAACATCAATGGCCAGCTCCGGGTCGTGCTCGACGAGTCGACGGGTAAGTGGGGAATCCGCGTCGGTCGTGTCGAGCTCAAGGCCATCGATCCGCCCATCTCCATCCAGGACTCCATGGAGAAGCAGATGCGCGCCGAGCGGGACCGTCGTGCGCAGATCCTCACCGCGGAGGGAACCAAGCAGGCCGCGATCCTGCAGGCTGAAGGGTCGCGCCAGGCGAGCATCCTCGAGGCAGAGGGTTATGCCCAGGCCGCCGTTTTGCGTGCGAAGGGCGACGGCGAGGCGATCGCCACGGTCTTCGGCGCGATCCACGCTGGTGACCCGACTGCAGACCTGCTGGCCTACCAATACCTTCAGACCCTCCCGAAACTGGCCGAGGGCGACTCGAACAAGATGTGGATCATCCCGTCGGAACTCACTGAAGCACTCAAGGGCATCAGCGCCGGGTTCCTCGGCACGGCAGCCGGCCGTGGCCCCACTCCCCCCACCCCGTAGGCGGATGCCCGGGAACATCCCTTCCGACTTCCTCTCTCCCGCCGCCCCCCGCGTGTTCGCGCACCGGGGGCTGGCGGTGGATGCGCCGGAGAACACCCTTCTCGCCTTTGCGAGGGCAATCGCAGCCGGTGCGAGCTACATCGAGACCGACGTGCACACCAGCGCTGACGGTGTTGCGATCATCGCGCACGATGCGGACCTGTCGCGTGTTGCCCGCAGGAACGTGCGGGTCGACCAGCTCACCGCGGCCGAACTGGGAAAAATTGATCTGGGACACGGGCAATATTTCTGCACTCTCGCGCAGGCTCTCGACAGCTTTCCCGATACGCGATTCAACATCGATGTGAAATCTGCCCCGGCAGTAAATCCGACAATCGCGACCGTCCAAAAGTTCGACGCCTCGCATCGCGTTCTCGTCACGTCGTTCAACGAACGCCGTCGTTCTGCAGTCACTCATGGGCTGCCGGGGGTGGCCTCCTCGGCATCGGCCGCACGCCTGCTTCCTGCCCTGCTCGCGGCAAGGTTCGGCGTCGTTCCCCTGGTGAGATGGGCACTGCGGGGCTTGGTTGCCGTGCAGGTGCCGGAGAAAGCGGCCGGGATGGCTGTGACGCGTCCTGCGATGATTCGAGCGTTTCATGCTGCGGGTGTGGAGGTACACGTCTGGACGATCAACGACCCGGCACGCATGAGGGAACTGCTCGCGCTCGGGGTGGACGGCATTATCACCGACCGTGCCGACCTGGCACTCGCGGTAGTCGCAGAGCTGAACTGACCTGAACTGAACTGAACTGAACTCAGGAAGCTCGGCCGGGGCATCCTGCTCGCGGTTGTTTGCTGTGAACCAACTGGGAAGTGGCGCGCGCTTGGAAGGATACGCCCAGCTTGTGGGTTTATACCTATTGATGACCACGACATGAGAAGGAGGTCACATCATGGCGGACCGTAGTTTGCGCGGAATGAGACTCGGCACTCAGAGCCTACAGAGCGAAGAGGGTGTCGAATTTTCCCCGCGAAAGAAGAGCGTCTACCGGGCTGCTGACGGCAGCACATTCGAAGTGATCTTCTCTGCCGATGCCGAGGTGCCTCAGCAGTGGGAGTCGCCGAAGTCAGGTCTCGAGGGAGTGCTTCTGGCGGCCAATGGCGAGCCTGTCGTGCTCGACGAGACCGACGTGAAGATCCCCCGTAGCCATTGGGACATGCTGCTTGAGCGCCGCACCCGCGCCGAGCTCGAAGAACTATTGCAGGAACGCCTCGACTATCTTCGCTCCCGCAAGGGCCAGCAAAAGATCGGCGCCTAGCCACTGTCGATAGGGCTGGCCACTACTTGCTGGTCAACCTGAGCGGCGCGCTGCTAGGGCGCTTTTCCGGTGTCTCAGGGTCGCCTCAATCCCCCATGCGGTGACCCTGAGCAAGGCTTCCACGACAATCCCGGCATGCATTTTGGATTGCCCCGTTTCCCTCTCGATGAAGGTAATGGGGTGCTCCGCTACCCGGTGCCCGGTTCGTTCAAGCCGCCAGGCCATCTCCACCTGAAAGCAGTACCCCTGTGACGAGATCGCGTGCAGGTCAAGATCTCTCAGGGCGTCGGCCCTGAATACCCTGAAGCCGGCGGTGATGTCCCGGATGTTCGACCTCAGCATCACGCCTGAATACCAGTTGCCCGTGCGCGATATTGCCTTGCGAAGCGCAGGCCAGTTCACCACCGAGCCGCCGTCCACCCAGCGCGACCCGATCACGAGATCGGCTCCGTCTTCGGCCAGCGCGAGCATGGCCGGTAGGGACTGCGGATCGTGTGACCCGTCGGCATCCATCTCGACAACGAATTCGTAGCCCTCGCTCAGCGCCAGCTCGAAACCAGCCAGGTACGCCTGGCCGAGGCCGTTCTTTTCTTTTCGATGAAGAACGCGCATGCTTCGGTCGGTCGCGGCCAGGCGATCGGCAAGCTCGCCCGTGCCATCAGGGCTGGAGTCGTCCACGACGAGCAGGTCGGCCGCGGGGATCGCCGCGCGGATTCGGGTCACGATGCGCTCGAGGCCATTGATTTCGTTGAAGGTGGGCACGATGATGAGGGTCTTAGGCACGTCGTCTCCTGACGGTGAAGCCGGCGATGACGATACTCGCCAGGCCGAGGGCTGAGACGAACCACTCGAGTTCGCGACCAAAAGTCACAGCGGGGGTCACAGCGGTGCTGAGCCGGACGTCCTGGATCATTGAGCCGGGCTCGTACCAGGGCAGCTGCTGAACGATCGACCCATCGGGGGCGATGACGGCGCTCAGTCCAACAGTCGAGATGTTGACGACGCTGCGGCCCAGTTCCATGGCCCGGATCCGCGCGATGGCGAGTTGCTGCGCGCTCTCGTCGGTCATGCCGAAGTCGGCGTTGTTCGACGAGGCGAAGATGACCTGGGCGCCCTCTTCGACGGAGTCGGTCAGAAGCTGGTCGTCGACGATGTCGAAGCAGATATTCACCCCGACTGTCACGCCATTCACGTCCATGACCATGTCGGTCGTTCCGGGCGTGTAGTCGCGCCCGATGAGGTCGATCAGATCGGGTGCGAAAGGCCGCCAGAACGCGCGGTCGGGAACGTACTCACCAAAGGGAACGGGATGCTTCTTGTTGTAGAGGTCGAGGGCGCCCTCCCCCGACTTCCAGAGCATGACGGTGTTGTAGAACCTGTCATCGCTGGTGGTGATGCCCTGGGCGATCAGCGGTGCATCCATCTTCTCTGAAACGAAGTCGAACACTTGGCCTGTGTAGTCGTCGGTGAGGGGATCGGCGTAGGTGGTGCCCTCCGGCCACAGCACGACATCGACTGGCTCACCGAACAACGGAACGGTCGCATCGAGTTGGGCTTGCAAGAGCTCGTTGGCGGTCGAACCATCGAAATAGCCTGCTTTGCCAGCACCCTGCACGGCGGCAACCCGCAGGGAGCCCTCCGTAGGAACCTGCACGGCGGGAATCGCCAGCAGTACAGCGGCGAGGCCCACAGGCACGGCCGCCCTGGCCAATCGCGGTGCGCCCAGCACGCGGACACACTCCACTGTCACAGCGACGAGAAGCACCATCACGAAACTGACGCCAGACATTCCCAGCCAGCCGAACAGCGGCGAGAACGGGCTATCGGCCTGGGACATCGCGGCTCTCCCCCATGAGAATCCGCCATACGGCCACACCGCGGCCCAGGCCTCCCGCGCAGTCCACAGGCCCGCGATCGCGATCGGCAGCAGCGCAATCCTCGCCAGGACGCCGGGGAAGGCGCGTGGCATCCAGCGATAGGCCAGGGTGATCGCAAGCCCGCCGAGGGCGGCAAAGAGAGATTCGAGCACCGAGAGGGCAACCATCGGCAGCAACCCGAGAAACAGCGAAGCCCAGGAGATCTGGGTGAGGTAGAACGAGAGGCTCGCGACGAATGCAACCAGCAGGGCACTCGCATTGCGGCGTCCGATCAGACAGAGCAACACGAGACCGACGCCGACGAAGGTGAGTGGCCACAATCCCTTGTCAGGGAAGCCGGCATCCATCACAGGTCCTGATGCCACCGCCACGACCAGTGCGGCCCACATTGGAAGTGCGGCGTGGGTCTGCGGGGCCGGCCGCAGTCCAGAGAAGGTGAAGAGTCCGACGACGGGTCGCGTCGTCAGGTTGATGCTCACGGATAGAGCTTATTTGCTTCGGGACCCCGCTAGCTGTGAGGGCGGTCTGGCCCCGCACATACTTCGGTGCGGTCGGACCTGGCATCCGACCGCACCGAAATTCTTTGCAGCAGGCCTAGTGCTTGGTCGCCTTCTCTGCGCCGATTCCCGTGAGGGATCGGACCTCCATCTCGGCCTGCTTCTCCGGGCTCTCGACGCCTTTGTCGAGCACCGTCACGATCCACCCGAGGAAGAACGCGAGGGGAATCGAGACCAGCCCGGGGTTGGAGAGCGGGAAGAGCGCGAAGTTAGCCCCGGGGATCATCGACGTCGGGCTGCCAGACACAACCGGGGAGAATGCGATGAGCACGATCGCCGAGATGAGCCCGCCGTACATGCTCCAGACCGCGCCCCTGGTGGTGAAGCGCTTCCAGAACAGTGAGTACAGGATCGTCGGCAGGTTGGCCGATGCCGCGACAGCGAAGGCCAGTGCCACGAGGAAGGCGATGTTCTGCCCGTTTGCCCCGATGCCACCCACGATGGCCACGATGCCGATGACGACCACGGTACGACGGGCGACCTTGACCTCGTCTTCTGGCCGAGCCTTGCCCTTTTTGATGACGCTCGCGTAGATATCGTGAGCGAAGGATGCCGCGGCCGTGATGGTCAGACCCGCAACCACCGCAAGGATCGTGGCGAACGCCACAGCGGAGATCAGGCCGAGCAACAGCGGCCCGCCGAGTTCGAACGCGAGCAGTGGAGCCGCAGAGTTCGCGCCACCGGGTGCTGCCGCGATGGCTTCCGCTCCGATCAGTGCTGCGGCGCCGTAACCCAGCACGAGGGTGAAGATGTAGAAGATTCCGATGAGCCAAATCGCCCACACCACACTCCGTCGGGCCTCCTTCGCCGTCGGCACCGTGTAGAAGCGCATCAGCACGTGAGGCAGGGCTGCGGTTCCGAGCACGAGCGCAAGGCCGAGTGACAGGAAGTCGAGGCGACTTGCATCGCTGACCCCATATTTCAGGCCCGGGTCGAGGATCGCCGGGTTGTTGGCAGTAGCCACCGCGTGATCGAGCAAAGCCGACAGGTTGAAGCCGTGGAGTGCGAGCACCCAGACCGTCATCACTGCCGCGCCGCTGATGAGCAGCACTGCCTTGATGATCTGCACCCAGGTCGTGCCCTTCATGCCACCGATGAGCACATAGAGGATCATCAGACCACCGACGACGGTGATGACGATCGACTGTCCGAGCTTGTCGTCGATTCCCAGCAACAGGGAGACGAGTCCGCCAGCGCCGGCCATCTGGGCCAGCAGGTAGAAGAAACACACCACAAGCGTCGTCGTGGCCGCCGCGATACGCACGGGGCGCTGCTTCAGCCTGAATGAGAGCACATCCGCCATCGTGAATTTACCGGTGTTGCGCAGGAGCTCAGCCACCAGCAGCAGGGCGACCAGCCACGCGACAAGGAATCCAATCGAGTACAGGAAGCCGTCATAGCCCTGGATGGCGATGGCCCCGACTATCCCGAGGAAGGATGCGGCAGACAGGTAGTCTCCCGCGATAGCAGCACCGTTCTGAGGTCCCGTGAATGATCGGCCTGCCGCGTAGTAGTCGGCGGCCGTGTTGTTGTTCTTGCTTGCCCTGAAGACGATGATCATCGTGATCGCAACGAACCCGAGGAAGATCCCGATGTTCAGGATCGGATTGCCTGGCGCGCTCGACGCGGCTTCCATGTAAAGCATTAGCGGCCCGCCTTGTCAGTTAGCGCCTCGGGAATTTCCACGCTGTCGCGGATCTCCGTGGCAATGGGATCGAGGTGCTTATTCGCGTACGAGACGTACCACGTCGTCACGATGAAGGTCGTGGCGATCTGGGCCAGACCCAGCAGGAGCCCGATATTCACGCTTCCGAATACCCGAGTCGACATGAAGTCGTGGGCATATGCGGCGAGCAGTACGTAGGCCACGTACCAGAGCAAGCAGGCGATGACGACCGGAAACACGAAGCTCCGGTGCCGTCGTTTCAGTGTGCGGAATTTCTCGGACTCTCTCAGCGCCGCAAAGTCGGCGACGGGGGCCGCATCCTCAGCGATCGGGGCTTCATTGCCCATGGTGTCTCCCAGGTGGTTCGGCGTCGACGACAACGTCGACGGTTCCGTGGTGCGGTTCATTCCACTATGACTTACGTCACCTGTCCCGTGGCCACTCTGCCATTCGTCATCGACCAGCGGCGGCGATAGTGCGGCGAACGGCGAGAAGAGTTCGATGAACGATGGCCTATCGTGGGCAGCATGACGTGGTCGGTGTTGATCGCCCTGGCCGTGGGAACCGTGGCGGGGCTCGGTGTCTCGGTGATCTACGCCCTGGCGAGGAGATATGCGCGAGGGTCGCGGGAACTCGGCACCGACGCCGAACGCGCCACCTTCGAGACGCTCAACCTCGCCTCGCGCGCCGCGACCCATCTACGTGGCGGCCTTCTCGCCGGAGATCCGGCGAGGGCGGCTCGATATCTCCGTGTTTTGTTGAACTGCGAGGTGCTGGTGATCGTCGACGAGCGCGGAGCCATCGCCGTCGACGGCGGATCGGATCGTGTGCGGGCATCGGCGGAACGACTCGCCCAGGCCGCACGGCAGAGCGGGCGGGTGGAGTTATCGCGCGCCGTGGTCCAGCTCGAGCACGGCGAACGGGATGGCGTGGCTGCACCGATCATGATCAGGGGTCGTTCGATCGGTGCCATCGTCGCGTTCTCCCGAACCGTTCGCCCCGGCCTCGTGAGGGCGACCGACGAGGTGGCGGATTGGGTTGCAGCACAACTCGAACTTGCCGACCTGGATGCCTCGCGCGCTGCATTGGCCGAGGCAGAGGTTCGGGCGCTCAGGGCTCAGATCAGTCCGCACTTCATCTACAACGCCCTCAATGCGATCGCGTCGTTCATCACCACCGATCCCCCGAAGGCACGAGATCTCGTGCTCGAGTTCGCGGATTTCACCAGGTACTCCTTCCGTCGTGATGGCGACTTCACAACCATTGCCGAAGAATTGGGCAGCGTCGACTCCTATTTGAAGCTGGAGCGCGCACGGTTCGGTGACAGGATCTCTGTGACCCTCCAGATCGCCCCAGAGGTACTGGGCACCGTGATTCCGTTCCTCAGTGTGCAGCCGCTGGTCGAGAATGCCGTCCGTCACGGTCTGGAATCCAAGGAGGGCGGTGGGCACATCACGATCACCGCCGAGGATTCGGGGTCGTACGCGCAGATAACCGTCGAAGACGACGGTGTCGGCATCGATCCTGAGGTTCTGCGTGATGTGCTCGCGGGGAGGCCGAGCACCGGTCATATCGGGCTGAGGAATGTGGATTCCCGGTTGCGCCAGGTATATGGCAACGCGCACGGCCTCGTCGTGGAGACCAACCTCGATGCCGGTACCCTCGTGACGATGCGGGTGCCGAAATCCCAACCGGATCATCTCGCGGGCCAGGATCAGGGGCGCTGATGCACGCATACACAGGGGATGCCGAACAGCCTGGCCTCACGGTGCTCGTCGCTGACGATGAGCTGCCCGCTGTCGACGAACTGGCGAGGATGTTGCGCGATGACCGCAGGGTCGGCACCATCTACAGGGCGTCATCTGGTTCGGACGCGATCCGGCAGCTCGCCACGACGAGTGTGGATGTGGCGTTCCTCGACATCCATATGCCCGGCCTTTCGGGATTCGACCTGGCGCGCGCGATCGCTCGTTTCGACCGACGGCCCGCCATAGTCTTCGTCACCGCCGACGAGGATGGTGCGATCGAGGCCTTCGACCTCGAGGCGATCGACTACCTGCTGAAGCCGGTGCGGGCCGAACGGGTGGTGCGGTGCATCAGCCGCGTCATCGACGGTCTCGAATCCAGGATGCCCGCGGTCGTTCCGGCACGGGAGGGCCTCATCGCGGTCACGGTGGGGTCGACCACCCGCATGATCAGGCGTGAGGATGTGCACTACGTGCAGGCCCAGGGCGACTACGCGAGGTTGTTCACTGACGACTCCAGCCATCTCGTCCGAATCCCGATCTCAGACCTCGAACGCCAGTGGGCCGACGCAGGTTTCCTGCGCATCCATCGCTCCTATCTCGTGGACCTCGCCAGGATCGAGAGGCTGAAGCTGGGCACCGGACATCCGAGCGTCACGATCGCAGGCGCAGAGTTGCCGGTGAGCCGCAGGCTCGTCGCGTCAGTGCGGGACATGGTGGAGTCGAACCGGATCAGGCGACGGTCATGATCGGCCCGGAACAGCAGCCCGTGCGGCCTCGTGAGAGGGTGACGGCTCCCGAGGCGACAACCAGCCGTGCCGAGGCGAGAGAGGGTCCGATCGACATCGACATCGACATCGGCACCGTCTACGTCCGCTCGCTGGTGCGATCACAGCTGAGACTGGCCGTCGCGTGTGCGGCCGGTTTCGCCGTGCTGCTGCTTGGTTTTGCCGCGTCATTCGTGCTCATGCCCGACCTTGGCTCGCTGCTGGTGCTGGGGGTGCCGGTGTCGTGGCTGATGCTCGGGTTCGGCGGTTACCCACTGGTCATCGGAATCGCCGTGATTTATGTCAGGGCCGCAAGGCGCAATGAGGCCGGATACCTGGCGTTGAGCGGCAGCGCTCGGCGCGAGTCTGACGGCGATCCGACATGAATCCTGTTCTCGGGTACATCGCGATCGCCCTGGTGACCGCAGCCACCGCACTCATCGGATTCTTCGGGCTCCGGTTCTCGCGCACGACAAGTGACTTCTACGTGGCCTCGAGAACCGTGAAACCGTGGTGGAACGCCTCGGCGATCGGAGGGGAGTACCTGTCAGCGGCGAGCTTCCTCGGTATCGCCGGGCTGATCCTGTTGCAGGGATCGGATGCGCTGTGGTTTCCGATCGGCTACACGGCCGGGTACCTCATGCTGCTGCTGTTCGTCGCCGCCCCGTTGCGGCGTTCCGGCGCATACACGATCCCCGATTTCACCCAGGCCAGGCTCGAATCGACGGCCGTGCGACGCATCACCAGCATCCTGGTCATCGTCATCGGCTGGTTGTACATCGTGCCCCAGCTGCAGGGAGCCGCCCTCACCGTGCGCATCACCACCGGCCTCCCGGCGTGGATCGGAGCCGTTGCCGTCGCGGTGATCGTCGGCGTGGTGGTGGCGGCCGGGGGCATGCGGTCGATCACTTTCGTGCAGGCCTTCCAGTTCTGGTTGAAGCTCACCGCGATCGCCGTCCCCGTGGTGTTCATGCTCCTGGTGATCTCAGACGTTCCTTCCCTCGACCCCATGCTTGCTTTTCCGATAGAACTCGCCCCGAGTACTCCTGACACCTACCGCACGGTCTCCCTCCTGGTGGCGCTGCTGCTGGGGACCCTCGGGCTTCCTCACGTTCTCGTGAGGTTCTATACGAATCCGGATGGCGTGGCCGCGCGAAACACGACTCTCATCGTGCTGGCCCTGCTGAGTGTGTTCTACGTCTTCCCGACGATCATCGGGTTGCTCGGTCGAGCCCTCGCACCAGATCTTGCGGAGCCCGCCGCAGCGGATGCCCTCGTGCTGTTGCTGCCCGGCCGGCTCATCCCGGGCCCTCTCGGAGACGCAATGACGGCGCTCGTCATCGCCGGAGCGTTCGGTGCCTTTCTCTCGACCTCGACCGGTCTCGTGGTGTCACTGGCGGGGGTCATCAGCCAGGAGGCCTTTGGCGGCAGCGTGAGAGGCTTCAGGATTGCGGCAGCACTGTCGATCGTCGTGCCCCTCGCTGTCTCGTTGCTGGCCTCCCCCGGCGGACTTGCGGGAAGCGTCGGGTTGGTGTTCGCCTTCACCGCATCGACTCTCTGTCCGGTTCTCGTCCTGGGAATCTGGTGGCGCGGATTGACGGCCCGTGGTGCCGTGGCCGGGATGGTGACGGGCGGCTCAGCCTGCGGCCTCGCTATCGTTGCCGGTGCCACGATCGGTCCTGGCTCCGGCGTTATCTCGTCGGTGCTCGCACAGCCCGCAGCGTGGACAGTACCGCTCGCCGCGGCGGTGATGGTCGGTGTGTCGCTGGCCGACTACCGTCACATCCCGCGAGGGACTGACCGGTTCATGCGCCGACTGCACGTGCCAGAGCGGCCCACAATCCCTGCCCCATAGGGGCGCCGGGTGCCGCTGCTCAGGCGACCGAACTGTAGGCGACGATTCCCCGGCGGATCGAGTCGAGCGCGGTTCGCGCAGTTCGGCCCACCTCGCCATTGGCGACCACGGAGAGCTGGTCGAGAAGGTCGATGACCTGCTTGGTCACCCGCACGAAGTCACCGGCCGCCATATCGGCTTCCCTCAATACCGCATCCAGGCTGGTGCCACTGGCCCAGCGATACATCGCGAGGGCGAGTCCCGCCGCCAGGGGCTGGCTTCCTGGAAGCTTGTTGAGCCGCTCCAGGTCGTCGAGCTCGCTCCACAGGTTTCCCGTGAGATCGAACGCCTCGCGGAACCGTCCGCGCGGAAGGTGCCTGTCGCCCAGCTGCCCCTCTTCACGACGCGGCTCGTACACCAGCGTCGTCGCCATTGCCGCAAGGGATGCGGGGTCGAGTTCGTCCCAGAAACCGCGGCGCAGGGACTCGGTGATGAGCAGGTCACGCTCGCCGTAGATGCGCCGCAGCATCCTGCCATTCGCATTGAGCGAGAGCTCACCCGACTTGGTTGTCGAAAGGTAGCCGAGTTGCGACAGCACGACCGTCACCCTGTCGAAGACCTTTGCGACGGCTCCGGTGCGGCCGCGGATCTGGGTGCTCAGCTGCTCAGTCTCCCGCTTGAGCTTCCACCAGCGCTCGGCCCACCGCGCATGCTGCTCCCGCTCAGGGCAGGCGTGGCACGGGTGCTGCTTCATCCGTCGTCGAAGGTCAGTGAGCTGTCGCTGGCGACGATCCCGCTCGGCTCGGCTCGACGTGTCTGCGCGTGACTGGCCTTTACGTTCCAGGTCGCTCAGTTCCCGTCGGATTCCCGAGTACTCGGCGAAGTCGCCCAGATGGCAGCTCATCGACGAGGAATAGCCGTCGAGCGACTGCTCCTGCGAACGTACCTTGCGCGCGAGTTCGACGACGGCGCGGTCAGCCTGGAACTGCGCGAAACTCGACTCCAGGATCTCCCGGGTCCGGTCCCGTCCGAACTTGTCGATCAGGTTCACGGCCATGTTGTAGGTGGGCTTGAAGCTGGAATTGAGCGGGTAAGTGCGTCTCGATGCGAGGGATGCCACGGCCTGGGGGTCGAGCCCGTCAACCCACTGGATGACCGAGTGCCCCTCGACGTCGATGCCCCGTCGACCGGCCCTGCCCGTCAGCTGGGTGTACTCCCCCGGCGTGATCGGAACGCGTGCCTCACCGTTGAACTTCTCCAGCTTTTCGAGCACCACGGTTCGCGCCGGCATGTTGATACCCAGGGCTAGTGTCTCGGTGGCGAAGACGACCTTGACCAGTTTCTTCTGGAAGAGCTCTTCGACTACCTCCTTGAAGGCGGGCAGCAGGCCAGCGTGATGGGCCGCGACGCCGCGCTCGAGACCGCTCAGCCACTCCCAATAGCCGAGCACCGCGAGGTCTTCGTCGAGCAGTGTGCGGCAGCGTTCCTCCACGATCGCGCGGATCTCGTTGCGCTCCTCGATGGTAGTCACACTGATTCCGGCACGAAGCACCTTGCTTACGGCCTGGTCGCACCCGACCCTGGAGAAGATGAAGAAGATCGCGGGCAGCAGGTTCTTGCTGTCCAGCAGCTTCACCACGTCTGGGCGATCCATGCGCATCGACTCTTGCCGGCCGCCCTGTGGGTGGTTACGACGCGAGTCGTGCGACCGGCGTGAACCACCCGGGCGCCCACTGAACCGCGCCAGCTGGGCGAGCTCAGGGTTCACCCTGTGGGTTGCCGCAAGCCCTGAACTGTCGAACAGGTCGACGAGCTTGGTGCGCATCAGGATGTGCTGGTCGAGCGGCACCGGCCGGTCTTCCGAGACGATGACCTCGGTGTCTCCCCGCACTGCCTGCAGCCAATCACCGAACTCCTCGGCATTGGATACCGTGGCGCTCAGCGACACCATCGTGACGTGCTGCGGAAGATGGATGATGACCTCCTCCCACACCGCCCCGCGAAACCTGTCGGCCAGGAAGTGCACTTCATCCATCACGACGCAACTCAGGTTCTTCAGCAGGTCCGAGTTGGCGTAGAGCATGTTGCGCAGCACTTCGGTGGTCATGACCACGATGCGGGCGTGGGAATTGATGTTGGTGTCACCGGTGAGGAGGCCGACCGCATCCTCACCGTATTCGGCCTGCAACTCCTGGAACTTCTGGTTGCTCAGCGCCTTCATCGGGGCCGTGTAGAAGACCTTGTCGCTCTGCTGCAGCATCGCGCGGTAGATGGCGAACTCGGCGATGATCGTCTTGCCAGCCCCGGTCGGGGCCGCCACGAGCACGCTCTTACCGCCCTCGACGACAGTGCACGCCGCGATCTGGTAGTCGTCGAGGTCGAAGCGTTGGGCAGCACGAAACGACTGGAGGATGGGCAGATCCCGATTCTTCTTCGCCGCCGCGAACCGCTCTGCCGGCGACAGGATCTGGTCGGTCACAGGTCAGACACCGGCATGCTTCCCGAGGATTCCACCCTGGCGAGCCTGCGGGCGACCGCTCGATCGTGAATCCAGGAAACCCCCACCGCAGCAAAGTACAGCACCACCATCGGGATCGCCAACAGGAACATCGAGACGATGTCGACCGCCGGTGTCGCAACCGCGCAGAACAGGGTGATGACCAGGATCGCCACCCGCCAGCCCTTGAGAATTGCTGCTGCGCTCAGGATGCCGACGAAGTTCAGCAACACGAGAAACACCGGCAAGACGAACCCGACCCCGACAGCCAGCACGAGCTTGAGGATGAAGTCGTAGTAGATGCGGGCATCCAGGATCACCGCGTCCTCCTGGGGTGTGAAGGATGCGAGCAACTCGACCATGTGAGGGAACAGCAGCCAGCCTGTGAAACCACCAGCGAGGAACAGGGGAACGGCAGAGAAGAAGAAACCGAAGGTGTAGCGCTTCTCGCGGCCGGTGAGGCCGGGAACGAGAAACGCGAAGATCTGGAACAACCAGATGGGGCTGGCGATGAGGATCGCGATCGTGAGCCCGATCTGCAGGTGCAGATCGAACGCGGCAGACACCGTGGTGTAGCTGATGGTGGCTGAATAGTCTTCGGCGATCTTGGTGATCGGCACTCGCATGCCGTCTTTCACGAAATCGGTGAGGCTGGACAGCTGAAACGGCAGCCTGAGCAGTGCCGCAACTCCTGACCAATCTACGAAGGCGATGATGGCGGCCACGACGATAGCCACGGCCGAGATCACTAGCCTTTTACGAAGTTCCCGAAGGTGATCACCGAGCGACATTCGCTCGTCGCTTGCGGTGCGCCACCTCCCCGGGCGGGTGGCCACCCGCGCTAGGGTTTCGGCTTAGTGGCGCCCGTGGAAGTAGTGCCCGTGGTGGTGTCGGTGGAAGTGGTGGCGGTCGGGCTGTCTGTCGAGACCGGAGTCGAGGTGTCAGCCGCGGAGTTCCCGGCGGGCGCATCGTTGCCGTTCTCGTCTTTCATCGTCTTGACTTCGCTGCGGAAGATGCGCATCGACTGGCCGAGGCTGCGCGCGAGACCGGGAAGCTTCGGTGCGCCGAACAACAACAGCACGATGGCGAGGATGACCAGCAGGTGGGGCCATCCGAAAGCATTGCCGAACATGGGTGCTCCTTATGCTGGGGCGGTCAATCTTCCCAGTATAACCGGCAATGCTGAAGGGTTGGCGTGACTCGAACCGCGTCAGGATCCAGTGCGGGGAGGTCGCCGGCGCGCGCCCAGCGCGGCTGGCCACTCGGTGCTGGCCACGTCGACGCTGCCGATCTCGATGGCCCGTGCCATCCGTCGCTCCTGTCTCGCACCGCGTCGTTGACGCCGTGCGGCGACCCGGCCGGCTTCCCTGGCCCTGACGTCGAGTGGATCAGCGAGCACAGCCAGATTCGTGGCGGGAAGGTCGTACGTGTGCTCGGCATCACTGAGGATGTCGAGTTTGTCGGTCAGGTCAGCGAGGTCATCCAGGAGCCCGAGACCCGCCCGGAAAAGGCGCCACGCGAATAGTGTGAGCATGGCGATCGAGCCGAGCCCGAGAGCGAGCCAGATCAGCAGCCAGCCCCACCAGGCGATTCCTTCCGACATGGCCGTCACATCGCTTCGCGGCGCGTCGGATCCGGTGCGTCGGGGCTGAGGTATCGCGCTGCCGCCGCGGCAGCCCATTCCCGGACGACGGCACGAGCCTCGGCAGGCTCGACGACGGTCGCGACCCCCGGCAGCCGGGCGATGAGTCGTTTGAGCCCGTGATAGTGCGATACCCGGACCGTCGTCCGCACGAGGCCGTCGTGTTCGGAGCTGACAGTGCCCTCCGGAACGTAGTCGGCGATGAGCGGCAGTGCCGAAGCAGCGACATCGAGGGTGACGAAGAGGTCATCAGCCGAACCCTCGAAGAGCACGTCGGGCAGCGGCACGTCCCTCGGGTCGTGGGTGATGGGTTCGACTGTGATGGCCGGAGTGGACATGCGGTCGAGCCTGAAGGTGCGCACGGCCTCCCGGCCATGATCCCAGCCGCGCAGGTACCAGTCCGCGTCGATCGATTCGACCCTCAACGGATCGACCTCACGTCGCTCCCGCTGACCCTGGGAGTTCAGGTAGTCGAACTCGAGGCGGAGGCCATTCTCGACGGAGGTCCGGATGAGCGCGAGGGTGCTGTCGGTTTCGCTCGCCTCCACGCCCACGGGGCTCGGGGCCGACGACGCGCCCCTCGAGAGCTTAGAGCTGAGAGTCGCAATCGCTTCGCGGTCGGCGTGTTCGGGCAGCGATGACAGGTACTGCAGCCCTGCGATGAGGGCTGCGGCCTCCCTGGCGGAGAATCTCGGTGACTCGTCGATAGCCACGAGGTTCGTCAGGACGATCTCGTCGGTCTCTTCGAAGGTGTCCCATGCGATGTCGAAGAGGTCGCCGTGCTGGTACGTGGCAGTCTCACCCGGGATGCCCGACACACCGATGAGCCGCACAGCCTCGCGGATCTGCTCGGGCGGCACCCCGAAGTGGCGGGCAGCGTCCACCACCCGCACCCTGTCGTGATCCATCAGGTACGGCACGAGCGACAGCAGGAAAACGAGTTTGTCCTGGGCGAGCCTCGGAGGGTTCTGCGCGGCGCCACTTCGTTTAGCCATGATCTGCCGCCGTTCGCTCCAGCCGCGCCCGCACCGCGTCACGCAGCTCTGGCGGCGAGATGACGAGAGCCTCCGGACCATAGCCGGCGAGCTCGTCAGCGAAGATGTTGAGGTCGGAATAGTGGAGGTTGAGGGTTCCGGCGCCGGGAACTGTGGCTCCTCGTCGTTTACCGAGGCGGGTCGCGGCATCCGTGCCCTCGTCGACCTGAACGACGGCCGAGTTCGAGTTCCAGACCGTCTCGAGCTCGGAGAGTGCGAGGTCGGCCTGTCCCGGTGCCGACGGCGCAAAAGTGGTGGCGAGCGTGCTCACCTGGGTCACGATCCGTCTCAGGAGGAACGTCTTCGTCGTCGACGTGGACTGGTCGGTAGCGAACAGGTGCCAGCGACCCTGGTGCTGCACCAGCGCGCGCGGCTCGACCGTTCTCACACGAGCTTCGCTCTCGCCGGGCTTCAGGTATCCGAAGCGAACGACCTGGCGCCTCTCCAGCGCCGTGCCGAGCGGATCGAAAGCGGCTTCACGCACGCGGACCCGGGGTGCGTACCCCAGGACAGGTTCGGTCGTCGTCACTCCGAGTGACCGCAGTTTGAGGATGGCGCGCCGGGATTCGGCAGACAACGATCCTTCGCGCCAGACCATCGCGGCAAGGTTCAAGAGGGTCGTCTCTTCCGGCGAGAAACGGATATCCGTGGGCAACTCGTACGCCCCCCGCGGGATGCGGTACCTCAGGTTGTGGTTGTCACCGGCGTGCCCGGGACTGTCGATGGTCTCGAGGGGCACCCCGAGGTCGCGGATGTCGTCCTTGTCGCGCTCGAACTGGCGCTCCAGGTTCGCGTTGTCTCCCGAGCGGGAGAACTTCTGGCGATACCCCTGCACCGTCGAGAGGATGTCGGTCTTGGTTAGGCCGGCATCTGTGGCGAGCAGCGCGAGGACCAGGCTGAAGAGTCTCTCCTCTGCCGGGATCCTGGATGCACCACCCACGTTGGCCACGTGAACGGGCTATTCGATGCCGAGGATGTCGAACACGAACACCATCGTTGAGCCATCCGGCACGGTGGAGGGGCCCTGACCCGTCGGATATCCGTCTTTCGGCGGGATCACTGCGATGACCTGCGATCCGACGCGCTGGCCGACCAGGGCTTTCGCGAATCCGGGAACCAAGCCACCGGGGTTGTCTTTCAGGCTCGTTGCCACCAGCATCGCCGGAGCGTTACGTTCCCAGGTGGAATCGAAGACCTTTTTGGTGTCCCAGAGCACGCCCGTGTAGTGCAGCACGACCCTGTCGTCTTTCTCGACTTTCGCACCGTTTCCGGCTTTCAGGGTCTCGATCGCCAGCGTGGTGGGCGGCTTGGGGTCGGGGAAGGTGAAGCCAGGGCGTCCGTCCGGCGCGAGCACGATTGACGGGAATCCGGCCTTCAGGATCTGGTCTGCGCCGTTGGCTTTACCGAGGTAGACAGACTGCACATCGACGACGATCGCGACCGTGTCATCCGCAGCAAGCGACAGGCTGTTTTGCTGGATGGCGCCATCGCCGATGAGGTCACCCGCGGTTCCGACGGCCGCGACTCGCGAACCGACCCTCGCGCACTGTCCGATGGCACCGAACGCGGGGGTGGAGTCGATGGCACTGAAGAGCGCGCCAGCATTGTCGTAATTGGTCGCGATGATGGTGTCGCCGGTCTTGCCGTCGTAGATCGTCAGCTGCACCACGGTGGTGGCCCCTGGCGCGACGCGCTTGCCATTGCCGTTGCCGTCGGAGATGACATGCATCTGGCTGGCACCGGCGGCCACCAGCGGCGTCGGAAACGATGCCTTCGGGTCATTGCCGAACGTGCCGTCAGCCGTCACGAGGGCGGCGTTGGAGCCTGAAGCGATCGACGGTACGCAACCATCGATGCCGCCAGGGCCCGCTGCGCACGACGAGAGGGAGACCAGCAGTGCTGAGGCCGCGATGATGGCTGGAAGCTTGCGCACGAGAAATCTCATTTCTTTGCCATGCGAAATCGCCCGGCTACGAAAATACTCTACTGGTCGGCTGGGGTGGTTCCTGTGGCTGCCCGCGCCGCCGCCTGCGCTTCACGGGCGGTCTTGCGCAGTCGCTTGGCGCTGGATGTGCGCTCCCCCAGTGCACCGGGGGTCCAGGCCTCGACATCCTCATCGCTGAAATCCGACTTCGACGCGCGGCGCTTCAGGGCTGGCAACACTGCACCCGGGGCGAGGCGACGGGCCGTCATGAGGAATCCGGTGTGTCCGATCATCCTGTGATCAGGACGCACGGCGAGACCCTCGACGTGCCAGGTGCGCACCATCGTCTCGCTGGGCTCGGGGTCGGTGAAAGCGCCGGTCTCGCGAATCGCCTCGGCCACTCGAGACAGCTGGGTGACGGTGGCGATGTAGCAGATGAGCACGCCGCCGGGGGTGAGCGCGTCGGCACACTCGTCGAGGCACTCCCACGGGGCGAGCATGTCGAGCACGATGCGATCGACGCTGCCGTCGGCGACCGTCGCGGGCATCGCCACCTGCAGGTCTCCGACCGTGACGGACCAGTTGGTTGGCTCGGCGCCGAGGAATGCTGTGACGTTCGCCCTGGCGACATCCGCAAATTCGTCGCGGCGTTCGAAGGAGTGCAGTGTGCCGGTGGCGCCGATCGCCCGCAGGAGCCACAGCGACAGGGCACCCGACCCCACCCCGGCCTCGACCACCGTCGCACCGGGGAAGATATCGGCCTGTCCCAGGATCTGGGCCGCGTCCTTGGGATAGATGATTGCGGCGCCGCGAGGCATCGACATCACGAAGTCGGTAAGCAGCGGCCTCATGGCGAGGTACTCGACACCATTCGTGGACTCGACCACGGAGGCATCCGGCTGCCCGATGATCGCATCGTGGCTGAGAACTCCACGGTGACTGTGGAACGTGCCGCCCACCTCGAGGGTGACCGTGTTCAGATTGCCCTTCGGGCCGGTGAGCTGTACGCGGTCTCCCACGCGAAATGGGCCGCTCTGTCGACGGAAGCCGTCACTCATCGCGCACCTTCGATCAAAAATGCTGCCGAGAGGTCTGAGACGGTGCGCCCGTCGAGGGTGGGCCAGAGAACGTCAGCCGGCGAATCGATGAGTTCGACCATGAACGGCACGCCGATGACGACCGCACCCGCTGCAGAGGCCGATGCGATTCCGGGGGGTGAATCCTCGATCGCCAGGCATTGCGTGATGTCGACACCGAGCAGCTCGGCCCCCCGATGGTATGCCTCAGGATGCGGCTTGCTGTTGGTCACGTCATCCCCGGACACCACGGCATCGAAGCCGACGAATCCGAGCCGGTCGGCGACGTGGTGAGCCATCCTGCCGACCGACATCGTCACGAGAGCGGTGGGGATGCGGGCTTCGCGCAGTTCCATGAGCAGTTCGCGGGCTCCCGGGCGCCACGGAATCCCGAATTCCACGAGCTGTTCGATCACCTTGTCTGTGAGATTGTCGATGATCTCGACCTCGGTGAGGGCCACACCCTTGGTCTGCATGATCTGGGCGGAACGCCACAGTCCAGAGCCGATCAGCTGGAGAGCTTCCTCATGGGACCATGAGCCGCCGAACGCCTCGATCAGCTCGGTCTCGGCGGCTATCCAGTAGGGCTCGGTATTGACGAGGGTGCCATCCATGTCCCAGAGAACGGCGGCAGGAGCAGAGTGAGTCACAACGCACCATCGTAGTTCTATCCTTGAAGAACGCCCGGTCACTCGATTCGGGCAAGGAAGGAAACCTGTGACTGACAGCCAATTCGGTAGCGGACGGCTGCTCGTCGTCGCGTTCGAGGGCTGGAACGATGCGGGCGAGGCCGCCAGCGGCGCCGTTCGGGCGCTCAAGGAACTGCTCGATCTCTACCCCATCGCCGAGGTGGATCCCGAGGACTACTTCGACTACCAGTTCAACCGGCCCTCCATCGCCAACGACGATGAAGGCAACCGGTCGCTGGTGTGGCCGGGAGTAACCGTCTACGGTCCCACCAGGCCCAATAGTGCACCAGCCGTCGGAATTGCCGAAGATGCCGAGCTGACGGTCAGCGGAGCCAACGGACCCAATGTCTACCTGCTGCTCGGCACAGAGCCGTCACGTGGGTGGAAGACGTTCACGCGCGAGATCCTCGATGTGGTGGAGACAAACGAGATCTCTTCGATCGTCTTCCTCGGCGCGATGCTGGCCGATGTGCCGCACTCACGGCCCATCTCGATCTTCACGAGCAGCGAGAACGCGGGAGTGCGGTCGCAGCTTTCGATCGAGCGGAGCGCTTACGAGGGACCGGTCGGAATCCTGTCAGTGCTCGGCAACGCCGCTGAGCTGGCCGGGGTCACCACGATGTCGATCTGGGCGTCAGTGCCCCACTACGTGCACAACGCCCCATCGCCCAAGGCGACCCTCGCCATCCTCGACAAGCTTGAAGAGATCGTGGATGTCGTCATCCCGCGCGGCGACCTCGTTACCGAAGCCCAGGCCTGGGAGACGGGAATCGATGCGCTCGCCGGTGACGACGACGACATGGCGTCGTACATCGCGCAGCTGGAGCAGGCCAGGGACACCGTCGATTCGCCTGAGGCCAGCGGCGAAGCGATAGCCCAGGAGTTCGAGCGGTACCTGCGGCGCACCGGGGATAAGCCCGGCGACAAGCCCGGTGAGGGAACCGCGGGCGACGAACCCTGGCGCCCGAAGGAGTAGGTGCGGTCCACCCCGCGCGCACCTGATCCAGTCGGTGTGAGCGGCTAGGTAAGGCTCGACGTCCTGCGCCAAAAGGGGTATCGGCTGCGGTGTCAGACCGCACTCTCATGATCCGGCGCGATTCGGCCAGACGGCTAGTTTTTTAATGTCGTACGCAAGTTCGTCACCCACATCTACTGGGTTCTCGCATAAGAATAATTCCGCAGCGCAGAGCACCAGAGCATCGTGGAATACATCAGGCGCGGTCGGGAGGGTGCTGAGTTCGTCATTCACACCAGGGGTTCAACACCCTCCGCCGGACTTTAGAAGCTGACCCCCAAACCAACTCGACAGGGATTGCTCATAACCGTCTTTCTCACGTCTCGACGACGCTCAACGGGGCCATATGTTGTGCGAGGTCAACGCCCGGAGGCGAAGAAGCGCACGCAGTCGCCCTGATTGCGGAATACCGGTGCCGAGCTAGTTGCCCAGCCGCCGTTCTTGCAATCGGATTTCGAGGTCAGCACCACCGGCGTGGAGAAGGTGTATCGATCTCCAGCAAATTGCAGGGCGTTTAGCTTTCCATCGGCATAAACACCAGAGCCCAACGAGAAGCCGAAGGCAGAGACGATAGCCTGGGGAAAGGCCATTCTCCAAGCTTCGAGGGAGCCGTGATAGGCGCTCCCCGAGCCCCCTGTCTTCAACGGCGCTGCTTGCTTGACGAAGGGTGCGGAACCGTTACTCGCCCACCAGTCGGTGCCGTAGACGGTCTCGCCGACCAGGATTCCGTCGTTGGTGCCGTCGCCGTCAAAGTCGACGACGAGTTGGAATCCCGGTGCAATTCCGAACGAAGCCGTGTAGTCGAGCGATGGTTCACCCGCGGAGGCGAGCGGCACGCCCGAGGCTATGTACTCCGCGACCTTAGCCGTCGAGGTCGCATTGTCGGTGTAGATGTGAAGTGCGGTGCCGACCACTTCGTAGTGTCCACTCGCGCGGGTATCAGACAGTGCCGGGACGAAATCATTGGGGACATTGATGGTGGCGGATGCGGCCGCAGCGGGTGTGCTGATCGCCACGGTAAGACCGACCGCGAGCACGGTGGCGAGGGGGAGCAGACGCTTCATTGCATTGTCCTTTGTTCAGTTTGCCGGGTTTTCGGGTATTCATAATCCGACCTCAGGTCGGTCGTGCCCAGCTTAGATGAATAATTCCTCATTTTTCTAGGTGATGAGCGAGCATGTACGGGTTGTAGTGATGGCCCAGTTGTGCGGCGTTCCAGCGGGGCGAGCAGTTTCGCCCCGACGCACGCGCGGACACCGGCGATTATCGGCCGCCGCGGCGATGTAGACCCGGCTGGCCCTTCCGGGTGCCGAAGACCAGGCCACCCTCTTGGCGGCTGCAGGGCTGGCTAACCGTGGTTTCGCGTCTTTGTGGCCGGTCGGCTGCTCAGCGCAGCGCGACACCGAGCAGGGCGTGGATCGCGTCGAGATCGACCGGGGTGGGGGCGACACCGCTGCCGACGCGAGCATCCACGATGGCCAGTGCGGCAGGCGTGTCGAGATCGTTGGCGAGGGCATCCCGCAATTGCTGCAGGATGCCGTCACCGTCGGCCGTCGCCCCTGCCCACACGTCCCAGGCGGCCAATTGTGACTCGGCGGTGCGGAGCACCTCGTCGGTCCACTCCCAGTCACCCCGATAGTGGTTCCGTAAAATGGCCAGTCGGATCGCGCGCGGGTCGACACCATCCGCGGTGAGCGCGGAGACGAACACGAGATTGCCAAGGGACTTGCTCATTTTCTCTCCGCGATACGCGACGAGTCCGGCGTGAACGTGAGCGCGGGCGTGATCGCGACCGGTGAGGGCCGCGGTATGGCCGGCGGTGAACTCGTGGTGCGGGAAGACAAGGTCCCGCCCTCCTCCGGCGACGGTCATCGGGACGTTAAGAAACTCCTGCGCGATGACCGAGCACTCGATGTGCCAGCCGGGCCTGCCGTCGCCCAATTCGCTCGGCCACGACGGCTCCCCCGGCCTCGCGCCCATCCACAGCATCGGATCGAGAGGATCGCGTTTCCCTTCGCGCTCAGGATCCCCACCGCGCTCTGCCGCGAGTTCGAGCATGATCTCGCGATTCAGCAGACTCTCCTGGCCCAGGTGCCAAGGGGAGGATGCGGCGGCCGCCGCACTGTCGAAATACACGTCGTCACCGAGCCGGTACGCCGTGCCGGTATCGAGAAGCCGCACCACCGCCAACGCGACAGGCGTGACCATGTCCGTGACCGCGACATAGTGATCCGGCGGGATCACGCTGAGCGCGAGCATGTCACCTCGGAACAGCTCGACCTGCTGCGACGCCAAAACGCGCCAGTCGACGTCGCTAGCTGTCGCGCGTTCCAGGAGCGGATCGTCAACATCCGTCACATTCTGCACGTAGCTCACGTCGTGCCCGGCGTCGAGCCAGAGTCGGACGAGCGTGTCGAAGGCCAGGTACGTGGCGGCATGACCGATGTGGGTGGCGTCGTACGGGGTTATTCCACACACGTATAGCCCAGCGACAGCGTCTGCGTTCGACTCGACGATCGACGCTGACGAGGTGTCGAAGACACGAGGAGCGGCACCGTGACCCGGCAACCGCGGAACCTCGGGCCGGCTCCAGGATTTCACTGGTCCAGCCTAGAGCGGCTTTATGATCCCGTTTGACAGCAGCACCAGCAGCACGGTTCCCAGCAGCAGTCGGTAGATAACGAAAGGCAGGAACGAGCGCTTCTCGATGTAGCGCATGAGAAAGGCGATGACGATATAGCCGACGATGAAGGCAACTACCGTGGCGACGAGTGTCTCCGGGTAGCCGTAGACCCCGGCGGGCTCGCCGAAACTGTGGACGAGCTCATACAGTCCGCTCCCGAAGACCGCCGGGATGGCGAGCAGGAATCCGTACCTCGCGGCGGTGGGTCGCGTGTATCCGAGGGAGAGCCCCATGGTCATGGTTGCGCCCGAGCGGGACACCCCGGGGATCAGGGCGAGCACCTGGGCGAGACCGATCGCAATGCCGTGCCCGTATGTCATCTCCTCGATCGGGCGGATCTTCTTACCGAAATAGTCGGCGAGCCCGAGGATGATGCCGAACACGATAAGCACGATCGCGATGAGCCACAGGGAGCGGAACACGGTGCGGATGGTGTCCTGTGCGAGGAATCCGATGACCACGATCGGCAGTGTGCCGATGATGATGAGCCATCCGAGGCGCACATCCGGATCATTTTTGGGAACGCCCTTGGAATGTGCACCTCCGGCCGAACCGAAATGCCTGAACCAGCGGCTGATGATGCGCACGATGTCGTTGCGGAAATACAGGATCACCGCAAGCTCGGTGCCGATCTGCGTGATCGCCGTGAAGGTCGCGCCGGGGTCGTTCGCGCCGGGCAGGAACTCGCCAACGATGCGAAGGTGAGCACTCGATGACACGGGAAGAAACTCCGTCAGCCCCTGGACGAGTCCGAGAATGATTGCTTCAATGAAGCCCATCGGGGTCTCCTCGGTTCGGGCCAGCTTTAGTAGTTCGAGAGCAGGTCCCCCAGTACCTGCCTGCCAAAGACTAGTGCGTCCAACGGAACCCTCTCGTCAACGCCGTGAAACATGCCCGGAAAGTCGAGACCGGGCGGCAGTTGCAGCGGTGCGAAACCGTATCCCTTGATGCCCAGCTTCGACAGCGCCTTGTTGTCGGTGCCGCCCGAAAGCAGGTACGGCAGCACCTCCGCGCCAGGATCGTGCGCCTTGAGCGTGCCGACCATCGCATCCACGAGTGCACCGTCGAAGCTGTTCTCGAGGCCGACATCGCGGTGCATGACCACGATGTCGATGTCGTCGCCGACCAGTTCGCGCACCCGAGCGAGCACCGCATCTTCCTCGCCAGGCAGGGTTCGGATGTCGATGAGGGCTTCCGCGACATCCGGAATCACATTGTGCTTATACCCGGCCTTCAGCAGCGTCGGGTTGGTGGTGGTGTGCAGCGTCGCGTGAATGAATCCGGCGGCGGATCCGGTGCTCAGCACCACTTCATCGGGACCCGTGGTCTCGGGATCGACGTTCATGAGTCGCGCGAGCTCTGCCACCAGCTGCCGTGTGGTCGCGGTCAGCTCGACCGGCCACTCCTGCTGTCCGATCGTCGCGACCGCCCTGGCGAGCTTCGTGACGGCATTGTCATGGATGATGCGGCTGCCGTGTGCGGCGGTGCCGCGCGCGACCAGCTTGATCCACACCAGGGCCTTCTCGCCGGTCTGCAGCAGGTAGGCACGCTGGCCGTTGATGTGCACGGAGTAGCCGCCGACCTCACTGATCGCCTCCGTGGCTCCGGCGAACAGGTCAGGTCGCGTGTCGACGATGTGATGGGAGCCGAACACTCCCCCGTTCTCCTCGTCAGAGAAGAACGCGATGATGAGGTCGCGCGCGGGCTGGCGTCCCGAGCCGAGGACGTCCTGGAGCGCGGTGATGATCATCGCGTCCATGTCTTTCATATCGACGGCTCCACGGCCCCACAGCAGCCCGTCGCGGATCTCACCGGCGAATGGGTCGACGGTCCAGTTGGCCGGGTCCGCCGGCACGACATCGATATGACCATGAACGACCAGGGCCGGCTTGTCACCGTCGGCGCCGGGGACTCTTGCGATGACGCTCGTGCGGCCGGGGGCGGCATCCACATACTCGGTGGTCAGGCCCATGTCTTCGAGGATGGCGCCGAGATATTCGGCGGCCTCGGTCTCGCCGTTCGATTTCCCTTCGCCGTAGTTCGACGTGTCGAACCTGATCAGGTCGCGGGCGATACGGGCAGTTGATTCGAGCTCGGTGTTCTCGGCCATGCCTCCACCTTAGGTGTGTACGTCGAGGGTCGCAGAAGGGTGCTATTCTCATACTTCGGTGGTCCTGCGAAGGATTCACCACTGCGCGCGGATGGCGGAAATGGCAGACGCGCTAGCTTGAGGTGCTAGTGCCCGTATAGGGCGTGGGGGTTCAAGTCCCCCTTCGCGCACGTTGGGAGATTCGGGTAATTACCGGGTCTGTCTTCGGAAAATTCGGCCGGACAACTTTTTACGAGTTGTCCGGCCTTTTTTCATGGGGTTTTTCTGTTCGGTGTGGCCGCTCGACGGGACCGAAAACTCCCCGGAAATGAAAAAACGGCGCGCCTGAGGTTTTCAGGCGCGCCGTATCGACGTGTTCGTGCGGGAGATGATGTCAAATGTGCGGGATGACTACCGCGGGCTGACTACCCCGGAGGCTGCTGACCTGTGTCGCTCCCGTTGGGGAACAGGTCGCTCTGCCAGAAGACCGCGGGAATCGAGTCGTTCTTTGGGGTCAGCGATTTCGTGGCCAGCTGTCGTTTGTAGAAGCTCAGGATTTGGCGCAGGTTTTCAACGACGGTTGAGAGTGCGCCGACAAGGTAGGTGTACGTGTTTCCTCGGACGGCGCGATGGTCAGGGTTGGCGAGGTCCTCGTATTGGGCGCGTTTGATATTGCGGTTGACGGACTCGACGCCGTTGCGCAAACCCATAGCTGCGGACCAGTCTTTATCTCCGAAGGGGAAGTACTGTTCGTGCTTTAGTCCGCTGGGGTTAGTGTCGGCAGGGTCGACGACCTCGGGATGTTTCATCATGACGGTGTCTCCTTGGTGCGTGCCGGGTCGTCTCTTCCACATCGCGTATTCGGCGGTGGTCGTCGGCAGGAGGTATCGACGAGTCAAATTCTCGTCCATTTGGCCCTTCGCCTTGAGCATGTAGTTCCTGCGCTTGGCAACTTGCTTGGCGTAGAGATCCTCTGCGGCTTTGATGTCCGAACGGACGCTGCGGGAGTCTTTCGCTTTGGACTTCTTGAACTTGTTACGGGCGCCCAAGATGACCTTGTCGGCGTCTCGAAGTACCTGCGGGATGGTGTCCAGGTGCCAGGTTCCGGAGATTTGGACGAATCCGCGTGCGTCATACGCTTGAGCGCCAAGATGTTGGTCCTGATAGGTGACGACGAGTTTGCCACCGAGTCTTCTGACCGGTACTGCAAATTCGTTATAGATCCCGTAGTTGTAGGCGCGGTCGACGATAACCAGGTTGATCCGATGCCCTCGGGCCTTGATCGATTGCACTAGTCGGAGTCCTTCGCCCTTGATTGCGCCCGGAACGTGAAAGCTCACGGCGGTAGTGATCATCGGGAAGAGGTCTTCCTTTTCGTGCAGGTTGGCTGTGGTGCGGCTGATTTCAAGCTCCGTGCCCCAGACGAGTTTCGCGCGCGACTTGGCGTGGTGCTTGACACCGGGCTCGGTCTTCTTCAGGACGGTGGCGTCGGAGTGCGTCACGGCGTCATGACTGCCGGTGCCTCGGTAATAGCCGGCGTCGTAGTTGATACTCCGCCGATCTCCTACAAGAACTTTCGACGAAGGGTTTCCCAGTTTTCCCGCAATGGGAACACACGTTGCATCGATAGCGACGTTGCCTTCGTATCGATCGAGCAGATCTTGCCGCATCATTTGGCGCGATGCCTCGATAAGAGTGTTGGCAAGGATGAACATCCTCTCGCGTCTCATCTGAGTGTCGGCGGCGTCGCGAGCCTTTTTGACTGCGATGAATTCGGCTTGGGTGAGGATCTTGTCTCGCCGCCCTGGGAACTCGTCAACGAGGCGGATGAGTCGCATAATGGCGGTCCAGATTCGGTCGTACAGGCGCTCATCGATTTCGTCGTAGGTTAGCCCGAGTACCTTGCGGTGAGTCGCATTCAGCCCGAGAACGGTCTGGGTCATATGCGTGATTAGTGGTGACTTTCCGAGCCGCAGTTGGAGGAGGATAAGTCCGAGCGCTGCTGCCGGGGTGAAGATCGCGGGTCGGCCGGCCGCGGACTTGGCGTCCTGCGCCTGCCAGTCACGGAGGGAATTGCGCACGCCAGATTTCTTGATCAGACGGTCTACTTCGACGACGGCAACGCCGATGGGGTCAGCCATTGTCGAATCGAGATAATCGCGCATGCCTGCGCCGAAGCTATGGCACATCCACTGGTCAGCCTCTTCGTACTTACTGAGGTTTGTTGGGCGGCTCACAGAACGCCTCGCAGCTGTGCGTCGCGGTCGTCCGCGGCCGGTCGCGGGACGTATTGAGCGAGGCGTGAAATGGACTCCAACGATTGGAGCCCAGCGGCCTCCATGAGTGTGAGTACGTCGACCCGGTTGGCCATCTGGGTTACGAACCACGTGTTGCGAAGGCGACGGACGGTCACTGTCGGTGTCCCGGCAGAACGAGAGGTGCGCCCAACGAAACCGCTGATGACGGCGTTGTTCGTCCTCGACCGGAGGGGCAGGAAAACGAATTCTTCAGACGCGAGTTTTTTCACTGCCTTGGCGATGACCTTCTCGAACTGTGAAGAGACAATGACTCGTCGCTTCGATTCGCCCTCGACGATGACGTCGATCTCAACCAGCCCGGACTCGTGAATCCGGACCTGCTCACTCTTCAGCTGTGCAATCTCGATAGAAGTCAACCCGACGCCTGCGCCCAGCGCTATCAAAACTGCGGCGTTCGAGCGGGTGTATTTCGTCGATTGACCGCTGGCCCAACGGTCGAGGGCTACCAAGTCTGCACTCGTGTAAGGCTGCTCCATCGGTCGCTCATTGAGTGGCATTGGACGACGGGGGTTCTTGTCGGGCGCCACCGCTTCGGCAACGCGGGTGATCCAAGCCCGGTAGTTGCGTCGGGTGCCCGGGGCGATGTCAGACGGCAGTTCCTTTCGGACGTACGTTTCGATCAGCTCACGGTCGAAGATGATGTCGGCGTCGAGTTCAGCCCCGACGACGAAGACTGCCCAATGCACGAAGTACGTGACAGGGCTGATGAGCGCCTCGACGGAGTACGCGGTCTGCGGAAGCGTCAAGGTCATCGCGTCTCGGACGAAGTCGCGGATGTGCGCGGCGTTCGCGGACGGGAGTCCGTCTGGTTCGTATCTGCGAATCTGTTCGGCCACGTCGTCCGCGAGCTGCGTGCGAAGCGCTTGAATCGCCGCGCTGGCTTTCTTATTCATCGTGCCGCCTGGACGCAGCCAAGCCCGCGCCGCCGCTACTGTCGGGTGCTCGAAAGCCTCCGCGAACACGAGTGTGCGCATCGTCTTGTCGTACGTAACGGAGGGTGTCTTGCTTTTGCCAGAAGCAATCGTGCGCTCGGAAGAGGAACGTTCGTTGAATTTGAGGGTGTCTGAAACGGAAGCGAGTGATGTCATGCCGGAATGTGTGTGCGGGCACCTCTGTCAGCTCACGGTCCCACGGCGGAGATTGCACCAAAATATGGTGCATAAACGAATAACGAACCGCTCAAAGCTTTTTATAGCGTTTATTCGGTGAGAAGTAGATAAACTGTTCCCATGGGTAGGCTTCCAAAACCGGGTGGTGCGGTCATCGAACCGCGCTCGTTTACCAACATTCCGAAGAAATTCGGGCAGACCAGCTCGCGCCTTACAGTGGGCACTATTGACTCGCCGCAGCAGGGAGCGGCTGAGTTCCAGCATGCCTTGATGAATAGGATTCGAGAGTGGCTGGTGGATCGGGGCATGAACCTGCGGGGCTATTGCAACGTTACTGAACTGCCGTCCGGCCTCACCGCTGATCGCTTTTACAGACTGAGTGTCGGCGAGGCAATGATGGGCCTCACGGATCTCATGTATTGGGCGAGCGTGATCCCGGACTTTGCGGAAATGGCAGGGCGCGTCATGGAGGCGGTCGCAGCGAAGCCGGAGGACGAGGACCAGGTCGCCAGCACGACGGGCTGATCTAATCCCATGTGCGGCGCTCTGGCTCCACACGCCGCGACGATGATCCCGCATTTACTTGAGAGTAGACATTGTCGCTCGGTCGCTCTTCCCGTTCTGGAAGACAGTTACCACAGAAGCGGCGTGCCTAAACGATCTTGATCAGCAGTTTCCTCAATGCCGACACGCGTCCGGCGGGGAGCTGGCTGCGTTTGTAGATGTGCCTTTGTTTATGGACCCAGGCGCCAAGGGCCCGCTCGCTTTGATCCTGTGATCGGTAGCTCGGCACCCTCCCGTGTGCAGCTTGAAACCTGGCCAGTAGTTCATACTGCTCGTTCCACAGCTCGGCGTGGGGATCAAACGAGAAGCCGTCGATCTGCTCGAGAAGTGCATGTTGCCAACTCGGCAGGTTTCCGCCGGCGAAGCGGCGGCGCTGATAACGAGTCCAGCCGCCGAGAAGGGACTCGGCTCGGTTCTCTGTGCCGCCGCCAGGCTGCTCGCGAGGCATCCCATCGTGTTTTGCAACGAAGCGAACGAGTTCGCCATAGCGTCCCACCCAGTTCTTTACAGGTCGCTCGTCGCGTGCCCCGCTTGAGCTTTCGGTCTTTGCCATGATGCCGCCCTTCCGGACGACGCGTTTGCGCGTCCGAAAATGTCATGCGCGGCATTCGCTGACTGGCGGTCTATCTATCGGTTGCGATTATTGATCCAATGGGTCGGATAGGTGCATCGCGTGAACGGACGGGACATAGCGTCCTCGATCGCAAGCATCTTGACGGCAATCGCTGTCGCGTTCGCCGTCGCACAGTTCGTCGTCTCTCACCAGCGGTCGCACTGAGAAGTCGAGATTATGTACGTCTAGCGCTTTTGGGCGATCATCGATCGAAATCGAGCTGTCAGGTTCAGCGTTACCCACGGGTTGCGATCGGCTCAAGCCCTCTTCCGATCTCTGGCGCCTAGAAGCGCAATTACTGCCCAGGCGGGCATTGGTGGGCCGGCGAACGCGAGCATGTCATTGGGTGGCTCGACGAGCTAGGTGTTCTTCCCACGGGGGTTGTGCGCCGCTGCAAGCACACGGTGAAGGATGACGTCCGCGCGCCGACTAACGAGGAGCGCGTCCTCGTCATCGCTCAGGTCGTTTGCTGCAAGAAGCACCACCCGACACCGAAAGGTTTGGCCAGATTGGTCGTATTCGATGGTTTGGTCCATGAAGCGGTTGTAGTGGCCTCCAACGTACAGAGCCGGTTGTACCTGCAGGAATCCGCGGTGAAACATTCGGCGGCCGGCTTCGGCGAACGCCCGCATTCTGTGGTCCCCCAGTGTCGCGGTGCTGCGAAGGTGACTGTCCAAACTTGGTAGGTGCAGAGGGGCGTCGTGACCGACGAGAAGATCGGCATGTTCACTGCCGAGGGTTCGAAGCTCGGCTTCAGTAATTGATTCCTCGGGCCACCAACGGTGTCCTTCAACGCGCCAGTTGCGGTCGATGGGGTTGGCTTCGTCTAGGACGGCCATCGTCTTGCCCGACGCGAGTGTGGTTCTGTATCCGCGGGGAAGGTGAATGATGTTGTCCCGGATGGGGCGCTGTCCATCGTCGGTCAGGGCAAACTTCGCGTATAGGGTGCGGAAGTCCTCATGATTGCCGTCGACCCAGTACAGAGTCTGGCCCCGATCTTGCAGGCAGCGACTGAGTTTGTTGAGATTTCTGTCCCGATTTCGCTAGGGCCATACGAAACCGAAGTCGCCCAGCGCAACTAGCACGGCTACACCGCCCGCGATCATCGCTTCGGAGGCTGCGAGTAAGTGGCCCGTATCACCGTGCCGGTCGCCGATCAGTCCGATCTAGCAAGCTTTCATCAGTGGAATCACCGCGCCTCCCCATCAACCTGTGACCATACAGGCGGCAGGCGCCCGCTCATTTCCCGGTATGGACGACATCTTGGGAGCCTGGTCGACAAGCCGAGGGCTGACGCACCAGTATGAGTTGAGCAACGGAAGACCGGCCGAAAATGAACTCAGGTGAGGAATGTGGACCGTCTGTCATCTAGGTCAAGGCTGTGGGAAAGCGGCGGCTCGTGATTCGGACGAAACGCTGGGTGGCGAGGTGTTCCGGTTGAACCCGACGGTTCCATGACAGCCTCTGACCTGCGCCCCGACAACGTGTACGTCTGGACGTGGCTTCGCGGAGAGACCGGGCCTGTCGTCGTAGGCGAGGTTCAACAGCGCGGCGGCCGGTTCGTTTTCTCCTACGCGGATTCATACCTGCGTTGCAGCGACGCCATCAGCCTGTATGAGCCAGAAGTTTCTCTCCAGCACAGCGGGATTGAGCGTCTCGAGGGCCTCGCCCTGCCAGGGGCCCTGCGTGATGGCTCTCCCGACTTCTGGGGTCGTCACGTGATCGAGACGACGCGTGGTGTCGATTACAGTGCGATCTCGGAACTGGGCTACCTGCTGGCGTCGGGCTCGAACCGGTTTGGTGCGCTCGACTTCCAGGCGTCCAAGACGGAGTACATCCCCCGTCGCACCGCGGCGCCGTTGGACGAGCTGACGCATGCGGCGTCGCTTTTGCAGCAAAAGCGACCCCTGAGCGACTCGCTGGGAACGGCGCTGGTGCACGGCACAACGATTGGCGGCGCCCGTCCGAAGGTTCTGTTTGACAGAGGCGACGAGCACTGGATCGCAAAGCTCCCCTCCCCCTCGGACGCCTCGTTCTCCGTTGTCGGTGCGGAGACTGTCGCGATGCGTCTGGCTCGCGCGGCCGGCCTTGACGTCGCCGACACCGAGATCGCCGTCTCGAATGGGCAGGAAGTTCTGCTGGTGCGCCGTTTCGATCGCGGACCCGGAGGTGTAAGGCACCACACTGTCTCCGGCCTTACGATCGCTGGCGAGGATGAGATGTACGCCCGCTACGTCACCTACCCGATGCTGCTGGATATGCTGCGCCAGCGCGGTGCAGATCCAGCAGCGGTCGGCCAGGAACTGTTCCGCCGGATCGCTTACTCGATTGCGATCTCTAATTCCGATGACCACGCTCGCAACCACACGGCGTTCTGGGATGGCCGCCATCTCACTCTCACGCCTGCGTACGACCTCACGCCCGGGCCTCGCTCCGGCGAAACCGCAACGCAAGCGATGGCTTACAACCGCGAGGGTACCAAGATCAGCAACTTTGCTGTACTTCTCACCAGTGCCCACATCTACGACTTAACCCAGCGGCAAGGCCGGCACATCATCGAGAAAGTGATCGCAGCGATCAGTGACGGGTGGGAGGACGCCGCAGACGCCGCACGACTTTCAGTCGATGATTGCAGTCTGCTTTGGGGCCATCAGTTCCTGAATCCTGCGGCGCTCTACGACTTTTGAACAACGATCAGCGGTACGGCAAGCGGCCAAGTTTCACCCTCGATCTGATCGTGCACGAAATGGAGCGGCTGTACTTCTCCCAGCAATTTTTGGAGGCGGATGGACGCTCCGGCCCGATGCTTTTCCCATTAGGCGAGACGGGGGTGCGACTCTGTGCGCTGCATTTCCTTGACGGGCAATCGCGCGAGATGAAGATCCAAGCCGCGATTTGGGCCAATGGTACTTGGCCCTCTAACAGCGCCATTCTCGCTTGAGTCGTGGGTGGGCATGCCGGGAAATCGCGGCGAGCGGGTCCGTGTCCCCGCGGATCAACGGTCATCTAGTCCCATTCCCGTCGAGACTTGTTCTACCTGGTAGAGGTAGAGAGGGGCTCTACTCCACCCGACTAGTCCGGTAGCCTCGGCGGCGGTCTCACCCTGACCCCGGGCTTCCCCCACAAGCCGAAGCTTCTCGGCGGTCACCTTCGGATCCGACACCGGGCGGCCGAAGACAGTGCCGGACTTTCGGGATGCGGCAATACCACCGTAGACCCGTTCCACGATCAACTCTCGCTCGTTCCCAGCCAGGGTTCCGAGCATGTTCAACATCAGTCGCCCGGTGGTTGCCGCCGGTGTCATCTTCGGTACTCGTCTGCACAAATTTCCGCACTTGTCTGCGCAGCTCTTCTCTGCCGACCTCGACGATCACTGGCGACCCGGACGGGGAACGTCATGCGGGAATGGGATGGGTCACGCGAGCGGATGTTCGCGCGATGACGGACCCAAACGCCGCTGCGCAGCGAATTATCGTCTCCACTGGCGGCTCGATGCCGATGAAAGGGGTCGGCATGATCCTGAGAGGCGCCATTCTTGTGACAGCGCAGAGCATGATCGCGAAAGGTCACGTCGCCAAATAGCTCGGATGGTCACCGTCGAGCCAGAAGGCGACTAGCTGGATGGAGTGGCTGCGATCGCCTCGACAATCCTCGCCACGCCGAATTCCCACGCGCGCTCGACGTCGCCGCCGAGCTTGAAGCTGCCGTTCAACTCCATGCTGACGAAGCCGGCGGCCCAAGCGGTCAGCGTGCGGGCTGCCTCGAGCGCATGATCCGCGCCGGCCAGCGTTCCAGCGAGGCGGAGAATGGCCTCACTCGCGGCGGCCCCGAACTCAGGCCGGGCAACCGGAATCCCCGCTCCCGGCGTCATGACCAGCTGAAATGCGGCGGGCCGCTCATGACCGAACGCACGGAACCTGTTCGCGAGCTGCAAGGGGCTCGGTGCGGAATTCAAGCGGCCGGCGAGCTCGGTCAGACTCGCTTCCGCCACCAGCTGGATCAGCTCGTTCCGACTCTGCAGCCGCTTGTAGAGAGAAGGCGCTTGAACCCCGACGCGATTGGCGACGGCCTGCATGGTCAGACCGGCCAGCCCCTCTTTTTCAAGGAGGTCGCACGCGGCCAGCACGATCGCGTCGAGAGAGGTCCTATCCGGAGTTGGCATAACCCCAGTATAGCTATTGCCAATAGCTATCATGGCTACGTATGATAGCCATCATGGAACTCAACGCCTCTCTCCACCGCATTGGCAGCGACATCGTCGCCGCCTACCTCGTCGTCACTCCCGAGGGAGTGACCGTCATCGACGCAGGGCTTTCCGGGCATTGGCGCGAACTGCTCGCCGAACTCACGTCGATGGGGCGCACGCTCGACGACGTCAAAGGTGTGATCCTGACCCACGGCGATTCCGACCACGTGGGATTCGCCGAACGGCTGCGGCGCGATCACAAAGTGCCCGTCTACGTGCACGCACGCGATGCCGGGCGGGCGAAGGGCGGCCCGAAGCCTGCGAACGCAAAGCAGCCGATGAGACTGGGTCCTCTGCTGGGCTTCATGGCCTACGCGCTCCGAAAGGGCGGGATGCGCACAGCCTGGCTGACCGAGGTCGTCGAAGTTCACGACGGCGAGACGCTCGATCTTCCCGGCGCACCCCAGATCATCGGACTACCTGGCCATTCCGAGGGCAGCATCGCCATCTACGTCCCCGCTGCCGACGCCGTGTTCGTAGGCGACGGCCTCACGACTCGCCACGTGCTCACCGGCAAGAAGGGACCTCAGCCCGCACCGTTCACCGACGAACCGGATCAGGCGATCAGGTCCCTACGAGCCATCGTTGCCACAGGCGCAAGGTGGGTGCTGCCGGGCCATGGCGCTCCGTGGAGCTCTGGCGTCGAGGCAGCGGTCGCCGCCGTCGAGACCACGGCACGCGCAGCAAAGTAGCGGTGCCGGTTGCCTGGCCGCAGATGATGGTCGCGAGTCGACCGGGATTGTGAGGTGTCACGAGCCTTGACCAAAGTTTCACCTGATTTGGCGACCGGACCACCCGACCCGGCAAGCCGCCGGCGTCGTTCGCCAGGTCGGCAATCCAGCGTTCGTAAGCGGGACGGTCTGCGGGCAATCCCCGGAAGCTGGCGGTTCTGACCGTGGCGGGTTACGACGGTGCCCGTTGGACTGTCCCGACATTAAGCCCGATGACGGGGCGTCATACGCTTGAGGTCGAGCACCTCATGATGATGTTTCGCAACCCATGCGTTTCGGCACCCATCGGTTCCGAGACACTCGATGTCATCGAGTGGCCCGCAGGGTTGGCTTCAAACTTCGTGCGTCCCGGGAATGCTTTCACCCTAAGACAAGGTCGCGCGCCAGCTTGATGATCGCCTCGATAGACGGTCCTGGCGTTTCTGCGCTTTCAGATGAAGCCAGTTTGTAAGTCGCGGCGTTTTTCTTGGGAGCTCCTCTTCCGCTCGCGACAATTCGAACTCGAGATATTTCCCAGTCTGGCCACTCGGCCTTCAGCACCTCTTCGAGATTGTCGTCGACGGCGAACAGGTTCTTTGTAAGCACTCCACAAGGAAATTCTTGGGCTGACTGTTTGAAGTAGGCGAGAAGCTTCCCGTTGCTCGCTGCTTGCTGGTCTTTCTCGTCTGCTTCAATTTTATCCAGCTCTGCTGGGCTCTTCGGTGGCTCGAAGTACTTTGCAGCGGCGCGTGCGCCGCTGCCTGAATCATTGTCGAACACAACAATGGACGGTATGCCTAGTCGATTAAGAATCGCGTGCGGTATAAGGAGCGTCGATTTCGAGCCGGCATCCGCGACAGCAATCCCCGAATTTTCGAGCGGTTCGGGACCAACACGTCTCGCCGCCCCCTCCAGTACTGCCTTATCCGTCGTGCCCTCTACTAAGACGACTGCGTCGCTGAACAAGGCCTCGGCGAGATTCGCTGTGCACACTTGGTCCCAGCGGGCCATCAGCGCGTCTGTTGACACGTACGTTGCCAAATCGGCCTTGACCTGCTCAAGCGACGCCTGCTTCACAACAACCTGCCCTAAAGATTCCGGACTCGATAGCCGCGTGACGCGTCTCACCTGATCGAAGTGGGACGCATTCACGAAATGTGGGCTGTGTGTCGCGTAGGCGACCTGGATTCCCGCCCGAGCATCGGAGGCCAGGTTGCGGAGGACACTTGCGAAGACTCGCGCCTGCGTCGGATGCTGGAAGAGTTCAGGTTCCTCGATTGCGAGGGTGATGACATTCCCAGCACTGTCGCCTTCGCGCCGTTCCGCGAGTAGCTTCAGGGCACCAATAAGCAATGCTCGTTGGAATCCGTGGCCCTGACGCTCGATGCTCGTTTCGGAGAGCGCGTCGACAATCGCCAACCGGATGGCCGGAGATGTCGGCTTGAGCTCGGGCGTTAGACCGGTCAGTCTGACTGATTTTCCGGCGGTGAAGGCAGCCACCTCTGCACTAAGCGCTTTTCCGAGGTCGAGCAATTGCTCGTCGAGGTGATCTGCGTTGATTGTTTTTTGACGATTCCCGAACTCTTCTGCCAGGGCTTCGTATGCGCCGTCGAGAGCCTCCCGCTGGAGCGTGCGTTCCAAGATGCGGCCTAGAACCGTCTTTCGACCTTCGATGCTTTGTTCACCCGCGCGAAGATCTGCCGAGACGAAGACAAAGTCGAAAATTCCTGAAAGAACATTCTTTCCGTTGAAACCAAAGAAGTGCGTCGAAGCCAAATTCGAAGCGGTGAGGTCGGAAGGATGGTTGGTCTCCCACTCGAGCATGGCTACATCGACCTCGTCGCCGGTTCTGCAGGCCGGCAATAGCAACTCCGGTTGGCTTTCGGCCAGTTCCGTATACGCCTTTCGACGATCGGGTTTACCCGAGATCGTGCGAATCGCCTCGAAGGCAGGAAAAACACCTCCGACGCCCGATGTTTTATCCTCGCCGGCGGTCCACGTCCGGGTAGCGCTGAAAGTCGGTGCGCCTGCTGGGGCATATTTGTCGCCCAGGGCGCTGCGGTCGCTGTCGGTCAAACGGTCGAAGGTCACTGTCACCGATATTGAGACGTTCAGATCTGCGCCAGCGAAGACGTCCTCGCTTGTGAGAGCTGACCCCTTTTCACCGTTAAAGAACCAATCCAAACTCCGCAGAACGGTTGACTTGCCAGCTCCATTCGGACCGATGAAACTCGTGACGTCATCGAATCTGATCTTTACGTCTTCAAGGCACCGAAAATTGCGGATGTGAACGGTTTGAATGTGCACTTGGACCCCCGTAGAGCAGGGTATCGAACAGGTGACGTTCTCGGAAGCGTCAAACGACCGGTCTCGTATCCCTAGGGATATGAGGCGTCTCACTTACCCGTCTCGCGCCGGGTTCCCGGTGGCCGAGAACGCTGAGAATGCGGGCGATGTTTCGGCGCGTCGATTCTCATAACTACGTCGCATAACCTCATGCTTGATCTATGGTCTACACCGATAGATATGCGAGACGCTCGGGGCTGAAGTGTCGAAGCTGATTGGCTACGCGCGGGTCTCCACTCGCCAGCAGTCGACCGACAGGCAAGAGGTCGATATTCTCGCGTCCGGTGTTCGGCGCGACGACCTGTACGTCGACCAGGGAGTCTCCGGCGCTCGAGCATCACGACCCCAGTTCGACCGCGCCCTGAACGCCCTCCAAGACGGCGACACTCTGGTCATCACCACTCTGGATCGGCTGGGGCGATCGACACAGAACATGCTCGCTTTCGCCGGAGAGCTCCGCACACGTGGCGCGGGCCTGCGCGTGCTGAACCTAGGTGGCGGCGATGTGGACACCTCGACCCCGATGGGGTCAATGCTGTTCACGATCATGGCCGCCCTCGGACAGATGGAGCACGACATCAAGCGCGAACGCGTGGTCGACTCAATCACGAAGCGGCGTCAGGCAGGCAAGGATCTTGGCGGGCGGCCACGCCTGGTCACCGATAGCCAGGTTCGCAATGCCCAGCGTCTGGTTGACGCGGGGGAAACCGCGTCCGCAGTCGCCCGCGATCTTGGAATGTCACGGGCGACGTTCTATCGCCGCTCTCGAGCGCTCAACCTCGCAGGCGACTAACTTCGGGCGTCCTAATCGTGCCCCGCATAGCCCGCCCTCACCAGACAATTTCTCGGGCGGGTCTTACGGGAATTCGCGCTTCAGGACCTCTTTTCCAAGTCGGGAATTTCTGGAATCATCTGCACCCGTCCCGGTGAAGGTCCGCTTAGCGGAACGCCGAGAGTTGCCATTTGATTTCGCGTGACGGAGTTGGGGTGGTGAGCAATGAACCGAAATGCGGAAACCTATTCGTCCTACCTCGAGGGTCGAACGGCTTTGCGAGCGTCGAGGTCCTGGCATCGGTCCCGATAGGCTCCGGTCATGTTCTCAGCTCGTGATTGATCGGTGGCGCCTCTTGCCGGCGGCTTGACCTATCTTTCATTGCGCCCTCCTGCGCCTTTTCTGCTTGGAGCTTTCCCATGCCTTCCTTACGGAATGCACGTTCCATCGACGTGCTCAAATTGCCTCATGTTCCTTTTACCTTCCTGAGTGCGCTCATCGGACGATCGGCCTATGCGCTCGTGATCCTTCCTCTTCTCTTCACCGTCCAAGCGACAAGTGGCTCCGTCGCCACCGCGGGGATCGCTATAGCTGCGTATGGTGCCACGGCTTCATTTCTCGCGCCTTTTCGGGCGCGCCTGATCGATAGGCTCGGGCGCAGACCGGTTCTGTTACTTCTCGCAGTGGCCTTCGGTGGAATGCCCCTCGCGCTTGCGATCGGTGCTTCCGTGGCGTGGTCGGGCGTCACGATGGTGATCTTTGCAGCACTCGCCGGGTCTGTGGCTCCGCCTTTGGGGCCAGCAATGCGCGTGGCGTGGTCTGGGCTGGCGAAAGAGCCGGCGTTGTTGCGAAAGGCACTCAGTTTCGATGCAGTTGTGGAAGAGCTGCTGTACCTTGTGGGCCCGGTCGCGGCGGGCTTGCGCTCGTGATAATCGAGCCGGGCCTCGCTTTGCTCGTTGCTGCGGTGCTCGTGGTTCTCGGCACCGGGCTCTTCGTGTCTAGTCCGGCTATCAAACAGTCACCGCGCCGTCAGCACGCCGGGCCATCGATTCCGGGATCCTCCGCCCAGCGGCCATGCACACTTCTTGGGAACGCGCATTACATCAGTCTCCTTGTGCCAACTTTGGTGGCCGTGCTGGTGTCGGGCAACTTGACGATTGCGATTCCAGCTGTATTCCCAGGCGCCGACGGTGCAGCGGCGGCCGGGATTGTGCTCGGTCTGTTCGCCGGAGGCAGCGCCGTGGGCGGGCTGATCTTCGGCGCGGCGCGAATACCGGGGCGTGCCCGCTTTCAAGTCATTGGACTTGCGACGATTCTGGTCGTGCTCTCCTCTGCGGTCGGCCTGACCGGCAACATCGTAGGGATGACCATCACAGTCGTGGCCGCCGGTGCCTTCTTCTCACCCGTGACGATCGTGGCCTATTTCGCTGCTAATGATTACGGCGTAGATCACCGCAAGACCGAGTCGACAACATGGGTCAACACCAGCCACAACATAGGTGCGGCTGCCGGAAGCGCTCTGGCCGGAATCGTGATCGAACTCGTAGGGGTGAACGCATCATTCCTCGCCATGGGCGCGATAGCCGCGGTCCTTGTCGCTGCGGCATCCGTTCTCGCGTGCCGTCCGCTCCACGAGCCATCACGACAGGCGTGAACTGCAGACTCTCGACCAGACGAGGGGCATAGTCAAGTTCCCTAGGCTGGTCGCCTCCGACCGACCGAGTCTGCCGTTCGTTTACGGGACTTTCAATCACCTACGCGTCCGCCTTTCCGATGCAACCGGCCACTGGTCGATCTTTGCGTGCGTGTTTGCTGAGATGATCGGGGAGTGAGCGAAGGACGGAAAGCGAAGTCGGCAAGCCCTGAGCTGCTGATCCATCACGCGATCGCGCTCTGGGCCGCGAGCGGCGCCGAGCCCGCACTACCGACCTTCGAAGAACTACGAGCTGACGACGGTCGGCCGCGCGCAGCGATTGCAGCACTGTGCGCGTTGGAACTCGGGGAGATTCCCATGACAGCACGTGGCACCGCGGCGTTCGCAGCTCACGCGGCTGCACGTGACGCGAGCGAAGCCGACGCCCCGGCCGCCGTCGCGGCTGCGCGTGCGGCCGGTCAGGCCTGCGCGATGGCGCACAAGTTCGACCACACTCCGCACGCGGCGACCTGTGCCACGAAAGCTGCGGGCTTGCACGGATTGGGTAAAATCGATCGGCTTCGCAAAAGGTCCGTAGCGAAAGCGGATCCGCTCCTGACACCGCGGCTGTCCCGTTGCCGTTAGGCAGCGGAATCGGGTCCCATCCGAGAAGCGAAACGCCGTTCCCGCGCGTTCGTACCGTGGCCGCGGCCCCCATGCCGATCCAGCTCGGTCTGATCAGGACGAGTCGTCTGCCGCCGTCCGACAGCTGGGACCGCCGGACGTCGGAGTCGTCGAGCGCCCGCAGGCGATGCACTCAGTAGACTCCTGCTCCCGGGCTTAAAGTACGGCGGGTGCGAGTTCTTCAACATGATCGACTGGCGCGCAGAACACCGCAGAACCGGCGAGGGCCCCGATCACTCGGGGCCCTTCCAGATTCGAGCCTCACCGCGCCGGCCATGGCGGCGCCGGACGGGTCGGGTGCGGGCCTCGGCTGCGGCGCTACAAGACCGCCCGGATGGCCGCCGCGTACGCCTGATAGCCGGCGGGGGTCGGATGGAATGCATCCGGACCAGCGAAATTGACCCAGGAATCGGCATCGCCGATTGCGTGACCTACGAAGGCCGCGGAAACATCGACGTAGCCGATGCTCGCGTTCGGACGAGCTGCCTGGGCCTGGGCTACGACACCTTGGATGGTCTGGTTCAGCGACACCGTGGCGCTGTTGACTTGGTTGATCAGCGGGTTGGCAGAGGGAGCGAAGAGAATCGGGTAGCCGGTCACGACCACGCGGGCGTTCGGGGCCGCGACCGCGACCTTCGCGTACGTCGCGGCCAGACGGGCTTGCAACTCACCGGAGTAGAGCAATGCCCCGGCTGAGGAGATGGCCGCCCCGCAGGTCGCCACGTCCGCCGTGGCGCACGCCGCCGCGACCCCGGCGACGTTGAGGTCGTTGCCCCCCACGGTCAGGGTGACCAGCGTGGTCCCCCGGTTCAGTGCCGACAACTGGGTGGAGATGACGTCGATGGTCGTGGCCGAGCTGCAGCTGACGTTGCGCAGTAGGTTGGTCCCCTTGACCGCATCCAGCAGCGCCGGGTAGCCGTTCGGGCTTTGCAGGCAGCTGCCCGTGTAGCCACCGCCGCCCTGCCCCGCCGCGTAGGAGTCGCCCAGGGCAACGTATTTGTTGACCGGGGCAGTGGGCGCGGCAGAGGCCGGAAGCACACCGGCAGCGACCACTGCCGAAACGGTGAGGACAACGGCAAAGGCGCTAGACAGGAATCGGGTTTGTGGTCTCATGTTGTGACCTTAGTCTCACCTGGGCACGCAGCATAGGAGGATTTCGGGCGCCGCTTCAGCACGTCCAGGGAAGCGGCCCGGCGCGGCGCGCTCGATGAGTGTCGTGAAGACTCATCAGACAGTTGGGCAGGGCAAGCGCCGAGCAATATGACCCTCCGATTCCGCGGCCCGGGCGGCGGCAAAGTCCGGCATAAGAGTTGCTTGTTCGCGTCGCCTGTGCGGTCATCCCGGCGGTTCCCGACGAGACCTTTGCACCCAAGGCAACCGAGAGCCTGGTGACACTCTGTGGCGAGATCGAGAAGGAGGAGCGGGTGGAGACCAACCGAGGATGCCACCCTGGGCTGGTAGCTTCACCTGGTCGAAAGAAAAACCATGGAGCAGTAACCTGCATGGCATCGCTGCCCCGGCTTGCGAGCGCTGTTCGTCAAGTTACCTTCGGAGTCATGTGGAGAACTATTGTTCGACAGGCGACGGCCGATGATCTGGAACTTCTTGAAGCGATCGAGAATGAAGCTGACGCGCTGTTCGCGACCGTGTTCTCGACAGTCGGCTCGCGGCCTGCTCCTTCTGATGCGCAGCCACCGCAGCGGAGTGGCTTCATCCTCGTGGCCAATGACAACCTGGGATCGGACCCGATCGGGTTTGCCCACGTCCTCAAAATGCTTGGCAGCAGTCATCTCGAGCAACTGTCGGTCAGGCCGTCGGCGGCGCACCGCGGGCATTGGCGCGCTCTTGTCGAAGCAGTCAAGAGCGAATCGCGACTGCGCGGATGCAAACGGGTCACCTTGCGAATGTTCGCGGACGTTCCATGGAACGCCCCCTTCAACTTGAGCTGTGATTATACCGAACACGGTCCCGATCCTGATTTTCTTCGAGATCTGTTAGCGGCAGAGCAACAGCGGGGGCTTGGGTGCGGTCGGCGTATTCAAATAAACTTCGACCTGGCTGATGAACTGCCCCGATAACCGTTGCCCCTACGGGACATGGGCACGTCAAAATCGGGACTTCACGAATCAGGTCAGTCGCTTCGACCGCACCTGAACGTTGGCGTCTTCGTAGCCGAGGTGTTCATAGAAACCGAGTACTGCTTCATTGGTCGAGCGGACCATGAGGTGAACTTTCACGGCGCCGTGTTCGCGCAGCCAGTTTTCCGCGGCCGACATCAGTTGTGCTCCCAGGCCGGTCCCGCGCCGGTTTTCCTCAACGGCCAGGTAATACACCCAGCCGCGGTGTCCGTCGTGGCCGACCATCACGGTCCCGATCAATCGGTCATTGTCGAACCCTCCCAGTACGGTCGATGTGACGCCGTCGAGTGCACGCTGCAGGTCAAGTTCCGGCGGATTCCACGGGCGGGTCAACCGCGCTCTGACCCACAGTGACGTCGCTGCCCCGATATTTGCCGAAGTCAGATCGCGAATTTGCATGACCCTAGTGTGCTGTCGTCACCCTTGACCTCGTGGTTAAAGTTTTCCGCTTACGGGCCCCCGATCGGGTCGAGAAGTGGTCTCGAGCGCCCTTTCGCGAGGGCGGAAAACCTGTCCGCACACCGTCGGCTCACCGGAAGGGAATTGACGATCTCAGCACTGGGACTGATTCAAGTCCAGCGTCGTTGAGTAGCGTGCGCGCAGTTCGCTCTCGTTCAATCGCGCCTTCTCCAGGCCCGACCCGGACTGAGGTGATGGGCAACTTGCGACGTTCGAAAGAACTGTAGTTGACCAACTCTTCGCTGGCCGCCACGAGTGGCATGAAGCGTTTCGCTCCGTACTTGCCATTGCCGGTCTGCGCGAGGTTAGGGAAAGGTGGCTCGACCGCGATTATGCGAATCTCGTTTTCGTGAGCGAACGCGACATGCTTGATAGCTGCGACCGTCGCAAGGTAGACGTACGCGAGGGCGTTCTGCATTCGCTTTTCGTCAGAGACTCTTCCCGCGGCCAGGTTCGAATACCAGCCGAGCGCGAAGGAGATAGTCTCCCAAATCTTGTTGTCGACGCGCTCAGTCCAGTCGAGGTCGAAGTTCCCGTACTGGATTTGTCGCCAATAGAGCGTGGGGATGTAGTCGGGCTGGAAGAGTTGAGGGCTACCGGGAGGGGCAAGTATGCGGAACTCCGCATCTGGAGCGAATCCGATCGCTAGCCCTGGCTTGTCGCCGCTGGCGTAGAACTTCCAGTGTTCAAGGCTGTCACCATGAATGGTGGCGGACACAAAGAAGAATTCGAGAGTGTTCGCCAAGCTCTCGACTTCATCGAGCCAAGAACTGATGAGGTCGACAGGAATACCTTTGACAAGGCGAGGTACGGACTGCTCCCACGCCGCTCGAACAGCCGATACGCCAAAACTGATTTCGGACGTGTCGTTGAGCGCTCGATGTGACGAGGCCCAGAGACTTTTGCTCGCGAGAATGCCGCGCAATCCCGCCTCATCTGTGTAGTGCCACGCTTCGTCGAAGTTCTCACCGCGTCGCTGCTCGGGATAGTCAGAGGGCGCCAGCCACGGCTCTCGCAATCGACGGTCGATCATGGACGTAAGCCTATGGGTGCTCTACCAGCACCAAGACGTATAAAGGCCGATGTCGCTCCGACCATCGCCCGTCACTCGAAGTCTGAGTGTCGAGAAGGGTCCGGCTTGCGGGCATCGGACGCGGCTGCGTTCGGGATGTTGAGAAAATACTCGGGCGTCCAGGCTCAGCGTGGCTTCGGCGCACGCTTTCGTATTCTCCGGCGGAAGGGACTCCTTGCCACGCTCGACCTTTCCCGCCAATATGTCTTTGGACGGGAGCGCCCCCGGCTGCTCCGTTCGGAGGCTGCATGAGCGTAGTGCGCAACAAGTCGAACAGGATAATGGTCGTCCAGGCGGGCCGTGGTCTATTCCCGCGCCAACCCGCTTCAGCAGTCCTGGTGGCCGGGGCATCGATCGCGATTTTGGTTTTGCTCGGCGGGTGTACCTTCCCTGAAAACTATGACCACTACGCGATCTTCGACCGGGAGCCGGAACTAGCGGACGCGCCTCCCCCCGAGCTTGCCGATCAGGAACTTTCTAGCGTCGACGTCGACTCTTTTCGCTTCGCCACCGAGTACGAGGGCGACCGCCTTTACCTGGCCAGAGAGAGTGATCGTGTAGGGGGAATCTGCCTTCTCGTTTATGGACCCGGGGATGCTGGCGTGACGGCGGCCTGCAGTGGCGGCAGTTGGGTTGATATGCGCAGGGCCGGCGCGGATGCGTATCACGTTCACTCGGATGCCGCCCTACCGCCCCCCGGCTATAAGGACATAACGGAGAACATTTCGGTCCGGACGGATAGAGGCTAATTGATCCCATCTCCAGCGATGTCGCTGGACCGTTACCGTCCGCGGCGTTACGGCTGATCGCGGCCATCGCGACCAGCGCCGTTGCCGTTGCCGCTGCGGACGACAACGACCCCCCCCCAGACTGAGACGAGGACCCCACGGTAAGGACCAGTCGCGCGTAGTGCTCACTGATGAGTTCAATCACGACTGTTTCGCTTGGAGCGCTGACATTCCAGAACGACTTGTCGCCGTCCTTGTTGAATGTTCCGGCCCATTTCCCCGGTATCGCCAGTCCTGGGGCGCGGAGTCCTTTGGGTTCCTGATTTGCGCCGGGGTCGAATGTTGCACCGCGGACGTGGTTCAACGGGATTTCGAGTTTGCGCGTGAAGGACCAGAGTTTGTCCAGTCCCTGTGGCTCAACAACAAGCGTTGTGTCGGTCAGAGTGATGATGTTCATGCGGGTTCCTTTGTTGTGTCTTCGTCGGTATGTGATTCGCGGGCGCGCTCGAGGAGTCGCTCCCCGAGAGACTGCGAGGTGTGCTTGGAAACCCCGCCCGACAGAATGTCGAAAGCGATGGATCGAATCTCGGGGACATAGGATCGGGATAACTAGGAAGTGCCATGCGACGATTTCCACTCGCTTTTCTGCCGCTGATTCTGCTGCTCCCTGGATGCTCCGGGTCCTTCGCTGGTGGGTATGACCGTGTCGTCGGCGAGAGTGACGCTTGGGGTGTCAGCGTCGCAGATCCGAGGGTCGATTCGCTCGGTGAATGTCACGACGACCCAAGCGTGGAAACTGCAGCCCTGAGCACGGACCTGCCGTCGTCCGCCTATGGCTTGCGGCTCGTACCGGGGTCAACCGAAACCGACGCTCTGCGTCTGGCTGACTGCCTCGCCGATGCCCGCACCAGCGACACGATAACCATCAGTTCACCAGCTCAGTAGCTGGCCCTGCTAAACGCGCAGGGTTGGGAGCAGCCGCCGCGGTCGGCCAGGCCTAAATTCGCAAACCAGTCTCACAACAAACACCTGCAAGGTCGTCCGGCGGGGCGCTTTCATCGCCGGAGTACCTCCTATCTTGAACGTCCCGTAAGCCGGACGATCAACGGGCATTGCGAGTGCGGGTCCCGCGCCTACGGCCCATTGCGCTTTACGAGCGCGGCGCCGAGGCGCATGAGCTCCGAGCGCACGGATGCCGGCTCGAGAACGTCAATGTATTCGCCCCATCCCGCGAGGCCACGGGCGAGCATGATTTCGGCTGGCGCACTGATTCGCACCCTGGCTTGGTGGCCGTCGATCGCGGTGTCCTCCACTGCCAGCTCGCCGAACTGTTCACGCAGGAAGGGCACGATCTCGGTATTTGTGACCACGATCGTGGATGCGCTCTCGCGCTGCTGATTCACGTCGCATACGACGCGATTCCATGCCTCTGCGAGGTCGAAGTCATTCGGGCGGTCGGCGGGCTCGTCCGTGACAACAGCCCAGATGATCCGCTCGATGCGAAATGTGCGCTGGGCGCCATCCACGCCGCCGAGTAAGCACCACACCTCATTCTTCTCGACCAGACCCCACGGGTCACAGAGCCTTTCGACCGGGTCGCGGTCCCAACCCCGGTAGCTCAGACGCACCTTTCGGCGCTTTATGACAGCGGCTTGGAGTTCGGTCACGAGTGGTGGCTGTGCGCGGTGGGGCTGGCCCCACCGCGCCGGGTCAATCACGACCGCCTCTGCCGCCGCTTCGGCGTCCGTTCTAAAGGTGTCGGGAAGAGCGTGCACGAGTTTGCGGAGCGCCGACTTGGCCTCTGGGTCTACGAATGCTGCTGACCCGACCAGGAGGAATAGCGCACGCGCCTCAGCCGATGTGAGCCCGCTCAGGTCGGTGCGAGCGCCGCCGAGTAGGTGCCACCCCCCGCCGCGGCCGGCCTGTGGGTACACGGGAATTCCCGCCGCTGACAGTGCTTCGAGATCACGCCTCGCCGTGGCGACGGATGTCTCAAACTCAGCAGCTACTTCCTTCGCTGTGACGCGTCCCCGCGCCTGCATCAGCAGCAGTGTGGCGACGAGGCGATCTGCGCGCATGAATTAATTGTCGCAAACAAAGTAGTCAGAAGGTGAGCACTTTACTGGTGGAGACTGAAATCACCTGA
>NZ_BMLC01000006.1 GCF_014645015.1 Salinibacterium xinjiangense
CGGTGACAGCCGAACCACCATCACTGGTCGGTGGGGTGAAAGCCACAGTCGCCTGCCTGTCACCGGCCGTCGCCGACACACCCGACGGCGCACCCGGTGTAGCAATCACCGACACCGTGTCGTCGCGGGTGTTGGTCACGTAGACGGTGTTCGTGGTCTCATTCACCGCCACCGCGGACGGGTGGACGCCGACGGTCACGGTGTCGGTCACCGCTTTGGTGGCCGCATTGATCACCGATGCCGTGTTGGCGTCGTAGTTGATCACATAGACGGTGTTCGTGGTCTCATTCACCGCCACCCCGGACAGGCCGAAGCGGAGGGTCACGATGTCGGTCACCGTGTTGTCGGCCCCGTTGATCGCCGATACCTTGCCATCGTTGTAATCGGCCACGTAGACGGTGTTCGTGGTCTCATTCACCGCCACCCCGTTCGGGATGGGCCCGACGGTCACGGTGCCGGTCACCGTGTTTGTGGCCCCATTGATCACCGATACCGTGCCAGCGTTGGTCAGGTAGACCGTGTTGGTTTTCTGATTCACCGCCACCCCGGCCAGGCCGTAGCCGCCGGTCACGATGTCGGTCACCGCTTTGGTGGCCCCATCGATCACCGATACCCTGTCGCCGCCATAGTAGGTCACGTAGACGGTGTTCATGGTCTCGTTCACCGCCACCGTGGACGGGCGGGCGCCGACGTTCACGGTGCCGGTCACCGTGTTGGTGTCCCCATCGATCACCGATACCGTGTTGTTGGATTGGTTGGTCACATAGACGATGTTCGTTTTTTCATTCACCGCCACCCCAGCCGCCCCGTACGGGGAGCTGCCGCCGCCGACGGTCACGGTGCCAGCCACCGTGTTGGTGTTCCCATTGATCACCGATACCGTGTTGTCACCATAATTGGCTACGTAGATGGTGTTCGTTTTCCCATTCACCGCCACCCCGTTCGGGCCGAGGCCGACGGTCACGGTGGTGGTGGCGGCTGACGCTTCAACTGCGCCACCAAGCACAACCAACGGCATCAGCAACCCGACCGCGCCGGCTAGCGCAACCAATTGCTTCCGCCAGGTAAACGACCGACGCCCACCAGTGCGAACCATTCCGTGTGCTGACCTCATCGAGTGACCTTCCTCTGCGCGAAAAAATCGCACCCGCCCAAACCCCGCGAAGACCGCCAAGTCAGGAAAACGAACAGACCTGCATCCCAACTGCTGCGGAGATTTCGGACAACGCGATTGATGATTTTCTACACGGCCAGGTCAGCTGTTGGTAAGGCTAGTGGACTTCGGCGAGGATCGAGCTCCCGCGCGAAAAAGTCGCCGCCGCTTTCAACACCGGGTCTGCTGCACGGTTAGGAGGCATCTTGACCTGCCCACGGTGTGGTTACCCGTTTTGGTGTCAAGATCAGGCACAAACGGGTGTCTGTGTGAGTCGTAACTGGTGCTCGACCGCGGAGAGATGCTCCAGTTGAGAAGGGCGGCGCTGCCGGTTGTAGAGGATCTTGATGTATTCAAAAATGGCGTTCGCGAGATCGAGTCTTGTCCGCCAGTTCTTCCGATTCAGAAGCTCAACCTGCATGCTCGACCAAAACGATACTTGTCAATGACAGTCGTAACAATCACCGATCGTGCCGAATGAAGCGTCCCGGGTTTTGTGCTGCGTTCTTCCTGGTGGAAAGACAGGATTCAGGCCGAGAAAGTGCTTGGTCGAGGTTCCCTTGTGACACAGCATCGCCACGCTTGGCAAACGGGCGGATCTGTCGCGTTGGCCGTTCCTAAAAGAAACAGCGCGGGCGACGTCCTAGTCAGGTCGATCGGCTCTCAATCTGTCGCGCTGGCGACCCGCTCACGGGCGAACTCAACTGACCGCCGTTCTGCGGGCAGTTTCGATGGCTCGGCCATGTGCAAGCCATCGCGATTACGGTTGGGGGGTGCTCACAAACGATCCGCTACCCGAACACCCCGCTCCCGACAACCCTTCGGGAAAGCTGGTTTTGTTGCGCCATGGGGAGACGGAGTGGTCCAAGGAAGGACGCCACACAGGACTCACGGATGTTCCGCTCACTGCTCGAGGTGAGGAGCTTGCCCGCGGCGCAGGTCGGTTGGTCGCTGGCTACGATTTCTCACTGGTTCTGAGCTCGCCTCTGCAACGCGCGCAGCGGACCGCCGAACTGGCGGGCCTGCATGCCGATGTCGATTCGCTCCTCGTGGAATGGGACTACGGCGGATACGAAGGGCGTACCTCGCGCGACATCCGCAGCGAGCTCGGCTACAACTGGAGTGCTTTCACCCACGGCGTGATTCGGGGGCGGACGCCCGGCGAGACAGTGGAAGAGGTCGCCGCGCGCGCCTCGCGCGTGCTTACGCGAGTGCTGCCTGCGATGGCGGAGGGAGATGTCGCCCTGATAGCGCACGGCCATTTTCTGCGCATCCTGACGGCCGTGTTTCTGCGGATGGCCCCACGTTTCGCGGCCCAGATCACTTTGGATGCGGGCTCAGTGTCCGTGCTTAGTTTCTACCGCGAGCAGCCGGCCATCCTTTCTTGGAACTACGGACTCGAGCTACCCATGGTCCCCTCGGAGTCCTGAGCTCTGCATGAAGTGAGCCATCCGGGAAACGTCTGTCGACGTGTTTGCCCCGCTGAGCGTTCGGCCTGCGGGCGGCGACGGCAGCCTTCCGATCAAGCCACCTCAGGTGTCATCTCACAGCGCAGCAGACCCTTCCCAAGTAACGATGCAGACGTTCAACATTGCGATAGAGATAGAGAATAAATTGGCCCGCCGTCGCAATAGTTCAGTCACACACAACCCCGGAATCGAGTACCAATGCCGATCGAGCATCTTGACAACCAAAAGGCATTTGCGCTCATCGGTGAGATGACGTCGACCCGGAACCTTCTCGGCTACGGAGTCAAAGTCCTCCGCGGAGCGAGGTTCATCGAGACTACGCGCGACCCGATTATGACCATGCTTTCTATTGGGGTGGAGAAGTTGCTAAAGCTGACCGTTGGGGTGATCTCGCTTGACGAGACCGAGACCTGGTCGTCAAAGCCGAGGATGATGAGTTACGGCCACGGCATTGTCTCGTTGTTCGATCATGTGATGGAGGAGATACGAGCGCGCACCCTGAACAGCTCGGACTACGTCCGCGGCCTCGTCGCCGGAGTAGACGCCGATCCAGTGTTACGGCCACTTCTCGCCGCGCTGGACCGATATGGCAGGGCCGGCCGATTCTAGAACCTTGACATGCTCGCGGACAGCCCGCAGCCCGAAGCAAGCCCCGCGATGATGTGGGACGAGGCGGAGCAAGCGACTTTAGCTGAGCCGCGCATTGTCGAGTTACAGCGCATCGCCACTGAGCTGCTGTCCAACAACGAAGCTTGGGATGAGTTCTATGCCGGGGTCCAGGGGCACGCCGCTGATAGCGTGGAACGCCTTTGGGAAATGATCTCTCGTGTGGGGATCAACCACGCGCTGGGAGTGACCGGGGCGACGATGGGGTGGGAGATAGCGCAAACTTCGGTTGGCCACCAGTGATCTACTAGGGCGTCGCTCGCGGCACGCCACCAGCGCAGCTCGACAGTCAGCATCTCAAATTGCCCCTCGTGCGTCGCCTTACGCCGACCATCAACTCGCGAAGGTGCTGCTGGAATCCCGGTAGAGGTTCCGCTACCGGACGATTGGGCGTCGTCCGAGCGATGACTGGAATCGGATGAGATAGCCGTCCGGGTCGGTTACGAGAAACTGGATTACGCCCGCCACATCGTCGGCCAGTTGGTACCACCTGATTTCTGGCTCCATAAAGAGTCCCACCCCGGCAAGCCCCAGTGACTTCACAATTGCATCAGTGTCGGGAACGAAGATCTGAAAGTTGATACCGCGACCGAGAGGTGCTTCAAGTTCAGAAGTGACCCAGTTCCGGCCCACGCCGACCTGTTCGAGCATCACGTGTGCTGCACCGAGAGCGATATACGCGAATCGCTCTTCTGGTCGCGAATAGCGGAACTCGAATCCGCAGATTCCACACCAGAACTCGATGCTCCGATCAATATCAGCCACCAACAGCTCGGGCACGAGCGCAGGTTCGAATTCCTCCGTCACCGCCTCATCGTGACCCGTCTCCGTGACCACAGTCACTCAGGCATGTTTTCGGAACAGGTTGTATACGTTTTCAATGTCTAGTAATGCTTCGGCCTGGTCGGAGGCTGTCTGTTCGGCTTTTTTGCGTTTTGCAACTTTCTGGGCAACGCTTCGGAGGTCCCAGACTTGTTCGCCGGTGACGCTGATTCCGGCGGCTCCCGTTCGGCGGGTGGTTCCGCGCACGAGCATGTAGGTGGTTCTGAATGCGGCTGCGCCGATCAGCTTTTGGGTGTCGTTGAAGAACACCACTTGGGTGACGGGTCCGGTTCCGTCATCGATGGAGCAGAACACGACACGTCCGGTGCCGTTGCGCATCGGCGGGGTGTGTGTTGCCCGTCTCACGCCTGCCACCAGAACCTCTGTGCCTCCCGGTAGCTCGAGCAGCTTCGAGGCCGGTGTCACGCCGATCTCTCGGAACAGCTCGTGGAAGCGTTCCATTTGGTGGTGTTCGACCGACAGGCCCATGGCTCGAAGCTCCAAATCGGACTGTGTCCGGCCGCGCAGCTCAAGGGAAACGGCGTTGAAATATTGTGGCGGCGGTAGTTCGATGTCGAACGCGAGTTGATTATCAGCGACGGTGACCACTTTGCCGCTCAGGCTGTGAATGTGGGCCAGTAACGCCCCGCGCAAATCCCGGTCGTAGCCGATGAAGGCGTCCAGCGCGCCGACTCTGGCTAACGCCTCAAAGGTGCGCCGCTTGGGTCGCACCCGGTCTCGGAAGTCCTGCAACGAGGAGAACGGCTGGTGTTCAGCGATCCGCGCTCGTTCTGTGACACTGCTGCCGCCCAGTTCCATCAAGGACAACCTGATTGCGTGGCCGCCGTCGGGTAGTAACTCGGCACGGTAGTCGAGTCCGCTGTGCTGCACGTCAAGACCCAGCATGGAGACACCGTTGTTGCGCGCTTCGGCAACGATCAGATCCTTGGGCCACATGCCCGGATCGTGCGTTAGCAGGCCGGCGAAAAACTCTGCGGGGTAATGCTGTTTCAGCCAGGCGCTTCGGTAGGTGGTGATCGCAAAGGCGGCGCCGTGGGCTTTGGCAAACCCGAAGCTGCCAAACCCTGACAACACTTTCCAGGCGCGTTCGGCGACCGCCTGGGTGAAGCCGCGGGTGAGCGCTTTACTGATGACGAACTTGCCCATGGCGGCCATTTCGGCAGGTTTCCCGAGGTGCCGTCTCAGTACATCGGCTTGACCCATACCGACACCGGTGAGCGCATCGAAGAGTCGCATCACCTGCTCGTGGTAGATGACGACCCCGTTGGTTTCCTTCAGGAACGGTGTGAAGCGTTCGTCCATGTAGTCAGGCTGGGTTTCGCCGTGGCGCGCCTGCAAGTAGTGCAACGGCATGTTGGCTTCCATCGGACCTGGCCGAAACAATGAGATCTCCACCGTGATGTCATCGAACGTTCGTGGTTGGAGTTTGCCGATCAGTTCCATCTGCCCTGGGCTTTCAAGCTGGAACACACCCAGGGTGCGAGTGGTGCAGAGCATGTCGTAGGTGGCTTTGTCATCGAGGGGGATGCGGTCAAGGTCGATCACCTCACCGGTGAGTCGGTGATGCTCTTGTACGGCGTGACTGATGGAGGACATCATCCGGACGCCCAACACATCCAGCTTGATAAGTCCCATCGGGTCCATGTCGTGCTTGTCGAACTGACTCATCGGGAGTCCCATGCCGGAGGCCTGCACGGGTGTGCGGTCAAGCAATGAAATGTCGGTGAGGATTACCCCGCACGGGTGGACGGCGATGTGCCTGGGCAGTCGGTCCAGACGCTCGGTGAGACCGACCAGCATTTCCAGTTGCTGGGACCGTTTCGCTTCCTCAGCGATCTCGGCAAGCTCCGGTTTTTCGGCTAGAGCTTTACGAAAATCGCGGGCATTGAACCTCCACATTTGTTTTGCGATCGCACTGATCTCCGCATGGGTCATCCCCAGGGCAAGGCCCGCATCCCGAACGGCGCCCCGTGAACGGTAGGTGTTAGTCATCGACATCAGCGACACCCGCTCAGGACCGAACGCCCGGAACAGCTCTCGGTAAATATCATGCCTGCGGTGGGCCTCAACATCAATGTCGATGTCTGGAAGGGTCCGGCGCTCTGGAGATAAGAACCGTTCCCAGATCAGCGAGTTCGAGATCGGTTCCACGGAAGAGGTAAACAACGCATAGTTCAACACCGACCCGACACCGGAGCCGCGAGCCTGAATACGCACGCCCATACCTCTCATCAGGTCGCAAGCTTTGGCCACCGTTAGGAAGTAGCTTGCGAACCCGAGATGTTCCACCGTTTTCATCTCGTGCGTCAAAGCGGTGTGCGCCTCATCCAGGAGCCTGCTGCCGGCGTAACGAGTATCGACACCGTGGCGGGCCCTTGACCATAACGCCGTGTGCGGATCACCGGTGATACCGATAATTGATGCCTCCGGCATCCGCGGACGTCCCAAACCGATGTCCGTGTCCGGGTCAAGCGTTGACCTGTCGGCAAGCTCCGCCGTGTCGCGCATCAACCGCGCGAGCGTGTCACCCTGCCCCTGAGAGCCGCCACCGGCATCGACGACCATACGCGCTACCTGTCGCATAGCTTTGTCTGTTTTCAACCACGCCTGCCCGTTGGCTTGCGGCCCTGTCAGCTGGGCAAGTGGTGTCAGAAACCGGGTCGAGTCAGCAAGATCCGCCGTGACGGCTTCGTCCGGTGTTCCATAACGAACAGCGTTCGTCAGAACCGCCGGCAGCACCGCCCACTCGCCCAAACCGATCATGCGTGTGGCGGGGCCAACACTGCCGGGCCCGGTGGGCGTCAAATGGCACACCACCTCCAACACGAGTGAGCCCGTCGGCATGATCTTCATCCACGCTGTCAGGCGGGCGCGCGCGTCGTGACTGTCGGACATGTCAAGAGCTGCCCCAACATCAGATAGCGGCCCCAGTAGCACCGTGAGAGTTTGCAACGATGAAAGCTCCGCCAGCCGCACCCTACTGATTGACGGCTTCCGGCCCAGCTGGTGAGCGGCCGTCACTGCCCGGCAGAGCGCGGCATACCCGCGGCCGGCGTTGTTACCTTTCGCAAGAATCACCACCCGCCCCAGAGGCCGGTGTTCATCGTCGTGAACCGCAAGCTCCGCACCGAGCCCAGCCCGGATACCCGCGGCAACACACGCGCGAACATGTTTCACCGCAGCGTAAAGCCCATCCCGGTCGGTGACGGCCAAAAAATCGCCGCCTTGCGCTGCCGCCTGCTGAACCAGTGTCTCCGGCATTGTTACCCCGTAATGGGTGGAGTAGGCACTACTCACATGCAGGTGCGGGAATGTCATCCCCAGTCGAGGGCAAGTACCCAGTTGCCATCGAAATCCCTCCGGAGGTCATACCGGCGCTGCTCATCGCCTCCGCGCGACGCGTCCAAGCGCCACAACTCTATATCCACATATTTCGGGATCGAAGCAGTTTCCCACCAGCTGTGGCGCTGAAATATTGCCTGCGGTTGACCGAGCACCGTGTGCTCAAACCTGTCCCAAATGAATGCCACAGGATCGCCGTTCTCGGCCAGCACCACATCGACGCGCGTGTCGATGATGTTCGGCATCACACCACCACCCTCCGTCGTTAGTCGAACAAATGTTCGATTCAGCGAGCTTACGACTTACCACCGACGGTGACGAACGCGATCACATGGGCGGGTGTTGAAAACGACCCAAAATGACGGTCGCCATGGTGTGCACGCTTGCCAAGCGAACGGGCAAGCTTTGTGGGCTAGGCCGCGAGTGTAGGAGCGGAAAGAGCCACTGCATGCCGAAAGTGCGGGCGAATCCCGGTGTCGATTCTCAAGGCATTTGAGTCTTTCGACCGAGATCGAGACCACGCAGGTTCTTGCCCGCGAAATACACGCTGGGCGTGAGTTCTAAAGCAACTTGAGGTCTCTCATCAACCGCGGTCTGACTTGGCGGGGATCTGCTTGTGACTACCGCCCCGCGCCACGTTCGTTTTACGGGCACCTCGATTCGGTCTGCTTAGACTTGATGACGTGCCCAACGAAGCGAGTCGCGCCGCGTACTCGGCTAGGGCAATGGAGTACATAGATCTGTTGGGCTCGATGAGTTCGGTTCATCCATCGGATCTGCAGATCGTGTCTACGTGGGCAAGCGACGTGCATGGCGAACTCATCGATGCGGGTTGTGGCCCCGGTCATTGGACGAACTTCCTGACCGAGCAGGGCGTGATCGCTCGGGGTATCGATCACGTGCCTGAATTCATCGCTCATGCCGCAAACGTATTTCCCGCGGTGGACTTCGCAATCGAAGGTCTCGATTCGATCCACGCTGGCACCAATTCGGTCGGTGGGGTTCTGTCGTGGTACTCACTCATTCACTACGAGCCCGGCGAGATCCAGATTCCCTTGCGCGAGTTCAGCCGCGTGATCAAGTCTGGAGGGAGACTCCTTGTCGGGTTCTTTGAGGGCCCTGCGATCGAGAAGTTCAGGCACACGGTCACACCGGCGTACCGGTGGCCCGTGGAGGAGATCGGCGCGGAGCTGGGCCGCGCTGGCTTCGACGTTCTTGAATCGCATGTGCGGAAAACTGCGGGCCAGCGCCCTCAAGCGGCGGTCAGCGCTCGACGCCAGGATGCCCGCTGAGGATCGGCTCACCGGCCGCGCGAGCTGTCCCGGTGAGGGTTGCGCTCACGGGCAGCCGCATCGGTCGAAAAGTGGTCTCGGGCGCGCTCTCGCGAGGGCACGAAATCGCGTCCGTTGATCGTCCGGCCTGCGGGCGCCATTTTTGTCGAAATGCAGATTTGATCTACCTTTTACAGACGCGACGAACGCTTTAATGTCTGGGCTCGCCCGGGGCGATCGTGATCCGCTCTCATTCCCCAGAACGAAAGCAGTACGAGACCAGACGGTTCCCTGTTGGACCTTTGGATTTTGAAGTTATTGCGAAAAATCTCGGGGTCGAGTTTTATTGAAGAGTGGCTTGGACCCCGAGATTTTTGACTCCGCTTGTCCTTCTCTTTTTTGGGGGATTCTTCGCCAGTCTGGCAACGCACGCGTCAGCTTGGTTCTGGGTGGCGGTCGCCCTCTGCTTTGTGGCGTTCATGGTCACGCTCTTATGGGCGGGAAGGAAGTCGACGGAGATCTATCGCACACGCCAGTGATGCAGTGCACGACATGGTGGAGTTCCCGTATGACATTAATTCGGCACGCTTGAGGGATAGTTGGATGCGTCCCTGATCTTGTCGCGCTGGTCGTTCGGCATACGGCCATTGCATTCGAGTCAATTTAGAG
>NZ_BMLC01000007.1 GCF_014645015.1 Salinibacterium xinjiangense
ATGTCAAATGCCAAAAACCCGACTGTGCTTTTCGATGTCAACCTATTTCGGGTTGGTGTTGGGGGTGCAGCGGATTCCTTTGGAAATAGATTAAACAACAAAGCAAGTCAGTTTTGATTTGTTCTGTCAGTTTCAAACTTGCAGGGTTCCAGCCTATTCCGGTTGGTCCCTGTGCTGGATGTGCCGGCTACTTGTAGTCGTGCAATCAAACATTTATGGAGAGTTTGATCCTGGCTCAGGATGAACGCTGGCGGCGTGCTTAACACATGCAAGTCGAACGGTGAAGAGAGAGCTTGCTTTCTTGGATCAGTGGCGAACGGGTGAGTAACACGTGAGTAACCTGCCCCAGACTCTGGGATAAGCACTGGAAACGGTGTCTAATACCGGATACGAGCTTCAGCCGCATGGCTAGGAGTTGGAAAGAATTTCGGTCTGGGATGGACTCGCGGCCTATCAGCTAGTTGGTGAGGTAATGGCTCACCAAGGCGACGACGGGTAGCCGGCCTGAGAGGGTGACCGGCCACACTGGGACTGAGACACGGCCCAGACTCCTACGGGAGGCAGCAGTGGGGAATATTGCACAATGGGCGCAAGCCTGATGCAGCAACGCCGCGTGAGGGACGACGGCCTTCGGGTTGTAAACCTCTTTTAGTAGGGAAGAAGCGAAAGTGACGGTACCTGCAGAAAAAGCACCGGCTAACTACGTGCCAGCAGCCGCGGTAATACGTAGGGTGCAAGCGTTATCCGGAATTATTGGGCGTAAAGAGCTCGTAGGCGGTTTGTCGCGTCTGCTGTGAAAACTGGAGGCTCAACCTCCAGCCTGCAGTGGGTACGGGCAGACTAGAGTGCGGTAGGGGAGATTGGAATTCCTGGTGTAGCGGTGGAATGCGCAGATATCAGGAGGAACACCGATGGCGAAGGCAGATCTCTGGGCCGTAACTGACGCTGAGGAGCGAAAGCATGGGGAGCGAACAGGATTAGATACCCTGGTAGTCCATGCCGTAAACGTTGGGAACTAGATGTAGGGGCCATTCCACGGCTTCTGTGTCGCAGCTAACGCATTAAGTTCCCCGCCTGGGGAGTACGGCCGCAAGGCTAAAACTCAAAGGAATTGACGGGGGCCCGCACAAGCGGCGGAGCATGCGGATTAATTCGATGCAACGCGAAGAACCTTACCAAGGCTTGACATATACGAGAACGGGCTAGAAATAGTCAACTCTTTGGACACTCGTAAACAGGTGGTGCATGGTTGTCGTCAGCTCGTGTCGTGAGATGTTGGGTTAAGTCCCGCAACGAGCGCAACCCTCGTTCTTTGTTGCCAGCACGTAATGGTGGGAACTCAAAGGAGACTGCCGGGGTCAACTCGGAGGAAGGTGGGGATGACGTCAAATCATCATGCCCCTTATGTCTTGGGCTTCACGCATGCTACAATGGCCGGTACAAAGGGCTGCAATACCGCAAGGTGGAGCGAATCCCAAAAAGCCGGTCTCAGTTCGGATTGAGGTCTGCAACTCGACCTCATGAAGTCGGAGTCGCTAGTAATCGCAGATCAGCAACGCTGCGGTGAATACGTTCCCGGGCCTTGTACACACCGCCCGTCAAGTCATGAAAGTCGGTAACACCCGAAGCCAGTGGCCCAACCGCAAGGAGGGAGCTGTCGAAGGTGGGATCGGTGATTAGGACTAAGTCGTAACAAGGTAGCCGTACCGGAAGGTGCGGCTGGATCACCTCCTTTCTAAGGAGCATGTGCAACCGTCCTCTGTATACAGGGACTTCAAGTGTTGCCAAGCTGTACCAGCCTGTTCGGGTTGGACAGCGCTCATGGGTGGAACATTGACATTGTGGCCAGGTAAGAGTCGTGCTTCTCAGTACATCTTCTGTGTTGTTTACAACGCGGGGGGTCGGAACGGGCGCTCGAGTCGAGGTTGGTCTTTTGCACGCTGTTGGGTCCTGAGGGACCGGGCCGGTGCTGTCATCTTTTGGGGTGATGGTGTCGATCTAACCTCTGGACCATGAACATCCGAGATTTCGGGTGTGACGGTCTTCGGATCTTGTTGTGTCTGGTTTCGGCCTGGCGCGGGAGATACCGCCCGTATTTTGAGAACTACACAGTGGACGCGAGCATCTTAGATTCGACCGAAAGGTCGGATCACATAAACGATGACATCTGGTACATGAAGCAATTCTGTGCCAGGTAATCATTGGTCTATCTTGTTTGGCTTAGGCCAGGCACGATCGATTCAAACTCATGTGATATCAATTTTCTAAGAGCAGACGGTGGATGCCTTGGCATCTGGAGCCGAAGAAGGACGTATAAATCTGCGATAAGCCTCGGGGAGCTGATAATAGAGCCCTGATCCGAGGATTTCCGAATGGGGAAACCCCGCTGGGCGTTGCAAGACGACCCAGTGACTCCCGCCTGAATATATAGGGCGGGTAGAGGGAACGTGGGGAAGTGAAACATCTCAGTACCCACAGGAAGAGAAAACAACCGTGATTCCGTTAGTAGTGGCGAGCGAAACCGGAAGAGGCCAAACCGATCATGTGTGATAGCCGGCAGGCGTTGCATGGTCGGGGTAGCGGGACTTTTCAGCTGTTACTGCCGTACAGCAAGAATTACAAAGCAATATAGACGAATGGGATTGAAAGCCCAGCCATAGACGGTGCCAGCCCGGTAGTCGAAATGTTGCAATGGTTCGAGAAGTATCCCAAGTAGCACGGGGCCCGAGAAATCCCGTGTGAATCAGCCAGGACCACCTGGTAAGCCTAAATACTCCCAGATGACCGATAGCGGACAAGTACCGTGAGGGAAAGGTGAAAAGTACCCCGGGAGGGGAGTGAAATAGTACCTGAAACCGTCTGCTTACAAACCGTTCGAGCCTCCTTAGTAGGGGTGAGAGCGTGCCTTTTGAAGAATGAGCCTGCGAGTTAGTGCTCAGTGGCGAGGTTAACCCGAGTGGGGCAGCCGTAGCGAAAGCGAGTCTTAATAGGGCGTTTTAGTCGCTGGGTCTAGACCCGAAGCGAAGTGATCTATCCATGGCCAGGTTGAAGCGACGGTAAGACGTCGTGGAGGACCGAACCCACTTCAGTTGAAAATGGAGGGGATGAGCTGTGGATAGGGGTGAAAGGCCAATCAAACTTCGTGATAGCTGGTTCTCTCCGAAATGCATTTAGGTGCAGCGTTGCGTGTTTCTTGCCGGAGGTAGAGCTACTGGATAGCTGATGGGCCCTAAAAGGTTACTGACGTTAGCCAAACTCCGAATGCCGGTAAGTGAGAGCGCAGCAGTGAGACGGTGGGGGATAAGCTTCATCGTCGAGAGGGAAACAACCCAGACTACCAACTAAGGTCCCCAAGCGTGTGCTAAGTGGGAAAGGATGTGGAGTTGCATAGACAACCAGGAGGTTGGCTTAGAAGCAGCCACCCTTGAAAGAGTGCGTAATAGCTCACTGGTCAAGTGATTCCGCGCCGACAATGTAACGGGGCTCAAGCACACCACCGAAGTTGTAGATTTCATGTATTAGCCCGGCATTTATGTCCAGGCGCATGGAGTGGTAGGAGAGCGTCGTGTGGCGAGTGAAGCGGCGGTGTAAACCAGCCGTGGACGCCACACGAGTGAGAATGCAGGCATGAGTAGCGAAAGACGGGTGAGAAACCCGTCCTCCGAAAGACCAAGGGTTCCAGGGCCAGGCTAATCCGCCCTGGGTAAGTCGGGACCTAAGGCGAGGCCGACAGGCGTAGTCGATGGACAACGGGTTGATATTCCCGTACTGACGAAGAACCGCCCAAGCTAATCCAGTGATGCTAAGTGTCTGAATCCCTGTGACGGATCCCTTCGGGGTGAAGCGTTGGGCCTAGCACACGACCCTATGCTGGTGCGGTTAGCGTATTAACAGGTGTGACGCAGGAAGGTAGCTGAGCCGGGCGATGGTTGTCCCGGTCTAAGGATGTAGGGCGAACGATAGGCAAATCCGTCGTTCATATAGCCTGAGACCCGATGGGTAGTCCTCACGGACGAAATCAGTGATCCTATGCTGCCAAGAAAAGCATCGACGCGAGGTTCAAGTTACCCGTACCCCAAACCGACTCAGGTGGTCAGGTAGAGAATACCAAGGAGATCGAGAGAATCGTGGTTAAGGAACTCGGCAAAATGCCCCCGTAACTTCGGGAGAAGGGGGGCCTGAGGCGTGAAGGGATTTACTCCTGGAGCGTTTGAAGGCCGCAGAGACCAGTGGGAAGCGACTGTTTACTAAAAACACAGGTCCGTGCTAAGTCGCAAGACGATGTATACGGACTGACGCCTGCCCGGTGCTGGAAGGTTAAGAGGAACGGTTAGCCGCAAGGCGAAGCTGAGAATTTAAGCCCCAGTAAACGGCGGTGGTAACTATAACCATCCTAAGGTAGCGAAATTCCTTGTCGGGTAAGTTCCGACCTGCACGAATGGCGTAACGACTTCCCAGCTGTCTCAACCGCGAACTCGGCGAAATTGCACTACGAGTAAAGATGCTCGTTACGCGCAGAAGGACGGAAAGACCCCGTGACCTTTACTATAGCTTTGTATTGGTGTTCGGTGTGGCTTGTGTAGGATAGGTGGGAGACTGTGAAGCTTGGACGCTAGTTCAGGTGGAGTCATTGTTGAAATACCACTCTGGTCACTCTGGATATCTAACTTCGGACCGTAATCCGGTTCAGGGACAGTGCATGGTGGGTAGTTTAACTGGGGCGGTTGCCTCCCAAAAAGTAACGGAGGCGCCCAAAGGTTCCCTCAACCTGGTTGGTAATCAGGTGTCGAGTGTAAGTGCACAAGGGAGCTTGACTGTGAGACTGACAAGTCGAGCAGGGACGAAAGTCGGGACTAGTGATCCGGCAGTGGCTTGTGGAAGCGCTGTCGCTCAACGGATAAAAGGTACCTCGGGGATAACAGGCTGATCTTGCCCAAGAGTCCATATCGACGGCATGGTTTGGCACCTCGATGTCGGCTCGTCGCATCCTGGGGCTGGAGTAGGTCCCAAGGGTTGGGCTGTTCGCCCATTAAAGCGGTACGCGAGCTGGGTTTAGAACGTCGTGAGACAGTTCGGTCCCTATCCTCTGCGCGCGCAGGAAATTTGAGAAGAGCTATCCCTAGTACGAGAGGACCGGGATGGACGAACCTCTGGTGTGTCAGTTGTTCCGCCAGGAGCACCGCTGATTAGCTACGTTCGGAACGGATAACCGCTGAAAGCATCTAAGCGGGAAGCCGGCTTCAAGATGAGATTTCCATGACTTAGGTCGAGAGGCTCGCAGCTAGACTACTGCGTTGATAGGCCGGATGTGGAAGTGGGGACTAAAGACCCACGGAGCTGACCGGTACTAATAAGCCGATAAATTGATAACACCCCACCTCACCGGAGGTGCCTGTCGGAAGACATGCAACTGCGATGGTGAATGAGAATGATTCTCGCGTCCACTTTGTGGTTCCCGATTTACGGTCGGGAACTGGATCTGATTCGCATCAGACCAACGAACGAAACATAAATCCATAATGTTTCGGCGGCCATAGCGAGAGGGAAACGCCCGGTTACATTCCGAACCCGGAAGCTAAGACTCTCTGCGCCGATGGTACTGCAAGGGGGACCTTGTGGGAGAGTAGGACACCGCCGGACTCCATT
>NZ_BMLC01000008.1 GCF_014645015.1 Salinibacterium xinjiangense
TGATTTATAAGGGCAGCAAGCGTGATTTCAGGAATGGGTTGACGATGCTGGAGGTGGGGAGAGGGTCACCTCTTCCCGTGCGTGATGTCGTATACAAAGAAGCGGTCGGCATTGTTCTGTCTGGGCGTGAGGTGGCAGTTGACACGCTGTCCTCATGGGTGCGGGAAGAGTTGGCCGCCTTGGCCTGAACTCAGGTGAGACACCATGAGCGCCGGCCGTGCGCAGCGTCATCTATAGCGAAACGTTTCTGGCCAGACGTTGAACGCTTTCCTATGGCGGCGACTACTTGGACCCGTTGTCAGGTGCTGAGGGTAGTAGCGATTGACCCAACAGAGGCGCTGTGCAACCCAATCGCCACGGGCGGGTCTGCTGTCGGTTTAGTTGACTCAAACCATGGGGCACGTCAACAAGTCAACAGCAGACCCAGACGACCATTCAGGCGCCAGCAGCCCGACCTCGACCCCTGATGCGCGGAGTGCTATCGCGCGGTGCTTGCTAGTTCGATCAAGGTGACAGAGGGCTCGATAGGCGCACGGCCGCAGGGAAGCGTGCACGAGTGAGGAGAGGGACCAATTGCCTAGGCTCACTTCAGATGAGAAAGTCACGAACCTCGGGAGGCGCATGCTCCCGTTGATTGCGTGGGCTCACTTTGACCTGCCAGGCTCATTTCATCTGCAAATCGACATCCACTGTGAGTTGCGTATTGGTGAGGTTATTTACAGCCCTGACCCGAATCGACCTGCCGACATCGCCGCCGATCCTCGGGCGGAGCAGGTGGCCCGAGACTTCTTGCGCACGGCGGACTTGCTGATGGTGGCGGATGTGGACGCCACGATCACAACGATGCGCGATAGGGACGAGAACTGGGCTCAATCAGAGGACGGAACGGCCGTGCCATTCGGTTATGGCACGGACAACTACAACGCCGACGTCGACGTCGAGTACAACATGGCGGTGAAGCAGGCCATCCAAGTCGCCGTGACTGACCACGTCGAGGCGATGGGTATCCCGTCGACGGGACTTGGCTACCAAAGTCAAGAGCAGTGCACCGGGGCCGACCAGTGAGGTGTCGCGCGCGGGACGGTGACGAACAACGATTCCTCGACATCGCCGGCGAAATTGGCCCCGAGCTGCTGCGGTACTTCCAACGGCGAATCGGCAGCGATGCCCCTGGCCTGGTCGCCGAGGTAATGGTGACTGTCTGGCGCAAGCGGGCGCTACTCCCGTCAGAACACGAGAACGCTCGGATGTGGTGTTTCGGGATTGCGCGCAATCTGCTCCGAAATTTCACCCGGGGCGAGCGACGACGCAGCGAACTCAGCAGCGCGCTCCGAGCGACTGTCTCCGCGACAGATGTCGAGCTTGACGGCGAGGAAGCCGTCGCGATCCGGGAACGCATCGACAAACTGGGCCCGGACCTCGCAGAGGTCGTCACGCTCACCCACTGGGAAGGATTCAGCCTCGCCGAAATCGCACGATTGCAGGGTGTGCCCGCCGCGACTGTGCGGGGAAGATACCGTCGCGCGCGCCTCGCGCTGCTTTCCGCCTTGTCAACCGATGTAGCTCCGACTCTTCTCTAGGCATCGAACTCACATATGGGTCCGTGCAGACCGACGCGTCAGCTAGGAACCCTTCGCGGGCACTTTCGTCGGACCCCCGCTCAACGGGCATTGTGAGTGCGGGTCCCGGGCCTACGGCCCATTGCGCTCCACGAGCGCGGCGCCGAGGCGCATGAGTTCCGAGCGCACGGATGCCGGCTCGAGAACGTCAATGTATTCACCCCATCCAGCGAGGCCACGTGCGAGCATGATTTCGGCCGGCGCACTGATTCGGACCCTGGCTCGATGGTCGTCGATCGCGGTGTCCTCCACTGCCAGCTCACCGAACTGTTCACGCAGGAACGGCAATATCGCGGTATTTGTGACCACGATCGTGGATGCGCTCTTGCGCTGCTGGTTCACGTCGCGTACTACGCGATCCCATGCCTCTGCGAGGTCGAAGTCGTCCGGGCGGTCGGCGGGATCTTCTGTGACAACTGCCCAGATGATCCGCTCGATGCGAAATACTCGCTCGGCGCCATCCACGCCGCCGAGTAGGTACCACACCTCGTTCTTCTCGACCAGGCCCCACGGGTCGCAGAGTCTTTCGATCGGGTCGCGGTCCCAACCCCTGTAGCTCAGGCGTACCTTCCGGCGCTGTATGACAGCGGCTTGGAGTTCGGTCACGAGTGTTGGCTGTGCGCGGTGGGGCCGGCCCCACCGCGCGGGGTCAAGCACGACGGCCTCTGCCGCCGCTTCGGCATCCGTTCTAAAGCTGTCAGGAAGGGCGTGCACAAGCTTGCGGAGCGCCGACTTGGCCTCTGGGACTAGGGACGCGGCTGACCCGACCAGGAGGAAAAGCGCAAGCGCCTCAGCCGATGTGAGCCCACTCAGGTCGGTGCGAGCTCCGCCGAGTAGTTGCCACCCACCGCCACGGCCGACCTGTGGGTACACGGGAATTCCCGCAGCTGACAGTGCTTCGAGATCACGCCTCGCCGTGGCGACGGATGTCTCAAACTCAGCAGCTACTTCCTTCGCTGTGACGCGTCCCCGCGCCTGCATCAGCAGGAGTGTGGCGACGAGGCGATCTGCGCGCATGAATTAATTGTCGCAAACAAAGTAGTCAGAAGGTGAGCACTTTACTGGTGGAGACTGAAATCACCTGA
>NZ_BMLC01000009.1 GCF_014645015.1 Salinibacterium xinjiangense
CACCGGCTGCTGCGCTGTGCCAATTGCGTTCAACACCCCACCCGACGAGACGGTGATCTGGCCCTTCACACTCACACCAGGAGAGATCGACAGCGTTGCTCCAGAGGAAATACGCACGACTGAATCGATCACATAGATATTGTCAGGCGTCCAAACTGTAGATCGCAGAATGTCGGAAGTGATGCGAACTACTGACAATGGTTTCTTCAGCACCGGTGTGGTTGCGGCACTGGTCTTCGAGACCGAGCCATAGCCGGACTTCGCGCCGGTAACGGTCACCGTGACCGTCTTACCAATATCGGCCGCCGCGGGCTTGTAGGTGGCTGATGTCTCACCAACTTGGACAGCACCGCCAACCGCCCAGCGATAGCTCAACGTCACCGGAGACGGCTGCCAAGATCCGGGCACCGCAGTGAGAACGGAGCCCACTTTGGGCTCGCCCGAGACAAGCGGGGCCGGGGTGGCCGTCAGCGCTGACGACGGATTCTCCTCCACAAAACCAGCCAGATTCTGGGCGACGTTGTCGGACATTGCGTTGGTTCCACCGAGTACCACGATGCGGCCCGGCTTCAAACGCGTC